>JACJWF010000002.1 GCA_020637295.1 Acidimicrobiaceae bacterium | reverse complement strand
GTTGATGATCGACCCGCCGTCGCCCTCGGCCATGCGCGTGCCGACCACCGACGTGAGCCGGAACGGCCCCTTCAGGTTGACGCCGATGACCTTGTCGAACAGTTCCTCACTGACCTCGTCGAGGCTGCGGTACAGGGGCGACATGCCGGCGTTGTTGACCAGGACGTCCACCCTGCCGAACTCGGCGTAGGCGGCCTCGGCCAGGCGATCTGCATCCGCCCAGCTGGCGGCGTGGTAGGCGATCGGCAGTGCCCGCCGCCCCATGGCCCGCACCTCCTCGGCCACGGCTTCGCAGTTCTCCAGCTTGCGCGAAGCGATCACCACGTCGGCGCCGCGCTCGGCGAAGGCCAGCACCATCTCGCGCCCGAGCCCGCGGCTCCCGCCGGTGACCACTGCGACCTTCCCCTGCAGCTCGAACAAGTCCTGCGCCATGCGGTGAACCTAGTGTGCGAGGTCTATGGCCATCGACTTCACCCTCAGCCCCGAACTCGAGGACATCCGCATGCGGGTGCGCAGCTTCATCAACGAGGTGGTGAAGCCCGGCGAAGCGAAGCTGGCCCAGCTGCGCGACGAGGACCGCAGCGACTACATCGGCCAGCTCATCGCGATGCGCAAGGAGGCCATGGAGGCCGGGCTGTGGATGCCGCACATGCCGAAGGACTGGGGTGGCATGGGCCTGGGCCATGTGCAGTTGGCGATGGTGCAGGCGGAGGCCGCCAAGGCCAGCTACGGCCCGTGGGTGTTGAACTGCCAAGCCCCCGACGAGGGCAACATGCACACCCTGCTGCACTGGGGAACCGACGAGCAGAAGGAGAAGTACCTCCGCCCGCTGTGCGACGGCACGGCGATGAGTTGCTTCGCGATGACCGAGCCCGAGGTGGCCGGCAGCGACCCGACGCTCATCAAGACCACGGCGGTGCAGGACGGCGACGAGTGGGTGGCCAACGGCCACAAGTGGTTCATCTCCAACGCCCGCCGGGCGAAGTTCGCCATCCTCATCTGCCGCACGGAGGACAACCCGGACCTGCCCCAGGCCGCCAACACGGCGTTCCTCGTGGACCTGCCGAGCGATGGTTGGAACCGGGTGCGCGAGGTGGAGACCATGCATGGCGCCACCGGCCACAGCGAGATCGTCATCGAAGACCTGCGCATCCCTGCGGAGAACATGCTCGGCGGCCGCGGCCAGGGCCATATGCTCGGCCAGTACCGGCTGGGCCCGGCCCGCCTGGCCCACTGCATGCGCTGGATCGCCCAGGCCGAGACGGCGCTGGACATGATGGTGGACCGTTCGCTGGAGCGCTACTCCCACGGCAGCATCCTGGCCGAGAAGCAGGGCATCCAGTGGCTGATCGCCGACTCCACGATGGAGCTGTACCAGGCCAAGCTGATGGTGCTGCACGCCGCCTACCTCATCGACAAGGGGGCGGACTTCAAGAGTGAGGTCAGCATGGCCAAGCACTTCGTCGCCAACATGCTGAACCGGGTGATCGATCGCAGCATCCAGGTGCACGGCGCGCTCGGCTACTCCACCGACACGCCGCTCGCGCACATGTACCAACATGCCCGGTGGGCGCGCTTCGCCGACGGGGCCGACGAGATCCACCAGATGCGCATCGCCCAGCGAACCATCGGCGCCTACCGCGACTTCGGCAGCACCCGTACGGCCACGGGCGATCTACCCCTCTGAGCCCTCCGGCTCCGGCGCGGCGCGGCGCCTGCGGCGACCGCCCACCACCGGCACCAGCACGGCGACGGCGATCGCCGCGCCGGACACCGCTGCGCCGGCCACGAAGCCGGGCGAGCGGTAGCGAAGGTCGATGCGGGTGGTTCCGGCCGGCACCACCAGCACCAGCTGCTCGTAGTTGCCGCGCAGGATGCGCAGGTCGTGATCGCCGGTGGTGGCCGACCAGCCGTCCGCCCAGTTCACCGGTACCACCACCAGCGTCGGCGCGTCGGCGGTGACCGTGAAGCGGTACCCGTTGGGTTCGCGACTGGCGTCGCTGACCGTGGCGTACGGCAGGTCCTGCAGGTCGCCCAGTTCGCCGGCGAGGGTGCCCATGTCCGCGGCGGCGAGCACCACGGTGCGTTCCCCGTCGAAATCCGGGGCGGTGAACTGCTCCAGCGCGTCGCGGTCGTCGGCCACCGCACCGCCTTGCGCACACCGTGTGCCCCTGCCTGCGCGCCGACCACGCGGTAGAGGTTCCCTCCGCACTCTCCAGCACGACCTCCAACTGGCCCGAGGCCACATGGGCCTGCCCCCACTCGCTGTCGCTGGTGAGTGAGGGCGGGGTGGCCACCAGGTCGTAGCCCAGGCGGGCCAGCAGGTCCAGGCGGGCGAGTCCCCAGTGCAGCACGGGCACGAACGCCGCCGAGGAGTCGCGGACCAGCACCGAGTCGATCGGCTCGCCGGACAGGACGCGCAACAGGCGTTGGGCGCGCACGGGCATCGAACTGTTGTAACCGCTGGACACCTCCACCCCGATCCACGCCCCGTGGGCGGCCCACAGGATGGGTGCGGTGGGTGGACCTCCGGGGAGTTCGGTGGCGCTGAGCGCCGCCACCCTGCCCGGCCACTCGCCACTGGCCCCGTTCGCGGCGTGGCGCAGCGCCACCACGTACGGCGTGTCGGGCATCACCGACGCCGCCTCGCGTGGGGCGAGCGGCGGGTTGTTGCGGACGCCGTACCACGCCAGGTGCGCCGTGTTGGCGGCGACGATGACGGCGGCGGCAACGAACCACGAGCGGCGGATGCGCGGCATCCTGCCGCGGCCGGCCCGAAGGCGCGCCGCCACCCGATCGCCGGCACGGTCGATGCCGAGACCGCCGAGTACCACCACCCCGAAGCCGAGGTACATGGCCAGCCGGCCGTACGGGCGGTAGACGTCCATCAGCGGCACGACGTGGAACAAGAACCACGAGCCGGGGCCCGGCAGCATGGCCACGGCCGCGCCGGCGACCAGCCAGCGGCCGAGCGCTGCACCCGGCCGGCGACAGGTGAGGCCGATGATGGCTGCCAGCGCCATCGGGAGGCCGACGAACGTCAGCGTATTGAAGTCGTTCAGGCCGACCGGCGGCGATGCTGGCCACAGCGTGTGCCAGAGCGCGCTCCATGAGGCGAGTTGGTCGTGGCGCATGTCCGCCCAGGACAACGGCGCCCGGGCGGAGCCACCTGCCGCGGCAGCGAACGGCAGCAGGGCCACGGCCCAGAGGGCGAACGCGCCGGCGGCGACCAGTGGCACGGGAGCGATCGCCCGCAGCCAGCCGCGCGGCGACAGTGGCCCGTGGCGGCGGCCGGCGCCGACGCAGAGCGCGGCGTAGTACACGAGGGCCACGCCCGCCGTCACCGCCCCCATCAGCGCGTGCCCGGCCACGACCGACGCGCCGAGGACGGCGGCAGCCAGGACGCGGGAACCCCAGGTGGTCCGTGTGGCGGCACGATGGACGGCCCACAGGCAGGCGGGAAGGGCAGCGGACTGCACCACCACGGGGGCGAGTTGCATCCACCCTGTCGTCCAACTGCCCAGCATCCACGCCAGGCCCGCAGCCACTGCCGGCAGCCAACGGGTGCCGAAGCGGCGCAGAAGGAGGTAGGTGAACCAGGCGGCGCCCCACAGGTGGGCGACGGTGAACAGGAAGTGGGCATCGACCGGTTGGAACAGCCACGCCAGCAACATCCGCGGTGGGTACGCCTGGCCGGTGGACAGGTCGGCGTAGAGCGGGTAACCGCCGCCGTAGCTGTACAGGTCCACGTGTGGCAGTTCGCCGGCGTCGTACGCCCGCTCCTGCACTGCCAGCGCCGGCATGGACAGGTCGGCCTGGTCGGACTGGAGCGCGAACGGGGCCGTGGGCCCGGCCGCGGCCCACGGGTACACATAGCCCTGCTGAGTGGCCGTGTCCGTGAACACCTTCGCCCCGGCGAACACAGGGGCGAACAGCAGGATCAGAACGCCGGCAAAGAGCGCGGCCGCGCCGAGGTGCTGGCGCCGCGGCCGGATCCACGCGGCGATGGCGTTCCCGACCGCAGCCTTCACTCGCTCATCAGCTTGGGGGCCGCTGCGCGGATGCGCGACCACATGCCGGCGTGGTCGGTGGCCACCTGCACGGACAGCGAGTGGGCACTCGTGCGGTACCACGACAACACCTGGGGCACGAAGGCAGCGTGATGACCGGCCTCGGCCAAGCGGACCCACAGGTGGAAGTCCTCCCAGCCGTCCATTTGCGCGTTCCACCCGCCGAACTCGCGGAGCACCGCCGTGCGCACCATGGCCATGGCATCGATGTAGTTGCCGTGGCGGAACTGCTGGGGCATCCACGGGCGGGCGCTGACCAGCCGGGTGAACTCCGTGCCGCGGATGGCGGCGATGGGTGCATAAGCGAAGGCGGCAACCGGGTCGTCGTCCAGTGCAGCCACCAGCCGCTCGAGGATCGCCGGGTACACGCCGTTGTCTGCGTCGAGTACGAACACGAATTCGCCGCGGGCGCGGGCGAGCAGGCGATTGCGGGTGACCGATGGGCCGCTGTTGGCTCCGGCGACGTGCAGCAGAGCCGGCAACCACGGGCGCTCGTCGAGGAAGGCGGCGATCGCGGCGGGTGAGCCGTCGGTGGATGCGTCGTCTTGCACGAGCAGTTCGAACGACGGGCCGTGGCAGACGGCCAGGGAACTCAGCGCATCCAGCACCTCGCCGCGATGGTTGTACGACGCGGTGATGACCGAGACACGCGGGGTGGCGATGTCGTACGCGGGGGTACGGACGAGTTCGCGATCCTCTCCCGTGGAGCCCCCGGCAAGACGCTGCAGGGTGGCGTCCAGCGCGCGCAGCCGCTGCTCGATGCGGCGGATGGAGCCACCCAGTACGTCGATCTGCGACACCTCCTGCGGCCAGCCGGGCGGCATCACGCCCGGCCGAGGCGGGTCGGGCACGTCGCGGTGGGCCGGCACCGTGCGCGGCGATCGGGCCAGCTTCTCGGCCAGCCCCAGCAGCCGCTCCACCGACGGACGCATGGGAAGTTCGTCACGGAGGAAGTGGTAGCCGTCGCGGCGCAGGCGGGCCAGGTCGTCCGGGTGGTCCAGCAGCCCGCGGGCCAGCAGGCCCAATGCCTCGAGCCGGCCGGACACGTAGTGCTCGCCGGCGTGCAGCGGAGCGGCGTCCGAGGAATGCTCGCTGACGACGACGGCACCGTTGCTGATGGCCTCCACCACGCGCACCCATTCCAGGCACCGTGAGTCCAGCCGGTGGGCGTTCACCAGCACGGAGGAGCGTGCCAGGAGAGAGAACTTCGCCACCGATGTGACGCTGTCAGCCACGTCGTCCGGCTTCGGTTCCACGGTGGGCACCATCAGGTGGGCACGAACGTCGGCCCACCAGCGGCCCGCCTCGGCGAGCATCGCATCGCGCCGGTCGTCGGTGGACGCCAGATAGGCGATGTCGATGTCGCGGTCGGTGTCCTCGCCACGCCAGTGGTCCCACGCCTCGGTGTAGCCGATCTGGAACGGCTCGGCATCCATGCCGCGCCGGCGCAGTTCGGCTCTGGCGTCGCGGTTGATGTCCACCACGGCACCACAGCGGGCCGCCTGGGTGGTGGAGATCTCGAACCACGGCGTACCCGGGTGCTCCACCGTGAGCGCGATGGTGCGGCCGAGGCTGCGTTCATGGGGCCAATGGCGTGGATCGGTGACGGCGAAGTACTCGTGCGGCACCACCACATGCACCACATCCGCGGCAGGGTCGAACGTGTCGTCCACGACTGCTGCGTCGACGCCCAGTGCCAGCGCCTCGTGAGCGATGCCCTCCAGGATGTCGCGCATGAAGCGGTTGGCGGCGCTGGCGTGGACCAGCCGCAGCCTCATGCGGAGTGCTGCCCCTTCGTGCGGCGGCGCACCGCGCGCAGCACGCTGGTGACCCGCCAGCTCACCGTGGCGTGCACGGCGTCGAGCTCGGCGGTGAGGTTGGCGATCTGCCGGTACGCGGACTCCACCTCGTCGAGCGCGGTTTCCAGCTCGTCCGCCAGCTGTTCGTTGCGCGACCGCAACTCCTCCAGGTCGGCCAGGGCGGCCTCGCTCTGCAGCAGCTGGGCCGACAACGCCGCAGCCCGCTGCATCTGATGATCCCGCTGGGCGCGAACGACTTCCAGCTCGCGCGCCAACTGCTCGGTGTAGCCGGCGGTGATGTCGTGTTCCTGGGTGTCCAAAGTGCGTCGTCCGGGGGTCTTGGTGCCGTGGTCAGCGTGAGGTGGATCTGATCATACTTTCTGGGCAACGTCGCGGACCGGCAGCCCGGCACGCTCCAGATCCGTGATCGCACCCAGCGTGGTGAGCACCAGGCCGCACGCGGCGCCGACCACCGCCATCCTGGGGTGGGACTGCAGCCCCTCGAGGCCGGCCGCGGCGAGCGCCGCGAACCCTGGCAGCAACACGGCACGGAATCGGGTGCGGGCGTGGAACAGCGCCAGCACCAACAGTTGCAGCCCGCAGTAGAGGGCGAGCGCAGGGGCGGCACCGCTGGCCACTCCGGCAGCCGCGAGGACCACCAGTGCCGGCACGGCGACCCGCAACGACACGGTCAGCGCGGACGTCGGTCGCGGATCGTAGGACGGCAACAGGCGATGGCGGCCAAAGGTGTCCGGCCCCAGCAGCACCGTGGCGCGGCGCAGCACCTGCCGACCCCACAGGACCGGATGGCGAGCCAGCGTCGACAGGGCGGCGCGAGCTTCGCCGGCGCGCTGGTCGTCGCCTTCCCCGGCCCACGTGCCTGCCAGGCGTGCGACATCTGGCTCCAGCGGGAGTCGTCCGTGCCGTAGCCGTTCCGCGGCGAGGCGGACGTTGAACCAGGCGGTGGTGTCCACCGGCCCGGTGAGGCCGTTCACCCGGCGCCGGGCGCTGGCGAGCACAAGTGCCGCAGCGCCGGCCGCCCCCACCGCGGCAGCAGCCCACGGTGTCCGCCACAGCGCAACAGCGACGCACGCAGTGGTGGCGGCACCGTCGATGCGCAGCAGCACGAGCGCTGCGCAGGCACCGGCGGCAGCCGACCAATGTACGGCGGTGCCGGGGAGACACGCAGCCACGAGGACCGCATGGCCTGCTGCCGCGAGCGAGTCCGGCCACAGCCGTGCACTGAGGAGGACTCGCTCGGCGGCCACGGCCATCCAGATGCCGGCGAGGAGCCCGGGCCAACCACCGGCGAGGTGGACGGCGCTGACCGTGGCCGCGCCGGTCGCTGCGATCGAGCCGAGGGCGCCAGCGGCACGTGCCCTGCCGAGCGTGCCGCATCGGCGCAACAACCAGGGATAGCCCGGCATCCTCCGGAACGGTGCCGGGCCAGGTGTGGCCGTGGCCACTGCGGCGTACTCGTACTCGTCGCCCACCAGGGTTGCTGACGCCACCCTCCGCAGCGACCATGCCGTGGTGGCGGCTGCGGCCACCGTGGTGATGGCCGCCGCGGCGAGCGCGGAGGGCGGTGTCACCCGAGGGTCCTCAGGTGGTCCGCCAGGCGGAGGGCGAGCGCCACGACCGTGAGCGTCGGGTTGCCCGCCCCGGACGTCGGGAAGGTGGCAGCCCCTGCGACATAGACGCCGGGGACGCCGAACACCTGGCCATGGGGGTCCACCACTCCCGTTGCCGCCGTCTCCGCCATCGCGCATCCACCCGCTGGATGGAACCACCGCGTCACCGGCGGGCTGGGAGTGCCGGCGCCGGGGAGCGTCATTGCCACGTCGGCGATGAGGCGGTCGGCGGCGGCGATGGTGGCATGGTCGCGTGCCGACAGCGTCAGCCGCGCGTGCAGATCGCCGTCTGCGCCGAGCCGGATGGAGTTGCCGGCCGCCGCCTCCTGCTCCACGGTGACATCGATCATCGGAACCGGCTCCATGTAGTTCACGTCCAGCAGGACCCTTCCCAGGCCGGCTGCGGCGAACTCGTCGCCGACCCGATAGCTGCGGAGCACGCCGCGGCGACCGTCCAGTTCCGGGGCCCGGTGGATCGTGGCCCTTCGCCGGGGATGTGCGTTGACACCGCAGCCGAGCCGTCCGGCCAGATTGCCCACGCCAACACGGTTGCGTCGCCCGGTGGACATGGCGAGAATCCGGATCGTCTCCACGACGCCGCAGGCGAGGACCACCCGGCGAGCGCGAACGACCCCTGCGTGGCCCTCGGCATCGACGACATGGACGGTGGTAGCTCCGCGACGGGCTGGCTCCACCGAACGGACCGAGGTTCCGGTGCGCAGGGCGGCGCCCGTGGCCAGCATGCGCGGCACGTCGTGCTCGGCCAGCCGGCGAGGGCCGCCGGCCACGAAGGCGAATGGCAATACCACCGGATCGAAGCGCGCGAGTGAGGGCAGATGTTCGGGCAGGAGGGTGGTGGAGGCGGGTCGCAGCATGTCCGAACGGGGAGGTTCGGCACCCTGCCGGGGCGGCGCACCGGCAACGCCCAGCCACTGCTCAGCCTGATCGAAGTAGCGGCTCAGTTCACCTGTGGGGATCGGCCACTCCGCCACCGTGGCCGGCTCGGGACGCGTCGCCACCCCGTTCCACTTCGCGCTGGTGCCGCCGACGCCGACAACGCGATTGTCGTCGACGTCGAAGTCGGCATCGCCTTCGACCCGCACGGTGGGCACAGGAGCGGGAGGCCGCCCCCCGTCGAACCCGGCGTCCAGCACGATCACGGCGGCACCGCTGGTGGCCAGACGCTCCGCAGCGGCCACACCCGCAAAGCCAGAACCCACGATGCAGACGTCGCCATGGACGACGGAAGATCGAAGCGGCATGCCGATACTCTGCCGTGGTGGCCCCCCACCGCATGTGCATGCTCGTTCTCGGTACCCACCGCAGCGGCACCAGCATCACCACCGCCCTGGTGCAGGCGCAGGGATTCGCGTTGGGTCAGCCGCTGCTGCACGTGGGCGACGAGAACCCACTCGGCCACTTCGAGCACGAACACGTGCTGGCGATGCACGAGGCCTTCCTGGCGGAGGTCGGGCTCCAGTGGTTCGACCGCGTCGATCCCCTGGCGCTCGCCGGTGCCGAACGGCGGCAGCGATGGCAGGCGGAGATCGCCGAGCAGTACGCGGGCATCTCAGAGGGGGCTGGTCGGTTCGCAGTCAAGGACCCGCGCCTCGTTCACTTCCTGCCGCTCTGGCTGGCCGCCCTGCATGCGATGGAGGTGGACGCGCGCGCCCTGGTGACGCTGAGGCACCCAGGATCCACCGCTCGCAGCCTGCAGGTGCGCAATGGGCTGGCGGTGGAGCACGCTGAGCAGATCTGGCTCCGCGACATGGCGGCGCTGCAGCGGGGCATCGGGGAACTGCGCCATGGTGTGGTGCGCTACGAGTCGCTGGTGGCGGACCCGATCAACGTGATGCGGGAAGGTCTCAGCCAGGCCGGGGTGGAGTGGGATTCGGCAGCGGAGGCGACGATGCGCGGCCTGGTCAACCCGGCGCTGAACCGGTCGGGGGTCGGTGCGGAGGGTGATGCGCCGGCGGCAGGGCGCCTGCATGCCACGATCGAGACGCTGCCGTCGGTGCGCGACTGGCCGCCCATCGGCTGACGCGGCTTGCTGTCAGCCGACGAAGAACAGGCCGACGCCCAGCACCACCAGGCCGACGCCGTAGACCCACTCCAGGCGGGCAGGATCCATCTTCACCGCGGTGCGAGCGCCCAGCCCCGAGAGCGGGATGCTGGCCGAGCCGAACACCAGCGTCACCAGCCAGTCCACGTGCCCGAGCGCGGCGTGCACGACGGTGCCCGGCAGGGCCAACACCGAGGCGACCGCCAGGGAGCAGGCCAGCGCCTTCTTGATCGGCAGGTTCAGGACCGCCAGGTAGAGGGGCACCAGCAGGAACCCGCCGGCGTTGGCCAGCAGGCCGGCGAGGAACCCGACAGCGACGGCGACGCCGGCGAGCCGGCCCATCGTGTCCGTCGTCTCCGGCCCGGCGTGCGTCTGCGAGTGGCGGATGGTCTGGACGATGATCCGCACGCCGAGGATGGCCACCACGACGTCGGTGAACTTCACCAGGAACTCGCCGCCGATCCAGCGGGTGATGAGCGCGCCGACAACCGTGGCGGGGATGCCGTAGATCAAGGACCAGCGGATGATCCGGTGATCGGAGAAGCCGCTGCCGTGGTAGCTGCGGTAGGCCACGAGGGTGCCGGGGACGGTAGCCGGCAGCGGGGAGGCGACGGCGATCAGCGGCGGCACGCCGGCGGCGGCGAGCAGCGGTGTGGCGATGGCCGAGCCGCCCTTGCCGAACATCCCGCCGAGGAACCCCACCCCGGCGCCGATGAGGACGATCCAGACCCAGTGCACCCGACGATGGTGGCACACTGCCCGCCACAACCTTGCTTCCGGACCCGTTGCTCGGTCGCCCTGGTGTCATCGGGCAGGCTGGTGGGATGACGGTGACGAACCTGCCGACCAGGGCACGCGTGGTGATCGTGGGCGGGGGCATCACGGGCTTGAGCACCGCCTACCACCTGGCGTGTGAGGGGTGGACCGATGTGGTGCTGCTGGAGCGCGACCAACTCACGTCCGGCACCACCTGGCATGCCGCCGGGTTGCTGGTGTCGGGCGGGATGGGCGACGAGACGATGCTGGAGATGTTCGCCCGGTCGTACGAGCTCTACTCCCACGAGCTGGAAGCGGAGACCGGGCAGCCCACCGGGTACGCCGAGGTCGGCTATCTGCAGGCCGCCGCCGATGCGGCCCGCGCCGAGGGGCTGCGCCGGGACTGCATCTTCCAGCGCCGTCTCGGCACCGAGGTGCACGAGTTGTCGCCGAAGGAGGTGGGGGAGCACTGGCCGCTGGCGGTCACCGACGACCTCCACGCCGGCTTCTGGTTCCCGCGCCAGGGCAGGGTCAACCCGGTGGACGTGTCGATGGCGTTCGCCAAGGCGGCAGGTGCTCGCGGGGTCAGGATCGTCGAGGGTGTGGAGGTCACCGGGGTCACCACCCACGCCGGCGCGGTCACCGGGGTCGTCACCGCGCTGGGCACGGTGGAGGCCGAGCACGTGGTGAACTGCGCCGGCCTCTGGGCCCGCTCCTTCGGCCTGCTGGCCGGGGTGGACGTGCCCCTGCAGGCTGCGGAGCACTACTACATGATCACCGAGCAGATCCCCGGCCTGCCGAAGGACACGCCGGTGTTGGAGGACGGGTCCCGCTACGCCTACTTCCGCGAGGAGGTCGGCGGGATGCTGGTCGGCCTGTTCGAGCCGGTGGCCAGGGCGTGGCACCACGACCGCTCGCCGAAGGGGTCGTTCCTGCGGCTGGAGCCGGACTGGGACCGCATCCTGCCCTACCTCGACGTGGCGCTCGGCCGGCTGCGCGGCGGCCACGAGATCGGCATCCACACCTTCTTCTGCGGTCCGGAGAGCTTCACGCCGGACATCCACATGCTGCTCGGCCCGGCCCCGAACCTGCGCAACTTCTGGATGCTGGCGGGGATGAACTCGCTCGGCATCCTCCTCGGCGGTGGGGCGGGCCAGGTGCTGGCCCAGTGGATGGTGGACGGACGGCCCCAGGTGGACGTCACCGGCATCGAGCCCTCCCGGTTCGGGCCGTGGGCCAACGACGGGCAGTTCCTGGCGGAGCGGGTGACGGAGCAGTTGGGGATGCTGTTCGGCGACTCGATGTTCCCGTACCGCCGGGCATCGACCGGGCGCAACCTGCGGGTGTCGCCGCTGCACGACCGGCTGGTCGCACACGGGGCGCGGTTCGTCCAGGCCGCGGAGTGGGAGTTCGCCGAGTGGTTCGACGTCGACGGCACGGGTGTGGTGTCGGAGGACGGGTTCCACGCCCAGCCGTGGCAGGGCGTCAGCGCCGCGGAGCACCGCGCCGTTCGCAGCGCCGCCGGGCTGTTCGACATGAGCCTGATGAGCCGGTTGGAGGTTGCCGGGCCGGGCGCGTCGGCCGCGCTGGCGCACCTGTCGTGCAGCGACGTGGACGTGCCGCCCGGCCGGGTCGTCTACACGATGTGGCTGGGCGAGGACGGGGGAGTGCTGGTGGACTTGACGGTCACCCGGCTGGGGGCGGACCGGTTCCTCGTGGTCTGCGGGCCGGAGCAGCACACCAGGGTGGGTGTCGCTGCTGGCGGCGGAGGGGCGGACGTCGTCGACCTCACCCCTGGGACCGCGCTGCTGAGCCTGCAGGCCGCGGTCACGGAGGTGCTGGCCGTGCTGACCACCACCGACGTGTCTGCGGACGGACTGCCGCACCTGCACAGCACGGAGGCTGCGGTGGCGGGCGTCGACTGCCGGGTGTCGCGGGTGACGTACGTCGGTGAGTTGGGGTTCGAGCTGCTCGTCGCCGCATCCGGCAGCGGGCGTGCTGTTCGACGCAGTGGTCGCTGCGGGGGCACCGCTGGGTTTGCGCCTGGCGGGTGCGGCGGCGATGGAGAGCCTGCGCAGCGGAAGGGCAACGTCGAGTACGGCGTGGACCTCGACAACACCGACACCCGCTGGACCTGGGCATGGGGTTCCTCGTGGCCTGGGACAAGCCGGGCGGCTTCCGCGGGCGCGGCGCGCTGCTGGCTCGCCGGGGCGCCCCGCCGTGCACCGGATGGTGCGGGTGGTGGTGGACGACCCGGCCGTGCAGTTGTTCGGCCACGAGGTGCTCCACCGCGACGGGGTCGCGGTCGGGCACCTGCGCTATGGCACGTACGGCCACACGCTCGGTGGCGCGGTCGGCCAGGGGATGGTGTCGGCGGGCGACGCCGGCGCGGTCAGCGCGACGTGGGTCGCTGGCGGGGCCTGGACCGCCGACGTGAACGGCCGGCAGGTGCCGGTGCGGGCGAGCCTGCGCGCCCACCACGATCCTGCTGGGTCGAGCTACCGCGGCCAGTAGCGCCGGCCGGGCGACCGTCGTCCTGCCGCTGCCGCTGCTGGCCCCGCGCCTGTTGCTGGCCCTGCTGCTGCCGCTGGCCCTGTGCTTGCGCTGGCCCTGCGGCTGGGTCGGGCGATGGATGTGCACGGTACGGTGCGGCGCCTTCGGGCCGGCCAGCTCCTCCAGCAGGGGGTGGGCGGCACCGACGCCGGCGGTGACGATCGGGCGGATGCCGGCCTTGCGGGTCATGTCCCGCACGTCCTTGCGCTGCTCGGGCGTCATGACGGTGACGACCACGCCGTCGGCGCCGGCGCGGGCCGTGCGGCCGGAGCGGTGGAGGAAGGCCTTGTGCTCGGCCGGCGGGTCCACGTGCACCACCAGGCGCACGTCGTCCACATGGATGCCGCGGGCGGCGATGTCGGTGGCGACGAGGACGGTGACGTTGCCCTCGGTGAACTCGGCCAGGTTGCGCTCGCGGGCGTTCTGCGACAGGTTGCCGTGCAGTTCGACCGCGGGCACGCCCTGCTGGCCGAGTTGCTTCACCAGCTTCTTGGCACCGTGCTTGGTGCGGGTGAAGAGCAGGGTGCGGTCGTGGCCGGCGGCCAGGCGGGTCACCACGGCCAGCTTGTCCACCAGCGGGGTCTCAACCAGATGGTGCGTCATCGCGTCGACGGGGGAGTCCTCCGGGTCGAGCGCGTGGGTGATCGGGTCGTGGAGGTAGCGGTCCACCAGCACCTGCACGTCGCGGTCGAGCGTGGCGGAGAACAGCAGGCGCTGGCCGTCCGCCGGGGTGCGGTCCATCAGGCGCTTCACGCCGGGCAGGAAGCCCATGTCGGCCATGTGGTCGGCCTCGTCCAGCACGGTGATCTCGATCTGGTCCAGCCGGCAGTGGTGCTGGCCGATCAGGTCCTCCAGGCGGCCCGGGCAGGCGACGACGATGTCGACGCCGGCCTTCATGGCAGCGACCTGGTTGCCGAAGCCGACGCCGCCGTAGACGACGGTGTGGCGCAGGCGGGCGGCCCTGGCCAGCGGGGCGATGGTGGCGGCCACCTGGTTGGCCAGCTCGCGGGTGGGCACCAGCACGAGGCGCGGGTGTGCCCGGGCGGGGCGGCGCAGGTTGGCCAGGAGGCGGGCGACGAGCGGATGGCGAACGCCAGCGTCTTGCCGCTGCCGGTGCGGCCGCGGCCGAGCACGTCGCGGCCGGCGAGGGTGTCGGGGAGGTGGCGGTCTGGATGGGGAACGGCGCGGATGCCGTCGGTGGCGAGCGCGGCCTCGAGGGCGCAGGCACGCCGAGGGGCGCGAACGTGCGCGCCGGGACATGGTGGGCATGGGGTTCTTCTGTGTGGGGTGGCCGTCGCGAAGGCCACGCCGGAACCGGCAACCGATGCACTCGACCGTTGGGCGGAAGCGCCACAACGCCCAACACCCTACCGGGTATCTGGGGCTGATTCGTGCCATCCCCGCATCTGGGGCTGGATTGGCTTCCGCGCGTTTCCGGCCCACAGAACCGGTGGCATCCCGGGGGTGCGTGGTGATGGATTCCTGACCGTGTTCCGCGCCCACGGGCGCGGTTCCACGTCAGGATTGACGTGAAGGCGCGCCCACGGGCGCGGGATCAGGTCACGGCCACAGGGTCGGGGCATCGGACGGGGCGTCGCCGTCGGACGATGAGCCGTCGGCGCCGATTCGACCTGGGCTTCAGGCTCGGCGACGATGGTGGCGAGGACGACGGAGGAGCCTGGCATGGAGCAACTGACCGGACCACTGCACGGAGCCGCCGACCCGCGCTTGGAGCAGATCGTCACCCGGCTGGGTCGCTATCTCCGGTTGGACCCGGACCTGTCGTTCAGGTCGCCGCGTACGTCGACGGCCGGCCGGTGCTCGACGCATGGGGAGGTCGCACCTGCGCGAGGACTCGTTGATGGTGCCGTACTCGACCTCGAGAACGATCGCGTCCGATCGGTCTGCGTGGAGCGGGCTGCTGACCCACGCTCACGGGCATCGAGCCGTCCCGGTTCGGGCCGTGGGCCAACGACGGGCGGTTCCTGGCCGAGCGGGTGACGGAGCAGTTGGGGATGTTGTTCGGCGACGCGATGTTCCCGTACCGCCGGGCCGCGACCGGCCGCGGCCTGCGGGTGTCGCCGTTGCACGACCGGTTGGTGGCGCACGGGGCGCGGTTCATCCCGGCGGCGGAGTGGGAGTTCGCCGAGTGGTTCGACGTGGACGGCACGGGAGTGGTGTCGGAGGACGGGTTCCACGCCCAGCCGTGGCAGGGCGTGAGCGCGGCGGAGCACCATGCGGTGCGCAACGCGGCCGGGCTGTTCGACATGAGCCTGATGAGCCGGCTGGAGGTCGCCGGGCCGACCGCCCTTGCCGCGCTGGCGCACCTGTCGTGCAGCGACGTGGACGTGCTGCCGGGCCGGGTGGTCTACACGATGTGGCTGGGCGAGGACGGGGGAGTGCTGGTGGACCTGACGGTCACCCGGCTGGCGGCGGACCGGTTCCTCGTGGTCTGCGGGCCGGAGCAACACACCAGGGTGGTGTCGCTGCTGGCGGCGGAGGGGGCGGACGTCGTCGACCTCACCCCTGGGACCGCGCTGCTGAGCCTGCAGGGGCCGCGGTCACGGGAGGTGCTGGCCGTGCTGACCACCACCGACGTGTCCGCGGACGGACTGCCGCACCTGCACAGCACGGAGGCTGCGGTGGCGGGCGTCGACTGCCGGGTGTCGCGGGTGACGTACGTCGGTGAGTTGGGGTTCGAGCTGCTCGTCGCCGCATCCGACGCGGGCGTGCTGTTCGACGCAGTGGTCGCTGCGGGGGCACCGCTGGGTTTGCGCCTGGCGGGTGCGGCGGCGATGGAGAGCCTGCGCAGCGAGAAGGGCAACGTCGAGTACGGCGTGGACCTCGACAACACCGACACCCCGCTGGACCTGGGCATGGGGTTCCTCGTGGCCTGGGACAAGCCGGGCGGCTTCCGCGGGCGCGGCGCGCTGCTGGCCCGCCGGGGCGCCCCCGCCGTGCACCGGATGGTGCGGGTGGTGGTGGACGACCCGGCCGTGCAGTTGTTCGGCCACGAGGTGCTCCACCGCGACGGGGTCGCGGTCGGGCACCTGCGCTATGGCACGTACGGCCACACGCTCGGTGCCGCGGTCGGCCAGGGGATGGTGTCGGCGGGCGACGCCGGCGCGGTCAGCGCGACGTGGGTCGCTGACGGGGCCTGGACCGTCGACGTGAACGGCCGTCAGGTGCCGGTGCGGGCGAGCCTGCGCGCCCACCACGATCCTGCGGGGTCGAGCTACCGCGGCCAGTAGCGCCCCGGGTGTCGGCCGTGCGGGCCTGCCCGCTGCGGTCCCCGGTGTTGCGGCCCTGCCCACTGCGAGCCGCCTGGCCGTCGCGGCCCTGGCCGTCGCGGCCCTGGCCGCTACGACCCTGGCCGTTGCGTGTCGGGCCCTGGGGCTGAGCGGGGCGGTGGATGTGGACGGTGCGGTGCGGCGCCTTCGGCCCGGCCAGCTCTTCCAGCAGGGGGTGGCTGGCACCGACACCGGCGGTGACGATCGGGCGGATGCCGGCCTTGCGGGTCATGTCCCGCACGTCCTTGCGCTGCTCGGGCGTCATCACCGTGACGACCACACCGTCGGCGCCGGCGCGGGCCGTGCGGCCGGAGCGGTGGAGGAACGCCTTGTGCTCGGCCGGTGGGTCCACGTGCACCACCAGGCGCACGTCGTCCACGTGGATGCCGCGGGCGGCGATGTCGGTGGCCACGAGGACGGTGACGTTGCCCTCGGTGAACTCGGCGAGGTTGCGCTCGCGTGCGTTCTGCGACAGGTTGCCGTGCAGTTCGACCGCGGGCACGCCCTGCTGGCCGAGCTGCTTGACCAGCTTCTTGGCGCCGTGCTTGGTGCGGGTGAAGAGCAGAGTGCGGTCGTGGCCGGCGGCCAGGCGGGTCACCACGGCCAGCTTGTCCACCAGCGGGGTCTCCACCAGGTGGTGGGTCATCGCGTCGACGGGCGAGTCCTCGGGGTCCAGCGCGTGGGTGATCGGGTCGTGGAGGTAGCGGTCCACCAGCACCTGCACGTCGCGGTCGAGGGTGGCGGAGAACAGCAGGCGCTGGCCGTCCGCCGGGGTGCGGTCCATCAGACGCTTCACGCCGGGCAGGAAGCCCATGTCGGCCATGTGGTCGGCCTCGTCCAGCACGGTGATCTCGATCTGGTCGAGCCGGCAGTGGTGCTGGCCGATCAGGTCCTCCAGGCGGCCCGGGCAGGCGACGACGATGTCGACACCGGCCTTCATCGCGGCGACCTGGTTGCCGAAGCCGACCCCGCCGTAGACGACGGTGTGGCGCAGGCGGGCGGCCTTCGCCAGCGGGGCGATGGTGGCGGCGACCTGGTTGGCCAGCTCGCGGGTGGGCACCAGCACGAGGGCGCGGGGCGTGCCCGGGCGGGGGCGGCGCGGGTTGGCGAGGAGGCGGGCGACGAGCGGGATGGCGAACGCCAGCGTCTTGCCGCTGCCGGTGCGGCCGCGGCCGAGCACGTCGCGGCCGGCGAGCGTGTCGGGGAGGGTGGCGGTCTGGATGGGGAACGGCGCGGTGATGCCGTCGGTGGCGAGCGCGGCCTCGAGGGGCGCGGGCACGCCGAGGGACGCGAACGTGCGCGCCGGGGACATGGTGGGCATGGGGGTTCTCTCTGTGTGGGGGTGGCCGTACTTGCGAAAGGCCACGCCGGAACCGGCAACCGATGCACTCGACCGTTGGGCGGAAGCGCCACAACGCCCGACACCCTACCGGGTATCTGGGGCTGATTCGTGCCATCCCCGCATCTGGGGCTGGATTGTTGCGGCTTCCGCGCGTTTCCGGCCCACAGAACCGGTGGCATCCCGGGGGTGCGTGGTGATGGATTCCTGACCGTGTTCCGCGCCCACGGGCGCGGTTCCACGTCAGGATTGACGTGAAGGCGCGCCCACGGGCGCGGGATCAGGTCATGCGACAGCGGGGGTCGCACGCCTCGGAGTCCGGGCGTCGAGGTGACGGGTCGGTCGGGTTGCCGCTGGCCGCCGCGGCGATATGGTGCGCTCCAGGTTGGGAGTGCGACCTCGACGCCTCCCAGGTTCTGTCACGACCTCCTGGGAGATCCCATGGCACCGCTTCCGCCCACCACGCTCAGCCCCGAACGGCAGGCCGAGCTGGACCACCTGTACTGGCACACCGATCGCACGGCGTCGAGCATCGCCATCGAGTACGCGGTCACCCCCCACCGACTGGCCACGATGGTCAGCCCCCTCCCGGCCGGGGCGGAGTGCTGGCTGTGCCACGCGCCGCTCTGCTACCGGAACCGCTCCGAACGCGCCCAGGCCATGAAGCTGGCGACCACGAAGTGGGGTGGCCGGCTGGTGTGCCCGTGCGGCGCCCAGCAGCTTCGTGGCCTGCTCCGCGAGGGGCTGACGGACACGGACGCCGCCATCCTCGCCCCCCTCTATACGCCCCATGGCCACGCCCGCCGTCAGGATCCATGGGCGCGCTACGGGTACTACCCGGGCACGCCGTCTCGATCGGCTGTGCTGGTGCAGGACGGCGTGGAAGCGCTGGCGGCGGTCGGCCTGCGGTGGTGCGGCACCTTCGTAAAGGTGGACGAGCTCACCTCGCCGGCTGCGCTGGTCGAGCAGCTGGAGCAGACCCTCGACACGCGCGTCCTCGTGGTGCCCTCCCTGACGGAGGCGATGTGCAACGAGGGCGATTCGCTGGCGCTGTTTCTTCTCCTCGTCGGTCGAGGGTGGCGGGTCATCAGCTCGGCCCGTGGCGTGCCGCAAGGCGGCGGCTACGACGGCTGGATCGACGAGTTCCCTGCCAGCGAGTCAGTCGTCGCTGCGGCGCACGCCCCGATGCTCCGGTTGGTGTGAGGAGGCGTCATGTATCCTTACAACATCCATGATGTAAGGAGACGCGCTCGAATGGAGATCGCAGCGAGGATGAGCTCCAAGGGGCAGTTGACGGTGCCGAAGGTGGTGCGCGACGCGCTCGGCGTCAGCGAGGGTGACAGCGTCGTGTTCCGTGTGGAGGGCAACCGTGCCGTGTTGGCCAGGACACCGGAATTCCTCGACCTGGCAGGTTCCTTCAGTGTGCCCGTCGCGCGCCGCAACGCCGAGTGGGACGAGATCGTCCGCACCACTCGCGTCGCCCGCACAGCGACCTCGTGATGGCTGCGTTCGTGGACACGAACGTCATCGTCCGCCATCTCACCGCCGACCCTCCTGCCATGGCCGAGCGTGCCACCGCCTTCCTCGCTCAAGGGGATGAATTGCACCTGGCCGACCTCGTGGTGGCCGAAACGGTCTACGTCCTCGAGTCCTTCTACGGCGCACCGCGTGGCCAGATCGCCGAAGCGATGCGATCGTTGGTGACGATGCGTTCGATGGTCACCATCGATCCCGTGCTGCTGCTGCGGGCGATCGAGGTCTATGAGTTCGATCGCCTCGACTTCGCCGAGGCCTACCTGGTTGCCAGCGCGGAGCGGACCGGGGTGGGGAAGGTTGTTTCGTTCGACAGGACGATCGACCGCGTCGGCACCGTCCGCCGCATCGAGCCCTGACGGCTTCGAAGCCGTCAGCCCTGCTGCGTCGAATCCTGGACGGCGCGGATGGCGTTGAGCGCGTGCGGGAACCCGATGTACGGCAGGCAGTGGATCAGCGCGGCCACCTGCACCTCCACGCTGTTGCCCGCAACGAGGTTCCCTCTTGCATGGGCGCTGACCTGCACGTCGGCACCGAGTGCCGCCAGCATGCACAGCACCAGGAGTTCACGCGTCGCGAGGTCGAGCCCGTTGCGGGTGGAGAAGTCGCCGAAGCAGAACTCCGTCAGCAGGCGGGGAACCACGTCGCGCAGGCCGTCCGGCAGGCCGGCGAAGCTGTCGTGGATCTCGTCGCCGTAGAGCGGCTGCTGGATGGCCCGGCCGCGCTCGAACCGGTCCGCCTCGGTGACGGTGCCCTGGGCCGGCAGGGGGAGCGCGATGCCGCGCTCGACGAACACCTCGTTGATGACGCCGACGCCGTTGAGCGTGCGCGGGAAGCCGATGAACGGAGCGCACTGGTAGACGGCCTCACGGAGCTCGATCGGCGTCACGCCGACGTTCAGCGCAGCGCCGGTGTGCGCCCGCAACTGGGGGAGTGACTGGGTGGTCACCAGCAGGACGACCGTGATCAGCTCGCGGGTGCGGTCGTCCAGCTCGCCGATGTGGAACACCTCGCCGAAGATCACGCTGCGCAGGATGACCCCCAGCTCGGGGTCGGGCCCGGCCGTGGGGTCCGGCGGCATGCCGAACAGCTGCTCGTACGTCGCTGCGCTCAACTCGACGCGGTCCACGCAAACCTCCCGACGACAGTCCTGGCCGTTTCGCCGTTTCCATGCCTACCACGGCCGTCTGGGCGGCGCCTCCGGGGTCACCACGTAGCGCTGACCTGATCCCGCGCCCGTGGGCGCGATCTCAGGTCGTCCCCGACGTGCTTCCGCGCCCACGGGCGCGATTTCAGGCCACGCCGGCGGAGAGCGAGGGCGTCAGCCGGCGAGGGGTGGGTCCAGGCGGCGGCGGACGGCGGCGCGGATCTGCTCGTCGAAGTGGCGCATGTGGGTGAGGATCAGCGCCGCCGCCTGCTCGGCGTCGCCGGCCCGCAGGGCGGCCAGGATCTCCCGGTGCTCGGCGATCATCCCGTGCAGGTCGGCGACGTCGCCGAGGTAGAGGTGCCACAGGCGGTCGCTGTGGCTGTACAGCATGTCCAGCGTGCCGGTGACGAAGCGGTTGCCGGCGGCCTCCCACACGATCTCCCGGCAGCGCCGGTCGATGGCCAGCAGCTCGTCGGCGGAGGACCCGTCCCCCGCAGGATCCAGCGCGGCCGCCATCTCCGCCCAGTGGTGCTCCGTGCCACGGACCGCGGCCAGCCGCATGGCGTACGGCTCCAGCACCGCCCGGGTCTCGTACAGGACGGCCAGGTCGGCGATGTCCAGCTGGCTGACGAACACACCCCGGCGGGGGACCACCGTGACCAACTGGTCGCGCTCCAGGCGCTGCAGTGCCTCCCGGATCGGTGTCCGCCCCAGCCCCAGCGTGGCCTGCAGTTCGTCCTCCCTGACCACGGCACCGGGAACCAGATCCAGCCGGACGATCATCCGGCGGATCTCCTGATACGCGCGCTCGCTGAGTGACTTCGGCGGTGTGATATGGTCAAGATATATCACCAGCCACGCCCCGGCAAGCACCAGCCGGGCAACCCGCAGGTCACTTGGGGAGCACCACCATGAGCGAAGTCCCGTCCCACGCGAAGGTCGTCGTCATCGGCGCCGGCATCGTCGGCAACTGCCTCGTCGGCCATCTCAGCCGTCTCGGCTGGACCGACATGGTCCTGCTGGACAAGGGGCCGCTGCCCAACCCCGGCGGCTCCACCGGCCACGCGTCGAACTTCATCTTCCCCACGGATCACAACAAGGAGATGGCGTTCCTCACGGTCGACAGCCAGAACCAGTACATCGGCCTGGGCCTCAACAACACCTGCGGCGGCATCGAGGTGGCCCGCACGCCCGAGCGCATGCACGAGTTCACCCGCCGCATGACCTCCGCCAAGGCGTGGGGCATCGACGCCCGGCTGGTGACCCCGGCGGAGATCAAGGAGATGGTCCCGTTCATCAACGAGGAGATCCTCCTCGGCGGCTACTACACCCCCAGCGTCAGCGTGGTGGACTCGCTGGCGTCGGGCACGTCCATGCGTGAGGAGGCCGTCGCCAAGGGCGCCCTCCAGGTGTTCGCCAATACCGAGGTGCTGGACATCGAGACCACGCCGGTACCCGGCGGCCTGCCCAAGGTGACGGCCGTGGTCACCAACAAGGGCCGCATCGAGTGCGAGTACGTGGCCATCGCCTGCGGCGTGTGGAGCCCGCGCATCGCCGAGATGGCCGGCGCGACGATCCCGCTCACGCCCGCCGTGCACCAGATGGCCGATGTCGGCCCGATCGACGTGCTGGTGGAGAGCAACAAGGAGCTCGCCTTCCCGATCATCCGCGACATGGACACGTTCTGCTACGAGCGCCAGTCCGCCGGGTCGATGGAGGTCGGCTCGTACGCCCACCGCCCGATCCTCATGCGCCCGGACGACATCCCGTCGAACGAAGCCGCGGCGCTGACGCCCACCGAGCTGCCCCTGACCTACGACGACTTCGAGCCGCAGATGGAGCAGGCCATCGAGCTGATGGAGATGCTCGGCGACGCCGAGATCAAGTACGCCATCAACGGCCTGCTCAGCCTCACCCCCGACGCCAACCCCGTGCTCGGCGAGTGCGTGGAGGTGCGCAACCTGTGGAGCGCCGCCGCCGTCTGGATCAAGGAAGGCCCCGGCATCGCCCAGCTCGTCGCGGAGTGGATGACGTACGGCTATCCACATATGTGTGACCCACATGGCAGCGACATCAGCCGCTTCTACCCCCACGAGAAGACCGAGTGGCACATCAACGCCCGGTGCAACGAGCACTTCAACAAGACGTACGGCATCGTCCACCCGCGCGAACAGTGGGCCAGCCAGCGGGGCATGCGCCGCAGCCCGTTCTACGCCCGTGAGGAAGCGTTGGGTGCGGTGTTCTTCGACGCCCGCGGCTGGGAGCGCCCGCAGTGGTACGAGAGCAACGCCGGCCTGATGGAGAAGTACCCCGAGGCCTGCCAACCCCGCCAGCACGAGTGGGACGCCCGCTGGTGGAGCCCCATCACCAACGCGGAGCACCTGGCCATGCGCGAGAGCGTCGGCATGGTGGACCTCACCGCCTTCAACGAGTTCGACTTCGAAGGCCCCGGCGCCTGCGACTTCCTCAACTGGGTCTGCGTCAACAACGTGGACGTCGCCGTCGGCCGCAGCGTGTACACCCCGCTGCTCACCCCGCAGGGCGGCTTCCGCGGCGACCTCACCATCCAGCGCCTCGGCACCGACCACTTCCGGGTCATCACCGGTGCGTTCGACGGCGGCCGCGACCATTACTGGTTCACCAAGCACATGGAGCAGTTCAACGCCCACCACGGCCCGCAGGGCAAGTGGGTGACGTTCAACGACATGAGCGGGGCGATGTGCACCATCGGTGTGTGGGGCCCCAACGCCGCCGCGACGATGGCGAAGATCGCCACCGACCACACGACCGCCGCGTACGACGTCAGCCAGGAGGGCTTCCCCTACGGCGCGGTGCGCGACGTGCTGATCGGCGGCGTGCCGTGCACGATGTTCCGCATCAGCTACGTGGGCGACAACGGGTGGGAGATCTACACCCGGATGGAGCACGGCCTGAAGCTGTGGGATGCCATCGCCGCCGCCGGCCAGGAGTTCGGGATCATCCCCGTGGGCATCGGCGTGTACGCCCTCACCGGCCGCATCGAGAAGGGCTACCGCCTGATGGGCTCGGAGCTCGAGAGCGAGTACAACCCCGTCGAGGCCGGCCTGGCCCGCCCGAAGGTGAAAAGCGCCGACTTCATCGGCAAGGAGGCCTACCTGTCGGCCCGCGCCGAGTCGCCGGCGGCCGTCATGTGCACCCTGTCGATGGACAGCCAGCGCTGCGCCGAGGGCTACGACCGCTTCCCGATGGGTGGCAACGAGCCGATCCTCACCCTCGGCGGCGAGCGCATCCTCGACAGCAAGGGCCGGGTCAGCCGGGTCACCACCGCCGGTGCTGCCCCGTCGCTGGGCAAGTACCTGCTGCTCGCCTACCTGCCGCCGGAGCACGCCGTCGTCGGCACCAAGCTGCAGATGATGTACATGAACGAGCTGTACCCGGTGACGGTGGAAGTGGCCGGCAGCACCCCGCTGTTCGACCCCACCGACGCCCGGATGAAGTCATGAACGTCCTCGTCTGCGTGAAGCGGGTGCCGGCACCCGGCGCCAAGATCAACATCACCGCCGACGGCCAGGCGGTGGACACCGCCTACCTGGCGTTCACCACCAGCCCCCACGAGGAGTGCGCGGTGGAGGCCGCCGTGCAGCTGGTGGAGGCCCACGGTGGCGAGGCCACGGTGATGACGCTCGGCCCGACGGAAGCGGAGGAGCAACTGCGCTACGCCGCCAGCGTCGGTGCGGCGAAGTGCGTGCTGCTGCCGATCGACGGGGCGGACTGGGACCCCCAGCGCACGGCGCAGGCGCTGGCCACGGCAATCGCCGGCGTGGAGGCGGCCAATGGCCCGTTCGACCTCATCCTGTTCGGCAACGAGAGCGCGGACTCCGGCAACTTCCAGGTCGGGGTGCGGGTGGCGCACGCGCTGGGCCGCCCGATCGTCAACGGCGTCAAGGGCATCGAGGTGGACGGCGACGCCGTGCGCGCCCGCCGCGAAGCCGATGCGGGCGTGGAGGTCTACCGCCTGCCGCTGCCGGCCGTGTTGGGCATCAAGGAGGGCATCAACCTGCCCCGCTACCCGACCATGAAGGGTCGCTTGGCCGCGAAGAAGGCCGAGGTCGCGCAGGTGGCGCCGGAAGGCGAGCCCGGTGGCCAGCAGATGGTCACCCTGGTGCAGCCGCCGGTGACCGTGACCGAGACGGTGATCCTCGGCCACGGCCCCGATGCCGCCCCCGCCGTCGTCGACCTTCTCGAAGAACTGGGGTTGTTGAAGTGACCGTGCTCGTCGTTGCCGAACACGACCGGGGCGCGCTGGCCCCGGCCACGCTGGAGGCCTGCGCCTTCGCCCGTTCGCTGGGCGAGCCGGTGCATGCCATCACCATCGGCGCCGCAGCTGACGGGCTGGTCGCCACACTGGCCGAGTACGGCGTGTCGGTGGTGGTCCAGGCCCATCACGACCTTCTCGCCGACTACGGCCCGGAGGCGTGGGGGGAGACGGTCGCCCAACTCGTCCGCCAGTATCAGCCGACGGCCGTGCTGGCCACCGGCACCGACCGGGGCAACGAGGTGATGGCGCAGGTCGCGGCCCGCCTCGGCCTGCCGATGGTTGCCAACGTCACGGCCGTCACGCCCGGCGAGCCCTGGACGATCACACGCGTGCGCTGGGGTGGCTCACTGCTGGAGGAGTGCACCCTGGCCGCGGGGACCAAGCTGCTCACCATCGCCCATCACTCGCTGGAGGCCTCGCCCGCGCCCGTGGACGCCACGACGGAGGCCATGGCACCCGACCTCGGCGCCGAGCTTGCTCGCACGATGGTGGTGGAGCGCGTGGAGCGCGCCGCCGGCGTCACGCTGGCCACCGCGGCGCTGGTGGTCGGCGGTGGCCGCGGCGTCGGTTCGGCGGAGGGCTTCACCCCGCTCGAGGAACTGGCGTCGGCACTTGGCGGTGTCGTCGGCTGCTCCCGGGCCGTCACCAACAACGGGTGGCGCAACCACACCGATCAGGTGGGCCAGACGGGCACGCGGATCGCGCCGGACCTGTACATCGCCTGCGGCATCTCCGGTGCCATCCAGCACTGGGTCGGCGCCATGGCGTCGAAGACGATCCTGGCGATCAACACGGACAAGGACGCCAACATGGTCACGAAGGCCGACGTCGCCGTCATCGGGGACCTGCATCAGGTAGTGCCGGCGATCACTGCAGAAGTCAGGCGCCGACGCGGTGCCTGAGTGCGGCTAGGCTCCGACCGATGGGTACCAACGAGCCTCCTTACCTTCCGCCCCCCGGCTCCACGCCTGGCGGTCCGCCGCCCGGCCAACCTGGCCAGGGCCAGTTCCCGCAGCCCGGGCAGTTCCCGCAGCCCGGCCAGCAGCCGCAGTACCCGCCCACCCAGCAGATGCCGCCGGCGCAGCAGTACCCGCCCACCCAGCAGATGCCGCCGGCTCAGCAGTACCCGCCGCAGCCGGGGTACCAGCAGCCCGGTTACCAGCAGCCCGGTTACCAGCAACAGGGCTACGGCACGCCGGGTGGCATGCCACCGGCGGCTCCGAAGAAGAAGACCGGCCTCATCGTGGGTGGCGCAGTGGCGGCCGTCGCGTTGGTGGTGGGCGGCGTGCTGGCCTTCGGTGGTGGCGACGACGACAAGGGCGTCACTCCTGCCAGCACCACCTTCCCCTCTGCGGCCACCACCACGGTGCTGTCCCAGGAGTCCACCACGGTCGTGCCGGTCACCACAGCGCCACCCACGTCGGTGATCATCACGGCAGCGCCCACCAGCGCTGCGCCGCCCACACAGGCACCCACCACTGCTGCCTCCGGGCTGGTCGAGGTGTTCGACGACACCAACACCTTCAGCGCGCTGATCCCCAGCTTCCTCGAGGTGGACAGCCGGCCCATCCAATCCAACGACGGGTTCACCGTGCCGTCCATCACTGCGGCCACCAGCGTGGACGGGTTCAACACGGACCATGTCACGTTCGGCTTCACCCTGTTCGCCGTGCCGGGCACGATCACCCAGTCCACGGACGACGTCTTCAACTTCATCGCCCCGGGCGATGGTGAATGCGCGTCGCAGTCCACCAACATCGGCTACCCGACGGACTTCGGCAGCGGCATGATGGTGCAGTACGACGGCTGCGGCGACGGCTCGGCCGCCAAGGTGCTGATCGTGGTGCGTATCGACACCGTCGACGTCACACTGGCGATCTACTACCAGGCTCCCGGCAGCTCCTCGGAGTTGGTGTCCACGGCCCAGGCAGTCTTCGAAACCATGCGCGAAGCGGCCTGAGCCCGGCGCGGCCATGCCAGGGTCGCCCTCCCTCGCCGCCGACGGCCCGGCCGTCCGTCGTGATCTCGCGCTGGCCACGTGGGGTCTGTTCGTCGGCCTCGCGCTGCTCATGCTGGCAGCCGGCCTGTTCGGTACCGCGCTCGGCGTGCGCTCGGAACGGGTGGGCCTGCCGACGGCCGTCTCCAGCCTCATCTCGGCGGCCTACTACATCGGGTTCCTCGTCGGCTCGCGGCTGACCCTGCGCTCGCTGGGCCGTGTGGGGCACATCCGCGTCTATGCCGCGCTGGCGTCCACGCTGGCGGCGGCGATGGTAGCCGTGGGCATCACCGGACATGCCGGCTGGTGGGTGGTGCTCCGCCTGCTCACCGGCCTGTGCACCGCCGGGCTGTACGTGGTGGCCGAGTCGTGGCTGAACGACCTGGCCACCAACGAGAACCGGGGCCGGCTGCTGGCCGTCTACGGCGTGGTCACCATCCTGTTCTTCGGCCTGGGGCAGATCCTCCTCGCTGCGGTGGAGGGCCGGCTGATCATGTCGTTCGCCATCGCCGGCATCCTCACCTCGCTGGCCGTGGCACCGGTGGCGCTGTCCGAGGACGCCGTGGCGCCGAAGGTGGAGCGCACGAGCAACGTCTCGTTGCGCGACCTGGCCCGCACCGTGCCGACCGGCGTCTACTCCTGCCTCTTGATCGGCGTGGCGCACGGCGCGATGACCGGCATGGCTGCCATCTACGCCACCCGTGTCGGCATGCGGGCGGGCGCCATCGGTCTGTTCGTGGCCCTGCCCAGCATCGGCTCGGTGATCCTCCAGTGGCCGATCTCGCGGGCCAGTGACGACCTGGATCGTCGCGTGGTCGGCTTCGCTGCCGCCGTCGGCACCATCGGTGCGGGCGCAGCGCTGGTGGTGCTGGAGCCCGGTCACCCGGCAACCTTCCTGTGCATGGCAGCGCTCGGTGGGCTGAGCTACCCGCTGTACTCCATCGCCGCTGCCTACACCAACGACTGGATCGAGCCGGCTCACCTCAACGCCGCCGCCTCGCAGTTGGTGACGCTGTACGGCCTGGGCGCCGTGGCGGGGCCGTTCGTCGCTGCCGGGGCGATGATCGCCCTCGGCCCGGACGGGTTCTTCTGGGCGCTGGTGGGCCTGCACGGCGTCATCGCCGCCTACCTCTTCTACCGCATCCTGGCGTGGCGATCGCCGATCGCCAAGCGGCCGTGGCGGGAGGTCTCGCTGCCGGCGCGGGCGTTCTTCGTGCCGGCGACGATCATCTCGATGGGGGTTCGCCGCCGCCGCCAGCGCCGCGAGCCTCCGCCGGAGCAGTGATGCTGCGCGATCAGCCCGGCTGGTTGCGCTGCCACGCCGCCGTGGCCTCGACATTGTTGAACGTGAACAGGTGCAGGCCCTCGAGGCCCAACTCGCCGGCGCGGCGGGCCAAGGGCGCCACGAGGCGCATCGGGTCGTAGCCCCCGGGACGGAACAGGCGGCCGAGCACCCCACCCTGCTTGCGGACGAAGCGCATGCTCTGGCCGATGCCCAGCCGCATGCCCATGGACAGCAGCTTCGCCCGGTCGATGACCCCGGGCACGCCCACGTGCAGTGGCAGGGTCAGGCCGCCCGCCCGCTCCGCCGAGCACCACTCGGCCCAGCGCCGCACGTCGAAGCACATCTGGGTGCTGGCGAACCCGCCCACACCGGCCGCCGCCAGAAGCGTCTGCTTGGCGTGGAGCGCGTCGTGCAGCACCGGCCGAGGGATGAGCGCATGCCCGTCCGGGTAGGCGGTGACGCCGATGCGCCGCAGCCCGTGGTCCTCCTCCAGGAAGTCGCGCAGGAACGCCACCACCCCGTCGTAGGGGCCAGCCGCTTCCGGCGAGTCGCCGGCCACGAGGAAGACCTCCTGCACGGCATGCTCGCGGCAGAAGCGGGCGAGCGCCGACACCTGGGCGCGGTCCCCCGTGAGCCGGGCGGACAAGTGGGGCACGGCGAGGTGACCGAGATCCAGGAGGCGAGCGGTGAGGTCCAGCGTGGCCTGCTGGCCCTTCGTGGGGCTGCACGTGACGCTCACCGAGCAGCCGGTGGGCAGGTGGGGGAGTTGGGCCTCCACGCTCTTCAGCGGGATGACCTCGTAGCGGGCTTCGGCGACGAGGCGTTGCACTGCCGAGCCACTCGCGGTGGTGGTGGCGCTCATGCGAACTCGTCCGGCAACTCGGCCTTGCGGCGGTCGATGAACGCCAGCATCTCCTGGTCGATCGCGTCGTCGAGCGGCGGCGCTTCGTACTCGGCGAGGCGGCGCTTCCACAGCGCGTTGGCGCGCCGGGCGGCGTCGAGCGAACCTTCCTCCGACCACTGCTCGTAGCTGGCGTTGTCGGCGGTGTCGCTGCGGTAGAACGCAGTCTCGAAGTTGGCCAGCGTGTGGGCGGTGCCGAGGAAGTGGTTGCCCGGCGGGTTGGTGCGGATGGCATCGAGCGCCAGGCCGTTCGCTGTCGTGTCCAGCCCGCGGACGAACGTGTGCATCATCCCCAACTGGTCGCAGTCCAGCACGAACTTCTCGTAGCCGATGGCCAAGCCACCCTCCAGCCAGCCCGCGGCGTGGAGCACGAAGTTGACGCCGCCCAGCACCGTCGGCTGCAGGGTGTTGGCGCTCTCGTAGGCGGCCTGGGCGTCGGGGATCTTGGAGGCGGTGAGCGACCCGCCGGAGCGGAACGGCACGCCCAGCCGCCGGGCCAGCGCGGCCACGGTGTAGAGCACCAGCGACGGTTCGGGGGTGCCGAAGGTGGGGGCGCCGGTCTGCATGCTCATGCTGCTGGCGAAGCTGCCGAACACGACTGGCGCACCCGGCCGGACGAGCTGCACGAAGGTCATCCCGGCCAGCGCCTCGGCCAAGGTCTGCACGGCCACGCCGGCACTGGTGGCGGGTGCCATCGCGCCGGCGAGGATGAACGGGGTGATGATCGTGGCCTGGTTGTGCTCGGCGTAGCACTGGGCGGCGGCCAGCATCGTGCCGTCCCACACCAGCGGCGAACTGGCGTTGATCAGGCTGGTCATCACCGTGCGGTCCTGCAGGTCGCCGCCGAAGCCGATGCGGGCGAGCTCCACGCTGTCGGCGGCGCGCTCACCCGCGGTGACCGAGCCCATGAACCCCTTGTCGCTGTACTTCAGGTGGCTGTACACCATGTCCAGATGGCGCTTGCTGACCGGCACGTCCACCGGCTCGCACACCGTGCCGCCGCTGTGGTGCAGCCAGGGCGACACGTAGGTGAGCTTCACGAAGTTCTGGAAGTCGGCGAGCGTGGCGTAGCGGCGCCCGTTGTCCAGGTCGTGCACGAAGGGGCTGCCGTAGTTGGGGGCGAACACGGTGTGAGCGCCCCCGATCACCACGCTGCGCTCGGGGTTCCGGGCGTGCTGCACATACGTGGCAGGAGCGCTGGCCTGGACGATCTCGCGGCACAGGCCGCGGGGGAACCGCACGCGGGTGCCGTCCACGATGGCGCCACCGCGCTGGAAGATCGGCAGCGCGGCCGGGTAGTCGCGCACCTCGATCCCGACTTCCTCCAGCACCGTGTCGGCGGTGTGCTCGATGGCGGCCAGCGCTTCGTCGGAGAGGATCTCGAACGGCGCCATCGTGCGCGTCAGGTACGGCACGCGCTCCACGACTGCCGCGGCGCGCATCGCCGCTCGAGCAGCGCGACCACCGCCCCGCCGGCCGCCGCCGGTCTGTGGGTCGCTCATGACGCCTCCTTCTCGCTGCGGCGCCGTCGGCGCCCGCGGTCGGTCGACGTGGCGCTGCGCTCCGGCAGGGTGACCACGGTCGACAGGTGTGGGGACGGGGCGACGGCATGGGGGAACGCCATCGCAGCCACGAACTCGGCCTGGAACTCCGGCTCGGTGGCGGTTTCGATCTTGACCACCTGGCGCACCGCAGCCTCCATCTCCCGGCGGGCAGCCACCGAGAGCAGGGCGCGGACCGCACCTGCGCCGGCGGCGTTGCCGACCGAGCGCACCTGCGCCACCGGGCAGTCCGGCACGAGGCCGAGGACCAGGGCGTGGAGAGGGTCGATGTGGCTGCCGAAGGCCCCGGCCAGGCGGATGTCGTGAACCTCCGTGACACCGGCGTGGCGCATGAGCAGTTCGATGCCGGCGCGCAGCGCAGCCTTGGCCAGTTGGATGGCCCGCACGTCGTTCTGGGTGATCAGCAGCCGGTTGGCCGGCGCTTCGTGGACCACGTAGGAGAAGGTGCGGCCCTCGGCCACCAGCCGTGGGGTGCGGTCGGCGAGGTGGCCCTGGATGACCCCGTCCTGGTCGATGATCCCGGCGAGGTACATCTCGGCGATCACCTCGATGATGCCCGAGCCGCAGATGCCGGTGACCTCGATGCCGGCAGCATCGAGCGCCTCGGAGAACCCCGGGTCGTCGCTCCAGAGGTCGCAGCCGATCACCCGCACACAGGGCTCCAGCGTGGCGCGGTCGATGCGCACGCGCTCGATGGCGCCGGCCGTGGCCCGCTGACCGCAGCTCAGCTGGGCTCCCTCGAACGCCGGCCCGGTGGGGCTGCTGGCGGCGAACTGGCGCTCCGCGTCGCCGAGCACGATCTCGGCGTTGGTACCCACGTCCACCAGCAGTTGCAGGGAGGGTGAGCGGTGCGGGCCCTCGCTGAGGATCACTGCGGCGGTGTCGGCGCCCACATGGCCGGCGATGCACGGGGCCAGGTAGACAGCGGCCTGCGGGCAGGACAGGCCGAGCGCCGGCGCCGGCACCTCCACCGCTGCCGAGGTGGCGAGGGTGAACGGTGCCTGGCCCAGCGGGGTGGGGTCGATGCCGGCGACCACGTGATGCATGATCGGGTTCCCGACCAGCACGACCTCCAGCACCCGTGCCGGCTCGTCGCCGGCGGCGCTGCACAGTTCGGCGATCAGGCCGTCCAAGGCTTCGCGCACCACCGTGGTGAGCTGTCCGGCCCCGCCAGGGTTCATCATCACGTACGACACCCGGCTCATGAGGTCCTCGCCGAAGCGGATCTGCGGGTTCATCCGCCCGGCAGATGCGAGGACCTCGCCGGTGACGAGGTCGCACAGGTGACCGGCGATCGTCGTGCTGCCGATGTCGACCGCCACCCCCAGCGCGCGGTCGTGGTAGCCGGGCCACGCGGCCACCACCGCGTCGCCGCGAATGGCCACGGTGGCGGAGCGGTCCTGACCGGCGAAGGCCCGGTGGACAGCCTGGAGGGCGGCCAGCTCCATCGACCGCACGGTGCGTCCGAACGAGGCCTGCACGGCATCGGCCACGAGGTCGCTCATCGATGCCGCGTCGCCGAGCTCCGCCTGAGGCAGCTCCAGGTAGCACAGGGTGATCGCGGGGTCCAGCACGACATCGGTGAGATCCAGCGACTTGCGCACGATCGGGCGGTGCACCTGGCTCTCCGGCGGCACGTCCACCACCACGTCGGCGGCGACGGTGGCGCAGCAGCCGAGGCGACGCTCGTCGCGCAGGCCGCGCCGGTTGCGGTAGGCATCCTCCGTGACCGACCACGCGGAGAGCGCGGAGGCGTCAGCATCGATGGCCCACTTGGGGTGGCTGCCGGGCTGGAACGTGATCTGGCAGCGCCCGCAGATGCCGCGGCCACCGCAGACGGAGTCCAGATCCACGCCCAGGTCGCGCGCCGCCTGGAGCACGGTGGTGCCGGTGGGCACGTCGGCGGCGAGGCCGGACGGGGTGAAGACGACGCGAGGCATGCGCGGCCGGATGTGGGTCAGCCTCGGCGGCGGCCGCCGCGGCGCTCGCGGCCCGCGCCCTCGGCCTGGGGCTCGCGGTTGGCGCGGATCCACGCGAAGCAGTCCTGGTCGTTGCCGGCCAACACGTCGGCGGCCATCACGGCCGTCTTCACTTCCTCGTGCAGCGGGTTGAGGATGGCGGACGTCATGCCGTTGGAGATCGCCATCGCCAGGAAGGTGCTGGTGACGTGGTTGCGGTTGGGCAGGCCGAAGCTGACGTTCGACGCGCCACAGGTCGTGTTGACCTTCAGCTCGTCCTTCAGGCGGCGCAGCAGGTGGAACACCTGCTGACCGGCGAATCGCATCGCCCCGATCGGCATCACCAGGGGGTCGACGACGACGTCGGCGGCGGGGATGCCGTGGTCGGCGGCGCGCTGGACGATCCGCTTGGCCACGTCGAAGCGCACGTCGGGGTCCTCGCTGATGCCGGTCTCGTCGTTGCTGATGGCCACGACGGCCGCGCCGTGGCGGGCCACGAGGGGCAGCACCCGCTCCATCACCTCGTCCTCGCCCGTGACCGAGTTGACCAGCGGCTTGCCCTGGTAGACGGCCAGGCCGGCCTGCAGCGCTTCGATGATGGAGGAGTCGATGGACAGCGGCACGTCGGTGACGGACTGCACCAGTTGCACGGCCGCGGCCAGGAGCGCCGGTTCGTCGGCCAGTGGGATGCCGGCGTTGACGTCCAGCATGTGGGCACCGGCGGCCACCTGGGCGAGCGCGTCGGCCTCCACGCGGCTGAAGTCGCCGTTCTTCATCTCCTCGGCCAGCAGCTTGCGGCCGGTGGGGTTGATCCGCTCGCCGATCATCACGAACGGGCGGTCGAAGCCGATGACCACTTCCTTGGTGGCGGAACTGAGGACGGTGTGGGTCATGAGGGCTCCTGTCCGGGGCTGGCAGGGTCCCAGCCACCGTGTTCGATCAGTTCGTGCAAGCGCTCGTTGGTGAACTCGCGGCGGATGGACGCTGCCAGTTCTTCCACCGACGCCTGCAGGTCGCCGGCGAGCGGGCGGGTGATCCGCCGCATCTCCGCCACGTACTCCTGCGCGGTCTTCTTGCCGGCCACCATGGCAGCTCGGTCGATGGCCTTCTGGAACCGGTGGGGGAGGACCACGCTGTGCTTGTCTGCACCATTGCGCCCATTGACTTGCGCGGGGATGTCGCGCCACATGATGACGATGAGCTCGCTGGCGGCTCGGCGGGGCATCTCAGGCGACCTTTCTCAACTGCACGGTGACCGCTGCGCTGAACGGCTGCAGACCGACATGGCGGTGCTCGAACGCCAAGCCCAGCCGGGCGGCGGCGGCAGCGGCGGCCTCGAGCACGTCGGCGCGCTCCGTCTGGGACAACAGCACCACCCGCCGGTAGTTGCCGAAGTAGGCCGGCAGCAGTTCAGGGTGGCGGTCCAGCCCCAGACCCTGCCACAGCAAGGCGTCGAAGTGCTTGGCGAGGTAGTCGGTGAGGTACAGCGTGCCGGGCTCGGCGTCGTGCAGCGCTTCGAACAGGTCCGCGCCGGCGAAGAACTCGTAGCAGTGGCTGCCCGGCAGGCGGCGCAGGTTCGGGCGGGCGTCCAGCAGGCGGTCCAGCCCGCCGCCGGTGCCGCAGTCGGCGTAGCCGACCAGCACGGCACGGTCATGGTGCGGGTCGGCCTCGGCCAGCAGTGCCTCCAGCGCCGGCACGATGCGCTCTGGCCGGTTGTGCAGGTTCGCCGGCAGGTAGCGGACCTCCACTTCGCGGTCCAGGCCGGCGGCGGCCAGCACGGCGCGCAACTCGGCGACCAGAGCGCCGCAGGCGAGCACGAGAGGAGTGGCCACCGCGCCCGTTGCCTCAGGCGGCCGGGCCGGGCGGCTCGGGGTTGCCGCGCCGTGCAGAGACCAGTTGCTTGGCCGTCTCGGCCGCGACGGCGGCGTCGCGGCAGTAGGCGTCGGCGCCCACGGCGTGGCCGAACTCCTCGTTCAGCGGAGCGCCGCCGACGAGCACGAGGTACTTGTCGCGCAGGCCGCGCTCGGTGAGCGTGTCGACGACCACCTTCATGTACGGCATGGTGGTGGTGAGCAGGGCGGACATGCCGAGGATGTCGGGCTGGTGCTCGTCCAGCGCCGCCAGGAAGGCGTCCACGTCGGTGTTGATGCCGAGGTCGATGACCTCGAAGCCGGCACCCTCCAGCATCATCGCCACGAGGTTCTTGCCGATGTCGTGGATGTCGCCCTTCACGGTGCCGATCACCACCTTGCCGATGGGCTCGGCACCGGTCTCGGCGAGGAGGGGGCGGAGGATCTCCATCCCGGCCTTCATCGCGTTCGCGCTGAGCAGCACTTCCGGCACGAATAGGATGCCGTCGCGGAAGTCGATGCCGACGATGCGCATGCCCTCGACGAGGGCGTCGTTGAGCACCTTCTCCGGATGCCAGCCGCGGTCGAGCAGGATGAGGGTGCCCTCGGCGATCTCGTCGGCGAGACCGTCGTAGAGGTCCTCCTGCATCTGGGTGACGAGTTCGTCGTCGGGCAGTGCTGCCAGATCCAGGTCGTCGCCGTCGCTCATTGTCTGCCTTTCGGACGGTGCCACCAGTGTTCCACGATGCGGAACGAGTCCGTATTGCGGAACATTAGCACGTGGAGGGGATGCGAAGTGTACGCGGCACAACCGCCGCACGACGCGGAAAGGGAGGGCCGCAGCCCTCCCTTTCCGTCGTTCGTCAGCGGCTCGGGGTCAGGCGAACCACGGCCCCCAGACGGCCTCGTTGGCAGCGATCCACTCAGCCGCCACCGCAGCCGGGTCGCGCTGGTCGATCTCGACGGCCGGGAGCAGTGCGAGCTGCACCTCGTCGGTGATCTGGACTTTCTGCAGCATCGCCCACACCTGCGGGTTCTTCGCTTCGAGCTTGGCCGAGGCCAGTTTCATCAGCGGGTCCGAGGGGTAGTCGCAGGCCGTCATCGCCGGGTCGTCGGCGCAGCCGGCGGTGTACGCCGGCAGCTTCACCTGCTGGAGGTGGTACTTGCCGACGGCAGCGGTGGGCGTCCACCAGTACATCAGGATGGGCTCCTGGTTGGCGACGGCGGTGTCCAGTTCGGCGACGGTGGCCGCCTCGGAGCCGGAGTAGACGACCTGCAGGGGCAGGCCGAGGTTCTTGATGATCGGCTCGTCGTACTGCGAGTAGGACGGGTCGGTGCCGAGGAAGCGGCCGAGGTCGCCGGTCTCCGCGGTGGCGAACAGCTTGGCGTTCGCCGGGTCCATCAGGCCCTCCCAGGTGGCCAGCTCGGGGTGTGCCGTCATCACGTAGTCGGGCACGAACCAGCCGATCTGGCCGGTGGTGCCGAGTAGGCCCATGTCCACGACGGAACCGTCGTCGATGTAGGCCTGCTCGTCGGCGACGATGCCGGAGGGCCAGATCTCGGTGACGAAGTCCACCGAGCCGTCGGCCATGCCGGTGAACATCGAGTTCTCGTCGATGTCGATGATCTCGGCCGGGACGCACAGCTGGCTCTCGATGAGCTGCTTCATGATCTCGGCCTCCAGGGCCGATGCCGTCCAGGCGTTGCGGATGATGCGGATCGACTCACCGCTCAGCTCGGAGCACTGGCCGGCCGTGCCGCCGGACGTGTTGTCGCCGGACGACGACGAGCTGTCGTCGTCGCCGCAGGCGCCAAGGACCAGCGCGGCGGCGACGAGGCCGGCAGCGAACCGGACGCGACGTGACTTCATGTTCTCCCCCAGGGTGATCGGGTACACCGGGTCGTGGTGCTGACGCAGAGCGTAGTACCCCGCCGCGGCTCGGGGGCGACTATCGTCGGCGCCCGAGCGAAGGGGGTCGCCGCCACGTGAGCGATCTGGGGTACGACGACGGACCCGCCGTCGAGGTCAGCGGGTTGTGGAAGGTGTTCGGGCACCGGGGCGACGCCGCCGTGGCGATGTCCCGCGACGGGGCATCCCGGGCCGAGGTGCTGGCCGAGACCGGGTGCACCATCGGTGTGCGGGACGTCGGGTTCGACGTCGCCCGGGGCGAGACGTTCGTGGTGATGGGGCTGTCCGGCAGCGGCAAGTCCACGTTGGTGCGCTGCCTGTCCCGCCTCGTCGAGCCCACCAGCGGCTCGGTGCGGATCCAGGGTGCGGACCTGCTGGCGATGAACGACGTCGAGCTGCGCACCCTGCGGCGCACGTCCATGTCGATGGTGTTCCAGCACTTCGGCCTGTTCCCCCACCGGCGCGTGGTGGACAACGTCGCCTACGGGTTGGAAGTCCAGGGCGTGCCGAAGGCGCAGCGGCGCGCCCAGGCCACCGAGGTGCTGCACAAGGTCGGGCTGGCCGGCTGGGAGATGCACTTCCCGCAACAGCTCTCCGGCGGCATGCAGCAGCGTGTGGGCCTGGCACGGGCCCTGGCGCTGGACCCCGAGATCCTCTTCTTCGACGAGCCGTTCTCCGCGCTGGACCCTCTGATCCGGCGCGACATGCAGGACGAACTGGTCCGCCTGCAGCGCGAAGAGCAACGGACCATCATCTTCATCACCCACGACTTCGCCGAGGCCATCCGCCTCGGTGACCGCATCGCGATCATGAAGGACGGCGAGCTGGATCAGATCGGCACGCCGGCCGAGCTGATCCTCCATCCGGCGACGGACTATGTGCGCGAGTTCGTGAAGGACATCCCGCGCGAGCGAGTGCTCACGGCGGCCACCGTGGCATCGGGCCCGCCGTCCGGATCCGGGCGCACCGTCCCGGCGGACATCACCGTGGCGGAGGTGGTGCCGATGCTGCTGGGCGCCGACACCCCGATCGACGTCATCGGCCCTGACGGGCGAGCTGTCGGCAGCCTGGACCGCCGGCGGGTCGCCGCCATGCTGAGTGCGGACGGGTCGTGACCGCCACGCTGGACCCTGCCCCGGCGGAGGCCGCGGCCGCTCCGCCCACCGCCGCAGCGCCTGCCTGGTACCGGCGTCGCGGTGTGCAGGCTGCCGCCGGCGTCGGCCTGGTGCTGGTCGTCGCTCAGGTCGTGCTGCGCGGCACCACCGTGTTCCCCACCAACTGGTACATGACGCTCGGCGACCGGATGCGCGAGTTCCGCTCGTGGGTCCAGCGCAATCGCACCTCCAACTTCGTCATCGCCCACGTGCTGCGCCCCATCGGCGATGCCGTGCTCTGGCTGTACGAGCACGTGCTGGACGTGCTGCTGGACCTGCCCTGGTTCTTCCTCCCCCTGGCCTTTGCGCTGGTCATCGCCCGCTCCGGCCGGTACGTCAACGCTGCGGCGGCCGCGCTGGCATTGGCGCTCATCGAACTGGCGGGCTTCCACCAGATCGGCATGGAGACGATGTCGCTGATGGTCATCTGCGTCGGGGTGTGCATCCTCATCGGCACCCCGCTCGGCATCCTGGCCGGCCTGTCGCCTCGCGCTGAACGAATCCTCCGTCCGATCCTGGACGCGTTGCAGAGCCTGCCCACCACCCTGTACCTGCTGTTCGGCCTGCTGCTGTTCGGCATCCGCCAGACACCGGCCGCCATCGCGACCATCGCGTTCGGCATCCCACCGATGATCCGCATCGTCGCCGCCGGCATCCGCGAGGTGCCACCGGCATCGGTGGAAGCCGGTCGGATCTTCGGGTCCAGCCGCTGGCAGCTGCTGTGGAAGGTGCAGTTCCCGCAGGCGACCAGGTCCTTCCTGACGGCCATCAACCAGACGGTGATGATGTGCCTCAGCATGGTGGTGATCGGTGCGCTCATCGGTGCCGGAGGCCTCGGTGGCGAACTGCTGCAGACGCTCAAGCTGCGCAGCCCCGGCCGCGGCTTCGTCGTCGGGGTGGGCATCTTCGGCATCGCGTTCGCGTTCGACCGGTTGGGACGCTCGCTGATCGGTGCCGGGCAAGCCGGGCAGTCCAGTCGCTCCGGCCGTCTCGGTGACGCCGGCGCGCTGGCCCGCATCCGCAGCCGCGAATACTGGCTGGGCGTGGCGGCCGTGCTGCTGGTGGCGTACTTCGTCGGCCGTGGCATCGATCATGGCCAGGCGCCCTGGACGTTCGGCCGCGACATCGCCGACCCGATCGACGACTTCGTCAAGTGGATCCGCGACGAGTTCGGCCGCAACCTCAGCTCGTTCAGCGACTGGGTCACCATCAACCTGGTGCTCCGTCTCCGCGACTTCCTGCAGGTGACCTTGGCCTGGCCGGTGCTGATCGGTGCGGTGACGGCCGCCGGCTGGTACCTGCGCGGCAAGCTGTTCGCCGTGTTCACGTTCTGCGGGCTGATGCTGATCGGCCTGATGGGCATGTGGCAGCCGGCACTGCTGACGCTCTCCCAGATCGTCATCGCGGTCGTGGTCGGCGCCTGCATCGCCCTGCCGGCCGGGGTGTTCATCGGCCGTCGCCGCCGGCTGGAGGCCGCAGCCGAACCGTTCCTGGACATCATGCAGACGCTGCCCAGCTTCGTGTACGCCATCCCGTTCGTGATGCTCTTCACCGTCGGCTACGTGCCGGCGATGCTGTCCACGATGGTGTTCGCCATCCCTGCCGGTATGCGCCTGACCGCCCTGGCGGTGAAGGGCGTGCAACCCGAGGCGCTGGAGGCGGCGACCACCTTCGGGGCCACGAACCGGCAGCGGCTGTGGGGCGTGCAGATCCCTCTGGCCACCCGCGGGCTGGTGCTGGCAGTGAACCAGTTGATCATGATGTCCATCTCGATGGCCATCGTCGCCGGCATGGTGGGGGAGAACGGCCTCGGCTACAAGTCCGTGGAGGGTCTCACCAAACCCGACGTGGGGGTGGCGGTGGAAGCCGGGCTGTCGCTGCTGGTGATGGCGATCGTGCTGGACCGGCTGATGGAGGGCCTGGCCAACCGGTTTGACACCGCCGGTCAGTTGCCGGCGCGGTAGAAGGGCGCCGGCTCCGGGGCCAGCGGGGTGTTGCCGAGGATCAGGTCGGCGGCCTTCTCCGCCATCATCATCACCGGCGCGTAGATGTTGCCGTTGGTGACGTAGCGCATGGCCGACGCGTCGACCACCCGCACGCCCTCCACGCCCCACACCTTCATGGTCAGCGGGTCCACCACGCTGTCGTCGTCCGCGGCGCCCATCCGGCATGTGCAGCTGGGGTGGAGCGCCGTCTCGCCGTCCTTGCGGACCCACTCCAGGATCTGCTCGTCCGTCTCCACCTCGGGGCCGGGGGAGATCTCGCCGCCGTTGTAGGCGGCCATCGCGGGCTGCGACAGGATCTGCCGTGCGGTGCGGATGGCCTCCACCCACTCGCGGCGGTCCTGGTCCGTGCTGAGGTAGTTGAACCGCAGCGCCGGCTTCGCCGTCGGGTCGGCGGAGGTGATCTTCACCGAGCCGCGGGCGTCGCTGTACATCGGCCCGATGTGCACCTGGTAGCCGTGCCCGCCCGCCGGAGCCGACCCGTCGTAGCGGACGGCGATGGGCAGGAAGTGGAACATCAGGTTGGGGTAGGTGACGTCGTCGTTGCTGCGGGTGAACCCGCCGGACTCGAAGTGGTTCGAGGCACCCGGGCCCTTGCGGAACAGCCACTGCAGGCCGATCCACGGCCGCCGCCACAGCTGCAGGTTGGGCTGCAGGCTGACCGGCTGGCTGCAGGCGTGCTGGACGTAGACCTCGAGGTGGTCCTGCATGTGCTCGCCGACGGCGGGCAGGTCGTGGACCATCCGGATGCCCAGCGGCTCCAGTTCGGCGGCATTGCCGACGCCACTGAGCTGGAGCAGTTGCGGGCTGTTGAACGCCCCGCCGCACAGCACCACCTCGCCGGCCTCCACCGTGCGCAGCCGGCCGCGGACGGCGTACTGCACGCCGGTGGCGCGGGTGCCGTCGAACGTCAGCCGGTGCACCAGGGCCCGGGTGACGACCTTCAGGTTGGGGCGGTCCATCACCGGGTGGAGGTAGGCACGGGCAGCGCTGAGGCGCCGGCCGCGGTGCACGTTGCGGTCGAAGCGGGCGAAGCCCTCCTGCTGGTAGCCGTTGACGTCGCTGGTCAGCGGGTAGCCGGCTTCCTGGCAGGCGGCGAGGAAGGCAGGGATCAGCGGGTTCTGCGACGGGCCCCGCTCCAGCACCAGCGGCCCGTCGCCGCCCCGCCACTCGTCGGCCCCGGCCAGGCAGGTCTCCATCTTCTTGAAGTACGGCAGGCAGTGTGCGTAGTCCCACGACGCCATGCCCTTGTCGGCGGCCCAGCGCTCGTAGTCCATCGGGTTGCCGCGCTGGAAGATCATCCCGTTGATGCTGCTGCTGCCGCCGAGCACCTTGCCGCGGGCGTGGTACACCCGCCGGCCGTGCATGTAGGGCTCCGGTTCGCTCTCGTACTTCCAGTCGTAGAAGCGGCTGCCGATCGGGAACATGAGGGCGGCCGGCATGTGGATGAAGACGTCCCACTTGTAGTCAGGCCGCCCGGCCTCCAGCACGAGGACCTTGGTGGACGGGTCGGCGCTCAGCCGGTTGGCCAGGGCGGACCCGGCCGACCCGCCGCCGACGATGATGTAGTCGTACCGCTCCACGGATGTCCCTTCAGGCTCGTTGCGCCCCGGCGAGCGGGGTGCCGTGTGTCAGTCGATGCGCACCCGGGCCGCCGTGGCGACCACCAGTCTGCCCAGTTCGGCCGCTCCTCGGCCACCGGGCAGGCCCGTGGCGGCGCCATAGATGTGGATCGCGCCGATCACCTTGCCGGTCCGGTCCCGCAGCGGTGCGGCCACGGAGTTGAGGCCGTCGGCGTACTCGCCGTAGTTCCACGCGTACCCGTCGACGCGCACCTGGTGCAGCCGGGCAGCGAGCTCGTCGGGGTCGGTGAGGGTGCGGTCGGTGAACGCCTCCAGGCCGGCATCCACCAGCCGGCGGACCAGCTGGTCGTCGGCCGCCAGCACCACGTGACCGGACGGCACGGCGTGCATCGGGATGCGTTGCCCTGTCCAGTCACGCACCTGGAGCTCGCTGTCCGGGGTGATCTGGTCGAGGTACAGCATCTCCAGCCCGTCAGGCACGGAGAAGCCGGTGGCCTCGCCCGTCGCCTCGGTCAGCTCCGCCAGGAACGGCCGCACCAGCGGCCCCAGTGAGCGGCCGGGGCGGGCGGCGGCGCCGAGCTCCACGAGGGTTTCGCCGAGGTGGTACTCGCCGCCCACTGCGAGTTGCTCCACCGCGCCCAGGGCCTCGAGCGTGCTCAGCAGGCGGGCGACGGTGCTCTTCGGCAGGTCCACCCGCTCGGCCAGTTCGGTGACGCCAGCGGGGCCGCCGGCAAGGGCGCGCAGCACCGCGAAGGAGCGGTCGACCGACTGGACGCTGGACATGCCGCCGCCTCCCGCACTCAGGCGGGGAAGGCCCCCTGCATGCGGGCGGCCGAGAGCGTGTTCTCCAGCAGGCAGGCGATCGTCATCGGGCCGGTGCCGCGGGGCATCGGCGTGATCGCGCCGGCGATGGCCTGCACGGCGTCGAAGTCCACGTCGCCGACGATGCCGGCCTCCGTGCGGGACACCCCGACGTCGATGACCGCGGCGCCCGGCCTCACGTGGGCGGCGGTGATCATCCGGGCCTGGCCGGCACAGGCGACGATGATGTCGCTCTGCCGGCAGACCTCCACCATGTCGGCGTCCGGGGTGCGCGAGTGGGCGAGCGTGACGGTGCAGTCCACGCCCTTGCGGCCGAGCAGCAGCATCTGCGGCAGGCCCGTCAGCGTGCTGCGCCCGATGACCGTCGCCCGTTTGCCCGACGTCGGCACGCCGTAGCGCTCCAGCAGGCGCATGACGCCGAGCGGGGTGCAGCCGACGTGGCCGGGCAGGCCGCGGACCAGGCGGCCCATCGAGCGTTCGGTGAGGCCGTCGACGTCCTTCTCCGGCGGGATCAGCGCCAGCACCGGTTCGGGGTCCAGCCCGGCCGGCAGGGGCAACTGGCAGAGGATGCCGTGCACGGTCGGGTCGCCCGCCAGCTCCGCCACGACGGCTTCCACCTCGGCCTGGGTGGCGTCGTTGGGCAGCTCGCGGTGGACGCTGACCATCCCGGCCTCGCCGGCCAGCTTGCGCTTGTTGGCGACGTAGAGCTGGCTCGGGCGGTCGTCGCCGACCAGCACGGTGGCCAGGCACACGGGCGGGTTGCCGGCGGCATCGATGGTGGCGCGCAGGCCGGCGATGATCTCGCCACGCAGCCTGATGCCGTCCATCAGCACCGCACCGCCCGCCGTGCGCTCGTACTCGCCTGTTGGAGTGATGGTCATCCGTGCCTCCTGGTCGGCTGCCGTCACGACAATCCGATGATGTCGCCGTGCTCGTCGAGGTCGATGATGCTCGCTGACGGCGCCGAGCCCAAACCGGGCATGGTGTTCATGTCGCCGCAGATCGGGTAGACGAACCCGGCGCCCACGCTGGCCCGCACCTCGCGGACGTTCACGGTGTGGCCCGTCGGCGCCCCCTTCAGCGTGGCGTCGGCGCTGATCGACAGGTGGGTCTTGGCGATGCAGACCGGCAGGTTGCCGAAGCCGTTCTTCTCGTAGCGGTCGAGCTGGGTGGAGGCCGCCGAGGTGTAGGACACGTTGCCGGCGCCGTAGATCGTCGTGGCGACCTTCTCGATCTTGGTGCGCAGGCTGTCGGTGTCCTCGTAGCAGAAGCGGAAGGACGTGGGTTCGTCGCAGGCTTCGATCACGGCACGGGCCAGGTCGGTGGCGCCTGCCCCGCCGTCGGTGAAGTGGGTGCTGACCGCGACCCGGGCGCCGACGCTCTCGGCGATCTCGCGGATGGCCTGGTGCTCGCTGGCGAAGTCCGTGGGGAACGCGTTGATGGCCACCACGGGCGAGACCCCGTGGACCTTGACGTTCTCGATCTGCTTGATGAGGTTGGCGGCCCCGGCGCGCACGTCGTCCGGGTTCTCGGCCAGCAGGTCGGCAGGGAGGGGCTTGCCCGGGGTGATCTTGAACTTGCCGCTGTGGGCTTTCAGGGCGCGCACGGTGGCGACGAGCACGGCGGCGTCGGGCGTCATGCCCGAGTTGCGGCACTTGATGTTGAAGAACCGCTCGGCCCCCATGTCCGCGCCGAAGCCGGCCTCGGTGATGAGGTAGTCGCCGGCATGGATGCCGATGAGGTCGCCGACGATGGACGAGTTGCCGTGGGCGATGTTGCCGAACGGGCCGGCGTGGACGATGACCGGGGTGTTCTCCAGCGTCTGCAGCAGGTTCGGCTTCAGCGCCTCGCGCATGATGACGGCCATGGAGCCGGCGGCCTTCAACTGCTCGGCGGTGACGGGCTCGTTGGCCTTGGTGTAGCCGACGACGATGCGGCCGAGGCGGGCGCGCATGTCCTCCAGCGACGTGCTGAGGGCGAGGATGGCCATCACCTCGCTGGCGGCGGTGATGTCGAAGCCGGTCTGGCGGGTGACGCCATCCATCTTCCCGCCGAGACCGATGACGATGTTGCGCAGCGCCCGGTCGTTGACGTCGAGCACCCGGCGCCAGGTGATGTTGTGCAGGTCGAGGCCGAGGTCGTTGCCGTGGTGGAGGTGGTTGTCCACCATCGCCGACAGCAGGTTGTGGGCGGCCGTGACGGCATGGAAGTCGCCGGTGAGGTGGAGGTTGAGTATCTCCATGGGCACGACCTGGCTGTAGCCGCCGCCGGCCGCGCCGCCCTTGATGCCGAACGTCGGGCCCATCGACGGCTGGCGCAGGGAGATGACGGCCGACTTGCCGATGTGCTGCATCGCCTGGCCGAGACCCACCGTGGTGGTGGTCTTGCCCTCGCCCAGCGGGGTGGGGGTGATGGCCGTGACCACGACGTACTTGGCCGTCGGCCGGCCGGCGAGCTCCTCGATGGCTTCGAGGCGGATCTTGGCCACCTCCTCCCCGTGCGGCTCCAGCAGGTGGGGACCGATGCCCATCCGGGCGGCGATGTCGGGCAGCGGCTTCAAGGTGGCTGCGCGGGCGATCTCGAGGTCGGACGGGAAGGGCACGGGCTACTCCCAGGGTGGTACGGGCGGAGCGACTGTACCACTTGCGTTCCGCACTGTGGAACAGGTCCACAATGCGGAACGCCCACCGGGTGCCATCGGGGGTGGTCGTCTCGGCAACCGGATGACATGAGACCGCGCCCGTGGGCGCGAGTTCAGGTCAGGGTTGGCGTGGGAGCGCGCCCATGGGCGCGGGAACAGGACACGAGCGGGGGAGGGGACGGCGGGTTGAGAGGACGGCGGCGGGAGGACGGCGGGCGAGTGGGCGGGCGGCGCGGGGGTGTGGCGGGACGCTCAGCCGCGGGGGCGTTCGCCGTAGTCGCCGAACGGGCGGTCGCGTTCCCGCACGGCTTCGCGGAAGCCGACCTCGCCGCTGCGCTGGACGAAGTCCAGGCCCTCCTGGGTGTGGCGGGCGACGCCGTCGAGAAGGGTGCCCAGCCGCCGCGAGGATCGGGGGTCGTACATCTCGTCGGCCACGGCGTTGAGCGCCATCGTCACCATCTCCAACTGGTTGGCCGGCACCTGGGCGATCCGCTGGGCCAGGGCCATCGAGCGCTCGGCCAGTTCGGCGTCGGGCACCACCTCGAGCACGGCACCCATCTCCAGGGCCTCGGCCGCGGTGAACTCGTCGCCGGTCAGCATGTAGCGGCGGGCCCGCTGCAGGCCGAGCCGCATCACCCAGTTCCACGGTGCCTCGGGGATGCCCCACACCCGGCTGGGCGGGTAGCCGAACCGGGCGGATTCGGCGGCGATGATCATGTGGGCGTTGAAGACGATGTTCGTGCCGCCGGCGATGCACCACCCCTGCACGGCGGCGACCGTGGGCTTGGAGCACTCGTGGAGCTTCGCCCACACCGCGGCGAACGAGCCGATCATGTGCTGGTCGGCGACGGAGTCCCACACCCGCCCCGCTCGGCCGTCCTCGCTGGCCTGGGCGCTGGTCGACCAGTCCAGCCCGTACCCGGCGCAGAACGCCGGCCCCTCGGCGTCGAACAGGATCACCCGTACGTCGCGGTCGCGCTCGGCGGCGTCGAGTGCGGCCCCCAACTCGTCGCGCAACTGAGGCGTGATGGTGTTGTACTCGGCAGGGCGGCAGAGGGTGAGGCGGCGCACATGGCCGAGGGACTCTTCGCGGACGGCATTCCCCATGGGCCGATGTTCGCGCGGTTGCCGCAGGCGCCCCGCACTACGGTGCCCGCCCATGACACGGATGCGCCTTCGGGACCTCGGCCTTTCGATCGGGCGGCTGCCCACCGGCGCGGCCAACTCGATCGCCGACGTCGCCGGCGTGACAGTGGGGCACGCGACGGTGAAGGCCGACGAGCCGCGGGTGGTGCGCACGGGGGTGACGGTCGTGCACACCCGTGCACCCGAGGAGCGCCACCTCCTCTGCTACGGCGCGATGCACTGGCTGAACGGCAACGGGGAGATGACGGGCAGCCAGTGGCTGCACGAGTCCGGGCTGCTGGCCGGGCCGATCGGCATCACCAACACCCATCAGGTGGGTCTGGTGCGCGACGAGTTGGTGCGCTGGCAGGTCACCCGCAACCCGTCCACGGAGTGGTGCCTGCCGGTGGTGGGCGAGACATGGGACGGCCACCTGAGCGACATCAACGCCTTCGCCGTCACGGCCGAGCACGTGCAGGCGGCGCTGACCGCCGCCGACGCAGGCGGTCCCGTGGGCGAAGGGTGCGTGGGCGGTGGCACCGGGATGGTCTGCCACGAGTTCAAGGGCGGGATCGGCACGTCGTCGCGGGTGGCCACGGCGGCGGGGGTGGAGTGGACGGTGGGGGCGCTGGTGCAGGCCAACTACGGCCGCCGCGACCTGCTGCGCCTCGACGGGCGGCGGATCGGCCACCTGGTGGGGTCGGATGTGGTGCCGCTGGCGGAGGACCCGCAGCCCGAGCCGGGTGCCGGCTCGATCATCGTCCTCCTCGCCACGGACGCGCCGCTGGTGGCCGGCCAGTGCCGCCGCCTGGCCCAGCGGGCCACCGTGGGCTTGGCCCGGGTGGGCGGCACCGGCTCGGACAGCAGCGGCGACATCTTCCTCGCGTTCGCCACCGGGAACCGGGTGCCAGAGGACGCGTCGGACGCGTTCGACGTGCGCACCCTGCCGCACCCGGCGATGACGCCGCTGTTCGAGGCCGCCGCCGAGGCGGTGGAGGAAGCGATCTGGAACGCGATGTGCATGGCAGAGACGACGGTGGGCTTCCTCGGGCGCACGGTGCACGCCGTGCCGCTGGACCTGCTGCGGACGATCGGCGGCGCCGGCGCGGTGTGACGTGCACCGCCGCCGACGGGGGCCTTGGTGCAGACTGTGGCCAGCATGAAGGAACGTCCTGCACCTGCCCCACCGGTACTGCTCGGCCCGTCCGGGGTGTCGCTCGCCGAGGTGGTGGCGGTCGCCCGCCACGAGGCCCCCGTCCAGCTGTCCGCCGACGCCCGGGCAGCCATGGCCCACAGCGCCGCGCTCGTCGACGGCTTCGTCGCCGGCGACCACCCCGTCTACGGCGTCACCACCGGCTTCGGCTCCCTGGCCACCACGGTCATCCCGCCGGAGCGCACGGCGGAGCTCCAGGTGGCGCTCGTCCGCTCGCATGCTGCGGGCATGGGTCCGCAGGTGGAACGCGAGGTGGTCCGTGGCCTGCTGTTCCTGCGGGCCCGCAGCCTGGCGATGGGCTTCAGCGGGGCCCGGCCGGAGCTCGTCGACCTGCAACTGGCCCTGCTGAACTCCGGCCTGTCGCCCGTGGTGCGCGAGCACGGCTCGCTCGGCGCCAGCGGCGACCTCGCCCCGCTGGCCCACTGCGCGCTGGCCCTCATCGGCGAGGGGGAGGTGTGGACCGCTGACGATCGGCGCCTCCCCGCCGCAAGTGCGCTCTCGGAGGCTGGTCTCACCCCCGTCACGCTGCGGGCGAAGGAAGGCCTGGCGCTGATCAACGGCACGGACGGCATCCTCGGCATGCTGTGCCTGGCGCTGCACGACCTCGGCGAACTGGCCATGCTGGCCGACGTCGCCGCGGCGATGACGGTGGAGGCGTTGCTCGGCACCGACCGTGCCTTCGCCGCCGACCTCCAGGCGCTGCGCCCGCAGGTGGGGCAGGCCGCCAGCGCCCGCAACCTCACCCGCCTGCTGGCCGGCTCGGCCATCGTCGCCAGCCACCGGGTGGACGACACCCGCGTGCAGGACGCCTACTCGTTGCGCTGCACGCCGCAGGTGCACGGGGCGGCGATGGACACGATGGCGTACGCCCGCACGATCGCCGAGCGCGAGCTGGCTGCCGCCATCGACAACCCGATGATCCTGCCGGACGGCCGGGTGGAGAGCTGCGGGAACTTCCACGGTGCCCCGCTGGCCCTCGTCTGCGACTTCCTGGCGATCGCCGTCAGCGAGCTGTGCGCCATCGCCGAGCGGCGCACGGACCGGATGCTCGACCGCACCCGCAGTCACGGGCTGCCCCCGTTCCTCGCGCCCGACGCCGGCGTCAACAGCGGCTACATGATCGGCCACTACACCCAGGCGTCGATGGCGATGGAGGCCCAGCGCCTGGCCGTGCCCGCCAGCACCCAGAGCCTGCCCACCAGCGCGATGCAGGAGGACCATGTGTCCAACGGTTGGGCCGCGGCACGCAAATTGCGCCGGTCCGTCGACGCCCTGCGCCGTGTGCTGGCCGTGGAGATCAGCTGCGCCGCCGCAGGGCTGGATCTGCGGGCGCCACTCGCCCCGGCACCGGCAACCGCCGCGGCGCTCGGGGCGGTGCGCCGGCAGGTCGCCGGCCCCGGCCCTGACCGCTGGCTGTCGCCCGACCTTCGCGCCGTGGAGTCGGCGCTCGCCGACGGCTCGCTCCTCGTGGCCGTCGAAACCGCCATCGGAGAGCTGGAGGTGCTCTGACCATGTCCGGACCCCGCCCTGTGCACGCCCCGCGTGGCACCGACCTCACCTGCCTCGGGTGGCCGCAGGAGGCCGCCTACCGCATGCTGCACAACAACCTCGACCCGGAGGTCGCCGAGCGCCCGGACGACCTGGTGGTCTACGGCGGCACGGGCCGGGCGGCGCGCAGCTGGGACGCCTTCGATGCGATGGCCCGCACGCTCACCACCCTGAAGGGTGACGAGACGATGCTGGTGCAGAGCGGCAAGCCCGTCGGCGTGTTCCGCACCCACGAGTGGGCACCCCGTGTGCTGATCGCCAACAGCAACCTGGTGCCGGACTGGGCGAACTGGGACGAGTTCCGCCGGCTGGAGGCGCTCGGCCTGACGATGTACGGCCAGATGACGGCCGGCTCGTGGATCTACATCGGTACCCAGGGCATCCTCCAGGGCACCTACGAATGCTTCGCCGAGATCGCCCGCCGCCGCCACGCCGCGGGGACCGGCGACGGCAGCCTGGCCGGCACGATCACGCTGACGGCCGGCCTCGGTGGCATGGGCGGTGCCCAGCCGCTGGCCGTCACGATGAACGGCGGCGTGGCGCTGTGCATCGACGTCGACCCCTGGCGGGTGGAGCGCCGCCACGAGCACCGCTACCTCGACGAGATCGCCGACTCGCTGGAGGACGCCATCGCCCGCTGCATCCGCGCCCGCGACGAGCGGCGGGCGCTGTCCGTCGGCGTGGTGGGCAACGCCGCCGACCTGCTGCCACGCCTCTTGGACATGGACTTCCCGGCCGACATCGTCACCGACCAGACCAGCGCCCACGACCCGCTGAGCTATGTGCCCCAGGACCTCACCCCCGAGGCCACCGCGGAGATGGCCCGCAGCAACCCGCAGGAGCTCATCCGCCGCAGCCGGGAGAGCATGGCCGTCCACTGCCAGGCGATGGTCGGGTTCATGGACAAGGGCTCGGAGGTGTTCGACTACGGCAACAGCCTGCGCACGGAGGCCAAGCTCGGCGGCTTCGAGCGGGCGTTCGACTACCCCGGCTTCCTGCCGGCGTACATCCGGCCGCTGTTCTGCGAGGGCAAGGGCCCGTTCCGCTGGGTGGCGCTCAGTGGCGACCCGGCCGACATCGCCGCCACGGACCGGGCCGTGCTGGAGGAGTTCCCCGACGATCCGCACCTGCGCCGCTGGATCGAGATGGCGGGGGAGCGGGTGGCGTTCCAGGGCCTGCCCGCCCGCATCTGCTGGCTCGGCTACGGGGAGCGTCACCGCCTCGGCCTGCGGTTCAACGAGATGGTCCGCCGTGGTGAGTTGAAGGCGCCCATCGTCATCGGCCGCGACCACCTGGACTCCGGCTCCGTCGCCTCGCCGTACCGCGAGACCGAGTCGATGCTCGACGGCAGCGACGCCATCGCCGACTGGCCGCTGCTCAACGCGCTGGTCAACACGTCCAGCGGTGCCACGTGGGTCAGCATCCACCACGGTGGCGGCGTGGGCATCGGGCGCAGCATCCACGCCGGAATGGTCTGCCTGGCCGACGGCACCGACCTGGCTGCGGAGAAGCTCTCCCGGGTGCTGGTGGCCGACCCGGGGATGGGCGTCATCCGCCACGCCGACGCCGGCTACGACCGTGCCGTCGAGGTCGCCCACGAGCGCGGCGTGCGCATTCCGATGGGGGAGGGTTGAGAAGGTGAGCCGCGGCAGGAAGAACACGGAGACGCTCAGGGTGCGGCGAGCGCCGAAGCGCAGCGGAGGCGGCGAGCACGTGAGGCGAACGAAGTGAGCCGCAGCATGACGGACGGCGACTTCGCCCGAGACGGGGCGTGCTGCGTGCGCAACGCGTTCACGCCGCAGCAGATGGAGCTTGCCCGGGAGGCGATCGAGGCCAACCTGGCAGACCTGTCGCCGCTGGCGAAGCGGGCCAGCGAGATGAGCGACGGTGCGTTCGTCGAGGACTTCTGCAGTTGGCAGCGGATCCCGGCGATGGAGCGGTTCATCCGCGAGACCGACGCGGCCGCGATCGCCGGTGAGCTGATGGGGGCGCACGAGGTCCGCCTGTACCACGACCATGTGCTGAACAAGGAGCCCGGCACCCGCCAGCGCACGCCGTGGCACCAGGACCTGCCCTACTACAACGTCGACGGCCGCCTGAACCTCAGCATGTGGATCCCCATCGACCCGGTGCCGCGAGAGAGCACGCTGGAGTTCGTGAAGGGCTCCCACCTCGGCCCGTGGTACATGCCGCGCACGTTCAAGGACGGGCAGGCGAAGTGGTTCGCCGAGGGCACGCTGCAGGAGTTGCCGGACATCGATGGCGACCCTGAGCATCATCCCGTAGTCGGCTGGGCCCTGGAGCCCGGCGACGCGGTCTGCTTCCACATGCTCACACTGCACGCCGCGGGCGGGGTCAGCGGGCCGAACCACCGCCGCGTGCTGTCCATCCGCTTCCTGGGTGAGGACATGCGCCATGCCGTGCGGCCGTGGGTGACGTCACCGCCGTTCCCCGGCCTGGCCGATGAACTGTCCGACGGCGCCGCGCTGGACCACCCCCTGTTCCCGGTGCTGTGGCGGAGGCCGCAGTGACCGTCCGGGAGATCCTCCACGTCGGCAACCCGCTGCTGCGCGAGCGCAGCCGCGAGGTCACCCGGGAGGAACTGGCCTCGCCGGCGATGCAGGCGCTGATCGACGACCTCGTCGACACGATGCACGCGGCGAACGGGGCGGGGATCGCCGCCCCGCAGATCGGCGAGACGGTGCGCATCGCGACGATCGAGGTCACCCACAACCCGCGGTACCCGTACAAGCCGCCCATCCCGCTCACCGTCGTGGTCAACCCGGTGATCGAACCGCTCGACGACGAGATGGTGGAGGTCAACGAGGGGTGCCTGTCCGTGCCCAACATGCGCGGCAACGTCATGCGACACGTCAACGTCCGCGTCCGCTACCTGGACCGTGACGGGGTGGAGCACGACGAGGTCCGCCGCGGCCTCACCGCCGGCACGTTCCAGCACGAGTGCGACCACCTGGACGGGCTGCTGTTCCTGGACCGGGTGCACGACACCCGCAGCCTCACCACCTGGGAGCAGTTCGAGCGCTTCCACCGCGACGAGTTCGTCCGCCGGATCACCGAGTTCGTCGAGCGGGTGGGTTCGTGACCGACCTGTACTGGAGCGAGTTGGCGTGGCTGGGCGGCGCGACCGCCGAGGCCGGGGTGCTGATCGAGGTCGACGGCGGCCAGATCATCCGGCTGCAGGCGGGCGTCGCTTCCCCGGCCGGCGCCACCCGCCTGCGGGGCCTCACCATGCCCGGCCTGGTCAACGCCCACAGCCATGCGTTCCACCGGGCACTGCGGGGGCGGACCCACGGCGGCGAGGGGTCGTTCTGGACGTGGCGGGAGCAGATGTACCGCGTGGCCGAGCGCCTGGACCCCGACAGCTACCACGGGCTGGCACGGGCGGTGTTCGGCGAGATGCTGCTGGCCGGCATCACCTGTGTGGGGGAGTTCCACTACCTCCACCACGGGCCTGGCGGCGTGCCCTACGACGACCCCAACGCGATGGGCGCGGCCCTCCTCGCCGCGGCGGCCGACGTGGGCATTCGCATCACGCTGCTGGACACCTGCTACCTCCACGGCGGCGTCGGGGCCGACGGTGCGCCGCTGGCGCTCAACCCGGTGCAGCAGCGCTTCTCGGACGGTGATGCCGATTCCTTCGCAGAGCGGGCCGCCGCGGTCGTGGTGCCGCCGGGGGCGGCGGCCCGCACCGGCGCCGCCGTCCACTCCGTGCGGGCAGTAGACCCCGCATCCATCGGGGAAGTGGCGCGATGGGCGGGTGCGGCCGGCCTGCCGTTGCACGCCCACGTCAGCGAGCAGCCGGCGGAGAACGAGCAGTGCATCGCCGCCCACCACCTCACTCCGTCGGCGTTGCTGGCCGAGCACGGCGCGCTCGGGCCCGACTTCACGGCGGTGCACGCCACCCACCTCAGTGGGGTGGACATCGGGCTGCTCGGCAACTCCGGCTGCACCTGCTGCCTGTGCCCGACGACGGAGCGCGACCTGGCCGACGGCATCGGCCCCGCCCGCCTGCTGCGCGCCGCCGGCGCCGGGTTGGCGCTGGGCACCGACTCGCACGCCGTGATCGACTTGTTCGAGGAAGCTCGCGGTGTGGAGTTGGACGAGCGCCTGGCGACGTTGGGTCGGGGCCATCACCCGCCCGAGGTGCTGCTGGCTGCCGCCACCGCCGGTGGCGCCCGCTCGCTGGGGTGGCCAACCGGTGGTGTGCTGGCGGCAGGTGCACCGGCGGACTTCATCACCCTCCGGCTGGACACCGTCCGCACAGCCGGTGCGGGGCGCGATGCGGCAGTGGCCACTGCGGTGTTCGCCGCGACGTCGTGCGACGTGCGCGACGTGGTGGTCGCCGGTCGGCAGGTGGTGGAGGACGGGGTGCACGTGTCGCTCGACGTGCCGGCAACCCTGGCTGCCGCGGTGACGGCACTGTGGTGACCGGTCCGGCCGAGCCTCCGTCCGCCACCGTGGTGGACAACATCGGGCTGCTGGTCACCAGCGATCCGGCGCTCGGCGACGGGCCCCTCGGGCTGGTGCGCAACGCCTCCGTCGTGTTCGCCGGCGGGCGGATCGTGGCCGTCGGCCCAGCAGGGCAGGTGGCCGATCGGCGGATCGACGCCGGTGGTCGCTGTGTGCTGCCCGGCTTCGTGGACAGCCACACGCATCTGGTGTTCGCCGGCGACCGCGGTGACGAGTTTGCTGCCCGGATGGCCGGCCGGCCGTACGAGGCCGGGGGCATCCGCGTGTCGATGGCGGCCACCCGTGCCGCGGCGGACGGCGACCTGCGTGCGTCCACCGCCCGGCTGCGCCATGAGGCCCGCCGGGCCGGGACCACGACGGTGGAGATCAAGTCCGGCTACGGGTTGACCGCCGCCGACGAGGCGCGGTGCCTGGAGGTCGCCTCGGCGTTCACCGAGGAGACCACGTTCCTCGGGGCGCACGTCGTCCCGCCGGAGTTCGAAGGGCGGCCCGACGACTACGTGGCTGAGGTGTGCGGCCCGATGCTGGCCGCCGCGGTACCGCATGCCCGCTGGATCGACGCGTTCTGCGAAGTGGGTGCGTTCGACGCCGACCAGTGCCGGACGGTGCTGGCGGCGGGCCGGGCGGCGGGGCTGGGCCTGCGGTTGCACGCCAACCAACTCGGTCATGGCCCCGGGGTGCAACTGGCGGTGGAGATGGGATGCGCGTCGGCGGACCATTGCACCTACCTGTCGGACGCGGACGTTGCTGCCCTTGCCGGCAGCGACACGGTGGCGACCTTCCTGCCGGCGACGGACTTCAGCACCCGCCAGCCGTACCCCGATGCCCGCCGCGTGATCGACGCCGGCGCCACCGTGGCGATCGCCACCAACTGCAACCCGGGCAGCAGCTTCACGACGTCGATGCCGTTTTGCATCGCGCTCGCAGTGCGCGACATGGGCATGACGGCGGAGGAGGCCGTCCGCGCTGCGACCGCTGGTGGCGCCGCAGCGTTGTGGCGCGACGACGTGGGTGGGATCCGCCCTGGCGCTCGCGCCGACCTGATCATCCTCGATGCCCCGTCGTACACGCACCTGGTGTACCGGCCCGGCGTCCCGCTGATCCACGACGTCGTCCAGGCCGGCGACCTGGCCGTCGACGGTGGGCGCATCCCATCGGTTGAAAGTGGCAGATAATCTGCCATAAGATCGTGGTACCACGGACACGAGGGAGAATCCAGATGGGCGAGCGGCCGCAGCGGCTGATCTCCGACATGCGCGGCGTGCGGTACGGCGAGGTGCTCGTCGTCTACCTCCGCGACGGCGGGCTGGAAGCAGAAGTGTGGGGCACGCAGATGCTCAACGACTGCCCGCAAGAGCTCTGGGAGGGGCTGGACCCGGCGGCGATCGCCCAGGAGATGGGTGGGGCGTTCGTGAAGCTCAACGGGCCCCGGCACTGGGTGCTCGACGGCCTTGGTACGAAGGTGGCCATCGTGGAGCCCGTGCTGCGCGAGTTCAACGGCATCCTCATGCGGCGCATCGCTACGGTGGACCTGGGCGACATGCCGCAGAGCACCCCGTACACCCTTCGCCACGTGAACCGCGGGGCCGTCTTCTTCTGGGACGCCGGCAAGCCGGTCTACGAGTTGGTCGCTCCCGACGGCACCGCCTACGTCATGCAGGCGTTGTGCATCGGTGTCGACCCGGCGATGTCGGAGGGCACGCTGGCGACGTTGGGCGACCGGCTGGCGCTGCCCGAGGGCTGGTCGTACCGCACCCGCATCCTCGACGAGGAGTTGGTGGTGGACACCACGGCCACCGTCGCGACGGTCGTCCAGGACGAGTTCGAGAACAGCTACACGCTGCCGTGAGCGGCCAGACGGCGGGGCGCCCGCGGTAGCGTCCCGTCGATGACCGACCACCTGCTCGCTGCGCTCGACGGCGGCTACGGCGACCACCCTGCCGCTGTCCGTGTGGGCGACGAGGCGGTCAGTTGGGAGGCGTTGCGGCGGCGGGCCGATTCGGTGGCGGCACGGATCTCCGGCCTGCCCGCCGTTGCCGTCCATGCCGCCGCCACGATGGACACCGTGGTCGCCGTGGTGGCGGGGCTGCGCGCCGGCGTGCCGGTGGTTCCGGTGCCCCACGATGCCGGCGAGGTGGAGCGTGCGCACGTGCTGCGCGACTCCGGCGCCGCTGCGGTGGTGGGCGACGCGCCCTGGCCTGACCACGGCCTGCCGGTGGTGCCCCACGGGGCCGCGGCCATGGGCTGGGCACCGCCCGCCGCCGACCCACACACCGCCGGCCTCATCGTCTACACGTCGGGCACCACCGGTGCGCCGAAGGGTGTCGTGCTCTCGCACGGCGCGCTCGCCGCCGGCCTCGACGGGTTGGCCGCCGCCTGGGAGTGGACTCCCGCCGACGTGCTGGTCCACGGGCTGCCGCTGTTCCACGTGCATGGCCTGGTGTTGGGGGTGCTCGGTGCGTTGCGCGTCGGCTGTCGCCTCGTGCACACCGGTCGCCCGACCCCGGAGGCGTATGCGGCCGCCGCCGAGGCGGAGCGCGGCAGCCTGTTCTTCGGGGTGCCGACGGTGTGGGGCAGGGTGGCGGCCGATGTCACCGCGGTGGGCGCGCTGCGATCCGCTCGGCTGCTGGTGTCCGGGTCGGCGCCGCTGCCGGTGCCGGTGTTCGACCAACTGGTGGCCCGCGCCGGACAGGCGCCGGTGGAGCGATACGGGATGACGGAAACGCTGATCACCCTGTCCACGCGGGCGGCGGGGGAGCGCCGCCCTGGCTGGGTGGGCCTGCCGATCGATGGGGTGCGCACCCGCCTGGTGGCCGAGGACGGCGGCCCGGTGCCCCACGATGGGGCCACGATCGGTGAGTTGCAGGTGGCGGGCGACACCCTCTTCGACGGCTATCTCGGCCGGCCGGATGCAACGGCCGCCGGCTTCGACGGCCAGTGGTTCCGCACCGGCGACGCGGCGGTCGTCGATGCCGGCGGGTTCCACCGGATCGTGGGGCGCATGTCGATGGACATCATCAAGACCGGCGGTTACAAGGTGGGTGCCGGCGAGGTGGAGACCGCCCTGCTCGCCCATCCGGACGTGGCCGAGGTGGCAGTGGTCGGTCTGCCCGATGGCGACCTCGGGCAGCGGATCGTCGCGTTCGTGGTCCCGGCCGACGGCGCCACGCCAGACCCGGCGGCGTTGGCGCAGTCGGTGGCAGGCTCGCTGTCGGTGCACAAGCGGCCGCGGGAGGTCCGGCTGGTCGACGAGCTGCCGCGCAACGCGATGGGCAAGGTGCAGAAGAGCCGGCTCGGCTGAACACATCGGGAGGGTTGCATTGATACCCCATGGGGTATAAGTTGGATACCCTTATGGGTATCGACATCGACGAACGCGCCGACGCAGCTCACGACGGGCAGCCTCATCCCGAACCACACCCCGACCTCGAGCGTGGTCATCATCACCTCGGCAAGCCGGGCCTTCTCGGACGGATCGCGATCTTCAGCGCCCGCCACCGCAAGCTGGTGATGGTGGTGTGGGCGATCGTGGCGCTCGGCGCCGCGCCGCTGGCCGTCACCTTGAACGGTGCCCTGTCCGGCGCCGGGTGGGAAGCCCAGGGCAGCACGTCGCAGCAGGTGCGCGACGAGCTCCGTCAGGACTTCGCCGGCCTCGGGGCCGAGGCCGCGTTCGTGGTGTACCAGCAGGAGGCGCCGCTGGCCGACGACGGCGCCGGTCTCGACGCGCTGGTCACGGCCCTGGCCGACGCACCCGGGGCGATGCAGGTGGTGGACCCGCGGCAGATGCCGGCCGAGTCCGGGCTATTCGCCATGGACGGCCGCACCGCGCTGATCCCGGTCGCGCTCCAGGCAGAGGAAGACGCCGACCTGCCGGAGTCCGCCGGTGAGCTGGGCGACTTCGTGGCCGACTTCGAGTTGCCGGCGGGCGCCACCGCCGACGTCACCGGCGAGTGGGCCGTGTGGAGCGACTTCAACCGCTCCAACGAGGAGGCTCTGCACAAGGCCGAGCTGCTGTCCGGCCTGCCCAGCCTGATCCTGCTGCTGGTGGCGTTCGGCAGCGCGCTGGCAGCCGGGCTGCCGCTGATCCTCGCCGTGGCGGGCATCGCCACCGGCTTTGCGTCGCTCCACCTGCTCGGCCTGCAGATGCCCCTGTCGGTCTGGTCGATGAACTTCTCGATGATGATCGGCCTCGCCGTCGGCATCGACTACAGCCTCTTCATCGTCTCCCGCTATCGCGAGGAACGGGCCGAGGGGGCCAATATCTACGACGGCATCGCCAACACGCTGGGCACCGCCGGCAAGGCCGTGTTCCTGTCCGCCCTCACCGTCGTGTTCTCCCTCGCCGCCGTCTTCGTCGTGCCGGTCATGGTCTTCCGCTCCATGGCGCTGGGCATGATCCTGTCGGTCGTCGCCGTGGCATTTGCCTCGCTGACGCTGCTGCCGGCCATCCTCGTCGCCCTCGGCGACCGTGTGCTCCACACCCGCAAGTCCAAGCGCCCCCACCACGAGGAGGACCCGGACATCGCGGCCGAGACCCGGTGGGCCAAGCTCACCGGTGTCGCGCTGCGCCGCCCTGCGCTGACGCTGGGGGTCGGTGTGCTGCTGCTCGGCGCGCTCGCCGCGCCGGCCATCGGGATGAAGCTCGGCATGCCCGGCCCGCGGGTGGTCGATGAAGGTCGCACCAGCCGTGACGGCTACGAGACCCTGGTCGCCGCCTACGGCGAGGGCGCTGCTGCGCCGGCGTTCATCACGGTCGACGCGCCCGAGGCGGAGGCCGTCGTGGCCGCCGCCCAGCAGGTGCCCGGCGTGCTCGACGCCCGTGTCGTCACTGCCCCCGCAGACACCGGCCGCGTCGTCGTTCGTGTCACCGGTTCCACTGCGGTGGACGACGATGCGACAGCGACGATGGTGAAGGATCTGCGGGCAGCGATGGACGGCGTCGCGCCAACGGCACTCGTCGGCGGCCCCGCCGCCCAGAACCACGACCTGGCCGAGACGCTCACCGGCAAGGCGCCCTTGGCGATCGGGCTGATCCTGCTGGTGGCCTTCGTGCTGCTCCTGGTGGTCTTCCGCAGCCTCGTCGTCGCCGTGTTCTCGGTGCTGATGAACCTGCTCACTGTCGGTGCTGCGTTCGGGTTCGCCACCATCGTGTTCCAGCACGGCAACGGCACTGGCCTGATCGGCATCGAGCACCAGGGGTTCATCGACGCCTGGGCGCCGCTGTTCTTCTTCGCCCTGCTCTTCGGCCTCTCGATGGACTACCAGTTGTTCCTGCTGGCGGCCATCCGGGAGCGGTTCGAGGCCACCGCCGACACCAACCTGGCGGTGCGTGAAGGCATCGCCCGTACCGGCCGGCCGATCACCAACGCGGCGCTCATCATGATCGTGGTGTTCGTGGCCTTCGGCGTCACCGGCCCGATCCCGCCGACCGAGCTCGGCATCACTCTGGCCCTCGCCGTCCTGCTCGATGCGACGGTGGTGCGGGTGCTGGTGGTGCCGGCCACAATGGCTCTGCTCGGCGACCGCAACTGGTACCTGCCGAAGTGGCTCGGCAAGGTGCTGCCGAAGGTGTCGTTCACTCACTGAGTTCGGACACCATGGGGGGTATGGTATGCCTATGCAACTGCCCGAAGAGACCACTGCCGACCTGGTCCGCCGCCTGGCCCGTGTCGAGGGTCAGGTGCGCGGCCTCCAGGCGATGATCAAGGACGGCCGCGAGTGCCGCGAGATCGTCGCCCAGCTCTCCGCCGCCGGCAAGGCGCTGGACCAGGTGGGCTTCAAGCTGCTGGCCACCGGCATGGTGACCTGCCTCAACGATCCGGAGAAGGCTGCCGAGGCCGGCTTCGTCCCCGAAGAGGTCGAGAAGCTCTTCCTCAAACTGGCCTAGTCGGAGGGTTTCCGGTACGCCTCCGAGCAGGAAACCCTCCGACTCAGGCGACGATGTTGACCATCCGGCCGGGGACCACGATGACCTTCTTGGGGGTCGCCCCGGCCAGGGCGGTCTGGACCTTGTCGTCGGCCATCGCTGCGGCCTCCACGGTGGCGGTGTCCGCATCGGCGGCGACCACCACGCGGCCGCGGACCTTGCCGTTGACCTGCACCGGGTACTCCACGGTGTCGGCCACCAGCCACTGCGGGTCGGCCACGGGGTAGGGCTCGTAGGCCAGCGAGGTGGGGTGGCCCAGGCGGCCCCACAGCTCCTCGGCGGCGTGGGGGGCGAACGGCGACACCAGCTTCACCAGGTCGTCGGCCAGCGCGGCCGGGCAGCCACCCAGCTTGGTCAGGTGGTTGTTCAGCTCGATCAGCTTGGCGATCGCCGTGTTGAAGCGCAGGTTGTCCAGTTCCTCGCGTACGGCGGCGATGGTGCGGTGCAGGACGCGCAGGGTCTCGTCGCCGGGGGCGTCGGCCAGCGTGCGCACCTCGCCGGTCTCCTCGTCCACCAGGTTGCGCCACAGGCGTTGCAGGAAGCGGTAGACGCCGACGACGTCCTTGCTCTCCCACGGCCGGCTGGCGTCCAGCGGGCCCATGCTCTCCAGGTACAGGCGCAGGGTGTCCGCGCCGTACTCGGCGCACAGATCCATCGGGTCCAGCGCGTTCTTCAGGCTCTTGCCCATCTTCCCGTACTCGCGGGTGACGGGGCGGCCCTCGAACGTGTACTGCCCGTCGCGCTCTTCCACGGCGAAGGCGTCCACGTACATGCCGCGCTCGTCGGTGAAGGCGGCCGCCAGCACGTAGCCCTGGTTGAACAGGCGGTGGAACGGTTCCACGGAGCTGACGTGGCCCAGGTCGAACAGCACCTTGTGCCAGAAGCGGGCGTACAGCAGGTGCAGCACGGCGTGCTCGACGCCACCCACGTACAGGTCCACGCCACCCGAGTGGTCGGGGCCCTGCGGCCCCATCCAGTACGCCTCGTTGGCGGGGTCGACGAAGGCCTGCTCGTTGGTGGGGTCCAGGTAGCGCAGTTCGTACCAGCAGGAGCCGGCCCACTGGGGCATCACGTTGGTGTCGCGGCGGTAGACCTGCGGGCCGTCGCCCAGGTCCAGCGTGACCTCCACCCAGTCGGTCAGCCGGTCCAGCGGGCTCTCCGGGTTGCTCATCGCGTCGTCGGGGTCGAATGTGCGCGGTGAGAACTGGTCGGTGTCGGGCAGCAGGACGGGCAGCATGTCCTCGGGCAGGGCGTGGGGGTTGCCGTCCACGTCGTAGACGATGGGGAACGGCTCGCCCCAGTAGCGCTGGCGGCTGAACAGCCAGTCGCGCAGCTTGTAGGTGATGGTGGCGTGGCCGTGGCCGTGCCCTTCCAGCCAGCGGTTGGTGGCGGCGACGCCCTCGGCCTTCGTGGCCAGGCCGTTCAGGTCCAGCGAGTCGTTGGACGAGTTGACGTACGGCGCGTCGCCGACGAAGGCGTCGGCCCAGGTGGTGCAGTCCGTGCCCCGGCCGTCGGTGGGCTCCTGGATGGCGACGATGTCCAGGCCGAACTTCCGGGCGAACTCGAAGTCGCGCTGGTCGCCACAGGGGACGGCCATGATGGCGCCGTAGCCGTAGCCCATCAGCACGTAGTCGGCGATCCACACCGGGATTTGCTGGCCGTTCAACGGGTTGACGGCGTAGGCGCCGGTGAACACACCGGTCTTCTCGCGGTTCTCGTCCTGGCGGTCGACGTCCTTCTTGGCCTCGGCGGCGCGGCGGTAGGCGGCGACGGCATTGGCGTGCTCGGCCGTCGTCAGGGTGTCCACCAGCGGGTGCTCGGGTGCCAGCACCATGAACGTCGCGCCGAACAGGGTGTCCGGCCGGGTGGTGAACACGGTGATGGTCTCGTCGTGGCCGTCCACCGGGAAGTGGACCGTGGCGCCCTCGCTGCGGCCGATCCAGTTGCGCTGCATCGCCTTGATGGCGTCGGTCCAGTCCAGCAGGTCCAGGTCGTCGATCAGCCGGTCGGCGTAGGCGGTGATGCGCATCATCCACTGGCGCATGTTGCGCTTGAACACCGGGAAGTTGCCGCGGTCGCTGCGGCCGTCGGCGGTGACCTCCTCGTTGGCCACCACGGTGCCCAGGCCAGGGCACCAGTTGACTGGCGCGTCACTGACGTAGGCCAGACGCCACTGGTCCAGTTCCCGGCGGCGGGCCGCAGGGTCCATGGCTGCCCAGTCGCCGGTGACGGCCTGGCGGGTGCCGGCATCCAGTTCGGCGACCAGTTCCTCGATGCGGCGGGCCTTCTTCAGCTCCGGGTCGAACCATGCGTTGAAGATCTCCCGGAAGATCCACTGGGTCCACCGGTAGTAGCCGGGGTCAGTGGTGGAGATGCTGCGGCGCAGGTCGTGGCTCAGGCCCAGGCGGCGCAGCTGGCGGCGGATGTTGGCGATGTTCTGATCGGTCGTGATGGCCGGGTGCTGGCCGGTCTGCACGGCGTACTGCTCCGCCGGCAGGCCGAACGCGTCGAACCCCATCGTGTACAGCACGTTGCGGTCGTTCATCCGCTGGTAGCGGGCGTACATGTCGGTGGCGGTGAAGCCCAGCGGGTGGCCCATGTGCAGGCCGGCGCCGCTGGGGTACGGGAACATGTCCAGGATGAACATCGGCTGCCGGCCGGCCACCTTCGCCGGGTCGGCCAGCGGCCCGGCAGGATTGGGGGCCTCGAACGTGCCGTCGGCCTCCCACCGGTCCTGCCAGCGGGCCTCGATCTGCTGCGCGAGCGCGCCCGTGTAGCGGTGGGCTGGCGTGTCGGCAGTGTCGGGTGCGTCGGTGGCAGTCATAGCGGCACGATTCTACGGACCCACCCCCTCCCGAACCCCGCCCATTCCCACCGTTCATGTCGCGGGGCTGACGTAGCCCTCTGGGGCCAGAGCCGCGACGCGAACCATTGGGAGGGTGGTGGCCCTGGGCGGTGAGTTCGCCCGAACCCCGCCCAGCCGTCCCGTTCATGTCGCGGGGCTGACGTCGGCGAGGACGGTCAGGGCCGCGACGCGAACCTGATGGGAGGGTGGTGGGAGAGGTGGGGAGCGGGGTCGTACGGCTATCGTCGCGGGCCATGCCAGAACCCGACTCGATCGTCGCCCGGCTGAAGGCCGCGGCGGACCGCCCCACAGGGGTCCGGTTCGTCGGCCAGAGCGTGCAGCCGGCGGAGGGGGACTCGTTCGTCCCCTGGCGCCAGGTCCACGACGAGGCGCTGGCGGTTGCCGCCGCCCTCCAGGCGCGGGGTCTGGTGCCTGGCGACCATGTGGCGATCCTCGGCCCCACGTCGCGCCCGCTGATGACCATCATCCGGGGCTGCTGGCTGGCCGGCTGCGCCAGCATGGTGCTGCCCCTGCCGATGCGGATGGGCTCGCTGGACGCCTTCGTGGAGAGCACCCGGGCGCGCATCCGCCACGGCGACGCCAAGCTCGTGCTGATCGACGACCTGCTGGCCGGCTTCTACGAGGCCGCCCCCGGCGACCCTCCGATCGAGCCCATGGCAGCGGTGATGCCCGGTGCGCCCGGCGTGCCCTCGGCCGATCGGTGGGAGGAACCGCCCGCCGACCCCGACCGCCTGGTGATCCTCCAGTACACCAGCGGCTCCACCAGCGAGCCGAAGGGCGTGATGATCCCGGACCGGGTGCTGCGGGCCAACATCGACGCCTCCTGCGAGGCAGCCGAGCTGACCCTCGACGAGGTGATGGTCTCCTGGCTGCCGCTGTACCACGACATGGGGCTGGTCGGCTTCCTGTCGATCCCGATGACCACCGGTGTGCAGCTGGTGCAGGCGGCGCCGCAGGACTTCCTGGCCAAGCCGGGCCACTGGCTGCAGTGGATCAGCGACTGGAAGGGCACGGCCACCGCCGGCCCGAACTTCGCCTGGGTGCTGGCCACCCGGGCCCTCGGCCGCATGCACGATCTCGACCTCTCGTCACTGACGTTGGCGCTCAGTGGCGCGGAGCCGGTCGACCCGAATGCGGTGGAGGCGTTCGTGCGGGCCGCCGAGCCGTTCGGCTTCAAGGCCGGCAGCGTGTTCCCCGCCTTCGGCATGGCCGAGGTCGCCATCGGCGGCGCGTTTCCGCCCCGCCACCGCGGCCTGGTGACGGACTCCGTCGACCGCATCGTGCTGGAGCGCGAGCGGGTCGCCAAGCCACTTGCCGTGGCGGACGCGGCGGAGGACATCGACGTCCGCCGCCTTCCGCTGCTGGGCAAGGCCGTGCCCGGCCTGGAGATGAAGGTGGTGGACCCCGACACCTACGAGGAACTGCCCGAGCGCCAGGTGGGGGAACTGCTGCTGCGCGGCACGTCGGTGACGCCCGGGTACTACAAGCGGCCTGACGCCACCACCGCGCTGTTCCACGACGGCTGGCTGTGCACGGGCGACCTCGCCTACCTGGTGGACGGCGAACTGGTGCTGTGCGGGCGGATCAAGGACGTCATCATCGTCGGCGGCCGCAATGTGTTCCCCGAGGACATCGAGCGGGCCATCGGCGTGCTGCCCGGCGTGCGGGCCGGCAACGTGATCGCGTTCGGCGTGGAGGGCTACAAGGGCAAGGAGACCGTGGTGGTGGTGGCCGAGGTGCGGCTGGACGACACCGACGTGGCCGCCGCCGGCGCCGCCGACGACCCCGCCGGCGCCGTGCGCCACGCCATCCACCACCGCACCCTGGACGTGTGCGGCCTGCCGCCGCGCGATGTGATGCTGGTGCGGCCCGGCACGCTGCCGAAGACATCCAGCGGGAAGTTGCAGCGGGCCAAGTGCCGCGAGCTGTACCTGGGCGAGGAGCTCGAACTGGTGGAGGCTCCCCGCGCCTGAGCGGCACGTCAGTTGGGGTTGGTGAACATGAACTCGCCCGTGATCAGTGCCTCGCCCTCGCTGGGCTCGCCGGAGAGGTCGGCCAGCACGTCACGAACCGGGATCGAGAACGTGCCGGCGATGTGGTCGGCGTCGAACTCCGTGATCACGAACTGACCGTCTGCCGACGGCCCCCAGTTGGTGTCCGACCCGTCGAAGGTGACGAACGCACCGATCTGGCTGTCCTCACTGCCGAAGGCGCTGTCCGAGGCCTTGATGACGTACGTGGCCGGCTGCATGGGAACGGCGAAATCGCCCATCGGGCCGAAGCCCACATAGTTCTCCGTGTCGCTCGCGCAGTTGAGGATGAAGAACGTCTCGTCCACGGGGATCGGCGAGTTGACCGCCTGGTCGGCGGGGATCCACGGCCCGTAGCCGATGGAACTGACACCGCCGCCGCCCGTCCACTCCGCGTTGATGTCGCCGGTGACCTTCACATGGCAGGAGCCGGAGTCGTCGCCGATGTCGGTGGGCGAATTCGGCAGCGCCGGCTGACCGGTTGCCTGGCCATCCGTGGCAGTGGCGCCGCCGGCAGCGGTGGGAAGCGTGGACGCCCCGTCGTCGCTGCAGGCCGTGACGGCCAGCCCGGCGGCGACGAGAACGGTGATGGCGAAACGGGTGTGGTTCATGGCGTGTCTCCTTCGCGTGTGGAACGTATCCACCGGTCAAGAGTCCGAGGAGGGGTCCACCTTGCGGTTTTCTTCGGCTGACTCCGCCACCAGGTCAAGCAACGCATTCCCGTACTGGGCCAGCTTGGCCGGGCCGACGCCCTTGATGGCGGCCAGTTCGTCCAGCGAGGACGGCCTGGCAGCGGCGATGGCATGGAGCGCGGCGTCGGCCAACACCGTGTACGCCGGCTTGCCGGCCGCAAGGTGGCGGCGCAGCTCGCGAAGGCGCTCGAACAGGGTGGCGTCAGCCGGAGGCAACCCCTCACCCGGTTTCGCGGGCGGCGCAGTCCCGCTGCGGGCCGCGCGAGCGGGGGATGGGCCAGGTGCAGCGGCGGTGCGGCGCACGCGTGGTTCCGTGCTGCAGTCGAGGATGAACGGTGAGGGGTCGTCGCCCGGCACCACCAGCACGTCGCGGGCGGCGCGGGTGATCGCCACGTGGAACAGGCGACGCTCCTCTTCCACGTCCTCAGCCAGCCGGTGGGGGAACTGGTCGGCGTCGGCGTGGTGCACGACCACGAACGGCCATTCCTGCCCCTTCACCCGGTGGACGGTGGCCAGCGTGACGCCGGTGGCGGACGAGGCACGCCCGAGATGGTGGCGCAGCCAGCGCTCGAACTCGGCGGGATCTTGCTGCAGCGAGGCAAGTTGGGCGAGTGCCGTGAGGTCGTCGTTCTGGGCCGCGCGGTTCATGCCGCGGCGATGGTTGTCCAGCCCGGCGATGCTGCGGGCCAGGCCCACCTGGTCGCGCAGCCGGGTCATCAGGGCTTCGGTGGTGCCGCGGGCGGCGACCAACTGCTGCATGCGCACTACGTCGGCCACGAAGGCCTCCACCTGCTGGGCGTCGCGCTCGGTGTTGATCCGCCCGGCAAGCCGGGTGACGCCGTCCAGCGAGCGCTGCTCGCCCACCCACTCCGCCACCCGCGGGTGCACGGACCGGCTGGGCCGGCGGAACGCCTCGGCGAGGTCTTCCGGGGCCCACCGCTCGCCGCCGGTGGCCAGCCGCAGCCACGCCAGCCCGGCGCGCACTGCAGTGCGTTCCATGAACTCCGTGCCGACCCCGCCGCTGGTGGGCACCCCCGCAGCGGCCAGCGCCACCTGCACGGGGACGAGGAGTGAGTTGACCCGGGTGAGCACGGCGATCTCGTGCGGCGCTGTGCCCGCCGCCAGGGCGGTCTGCACCGCCTGCACGGTGGTGGCCACGGACGTGCCCTCCGCCCCTGCGACCATGAAGCCGTCGCGGTCCGCAGCCTCGGGCGCCGGCCGGATGGCCTTGGCCACTCGGCGGACATTGTGCCGCAACAGCGTGTCGGCCGCACGCACGATGCCGCCGGGGCAGCGGTAGTTGACCTCGAGCGGATGGTCGCCGGCGCCGGGAAAGAGGGTGGCGAAGTCGATCAGCCAGGTGGGGTCGGCGCCGTTGTAGCCGTAGATGGTCTGGTCGTCGTCGCCCACCGCGAACACGGCGGCATCGGGGCCCGCCAGCAGGCGGACGAGGACCAGGTGGGCGGGGGTGAGGTCCTGGAACTCGTCCACCAGCATCCACCGGCAGGCCCTGTGGGCAGCGTGGCGGGCGGCCGGCTGGGTGAGCAGGATGTCGATCGCAGCCAGCACCTGCTCGTCGTAGTCCACCTGCCCGTGGCGGGCGAGGTGCTGGCGGAAGCGGGGGTACATCGTGGTGAAGCCCTCCACCTCGCCGCCGTACCTGGCCTCCACCTCGGCAGGGGCCACCAGGCCCAGGCGGGCCAGCGACAGCGCTTCGATCCAGGTGGCCACCGGGTCGGCGTTGCGCTTGCGGGGGAACTTCACCAGCGATCCGATGAGGCGGCGGACCTGTGGTTCATCGATGGTGTCGCGCCGGGTGGCCTGGCGGGCGAACGGCGCCGAACCGTTGACCACGGCGAGCGCGATGGAGTTGAGCGTGCGGACCTGCAGCCCGCCGACGTCGGCGGTGCGGGCACGCATCTCCCCCTGGGCGCGCTTGTTGAAGGCCACGAGGCAGATGGCCGATGGCGGCACGTTCCACTGCTGGACCAGGTGGCGTGCACGTTCGGTGAGCACGCGGGTCTTCCCCGAGCCGGCCGGGGCGATGATCCGCGCCGTTCCACCCGGGTGGGTGACGCCGGCGAGCTGGTCCGCCGCCAGGTCGGCGGACGTGGCGTTGCCGGCCGGTGGGCGCAGCGAGCCGTGCTCCACCGTGACGCGGTGCAGCACCGGCAGCCCGTCCAGCGGGGGGAGCCAGCGCGGTGGCCCACCGTCCAGCCAGGCCCTGGTGCCATCGGGCAGTTCGATGTCGCCGTGGCCGTCGTCCACCAGCCGGGCGCCCGTGGCGACCGCGGCGTCCAGCACCGGCCAACGCGCCGTGCCACCGCGCAGATCCAGCGAGTTGCTGACGGCCAGGTGGGCCAGCGCCTCGCCGGTGAACGTGTGCCGCGGCCCGAGCTCGTGCGGCGGTGCGTCGGTGGCGGCCTCGTAAAGTCGGGCGAGGTCGAGATCCGTCTCCACGACGCAACCCTGGGCGGCGACGGTGTGCCGGAGGAGCCCGGTGAGCTCGGTGTCCGACGCCGATGACAGCCGGACCCGCGGCGCGTCGGACCAGTCGGGCGGCACGTCCTGGCCCGGACGGACGAGGACGTGGCGGCCGAGCGGATGCGGGCCACGCCACGTGCCGGCCACGACGGCACGGTGCTGGCGGCCCCCACGTGGCTCCGGGGGAGGGGAAGGTGCCTGCGCCGGGAGAGGAACGGTCGCGACCGCCGGGGCGTCGAACAGGGTCGGCTCATCCGGTTCACGCGGCGGCGCCCCGTCGCCATGCTCCTGGCCCTCGGCCTCCACCCCGCCGGTGCGCTCCCAGCAGGCCCGGACCTCGGCCGCAGTGTCGTGCGCGCCGCCGCAGTACACGCAGCTGAAGGCGGGGCGGCGGTCGGTCACGGACACACCCTATCGAACAGATGTTCCAGCCCGCGCCGCCGGCGCCCGTCAGGCCCCATCCGAGTGCTCACCCGCACCCCGGGGTCGGGGTGAGCACTCGGATGGACCGTGGCACTCGGGTCGGGGCGGTGGCACTCGGGTCGGGGGTGTGGCACTCGGGTCGGGTGGGGTGGGGGTACGGTCGGCGGCATGTGTCGCAACATCACCATGCTTCGCGGGCTGCAGCCGGCGGCAACGACGGAGGAGATCGAGGCTGCGGCGCGGCAGTTCGTCCGCAAGGTCAGCGGGGTGACGTCGCTGTCGGCCGCCACCGAGGCGCCGTTCGAGGCCGCGGTGCAGCAGATCGCCGCCATCACCACCGATCTTCTGGCCGCCCTGCCGCCGCGCAAGCAGCCGCCGCCGACCCTCCCGCCGTTGCGGCGGATCGCCGTCAGGCGGCCGTGAGCGTGGTCAGGCAGCCCTGAGCGCCGCCAGCACCCCGCGCCAACGCTCCGGGTCGCTCTTGTACGGGGCGTAGAAGCTGATGCGCTGGATGACGTCGCCGTAGCGACGGTGCAGTTCGGGGGCGATGGTCTCCGGCTCGCCGACGACGGCGAACGTGTTGAGGATCTCGTCGGTGATCAGGTTGCCCATCTCCACCCACTTGCCCTGCTTGGACAGGGTGTTCAACTCGTCCTGCAAGCCACCCCACCCGTGGGCTTCGAGCACCGGGCGGTAGGCGGGCGTGGAGCCGTAGAAGGCGATCTGCTGGCGGGTGCCGGCAGCCGCGGCGGCCATCTCCTCCTCCGTGTTGCCGGTGACGACGAAGCTCGGGCCGACGATCTCGAAGCCCTCCATGGTCTTGCCGGCCTTCTCCCGGCCCTTGGCCAGCGCGGGGATGGTGACCTCGCGCAGGTACTTCTCCGTGGTGAACCCATGGCAGAGGAATCCGTCGCACACCTCGCCGGCCACCTCGGTCATCATCCCGCCGACACCGGCGAGGAAGATCTTCGGCACACCGAAGCCGGCCAGGTCGGCGCGGTCGGGGGTGAAGAACGGGGTCATCAGCGTGTGGGTGTAGAAGTCGCCGCGGAAGCCCAGCGGGGTGCCGTTCTCCCAGGTGTCCCAGATGGCCCGGATGGCCATGATCATCTCCCGCATGCGGGCCGCCGGGTGGCTCCACTCCATGCTGAACCGCTTGGTGATGTGCGGCTTGATCTGGCTGCCGAGACCGAGCACGAAGCGGCCCTTGGAGTACGACTGGAGGTCCCACCCGATGTTGGCGAGCAGCATCGGGTTGCGGGCGAAGGCCACCGCGATGGACGTGCCGATCTCAAGGTCCTGGGTGTGCTCGGCGGCGAGCAGCAGCGGCAGGAACGGGTCGTGGCTGGTCTCCGCCGTCCAGGCGCCGCTGTAGCCGGCGGCCTCCAACTCCTTGGCCTGCGCGCCTGCCTGGTGCAGGTTGGTGCCGATGCCTCCGTCGACCTTCATGTGGGACCCCCTCTGTTCCGCGGTGCCGGTCCGGGCAGCCTAGGCAACGCCGTTGCCGGGCGATGAGGCGGACCCGTCGTTAGGATGCGCGCCGTGCGACGACTGGCAGGATTCCTCGCCGTGGCGGTGCTGGTCACCGGCTGCGGCCTGTTCGGCGACGATGGCGGCGACGGCGGCGGCAGTGCGGGCACCCCGTCGCCCACGTCGCTGGCGGGACTGCTCAACTGGGTGCCGGACACCGCGGCCAACCGGGGCAAGGTCGTCTACTACGTGAACGCCGACGTCGTGCGTGCCGGCACCACATCCGCCAGCGGCGAGGAGGATCTCCGACTGCTGCTGGACCGTTCGTCGAACTCGATCTTCATGCCCACGAATGTGCGCGACGGCATCCTCAAGCCGGAGTGGTTCGGCTACGCCGGCTTCGACACCCGCAACATCTCGGCGGCCCTGGAGTTCGGCCCGCCGCCCGACGGTGTGGAGGTGCTCGCCGGCGACTTCGACCTCACCAGCCTGGAAGCCGCGCTGCGGGCTTCGCCTGGTGGCGACAGCCTGACGGTCGACCAGACCGATGGCCCCGCCTACCTCGCTGTGGGGGAGGGGGAGGGCCTCAGCTTCGACGAGGTGTCGGCCATCCGGCGCAACGGGCAGCCGTTGATCTGGGCGGTCGGCGACGGCGATCTGGTGTGGGCGAACAGCCGCCAGGCGGTGGAGAACGCAGTTGCGGCCAGCGGCAACACCGCCAGCACGCTGGCTCAGAACCCTCAGTACCGCCCGATCGCCGACATCCTGGACCAGCAGCAGGTGGCCCAGGCGACGCTGCTGACAGGTGAGGCCACGATGCGCTGGCAGGTGGCCGGCATGGGCGAGACCTTCACCGAGGGTGGGGGATCGACCCTGTTCGTCGTCATGGTGTTCGAGACTGAGACCGCCGCCGCCGAGTCGGTGGATGCCTTCCGGGCCCACATCGAGAACGACAGGTCGTCGGCAGTCGGTGCGCCGTGGGCCAACACCCTCACCATCCAGGACGTGCATGCCGACGGCCGCCTGGTGATCGCCACCATGGCGTCCACCGACGCCGGCATCTCCATCAGCGTCGCCATCCGCGAGGACAACCTCCTCGCCTTCTGAGGGACTGCGGCGGCGGTGTGGATTCAGTTCAGGAGTTGATCGCGTCGACCAGAAGTGAGCCGAGCAATTCGACTCGCTCGGCTCCGGGCGGCGGAGTGTCGGTGTGTAGCGAGATCATCCGGCTCACACGTGCAGATTGATCGATCAGCACCGCGGCGGCAGCCCAACCGACGACCTGACCCAGCTCGCGGTTGTGCGCTGCCCCCGCCGCCAACTCATCGAGCTGTGCTGTCTCGATCAGCCTGACGATGTCGAGGCCATCACTGCCCCGCTTGTCGGCCCGTGCGTCCCGCCGATCGAGCCATGCGTGCAGCTTGCACGCCAGCAGCGGTAGACGACGAGCGACCGGGATCGAGACCTCCACGTCATCACAGCGAATCAGTCGGCGCTCGGTGAGTGTCGCCGCTGACCAGTGTCCAACGACGAAGAGGCGTTGTTGGGCGTCGAGCCCTTCCAGCACCCCGGACTGCGTGTCGGGTCGTCAACGGGGATGACCTCCAGCGTCACTCCATTGACGTGTCGGCGGTGAGGGACATCCGCCGGCACGCCAAGCATGACGAGAGTTTCGGAGGCGCCAGGCGCGGCGGCGGCATCGACGTCGAGGGTTGGGCGATGCGGTGCGCCCCGGTGTGCCCACACCGCGAACCCGCCAATCACCGCCCAGTGACCCTCTGTCGGCGCGATCGATGTCAGTGCCTCGACGAACGGACGGTTGACCGCCGGGGGAACAAGGTCGGTCACTGCCAGGCCGCCCGTACGCCGTGGTTGCCGATGTCGTCGCTGACGCGAATCCAGCCACGGAGGATCTCGCGACCTCGAGCCGACCGCGAAAGGTCCAACGCCGCGACGACGGGATGGACCAGCCCTTCCCGGGCAGTGGCGATGACCAGCGGCGTCGGTGCAAGCGCGACCTCGACGGAGGATTCAACCTCCGACGGGTGGACGTGTGCGAAACGATCCAGCGTTCGCCGCGACGTGCAGTAGTAGCGATCCCGGTGCGCCAGCACCGGCGCCCCCCAACGTGCCGCAGCGGCGTCGCCGGACAGGACCCACTCTGCTCCTTCGGGCCGCGAGGTGACCCGCACGGCCTTCGGTGTCCACGCGTCGCTGACGGCCCAGAAGAGCTCCGGGATCAGCGGCGACCCCTCCGGGTCGACGAGTGATGCCTCGACAAGGTGCCGACGTGCGCGCGAGATGGTCGACGCTGCAACCGACGCTCGTCGAGCCAGGCTTCGTACTCCCGCGTCAGCGGGGTCGATCAGAGTCCGAGTGCGACCGTCAGACCTCCGACACCGGTGACCGGATGACGGGGGTCGGGGCCGTCAGCGCCGGTGATGAAGGATCGGGTGGGGACGTCCAGGCGGTAGCCGACCTCGGGCAGCCAGAGTCGCAGGCGGCCCCGGCGATCCCAGAACGACCATCCGGCCGACCGCAGCGTCTCCGCCGCCGCAGAATCGAGGAGGTCCGCGACGACGACGCCCGCGCTGCCGTGCTGGCGGAGGAGGCGATCTGCAGAGGACGGTGTGAGCGATCGGCGCACAACGAGGCCGCGAACTGCGACGACGCCGTCGGCCACCGTGAAGCTGACGCGGTCCGGTGTGACCACCGCTTCAAGACCTTCGCCTGCCTCCTCGATGACATCGACCAGTTCGTCCTCGATCACGCCGTCGTGTTACCTGTTGCGTGTTCGATGTGCATGCAACACGCAACACCCGGGCCGGGGCCCGCCGGCGGCGTCAGGACTCGCCGCGGAGGAACTGCTCGATCTCGGCAGCCAGGTCGTCGGCGGAGGGCAGCTCGGCACCCGGCTGCGGGAGTGCCTCGTCGCCGAGCGTGTCGTAGACCTCTTCCAGCTCGCGCACCATCGCCGCATGCTCGGCGTTGCCGGCCACCAGCTGATCGATGCGCTCCCGCTGGGCGACGGCGAGGCCGGCAAGGTCCGGAGCGGGGATGGACACCCCGGTGGCCTCGCGGACGCCGTTCAGCAGGGCCAGCGTGGCCGGTGGGTAGGCCATCACGCCGAGGTAGTGAGGCACCTGCGCCCAGAGGCCGACGGAGGCGACGCCGGCCTCGGTGAGGGCATGCTCCAGCACGGCGCTCATGCCCGCGGGCACGTCGACCGAGCTGCGCAGGTAGGGCAGCCGCGCCACCACCTCGGCCGACGGCGAGCTCATCGCCAGGCGAGGCGGACGGGTGTGCGGGCTGGCGAACGGGTAGGCCCCGAGGGCGACCATCTGGTACACGCCGAGGCGCAGCGCCAGCTCACTGACCGTCCGGGCGAAACGGCGCCACTGCGAATCGGGCTCCGGGCCGGTGAGCGTCAGCACCGGGTGCCCCTGCGGGTCCTCGCCGACGCCGAGGAGGATCTCGCCCCACACCAGTCGGGTGTTCACCCCGTCGCGCAGTTCCATCACCGGGCGCCGGGCCCGGTAGTCGAGGAAGACGTCGCTGTCGAACGTCGCCAGCGGGCGCACGTTGCAGGCCGACCGGATGGCGTCCATCGCCGAGTTCGCCGCGCCGCCGGCGTCGATCCAGCCGCCGAGCGCCACCAGCAACACCGGACGGTCCAGCCGAGGGAGGTCCTCGTGGGGGGTGTAGTCGGTGGCGGCGTCGGTCATCGGAAGGCCTCCAGCGTGGCCTCGGCCATGGCGGCAGCGCCATCCACCTGGAGCTTGAACGGCTCCAGCTCGGCCTGGTCGCGGACGCCCAGCGCGCCACCGAGGTAGCGGGCGTAGACGCCTTCGAGGATGCAGGCCAGCTTCCAGTACGCGAAGGACACGTAGAAGGGCAACTGCGACAGGTCGCGCCCGCTGACCGCTGCGTACCGCTCGGCGAGTTGCCGGCGGTCGAAGAAGCCCTCGGCGGTGGTGGCGGACCCGTTCCACGCCGACGCTGCGTCGTTCGGGCCGGTCCAGTACACCTGCAGCAGCCCGAGGTCGGCGAGCGGGTCGCCGAGCGTGCAGATCTCCCAGTCCAGCACCGCAACCACCCGGCCGTCGGGGCCGACCATCGTGTTGTCCAGCCGGTAGTCGCCGTGGACGATCGTGGCGGGGCCCTGCTCGGGGATGCGCCGGCTGAGCTCGTCGTGCACCAGGTCCACCGCCGGCAGGTTGCGGGTCTTCTGCTGGTTCCACTGCCCGTACCAGCGCTTCAGCTGGCGGGCGATGTAGCCCTCGTGACGGCTGAGGTCGGCCAGCCCGGCGGCCTCCAGGTCGACGGCATGGATCGCGGCCATGGTGTCGACGAGGGACTCGCTGGCGGTGCGCCGGGCCTCCACGCTGAGCACGGCCTCCGCAGCGGCCTTGTCGCGCAGCACGAACCCGTCGACGAAGCCCATCACGTAGAACGGTGCGCCGTTGACCGACGGGTCGTCGCAGAACCCGAGCGCCGGCGCCACGGGCACGGCGCTGCGCTGGAGGCCGCTGATGATCCGGTGCTCGCGGCCCATGTCGTGGGCGCTGGCCAGCACATGGCCCAGCGGTGGGCGGCGGAGCACGTACCGGGTGCCGTCGGCGCCGGTGACCTTGAACGTCAGGTTGGAGTGGCCGCCGGCGATGACCTCGAACTCGAACGGGCCACGCGCCCCGGCGACGTTGGCCTCCAGCCAGGCAGTGACGGGGCCGATGTCGATGCCGGGCACGGGAGTGTCGGTGGCGCTCATGATGCCGCCCACCGTACCCGCGGGCGGACGGACGGCGCCTGCCCCGCCGGTAGCCTCTCCCGCATGGCCATCGACGTGACGGATGCAACGTTCCAGACCGAGGTGATCGACCGCTCCTACCAGGTGCCCGTCGTGGTGGACCTGTGGGCGCCGTGGTGCGGCCCGTGCCGCACGCTCGGCCCGATCCTGGAGAAGGTCGTCGACGCCACCGGCGGCAAGGTCGTGCTCGCCAAGGTGGACACCGACCAGAACCCCGGCATCGCCCGGGCGTTCCAGGTGCAGTCGATCCCCGCGGTGTATGCCATCCAGAACGGCCAGCCGGTGGACGGGTTCCTCGGTGCCCAGCCCGAGCACATGGTCCAGCAGTTCGTCGACGCCCTGGTGCCCACCGAGGAGCAGTCGATGCTCTCGCAGCTCATCGCCGAGGGCACCGAAGGCTCGCTGCGGGCAGCGCTGGAGATGGAGCCGGGCAACGAGGACGTCATCGTGCCCCTGGCCGAGTTGCTGGTGGCTCGCGGCGACAGCGCGGAGGCGCTGGCCCTGCTGGCCCGCATCCCGGAGACCGAGCGCACCAGGCACGTGGCCGCCCTGGCTCGCACCGGAATGGTGCCGGACGACGACCACGACGCCACGCTCACCGCCCTCCTCGATCAGGTGAAGGCGGATGAGGAAGCCCGCCAGAAGTTCATCGACATCCTCGAGCTGATGGGCCCCGACGACCCGCGCACCGCGGCCTACCGCAAGCAGCTCACCGCCCGCCTCTTCTGACCGACAACGGCTGGGTCGGAGGGTTTCGTGATCACCTCCGAGCCGGAAACCCTCCGAGTGGGCCTGATGCCATGAAGGTCCACCTCGTCGACGGGACCTACGAGCTGTTCCGCTGCTTCCACGGCGCGCCGCAGGCGCAGCACGGGGAGCACGAGGTCGGTGGCGCCCGAGGGCTGCTGGCGACGCTGGTCAAGCTGCTGACCACCGAGGGGGCGACCCATGTTGGCGTCGCGTTCGACTCCGTGGTGGCGCCGACGCTCCCACGGCACCCGTCAGCGGAGGACCTGCTGGCGTCGCAGACGCCGCTGGCCGCACAGTGCTGCCGCGCGTTGGGGCTGGTGATGTGGCCGTCCGGCCGGTACCAGGCGGACGAGGTGGTGGCGACGGCCGCGGCCCGGATGGCGGAGGAGCCCACCGTGGAGCAGGTGGTCATCTGCGCGACGGACAACGACTTCAACCAGCTGGTCCGCGGCGACCGGGTGGTGGTCTACGACCGTGCCCGCCAGGTGGTGACGGACGAAGCCACCGTGCGTGCCCGCTTCGGCGTCGCCCCGGACCAGCTGCCCGACGTGCATGCGCTGGTGGGCGACCGCAGTGACGGCCTGCCGGGCGTACCCGGTTGGGGCGTGCGGTCCACGGCCGTCGTGCTGGCCCGCTACGGGACCATCGAGGCGATCCCGGACGACGCCTCGCAGTGGGACGTGGACGTGCGCGGCGCGGCCCGCCTGGCGACTGCGCTGGCCGAGCGGCGGCAGGAGGCCGTCTGGTGCCGCGACCTTGCCCGGCTCCGCACCGACCTCCCGCTGCGAGTCTCGGCGGACGACCTCGAATGGCGCGGCGCCGAGCGTCCCGCGATGGAGGCACTGTGCGCGACCCTCGGCGACGACGCCGCGCTGGCACGCGTCACCCGCTGGGCCGGCACCTGAACGAAACTGTGCGGGTGAGCCCCGCCGTCGCCGCCCGCCGCGCCCTCTGGGGGGTGACGGCGGTGGCGTGGCTGGGCGTCCTGCGGCTGGCCGTCGCGTTCCTGCACAACGAGCTGCAATGGGAGTACGTCGCATCGCACAGCCGGGCCGATGCCCCCTGGTACTACCGCCTGGCCGGGGTGTGGGGCGGTGGTGAGGGCTCGCTGCTGCTGTTCGCCGCCGTCGTGGGCGCAGTCGCGTGCATCGCTGCACGCCGTGTCCAGCGACCGGCAGCGCTCTGGACCGCAACGTTCTCCGTGGCCGGGCTGGTGTTGCTGGACCTCCTCGCCGCCAGCCCGTTCCACCGGCTGGACGTGCCGGCCGTGCGCGGCTTCGGGCTGACGCCGATCCTCGAGCATCCGGCCATGGCGATCCACCCGCCGCTGCTCTACGTCGGCCTCGGGTGCACCCTTGCCGCGGCGATGGTGGCGCTGGACGGCGGCGACCCGGCGGCGTGGCTGCGCGCCACGGTCGCCGTCACGACGCTGGCGATGACCATCGGCGCGCTCTGGAGCTATGTGGAGCAGGGTTGGGGCGGCTACTGGGCCTGGGATCCGGTGGAGAACACGTCCCTGCTCGTCTGGCTGGCGGCCCTCGTCGCCCTGCACGCCGGCTGGCGCGCCCGCGGGCGCGTCCGCCTCGCTTCGGTGCCGTGGGTGCTCACGCTGGCGGGGGCCGCGCTGGTCCGGTCGGGCACCGCCCCGTCGGTCCACGGCTTCGCCGAGCACGCAGCGGTCGGCTGGGCACTGCTCGGCGGCACGGTGGTCACCGCCGCACTCGTGTGGCGGCTCGCGCCGGCTGATGAGGCGAGCGTCCGCCCGTGGCAACCCGTCGCGGTGGTCGCGATGGCGGCGATCGCGATCGTCGTCGCCCTCGGTACCGCCTACCCCGTGCTGGCCGACCTGCTCGGCAACCGCCGCGGCGCCGTCCGCGGCGAGTTCTTCTCCCGCACGGTGGGGCCCGTTGCGCTGGTGGCGCTGCCGTTCCTGATCCTCCGCTTGCGCATTCCCCGCGCCCGCCTCGCCCACGTCGGGATGCTCGTGCTGCTCGCCGGCGTCGCCGCCAGCACTTTCGACCGACAGGCCACCGTGGTGGTCAGGGACGGGGCGACGGTGGACGCAGCCGGCGTGGCGGTCACCGGCCACGGCGTCACCGTGGAGCCTGGCCCGCGCTTCGACGTACAGCAGGTCGTCGCGACGCTGGACGTGGACGGCGTGCGGATGCGTCCCGCCCTCGTCGCCTACCCGGAGCGTGGCGGCGTCCTGGCGGAGACGGCCGTCGACCCGGGCGTGTGGTGGGACGTCCAGGTGGCGCTGGTCGACGCCGACGACACCGGCACGGCCACCGTGAAGGTCCACCGCCGACCCCTGGTGTGGCTGCTGTGGCTCGGCGCCGCAGTCACGGCGGCGGGTGTGCTGGCCCCGGCGGGTTTCAGGCGTCGTCGGACCCCACCCACGCGCTCGCTGCCAACCACTGCCGCAGGTGTCTGAAGGAGCCCCCAGCAGACCATCGAGCGCATTCTGCTACCGATCGGCCTCAGCAATCGCTGTGCGTAGCAGGTCGACGAGACCGAGTTCAGTGGCCACTTCGTGCAGCGCATCGCGATCGATGCGGTCACCCTGGACTCGCAGAATGGACACGACGTCCCGCCACTGTCGCTCGGAGACCTCGCCTCCGGACGGGTACCAGCGCAGCTTCCGCAACAACTGATCATCGGCAGCCCCGATCCACAGCTCGGTGCCGGGGCCGACGCTGACTCGCACCCGTCGGCTGATCTGCCGGTGGTCGAGCAACCCGTCCGAGAGTGGAAAGACGTCGATCTTGGTATTGGACTCGAAGTGGATCAGGTTGAACGAGCCGCCTCTGAGACTGTGGCGGACCATCGCCTCGCTGACGTAGTAGTCGCGCTTGACCGCATCGACGAGTGCCGTCACCTGGTCGACCCGGATCTGGATCGCCACATCGATGTCGACCGTCGATCAAGGTTCGCCGACGAACGAACTGGCCATCGATCCACCGAGCACCCAGGGAATGCCGAGCGAGTCGAGGATGGCACCGATCTGGACCGCGTGATCGAGCGGCGACACCGGTGATCACCAACCTCGTTCGTCGGGGTCCCAGCCGTACACCTCGATCATCAGATCGCGGCCGAGCCGAAGGGCGGCGACTCTCATGCGGCTTTCCTCTTCGGTGGCTTCGGGGTGTCGGGTGCGGACCCCGGCCCACGCCAGCATCTCGACCGCCTCGTTGAGTTCGGTCACAGTGGCCATCTTCTCCGCCGGCGTCATCTGCCGCCAACGCTCGACCATCATCGCCTCGACCTCGGGCGCCGTGTCGCTGGTGGCGGCGAACCTGCTCACCGGGCGAACCATAGTGACCTGGGAAGGCCTTCAGGCGTCGTCGTCGGGCGGTGTCTCGGCCTGACCGCCCTGGCGAGCCCGCTTCCGCGCCAGCAGTTCGTTGACGGCCGCCGTCTGCTGGCCCTTCGCCCGGGCCGCGGCCGGTGGCGCCGTACGCCCGGGAGCGGCCGCCGGCGGAGGCGCATCCGGCTGCTGAGCGCGTCGGGCCGTTGCCGGTCTCGGTGCCGGTGCGTTGTCCGGGTCGGTCGTGCCCAGGCGGGGGAGTGCCGCCCTCATCCGCCGCCGGGTGGCTGCCAGGCCCTCGCGGGCGCCCTGCACCGTCGCCCCACGGAGCGATAGGCGGCTGAGCGCCACGGCGATCGGCCACAGGAACGCGGCGAGCAGGAGGAACGGCAGGGTCAGTTCCCACACCCGGCTGCCGGCGTGCAGCCCACCGGTGTCCCAGGCCTGCAGCGCCTCGATTTCGCCCCGCCCGCCGGTGGCGGTGGAGGCACGGAGCAGCAGATCGCCGTCGCTGGCCCCCGGCGCGTACTCCGCCGGGTAGCTGTTGCTGGCCAGCGTGTTGGCGGCCAGCACGGTCTCGCCTCCGGCGGTGATGTTGACGCCCACTGCGTAGGTTCCGTCACGCTCGGCCGGCAACTCCGCCTCGAACTGGTCGCCGCCGGTGCGGGTGAGCGGCACCTCGTAGCGCTGGCCGTCGGGGCCGGCCACCGTGGCCGTGCCCTCGGCGCCGTCGGGGAAGTTCGCCGAGCCCTCCACGGTGATCGTCAGCCGGCCGTTGCGCACCGCCGCCTGCGCAGCGCCGGCCGTGTCGCCGGCCTGGAACGTGTCCTTCACGACGCGGCTCCAGAAGGCGACGAAGCCGTCCCAGCCGGCCCACTGCTGACCCCACTGCAGGCCGCCGTCGCTGGTCCAGCTGGTGACCCGGCCGAGCCCGGCCTGCCAGGACGCCAGCAGTGGGTCGCGGTCCGGGCCGATCCGCAGCATGGTCGTGCTCTCCGGCTTGGCGGTGGTCGCCACGTACCCGAGCAGTCGCGGCGACTCCGTCAGGGGCGCGACCACCGGGTTGTTGGAGGTCACCTCGGGGAGGAACTCACCTTCGTTGATGAAGTCACGGCTGGCGATCACGGCTTCCTCCGCCATGATCTGGGGCACATCGGCCAGGCTGGTGCCCGGGTAGAAGCGGCCGTGGCCGGCGATGGCGATGTCCTCCAGCGACGGCGCGGCGCCCTCGCCGGTGGCCAGCACGGAGACCGTGATCCCGAACTGGTCGAACAGCTCGCCGGCTCGCGCCGCGACCTTCTCGATCAGCACCGGGTCGGTGAAACCATCGCTGAACAGGATGATGTGCTTCAGCTCTGCGTTGCTCTCCACCAGCCGCTCGGCGGGCTCGTCGAGCGCCACCAGGATGCTGGTGTTGCCGTCGGCGTGCAGGCGGCCGAGGCCCTCGTCGATGACGTCCTGGCCGGGCAGGCGCTGCAGGTCGATCACCCAGTCCGTGCTGGCCGTCCAGGCCATCACCCCGATCTGGTCGTTCTCCGTCAGCGCTTCGATGGTTCGCTCGGCCGCCGCTCGGGAGATGTCCGTCTTGTTCACGCCGCCTTCGGTGACGTCGGGGTTCATCGACCCGCTGTCGCAGTGACAGGCGGCCATCGAGCCCGAGGTGTCGATGCTCAGCACCTCGGCAACCGTCTTGCGGCGCATCGGGTCGAGCAGTTCGCTGTCCACCGGCAGGAGGTCGCCGAGCGGCGAGTCGCGGTAGCCGCCGACGCCATAGCTGCGCGGTCCGCCGATGGTGACCAGCCCGCGCCCGAGGTCGCGCACAGCTGTGGTGAGGTTCTCGATCTGCGCGCCGGAGAGCGAGGCCGCCGGCACGTCCACCAGCACGACCGAGGCGTAGGTGACGAGGGTCTGCACCGTCGGCAGTTCGGCCGGGCTGATGACATCCACCCGCAGCCCGCCGGCCTCCAGCGCGGCCACCACGTCGCCTGCTTCGCCGCCGGCCCCCTCCACCACCAGCACCCGGGCCGGCCCGTCCACCGGCACCGCGGCGAACGCGGCGTCGTTCTCCGGCTGGGTGTCATCGGGCCTGGTGACCACAGCCTGGTAGCGCAGCACCGCAGCCGGGGTGTCGCCGGCATCGTCCGTGAAGGTCACCGTGTTCGTGCCGGCCACCAGGTCGACGCGCTGGCTGCCGACGTCCTCACCGTCGCGGCGCAGTGTCACCGTCGCGGGGCCAGACTCCGTGGCCTCCACCTGCACGTCGACGGTGATCGACTCGCCGACCCGGGCCAGGCGGGGCACGTCCACGCCCACCACGGCGGCGTCAGCGCCGCCCGCGGCCTGGATGGTGTGCACCTCGACCACGACGCCCTCGCCGGCGGCCCTGGACGCCTCGTCCAGCAGATCTCCGGTGGTGGCCCTGCCGTCGCTGATGATCACCACCCGTCGGCGGGCGTCGGACGGCAGCACGGCCGACCCGAGCCGCACAGCGGTGGCGATGTCCGTGGCGGTGTCGTCCACCACCACGGCCGGCCGGTCGAACTGGCTGGACTGCTCCAGCACCCGGTCCAGCCGGGCGTCGCCGCCGAAGACCACCACGGCGCTCAGCGCGTCCTCCGGCCGGGCGTCCATCGAGGCACGCAACCAGTCCAGCGCAGCGGCGTCGCCGCTCGGGCCGAGCGAGGCCGACCCGTCCAGCAGGTACACCGTGGCCACCCGGTCGCTGGTGCGGCGCACCGACGGGGCGAACAGCGCGCCGATGAGGAGTGCGGCCACGGCGATCCTCGCGGCGACCGCCAGCTTCCATTGCCGCCGGCTGACACCGAGGCGCCGCCATGCCAGCCACAGCTCTAGCGCCAGCAGTGCCAGCAACGGCGCCACCACCCAGGGCAGCAGCGAGTGTTGGCGGCGGGCAGGGACTGCGTTGCGGCGGGCGTCGTCGGGCGGCGGCACGAGGGTGTCGCGTGGCGAGATGTCGGTCTCGCCGGCAGCAGCCACCACGGCCACCAGCCGATCTGGGCGCCCGTCCACCTGGACCACCCAGAAGCCGGGGCGGTCGGCCCGCGGCACGGGGTCGCCGGCCACGTACGAGCGTGGCTGCCCGGTGGGGTCGACCACCGAGGCGGCGACGGCGGGGTCCAGCGGCAGGGGACTGCCCACGGTGACGGGTGCGGTGGCGGTGGCGGCACCGGTGAGCTCCGTCAGCAGGCGATCGCCGAGGACGGGGAAGGCGATCTGCAGCGGCAGGTTGGAGTCCGCCACGGCAAAGGTGAGGTAGGCGAAGGGGTGGCCACCATGGACGCCGCGCAGCAGCAGGGGCGCGTTCTCCCCGGCGGCGAGCACCTCGACATCGGGGCCGGCCTGCACCTGCTGGGCCTGGGCAATCGCCACCTGGGTGAGGTCCACCCCGGCGAGCAACGGGTCGTCCGCCCGCAGCAGGGTGACGGCCGGCGTCTCGCTGACGCCCGCCGGGGTCACGCCCTCGACACCTCCGGGCGGGGCCACGGCGATGAAGGGTGCTGCTGGCCCGGCCGGCACGGCGACCCCGGAGTAGACGACCATGTCGTACCCCTCACCGTCCGGTGCGGCCTCTCCGGCGCCGACCTCGGCCACGCTGACGGTGATGCCCGGCATCGCGCTGTAGAGTTCCGCCCAGAACCTCGTGTCGCCGGCGATGAGCACCGCCAGGTCCGGGCGCGACGCACCCACGGCGACGCTGACGTCGTCGGCGGCCAGCAGATCGCCACCGTCGAGGTACGCCTCCACCCGGTCGCCGGCCGGCACGTCCGCCTCCGCCGTGACGGTGCTGCGCCCGGCGATGCGGACCGCCTGCGTGGACGCCGTCGTGCCGTCCACATCGATGCGCACGGTCTGGGTGACGTCCGTGGCCCCGACGTTGCGGATGGTCACCCGCACGTGCAACCCGCTGCCCCGGGGCTCGGCGTCCACGTGAAGGATGCCTCGGTTGGCGTCCCGCTCACCGACGCGCTCGTAGCGGGTGGCCGGCGGCAGCAACTGCTCCTCCTCGTTGGTGAGACCACCGTCGCTGACGAACACGAAGCCGATGTCGCTGGACGACGTGTCCAGGCTCTGGGCCAGGCTGAACGCCCCGGCGAAGTCGGCGTGCCCGGGCGTGGTCTCCACCGTGCGCAGCGCCCGGCGGAAGGCCTCGGGGTCGTCGCTGGCCGTCAGGACGACGCGGGGGTGGTCGCCGGCGACGACGATGGATGCGATGCCGCCGGTCGGCAGATCGGCGCGCAGGGCGATGGCCCGGTCCACGGCGCCCTGCAGGCGGTCAGGGGTGCCGTCGGTCGCGGCCATCGAACCCGAGGCGTCGATGATGAACACCGTGTGCTCGCTGAGCGTCGCCGCCTCCAGCTGCACCGGGCGGGCGACGGCCAGCGCGAGGAGGGCGACGGTCAGCAACTGGGCGAGCAGCAGCACGCTCCAGCGCAGGCGCTGCCAGGGCGTTGCGTTGCTCACCGGGCGCTCGATCGCCCGCCACAGGAACGTGGAGCTGACTGTCACCGCCTGGCGGCGCGGGCGCAGGATGTGCAGCAAGACCACCGGCACGGCGAGGCCCAGGAGGGCCAGCCCGGCCGGGTTGGCGAGCGAGATCGAGGCGACGAGCCCGTGGCTCATCGCACCACCCCGTGCTCGCGCCAGCCGCGCAGCACCACGTCCTCGATCGGCTCGTCGGCCATCACCCGTTGGTAGGTGGCGCCACGCGAACGGCAGCGGGCGGCGGCCTCCACCAGCCACCGGTCGACCACGTCCCGGTAGCTGCGCACGCTGTCCACGCTGAGGCTCACCGGCACGCGCTCGCCGGACTCGCTGTCCACGACGTCGAGGTCGCCGACGTCGGTGGGGTTCAGCTCCTCGGCGGCCAGCACGTGGAGCACGGAGACGTCGCCACCGCGGGCGGGCAGGCGGTCGATGGCGTCCTCCCAGCTCGGCGTCAGCAGGTCGCTGATCACCACCGTCACACCGGCGGGCCCGGGCCGGGCCAACAGGTGCCCGGCTGCGGTGCGCAGGTCGGTGGGGCCGGCGGGCTCCACCGCATCCAGCTCGGCGAACAGCGCGTTGGCGGCATGCCGGCCGGTGAAGCGTCGCGGCGGCCGGCCGGCAGGCTCCAGATGCAGGCTGACCACGTCGCGGCGGATCAGCGCGAGGAACCCCACGGCGGCGGCCAGCCGCTTGGCCTGGTCCAGCTTGCCGCCATGGCCCATCGACGCCGAGGCGTCCAGCAGGATGCGCACGTGCACGTCGTCCTCGGCCTCGAACAGGCGGACGAACAGCTGGCCGGTGCGGGCGTAGAGCGCGTAGTCGATGCGCCGGTAGTCGTCGCCGGGGAAGTACTCGCGCTGGTCGGCGAAGTCCAACGAGTTGCCCATGCGGGTGGACCGGTGCTCCCCGGCGAAGCGGCCCGCCAGGCGCTGGCGGGTGTGCAGCTGCAGCCGCTCCAGCTGACCCAGCAGCGACGGCGGGAGCAGGGTGGTCACGAGGCCCCGCGGATGCCGGCGGTCGGCGCGGGTACGGCGTCGAGCAGCGCGGCCACCAGTTGCTCGGCGTCGATGCTGTCGGCGGTGGCCTCGTAGCCCGTGACCATCCGGTGCCGCAGGGCGGCGACGGCCACCTCGCGCACGTCGGACACGGCCACGTTCGGGCGGCCGTCCAGCAGGGCGCCCACCTTCGCCGCGAGGATCAGCGCCTGCGCTCCACGCGGCGAGGCGCCGAACCGGACGTAGCGGCGCACGAGGTCCGGCGCCCCGTCGCCGCCGGGGTGAGTGGCCACCACGAGATCGACCGCATGGCGCATGACGTGCGACGCCACCGGGACCTTGCGGGTCAGCCCGATCATCGCCATGATCGTGGGCGCATCGGCCGCGGAGCGGACCTCGGCAGTGTGCGTGCCGGTGGTGCGTTCCAGCACGGTGACCAGATCGTCGGCGGACGGGAACGGTACCCACGCCTTCAGCAGGAAGCGGTCCAGCTGGGCTTCCGGCAGTGGATAGGTACCTTCCATCTCCAGCGGGTTCTGGGTGGCCATCACGAGGAACGGGCGGGGGAGGGGGCGGGTGGCCCCACCGGCGGTGACGGCGCGCTCCTGCATGGCTTCCAGCAGGGCCGACTGGGTCTTCGGCGTGGCCCGGTTGACCTCGTCGGCCAGGAGGAAGCTGGCGAACACCGGTCCGGGCCGGAAGCGGAACGCCTTGTGGCCGTGCTCGTCCTCCTCCAGCACCTGGGTGCCGACGATGTCCGCCGGCATCAGGTCCGGCGTGAACTGCACCCGGCTGAACGGCAGTTCCACGGCCTCGGACAGCGCCTTCAGGAGCATCGTCTTGCCCAGCCCGGGCACGCCCTCCAGCAGCGCGTGGCCCTCGGCGAGCAGGCAGGTGACGACGGTGCGGACCAGGGCCTGCTGGCCGACGATCACCTTGCCGACCTCGGCCTCGATGGCGGCGGCGGTGGTGGCGTACTGCTCCGGCGAGACATCGGGAAGTTCGCGGCTCATGCGTCGGCTCCTTGCAGCAGGTTGAAGTAGGCGAGCACGAGCGCCCGCAGTGAGGGAGGCACGGAGGCGTTGTCCATCGCATCGGTGGCCTGGCGGAGGTAGTCGTCGAGCACGTCGGACACCGGCACGCGGTCCTGGCCGGCGTTGGTGGGGCCGTTGGTGGCGCCCGTGGTGCCGCCTTGGCCCGTGCCCTGGCCGCCGCCGACCGAGCCCGTGTCCCCACCCGTGCCGTGCGCCGGGTCGTAGACGGTGTCGGTGTCCGGCCCACCGCTGCCATCGGTATGGCCGGCGCCGGTGCCCTGACCACCCTGCCCGCTGGTGCCCGTGCCGCCTCCGGTGACCGGTCCGGACGGGCTGCCGCCACCACCTTGCCCCTGTCCCTGTCCCTGTCCCTGACCTTGGCCCTGACCCGGTCCTTGGCCCTGACCCTGTCCTTGGCCTTGTCCTTGACCCTGTCCTTGGCCTTGGCCTTGGCCCTCGCCGGCGGTGGGGTCGCCGTCGCCGGGCTGGCCCAACTGGTCGGAGGCCTCGGCAGCCTGCTGGGCGGCATCCGCGGCGGCGACCTGCCGGGCCACGTCGTCGGCGGTGGCCGCGGCCGCCTGCGCGGCTTCGCCGAGGTGCGCCTGGGCAGTGGCGATGTCCCCGTCGCGCAGCGCGTCGGCGGCGGCCTGCAGCGCGTCGGCGGTGACCGGATCGCCCGCCGCCTGGGTGGCCGCCAGATCTTCCAGCCGGTCAGCGGCGGCCTGCTGCTCTTCCTGGCTCATCCCCGGCAGCGCATCGGCCGTCGCGTCCAACTGGTCGGCCACGCTCTGCTCGGCCTGCGCTGCGGGCAGCGGGTTGTTCTCCAGGCTGCGCGACAGGCCCTCGCTGGCGGCCTTCTCGCCCAGCAGGTTGTCGCTCACCTGGTCGCGCAACTCGGCGGCGGCCTCGTCGGCCAACTCCTCGGCGCGTTCCAGGTCGTCGGCGTGATCCAGGTCGTCGGCCAGTTCCTCCAGCCGCCGGGCGGCCTCTTCACCACCGGGTTGCTCCGCCAGCCGCTCGGCCTCGGCGCGCAACACGTCGGCCGTCGCTTCGATCCGCTCGCGGTCCTGGGCGCGCTGGGCGCGAGCCGCGTCCTGCGGGTTGGCCACCAGCGCCAACAGGAGTGCCGCGGGGGCCAGCACTGCGGTGGCGGCCGTGGGGCGGCGGTACCACCGGTACCGCACCGCGGCTGCCGGGTCGGCGTGCTCCGCCAGGCGGCCGGCGCGCTCGTGCACGCGGCGGCGGAACTCGTCGTCCACGGAGTCGCCAGCGGCGCCATCCAGTTCGAGCGAGGTGGCGAAGGCGTCGCCGGTCCGCAGACCGCGGTCCGCGGCGCGGGCGACGACTGGGTCGCCGACCGGTCGCAGCAGGGCGTACAGCGCCACCGCAAGTGCGGCGCCGACGGCCAGCCACAGCGCTGCGGGCTCCGCCCACGGCAGGTCGGTGAGCCGGCCGAGCAGCACCAGGAGCAGCGCAATTGCCGCCACCACCGGGGCCAGCAGTTGGGCCGTTGCGACGGCCCAGGCGACACGAAGGCGGCGCCGCACCGAGAGGAGCAGGGGTCGCAGGGCGCGGTTCATCGTTCCACCTCCGCAGGTGTGCGCAGCCGGCGGGTGGCCAGCGCGGCCATCCCTCCGGCGAGCAGGGTCATGCCGGCCAGGCCCACCACCCAGGCGGGCAGGCCGCTGGGCCCGTCATTGACCAGCCGGAACCGGGCACCGATGTCGTCCTCCGGGAACCAGGCGAACCAGGAGTCGTTGTTGTTCGCCTTCGCCTCGGCCACGCCGGAACGGATGGCTCGCAGCGGGTTGCTCTCACCGGTGCTGGTGGCGCCGGTGGTGATGTCGGCGACGACGCTGAAGGGGTTCACCGCCACGAGCACGGCAGGTGGGTTGGCCTGGTCGTTGCCGTGGCTGGAGTCGGCGATCCCCATCGTGACGTACATCAGCGGCCCGAGGAGGACGAGCAGGGCGGTGAACCCGTAGGCCAGCAGGGTCGCGGTCTGCACCCGGCGGGTGAACGCGCTCAGCGAGGCGACCATCGTGGTGTGCAGGATGGCGACGATGACCACGGCGAGCAGGCCCTTCAGACCGTCGATCAGCCGGAACCCGCCGAGCAGGTAGGACACTACGGTGACGGGCACCGCGGCCACCAGCAGCAGGACGAGGAAGCTCATGCCGGCCAGCACCTTGCCGATCAGGATGCTGCGAGGGCGCAGCAGGGTGACCTGAAGGGGGAGCAGCGTCTGCCGCTCGCGCTCGCCGGCGATGGCGCCGGCAGTGAGGCCCGGCACGAAGAACAGCACCAGCGCGAGCATCACGAACAGCACCCACTCGTAGAGGTCGCGGCCGAGCTGGGTCTGGCGGGCGAGGTCGAACTCGATCACCCCGGTGGACTGGCGGCCCTGGTACACGAGGAAGACGGTGAGGATCAGCAGGGCGAGGAACACGCCGATGACCACGAAGGCGCGGCCGGTGCGCATGCGTTCGCGCAGCTCGCGGGCGAGGACCGGGTTGATCACTGCACGATCCCCTCGGTGAGGGACATGAACAACTGCTCCAGCCCGCCCGATTCCTCGATGAACTCGACCACGTCGCGTTCGTCGTCCACCACCAGGCGGCGCAGCAGCGACGCCTGGTCCGCGTCGTCGGCGACGGTGAACGTCTCGGCAGTGCCGTCGGCGAAGCGCACCCGGATGGAGCGGGCCCCGCCGAGTTGCTGGAGGATCTGGCGTGGCGGCCCGGATGCCAGCAGCCGGCCGGCTTCCATGATCGCTACGTCGGAGCACATCTCTTCCAGCTCGGCGAGGATGTGCGAGGCGATGACGATGGTCTTGCCCATGCCGTTCAGCGACCGCAGCAACTCCCGCAGCTCCACCCTGGCCCGAGGGTCCAGGCCGCTCGCGGGCTCGTCGAGCACCAGCAACTCCGGGTCGTGCACCAGCGCTCGCGCGAGGCTCAGTCGCTGCTTCATCCCGCGGGACAGCGAGTTCACCATCGCGGTGCGCTTCACCGCGAGATCCACCAGTTCCAGCAGGCCGCCGACGAGCTCCGGCCACTCCGCACGGGGGATGCCGTAGCTGGCCGCGAAGAACTCGAGATACTCGTCCACCCGCAAGTTGTCGTAGACGCCCAGGCTGTCGGGCATGTAGCCCATCCGCCGGCGCACGGTGCGGGGCTTGTGCGCCGGGTTGGCGCCCATCACCTCGATCGAGCCGGCGGTGGGGCGCAGCAGGGTGGCCATCATGGCGAACGTGGTGCTCTTGCCGGCGCCGTTCGGCCCGATGAGCCCGAAGATCGAGCCACGCGGCACGGCCAGGTCCATGCGGTCCACCGCGACCAGCGTGCCGTAGCGCTTGGTGAGCCCAGTGGCCCGCACGGCCAACTCGGGTCCGTCGGCGACCTCGCCGGGAAGCTCCTCGGGCTCCAGCAACTCCACCATCACCTCACCGTCGACGTGCTCGCTCATGACGTCGCTCCATGGAGCTCGGGGTGGCTTTCCGGGCCGAGGAACATGCCGTTGTTGGGGATGCGTACCAGCACCACGCCATCGCGCACCGCGTTGGCGGGCACGTTGGCGACCCGGGCGACCCGCGGCAGCTCCACCCATCCGGAGCCATTCCAGATCTCCAAGACGTCCACCTCGCCCGGCACGTCGAGCACGAGTGGCTGCGACGTGGCGGACGGAGGCAGCAGGTAGCGGAAGATCTGGTCCTCCAGCCCGTTGCCGAAGCGCTGGAACGGGGAGCGCACGGTGGCGAAGCGGATGCAGGAGGCCGGCAGGTCATCGCCCGCAGGGGTGACGTGCGCAGTGCTCGTGACGACTGTGGTGGACGAGGCCCCGACCGATGCCGGTGCCGGGCGCTCTGTCGTCCAGCCGGCGGCGCGGACCATCGCCGAGGGGTAGAGCACCCGGCTGACGGCGGCGTTGCTCCAGATGCCGAGCTCGGCGATGTCGGAGTCGTCCCGGCGCGGATCGCTCTGCCCGCTCCACACCCGGGTGGCCACCGCGACACCGAGTGGCAGGGCGGAGGCGGAGATCGAGTACTCGGCGCTCGCTCCGGGGGCCAGGTCGCCCACCTCGTCGGCGCCGCCCGGCCCGAACACGGCGACCTGGTGCAGCGTGACGCTGGAGGTGTTGGTGACGGTGCCGGTGACGTGCGAGCCGTCAGAGGTCGCGTCGACCTCCAGCCCGGCGGGGCCACCGGGCCCGGCGAGATTGGCGGTGGTGACCTGCCCGGCATCCAGGCGGACGCGGAGATCCGTGCTGTCGCCCCTGGGCTGCACGGTCGCGGCCAGGGAGGGGAAGCCACCCCAGTACGAGGTGACCTCGCTGTCGCTCTGCCACTGCTCGGGCAACCCCACGGTGATGGTGCCGCCGTCGCGGCTGAACACCAGCACGCTGGAGATGGAGGTGGAGCCGCCTGGCCAGCCGTCCACGAACGTGCTGGCCGCCGGGCGGCCGGCGCTGCGCCATTGGCTGCCATAGATCAACACGCTGCCGGCGGTGAGCGCAGCGAGCAGGGGGATGGCCACCCACGCCAGGGTCAGCCGGCGGGACGCGCGCAGCACGATGAACAGCACGACTGACACGAGCGCCCAGTAGACGAGCAACGGGACGAGGATCGGCACCAGCGACGGCAGGCGGACACCGGCTCGGCGGGCGAGGTCCTCCGACGGGCTGGCGAACACCTCGCTGAACCCGAACGTGTCGCCGAGCTCGGACTGGGAGGAGCCGCTGGGGTGGATGAACGATGTCCACCGGCCGTCGGTGGCGTCGCCGTCGAGCAGGCGGACCTCCCCACGGCCGGCGAGCGCGTACCCGGCGGCGCCCGGGCGCCACTCGGCGGGCAGTGCCGAGAGGTCGGCCCCGTCGTCCAGCAGCAGCCGCCCGCCAAGGTTCACCCAGCCGAACAGGGCGGCCTGCTGCGCCGGGGGGAGGGAGCGCAGGTCTGCGGTGGTGCCGACGATCGTGTCGTAGGCCTCCAGCGCGCTGGCCCCCAGCGCCAGGACCTCGCTGGGCAGGGTGGCCACGACGGCCTTCCCCATGTCGCCGGCGAGGGTGACGGTGGGCGGCAGTTCGCCGACGCGGGTCCGCAATGCGGGCAGCACCCCCACCAGTTCCACGCTCTCGGCGACCTTGAGGGCCACCGAGCGGCGCTCCAGGAGGCTGTCGCCCTCGTAGATGCGGACGTCCACGGTTGGGTTGTCGAGCGACAGCGGGGCCACGAGGCGGATGGTCTTCGTGGTGCCGCCGGCCACCTCCGCGGGGGCCGTGACCGTGCCGCCGCTGGGGGCGGCCACGTCCACGCGGCCGTCGAACAGATCGGTGGCGGCGATCTCCACCGCCACCACGACATGGTCCCCGGGATCGGCCCACGAGTCCACCCCGGCGGTGATGGTGACGTCGACGGTGTCGTCGGCCGCGGTCGGCTCGGCAGGGGCGGCGGGCAGCAGGGGTGCGAGCGCGACGAGGCCCAGGGTGCCCACGGTCCAGGAGAGGCGGCGCACCGGCCGCACAGTCGCGCTCACAACATCTCCTCCGACGATCCCGGGCGGCGCCCGGTTCCCGCATCTTCGCAGAACCGACGCCGATCGCGGGTTCGCTCGGCGAATCCGGCGGGGCCGGGTCCCGGGGGGAGGCGCTAGCGTCGGATCCATGCCGCATGGGTCGCCCGACGCCGAGCGCCCGCTGCGGGTGGGCATGGTGTGCCCGTACAGCCTGTCCGTGCCCGGCGGGGTGCAGGCGCAGGTGATGGGGTTGGCTCGCCAGTTGCGCCGCAGCGGCATCGAGGTGCGGGTGCTCGGGCCGTGCGACGGCCCGCCGCCGGCCACATTCGTCACCCCGCTGGGCAACAGCCTGCCCACCTCGGCGAACGGCAGTGTCGCACCGCTGGCGCCGGACCCTTCGGCCGCGTTGCGCACGATGCGCGTGCTGTTCGAGGAGCAGTTCGACGTGCTCCACCTTCACGAGCCGTTCGCGCCTGGGCCGACGCTCACCTCGGTGGTCGTGCATCCCGCCCCGATCGTGGCGACGTTCCACGCGGCGGGTGAGAGCGCCAGCTACCGGTACCTCGGCGGGCCGATCCGCAAGTGGGCCGACGTCATCGACCATCGGGTGGTGGTGTCGAAGGACGCCCTCGCGCTGGCGGAGCCGACCATGGGTGGGGCGTTCGAGGTGCTGTTCAACGGCGTCGAGCTGGAGGACATCCGCGCCGCGTCGCCCTGGCCGACGGAGGGCCCGACGATCTTCTTCTGTGGTCGCCACGAGGAGCGCAAGGGCCTGGACGTGCTGCTGGACTCGATGGCGGAGCTCGGGTCGGACGTGACGTTGTGGGTCGCCAGCAACGGCCCGGACACCGCTCGCCTCCAGGCTCGCACCCGCGGCGACGCCCGCATCCAGTGGCTGGGCCGCCTCAGCGACGAGGAGAAGTTCCGGCGCCTGCGCGGGGCGGACGTGTTCTGCGCCCCGTCGCTGCGCGGGGAGAGCTTCGGCGTGGTGCTGGTCGAGGCGATGGCGGCGGACACCTGCATCGTGGCCAGCGCGCTGGACGGGTACCGCAACGTGGCCACCGATGGTGTGGACTCGCTGCTCGTGCCGGCGGGTGACGTGCCTGCGCTGGCCGGGGCCCTGCGGCGTGCGCTGGCCGACCGTGGTCTGGCCGACCGGCTGGTCGCGGCAGGTGCACGGCGGGCCGACGACTTCTCGATGGTGACGCTCGCGGGCCACTACGAACGCATCTACCGGGCCCTCCGCGATGCCGCCGGCACCTCTACCCGCCAGCTCTCGCCGTGGCCGCGTGCCCCGCGCCTCGGGCGCCTCGCCCGTATGATGGGCCGATCAGCGGCGCCCTGAGCGCCCCAGCAGATCGGAGCCCTCATGGTGTGGATCATCGTGATCGCGGTGGTGGCGATCCTCGTCATCTACCTGATCGGTGCGTACAACGGCCTCATCCGCGGCCGCAACCAGATCGAGAACGCCTGGTCACAGATCGACGTCCAGTTGAAGCGCCGGATCGATCTCATCCCCAACCTGGTCGAAACGGTGAAGGCCTACGCGGAGCACGAGAAGTCCACGCTCGAGGCCGTCATCAACGCCCGCAACGCTGCCATCCAGGCGCCGTCCACCCCGCACGGCCAGGCCCAGGCGGACGCCCAGATGACCGGTGCGCTGCGCCAACTGTTCGCCCTTGGCGAGGCCTACCCGGACCTGAAGGCCAACCAGAACTTCCTGGCCCTGCAGGAGGAGCTCAGCTCCACCGAAGGTCGGGTGGCGTATGCCCGGCAGTTCTACAACGACTCCGTGCTGAGCTACAACAACAAGCTCCAGGCCTTCCCCACGGTCATCTTCGCCCGGATGCTGAAGTTCGAGCGCCGCGAGTACTTCGAGACGGACGAGGGCTCGCGAGAGGTGCCCAAGGTCCAGTTCTGATTCATGTTCGAACTCATCCGCGCGAACAAGCGGCGTAGCGCCGCTCTCATCGTCGCCTTCGTCCTGGTGCTCACGCTCGTGGGCATGGCCTTCGGGTTCCTCATCGGCAACGGCATCGTCGGCACGGTCATCGCCCTGGTGGCCAGCGGTGGCATCGCCTTCGCCTCCTACTGGAAGGCCGACGCCATCGCCCTCGCGGCCAGCCGGGCACGCCCTGCCGACCCCCAGCAGTACCAGCGTCTGCACAACCTCGTGGAGGGGTTGTGCATCGCCAGCGGGCTGCCCAAGCCGCGGGTGTACGTCATCGACGACCCGGCCCCCAACGCCTTCGCCACCGGGCGCGACCCGAAGCACGCGGCCATCGCCGTCACGTCGGGGCTGCTGGAGAAGATGAACCGGGTGGAGCTCGAAGGCGTCGTTGCCCACGAGCTGTCGCACATCAAGAACTACGACATCCTCGTCAGCACGCTGGCCGTCACCCTCGTGGGGGCGGTCGCGCTGCTCAGCAACCTGGCCATCCGGATGATGTGGTGGAACGGTGGCCGCGAGCGCCGCGACGGCGACCATCGCGACGGTGGCAACCCGCTGGCGCTGATCGGGTTCGTGTTCCTGATCCTGTCGCCGATCGCCGCCAAGGCGATGCAGGCGGCCGTCAGCCGTCGCCGCGAGACGCTGGCGGACGTCAGTGCCTGCCAGATGACCCGCTACCCGCCGGGCCTGATCTCTGCGCTGGAGAAGCTGAAGGAGGACACCACGGTCACTCACTCCGCCAGTGCGGCCACGGCCCACATGTGGATCGAACAGCCGATGTCCGGGGTGGCCGACCACGGAAAGCTCGGAATGTGGAACAGAATGTTCGACACCCACCCCCCGCTCGAAGAGCGCATTGCCCTGCTGAGAGAACTGTGATGACACGCCCCCGCCCCCTCGCCGCCGCACTCGCGGCCGGCCTGCTCGTGCTCGCTGCCTGCAGCGGGGAGAGCACGTCCACCGATGCCCCCACCTCCACCGCCGGCGCACCAACCACGGCCGCGGCGTCGTCCACCGACGCGCCCACCACGGTGCCGGGCACCGACGCCGCGACCACGTCGCCGGTCACTGATGCCCCCACCACCACGCTGCCGGCGGGGCCCGTGTACCCGCTCACCGGCCTGCCGGTCACCGACCCCACCATCGCCGCCCGGCCGGCGATGGTGGTGAAGATCGACAACAACAAGAACGCCCGCCCGCAGTCCGGCCTCAACGAGGCGGACATCGTGTTCGAGGAGATCGTGGAGGTGCAGACCCGGTTCGCCGCCGTGTTCCACAGCCAGGGCTCGGACCCCGTGGGTCCCATCCGTTCCGGTCGCACCCAGGACGTGGACCTGCTCGGCTCGCTCAACCGGCCCCTGTTCGTCTGGAGTGGTGGCAACCCCGCGGTCACCGACATCATCGAGGCCAGCGACCTGGTGGAGTTGAGCGCCCTGAAGAGCCGGGTGTGGAACGGCGGTGGCTTCTACCGCTCCAGCGACCGCGACGCCCCGCACAACGAATACGCCCAGACGTCCATGCTCTGGACCCTGGCGCCGGAGGGTGCCGGCCCGCCGCCGCAGCAGTTCCAGTACCTGTCGTCGGGGCAGGCCGCCGTGGGCTCCCCGTCCAACGGGTGCAGCGGTGAAATGGACGGGCTCAGCGTGGACTGGCGCTACGACCCCGCCAGCGGCCTGTACCTGCGCAACAGCGCGGGGGTGCCGCACAACGACACCCAGAGCGGCCAGGTCTCCACCAACAACGTCATCGTGATGGAGGTCACCTACCGGCCCAGCCAGGTGGACAGTCGCAGCCCCGAGGCCCAGACGATCGGCTCCGGCACCGTCATGGTGTTCACCGGTGGCGTGATGATCCACGGCACCTGGAGCCGGGCTGACCGCCTGTCACCGATCACGCTCACCGACGACGCCGGCAACCCGATCCTCCTCACCCCAGGCCGCACGTTCGTGGAGTTGGCCCGCAGCGGCACCTTCTCCGCCGTCTGACCCAGCACCTGGAATCGACACTGCCGGGGGAGGGGTGGCAGCGGTACGCTGGGGAACCATGAGTGAGCAGTCGTCCGCGAAGCGCGCCACGGGCACGTACGAGGTCAAGCGTGGCCTGGCCGAGATGTTGAAGGGCGGCGTCATCATGGACGTCGTCACCCCCGACCAGGCGAAGATCGCCGAGGACAGCGGTGCCACCGCCGTGATGGCACTGGAGCGCGTGCCGGCGGACATCCGCAAGGACGGCGGCGTGGCCCGGATGAGCGACCCGGAGATGATCGAGGGCATCAAGGCCGCGGTCACCATCCCCGTCATGGCCAAGGTGCGCATCGGCCACTTCGTGGAAGCCCAGATCCTCCAGGCGCTCGGCGTGGACTACATCGACGAGTCCGAGGTGCTCACCCCGGCCGACGAGACCCACCACATCGACAAGTTCGCCTTCACCGTGCCGTTCGTGTGCGGCGCCACCAACCTCGGCGAGGCGCTGCGCCGCATCAGCGAGGGCGCATGCATGATCCGCTCCAAGGGCGAGGCCGGCACCGGCAACGTCGTGGAAGCCGTGCGCCACCTGCGCAACATCACCGGCGACATGCGCAAGATCACGCAGGCGGACTCCGCCGAGCTGTTCCAGTGGGCCAAGCAGCTGCAGGCCCCGCTGCCGCTCGTGCAGGAGATCGCCGAGACCGGCTGGCTGCCCGTGCCGATGTTCTGCGCCGGAGGCATCGCCACCCCGGCCGACGCCGCCCTGGCCATGCAGCTCGGTGCGGAGGCCGTGTTCGTCGGCTCCGGCATCTTCAAGAGCGACGAGCCCGCCCGCCGGGCCCGCGCCATCGTCGAGGCCACCACCCATTTCCGCGACGCGGACATCCTGGCCAAGGTCAGCCGGGGCCTCGGCGCCCCGATGACCGGCATCAACATGGACGAGATCAACCAGCGCTACGCCGAGCGCGGCTGGTGACCTGATGCCCTTCTCGTGCAACGCGGAGCCGCCAGGTGGGTGGGGTGCAGCCGGTCGTCGGCGTCCTCGCCCTGCAGGGCGCGTTCGCCGCGCATGAGCGCGCGCTCGCCCAGGTAGGCGTCGCCACCCGCCAGGTGCGCGTCCCCGCCCAGCTCGACGGCCTCGATGGCCTGGTGATGCCGGGCGGGGAGAGCACCACCATGTCGCGGCTGCTGCACACCAGCGGCCTGTTCGACCCGCTGCAGGCGGCGCTGCGCGACGGGCTGCCGGTCTTCGGCACGTGCGCGGGGATGATCCTGCTGGCCACCACCGTCCTCGACGGCCGGCCGGACCAGCGCAGCTTCGCCGTCATCGACATCGCCGTCCGCCGCAACGGCTACGGCCGGCAGATCGACAGCTTCGAGACGGAGCTGGACGTGGCGGGGGAGGACCGGCCGTTCCATGCCGTGTTCATCCGCGCCCCGAAGGTGGAATCCATCGGCCCGGCCGTGGAGGTCCTTGCCGAGCACGAGGGGGTGCCGGTGCTGGCCCGCGAGGGCGCAGCGCTGGTGGCCTCCTTCCATCCCGAACTCACCGACGACGCACGACTGCACCGCCTGTTCGTGCACCAGACTGGAATCCTGAAGTAGGAGGGGACACGGCCATGTCGGGCCATTCCAAGTGGGCAACCATCAAGCACAAGAAGGGCGCGGCGGACAAGGCCCGCGCCAAGGTCTTCAACAAGATCGCCCGCCAGCTCGAGGTGGCGGCGCGTGAGGGTGGACCGGATCCGACGTCCAACGCCTCGCTGCGCAACGTCATCCTGAAGGCCAAGGCCGCGCAGATGACCAACGACGCGATCGACCGTGCCGTCAAGCGTGGCGCCGGCGTGAACGACGGTGGCAACTACGAGACCATCATGTACGAGGGCTACGCGCCCGGTGGCGTGGCGATGCTGATCGACGTGCTCACCGACAACCGCAACCGCACCAGCGCCGAAGTGCGCAACATCTTCAACAAGATGGGCGGGGCGATGGCCGAGCCGGGCGCGGTGGGCTGGCAGTTCAGCCGCAAGGGCGTCATCTACGTCACCGGCGGCGACGAGGACACCGTGATGATGGCGGCGCTGGAGGCCGGCGCCGAGGACATCACTGCCGACGACGACGGGTTCCGCGTCACCACCGACCCGTCCGGCGTCTACGAGGTGCGCGACGCCCTGCATGAGGCCGGGCTGACCATCGCCTCCGCCGAGAGCACCATGGTGTCGAGTGTCACGATCGAGGTCACCGACACGGACGACGCGCGTAAGATCCTTCGCATCATGGATGCACTCGAGGACAACGACGACGTGCAGGACGTGTACAGCAACTTCGACATCAGCGCCGAGCTGATGGAAGCGGTTGGCGGGTGAGCGTCTCAATCGGCGACCAGGCGCCCGCCTTCCGCCTCCCAGCCACCGGCGGCCGCGAGCTGTCGCTCAGCGACTTCCTCGGCCGGCCACTGGTGCTGGTGTTCTACCCGGGCGACGACACGCCCGTCTGCACCAAGCAGCTCAACAGCTACAACGACGACCTCGCCCAGTTCGAGGCGCTCAACGCCCAGGTGGTGGGCATCTCCGCCCAGAGCGTGGACAGCCACGAGCGCTTCGCCGGCAAGCACGGGCTGAAGTTCCCGCTGCTGGCAGACACGGACAAGGCGGTCGCCGCCGCGTACGGCACGCTCGGCCCGCTGGGTTTCCCCCGGCGCAGCGTGTTCATCATCGACGGTGACGGGGCGGTGCGGTACGCCCACCGGGCCATTGCCGGGTTGACGTTCCGGCCGGTGTCCGAACTGGTGGACGTGCTGCTCAGCCTGCCCCACTGAGCACCGCGCTCACGCACGGGTCGTCGCCGCACGGGTCGGCCAGGTCGCCGGTGAGCAGGAACGTCAGCGCGTGCAGCAGGACCCTGGGCTCCTCGGAGCCTGCGCCGTGCGGGTCCTGCCCGTACTCCGGTTCCGTCGGCGGGAGGTTCACCGTGGGCGGCGCGGGCGTGCCGAAGTCCCACACGGTCAACAGCGCGGGGAGTGAGCCGCCGAAGTCCGCCTCCGGGATGCCCCACTGGGGGTCCACCTCGGGGCTGCGGCCGGGTGCCAGCGACGGCTCGTCCACGGCGGCGCCGATGGTGCGGGCGAGGATCTCGGTGCTGACGTTGGCCACTTGGTGGTCACCGAAGGCCTCGACGAGCAGCACCTGCTTGGCGGTGATGCCGTCGTACGGGTCGGCCGTCAGGTGCTGCGTGTACCCGGCGTTCTCGCCGCGGTCCCACAGCAGCTGGATCAGCTGGAGCGCCAGCACCCGATCCACGGGGTCGGGGTAGGCGGCGTCGAACACGGTGGCGAACTGGGGCCAGTCGCTGGAGCGGGGCAGCAGCAGCGAATAGCCGATGCCGGGCACGCCGAGCACCACGCGCTGCCACTCCGTGCTGACCGCGCTGGCTGCCCCACCGAGGATGCCGCCCTGGCTGTTGCCCACGAACTGGGTCTCGCCGTTGGCCACCAGCGGGCTGCCCGCCGCATCCTGGAAGGCTGGATCGGCGACGAACCCATCGGCCGTGTTGAGGAGGCGCCCGAGCATCTGCTGGTTCAGCAGGCCCTGGACCATCCGGTCGGCCTGCTCGTCGAAGCGGGACAGGTCGGCCAGGATCTCCACGAGGTTGCCGATGTCGGCGCTGCTCATCCCGATCTCGTCGGTGGCGCAGGCGGCCGCCTGACCGAGCGAGGCGGCGAAGGAGAGCGCGTCCACCTCCATCCGGCTGCCCATCAGCCCGTGCCCGTACACAATGCTGGGCACCGGCGCGGCGGGGGCGGTGGGGAGCACGCAGTGGAAGTCGGCGACGTAGTCGGGATGGGCGGGGTTGCGCTCGGGAAGGTCGTCGGCGCCGAGCAGCAGGGTGCTGCCGGGCGAGCCGTCGCCGGTGAGGAAGTTGGGCACCGCGAACGTGCCGTCCACCCGGCGCACGCCGCCGTCGTCGCTGGTGGCGGTGACGGTGAAGGTGGGTGCCGCCCCGTCGAGCGCGGCGTATGCCTGGGCCCGCATGGCCAGTGCCCGGCCGGCCAGCGACTCGGCGCTGGCCACGGTGAAGTCCCAGGCCAGGTGCAGGCCGTCGGTGCCGACCCCGCCGGCGTCGAGGTCGGCGAGGACCTCGGCGATGTCCTCCCGCCGGTCGGGCGGCTCTGGCGTGTCCTCCAGAGCCGCCTCGAAGGCGCTCGACGGCGCGATGGCCGCTCCGTCCGTCGCCACCAGGTTGCGTAGGGCGACGACGATCCGGTGGCCCTCGGGGAGGGCGGACGCAGGGTGGATCATCAGGAGTTGGTCGCCCTTTGGCGCCGGTGCGTCGAGCTCGCCCCAGTAGGCCAGGCGCTTGCCGCTGGTGGTGTCCAGCAGCACCACCGGGGCGTCGTCGGCCAGCGAGGCACCGATGTCCGTGCTGGGGGCGATGCCGCTGGCCGCGACGTCCAGCTCGGGCACGAGGGCCAGCACGACGGACATGGGGGAGAACCCGTCCGCCCGGTTCTGGTCGGTGGTGTCGATGGGGGTGCCGTCGGCGTTGCGGGGCGTGGTGTCGGGCCGGAGGTGGAGCCGACGCCCGGTGGCCGTGGTGGGGTCGGCGTCGGTGAACGCGTCGTTCGGCCAGGGGAGCAGGCAGGCCCGCTCGTCGAACGGGTCGCAGGTGAGCGAGGCGGCCAGCGGGCCACGGGAGATCTCGTCGGTGACGGGGGCCGGCGACGTCGTGTCGCCGACGGTTGTGGGGGAGGACGTGCCGTCGTCGCTGCACGCCACGGCGGCGAGTGCGAGGATGGCGGCCGGCACGAACGCGGCCCGGCGGCGACGGGGGACTGCACGCTGCGAACCCATCCGCTCACGTTGCCACAACGGGCACCCTGCGGCGGGCGCGGAGCATCCGCCCCGGTGGGTCGGCCACCCGCTAGCCTCGTACGCGTGTTCGCTCGTGACGGCGCCGTCGTACTGGGGATCGACCCCGGGCTCACCCGTTGCGGCTACGCCGTGCTGCGCACCGAGGGCAACGCCGTGCGGCCGGTGGCGTTGGGTGTCATCCGCACGCCGGCGTCGTCGCCGCTGCCGCAGCGCCTGGCGGAGCTGAAGGGCGAGCTGGTGGCGCTGCTGCAGGAGTACCGGCCGTTCGCCGTGGCGGTGGAGCAGGTGTTCTTCCAGACCAACGTGCGCACGGCGATGAGCGTCGGCCAGGCCAGCGGACTGGCGCTGGCGGAGGCCGCGGCGTTCGGGTGCGACGTGGTGCAGTTCACGCCCAACCAGGTGAAGGATTCCGTGGCCGGGTGGGGCGGGGCCCCGAAGGAGCAGGTGCAGAAGATGGTCCAGGCCCGCCTCGGGTTGTCCACCCCACCCAAGCCGGCCGACGCGGCCGACGCCGCAGCGCTGGCGCTGACCTACCTCGCGGCGGCGCCGATGCGCCGCCGGGTGCAGGCGGCGGTGGGGCGATGATCGGCTCGCTGCGCGGCACCGTGCTGGAGCGCACGGAGGACGGGCAGGTCCTGCTGGAGGTCGGCGGGGTCGGGTACCTCGTGTCGGTCACGCCGCGCACCCTGGCGGAGCTGGAGCCCGGCAGCGCCGCATTCCTACACGTGCACCACCACATCCGCGAGGACGCCCAGACGCTGTTCGGCTTCCTCCACCGCGACGAGCGCACCACGTTTCAGGTGCTCATCGCCACCCATGGCATCGGCCCGGCGCTGGCCCTCGCCATCCTCGGCACGCACGGGCCGGCCGCGCTGGTGGACATCGTGGCCTCCAACGACCTCGGCGCGCTCACCCTCGTCCCCGGTGTCGGCAAGAAGACTGCCGAGCGCCTGCTGGTGGAACTGCGCAACCGCCTCAGCCTGCCCATGCTGGACCCCGTGCCCGCGGGCGCCGGCGGTGGCGGCGCCTCGGCGGTGGGCGACGTGCGCGAGGCGCTGGCGGGTCTCGGCTACGGCGCGGAGGAGATCCGCGACGCCCTGCGCGACCTGCCGTCCACCGGCGACGCGGCCTCCCTCCTGCGCGACGCCCTGAAGCTGCTGGGGGCCAAGCGTGCGTGACGAGTTCCTCGACCCCGGCCCGGCGAACGACCGCGAGGAGGCCGACGAGGCAGGCCTGCGCCCGCGGCGCCTCGCCGAGTTCATCGGCCAGCGCGAACTGAAGGAGCACCTGACGATCGTGCTCGAAGCCGCCAAGCGGCGCGGCCAGGCGGCGGACCACTTGCTGCTGGCGGGCCCGCCCGGCCTCGGCAAGACCAGCATGGCCGGCATCGTCGCTGCCGAGATGGGCGTGCACCTGCACGTCACCAGCGGCCCGGCGCTGGAACGTGCCGGTGACCTGGCCGCGATCCTCACCAAGCTGGAGGAAGGCGACGTCCTGTTCATCGACGAGATCCACCGCCTGTCGCGTGCGGTGGAGGAGATCCTCTACCCGGCCATGGAGGACTTCCAGCTGGACATCGTGGTCGGCAAGGGGCCGGCGGCGTCGAGCATCCGCCTCACGCTGCCCCGGTTCACCCTGATCGGGGCCACCACCCGCACGGGCATGATCACCGGTCCGTTGCGCGACCGCTTCGGCCTGGTGGCCAGGCTGGACTACTACGAGGACGACGAGCTGGAAGCCATCGTCCGCCGCGCCGCCGGCATCCTCAAGGTGCACATCGAGGCCGACGGGGCGTGGGAGATCGCCCGTCGTTCCCGCGGCACGCCGCGCATCGCCAACCGCCTGCTGCGCCGGGTGCGCGACTACGCCGAGGTGCGCGGCGACGGCACGGTGTCCAAGGACGTCGCTCGCGACGGCCTGAAGGTGTTCGGGGTGGACGAGCGCGGCCTGGACAAGGTGGACCGGGCCATCCTCAACGCCATCTGCCGGCAGTTCCACGGCGGCCCGGTGGGCCTCAGCACGCTGGCCATCAGTGTGGGCGAGCAGCCCGAGACGGTCGAGGACATGTACGAGCCGTTCCTCATCCAGCAGGGCCTGCTGGCCCGCACGCCGCGCGGCCGGGTGGCGATGCCCGCGGCCTACGCCCACCTCGGGATGGCGCCGCCCGCAGCCGACCGCCCTCCCGGCCTGTTCGACTGACTCACACCGCCTTTACGTACACGCTGTCGGGCGTTGACCAGGTTGTTCGCGTCGGCACTCTTGACACAAACGGCGTGACGGGGGTGGGTCTGGCTCCGCTCGGGGTTCGGCGCTCAGGCGGGGAGGTGCTGGGCCAGGAAGGCCATGGTCTTCGCCCACGCGGCCTTCGAGGCGGCTTCGTTGTAGAAGATCTCGCTCTCGTGGTTGTCGAAGGCGTGCCCCGCGTTCTCCACGTTGAGCACGAAGCCGTCCCGCCCGGCGATGGCTGCGCCGATGGCGTCCACACCCTCGTTGGGGATGTAGGCATCCTGGTTGCCGAAGTGGAACAGCGTGGGGCACTGCACCTGGTCGATCATGCCGAGCATGCCGGGCACCCCCGAGCCGTAGTAGCTGATGCAGACCGCTGGGTCCGCAGCGGATGCCACACCCCACGCCAGGGTGCCGCCGAGGCAGAAGCCCATCACGCCCACGCGCTCCACCCCCGACAGCCGCTGGAGGTGCAGCAGCGCTGCGGCACAGTCGCCCACCGCCGTCGCCGGGTCCAGTTGGCCGACCTTCTCCATGCTGGCAGTGAGGCCGTCCTGGTCGTGCCCAGCCGCCCAGTGGGGGGCGAACCGCCAGAACACATCGGGAGCACCCACCAGGTAGCCGGCGTCGGCCAGCCGGCGGGCCACCGCCTCGATGTACGGCCCGACGCCGAAGATCTCCTGGATCAGCAGCACGGCCGCCCGCGCCGGCTCCGCAGGGGTCCACATGAACATGTCCATGCCGGTGCCGTCGGGGAAGGTGACCGTGTCGATGCGTTCCGTGCTCATCTGGTCATCGTGGCACACGTGACACAGGTGGCCGGCGCCCCGTAGCCTTGACGACGCATGAACGACACCGCCCGCCCCGACGACGACCTGCGCGACGAACTGCCCGAGGATCTCAACGTCGAGCACGCCGGCGTCTACCAGTTCCCGGATAACAGCCGCCGGCGCCGCCCTGCCGTGCTGTACGCCCTGATTGCCGCGCTGTGCCTGGTGCTGTGGCTCGCCAAGGGCGACTCCTCGGCCATCGTCAACCGCGGCTTCCTGTGGGCCGCCGTCCTGCTCGGCCTGGTGGCCCTGTTCTCGTTCACCTCCGGCTGGCGGATGCATGTGGACGAGCAGCAGGCGCTGGTGGCCGCCCAGGGTGCTGTGGGATTCCCGGTCGGGCACGCATCGGCGCAGCAGGTGTGGCGGGGGCTGCGCAGCAGGCCGACGTGGCGGGTGCTGGTGTACTCGGCGGAAGAACCGCCCCGCCGCCGCGGCCTGGTGCTGGTGGACGCCGTGGACGGCCGAGTGGTGGAGCACCTGGTGCAGGACAACCCCACCGAGGAGTGGGAGGACTGACCCCCGGCTGGCCGGCGCTCGGCCGGCCACGGTCAGTTGCTGAACACCACCTGGCTGATGGCCACCACCTGACGATCGGCCCCCACCACCACGAGTTGCCACGCGGCGCGGGTGGTGTCGGGCTTGTCGATGGTGGTGCGGGTGGCGCCGATGTCGGGCACCACCCGGGCCACCCGCGTCGGGTCCACCGGCCAGTGCTGCAGGCCCGCCGCTGTCACCCGCACCAGCACGAACTGGGTGCCGTCGCTGCCGCCGTACGGCGGCCAGGTGAACACCAACCGGTCGCCGATGCGTTGCACACCCACCGTGAAGCTGGGGGCAGGAATCACCGGTGGTGCCGTGGTGGGCGGGGCCGTCGGAGGGCTGGTCGTGGTTGGCGCCGTGGGTGGGGTGGTCGCGGGCTGTGTGCCCCCGCCGGATGTGCCCGGCTGGGTGGTGGACGTCGGCCCGCCGGGCGGCACCGTGGTGGCCTGCCCCTGCGGCACTGCGGTGGTGGCGGCCGGGACGGTGACCAGGCTGCCGGCCGATGTGGTGGTCGACGTCGGAGGCGGGGATGTCGGCGTGGCCGTGTCCATCGGCGGGCTCACCGGCTGGAGCGTGCCGCCGCCGTCGCGTCGGAAGGCGACGGCGACCCCGACCACGATCAGCACGGCTGCGGCGGCTGCGGCCGCGGCCCAGGGAATGGCGCGGCGGTGCCCGGGCCGAGCATCGAGGCGGCGGGCGATGTCGTCCACCCGGTCGGCGCCGAGGAGCGGCACGGCACGCCTGCCGGCCTGCTCGAGGCGGCGTTCGAGATCGTCGTTCATGAGGCTTGCCCCTTCTCCAGTTGGCGCCGCAGGGCGGCAAGGGCTCGGTGCGTGAGCACGGCGCAGTTGCCGGCCGTGATGCCGAGGTGGGCGGCCACGTCGGCCACCTCCAGCCCGGCGATGAAACGCAGCGACAGCACGGTGTTGTAGCGGTCGTTGAGGGTGTTCAGCGCCGCGAGCAGTTCGCCGTCGCCTTCGGTGCCGGCGGTGAACGCCGCATCCGGCGGGTCGGCTTCCTCCCCGGCGACCACCGCGCGCAGGATGGCCTGGTTGCGCGGCGTGTTGCGGCGCTGCCGGCGGCGAGCCTGGTCGATGATCTCGTTGGTGGCGATCCGGTACAGCCAGGCCACGAAGCTGCCTCGGGCGGGGTCGAAGCGGTGGAGCGACCGCAGGGCCCGCTCGAAGGTGACCGCGGTGATGTCCTCGGCGTCGGCCGCGGCACCGGTGCGCCGCCGGGCGAACGCATGCACGGCCTGGACGTTCCGGCGGTACAACTCGGCGAACGCGTCGCGGTCGCGACGCGCGAGATCGACGAGCGACCGCTCGCCGATCTCGCTCAGGTCGTGCATCGCCCTCAGGTTTGCACCTCGTGGGACGAAGGTGACGGCGTCGTGCCGCGGGGCGGCCGCCGAGTGCACAGGGTCAGCGGCGCGGCCGGGCCAGGCGGATGACGACGGCTGGGCTCTTGCCCACCACCTTGCCGTCGGCGTCGGTGGCGACGACCGCGAGGTGGATCGTCCAGGTGCCGGTGGGCACGTCGAGGTCGAAGCTGCCCGCACCGGCGGGTGTCTGGGTGGTCAGCGCCCGGCGGGGGCTGTTGTTGGCGATGCCCCACAGCGTGATGGTGGCTGCGGCCGAGTTGGTGGGGGCGCCCCACTCGCAGTGGATCGTCCGCTCCTCGGCACGTGCGCAGGCGAGGCTGAGCACCTCCGGCGGCGGCATCTTGCCCACGCCGGCGACGTTGCTGCGGGCGCGGGCATTGCCGTCGGGGCCGAGCACGATCAGGACGTAGCCGTAGCGCGTGCCGAAGTCGATGCCGCTGTCCACGTAGCGGGTGACGGAGTGGTCCTCGGTCTCGAAGACCTTCACCCGCTCCAGTTCGCCGTTCTGGCCGGTGCCCCGCCAGAGTTCCACCCCGCCGAACTCGGTGGCAGCGACACGCCACTGGCAGGCGGCCTGGAGGTGGCCGTCCACCACGACGGAGCGGCAGCCCAGCCGGGCGGCGACCGGGAGTGCAGGGGGCGCATCCTCGGCATGGGTACCCGGGGCGGCGAGGCCGAGGGTGAGTGCGGCCGCAGCGGTGGCGGCGGCCAGTCGGGTCAGTCGGTTCATGGTGCTCCTTGTCGAGGTCGTGTCGTGTCCGCTGACCGGTTCAACGACGACCACGGCCGGTGGATTACACCGTAGGGAACGGAGTGTGGGGAGTCAGCCGCCCTCGGTGAGTCCGGCGATGTGGCGCAGCACCCGCCCGGCCTCCATGGCGATGGTGCGAAGCTCGTCCAGGACGGCCTCGTCCCAGTCCTCCGGGTGGCGAGCGTCGATGGCGTCGGCCACCTCCTCGGGTCCGCCGGTGGTGCCCAGCAGGCGGGCGGCGCGGGCAATGGTGCGGTCCAGTTCGGCGGTCGGCCCGCCGGTCACGTCGTCCGGGGCATCACCCCTGGCCTCGTGGAGGCGGCGGGGCAGCGACCGGAAGGCGACCGCCAGGTCGGAGGGTGAGGTGCTGCTCATGGACCCATCGTCGCGCGTGTCGGTGCCCGTGGGAACGGCGAGTCGCCGCTGCTTCCGCGGAGTAGCCTTGCACCGATGTTCGACGGCAAGTTCCGCACCCCGGTGGACAAGGCGGTCAAGCCGTTGGGCAACGGCCTTCGCCGCACCGGGCTGACGCCGGACCACCTCACGGTCGTCGGCTTGCTGGTGGCGGTCGGCGCAGCCGTGGCCATCGGGTTCGGCCAGCTGCGGCTGGGGCTGGGGCTGGTCATCCTGGCGGCCCTTCCCGACCTGCTGGACGGTGCGCTGGCCAAGGCCAGCAACTCGTCCAGCCAGCGTGGCGCCTTCTTCGACTCGACGATCGACCGCTTCGCCGATGCCCTCTTGTTCGGTGGCGTGGCGTGGCACCTGGCCTCCACGGAGTCCGCCCACATGGCCATCCTCCCGTTCGGAGTCATGGCCCTCAGCTCCGTCATCAGCTACATGCGGGCCAAGGCGGAGTCGCTCGGGCTGGAGGCCAAGGGCGGCCTGATGGAGCGTGCGGAGCGGATCATCGCGCTGTGCGTCGGTCTGCTCATCCCCGTGCTGCTCATCCCGGTGCTCTGGCTGATGCTGGCGCTCACCGCCATCACCGCCGTGCAGCGGTTCGTCAAGGTCTGGCGGCAGGCCGCAGTCGCGCCGGTCACCGCTGCCCGCATCGAGTTGCGCAGGGCGAAGCGCGAGACCCGCCGCGAGGTGCGCAGCCAGCGTCGCCGCACCCGCATCGCTCGGGCCGGCCGCACCACCCGCACGGCGCGGGCCGCGCGGCGTGACTGACACGCCAGGCGGCCCAGGTGCCTGAGGCCGAACCGGAGCGCAGCAAGCTGCTCGACGCAGCCACGATGGGTGCGTACCGCTTCGGCTCGCTGGCGTCTCGGCTGATGCCGTCGGCGGTCGCCCAGGCCGCAGCGTCGTCGTTGGGGTTCACCGCCAGCTTCGCCAACCAGGCCCGGCGGGAGATGATCGCCCGCCACCTCCGCCGGGTGAACCCCAGGCTGCAGGGCACGGCACTGCGGCTGGCGGTGCAGCAGGCGTTCGACAGCTACGCCCGCTACTACATGGAGAGCTTCCGCCTGCCGTCGCTGAGCGCCCGCACGGTGGACCGCACGTTCTCCGTGGACGGCTTCGACCTCATCCCGGCCGCGCTGGAGCAGGGCAAGGGGTGCATCTTCGCCCTGCCGCACCTCGGCGGGTGGGAGTGGGCCGGGCGGTGGATGACCGACCAGGGCTACAAGCTCACCGTGGTGGTGGAGGCGTTGCAGCCGCCGGAGCTGTTCGAGTGGTTCGCCGAGCTCCGCCAGGAGTTGGGGATGACCGTCGTGCCCACCGGGCCGAAGGCCGGTGCTGCGGTGCTGGCTGCCCTGCGGGCGAACGAGATCGTCTGCCTGCTGTGCGACCGGGACATCGACCGCCATGGGGTGGAGGTGGAGTTCTTCGGCGAGCGCACCACGTTGCCGGCAGGGCCGGCGACGATGGCGTTGCGAACCGGCGCCCCGATCCTGCCGGTGGGTGTCTACTTCACCCAACGGACCAACGGCCACCATGCCGTCGTTCGGCCCCCGTTGCCGATGACCCGCCTGGGTGGCCTGCGCGAGGACGTCGCCCGGATCACCCAGTTGCTGGCCCACGAGCTGGAGTTCCTGATCCGCCGCGCCCCCGAGCAGTGGCACCTCTTCCAGCCCAACTGGCCCAGCGACCCGGGGTACTAGTCGGAGGGTTTCGTGCTCGGAGGTGAGCACGAAACCCTCCGACCGGGCCGGTTCGGGGGTGGGGCGGGGCGGGGTAGGCTTGGGCTGATGTCGATCGAGCAGCGAGATGGCTACCGCCTCTGGGAAGGTGGCCCGGTCCCCAGCGGCGCCGACGGCATCACCCTGGGTTCGCTGGTCATCGTGCGCGAAGGCAAGGCCACCCCGTACCTGCTGCGCCACGAGTTGGTGCACGTCCGCCAGTGGCGCCGCTACGGCGCCGTCGGCTTCGCCGTCCGGTACCTGGCCAGCTACGCCGCCTGGCGGTTCCGCCGCAAGGGCCATCGTGGTGCGTACCTGCGGATCCCGCTGGAGATCGAGGCGGACTGGGTGGCGCGGCGCCAGCTGGCCACCGCGGTGCGCGACGACCTCGCCGAGCGCATCGCCTCCTGAGCCGGCAGCCCGATCCCCGGGGGTGACAGCCGGGTGGTGATGCTCGCTGCGGCCGATATGGTCGGCGGTGCTTCCCCAAGTCCGTGATGGGCGTGCGCGCCCGTACCTTGAGGGAGGCTGTGGTGAGCGATCTGCCGGACCGTCCACTTCCGCGCCGGCCGCTCGGCGAGCACCTGCGCCAGTGGGTGCAGTGGGTGGGTGTCGGCCGGCTGGTGGCCGGCGCGTCGGCGATGCTGGCCGTGCTGGCTGGGGCCTACTGGCTGGTCCGCCCGCCGGCGGCCACCACGGAGTCCACGCTGCCGTACGCCCCAGGGGCCGGCGGTACGCCCACCGTCGTTGCCACCGTGCTGCCCGACGCCGGCGTGGTTCCCTCGTCCACTGCGCCGGACAGCACCGAGCGCACCGTGGCCCCGGAGGTCGTGGTGCACGTCGCCGGGGCGGTCAACGTGCCGGGGGTCTACCGCCTCCCGGAGGGGGCGCGCGTGGTGGACGCGCTCGCGGCCGCTGGCGGGGTCACTGCTGCGGCGGACAACGACGTGGTGAACCTCGCGGCACTGGTGCATGACGGCGAGCGCCTGTTCGTGCCGGCGGTGGGGCAGGCCGTGCCCGAGGTGGTGGCCGGTACGGGTGGCGCCGGTCCAGGTGGTGGTTCAGGCGCCGGTTCGGGTGGCGGTGGCGACCCATCCACGGCGGGCCCGGTGAACATCAACACGGCGACGGCCGACGAGTTGGACGCCTTGCCCGGCGTGGGTCCGTCGACGGCGGCAGCCATCATCGCCCATCGCGACGCCAACGGGCCGTTCTCCTCCGTGGACCAGTTGGCCGACGTGCGCGGCATCGGGCCGGCGAAGCTGGAAGCGCTGCGCGGGCTGGTCACCGTATGAGCGCGTCCAGTCGCCTCAGAGCGCCGGGCGACCGAGCAGGAAGTTGGCGGCCACCAGCGACAGGCCCACGCCCACCCACACGGCCAGCGCCAGCCACAGCCACTCCCGCCAGAAGTCCCGCCAGGTGGCCACCGGGCTGCGCGTCGCCCGCCGCGCCGCAATGGCGCCGAGCAGCATCCACAGCAGGGCGCTGCCCGCTGCCGCCACGGCGTACAGCCCCGCCCCGCCACGCAGGGGCACACCAGCCACCAGCAGGCCCGGCGCGGCAAGGACGGCGAGGGCGAAGCCGCCGATCCCTCGGGCCGCCGAGGTGCTGCCGCGGTGCAGCACCAGCCCCAGGCCGCCGAGCACCGCTGCCGGCAACAGGCCGGCCAGTGGGCCCAGCGAGCGGATCCGCCCCCGGTAGGCGCGAGGGCCCGCGGGCACCGGGCGGTGGCCGGTGAGCACGGGGGCTTCGTGGTGGGCGGCAGCCGCCGGGCCGGGCGAGGCCGCAAGGGCCCCAGGGGCCCCAGGTGCCGCAGGTGCCGCGGCAGCGGCATCGGCGGCGGCCACCATCGCCCACGGATCGACGTCGTCCCAGGCATCGTCGGTGGGTCGCTGCGGCACGGCACGAGCGTACGGGGTGGGTGGCCGCCGCGGGCAGCATGCCGCCGTCACGGATGCGCACGTGCTGGCCGGTGCTGCAGCCGTCACGCTGGCCGTCTGGCAGGGCTGGCCGGCGGCCGCCATGGCCGTGATCCTGCTGTGGGTCTGCCGGGCTCCCGGCGTGCTGCTCGGCGTCGTCGTGCTGCTCAGTGCCGCCGGAGTCGTCCGTGGGGAGCAGGCATGGGCGTCGGCGGTGCCGCGCCACCTCGGCGCCTACCGCGGCTGGGCAGAACTGGCCTCGGATCCCACCCCGTTCGGCGGTGCGGTGCGGGTGACGGTGGAGATCGAGGGGGAGCGTTTCGACGCCTGGTGCTACGGCCAGGTCCGTCGCAAGCTGGCCACCCGGGAGCAGGGGGACCTGGTGTTCCTGGCCGGCACCAGGCGACCGTCGCCTGCGGGCAGCGCCCGGCGCGACGCCGTCCGCCACGTGGTGGGTCGCCTGGAGATCGACATGGTGGCGGACATCGCCGAGGGTGATGCCGTGGCACGCGCGGGCAACCGGGTCCGCCGCCTCCTGCGCACGGCCGCTGAGCGGCGCATGTCGCCCGACGACGCGGCCCTGTTCACCGGCCTGGTCATCGGCGACGACGCCCGCCAGTCGGGCACGATGATCACTGCCTTCCGCACGTCAGGGTTGTCGCACCTCACGGCCGTCTCCGGCCAGAACGTGGTGTTCCTGTTGGCTGCGGCCGGGCCGGTGCTGCGGCGCCTGCGGCCGTGGCCGCGGTGGGCCGCCACGGTGGGGCTGATCCTCTGGTTCATGTCCGTCACCCGGTTCGAGCCGTCGGTCCTGAGGGCCGGGGTGATGGCGATCTTCGCCTCGCTGGCCTACCTCACCGGCCGCGATGCCCGGCCGCCGCGCTTGGTGGGCCTCACCGTCGCCGTGCTGGTGCTGGTGGACCCGATGCTCGTGTGGTCGGTCGGCTTCTGGCTGTCCGTCGGTGCCACCCTGGGCGTCTGTGTGGCGGGTCCCTGGCTGGCTGCCCGGCTGCCGGGCCCGTCGTGGTTGGCGGCTCCGCTGGGGGTCACCCTCGGGGCGCAAGCCGGCGTGGCCGTGCCCAGTGCCCTCGTCTTCGGGCGGCTGCCGCTGGTGTCGCTGGTGGCCAACCTGGTCGCCGTGCCCGTGGCCGGGTTCGTGATGCTCTACGGCATCCCGGCCGGCATCGTCGCGGCGCTGGCCCCGGCGCCGCTCGACGCCGTGGTGCTCTGGCCGGCCGAGGTGGGCACCCAGTGGGTGGCCACGGTGGCCAGGGTGGGGGCTGCGCTGGAGCCATCGCCCGGCTGGTCGGTGGCCGGTTGGGTCGCGGTGGCCGCCGGGTTGGTGGGTGTGGTCGTTCGCCACTCGCGGCGCGCCCGACGGCATGTGCCATCCTGAGAGCGCCATGGCCGTGCATCTCATCACCGGCGACGACGAGTCGCTCGTCCTGTCCGCGATCGGCGACCTCGTGCGCCGGCTGGTCGGCGGGGGTGACCGCACCCTCATGGTGGACGACTTCGACGGCGAGGAGTTCGAGGTGAGGGCCGTGGTGGATGCCGCGCAGACGCCGCCGTTCCTCACCGAATCCCGCGTGGTCGTGGCCCGCGGCGTCGGCCGGTTCAATGCCGACGACGTCGTCCCGTTGGTGGCCTACCTGGCGGACCCACTTCCCACCACCGAGTTGGTGCTGGTGGCCGGTGGTGGCCGGATGCCCAAGGCGTTGACGGACGCGGTGAAGAAGGCCGGCGGCACCGTCATCGAGACAGCCCCGCCGAGCAGGGCCAAGGAGCGCACCGGCTGGTTCGAGGAGCAGGTGCGCCAGGCCGGTCTGAAGCTCGACCCCCAGGCGCTGCAACTGCTGGCCACCTGGCTGGGGGAGGACGCCGGCCGCCTGCAGGGCATCCTCGACACGCTGAAGGCCACGTACGGCAGCGGCACCACCCTGCGCAGCGCCGATGTCACGCCCTTCCTCGGCGACGCCGGCGGTGTGCCCCCATGGGACCTCACCGATGCCATCGACCGGGGCGAGACCACCCGGTCCCTCCAGTTGCTGCAGCGGATGATGAAGGCGGGGGAGCGGCACCCGCTCCAGGTGATGTCGATCCTCCACGGCCACTACGGCAAGATGCTGGCACTGGACGGCAGTGGGGCGCGCGACGAGGCGTCGGCGGCGGCGGCGATGGGCATCAGGGCGGGCTTCCCGGCCCGCAAAGCGCTGGACCAGTACCGCAAGCTGGGTGGCTCTGGCATCACCCGCGCCATCTCCCTCCTCGCCCAGGCCGACCTCGACCTCCGCGGCGCCAAGGACTGGCCGGACGACCTGGTGATGGAAGTTCTCGTGGCCCGCCTGTCCCGCCTGGCCGGCAGCGGCCGCCGATGACGCGCCTGGTCTCCGATCTGCCGCCGGCCATCGACGCCCGCCTGCACGACGGCGAGATCGTCGAATGGTCGGGCCGCCCGCGCCAGGGCGTGTTCCTCCGTCCGATCGACGCGCTGCTGGTCCCGTTGATGCTCGTCTGGGCGTCACTCCCGACGGTGGGCTTCGTCGTCAGCATCCGGAAGGGCACGTGGAACCCTGGGCTGCTGTTCCTCCTGTTGTTCGTCGTTGTCGGTCAGTACTTCCTGTGGGGCCGGCTGCTCGTCGACGCTGCCGTGCGCAAGGGCGTCTTCTACGCCGTCACCGACCAGCGCTGTCTCATCGTGGGGACCCGCCTGCGCCGCGCCACCCGGAGCTACCCGCGAGGGCGTGGCGAGTACGAACTGGTCGAACACCGCAACGGACGCGGCACGGTGAGGTTCTCGCCCTCCGGCTACTTCTCCGGCCGGCGCAACCCGTGGGGCGAATGGTTCAGCCTCTTCGACCAGATTCACGACGCCCCGGAGGTGTACCGCCTGGTCTGCCGCGCGCCGCAGCGCGACGGCAACCAGCGGCCAGCCCCGACGCCGCGCCGCCACCCCGGGGCGTACGCGAAAGAGCCCGGGCGGCAGCCCGGGCCCTTCGACCAAGATCGGTGATGTCGCTCAGTCGGCGGCGTTGAGCTTCTTCATCAGGCGGCTCTTGCGGCGAGCGGCCTGGTTCTTGTGGATGACGCCCTTGGCGGCCGCCATGTCCAGCCGCTTCACGGCCATGCGCAGGGCCTCGTCGGCCTGCTCGGTGTCGGCGGCGTTGACGGCCGTCTTCACGCGGGTCTTCAGTTCGCTCTTCACGGCCTTGTTGCGCTCGGCGCGCTTGGCGTTGGTGAGATTGCGCTTCTTCTGGCTCTTGATGTTGGCCACGGCATGCCCTCTGGGTCCTCGAAACTGGCTGTGGAAGGCTAACAGCGAGGGCGCCGCCACCCCAACCTCCCGCTGTCGAAGCGCGCCCCGCCGGTAGGCTTGATCGACCCGCCATGGAACTCGACCGCATCCGCAACTTCTCCATCATCGCCCACATCGACCACGGCAAGAGCACCCTGTCGGACCGCATCCTGGAGCTCACCAAGGCCGTCGATGCCCGCGAGATGCGCGCCCAGTACCTGGACTCGATGGACCTCGAGCGCGAGCGGGGCATCACCATCAAGGCCCAGAACGTACGGGTGGAGTGGAAGGGCCACACCCTGCACCTCATCGACACGCCGGGCCATGTGGACTTCGGCTACGAGGTCAGCCGCAGCCTGGCCGCCTGCGAGGGCGTCGTGCTGGTGGTGGACGCGGCGCAGGGCATCGAGGCCCAGACCCTGGCCAACTGCTACCTGGCGCTGGAACACGACCTGGAGATCGTGGCCGCCCTCAACAAGATCGACCTGCCGGCAGCGGACCCTGACCGCTACGCGATGGAGATCGAGACCGTGCTCGGCATCCCGGCGGAGGACATCCTGCGCATCTCCGCCAAGACCGGCCAGGGCGTGGACGACCTGCTGGACGCCGTCATCGAGCGCATCCCGGCCCCGAAGGGGGATGCCGATGCACCACTGCAGGCGCTGATCTTCGACAGCCAGTACGACCAGTACCGCGGCGTGGTCAGCAGCATCCGGGTGGTCAACGGCACGATGCACAGTGGCGACCGGCTGCTGTTCATGCAGGCCGGCACCCCGCAGGAGGCCCTGGAGATCGGCGTCCGCCGCCCCGTCACCACCCCGGTGAAAGAGCTCGGGCCGGGCGAGGTCGGCTACCTCATCGCCGGCATCAAGGACGTCGGCCAGGCCCGCAGTGGTGAGACGGTCACCACCTTCAGCCACGGTTCGAAGACCCCGCTGGAGGGCTACCGCGACCCGAAGCCGATGGTGTTCTGCGGCCTGTTCCCGATCGACGGTGACGACTTCGAACTGCTCCGCGAGAGCCTGGAGAAGCTGAAGCTCAACGACGCCAGCATCACCTACACCCCGGAGTCCTCCGGGGCGCTCGGCTTCGGGTTCCGCTGCGGCTTCCTCGGCCTGCTGCACATGGAGATCGTGAAGGAGCGCCTGGAGCGCGAGTTCAACCTGGCGCTCATCGCCACCGCCCCCAGCGTGGAGTACCGCGTCCACACCACCAAGGGCGAGGTGCTGCTGGTGGACAACCCGGCCGACCTGCCCAGCCCGCAGGCCACCGAGTTCATCGAGGAGCCCTACTTCCGGGTCAGCATCATCACGCCGAAGGACTACACGGGCACGCTGATGGACCTCTGCCAGAGCCGTCGCGGAGAGCTGCAGAAGCTGGAGTACCTGTCGCCCGAGCGCGTGGAGCTGCACTACCTCATCCCGCTGGCCGAGGTGGTGGTGGACTTCTTCGACCAGATGAAGAGCCGCACCCAGGGCTACGCCAGCCTGGACTACGAGCTCAGCGGCTACCAGCGCAGCAACCTCGTGCGCGTGGACCTGCTGCTGAACGGCCTGGCCGCCGACGCCTTCAGCACGATCGTCCACCGCGACAAGGCCTTCGCCTACGGGTCGCGGATGTGCGAGAAGCTGAAAGAGCTGATCCCGCGGCAGATGTTCGACGTGCCGATCCAGGCGGCAATCGGGGGCAAGATCATCGCCCGCGAGACCGTGAAGGCCAAGCGCAAGGACGTGCTGGCCAAGTGCTACGGCGGCGACATCACGCGGAAGCGCAAGCTGCTGGAGAAGCAGAAGGAAGGCAAGAAGAAGATGAAGTCGATCGGCCGTGTGGAAGTGCCCGGCGACGTCTTCATCTCGGCCCTGAAGCTGGACGACTAGGTCGATGTGGGCGCTCGTCACCGCCGGCGGCAGCCCGCACGATGGCGAGCCCCTGTGCGTCGGGTGCAGTGACCGCCCGAAGGCGCTGCTGCCGGTCGGCGGCACGCCGATGCTGCAGTGGGTGCTGGACGCCCTGGCCGGTGCTCCGGCGGTGAGCGCCGTGCTGGTGGCCGGGCTCGACGACCTGTCCGGGTTGACCTGCCCGTTGCCGGTGCATGCCGTAGCGGACGCGGGCGACCTGACGGCCAACCTCGTCGGCGGCATGGGTGAGATCGCCCGCCTCGACCCCACCGCGGACTGGGTGCTGGTGGTCTCCGCCGACGTCCCCGCCGTGCAGCCGGCACACCTCCAGTGGCTGGCCGACCAACTGACCGGGGCGTCGGCGACGGAAGTGGACGCGTACTACGGCATCGTCCGCCGCGAGGTGATGGACGCCCGCTTCCCCGGGGCCGGGCGCACCTACGCCCGGTTGCGCGGCGTGGAGGCGTGCGGGGCAGACGTGCATGCGCTGAGGGTGGGTGCCGTGCTCGGGCATGAGCGTGCCTGGCAGCGGATGCTCGACGCGCGCAAGAACCGCTTCCGCCAGGCCAGGCTGATCGGGGTCGGCACGCTGGTACTGGGAATGCTCGGCCGGTTGAGCCTGGCGGACATGGAGCAGCGGGCGAGCAAGGCGTTCGGGTTCCGTTGCCGTGTGCTGGAGTGGCCCTGGGCGGAGGCGGCGATGGATGCCGACAACAGCGAGCAGTTCGAGTTGCTGGACATCGACCTGCGCTCCCGCTGAGCCGGGTCAATCCTTGGCGTCGGCCCAGCTGTCGACCACGCTGACGTCGGCGACGAAGCGCACCCCGCTGCCCGGGCTCCAACGGTGCGCCGCCTCGGCCAACCCATCGCGAACCAGGTCCACCGTGTCGGCTGCTGCGGCGCTGGGCACATGCAGGAGGAGTTCGTCGTGGAGGCACAGCACGACCTGGGTGCCGCGTGCGGCGCGGGCGCGCACGGTGACGGCCCACATCTTGAACAGCTCCGCAGCGGCGCCCTGCACCATCGCGTTGCGGGCATACCGTCCCCGGCCGGCAGCGGCGGCGCGCTGGTCCGCGGCACCGTCGATGGAGTACATCCGCAGACGCCGCCCGCCGAAGGTGCGCAACGGCCGACCGGTCTCGCCGGCGGCGGCTGCATCGGCCAGGTACTTCATGGCGGTGGGGTAGGCGGACTGCATGCCGCGCAGCGCCTGCCCGGCAGTGCCGCTGGTCTGCCCGTACATGGCCGCCAGCACCGCCACCTTGGCCACCGATCGCTCCACGCCCAGGCGGCGGGCGACGGGCAGGTAGAGGTCGTCCTCCGCGGTGGCTGCGCCGAGCGTCGGGTCGCCACTGACCGCCGCGAGTACCCTCGGCTCGATCTGGCCGAGGTCGGCACGCACGAACACATGACCGTGCTCCGCCCGGACCATCGGCCGCAGCTCGGCAGGCAGGTTGTGCAGCCCTGCCCCTGCGGTCATCCGGCCGGCAGCACCGTCGCTGGCCGCCCACTCCCCACGCAACCGGCCGTCCGTACCCACGTGCTGGTCCAGCCAGCCGTACCCGAACGTCGAGGCGATGCGGTCCACCTTCCGCCACCTCAGCAGGTCGTCGACAATGGCGTGGTCGCCTCGCAACGTCTCCAGCCGCCAGGCCCGGGTGTCCGGAACGTCGATGCCCATCCGTCGCAGCATCGACCTGACGTCTGCCGGGTTGCGCAGGTCGATGCCACTCCCTGGTGGCAGGTGGCGCAGCACGGTGCCGTCCAACTCGGCGCGGGCGGCCGTGGCGGCCGCGTCGTCCACCGGCCGGGCTCCGATCATGTCCCGCAGCAGCTCGGCGGCGATGGCGAGGTCGACCGGCAGCCCGTCCGCCTCCAGCTCGCCACACAGCAGCTCGGCGGCGGACTCGGCATGCACCGTGGCCGACCAGCGACGGGCCTCGGCGTCGCTGGGGGCCGCCGCCTCCAGCGCCGCCCGCTGGCGACGGGCGAGGTCGAGGGCGGTACCGGCCCAGGTGACGGCCATCGTCCCGTCCGCTCGCCATCGGCCGTCCACCCACTCCGGCCGCAGGTAGCCGTCCGGCTGCACGGGGTCGGCGGGGTCGCCCGCTGCCCCGGCAGCAGTGGCGGTGGACAGCAGGTCGAGCTGGCCCATGGAGGGGGCGATGCGGTGGTCCAGCCCGTGCTCGACTGCCCAGGCCCGCTGCGGGTCGGCCCGCCAGCCGCCGTGCAGCAGACGGTGGGCGGCAGCGATGTGCCAGCAGGTGGCCAGCCGCACGCCAGCGGCGACGAGTGCTCGCACGCTGCCGGCATCCCACAGGACCCACCGCGGGTGCACCGCCGCGTCGACGGCCGAGAGGTGCTCGACCCCACCCTGCACCACGATGCGGGCGCCGGCCGACGCCAACCCGACCACCCTGTCGCCGACGGCGACTGCGAGCAGCGCGCCGCGCTCCACCCCGGCCGCCTCCAGCGCTGCACCCAGCCTGGACGGGTGGGTGGGGGTCACGGGCAGCACGACCGTCATTGTGGCCTGCCGCCGCGGTAGAACAGCACGGTGCGCCTGCCCCCGTCGCTCCGTTCGTTGCGGCACCGGAACGCACGGCTGTTCTTCGTCGGCCTGCTGGTCAGCAACGTCGGCACGTGGATGCAGATGACGGCGATGTCGCTGGTCGTGTACCAGCTCACCGGCAACGGCACGGACATCGGCATCACCCTGTTCTGCCAGTTCCTCCCGATGCTGCTGCTGGGCAGCTGGGCCGGTGCCGTTGCGGATCGCCACGACAAGCGGCGGATGGCCATCCTCACCCAGGCGCTGCAGGCTGTGCAGGCTGTGCTGCTGGGTGGGATGGTGCTGGCCGGTCAGGAGAGCCTCCCCCTGCTGTACGGGCTGTCGCTGGTGCTCGGCGTGGTGAACGCGTTCGACAACCCGGCCCGCCGCGGCTTCGTGATCGAGTTGGTGGAGCCCGACGAGATCACCAACGCGATCTCCCTCAACACTGCGGTGATGACGGGCTCCCGCATCGTCGGCCCCGGTCTGGCCGCGATGCTGAAGGGTCCGCTGGGTGCCGGCTGGCTGTTCATGATCAACGGCATCTCGTTCGCCGCGATCCTCCTGTCGCTGTTCGCCATCGACACGTCCAACCTGGCGCCGGCGCCGGTGGCCAAGCGCGGCGGCACCCCGGTGCGCGATGCGCTGCGCTACATCGGGCACGACCGTCGGCTCCTCACCGTCTTCGTGGCCTTCACGCTGGTCGGCACGTTCGCGTTCAACTACTCGGTGTCGCTGGTGAAGTTGGCCGACGTGCGCTTCGGGTCGGAGACCCTGTTCGGCTGGCTGCTGGCCACCACGGGGTTCGGCAGCGTGATCGGCTCCCTCCTCACCGGCTCGCGCGCCCGCGTCACCACCCGCTGGTTCTTCGGGCAGGGGCTGCTGCTCGGCGTGTCCGGCCTGTGCCTGTCGTGGGCGCCGTCGGCCTGGGCGGCGCTGCTGCTCGCCGTGCCGGTGGGGATGGGCGGCGCAGCGTTCATCTCGGCGCAGAACGCCATCGTCCAGCAGGACTGCCCGCCGGACATGCGTGGCCGGCTGCTGGCGCTGGGCGCGGTCGCGTTCCTCGGCAGCACGCCGATCGGGGCGCCGATCACCGGGCTGATCGCCGACCATGTGGGCGCCGAGTGGAGCCTGGCCTACGGCAGCGTCGCCACGCTCGTCGTGTGCAGCATCGGCTGGCGGTTACGCCTGCGCTATCGGCGCGGTGACGTTCCAGCCCACCAGCACCAAACGGCCGCGGTGGAGGTTCACCACACCCACGCTGGCGGTGTCGTTCCACAACCCGGCGGCGGTTGACGCCGGCAGTTCGATCAGGCGGGCCGTCAGAACCCGGCTGAGGTGTCCGTGCGTGAAGGCCACCACGGCCCGCCCCGTCGCCTCGCGGTGCAGGCGGCTGACGAACCGGTCGCAGCGAGCCACCACCTGGTGCGGTGTCTCGCCGCCGGGACAACCGGTGTGGAACAGGTCCCACTCCGGGTCGCGGGCGAGGATCTCCGACGTGGTCAGGCCCTCGTAGTCGCCGTAGTCGTATTCCGCCAGGTCGTGGTCCTGCTCGGCGTGGCAACCCGGCAGCGCCAGTTCGGCCGTCCGCCGGGCCCGCTGCAGGGGGCTGGTGTAGATCAGCGGCTCGGCCCCTGCCAACCGGTGGAGGATCACCTGGCGTGCGGCCGCCGCCTGTGCCTCGCCCTCCGGCAGCAGCGCCATGTCGGTGCGCCCAGTGTGCCGGCCGGAGACGGACCACGCCGTCGCCCCGTGCCGCACCAGCAGGATGAGCGCGGGCGCAGTGCTGTCGGGAACAGGATGTGGCACGAACCGACAGGGTAAGCGACACTCTCGGGCCATGGCCACCGTCTCGATCATGTGGTTCCGGCGGGATCTCCGCCTGACCGATCTGCCGGCACTCACGGCCGCTGCTGCCGGTGGGCGGGTGGTGCCGCTCTTCGTCATCGATCCGGCGTTCAGCGGAACCGGCGTCCCCCGCCGGGCGTACATGGCCGCAGCGCTGCGGGCGCTGGACGACTCGCTCGACGGCACGCTCGTCTACCGCCACGGCGACCCTGCGGTGGTCGTGCCGGCATTGGCGGCCGAGGTGGGTGCGGGGCAGGTGTTCGTCTCGCGGGACTACGGCCCGTATGGGCGGCGGCGAGACGCAGCGGTGGCCGCCGCGCTGGGCAGCGACGGTGGCCGGCTGGTCGGGGTCGGCTCGCAGTATGCCGTGCAGCCCGGCGAGGTGCGCAAGGCTGACGGCACGCCCTACGCCGTCTTCACCCCGTTCTCCCGTGGCTGGCGCTCGGTGGGCTGGGAGTACCCCACGCCGCCGCCCGAAGTGGAGTGGCTGGGGGCACCCGACGTGGACTGCGACGGCCCGCCGGCGCCCGTGGAGACCAACGTGTCGATCGGCCCGGTGGGGGAGGGCGCGGCACTCACCCGCTGGGACACCTTCCTCGAGAAGGGCGCCGCGCACTACCACGACCGGCGCGACCAGCCGGCGGTGGACGGCACCAGCCGGTTGTCTGCCGCGCTGCGGTGGGGCACCGTGCATCCCCGGCAACTCCTCGCCGACCTCACCGTCCAGGAGGGGCACGAGGCGTTCGCCAACGAACTGGCGTGGCGGGAGTTCTACGCCGACGTGCTGTTCCACCGTCCTGAGACGGCATGGCGAAACCTGAACCAGAGGATGGACGCGATGCCTCTGGACACCGACGCCGACGCCCGCCGCAGGTTCGCCCGCTGGGCCACCGGCACCACAGGGTTCCCGTTCGTGGACGCCGGCATGCGTCAACTCCTCGCGACGGGCTGGATGCACAACCGGGTGCGGATGGTAGTGGCCAGCTTCCTGGTGAAGGATCTCCACCTTCCGTGGCAGTGGGGCGCCCGCCACTTCATGGCCCATCTGATGGACGGGGACCTGGCCTCCAACAACCACGGCTGGCAGTGGGCCGCCGGGACGGGCACCGACGCTGCCCCGTACTTCCGGGTGTTCAACCCCACCTCCCAAGGCGAGCGTTTCGACCCCGACGGCGAGTACGTGCGTCACTGGATCCCCGAACTGAGTGGCGTCGGTGGCCGGGCTGCGCACGCTCCCGGCCTGCTGCGGCCAGACGGCTACCCGCCGCCGATGGTCGACCATGCGGCAGAGCGCGAGGAAGCGTTGCGCCGGTACCGGCATGTGACCGCTGGCAGTCGGTAGCCTTGAGTGCCAGCGCCGCACCGACCGACTGAGGGGAGGGAACACCGATGCTCGACGATCGCAAGACGGCCATCTTGCGAGCCGTGGTTCAGGAGTACATCGCCACCGCCCAGCCCGTGGGGTCCACGCATGTGGCCGACGCGCCGGGCGTGCGGGTCAGCTCCGCCACCGTTCGCAACGAGATGGCCGTGCTGGAGCAGGAGGGCTACCTCGTGCAACCGCACACGTCCGCCGGCCGCATCCCCACGGACAAGGGGTACCGCTTCTTCGTCGACCACATGGCCGCGCCGGGCGTGCTGGACCGCGACGCGCAGACCCGCGTGGGCCAGTTCTTCGACACAGCGCACGGTCGCCTGGAGGAGATGCTGCACCGCACCAGCAACCTGCTGGCCCAGGTCACTCACCACGCCGCCGTCGTGGTCGGCCCACGGGTGGAGACGGCCACCATCCGTTCGGCTCAGGTGGTGTCGCTGTCGGCCCGCCACGCCACTGCCGTGGTGGTGCTGTCGAACGGCTCCGTGGAGAACCAGACGTTCGAGTCCGCGACGGACATCTCCGAGCTGCGCTGCTCCGCTGCGTCGGCACATCTCGCCGCTCACCTGGTGGGCCGCCCGCTGGACGACATGGGGCAGGTGCCGCCCACTGGTGACGACGCGGTGGACCAGATCTGTGCCGCGGCCGTGGCCGCGCTCGGCGAGCTGAGGGCCGAGGAGCCCGTGTTCGTCGGCGGCGCGTCGGCCATGGCCAGCGCGTTCGATGCGGTGGACACCGTCCGCACGGTGCTGCACACGCTGGAGCAGCAGTACGTCATCGTCTCGCTGGTCCGCGACATCCTCGACCGGGGGTTGTCGGTGGCCATCGGCGCCGAGCACGGCATCCAACCGCTGGCCGCGTGCTCCGTCATCGTCAAGCCGGTGGTGGTGGACGGCGAGCAACTCGGGACAGTCGGTGTGCTCGGCCCGACGCGGATGGACTATCCGCAGGCCCTTGCTACCGTCGAGGTCGTGAGCGACCGGCTGGGCCGCCACCTCGGTGACGGGAGTGCGAATGGCTGACTACTACGAGCTGCTGGGTGTGCCCCGCACAGCGAGCGCGGACGAGTTGAAGAAGGCCTACCGCAAGCTGGCCCGCGAGCTGCACCCGGACGCCAACCCCGGCGACGCGGCGGCAGAGGAGCGGTTCAAGCAGGTGGCCCGTGCCTACGAAGTGCTCAGCGATCCCGAGCAGCGCGCCCGCTACGACCGCTTCGGCGAGCGTGGCGTCGGCGGCGCCGGGCAGGGGCCCGGTGACGTGTTCGGTTCAGCTGGCCTCGGCGACCTGTTCGACGCGTTCTTCGGCGGCGGCGGCCCCTTCGGTGGCACGCGAGGCCCGTCGGGCCCGCCCCGCGGGCAGGACATCGAGGTGGTCGCCGACGTCTCCTTCGAGCACGCCGTGTTCGGTGCCACCGTGCCGATCACCGTGCGCACTGCACTGCGCTGCGAGGACTGCAGTGGCACCGGGGCGGGGGAGGGCACCAAGCCCGTCACGTGCTCGGACTGCGGCGGGCGAGGCCAGGTGCAGCGGGTGCGCCAGAGCCTGCTCGGCCAGATGGTCACGTCCTCGGCGTGCCCGCGCTGCAACGGTCTCGGCCAGGTCATCGTCACCCCGTGCACCACGTGCGGCGGCGACGGACGCACCATTGCCGAGAAGACATACCAGGTGGACGTGCCCGCCGGCGTGGACACCGGCTCCACGCTGCGGCTCACCGGGCGCGGCGCGGTCGGGCCCCGCGGGGGAAGCACGGGCGACCTCTACGTCCACGTGCGCGTCGCCCCTCATGAGCGCTTCCGTCGTGAAGGCGACGACCTTGTCACCGACCTGCCCGTCGGCTTCGCCCAGGCTGCGTTGGGCACCAAGTTCACCATCGCGACGCTCGACGGCGACGAGGAGATCGTCGTGCCACCGGGCACCCAGCCGGGGCGCGAGTTCGTCCTGCGTCAGCGCGGGGTGCCCCGTCTGCAGGGGCGTGGGCGCGGGGATCTGCGGGTGAAGGTGCGCCTCGACGTGCCCACCAAGCTGAGCGACGGCGAGGCCGACCTGCTTCGTCAGTACGCGGCAGCCCGCGGCGAGGAGTTGCACCAGGAGACCGGGCTGTTCGCCCGCATCAAGTCGGCGTTCCAGTGAACCCGGTGCTACGCAGCAGTGCGGCGCACCTGTTCGTGTCGTCGCTGGAGGCGCCGGAGCCGGAACCCGCCGACGGCCATCACCTGTTCCGTGTGCTCCGCCTGCGCGATGGGGAGGTGGTCACGGTCAGCGACGGCGCCGGCCGGTGGCTCCCTACGGTGGTGAAGGGTGGTGGGCTGGATGCCGCCGGCGACATCACCGCCGAGGATGCTCCGGTGCCGTGCGAGGTGGTGACGGCGATCCCGAAGGGCGACCGGCTGGAGTGGATGGTGCAGAAGCTCACGGAGGTGGGCGCCACCCGCATTGTGCTGGCGAACTTCGCCCGCAGCGTGGTCCGCTGGGATGCCACTCGGGCTGCCCGCCAGATCGAACGGCTGCATCGAGTGGTGCGTGAAGCCGCCTCGCAGAGCCGGCGGGTGTGGCTGCCCGCGCTGGAGGGGCCGCTGCCCGTAACGGACGTGCTGGCGACAGCGGGCAGCGTGCTGCTGGACCCTGCCGGCGCGGCCGGGGTGATCGCCCACCGGGTGGTCGTCGGCCCCGAAGGAGGTTGCACCGCGGAGGAGGTGGCCATGGCCCCGGCCACGGCAACGCTGGGGCAGACGATCTTGAGAGTCGAGACGGCCGCCATCGTCGCTGCGTCACGGGTGGTGGTGGAAGCACCGCTCGCGGCGGCCAATTCATCGCAGAGAGTGAAGTGACTTCACTCTGCGTTGATTTCATCCGATAGTTGTGTCAGGCTGTGAAGGACAGCCCCCACCGGAACAATCTTCCGAACCGAGAAGGTCCCACGATGCGTGAATTCGACGACGATGTCACTTCCTCCCCATACAGCAGGAAGGTCGGTGATCGCCTTCGTGTGATCCGCCGGCAGAAGCGTCTGTCGCTGCAGGAAGTCGAGGCCGAGTCGGCCGAGGAGTTCAAGGCGTCGGTGCTCGGCGCCTACGAGCGTGGCGAGCGGGCCATCTCCGTGCCCCGGCTGGAGCGCCTGGCCAAGTTCTACAACGTGCCGGTGGACCAGTTGCTGCCGCGGGAGGACGTCACCGTCCCCACCGACACCGACGTGCAGCAGAACAAGAAGTTGGCCATCGACCTGCTGAAGCTCAGCCAGTTGGCCGGCCAGCCGTTCGAGATGCTCACCCGGTTCCTGAAGATGATCCAGGTGCAGCGGCAGGACTTCAACGGCAAGGTCATCACGGTGCGCGGCGACGACACCCGCGCCATCGCCGCCATGCTGGACGTGCCGGTGGACCAGGTGGGTCAGCGCCTCGACGCGCTCGACCTGCTGTACCGCCCCTGATCCCCGGCGCTCCGTTCGCCCCGTCCCGCTAGCGTCCTGCGGGTGACCGACCCGTTCGGCGTCTATCTGCACATCCCGTTCTGCGCGCGGCGTTGCGACTACTGCGCGTTCGCCACGTGGACGGACCGCCACCATCTGCAGGATGCGTACTTGGCCGCGTTGACGGCCGACCTCCGCCGCAGTGGCCTCCCGCCGGTGACCAGCGTGTTCGTCGGCGGCGGCACCCCGACGCTGGTGGACGGCGCGGCGCTGACCGGCGTGCTGGGCGCGGTCCCCGTGGTGGACGGTGCCGAGGTGACGATCGAGTGCAACCCGGACGACGTGACGCCGGAGTTGATGCGCACCTACCGCGCCGCGGGCGTCACCAGGGTGAGCATCGGTGTGCAGTCCATGGTGCCGCGCGTGCTGGCCTCGCTGGGCCGCACCCACGACCCAACGAACGTGGTGGCCGCAGTCGCGGCAGTCCGGGCGTCGGGCATCCCGACGTTCAACCTCGACCTGATCTACGGGGCGGCGAGGGAGCGGCTGGAGGACTGGCAGTCGACGCTGGCGGCGGCGCTGGCACTGGAACCACCGCACATCTCCGCCTACGCACTGACGGTGGAGGCGGGCACGCCACTGGCGTCGGACAGTCGCCGGCATCCCGACGACGACGACCTGGCCGACAAGTACGAGGCGGCGGACGATGCGCTGACGGCTGCCGGCCTGGCCAATTACGAGGTGTCCAACTGGGCGTTGCCCGGTCACGAGTGCCGCCACAACATCCTGTACTGGCAGCAGGGCGACTACCTCGGCTTCGGGAGCGCGGCGCACAGCCACCGCACGGGGCGGCGATGGTGGAACCTGCGCACACCGGAGCGCTACATCGCCGCAGTGGAGGCAGGGCAGCCAACGGAGGCCGCGGGGGAGTCGCTGGACGAGGAGACCCGGCGGATCGAGGGCCTGCAACTGGCCTTGCGGATGCGCGACGGCGTGCCACGGGCGGCGCTGGATGTCGAGGGGTTGGAGGGTCTGGTGATCGATGACGGGGAGCGGGTGCGCCTCACCCGGGCCGGCAGGCTTCTGGCCAACGAGGTGTCGCTCCGGCTGCGTTGACTGGTAGATTCGACACTCGCTGTACGGGCGTATAGCTCAGTTGGTTAGAGCGCCACCTTGACACGGTGGAGGTCTCCGGTTCGAGTCCGGCTACGCCCACCGCAACCTGCCCAGTGTGTCTCCCCAGCGCGAGCCGCTCCACTAGGGTGCTTGCACGTCCTCAGGAAGGGAGTGCCGCAATGGAAGGCGGGGCAGCGGTCTACATCGTCATCTGGGTCGTGTGCGGGCTCATCGGCGGTGCCATCGGGAAGTCCAAGGGTCGCGGCGGGCAAGGGTTCGCGCTGGGCCTGATCCTCGGCCTGATCGGGATCATCATCATCGCCGTGCTGAAGCCCAAGCAGGACGTGCAGTTGGGAGTGCCCGTCGCCGCCTACGGAGGCGGCGCGACGTCGCCCGCCGGCTGGTTCCCGGACCCGCATCGCCGCTACGAGATGCGGTACTGGGACGGCAGCCGTTGGACGGAGCACGTCACCTCCGGCGGCCGCCAGGCTTCGGATCCCGTGCCCGGCTGAAGCTCAGCGAGGCGCGTCGCCGAAGCGGAAGTCGTGGGTCAACTCGTCCAGGCGGGCCTTCAGCGCAGGGTCCAGGCGGGTGTGCACCGCAGCCACGGCGTCGTCCAACTGCTCGGGTCGTGACGCGCCGACGATCGGGCTGGTCACGGCCGGGTGGGCCAGCACCCACTGCATCGCCAGCGTCGCCATCGACACGCCGGCGTCGGCAGCCAGCGGACGGATGGCCTCCACGGTCTCGAAGGCCCGCTCGTTCCAGTACCGCTCGCGATAGCGGTCGCCCTGCGTGCCGGACTCGAAGCGGGTACCCGCAGCGGCGGAGCCCGGGGCGTGCTTGCCGCTGAGGAACCCGCCGGCCAGCGGGTTGTAGGGGATGACCGCCAGGCCTTCTTCGCCACACAGCGGCAGCAGTTCCCGCTCGAACTCGCGGAACAGCAGGTTGTAGCGGGGCTGGATGCAGTCGAACCGCGCCGTGCCGAGCACCTCGGCCCGGCCCAGGGAGCGGGCCAGCTGGTAGGCGAGGGTGTTGCTGCAGCCCACGTAGCGGACCTTGCCGCTGCGGACCAGGTCGTCCATCGCCTGCAGCGTCTCGTCGATCGGGGTGCGCGGGTCCCACGAGTGCACCTGGTAGAGGTCGATGTGGTCGGTCTGAAGCCGACGCAGCGACCCTTCGACGGAGCGCATGATGTTGTGCCGCGAGTTACCACCCTCCCACGGCCGGTAGCCGCTGGGGAAGAAGCACTTGGTGGCGATCAGCACGTCGCGCCGGCGGTCCTTCATCCACTCGCCGATGACGCGTTCCGTGTCGCCCATGCCGTCGGGATAGGTGGTGACCGGGTACATGTCGGCGGTGTCGAACATCGTGATGCCGGCATCGACGGCGGCGTCCATGATGGCGAACGAGGTGGCCCGGTCGCACTGGCCGGCGAACGTCATCGTGCCGAGCGTGAGGCGGGGGACCTGGAGGCCGGTGCGGCCGAACGGCGTGTACTGCACGGGCCGACCGTACCCTGTGCGGACCATGCCGATCCTGCTGTCGCTCGCTTCCGCCGTGGTCTACGGCGTGGGGGACTGGTTCGGCGGCCGCGCTGCCCGGCGCCAGTCGGCCATCGTCGTCGCCGGGGTGGGTCAGGTCGTCAGCCTGATCCTGGTGTTCGTCGGCGTGCTGATCATCGGCTCGCCGGTGCCGTCGGCCGCCACCTGGGTGTGGGGTGCGGGCGCCGGCATGGTGGGGGCGCTGGGGATCGCCGGGCTGTACCACGGCTTCGCCAACGGGGACGTCACCGTGGTGGCGCCTCTCAGCGCGGTGGTCGGCACGGTGGTGCCGGTGGCCGGTGCGCTGATCATCGGCGAGCGGCCCAGCGGGCTGGCCTACGCCGGCATCGCCCTGGCCGTCGTGGCCATCGCCCTGGTCAGCGGCGCGCTCGGCACGCACTCGCACAACACCCCGCCACGGATCGTCGCGCTGGCCATCGGCGTCGGCGCCTGCTTCGGGTTGCTGTTCATCGCCCTCGAGCGCACCGATGCCAACTCGGGCATGTGGCCGCTGGTCGCCGCCCGCCTGGCGTCGGTGCCGATGCTCCTGGTGCTGGCGCTGGGCTCCGGCGCCCGGCCGGTGGCCCACCGGGCCTCCATCGTCACATCGATGGGTGTCGGCGTGGTGGACATGGCGGCGAACGTGCTCTACCTGGAGGCCGTGCGCCGTGGTGAGCTCAGCATCGTGTCCGTGGTGGCGTCGCTCTACCCGGCCAGCACGGTGGCACTGGCGTTCGGCGTGGACCGGGAGCGCATCGGGCGCTGGCAGGCGCTCGGCCTGGCCCTCGCCGTGGCCGCGCTGGTGATGGTGTCGCTCAGCCGTTCGTAGCCGGGCCGTAGCGGTCCACCACGGCCTGGCTCTCGCGGGCGGCGGCGGCAAAGATGCCCTTGCTCATCAGGCTGGACTCGCTCTTGCGGCGCTCGAGGTAGATCGCGGCGCGGCCTTCGTGGATGGCGGGGTCGTCAGGCGCAGCCCAGCCGGCGAGGTCGGCCAGGTGGCAGGCCAGGCGCTGGTCGTTGTCGCTCATCGCCTGCTCCGCCCGGTGCAGTAGCACGTCCGCACCCCCGGCGAGAGCGGCGATGGCTGCGGCCAGGTGGGCGTCGGGGGAGGGCTTCAGCCGGCTGGCCGCGCCGTCCCACCAGCCGCCGAACTGTCGCCACACGCCGCGCACCACGAACTCCGGCTCGTCGTAGAGGGGACGCAGGTACGGCTTGGCCAGCGTGTCGGCCGGAACCTTCACGGTGTGGACGATGGTGTCCAGCGTGGCGCCGGCGTTCATCATCGCGATCACCTCGGCCACCAGGTTCTCCAGCGCGCTCGCCACGTCGTCGAGCACGCGTGTGATGCGCTCCCGCCCGGCGATCGGCAGGCCGTGCGCGGGGAGCAGCAGTTCCGGTTCCTTGGCGATCATCGCCCGCAGCGCGGCGGCCCACTCGATGGGGAAGCGCTGCACCTTCTGCGGGTTGCCCGCGTTGGGGAAGTTCCAGATGAGGAAGTCACCGGTCGTGAGGGCGTTGTGCTGCGGGAGCCAGCCCCACAGGTGGTCGTCGGTCTCGCCGCGGGCGTGGTGCAGTTCCATCTGCAGGCCGCCGACGTCGATGGTGTCGTGGTCGCCGACGACGTGGTCCGGCCGCATCGTGGTGGCGGGCAGGAAGCGCCGGGCGTTGGGGTTGGCCTTCACGTCCACCCCACCGCCGGTGTCGCCGACGTTGAGGTTCATGTCACCACGGATGCCGCCGAACTGGCGCATGTTGATGAGCAGGTTCCAGTTGTTGGTGTAGGCGTAGCGGTCCAAGCGTGTGGCGACGGCTTGGTGGCCCACCACCGTCGGCGCGTCGTCGCGGAAGAACGTGCTGCCGCCCACATGGTCGGCGTGGCCGTGGGTGTAGACGAGGTGGCTCACCCGGTCGGCCGACCAGCCGCGCAGGGCGTCCCGCACCTGCTGGCCGGTCTGCACGCCCGAGGCGTCGAAGCACACCAGCCCGTCGCCGGTCTGCAGGGCGACGCAGTGGCTGAAGCTCTCCACCATCGCCACCCCGTCGGCGATCTCGCTGAGCTCGTTGGTGACACGGTTGACGGGTTGGTCCACGAGACCGCTGTCGATGATGCGGGCGGAGAGGTCGAGCAGGTCTGCCATCCCCCGGACCGTACTCCCGCCCCCCGTGCAAGTTGGCGTTGAAGTGCGGTCCTACCGCAACTCACCGCCAACTTGCAGCGGGCCGTCCGCAAGTTGGCGTTCAGGTGCGGTGGTACCGCCACTCACCGCCAACTTGGGATGTCAGCGGGGTTCGCGGGGGAGGCCGAGGACGCGCTCGCCGAGGATGTTGCGCATGACGTTCGACGTGCCGCCCATGATCGTGTAGCCGGGGGCGTACGCGAGGCCGCGGGTGACGTCGTCCCAGAGCATGGCGTCGGCGCCGAAGCTGCGAGCCACGAAGTCCGCCACCCGCTGCTCGTGCTCCGTGCAGAAGCACTTGGTGGCGGCGCTGAACCCGGCCGGCGCCTGCTTCAGCACCTCGCGGACCACGAGGATGCGGCCGATGCGATACTCGGCCTCGATGCGGGCCATCTCGTCACGCACCCGCGGGTCGGCCGTGTCGGCCCGCTCGGCGGCCATCCGGTAGAGCGCCCAGTTGCTGACCAGCCGGTCGATGCCGCCGCGCTCGTGCTCCAGTTGGCGCATGGTCTGCTTGAACGCCGCGCCCTCCACGCCCACCAGGTTCTCCGCCGGCACCTGCACGTCGGTGAAGAACACCTCGCAGAAGTGGCGGTTGGTGGTCATGTCCTTGATCTCGCGGACCTCGATGCCGGGGGTGTCCATCGGCACGATGATCTCGCTGATGCCGGCGTGGGGCGGCCCCTCCTGGCGGGTGCGGCAGATGAGGTAGCAGTAGTCGGCGACGGCGCCGAAGCTGGTCCAGATCTTCTGGCCGTTGATCCGCCAGTGGTCGCCCTCCAGGACCGCCGAGGTCTTCAGGCTGGCCAGGTCGCTGCCGGAGTCCGGCTCGCTCATGCCGATGCACCAGGTGGTCTCGCCGGCGACGATGCCGGGCAGGAAGGCGGCCTGCTGATCCGGGGTGCCGTAGGTCAGCATCGCCGGGCCCATCTGCCGGTCGGCGAACCACGACGCGCCGATCGGGGCGCCGGCCTTGATCAGCTCCTCGCCGACGATCAGCCGGTCCAGCGGCGGCTGCTGGGCGCCGCTGTACGGGTTGTCCGGCCAGGCCATGCCGATCCAGCGGTGGGCGGCGAGCTCCTTGGAGAACTCCTTGGAGTAGCCGTTGATCCACGAGTCGTTGGCGCGGCCGTACCTGGCGACGGCATCGGCGGCCACGGATGCCGCCTTCTCACGCAGGGCCTGCTGTTCCGGAGTCCACGAGAAGTCCATCGCTCCCGATGCTAGGGCGGGGCTTGGCACGGTAGCCGGGTCAGCCGCTAGGGTGTACAAGTCCGATACAAGTTCCCGTGCACGTTCCAGTGCAGTTTCGAGGAGTGCTCCACGATGGCGAAGATCGTCTACACCCACACCGACGAGGCCCCGCTGCTGGCCACCTATTCGTTCCTTCCCATCATCCAGGCATACGCCGGCGTGTGCGGCGTGGACGTGGAGACGCGTGACATCTCGCTCGCCGGCCGCATCCTCGCCCTGTTCCCCGATCACCTCACGGAGGCGCAGCGGGTCCCCGACGCATTGGCCGAACTTGGTCAGTGGGCGCTCGATCCGTCGGCCAACATCATCAAGCTGCCGAACATCAGCGCCTCCATGCCCCAGCTGAAGGCCGCGATCAAGGAGCTTCAGGGCAAGGGCTACGCGCTGCCCGACTATCCGGACGACCCGGCCACCGACGCCGACCGCGACGTGAAGGCCCGCTACGACAAGGTGAAGGGCAGCGCCGTCAACCCGGTGCTCCGCGAAGGCAACTCGGACCGCCGGGCGCCGGCGTCGGTGAAGGCCTACGCCCGCACCCACCCGCACTCGATGGGCGCCTGGTCGGCCGACTCCCAGACCCATGTCGCCTCGATGAGCGGCGGCGACTTCTTCGGCAACGAGCGGTCCGTCACGGTGCCCGAGGCCACCGACGTGCGCATCGAGCACGTGGGCGCCGACGGTGCCGTCACCGTGCTGAAGGCGAGCACGAAGCTCAAGGCCGGCGAGATCATCGACGGCACGTTCATGAGCCGCAGGGCGCTCGTGAAGTTCTACGAGGACGAGGTGGCCAAGGCCCGCGAGGAGGGCGTGCTGCTGTCGCTGCACCTCAAGGCCACGATGATGAAGGTCTCCGACCCCATCCTCTTCGGTCACGCGGTGAAGGTGTACTTCGCCGACATGTTCGCCCAGCACGGCGAGGCGCTGGCCGCAGTGGGCGCCGACCCCAACAACGGCCTCGGCGCGGTCATCGAGGCCGCCGGCAAGCTGCCGGCCGACCAGCGCGACGCGGTGCTGGCCGCCATCGAGGCCGCCTACGCCAACGGTCCCGACCTGGCGATGGTGGACTCCGACAAGGGCATCACCAACCTGCACGTGCCGAGCGACGTCATCGTCGACGCGTCGATGCCGGCGATGATCCGCACCTCGGGCCACATGTGGAACAAGGCGGGTGCCGAGCAGGACACCAAGGCGCTCATCCCCGATCGCAGCTACGCCGGTGTGTACGCCGCGGTCATCGAGGACTGCAAGGCCCACGGCGCGTTCGACCCGACCACGATGGGCTCGGTGCCCAACGTGGGGCTGATGGCCCAGGCCGCCGAGGAGTACGGCTCGCACGACAAGACCTTCGAGGTGCCCGCCGACGGCACGGTGCGCGTGGTGGACAGCGCCGGCACCGTGCTGCTGCAGCACGAGGTGGAGGCCGGCGACGTGTGGCGCATGTGCCAGACGAAGGACGCCGCGGTGCGGGACTGGGTGAAGCTGGCCGTCACGCGCGCCCGCGCCACCGGCGACCCGATCGTGTTCTGGCTCGACGAGGCCCGCCCGCACGACGCGGCGCTGCTGGCGAAGGTGCGCGAGTACCTGCCCGAGCACGACCTCACCGGCGTGCAGATCGAGACGATGGCCCCCGAGGCGGCATGCCGCTTCTCCCTCGGTCGTATCCGCCAGGGCCTGAACTCGATCTCGGTCACCGGCAACGTGTTGCGCGACTACCTGACGGACCTGTTCCCGATCATGGAACTGGGCACCAGCGCGAAGATGCTCTCGATCGTGCCGCTGATGGCCGGCGGCGGCCTGTTCGAGACGGGTGCGGGCGGTTCCGCCCCCAAGCACGTGCAGCAGTTGGTGAAGGAGAACTACCTCCGCTGGGACTCGCTCGGCGAGTTCCTCGCGCTCGCAGCCTCGTTCGAGCAGCTGGCCGCCTTCGCCGGCAACAAGGGCGCCCAGGTGCTGGCCGACACGCTGGACAAGGCCACCGGCTCGCTGCTGGAGAACGAGAAGTCGCCCGCACGCAAAGTCGGCCAGCTCGACAACCGCGGCAGCCACTTCTACATCGCCCTCTACTGGGCGCAGGAGCTGACGGCGCAGACCGCCGACCCGGCCCTGGCGGCGAAGTTCGCCCCGCTGGCTGCGAGGCTCGCGGGCGACGAGGCGGCCATCGTCGCTGAGCTCACCGCGGTGCAGGGTCAGCCGGCCGACATCGGTGGCTACTACGCCCCCGACGCGGAGAAGACCACAGCGGTGATGCGGCCCAGCGCCACGTTCAACGCCGCGCTGGCCACCCTGGCCTGAGTCGAGCCCCCGGCCCGCAGCCCTCAGCCGTCGGCTGCGAGGTCGGCGGCGTAGCCCTCCTGCAGGGCGCCGCGTACGCCATTGGCGTCCATCGTGAACTGGCAGGCCAGGATCTCCGCGCCGTCGGGGGTCTCCGCCAGCGCAGCCCAGGCAGCAGGGTCCCACACCCCGCCGCGCATGAACGCCTTGGCGCAGTGGACGTAGGTGCTCTCGACGCGCACGACGATCGCCGTGACCGGCACCTTCGGGAGTTGGAAGGCGCCGAGCACCGCAGGGTCGGTGGTGACCCAGGCCGCGCCGTTGACCCGCACCGTCTCGCCCTTGCCGGGCATCACGAAGAGCAGCCCGGCCCTGCCGGTGCGCACCACGTTCTGGAGGGTGTCCAGCCGGTTGTTGCCGTTGAGGTCGGCGAGGGCGATGTGCTGCGCGTCCAGTACCCGGACGAAGCCGCTCGGCCCGCCGCGCGGGGAGGCGTCGGCATTGCCGTCCTCGTCGAACGTGGCGACGACGGCGAAGCGGCACCGGCTGATGAACCGGGCAGTCGCTTCGTCCAGCTCCGCCCGCTCCTTCTCGACGACCAGCTTCCCCGGCATGCGGTAGTGCTGCCGGAGGGCATCGACGGTGGCCAGGCGGTGCGGGTCGTCCATGCCGCGACCCTACGGCGTCGCCGCCCGTAGCCTGGACGGGCCATGCACCTGGAGGACTTCGACTACGCGCTGCCGGACGCCCGCATCGCCCAGCAGCCGGCCGAGCCACGGGATTCGGCGCGCCTGCTGGTGGACCGGGGGAGTGCCGCGCCGCTCCACCGCCACGTGCGTGACCTCGGCGAGTTCCTGCAGCCCGACGACGTGCTGGTGGTGAACGACAGCAAGGTCATCCCCGCCCGGCTGCGCCTGCGGCGGGCCACGGGAGGAGCGGCGGAGGCACTGCTGCTGGAACCGCTGGACCACGAGCGTCGCACATGGGAGGCCATGGTCCGCCCCGCTCGCAAGGTGAAGCAGGGGGAGGTGCTGTTCAGCGGGGACGTGCCGCTCGTCCGGGTGGTCGGCCGGGCCGCCGCCGGCGACACGATGCTGGTCGAACTGGTAGGGGAGGGCGACCCGCTGGTGCTGCTCCAGCACCACGGGGAGATGCCCCTGCCGCCGTACATCACTGGCTCCACCGCCCCACCCGACCGCTATCAGACCGTGTACGCCAACGAGCCTGCGTCAGCCGCCGCACCGACGGCCGGGCTGCACTTCACGCCGGAACTGCTGGCCGCCATCCGGGCCGCAGGGGTGGCGACGGCAACGGTGGAACTGGTGGTGGGGCTGGACACGTTCAAGCCGGTCAGCGCCGACGACCCGCGCGACCACCAGATCCACAGCGAGCGCTACCGGGTTCCGGCGGCCACGATGGAAGCCGTCCGTGCTGCCCGCCGGGTGGTGGCCGTCGGCACCACCAGCGTGCGGGCGCTGGAGAGCGCGGCCACGTTCGGGGAGACCGAGGGCCGGACCCGGTTGTTCATCCACCGGCCGTACGAGTGGAAGACGGTCGACGTGATGATGACCAACTTCCACCTGCCGCGCACGACGCTGCTGATGATGATCGACGCGTTCGTCGGCGCCCGCTGGCGGCGCCTGTACGAGATCGCACTGGCAGAGCGGTACCGCTTCCTCAGCTTCGGCGACGCGATGCTGCTGGATCGGAGTCTGCGCTAGCCCTCGGGCACCTTCCGGGTCAATTACGCTGGCCGGATGTCAGAGCTTCCGCCCCCCAGCGCCCCCGGCGCCCACTCCCAGGGCCAGTGGTCAGCGCCGTCGACGTCGCCCACCCCGTCAGCGAGCCCGGCCTCGACCTCCGTCCCGCTCGGCGTGCTCGGAGCCTTCCTCACCCTTGTGTCGATCGCATCGCCGTGGACCAGCAGCGAACTGTGGGACAAGGAGCGTTCGGCGATCGACCTCACGTCGCAGATCATCTTCGACGACACGCCGGCCGACCTCTCCTCATTCCCGCTGGCCATTCCGCTCGCTGCGGTCGTGGTGATGATGTTCGTGGGTGCCGTGAAGGCGAATCTGCGTGCCCTGCTGGTGATCGGTGCACTGGCCGCGCTCGCCATCCCCCTGTTGTACCTGTCGACCACGAGTTCTCTGGTCGACCGGTACAACCCCAGCCTCAGCACGTTGTCGTCGGTCGGGTTCGGCACGTGGCTCTGCCTGGCCGGCGGGGGTTTGGCGCTCATCGGGGCCATCACCGCCCGGCGCCGCGTCGGGGCACCGGCCGCCTGAGAAGGGTCGGCAGGACGGCAACCGGCGTGTCTGGCCGTAGCCTCGCCGCCGATGCACCCCGTTCGCCTGGAGACCCTGGCCACTGACGGCGCCGCCCGCACCGGGGTGGGCCACACCGCCAATGGCACCTACCGCACCCCCTGCTTCATGCCGGTGGGCACGCGGGGTGCCATCAAGTACCTCAGCGCGGCCGATTACGAGCGGCTGGGGGCCGAGATCGTGCTCGGCAACACCTACCACCTCATGCTCCGGCCGGGCGCCGAGCGTGTCGCCCGCTTCGGCGGGCTCGGGAAGTGGGCATCGTGGGGTGGGCTGACCCTCACCGACTCCGGCGGGTTCCAGGTGTTCTCGCTGGAGCCGAAGGTGGACGACGACGGCGTCACGTTCCGCTCCACGTACGACGGGTCGAAGCACCGCTTCACACCGGAGGTCGCTGTCCGCACCCAGGAACTGCTGGGCGCGGACATCCAGATGGTGCTGGACGTGTGCCCTCCGCTGCCGTCGCCAGAGCACGTGGTGCGCGTGGCGGTGGAGCGCACTGCTGCCTGGGCCGCACGGGCGAAGGCAGCCCATCAGCGGGAGGACCAGGCGCTGTTCGGCATCGTCCAGGGTGGTGTCGACGAGGGGATGCGGGCGGAGAGCGCCCAGCGGACGGTGGAGATCGGGTTCGACGGCTACGGCATCGGTGGGCTGAGCGTGGGGGAGACCCGGGCGGAGATGCTGCCGGCCCTTGCCGCGGCCATCCAGCACCTGCCCGCCGACCGGCCCCGCTACCTGATGGGCGTGGGCGACCCCGCCAGCCTGGTGGAGGCCGTGGGCCTGGGCGTCGACCAGTTCGACTGCGTGATGCAGACCCGCCTCGGGCGCCACGGCACGGCCCTCACCTCCGAGGGCAAGCTGCACGTGAAGGCTGCCCGCTACGCCGACGACGATGGCCCGATCGACGCCACCTGTGGCTGCGAGGTCTGCACCCGGCACACCCGTGGGTACCTGCGCCACCTGTTCCAGGTGGGCGAGCCCACCGCGCTGCGCCTGGTAAGCCTGCACAACATCGCCTGGACGCTGGATCTGATGGCCCGGATGCGGGCCGCGATCGCTGACGGATCGTTCGACGTGCTGCGTCGCGAGGTGCTGAACGTCTGGGGGTGACATGCCGAACCCCCGTCCCCCGTGGCTAGACTCGCCTGCCGGTCAACGAGGGCCGTGCGCCCTCCCCACGTGAACAGTTGGTCGTTTCCACCATGCACCTCCTCCATCACCTCGTCGCCGGCACAGCAACCACCGCCGGTGGCTCGGACAGCAACTCGTCATCCGGCGCGGCAGCCCTGATCCAGCTCGGCATCTTTCTGCTCATCCCGTTCGGCCTGTACTTCCTGATGATCCGCCCGCAGCGGCGCCGCCAGCGCGAGCAGGTCGCCATGCAGCAGGCCATCGAGGTGGGCGACGAGATCATGACGACGTCCGGCCTGTACGGCTTCGTCACCGGGTTCGACGGCGACATCGCCTGGCTGGAGATCGACGACAACATCCAGATCCGCATCGCCCGCCAGGCCATCCAGCGCAAGGTGGACACGGCGATGGGCGAGACGGCCACGCCGGACGACGACGGCACGAAGAACCGCCAGACCAAGATCGACGCGCCGGCCGCCGCTGTCGACGACGAGTCCTGATCGCCTCCCCATGCGCAGGCGACTGATCCTCACGCTCGCGCTGACGATGACCATCGCCTACGCGGCGCTCATCGTCACGCTGGCCACCGGCACGCACCCCGCCCTGGGGCTGGACCTCCAGGGTGGCGTGTCCGTCACCCAGCAGCCCAAGGCCGGCACTTCCTGGAGCGACGAGAGCCTGGACCTCGCCGTGGACAAGATCCGCGAGCGCGTGGACAGCCTGGGTGTGGCCGAGCCGGAGATCCTCCGCCAGGGCGACACGATCGTCGTCAACCTGCCGGGCGTCACCAACCAGGAGGACGCCATCCGCCTGGTGCAGGTCACCGGCCAGGTGTACCTGCGCCCGGTCATCGGCTGCCAGGCCGTCAGCGACCCGAATGCGCCGGTCACCCCGGACAGCACGGACGCCACGGGTGACACCACCGGTGACTCCACGGGCGACAGCACCGCTGACTCGACCGGTGATTCCGCCGAGACCACAGTGCCTTCGACGGACGCGGTGGACACCACGGCGGCGCCCGGCCCGGCCCGGCCCGTTGGCAGCGACACCACCACGCCGGGGGCGTCGCCGGACACCACCACGGCTGACACCACCGCGGACACCACGTCCGGCACGGACGACACCACCACGACGGAACCTGCTGCCACCAGCACCACCACGCCGGTGCCGATGGACATGTGGGGCTACTACCCCCGCCAGACCTCGGACCCCACCCAGCAGGCCATCTTGCCGCTGCGCGGCGAGGTGCCCACCTACTGCCAGGTCGGTGCGGCATTCGGTACCGGTGAGGTGTTCACGGACGCGCAGGCCACCGTCGGCCAGACCGCCAGCGACAGCGGGTGGGGCGTGTCCGTCGACCTGCGCAACAACACGGAGCGGGCCAACTGGGACAACGCCGTGTACCAGTGCTTCAACAAGACGTCGGAGTGCTCCACCGGCCAGCTGGCCATCGAGCTCGACGGCGAGTTGCAGTCGGCACCCACCATCAACGCGTCCAGCTTCGACTCCGGCGTGCGGATCAGCGGCTCGTTCACGGAGCAGGAGGCCAAGGACCTCGCCCGCGTGCTGAACTCCGGCTCGCTGCCCGTCACCCTCGAGGTGCTGTCGGTGCAGAACGTGTCGCCGACGCTGGGCAAGGACTCCCTGAAGGCGGCCTGGGTGTCGGGCCTCATCGGCGTGTTCCTGGTGCTGCTCTTCATGGCGCTCTACTACCGCACGCTCGGGCTCATCGTGGCCATCGGCCTCACGGTGTCGGGCGCCCTGCTGTGGAGCACCATCTCGATCCTGTCGCGCACACAGGGCCTCGCCCTGTCGCTGTCCGGCGTCGCCGGCATCATCGTGTCCGTCGGCGTCACCGTGGACTCCTACGTGGTGTTCTTCGAACGTCTGAAGGACGAGGTGCGCACCGGCAAGTCGCTGCGCAACAGCGCCCAGCGCGGCTTCCAGGCGGCCTGGCGGACGATCGTGGTCGCCGACCTCGTGTCGCTCATCGGCGCCTTCGTGCTGTGGTACCTCACGGTGGGCGCGGTGCGCGGCTTCGCCTTCTTCCTCGCCCTCTCCACGGCGTGTGACCTGCTGGTGTCCTATGTGTTCACCCGCCCGATGGTGCTGCTGCTCGCACGCACCCAGTGGATGGAGCGGCGCAAGGTGATGGGCATCGAAGTGGCGACCTCGGGGGGTGCGGCATGACCGGCGATCCCCGCGACGAACAGAACGACGAGGACCTCGTGGACGATCTGCCGCTGGACGGCGATGACGAGGCGACGGACGAGCCGGTGGAAACGGACGACGCCGAGGAGTCGCCCGCACCTGCAGGTCACCGGCGCACCCACGGGCGCACTGCCGAGGAGGCCGAGGAGGAATTCGAACTGCTCGGGCACGAGCGGCGTGGCCCACTCGGCCGGCTCTACCACGGCGAGACCTCGATCGACTTCTACGGGCGGCGGTGGCTGGGTCTCGGCCTGTCCGCGCTGCTGCTGCTGCTCAGCCTCGGATCCTTGGTGGTCCGCGGCCTGAACCTCAGCCTGGACTTCCGCGGCGGCGTCGTGTGGGAGATCCCCTCGGACACGCTGACCGAGGACCAGGCCCGCGCCATCCTCGAGGACAACGGCATCGACGGCACGTCGGCCAAGATCCAGGAGTTGCTGAGCAACAACGGCCAGACCCGCACCCTGAAGGTGCAGGTGTCCGCCGACAGCGTCACCAGCCCGGACGACGGAACCACCGACACGACGGAAGCCGCGACCACAACGACGGAAGCCGCCACCACGACGGCCACACCGGACACCACCCTTGCCGCGGCCACCGGTGACACCACGGCAGACTCGACGGCGGACACCTCCGCGGACTCGACGCTGGACACCACCGCGGAGTCGACGGCGGACACCACGCTGGACACGACGGCGGACACGACGGCGGACACGACGGCGGACACGGCGGTCACGCCCACCAGCATCGACGCCGGGCAGAACGCCAGTAGCACCGACCTGCTGCGCATCCGCATCCAGCGGGCCTTCGCCGAGGCGACAGGGCTGGACGTCAACCAGATCACCACGTCCTCGGTCAGCAGCACCTGGGGCAAGACGATCACCGAGAAGGCCATCCGCGCCCTACTGATCTTCCTCGTCCTCGTCGCACTCTTCATCGCCTGGCGGCTGGAGTGGCGCATGGCGATGGGCGCGATCGTGGCCATGCTCCACGACGTGCTGCTGAGCGTTGGGGTGTACTCCCTGCTCGGCTTCGAGGTGACACCGGCCACCGTGGTCGCCTTCCTCACCATCCTCGGCTTCTCCCTGTACGACACGATCGTCGTGTTCGACAAGGTGAAGGAGAACCAGCATCGCTACTCGGCAGCGAAGATGCCCTACGCGGACATCATCAACGTCTCGATGAACCAGGTGCTCATGCGCTCGCTCAACACCAGCCTGGCGGCAGTGCTGCCGGTGCTGTCGCTGCTGATCCTCGGCGCCGGGGTGATGGGCGCGGTCACGCTCAGCGAGTTCGCACTCGCCCTGCTCGTGGGCCTCATCACCGGGTCCTACTCGTCGATCTTCGTCGCCGCCCCGCTGGTGGCGATGGCCAAAGAGCGTGAGCCCAAGTTCCGGTCGCTGCGTGGGCGCCATGCCACAGGCGTGGAACTGGAGCGTCTGGTACTGGGCGGCTCACCGTCGAGTCGCCGAGAGGCGGCCAAGCGGCGCACCGCATCGGTTGCCACCGTCGGTGTCGCGGCGATGACGCCGCAGGAGTTGCTCACCCACACGCCGCGGCCGCGCAAGAAGAAGCGGCGGTCCTGAGGCACCGGCTTTCCGGTACCCTCCACGCATGGCGCCCAACGGCCACTGGCTCACCCGTCTGGTCCGGGACATCCCGGACTACCCCGAGGCCGGGGTCACGTTCCGCGACATCACCCCGCTGCTCGGCGATGCCGAGGGGTTCGGCAAGGCCATCACCGAACTCGTGCACCGCTTCGGCGACGTGCCGGTGGACCGTGTGCTCGGCATGGAAGCCCGCGGCTTCATCGTGGCGGCGCCCGTCGCCTACCGGATGGGTGCCGGGTTCATTCCGGTCCGCAAGGCGGGCAAGCTGCCGTGGGCGGTGGTGCGCGAGGAGTACCAACTGGAGTACGGGCGGGACAAGCTGGAGATCCACCGGGATGCCATCCACCCCGGCGAGCGGATCCTGGTGATCGATGACGTGCTGGCCACCGGCGGCACGGCGGAGGCCACCTGCCGGCTGGTCGAGGCGCTCGGCGGCAAGGTGGTCGGCCTCGGGTTCCTCATCGAGCTCAGTGCGCTGGGCGGGAGGACCCGTCTGGGCGACCACCTGGTCGAGAGCCTGGCGATCTACTGATGGCCGCGGTCGATCGTGTTCTGCCCTGGCGTCGCCACCAGAACGCGACGGCCGAAGAGCTGACACCGCTGCTCACCGCGTACCGGCGCCGCCACCCGAAGGCACCGGTGTCGCTGATCAACCGGGCCTACGAGACGGCGCGGGAGGCGCATCGCCACCAGGTGCGCGGCAGCGGTGAGAGCTACATCAACCACCCGATGGCCGTCGCCCGCATCGTGGCCGACCTCGGGCTGGACGAGATCTCGCTGGCCGCCGCACTGCTGCACGACGCGGTGGAGGACACCGAGATCACCCTGGCGGACGTGGAGAGCGGCTTCGGTGCCGAGGTTGCCCAGATCGTCGACGGGGTCACCAAGCTGGAGCGCCTCCAGTTCGATTCCAAGGAGGCCCAGCAGGCCGCCACCATGCGCAAGATGCTGGTGGCGATGGCCCGCGACCTGCGGGTGCTGATCATCAAGCTGGCCGACCGCCTGCACAACATGCGCACGATCGCCGCGATGCCCAGCGAGAAGCAGCAGCGCATCGCCCACGAGACGCTGGAGATCTACGCCCCGCTGGCCCACCGGCTGGGCATGCAGGAGTTGAAGCAGCAGCTGGAGGACCTGGCCTTCGCCTCGCTGTACCCGAAGCGCTACGCCGAGCTGGACCAGCTGGTGGCCACCCGCACGCCCGAGCGAGACGTCTACCTGGCCCGCGCCATCGCCGAGGTGCAGGGCCGCCTGCAGGAGCTGGGCATCACCGCCCAGGTCACCGGCCGGGGCAAGCACCTGTGGAGCATCTACGAGAAGATGGTCCAGAAGGGGCGGGAGTTCGACGAGATCTTCGACCTCGTGGCCATCCGGGTGATCGTCGAGTCGGTGAAGGACTGCTACGCGGCCCTCGGCTGCATCCACGGCCGCTACAAGCCGGTGGTGGGGCGGTTCAAGGATTACATCGCGATGCCCAAGTTCAACCTCTACCAGAGCTTGCACACCACGGTCATCGGGCCGCAGGGCAAGACCGTGGAGGTGCAAATCCGCAACCGTGAGATGCACCAGCGGGCGGAGTGGGGCGTGGCGGCGCACTGGGCCTACAAGGACGGCGTGCAGGCCAGCAACGACATCGACTGGCTGAACCGGATCATCGACTGGCAGGCGGAGGTCACCGACCCGGCCGCCTTCATGGAGAACCTGAAGACCGATCTCGAGCAGGATGAGGTCTTCGTGTTCACCCCGAAGGGCAGAGTCGTCACCCTGCCGGTGGGCTCCACCACGGTGGACTTCGCCTACGCCGTCCACACCGAGGTCGGCCACGCCTGCATCGGGGCGAAGGTCAACGGGCGCCTGGTGCCGCTGCACCATGTGCTGAAGAGCGGCGACACGTGCGAGATCTTCACCTCCAAGGTGGAGTCGGCCGGCCCGTCGCGGGACTGGTTGCAGTTCGTCGAGTCGCCGCGGGCGCGCAACAAGATCAAGCAGTGGTTCTCCCGCGAGCGCCGCGACGACATGATCGAGTCCGGCCGGGAGGAGCTCACCAAGGAGTTCCGCCGCGAGGGCCTGCCGGTGCAACGGATGTGGGCCAGCGACGCCTTGAAGGAGGAGATCGAGGCCGCCAGCTACGCCGACCTCGATGCGCTGCTGGCGGCGATCGGGGAGGGGCATGTCTCGGCCCGGTCGATCGCCCAGAAGACGGCGCGCAGCCATCGCCACGGTGACGACGGCGAGCAGTTGCCGGCCACAGTGGCACCCTCGGGGCGCCCGCAGCGCCGTGGGCGCAACCAGGTCGGGGTGCATGTCGAGGGGCTGGACGACGTGCTCGTCCGCCTGTCCCGCTGCTGCACGCCGGTGCCGGGCGACGAAATCATCGGGTTCATCACACGTGGCCGCGGCGTGTCCGTCCACCGCACGGACTGCGCCAACGCGGCCAGCCTGATGAACGAGCAGGCTGCTCGCCTGATCGAGGTGGAGTGGGACGGCGACAGCAAGGAGGCCCAGTTCCGCGTGGGCGTGGAGGTGGTGGCGTTCGACCGCTCCCGCCTGCTGCGCGACGTGGCCAACTCGCTGAGCGACCACCATGTCAACATCGTCGCCTGCAGCACCCACACCGGCTCGGACCGCGTGGCCAAGATGCGCTTCGAGTTCGAGATGGCCGACGCCGGCCACCTCGACGCCGTCCTGCGCACCATCCGCCACATCGACGGCGTCTACGAGGCCTACCGCCTCGTCCCCGGCAAAGGCTGACCCGCCCCGCCGCCCGCGAGGGCCAGCCGCCGCCCGCCGGACCGTCGTCCTCATCCGAGTGCCACGCCGCCGACCCGAGTGCTCGGCGACCGACCCGAGTGCTCGGCGACCGACCCGAGTGCCACGCTGCAACCGAGTGTGCACTCCGACCCCGGGGTGCGAGTCGGCACTCGGATGGCGGCGCGGGGTCGACATGGCAGCCGCCGGCGTGTTGCGCCACGCAGGTAGCGCCAGAGCGGACACGGCGGCGCCCGGGCACGGTTCCGCTGCCGCCGTTCACCCACCCCTCGTTTACGTCTGTTCGACTTCGATTGCCGCTCGAACCGCCCGACGGATTCGAAATCGAACAGAGTTGAACGGCGGAAGCCATGGGCCCGCCCCGGAACCGCAGCGCTGACGTCAGCGGTTCCAGCCCTGATGGCGACCTGCGGCGATGTCCGCGGCAAGGTCGGCCGCGAGGGTGCGGGCGCTGTGGAGGGAGTCGGCCGGGTAGGTGGCCGGTCGATCACGTGGGTCGGTGACCACCACGATCCACTTCGACCGCACCAGCCGGTACGCGCCCACCAGGGCTGCCAGGACCAGCGCGGCGAGGACTTCGACGACGAGGACGACGAGGCCGATGGCGACGAGCGTCAGCAGGATCGGGGCGACGCAGCCGGCGAACTCGCCGGTTTCGTCGATGAGGCCGCGCGGGTGGGTCATCTCGTTGTCAGCGATGTCCTCGTCGCGGAGGCCGCTCCAACGTCGCCGGCGGCGGGCGTCCCACCCCATGCCGAATGCCAGCCGAGACAACGGGGTGTGCAGCCTGCGTGGCGCGACCGGGACAGCCACCAGCCATGCGGAGCCGTGCTGGTCGATGACCTCACGGCGCCGGTCCACGTGCAGGAGCGCCATCCGCGCCAGCCGGACCAGGAGGAACACGATGCTGCCGACCGCCACGCCGACCGCGGCCATTGCTGCTGCGACCAGGATCTCGCCCACACCACAGCCTCGCGGATCTCCCCAGGCCCCTGAAACCCTCCGGAGCGGCGGTGCCGGCGGCCGGTAGCCTTGACGGCCGTGCCGGAGTTCCAGACCAGCCCAGGGATGCGCGACATCCTGCCCCCCGAATCGGCCCGCTGGCGCCGGTTCGTTGAGGTGTTCGCCCAGGTCTGCGAGTCCGCCGGGTACGGCCAGGTCATCCCGCCGCTGCTGGAGGATCTCGGCGTGTTCCAGCGCATCGGCGACGCGACCGACGTGGTGTCGAAGGAGATGTACGACTTCGAGGACAAGGGCGGCCGTCACGTCGCACTCCGGCCGGAGCTCACCGCCAGCGTCTGCCGGGCCTTCGTGCAGCACAAGCCGGTCGTGCCGTGGAAGGTCTGGTACGCAGGCTCGATGTTCCGCTACGAGAAGCCGCAGCGTGGCCGCTACCGCCAGTTCGACCAGGTGGGCATCGAGGTGCTGGGTGCTGACGACCCGTACCTGGACGTCGAGGTCATCGCGCTGGGGTGGGAGTTCTACAAGGCGCTCGGCCTGCAGCAGGTGAACCTGCTGGTCAACTCGCTCGGCGAGCCGGACGACCGTGCCCGCTACGTCGCCGCCCTCACCGCCCACTTCGAAGCCCACCTCGACGCGCTCAGCCCGGAGAGCCGGGTCACCCTGCAGAAGAACCCGCTGCGGGTGCTGGACTCCAAACGCGAGCAGGACGCGCCGCTCGTCGCGGCCGCGCCCCACATCGCCGACTTCTACAGCCCCGAGTCCGCCGCCCACTTCGACGGTGTTCAGGCGGGCCTGCGGGCGCTCGGCATCTCGTTCACCATCGATGCCAAGCTGGTGCGTGGCCTGGACTACTACCGCCGCACCACGTTCGAGTACCAGGGCGGCACGCTGGATTCTGCGCAGAACGCGTTGGGCGGCGGTGGCCGCTACGACGGGCTGGTCGAGTCGCTCGGTGGGCAGCCGACGCCGGGCGTGGGCTTCGCACTCGGTCTGGACCGCACGCTGCTCGCCTGCGAGGACGAGGGCGTGTTCGGCGCCCCGCCGCAAGCCGTCGACGTGTTCGTGGTCGACACCACAGGCGGGCTGGAGGCCCTGCGCCTCACCGCCGAACTGCGTGCTGCCGGCATCCGCGCCGACCGTGCCTACGAGAACCGCAGCATGAAGAGCCAGATGAAGGTCGCCGATCGCAGCGGTGCGGCGGTGGCACTCATCGTCGGCACGAACGAGCTCGAGGAGGGCACCGTCGTGGTCCGCCCCCTCCGCCAGCACGACACCGACCGCGGCGCGCAGACGGCCGTGGCCCGCACCGATCTCATCCCACACCTCAGGAACCTCCTATGAGCGCCACCTCCATGCGAACCCACCAGTGCGGCGAGCTCCGCGCCGAGCACGTCGGGCAGACCGTCACCCTCACCGGGTGGGTCGCCACCCGACGCGAGCACGGCGAGAAGCTGGCCTTCGTCGACCTCCGCGACCACAGCGGCGTCACCCAGTGCGTGGTGGACAACACCGTCGACGTACGTGCCGAGTACGTGCTGCAGGTCACCGGCGTGGTGGCCGCTCGCCCGGACGAGAACGTCAACACCAAGCTGCCGACCGGCGCCATCGAGATCCAGCAGTGCTCGGTGGTGATCCTCAACGCGGCCGAGCCGCCGCCGTTCCCCATCAGCGAGCGGGCCGACAACGTGGCGGAGAACACCCGCCTCCAGTACCGCTACCTGGACATCCGCCGCGAGCGGATGCAGAAGAACCTGCGCATCCGGGCCGCCGTCAACAGCGCCATCCGGTCGGCGATGGAGGCCCAGGGTTTCGTCGAGGTCGAGACCCCGATGCTCGTGCCGAGCACGCCGGAGGGCGCCCGCGAGTTCATCGTGCCCAGCCGCCAGCAGCCGGGCTCGTTCTACGCCCTGCCGCAGAGCCCTCAGCTGTTCAAGCAGCTGTTGATGGTGGCGGGCGTCGACCGCTACTACCAGATCGCCCGCTGCCTGCGCGACGAGGACCTCCGCGCCGACCGCCAGTACGAGTTCATGCAGCTCGACGCGGAGATGAGCTTCGTCGAGCAGGACGACGTGCACACGGCCATCGGCAACGCGGTGATCGCTGCGGCCCGCGCCGCCGGCCACGAGACCGGCGAGATCGTCAAGATGACGTGGCACGAGGCGATGAACCGCTTCGGCGTGGACAAGCCGGACCTGCGCTTCGGCATGGAGCTGACCGAGCTGACCGACGTGTTCTCGGCCACCGAGTTCAAGGCCTTCGCCGGCGCCGCCTGCATCAAGGGCATCAACGCCGGCGGCAAGGCGGAGGAGTACGGCCGCAACAAGCTCGACGGCCTCACCGACCGCGCCAAGAAGATGGGTGCCAAGGGCCTGGTATGGCTGAAGGTGGCCGCCGACGGCACGTTCGAGTCGCCGGTCGCCAAGTTCCTCAGCGAGGCCGAGGCCGCTGCGGTACGCGAGCGCCTGTCCGCCCAGCCGGGCGACCTGATCCTGATCGTGGCCGACGAGTGGTCGACGACCTGCGAGGTGCTCGGCCAGCTGCGCAACGACCTCGGCCGGCCGCCGGTGTTCGAGGGCCCGTACCGCTACCTGTGGGTCGTGGACTTCCCCATGTTCGTCGGCGTGGACGAGGCATCGGGCCGCCCGAAGCCCGGCCACCACCCGTTCACCCAGCCGCACCCCGAGGACGTCCACCTGCTGGAGAGCGATCCGATGAACGTGCGCAGCCAGGCGTACGACCTGGTGCTCAACGGCTGGGAGCTCGGGTCGGGCTCGATCCGTATCCACCAGCCGGAGCTCCAGGCCCGCATCTTCGACCTGCTCGGCATCGACGAGGAGGAGCAGCAGCGCAAGTTCGGCTTCTTCCTCAACCCGTTCCGCTACGGCGCCCCGCCGCACGGTGGCTTCGCCTTCGGCATCGACCGCCTCGTGGCCATCCTCGCCGGCGAGGAGAACATCCGCGAGGTCATCGCCTTCCCGAAGACCCAGAGCGGCGCCGACCCGATGACCAACGCGCCGACCCCCGTGTCGGCGAAGCAGCTCGACGAGCTGGGCATCCGGGTTCTCCCGCCCAAGTCCTGACGGCGGGGCGGCGCGGCGAGCCCGCCCCGCCCCCGTCCCGACCCGACGTCGCCGGCCCAGCCCGTGATCTCTGTGTCACGGCACAGAGGTCACGGTCACGGCACAGAGCGCACGTACTTCTGTGCCGTGGCGCTGATGTTTGTGCCGTGACACAGAGGGTGCGGGTGGGGTCTGTCGGCAGGGATGGGGGCGCGGCGATCGGCTATCGGCGGGAGCGGATGCGTCGGGCCGCGTCGGCCGCATCGACCACAGCCTCCCGCTACGGTGGCGGGATGGCGAGCGCGCACTTCCGGGCCGGCGTGGTCATCGTCGTCCGCCACCCGGACCTGCACCGGATCATGGCGTTCGAGCGGATGGACTCGCCCGGCTCGTGGCAGCTGCCGCAGGGTGGACTGAAGGCGGGGGAGGACCCGGTCGCGGGCGCCTGGCGTGAGCTGGAGGAGGAGACGGGGCTGGCGGAGGCGCACGTCGTCGCCCGGGCGGCGTTCCCCGACTGGGTGGCCTACGAGTGGCCGGACGAAGTGGTGGCGGCGAAGGCCGGGGTCAACAACCGGATCGGCCAGGTGCAGAAGTGGTTCCTGTTCGACGTGGTGGACGCGGCGATCGAGCCGACGCCGGACGGGCACGAGTTCCGCGCCTGGCAGTGGGTCGAGCCGGCCTGGCTGATCGCCCACGTGCCCGAGTGGCGCCGCGCCGCCTACGAGCGGGTCCTGTCCACCCTCTGACGCGCCCGGCTGGCGTCGATGCCGGTCTGGTTCTGTGGTCCGGATCCGCGCGGAAGCCGCAACGATCCAGCCCCAGTTCGCCCGATGGCGAGAATCAGCCCCAGAAGCCCTGGTGTGGTGGGGGAGGGGTGGGGCGCTACCGTCGGCGGGGTGTCGGATCTGTTCGCTGCTGCTGCGGAGGAGCGCCTGCGCGCCCAGGCGCCGCTGGCGGCGCGGCTGCGGCCGAAGAACCTGGACGACGTGGTCGGCCAGACCCATCTGGTGGGGCCGGGCAAGCCGTTGCGGCGCCTGGTGGAGCAGGACCGGCTGACCAGCGCCATCTTCTGGGGTCCGCCCGGCACCGGGAAGACCACGCTCGCCCTCGCCGTGGCGGGCAGCACCAAGCGGGCGTTCGAGCAGCTCAGCGCGGTGACGGCCGGTGTGAAGGACGTTCGTGAGGTCATCGAGCGGGCCCGCCACCGGCTGGGCGAGCATGGGCGAGGCACGATCCTGTTCCTCGACGAGATCCACCGCTTCTCCAAGGCCCAGCAGGACGCCCTGCTGCCGGCGGTGGAGGACGGCACGCTGACCCTCATCGGCGCCACCACGGAGAACCCGTTCTTCGAGGTCAACCCGCCCCTGCGCAGCCGCAGCACGCTCTTCCGGCTGGAGCCGTTGGGCAAGGCGGACATCGAGACCCTCATCGCCCGCGGGCTGCAGGCCGAGGGAAGGGACGCCACGGCGGAGGCCGTCGCCCACTTGGCCGACCGGGCCGGCGGCGACGGGCGGCAGGTGCTGACCGCCCTGGAGGTGGCGTGCGCCCTCGCCCATCCGGGCCGTGTGGAACTGGAGCACGTGGAGGCTGCGCTCGGCACCAGCGCCCTGCGCTACGGCCGCGACGACCACTACGACGTCATCAGCGCGTTCATCAAGAGCATGCGCGGCAGCGACCCGCAGGCGGCCGTCTACTACCTGGCCCGGATGCTGGAGGCGGGGGAGGACGCCCGCTTCATCGCCCGGCGGATGATCATCTTCGCCAGCGAGGACGTCGGGCTGGCCGACCCGATGGCCCTGCTGACGGCGGTGGCGGCGGCCCAGGCGGTGGAGCACGCCGGCCTGCCGGAGGCGCAGCTGAACCTCAGCCAGGCGGCCATCCACCTGGCCACTGCCCCGAAGAGCAACCGGGCGGCGCTGGCCATCTGGAACGCCCGGGAGGACGTGCGCAACGGCGCCGTGGGCGAGGTGCCGCCGCACCTGCGCGATGCCCACTACCAGGGCGCAGGGTCCCTCGGCCACGGGGTGGGCTACGAGTACCCTCATGACCATCCCGGTGGCTGGGTGGCGCAGCAGTACCTGCCCGCCGAGCAGGCCGGGCGTCGGTACTACGAACCCTCCGCGCACGGCCATGAGGGCCGGGTGGCGGAGCGGATGGACGAACGAGGAGGACAGGCCAGCGATGACCGCCGGTGAGCTTGCCGTCGTGTTGGCGGCGGTCCTGTGCACGATCGGCTTCGCCGCGCTGATCGTCGTGTTGGTCCGGGTGCTGGACTCGCTGAAGGCCCTGCGGGCCGAGGTGGAGTCCCTGCGGGCCGAGACCCGTCCGCTACTGGCCGAGTTGGCCGCCAGCACCAATGAGGCCCGGGCGGTGGTCAGCGAGGCCCGCAGCGACCTGGACCGCTTCGACCGGGTGCTCGGCTCGGCCGAGGCCATCAGCGGCGCCGTCGCCGGTGGCAGCCGGGTTGCACGTGCAGCGTTGTCGGCGCCCGTCATCAAGACTGTCGGCATCGCCACCGGCACCAAGCGGGCCTGGCGCCGCCTGCGCCGCAGCGAGAGGAAGAGCGCATGATCAAGCGCCTGACGTGGTTCGTCGGCGGCGCGGTGGCCGGTGTGGCCGGCACGGCCGTCGCCAAGCGCAAGGTGAAGTCCGTCGCGCATGAGCTGGCCCCGGCCAACGTCGCCCGCAAGACCAAGGAGCGCCTGCACGACGCCTGGGCGGAGGGCAAGCGGGCGATGAAGGCCAAGGAGGCCGAGCTGCGGGCCCATCGTGACGGGCGTCGGGAGACGCTGGCCGACGAGCTGGACGCCGGCGACGAGGTGCTGGTGGACGGCCGCCCGGTGGAGCCAGGCCAGGTCATCGTGCTGCGCCAGGTGCGCGACCGTGTGGAGCAGGACGGAGGGGCGCGGCCCCGGGGATCCCGCCGCGACCGGCGGGCATGAACGACACGCTGCTGGCCGCCCTGCGGGAGGCACTGAGCCCCGCCCGAGTGCACACGGACGGCAGCGAGCTGGGCCTGTACCGGCGGGACGCGTCGAACATCGAGGGCCGCACCGAGGTCGTCTGCTTCCCGCTGACCACGGCGGAGGTGCAGGCCTGTGTTCGCGCCTGCGTGCGTCACGAGGTGCCGTTCGTGGCTCGTGGTTCTGGCACGGGGTTGGCGGGCGGCGCCACCCCGCTCGACGGCGAGGTCGTCATCGCCCTCACCAAGATGGACGCCGTCGTCTCCGTCGATCCGGTCAACCGCCACGCCTGGGTGGAGCCCGGCGTCCTCAACCTCGACCTCTCGCGTCAGGTGGCCCATCTCGGCCTGCACTTCGCGCCCGACCCGTCCAGCCAGCAGAGCTGCTCCATCGGTGGCAACGTGGCCAACAACTCCGGCGGGCCGCACTGCCTGGCCGACGGCGTCACCACCAGCCACATCCTGGCCGCCGAGGTGGTGCTGAGCGACGGCGAGGTGGTCGTGCTCGGCAGCGAGGCGTGGGAGCCTGCGGGCGCGGGTGGGCTGGACCTGCGCGGCGGCTTCGTGGGCAGCGAGGGCATGTTCGGCATCGCCACCAAGCTGTGCGTGCGCCTCACCCAGAACCCGCCGGGCGTGGTGACGATGCTGTTCGATTACGAGTCCGTGGAGGCCGGCGCCGAGACGGTGAGCGCGATCATCGCCGACGGGATGGTGCCTGCCGCCCTGGAGATGATGGACAAGCTGTGCATCGAGGCGGTGGAGGCGTACATCCACGCCGGGCTGCCCACCGACGCCGCGGCGGTCCTCCTGGTGGAGGTCACGGGCCTGCCGGCGGGGCTGGCGGCGGACCGGGACCGGATCGTCGAGATCGCCCTCGCCCACGGGGCCCGCACGGTGCGCATCGCCAAGGACGAGGCCGAGCGTGCGTTGCTGTGGAAGGGGCGCAAGACGGCGTTCGGCGCCATCGCCCGGATCAAGCCGAACTACTACCTGCACGACACCGTGGTGCCCCGGCGGATGCTGCCCACGGTGCTCGGCAAGGTCTACGAGATCGCCGCCCGCCACGACCTGCTGGTGCTCAACGTGTTCCACGCCGGCGACGGCAACCTGCACCCGCTGCTGGTGTTCGACAAGCGCGAGCCGGGGGTGATGGAGCGTGTGCATGCGGCGGGGGAGGAGATCGTCCGCGCCTCGGTGGAGGCCGGCGGTGTGCTCAGCGGCGAGCACGGGATCGGCCTGGAGAAGCGGGACTTCATGCCGCTGATGTTCGCCCCTGCCGACCTGGCCGCCCAGGCGGCGGTGCGCCGGGCGTTCGACCCCACGGGGCTGGCCAACCCCGGCAAGGTGCTGCCGTCGCCCGCGGGCTGCGGCGACCTGCAGCACGTGCCCGAGGGGGCGTGGGTGTGATCGATCTGGCGGAGTTCGCCGCCGCGGTCGGCGATGCCGATGCCGGTCCGGTGACCATCACGGGGCTCGGTACCCGGGGCGGCCCGGTGCCGGGGGTCCGCTGTGTCGGCGCGCCCGCGGGCATCGCCTGGCTGCAGCCGGACGAGATGACCGTGTGCTGCGGCGCCGGCACGCCGGTGGACGAACTCGTTGCCGCGCTGGCCGAGCATCGCCAGACCGTCGCTCTGCCCGCTGGCGGCACGGTGGGCGGTGCGCTCTCGGTTGGGCGGGCCGACGTGCGCCAGCTGGGTTGGGGACCCGTGCGCGACACCCTGCTGCAAGCGCGCTACGTGTCGGCCGCCGGCGAGGTGGTGAAGGCCGGCGGGCCGACGGTGAAGAACGTCAGCGGCTTCGACGTGTGCCGCCTGCTGGTGGGCTCGCGGGGCACGCTCGGCTTCCTGGGTGAGGTGATCCTGCGCACCCGCCCGTTGGCCCGGGCGTCGCAGTGGTACCGCACGTCGGCCGAGCCCGCCGTCGTGCAGCGCGGCCTGTACCGGCCGGTCAGCCTGCTGTGGGACGGCACGATGGTGTGGGCCCTGCTGGAGGGCCACCCGGAGGACCTCGCCGCCCAGGCGGCATCCCTGGGGATGGAGCCGTGCGACGGCCCGCCGACGCTGCCGACGGGCAGCCGCCGGGTGCTGCCGCCTGCGGAGGCGATGGCTTCCACGGGCACGTTCGTCGTCGAACTGGGTGTCGGCGTTGTGCACCACGCCGACCAGTGGACGTCACCGACCCGGGACGCCCGCGAGGCTGCGCTGGCCGAGGCCGTCCGGCGGGAGATGGACCCCACCGGTCGGCTCAACCCCGTCCTGCCCGTGCATGGCTGAGCCGCTGCCGTTCGTGGCCGAGCCGCCGGGCGACCTGGCCACCACTCAGGCTGCGGCGGACGCTGCCGCCGCCGAGTGGGGGTTGCCGGCGCCTCAGCACCTCCGCACCGGCATGAACGCCCTGTTCACCTGTGGTGAGGAGATCGTGCTGCGGGTGGCCCGCACGACGGCGCCGGTGGAGGACGCGTTGTGGCTGATGGCCCGGCTGGCCGCCGAGGGGGTGCGTGTGCCGAGGCCGGCCATCGAGGGCGCCGTCCACCACGGTGACCTGTCGGTGCTGGCCATCGAGCGGCTGCACCCTCATGGTGCGGTGGACTGGGCCGCCGTCGGGGCGATGGTCGCCCGGGTGCACCGGATCGCGGTGGACGACGTCGCCGCCCACTACCCGCTGCCGTTCTGCGGTTCGTTCCCGCACTGGCGGGTGGAGGCACTGCGGGAGGAAATCGACGACCTGCTGGACGCGCCGGCACGGGCAGCGCTGGATGCCGCGCTGGCTCGCTGCGAGGGCTGGCGCGACCGGATCGCCGCCGCGCCGCAGGTGTTCTGCCACGGCGACATCCACCCGGGGAACGTGGTGCAGACCGACGACGGCCCGGTGCTGCTGGACTGGGATCTTGCGTGCCGCGGCCCGGCGACGTGGGACCATGCCGCGGTGATGACCTGGACGGAGCGGTGGGACGGCGTGCCCGGCCTGTACGAGGCGTTCGCCGCCGGCTTCGGCCGCTCGCTGCGCGGCGATCCGGTGGGCGACCTGCTGGCGGAGATGCGCCTGCTCGTGGCCACGATGATGCGGGTCCGCGCCGGTCGGACGAACCTGGAGGCGGCGGAGGAGGCCCGCCGTCGCCTGCGCTACTGGCTGGGCGACCCGGACGCCCCGCGCTGGCGGCCGGCGTGACCTAGCCGGGCTGGCAGGCGGGGCAGTAGTAGCAGTCCCGCCCGGCCAGTGTCAGCCGGCCCGTGGGGGTGCCGCAGCGGAGGCAGGTGTCGCGGAAGTACACGTACGTGCCGTCGCCCCGTCGCGGCGCGCCCTTCGGCACGGGGAACTCCTTGCGGTCGATGGTGATGATCCGGTTGTCCTTCACGCCCTTGCGCAGCATGGCGACGACCGTGGCCCACACGGCCTCGCGCTCGGCGTCGGAGAGGTCGGCGGCGGGGCGCAGCGGATGGATGGCGTTCACGAACAGCACCTCCGCCCGGTAGGCGTTGCCGACCCCCGCCATCACCTTCTGGTCCAGGAGCAGGGCGCCGATCGGTTGCTTGCTGCGGGCCATGCGCTGCAGCGCCTCGGCGGGCTTGGCGTCGCGGCGCAGTGGGTCCGGCCCCAGCCGGGCGACGATGGCGTCACGGTCGTCCGGCGTGCCGATCGCGCAGTCCGTCGGGCCGGCGAGGTCGATCGTGGCCAGGTCGGTCCGCAGGCGCATCCGCACCTCGCCCTGCGGCGCCACGGCCCCCGGCCCGCGGTGCACCCGGTACTTGCCGAACAGGCCGAGGTGCACGTGCCCGACGCGCCCGCTGGACCACCAGTAGAACAGGTGCTTGCCGTACGCCTCGATGCGCTCCAGCGTCTGCCCGTCGACCAGCGCCGCGTCGGCGGCGAAGCGTCCCTGCGGCGAACTGACCGCAACCGGCCGGCCGGTCAACAGCGGGCTGTGGTCCTTGGCGATGCGGTGGATGGTGTGGCCTTCGGGCATGGCCCCCAGACGCTAGGGCCCGCTCGCCGCCCAGTGCCACCCGAGTTCACTGAACGGAGCAGGGAGCTGCAGGACGAGCTCGCGACCGTCATCCGAATGCTCCACGGTACGTTGGGCCTCGACGAAGGGGGCGTGCAATGACCGAGCAGGAAGTGCTGCTGCCCGCCGAGGCTGCTCGACGGCTGGGCGTGCCGACCCGTGTCGTGGTGCAAGCGATGTACGAGAAGCGGCTGCCGCGGGTGAAGCTCGAGGACGGGACGCTCGGCATCCCGGCTGAGGCGCTCGACTCCTTCCACGTTCAGGTGGTGTAGCGCTGAGCTGCGGAAGTGGGGCGGTTCAGCTGAACCGCTCGGACGGCTTGCCTTCTAGCGAGAACTGCCGATCGGGTGCGACGGAGTCAGCGTCGGCGCCGGCGTACAAGGAGTCGGGACAATCGTGTGTTCACGTGCTCGAGGGAGGGGTTGGTGGATGCGATCCAGATGACGAGGTCGTAGACGTCGTCGTTGGAGATCTCGGACGCGCTGTATCCGTTGAGTTCGAGGAACACGGCCGTGGCTAACCATCCGAGGCGCTTGTTGCCGTCGACCAGAGCGTGGTTGTTGACGATCGATTGCAGCAGCGCCGCTGCTTTGGTGACGACGTCCGGGTACGCGTCGCGTCCGAAGGCGGTCGCCTGGGGTCGGGCTGCGGCGGATCCGAGGAGGCCGACGTCGCGAATCGGTGGCGGATCGCCGAGCAGGGCAATCGCGAGGTCGATCAGATCGTCGAGGTCGAGGTACTCGACCGGATCGGTCATTCGCCGAGACGGCGCAGCGCGTCGGCGTGGCGGTCCATCACGAGCGCCGTCGCCGAGGAGACGCGGTCGCGGTGCTGACCCCGAGCGACGAACTCGCGCACGGCGCGCCTGGCCGCCTCCTGCATCGAGATGCCCTCGGCCTCAGCGCGTTCACGCAGGGCGTCCTGTTCGCTGTCCGTCAGCCGGAGAGTCATCGCCATGGGGCGCATGGTATCAGTTCGATACCGCCTGTGCCGGTCGGAGCGTGCGGTTCAGCTGAACCGTGCCGGCGCCGGCGTGGCCATCGGGCGCGGCACCCCAGCCGCTACGGTGAGTGGGCCGTGAACCTGCACCTGGACGACAAGGAACTCGCCACCTGTGTCAGCTGTGGGCTCTGCCTGCCGCACTGCCCGACCTTCCGGGTGACGGGGGAGGAAGCCCTGTCGCCACGGGGACGGATCGCCGCCATGCGGGCGGTGCAGTGGGAGGGCGCCGAGGTCACGCCGTCGTTCGTCGAGTTCATGGAGACCTGTGTGCAGTGCCGCGGGTGCGAGCCGGCCTGCCCGTCCGGCGTGCCCTACGGGCACCTGCAGGAGCAGACCCGCCACGCCCTCGCCGACGCCGGGCGGATCACGCCGCGCTGGCAGCGGGCGGCGTTCGCCGTGCTGCCGCGCCACCGCCTGCTGCTGGCCGGCTCATCGCTGCTCGCCCTCGCCCAGCGGGCCCGGCTGGTGCCCCGCCGGCTCGGTCTGCCGCGCCTCGCCCTGCGTCGCCCGCCGGCGCTGCGGGCCACGGGCAACGACGTGTGGCTGTTCACCGGATGTGTGATGGACGCCTGGCAGCGCCAGACCCATCAGGCCACGGCCCGCATCCTCGGCCGGCTCGGTGTCACGTACTCCGTGCCGGGCAGCGGCGGTGGCTGCTGCGGCGCGCTGCACACGCACGCCGGGCTCACCCCGCAGGCGTCGAAGCTGGCCGAGCGGGTGATGGCGTCCATGCCCGGCGATGCCCCGATCCTGGTCAACTCGGCCGGCTGCGGGGCCGCGATGAAGGAGTACGGCCGCCTGCTCGGCACGCCCGCCGCCGAAGCGTTCAGCCGTCGGGTGCTGGACGTGCACGAGTACCTGGCGCCCCGCGCCGATGAGCTGGCTGCGGCCCGCTCGGCCAATCCGGCTGGCCGAGTCGTGGTGCAGGACCCGTGCCACCTGCGTCACGTCCAGAAGGTCCACCTGTCGGTGCGCGCGGTGCTCGGCGCCGTGGCGGAGGTCGCCGAGCTGGACGACGACGGCCTGTGCTGCGGGGCCGGTGGCGCCTACTCGGCGATGGAGCCGGAGCTCGCCGGGCAGATCCGGGAGCGCAAGCTGGCGGCCATCACCCGGGCCGGCGGTGGCGTGGTGGCCAGCGCCAACCCCGGCTGCGCCATGCACCTAGCCGCCGCCGGTGTCACGGTTCGCCATCCGCTGGACATCGTTGCCGAGGCGCTTGCTCCCGAAGGGGTGCCGGCGCCGTGAGCTACGACCACCTGGCCGAGCGGCTGCAATCCGTCGCCGACGACCTCGACGAGATCATGTTCGACCAGCTGCGTGAAGCCTCGGCGGAGCGCACCGGCCGCCCGGCTGACGACAAGCGCCTCGCCCAGGCACGGCGGGCCATCGAGAAGGCCGTCCACCTCCTGCGCGGCCGCGACCCGGCCGACTGACCGCCGGGTTGGAGGGTTTCCGGCTCGGAGGTGAGCACGAAACCCTCCGACTGGGCTAGAGGGGGCGGAAGTCGTCGCCCTCGCGCACGGGGCCGGGCTGCACCACCGCGGCGTAGGCGCCGACGGCCTGGCCGAGGTCCTTCACCACATGGCGGAGGATCGAGCGGTCCTGGGGCACGTCCGGGGTGACCTGCTTGGTGATGGCCGCGCAGCGCGGGCAGTCGTTGATGACCTCGATCACTGCGCCGCCGACGGCGAACCTCCGGCCGGCCCAACCCAACTCCGGGTGCCCCGGCTCGTTGCCGGTGTCGACGACCAGGCTGGGCCGGAAGCGGCGCACATCGATCACCGACGCCGGCACGGCCTCCTGCATCGACCGCAGCGCCGAGGTGGTCATGACCAGCAGCGGGTAGCAGTCGTACAGCGCGCCGGGCGGGGTCTCGTACTCGACCAGCGTGGCCGGGAACTTGGTGAAGTCGGGCAGCGGCTCGTCGTCCTCGCGGGCGAAGATCTCGCGGAGCTCGGCCATCGGGTCTGCGGCCGTGGAGGGGAGCCTGCGGTAGAACTCCGTCTCCGCGGCCGGCGGGCGGGCCTGCAACGTGACCGACCGTCCGAGCGCGGCCGACAGCACGGCATCCACGTCGGCGGCGCTGCTGTGTGTGACGGTGCCGTCGGGCAGTGTGATGGCCACCCCGTCAGCGTGCGGCTCGGCCCTGAGCTGCATCAGCCCGCCGAGCGTGCGGGTGTTGGCGATGGCGCCGGTGGTGAGGTCGCGCACTCCCCACTCGCGGTCGCCACGCAGGCCGATGGCATCGAGGTGGGCCGAGGGCACGGTGGCGCCGATCATCGTCTTCACCGGGTACCGCCAGATGGCTGCCACATGCATGGGTCACTCCTCCGCGAACTGGTTGAGCAGGTCGATCATCTCGCGCAGGTCACCGTAGCCGTGCTTGGCGAACGGGAAGCCGATGCGGGCGAGGTCCAGCCGGTCCTGCTCGCGGCGCTCGGGTTCGAAGGGCTCGACCACGCGGATGACGCCGCTGGTGCTGAGGTGGCCGAACTGCTCGTTGAGCTGGGCCATCTGCTGCTCGGTGGGGCGGTGGTGGAGGCGGACGATCAGCATGTCGCCGACATACCGCAGCGAGTCGAAGTTGCGGTAGAAGCCGATGATCTCGTCCACCGCCTGGCGGCAGTCGTCGGTGATCAGGTACAGGTGGCGGTCGGCCGACGCAACGAGGCCGCGGGCCACCAATTGCTCGCGCACGAAGTCGTCCACCGTCTCCCAGTAGGGGTCGCCGGGGGTGTCCAGGAACACGATCGGCACGGGTACGCCCTTGCCGGTCTGGGTGAGCGTGAGCAGTTCGAACGTCTCGTCGAGGGTGCCGAACCCGCCGGGCAGGCAGACGAACCCCTTGCTCTCCTTGATGAGCATCAGCTTGCGGGTGAAGAAGTACTTCATGCTGACGTACTTGTGGTCGCCGGCGATGACGTGGTTGGCGCCCTGCTCGAACGGCAGGCGGATGGACACCCCGATGGAGTGGTCGCGCCCGGCGCCCTCCATTCCCGCCTGCATGATCCCCGGGCCGGCACCGGTGATGACCATCCAGCCCTGCTCGGCGAGGTGCTCGGCCACCCGGCGGGCGGCGGCGTAGAGCGGGTCGTCCTCCTTGGTGCGGGCGGAGCCGAAGATGGTGACCTTCGGCACGTCCGTGGTGCCGGCGAACATGGCGAACGCTTCACCCATTTCCTCCAGCGCCGCGCCGGCGATCTTGAGGTCCAGGGTGGACGGCTGCTGTCGCACCAGGTCTGCGGCGGCACGCAGCAACTGCTGCGACAGGCGGCGGTCGGCCCCGGTGGGCAGGGCGTCGAGCAGGGGAGCGAACAGTTCGTCGGCGGGGTGGGCGGCGTCGTTCATCGGCAGCACTCTACGCAGGGCAGGGAATTTCGCCGTTCGGCGTCATGCCCGGGGCGTGCCGCCGTCTGGACCACGACGCGTTCGCGCGGGAACCTCCGGGCCACCTCCCAGCAGGCCCGGTCGGAACACGGCGGCCTGGCGGAACCGGCCGGCGTGGGCCTGGCAGGGGCGGGCGGGGGTGGCGAAGTTCCCCGCCTGCCCCGCCGGCCGGTCAGGCCAGTTCGGTGGCCTTCTGCCGGAGGGCGTCGAGCAGTTCGTCGAAGCTCTTCTGGAAGCTGGCCACGCCCTCGCGTTCCAGCGTGGCCGCCACGTCGTCCATGTCCACGCCCACCTCGGCCAGACCGGCCCACACGCTCTGCGCGTCGATGACGTCCACATCCACTGCCCGTGCGACCGTGCCATGGTCGGCGAACGCGTCGATGGTGGCGTCGGGCAGGGTGTTCACCGTGTGGGGGCCGATCAGGGAGTCCACGTACAGGGTGTCCGGGTAGTCCGGGTTCTTGGTGCTGGTGCTGGCCCACAGCGGGCGTTGAGGGACGGCGCCACGATCGGCCAGCGCCTGCCAGCGGGGGCCGCTGAAGGTGCGCAGGAACGCCTGGTAGGCCAGCTTGCCCTGGGCGACGGCGGCCTTGCCGCGCAGGGCGAGCGCGGTGTCCTGGCCGATGGCTTCCAGGCGGTGGTCCACCTCGGTGTCCACCCGGCTGATGAAGAAGCTGGCCACGCTGGCGACGCTGGAGAGGTCGGTGGCGCCTGAGCCGGCCCACCGCTCCAGGCCGGAGATGTACGCGTCCATGACCTTCTGGTAGCGGTCGAGGCTGAAGATGAGGGTGACGTTGATGTTGCGGCCCTCGCTGATCATCTGCTCGATGGCCGGCAGGCCGGCCTCCGTGGCGGGGATCTTGACCATCAGGTTGGGACGGTCGATCTGCTGATGCAGCCCCCGGGCGGCGTCGATGGTGCCCTGGGTGTCGTGGGCCAGGCCGGGGTCCACCTCGACGCTGACGTAGCCGTCACCCCGGTTGCTGGCCTGGTACAGCGGCGCGAACTGCTCCAGCGCGCCGTGGATGTCCTGCAGCACCAGCGCCCAGTAGTGGCCGATGGTGGTGCCACCAGCGGCCACGAGGTCGCGGAACTGGGCGTCGTAGTCAGCCGAGCCCTGGATGGCCTTCTGGAAGATGGTGGGGTTGCTGGTGAGGCCGCGGATGCCCCGCTGGATCTGGCGGCGCAGCTCACCGCCGGTGACGTAGCTGCGCTTCAGGTTGTCCAGCCAGGGGCTCTGGCCGCATTGCTCGTAGAGGGCTGCGAGACGATCCATGTGATCACTCCTCAGAGATCAGGTCCGTGGCTGCGGCGACGACGTGCTCGACGTTGATGCCGAGCTTCTCCAGGACCACGGGGCCCGGCGCGCTGGCGCCGAAGCGGTCGATACCGATTGATGCGTCCGCGTAGGCGGACCAGCCGAGCGTGGTGGCCGCTTCCACCGACAGCACCGGCAGCCAGGGCGGGAGGACGTCGTCGCGGTAGTCCTCCGGCTGGCGCTCGAAACGGTCCCACGAGGGCATGCTGACCACGCGGGCACCGACACCTGCCGCCTCGAGCTGGGCGGCCGCCTCCAGGCAGACCGAGACTTCACTCCCGGTGGCGAGCAGCACGACCTTGGGGTCGGCATGGTCGCGCACCACCGCGGCACCCACTTCCACCGCGCTGCCGTCGGTGCACACCGGCAGGTTCTGCCGGCTCAGCACGAGGGCCGTCGGGCCGTCGTGCTCCACCGCCACCCGCCACGCCTGCGACGTCTCGTTGGCGTCGGCCGGGCGGATGACCTGGAGGTGGGGGATGGCCCGCAGCGTGGCCAGGTGCTCCACCGGCTGGTGGGTGGGGCCGTCCTCGCCGACACCGACGGAATCGTGGGTGAAGACGAACACGACCTTCGCACCGCTCAGTGCGGCCAGGCGGACGGGCGGGCGCATGTAGTCGAGGAAGACGAAGAACGTGCCGCCGGCGGGCAGCACGCCGCCGTGGAGGGCCATGCCCACCATCGTGGAGCCCATGCCGTGCTCGCGGATGCCGTAGTACACCTGGCGACCCTCCGGGGTCGCCGCGGTCATCGGCTGCTGACCGGCCAGCTTGGTGCCGGTGTTGCCGGTGAGGTCGGCAGCGCCGGCCACCAGGCCTGGAACCCCGGCGAGCGTGGCGTTGAACGCCTTCTCGATGGCGACCCGGGTGGCGATGGACTCGCCCTGCTCGAACGTCGGCAGCGCGTCCTCCCAGCCGTCCAACCCGCGGGCGGCCCAGCAGGCGGCCCACTCGTCGCGGTCCACGGCGGAGGCGGCGAACCGGGCGTTCCAGGCGTCGTGGGCGTCACGACCTCGGTCGGCGCAGTGGGCGCGGTAGGCGGCGACCAGCGAGTCGGGCGCCCAGAACGGCTCGTCCGGGATGCCCATGACGGCCTTCGTGCGGGTGACGTTCTCCGCCTTGAACGGGTTGCCGTGCGCCGAGTGGTCGTCGGTGAAGTCCGGGCTGGGGTAGCCGATGTGGGAGCGCAGGATCAGCAGGCTCGGCCGGTCGGTGACGGCCATCGCCCGGCGCAGCCCGGCCTCCAGCGCGTCGAGGTCGTTGCCGGCCTCGCCGAGGTGCTCCACGTGCCAGCCGTAGGCCTCGAACCGCCCGGCGACATCGTCGCTGTAGGTGAGTGCGGTGTCGCCGTCGATCGTGATGTGGTTGTCGTCGTACACGCACACCAGCCCACCGAGGCGCTGGTGGCCGGCCAACGAGGCGGCCTCGTGGCTGACGCCTTCCATCAGGCAGCCGTCGCCGGCGAGCACGAACGTGAAGTGGTCCTGCACATCGGCGCCGAAGCGGGCCTTGAGGTGGCGCTCCGCCAGGGCCATGCCGACGGCGTTGGCGAACCCCTGGCCGAGCGGGCCGGTGGTGACCTCCACGCCGGCGGTGTGGCCGACCTCGGGGTGGCCCGGCGTGGCCGAACCCCACTGGCGGAAGGCCTTGATGTCGTCCAGTTCCAGCCCGTAGCCGGAGAGGAACAGCATCGAGTACTGGAGGATGGAGGCGTGGCCGTTGGACAGTACGAAACGGTCGCGGTCCGCCCAGTGCGGGTCGGCCGGGTCGTGGCGCATCACCCGGCTGTAGAGCACATGGGCCAGCGGGGCGAGTGCCATCGCGGTGCCCTGGTGGCCGCTCTTGGCGTGGAGCGGGGCGTCCATGGCGAAGCCGCGGATGAGGTTGATCGACTGCTGGTCCTGTTCCGGGGTGAGCACGCTTCGACCTTACCGGCCGGTCATGCGGGCGGCAGCAAGGTGAAGGGCACCAGGTGCCAGGGGCCGCGGTCCACGCGGCAGTGGGCGAAGATCTGGCCGTAGTCCGGGAACTCCAGTTCGCCACGCACCAGGCGGTAGGTGAACTTGCCCGGGTCGACGGTGAACGGGCTGACGTTGCGGGCCACCTGCTCGGACTCCTCCTCCAGGCCGCGGCGGAAGACCACCTCGAACACCCCGTTGCCGCTCTCGCCCGGCGGGCAGTAGATCAGCGCCACGAGGTGGGGCGTGACCGTCACGGGTGCCGGCTCGGGGGCGGCCATCGAGAACATCGCGCCGGTCAGGTCGATCCGGGTCGACGGGCCGGGCGCCTGGCGCATCTCGAAGTTCTCGACGAAGAGTGCGGACACGATCTGCATTCGCTCGACCCTAACTGTGTTGGAGGGTTTCGTGCTCGGAGGTGTGCACGAAACCCTCCAACCCAGGTCAGGACGGGCTGGTTGGAGGGTTTCCGGCTCGGAGGTGTGCACGAAACCCTCCGACCCAGGTCTGCTCGAGGGCGCCGGTGGGGGTGAGGGCGACGAGGTCGGCGCGGTGGCCGGGGGCGATGACGCCGCGGTCGTGCAGGCCCAGCAGGCGGGCCGGGGTGGTGGAGGCGGCGCGCAGGGCGTGCTCCAGGGGAATGCCTGCCGCGAGGCAGGTCCGCACCGCGGCGTCCATGGTGAGCGCGCTGCCGGCGAGGGTGCCGTCGGGGAGGCGTGGCGCGCCGTCGACCAGCGCGATGCCGATCTCGCCGACCCGGCCGGCCCGCCAGCCGACGGCGTCGGTGACGAGGACGGTCCGCTCGGGCCCGAGCGCGGCGGCCGCCAGGCGCAGCACCCGCGGGTGCACGTGCACCCCGTCGGCGATCAGCGACGCGGCCACACCGGGGTGCGACAGCGCGAGCGCGGCCACGCCGAGGTCCCGGTGGTGGACCCCGCTCATCCCGTTGAACAGGTGGGTGACCAGGCCGGCCCCGGCGGCCACCACCGCGTCGAACTCGCCCTCCGACGCCCGGGTGTGGCCGATGCTCACCAGCACGCCCCGCTCCACCAGCAGCTTCGTCGCGGCCACTGCCTCCGGCTGCTCCGCACCCAGCGTCACCACGGCCACATGGTCGGGAAGCGCTGCCAGCCAGTCGAGCTCCACCGGCACGATCCACGCCGAATTGTGGGCGCCCGGGGCAGCCCCGAGGAATGGCCCCTCCAGGTGCACCCCGGCGATCGCCGGGCGGCCTTCCGCAGGCCGGTCCATCGCCGCCCGGATGCGGGCCAGCGGCGCGTCGTAGCGGGGGAGGGGCATCGTCACCAGCGTCGGGCACCAGGTGGTGACGCCCTGGGCCAGCAGCAGGGAGTCCAGCCGCTCCCAGTCCGCCCCGTCGGCGCCGGCCACGTCCACGTCCTCGATCCCGTTGACCTGGAGGTCGACGAAGCCGGGCGCGAGCACCCGATCCGCCGCCGCACCCGTCACCGACGAGACCGGCTCGACCTCCGTGATCACCGTCCCGTCCCACGTGACCCGCATGGGGCCGCGCAGCCCCTCGGGTGTCAGGGCGAGGGCGCATTCCACGGACGGCACCCGTCCACGATCTCATAAGCTGCACCCCGTGGCCGAGCACGGGACCGACGCACCCTCCACCCGGGAGTTGATCCTTGCCGAGGCCATCCGCTGCTTCGCCGAGAACGGCTACGACGGCACCTCCCTGAACGACATCGCCGCCGGCGTGGGCATCCGCCGCCCCAGCCTGCTGCACCACTTCCCGTCGAAGGAGACCCTCTACGGCGAGTGCTTCGAGCATCTGCTGAGCGACTGGTTCCGCCGCCTGGAGTCCGCCGTCGCCAGCCCGCAGACGGGGCAGGGGAAGATGGAGCTGGTCATCGGCGCCGGGTTCGACCTGTTCGTCGGCAACCCGGACTATGTGCGCCTGATGCGCCGCGAGGCGCTGGACGGCGGCGTGCACCTCGGCATCGACCTGGCCGCCGTGCTGCGGCCGATGTTCGACCGTGCCGCGGCGTTCTTCCGGCGGGAGATGGACGCCGGCACGTTCCGCCGACTGGACCCGGAGCACCTCCTCCTCACGGGCTACGGCGCCGTGCTCAGCTACTTCAGCGACGCCCCGTTCCTCGAGGGCCTGCTGGACGCGGACCCGTTGGGCAGCGACCAGATCGCCCGGGCCAGGGAGAACGTGATCGCCATCTTCGCCGCCGCGCTCAAGCCGTGACGGCGGCGCCCTGACGGCTACCGTCGCCGTCCATGGCAACGCTGGACGTCAACGGTCAGATCGTCGGGTACGCGACGGAGGGTGAGGGCACGCCGCTGCTGCTGATCCACGGCACCACCCAGAGCCGCACGGGCTGGGACATGGTGCGGGCGGCGATGCCCGCCGACCAGCCGATGGCGTACGTGATGGTGGAGTTCCCCGGGTCGGGCGAGTCGGCCATGCCGGACGCGCCCCTCACGGTCGAGGGCCTGGCGGACCAGGCGGCGGCGGTGATGGCCCACCTCGGCCACGACCGCTACCACGTGGCCGGCTACTCGCTCGGCGCCGTGGCCGCCACCGGCGTTGCCGCCCGCCATGCCGCCCACGTGGCCAGTGTGACGATGCTGTGCGGCTGGGTGGCCACCGACGCCCGCATGCGCATCACGTTCGACCTGTGGAAGAAGCTGATCGCGATCAGCCCGGAGCTGTTCATGCACTACGCGATGGCCGACGGCTTCACCGCCGAGGGCCTGGCGATGCTGGAGCCGATGGTGGACATGATGCTCGGCATGGCCAACGACGCCGTCGCCAAGGGATCTGCCGCACAGCTGGACCTGGACAAGGTGGTCGACCTCACTGCCATGCTGCCGTCCATCACTGCGCCGGCGCTGGTGATCGGTGGCGAGCAGGACCGCTGGGTGGACATCCGCCACAGCCACGCGCTGGCCGACGGCATCGCCGGCGCCCGCCTGGAGGTGCTGCCCGCCGGCCACGTGGTCATCCAGGAGATGGCCGCCGACGTCGCCCGCCTCCTGGCCGCACACATCGCGGCCGCGGGCGCATGAGCCACCGCGGCGTCGTTCCCGGGCACCGGGCGGAGCAGTTCCCACCGGCGCCCCCGGAGATCGTGGAGCGCTGGTCGACGTTCGGCAAGTGGGCTGACCGCATGTACTTCCCGAAGCTGGTCGGCCTGCAGATGGAGGAGGTGCGCACCGACTACTGCCGCATGCGCATGCCCTTCCGCCCGGACATCGAGCAGCCGGCCGGCGTGGTGCACGGCGGAGCGATCGCCACCATCCTCGACACCGTCGTGGTCCCCGCGGTCGGTAGCGCCTACACCGCCGAGCACCGCTACAGCACCGTGGACCTGCACGTGCAGTACATCGCCGCGCTGGTGCAGGAGGACGGCATCGCCGAGGGCTGGATCGTCAAGCGCGGCCGGTCCACGGTGTTCTGCGAAGCGGAACTGGTGGGGGCGGACAGCCACAAGCTGATCGCCCGCGGCCTGCTGACCTACAACGTCAGCGCGCCCCGCGCCTGAGCGCCGGCTGAGCCCCCGCCTGACCCGCACCTGACCCGGTCCCCGGCGGGGCCGGTTGGCTACGGTGGCGCCGATGAGTGCCACCGGGAACACGCTGTCCGAGTCCGCCTCCAAGGCCCTGCTGCGCGAGCACGGCGTGCCGATGGCGCCGGAGCACGAGGTCACCACGGCCGCGGCCGCCGCAGCGGCCGGCGGCGACGTCGGCTTCCCCGTCGTGGTGAAGCTGTGCGGCGACGCCATCGCCCACAAGACCGAGCGGGGCCTGGTGAAGCTGCGCCTCGGCGACGCCGCCGCCACGGAGGCCGCCGCCGCCGAACTGCTGGCCAAGGCCACGCCGGAGGACGGCGAGGTCTCTCTTCTGGTGGCGCCGATGATCTCCGGCAACCGGGAGCTGATAGCCGGCATCGTGCGCGACCCGCAGTTCGGCGCCAACGTGATGCTCGGCGTCGGCGGTGTGCTGGCCGAGGCCGTGGCCGACGTGCAGTTCCGCCCGGTGCCGATCAGCGAGGTCGACGCCGAGGAGATGATCGCCGGCCTGGCCACCCAGAAGCTGCTCGGGCCGTTCCGTGGGGAGGCCGCGGTGGACCGCGCCGCGCTGAAGGCCGTCCTCCTCGGGCTCTCGGCGCTGGCCGCTGCCCGGCCGGACGTGGTGAGCGTGGACGTCAACCCGCTGATCGTCCGCCCCGACGGCACCCCGGTGGCGGTGGACGCCCTGGTGGAGCTGGGTGAGCCTGCGGCGCCGCCCAGCGCCGCCCGCCCGCGCCCCACGGACGAGCAGTTCCGCGCCCTGTTCGACCCCCGTGGCGTACTCGTCACCGGTGCCAGTACTCACCCCGGCAAGTTCGGCTTCGTCAGCCTGCACAACATCCTCGCCAGCGGCTACGCCGGCGGCGTCTACGGCACCAACCTGCAGGGCGAGGAGGTGCTCGGCGTGCGCACCGTGGCCGACATCGAGGCGCTGCCGGCCGGCGAGATCGACCTGGTCTTCGTCTGCACCCCGGCCAGCGCCAACCCGGCGCTGCTGCGGGCGTGCGCGGCGAAGGGTGTGAAGGCCGCCTTCCTCACCAGTGCCGGCTACGGCGAGGCGGGGGAGGAAGGCCGCAAGGCGGAGGACGAGCTGATCGGCCTGGCCGACGAGTTGGGCATCCTGCTGGCCGGGCCGAACGGGCAGGGCGTGGTCAGCACGCCGGCCAACCTGTGCGCCCAGATCGTGGCCCCGTACCCGCCGGCCGGGAAGATCGGCGTGGCCAGCCAGAGCGGCAACTTCGTCAGCAGCTTCCTCAACTACTCCCGCCAGACGGGCGTGGGCATCAGCCGGGCCGTGTCCGCCGGCAATGCCGCCGCCGTCACCCCGGCCGACTACCTGGACTGGTACGCCGACGACCCCGCGACCGCCGTGTCCCTGGCCTACGTGGAGGGCATCACCGACGGGCGGGCACTGGTGGAGCGCTTCGCCTCCGTCGCCGCCCGCAAGCCACTGGTGGTGGTGAAGGGCGGCGCCACGGCGGCGGGTGCGCGGGCGGCCGCCAGCCACACCGGGGCGCTGGCAGCCGACGACAAGGTGTTCGACGGCGCCGTCCGCCAGGCCGGCGTCACCCGCGCCGCCACCGTGGAGGAAGCGTTCGAGGCCGCGGCCACGTTCGCCACCCAGCCACTGCCGAAGGGCCCGAACGTGGTGGTGCTGACCACCGCCGGCGGGTGGGGCGTGGTCACCAGCGACGCCATCCACCGCGACGGGTCGCTCGTGCTGATGGCCCTGCCGGAGGACCTGAAGGCCCGGATCGACACGGAGCTGCCACCGCGGTGGAGCAAGAACAACCCGGTGGACTGCGCCGGCGGCGAGACCAGGGACACCATCCCGGCCGTGATGGAGATGATCGTCAGCCACCCCGACGTCCACGCGATGGTGTACCTGGGCCTCGGCATCCAGAGCAACCAGGCACGCATGATGCGTGAGGGCCGCTTCTACCCCGACCACGGGCTGGAGCGCATCGTCGCCTACCACGAGCGCCAGGACGAGCGCTTCGCCGAGGCCGCCCACGAGCTGTCCGTGAAGTACGGCAAGCCCGTGCTCACCGCCACCGAGTTGGCCGTGGCCGACCCGGACAACGCCGGCCCCAGGGCCGTGCGCGCCACCGGGCGCCTCTGCTACGCCAGCGGCAACCGGGCGGTCACCGCGCTCGGCCACCTGTGGCGTTACGCACAGTTCCGCCGCACTCGCGGTCTCGGCTGAGAGACTGGGCGGGATGGCCCGCCGACGCAACCCGTTCCCCGCGCTGGTGGTGGTGGCGCTGCTGCCGGCGCTGGCGCTGGGCGGGTGCTGGCAGTTCGCCAAGGGGCGTGCGCCGGAGGGGGTGAGCGTCCCGGACGACACGGTCACGCCGGACTCCACCGGGTCCAGCACGCCCGCGGACGTGTCGCTCGCCACGCCCGTCCTGTCCCTCCGCAGGGCGCCGGCGATGCTGGCCCGCGACGTCAACCTGGCGTCCTTCGTGGCCACGGCCCAGGGTTTCCTGCCGCAGATCGACAGCACGTCCTGCGTGGCCATCAGCGTGGACGGGCAGCCGGTGGCGTCGCAGAACGCCGACCTGCCACTGCGGCCGGCCAGCACGGTGAAGGTGGTCACCGCCTCGGTGGCGCTGGAGGTGCTGGGGGCTGAGTACACGTACACCACGGAGGTCCGCGGCAACCTGGCCGGGGGAGTGGTGCAGGGCAACCTCTACCTCGTCGGCGGGGGCGACCCGGTGCTCAGCAACTCCTGGTGGAACGGCCCGAACGCCAAGTACCCGCCGTTCAACACCACCTCGATCGAGGCGCTGGCCGACAACATCGTTGCCGCGGGGGTCACCAGCATCGGTGGCTCTGTGGTGGGCGACGCCGGCCGCTACGACAGCGAGTGGTACGCCCCCACGTGGGGTAGCGACGTGCGTTTCACCGAGGGCGGCCCCATCACGGCGCTGCTGGCCAACGACTCCCGCGAGGCCATCGACCGCTCCTCCAACGACCCGGTCGTGGGCGCGGCGACCGTGCTGACCCAGTTGCTGCAGGAACGCGGCGTCACCGTGGCCGGGGCGCCCGCGGCCGGCACCACCGACGGCAGCGCGGCCATCGCCGCCGTCCAGTCGCACCCGCTCCGTGACATCCTCGCCGAGATGCTGACCACCAGCGACAACAACACGGCGGAGATGATCCTGAAGGAGATCGGCCTCGTGGCCGGGGGAGCGGGTACCCGGGAGGCGGGGCTGGCGGTGGTCACGAGCACGCTCCAGGGTTGGGGCATCCCGCTGGACGGCGTGGTGCTGGTGGACGGCTCCGGCCTCAGCGACGAGAACCGCCTGACCTGCGGCACCCTCCTCGCCCTCATCCAGCGGGCGCCGGTGGACGGGCCGATCGGGCAGGGCATGGCCATCGCCGGTCAGGCCGGCGGCACCCTGTCGGATGCCTTCGAGGACACCGCGCTCGCCGGGCTGCTGCGTGGCAAGACCGGCACGCTCTACAACTACGACGACGGCATCGGCGGCAAGCCGGCGGCCAAGGCGCTGTGCGGCTACGTGCCCCAGGAGGGCGGCGGGGCCATCCAGTTCGCCATCCTGCTGAACGGCCCGCAGATCGCCGAGAAGGTGGAGTACCGGCCGATCTGGGACGCGTTCGGCGCCGTCCTGCTGTCCTACCCGAGCGGCCCCACCGTGGCCGACCTGACGCCCCGGTGACCGCGGAGTAGCCGTGGCCGAGCTCCCGATGTTCCCCCTCGGGTCCGTGCTGCTGCCCGGCGACGTGCTGCCACTGCACGTCTTCGAGCAGCGCTACCGGGCGCTGATCCGCCGCTGCCTCACCGACCCCAAGCCCGAGTTCGGCGTCGTCCTCATCGACCGTGGCCATGAGGTGGGTGGCGGCGACGTCCGCCGCGACGTCGGCACCGTCGCCCGCCTCATCCAGGTGGCTGAGACCCCCGACGGCCGGTTCGCGGCCATCGCCGTCGGCACCCGTCGAATCCGGGTGACGGCCTGGCTGCCGGAAGACCCGTACCCGCGGGCGGAGGTGGAGGACTGGCCGGAGACCGACGACGACCCGGCCGAGGTGACCGCCCTGGTCGAGGCCGTGGAGGGCAGGGTGCGCCGCCTGGCCGCCCTGGCCGCCGAGGTGGGCGAGCCCGCCGGCAGCATCGCCGACCAGATCAACCCCGACCCGCTGGCCGCCAGCCACCAGTTGGTGACGATGGCCCCCGTCGGCGCGGCCGACCGCTACGACCTCCTGTGCTGCACCGGCCCGGCGGAGCGGGTGCGCCGCCTGGCCGAACTGCTCGACGACGTCGAAGCCGTGTTGAAGTTCCGGCTGGGTGACGGATGAGGATTTCTTCGGATGTTTCCTTGACCAGGGGGGGGGGGATGACACGTAGCGTGCGTGCTCAGCCACTCTCTGGTGGCTGCGGCGACTGTTTTCGCCGTCCGAACGGGGGAGTCCTGTGGTGACTGTTCGTCGTCAGACCCGGCCGGTGGAGTCGTTGGTGCGTCGTGTCGGCGCAGCGGCGGTGGTGATCTCGTCAGTGCTGTCGGGGTTGGTGTTCGCTCCGTTGGCGGTGGCTGCTCCGAAGCGGCCGATGCTGTCGGATCCCGAGTTGAATCTGGTGGTGTCGGCGCCGTCGGTGCTGGCCGAGTCGACCCGCGTGTTCGATCCCGGTGCTACGGCGTCGCCGTTGGTGGCTGCCGATCCGGTGCGGTTGGAGGGCGGCACGCTGGTTGCCGGCTCGGATCGGCTGGTGGGGGCCGAGTCGAAGGGGGCTGCGACCCCGGTGGCGGTGCAGGTGCTCCGCCCGGTAGAGGTGACCGCGCCTGCGGTGGCGGCCGCGGCGGGCGGGTTGGCGTCTGATGCGAAGCCGGTGTCGCCGGTGTCGTTGCCGGCCACGGCCGGTCTGGATGGTGTGCCGGTGGGGGAGTTGTCGGTGACGGTGTTGTCGACCGATGAGGCAATGCGCGCCGGGTTCGACGGGCTCGCGTTCTATGTCGACGCACCGGATGCGTTGCTGACCGCGGCGAGGTCGCCGACGTGGGTGCGGTTCGAGATCGATTGGTCGCAGCTGCGCACCAACTATGGGGCGGAGTGGCAGTCGCGGTTGCAGCTCGTTGCGCTGAATTCGTGCTGGTTGAAGACGGCGACGAAGTCGCCGGGCTGCGGTGACCGGATGTCGGTTCTCCCGTCGGTGGTGAATGATGTGGAGCGTCAGGTGCTGGTGGTCGAGGTCGACCTCGCCGAGGTTGCCCGCACCGTGGACGTACCCTCCGCAGGGTTCGGCGAGTCGCGCGCCTACTCGAGTGGCAACGGTGGCCCAGGGTTCGGCCTGTCGGCGGGGGCGTCGTCGCAGTACGGGAACTTCGCGGCGACGTCGTTGGGGTTCGATCAGCGTTGGTCGGTGTCGGGCAACACGGGCGGGTTCTCCTGGTCGTATCCGATCTCGGGACCGTCCACGCCGGGCGGGGCGGTGTCGACGTCGTTGAACTACTCGTCGCAGGCGGTGGATGGGATGACGGCGGACGAGAACACGCAGGGCGGCCAGATCGGTGTGGGCTGGTCGATGCCGTCGTCGTTCATCGAGCGCCGGTACAAGACGTGCACGAACGGGTCACCGTGTTGGGACACCGAGAACGCAGTGTTGTCGTTGAACGGCCAGTCGGGCGAACTGGTGAAGGACGCGAACGGGTCGTGGCATTTGGAGAATGATCCGGGTTGGCGGATCACCCGGTTCGAGTCGTCGACCCAGACCCAGGGTTCGGTGGGTGTGGATGGGAACAAGGAGTACTGGGTGGTGACCACCCAGGATGGCACCCAGTACTGGTTCGGGTTCGGCAAGGAGAAGGGCACCAGCGCGGACACGCCCGGCTCCGCCGGTGATCCGGGCACCACCACCAAGAGTGTGTGGACCGAGCCCGTGTATGGGGCGGTGTCGGGGCAGCCGTGCTACACCCTGTCCGGGCACTGGTGCCATCAGGCGTACCGGTGGATGTTGGACCGTGTCGTCACCGCGACCGGGGTGCAGACTACCTACTTCTACGACACGCACATCAACACCTTCGGCCGCGGCGGCGCCCCCGCCAACGCGACGAAGTATGTGGCCGGCGGCGAGTTGGTGCGGATCGAGTATGGCCAACTGTGGGCCGACGCCGACGTCGCCAACCGGCACCCGGCCAAGATCGAGTTCTCCTACGTGTGGCGTTGCACCAGCCTGGACTCGTCGTGCCCGCAGCCGACGTCGTCGAACGGCAGTCAGTTCCCCGATATCCCTAACGATGAGATCTGCGGAGAGTTCGCCACCTGGTGCACCAAGTACGCGCCGACGTTCTTCGACTGGAAGGCCCTCACCGCCGTCACCACCTACCGGCTGGTCAACACCTCCAGTGCTGCCGCCTACCACACCGTCGACGAGTACAAACTGACCTTGAACTGGGTCGACAACGATGACGAGGACGCCTACAACACGAACAAGTTGTGGCTTCGTTCGATCGAGCGCATCGGCTGGCAGGGCTACAACTCGACCCTCACAGCCCAGACCAGCCTGTCGATGCAGAAGGTGTGGTTCGACTCCTCCCAAGCGGCACGTCTGCCGAACAGGTCGGATGATGTGTTGCCGACGGTGGTGAAGCAGAAGTACTACCGGGTGTCGATCATCACCGACGAGATCGGCGGCCGCACCGTCGTCGACTACTCCGACGAAGACTCCACCTGTGACGGCGTGTCATCGGGCTGGGACACGAACACCCGCCGCTGCTACGCCCGCTACTACAACCCGTCATCGGGTAGCCCCGGGTTCGCCCGGTGGAACAAGTACGTCGTCGACTCGGTCACCTACGAAGACCTCGCCCGTTCCCAGCCGTCGGTCACCGTCTACTACACGTACGACTCGGCAGGGATGGCGTGGGCGCACAACGACGACCCGATGGCCCCCGCCGGCACGACCGCCTGGGACGAGTACCGCGGCTACGGCTGGGTGCAATCGACTGTCGGGACCGGCAACGCGGTCGCCCGGACCTACTACTTCCGTGGGATGCACGGCGACAAGCTCGGCACCTCCAGCACCAAGACCGTCAACCTCACCAACTCCATCGGCGAAGCCGTCGCTGACAGCGAATGGCTCGCCGGTTCCCCCTACGAGACCCAGACCAGGCTGGGTTCGACGATCAAGTCACGCACCTTCACCGAGTACACGATCACCCGCTCCATCACCGGGACCGCAGGCAACGGCACCATCGGCGGCACCAACACCGCCCGACGCATCGGCACCACCATCACCCGCACCAACCGGACCGAAGCCGGCACTTGGACGAAACAACAAACCAACTACAACTCGACCGGCCAAGTCATCGAACAGATCGACTACGGCATCGTCACCGACGCCACCGGCTCCAACCCCTCCACCAGCGAAGACACGTGCGCCACCACCCTCTACACCAACGCCGCTACCTACACGGACCAGGCAGCACGGTTCATCGAAGGCCTCACCCGCGCCCAGTTCTCCGTCACCGGTGCCACCTGCCCGAGCGCCGGGAACTACGCCTATATCTCCAGCACCAACTGGTATTACGACGGCCACACCAGCATGACCATCGCTCCTGAGGCTGGGCTCAACACCAAGACCGTCACCGACGTCGACCCCAACAACACCGAAGTCACCACCTACACCGAATACGAGCACGACGGGTTCAACGGCACCCCCGGCTACGCCCGGCCCACCACCGCCACCGACGGCCGCGGCAAAGTGACCACCACCACCTACACCCCCATGACCGCCGGCGTAATCACCAACCGCAACAACCTCACCGTCACCGTCACCGCCCCGATCAGTTCACACACGTCGAGCACGTACTTCGACAACTTCGGTCGCGCCTGGAAGACCACCGACCCCAACAACCGATCCGACATCAGCTGCTTCGACGAACTCGGCCGACTCACCCGCATCTACCTGTCCGACGTCACCTACACCAACTGCACCAGCGGCACCCCCAACATCACCTACGCCTATGTCGCGACCACGGTCTCTGCCAGCCCAAGAGCAAGCGTTGACTGGACCGTCCAGACCCGGACACTCTTCGCCACAGCGTCCGACGCGTACAACCCGACGGCAACTCCTGGCCCCGCTGTCGACATCTACGTCGAAAGCTGGACGTTCCTTGACGGCCTCGGCCGCAGCGTGCAGAGCCAGATTCTGTCGCCGGTGTCTGGCCGCGTCGTGACCCGTACGAAGTACGACGACGCTGGGCAGGCGGTGCAGCAGTCGACGCCATACAACGTGACGGGCACCACCTTCACTTACGACACCTCACCAGACGCCACCAACGGTCTGCGCGACACCGTCACCACCTACGACCAGTTCGGCCGAATCACAGCGGTACGGCAGAAGTACGGCAACGGCACCTCCGTCCTGACCGCCCACCAGACCTACACCACCTACAACGACACTCTGCTCACCACCACCGCCCACGTCACCGGATCTGGCACCTCCACCACCGGCGCCACCGTCACCACAATCGACGCCCTCGGCCGCACCATCAAGGTCACCAAGAACGACAACAGCGGCTCCAACACAGACACCACCTACAGCTGGCGGTACAGCTACCCAACCGGAAGCCCCAACACCCGCTACGGCCTCGAAACCACCGTCACCGACCCCCAAGGCAACCAAACCATCACCCAACAGAACTGGATCGGCCAAACCACCAGCACCGACGACCCCAACGCCGGCTACCACACCACCACCTACAACCCCACCGGCCAGGTCGAATGCGTCACCGACGCCATCGGCCAACTCCGCTTCTACGAATACGACGACCTCGGCCGGCCCACCTTCGAACACATCGCGTCTCAAGAAGACGCCTGCAACGACGCGGACCGGACGAACTGGCCATTGCTCACCGCCTGGACCTACGACCCGTACCTCGGTGGATACGGTGCCACAGCCACGGCAATCAGCTACGACGGAACCGGCAACGCACAGGTCACGGCAACCGTCCCCACCGGCGCGTTCGACGCACGCGGTCGGCTGACCAAGACCACCGTCCAGGTCAACGCCGCCGACAACCCCGACACCGCCCACCCCGAGGACGACTTCCTCGACACCGCGTTCACCACCGAACAGCTCTACACCCGCGATGACCAGATCTGGCAGACCATCTACCCCGCCATGAACTTCGGCACCGGCATCACCACCAACCTTGAAGACCCTGAGACCGCCGCCGCAAGCTTCAACACGCTCGGCATGCCCATCGGCTCCACCAGCGACTACGACGGAGGATTCACCTACGTCGCCAGTACCACCTACGACCCGACCGGACGAATCACCGGAAGGACAATGGGCGGCACCGGCTCCACCTACGGCCTCACCCGCACCTACACCTACCAGGCCAGCGACGGCATCGTCTCCAACCTCACGGCGAACTCCATCACCCCGCCGACGAGTCAGAACCCCACCACCACCCTCATCCAGAACGACACCTACACCTACGACGCTGTCGGCAACCCCGCCCGCATCCGCCACAACCCGGTTGGCACCACCAACGACGAAACCGAGTGCTTCCAATACGACGCACGTCAGCGTCTCACCCGCGGCTACACCCTCGCCGGCGGCAACACCACCTGCACTCCACCCACCACACCTACCGGGCCCGCCCCCTACGACGAGTCCTACACCTTCAACCCCCTCGACCAGTTCCTCACCAACGGCAGCACCACGAGCACCCGCCAATACGACACCACCGGAAGCACACCGGCCGGTACGTGCACCGCTGACACGAACTCCACCAAGCCACACGCCACCGCCTACATCACCGCGCCAGGCTCCACCTCAACCACCAGCGGCCACGAGTACACCTACAACTGCAACGGCTCGACCACCAAAGACATCGACCACACCACCAACCCCGCGACCAGCACCGACCACTACTGGGATGCCCACAACCGACTCGAGTCGACGATCGTTGCCCAGCCCGGTCAACCGGCCGTCACCCAGACCAACATTTACGATGCCAGCGGCCAACGCGCCCTCCGCACCGTCGAAGTCTCCGGCGGCGCCACCACCAAGACCATCACCATCGGCGCGATTCAATACCAATGGACATCGGTGGCACCGAACGCCGTTAACTCGGTACGGAGTTACGCCGGAGCCCAACGAGGCGACCTGACCGCGGGTGGAGACGCATGCACCTGGACTTCCACGAATCTCCAAGCGTCGATCACGACCACCGTCAACAGCACAACCGGCGGCACCTCCGTGCTGCGCTATTCACCGTACGGAAGCCTCCGATCAGGCCTGTTGGTGAACAACTTCGGCTTTCTCGGGCAGATCACCGACGCGGTCGTGGACCTTGCATACCTCAATGCCCGCTACTACGACCCTGAGGTGGGCATCTTCACCTCGGTCGACCCGCTTGTCGAGAGCACGGCAACCCCTTACCTATACGGTGCAGGTAGTCCCGTAACGTACAGCGATCCGTCGGGGCTATGTATCGGCAGCCGCGTAGGTGGCTATTCCGTTCACGAGGGGCCTGGGTGCGGTGCAGATCGTGGCGGCAGCGCGGGTCTGAATGACGAAGATCCAATGTGTTGGGACAGCGACCGCAATTGCACGCATCCCGACAAATCCCCCCACTACACCGGCGGTGGCCTGTTCGACTTCCTTGAGTTTGTAGGTGGCTTTATCCCAGTGATCGGCGAGGCGATCGATGCGTATCACTGCATCGTCGATGGCGATGCACTGGCCTGCGCGATGGCGCTTGTCCCGGGGGCCAGCAGCGCGGCGGGTCAGGTGCTCGACACCGTCGGCCGTCACGCCGACGAAGCCATCGACGCGGCGAGGGCCGTCGACAACGTGGCGGACTCAGGCGGGGAGGCGTTAAGGCTCACCGACGAGGCGATGGATGCCACAAACTCCGTCGACGACTTCCTGGGCGCCGCCTGCAGGTCGAACAGCTTCGTTCCCGGCACGCAGGTGTTGATGGCTGACGGTACGACGAAGGGGATCGAGGATGTCGAGGTCGGAGATCGTGTCCGAGCTGCCGATCCGGAGAGCGGGGTCGAAGGAGGCAGGGCCGTTACAGACGTGATCCTGGGTGACGGGCGAAAGGACCTGGTCGAGGTCGTCATCACAGGCAACGGAGTTGAGCGCGCGATCGTGGCCACGGCAAAGCATCCGTTCTGGGTCGCTGGTGACCGCCGTTGGGTCGATGCGACGGATCTTACGGCGGGAGATCGACTCTTGGAGGCAGATGGATCAACGACCACAGTCGTGTCCACCAGGGAGTTCGCTGCGGTTCGGCGGGTTCACAACCTGACTGTCGACGGAATCCACACGTACTTCGTCGTCGCAGGCGGCGAGTCGGTGCTGGTGCACAACTGCGGGAGCCTCGACGATCTGTCCCGGGCTGCGGCAGCGCCGGATCGAAACGGGCTTACGGCAGCGGGACGCGCCGCACAGAAGCACGCCAGTCGGCCGGGTAGCGCTATCCCGACGCCTAGCAGCACGACCGCGAGCGGATACAACGAACTGGGGCAGACGCTCGTGGACGACCTGCTCACGGCGCCGTCCACTGCGGTTCAGACGTGGAACCACCCGTCCTTCGGGCAGGTGACTGATTTCTGGGGCCCTAGCTACGGAGTTCGCTACGGGCCGAACGGTGAGTTCATCGGGTTTCTTGACCCATGAGAGGACGAGGATGTCGTATTTTGAGTTCGCCGACCGGCTGTACGAGTTCACCGCCACCAGCCCGTCCGGCACCGATGACTGGGTGATCGAGTGTGTCGAGCTCTCAAACCCGGACGGGTTCTTCGGTTGGATACGGATTCCCCCGGACTCGTCGCAGGCGACGCTGCAAACTCGAGGCCGCTCGGAGCTACCCATTGCGGTAGTCCGCCACTGGTTGTCACTCGTTGTGGCCGCGACAGCTACCGACTTAGCGGGTTCGGTGGACGAATCCTCCTCGGACGAGATGAACGAATAGAGCCCTGCGGGGTGGTGGGTGGAGTGCTCGTAGGCCCTCCAATCCGTGAGTAATCGACGTGATCCTTGGTATGTGTCGCTGCGGGCCCGCCGAGGCGAAGACGGGATGCCGCAGGTTCGATTGACGGTTGTTCTGTTGCGAATCCGGCGCTCCGGTGGGGAAGTGGGCCGTGGCGTGCTACACATATGGCCGTGGCCGACAAGGACCAGCAGAAGAAGACCGCCGAGGCGGAAGGCCCCATCGGGCAGACCATCCAGCTCGTCAAGGACTACGCCCGCCAGGAGATCCAGGGTCCCCTGAAGGGCGCCGGCCGGTGGATCGGGCTCGGTGTCGCCGGGGCCTTGTGCATTGGCATCGCCACCGCCTTCCTGGCTCTCGGCGTGCTGCGCATGGTGCAGACGGAGTGGCCGGGCACGTTTCACGGCCGCTGGATGAGCCTGCTGCCGTACGGCATCGGCCTGTTCGCCTGCCTCCTCGTCGCCGGCGTCGCGTTCTCGCGGATCAACAAGCAACCCCTCAACAAGGAGCAGCGCTGATGGCCCAGGAGAAGATCTCCCGCGCCGACCTGGAGTCCAAGTTCAAGGAAGTCCAGGACGGCCTGCAGGGCAAGCTGGAGGACAAGAAGCAGAGCCTGGTGACGGTGGCCGCCGTCGGCGGGATCGTGCTGCTCCTGCTGTTCTACTTCCTCGGTCGCCGGTCGGGGAAGAAGAAGACCACGCTGGTCGAGATCCGCCGGGTGTAGCCGCGTGGCCCGCCCCACCTCACTGCGCTCGTTCCTCTCGCCGGTCGCCTACCTCCGCCGTGGCGCGGTCTACAAGGGCGTGCTCGGCGGCCGCCGCGGCTGGATGGCCGTCGGCGCGGTCCTGTGGACCCCGAAGCTGCTGAAGAAGGCGTTCGGCAAGAACGAGGAGATCGTGGCCACGGAGAAGCTGAAGCCCGGCCAGTTCGTGCGCCTGGAAGCCATCCCGCCCACCACCCGCCGGCAGCGCAAGGCCGCCAAGCGGGCCCGCACCGCCGCCTGAGCGCCCGCTCCGCCGCCCGCGGCGGGCACAATGGCCGGATGAAGGTGCTGCTGCGCAACCCCAAGCGCGAGGTGGAGGTGGAGGGTCGCCACACGGTGAACTCCCTCCTGGCCCGGCTGGAACTGCCCCGCGAGTCGCACCTGGTGATCTGCAACGGCACGCTCGTGCCCGGTGACGCGTCGCTGACCGACGACGACGTGGTGGAGATCCGCCCCGTCATCTCCGGGGGCGCCTGAGTGGTTGCCGCCGGTTCCAAGTGCCGCACCTGCCGCGGCCCGGCCATCATCGACCTGCCGCGCCACAACGCCAACTTCTGCGCCGAGCACTTCATGGAGCTGTGCCGCCGCCAGGTGACCAAGGCCATCGAGAAGTTCGCCATGCTCACCCCGGAGGACCGCATCCTCGTGGCGGTCTCCGGCGGCAAGGACAGCCTGGCCGTGTGGGACCTGCTGATCGACCTCGGCTACCAGGCCGACGGGCTGTACATCGGGCTGGGGATCGGCGAGTACAGCGACGTGTCGGGGGAGTACGCCAAGGCGTTCGCCGCCGAGCGCGGCCTGCACCTGGTCACCATCGACCTGCGCGACGAGTACGGCTTCGACGTCCCGACGGCCTCCCGCGCCACCCGGCGCGTGCCGTGCAGCGCGTGCGGCACCAGCAAGCGCCACCTGTTCGACAAGGCGGCCCTGGACGGCGGCTACACCGTGCTGGTCACCGGCCACAACCTGGACGACGAGGCGGCCGTCCTGTTCGGCAACACCCTGCGGTGGGACGTCGAGTACCTGGCCCGCCAGCTGCCCGTGCTGCCTGCCCGCCACGGGTTCCCCAAGAAGGTCAAGCCGCTGGTGCGCCTGACGGAGCGCGAGACCGCGGCGTGGTGCATCGTCCGCGGCATCGACTACCTGGTGGACGAATGCCCGATGGCGGAGGGCAACAAGCACCTCGCCTACAAGGCCGCGCTGAACGCCATCGAGCAGGAGTCGCCGGGCAGCAAGGCCAGCTTCTACCTGAACTTCCTGGACAACATGGCCCCGCTGCTGGCCGGCACCACCGCCGCCGCCACGGACACGTTGCAGGAGTGCCGCTCCTGCGGGGCACCCACCACCGGCGACCTGTGCGCGTTCTGCCGGGTGGCCGAGAAGTCGCGAGCACACGAACCGGTACCCGTGGAGTTGGTGCTGGGCAAGGGAAGAGGGAGACGATGAACCGACCGTTCGCCGCCGGCGACAAGGTGCTGCTGCTGGACAGCAAGCAGCGGCGCTACCTGATCACGCTGGCCGAGGGCGCCGAGTTCCACAGCCACGCCGGGTTCATCCCGCACGCCGACATCATCGACCGGCCGGAGGGGCTGGTGGCCGTCAGCACCAAGGGCGCCAAGTACACCTGCCTGCGCCCGACGCTGGAGGACTTCGTGCTGGAGATGCCCCGCGGCGCCCAGGTGATCTACCCGAAGGACCTCGCGCCCATCTGCATGCTGGCCGACATCGGCCCCGGCGTGCGGGTGCTGGAGAGCGGCGTCGGCTCCGGCGCGCTCAGCATGACCATGCTCCGCTGGGGTGCGGACATCGTCGGCTACGAGATCCGCGAGGACTTCCTCGGCCGGGCGCTGGCCAACGTGAAGAGCTTCCTCGGTGACGGCGTACTGGACCGCTACGACCTGCACCTGCGCGACTGCTACGAGGGCATCGACGAGCGCGACCTCGACCGTGTGGTCCTGGACCTGCCCGAGCCGTGGCGGGTGGTGCCCCACGCCCAGGAGGCCCTGCGTCCCGGCGGCATCCTCGTGGCCTACACGCCCTCGATCATGCAGGCCTCGCAGACCCGCGAGGCCATGGCCTCCAAGGCGTGGAACGGCACCCGCACGCTGGAGGTGCTGCACCGCGGCTGGTACGTGGAGGGACAGGCGGTGCGCCCGGACCACCGCATGGTCGCGCACACCGGCTTCCTCACCGTCGGCCGCTTCCTCGGCTGACGGGGCGCCGCGGCCACCTCGCCGGCCGTCCGGGGTAGACTTGTCGCGCTCACGAAGGCGCCTGTGTGCGCGGCGTGGAACCTGAATCCGCCGTGCGACGGTGCCGTAGGAGGTGACCGTGATCGCATCGGCGACGCCCGGGAATCGAAATGGGCGTGCCCTGTCACGCCCCCACATACGACGGCCGGCCACTCGGATGGCCGGGCGGACGACGAAGCCGGAATCGGCCTCGGACGCACTGGTGATCGTGGCCAACCGGCTGCCGATCACCATCACCAGCGACGGCGCGGTGGAGCGCAGCCCCGGCGGCCTCGCCTCCGCGCTGTCGTCCGTGGTCACGGAGGGCTCGCACTGGATCGGCTGGACCGGCCAGGTCGGGGCGCCGACCAGCCCCTTGCCCGATGACGGGCTGACGCTCCACGCCGTGCCCCTGACGGCCGCGGAGGTGGACGGCTACTACGACGGCTTCGCCAACTCGGTGCTGTGGCCGCTGTTCCACAACCGGCTGCAGCAGCCGGAACTGCGCCGTTCCTGGTGGCGCACCTACCGCCACGTCAACCAGCACTTCGCCGACATGGTGGTGGAGGTCGCCCCACCCGGCGCCCTCGTGTGGGTGCACGACTACCACCTGCTGCTCGTGCCGGCGATGGTGCGGGCGCGCCGGCGCGACCTGCGGGTCGGCCTGTTCTCCCACATCCCGTTCCCCGGCCCGCGCCTGTTCGGCACGCTGCCGTGGCGGCGGGAACTGCTGCTGGGCATGGCCGACGCGCACGTCATCGGCTTCCAGACCGAGGACGACGTGCACAACTTCCAGGACGCCATGCACCGCTTCGTCGGCCCGCTGCGCCGCGGCCGGCGGGGCGCCTCCGTGGTGGACGCCTTCCCGATCTCCGTCGACGTCGCCAAGTGGGCGGCGCTCGGCGACGACGCGTCCGCGGGCGCGACCGCACTCGCCGAGCCGGGCGTGGTGGTGTACCTCGGCATCGACCGGCTGGACTACACGAAGGGCATCGTGCAACGCCTCCAGGCGTTCGGCGAGCTCCTCAACGACGGGCAGCTGGACCCGGCCAAGTGCCGGTTCGTGCAGGTGGCGGTGCCCACCCGTACCGATGTGCCGGCCTACCAGGAGGAGAAGGAGGCCGTGGAGGGCCTGGCCGAGCGGATCAACCAGCGGCACGCCACCCCCGGCTCGCCCGGCCCGGTGCAGTACCTGGACACGCCCCTCGACGGGCCGGAGCTGGCGGCCTGGTACCGGCGGGCGGACGCGCTGGTGGTCACCTCGCTGGCCGACGGGATGAACCTCGTGGCGAAGGAGTTCGTGTCGGCCCGCACCGACCTCGACGGGGCCGTGGTGCTGTCCGAGTTCGCCGGCGCCGCGCACGACATGCCAGGGGCGATCATCGTCAACCCGTACGACATCGAGGCCATCAAGCGGGCGATGGTGGCCGTGTTCCGCATGTCGCCGATGGAGCGGCACGAGCGGATGTCGACGATGCGGGACGCGGTCGAGGCCAACGACGTGCACCACTGGGCCCGCCGCTTCGTGGAGCGGCTCCGGGCGGCGCCCGTCACCCGCCCCTTCCGCTTCCCGGGCCGCGCCGCCGGCGGGAGGGTGGCGTCATGAGGGTCGGCGTCATCGCCCCTGCCTGGTTGCCCGTCCCCCCGCCCTCCTATGGGGGCACGGAGGCCGTGGTGGACGGGCTGTGCCGCGGCCTCGCCGGCCTCGGCCACGACGTCCTGCTGGTGGGACATCCGGACTCCACCTGCCCGGTGGAGCGTTGCTCCGTCGTCCCCGCCGGGGACACCGTGCCGATGGGCAGGGCGCGCATCGAACTGGAGCACGCGCTCGGCGCCTACGGCCTGACCGCCGACTGCGACGTGGTCAGCGACCACACCGTGGGCGGGCCGGTGTGTGCCGCCCTCCACCCAGGGCGTGCGGTGGTGGCCACGAACCACAACCCGTTCAACCGCTCCAACGAGGCGATCTTCGGGGCGGCCGCGGGTCACGCCGATGTGGTGGCCATCTCGCGGTCCCACGCCGCGACCACGACCGTCCCGATCGCCGCGGTGATCCACCACGGCATCGACGTCGATACGTTCCCCAGGGGCGACGGCAGCGGCGGGTACGCGGCGATGCTCACCCGGATGGCCCCGGACAAGGGGGTGCACCACGCCGTGCGCATCGCCCGTGAGGCCGGCGTGCCGCTGAAGATCGCGGCCAAGATGCGCGAGGACCGCGAGCACGCGTACTTCGACGAGTTCGTCCGCCCCCACCTCGGCGGCGGCATCGAGTACGTGGGCGAGGTCGACGCGGCCGGGAAGCGGGCGCTGCTGGCCGGCGCCGTCGCGCTGCTGAACCCGATCCAGTGGGACGAGCCGTTCGGCATGGCGATGATCGAGGCGATGGCCTGCGGCACGCCGGTGGTCGGCACCGCCCGGGGTGCGGCGCCGGAGTTGGTGGTGGACGGCGTCACCGGGTTCCTCCGGGCATCCGACGCCGACCTCGCCGCGGCCCTGGCCGAGGTTCACCAACTGGACCGGGCCGCGTGCCGCCGGCGCGTGGCCGAGGAGTTCTCGATCGAGCGAATGGCCGCCAACTACGTGCGGGCCTACGAGGCACGCATCGAGCGGGTCGCCGGCCGCCGGGAGGTGATGGCGTGACGGGCAACCCGATGGTCGTCGCGCTCGACGTGGACGGCACGCTGTACGACGGCAGAGCCGTGGCGGCGGAGGCGGTGGCCGCGATTGCGGCGGCCGCGGCCGCCGGGCACGTGGTGCTGATCGTGACCGGGAGGCCGTGGCGCGACCTGCCCCAGATCATCCCGGACGTGCTGCCCCACGTGACGCTGGCGGCGTGCGAGGAGGGCACCGTGATGGTGCGGGTGGCGACCGGCGAGCACCTGCTGCTGGCCGAGCCGGTGAACCGCCGGTTCGCCACCGGTCTGGTGGCCGCCGACGTCGGCCCCGTGTCGCTCGGCGACGTGATGATCGGCGCGCCCGCGCTGGCCGCCGACGTCGCCCGCCGGTTGCGCGACGAGGGTGACGACGACGTCCACCTCGTCCGCAACAAGGGCTCGGTGGCGATCCTCCCGTCCGGCTTCGACAAAGGGCGCGCCCTGCGCGACGCACTCCGCCTGCTGGGGCTGGAGGGCAGCCGGGTGCTGGCGATCGGCGATGCGGCCAACGACCTGCCGATGTTCGCCGTGGCGGACGTCGCCGTGGCGGTGGCCGGCGCTGATGCGGCGGTCCGCGACGCGTGCATCCCGCTGACGGAGCACGACGCCGGGGTCGGCGTGGCGGAGGCGCTGCGGCGTCACCTGCCTGTGGAGCCGTCGCAGTCGCCGTCCTAGATCAGTCCGTTCGGCGGGCGTTCGCCCTGGCCCGGCTGGTGCCGATCTGCAGGTCGAACACCTGGTCGCGGCAGTGAACGCCGTGCAACACGGCCGGCTCGCGGAACGCGCCCTGGATCGGCGACAGCCGCAGGCCCTTCCGTGAGTGCGGCTCCATGCCCAGCATGACCCGCAGCAGCAGGAGGGGAGTGGCCGACGACCACGCCTGCGGCGAGCACGAGGAGGGGAACGGCACGGGGATCTCGATGTCGCTGCGGTCCAGCCCGCAGAAGAACTCGGGCAGTCGCCCGTCCCAGGTCTGCGCAGCATCGAGCAGCCCGTTGGCGATCTGCAGGGCCTCCTTCTTCATGCCGTAGTGGGCCAGCCCGGCCGCGCACAGCGCGCTGTCGTGTGGCCAGACCGTGCCGCAGTGGTAGCTCATCGGGTCGTAGCCGGCCTCGTCCGCCGCCAACGTGCGGATGCCCCAACCGGTCCACATCTCGTCGGAGAGGAGGCGATCGGCCACGGCTCGGGCGTGGGCTTCGGCGACGATGCCGGTCCACAGGCAGTGGCCCATGTTCGACGTCAGCGAGTCCACCGGCCGCTTGTCCGGGTCGAGCGCGAGCGCGAACCAGCCCTTGTCCTCCAGCCAGAAGTCGCGGTTGAAGCGTTCCTTCAGCGCCATCGCCTTGCGCTTCCAGCGCCGCTGGCCTTCGGCGTCGCCCAGATGGCGGGCGATCGCCGCCCGGGCCCGGTACGCGGCGTAGACGTACCCCTGCACCTCGCAGAGTGCGAGCGGTGCCGACGCCACGGTGCCGTCGTGGTAGCGGATGGCGTCGGTGGAGTCCTTCCATCCCTGGTTGACGAGGCCGTGGTCGGACATCCGCAGGTACTCCACGTAGCCGTCACCGTCGCGATCGCCGTACTCGTCGATCCACTGCAGCGCCCGGTCCACGTGGGGGAGCAGGCGTTCGAGGTCGCCGTCGGCCAGCCCCCAGCGGAGCAGTTCACCGAGCAGGACCACGAACAGCGGCGTCGCGTCCACCGCGCCGTAGTACGTGCTGTGGCCGGTGAGCACCACACGGTCCAGCCCGAGGTAGCGGGTCTCGTGGACGATGCGGCCGGGCTGCTCCTCGGTGGCCGAGTCCTCCTCGTCGCCCTGCAGTTCCGCCAGCGCCTCCAGCACGCCGAGCGCGAGGTCGGTGTCGATCGGCAGCGCCATGTACGCGGTGATCAGCGCATCCCGCCCGAACAGGCTCATGTACCACGGCACGCCGGCGGCGATGACGGCGCGATGGGTCCCACGCGGGTCGTGGAGGCGGAGTGCTGCCAGGTCGTCCACGGCGCGGTGGTAGGCGTCGGCCAGGCGGCGGTCGCCGGTGCGCAGGGTCGGGCGCTTGGCCAGCCACTCGTCGTTGCGGCTCTCTGCGTTGGGCAGGGTGGGGCGGTGGTGGCGGCCGCTCGATCCACATCGAACCGATGGCAACCGCGAGGTCCAGTTGCACGCTCCACATCCCCGCCGGCGGGATGACGGCGTCCAGCCGAACCCCCGTGGGACGTCACCCGCTCGTGGTCCACGGAGACCCTCAGTTCGGCCTGGCGGCGGATCTCGCCGTGCTCCCAGCGGAACGCCAGGCTGTGCTCGTGGACCTCCGTGGAGTGATCGCCGACGCTGTCCTCCCGTCCCTCCTTCACGGCGAACACGTCGGCGAAGTCGGCCGCCACGTCCAACTCGATCTCGACGGTGGCCTCGTCCTGGGTGGTGTTGCGGACCTCGATGACCTCGTGCCACACCTCGCCCACCTTGCGGCGGCGCACCACCATCAGGCGCACATCGGGTCGGTCCACCGGATGGCAGCGACCGACGAACGTGGCGGAACTCGCATCGGGCTGGTCCACCGCAAGCGGCTCGACCGGCGAACCGCCGATCAGCAGGCGGGCCCGGCTGAGCACGCGCATGTCGGCGAAGAAGACCCCGTGGGTGGGGTTGGTGTCGAAGTCGCCGGTGCGGCTGCTGAGGCAGAACGTCTGCCCGTCGACGAGGGTGATGAGCGCGCTCGGGTCGCCCAGGCTGGTCGGATGGCCTGCCAGGACCCACGGGCTCGGGGAAGCTCCGGTTGAAGGCATTGCCACCATTGTGGCCGCGATGGCCCCTCGATGTGGGTCCCCCCGCCGCGCGTGGCCCGCACGAGGTGGGGTCAGCGGCGCAGTCGCGTCACCCCAGGAGGTCGACGGCGATGTCGGTCCAGAGCCCCTCCATCAGGCCCATCGAGTGCACGTCCACCCGCTCGTCGGCGGCGTGGAACATGGCCACGTAGTGGTCGAACGTCAGCTCGTGGGAGAACAGGCCGTACCCGTAGGACGTGGCGCCGAGGTCGCGGTAGAAGCGGGCGTCGGTGCCGCCGGGGGTGATGGCCGGCACCACCCGGGCGTCCGGGTACACGCTGGCCGAGGCCTTGCCGATCGTGCGCCACAGGGGCGAGTCCACGGGCGAGGCGGTGGCCGGCCAGTTGCCGTGGAGGGGGACGATCTCCACGTGCTCGATCAGGTCGCCGAGCAGGTCGCGGACCACGGCGAGCGCGTCGTCGGCGGTCTGGCCGGGGAGGATGCGGATGTCCACCTCCATCTCGACGCTGCCGGGGATGGTGTTGGTCTTGCCGTCACCGCGCAGCACGTTGGGCGACATGGTCATGTGGGTGCAGGCGTGGCAGTCGGCGGCGAAGCCACGGTCCGGGTGGGCAACCGCCCAGTCGGTGATCCGTGCCGGGTCCAGCAGCGTGGCCTCCAGCTCCGGGTCGAACTCCATCGCCTTCACGTACTCCCGCCAGGTGTCGTGGATGACGGCCAGCGGGCGGTAGGCCGCCAGGCGGCGCACCACCTCGGCGGCGCGGACGAGGGCGTTGTCGGCGATGAGGGGCGTCGAGCCGTGGCCGGCCGTGCCGTGGACGATCAGCTTCGTCCATGCGGACCCCTTCTCCGCCACCAGCACCGGCAGCTTCATCCCGCTGGGGGTGTGCATCGGCGTGCCGCCGCACTCGGTGATGACGTAGTCGGCCATCACCGCATCCCGGTGGTGCTGGAGCAGCCAGTCGGCACCCCACGCCGCACCGGCCTCCTCGTCGGCGACGGCGGCGAAGACCACACTGCCGGGCAAGGCCAGCCGGCGCTCGGCCAGCTCGCGGAACGCCACGGCCATCGACGCCGTGAGGCAGAGCATGTCGATGGCGCCGCGGCCCCACACCCAGCCGTCGATCAACTCGCCGCCGAACGGGTCCTGGTGCCAGTCGGCCGGCTGCACCGGCACGACGTCGGTGTGGGCCAGGAGGAGGAGCGTGGGTGCCGCCGGGTCGGTGCCGGGCAGGCGGGCCACCAGCGACTGCCGGTTGGCCTTCGGGCCCAGCGTCTGCACCTCGACACCGGGCAGGTCCACGACCGGGCGCAGCAGGTCGGCGGCGCGGGTCTCGTTGCCCGAATCCTCGTGGCCGTCGTTCACGCACTGCAGGCGGATGAGTTGCTGGAGGATCTCGGTGGAGGCATTCGGTGCGACGGCGGTCATGCCGGCAGTCTCGCGCCGCGGCGGGCCGGTTGCTGGACGGTCAGTGGCGCGAAAAGGGGCGACCGCACGGGCCGCCCCTTTCGGAGAACTCAGTTGGTGCGTCGAGCGATCAGGGCTCGATGAAGATGCACTCGCCCGGGCACTCTTCGGCCGACTCGATGACCGAGTCCAGCTTGTTGTCCGGGATGTTGGCCATGCCGTCGGCGCCCTGCGGGTTGCCCTTGGCGGTGGCGAAGATCTTGTCGCCTTCCTTCACGTACGCCAGGCCGTCGTCCAGCAGCGTGAACACGTCGGGTGCGATCTCTTCGCACAGACCGTCACCGGTGCACAGATCCTGGTCGATCCAGACCTTCATTTCGCGTGTCTCCTAGGGTCGAGAGTCAGACGTTCGGAGCATACATGGGTGGGTGTCGCGATTCGTAGTTTCCGTGACGAAGGTCCCGGTGATGGACGTCACGCGGCGGCCCGATGGTGTTAGGTTCCGCCCATGAGCGATCCGAACGGCACGGACGACGTCGTCGTCCTCCAGGCGCAGCTCGCGCTGCTCGACGAGGAGGTCGAACAGCTCCGCCGGAAGTTGGCGGACGCGCCCAAGCGCCAGCGTGCGCTGGAGGAACGGCTGCTGGAGACCAAGGGTCAGCTGGCCCAGGCGGTCTCGCAGAACGAGAAGCTCAGCTACACCCTGCGCGAGGCCCGCGAGCACATCGCCGCCCTGCGCGACGAGGTGGACAAGCTCACCCAGCCACCCTCCGCCTATGGCGTGGTGGTCGGCAAGAACGACGACGGCACGGTGGACGTGCTGACCAGCGGCCGCAAGATGCGGGTCAGCCTGCACCCGGACATCGACCACGAGGCGCTGGAACGCGGCGCCGAAGTGGTGCTGAACGAGAGCTTCAACGTGGTGGACGCCCGCAACCCGGAGGGCACCGGCGAGGTCGTCACCATCAAGGAAGTGATGGAGGACGGCGTGCGTGCCCTGGTGGTGGGCCGCGCCGACGAGGAGCGTGTCTGCGAGCTGGCCGATGTGCTGCGCGGCACCCACCTGCGCAGTGGCGACACCATGCGGCTGGACGTGCGCAGCAACCTGCTGCTGGAGAAGCTGCCCCGCCCCGAGGTGGAGGACCTCCTGCTGGAGGAGGTGCCGGACATCAGCTACGCGGACATCGGCGGGCTGGACGACCAGATCGAGCAGATCGCCGACGCCGTGGAGCTGCCGTTCCTGTACCAGGACCTCTTCGCCGAGCACCAGCTGCCGGCGCCCAAGGGCATCCTCCTGTACGGCCCGCCCGGCTGCGGCAAGACCCTGATCGCCAAAGCCGTGGCCAACAGCCTTGCCAAGAAGGTGGCCGACAAGACCGGCGGCGAGAAGGGCCGCAGCTACTTCATCAACATCAAGGGCCCGGAGCTGCTGAACAAGTACGTCGGCGAGACGGAGCGGCAGATCCGCCTGGTGTTCCAGCGGGCCCGGGAGAAGAGTGAAGAGGGCTGGCCGGTCATCGTCTTCTTCGACGAGATGGACTCGATGTTCCGCACCCGCGGCTCGGGCATCTCCTCGGACATGGAGTCCACGATCGTGCCGCAGCTGCTGGCCGAGATCGACGGCGTGGAGGGCCTGCGCAACGTCATCGTGATCGGGGCCACCAACCGGGAGGACCTCATCGACCCGGCCATCCTGCGGCCCGGCCGGCTGGACGTGAAGATCAAGATCGAGCGCCCGTCGGCCGGCGCCGCCCGGCAGATCTTCGCCCGCTACCTCACCGACGACATCCCCATCGCCGCCGGTTCGGCCGTGCCGTGGATGATCGACGCGACGGTGGAGGAGATGTACCGCGACGACGCCGCCAACCAGTTCCTCGAGGTCACCTACCAGAACGGCGACAAGGAGATCCTGTACTACAAGGACTTCGCGTCGGGCGCCATGATCGAGAACATCGTCCGCCGGGCCAAGAAGCTGGCCATCAAGCGCGTCATCGCCGGTGGCCCGAAGGGTGTGTGCCTGCAGGACCTGCTGGACTCCATCAAGCAGGAGTACCGCGAGCACGAGGACCTGCCGAACACCACCAACCCCGACGACTGGGCGAAGATCAGCGGCAAGAAGGGCGAGCGGATCGTCTTCATCCGCACCCTGGTAAAGGGCCGCGAGGCGGAGCGGGAAGGCGGCCGCGCCATCGAGCGCGTCGCCACCGGCCAGTACCTGTAACGCCCTTCTACCCGCCCCGCCCGCGCCCGCGCCTCCCGCCGACCCGAGTGCCAGCCCGCCGACCCGAGTGCCAGCCCGCCGACCCGAGTGCCAGGCTTCATCGGAGTGTGTACTCGCACCCCGGGGTTGGGGTGAGCACTCGGATGGGGTCCAGGTCGGCGTGGGGGGAGGGCGGGCCAGGGACGGGGGCCAGGGACGGGCGGGCCAGGGACGGGCGGGCCAGGGACGGGGGCCAGGGACGGGGGGGTCAGGCGCGGGGTGGACGGATGCGGGAGGCGGGCTGGTAGTTGACGCCGGCGGTCTCGTCGACGCGTCGCAGGAGGAGTTTGCACGGGGGCTCGAAGGCGTCGGCGAACCAGCGGGAGCGCTCCTCGCCGAGCAGTTCCCACGGCAACGTCGTCAGGCGGTCGGTGTCGTCCTCGATCCGCTGGCGCAGGGCGATGCCCTCGGCGGTCACTGCGTCGCCCTCGACCAGACCCTTGCGGGCCAGCGCCGCCCAACCGGCGTCGATGTCCTCCGGCGACGTGCCGCGGGACCTTGCCAGCCAGTCGCGCTCGTAGCCCAGCCAGGCGTTGTGCAGGATGGACGCCTCGGCGTGGGTCAGCCCGGCGGCCACCACCAGCGCCCAGTGGGTGTCGCCGCGCCACTCCCGCAGGCAGTTGACGGCGTGCCAGCCGGACAGCAGCGGGTCGCTGGGCCGGGCCACGGCGAGGTGGGCGCCGTAGAAGACCCGGCCGACGAGCGGCAACTGCTCCACCACCGGCCACAGGTCGGGCCCGAGGGCGATGAGCGGCTCGACGATCTCCGGTGCGTACTGCCGCAGCCCTTCGGCGAGCGCCTCGTCGCGGGCGTGCCACATCGCCATGAAGCGGTCCGGCGACTGCAGGAACCCGAACGCGCCACGGATCGCCACCGGGCTGATGCTCCCGAACGCGGCGATGACGGCGTCGGCCCCCGCACCGGCCAGCGGTGCGCAACGGGCCGCCATGTACCCCAGGGGCCCGGCGAACTGGGCCGGCAGGCCGAGGGCTTCGTAGCGGCGGGCGGCGCCCGGGTCCCAGAAGATCCACCCCACCGTGGTCTGCACGGAGCGGGCGTTGCGGCGGGTGATCTCGAACCAGTCGGGTGCGTCGGGCACGTCGGTCATGGTGGCCAGTCTGCACGAACCGCCGGTTAGCGTGCGGGGCGTGGCGATCCCCAAGGTGTGCGGCATCGAGACCGAGTACGGCATCCTCGTGCGCGGCCAGGTGCCGGACAGCACCTCGAACCCGGTCAGCGCGTCGTCGCTCTTGATCAACGCCTACCTCGCCTCGGTGCAGCGGCGGGCCAAGTTCGACCTCGTGGACGAGCACCCCGGCACGGACGCCCGCGGCTTCCAGGTGGACGATCTGCTGGCCCCGGAGATCGAGACCCAGCTGGTCAACGCGGTGCTCACCAACGGCGCCCGCTACTACGTGGACCACGCCCACCCGGAGATCAGCACTCCGGAGTGCCTGACAGCGATGGACGCCCTCCACTTCGACCGTGCCGGCGAGCGGATCGTGGAAGCCAGCATGGCGGCGGCCAACCGGATGCTGCCGGAAGGCGCCGAGATCCTGTGCCACAAGAACAACTCCGACGGCAAGGGCAACAGCTACGGCTGCCACGAGAACTACCTCCTCGCACGCGAGGTGCCCTTCGCCCGGATCGTCCAGCAGATCACGCCCCATTTCGTCACCCGACAGGTGGTCGTCGGCGCCGGCAAGGTGGGCTGCGAGCTGCCCGGCAGCTCCGCCGGCGACGTGCCGTTCCAGCTCAGCCAGCGGGCCGACTTCTTCGAAGAAGAGGTCGGGCTGGAGACCACGCTGAAGCGGCCGATCGTCAACACCCGCGACGAGCCGCACTGCGACGCCGCCAAGTACCGCCGCCTGCACGTCATCGTCGGCGACGCCAACATGAGCGAGACCGCCACCTTCCTGAAGCTCGGGGCCACCGCGCTGGTGCTGGCGATGATCGAGGACGACGCGCTGGGCGACGACCTGGCGCTGGCCAACCCGGTGGCCGCCATCCGCCAGGTCAGCCACGACCCCACGCTGCAGCGCACCATCCTGCTGCGCTCCGGCCGGCGGGCCACGGCGATGGAGATCCAGTGGTCCCTGCTGGAGCGTGCCCGCCGCTACGCCGAGACCCACGGCCTCGGTGCGGTGGGGGAGGACTCCGGCCTGCGGACGCTGAGCCTGTGGGAGGGCGTCCTCACCGGCCTGGAAGCCGACCCGTCCACCGTCGCCAACCAGGTGGACTGGGTGGCCAAGCAGCGGATCGTCGAGGGCTACGCCGAGCGCCACGGCCTGCGCCCCGGCGACGCCCGCCTGAAGGCGCTGGACCTGCAGTACCACGACATGCGGCCGGACCGCTGCCTGGCCCGCCGCGCCGGGCTGGACGTGCTGACCGACCCCGAGGCCGTGGAGCGGGCCACGACCAACCCGCCGACCACCACCCGCGCCTACTTCCGCGGCCGCTGCCTGGCGAAGTGGCCCGACGACATCGTCGCCGCCAACTGGGACAGCCTGGTCTTCGACGTCGGCCGCGACCCGCTGCGGCGGGTGCCGATGATGGAACCGTTGCGCGGCACGGCCGAAAGTGTGGCTAGCTTGATCGACGAGAGCGACACCCCGTCGGACCTGTTGGCCCGGCTGGGTGCCTGACCGAACCGCACGAGGGAGCCCATGGCAGAGCGCACCCAGAAGCAGAAGCCGGCGCCGAGCCGGACCGAGGAGACGGTCGAGGACGCGCCCGCGGTCGCCGGCAGTGGCGACAAGCTCAAGGCCGAACTGGACGATCTGCTCGACGAGATCGACGACGTGCTGGAGACCAATGCGGAGGACTTCGTGAAGTCCTACGTGCAGAAGGGCGGGCAGTAGGCGAATGTCGATGCCGCTGTTCACCCCGGGGTCGGACCCCGGGTCCAGCTTCCCTGAACTGCTGCGCCGAGTGGGTCTCGGCGCCGCGCCCGACACGGGCCTGTCCGCCGACAAGCCCGACCTCGGGGTGCCGCACGCCACCACGTGCGTGGCGTTGCGCTTCGCCGACGGTGTGGTGATGGCGGGCGACCGCCGGGCCACCAGCGGCAACCTCATCAGCCACCGCGGCATGGAGAAGGTCGTCCAGGCCGACCAGCACAGTGGTGTCGCCATCGCCGGCGCCGCCGGCCCGGCCATGGAGATGATCAAGCTGTTCCAGCTGCAGCTGGAGCACTACGAGAAGGTCGAGGGCTCCTCCCTCAGCCTGGAGGGCAAGGCCAACCAGCTCAGCCTGATGGTCCGCGGCAACCTGCCGGCCGCGATGCAGGGCATGGTCGTGGTGCCGATCTTCGCCGGGTACGACCTGCTGCGCACGGTCGGGCGCCTGTTCACCTACGACGTCACCGGCGGCCGCTACGAGGAGCACGACTACGTGGCCACCGGCTCCGGCATGCTCCACGCCGGCACCGTGGTGAAGATCGGCTGGCGCGAGGGCCTGGACCGGGCCGCGGCGGTGGCCCTGGCCTGCCGGGGCCTGTGGGAGGCCGCCGACGCGGACTCCGCCACCGGCGGGCCCGACGCCCTGCGCGGCATCTACCCCGTGGTGGCCACCATCACGGCCGACGGCTGGACCCGCCTGGACGACGGCGAGCTGGCCACCGTGTTCGAGTCCATCGCCGACGAGGTGCGTGCCCGATGAGCATGCCGTTCTACGTCGCACCCGAGCAGGTGATGAAGGACCGGGCGGACTACGCCCGCAAGGGCATCGCCCGGGGCCGTGCGCTGGTGGCCGTCCGCTATGTGGACGGGATCGCCCTCGTGGCCGAGAACCCGTCCAACACGCTGCGCAAGATCAGCGAGATCTACGACCGCATCGCCTTCGCCGGCGTCGGCAAGTACAACGAGTTCGACCAGCTGCGCGTCGCCGGCGTGCGGGCCGCCGACCTGAAGGGCTACCAGTACAGCCGCGACGACGTGGATGCCCGCAGCCTGGCCAACCAGTACGCCCAGATCCTCGGCCAGATCTTCACCCACGAGATGAAGCCGATGGAGGTGGAGATCCTCGTCGCCGAGGTCGGCGTCACGGGGGATGGCGACCAGCTGTTCCACATCCTCTACGACGGCACGGTGATGGACGAACGGCGCTGGAGCGTGCTCGGCGGCGACGCCGAGGCGATCAGCGCCCGGATGGACGAGTGGTACGCCGACGACCAGCCGCTGGAGGTTGCCGTCCGTGAGGCCACCGCAGCGCTCGTCGGCGCCGACCGCCCGGACGGGCCGCTGCAGGCCGACGACCTCGAGGTTGCCATCCTGTCCCGCCGCAACGGGCGGCGCTGCTTCCGCCGCCTCTCGGACGAGCAGGTCGCCGCGGCGCTGGCCGGCTGATCGGCCACGGCATGCCCGCCGCCCGGATCGACCTCAACAGCGACGTCGGTGAGGGCTTCGGTGCCTGGGCAGGCGGCCCGGACGACGAGCTGATTCCGCTCCTCACGTCGGTCAACGTCGCCTGCGGGTTCCACGCCGGCGACCCGTCGATCATGCGCCGGACGTGCGCCGCGGCGGTGGCCGCCGGTTGTGCCATCGGCGCCCAGGTCAGCTACCCGGACCTCGCCGGCTTCGGTCGCCGCTTCATGGAGATGCGGCCCGCCGAGCTGACGGATGCGGTGCTGTACCAGATCGGCGCGCTGGAGGCGATGGCCGGTGTGGCCGACGGTCGCGTGGCCTACGTCAAGCCCCACGGCGCGCTGTACAACGCGATCGTCCACCATGCCGCGCAGGCCGGTGCCGTGGCCGCCGCGGTCCGCGAGCACGGCGGGGGGCTGGCGGTGCTCGGGCTGCCCGGCAGCGAGATCGAGACGGCCTGCGCGGCTGCGGGCATCCGCTTCGTGGTGGAGGGGTTCGCCGACCGGGCCTACACGCCCGACGGCCGGCTGGTGCCGCGGACCGAGCCGGGTGCGCTCCTCACGGACCCTGCGGCCGCCGCCGCCCAGGCAGTGGCACTCTGGGAGGGCGGCGTGGCCTCGATCTGCGTGCACAGCGACACGCCCGGGGCGCCGGCGATCCTCGCCGCCGTGCGAGCCGCGCTGGAAGGCCGCGGCGCCGCCATCGGCGCGTTCGTGCCGTGAGGCTGCTGCCGTACGGCCCACGGGCTGTGCTCGCCGAGTTCGACCGGCTGGAGCAGGTGGTGGCCGCTGCGGCGGCATGGCGGGCCGCCGGGTGGCCCGCGGTGGAGGACATCGTCCCCGCGGCGCGGACGGTGCTGGTGGTGCACGACGGCTCGCTGGACACTGGCCTGCTGACAGCCCCGCAGGAGGGCGCGGCGGTGGCACCCGGCCCGCTGGTGACCCTGGACGTCACCTACGACGGCGAGGACCTGCCGTCCGTCGCGGCCGCAACCGGCCGCAGTGTGCAGGATGTGATCGCGCTGCACAGCGGTGCCGACTACACCGTGGCGTTCTGCGGGTTCATGCCCGGCTTCGCCTACATGACCGGCCTGCCGGCGGCGTTGCACCTGCCGCGGCGGGCCACGCCGCGTGAGCGCGTGCCCGTCGGCGCCGTGGCGATCGCCGCCGAGTACGCCGGCGTCTACCCGCGCGAGAGCCCGGGCGGCTGGCACCTGCTGGGGCGAACCGACGCCGTGCTGTGGGACGACGGGCGCGAGCCACCGGCGCTCCTGCCGCCCGGCACACGGGTGAGGTTCCGGCCGCGATGATCGAGGTCCGGTCCTGGGGGATCGCCGGTTCCGTGGTGGACGCCGGGCGGCCTGGTCGGGCCTGGCTGGGTGCGGCACGTCGGGGCGCGGTGGACCTGGCGTCGCTGCGCCTGGTCAACCGTGTCGTCGGCAACAGCCCCGATGCGCCGGCGCTGGAGAGCTCAGGCGGGCTCAGCTTCGCGGTGCTCATCCCCACCCTGGTCGCCGTGGCGGGAGCCGTCGCCGACGTGACGGTCAGCGGTGGACCACCGCTCGGGTGGGGGAGCGCCGTGCTCCTGCCCGCGGGCGCAGAGGTGCGGATCGGCCGCCTGGTGGACGGGGCGAGGGTGTACGTGGGGGTCCGTGGCGGCGTGGACGGTGACACTCCGCCGGTCGGGGACCCGCTGGTCCATGTCATGCCGCGGGTGCCAATCGACACGGTGGTGGGCATCTGGCCCGGCCCGCGGCTGGACTGGTTCGCCACGGGGACCTGGGCGGCGCTGGACCGGGCGGAGTTCGTGGTCACGTCGACCAGCCGCGTCGGTGCCCGGCTGCGCGGCCCGGCACTGGTCCGGGAGCGGCTCGGGGAGCTTGCCTCGGAGGGCATGGTCGAAGGCGCTGTGCAGGTGCCGCCGGACGGGAACCCGATCGTGATGCTCGCGGACCATCCCGCCACCGGCGGGTATCCGGTGATCGCGGTCGTCGACGCGGCAGACATCCCCGCCGTGGCCCAGGCCGCGCCCGGCACGTCCATCCGCCTTCGAGTGCTCACTCCGACCCCGGGGTGGCAGTGAGCACTCCGATGCGGGCTGCCACTCGGGTGGGGCCCGTGGCACTCGGGTGAGGGGGCTGGCACTCGGGTGGGTCGAACAGCGGGGTGCGGGGGCGGAGGGGGTGCGCTACCGTGCGCCGCATGGAGCGACGCATCTACGGGCTCGAGAACGAGTACGGCGTCACCTGTACCCTCCGCGGCCAGCGGCGGCTGAGCCCCGACGAGGTCGCCCGGTACCTGTTCCGCAAGGTCGTCAGCTGGGGCCGCAGCAGCAACGTGTTCCTCCAGAACGGCGCCCGCCTGTACCTCGACGTCGGCTCCCACCCGGAGTACGCCACGCCTGAGTGCGACTCCATCTACGACCTCGTGGTGCACGACAAGGCGGGCGAACGCATCCTCGAGAGCCTGGTCCACTCCGCCGAGCAGCGCCTCCGCGAGGAGGGCATCCGCGGCACGATCTACCTGTTCAAGAACAACACGGACTCCGCCGGCAACAGCTACGGCTGCCACGAGAACTACCTCACCAGCAGGGCCGACGACCTCGGCCACTACGCCGAGGTGCTGATCCCGTTCCTCGTCAGCCGGCAGATCTACACCGGCGCCGGCAAGGTCCTGCAGACGGCCCGCGGCCCGCTGTACTCGATCGCCCAGCGCGCCGAGCACATCTGGGAGGGCGTCAGCAGCGCCACCACCCGCAGCCGCCCGATCATCAACACACGCGACGAGCCCCACTCCGATGCCGAGAAGTACCGCCGCCTCCACGTGATCGTCGGCGACAGCAACATGAGCGAGTACACCACCTTCGTCAAGGTCGGTGCCGCCGCCTGCATGCTGCGGATGCTGGAGGATCCGGGCGTGGTGCTGCGCGACATGACGCTGGAGAACCCCATCCGGGCCATCCGCGACATCAGCCACGACATGACCTGCCGCCGCAAGGTCCGCCTGGCCAACGGCCGCGAGGTCAGCGCGCTGGACATCCAGCGCGAGTACCTGGACCGGGCGCTGCGCTTCGCGGACACCAAGGGCTTCCCCCCGCTGGAGCAGAAGGCGCTGGAGATGTGGGAGCACTGCGTCAGCACGATCGAGAACGACCCGCTGAAGCTGGACCGCGAGGTGGACTGGGTCATCAAGTACCGGCTGCTGGAGGCATTCCGCAGCCGCCACGACCTGTCGCTGGGCGACGCCCGCGTGCAGTTGCTGGACCTCCAGTACCACGACATCTCCCGCGACCGCAGCCCGTTCTACAAGCTGCAGGACCGCGGCATGGTGGAGCGCATGTGCCTGGACACGGACATCGAGGCGGCCATCGAGACCCCGCCGCAGAACACCCGGGCCCGCCTGCGTGGCGAGTTCATCAAGCGGGCCAAGGAACGCAAGCGCGATTACACGGTGGACTGGGTGCACCTCAAGCTCAACGACCAGGCCCAGCGGACCGTGCTCTGCAAGGACCCCTTCCGCAGCCGCGACGAGCGGGTGGAGAAGCTGATCGCCTCCCTCTGAGCCCGGCCGTCCGAACCTGCTGCCGTGCCGCCACCAGCGCCGGCGGGTAGCGTGACGGCGATGTCGGACCAGCCGCCCGCCCGAACGGAGATCGACGACCTCCTGGCGTCCGCCACGGTGGTCGTGCACGAGGAGGGCGAGGACGGTGCAGGTGGTGCCGAGCCCACCAGCGAACTGGACGTCGTGGACGGCGAGGACGTCGCCGTGCCGGCCGCCCGCCGGCGCAAGAGCCCGATGGCCTCGGTGGTGGAGTGGCTGATCGTCATCGCGGTCGCCGTCACCGCCGCGTTGGTGGTGAAGGCGTACGTGCTGCAGCAGTTCCAGGTGGCCGGCGACTCCATGCGGCTCACGCTCCACGACGGCGACCGAGTGCTGGTGAACAAGCTCAGCTACCGCCTCCACGACCCGCATCGTGGCGACGTGGTGGTGTTGAAGACCATCCGCGGTGATAGCACCGAGCGCGACCTCATCAAGCGAGTCATCGGCCTGCCGGGCGAGACCGTCGAGGTGCGTGGCAACTGCGCGGTCTACATCGACGGGCAGTTGCTGCAAGAGCCCTACCTGGACCCTGTGGAGGCCGACTGCAGCGGCACGGACGAGCCGGGGCAGTGGGTGGTGCCGGAGGACACCGTCTTCGTGATGGGCGACAACCGCGACGGCTCGATGGACAGCCGTGCCATCGGCCCGGTGCCGTACAGCGACCTGCTCGGGAGGGCGTTCGTGGTGATCTGGCCAACCGACGACTGGCAGTGGCTCTGATCCGCGGCACCGGCGCGCCCGCGCAGCGGGTCCACAGCGTTCAGGGCGCGGGGTCCCCGCCGATCTGCGCGCGGTAGGCGTCCACCATCCGGTCGGTGTAGTCGCTGTACACGCCGTCCACACCCATCCTCAGGTGCCGTTCCAGCAGGTGGTCCTCCTGGAGGTCCCAGCTGAAGCACACCCGCTCGAAGCGGTGGAACAGCGCCACCAGCCCACCGTTCCAGTCCGTGTGGTGCAGGTTGACGGCATCGATGCCGTCGGCGCTCAGGTTCGCGGCCCGCCGCTCGGGCCCCTCCTTCATCCGGCTCAGCCGGGTGCTGTTGACCAGGCGGGCCCCCGTGCCCCGCAGGGGGAGCAGCGCATCGACTTCGGCGCAGAGCCACAGCCGCTCCAGCATCGCCGGCGCGGCCTCACGGGTGACGTCCACCACGGTGGGACCGGAACCGCCGCGGATGTCGAGCGACAGGTGGTAGCCGGTCCCGCACTGCTCGTACAGGTCGGCCAGCGTCGGGATGTGGCTCGGCAGGGCAGCGCGCGGCACCTCGGCAATGGGCGTGGTGCGGCCCAGCCGGCGGCGCACCACCCCGTCGTGATCCAGCACGGCCGCTCCGTCCGACGTCAGCCAGACATCGCTCTCCAGGCCGGACGCGCCCAGCCGCAGCGCCAACTGGAAGGCCTCGATGGTGTTCTCCGGCGCTTCGGCGCGAGCCCCCCGATGGGCGAACGTGATCGGCCGGTCGAGGAGCGAGGGGAGGCGCTGCTGCACGCCACGATCTTGGCACGGGGCTGCGGTCATCGGGCAGGTTGGTGACGTCACGGATCGGGGTGGGGCCTCGTAGACTCCCCAGCCGTGTTCAACATCGAGGGCAGCGAGCTGATCTTCCTGCTGCTCGTGGCGCTCGTGGTCCTCGGCCCGGAGAAGCTGCCCGATGCCATCCGCAAGTTCGGCAAGGGCTACGCGGAGTTCAAGAAGACGGTCGGCGGCTTCCAGGGCGAATTGCGCCAGGTGCTCGACGAGCCGATGAAGGAACTGCGCGACACCGCGGATGCCGTGCGCCAGGCCGCGCGCTTCGATGTCGCGGACGACGACCCCCCGGCGATGGACGCCGCGACGCCCGAGGAGCAACGCCCGGCACCCCCTGCCCGCCCCGTGGCCCGCCAGCAGGGCCTGAACTTCGGCTCGGCCAACCCGCGCCGGGTGGACCGGCAGGCAGCCCGCGACACCGACGGCGGCGACATCGAGGCCTCCACGGCGCCGACCGACGAGCCGAATGATCCTGCGACCGGGGCGGAGCCCGAATGAGGAATCCGTTCCGCCGGGGCGATGGCGAGCCCTCACGGCCCAAGCTGAAGTCGCCCGACGACACGATGACGCTGGTCGAGCACCTCGCGGAGCTGCGGACGCGGATCATCCGCTCCGGGCTCGCCGTGCTGGTGGGCGTGATCGTCATCATGGCCTTCTACGACCCGATCCTGCGCTTCCTGCTGCGCCCGTATCGCAACCTGTGCGGCCGCCGGCCCACGCTGTGCGAGAGCGGCACCGACCTCGTCGCCATCGGCCCGCTCAGCGGCCTCAGCACCCGGCTCTCCATCGCCACCTATGGCGGCATCATCCTGGCGTTGCCGGTGATCCTCTGGCAGATCTGGCGGTTCATCGTGCCGGCGCTGCACGCCAAGGAGAAGAAGTACGCCGTCCCGTTCATCGTCTCCTCGGTGGTCCTGTTCGCGATGGGTGGGTTCGTCGCGTACTGGACGCTGGACAAGGCGCTGGAGTTCCTCATCTCCTGGTCCGGCTCGGAGGTCACCCAGATCTACCCGGTGGACAAGTACGTGGGTCTGATCGGCGCCATGATCGCCGCGTTCGGCGTGGCCTTCCTGTTCCCGGTGCTGCTGGTCTTCCTCCAACTCGTCGGTGTGCTGACGCCACAGACGCTGCTGAAGCAGTGGCGGTACGCCGTGGTCATCGTGTTCGCCCTCGCCGCGGTCATCACGCCCAGTGGCGACCCCTACTCGATGATGGCCTTGGCGCTGCCGATGACGCTGTTCTACTTCGTGTCCGTCATCATCGGCCGCATCAACCAGAAGCGAAAGCTCGCCCGCGAGGCCGCGGGCTGACACGATGGGGTCGTGCGCGCCGACCGGGCGGAGCTGACCGCCCACCACGACTTCCCGCTCGACACGTTCCAGCTCCGGGCCATGGACGCGCTGGACGACGGCGAATCCGTCCTCGTCGCCGCGCCCACCGGCAGCGGGAAGACGGTGGTCGCGGAGTACGCCATCGCCGCAGCCCTGGCGGACGGCAAGCGAGCCTTCTACACCGCTCCGATCAAGGCGCTGAGCAACCAGAAGTACCACGATCTGGCCGCCCTCCTGGGGCCTCACCGGGTGGGCCTGCTCACCGGCGACAACTCGATCAACGGCGACGCCGAGGTGGTGGTGATGACCACCGAGGTGCTGCGCAACATGATCTACGGCGGTGGCCGCGGCCTCGGCGACCTTGCCGTCGTGGTGCTCGATGAGGTGCACTTCCTGCAGGACACCTACCGCGGGCCGGTGTGGGAGGAAGTCATCATCCACCTTCCGGCCTCGGTGCGGCTGGTCTGCCTGTCGGCCACCGTCAGCAACGCTGCCGAACTGGCTGAGTGGATCGAGACGGTCCGCGGGCCGACCTCCGCCATCGTGGAGGACCGCCGCCCCGTACGGCTGGACAACCTCTACCTGATCGGCGACAAGACCCACGACCGCCTGCACCTGCTGCCCACGCTGGTGAACGGCCGCCCGAACGCGGACGCCGCCCGCCTGGACGAGGAAGCCGCGCGGGGGGCGAAGAACGCGCGGGGCAAGCAGCGCCAGGGCCGCCGCCGGCTGTTCACCCCGTCACGCATCGAGGTGGTGGACCTGCTGGAGCGACGGGAGATGCTGCCGGCGATCTACTTCATCTTCAGCCGCAACCAGTGCGACGAAGCAGCGAAGGCCTGTGTCGCCGCCGGCGCGCGGTTCACTTCTGGGGCCGAGCGCGATCGCATCCGCGAGATCGTCGACACCCGCCTCGGCGGCATCGACCCGGCGGACCTTGCCGTGCTGGGCTACAGCCAGTTCCTCCTGCAACTCGAGGCCGGCGTCGCTGCTCACCACGCCGGGATGGTGCCGCCGTTCAAGGAGGTGGTGGAAGCCTGCTTCGTGGAAGGCCTGGTGAAGGTGGTGTTCGCCACCGAGACACTGGCGGTGGGCATCAACATGCCGGCCAAGACGGTGGTGATCGAGAAGCTCAGCAAGTTCACCGGCGACCACCACACGTTCCTCACCCCGGGCGAGTACACCCAGCTCACCGGGCGTGCAGGCCGGCGAGGCATGGACGACCTCGGCCACGCCGTGGTGCTGTGGAGCCCGTTCGTGCCGTACGACCAGGTGGCCCTCCTGGCCGCCAGCCGCGTGTTCCACCTGAACTCGGCGTTCCGGCCCACCTACAACATGGCTGCCAACCTGGTGCGCAGCTACACCAGCGACCGGGCCCATCATCTCCTCAACCTCAGCTTCGCCCAGTACCAGGCGGACCGCGAGGTGGTGCGGCTCGAGGCCCGCCTGGAGCGCCGCCAGCAGCATCTCGCCGACCTGGTGGAGCGCTCACGCAGCGAGTACGGCGACATCGACGACTACCGGCGGCAACTTGCCGGGGCGCTGCCGCAACGGCCGGCCTCCATCGGCCGCGACGACCCGATCACCCTGGCGATGCTGAAGCTGCGGCCGGGCGATGTGATCTACGCCGAGAAGGGCCGTTACGCCGGGCGGGTTGCGGTGCTCACCTCCGCGCACCGCAAGGGCGGCATGCGGCTCACCGGGGTGACCACCCGGCGCGACACCGTGCACCTGACGGCGCTGGACTTCGACGAGGCGCCCCGGGCGATCGGCAAGATCGAACTGCCGGCCAGCTTCGCCCCCAACCGCCACGACTTCCAGAAGGAGGTCGCCAGCCGCCTGGAGCAGGCCACGGTGCAGCCCCACCGGCGCAGCCGCCACCGCGAGTTCGACGAGGAGGGCCCGATCACCCATCCGGTGGAGGACGACCCGCGCCTGGCGGAGAAGCTGAAGGCAGCCAACCAGGCTGAGCGGATCGCCCGAGAGGTGGCCGAGTTGCGCCAGCGGATGAGTGGCCGTAGCCAGTCGATCTCGCTCGACTTCGATCGGGTGCTGCGGATCCTCAGTGGCTGGGGCTATGTGGACGGGTGGCAGCTCACCCCGGCCGGCGAGATGCTCGCCCGGCTGTTCCACGAGAGCGATCTGCTGGTGGCCGAGTGCGTGCGCCAGGGGCTGCTCGACGGGCTGGATGCCGCGTCGCTGGCCGGCCTTGCCAGCGTGTTCGTCTACGAGCACCGCAGCCCGGAGGCGCCGCCGGCGCCGTGGTACCCCTCGCCGCTGGTGCGCCGCCGCTGGCAGTCCATCGCCCGCATCAGCTACGACCTCCAGGACGCCGAGGAGGAAGCCGGGCTGGGTGTGCACCGCCCACCGGACCCGACGTTCGTCGCGGTGGCCTTTGCCTGGGCTGCGGGGGAGGGGTTTGCCGAGGTGGTGGAAGCCGAGGAGTTGTCGGGAGGCGACTTCGTGCGGACGATGAAGCAACTCATCGACCTGCTCCGCCAACTGGCGCTGGTGGCGCCGGTGAAGGCGACGCGTGCTGCGGCGCAGGATGCTGCCGACGCCCTGTTCCGAGGGGTCGTCGCGGCGTCCAGTGTCGTCGAGCCGGAGGAAGAGCCGGCGGCCGAGTCGGTGGAGGTACCCCGTGCCGATCCGCAGGGGTGAGGACTGGGGCGAGCAGGTGGAGGTCCCCGCCGGGCTGACGATCGCCGTCTCGGACGCCGAAGCACGCGACGTGGTGCTCCGCGGCCTGCATACGTTCGGGGTGAGCTTCGGTGATCTGGCCCACACGATGGGTGGCGCGACGCCCGGACGGTTCGACGGCCCCGTGGTGCGCGCCCCGGTGGACCTGCTGCGCGTACGAGCCGACGGCGAGGAGACCGTGGCAGTCGCTCATGTGGTGGTGCGGCGCCGGTGGTGGCGCGGCCCGGTGGTGCTGGTGATGAACGCCCAGTACCTCGGACCCTACGACGTGGCGCCGCGGTCGCACCCCAACGACGGCAAGGTCGACGTCCTGCGGGTCGATGCTGCGATGGGACTACGTGCCCGGCTGGCCGCCCGGCGTAGGGCGCGGGTAGGGAACCACCTGCCGCACCACCACCTGACCATGGCGCACGTGGCCACCCACGCGCTCGAGCTGGAACGCCCGGCGACGGTCTGGGTCGACGGCGTCCGCTGGCGGGCTGCCCGCTCGGTCGAGGTCACCGTCGAGCCCGACGCCCTCACCGTCTACGCCTGACCGCCCCTCCCAGTTCCCGCTTCCCCCGTCGTCCCGGCTTCGAGTGCTCACTCGCACCCCGGGGTCGGGGTGGGCACTCGGATGCGGGGTGGCACTCGGGTCGGGGGCGTGGCACTCGGGTGGGCGGGGTGGCACTCGGGTCGGGGGTGTGGCACTCGGGTGGGCGGGGTGGGGGTCGGATAGGGTCGGCGCATGCAGTCGTGGATCCTCGACGAATCGCCCGGCGCCTACCGCTGGGGCACCATCGACGAGCCGCCGGTCGGCCCCGGGGACGTGCTCGTCCGCGTGGTGGCCAGCGCGCTCAACCACATGGACCTGTGGGTCACCCGTGGCGCGCCGAAGCCGCCGCTCCCGCACGTGCCCGGCTGCGACGTCGCCGGCGTGGTGGCAGCGGTGGGCAGCGAGGTCACGGGCATCGCCGTCGGTGACGAGGTGGTGGTCAACCCGGGCGTCTCGCCGGTGGAGGACATCGTCCGCTACGGCAACGACAGCCCGATGGGCCCGGGCTTCATGATCTACGGCGAGCACTGCTGGGGCGGCCACGCCGAGTACGCGGTCGCCCCTGCCCGCAACGTCCGCCCCCGCCCGGCCGGCCGCACGTGGGCGGAATGCGCCGCCTACCCGCTGGCCTACCTCACCGCCTACCGGATGCTCCAGCGGGCCCGGGTCGCCGCCGGCCAGACCGTGCTGGTCGTCGGCATCGGCTCCGGCGTGTCCTGCGCTGCGCTGGCGTTGGCGCGGCACATGGGCTGCACCGTGGTGGCCACCAGCCGCAGCGAGGCCAAGCGCGCCGAGGCCCTCACCATGGGCGCCGTGGCGGCCTACGACTCCACCGACGCCAAGTGGCCGGTGGAGGCGGACATCGTCATCGAGAGCGTCGGCCCGGCGACGTGGGACCAGTCGGTCCGCTGCCTGAAGCCCGGCGGGCGGCTGGTGGTCTGCGGTGGCACCAGCGGCCAGAAGGTGGAGCTGAACCTGCCCCGCCTGTTCTTCAAGCAGTTCGAGATCATCGGCAGCACGATGGGCAGCTACGAGGAGTTCGACGCCGTGTCGGCCCTGGTGGCCCAGGGTGTGGACGTCCACATCGACCGCACCTACCCGCTGGACCAGTACGACCAGGCGCTGGAGCGGCTGGAGCGCGGCGAGCAGCTCGGCAAGATCGTCCTCACCCACGGAGCCGCGTGATGGCCGCCGACGCCGACGCCCTGAAGCAGGCGGTGTGCGACCGGGTCGACCAGCTGGCCGACGTGCTGATCGACGCCAGCCACCAGATCCACGCCAACCCCGAGCTGAACTACGAGGAGCACTTCGCGCACGGGCTGCTCACCGACCTCCTGGCGGCCCAGGGGGTGGAGCCCGTGCGCCACGCCTACGACCTGGCGACGGCGTTCGACTCGTCGTACGGCAGCGGCGGGCCTGTCGTGGCCGTGCTGTGCGAGTACGACGCCCTGCCCGGCGTGGGCCACGCCTGCGGCCACAACATCATCGCCACCGCCGGCCTCGGCGCCGGCCTGGCTGCGGCCGCAGTGGCCGATGCCGCGGGCGGCACCGTCCGCATCATGGGCACGCCGGCCGAGGAGGGCGGCGGCGGCAAGGTGCGGATGGCCCGCAAGGGCGCCTTCGACGGCGTGGACGCGGCGATGATGGTCCACCCGGCCGACGCCGACCTGATTCGCATGGACTGCCTGGCCATCCAGGAGCTCGCCGTGCACTTCCACGGCAAGGCGGCGCACGCCGCGGCCGCGCCGTGGGAAGGCCGCAACGCGCTGGACGCCGCCGTCCTCGGCTACATGAACCTGGCGGCGATGCGCCAGCACATCCGCCCCGACGAGCGCATCCACGGCATCTTCACCCACGGCGGGGACAAGCCGAACATCGTCCCCTCGGACGCGGCCATGGACTGGTACATCCGCTCCGGCACGATCGCCCGCCTGCAGGACCTGAAGGCCCGGGTCCACACGGGGCTGGAGGCCGCTGCCACGGCCTGCGGCTGCACGATGAGCCACGAGTGGATCGACAACGTCTACGCCGAGATGGTGGACAACGGCCCGATGGTGGCCAGCTACGTCGCCAACGCAGCCCGCGTCGGGCGCGCCGTCGCCGACCCGTCCGCCACCGGGAAGGTGGTGATGGGCAGCACCGACATGGGCAACATCAGCTACCTCGTGCCCTCGATCCACCCGATGATCCAGGTGGCGCCGGACGGGGTGCCGATCCACTCCGTCGAGTTCGCCCGTCACGCCCGCAGCGAGGCCGGCGACAAGGCCGTCCTGGACGGGGCGAAGGCGATGGCGATGACCGTCGTCGACCTGTGGTGCTCGGCCGATCTGCGCACCGCCACCGCCGCCGCGTTCGACACCCGGCCGCGGGGCGTGCCCGTGCTCTGACCGCCCTGCGTGAGGGCCATCCCTGGCACACGGCGCCGCGGCCCGTAGGATGCCCGGCGTGACGGTGTACGTCCCGGAGGAGTTCACATCGGACGAGGAGGACATCCTCCGTCGGTATTTCACCAACCTGGATGGCCCTGTTTTCGCGCTCGTGAACCTGCCCGAGGTGGTGAAGGGGGCGCTGTTCGCCCGCTACAGCCGCAGCCCGAAGAGCCTGCGCCGCCTGTTCCTCGACGAGTTCGTCGGTGATCTGGACGTGTCGGGCGACGTCAGCATCGACGCCACGGTCGGCCTGGAACGAGCCGAGGAGCTCTACGAGAAGGTCTTCTTCGAGTACGGCGACGACTCCGTGGCACAGCTGGGTGGGGTGCACCTGGCGTGCGAGCAGGCCAGCAACATCCTCACCAAGGTGCTGGAGTGGGGCCGGCTGATGAGCTACCTGGAGCAAAGCACGCGGTACATCAGCTACGACGCCCGCCTCGGTGGCCGCTACCGGTTCTACCGCGACCCGGCCATCCTCTCCAGCCGGTTCGGCACCCGCTACGTGGGCGACATGGACCGCATGTTCGACAGCTACAGCCTGCTGCTCAACCGGGTCACCGAGCACGTCCGGGCCACGGTGCCCCGCGACGAGGCGGACAGCGACTTCGTCTACCGGATGGCCACCCGGGCCAAGGCGCTGGACGCGGTCCGCGGCGTGCTGCCAGCGGCCGCGCTCAGCAATGTGGGCATCTACGGTTCCGGCCAGGCCTTCGAGGCACTGCTCATCCGGATGCGGTCCCACCCGCTGCCGGAGGCCCGGCACTACGCCGACCTGATGCTCCACGAGCTTCGCAAGGTGATCCCCAGCTTCCTGCGCCGGGTGGACCTCCCCGAGCGTGGCGGCCGCTGGAGCCATTACCTGGCCAGCACCCGCGAGCGCACGGCCGAGATCGTCGGCACCCTGTTCGGCGACACCCCGGTGGATCAGGTGGAGTCCGTCACGCTGGTGGACTTCGACCCGGAGGCCGAGGACAAGCTGCTGGCGGCCATCTGCTACCCGCACACCCACCTCCCCGAGCACCAGTTGGTGGACCGGGTCCGCAGCCTGGGGCCCACGGAACGCCTGGCGCTGCTGCAGGCGTACGTGGGTGATCGGGAGAACCGCCGCCACAAGCCCGGCCGGGCGTTCGAGCGGGTGGACTACCGCTTCGACGTCCTCAGCGACTACGGCGCCTTCCGCGACCTCCAACGGCACCGCATGCTGACGATCGACTGGCAATCGCTGACCCCCAACCACGGCTATGTCCGGCCCGAACTGGTGGAGGAAGCCGGCATGGCGGAGGTGTTCGACGACGCCATGGCCCGCAGCGCCGCCTTGTTCGACGCGCTGAAGGACGACTTCCCCCAGCAGGCCCAGTACGCGGTCAGCATGGCCTACCGGATGCGCTACTCCATGCAGTTCAACGCTCGGGAGGCCGTGCACCTGCTGGAGTTGCGGTCCTCCCCGCAGGGCCACCCCTCCTACCGCCGGGTCGCCCTGGAGATGCACCGGCTGATCGAGCAGGAGGCCGGTCACCGGGCGGTGGCCGGTGCGATGAGCCATATGACCACCGAGGCCCCGGAGCTGGAGCGGCTGGAAGCCGAGCGCCGGGCCGAGGCGCGCCGCGGCGGCGTCTGACGGTACCCTCCCGGGCGCCGGGTGACTGGTGTCACCCAACCGGGTGAGTATCCTCCCTGCGGCCCGCCGTAGTATCCCGGGCCTCACGGGGACGCGCGACAAGGACGAACGATGGCTGACGACGACGACGAGATGATGGACGACACCGAGGAGTTCGAGGACGACGCCACGGACGAGGAGGAGATCGATCCATCCGATCTCGACGAGGGGGACCTCGACGAGGAAGATCTCGACGGCGACGACGACGACTTCGGCGGGATCGACGAGGACGACGACTTCGAAGGCGGCGACGACGACGAGGACGAGGACGACGACGACGACGAGAAGGGGAGCAGCGGCCCCGTTCGCCGCTCCGTCTCGGAGGACGAGGACGAGGATGACGAACTGCTCGCCCCCGACGATGTCGAAGCCGACCTGGACACCATCCTGAAGGACCGCCTGGTAGCCGCCGAGGACGAAGAGGACGAGGAAGAAGAAGAGCCCGAGGAGCGTGGCGAGGCCTCCGACCGCTTGCAGCCGAAGCGGGCCGACGAGCAACTGTGCCCCAGCTGCTTCCTGCTGGTCCGCCAGAACGCCCCCGGTTGCCCTGTGGGCGACGACGACTGCCCGCTGTTCCGCTGAGGCCCACGATGCCACGGCCGCCTGCAGCCCGCCTGCTGGAGGCCGTGCTGTACGCCCCGATCGGGCTGGTGGTGCAGGTCCGCGAGGACCTGCCGCGCCTGGTGGCCGACGGCAAGGCGGAGCTGGAGAACCGGGTTCGCGTCGCCCGCTGGGTTGGCGAGATGGCCGTGCACTACGGCCGCCGCCAGTTGGAGGAGGCGCGGGCGCAACGCACCGCGCCGGCGCGTCAGGCAGCCGTCGCCGTCCCGGACGCGCCACCCGCCCCGACGCCGGACGAACCGTTCGAGGGCTACCACCTGCTCACTGCTGCCGAACTGGTGCCGCTGCTGGAGCGCCTCCCGGGGCCAGAGCGAGACATGGTTCGCGAGTACGAGGCAGCCACCCGGGCCCGGCGCACCGTGCTGGCCAAGCTGAACGCGCTGGACGCGGCGGGGCACTAGTAGTGGACACCGCCGTGCGCCCACTGGCCGTCGCCGACCTGGGCGACGTGGCCGCGCTGGAGGCCGCAGCGCGCGCTGCGGTGGCCGAGGCCCGGGGTGGCGCCGTCCTGCTGGCGGGCAGCCCGGCCGTGGGGGAGTGGGCCGGCCATGTGGACGACCCCGCCCGACCCACCTGGGTGGGCACCATCGACGACGTGGTGGTGGCCGTGCTCGCACTGGCGGTGCACGGCGATGCCGCCACGGTGCAGCAGGTGTGGGTGGAGCCGGCGGCTCGCGAGCTGGGGCTGGGCGACGAGTTGCTGGCCACTGCGGTGGCTGCGGCCCGGGCCGCCGGGTGCACCCGCCTGGACGGCTGGGCGCTGCCCGGCGACCGCGACACGAAGAACCTCTACGAACGAGCGGGGATCACCGCCCGGCTGATCGTGCTCTCCACCCCGCTCTGACCGGGGTGGCGCAGCAAGGGCTCAGCGGCCCTTCCAGTTCGGCGGACGCTTCTCGATGAAGGCCGTCAGGCCTTCCTTGGTGTCCTCCGACGCCATGATCCCGGCGAACTCGTCGTTGGTCATCTTCTTCAGGGTCTCGTCGTCGGCCCAGGCGGCGGCCAGCACCACCTTGCGGCTGGCCCATGCCGCCAGCGGGGCGGCCTCGGTGATCTTGCCGGCCAGTGCCATCGCCTCGTTGAGGGCGTTGCCGGGCTCGGTGAGGCGGGTGACCAGGCCGAGGTTGTAGGCCCGCTCGGCCGGGATCGGCTCGCCGGTGAGGATGGCCTCCATGGCCGCCGCCTGGCCGATGGCCCGGGGCAGGCGGAACAGGCCGCCGGCACCGGCGATGAGGTTGCGCTTCACCTCGGCCAGGCCGAAGGCGGAGCGGGTGGTGGCGACCACCAGGTCGGCAGCGAGGACGATCTCGCAGCCACCGGCGGTGGCCAGGCCATCGACGGCGACGATGACGGGCTTGCGCCGCTCGCGGTACACGAAGCCGGCAAACCCGCCCTTGGCGGTGCCCAGTGAACCGGCCTGGCCGGAGTTGATGGCCTTCAGATCGGCGCCGGCGCAGAACACCGGCTTCTCCTGGCCCTCCGTGTTGGCGGTGATGACACCCACCCACACGTTCTCGTCGGCCTCCATCTGGTCGATGGCGGCCTCCATGCCCTGGGCGACGTCGCCGTTGACGGCATTGCGCGCCTCGGGGCGGTTCAGGGTGATGATGGCCACGCGGCCTTCGGTGCGGTAGGTGACGATGTCCGACATGCCGCCGACGGTAGTGGCCGTCAGCGGGTGCCGCCGAACCGGGTGCCGGTCAGGCGTCGGTGTCGGGGGCCGCCCCGTCGCCGGCCACCGCAGCGGGTGCCTCGGCGACGGCTTCCTCGGCGGCCGGAGCCTCGGCAGCGGGTGCCTCAGCCACCGGGGCCTCGGCAGCGGGTGCCTCAGCCACCGGGGCCTCGGCAGCGGGTGCCTCAGCCACCGGAGCGTCGGCCACGGCGGGCGCCGCCTTCGGGGCCGGCGCGGCCGCAGGCTTCGGGGCCTGCTTGCGGGCCGGGCCCGACGGACGCGTGGGGCGCAACGGCTTGGGCAGCGGTGCGTTGGGGGCGACTTCCACGCCGAACAGGGCGGCCACCTGGGGCAGCGCCGGGGCCAGTCGCTTGACGGTGGCAGCCAGCTCGTCGTTGCTCTGCGCCGGGGGCGCCGCCGGGGTGACGTGGGTGCGCACCGGGCTGAACGCGGCAGCCTCCAGCACGGCGACCCAGCGGTCCGGCAGGGCGTCGGCGGTGAGGTTGCCGGTGGCGGCCTCACCCAGGCGGGCAGCCAGCTCGCCGGGGAAGGGCACACCGGCCTTCGGCGGCTGGGACGACAGCTTCAGCGCGCGCACGACGCGGCCGACGCCGAGCGCCGCGTCGATGTCGTCGAACCACAGGGAGAGCTCCTTCTCCTGCTTGGTGATCAGCGCGTCCTTCAGCTCGGCCGCCAGCGCCCTGGTGGACTCGTCGCGGGCCACCATCGGGTCCTCCGCGGCGGCGACGACGCTGCGCAGGTCGCGCAGGTCCAGCTCTTCCAGGTCAGCCTTGGCCGCCGTGGCGCGATCCAGCCACTCGGCGACGCGCAGCTTGGGCAGCAACTGCTCGGCGATGGCCAGCAGGCCGGCGGCAGGGATCTCTTCCTTGCCCTCGGCGCGCAGGCGCTGGTTCTGCTCGTTGACGGCGCGGCGAACCTCGGGGATGCCGCCCTGCAGAGCGCGCTCGGCAACGGCCCGCTGGGCCTCGGGCAGCTCGTTGAGCACTTCGGCGCGGTGGGCGCGGCCGGGCTTCAGGCGCTTCGGCTTCGGGCGCTGCGGCAACTCGGGCGGCGCCTGGAACCGGGGGCGCTGGGGTCGGTCCGGGCGGGGGCCACGGTCGCGGCGGTCGTGATCCCCGTCGCGGCGTGGGCCACGCTCGCGGTCTCCATCGCGGCGTGGGCCACGGTCGCGGTCTCCATCGCGGCGTGGGCCACGGTCGCGGTCGCCACGCGGGCCACGGTCGCGCCGGTCGCCACGGTCGCCGCGCTCGCGGCGGGCCAGTTGCTGGGTGACGCCTTCGAACGGCTTGTCGCTGGGCAGCAGTTCCAGCACATTGCCTCGGCTGGACTTCTCCTTGCCCGAGGTGACCGACAGGATGGTGAGGCCGTCGAGATCGTTCTCCGCCTCGGCACGGAACACCGAGCCGACGGCCGCGTCGCTGGGCAGGAGGGTGCCGTCGAGCACCCCCTTGGGCTTCTGGGCGCCGGCCGCCCGCCACGTCCACGTGCCGTCGGGGCGCGCGCTGGTGAGCTCGATTTCGATCCTGCGGGACATAGGCCACCACGGTACCGGGTCCGGGGCACTTCGCTCCAACGATGACTGCCTGGGTACCCTCGTTCACGTGCCCATCTACGCGCTCGGCGACCTCACCCCGTCCATCCACCCCGACGCCTTCGTGCACCCGGACGCGGTCGTCATCGGCGATGTGCGCATCGGCCCGCAGAGCAGCGTCTGGCCAGGCGCGGTGCTGCGTGGCGACGAGGGCTACATCAGCGTGGGCGCGCGCACCAGCATCCAGGACAACTCTGTCCTCCACACCACACCGGAGTGGCCCACGGTGGTGGGCGACGACTGCGTCATCGGCCACATGGTCCATCTGGAGGGCTGCACCATCGAAGCCGGCGTGCTGGTGGGCAACATGAGCGTCGTGCTGCATCGGGTGATCGTGCGCACCGGCGCCATCGTCGCCGCCAACGCGGTCGTGCTGAACGACACCGAGGTGCCGTCGCGCGCCCTGGCCGTCGGCACGCCGGCCGTCATCAAGGCGGACCGCGCCCGCCAGAGCGAAATCGACCGCGGTGTCGCGTCGTATGTGCAGCGCACGGCCCGCTACAAGGCCGAGCTCCGGCGGCTGGACGGGTGAAGGCCCTCGTCGTCACGGTCGCGCCGGGCGACGTGGAGGTCGCCAGCGACGCGCTGTGGGGGCTGGGCGTGGTGGCGGTGGAGGAGCGCACCGCCGGTGACCTGGTGGAGCTGTGGACCTCGCTCGGTGACGAGCCGGTGGCCCCGGACCTGCCCTGGCCATGGCGGTTCGAGGAGGTGGACGAAGCGGTGGCCGACACCTGGCGCGAGTTCGCCGTGCCGATCGACATCGAGCCCGGCGTGGTGGTCCGGCCTGCATGGGCGCCGTACGACGCGACGCCGGGGGTCACCGTGCTGCACATCGAGCCCGGCTCCACGTTCGGCATGGGCGACCACCCGACCACGGTGCTCAGCCTGCGGGCGACGCGCCGCCTCGTTCGTGAGGGGTGCACCGTGCTGGACGTGGGCTGCGGCAGCGGGGTGCTCGCGATCGCCGCGATGCGCTTCGGCGCCGGCCGCGCTGTGGGCATCGACATCGCCCCGGCGGCTGTGCCGGTGACCACCGCGAACGCGGCGGCGAACGGGGTCGTGGTGGACGTCTCGACCACCGACCTCGCCGACGTCGAGGGGGAGTTCGATCTCGTCCTCGCCAACATCCTCGCCCCGGCGCTGGTCGGCCTGGCGGCGGACCTGCGCCGGGTGGTGGCACCCGGCGGCCGGCTGGTGATCAGCGGCATCCTCGCCGACCGGCACGAGCACGTGTTGGCGGCGCTGGCCCCGCTGGAGGTGGAGCACACCGAGGTGCTGGACGGCTGGGCGGCCGTCACCCTGCGTCACCCGCCGGCCAGGAGCGCGTCCACCTCGATGCGGTAGGGGATCGACGGCACGGCCCCGGCGCGGGTGGTGCACAGCGCGCCGGCGGCGGACGCCGCCCGCAGTGCGGTCGTCAGCTCCTCGCCCAGCGCCAGGCGGGCGCAGAGCGTGCCGCTGAACGTGTCGCCGGCGCCGGTCGTGTCCACCGGGGTCACGGCGAAGGGCGCGATCGCGACATCGCCGCCGGCGGTGTGCAGCGCCGCGCCACGGGCGCCGAGTGTCACCACCACGGCCCGGGCACCGAGCGACAGCAGACGGTCCACGCCGCCGAGGAGCTCCACCTCGTGCTCGTTGGGGGTCAGCACGTCGCACAGCGCGAGCACGTCGTCGGGCAGCGGCTTGGCCGGCGCCGGGTTGAGGACGGTGGTGGCACCCATCGACCTCGCCGCGGTGAAGGCCGAGCGGATCGCGGCCACCGGCACTTCCAACTGCGAGAGCACCACACGGCAGGCAGGAAGGCCATCGCCGGTGACGGCGTCGTTCGCTCCGGCGATGACGATGATCGAGTTCTCGGCGTTGGCGCCGACACCGATCATCGCCCGGCCCGTGGGCGCGCCGACCACAGCAACGGCTGTGGTGTCGATGCCGTCGGCGCGCATGACGTCCAGCAGGCCGGCGCCGGCCACGTCGTCACCGACCGCGCCGACGAACGCTGTCACTGCGCCGCCGCGTGCCGCGGCCACTGCCTGGTTCAGCCCCTTGCCGCCCGGGTACTCGGCGTAGCTGTGCCCGGGCACCGTCTCGCCGGCGCCGGGCAGCCGGTCCACCGTGGCCACGAGGTCGAGGTTGGCGCTCCCCACGACCACCACGTCGAACATGTCAGGCCTCCGTCCCATCGGCGGGGCGGAACACCGCCGGGCGCTTCTCCAAGAAGGCGGCCACGGCTTCGGCGTGCTCCGGGCTCTTCCAGCACTCGCGCAGCAGCGCGGACTCGGCAGCCTGGACCGCGGGGAGGTCGTCGCCCAACAAGTGGGCGGTGAGGAGCCGCTTGGTCATCTGTAACTGGAGGTCCGGGTTGGCGGCGTAGGAGCGGGCGACCTCCATGGCCGCCGGCAACAACTCGTCCGGCTCGCACAGCTGGTCGGCCAGGCCGATGCGGTGAGCTTCCGTCGCGGGGATGATCCGGCCGGACAGCGCCAGGTCGCTGGCCCGCCCGAACCCGAGACGCGCGCCGAGCAGGCGGGTGCTGGCCAGCTCGGGCACCAGCCCCATCTTGATGAACCCCATACCGAACTTGGCGGCCGTGGAGGCCAGGATCTGGTCGGCCGGAAGGCACATGGTGACGCCGATGCCGACTGCGGCGCCGTTGACGGCGCAGACCACCGGCTTGCTCTCGCGCAGGAAGGCCACCCAGTCGAGGCCCCTCGGCATGCCGCCGTCGCCGCCGGCGGTGTCCGCGCCCGGATCGCCGCCGTCGATGCGGGTCTTGAACGTGGCCTCCATGTCCGCCCCGGCGCAGAAGCCGCGCCCGGCGCCGGTCATCACGATCGCGCCGACGCCGGGGTGGTCGTTGGCAGCCGCGATGGCGTGGTGCTGTTCTTCCGCCATCGTCGGCGTCCACGCGTTCAGCCGCTCCGGCCGGTTCAGGGTGACGACCACCACCGGGCCGTCGCGGTGGACGGAGATCTGGGTGTACTCCATCTCGTCATCGTGGCACGGCCCACCGGGCGCGGCCGGCGTCAGGGCAACGCCCGCAGGATCCACCATCGATCGGCGCCGCGGTGGCGGACCTCGGCACGGAGCCCGAGTGCGTCGCACGCGGCGACCTGGTCCGGGCAGCGCTCGTTGGTCTGCCACCACAGGCGGGGGAAGGCGAACCGGGGCGCCCCGAGGAAGGCCGTCGTCGCCGCGATCAGGCGCGCCGCCGGCCGGTCGTGCAGCCAGCCGCGCACCACCACGTCGCCACGGCCGTCGTCGCCCGGCGGGTCCACCGTCCGGCCGCGCCACGCCGCGGCCCACGGGTGCACGTAGATGCAGCCCTGCACGATGCCGTCGACGAGCACGCTGTACGTCAGGGCAACTCGCTCGCGCTGCTCGCGGTCGTGCCGTTGGAGGTCGGCCAGGTTGTCGTCCACCGGGAAGTCCTCGGTCGGCCAGTCCTGCCCGCTCCAAGCGCGCAGCATCGGGATGTCACGCATCACCGCTGCGTAGTCCTCATGGAGGAGGGCCGGGGTCAGCGGGACGAACGAGAGTTCGGCATCGTCCCACCTCGTCGGAAGGTCCTCGGGCAGCCAGTCGGGTGATGCGCGGGTCATGACCCGGTGCTCAGCAGGGGAGAGGGGTCGAGACGATCCAGGCCAGGCAGGTAGGACCGGACTGCGTCGCGGCGGAACTGGCGGCAAAGGTCGGCCCGGAAGAACCGGGCCCCTTCCCGGATGACGTAGTTGAGGATGAAGAAGCGGTACACGTCCGGAAGGAACATCACCTCGTCGTCCGACATCGGGAACACCTCGCGGTAGGCGCGCAGGAACTCCAGGAACGTCGGCTCCACCAGTGTGTGTGCGCCATAGGTGAACAGGGTGCGATCGCCGGTGCTGGACGACACGCGCGACAGGAAGTAGAAGTCCAGCAGCCGCGGCTCGATGCGGAACCAGTCGTAGTCCCACCGCGAGAACAGGCGGAACGTGCCGTCCGACGCCATGTCCACCGAGAAGTTGCCGAGGTTCCAGTCGATGAGGATCGGCATCTTCTGCCACTCGTCGTACCCGGCCTCGATCAGGCGCTCCAGCAGGCGGTGGGTGTGCTTCCACAGCACGCCGATGGACTCCGCCGGCAGATCGAAGTTGCGCATGGCGAAGGGGCTCTCCAGCAGATCCAGCAGGTGGATGGTGTCGCTCTTCACCGTGGTGGAACCCGGGGGGATCCGCGGGGCCACGTCGGCACAGGCCAGGTGGAACTCGGCGATCTCCCGCCCGAGATTGCGGATCTGGTCGATCGTGAGGATCTTGGGGAGGGCGTCCTTGCGCGGCACGTCGTCGTAGAAGACGGCCCACATGCGCTGGTCGTACCAGGTGAACAGCCGCCCGTCCTTGCGCCAGATGTCGGCCAGCATCCCGTGGAAGCGGGTGCCGTGCAGCAGCGCCGAGGTGCGGCTGAGCCGGTCGTGGTCCTCATAGAAGAGGAAGTACGAGCCGTAGCTGGACACCTTGCAGACCAAGGTGGCGGCGTCGTCGAGGTGCAGCCGGTAGACCCGGTTGGTGCTGACGTTGGCGCTGACCTCGTCCACACGGATGATGGTGCGGCGGTCGCCGTAGGCGGCCCACGCGGCGTTGACCGCGGCTCGATGGGTCAGCGATTCGGCCACGAGCCGATGGTAGGCGACCTCGCACCCGAGCGGGTGGTGGCCGGCCGGTGCGGGAGGCTCAGCTGGCGTTGCGGGCGCGCACGCCGATGGGGGCAATGAGGCGGAAGCCGGCGGCGTGGCGCTCGTCCTCGCTCTCGCCACCCCAGAACCCGTACTCATGATGGGTGCGGGCGTACTCGCGGCACTGGCCGTTGACGTGGCACGACTGGCACACCGCCTTGGCCGATGCTTCGCGGCGATCACGGGCCTGCGGCCGCTCGGCCGGAGGCGGGAAGAACAGGTGCGTGAGACCTTTGCACTCTGCCGCCGTCATCCACCGATCATCGGTGTAGATCCGGTGGATCACCACATCGACCGCTGCCATGGAACCCCCATAGTCCGAAGCAAGAAGCGAGAAGGATTTACTTGCTGTGAGCAAGTAGTTGGTGATCTTACGACACTGTGAACGCTGTGTCGAGAGCTTGTGCGAAATTACACGAGCAGGGCGCGGACCCCGGCCGCGAAGGCGTCCACATCGGCCTCCGTGGTGTCCCAGGCCGTCATCCAACGCACCTGGTGGCGGCTCACATCCCAGTCCCAGAAGAAGCACCAGGCGCGCAGTGGCTCGATGGCCTCGGGGGGCAGCATGGGGAACACGCTGTTCACACTCGGCGGTGCGTCGTACGTCACGCCGGGGATGTCCTTCGTGGCCTCGTAGAGGCGGGTGGCCATCCGGTTGGCGTGGTCGCCCAATCGGATCCACAGGTCGTCGGCGAGCATCGCCTCGAACTGGGCGGCGACGAAGCGCATCTTCGACGGCAGCTGGTTGACGGACTTGCGCACGTACATCGCTCGCTCGGCCAGCGTAGGATCGAGGTACACCACCGCCTCGGCGCCGAACGCGCCGGGCTTGGTGGCGCCGAAGCTCACCACGTCCACACCGGCCTCCACGGTGAAGCTGCGCAGCGCCGCCACGTCGCCGCCCAGCGCCGCGGTGGCGTTGGCGATGCGGGCCCCGTCGAGGTGGACGCGCATGCCCATCCGGTGCGCGGTGTCGCACAGGGCTGCTACCTCCTCCGCGGTGTACAACGTGCCGAGCTCCGTGCTCTGGGTGATGCTGACCACGCCGGGCTGGGCATGGTGCTGCACGCCCTGGAGGTGCGTCAGCGCCTCGAGTTGCGCCGGCACCAGCTTGGCGGTGGCGGTGGGCTGGGGGAGCAGCTTCACGCCCAGGCTGCGCTCCGGCGCGCCGGTCTCGTCCACGGCCACATGGGCCCACTCGCTGCACACCACGGCGTCGCCCGGGCGGACCATCGTGCCGAGCGCCATGACGTTCGCACCCGTGCCGTTCCACACGAGATAGCTCTGCGTGCGCGGGCCGAAGAGATCGCGGAACCCGGCTTCCGCCCGGCCCGTCCACTCGTCGCTGCCGTAGGCGAGCGCATGCCCTTCATTGGCGGCAAGGACCGCCTCGACCACCTTCGGATGTGCGCCGGCGGCGTTGTCGCTGGCGAACGCCCGCGCAGGTGCGGGTGGCATCGGGATTGGTGCGGTGGCGTTCGCAGTCATGCGCCCATTGTGGCGGGGCGCCGGCTCACTCGCCGAAGAGGGTGCTGATGACCCGGCCGTGGCGGTCCCCGGCGCTCGGGGCCAGATCCGGCACCACCATCGCCCGCTGCAGCCAACGGTCCGTGCCGTCGAAGCGGGGCGTGTAGGCGGTGCGGCCGTGCACGGCGACATGGTTGTCCACCACCAGCAGGTCCCCGGCCTCCAGGGCGACACCGATGTGATGGGCGCGGACTGCGTCGCCGAGGACATGCAGTGCGGCCTCTGCCTCGGTGTCCGTGCCGACCATCAGGTCCTCGTCGAACACCATCGAAGGGCGTGCCCGGTCGCCCGACAGGACGGGCATCGCCGGCCCGAGGGTGTTGGTGCGGCCGTGGAGGTAGCTCTCGTCCACCGCCGTACGGAAGCGGGGCTGGAACAGCACGTCGACGACCGGCGCCGGCAGCAGGGGCAGCACCTCGTGGACTGAGGACAGGGTGGTGACGGCCTGCGGGTCGCCGCGGAGGCACAGCAGCAGGAGGTAGCGCGGCCGGTGGGGGTGGAACGCGGCCTCGGTGTGGAACATCAGGTCGACGCGCGACGAGGTGCTGACCTGGCGGTCGGCGCCGGCGCGGGTGGGTACCAGGTTCTGGACGAGGTCGCCGCCGTGCTCCGGCTGGTAGCCGACCGGCTGGCCGAGGCGACGAGCGGCGGTGAGGAGGGTCATCTCGCTGACGTGCCCCTTGGCGGTCGGCGCGGTCGGCGCCGGGGGAGTGGCGGGCAGATCACCGACGGGTGCGCCCTTCAGGAGCAGCGCCCCGGCGGCGGGAACGTCGTCGGCGAAGGCGATGAGCGCGTCGTGCGCGGCCTGGGGGAGGAGGCGGCCGGCCTGCCCGGCGGCGCGGACGAAGCGCTCGTCACCCGGCTGCCAGCCGGGGTCCAGCGCCGGCCAGCCGGACGCGTCGACGACGACGGGGGCAGCATGGTGGACGGCGGTGGACATCGTGGGCTCCCTGGGTGGACGGAACAGATATTCCAGAGACTACCTGACAGCGGAACGTTGCGTTCGGTCCGCTGCCATGTCATGCGGGCTGGAACGTTCGTGCCAACTACGCTGCGGGACGTGGAAGTGGAGGAGCGCATCGGCAAGGCGGGGGCCTCGCTGACCCCGGCCGAGCGGCGTGTGGCCGAGGTCGTGCTCGCGCAGCCCCAGCTCGTGGCGTTCGGCACCGTGGCGGACCTCGCCGAGGCGGCGTCCTCCGGCGCGGCGACAGTGGTGCGGCTGGCGTCCAAGCTCGGCTTCGACGGGTTCACCGGCCTGCAAGCCTCCGTTCAACATGCGTTGGCCAACCAGCTGCGGCCTGCCGCGGAGCGGATCCGCGAGCCCGCCGCCACCGACGTCATCGGCCGCCACCAGCAGTTGGAGATGGAGAACGTGGTCACCACCCTCGGGGCATTGTCCGCCGAGGCGATGGCCGACGTCGTCGACCACCTCGCCGACGTCAGCGCCCGGGTGCTGGTGCTCTCCGGCGACGCCTCGCTCGGGGTGGCCCGCCAGCTGGTCGGCGACCTGTGCTCCCTGCGGGACGGGGTCACCGTCGTCGACGGCAACGACGTCGCCGTGCGACGGGCCGTGGCGCTGGCCCGCCAGGGCGACGTGCTGATGGTGCTGGACCTGCGCCGCTACGACCGCTGGGTCATCGACGCCGCCAAGGCCGCCCGGCAGAACGGCGTGTGGATCGTGGCCGTCACGGACAGCCTGCTCTCGCCCCTGGCCTCGCTGGCCGAGCGCACCCTGACGGTGGCCGCCGCCGGGGGAGGGCCGTTCGACTCCCACGTCGGCACGCTGGCCCTGGCCAACGTGCTGGTGGCGGGTGTGGCGGACCGCCTGCGGGTGCACGCCGCCGACCGCCTGGACCGCACCGAGGCTGCATGGCGGGCCGGGTCCTCGCTCGTCGAGCGCTGAGCCCCGCCGCCGCGATCGCGCTCGTGGCGGCCATGCTCGCGGCGTGCACGGAGCACGGTGGCGGGCGGCAACTCGCCACCGACGAGCGTGGTGTCGCTGTCGTCATCACCGGGCGGATGACCGAGGACGGAATGTGCCCGTGGATGCTCGAGGCCTGTGCGGCCATCGCCGTGCAGGGAGACGTCGAGCTTCCTGTCGTCGCAGCCGGCCAGATGCTCTCCCTGTCGGGCTGGTACGACGGTCGCCGCCTGCTGGTCGAAGACGCCGAAGTGCTCCAGGCCCCGACGGTCGGCGTGGACTTCACCTCGATGTGCCCACAGATGCACAACGACGGTGGCTCCGAGGCAATGGCGACGGTCCTCCAGGTGCTCGACGGGGCCGATCCGCGGGGCGAAGGTCATCCGGATGTGGCGGCGGTCTGGTGGGACGATCGAAGCCAGGTGATCACCGTGTGGTTCGCCCGCAACATGGAGCAGCACCGGCCTGCGTTGGAAGCCGCCGCGGCGCCCGCCGAGATCTGCCTGGTGGACGGGGCGCCGTACAGCGAACGGGAGCTGCGCTCGCAGTGGGAACGCGTGAGGGACCTCGTGGATGCCGGCGAGGTGGTGCTCGACGGTGGTTCGGGCGCGGGACGCGACACGGTGGACGTCGCACTGGACGTGCTGGACCAGGCCGGCCGGGCTGCACTGGCCGATCTACCGGCGGTGCGGGCGATCGCCTTCATCGAGTTGCTGGACCGCCCGCTGGACGATCTGCCGCCCTACCGAGGTGTCCGCAACGGCACCGTGGACGTGCTGACCGACACCAACCGGCCGACCGAGTTCATGGCGGCGCTGTTCGAGGGGTTCCTCCGGTACGACCCCGACCTCAACTGCCTGTACCTGGATGACGGCGGGGGAGCAGGCGACCGGATGGCGGTCATCTGGCCGCTGGGCACGGTGGCAGCACCGGACGGAAGCGGCAGGGTCATCGTCTACACCGCGAACGGCGGCGTGGTGGCATCCGACGGCGACCGCATCGCCCTCGGCGGCGGCACGGTGGACGTCGAGCGCCTGCTCGAGCGCGGTTCCGTCATCGGGACGAACACGTGTGGCGCCAGCGAGGCGTGGGGCTGACGTTCGGGCGGTCGGCCGGCGTGGCAGTCTTTCGTCATGACGAAAGACGATGGCCAGGGTGGCGAAGGGGAGCGAGGTCGGTGCAAGTGGTGCCGGCGGGTCCTGCCGCCGCAGACCACCGGGCGGCCGCGGCAGTTCTGCTCGCAGGCCTGCCGCCAGTGGCACTGGGTCGGCAAGCAGCGGGCCAGCGAGCTGCAGCTCAACGAGAACGAGTTGATCGTCACCAAGGCGGAGCTCGACGCGCTGCACGACGAGCTGTACGTGCTGGCGCGCGCGGTCAACGACGCCGAGCGCGACCTGGACGCCGCCGGCGCCAAGGCCTCGGCCCGCGAGCTGCGGGAGATCGTCGACTGGCTGCTCGATGCCGCCCGCCCACTGCGTGATCGCGAGCTGGCCACCGAGCCCTGACACTCGCGTCTTTCGTCATGACGAAAGGGACCGTGATGAACGGGTGCGGGGAATGGGCGACACCGCTGCTCAAGTTGGCGTTCACGTGCGGTCCTGCCGCACCTCACCGCCAACTTGGAGGAGGGTCGAGCCAAGTTGGCGTTCACGTGCGGTCCTGGCGCACCTCACCGCCAACTTGGGGAGGGACGGGCGTTGGCTGCTGGCCCGGCCGGCGCAGGTGCTGGTGCTGACTGCCTGCCGCCCGGCGCCGGCTGCTGGTCCGGCGGAGCGCCCATAATCCTCGTTATGACAGAACGGCCCGAACGACCGCCTCCCCACTCATCACCCGCTCGCCGTCGCGCTCCAGCCACACGTCGCAGTACACGAGGTCGCGCTCGGTGCGGCGGACTTCGCCGCGCGCCGTGACGGTGTCGCCGTCGAAGACCCGGCCGTAGAAGCGCACGGCGATCGACCGGATCGACCCCCTCCCCGCCCACGCCTCCAGCATGTTGACGATGTATCCGACGTTCAGCGGGCCCTGGTTGACCACCCTCGAGCCGTAGCCCAGCCGCTGGTTGCCGGCGCGGTCCCAGTGCACCGGGTAGGGGTCGCGCAGCACGGCCGCCATCGTCTTCATCCGCTGCGGATCGACGGCGGCCACCGTGTGGGCAGGGATGTCCCGGGCAATCATCCGGACAGTCCGTTCAGTTCCCACACGGCTGTCATGGCGGCCACCGGCCCCTCGTCGTCGCTCAGGAGGAGGGCGAACTCCACTTCCAGTGCCGAGCCGATGGCGGTGGCTCGCTGCACCACCGCGCTGCCGGTGTACCGCTGCCCCACCCGGAGCGGCCGGTGGTACTCCCAGCCGTAGCCGGCCAGCCGCACCGAGCCGCCCGCCCCCACGCCGAAACGCTCGAACAGGCTGGCGATGGTGACCCCTGCCGCCCGTAACGACAGCGGGAAGAGGGCGACGGGATGCGCCATGCCGTCATCTGCGAGTTCGGGGTCTGCTGCTGTGCAGTCGGTGAGCAGCCAGTTCTCCCAGCGCTCCCACTCGGCCGCGCCGGAGGCGAACGGCACCCCCACCATCCGCTCGAGCTCGGCCAGTGACCCCATCGAGGGCGACGGTACTCGCTCGCCGCGGCGCACTCAGCCCGAACCGAGGAAGCGAAGCACGGCCAGCACACGGCGGTGCTCGGCCTCACTGGGCGCCAGGTCGAGCTTGCTGAAGATGTTGGAGATGTGCTTCTCCACTGCCCCACCGCTGACCACCAGGCGGTCGGCGATGGCCACGTTGGACAGCCCCTCCGCCATCAGCGCGAGCACCTCCCGCTCACGAGGGGTCAGCGACTCCAGCGGCGCCCGCCGCCGGCTGCGCACCAGGAGCTGGCTGACCACCTCCGGATCCAGGGCGGTGCCACCGGAGGCGACCCGCTGCGCCGCTTCCACGAAGTCGCGCACGTCTGCGACCCGCTCCTTCAACAGGTACCCGACCCCCACGGTGCCCATCTCCAGCAGTTCGGTGGCGTAACGCTCCTCGACGTACTGCGACAGCACCAGCACCGGCGTGCCCGGTCGCCGGGCGCGCAACTCCACCGCCGCGCGCAGCCCCTCGTCCGTGTGGGTGGGTGGCATCCGCACGTCGACGATCACCAGATCCGGCTCGGCCTCGGCGACGGCCGCGAGCACGCCAGTCGCGTCACCGAGGCCGGCCACCACGTGGTGCCCGTACTCCCCCAGCAGCCTGGCCAGCCCCTCGCGCAGCAGCACGGAGTCCTCGGCGATCACGACGCGCATGGCACCTCCACCACGATTGCGGTCGGACCGCCCTCCGGGCTGGCGATCCGCAGCCGGCCCTCCACGCCGCGCACCCGGTCGTGCAAGCCGCGCAGCCCACCGCTCGCCGGCCCCTCCACCGCACCACCGATGCCGTCATCGGCGACCTCCACCACCAGCACGCCGTCGTCGACGGTGAGGCGAACGCGGGCCCGACGCGCCCGGCTGTGCTTGGCGACGTTGGTGAGCGCCTCGGCGATCACGAAGTAGGCGGTCGCCTCACACGCCGGCGGCAGGCGCCGCCCACCGAGGTCGCTGGCGAGCTCCACGGGCACCGGGCAACGCGCCGCGAGCGCCGACACGGCCGCATCCAGCCCTCGATCGGTGAGCACCGCCGGATGGATGCCACGCACCAGGTCACGAAGTTCGACGATCGCCTGCTTGGCCTCCTCATGCGCGCTCGCGACCAGTTCGCGGGCCTTCGGATCGTCCACCTCCTTCATTCGCTCCTTGGCCATGCCCAGGTTCATCGCCACGCTGACCAGCCGCTGCTGGGCGCCGTCGTGCAGATCGCGCTCGATGCGGCGCAGTTCTCCCGCAGCCGACGCCACCGACGCGTCGCGGCTCTCGGTGAGCACGCTCACCCTCTGCTGCAGCTCGAGGGTTGGGTCGGGCGCCAGGAGGGCGGCGGCCAGGCGGGCATCCAGGTTGGCCAGGCCAGCGATCAGGCGAGGGAGCGCCGCCAGCAGCAGCACCCCGAGCACACCGGCAACCAGGCTGAGCCACAGCAGAGTGCCCTGATCCAGCGTGACGCGGTGGCCGCCGACGTCGAACGGCGGCGGCGCATCGGACCACACCCACCACAGCGGCGCCGACACCAGGCCGAGCGTCACCGACCAGAGTGTGACCGTCACGGCGAACGTGAGGATTCCCCAGGGCAGCATGACCATCGAGTAGGCGATGCCCCGCCACCCCGGGCCGTCGCCGAGCGCCTGCCGGGTGCGCGCCCACCACCCCTCCTCCCACTGCACTGCGGGCCACGCGACCAAGCGGCGGCCGAGCAGAGCGCGCATCCGCACCCCCTCGAACTGGCTCACCAGACGACCGCCCCATACCGTGACGGCCAGCAGCGGGATGCCGACGACGGTGATCGCCAGGCCGAGGCCGGTGGACAGCAGCGTGACGAAGGCCGTGAACAGGCCGACACCGACCACCAGGTCCGAGAGGAGGAACAGGCTCTGACGCCACACGTCGGCGTGCCCGTACGGCGCATACCACCGGCGGATCACCGTGCGCTCCTCCGGTGCGTGGTGCGAGCGGCATCAGGCACGCCCACCATCATGCCAGCGTGGTCCGGTGTGCCGGGCTCCCCCGTCAGACCGGCCGTGGCAGATGCCTCCTCCGGCACCCCGGAGCGGGACCAGGTGACGGCAGCGGCGATGGCGAGGAGGGGCGGCCACAGGCCGTTGAGCAGGAGCGCAGCGATCGACATGGCTCGATGGTGCGCCCGAGAGAGGCAGGCGACCATCCGGCGACCCGGCGTCTCCACCGTGGGGTTCTCCCTACCTTTCCTGGATTTCGTTACGAAATCATTACGGGCAAGCTGGATTTCGCGCGGAGATCGTCATTATTCTGCTGCGTCAGCGGGTGGCCGAGTCGAAGGAGAGGCAGATGCTCCATCGCGGTCGGCGCCCCAGGCGCCTCGTGTACATGCCCCTGGTCATAGCGGCGATCCTGGTGGTCGGCCCGAGCGCCGGCACCGTGGTCACCGGCTCCGGCGCGACCGCCTATGCAGCCACCGGCGATGTGGTGGTGCAGCGGGGTGACCGCAACCAGACGGTGAAGGCGGTACAGCAGGCGCTGCTGGACGCCGGGATCACCGTCCGGGGCGGCGCCGACGGCATCTTCGGGCCGGCCACCCAGGCCGCAGTGACGGAGTACCAGACCGGCAAGGGCCTGACCGCCACCGGCGTGGTCAACACGGCCACGGCCGTCGCCCTCGGCGTCGTCGTCGCCACGCCGGTGCTGGCCAAGGGCGCCCACAGCGCAGCGGTGATCACCATGCAGCAGCAACTCATCGACGTCGGGATCGCCGTGCGCGGCGGCGCCGACGGCTGGTACGGCTCGGGCACGGAGGCAGCAGTTCGTCAGTTCCAGGTGATGAGAGCGCTGACCGCCACCGGCCAACTCGATGCGGCGACAGCGGAGATCCTGGCGAACGCCGCCGGCCGGGCGGGCTCGGTGCCATCCTCCCCCGCCCCGACGACGCCTGCACCCTCGACGTTGCCCCAGCTGGGCAGCAGAGGAGACGCCGTCAAGGCGTTCCAGCAGGAGTTGATCGACGTCGGCCTGCGACCGAAGGGCGGCGCCGACGGCATCTACGGCCCAGCCACCGCTGCCGCGCTGGCCACGTTCCAGCAGCGCGCCGGGCTGCCGGCGACGGGCGGCTACGACCAGGCCAGTGCCGATGCGCTCACCGCTGCGGCCACGGCCGCCCGCAGCGGCGGCTCCGGCGGTGGCACGCCGGGCGGGCCGAGCGGCACCAATGCCGACGGCACGGTCACGCTCGCCAGCTTCCCCATGCCCCATCGCTGCACGTTCTGGGACACGTGGGGCGCACCCCGCTCGGGCGGCCGGACTCACCAGGGAGTGGACATCCTGGCACCCACCGGCACCCCGATCTACGCCGTGCAGGGTGGCACGATCACGAAGGTCCAGTACGACTACAAGGGCTCGCTGGCCGGCAATGCCATCTGGCTGACGGCACCCGACGGCACGTACTTCTTCTACGCCCACCTCAGCGCATTCGCCAACGGGGTCGGCAAGGGGACCACCGTGAACGCCGGCGCCACCATCGGGTACGTGGGCTCTACGGGCAACGCCGGTGTCCCCCACCTGCACTTCGAGGTGCACCCACGTGGGGGCAGCGCGGTCAACCCCTACCCGATCGTGAAGGCCGTCAGCGGCTGCTGACCGTGGTGCCGGCGTCGCCGCGGAGCACCGCCGCAGCCGCGCCCAACGCCCCGATGCGGGCAACCCCCGCCGAACTGCGCTCCACGAACCGGCAGGCGGCCTCCACCTTCGGGCCCATCGAGCCCGCCGGCCAGCGGATGGCACGCAGTTCGGCGGGGGTTGCCGCGCGAATCGGCGCTGCCCGATCGGTGCCCCAGTCCCGGTAGACGGCATCCACGTCGGTGAGGATCAGCAGGTCACCGGCGCCGAGCCGCTCGGCGACGAGCGCGCTCGTGAGGTCCTTGTCGATCACCGCCTCCACGCCGCGGAGCACTCCCTCCGTGTCACGATGCACGGGGATGCCGCCCCCGCCGGCGCAGATCACCACCTGCCCTGCATGCAGGAGTACCTCGATGGCGTCGTGCTCGACGATCTCCAGCGGCTCGGGCGAGGCGACGACCCGTCGCCAGTGGGCACCATCGGGGGCCACCGCCCAACCGTGCAGCGCCGCCAGCAGGCGGGCGTCCTGCTCGCTGAGCACGGCGCCGATCGGCTTGGAGGGCGCCCCGAAGGCAGGGTCGTCGCGATCCACCACCACTCGCGTCAGCACCACGGACACCCGGTCCGCGCCGAGATGGCGGGACAACTCCTCCACCAGCAGGTAGCCGATCAACCCCTCGCTCTCGGCGGCGAGCACATCGAACGGCACCGGCGCGACGCCGGCGAGCGCCTCGCTCTGGCGAGCCAGCAACCCCACCTGGGGACCGTTGCCGTGGGTGATGACCAGACGGTGGTCCTCGGCCAGCGCTGCCAGCACAGCGGCTGCGTCGCGGACATTCGCCCGCTGGATGTCGATCTCCGGCGGTTGCCCGCGATGCAGCAGCGCGTTCCCTCCGATCGCCGCGACCACCAACGGTCGTCGTGGCGTACCGTGGGAGGGCGCGGTCACTGCCGCCAACGCTCGATCCAGGGGGCGAGGGCGCTGGTGAGCGACGGCTCGCCCACCTCGGCGAGTTGGTAGGTGACGTCGCGGATCGGCACGCCGGGGTCGAAGAGCCGACCGAGCGAGAACGGGCTGCCGTTCACCACGACATCGCAGCCGCTGGCCCGGATGGTTGCCTCGAGGTCGGTGACCTGGGCGGCGCCGTAGCCCATTGCGGGCAGCACCGGCCCGATGTGCGGGTACTTGGCGTAGGTCTCGGCGATGCTGCCCACGGCCACCGGACGGGGATCGACGAACTCCGTCGCCCCGGCGTGGTGGGCCGCCACGGTGCCCGCGCCGAACGGCATGCCGCCATGGGTGATCGTCGGCCCGTCCTCCACCACCAGCACCCGCCGGCCGGTCAACGAGCCCTCACCGGCGAGCGTCACCGGTGAGGCGGTGCGCACCACCACCGCCGCCGGGTTCACCCGGTGGATGTTGGCCACCACCTCGGCAACGGCGGCCGGAGCGGCCGAGTCCACCTTGTTGACCACGGCGATGTCGGCCATCCGCAGGTTCACCTCACCCGGGTGGAAGGCCAGCTCGTGGCCTGGCCGGAGGGGATCCAGCACGGTCACGGTGACATCCGGGCGGAAGAAGGCGAAGTCGTTGTTGCCGCCGTCCCACAACACCACGTCTGCCTCCTGCTCCGCCTGGCGGAGGATGGCCTCGTAGTCCACCCCGGCGTACATCACCAGCCCCTCGCGGACCGGGATCTCGTACTCTTCGCGCTCCTCGATCGTCGGGTCGTAGGCATCGATGTCCGCCATCGTGGCGAAGCGCTGCACCCGCATCCGCTCGAGATCGCCGTAGGGCATCGGATGACGGACCAGCACCACCTTCAGTCCGGCGTCGGTGAGCAGGCGCCCGATCCAGCGTGTGGTCTGGCTCTTGCCGCAGCCGGTCCGCGCCGCCACCACTGCCAGCACCGGCTTGATCGACCGCAGCATGGTTGCCGCCGGCCCCAGCAACCGGAAGTCCGCGCCTGCGGCCTGGACGATGGCGGCCTTCTCCATCACCTGCGGGTAGGCGAGATCGCTGTAGGCGAAGACGACCTCGTCGACGGCGTGGGTGCGGATGAGGTCGGCGAGCTCGGCCTCCGGGCGGATCGGGATCCCGTCGGGGTACCTCGAGCCGGCCAGCGCGGCTGGATAGCGCCGGTCGTCGATGCCCGGGATCTGGGCGGCGGTGAAGGCCACCACCGTCACCTCCGGCTCGTCGCGGAGGGCGACGTTGAAGTCGTGGAAGTCGCGCCCACCTGCGCCCATGACGATCACCTTGCGCAAGACGGCACCTCCTCGGGTCAGGGCCACAGCAGGATCGTGCCCGACGGCGGACCGTCGCGCCAGCGCCGTTGGTCCCCCTCCCGCACCGCCCTTCGGCGCCGTGGGCACCGACCAACTGCCAGACGTGATGCTGGAGTCGAGGTCGAGGGTTTCAAGAATTCGTAAAGTGGTGTCGTCGCCGTGCCGATACCTGGTTCATGTTGAGGTTGAGGTTCACGCACGTCGTGGTGTCGGCCGGGCTGTTGCTGGGGGTGACCACCATCGTGGCCGCCCCGGCCGCCGCTGCCCCGGCGGCGCCGGCCAGCGCCCAGTACTACACCGTCCAGAGCGGCGACTACCTGATGGGCATCGCCGCCAAGCTGGATGTACGCCTGTCCGACCTGCTCGCCGCCAACAACCTCACCGTGACCAGCCTGATCTACCCCGGCATGCAGCTGGTGGTGCCCGGCGCCGCAGCCGCCACCCCGTCCGCGCCGGTCACCCAGTACTACACGGTGGCCCGCGGTGACTACCTGACGGGCATCGCAGTGAAGCTCAGCGTCAAGCTCAGCGCTCTGCTCGAGGCCAACGGCCTCACCATCCAGAGCGTCATCCTGCCGGGTCAGCGGCTGGTTGTGCCCGCGGGTGGCTCGTTGCCGAGTGCACCTTCTTCCTCTTCGTCCTCCTCCGGGAGCGGGGCTTCGCCGGCCGCGGTCTCCACCGCAGCGCAGCCGCTGCAGTACACCGTCGTCGCCGGCGACTACCTCAGTGGCATCTCCCTCAAGTTGAAGGTGAAGCTCGCCGACCTGCTGACCCTCAACCGCCTGACCACCACCAGCCTGATCTACCCGGGCATGCACCTGCAGGTGCCTCCCGGTGGCGTGTTGCCGGCCGCACCTGCGTCCTCCTCCGGGGGCAGCACGGCCGGGGGCTCGTCAGGTTCCGTCTCCAGCGACGGCCTGATCTATGTCGTACGGTCCGGCGACTCGCTCAGCCGCATCGCGGGCATCACCAAGGTGTCGCTCCACGATCTGCTGGAGGTGAACCACCTGACGGTCAGCAGTCTGATCCTGCCGGGTCAGCGGCTGGCCATCCCCGCCGGCGGTGTGCTGCCGTCGCCGTCGAGCAGCGCAGCCAGCAGCGCCTCCGGCGCCCTCAGCGCGAAGGTGGCCACCGTCCTCGACTTCGCCATGGCCCAGCAGGGCAAGCCGTACGCGTTCAACACCGCCGGCCCCGACACCTTCGACTGCTCCGGCCTCACGCTGGCGGCGTTCGCCAAGATCGGGATCAACCTGCCGCACTACAGCGGTTACCAGGTGCGCTACGGCACGGCGGTCGACTGGGGCACCCAGGACATCCGCCCCGGCGACCTGGTGTTCCTCGAGTCCTACCCTGGCTCCGGGGTGATCAACCATGTGGGCATCGCCGTCAGTGCGACGGAGTACATCCATGCGCCGCGCACCGGCGATGTCGTCCGCGTCGGGTCGATCCCGTTCTACCGGGTGGTTGCGGTTCGCCGCCTGGTCCAGGACTGAGGCGCCAGCCGTGGGGACCAGCCCCGACCCCCACCCCGCCCCGCAGCGGGTGGCGGTCGGCCATTTGCGGCCGGACCAGGTGCGCTTGCTGCACAGCGTCCTGCGTGCCGGCGACGTGCCTGCCGTCGTGAGCGGTGAGGAACTGGTCGTCGCCGACGGGCACCGCCAGGAAGTGGACGATGCCATCCGCTGGGTGCTGGCCGCCGATGGCCCGCCACCTGACGAGGGCGAGGATGACGACCCCACCTTGCGCAAGGGGCTCGGCCCGCTGGTTCCCCCCTCACGCCCTCCCCTGCGCGACGGCCGCCGTCAGGCCACCCGCTACCGGCGACTCGCGGCCGGCACCGTGGATGGTGCACTGTTCGCCGTGCCGACCCTGCTGGCGGTGAAGGCCGGTGCCAGCCCGTGGGTGGCGCTGGCGCTGCACGCCGCGGTGTACGCGCTCCCCACCGTCACCTATGGCTGGACCCTCGGCAAGTTGTGGACCGGCCTGCGGTTGGTCGGCGCCGACACCATGCGGGCACCGTCCCTGCTGCACGCGCTGCTGCGCTGGGTAGTGAGCGCTGCACCGTTGGCGGCCGCCATCGCACTCGGAGCGCCGGGGGACGTGGCCGCACTGGCGCTGGTCGCCGTCGACCTGCCGATCCTCTGGGACCTCCGCGGCCTGCACGACCGCGCCGCCGGGACCGTCGTCGTGGAGCGCTCCGTGGGCGGGCCGGGCATCTGGGTCCGCCGGCACCGGTCGGCCACAATGGCCGCATGACGAGAGCGTGGATCAGCGAGGCGGCCCAAGCGCGCGAGGCACAGATCGGGGCGCTGATCGCCGGCCTGGACGCCGATGGCCTGGAGCGCCTTCTGCTGGCGGCAGTGGAGCGGAACCGCGCGATCCACGAGCAGGAATGCGTCAACCTCGATCCGGCAGCCAACGTGATGAACCCCCGAGCGGAAGCCCTGCTCGCGGCCGGCCTGTCCTCCCGCCCCAGCCTCGGCTGGCCGGGCGCCAAGTACGAAACCGGGCTCGAGGCCATCGAGGAGGTCGAGGTGCTGGCGATGGACCTGGCCACCCGGGTCTTCGGCGCGGGGTACGCCGAGGTGCGGGTGCCCTCCGGCGCCATCGGCAACCTCTACTGCTTCATGGCCACCTGCTCGCCCGGCGACGCGATCGTCGTGCCGCCGCCGACGGTGGCCGGTCACGTGACCCATCATCAGCGCGGGGCGGCCGGGCTGTTCGGCCTGCGCATCCACCACGCCCCGATCGACGCCGTGCGATACACGGTGGACACCGACGGGCTGGCCTCGATGGTGGCCGAGGTGCGGCCGGCACTGGTCACCATCGGCGGCAGCCTCAACCTGGCGCCGCACCCGGTGCGGGCCGTCGCCGACATCGCCCACCGCCACGGCGCCCGGGTGATGTACGACGCCGCGCACGTCAGCGGCCTGCTGGCCGGCGGCGTCTGGCCGAACCCCTTGGACCAGGGCGCCGACCTGGTGTCGATGAGCACCTACAAGAGCCTCGGTGGGCCGGCGGGCGGGCTGGTGCTGACCAACGACGCCGGGCTGGCGGAGCGGATCGACGCCATCGCCCACCCGGGCCTCACGGCCAACTACGACGCAGGCGTGGTCGCCGCACTGGCGATGTCGCTGCTGGACTGGCAGGTGCACGGGTACGCCTACGCCGCCGCCATGGTGGCCAACGCTCAGGCGCTGGCCGGCGAGCTGGCCGGGCGGGGCCTGCCGGTGGTGGCCACTCCCCTCGGCCACACCATGTCGCATCAACTGGCCGTGCGCGCCGACGAGTGGGGTGGCGGCGACGCCGCGGCGGTACGGCTGCGGCGGGCCAACCTGCTGGCTTCCGGCATCGGCCTCCCCGACGGGGAGGGCCTGCGGCTGGGCACCAGCGAGGCCACCCGCTGGGGCATGGGCACTTCCGTCATGACGGAACTCGCCGGCCTGATCCACGACGCGCTGCGGGGCGACCCGGCCGAGGTCGCTCCACGAGTCAGCGCGTTCAAGGCGCGCTTCGGGACGGTGCAGTTCGTGCGCTGACCGGGCGGCGCTGCGTCAGCGGACGGCAACGAGGTCCACGACGAAGACGAGGGTCTCCCCTCCCTTGATGACGCCACCGGCGCCGCGGCTGCCGTAGCCGAGGTTGGCCGGGATCGTCAGCCGGCGGCGGCCGCCGACCTTCATGCCCTTCACCCCGCGGTCCCAGCCCTCGATGACCTCGCGGGCGCCAAGGCGGAAGTCGAACGTCTCCCCCCGGTTCCAACTGGCGTCGAACTCCTTGCCGGTGCTCCAGGCCACGCCTGCGTAGTGAACGATCACCCGCTTGCCGATGGTGGCCTCGTCGCCGTCGCCGACCACCTCGTCCTCGATGAGGAGGTCGGCGGGCGGCTCGCCCTCGGGAATGGTGATGACGGGCTTCTCAGACATGTGACGCACGCTACCGCTCAGGTGCCCGCGGCGATCAGCGCCACTGCGAGCGCGGTGAGGCCCACCCCCACGGCCTGCCACCAGCGCATCCGCTCGCGGTTGAACGTCACCGCCAGCAGCACGGCCACGGTGGCGAACTGCGAACTGGCCACCGCCACCGGGCCGGACGACCCCTTCTGGAAGGCGAGCTGGAGCGCACCGATGGCCATCACCGCCGGCACGCCGGCCCCCACCGCATAGCGACGGCCGATGCCGGCGGGGGCGAACAGCGGTTCCGTCCGCACCGCCGCCAGCCCGACCAGCAGCACCAGGCCGGCCACCCGCTGGACACCCACCGGGGCCAAGCCGGCGGCATCGGAGATCTCGCCCATGACGGTGAAGGCCGTGCCGAACATCGCACCACTGGTGACACCCAGCACCGCCCCCATGAACGCGCTCCCCTGGTCCGACGACGTGTAGGAGGTGAGCACCAGCGCCACGGCACCGGCAACCATGCCCACCGCAGCCAGCGGGCCTGGCCGCACCCCGTGCAGCAGGTCCCACACCACCGGCACGACGGCGATCAGCACCGAGGACAGTGGGGCCACGATCCCCATCCGCGCCACCGAGTATCCCTGGTAGAGCAGCGCCAGGCCGCCGACCATGAACAACCCCGACACGGCGCCGAGCAGCATGTCGTGGCCGAGGAACTGGGAGTCCACGACCAGCAGCAACAGCGGGGACAGCACCAGGCTGGTGAGCACAGCGGTCCGCGTGACGGTGATGGCCGGAACGGTACGTGCGGCACGGGCGGCGAAGAAGTCGGACACGCCGAGCAGCACAGCCGTAGCGACGGCGAGGACGAGGGCCACCCCCACGGCGCCCTCAGCCGGCCGGCAACTCGGCGGCGATCGCCGCCGCGAACGCCGTGACGTCTGCCTCCGACGTGTGAGCGTTGCAGCTCACCCTCAGGAGGGGGCGGCCGTTCCACATGGAGCACGGCACCTCGACGCGGTGGCGGTCGAAGAGGCGGGCCTGGAGGTCGGCGACGTCCGTGCCCTCGGGAAGGTGGACGGCGGCCATCTGCCCCAGCCACTCTCCTCCCCCGCTGAGCGCCGGCAGCCCGGTGTGGGCGTTCACCGCATCCCGCATGGCGAGTGCCAGGCGGTGGCTCTCGGCCCGGACGGCGGCCCAGTCGTGGGTCGCCACGAAGTCCAGCGCGGCCGGCACGGCGAGGAACGGCGACAGGTCCCTGGTGCCCTGCCACTGGTGGTGGTCGACGAACTGCGAGGCGCTCGGGTGGTCGCTCTCCCACCCCCAACTGACGATCAGCGGCTGCAGCCATTCCTGCACCTCGGGCCGGGCCCAGAGGAAGGCGCTGCCCTTCGGCGCACACACCCACTTGTTGAGGGCACCGGCATACACGTCGCAGTCGAGCGCTTCGATGTCCAGCGGGACGTGGTTGGGAACGTGCGCGCCGTCGACGATCGCGAGGATGCCTGCCGCCCGCGCCCGCCGGCAGAGCTCCGCCACCGGGAACACGAGCGCGGTCGCGCTGGTGATGTGGCTGAGGAACAGCACCCTGGTGCGTTCGGTGACGGCGCCCCACACACGGTCCACGAAGTCCGCCTCCGTGGTGACCGGCAGTGGGATCTCCACCGGCACCCACTCGGCACCCACTGCGGCGGTGGCCTTGCGCCAGGTGCGGATCATCGCTCCGTACTCGTGGTCCGTCGAGACGACCTGGTCGCCAGGCCGCAGGCGCAGGCTGTTGACCACCATGTTGATGCCCGTCGTGGGGTTGGGGAAGAACACCAGGTCGTCGGTGGCTGCGCCGACGAACTCGCCCAGCCTGGCGCGGGCCCGGCCGAGCAGGTCGTCCGAGCGACGGCCCAACCACTCCACCGGGTTGCGCTCCATACGGTCCTGGAGGCGTTGATACTCGGCCTGCACCGCCCGCGGCACGGCACCGAACGAGCCGTGGTTGAGGAACACGAGGTCCGGGTCCAGCAGGAAGTCGGCGCGGGTGGGGACGGGCAGCGGCACGGCGGCAAACCGTACCGGGCCGGCCGCCCCACCCGGCGACACGGGTGCGGTACGGTGCGCACCCATGGCGCTCCCGGAACATGGCATCACCCGCGACGACATCCTCGGCCGGCTGGACTCGTTCAAGGAACGCGACGTGCGTTGGCGCGACGGGCATGCCTTCACCCTCGCCTACAACGCCGGGGAGGACGTGGTTGCCCTCGCCGAGGAGGCCTACCGTCGCTTCGCCACGGAGAACGCGCTGAACACGGATGCCTTCCCCAGCCTGCGCCGGCTGCAGACCGAGGTGTGCGGCATCGTCGGCGACTGGCTGCAGGCGGGCCCCGACGGCGCCGGGTTCCTCACCACCGGTGGGACGGAGAGCCTCCTGATGGCGGTCAAGGCCGCCCGCCAGCGCGGCCGCCGGGAACGCAACGTGGAACGGCCCAACATCGTGCTGCCCACCAGCGCCCACGCCGCGTTCGAGAAGGGCTGCTACTACTTCGGCATGGAGAGCCGTCGCGTCCCGGTGCGCGACGACTGGCGGGCGGACGCGGACGCGATGGCCGACGCCATCGACGACGACACGGTGCTGGTGGTCGGCTCCGCACCGCAGTACCCACAGGGTGTGGTGGACCCGATCGCCGACATCGCCGCACTCGCCGCCGAGCGGGACATCAACTGCCACGTGGACGGCTGCATGGGCGGCGTCACGCTCACCTACCTGGCCCGCCTCGGCCACGACATCCCGCCGTGGAACTTCTCCGTGCCCGGGGTCACCAGCATCTCGGTGGACCTCCACAAGTACGGCTACACGGCGAAGGGCGCGTCGGTCATCATGCATCGCGACAAGCGGCTGCGAGCCGACCAGACGTTCGTGACGGACAACTGGCTCGGGGGCGTCTACGGCTCCAGCGCGGTGCTGGGCACGAAGAGCGGCGGCGCGTGGGCGGCCGCGTGGGCGGTGCTGCACTACCTCGGCGACGAGGGGTACCTGCGCCTGACCGCCGCGGCACGGGCCGCCGCCGAGGAACTGGCTACGGCCATCGAGGGCATTCCGCAACTCTCGCTGCGGGCCCAGCCGCAGGCCACCCTGTTGGCGTTCGGCGCGACGGACCCGGAGGCGCTGGACGTCTTCGCCGTCGCCGATGCGCTGTGGCGGCGGGGTTGGTACCTGGATCGCCAGGGCCCGCCGGCGTCGCTGCACTGCACCGTCAACGCCGTCCATCAGGGGAAGATCCCCACGTTCGTCGCCGATCTGCGGGCTGCCGTCGCCGAGGTGGAGGCGGCACACGGCCAGGGCGCCCAGGGCGCCTACGGCACAGTCGAGTAGCCCGACGCGCCACAAGTTGGCGCTGAGATGCGGTGGCACCGCACCTGAACGCCAACTTGGGGAAAGTCCGGCTCACCGGCCGGCGCAGCGGGGGGCCGCCACGCCGGACCGGTGAACCGCTCCCGTCAAGGATCTCGGGTGGTCAGACCGGGGTGACCCAGTCGATCCACAACTCGTTCGGGTTGGCCGGGTTGACCTTCACCTTCAGGCGCTGGCCGGGCTGGCAGCGGCTGAGATGGATCTGCATCACCATCTCCTGGCGGGTCACCGGCATCGGCACACCGTTGGGCATGGTGACCAGCAACTGCAGCTCGACGACCGGGTTGTAGTTCATCATCGCCCCGGTCTGCTGGGCGGCGGTGACCGTGGCGATCGCGTCCACACCGGTGGTCATCGCGTTGGTGGCGGCCATCGAGCCCTGGGCCATCTGAGCCATCATCGCGTTGGCCTGGGCCATGCTGTTCTGGGCGTTGGCGATCTGCTGGTCCACCGGGTACTGCTCGCGCAGGTCCTTGGCCTGGTTGTTCAGCGTCTTGAGGTCCTTGAAGAAGCCCATCGCTCAGACCGTCCGGTAGACGTCGGAGAATGCCCGGGCCACGCCTGGGTCGCCCTGGATGCGGGCGTTCCAGCCATCGTGCGCGGCCTGCCAGGAGGCCCCGTCGATGCCGTGCGTGGCGGCGATGCCGGGCAGCGCCGACTGGTCGTAGTTCAGCGGGGCGATGGCCTTCACGATCCGGGCGTAGGTGGTGAGATCGACGCCGGCGATGGGCTCCAGGTTGCCGCCGGGTGCCGCCATCGACGGGTTGGCCATCGGCACCTGCTGCATCGCAGCCTGCTGCTGGGCCATCATCTGGGCCTGCATCGCCTGGGCGTTGGCAGCCATCTGCTGGGCCTGGTCGACCATGCCCGGTGCGGCGGCCACCGCGTTCTTCATGTCCTTCATGTCCTTGAACAGGCCCATCGGGTCTCTCCTTGTTCGAGCGGTTGCCCGAGATCATGCGCGACGGGTGGCTGCAGGTCTTGAGTAATCGACTACTCATTTCGCGGCGTGGGGTAGCGTGAGCACTGCCACTCAACACCCGGCCGGGAGAGTCACCGTGCAGCCAGCACGGCGACGCCGAAGGAGCAACCTCCCCGGAATCTCTCAGGCCCACGGACCGACCGGGTGGGCAACGCTGGAAAGCAGCCGGCTCGACCGGCTCGCCGACGGGGAAATCTGCCGTGCCGGGTCCACCGGCCGGTGGAGAAGCTCTCAGGCACCACGACAGCGGGGGAACCGAACCCAGCCGCGCACGCCGCCAGGAGGCCCCGTGTCTAGTCGCCCCACCCTCGCCGAGCTCACCAGCGAGCCCCTCTTCGTCCGTCGCCACCTCGGGCCGGACGCGGCCGACGCCGCCCACATGCTGGCTGCCATCGGTGTCGCCTCGATGGACGAACTGCTGGCCCAGACGGTGCCGGCGTCGATCCGCATGGCCGAGCCGCTCGACCTTCCCGGCCCGCGCACCGTGGACGACGTGCAGGGCGAGCTTGCCGCGCTGGCCGCCCGCAACCACCGGCGCACCAGCCTCATCGGGCAGGGCTACTACGGCACCGTGACGCCACCGGTGATCCTGCGGAACGTCCTGGAGAACCCGGCCTGGTACACCGCCTACACCCCCTACCAGCCGGAGATCAGCCAGGGCCGGCTGGAGGCGCTCCTCAACTACCAGACGATGGTGGCCGAGCTCACCGGCCTGCCGCTGGCCAACGCCTCGCTGCTGGACGAAGCCACCGCAGCGGCGGAGGCGATGGCCATGGCCCGGCGCACCTCGAAGGCGCCCTCGAACCGCTTCCTCGTGCACCACGACACCCACCCTCAGACGATCAACGTGCTGCGCACCCGTGCCGAGCCGATGGGATGGGACCTCGTGGTCGGTGACGTCGACGGCCTGGCCGGCGACGATGACACGCCTGCGTGCTTCGGCCTGCTGCTCAGCCTGCCCACCTCCACCGGCGCCGTACCGGACTGGCGGGCCGCCATCCAGCGGGCACACGAACTCGGGGTGATCGTCGTGGTGGCCACGGACCTGCTGGCATGCGTCGCCACCACGCCGCCCGGCGAGTTGGGTGCGGACATCGCCATCGGCTCCGCCCAGCGCTTCGGTGTGCCGATGGGCTTCGGCGGCCCCCACGCCGCGTTCATGGCCACCAGCGACGCCATGGCCCGCACCCTGCCGGGCCGCCTGGTGGGCGTCAGCACGGACACCGCCGGCCGCCCGGCCCTGCGCCTGGCCCTGCAGACCCGCGAGCAACACATCCGCCGCGAGAAAGCCACGTCGAACATCTGCACCGCCCAGGTGCTGCTGGCCAACATGGCCGGCCTGTACGCCACCTGGCACGGCCCCGCCGGGCTGGCCGCGATCGCCGAGCGGGTGCATCGCCTCACGTCGGTGGCAGCGGCGGGTCTGCGAGCCGCGGGTGTGCCACTGCGGCATGAGACCTGGTTCGACACGCTCACCGTCGCCGCCGATGCCGACGCCGTCCTTGCCGCCGCCCGCGACGCCGGCTACGACCTCCGCCGCATCGACGACCACCACGTCGCGCTCAGCTTCGACGAGACGTCCACGCTCGCCGGCGTGGCCGCCGTGCTGGCGGTGTTCGGCGCCCAGGTGCCCACGGACGTGGACGGCGTCGCCGACGGGCTGACCGAGCGGCGAACCACGCCCTTCCTCACCCAGGGCGTCTTCCACCGGTACCACACCGAGCACGAGATGCTCCGCTACCTGCGCCGCCTGGCGGACAAGGACCTCGCGCTGGACCGCACGATGATCCCGCTCGGCTCGTGCACGATGAAGCTCAACGCCACGGCGGAGATGGAGCCCATCACCTGGCCGGAGTTCGCCGACGTGCACCCGTATGCACCCGACGACGAGACCGAGGGCTACCGGGCGATGATCGACCAACTCGAGCAGATGCTGGTGGCCATCACCGGCTACGACGCCGTCAGCTTGCAGCCCAACGCCGGCAGCCAGGGCGAGTTCGCCGGCCTGCTGGCCATCCGCGGCTACCACCACAGCCGGGGCGACCACGGCCGCACCATCTGCCTCATCCCTTCCAGCGCCCACGGCACCAACGCGGCGAGCGCAGTGATGGCCGGGCTGAAGGTGGTGGTGGTCGCCTGCGACGAGCGCGGCAACGTGGATGTCGCCGACCTGAGGGCGAAGGCCGCCGAGGCCGGCGAGGCGCTCGCTGCGGCGATGGTCACCTACCCGTCCACCCACGGGGTCTTCGAGGAGGGCATCGGCGAGATCTGCGCGATCGTCCACGATTTCGGCGGCCAGGTCTACGTCGACGGCGCCAACCTCAACGCGCTCGTCGGCATGGCCCAGCCCGGTCGCTTCGGTGCCGACGTCAGCCACCTGAACCTGCACAAGACGTTCAGCATCCCGCACGGGGGCGGCGGGCCCGGTGTGGGCCCGGTGGGCGTGCGGGCCCACCTCGCCCCGTTCCTGCCAGGCGACCCTCTGGTTGCCGACCAGCCGGCCGGGCCGGTGTCGGCCGCCCGGTTCGGCTCTGCCGGTGTGTTGCCGATCTCGTGGGTCTACATCGCATTGATGGGCGCCGAGGGACTGCGCCAGGCCACGGCCACGGCGATCCTCAACGCCAACTACCTGGCGGCACGCCTGTACGACGCGTTCCCCGTGCTGTACACCGGGGCCAACGGGCGTGTCGGGCACGAGTGCATCGTGGACCTGCGGGGCATCACCCGCGACACCGGCGTCACCGTCGACGACGTGGCCAAGCGGCTGATGGACTTCGGCTTCCACGCCCCGACGATGAGCTTCCCGGTGGCCGGCACCCTGATGATCGAACCGACGGAGAGCGAGAGCCTGGCCGAGTTGGATCGGTTCGTGGAGGCCATGCTGGCCATCCGCGGCGAGATCGACCGCGTCGCTGCCGGCGAGTGGCCCGTGGACGACAGCCCGCTGCGCCACGCCCCGCACACGGCCGAAGACCTGCTGGGCGAATGGAACCGGCCGTACGCCCGGGACCTCGGCGCGTTCCCGGTACCCAGCGTGCGGCACTCGAAGTACTTCCCCCCGGTGTCGCGCATCGACGCCGCGTACGGCGATCGTCACCTGGTCTGCAGCTGCGAGCCCCTGGAGGCGTACGCCAACCAGTAGCGCGCGCCGCGCTACGGTGCCGCCCATGGCAGACACCAGCGGCACCACCGGCGGCCTGGGCGACCTGTTCGCCCTCCTCGGCACGAGCAACCCACTGTCGGGCATCTCCAAGTCGATCGGGCAGTTCCAGCGCGGGGTCACCCAGTTCCTCGACAGCGTGGAGCGGTTCAACGACACCATGGAGCAGCTCAATCAGGTGGCCAGGCGGGTGAACAGCCTGCTGGACACGGTGGAGGAGCCGATCAAGGCCTTCGTTCCGCAGGTGACCCGCACGATCAAGGCCGCCGACGCGATGGTGGATCAGCTCAGCGGGCCGGTGGACAAGGTGGCCCCCACGCTCACCCGCTTCGCCGAGACGCTCTCCAACCCCACCATCCTTGCCCTTCCGGCGGACCTCGGGCGGTTCATGGAGACGCTCGGCGACCTGGCCGCCCGCCTGCAGCCGCTGGGGCAGATCGCCGAGACCGCGGGAAGCTGGTTCGGCCTCCGCCCGCTGGCAGCCCTGCGCGGCAGCGGGCATGCGCCGTCCGCCGCTCCGGCCGCCGCTCCCCCGCCGCCGCCGGCACCACCCGCGAGGAAGGCACCCGCGAGGAAGGCACCCGCCAAGAAGGCACCCGCCAAGAAGGCTGCGGCGAAGAAGGCACCCGCCAAGAAGGCTGCCGCGAAGTAGGCAACGTGCACGTGGCCCCGGTGCCGGCCGCCGCTGGGCGGCGGCCGGATCAGTGTTTGGCCACGAACGGCAGCGGCACCACCGTGCCGGCCAGCGCCGAGCCGCGCACGTCGATCTCCACCGGCGCCCCGTCCTCGATGTCGGGCGGCAGGAAGGCCAGCGCGATGCCGTGCTCCAGCACCGGCGAGAAGTTGCCGCTCGTGACGGTGCCGATCTGCTCGCCCTGGCGCAGCACGGCGCAGTCGGTGCGCGGCGGGCGGCGGCCCTCGGTGGCGATGCCACGAAGCAGCCGGGTCACACCGCGATCGCGCTCGGCAGCCAGCGCCTCGCGCCCCTGGAAGGCCGGCTTGCCCCAGGCCACCACCCATCCCAGCCCAGCCTGCAGCGGCGTGATGCCCTGCCCCAGCTCGTGGCCGTGCAGCGGCAGGCCGGCTTCGAGGCGCAGGGTGTCGCGTGCCCCCAGCCCGGCGGGCATGACGCCGCAGGCGACGATGGCGCCCCACAGCTCGGTGGCCGCGGCCGCCGGCACGGCGATCTCCACGCCTGCCTCACCCGTGTAGCCGGTGCCCGCCACCGTGCAGTCCGCGCCGTGCCAGTTCAGCTCCTGCACCCGGAAGCGGCCGACCTCGGCGGCGGCGGGGAAGACCGCCGCCAGCCGCTCCTTGGCCCGCGGGCCCTGGATTGCGAGCACGGCGCGGTCGTGGGTGGTCTCCACCCCGCCGATCGCCGCCCGCACCCGGTCGGTGTTGGAGGCGTTCGGCATGACGTCGAACACCTCGTTGGCTACCCACCAGACGATGATGTCGTCCAGCACGGAGGCATCCGCTGGGTCCAACAGGTGGGTGTACTGGGCCCGGCCAGGCGCCACCTTGGTGAGGTCGTTGGTGAACGCGGCCTGCAGCAGGCCCAGCGCCTGCGGGCCCTCCACCCGGACGGTGCCGAGGTGCGACACGTCGAAGACGACCGCATCGCGGCGGCAGGCGAGGTGCTCGTCCAGCGTGCCGGCCGGGTAGGCGACCGGCATCTCCCAGCCGCCGAACGGCACCATCTTTGCCCCGAGTTCGCGGTGGACGTGGTCCAGCGGGCTGAGCTCCATGGAAACCATCATCCGGCCTGCGCTGCCGGCAGGTCCGCCGCCGGTGCGTCCTGGGCCAACTCCACCAGGGAGGCGTCGAGGTCGGTCTTCACCGACCCGATGGCCAGCACGTTGAGCACACCCTGGCCGCCGCGCCGGACGATGTCGATGAGGGTGTCGCCGTCGCACAGCAGCACGTCACTGCCGCTGATGACCAGGGTCGCCGCGGCGATGTCGGCGTCCACGTTCTCGCGCAGGTAGCTGAATGCCTTGCGCACGGACTCCAGCTTGATGCCGGCATCGAGCAGGCTCTTGATGACCCTCAGTTCCAGCAGGTCGCGGTAGCTGTACTGCCGCCGGCTGCCACTGCCGCTGGCATCGGCCAGCGACGGCCGCACGAGGTCCGTGCGCGCCCAGTAGTCCAGCTGGCGGTAGCTGATGCCCACCACCGCTGCCGCCCGCGTGCCACTGAAGCCCATCTGCCCGTTGCTGCCCGCCATGGTGTCGCTCATCTCGCCTCCACTGCGATGACCACAGGCGCGTAATTACGCCGGTGGAACCGGGTTGCCATGGTACGACCCCCCGCGCGCGCCGTCAAGCACGCTCCGCGCGAGCACTACGCGCGGAGCGCGCGAACAGATCTCGCAGGGCCACTAGCCGGCGAAGTCGTCCGGGCTGATGTCGTCGAGGAAGTCGCGGAACTCGTCGAGGATGGCTTCCTCGTCGTCCGCATCGTCCACGTCCATCTCCACCGCTGCTTCGTCCAGCAGGGCTTCCTTGGCGAAGATCGGCGCACCCACCCGCACGGCGAGGGCGATGGAGTCGCTCGGCCGGGCAGAGACCACCGAGGCACCAGCCGAGCCGGCCAGGTGCAATTCGGCGTAGTAGGTGTGCTCCTTCACCTCGGTGATGACCACGCGCTCCAGGCGGGCGCCGAGCGCAGCGATGAGGGTGACCGTGAGATCGTGGGTGAGCGGCCGGGGCGGCACGATGCCCTCCAGAGCCGTGTGGATGGCGGCGGCTTCCGGGCCGCCGATGAGGATCGGCAGGACCCGGCCCCCGCCCTCGACCTCCGCCTCGCGCAACATGACGACGGGGGTGTTGGCGGGCATCTCCACCCGCACGCCGAGCAACTCCATCCGGATCACACCTGCGATCGTAACGCCCGATGCCCGCAACGGGTCGCCGCCTCGGCCATGGTCGCAGCCGGCCCCCGCCGTCAGACGTCGAAGTGGTCGCCGAGGGCGGCGCGGAGGATGGCGGCCCGCAGGGCGGCCCCGTGATCGGCCAGTTCGCGCAGCATCGCCCCGGCCTGCTGGCGGCTCTTCGGATTGCGCTGGCGGATGAGCGGGGTGACGAGTTGCTCGAACAAGGCGGCCTCGCGCTCGGCCGCCTGGCGCCAGGCCCGTAGGTGACGGGCTTCCACCCCGTGAGCGAGGATGCCGGCGGCAGCGCTGACGATCGCCAGGTCGGCGGGGCTGTAGACCGCGTTGGTGCCGGTACCCCTGCCGGCGATGAGGCCGTAGCTCTCCAGGTCGGCCAGTTGCTTGGCGGTGACGCCGGCGCGCTCGCAGACCTCCGGCGCCGAGTAGTTGTCCTTCTCCTCGGGCGCTGCCGGTGCCGGCGCCGGCACTGCGGTGATCGAGGGATGCACGCCGTTGCCCGTCGGGGCGAAGAAATCCGCCGCTGGGTTGGTGGGGGCGTGGGTGGGTGCCGCCGGGACGGCCGCCAGCGACACCGGCGGTGCCGGTGCCGGCGCAGTGCCGGCCAGGCGCAGCTGCGCCGCGGGATGATGCCCGGTGACCACGGCGGCAGCGTCGGGAACGTGCAGCTCGCCGGTCTCGTCACTGCCCGGCAGCACGACGTTGCGGATGCCCCGGGGTGCCGTGTGCTGACCGGTGTCGTCGATCTCGCCGCTCTCCAGGCGGTCGCGAATGACCCGCAACGGCAGGAAGTTCTCCCGCTGCTCGCGGAGGATGACCTTCAGGCGCTCCACGTCGCCGTCGTAGAACTTCCGGTAGCCGGACGGGGTGCGCTCCGGGTCGATCAGCCCCTGGCTCTCCAGGAAGCGGATCTTGGAGATGGTGACATCCGGGAACTCCTCCAGCAGGAGCGCGAGCACCTCACCGATGGACAGGTAGGGGCGCTCGGTCACGGAGTCCGCCACTCGCCGTCACCCATCGGACTTGCTGAAGAACACGAGGCGGAACTTGCCCACCTGCAGCTCGTCGCCGTGGTGCAGCGGCGCCTCGTCGATGCGCTCGTTGTTGACGTACGTGCCGTTCAACGAGCCGGCGTCGCGCACCAGCCACCCAGTGTCCGAGTGCACCACTTCGGCGTGACGCCGCGACACGGTGATGTCGTCGAGGCTGATCTCGCTGTCCGGGTGGCGGCCCAGCTTGGTGACCTGGGTGGTGAGGGCGAGCGCGGTGCCGGCCTGCGGCCCGTTGCGGACCACCAGCGACGCACCCGCCGGCAGATCGCCCACGTGCACCACCACGTCGTCCTCCGGGCCGGGGGCGTCCAGCAGCGGATCCACCTTGGCCAGGGTGACCGTGTGGTCGTCCAGCCGGTCCAGCACGCTGCCGCACGACGAGCAGAAGCTCGACTCCGGCGGATTGCGGTGACCGCACTGGTTGCAGAACACGTACGCCATCGCGGGAAGACTAACCCTCGATCAGAGCCTGATACGCCGAGGCGTCGAGCAGACCGTCGAGTTCCGCGGTGTCGCCGAGCTCGATCTCGCAGATCCAGCCGTCGCCGTAGGGGTCGCTGTTCAGCGTCTCGGGTGCGGACTCCAGCGCCTCGTTGACGGCCACGACCGTGCCGGACACGGGCGCGTACACGTCGCTGACGGACTTGGTGCTCTCCACCTCCCCGAAGCTGTCGCCGGCCGCCACCGCAGCACCCACGGAGGGGAGCTGCACATAGACCACGTCGCCGAGGGCGTCCTGGGCGTAGTCCGTGATCCCGATGCGGGCGCGGGTGCCGTCCGCCGACACCCACTCGTGGTCCTTGCTGTAACGGAGCTGGTCGGGAACCTGCATGGCCGTCACCCTAGCCGCGAGCCGCCCGGCCCTCCCTCACGCTCTGGCGGATGACGGGCACGTAGGCCATGCCGGTGTAGTAGCTCAGCACCAGGCCCGGAATGCCGAGGATCCATGCGGCGATCTGGAAGCCCGAGTGGCCGGGGAAGTCGGTGCTGCCGAGCATGAAGCCGGGGATCGCGAACATCAGCAGGAACGTCGCCGTCTTGCCCCACCAGGTGACGTCGAACCGCTGCATCTTGAACATGAGGGTGGCGACGGCGATGGTGCCCCCGACGATCACCTCCCGGGCCAGCACCAGCAGGCAGAACCAGCGCGGCGCGGCGCCGTCGATGATGATCCCGCCGATGCCGACGATGAACAGCAGGCGGTCGGCCGTGGGGTCGAACATCTTGCCGAACTCGCTGACCTGGTTGAAGCGGCGGGCCAGCCAGCCGTCCACCCAGTCCGTGGCGCCGAGCGCACCCAGCAGCCAGGCGGCGCCGGCCCGGTTGTCGCGCCCGAAGAGCAGCCACAGGAACACCGGGATGCAGCACAGGCGCAGGAGGGTGAACAGGTTCGGTGCGGTGAGGTACTTGTGCGACGACACGTGCTCGTCAGCGGCAGCGGCGGAGTCCATCGACGCGGAGCGTACAAGTCCCGTCCCGCCGGGTGCGTACGATCGCCCCATGACGACTTCAGGAGCACTCTCCGGGCAGGTGGCCTTCATCACCGGCGCCGGTTCCGGCATGGGCGCGGCGTTCGCTCGCCGGCTGGCCGCGGACGGGGCCACCGTCGTGATCAACGACATGAACCCGGACGCCGCCGCGGCGACCGCCGCAGAGGTCGGCGGCGACACGGCGATCTTCGACGTCACGGACTCTGTCGCATTCGACGAGGCGGTGGACAAGGCCGCCGAGCGCCACGGCCGGCTGGACATCCTGGTCAACAACGCCGGCATCGCCCCCGCCCCGGACCCGGCGAAGGTGGAGCGCGGCATCGCCAACCAGATGGCCCGCATGGAAGGCCGCCTGGCGGACATGGTGCCGCCGGACACCACCGTGGACCTCACGGACGCGGACTGGGACCGCATGATCCGGGTGCACCTGTACGGCACCTTCTACGGCACCCGGGCGGCCCTGCGGCACATGACCCCGGCGAGGTCGGGGTCGATCGTCAACATCTCCTCGGTGCTCGGTCTGCGGCCGATGGCCGGTTCGCTGCACTACGCCGCGGCGAAGGCCGGCATCATCGCCGTCACCAAGAGCACCGGCCAGGAGGTCGCCCCGTTCGGCGTGCGGGTGAATGCCGTGTGCCCCGGCTGGATCGACACCCCGCTCCTGGCGCCGATGGACCCGATGCTGATGGCGGGAATCACCATGCAGATACCTCGCGGGCGGATGGGCACCGCCGACGAGTTGGCCGAACTGGTCCGCTTCCTCGCCGGGCCGGAGTCCAGCTACTGCAACGGCGACGTGTTCGCCGCGTCCGGGGGGTTCGTCTGATGGCCACCATCTTCACCCGGATCATCAACGGCGAGATCCCCGGCACGTTCGTGCACCGCGACGACCGCTGCGTGGCGTTCCTGTCGATCAACCCGCTCGCGCACGGGCACACGCTGGTGGTGCCGATCGAGGAGTTCGACCACTGGATCGACATGCCCGCCGACCTCACCGCCCATCTCTTCGAGATCGCCCGGCGCATCGGCGTGGCCCAGAACACGGCGTTCGACCCCGAGCGCGTGGGCATCATCGTCGCCGGTTACGAGGTGCCGCACACGCACATCCACGTCATCCCCACCCACACCATGGGGCAGTTCAACTTCGCCAACGCAGCGGCCGGCGTCGATCGAGACGAACTGGAGTCCGCGGCTCATGCCATCCGGGTGGCGCTCCAGGCCCAGGGCTGACGGTCGCCGTCAGGCGTGCAGTGGGGCGATCAGCTCCGGCCCCTTGTTGCGGACGTTGTTGACGTCCCGGCTCACCTCGTGCATGGTGAGCACGTCGTCGGCGGCCGGCACCAGCAGGCGCTGCAGCGCGGCGACGTCTCGGTGCGCGGGGTCCAGCCACTCCGCCCAGTGCTCTTCGGGGAGGATCACCGGCATCCGATCGTGCACCGGCACCATCGCCGCGTTGGCCGACGTCGTGATGACGGTGCAGCTGTGCAGCCACGGCGCGTCGGGGCCGGCCTCACGGTCCCGCCACGCGGCCCACAGGCCTGCCACCGCCAGCGGGCTGCCGTCACGCCGGTGGATGTACATCGGCGTCTTCAGCGGGGTGCCCTTCGCCGAACGCGGGGCGCCCTCCCCTGCCGCCTGCCACTCGTAGAAGCCGTCCATCGGCACGAGCAGACGGTGCTTGGCGAACAACCCTTTGAACGCCGGCTTCTCCGCCAGCGTCTCCGCGCGTGCGTTGATCATCTTCGAGCCGATCTTCACGTCCTTCGCCCAACTCGGCACCAGCCCCCAGTGGAACGGCTGGACCTCACGCACCCCGTCGTTCGCCGTGATGACCGCGTACACGTCATTCGTGGGAGCCACGTTGAAGTTGGCGGGCGGCCCGGCCGCGGCATCGCCCTCGAACGACGCTCCGAAGAACTCGGCGATCTTGTCGGGCGACTGGGAGGACACGAAACGACCGCACATGCCGTGGGACCGTACCGGGTCGCATGGTGGACCGCGGACGTGGTTAGTGTCCCGAGAGGAACGGAGGTCTTCCATGAGCGATCCGATGAATACGACCCCTGACGCGGCAGGCGAGCCGCAGGACCCGAGCGCCGCCACCGCCGAGCAGATCGCTGCTCCGCCGCCCGCCGGACCAGTCGCTCCCCCGCCGGCCTTCGAGCAGATCGCTGCTCCGCCGCCCGTCGAGCCCGTCGCCACCCCGCCGGCGGCCGTCGAGGCGCCGACCTCGGTGCCGGCGATGATGACGCCATCCGTCCCGGCCGAGCCCCCGACGGCGGCCACCGCCGAACCGCCCCAGCCGCCCCAGCCGCCCCTGCCGCCCCTGCCGCCCCAGCCGCCCCTGACGACGGCCGACGTCCCCAGCAGCGTCGGGGGCTTCGGCGGCACGCAGGAACTGCCGGCGCAAGCGGCGCCCACCCTGCAGATGCCGGTGCAACCCATGCCCGTCCAGCAGGCGCCTGTGCCGGTTGCCCAGGCAGCCGGCCCGAAGAGCTCGGGCAAGGGCAAGCGCATCGCCATCGTGGCTGCAGTCGGGGTGGCCGCGGCAGCGATCGGCTTCGGCGGCGGCTACCTCTCCCGCAACGGCGAGGTGGACGATCTCGGCTCCGAGCGTGACGGGCTGTTGATCGAGCGCAACGACCTCCGCGTGGAGCGCGACAACCTGACGGACGAGCGCGATGCGTTGACGGCGTCGGTCGCCGACGTGGAGGGCGAGCGCGACGACCTGCAGGCCACGGTCGACCAGCTCGAGGCCGATGCGGAAGCCAACACCGAGTCGCTGGGCGTGTGCAAGGACGCCGTCGACAGCGCCGAGAAGGTCACGGACCAGTGGGCGTTCATCTGGGGCCTCCAGCTGGCGTGGTTCCGGTCCGAGCCCAACTCGCCGGAGGAAGCCGCCATCGACGAGGAACTGAACACGGCGTTCGACGACCTCGAGACGATGTACACCGATTACGAGGACACCCGCGACGATTGCCGGGTAGCCCTCGGCTGAACCGGGGGCGGCGTCCTGCGAAGTGCAGTGTCACCGAGTCGGGCTGGCGGGATTCGAACCCACGACCTCTTGTCCCCCAGACAAGCGCGCTAACCAAGCTGCGCCACAGCCCGTATGTACCGGCCGACGACTCTAGCGGCCATCCCCCGGCTTTGCGTCAAGATTCCCGACGCATCACCCCAGGTCACGGATCGACAGCGTGCGTGTCGAGGACACGGGTCAGGTGTCGGCAGGGTCAGACGAAGAGTTGGACGATGCGCCAGCCCAGGTAGGCGGCCAGCAGCACCATGAGGAGCTTGAAGTGCCAGGGGGCCTTCATCTCCTCCGGGTTGCCGTCCTCGCCCGCCGCCAGCTTGCGCAGGTTCAGGTTCTTGGCGCTGACCGGCTGCTGGGCTTCCACCGGGCGGCCGCACGACGGGCAGGTGCCGTCCTCGTTCATCGCCGACGGCGTCCAGTACTTGGCGCACTCCTCGCACCAGGGCATGGCCGACCTCTCCCCCGCTACTCGCTGCGCTTGCGGACGCGGATCTTGATCGGGGTGCTGCCGAACTCGAACGCCTCACGGATGCTGCGCTCCAGGTACCGCAGGTACGGGGCCGGCAGCTCGCGGTTGACGAACAGGGTGAACGTCGGCGGATCAGTCGCCCCCTGCAGCGCGTACAGCACCCGCAGGCCGTGGCCCGCGGGCTGGCGCTGCTGGGCCTCGGCGATGACCCGGTTGACGTCCCGCGTGGGGACTCGCCGGTGGTACTGCTCGATGGCGCCCTGCAGCACCGGGCGCAGCTTGTGGACGCCCTTGCCGGTGAGTGCGGAGATCCTCAGCACCGGGGCGTCGCCCATGAAGTACAGCTTGCGCTCGAGCTCGCGCGTGACATCGGCGCGCTGCTCGGCGTCGTCGAGCAACTCCCACTTGTTCAGCATCACGACGATCGGGCAGCCGGCGGCGTCCACCCGCTCCGCCAGGCGTTGGTCCTGCGACGTGACGCCCTCCGTGGCGTCGATCACCAGCAGCGCGATGTCCGCGTCGTCGATCGCCCGCAGGGCACGGACCATGGAGTAGTACTCGGCGGAGTCGTCGATCCGGCTGCGGCGGCGCATGCCGGCGGTGTCCACGAACACGATCGGCCCGTCCGGGGTGTCCACCAGGGTGTCGATGGCGTCGCGGGTGGTGCCCGCCATGTCGTGGACCACGCTGCGGTCCTCGCCCACCAGCCGGTTGAACAAGGTGCTCTTGCCCACGTTGGGGCGGCCGACGATGGCCACACGCGGCGGCGGCACGTCGTCCGGCCGCCACAATTGCTCGCCGTCCTCGTCCACGGGGATGCCGTCGACCGAGGTGGCAGGCTCGCGCCCGGCACCTTCGGGGAACTGGGCGACCACCACGTCCAGCAGGTCGCCGGCACGGCGGCCGTGCAGCGCGCTGACCGGCACGGGCTCACCCATCCCGAGACCCAGGAACTCCCACATCTCGTTCTCGCGACGGTCGTTGTCCGCCTTGTTGGCCACCACCACGACGGGAGCGTGGATGCGGCGCAGCCAGTTGGCGACGGATTCGTCGTCGTCGGTGAGACCGACGCTGGCATCCACCACGAACAGCACCACGTCGGCGGCCTTCACCGCGGCCTCCACCTGGCGGCTGACCTTCTCGTCCAGCTCGCTGCCTCCCGGCAGCCAGCCACCGGTGTCCACCAGCAGGAAATGGGTGCCCAGCCACTCCGCCTCGACCTCCTTGCGGTCGCGGGTGACGCCGGGGCGGTCCTCCACGATGGCCACCTGATGGCCGACGATGCGGTTGAACAGGGTGCTCTTGCCAACGTTGGGGCGGCCGACGATGACGACGGTGGGCAGGGCGTCGGTGGCCCCCGTGTCGGGCGCGGTGCTGGTGGGCTGGTTCATCTCGATGGCTCCGGAGCGGACGGCGCCGCTGCGCCGAGTGCCTGCCGGAGGGCGATGCCGTCGGTGGGCACCACTTCCACCGGCCGGGGAAGTGCATCCACGCTACCGCCGTCGAGGAACCGCCCCTCGCTGAGGCACACGTCCGGCAGCAGGTAGCGGTGCCCCTCCGGCTCGGCGGCGAGCACCCGGGTGAGGTCGCTGGCGGTCAGCAGCCCGGCCACGGCGGTGTTGCCCCCGAAGAACTCGTTGCGGACGGGCAGGACCCGCACGTCGTCACGGCCGAGCTCGGCAATCAGCGGCTGGAGGATGCGGGCCCCGTACTCGCCGGTGAGGACGGCGACGGGCGCCGTGCGGCGCGGCCGCAGCTGCACCCGGGAGGTGGTGGGGTCGCGGTGCAGGCCGGTGTCGCCCGCCGGGTTGCGCGGCGCCCGGTAACCCTCCGCCGGGGCCCCGTCCACCCAAGCGAAGAAGCCGCTCTGCGGACCCGTGGCTACGTCGGTGAGGCCGTGCCACTCCCGCTCGAAGGTGCGGGCCATGCCGATGCCGTCCTCGTACATGCCGAAGCCCTCGTACGTGTCGGCCTCGGGGAAGGGGCGGCCGGCCATCAGGTAGTACTCGTCGGCGGCGAAGACCAACCGCCGGCCCAGCAGGCGGAGGAAGACCTGCTGCCAGTGCTCCACGGCGTCCACCATCGCCGCCGCTTCCGCGGGCGTGTGGAGGCGCATGTTGGCCTCCGGGTTGAAGCGGCTCAGCCCGAGCGGCACCACCGCCACCGAGTGCAGCTCCGGGTACTCGTCCAGCACGCCGGCCATCGTGCGCTCGAACACGTCGCCGTCGTTCACCCCGGGGCACAGCACGATCTGGCCGCGCACCTCGATGCCGTGGTCCAGCAGGGCCCGCAGCCAGCGCAGGCTCATCCCGCCGCGGGGGTTGCGCAGCATCGCGCTGCGGACCTCCGGGTCCGTGGCGTGAATGCTGACGTTCAGCGGGCTGAGGCGCTCGGTGACGACGCGCTCCAGGTCGGCCTCGGTGAAGCGGGTGAGGGTGGTGAAGTTCCCGTAGAGGAAGCTCAGCCGATAGTCGTCGTCCTTCAGGTACAGGCTGGTCCGCATGCCCTTCGGCAACTGGTAGATGAAGCAGAACTCGCAGTGGTTGTCGCACGTGCGCACCCGGTCGAAGACGGCGCTGCTGACCTCCGCCCCCAGCGGCTCGCCGGCCCGCTTGCCGACCTCGACGGATAGCTCCAGCCCACCGCGCTGCACGTCCAGCACCACCTCGGCCTCGTCGGCGGCGAACCGCCACTCGATGACGTCCCGCGGCACCAGCCCGTTGATGGCCGCCACGACATCGCCCACTGCCAGCCCGGCTGCCTCCGCCGGCGAGCCCGGGGCCACGGCGACGACGGTCGGCAGCGACATCCCGTCAGGCTACCCACCACCCCTCCCCCGCCGCCCCGACCCGCCCCGACCCTGACCAACCCCACGCGCCCGCCCCCGACCCACTCCCACCAACCCGAACTTGTCGCGGCCCGACCACGGGATTCCCCGGTCAGAGACGCGACAAGTTCGGCGGAGTCGGGGGGAACGAGCGCGCGGGTCAGCGGGCACCTTCGAGGACTTTGTCCAACTTGTCGCGGCCCGACCATGGGATTCCCCGGTCAGGGACGCGACAAGTTCGAGCGGGGAGGGGGCGGGGAGGGGGCGGGGTGGGCCAGGGGAGGAGGCGGAGATGGGCCAGTAGCCTGCGCACATGGCCGTGCCCACCAACGTCGACCGAGTGCTGCTGGCCGAACCGCGGGGCTTCTGCGCCGGGGTGGAGATGGCCATCAAGGCGCTGGCGTGGATGGTGCGCAGCTTCGAGGCGCCCGTGTACTGCTACCACGAGATCGTCCACAACAAGATCGTCGTCCAGCGCTTCGAGGCCCAGGGCGTGGTGTTCGTGGACGACATCGCCGACGTCCCGCCGGGCCGGCCGATCATGCTCTCCGCCCACGGCTCGGCCCCGGAGGTCGTGGCCGCCGCCCGCGCCCGCGGCAGCTATGTCGTGGACTCCGTCTGTCCCCTGGTCACCAAGGTGCACCACGAGGTGAAGGTGCGGGCCAGCAAGGGGTACCGCATCGTCTACGTCGGCCACGAGGGCCACGAGGAGGCCGTCGGCACGATGGCCGTCGCCCCGGCGGCGATCAGCAGGGTGGAGAGCGTCGCGGAGGTGGAGGCGCTCCCCCGGTTCGACGAGCCGGTGGCCCTCCTCGCGCAGACCACCCTGTCGCATCGGGACTGGGAGGGCGTAGCCGTGGCGGTGCGCGACCGCTACCCCGACGTGTGGTCCCCCGGCCGCAGCGACCTGTGCTTCGCCACCACCAACCGCCAGTCGGCCCTGATGGCGATGGCCCCAACCTGCGACGCCATCGTCGTGATCGGCTCGTCGAACTCGTCCAACACGCGGGCGTTGGAGAAGCTGGCCCTGGAGGCCGGCTGCCCCCGGGTGTTCCGGGTGAACAGCGTGGACGAACTGCCGGCCGACCTCTCCGGCACGGTCGGCGTCACCGCCGGGGCGTCGGCGCCTGAGGAACTGGTGGACGAGATCATCGCCTTCCTCGCCCCCGCCCAGGGTGTGCAGGTGATGCGGGTGACCGACGAGGACGAGTACTTCCCGCCACCGCGGAACATCCGCGAGTTGCAGTCCGCCATCGGGGTGGCCGCTGCAGGTCTGCTCGGCGGCCCGCCGGCGGCGGGTGCCCAGTTCGACGACCGGGCGTTGGCAGCCAGCGATGTGCTCGCCGCGCTGCACACTGCGTAGCCTCAGGCCTCATGCTCTCCCCCAGCGCCACCACCGTCCGCGTGTTCTTCCACGTGCTGTTCGCCACCGTCTGGGTCGGCGGTCAGCTCACCCTGGCCGGCATCGTGCCGGCGGTGCGCCGCAGCAGCCCGTCCGCAACCAAGGTGATCGCCCAGGCGTTCAGCCGGGTCGCCTGGCCGGCGTTCGGCCTGACCCTGGTGACGGGAATGTGGAACCTGATGGCGGTGGACATCACGACCGCCAACGACGCCTACCAGGGGACGGTGCTGTTCCACCTGGCGGTGGCCATCGCCAGTGGCGTGTTCGCCGTCGTGCACTCCCTGGGCAAGTCCAAGGCCGCTATCGCCATCGGCGGCGCGCTGGGCGCCCTGACCGCGATCCTCGCCCTCTTCCTCGGCGTGCTGCTCCGTTCCGGCACCGCCTGACGTCAGGGCACCGCGAACTGAGGTCCGGATCCGCGCGGAAGCCGCAACGATCCAGCCCCAGAAGCCGGGATGGCGCGAATCAGCCCCAGAAACCCGGGGGCGCTGGCACGGTCAGTTGCGGGGGACCTTGCTCCAGGGGACGTCGCGGTCGACGCGGACGTCGCCGGGCAGGCCGAGGACGCGCTCGCCGAGGATGTTCAGCATCACCTCGGTGGTGCCGCCCTCGATCGAGTTGGCCCGGCTGCGCAGGAACGCCTTCTGCGGCGTGGCGTATTCCATCGCGTGCTCCGGGCGGACCATCTCATAGCTGCCGTAGAGCAGGGCGTCGGCGCCCATCACGCCCATCAGGCACTCGTAGATGTCCTTGTTGAGGTTGGCGAACGCCATCTTGCCGATCGAGCCCTCCGGGCCCGGGTCGCCCATCTTGCGGTTCTGGTTGGCGCGGATGTTGGTGAGGCGCAGGGTCTCGGCCCGCACCCACAGCTTCATCACCTCGTCGCGGGTGGCGGCGTCCTTCTGCCAGGCCGGGGCGTCGGCCCACGCCTTCATCAGGTGGGCGATGGTGCCGGAGCCCTTGGGCGGGATCGCGCCACCGATGGACACCCGCTCGTTCATCAGCGTGGTCAGCGACACACGCCAGCCGTCACCGGGGCTGCCGAGCATCTCGCTGTTCGGCACCCGGGTGTCGGTGAAGAACACCTCGTTGAACTCGGCCTCGCCGGTCATCTGGCGCAGCGGCTTGGTCTCCACCGTCGGGTCGTGCATGTCCACCACGAACGCGGTGAGGCCGGCGTGCTTCACGGCCTCCGGATCGGTGCGCACCACCAGCAGGCCCCAGCGGCTGAGGTGGGCCAGCGTGGTCCACACCTTCTGCCCGTTGACGATCCACTCGTCGCCGTCCCTCACGCCCTTGCTGGAGAGGCCGGCGAAGTCGCTGCCCGAGCCCGGTTCCGAGAACAGCTGGCACCAGATCTCCTCACCAGTGAACAGCGGGCGCAGGTAGCGGGTCTTCTGCTCCTCGCTGCCCCAGGCCACAACGGTCGGGCCGCACATGCCGTGGCCGATCGGGTTGCGGTACACCGGGTTGGGGCCGCCCTCGGCGAAGATCCGCTCGTTGATCATCTTCTGCAGCTTCGGGTTCAGCCCCAGGCCACCGTGGCCCTCGGGGAAGTGGACCCAGGCCAGGCCCTTGTCGAACTGGGCGCCGAGGAACGTGACGGTGTCGGTGGACTTCGGCGGGAACTCGCGCAGCAACTCGTCGACGAGGGCGCTGACGCGCTGCTCCTCCGCGGTCATCGTCTCGGTGGTCATGTGCACTCCTGGGTGAGGGGCCGGGCAGGTGCGCCGACGGCCGGAAGTGGTCGCGTGGCGACGTTACCCAGCGGGGCCCGCCGGGGCCGAACCGTGCGGGTCAGCGACGCCGCAGGGTCAGGCCGGGCAAGCCCTCCACCGACTCGGCCGCCGCGGCACCGGCCTCTCCATCGCCGCCCGCGGCGGCCTCCAGGAAGGCCCACAGCACCTCCACCTGGACCGCCAGCAGCGCACGCCAGCCTCGCCCCTCACCGCCGCCACCCTGGGCCTGGGCCATCAGGTACTGGCGGACGATCGGCGGCAGGTCCGGCACGTGCTCGGCCAGCTCGGCGTAGAGGGCGATGTCGCTGGCAGCCTGGTGCCCGGCCCCCGCCAGGTCCAGCCGCCAGAGTGGGCGGCCGGGGATCAGCGCCCACGGCCGGTCGGCGTCCACCGACGGGGGCGTGGTCTCGTCCGCCGCCGACACGACCAGCAGGGTCGGCACCCGCACCCTGCCGAGTGCACCGTCGCTCAGCGACCGGGTGTACGGCTGGAGGACGGCGACGGCGCGGATCCGTTCGTGTGGCTCCACGCCGCGGGCGCCTGCCGCGGCAGCCAGCGCCGTGTACGCACCGTAGGAGTGGCCGGCGGCCACCACACGGTTCGGGTCCACCGCGTTGAGGATGTCCACCGGAACTGCCTCGTGGCCGTGCAGCAGGGCGTGGAGCACCAGGTGGGCGTCGGCCACCCGGTCGGTCTCGTTGGTGCGGTCGTCCGACGCCGTGCCGGCCAGCCAGTCCGCCAACCGGTCGCCCGGATGGTCGGCGGAGACCACGACGGCCCCGCGGGCCGCCAGCGCCTCGCACAGCATCGAGTAGGAGATGCGGGTCCCGGTGCGGCCGTGGGAGAACAGCACCACCGGCCAGCGCCCGGGCATGGCGATCGCGTCGTGGTGGGCCAGCGCCGAGCGAACCTCCACGCCCGGGATGATCGTGTAGTGGCTGGCCCTCCCGGCGGTGCCGGCGGCCGCCGGGTACCACAGGTCCACCTCCACGTTGCGGCCCGACCGTGCCGGGTCCACCAGGTGGACCGTGCGCCGGCCGACCGCGTGGCGCGGCGCCTCCAGCGGGGTGTCCACGACGAGCTCCGTCACTCGTCACCTCCGTCCTCGTCGTCCGGTCCATCCGTGGCGAACCCGGCCGCGGCCAGCCGCTCCAGCAGCCCGTCGCGCACGGAGACCCCGTCCTCGCGGGCCTTGTCCCCCGCGATCCGCCAGCCGAGCCGGCTGGAGTACAGCAGCGGTGGCTCCCGCAGGCGCAGCGCCTCCACGGCCTCCACCTCGGCGAAGAACAGCACATGGTCGGACAGGTCCTTGCGGTCCACCACCCGGCAGCGCAGCCAGGCGATGGCGTCGCGCACCACCGGCAGGTCGGTGCCCGGGTAGTGGTCGAGGAACTCGGCGGCGATGTGGCGGAACTTGCGGCCGGGGTACGAGAAGTACTGGCCCTGGGCCACCTGGTCGCCGGCCAGCACGCTGACGGCGAACTCCCCGGAGGCTTCGATCAGCGGGAACGTGTCGTGCTTGGGCGAGACGCTGGCCATCAGCAGCGGCTCCTCGAAGCTGACCTGCATGACCCAGTGGCTGCAGTAGGCGCGCTCGACGCCGCCGCGCGACGCTCCCACCACCTGCACTCCGTGCATCATCTGGCCGAGCGAGCGCTTGAGGGTCCGGTCGATCATCAGTTCCAGTGTCGCAGCCAGCGGGCGTACTCCGCCTTCTCGTGCGCCAATTCGGGGAAGGCTCCGCGCAGGCGGGCCAGGACCGCCAGCGGCCGCGGGTCGTCCATCGACACGAACGTGTTGCGCAGGTTGTTGAGCATCCGTAGCAGGATGTGGCGCGTGCCAACGGGCGCCAGCGCCCGCGGGTCCAGCGGCTGGGTGAACCCCGTGTTGCGCTGCCAGGCACCCTCCACCTCGCCCGCCGCGTACCGCGCCCCACTGCGGAACGGGTCCGCCACCACCCCCTCGCACTCCACCATGAAGTGCCCGGGCAGGCCGACGCCGCGCACGGGCACCTGCAGCCGGCGCCCCACCTCGATGGCGCACACCGACAGGGTGATCGGGATGCCCACGCCGCGCCCCAGCACCTCGTGCAGGTACGAGTTGCGCGGGTCGCCGTAGTCCGTCGTGTTGCCCCGCAGGCGACCGCTGGCGAAGAGCTCGTCGAGGATCGAGTCGAACGTCGGCGAGCAGTGCTCGGCCAGGTGATCGAGCGCGACGACCACCTTCCCGACGTCTGCGGACGGGTCGAAGGACGCGCCGACGAGGGCGGCCAGGAGGTCCAGATGGGCCTCCGCCGCGGGGCGGGTGATCAGTTCGGCGAAGCGTTCCGCCGGATCCATGCCGTGAACGTACCGTCGAGTACGGTCGGCGCCATGTTTCCCGGCGCCCATCTCGAGACCCACCCCGACAAGCCCGCCATCATCATGGGTGGCAGCGGCTTCACCCAGACGTACGCAGAGCTCGACGCTGCGGCCAATCGGCTGAGCCACCTCCTGCGGGCCGCGGGCGTGCACCCGGGCGACCATGTGGCCATCTGCATGGAGAACCACGACCGCTACATGGAGATCGTGTGGGGCTGCCACTACGCCGGGGCCGTGTACACCTGCGCCTCCAGCCGCCTCACCAGCGGCGAGCTCAGCTACATCATCAACGACTGCCAGGCGAAGGTGTTCATCACCTCCCACTACAAGGCCGACCAGGCCACCGAGATCCTCCCCGAGATCCCCCACGTGGGCCTGAAGCTGATGCTCGACGGCACCGTGGACGGCTACGAGCCCTACGAGGCGGCAGTGGCCGAGCAGCCGTCCACGCCCCTCCACGGCGAGCGCGTCGCCGGCACCGACATGCTGTACTCCTCCGGCACCACCGGCAAGCCGAAGGGCGTCGCCCGAGAGTTCGTGGCCAACCCGCTGGAATCCACCGCCAACGGTGTGTCGCCCCTGCTCACGCTGCTGTTCGGGGTCACCGGCGAGAGCGTCTACCTCTCCCCCGCGCCCTTCTACCACGCTGCTCCGCTGCGCTTCTGCATGGCCGCCCAGCAGCTCGGCTGCACCGTCATCGCGATGGAGCACTTCGACCCGGAGCAGTACCTCCAGCTCGTCGAGCAGCACAAGGTCACCACCTCGCAGGTCGTGCCGACGATGTTCATCCGCATGCTCAAGCTGCCCGACGACGTGCGCGCCAAGTACGACGTGTCCAGCCTGGAGTGCGTCATCCACGCCGCTGCCCCCTGCCCGGTGGAGGCCAAGAAGGCGATGATCGAGTGGTTCGGCCCGGTCATCCACGAGTACTACGCGGGCACCGAGGGCAACGGCTTCGTCTACTGCAACAGCGACATGTGGATGGCCCACCCGGGCACCGTCGGCACGCCGATCAACTGCGTGGTCCACATCTGCGACGAGCACGGCGAGGAGGTGCCGCGCGGCGAGGCCGGCACCATCTACTTCGAGGGCGGCGCCCAGTTCGAGTACCACAACGACCCGGAGAAGACGAAGAGCTCACGCCACCCGAGCCAGCCGTGGAGCACGCTCGGCGACGTCGGCTACCTCACTGACGACAACTTCGTGTTCCTCACCGACCGCAAGGCGTACATGATCATCTCCGGCGGCGTGAACATCTACCCGCAGGAGGCCGAGAACGTGCTGGTCGGCCACCCCAAGGTCATCGACGTGGCCGTGTTCGGCGTGCCCAACGCGGACTTCGGCGAAGAGGTCAAGGCTGTCGTCCAGCCGGTCACGATGCCGAACTCGGACGACGAAGCCGCAGCGCTGTCACGCGAGCTCATCGCCTACTGCCGCCAGCACCTCGCCGACGTGAAGTGCCCGCGCAGCATCGACTTCCGTGAGGAACTGCCCCGCCACCCCACCGGCAAGCTCTACAAGCGCCTGCTGAAGGACGAGTACTGGGCCGCTGCCGGCAAGGAAGGCAAGATCATCTGATCGGCGTGCTGCCCGGAATCTGATCGAGCCATCCGGACGGCGTCACGCTGAGTGGCATTCCGTGCACCTCGCATGATCTATGGTGTGAGCCGAGCAAGGGAGCTCGGCAATGACCGCACACGGCTCCGGGGAGACGGCCCCGGACGACAGCGAGAACCGCCCGGACCATCCGGACCATCCGGACAACACCGCGGAGTTGACGGTCGTCCCCGACGATGTCGTCGTCGCCGGCATGGTGCGCCGGCTGGCCGCCAGCGACCGCACCATCCTCGTCGCCTCGGTGATCGCCACCCTGATCGCAGCAGCCGTGTTCGTCCGCGATGCCGCGCCTGCGCTGCTCGCCGTGTTCCTCACCGCCCGCGCAGCGTCCACCGTCTTCAGCGTGCTCGTCGACCGGGCAGTGATGCGCCTCGGCGACGACATGGACGGTCTGCGCCGCATGCTCGGCCTGATGGAGCTTGCCGCACTGCTCCGCGCTGCCAGTTGGGCGTTGCTCTGCATGTTCTTCGCCGCCCCGGTGCTTCGCCATCCGGCCACTGTCATCGGCCTGCTGTCCATCGTGGCGCTGCAAGGCGTCACCCTCCTGGTCACCACCTTCAGTCGCAGGGCCATGCTGGCCAGCCTCGCAGTGTTCTGGGCGGCATGCGTGGGCAGGATGGCGATGCTGCACGATCCACGGTGGGTGCAGATCGCCCTCGTCGGGCTGGTCTACCAAGCAGTGCTGGCCCACTTCGGCCTGGCGTTGCACCGCCAGGTCACCACGTCGGTACGCGACGAGTTGATCACCGACGGCCTCCTCCGTCGTGTCTCCCTGCTCCACCAGCGGGTGCGTGCCCAGCGCGACGAGCTGGCGGCAGTCAACCAGCGCCTGTCCGACGCGCTGCAACTGTCCACCGAACTCGCCACCCGCGACCATCTCACCGGTGTGCTCAACCGGAGGGCGTTCCAGACCAACCTGGACAACTGGATCTCCTCGGTGAACGGCGGGCGCCCGGCGGCGCTGCTGCTGATCGACTTCGACCACTTCAAGCTGGTCAACGACCGGCACGGTCACGCGGTCGGCGACGCGGTGCTCCGCGACTGCGCCGCCGTGCTCGGTGGGGCGCTGCGGGACGGCGACGTGCTGGCCCGCTGGGGTGGTGAAGAGTTCATCGCGCTGCTGCCGGACACCGACCTTCCGGCTGCGGAGCACCTCGCCCAGTCGGCCCGCCAAGCCATCGCCGAACGGATCCGGATGGCTCCAGATTGGGGCACCACGGTCACCGTGTCCGTCGGGGTCGCCGTGATCGACCGCCAGGTCGGTTTCGACGCTGCCTTCGCCGCCGCCGACGACGCTCTCTACCTGGCCAAGGCGCTGGGGCGGGACCGCGTCCAGGTGTCGACGGCCGGCCGCTGACCGCACGGCGGGGCTGCAGCGGGCGGGTAGCGTGCCGCCGTAGCGGAGGTGCACTGTGGGGTTCTCAATCAGCATGAGCGGGCCTGCTGCCCCGCGAGGCGGCACGCTGGTCGCCGCCATCGACGGGCTGGATGCCGGGGTCGAGGCAACGGTGTCCCTGGTGGTCGTCGAGCGCCTGAACGGGACGATCCCCTCGCGGCGTCGACCCGTAGTGTCACAGACGGTCACCGGTGGCCTGCCGGTCACCGCCCGGCTGGCGGTGCCGCTGGACTTTCCCGAGCCGCACGAGTTCGCGTTCGGCTCACTGGCCCTCGAGGTGGAAGCCGTCCGCGAGCGGCGGGGGCCGGACGAGCGAGCCACCATCCCGTTCGAGGTCGCTCCCGGCATGGCGACCGATCACGACCGCCGCCTCGTCGGGCGCCACGCCCCTCCTCCCACGGGCACCGTTGCCGCGCACCCGTGGCACCATGGGCTGGCGGCGAAGGCGGGGACGTTGGCGGTCGCGGCCGTGCTGATCGCGCTCTTCGTGGACGGACTATTGCGGTGGGTCGGCGTCGTCGGAGCCGCCGTGGCGTTGGTGCTCAGCGTGCTCGGCGAAGCCGGCCGAGGGCGGAAGGTGCCGGTCGGCCTCGGGTACACGGTGGCCGCCAATCCGGTGCGGCGCGGCGACGACCTCGAGGTGCGGCTGACTGCGCCGCCGGGGATGATGGTCGAGGTCGGCGTGCGGACCGTCGAAGTGACGATCGCGGGAAGCCCCGGGCGCAGCCGGAGCACCAACCGCACCGTCATCGACGAGCAGTGGGCACCCGCCCCGACCGCCTCGCGCGCCGCCGTCCGGATCCCCGCCGACGCGATCCCCACCTACATCGGCGAGTGGTTGTCGATCCGCCACGAAGTGGTGCTGCACCCCGCGGAGCTGCCGCGGGAGGACGCTCGAGGCGACATCACCGTCGAGGTGGCCGTCGTCCCGTAGGCGGCTCAGCCGAGGATCACCATGCGGATCTCGGTCATCTCCTTGATGCTGAACGCCGGCCCCTCGCGGGTGTTGCCGCTGTCGCGCAGACCACCGTACGGCTGCTGGTCGGCCCGCCAGGTGGGCACCTCGTTGACCAGCACTCCACCGAAGTCCAGCGTGCGCACGGCCTTCAACGCCTTGGAGATGTCGCGGGTGAAGATGGCGGCCTGCAGGCCGTAGCGGGTGTCGTTGGCCATCGCCAGCGCGTCGTCCAGGTCGTCGTAGGTCTGCACCGCCACGACCGGGCCGAACACCTCCAGCGCGCAGACCTTCATCTCGTGGGTGGCCCCGGTGATGACCGTCGGCCGCAGCACCCCGTCCCCCGCCAGCGAACCGCCGGTGGCGACGTGGGCACCCTGGTCGGCGGCCTCCGCCACCCACTCGGCGACCCGGTCGCGCTCCGAGGTCGAGATCAGGGCGGAGACGTCGGTGGCCTCGTCCATCGGGTCGCCGACCACCAGCGTCTCCACATGCGCAACCAGTGCGGCGGTGAAGTCCTCGGCGATCGAGGAGTGGACGAACACCCGCTGGGTGCTGATGCAGCTCTGGCCGGCGTGGCTGAAGCCGGCGACCTTGATCTTCGCCGCCGCGGCGGCCCAGTCGCCGTCCGGCTCGATGATGCAGGGGGCGTTGTTACCGAGCTCCAGCCCCACCCGCTTGCGCGGCGCACGGGCACGGATGCTCCAGCCGACCTCCGGCGAACCGGTGAACGTGATGAGCGCGACGTCCGGGTGGTCCACCAACGCGTTGCCGACCGTGCCGCCCCCACCGGTGACGACCTGCAGGTACTCGGGCGGCAGGCCGCACTCGTCGACCAGCATGGATGCCAGCGCCAGGCTGCTGAACGGGGTCTGGCTGGCGGGCTTCAGCACCACCGGGCACCCGGCCGCGATGGCCGGACCGACCTTGTGCACCACGAGGTTGAGGGGGAAGTTGAATGGGGCGATCGCGCCCACCACCCCGATCGGCACCCGGAGCGTGAAGCCCAGCTTGCCCTCGCCCGACGGGATGGCGTCCAGCGGGATCATCTCGCCGCTCAGCGTGCGGGCCTCGGCGGCGGCGAACTGGAACGTGCCGACGGCACGCTCGGCCTCCACGCGAGCGGTCTTGATCGGCTTGGCGGCCTCCCGGGCGATGATCCGGGCGAACTCCTCGCGGCGCTCCGTCAGGCGGGCGGCCGCCCGGTCGAGGATCTCGGCCCGCTTCCAGAGCGGCAGCGGGTTGGCGTGGAGGGCGTGCTTCGCGGTGGCGACCGCGCGGTCGACGTCGTCGGCCGTCATCGCCGGGATCTGGCCGATGACCTCGTTGTCGTAGGGCGAGCGGACAGTGATCGTTTCCGTCATGCCAGCGACGATACTGGGGTCGATGCAGCCCAGCCTCCACCCCTACCTCCAGTGGGACGGACCGATCCCCTTCGCCCACCGCGGTGGTGCCAGCGACGCACCCGAGAACACGATGCCGGCGTTCGAGCACGCCGTGAACCTCGGCTACCGCTACATCGAGACCGACGTGCACGTCACCGCCGACGGGGTGCTGCTGGCCTTCCACGACAACGACCTGCAGCGCACCTGCGGCAGGCCGGGGCGGATCAGCGACCTGCCGTGGAGCGACGTGCACACCGCACGGGTGAACGGTGAGGCCCCCATTCCCCTCCTCGAGGACCTGCTGGGGGCATGGCCCGACGTGCGGGTGAACATTGATTGCAAGACCGACGCTGCAGTGGACGCGCTGGTGGCCGCCCTGCGCCGAACGGACTCGCTCGACAGGGTGTGCGTCGGCGCGTTCAACGACCTCCGCCTGCGCCGCTTGCGCCGCCTGATCGGAGCGCGGCTCTGCACCTCGTTGGGCCCGGCGGCCGTGGCCGCGCTGCGATTCCGGATGCTGCGCCGCAGCCCGGCGCAGGCCGCGCAGGTGCCGGTGCGCCAGGGCCCCATCACGGTCGTGGACGACGTGTTCGTGCGCCGCGCCCACGGGTTGGGGCTGCAGGTGCACGTCTGGACCATCGACGACGCGCCGGAGATGCACCGCCTGCTGGACCTCGGCGTTGACGGCATCATGACCGATCGACCCGCCGTGCTGCGCGAGGTGTTCGAGGAGCGTGGGCTGTGGCGGTAGCACCCCCGTCGCACACCGTCCGAGCCCCCCGCTGGATGGTGGCCACCGCCGATCATCTGGCCACCCAGGCCGGGCTGGCGGCGCTGGTGCAGGGGGGCAACGCCGTGGACGCCGCCATCGCCGCCAACGCGGCCATCGCCGTCACCGGCCCACACCTGTGCGGCATGGGCGGTGACCTCTTCGCCCTCGTGGTGCAGCCGGGAGGGCAGGTCCACTGCCTGAACAGCAGCGGGCGGGCTGGGTCCGGCGCCTCCGCGGCCGCGCTGCGGGCCGACGGCCACACTGCCATGCCGTTCCGCCACGACATCCGCAGCGTCACCGTGCCCGGCTGTGTGGATGGCTGGGTGGCCCTCCATCAACGCTTCGGCACACTCCCCCTGGCCAGCGTGCTCGCTCCGGCCATTGCGCTCGCCGAAGGCGGCTTCCCTGCGTCGCCGCTGCTGGTGGGTGCCGCGTCCGTACTCGACGACGCCGGTCGCGCCAACCTGCACGAGCTGGCGGGCCAGGCCCGGCGGCCGGGCGCGCGGGTCCGCCGGCCCGGCGTGGGGCGGGCGCTTCGCGCCGTGGCCGCCGGGGGCCGCGACGCGTTCTACCTCGGCGAGTTCGGCGACGGCCTCCAGGCCCTGGGTGACGGATGGTTCACTGCTGCGGATCTCGCGCACAGCCAGGCCGACTGGGTGCCGCCGTTGCGCACCAGCGCGTGGGGCCACGACCTGTGGACCGTGCCGCCGAACTCGCAGGGCTACCTCACGATCGGTGCTGCCGCGCTGGTGTCGGCGCACCTCGACCTCCCACCGGACCCCGACGACGAGCGATGGGCCCACCTGCTGGTGGAGGCCGCGACGGCCGCCGGCCACGACCGGCCCGGCGTGCTGCACGAGCACGCTGACGGCGCCGCGCTCCTCACGGCCATCGCCGGCCGGAGCGCAATGGTGGACCCGGACACTGCGTCGCGCCGGCCGGTGCCAGGAGCGGACGGTGACACCACCTACCTGTGCACGGCGGATGCCGGCGGCATGGCGGTGTCGCTGATCCAGTCCAACGCCAGCGGTTTCGGGTCGTGGCTGGCGGAGCCCGCCACCGGCATCAACCTGCACAACCGCGGGCTGGGCTTCAGCCTGGCCGACAGTCACCCGGCCGAACTGCGCCCGCAGGCCCGGCCGCCGCACACCCTCTCCCCCGCTGCCGCCACCCGCGCCGGGCGGCCGGCCGCCGTGTTCGGCACGATGGGCGGCGACGGGCAGCCGCAGATCCTGCTGCAGGTGGCGGCCAGGCTGTTCCTCCATCAGCAGTCGCCGGCACAGGCCATCCACGCCGGCCGGTGGGTGCTGCGTGGCCCGGTCACCGGCTTCGACACCTGGACGTCACCGTCCGGCCAGGTGCTGCAGGTGGAGGGGCACGCCCCTGCGGACTGGGCAGAGGCCCTCACGGCGCGGGGGCATGCCGTGCAGCCCGTGGCGCCGTACGACAGCGCGTTCGGGCACGCCCACGCGATCATCCGCGACGAGGAGGGCTGCTGGGCAGGGGCCGCGGACCCGCGCGCCCGCGTGGCGTCAGCGGCAGGTGGATGATGCCGCTCGCTCCGCTCACCATCACCGGCGCGCTGCTGCCGGACGGCTCGACCACATCGCTGCGGATCGTGGACGGGGTGGTCGCCGCCGTCGACACCCGGGCCGAACCGGGTGACGACCTGCTGGATGCCGCCGGCCGGCTGGTGCTACCGGCGATGGCGGAAGCACACGCGCACCTGGACAAGGCGTTCCTCAGCGAGACGGTGCCCAACCCCACCGGGGATCTCCTCGGTGCGATCGTGGCCATGGAGGAGCACCGCCACCTCATCACGGGCGCGGACACCGAGGCCCGCGCCGAGCGCGCCGCCAGGTTGCTGGCTCGCCACGGTGCCACCGCCATCCGCACCCACGCCGACGTCACCGCCGGCAATGGCCTCACCTCGGTGGAGGCCTTGCTCCGGGTGCGCGATCGCCTTCGCGACGTCGTGCACATCGAGGTGTTCGCCCTGTCCGGCTGGCCGGTGTGTGGGGTGGCGGGCGCCGACCAACGATCGCTGCTGCGTGAGGCGGTGGACCGCGGCGTGGACGGGATCGGCGGCTGCCCACACCTGGAAGACGACGAGCCCGGGGCCCTCGACCTGTTCGTGGACATGGCGGCCGCCGTCGGCCTCCCGCTGGACCTCCACACCGACGAGCACCTCGACCCGTCGCGCTCCACCCTTGCCCACCTGGCTCATCGCGTGGCCGGTGGCTTCCCGCAGCGGGTGGCCGCCAGCCATGCGGTCAGCATGGTGATGCGCTCGGAGGCCGAGCAACGCAGCCTGGCCGGCTCGCTGGCCGCTGCCGCCGTCAGCGTCGTGGCCCTGCCCGCCAGCAACCTGTACCTCCAAGGACGAGCGGTACCGATGGGCACACCACGGGCCATCGCCCCTGCCCGGCTGCTGCTGGAGGCCGGGGTCAACGTCGCCGCCGGGTGGGACAACCTGCAGGACCCCTTCAACCCGGTCGGCCGTGGCGACTGCCTGGAGACCGCAGCCTTGATGGTGATGGCTGCCCACCTGCTGCCGGACGAGGCGTACACCTGCGTGAGCGCGGCCACCCGCACGATGATGGGCCTGCCCGAGGCGGGCACGGCCGTCGGCGCCGCCGCCGACCTGGTGCTGCTGCCTGCGGCGGGCATCCGTGGGGCGATTGCCGACGCCCCCGTGGGGCGCACGGTCATCCGCGGCGGGTGCGTGGTGGCCCCCTGACGCTGCGTCGCGCAGGAAACACACTGTTCACACCCACACGCGCTAGCCGACACACGCCCCGTTCTACGATTGGCGCACCATGCCGACCGAACGCGCCGCCCCTGCCGCCGGTCGCCTGCTGGGGCGACGGGCCGTGGTCACCGGAGGGGCGCGCGGCATCGGCGCCGCCATCGCCGCCCGCTTCGTGGCCGAAGGCGCGTGTGTGGCCCTGATGGACCGGCCGGGGGACGCGCTGGACGCCGCTGCGGCGTCGCACGGTGCCGTCGCGGTGGGCTGCGACCTCGCCGACCCAGAGTCCACGCGTGCCGCCACCGCCGCCACCGCCGCGCACCTCGGGGGCATCGACATCCTGGTCAACAACGCCGGCGTGTTCTCGTCGGTGCCGTTCCTCCAGCTCTCCGCGGAGGAGTGGGACCACACGTTCGCCGTCAACACGCGGGCGATGCTGGTCACCACCCAGGTCGCCGCGCAGGCGATGATCGCTGCCGGGCACGGCGGCGCGGTGGTCAACATGGCGTCGATGGGCGGCAAGCTGGGCGAGCCCGGCCAGGCCCACTACGCGGCGTCGAAGGCGGCCGTCATCAGCCTCACCCGGGTGGCCGCGATGGAGCTCGGGCCGCACGGCATCCGGGTGAACTGCATCTGCCCCGGGTACGTCCTCACCGAGATGGGCGCGGCGACCCGTACCCAGGAGATGGTGGACGGATGGTCGGCCAAGTCGCCGCTGGGGCGGTGCGCCGACCCCGACGATGTCGCCGCGATGGCCATCTTCCTGGCCTCCGACGACGCCCGCTACTGCACCGGCCAGGCCATGAACGTGAGCGGCGGGATGGTGATGCACTGATGTCCTGGACGGATCATGGGCTGGAGGGCGCGCCCACTAAGGTTGCCCCAATGACCTCGGCGCCCGCCCCTGCGCTGAGCTTCCACGGGGTGTCCATGGTGTACCCCGACGGAACTCACGCGCTCCAAGAAACCTCGTTCACCGTCAGCCCCGGCGAGTTCGTCACCGTCGTCGGCCCGTCCGGGTGCGGGAAGAGCACCCTGCTGAAGGTGGCGTCCGGCCTCCATCGGCCCACCACCGGCTGGGTGGAGGTGGACCCCCGCTCACTCGGCTACGTGTTCCAGGACGCCACGCTCCTCCAGTGGCGCAACGTGCAGCGGAACGTGGAGTTGCTCGCCGAGCTCGAGGGCATGCCCAAGCCGGAGCGGGCGGCGAAGGCGTCTGCCGCCATCGACCTCGTGGGGCTGTCCGGCTTCGAGAAGAAGTACCCCAAGCAACTCTCCGGCGGCATGAAGATGCGGGCGTCGCTGGCCCGCAGCCTGGTGCTCGATCCGAAGGTGTTCCTGTTCGACGAGCCGTTCGGCGCGGTGGACGAGATCACCCGCGAGCGACTGAACGACGAGGTCATCAGCCTGTTCAACCAGCAGGGCTTCGCCGGGCTGTTCATCACCCACTCCATCAGCGAGGCCGTCTTCCTCTCCACCCGGGTGCTCGTCATGAGCGCCCGGCCGGGCCGGCTGGTCGCCGACTTCGCCATCCCCTTCGCCTACCCACGCCAGCCCGAGCTGCGCTTCGAGAACGAGTTCGCCAAGCTCTGCGGCGAGATCTCCCACGAGCTGCGGGGGGCTCACGCATGACCGAGCTCGACCCCAATGTGCAGATCGCCGAGGATGCCGCGCTCATCCAAGGGGTGCTGCCCTCCATCGATGCCAACCTGGAGCCCCCGACGCCGGAGCGCAAGTCGCGAACGCTGACGATCAGCACCTACCTCGGCCCGTTCGTGGTGTTCGTACTGTTCATCGTGTTCTGGGAGTACATGCATCGCGACGGCATGCGCCGCTTCCTGGACAAGAAGCCGTCGCTCCTCCCCTCGCCGGTGACAGTCATCGACCAGGCATTCCTGGACACCCGGGTGCGTGGCCAGCTCCTGGAAGGCCTCGGCTGGACCAGCTACGCAGCGTTCGTCGGCCTGGCCATCACCATCGTCGTGGGCATGCTCCTCGCGGTCATCATGGCCCAGGCAGTGTGGGTGGAGCGGTCGATCTACCCGTACCTGGTGGCGCTCCAGGCGACGCCGGTGCTGGCGATCGTGCCGATCATCTACTCCGTGTTCGGCGGCGGGATGTCGTCGCGCATCTACGTGTGCGTGATGATCTCGATCTTCCCGATCGTCACCAACACACTGTTCGGTCTCACCTCGGTGGACGCATCGCAGCACGACCTGTTCACCCTCCGGCGGGCCAGCAGGCTGACCCGCCTGTTCAAGCTGCAGTTCCCGGCCGCGATGCCGGCGATCTTCACCGGCTTCCGCATCTCGGCCGGCCTGTCCGTCATCGGCGCCATCGTCGGCGAGCAGTTCTTCCGCCAGGGCCAGAAGCCCGGCATCGGCATCGTGATGGAGCAGTTCCGCCAGAAGATCCGCTACCCACCGATGTACGGCGGGTTGCTCATCGCGGCCGCGCTCGGCATCGCCGTGTTCTTCGTCTTCAGCTGGATCGCCAAGGCCGTCGTCGGCCACTGGCACGAGGCCACCCGGCGCGGCAGCTGACCAGATCCCATCCACCCGAGGCGGCCACGGCAGCCTCCCGAGCAGCGTGAACACACCAGCACCCCAAGGAGCACCAATGCAACACCGACGGAGCCGCAAGCTGTTGGCATTCGCCACGGCCTCGGTCGTCCTCCTCGCCGCCTGTGGCGACGACGAGGAGAGCACCAGCACCACCGCCGCACCGGAGACCACCGCCGGCGGCAGCGAGACCACCATGGCCGGGGGAGACGACATGTCGCTGGCCGGCCTCTGCCCCGACACCGTGGTCATCCAGACCGACTGGATGCCGGAGGCCGAGCACGGCTTCCTGTACAACCTGGTCGGCGACGGCTACACGATGGATGCGGACAAGGCGTACGTCACCGGGCCGCTCGTGGCCGGCGGCGTGGACACCGGCGTGCAGATCCAGATCCGCTCCGGCGGCCTGCCGCAGCAGTTCAGCCCGGTCACCCAGATCATGTACAACAACGACGACGTGCTGCTCGGCTTCGTCTACACCGACGAGGCCATCCAGTTCTCCGGCAGCGAGTTCCCCACCGTGGCCATCATGTCCGGGTTCGAGAAGAACCCGCAGATGATCATGTGGGACCCCGCGACCTACCCGGACGTCAAGGGCATCGCCGATCTCGGCACTGAGGGCGTCACGGTCCGCTACTTCGGTGGCGCGGCGTACATGGACTACCTCACCGGCAGCGGCATCCTCAGCAAGGACCAGGTGGACGGTTCCTACACCGGCGACCCGGGCCTGTTCATCGCCGACGAGGGCAAGTCGGCCCAGCAGGGCTTCGGCTCCGCCGAGCCGTACCTGTACGAGACGGAGCTCACCGACTGGGGCAAGCCGGTGGCGTACGAGTACATCAACGACATCGGCTGGGAGAACTACGCCCAGTCCATCGCTACCAAGCCGGAGAACATCACCACCTACGCCGACTGCTTCACCAAGCTGGTCCCGATGATCCAGCAGTCCGCCGTGGACTACATCAACAGCCCGGCCCATGGCAATGAGGTCATCCTCGCTGCGGTGGACTCGTTCGGCGGCGACTTCGGCTGGACCTACACCGCCGGTGCTGCCGACTACGGCGTTGCCACCATCAAGGCGGACGGTCTGCAGGCCAACGGCACCGACGGCGTGATGGGCAGCTTCGACATGGACCGCGTCGCCGGCCTCATCGAGATCGCCGTGCCGATCTACGAGGCCCAGGGCGCGACCCCGAAGGCCGGCGTGACGCCGGACGACATCGTCACCAACCAGTTCATCGATACGAGCATCAGCCTCTGATCGAACGACCAGTGACGGCCTGACGTCAGGCATGTTGCAGAAGGGCGCCGGCTGCGGCCGGCGCCCTTCGCCGTTCCCGGCCTCAGCCGTAGGCGCAGAGGTCGAACGGATTGCCGTCGGGGTCGGCGAGGTTGGCGATCGAGCCGTACGGCTCGGTGCGAGGTGGCACCAGCAGGTGGGCGCCGAGCGCGACCAGCCGTTCCACCTCGGCCCGGACCTCGGCCGGCGCGCACGCCAGGTCGAGATGCACGGTGCCCGCCGTGGCCGCACCGCGCTGGATGCCGATGCGGCGCACCCCGTCGTCGTCACTCAACACGATCCAGCGGTCGCCGTCCTCCCGCTCGGTCTCGTGGAGGCCGAGCGCCGCGGCCCAGAACGCCGCGGCGCGGTCCGGCTCCGGCGAGTTCAGCGTGACGAGGTCGAACCGTGCGGGCATTTGCGTCGAGGTCGTCAGGCCACGCCGGCGCGGGCCAGCACAGCGTGGAGCAGCACGTTGGCACCGGCGGTGAGGTCCGCCGGGTGGGTGTACTCGGCGATGTTGTGCGACAGCCCGTTGACGCTCGGCACGAACACCATCGCCGTCGGGCAGATGCGGGCCAGCATCTGGGCGTCGTGGCCGGCGCCGCTGGGCATCCGCCGGGTGCTGAGACCCAACTGCTGCGCCGTGGCCTCGACCAGGTCGATGCTGGCCGGGTCGAACTCGACCGGCTCGAAGCGGGCGAGGGTGCGACGCTCCACGGTCACTCCCTCGGCGGTCGCCGCCGCGTCGACCAGTTCGGTCACCCGCTGCTCCACCACCTGCAGCACGGCCTCGTCGGTGTTGCGCACATCGACCGTCAGCGTGACCTGCGACGGCACGACGTTGACCAGGTTGGGGGTGAACTCGCAACGGCCGACGGTGGCCACCTGGGCACCGCCGAACTCCCCCGCCAGGGCCCGCACCCCGGCGATGACCTGCGCGGCCACGAGCCCGGGGTCCCGGCGCAGGCGCATGGGGGTGGTGCCGGCGTGTGCCGACTGGCCGGTGAACGTGTACTCCGTCCAGGAGATGCCCTGCACGCCGGTGACGGCCCCGATGGTGATGCCCTCGTCCTCCAGCACCGGGCCCTGCTCGATGTGCAGTTCGAAGTAGCAGTGCGGCGCTGCGGCCGCCGGGCACGGGGTGCTGCCGGCGTAGCCGATGCGGGCCAGTTCGTCGCCCAGGCGGGCGCCGTCGTCGGCGGCACGGATGTCCAGCGCGTCCTCCACGGCCAGCCCGCCGACGTAGACCAGGCTGCCGAGCATGTCCGGGGCGAAGCGGGCGCCCTCCTCGTCCGTGAAGAAGGCGACGGCCAGCGGGTGGCGGGTGCGGATGCCGGCCCGCACCACCGTCTCCACGACCTCCAGCCCGCCGAGCACGCCGAGGTTGCCGTCGAACCAGCCGCCAGTGCGCACGGTGTCGATGTGGCTGCCCATCATCACCGGGGCGGCGTCGGGGTCCGTGCCCGCCAGCACGCCGACGACGTTGCCGATGGCGTCGATAGAGACCGCCAGCCCGAGGTCGTGCATCCAACCGACCACCAGGTCGCGCCCCAGGCCGTCCTCCGTGGTGAGGGCCAGGCGGGCGTTGCCCCGCTCGCCGTTGGGGCCGTGGACCGCACCGATCTCGCCGAGTGCCTCCAGCCGGCGCCACAGGCGGGCGCCGTCGACCCGCAGGTCGGCGTGCTTCATGCCGGGCGCCCGTAGTCGAACACGGCGATCTCCGCCAGCGCCTCGCAGAACGCCTGGACGGAGCCGTCGAACAGGGTGCGACCGAGCTCCGCAGTGGCCGGCGTGGGGTCGCCGATGTAGCCGTCGGGGAAGAAGTCGTTGCTCAGCCAGCCGAAGCTGACCCGGCCCCCGAAGCGCACGTAGCGGTTGTCGGCCATGCCCTCCGGCACCCGCCGCTCGGCCTTCGACATGTCCACCAGGTGGGGCGCCAGGTGGAGCATCATCGAGGTCTCGTCGGTGCCGCCGTGCACGCCCATGCCCAGCTCGCCCGCCGGCGACGTGCCACCCTGGTCGGCGGGCACACCCGGGTGGGTGAGGAACGTCATCAGGCCGTGGTGCAGGCGCAGTTCGCGGTTGGCCACGTTGAGCAGCGCGCTGTTGCCGCCGTGCCCGTTGAGGAACACCAGCCGCTTGGCCGGGGTGGTGGCGATGCAGCGGCCGAGGTCGTCCAGCACCGCCAGTAGCGTCTGGGCGCTGAGCCACACCGTGCCGGGGCTCCAGGCGTGCTCGTTGCTCTTCGTGTACTCCAGGGTGGGCAGCAGCCAGACGTCCAACTCCTCCCCCACCCGGGCCACGGCGGCCTCCGCCACCGCGGTGGCAACCACGCTGTCGGTGCTGAGCGGGAGGTGCGGGCCGTGCTGCTCGATGGCCCCGAGCGGCTGGACGATGATGCTGCGCTCGGTGAGCCGGGCGGCGAGCTCGGGGGCGCTGAGGTCCGGAAGGTAACGAACGCGAGTCACGTGTGCACGTTATCGGTGGCCCCGCGCCCGGCCCGGCAGAATGGCCGGGTGACTTCCCCCGTCCGCGACTACGACGCCATCGTCATCGGCGCCGGCCACAACGGCCTGGTGTGCGCCGCCTACCTCGCCAGGGGCGGGATGCGCACCCTCCTGCTGGAGGCCCGGGCCTCCGTCGGCGGCACCGCCGCCAGCGAGCCGTTCGGGGGCGGCACGGTCAACATCTGCAACTGCGACCACATCACGTTCCGCACCACCCCGATCGCCGAGGAGCTGCGCCTGGCGGACCACGGCCTGCGCTACCTCGACCTGGAGCCGTCGCAGATGAACATGACGTGGGCCGGCGGGCCGGCGTGGGCCAGCCACCACTCGCTGGAGGCGACGCTGGACTCCATCGGCCGCAGCTACCCCGGGCAGGTGGACGCCTACCGCCGCTACGCGAACGCGGCGATCCCGGCGGTCAAGCTGGTGATGGCGGCCGCGGTGGACCCGCCGAGCCTCGGCGGCCTGACCCGCAAGGTGCTGGCTGCGCGTGGGCGCGGCGTCACCACGCTGCTGCGCTGGAGCCGCCGCAGCGCTGCGGACGTGATGCGGTCCTATTTCACCGAGGAGGCCCTGCTCGGGCCCGGCCTCTTGGTCGGCCCGATGGTGTGGGGCATCTCGCCGGAGACCCCGGGCAGCGGCCTCGGTGCGCTGACCTACGCGATGCGCCACGTGGGCACCGTGGGGCGGCCGGTGGGCGGCAGCGGCGAGGTGCCACGCACCCTGCTGGCCGCGTTCGAGGCGGCCGGCGGCACGCTGCGCACTGCCGCGAAGGTGGCGGCCATCGACTGCGAGGGGCAGGCCGTGCGCGGTGTCGCGCTGGACGACGGCACCGAGATCACCGCCGGCGTGGTGGTCAGCGCGTGCAACCCGCACGACACGTTCCTCCACTGGCTGAAGGCGCCGCCGCCGCAGGCGAAGGACCTGGTGCGGCGCTGGCAGGCGATCCCCCACGACGACGGCTACGAGTCAAAGATCGACGCCATCCTCACCGCCGTCCCCCACCTGCGGCCGGTGGTGGAGGCCGGCCACGACGGCGACCTCGGGACCACCTACGCCATCGCCCCGACTGTGGCGGACATGGACCGCGGCAGCCAGATGATGGCGTCTGGTGGTGTGCTGGAGCGGCCCGGGCTGCTGGCCAACGTGCCGACCGTGGCAGACCCGTCGCTCGCCGACCCCGGTCGTCACGTCCTGTCGCTGGAGGCCCTGTTCACGCCGTACGCCCACCCCGGCGGCTGGGCGTCCTCACCAGAGCCGGCACGGTGGCTGGAGCTGTTCGGGTCCCTCGCCGAGCCGGGCTTCGCCGGCACGGTGGCCGACTGGCGGGCGATGACCCCGGACCGTTACGAGCGCGAGTTCCACCTGCCCCACGGGCACGCCACCAGCTTCGCCGGCGGGCCACTGGCCGCGCTGCGCAACAAGAACCCGGAGCTGACCCGGTACGAGACCGATGTGAAGGGCCTGTACCTCACCGGTGCGGCCACGTTCCCCGGCGCCGGCGTCTGGGGCGCCAGCGGCCGCAACGCCGCCACCGTGGTGCTGCGCCGCGGCGCCTGACCGTTCAGGCGTCCTTGACGCTCCAGTCGCGCCTGGCCACGGGGTCCTTGTCGCTCCACGGGAAGTTGATCCACAGGTCGGTCTTCTTCCACACGTAGTCGCACTTGACCACCGAGTGGCTCTTCTCGTAGAGGCAGGCGGTGCGGGTCTCGGCCACCTTGCCCTCGCAGAAGTCGAGCACGCTGCGCAGGGTGTGGCCGGTGTCGGCCACATCGTCGGCGATGAGGATCTTGAAGTGGCTGGCGTCCACGAAGTCGGGCGCCGGGGGAAGGATGCGGGGTACCTCCAGGCGCTCGTCCACACCGGTGTAGAACTCGACGTTCATCGTGTAGACGTTCTTCACGCTGAGGGCGTAGCCGAGGGCCCCGCCGATCAGCAGACCGCCACGAGCGATGGACAGGATCATGTCCGGCTCGTAGTCGTCGGCCACCAGCTGGGCCAGCTCGCGGCTGGCCGTTCCGAACAGCTCCCAGGTGAGGATTTCGCGCTCGTCAGACATCGGCTGCAACCTAACCGAAAGACCGTCGCCGCCGCGAACGACCATCCCACCTCCCCAATCCGCGCCTGCCCGTCCTGCCCTGCCAGTCCCGCCGGCGCCCATCCCCCCATCCGAGTGCTCACTCCCATCCCCCATCCGAGTGCTCACCCCAACCCCCATCCGAGTGCTCACCCCGACCCCGGGGTAGGAGTCAGCACTCGGATGAAGGCCGGCACTCGGGTGGGTGGCCTGGCACTCGGGTGGGTGGCCTGGCACTCGGGTGGGTGGGCTGGCACTCGGGTCGGGTTGGGTGGGGACGGCGGGTGGCGGGGTTCGGGGGTACGGGGTACGGGGCCTGTCAGAGGCAGATGTCGGCGGGGCGGACGGGGACACGGGGCAGCTCCCGGCCGACTGCGTCGCGGATGGCAGCGACGACGGCTGGGGTGCTGGAGATCGTCGGCGGCTCCCCCACCCCCTTGGCCCCGAGCGGCGAGTGGGGCTCGGGCTCCTCCACCAGCGAGACCACCACGGGCGGCATGTCGAGGAACGTCGGCAGCAGGTAGTCGGTGAAGGTCGGGTTCTTGACGATCCCGCCGTCCTGCAGGAGCTCCTCCATCACCGCCAGGCCCAGCCCCTGGGCGATGCCGCCCTCCACCTGGCCGAGCACGCTGAGCGGGTTGAGCACCCGCCCGACATCCTGCGAGGTGGCGATCTGGACCACCTTCACCAGGCCGAGCTCCGTGTCCACGTCCACCACGGCCCGGTGGGCGCAGAAGGCGAACGCCGTATGGCAGTTGCCCTGGCCGAGCTCGTCGAGGTCCTCCGTCGCCGGGTGGTGGTGCTCGAACGTCTCGTCGATGTCCACGCCGGCGGCTGCCACGGCGACCGGGATGCGCAGCAGGCCGCCGGAATCCACGATCTCCGCGCCGTCGATCGTCAGCGCGGCGGCATCCATGCCTTCGCGGTCCGCCACCAGCGCCAGCAGGCGGTCGCGCACCAGGCGGCAGGCCCCGAGGACGGCGCCACCGCTCATCCACGTCTGCCGGGAAGCGGACGTGGAGCCGGCGGAGCCGACGCCCGTGTCGATGCGGTCCAGTACGACGTCCTCGATGCCGAGCTCCGTCCGGGCGATCTGCTGGGCGAGCGTGACGAACCCTTGGCCGACCTCGACGGTGGCGAACTTGACGTGCACCGTGCCGTCCACCAGCCGCACCCGCGCGGTGGAGTAGTCGTCGAAGCCCTCGCTGTACATCAGGTTCTTGATGCTGACGGCGTACCCGATGCCCCGCCGCACGTGCGCGGCGTCGGTGGTGCGCCCGACCCCGCCGGGCAGGCGGAGGATGTCGCCGTCGTGGCCGCCGACCGGTTCGTCCGGCAGCGGCAGGGCGGCGACCTCGTGGATGATCCGCTCCACCGGCGCGACGTTCTCGACGACCTGGCCGGTGATCAGCCGGTCCCCCGTGTGCATCGCGTTGCGCAGGCGGACCTCCAGCGGCTCCAGCCCGCAGGCGGCCGCCAGCTTGTCCATCTGGCTCTCGTGGGCGAAGCACGCCTGCACCACGCCGAACCCACGCATCGCCCCGCTGGGCAGGTTGTTGGTGCGCACGGCCCACCCGTCCACCGTGGCGTTCTCGCAGGCGTACGGGCCCTGGGTGTGGGTGATGCCGTTGATCAGCACCGCCGACGACGTGCTGGCGTACGCCCCGCCGTCGAACACGAAGCGAGCTTCGATGCGGCGGATGCGGCCGTCGTGGTCGGCGTGGTGGCGCATCCAGACGGTGCACGGGTGGCGGTGCACGTGCCCGAGGAAGCTCTCGTGGCGGTCGTAGGCGATCCGCACGGGACGCCCGGTGCGGAGGGCCAGCAGGCAGGTGTGCACCTGCAGGCTGATGTCTTCGCGGGCGCCGAACGCGCCGCCCACACCGCCGAGTGCCAGCCGCACCTTCTCCGCCGGCAGCGCCAGGCAGGCGGCGATCTGCTTCTGGTCCTCGTGCAGCCACTGGGTGGCGACCACCAGCTCCACCCCGCCACCGTCGTGGTCGGGCACCGCCAGCGCGGCCTCCAGCCCGAGGAACGCCTGGTCCTGGCGGCCGAGCTCGTACGTGCCCTCCACCGTGACCGGCCCCTCGATGGTCTGGTCGCCGCGGACGATGCGCTGGTGGCGGATGACGTTGCCGTCCGGGTGGATCGGCGGGACGCTGCCGTCGACGGCCCGCTCGGGGTCGGTCAGCGGTTCCAGCACCTCGTACTCGACGACGATGGCCTGCAGCGCCTGCCGGCAGGTGGCCGGGTGGTCGGCGGCCACCGCGGCGACGGGCTCGCCCACGAAGCGCACCACATCGGAGGCGAAGACCGGCTGGTCCTGGCTGATGAGGCCGTAGGTGGGGACGCCGGGAACATCCGCGGCGGTGATGACCGCGGCGACGCCCGGCACCCGCAGGGCGGCCGACACGTCCAGGCGGACGATGCGGGCGAACGGATGCGGCGAGCGCAACGTGGCACCCCACAGCGCATCGTCGGCCGTGTAGTCGCTGGAGAACTGGAAGGAGCCCTGGACCTTCGCGGTGCCGTCCGGCCGAACGACGGACTGGCCGAGGCCGCCGCGCACCGTGCCCGCGGTGACGGTCGTGGCGGTCATGCCCCTCCCCCCCGGCGGGCGACGGCCACCCGTTGGACGGCGTCGATGATCCTGCCGTAGCCGGTGCAGCGGCAGATGTTGCCCGAGAGCTCCTCGCGGATCTCCAGCTCCGTCGGCTCCGCCACCCGCTCCAGCAGCGAATGGGTGGCCATCACCAGACCGGGTGTGCAGAAGCCGCACTGCACCGCGCCGGCGTCGACGAACGCCTGCTGCACGTCGGTGGGCGCGCCCGGTGGGGCGATGCCCTCGACGGTGACGATCCGCCGGCCGACGGCGCTGGCAGCGAGCACCAGGCAACTGCACACGAGCGACTCGTCCACGAGCACGCTGCAGGAGCCGCACTCCCCCTGCTCGCAGGCGCCCTTGGCCCCCATCAGCCCGAGCCGCTCACGCAGCACGAAGAGCAGGCTCTCGCCGGGCGCGGCATCGCGGACCTCGCGGGTCTCGCCGTTCACATGCAGGACATACATCTCGGTGGTCGCCTCAGTCATGGGGGAAGGCCCTCCGCAGCAGCCGGGCCGTCAGCACCCCGACGGCGTGGCGGCGGTAGGCGGCGGTGGAGCGATGATCGTCGATGGGGCGGGCCGCAGCCCGGGCGGCCTCGGCGGCGGCGCGCAACGCGGGCTCGGCGAGGCGCCCGGCGGCGAAGTCCGCCTCGGCCGCGACGATGGCTTCGGCTTCAGGGCAGCGCAGGATGACCGGGCCGACGGAGCCGAGTGCCAGGCGCACACCACCGGCGTCGGCGTCGCACACCAGGGCAACACCGGCGGTGGCGATGACCATCGCATTGCGCACCCCGACCTTGGCGTAGCCCTGCGGACCCCGCAGCACGGGGACGGTGACCGCGGTGATCAACTCCCCCGCGGCGCGGGCGTTGCGCTTCGGGCCGGTCATGAACTCGGCGAACGGCAGCGACCGCTCGCCGCCGGGCCCGGTGAGGTGCACGACGGCCTCCAACGCGGACAGCGGCGGCAGGCCGTCACCCGCCGGCGAGCAGGTGCCGAGGTTCCCGCCGATTGTGCCGGCGTGGCGGATCTGCGGCGACCCGACGGTGCGCGCCGCCTGGGCGAGTGACGGCACCCAGGCGAGGAACGGGGCGTCCTCGATCTCGCTCCAGGTGACGGCGGCGCCGATGGTGAGGGTGCGGGAGACGGGGTCGTGCGACCACGCCCGGAGCTCGGCGACCCGATCGACGGCGATCACGTCGACCACCTCGCGCCGGCGCTCGTTGACCTCGACCATCAGGTCGGTGCCGCCGGCCAGCACCGTGGCGGACGGGTTCGCCGAGAGGGCGTCCCGGGCGGCGTCGAGGGAGGTGGGGACGAGGACGCTCATGCGTCAGGAACTGTACATTTCGTAAAGGACCCGGCGCAGGCTCTCTGCCGTCCGTCACTCGACGACGACGCCGTCGATCCCGTCCTCCGGAGGGGGCAGCTGCGGGTCCATGTCCTCCAGGACGTCCAGCAGGATCATCGCCACGGCGAGGTTGCGCGACCAGTTGTGGTCCGCGGGCACGACGTACCACGGGGCGTACTTCGTGGAGGTCTTGCGGATGGCGTCCTCGTAGGCCTCCATGAAGTCCGGCCACATGGCCCGGTCCTCGAGATCGCCCATGCGGAACTTCCACCGCTTCTCCGGGTCGTCCACCCGTTCCTGCAGCCGCTCGCGCTGCTCGTCCCGGCCGACGTGGAGGAAGCACTTGACGATGCGGGTGCCCTCGTCCGCCAGCAACTGCTCGAACTCGCGGATGTGCTCGTAGCGCTTCGACCACACGGGCTTCGGGGCGAAGCCCTTCACCCGCACCACGAGCACGTCCTCGTAGTGGCTGCGGTTGAACACGCCGATGTGGCCCTTCGCCGGCACCTGCTGGTGCACGCGCCAGAGGTAGTCGTGCTGCACCTCCAGCCCGCCTGGCACCTTGAAGCTGGCCACATGCACGCCGGCGGGGTTGAGGCCGGAGAGGATGGAGCGGATCGTGCCGTCCTTGCCGGCGGCGTCCATCGCCTGCAGCACCAGCAGCACGCTGCGCTGCTCCTCGGCGTAGAGGCGGGCCTGCAGCACGTCCAGCCGCTGCTTCACCCGTTCCAGTTCCTCGAGCGCCCAGTCCTTCTCCCAGCCGAACGTCTCGTCCGTGTCCCGGTGCGCCAGCGACAGGTCCGAGCCCGGTTCGACGAGCAGGTGGGAGATCGGGTGCTTGGCCATGCGCGGACGTTAGCCGTGGCCGTCCTGGACGTAGGGGCAGTGACGGCACCCACTGCTGCAGCAGTAGCCCCGTTCGGCCAGGAAGCGGGCGGTGAACACGGTCAAACCGTTGACGGGGTCGCGGTAGCCGGGCAGGTTCGCGGCCACCGCGGCAGCGTGCCGCGCCATGCCGGCGGCGAACCCTCGGGTCCGCGGCGAGTAGCGCGAACGGAGCGGTTCGGTCAGGTACTGCGGGCGCAGCGCATTCATTCGCGACGACGGTACCTCCGTGTTGCTTTCTGGAGGTTGGTTGTGGCTAAGGTGCCTCCACCGGAGTGTGATGGGGGTCACATCCACCGCTGCAACCCGGTGCACGACACGTTCACGTAACACAAGGGGGAAACACGTGCGATCCACTCGCTCATCCGGTCGCCGCGGCGGCAGGATCGTTGCAGCAGCGCTGGTCAGCCTCGGGCTGATCGCCGCCGCCTGCTCGGACAAGAAGGACGATTCGTCCGGTGGTGGTTCCGACACCACGTCTGCAGGGGGTGACACCACGGCGGCGCCCACCAGCGCCGGTCCGGCCGTCACCGACGCCCCGATCACCGATCCTCCGGTGGAGGTCACCTACGGCGGCAAGATCGTCGTCGCCGGCGAGGCCGAAGTGTCCAACCCGTGGACGCCCGCTGCCATGCAGTGCGACTCGTTCTGCCAGATGCGTGCCCGCACCTTCTTCGACCCGCTGATCACGGTCGACAACGACCTCAACTGGCGGCCGTACCTGGCGGAGAGCATCACGCCGAACGACGACAACACCGTCTTCACCATCAAGATCCGTGAGGGCATCACCTTCACCGACGGCACCGATGTGAACGCCGACGCCGTGATGTTCAACCTCAACGCCAACGGCAGTGGCCTCCTGGTCAGTGCCGCGGTGAAGGACCTCGCCCGCGACCCAGCGTGCTGGACTGCCGACGGTGGCCTGGCCAACCTGGCCTGCTCGCTGGTGATGGAGAAGGTCGACGACTACACCTTCACCATGGCCACGGGCTTCAACGGTGACGCCTCGCAGCCCCTGCCCTGGCCGCTGTTCCCCTACTACCTCGGCGGCCAGTTCGGCCTCATCGCCTCCCAGCAGTGGCTGGAGGACGTCGCCGCCGGCAGCGCCAAGGCCGACGAGCCGGTGGGCTCTGGCCCGTTCATGTTCAGCGAGTACGTGCCGGGCGAGGGTGGCAAGCTCGTCGTCAAGCGCAACCCGAACTACTGGCACAAGGACGCCGACGGCAACCAGTACCCCTTCCTGGACGAGATCGAGTTCCGTGTGATCTCCGACGGTGACGTCCGCGCCGAGGCGCTCGAGGCCGGCGACGTCGACCTCATCGCCACGTCCAACTCGGCCACTGTTGCCGACTACGACAACGGGTTCAGCGGCTACGACGGCCCCATGCAGATGCACCTGCAGGCCGAGTACAGCGAGACCAACTACATCCTGATGCACCTCTCCAAGGAAGGCCCGCTCCAGGACCAGAGCGTCCGCTGCGCACTTGCCCAGGCCATCGACAAGCAGGATCTGGTGGACACCATCTCCGCCGGCTACCCGCGGGTCGCCAACGGCCCGTTCTCGCCGGGCCAGGAGGGCTACCTGGACGACAACGGCTCGCTGCCGTACGACCCCCAGGCTGCCGCCGATGCGATCGCTGCCTACGAGGCGGCGAACGGCCCGATCACCATCAACTACTCCACCACCACCGCGGCAGTCAGCCTGGCGACGGCGGAGTACCTGCAGGCCGTGTGGGGCGAGGTCGGCGTGGACGTCACGATCACCCAGATCGAGCCGTCCAAGCTGATCAACAACGCCCTCTTCGGTGATCCTGCGTTCGACGCCTTCGGCTGGCGGAACCACGCCGGTCTGTTCGTCGACTCCCAGTACTTCTGGTGGCACGGCTCGGCGGCCCTGCCCGACGGCCAGCTGGCTCTCAACTTCGGCCGTCTGAACGACCCGGTCATCAACGACCTGCTCGAGAAGAGCCGCACCGAGACGGACCCGGACGTGCGCCGCGGCTATGCCGAGGACATCAACCGCCAGTTCGCCAAGGAGTGCTGGATCATCCCGACGTCCTGGACCACGTGGGCCATCATCAACCAGCCGGCGATCCAGGGTCTCGGCACCCTCGTGCAGCCCGATGGTGAGGGCGGCTACGTCCGCGACGGCGCCGGCTTCTCCGGCCAGGCCTGGCTGACCTCGGTCTTCCTGTCCGACTAGTCACGCCTCGAACCCGTCACGGGGTGGCGGGGGCCGGCACGGCCCTCGCCACCCCGTCTCGTCCCATCCGGATCCCACCAAAGGAGGAAGGTTGCGCTACGCGCTGACCCGCATCGCCCGCTTCGTTCTCGTCTTCGTCATCGTCACCTTCCTGGTCATGCTGGTCACCCGCATCGGCAGCAAGGACCCGATCCGCGACCTCGCCGGCGGCACGGTGGGCGACGCGCAGATGGACAAGGTGCGAGACGACTTCCCCTACGTGAAGGCCTGCTCGGGCACCTTCGAGTACATCCCCTGCGTGGCCAAGCAGTACGTGTTCTGGGCCAAGGACATGGTCACCGGCAACATGGGTGTCTCCTACCTCAAGAGCCAGACCGTGTTCGAGATGTTCCAGGAGCGGGCCCCGTCGACCTTCTTCCTCGGCTTCTGGGCCATCATCATCGGCCTGATCATCGCCGTGCCGATCGGGGTCTACTCGGCCTACAAGCGGGACGGCTGGCTGGACCGGATCCTGTCGCTCGGCTCCTACGTGTCGATCAGCATGCCGCAACTGGTGTTGGCGGTGTTGTTGCTCTATGGCGTCGCCAGCCGCTTCGAGTTCTTCCCCAACCGGACGAACTACATCGCTCCCTGGGAGAACCCGGTGGAGCACTTCAAGAACTTCTTCCTCCCGTCGCTCACCCTCGGGCTCGGTCTCGGCGCAGTGTGGAGCCGCCTCCTGCGGGCGGACATGATCCTCACGTTGCAGAGCGACTTCATCAACCTCGCGCGGGCCAAGGGCGTCAAGCCTGGCCGCGTCCTGTGGGTTCACGCCCTGCGCTCCAGCGTGCTGTCGCTGATCACCAGCGTCGCCCTGCAGATGTCGGGCCTCGTCAGCGGTGCCGTCGTGGCCGAACAGTTCTTCGGGGTGCCGGGCCTGGGCTTCCGCCTCGTGGAGGCGGTGCAGACCAACGACATCCTGGCGATCCAGGCCATCACTGCGGTCATCGTCGCCGTTGTCGTCATTGTCAACGTGGGGGTGGACCTCTTGTACTCCGTGATTGATCCGCGCATCCGGCAGATGCGAGCGATGGGCTGATCCAGATGGCACGTGCACCCAAACGACCCAACCGCTTCTTCACCATTGGCAGCATCCTGGCCCTCGCCTGGCTGGGCAGCATCGCCGTGCTCAGCATCCTGGCGCCGGTGCTGGACAGCATCCGCGACCCCAACAAGCTCGGCCCGAGCTACTCCAAGAACTACAAGGTCGGCCCCGGCTGGGACTTCTGGTTCGGGAGCGACAAGCTGGGCCGCGACGTGTTCTCGAGGTGCATCTTCGGTGCACAGATCTCGTTGCGCGTCGCCCTCGGCAGCATCGTCGTCGGCCTGCTGGTGGGCGGCTTCCTCGGCCTGCTGGCCGGCTACCTGCGCGGCAAGGTGGACAGCGCGATCAACGTCCTGCTGGACGTGCTGCTGTCGTTCCCGGCCCTGATCCTGGCCATCCTCGTCGTCGGCCGGCTCGACGTGCTGGCCGAGAACTGGACCTGGCTCACCAGGACGTGGTCCGTCACCATCGTGCTGTCGCTGCTGTCCATCGCCCCGATCGCCCGTATCGTGCGTGCCCAGACGCTGAGCCTCAGCGAGCGCGAGTTCGTGCTGGCGGCCAGAAGTCTCGGCGCCTCGAAGTGGAGGATCGTCGGCAAGGAGATCCTCCCCAACCTGGTGCCGGCCATGGTCTCGGTGGCGTTCACCGGCGTCGCCGTGCTGATGGTGGCCGAAGGTGGCCTCGCCTTCCTCGGCTACTCGGTGAAGTCCCCGACCTCCTCGTGGGGCAAGCTCATCGCCGAGAACCGAGAGAAGTTCAACGACGGGGCGTGGTGGGGCACCACCTTCCCCGCCCTCATGCTGTTCCTCACGGTGTTCGCGTTCAACGTCATCGGTGACCGCTTCGCCCGCCGCTTCGACATCCGGGAGGCTGCGCTGTGAGCGCCCAACTGCAAACCGCCGGCCGCCAGGGCGGCGGCACGCTCATCGAGGTCGAGAACCTCCAGACCCACTTCACCACGCCACGCGGCGTGGTGCGGGCGGTGGACGGGGTGACGTTCTCGCTGGAGCGCGGCAAGGCACTCGGCGTGGTCGGCGAGTCCGGCTCCGGCAAGACCGTGCTGTCCCGCACCATCATGGGCCTCGTGCCGCGCCGCGGCACCCATCTCGGCGGGGCAGTGCGTTTCGAGGGGCAGGACATCCTCGGCCGCGCCCCGAAGGACATGCGCGGTGTGTGGGGCAAGGAAATGGCGATGATCTTCCAGGATCCGATGACATCGCTGAACCCGCTGATGAAGATCGGTCGGCAGATCGAGGAGCCACTGCGCAACCACCTGGGCATGGGCCGCGACGACGCCAGAGCCACCGCCAAGCGGCTGCTCACCGACGTGCGCATCCCGGAGGCCGAGCGCCGCCTGGACCAGTACCCGCACGAACTGTCGGGCGGCATGCGCCAGCGCGTGATGATCGCCATCGCCATGGCCTGCGGCCCGACCATGCTGTTCGCCGACGAGCCGACCACGGCGCTCGACGTCACCGTGCAGGCCCAGATCCTCGACCTCATCAACGAGCAGCGCCGCGACCGCAACATGTCGGTGATCCTGGTCACCCACGACCTCGGCGTCGTGGCCGGTCACACCGACGAGATCGCCGTGATGTACGGCGGCAAGCTGGTGGAGAAGGCGCCCACCCGGCGCCTGTTCGCAGCGATGAAGATGCCCTACACCGAGGCGCTGCTGCAGAGCATCCCCAAGCTCGACGAACCCAGCCACACCCGGTTGGCCACCATCCCCGGCCGCCCGCCGGACCTCGTCAACCCTCCCGCCGGCTGCCGCTTCGCGCCGCGTTGCCCGTACGCACGGGAGAAGTGCTTGAACGAAGAGCCACCGCTGGAGCAGACCTCCGACGACGCCAGCCACAGCTTCGCCTGCTGGTACCCCGTGGGCTCGCCGGAGTACCTGGACAAGCGAGCCGAGATCGACGCCCAGAAAGTGAGTGTGGCCTGATGGCGGGCACCGGCAAGGCGCACCTGCGCGACACCGACGACATCATCCTGCGGGTCGAGGACCTGGTGATGGAGTTCCCGGTGGGCCGCACCGGCCTGAAGGTCAACGCCGTCAGCGGGATCAGCTTCGACGTGCGTCGTGGCGAGACACTCGGCCTGGTGGGCGAGAGCGGCTGCGGCAAGAGCACCACCGGCAAGGCCATCATGCAGTTGCCTCGGCCGACCAGCGGGTCCGTGCTGTTCGAGGGCGTGGAGCTCACCACCCTGCAAGGCCAGGAGATGCGCGAAGCGCGCACCCGGATGCAGATGATCTTCCAGGACCCCATCTCCTCGCTGAACCCGCGACGCAAGGTCCGCGACATCGTGCGCGAGCCGCTGGTCATCTGGAAGCGCGGCACCACCGCGGATCAACTGGGCAAGGTGGACGCCCTCCTGGAGGAAGTCGGCATCGACCCGGCCCGCGCGGCCGAGAGCCAGCCGCACCAGTTCTCCGGCGGCCAGTGCCAACGCATCTCCATCGCCCGTTCACTGGTGCTGGACCCGACGCTGATCATTTGCGACGAACCCGTCAGCGCGCTGGACGTCAGCGTTCAGGCCCAGGTGCTGAACCTGCTGGAGGATCTGAAGACCAAGCACGGCCTGACCCTGATCTTCGTTGCTCACGACTTGGCCGTGGTGAAGAACATCTCCGACCGCGTTGCCGTGATGTACCTCGGCAAGATGTGCGAAGTCGCCCCCAGCGACGTGCTGTTCCAGGCGCCGGCGCACCACTACACCGCGGTGCTGAAGGACTCCATCCCCGTCCCGGACCCGGAGATCGCCGTCGCGCAGGTGGCCATCGAAGGCGAGCCGCCCTCGCCGGTGCTGCCGCCGGCCGGGTGCCGGTTCCACCCCCGCTGCCCCGCCGCCGACGAGCGGTGCTCCAGCGAGGAGCCGCAGTTGCGCGAGATCGGCGACGGCCACTTCGTCGCCTGCCACCACCCGCTGGTCGGCGGCGAGGCGCCGGTCACGGTGCGCAGCGCCACCGACGCGTGACCGAGCCCGATCAGGCGTTGTTGTAGTCGGGCGCCCGGCGCTCCAGGAATGCGGCCATCGCTTCGCGGTGGTCCGCAGTGGCGCTGGCCATGATCTGCTGACGGTTCTCCAGGTCGATCGCGTTCTGCATGGCAGGGATCTCCAGTGCGCCCCACATGCCCTCCTTGGTGAGGGCCACGCCGAACGGCGCGTTGCGCATGACCTCGTGGGCCTTCGTGAGCGCGCAGTCCAGCAGCGAGTGGTCGTCCACCAGGTCGACGACGAGGCCGATGCGGTAGGCCTCCTCGGCGTCGAACACCCGGCCGGTGAGCATCAACTCCTGGGCGCGGGCGGCGCCGACCAGGCGGGGCAGCACCCAGCTGGTGCCGATGTCACAGGCGGACAGCCCGATGCGGATGAACGCGGCGTTGAACTTGGCGGCCCGCGCCGCCAGGCGGATGTCCGAGCCGAGCACCAGCGCGAAGCCACCGCCGGCGGCCGGCCCGTTGACCGCGGCGATCACCGGCTGTGGCAGAGACCGCAGCTTCGGCATCAGCGTGGCGATGTGCTTCTGCACGGCGAAGCCCGCCTGGGTGCGGCCGAGGTGGTCGGTGTGCGGCGCCGTGCCGTAGCCACCGAGGTCGAGGCCGGCGCAGAACCCGCGGCCTGAACCCGTGAGGATGACCACCCGGGCCTCCGGGTCCACCGCGATCGCGTCCAGGTGGTCGTGCAGCGACTGGACCAGCTCGGCCGTCATCGCGTTGAGCTTGTCCGGCCGGTTCAGCGTGAGCTGGACGACACCGGGGGCGGGTTGGGAACGTTCGACGACAGCCATGCCACATGCTGTCCCACCGGGCTGCCCGGGGACGAGTTACGCTCCCCGCGATGGCCCGTGCGCTCGCCCCCGCCACCTCCACCGGCCGGCTGGGGTCCGCGCTCTCGGGCATGCGCTACGGCAGCGGCGACCCCACCACCCGGCTTCGCCCCGGCTGGTTCGCCCGGGCCACGCTGACCCCGGAGGGCCCCGGCACGGTGGTCGTCGAGTGGACGTCCGGCACGGTCCGCACCGCCGGCTACGGCCCGGGTGGCGACTGGCTGGTGGCCCAGGTGCCGGCGATGTGCGGCGCGCTCGACCCCGGCCACGAGTTCACCGACGCCCACCCGGTGGTGATGGCGGCTCAGCGCAACCACCCACACCTGCGCCTGGGCGCCAGCGGCAGCGTGTACCACGAACTGCTGCCGACCGTGCTCGGCCAGCGGATCACGGCCGGTGAGGCGGTGCGCCAGTGGCACCGCCTGGTGTGGCGGCTCGGCGAGCCCGCGCCGGGCCCTGTGGCGGGATTGCGCCTCCCGCCGGTGCCCGAGCGCTTGGAAGAGCACCCCGCCTGGTGGTTCCACCCGCTGGGCATCGAGGCCAAGCGGGCCGAGGCGCTTCGTGTGGTCGGGCGCCACGGCCGGCGGATCCTCGCCCTCGACCGTCCCGACGCGGCCACCGCCGGCGCGCTCCTGCGGCTGCTGCCCGGGGTCGGCGCGTGGACGGTCGGCTCCGTGCTGTCCATTGCGCTCGGCGACCCCGACGCGTTCGCGCTCGGCGACTTCCACCTCAAGCACCAGGTGGTCCATGCCTTCACCGGGCGTGCCCGCGGCACGGACGAGGAGATGCTCGGACTGCTGGCCCCCTACGCCGGCCAGCGGGGCCGCGTCGTCCGCCTCCTGCAGGCCGACGGGCACCGGCCCCCGAAGTTCGGGCCACGCCAACGTGTGCTGCCGATGAGCGGGTGGTGACGGCGGCCCGGTGTTAGCCTCGCCAGGCCCCTGCCAGCGCCCGCGCCGGGACGGACCGCGATGACCGAAGCTCTCACCGACCCCACCGACGACGCCGTGTCCGGCACCCCCGACCCGCACCCCACGGAACGCACCTGGAACCGCATCCTGCGGCGCACCGGGCTGGTCTACCTGTTCTCCCGCCTGTGCGTGGTGGTCGGGGCGGCCATCATCGCCGCCGAACTGCGCGCCGACGAGAACAAGCGGCTGGCGGACTTCCCGCTCGCCCGCTGGGCGGACCCGCACTACTGGAACAAGCCGATCCCGAAGAACGCCGTCACGCCGATGCTGGACGTGCTGACGTCCTGGGACGGGATCTGGTACCTGCGCATCGTCCGCAAGGGCTACCCGACCTTCGTGCGCCCTCACGTCACCTACGACATGGCCGACGCCCGCGCCGCCTTCTTCCCCACCTACCCCTCGCTGGTCCGGGCGGTGGACTGGGTGCTGCCTGGCGGCGACACCCTCGCGGCGCTGCTCGTCAACTTCGTGCTCGGCGCCGTGGCCATCTGGCTGGTCGGGCTGATCGCCCGCGACCTCTACGGGCCGGCGGTGGCCGAACGCACCATGCTGCTGCTGGCGCTGTTCCCCGGCAGCTTCGTGCTCTCCTTCGCCTACACCGAGGCGCTGCTGATCACGTTCGCCGCGGCCTCGATGCTGTTCCTGCTGCGCCGGCGATGGTGGCTGGCCGGCCTGTTCGCCGCGCTCGGAACGGCAACCAGACCCAACGGCGTGGCCCTGGTGGCGGCATGCGCCGTCGCCTCGTTCTTCGCCATCCGCGACCGGCGGGAGTGGAAGTCCCTCGTCGCTCCCCTGCTGTCGCCGCTCGGCTTCATCGGCTTCCAGTTGTGGCTCGGCTGGCACACCGGCGAAGTGGGCGTGTGGTTCCGCGTGCAGACGGAAGCGTGGGGTGAGGGCACCAGCTTCGGGTTCACCGCCATCCGCCGCACGTTCCTCGCCGTGGTCAAGCCGCTGACGTCGCCGACCAACACGATCACGGCCGTCTCCGTGGCCACCCTGCTGCTGCTGTGGTGGTTCCTCCGCAAGCACGGGCTGCCGGCGCTCCTCGTCGCCTACTCCGCCGTCGTGGTCGCGCTGATGCTCCTGCCAGAGACGGTCACCGCCCGGCCGCGGTTCGTGTACACGGCGTTCCCGCTGTTCATCCCCGCCGCCGTGTGGTTCGAGCGCCGCAAGCCCACCTGGTGGCCGTACGTCGTCAGTTCCTGCGCTGTCGGCCTGGTGGCGCTCACCGCCCTGTACGGCGGCCTCGGGGCCATTCCGTGAGCACCGGGCGGCGGTCGGCCGGGGTGCCGCGGGCCGGCCTGGCCGTGCTCGCCACTCTGGCGTACCTGCCCGCCCTCCTCACCCGCCCAGGGCGGATGCCGGCGGACACCAAGCTGTACCTGTACCTCGATCCCGGCCGCCTCGTCGCTGACGCGCCGTTCACCTGGGACACCCGCCAGTTCGGCGGCTGGGTGCCGCACCAGACCATCGCCTACCTGTGGCCGCAGGGGCCGTGGTACTGGGCCGCCGATCACCTGGGGCTGCCGGACTGGGTGGCGCACCGTCTGTGGATCGGCACGCTGATGTTCCTGGCCGGCTGGGGCGTGCTGTGGGTGGCCCGCATGTTCGGGCTGTCCCGCGGCGGGGCGGTCGCCGCGGCGGCCGTCTACCAGTGCTCGCCGTACCTCCTGCCGTACGTCTCCCGCACGTCGGCGATGCTGCTGCCCTGGGCCGCACTGGGCTGGATCATCGGGCTGACGGTGAAGGCCGCCCGAGCGGACGCCCACCGCTGGCGGGCGCCGGCGCTGCTGGCGCTGGTGCTGATGTCGTGCAGTGCGGTCAACGCCACCGCCGTGCTGATGGTGGCACCCGCGCCCGTGCTGTGGCTCATCCACGCCACGGTCGACCGCACCATCACCTGGCGCCGGGCGGTGGACACCGCCGCCCGGATCGGCGTCCTGGCGACTGCGGTATCGCTGTGGTGGATCGTCATGCTGCGCACCCAGGGCCAGTACGGGGCCGATGTGCTGTCCTACAGCGAGAGCCTCCAGGCCACCTCGCTGACCAGCGTGTCGACAGAGGTCGTGCGCGGCGCCGGGTACTGGCTGTTCTACGTCCGCGACCCGTACGCGTTCACCACGTCGGCGTCGCAGGTGTACATGGAGAGCGGCCTGGCCATCGCCGTCAGCTACGCGGTGGTGCTGGTCTGCATGGCCGGGTTGGCGCTCACCCGGTGGGGCCAGCGGCGCTACGCAGCCTTCCTGGTGCTCGCCGGCGTGGTGCTGGCCGTCGGCGTGCACCCCATTGCCGACGCCTCGCCGCTGATGTCGCCGCTGGCGGAGAACTCACGCAGCGGGCTGGCCCTGGCCATCCGCAGCAGCACCCGGGCGGTGCCGATGGCCGTCCTCGGCCTGGCCCTCGGCGCCGGGGCGCTGGTCACCGCGCTGGCCCGCACGCGCGTCCGCTGGCGGGCGCTGGCCCCGGCGCTCGTGGTGCTGCTGGCCGTCGTCAACCTGCCCGCCCTGTTCGACGGCGGCCTGGTGGACCCCGCGCTGACCCGCGACCAGAACCCGCCGGCGGCCTGGCGGGACGCCGCCGACGCATTGTCCGCCGGCGACACCGAGGCTCGGGTGCTGCAGCTGCCGGGGGCCGAGTTCGGGGCCTTCCGCTGGGGCTACACGGTGGACCCGCCGCTGCCCGGCATGACCACCAAGCCGCTGCTCACCAGGGACCTCCTGCCGCTCGGCTCTCCCGGGCTGATGGATCTGCTCTACGCCCTCGACGACCGGGTCCAGCAGGGCACGCTGGAACCGGAGGCCCTGGTGGCCGTGGCGCGAATGCTCGGTGTGGACACCATCTGGCTCACCAACGACCAGGCCTACGACCGCTTCCGCACTCCCCTGCCCACGGCGCTGGCAGCCTGGATCCAACAGGTGCCCGGCCTCGGGACACCCACCGACTTCGGCAGCCCGCAGGTCAACGTCCCCGACATCCCGCTGGTGGACGAAGCCGAGCTGGCCACCCCCGCCACGGCGCTGCCGGCGGTCCAGTTGTACCCGGTCGAGGACCCCCAGCAGATCGTGCGCGCCAGCACCGTCACGGTCATCCTGGTCGGCAGCGGCGACGGCATCGTCGACGCCGCCGCAGCCGGGCTGCTCGACGGGACCGAGGCCGTGGTCTACGCCGCCGACCTGCCGGCCCTGGGCGACCAGCCGGAGGCCACCCCGGCGCTGGTGGTGCTGACCGACACCAACCGCGACCGCGCCCACCACTGGCGCAGTTCGCAGGACGTCACCGGCTACACCGAGACCGGCGGCCCCGAGCCTGATGCACTCCAGATCGACGAGGGCGACCAGCGGCTGCCCGTCTTCGGACCGGTCGCCGACGCGTCCGCCCAGACCACCGCTCACCTCGAGGGTGGCCTGGTGGTGCGGGCCTCCGGGTACGGCGAGCCGTTCGCCTACCGGCCCGAGGACCGGCCGGCGATGGCGGTGGACGGCGACCCGGCGACCGCCTGGGTGGTTGCCGACCGGGCCGACCCTGTGGGCCAGCGGATCAGCGTCTCCGCCACCGACGGCACGCTCACCCTGCTGCAGCCCCAGGACCCGGTGGCCAACCGGATGATCACCGAGGTCACCATCCACCCGGCAGCGGGGTCTGCCTTCCCCGTGGCCCTCGGCCCGGCGTCGCTCACCACGCCGGGTCAGCTGGTGGACCTGCCCGGGAACGGCGAGGTGACGATCGAGATCACGGCGGTGGCGGCGCGACCCGGCGGCACGGACACCGGCCCGTCAGCCGTCGGTTTCGCCGAGCTCGGGGTGGGCAGCCACCAGGAAGTCGTCACCATGCCCGCCTACCCGGACGGCCCGCTCGCCGCCGGTGTGCCGCTGGCCGTCGTCCTCACCCGCGAGCGGGTGGACCCGATGGACCGCTGGCGCAGCGACCCGGAGGCCGCGATCGTGCGCGCTGTCGACCTTCCACGCGACGGGTCGTTCACCACGACCGTCACGCTGCGCCTCGACGCACGGGCGGACGACGCCACCCTGAATTCGCTGACGGCGACCTCCGGCCCGGTCGCCGACCGGCGCCTCACCGGCGATCCGGCGGCACGCGGCGCGTACGCGACGGACGATTCAGCCGACACCGCGTGGACCACCCCGTTCGGCCACCAGGTCGGCGCCACGCTCACCCTGCCCACGAACGGGCAGCCGATCGGTGAGCTGACGATCACCCAGCCCACCGACGACCAGCACTCCACCATCACGTCGATCCGGCTCACCGCCGGCGGCACCGAGGTGGACGTGGAGGTGCCGGCACCAGACGCCGCCGGGGCCAGCACGGTCCGCCTGCCGACGCTGCTGTCGACCCCGCGGTCGGCCACAGCGCTGACCCTCACCGTCACCGCCGTGGACGAGCGGACCACCATCGACCGCCGATTCGGTGAGCCGACCGTGCTGCCCGTCGCCATTCGCGACGTGCGGGCCGACGCCCTGGTCCGCACCGTCATCGGCACGCCCACCGGGGGCTGCCGCAGCGACCTGCTGACCATCGACGGCCAGCCGGTGGGGCTGATGATCGGCGATCAACAGGCTGCCGCGCTGGCTGACGGCGAGGCGGTGCACGTCACCACATGCGACGGAGCTCTCATCGACCTGGCGTCCGGCCCGCATCGCCTCACCTCCGTGGCCACCGGCACCGTGGGGTTGCAGGTGGACCAGGTGACCCTCCGCGACGGCGAGCCGCGCACCTCCCTCGAAGCACCCACCGTCACGGTGCAGCGCGACCACACCAGCCGCACGGCGATGGTCGGCCCGTGCCCCGAGGGCTGCTGGCTGATCCTCGGTGAGGGCTACAACCCCGAGTGGAGCGCCTCGGTCGACGGCACCGACCTCGGGCGGCCCGTGCAGCTCTCCGGCGGGATGAACGGCTGGTGGCTGCCGCCCTCCGCCGAGGCTCGGCTGGTCACCATGGAATGGGGTGCCCAGACACCGGTCACCGTCGCCGTGCTGCTCAGCGGGGTGGCTGCGCTGGGGTGCAGCGTGCTGGCGCTGCGGCGCAGGGCTGCCACAGCCCCTCTGTCACCACCCTTCCCGCCGCCGGCCTTCCCCGACCTGCGCACGGAGCGCGCCACGCGCCGGAACTCCGTCATCGTCGCCCTCGTCGCCATGGCGCTGACCGCGCTCGTCGCCTCGCCGGCCACGGCCGGGCCGGCCGCGCTCGTCGGCGTGGCAGTGGTCCTGACCCGGCGCCCGCGGCTGGCCGCGGTCGCCGGCACCGCCGGCATGGCGCTGATCGCAGCGACGATCGTGCTCTCCCAGATCCGCCACCGGTACGCGGCCAACGCCGGGTGGCCGCTGGAGTGGGAGCACTTGCACCGCCTGGGGCTGCTGGTGGTGGTGCTGCTGGCCGCGTCGACGCTCAGCGAGTGGGTCCGGCCGCGGCCCCCGAGCGACGCGGCCACAGCGCCGCCACGCTGACCGCAGCAAGGATCACCACCACCGGCTCTGCGGTGGAGCGGATGCGGTGACCGCCGTAGAACAGCACCGTCGTCGCCACGGTCACCGCCACCGGCGCGGCGAGCAGCCAGCGCACACGGCGGGAGCACCGGCGGACGCCCGCCACCGCCGCGGCGGCGAGCACCCAGAACATCCCGATCCCGGCCCACGCAGCCCATCGCGGGCGCTCCTCCCCCACGTCCTGGAACACCAGGTCGGACCAGCCGTACAGGTCCATCGTGCGGGCGATGCGGGCGGCCACCACCCTGGGCACCTCGCCCAGGTGGCTGCGCACGTAGTGCACGGCCAGGCTGCGTTGCCGCGCCGAACGCACGCTGGGCTCCTCGTCCATCGCGTAGTCCGGATCACTCGCCACGCAGATCAGCGACCAACCGCCCACGCCCGCCCCGTGGTAGGCGTCGTCGCAGTTCGCCCCCAGCAGTGTCGTGCCGTCGTTCGTGGTCAGGAACACGGGCCGCTCGAAGCGGGTGAGGTTGAACACCACCCACGGCGACACCACGGCGGCCGCAACCGCCAGCGCCACCAGCGCGACACGCCAGTCCGGGCGCGTCCGACCGCCAGGCTCGTGGTGCACCCGCGGGACACGGCGGGATACGGCCACCCAGGCCGCCAGCAGCGGCGCCAGCAGTACGAGCTCGCTGCGGGCCAGCATCCCCAGCCCCAGCGCCAGGCCGAGCAGCGCCGTCGCCCGCCGCCAGGCGCCGTCGACCGCGGCGGAGCCCAGCCGCCAGGCAGCCCACAGCGCGAGGGCCACGAGGAGCATGCTGATGCTCTCGGACATCACCAGCCCGTCGTTCATCCACAGGTTCGGGTAGAGGGCCGCGATGCCGGCGGCGGTCAGCCCCACGCGGCGCCCGGCGAGCTCGCCGGCGACGTGACCGAGCACCCACACGAGAGCGACGCCGGTGAGGACGGTGACCGTCCGCTGCCACGGCACCGGGTCGTCCATCCAGCTCAGCGGGGCCATCAGGGTGGAGGTGAGGGGACCGTGCTCCGCACCCGGCCGGTCCACGAACAGCTCGCGGAACCAGGTGCCCTCGGCCAACTGGCGGGCCTGGCCGCTGTAGTAGATGGAGTCGTTGAGCAGCAGTGGGTCGCCCCACTTGGTGGCCAGGTAGACCAGCCGCACCAGTGCGCCGACGGCGACCACCATCAGCAGAGACCGGTCCCGCCCCCGGGGTGTCGCGTCCTCGCCCATCCGCCGGCCACCGTAGCGCCCCTGCCCCGCCGCGCAGGGGTAGGCTCGCCGCCCGTGACCGAGTCCCCCCGCCGCTGCCTGTCGGTCGTGGTGCCGTGTTACAACGAGCAGGCCACCATCACCGCGTTGCTCGACCGTGTGGTCGCCAGCCCATGGGTGCACGAGGTGGTCGTGGTGGACGACGGCAGCACCGATGCCAGCCGCGACCTGCTTGCCGCGTACCAGCACCCGCTGGTGCGGGTGCACCTGCAACCCCGGAACATGGGCAAGGGTGCGGCGCTACGCACCGGGTTCGGCCTGGTCACGGGCGACTACGCCGTGGTGCAGGACGCCGACCTCGAGTACACCCCGGACGACTACCCCCTGCTCCTCGCCCCGCTGGAGGCCGACCAGGCGGACGTGGTCTACGGCTCCCGGTTCCAGAGCGGCGCCCCGCACCGGGTGCTGTACTTCTGGCACACCGTCGGCAACCGCTTCCTCACCCTGCTGTCGAACATGATGACCAACCTCAACCTGACGGACATGGAGACCTGCTACAAGGCCTTCCGCCGCGAGGTCATCCAGGGCATCACCATCGAGGAGGACCGTTTCGGGTTCGAGCCGGAGGTCACCGCCAAGGTGGCGGCCCTCGGCTGCCGGATCTACGAGGTCGGCATCTCCTACGCCGGCCGCACCTACGACGAGGGCAAGAAGATCGGCTGGCGCGACGGGGTGCGGGCCGTGGTGTGCATCGTCAAGTACTCGCCGCTGGGCCGCCGGGCGCGTCGCTGAGGTACCGCACCCGCAGTTCCATGAACGGCCGCTCCACCACCAGGTAGCACAGCGTGGCCAGCGCGGCCACCACCGGCACCACCACCAGCACGGTCAGCAGCAGTGCGTTGGCCACCGGCGGATCCACCAGCGTCCACCCCCGGCCGCGCACCGCCGCCACCACCGGGTAGTGCAGCAGGTACACGGAGTAGCTGATGAGGCCGGGGAAGGTCAGCCAGCGGGCTAGCCGGTGGCCGAGGCCCTTCGTCGCCGCCACCCAGCCGAGCACCACTGCGGCCCACAGCGCGCCCTCGGCCAGCGGCCAGACGGCCCGCCAGCGCCCGGCGGCGTAGAAGCTGCCGTGGCGGTTGAACCACCACAGGGCCAGCGCCAGCGCCACCAGCGCGGACGCGGTTGCGGTCGCCCACCAGCGGCGACGCAACTCCACCCAGCCGCGCCGCAGGCACCACGCGGCCAGCATGCCGAGCACGAACTGGTCCAGGCGGCCGACGATCGTCCAGTACGACAGGTCGCGCACCCGTGCGGCGTCGGTGGCGGCCACCAGCAGGCGGAGGAGGTTGAGCATCGCCAGCACCCCCACCAGGTAGCGGGCGCCGTAGCGCTGGAGGAAGCGGAGGAGGAACGGGAAGACCAGGTAGAACGCGAACTCGACGCTGACGCTCCACAGCACGGCCGACCAGACACCGAGGTCGGCGAACGGGAACGGTGGCGTGGCCAGCAGGGTGAAGTACGGCAGCACGCCGCCGAAGGTCACCCCGCCGGCGCCACTGCCGACCGTGGTGAACATGGCGATGGCCATCACCACCACGTACATCGGCACCACGCGCAGCACCCGGTTGCGCATGAAGCCGCCGTAGCGGACCTCCCGCCGGTCGGCGCCGTAGGTGAGGATGAACCCGCTGAGCACCATGAACAGTGCCACCGCCGTGTGCCCCTCGATGAACACCGCCGACCCCGGGTGCGACGCAGTGGGGAACGGGTTGGCCGCGGTGCCCCGCAGCCGCTGCCCGCCGTGGTAGGCGACGATGTAGAACGCAGCGAAGCCGCGGAGGTGATCGACGCCGGGGAGGTAGCTGACGTTCTTGGAACGGGCCACCGGCAGATCGTGGTGCGGCGTCATCGTCCGCCGACAGTAGCCGGGGTAGCCTGGCGGGCCGAGGGAGGGCCGGTGAAGGTCGGAGTTCTGGTCGTCGCATACAACGCCGAGACCACCTTGGCCCGCGTGCTGGACCGCATTCCCCCCGCCGCCAAGCTGCAACTGGCCGAGGTGCTGGTGCAGGACGACCACTCCCAGGACGACACGCACAGCGTGGCGCTGGACTACCTGGCCCAGCAGAGCCACCTCAACCTCACGGTCGTGCGCCACCCGGAGAACCTCGGCTACGGCGGCAACCAGAAGGCCGGCTACACGTACGCCATCAACCACGGCTGGGACGTCGTGGTGCTCCTGCACGGCGACGGCCAGTACGCGCCGGAGATCATCGCCGACATCATCGCCCCCATCGTGGAGGGCGGCGCCGACGCCGTGTTCGGCTCCCGCATGATGGTCCGTGGGCAGGCCCGCAAGGGCGGCATGCCGCTGTACAAGTACGTCGGCAACCGCATCCTCACCACCTTCCAGAACACGCTCACCGGCCTGCGGCTCAGCGAGTGGCACTCCGGCTACCGGGCCTACCGGGTGTCGGCCCTGGCCGACCTGCCGTTCGTCGGCAACTCCGACGGGTTCGACTTCGACACCGAGATCATCCTCCAGCTCGCCGCCGCCAAGAAGCAGATCGTGGAGGTGCCGATCCCCACCTACTACGGCGACGAGATCTGCTACGTGGACGGCATGAAGTACGCCAAGGACGTCGTCGCGGACACCATCCGCTACCGCCTCGGCCGCTCGGGCTTCGGCGCCGGCACGCTGGGCCATGTGGACGCCCCGTACGCGTTCAAGCCGTCGCCCTACAGTTCGCACGGCCGCATCCTCCAGATGATGGAGGGGCGCCCGCCGCAGCGGATCCTCGATGTCGGCTGCGGGCCGGGCTGGCTGGCCCAGGCGCTCACCCGCGCCGGTCACACCGTCACCGGCATCGACGTGGAGGAAGCCGATGGCGTGGCGTCGCGGATGCACCGCTTCGTCCGCGCCGACCTGTCCCGCGGCCTGCCCGACGTGGACGACCAGTACGACGTGGTGCTGGCCGCCGACGTGGTGGAGCACCTCCCCGACCCGCAGGCGCTGCTGGCCTCGCTGTCGGCCCACGTGGCGCCCGGCGGCTCGGTGATCGCCAGCGTGCCGAACATCGGCCACTGGTACCCCCGCACCAGGGTGCTCGCCGGGCGGTTCGACTACGACCAGCGCGGCATCCTCGACCGCACCCACCTGCGCTTCTTCACCCGCCGGTCGTTCCTGCGGATGGCCGCGGCGGCCGGGCTGGAGCCCATCGCCAAGGCCCACACCGGCCTGCCGCTGGATGCCCTCCATCTGGCCGACAAGCCCGCCGTCGCCGGCACGGTCGGCCGGCTGGACCGTGTGCTCGTGAAGGTCTGGCCCACCCTGTTCGCCTACCAGTTCGTCGTCGAGTTCAGCCCGTGGCGCGGCGGCGCCCTGCGGGCCGACGCCCCCGGCTGATGTGGCGCGGACCGGCCGCGACCGACCGCGCGGCGCGGGCCGCCCGATGGGTGACGCTCGCCGCGACGGCGCTCTTCTGGCTGGTGGTCTGCCGCTGGCGGCCGTGGACCCTGTTCGACGCAGGCGGGTTCAGCGCCGACTTCTACGACCACCAGGCCCGCTCGTTCTGGTCGTTGCACTTCGACGTGCCGGCGTCGGTGGCCGGGATCGAGGGCTTCCTCATCGGCGGCAGGACCTACCTGTACTACGGGCCGTTCCTGGCGTTGGTGCGGATGCCGCTGGTGCTCACCGGAACCTGGTTCTACGGCCGGCTGGCCCGGGTGTCCATGCTGACCGCGCTGGTACTCGCGTGCACCGCGGCGTTCCACCTCCTCCGGCGGGTGCAGCGGGCGTGGCCGGGCCTTGACGGTGCCGACAGTGCCGCTGAGGGCTTCGGTGGCCGGCTCACCCCCTGGCGGGCCGCAGTGTTCGTCGGTGCGGTCGCCGCCTCGCCGGTGCTGGCGCTGGCCGGCTGGGTGAGCGTCTACCACGAGACCGAACTGTGGGCCTTCGCCCTGTTCCTGTGGACCGCCGTACGCCTGCTCGACCTGCTGCACGCTCCCTCGCCGCGCCACGTCCGCGCTGCCGGGCTGCTGGCCGTCGCCACTGTGCTCACCAGGGCCTCGGTGGGCATCGGCGCGTTGGTGGCCGTGGGCCTGGTGGCAGTGGTGCTGTGGCGACGCGATCACCGGCCAGACGCCAGGCGCGGCCTCAGCTGGGCGGTGGCCGGGCTACTGGCCAACTCCCTGGTCAACTACGCCAAGGTCGGCACCTGGCTGGACCTGCCGGCCGACCGCCAGGTGCTGACGCTGCAGTCCCCCGCACGCGCCGCCTGGTTCGCCGGCAACGGCGGCAGCTTCTTCAGCCCGCGGTTCCTGCCCACCACCGTGGTGCAGTACCTGCGACCCGACGCGGTGCACTTCGAGCGCCTGGTGCCGTTCGTGAAGTTCGGGCCCAACGCCAGCGACCTGGGGAGCTACCCGCTGGAGGGCAACACCGCCTCGTCGTCGCTGACGGTCGCGGCAACAGCCCTCTGCCTCCTGGCAGTCATCGGCGCCGTGATGGTGGTGCGGCGACGAGCGTGGTGGCTGGCGTGGCCCTGGGCTGGGGCCGTGGTGGCTGCCGCGCCCACGCTGATGATCGGGTTCATCGCCAACCGCTACCTCGTCGATCTGCTCCCGGTGCTGGTCCTGCCGGCGGCGGTGGCGGCTGTCGCCTGGCGCCCCGCCAGGGCACGGCTGTGGAAGGGGCTGGCGCTCGCCAGCCTGGTGTGGGGCGCGTGGGCCAACGTGGCGTTCGCCGTGTGGACGTCCGAGCTGAAGAACCCGGGGTTCACCTCCTGGCGCTACCAGATCGACGACGCCGTGTTCGGCGGTGCCCCGCCCAACGTGGTGGACGTGGTGCCGGGCGGGCCGGTGCCGTCCCCCGGCACCGTCGGGATCGATGGTGCCTGCGACGGCCTGTACATCGTCGAAGACGACCACTGGGTGCCGCTGGAGTTGGCCTGGGGCGCCCGCCGCATCGCCTTCGTGATGCCGGCGTTGACCGCCGATCACTGGGAGCAGACGCTGATCACCACCGGAGACGGCGTGCTGACCGCGATCCGGGCCGACTCGACCGGGCTCACCTGGGACCCCACGGACGGCGAGTCCAGTGCAGCGCTCGTGCCTGCGGGTGCCCTCGTCGAGGTCGTTGCCGACCCGGTGGCCGGCGGGATGCACGTCGTGGCGGACGGCACGGAGGTCATGTTCCTGCTGGCGTCGCCCGACCTGTCCACCGCCACCCTCGGCGAGGGGATCGAGGACCGCACGCCGACCGATCGCGGCACGCCGATCTGCGACGCCATCGCCGCCCGCCGCTGAAGGTCAGGGTGCCGTGCGGTCGCTGAACGGGCGCACCAGCACGGCGATCCCCCCAGCGACGGCAACGACCCTGAACCCCTCCGGCGGGTCGGCGACGTCATCGCCGTAGGCCATCTGCATCCAGGTGTCGGCGTGACCGTCCAGGCGGCGGGCGTTGCCGAACTGGCGCACCAGACCCGGTTCGTCCACCACGAACTCCACTCCCCGCTCGCGCAGCGCTGCCAGCACCGTGGCCGCGGCGTTGTCCAGCAGCGGCACCGTCGAGGAGTCGAACCACACCAGACCCAGGCCGTCCACCTCGTCCAGCTGCGCCGTGAGGTCGCGCAACGCCGGCATCAGGTCGGCCCGGGTGTTCGGCCCGGCGGGCTGGGAGTAGGTGGGCAGGGTCAGCAGGCCGAGCGCCACGGCCAGCGCGACGGCGCTGCGGGTGGCCAACGGAGATCGGTGATGCGGAATCGCCCGCCAGACGGTGAACGCGCACGCTGCCACGGTGAACGCCGAGATCGGCCACAGCCAGCGCATCTGGTGCGGGCTGAGGCCCAGCGCACCGAGCGGCATGATCACAACGGTGGCGATGCCGACCAGCTCCGCTCCCACCAGCACGGCCAACAGGGTGAACGCCGGCCGGTCGCCACGCCGCCACGCCAGGCGGATGCACAGCCCCACCGCCACGGCCACCAGCCCGAGCAGCCCGAGCGCCGGCACCATGCGGGTGACGGGCACCGACGAGAGCGTGCCGTCCGGCCCGTAGAACGTGATCGGGATGGCGTCGATGAACCGGCTGCGGGCCGACCATGGTGGCTGCCACCACACCGCACCGGCGATCCGCATGCCGAGCGAGCCACCGACGCGCTGCCCGTCGCCGCCCCCGGCGGAAGCCAGCGCGAGCAGGTTGCCGTCGCGGAAGAACTGGTCCCACAGCGGCTGCGCCCAGAGCACGGCGAGCACGATCCACGACGCCGGCCGCACGGTGCGCCGCAACGTCGTGGCACCACCGTGGCCATCGCGACGCCCCAGCGCCAGCCGCACGCCGAGCGCCACGAGGGGCAGCCCGACGACCAGCGTGGCGTAGCTCAGATGCACCTGCAGGCAGAACGACGCCACACCAAGCAGCACCGGCAGGCCACCGCGGGCACCCACGGCGGTGGCCCAGGCCGCCACCAGCATGGCGCAGCACGGGAGGATCAGGACGTGCGGGTTCCACGGGTCGAACAGCAACTCGCTGCCCATCGTGTAGGCCATCCAGGCGGTGGCGGCCAGGGCGGCCAGCGCTCCACCGCGGCCACCGGCGCGGCGGGCCATCACCGCCACCAGCGTCACGGCGACGACATTGACCGCGGCGGTGCCCAGCGCGACACCTGCCCGGCCGCCGAACACCCGCACCGGCAGCGCCAGCAGGTCGAACAGGATCGGCCCGGGGTGGTTGAGGTCCCGGCCGGCGTCCACGCTGGCGGAGCTCCACGTGCCCAGCCAGGGGTGGTGGGAGGTTCCCACATCACGTGCCCGGATCTGGAAGAGCGCGTTGTCGCCGATCGGCAGCCAGTGGTTGGCCACCGCGCGCACCGCCGCCACGACGATCGGCACGACCACGGCGGCCCAGGCCGCCGTGACCCAGGGGTCCGACCCGCGGATCCAGCCGCGGATCCAGCCGGGAATCCGCCGGACGGTGCCTGCGCCGGTGTCGCCGTCGTCAGCCGGCGGCATCGAAGCTCCCCGGCGGGGCGATGAACACCGCGCTCTCCTCCCCCAGGATCAGCATCCGGGCAACGGCCGGCTCCAGGTCGGCAGGCAGCGCCGGGTCGATCGACAGCCCGAACAGGTTGGTGTCCACCAGGTCCACCAGGTCGTCCAGCCCCTCGGCGTGCAGGCCGTCCACCACCTGGGCACGGAGCGCCTCGAACTCCACCAGTTCGCGTTCGCTGCGCGGCTCCACGAACGCGACCTCCACGGCACCCTCCACCGCTCGCCACTTCGCCACGTTCACCCCGGTGGCGAGCACCACCTCCGCGGTGGCGAGCGCCGGGTCGATGGTCCGCTGCGGCGTGACGGGCACACGGAACGTCGGCGTGGCCCGGGCGTCGAACCCGCGGCGCTCCAGTTCGCTGATCAGGCCGTAGCCCTGGGAACCGAAGTAGTAGGCGTCCGCCCACCGCACGACGTACACACCGTCGCTGCCGGTGGCCGCCCCCTGCCCCGCCGCCAGCGCGTCCGCCGTGGGGCCCACCAGTTCGGTGAGCACGCTGCCGAGGTGGTCCTCCGGCGGGTCCACCCGCGCCGCGTCCACCACGAACGCCAGCGAGGCGACGGCCAGCACGGCGCCCGCCACGGCGGTGACGGGCAGACGGCGCCAGCGCTGCTCGGCGACGACCACCGCGGTCCACAACGTCGCCGCCACTGCGACCAGACCGATCAGCCACGACCACAGGGTGAGGTAGTACCAGACCTTGCCGAAGATCCGCGCCGTCGAGACGACCGCCACCACGGTCGCCACCCCCGCGATCAGGTGCAGGCGAAACGGGCGGCGGTCCGCCAGCCGCCAGGCCACCGATGCGGCGCCCATCCAGACCAGCACCACGAGCAGGCCGACCACCCACGAGCCGCCCTCGAGATCGCCCAGCGCGTCCAGCACGTACGACGGCTTGCCGATCATGGCCGTGGCGAGGTGCACCACGTCGAAATGGCGCAGGACGGTCTTCACCCCGACCGCCAGGCCCTGCGGGGCCTCCGGCGGGTCGAGGAAGTGGCGGCGCAGCATGGTGATGTTGCCCGGGTCATGTCGCCACTGGTCCACGAACACGGGCAGCCAAAGGACGGCGGCGACACCCACGGCCACCAGCACGCTGGTGCGCTCCTGCCGCGGCACGGCCCTCCCCCGCCACCAGCGCCAGCCGATCACCCCGAACGACAGCGCGATCAGCGCCACCGCCAGCGACAGGTAGGGCACATGAGTCTGGGCGCAGAGCGTGCCCGCCGCTACCTGGGCGACGAGCATCCGGTGGTCGCCGTCGAGCACCGCCCAACCCGCCAGCAGGACCACGGCGAACGAGGCCAGCGGCAGGTACGGGTTCCACGGCTGGGTGAGGATGCTGGCGCCGAACCAGGCCAGTGCCACCGCCAGCATCGCCGCAACGCCCACCGCCAGGCGCCGGCCGCCCTGGCGGGCCGCGGCCCACAACGCCGTCCAGGTGGCGGCGACGTTGACGACAGCCGTGCCGGCCAGCAGGCCGTAGGCGGTGGACCCGAGCAACCGGTAGGTGGGCGTGAGCAGGTAGAAGCTCAGCGGACCGGGGTGGCTGCCCTGGTCCGGGAAGTGGCCGATGCGGCCGGGCAGCCCGATCAGCGGGGTGTGGGCACCACCGACGTCACGGACGCGGAACTCGGTCATGGCCAGGTCCAGCACCGGCGACCAGTGATGCCCGGCCAGCACGATCAGCGCCACCAGGAAGGGCGCGGCCAGCGTCGCACGCAGCACCCAGCGCAGCGTGCGGTCGCTCACGACGAGCGCCGGCCCCGCAGCGACTGCCAACGATCCGCCAGACCCCACCTGGTGACCAGCAGCATCGACTCGACGATGATCCGGCCGGACATCTTGCTCGTGCCCTTCTCCCGGTCGCGGAACAGGATCGGCGTCTCCACGATGCGGGCGCCGCGGCGGGCCAGCCGCCGGGTGAGCTCCGTCAGGAACGCATAGCCCTCCGCGCCCGTGCTGGCAGGCTCCACGGATTGCAGCACCGAGGCCCGGTACGCACGGAAGCCGGCCGTGCAGTCGCGGACACCGGTGCCGAGCAGGATGCCGGTGTAACGGTTGCCCCACTTGGACAGCAGCCGGCGGCGCAGCGGCCAGTCCTGCGTGCCCCCACCGGCCACGTAGCGGCTGCCGACGACCACGTCGGCGCCCTCACCCACCAGTTCCAGCATCCGCGGGATGACCGCCGGATCGTGGGAAAAGTCGCAGTCCATGGACACGATCACGTCGTAGCCGTCGTCGAACGCCAGCCCGAAGCCATGGCGGTAGGCGGCGCCGAGCCCCGGCTTGCCCTCACGGTGGACGACCCGGACGCCGCCCACCTCGGCCCCCACCGCGTCGGCGATCTCGCCCGTGCCGTCCGGGCTGAGGTCGTCTACCACGATGACATCGGTGGCCGGCACGGCAGCCCGCAGCGCCCTCAGCATGGCCCCGATGTTCTCCCGCTCGTTGAAGGTGGGGAGCACCACGACGCTGCGCACGACGCCAGAGGCTAGCCCTCCACTGCGGCGCTGCACCGCTACGATGCCCATGCCCATGCAGCAGGTCCGCGCCCTTCCCGTCGTCGGTGGCTTCGCCGACCGCCTGCTGGCCGAGGACCTTCCCGACCTCCCGCACCAGCGCCGCGCCGAGGTCGTCGGGTTCGTCGCCCGCAGGGTGGACGGCCTGCCCAGTTTCACCCGCTTCGGGGTGCTGCTGATCGGCGTCGTGTTCCGTGCTCTCCTGGCGGTGCCCGGCGGCTGGGGCCTCGGCCGCGTCGTCCTCCGCCTGCCACTGCCGTTCGTGGCCGAGTACCCCCGCCTGGTCCGCTCGCTGGGCTACGCCTACGTGTGGGAGCACTGGCCGTCCACCACACCCACCGGCGGTGCCGCATGATCGCCCGCCCCGCCGACGCGGCGATGGACGCCGAGGTCCTGGTCATCGGCTCCGGCGCGGGTGGCGCCACCACGGCGGCCGTGCTGGCCGAGGCCGGCATCGACGTGCTGGTGGTGGAGGAAGGCGAGTGGGTCGAGCAGGGCGACACCGTGCCCTTCTCGCTGGATCAGATGGACCGCCAGTACCGCGCCGGTGGCGTCACCGTGGCACTCGGGCTGCCCTCCGTCGCCTACACCGAAGGCCGCTGCGCCGGCGGCGGCACCGAGGTCAACAGCGGCCTGTACTGGCGGCCGCCCGGCGAATTGCTGGCCCGCTGGCGGGAGGACTTCCGGATCGCCGACTTCGACCCTGCCGAGCTCCTGTCCATCGCCGACGAGGTGGAGACCGTGCTGCACGTGGGCACGGACCCCGCCGGGCCCACCGCACCCAGCGAGGCCATGCGGCGCGGCGCCGACGCGCTCGGCTGGCGGAACGGCGAGATCCCCCGCTGGATGCGCCACGACGGCTCCGGCGCGGGGCAGCGCCAGTCGATGACCCGTACGTACCTGCCGCGCGCCGCCGCATCCGGGGCGCGGATCGTCACCGGCTGCCGGGTGGACCGGCTGGAGCTCGACGGTGACCGGGCCGTTGCCGCCCACACCACGCTTCCCGACGGCCGCACCGGGCGGATCACCTTCCGCGACGTGTTCGTGTGCGGTGGTGCCATCCAGTCGCCGGCCCTCCTCCAGCGCAGCGGCATCCGCGGCAACATCGGCCGCAGCCTGGCCGTGCACCCCACCGTCAAGCTCGCGGCCCGGTTCGCCGACCCGCTGAACATCCCCGACGACGTGCCCGTCCACCAGGTGAAGGAGTTCGCTCCCCACCTGTCGTTCGGAGGCTCGGCCAGCAACCCGGGGCTGGTGGCGCTCAGCCTGCTGGACGAGTGGAACGGCTTCCGCGACGCGGTGGTGGACTGGCCGCGGATCAGCGTCTACTACGCGGCCATCACCAGCCAGGGCCGCGGGCGGGTGTTCTCGGTGCCACGGCTGCGCGACCCGATCGTCACGTACCACCTCACCGCTCGCGACCGCGCCCTCCTGCGCAGCGGCCTCGGCCGCCTCGCTTTGCTGATGCTGGAGGCGGGCGCGGACACCGTGTTCCCCTCGTTCCGAGGCGCGCCGGCAGTGCGAACCCGCAAGCACGTCGCCACAATGGAGCGCCTGTTCTCCGCCAACCGCGCCTCGGTGATGACCGTGCATCTGTGCAGCACCGTGCCGATCGGCGAGGAGGCGGCGCGCTGCGGCGCGGACTCGTTCGGCCGGGTGCACGGCGCCACCAACATCCATGTCAACGACGCCTCGCTGCTGCCCACGGCACCCGGTGTCAACCCGCAGGCCACCGTGATGGCGTTCGCCATCCGCAATGCCCGCCGCTTCGCCGCAGGAGAATCCCATGGCTGACCCGGCCCGCCGCCCGCTTCCCTCCACCACCGTGGTCACCGGCGCCGCCGGCTGGCTGGGCACCTCGCTGGTCGCCCGCCTGGCCGCCGACCCGGCCCGCGCCCGGCTGCGCCTCCTCGTGCACACCACGGCCGAGGCCCGCGCCCTCGCCACCCGCTACGCGGACCGGCCGGGCGTCGAGGTGCTGGTCGGCGACATCGCCAAAGCGGACACGGCACTGCGCCTGCTGGACGGGGCCGGGCCGGACACCGACGTCATCCACACGGCCGGCATCATCCACCCCCGCCGGGTGCGCCAGTTCTTCGAGACCAACACCGCCGGCACCCGCCACCTCGCGACGGCCGCCGCGGACAGGGGCGTCCGCCGCCTGGTCCACGTCAGCTCCAACAGCCCGTTCGGCACCAACCCTGACCGGGCGGACACCTTCCGCAACGACGAGCCGTACCACCCCTACCTCGGCTACGGCAGGTCCAAGATGGAGGCCGAACTGGCGGTCACCGAGGCCGCAGCGAAGGGTCTGGACACGGTGATCGTCCGCCCGCCGTGGTTCTACGGGCCGAACCAGCCACCGCGGCAGACGACCTTCTTCACGATGGTGCGCACCGGCAAGTTCCCGGTGATCGGCAAGGGCGACCAGCGGCGATCGATGGTGTTCGTGGAGAACTTGGTGGACGGGGTGCTGGCCGCCGAACTGGTGGACGCCGCTCGCGGCAAGGGGTACTGGATCGCCGACGCCGAGCCGTACACCGTCGCCGAGATCGTCGCCACCGTCGGCGCCGCCCTGCGCGACGAGGGGCTGGAGGTGCAGCCACCGAGCACGTCGCTGCCCACCCTGGCCGCCCGCGTGGCCGAGACCGCCGACCGGTTCCTGCAGGGTGTCGGCCTCTACCAGCAGCAGTTGCACGTGCTCGGCGAGATGGGCCACACCATCGCCTGCGACATCTCCGTGGCCCGGCGAGAGTTGGGCTACGAGCCGCGGGTCGACCTCTACGACGGTATGCGGGCCAGCATCCGCTGGTGCCTGGACCAGGGGCTGACGCTGTGACCACCGCACTGGTCACCGGGGGCAGCGGCTACTTCGGCTCGCTCCTGGTCCGCCACCTGGTGGGTGCGGGCGCACAGGTGCGGGTGCTGGACCTGCTGGACGCCGACGACCGGCCGGCCGGCGTGGACTTCGTGCAGGGTGACATCCGCGAACCCGGCACGGTCGCCGCGGCGGTGGACGGGGTGGACGTCGTGTACCACAACGTCGCCCAGGTGCCCCTAGCCAAGGACCTCCACCTGCTGCGCACCGTCAACGTGGACGGCACGGTGGTGCTGCTGGAGGCCTGCCGCCGGGCCGGTGTGGGCAAGGTGGTGCACACGTCGTCGTCCGCCGTGTTCGGCGTGCCGGCCACCAACCCGGTGCTGCCCACCACCGTCCCCTCCCCTGCCGAGGCCTACGGCCACGCCAAGCTGGCCGCCGAATGGGCGTGCCTCGACGCCGTACGCAACGGCCTGGACGTCACCATCGTGCGCCCTCGCACCATCCTCGGCCACGGCCGCCTGGGCATCTTCGGCATCCTGTTCGAGTGGGTGGCCGACGGGGCCGACGTCTTCGTGCTCGGCAGCGGCGACAACCGCTACCAGTTCGTCCACGCCGACGACCTGGCCCGCGCGTGCATCCTCGCCGGCGGCGTGTCCGGCCCCGCAGTGTTCAACGTGGGCACCGACCGGTTCGGGACCATGCGCGAGACGCTGACGGCGCTGTGCGAGCACGCCGGCACCGGCTCGCGGGTCCGCTCGCTGCCGGCCACGCCCGCCGCCTGGGCGATGAAGGCCGCCGCCGGGCTGCACGTCGCCCCGTTCGCCCCGTACCACTGGCTGATGTACTCCAAGTCGCTGTGGTTCGACACCCACCATGTGGAAGACGCGCTCGGCTGGCAGGCGACCCGCTCCAACGCCGAAATGATGGTGGACAGCTACGAGTGGTACCTGGCGAACCGCGCTGCCGCCCAGGGCGACGGAACGGGCCGCAGCCATCACCGCTCCACCGCCCGTCAGGGTGCGCTGGTCGGGGTGAAGGCGCTGACCAAGGTGCTCCGCCGCTTCGACCGCTGAGCGGCACCGCCGTCCGGCGCGTCGGTGTCAGACCGGTGGTGGAAGGACGGGGTGCTCCGCCGGGTACAGGCCGGCCACGAACGCCCAGGTCTCCTCGCCCTCGCGTGGGATGCGGGAGAACTCTGCGGCCACCTCGAGCACGCGCTCCCAGAACGCCTCGGCGTGCTCGCGCGGGACCCGAGCGTGCCGGTGGACCGCCCTCAGGTCGTCAGCCGCGTGGGCGGGTGCAGACTCCGCGGCGGCATCCGCGAGGTAGTTGCCGATCAACGTCAGTTGCTCTGCGCTGATCCGACCCACCTGGTAGGTCCGCGCCGTGCGGCCGTACCAACGCTCGTCGATGGCCCGCACCTTGCGGGTTCGCACCACCTGCAGCAGGCCGGCCTGCAGCAGGACCTTCACGTGGTGGGCCACCGTGCTCTTCGGGCGCTTCACGGCAGCCGCCAGTTCCGCCACGGTGGCCGCCCGCTCCATCAGCAGGTCGAGGACCGTGCTGCGCAACGGGTGGAAGCCGGCGCGAATCTCCTCGGTCGTGGTGATGACCTGGAGGTCGGCCAGTTGGTAGTCGGGAGTGTCCTGGGGTTCGTCCACGAGCAATGATCCAGTTCGATGGATTGATCGGCTATGGTGATCCGATCGCACGGAGCGTACCGCACCACGGGCTCCGCCACCGACTGCAGGGGGACGCAAGATGGACATCGTGCTCGTACCGGGACTGTGGCTCGACGGGACGAGCTGGGACGCCGTGACGCCCCGGTTGGAGGCCGAGGGGCACCGCGTCCGTTCCATCACGCTCCCCGGGATGGACGGCACCGCCCCGCTCGGCGCCGTCCGCCTGGCCGACCACGTGGACGCGGTCACCACCGCCATCGACTGGTGCGCCGACCCCGTGCTGCTGGTCGGCCATTCCGCCGGCGCCGGCGTCGCCTGGGCCGCCGCCGACGCCCGCCCGGACTGGGTTGCACGCCTCATCCTCATCGGTGGCTTCCCGACACCCGATGGCGAGCCCCTGGTCGAGGGCCTCCCGGTCGTCGACGGGGCGGTCCCGTTCCCCGGCCTGGACGCGTTCGACGACCGCGAGGTGGCCGACCTCGACGCTGACGCGAGGGCGTCGATCGCCAGTCGAGCGCTCCCCGCCCCCGCCTGCGCGGTGGAGGACCCGCAGCGGTTGCAGGACGAGCGCCGCTATGCCATCCCGGTGACCGTGCTGTGCCCGGAGTTCACGCCGGACGACCTGCGCAACTGGATCGCGGCCGGCGCACCGCCGGTACAGGAGCTCAGCCGGATCGCCGCAGTCGACTACGTGGACCTCCCCACCGGGCACTGGCCCCAGCTCAGCGCGCCGGGCCTCCTGGCCGACGCCATCCTCGCCGCCGCGCCGGCGACCACCGATCCGCTCGACGGCATCCGCCTGCGCGGCCGGACGATCCGCAGCCGCGATCTGCGCGGCGCGTCCATCGCCAACTCGTGGATCGACGGGATGCGCATCGACGGCGAGTTCGAGCACCTGTGGGTCAACGACGTGGACGTGGCCGACGCGGTCCGCGATGAGCTGGACCGCCGCCAGCCGGAGCGTGCCGCGGTGCGGGCGATGCGGACCCCCGACGAGTACCGGGCCACCTGGGTGCGGATCGAGGCGATGTGGGCGACGACCGTGCAGCGGGTCCTCCGCATGCCGTCCGGCAGCGCCGACCGCCGGGTGCGCGGCGAGTGGTCGTTCACCCAGACCCTCCGCCACCTGGTGTTCGCCACCGACTGCTGGGTGCGCCAGGCCATGCAGGGGCGTGACGACGCATTCCACCCGTTCGGCGTGAACCACACCGAGATGGGCGGGGACCTGGCGGCCCGGATCGGCTTGCGACTCGACGCCACGCCGATGATCGACGAGGTGCTCGCCGCCCGCGCCGACCGGATGGATCTCGTCCGCAGCATCCTCGCCGCGCTCACCACCGAGCAGATGGACACGATCAGCCTGCGTTCACCCGCCCCCGACGCCCCAGAAGAGCGGTTCCCGTGGCATGAGTGCCTGCGGGTGGTGATGAACGAGGAGGTGGAACACCACCGCTACGTCACCCGAGACCTGGCGCTGCTGGCCGCCGGGTCGTGAGCGTCACACCCTGCGACGGCCCATCACCTGGCCGTGCAGGCTGCGCAGGATGCCCAGCGCCGAGGCGTCCCAGGTGAGCGTGCGAGCCCGGGCCAGCGCCGCAGCGGCCATCGAGTCGCGACGCCGGTCGTCCAGCAGCACGTCCGCCAGCGCCTCGCCCAACCGTTCCAGTGGTGCCAGCACGCCGGTGACACCGTCCACCACGCTGCTGCGGTGCCCGCTGATGTCCGTCGCCACGGCCGGAGTGCCGCACGCCGCCGCCTCGGTCATGGTGAGGCCCCAGCCTTCCGCCAACGACGCGCTGGCCACGACCCATGCCGACTGGTACAGGCCCACCAACTCCTCGCGGGTGCGGTGGCCGGCCAGGGTCACCCATCCGGCCGCGTCGTGGTCGCGCACCCAGGCCTCCAACGCAGGGCGCAACGGGCCGTCGCCCACCAGGACGAGACGCAGGTCCGGCACGCGCCGGCGGGCGATCGCCGCCGCCGCCAGCAACTCGTCCTGCCGCTTCACGGGGGCCAGCCGACCCACCGAGACCACCGTCGGTGCCGGCGCCTTGGTGCCGCCGGGCACGAAGGATGCCTCCACCCCGTTGTTCACGGCCACGACGCGCTCGGACCGGAAGCGCAGGGCCAGCAGGTCGTCGCGGGTGGCCTCGCTGGGGGTGAGGGTCAGCGTGCGGCGATAGAACGGCGGGGCGATGCGGGCCTCCAGCAGCCGCCCGGCGTGGGCGAACGGCCCGGGCAGCAGTTGGTCCCACATCGGGCCGTGCACATGGTGGAGGAAGGTGATGCGCGGCTTGCGGCACCACAGCGGGCTGAACCAGGGCACACCGTTCCAGACCTCCACCAGCGAGTCGTACTCGCCGCGCTCCAGGACCTGGCGGGCGACCGCCCTCGGGAACACCGTGTAGCGACTGCCGCGCCGCACGACCCGGTAGCCGTTGCGCTCGGCGAGCGCCGGCAGGCCGGCTGCCAGCGATGTGCGCTGCTCGACATCCAGCCCCGCCGCGGCCCAGCGCCGCATGAAGTGGTCGGCGTGCAGCTCGGACCCGCCGGCGTCCACGTCCTCGAGGTCGCGCCAGGCCAGCACGCGGATCCGCCGGCAACCGGCTGCGATCATCTCCTCGGCCAACTGCGGCAGGGTGGGTGCGCCGTCGTCTGCCGTCATCGGCCCCGGACGCTACCGCCGCACGGCGGCACCACCGCGAACCGCCGCCGTCGCTAGAGTCGCCCCGATGCCGACGCCCGACCAGCCGTTCGTCCTCGGTGGGCGGGTCAGCCGGCGCCCGCAGCGCGCCACGCTGCTCGCCGTCGGGGCGGTGCTGGCGGTGGTGGCCCTCCCGTTGCGCGGCCTGTACCTCTCCACCGGGTCCTCGATGGAAGAGGGCTTCATGATCGTGTTCCCCATGCGGGTGCTGGCCGGCGACGTGCCGAACGTGGACTTCCTGCACCTCTACGGGCCCTTCTCGCTGCACGTGCTGGCGGGCTGGTACTGGCTGCTCGGCGACACGCTGGAGGTGGAGCGCACGTTCGGCCTGCTCCAGCATCTGGCCCTGATCTTCGGCCTGTTCGCGCTGGCCCGCGCCTGGGGCCGCAGGGTGGCCGTCGTCGCCGCGCTCACTGCGACGCTGCTGGTGCTGACGCCGATCGGGCTGTCCGCACTTGCCTGGGAGGGCGGCGTCGCGCTGGCGGTGTGGAGCCTGGTGGCCGGCCTCCGGGCGCTGCACACGGAGGGGCGGGTGCGCACCCGGGCACTGGTGGCCGCCGGCGTGCTGGCCGGGTTCGCACTCGGCTACCGGCCCGACCTGGCGCTGGCGCTGGCAGTGGTGCACGGCTGGCTGCTGTGGCGGGCCAGGGGCACCGCGGCCTGGCGCCCGGCCACAGTCGGCCTGCTCGTCGGCCTGCTGCCGATGTTCGTGCACCTGGCGGTGGCCGGCATCGGCCCCTCGCTACGGGGCATGTTCCTGGAGCCGGTGTTCGACCTGCGCCCTGGCCGCGAGCTGCCCAGCCCACCCAGTTTCGGCCGCATCGACGGAGCCCTCCAGGCAGTGGCCGAAGGCCCGCTCGACGCGCCGTGGTGGCGGGTGCCGCACCTGTCCGCCAACCACCAGTTGTTCCTCTGGTTCTTCGTGGTGGTCGGCGTGGCCATCGCCCTACCGATCGTCGCCCACCGCCGCTGGAGCAAGGCCGGCCGGCCCACGGGCCGCCGGTTCGTACTGACGGCGGCGGCGCTGCTCGGCCTCGGCATGCTCCCGCAGGCGTTGCAGCGACCGGACAGCACCCACCTGGCTTGGGGTTCGTGCGTGTCGTTCTCGCTCCTCGCCTGCCTGGTGGCGGACATCGCTGCGGACCGCGAGGTGCGCTTCCGGCTGCGGCCATGGAGCGTGGCCGCGGCCACCCTCGCCGCCACGATGCTGGTGGTCAACCCGTTCTTCACCTACCGCTACTACCTGCTGCAGACCCGCATCGCCGTGGGCAACAAGCCGGGCGGGTTCGAGGTCAGTCGGGGTGAGCGGCGGTTCTACTTCGGCAACCAGGCGCTGCAGACCGCCAGCCAGGCGATGATCGACGACCTCGCAGCGATGTCCACACCGGGTGAACGCCTGCTGGTGGGTCCGGCCGACCTCAGCCGCACGATCTACAGCGACGTCGCCTTCTACTACCTGTTCCCCGAACTGGTGCCGGCCACGTACTTCATCGAGATGGACCCCGGCCTGGCCGACAGACCCGGCTCACGCCTGGCGGACGACGTGGCCTCCGCCGACTGGCTGATCCTGACGAACTTCTGGACCGGGTGGTACGAGCCGAACGCCTCCGCCGAGTTCGGCAGCACCGAACCCAACACGGTGGTGGCGGACAGGTTCTGCGTGGTGGGCAACTACGAGGACGCGCTGGTGTTGCTGTACCGCAAGTGCGAGCAGGGTGACGGGGTGGACCCGTCGACCATCGGCATCGGCGCCCAGCGGCGCGCCGACTTCGAGGCGGAAAAGGCCAAGCGCGAGGCGGAGTGAGCGCGCCGGGGGCGGCGCGGCGGGGCCGGCGCTGCGGGCCGGTCAGCCGAGCGGCAGGCGCCGCCAGACCGGGCCCGGTGTGTGCCGCAACGCCATGAACACGAACCGCAGCAGGCCCGGCACCCAGACCGTGCGGCGACGGCCACGCAGGCCCTTCACCGCTGCCGTCGCCACGGCCTCCGGCGTGGTGGCGAACGGGGCGGCCGGCAGCCCTTCCGTCATCGCCGAGCGGACGAAGCCGGGACGCACCACCAGCATGTGCACGCCGTCCTCGGCCAGTTCGTCTCCAAGACCCTGGGCAAAGCCGTCGAGGCCGGCCTTGGTCGCGCCGTAGACCGCATTGGCACCGCGCACGCGCTCCCCTGCGACGCTGCTGAGCACCACGATGCTGCCATGCCGCTGGGCGCGCAGCACATTGCCGGCCGCCACCAGCGAGGCGACCGCACCGGTGAAGTTGACGTGGGCCACCTCCACCGCCTCGGCCATGTCGCGGGACGTGGCCTGGCCGCTGCCCAGCAGGGCGTAGGCGAGGATCACGACGTCCAGATCACCATGACGCGCGGCGATGCCGTCCATGACGGCCTGGTGGGTGGCCGGCGTTGCCCCGTCGAACTCCACCACATCGACCGTCAGCCCGTCCCTGCGCAGGCCCGCCGCCGCCACCTCGCCCTTCGCCGTGTCGCGGCAGGCCAGCACCACCACCCGGGTCGTCGGGCTGAGCAACTCCCGGACGATGGCCAGCCCGATGTCGCTGGTGCCACCGAGCAGCACGATGGTCTGTGGTTCGTGGAGTGCGTTGTCCATGCTGTCCTCGTCGGTCGATCTTCCGTGTCGTTCGGTGGTCCCGCGGGCGCCCGCCCCGGGCTCAGTCGGTGAGGCCCAGGCGGCGGGACTGGTCGCTCTGCCACATGCCCTGCGGGTCCACCGTGCGTCGTACAGCTTTCCACTCTTCGAGTCGCGGGTAGCCCTGAGCGATGGCGGCAGGTGTGGTGTGGCCGTCCTTGGTGAGGTAGTGGCGCCCGCCGGCGTCGAGCACGATGCGGTCCAGCCCGTGGAGCAGTTCGGCGATGCCATGGATCGCCACCGGCAGGTCGACGGCCAGCGTCCAGCCTTCCCTCGGGAAGGACAGCGGAGCCGGGTTGCCCGGCCCGAAGCGCTTCAGCACGGAGAGGAAGCTGGACGCCCCACCCTCCGTCAACCGCTCCAGCACGGCGCGGATGGCGCCCTCCTGCCCGAACGGCACGACGAACTGGTACTGCACCATGCCCTTGGCCCCGTACAGCCGGTTCCAGCCGCCCACCATGTCCAGCGGGTGCCAGAAGGTGGCGATGGTCTGCACCTCGCCCTCCCGGTGGCGCGGCGCCTTGCGAAACCAGACCTCGTTGAACGCGTTGATCGTGGTGCGGTTGATCAACCCGACGGGCAGTTGCAGGGGTGGCAGGGTGGCCAGCACCTTCGGTCCGTACGCCAACGGGTCGCGCTGCTCTCGCGGGCTGAGCTGGGCGAGCGTGGCATGGTCGCCGCGACCGAGCACGCTGCGGCCGAGGTGCCGCCCACGCCCCACCGGGTCGATCCAGGCGACGCTGTAGCGGTAGTCCGCATCGCCTTCCTCCATGGCAGCGAAGACGGCATCGAGGTCCGGCAGGCGGGTGGTGTCCACGGTCATCCGGCTGGTTTCGATCGGCAGCAGTGCGAACGTCACGTCCAGGATGACCCCGGTGAGGCCCATGCCGCCGATGGTGGCCCAGAACAGGTCGGCCCGGCGGTGAGGCGCCACGTCGGCCACTGTCCCGTCGGCCAGCAGCAGGCGCAGGGATCGCACATGGTTGCCGAACGACCCGGTGAGGTGGTGCCCCTTGCCGTGCACGTCGCTGGCGATCGCCCCGCCCATGGTGACGAAGCGCGTGCCGGGGGTGACCGGCACGAACCAGCCGCGCGGCACGATGCGGCGCAGCAGGTCGTCCAGCGACACCCCGGCGGGAACGGTGATGGTGCCGGCGGCCTCGTCCAGCACCGCTTCGTGGGCGGAGCCCTCGAGTTGCAGGACCAAGCCACCCGAGTTCTGGGCCGAGTCGCCGTAGCTGCGGCCGAGCCCGCGCACCAGCACGCCGCGGCCGCCGGCAGCGCCCAGCGCGGCAGCCACCTCATGGTTCGCCACGGCCACCACGTCGGCGTTGGTGGCGTTGGTGCGCCCCCAGCCGGTGAGCGTGCGCCGGGCCACCTGGCTCAGTACGGCCATTCCGGCTCCCGTCCGGTGATCCGCCGCAGCACGGGCCCGAGGCGCAGCAGCAGGAGCACCTTGAGCAGCACGTTCGTGGCGAACCACGGCAGCTGAGCCAGTTGGCGCAGGGCGTTGACGGCCCGGCTGCGGGGGCTGCCATCCAGGTCGGCGCGGTACTCCGTGAGGCTGCGGGCCCGCCCCACGTAGCGGAATCGGCGGCCGGCCAGCAGTTCGCGCATGATGGCCCCGGTGACACCCACCGACGAGAAGGAGTCGTGGATCAGCATCGTGCCCCCGGGTGCCACCCTGGCGCCCCAGTCGCGGATGTCCGCACGTGCCGGGCGGTAGCGGTGCGCTCCGTCGATGTAGAGCACGTCCACCTCGCCTTCCACCTGTGCGTGCGCTGCGTCGGAGAAGGCCCGCACATGGCGCACCCGGTGGGCGACGCCGGCGGCGGCGAGGTTGGCGTTGAAGACCTCGTGGTCGGTGGCCGCTTCGGCGGCGTAGCCGTCGAACTCCTGCGGCCCACGGTCGTTCCCGGCGTGCGGGTCGATGGCCACGATGCCCACCCCGTCGGGCGCAGCGCTGGCCAGCACGATGGTGCTGCGCCCGCGGAACGACCCGATCTCCACGATCCGGTCCCCCGGACGGGTGGCGGCAGCGGCGTCGAACAGGCGTCGGGCCTGGTCCGGGCTCATCCAGCCCTCCACACCAGCCACCGCGGCCAGCACCTCGTCGAATGTCGCCATGGTGTTCACCCTACGTACACCCCGAGCCCGAACACCACCACCCAGACCAGGCCCAGCACCTGCAGCGTGCGGTCGGCGGCGAACACTTCCTCCGGCGCAGCACCGTGCCCTTGCTCCAGCACCAGCGTGTAGCGGAGCAGGGCCGTGGCCATCGGCACGATGGACAACTCGTAGAACGGCCAGTCGGAGCCGCTGACCTCCTTGGTCTCGAACGCCCAGATGCAGTAGGCCACCAACGTCGCGCCCACGGAGACGGCCAGCACGGTGTGCAGGTAGCCCAGCGTGTAGTGCTGCAGGGTCGCCCGCACGGTGCGAGCCTCCGCACCGAGGTCGCGCAGTTCGGCATACCGCTTGCCGGTGACGATGAACAGCGAGCCGAACGATGTGCACAGCACGAACCACATGCTCATCCGCACGTCGGTGACCACCGCGCCGGCGACGGCACGCAGCACGAAGCCGCCGGCGACTGCGACGAGATCGACGACGGCCACATGCTTCAGCCACACGCTGTACGCGGTGGTCAGGGTGACGTAGCCGGCAACCACGGCGCCTGGCTTCCACCCGAGCGCGAATGCCCCACCGATGCCGCCGACGAGCAGCACCGTGCCGACGGCGGACGCCACGGGCATGGCCAGCGCCCCGGAGGCGATGGGGCGCGTGCACTTCGTCGGGTGCTGGCGGTCGGCCTCGCGGTCGTGCAGGTCGTTCCAGAAGTAGGTGCCGCTGCTGGCCGCGCAGAAGGCCACGAACATCAGCAGCGCCCGGGTGGCCGACGACCCGTTGTCCAGCACGCCCGCCGCACCAGGCGCGGCGAACACCAGCACGTTCTTGGCCCACTGCTTGGGCCGTGCCTCACGGAGGAGGTGGCGGATCATGCGGCGCGACCCTCCGGCTGCTCGGGGACGGGCGCCGAGGTGACCAGCAGCCGGTGGTCCGCCCGGGCGAGCAACTCGCGGTCGCCGGCGGAGTCGCCATAGGCCCAGACCGTGGCCCCATCGATGCCTTCCGCCTTCAGCCACTCGTCCAGGCGGCGGACCTTCTCTGCGGCACGGCAGTTCAGCCCCTCCAGCCCGTCGCCGTAGCGATCGCCGGCCCGCCTCGGCTCGGCGCACAGGACACCGTCCACGCCGAGGAGCTGGCCGAGCGGGTGCAGGTACGGGCCGAGCGACGCGGACACCAGCACGATGCGGTGGCCCATGCGCTGGTGCCATCGCAGGCGGGCAACGGTGTCCGGCCGCAGCCAGCCGCCGTGCACCTCGGCGGCGAACTCCTCGCCGATGCGCTCCACCGTGGCGACCTCCCGGCCGCCGAGCACCCCGCCGACCAACAACTCCTTGAAGCGATCGCGGTCACGCCGTGCCGCCGCCGCCAGTGTGGCCCGCGGGCTGCGGGCCAGCGCCCACGCGAGCGAACGCCAGCCGCCGACGCGCAGCAGGAACGGGCGCACGCAGTCGCGCACCGTCAGGGTGCCGTCCACGTCGAACGCCGCCACGTCGGGCGTGGTGGTCACCGCAGCCCCTCGATCATCTCCCAGAAGCCGGGCCAACTCTTCGACACCACGTCCGGGTCCTCCACGATGATGCCGCTGGCACCCAGGCCGACGAGCGCGAACGACATGGCCAGCCGGTGGTCGTGATGGGTGGAGAGGGTCGCCGTGTGCGGGACGCTGGGCTCCACGATCAGGCCGTCGGGGTTGTCCACCGCGTCCACCCCGGCCTTGCGCAGCTCGGCACACAGGTCGGTGAGGCGGTCGCTCTCCTTGCCGCGGATGAACCCGACCCCGTGGATGTCCGTGCGGGAGGACGCGAACGGGGCCACCGCGGCCAGCGTGGGCACCAGGTCGGAGAGGTCCACCATGTTGATCTCGATGCCGCGCAGTTCACCATGGCGGCTGACCGTGGTGCCGAAGCCGTCCTGCACCACCTCACAGCCCATCCGTTCCAGCACGCGGCAGAACGCAGCATCGCCCTGCAGCGCCCGGTCGGTGAGCCCCGGCACCCGCACCGTACCGCCGCAGATGGCGGCGGCCGCGAGGGGGTAGCCGGCAGAGCTGGCATCAGGTTCGATCGCGTACTCGCGGGCGACGTAGCGACCCGGCGGCACCGTGATGATCCGGTCACCCAACTCGACGCCGGGCACCCCGAAGGCCTCCATCACCGCGGCGGTGATCCGCACGTACGGGCGCGACACGAGCGGGGTGGTGAGCATGAAGCGCATCCCGTTGGGCAGGTACGGCGCGACGAGCATGAGGGCGGTGAGGTACTGGCTGCTGATGTCGCCGCGCAGCGACACCTCGTCGACCGTGACGTCGAACGGCCCCTCCACGGTGACCGGCAGGTGACCCGGCTCCTCGCCGTGACGGATCGTCACCCCCATGGTGGCCAACGCCTCGTGCAGCGGACGCATGGGCCGGCGGCGCAGCGGGGGCAGCCCGTCCACCACGTACGGGCCGGGCCCGAGGGCGGCGACGGCGGTGATGAAGCGCGACGTGGTGCCGGCCAGGCGGGCCGGCAGGGTGACGGGGCCACGACGGAACTGGCCCACGCCACCGCCGATGCTGACAGTGGTGCCGTCGCGCTCCACCTCCAGCCCGAGCGCCCGCAGGCAGTCGATCATCGCCTCGGTGTCGTCACCATCGGGCACCTCGGTGAGCGTGCTCGGCCCCTCCGCCAGGGCAGCGCAGACCAGCGCCCGGTTGGCGATGCTCTTCGAGCCCGGAACCTCCACCACGGCATCAAGTGGGGCACCCAGCGGGGCGACGCGATAGACGTCCATCAGCTCAACCGCTGCACTGCGGGCCGGTACCCACGGGCCATCAGCCCGCCCCGGTACAGCTCCACGACCTTGGCGTCCACCAGCACGACGGCGACGCCGCGGTTGCCTTCCACACTGTGGACCACTTCGAAGCTGGCGATGTTGACGCCCAGCTCGGCCGCCAGCGTGAACACCTCTGCAGCCGCACCTGGCCGGTCCGGGATGGGGATGCGGACCTCGGCCAGCTCCCCTGGTTGGGTGCCGCGGACCGGCAGGTTGGCGCGAGCGTCGCGGGCGCGGGCCAGGCGGCGCAGCAACTCGCCGCGGTCGTCGTGGTCCACCACGTCGCGCATCGCCGACAGCCCGGCGATCAGGCCGTCCAGCGCCGAGAGGATGGCGGGGCGGTTCTCGGCGCAGATGTCCAGCCAGATGTTCGGCTGGCCGCTGGCGATGCGGGTCATGTCACGGAAGCCGCCGGCGGCCAGGCGCAGCAGGGCGGCGTGCTCCTCGGCGCGCTCGCTGGCCAAGCCCATCAACGTCGCCGCGGTGAGGTGCGGCACATGGCTGATGACGGCGACGGTCTGGTCGTGCCGGTCGGCGGGCAGCGCCACCACGTCGGCGCCCAGTTCCACCACGACGGCGGCCACGGCGCTGAACGTTTCGTCGGCAGTGGAGGCGCTGGGCGTCAGCACCCACACCGCCCCTTCGAACATCGTGGCATCGGCGCCGTCGAGGCCCTCCAGTTCGCTGCCGGCCATCGGGTGACCGCCCACGAACCGGGGGTCGTCGACGGCCCCGACCACCGCAGCCTTCACGCTGCCGACGTCGGTGACCAGGCCGGACGTCTCACCGAGCGCCCGCTTCACCTGGTCCGCCACGGTGAGCACGGGGGTGGCCACGAACGTGATCTCCGCCGTCGGGTCCACCCCGAGGGCAGCGATGTAGCCACGCTCCTGGGCGGTGGCCGCACGGCCATCGTCCCGGTCGTCGCCGGAGACGTGCCAGCCCCGCTCACTGAGGGCGCGGGCGATCGAACCACCGATCAGGCCGAGGCCCAGTACGTTCGCCCGTCGACTCCCCGACACGAACGGTCAGCGTACCGGCCGGGGTGCCCCGGCCACCGCTTCCACCAGGGCCTTCAACTCCGCCTGGGTGAGCTCGCGCCACTCCCCCGGTGCCAGGGCACCGTCCCGGAGGGGCCCGATCCGCACCCTGATCAGGCGTTCCACCGGGTGCCCGACCGCCTCGCACATCCGCCGCACCTGGCGGTTGCGCCCCTCGTGGATGGTGATCCGCAGCATTCCGGGCTCGGGCTGGCTGACCTTCGCCGGCGCAGTACGGCCGTCGTCGAGGTCCACGCCCTCGCGCAGCCGGCGGAGCGCGCCGCCGTTGAGGTGGCCACGGACCACCGCCAGGTACTCCTTCTCCACGCCATGGCGAGGATGGGCGACCCTGTTGGCCAGTTCACCGTCGTTGGTCAGCAACAGCAGACCCTCGGTCTCGGCATCGAGGCGGCCGACCGGGAACACCCTGGGCTCGGCGGGCACGAGGTCCACCACGGTGGGCCGGCCATGGGTGTCCTTGGCCGTCGTCACCACGCCCGCGGGCTTGTTGAGCAGGTAGTGGACGAGGCCCGGCTTGACACCCACCGGGGCGCCGTCCACCTCCACCACGTCCACATCCGGGTCCACCCGGCGGCCGAGACGGGCGACCTCGCCGTTCACCGTCACCCGGCCGGCATCGATCAGTTCCTCGCACACCCGGCGGCTGCCCCAGCCACGGCCGGCCAACACCTTCTGCAGGCGCTCGCCCTGCGGCAGGGCAGCCGACTGGTCGGCCCATTGCTCCCACAGCGGCTTCTCCGGCCGCCGCTGGTCAGGCACGGGCGTCGGCCGGCGGATCGATGCGCAGGCCGTGCTCCAGCGCCTCCACCACATCGGCGCCGGGCACGAACTCGGCGATCGGTGGCAGATCGGCCAGCGACGCCAGGCCCAGCTTCTCCAGGAAGGCCGGGGTGGTGCCGTAGAGGATGGCCTGGCCGGGGCCGGTGTCCCGCCCGACCTCGCCGATGTAGCCGCGGGCGTGCAGGGTGCGCAGCACGCCGTCCGGGTCCACGCCACGGATGCTGGCGATCTGGGCACGCGACAGCGGCTGCTTGTAAGCGATGATCGCCAGTGTCTCCAGCGCGGCACTGCTCATCCGTGCCCGCTGGCCGTCGAGCAGGAAGCGCTCCACGTAGGGCGACAGGTCAGGGTGGCTCTGGAACCGCCAGCCACCCGCCACCTTGGCCAGCTCGAAGCCATGGCCGGCCTCGGCATAGGCGTCGGCCAGCTCGCCGCACAACCCCTCGATGACGGCGACCGGCAGCTCCAGCAGCTGGGCCAACTGGTCGGACGGCACGGGATCCACCGCCACCATGACGATCGCCTCGATGGCGCGCACGCTCTCGGCGCCGACCTGGGGCGTGGCAGAGGGAATGGAGGCGTCGCTCACGTGGCAGTCATCCTTCGTAGTCGTCGATGGGCAGCGCGCCCACGTTCACGTCCTGGCCACCGGTCCACACCACATCGATGTCCCCGAACCGCTCGGCCTGGTCCAGCTCCACCATGCCCTGCTTGAACAGCTCCAAGAGGGCGAGGAAGCGGACGATCACCTCCAGCCGCTCCACCAGGCCGTCGGTGAGGCGGCGGAAGGAGATGCGGCCGGCGCGAGGCAGCTCGTCCACCAACTCAGCGAGGGCATCGGCGACGCTGACCCGCACGGCGCTGACGTGGAACAGGTCCACCCGGGGCTCCGGCTTGGGCGTGATGGCCTTGAGGTAGGCCTTGCGGATGCGCTGCGGGCTGACGCCCTCCAACAGGTCGGGCAAGAGGCCGGCGAACCGCTCCTCGGCGCCGGCCACGCGGGGGAAGGAGCGGTCGGCGTCGTCGGCCAGCCGGCTGAGCACGGAGGCGACGTCCTTGAACGTCTTGCACTCCAGCAGGCGGGCCAGCAGGAGGTCGCGTTCCTCCCAGAGGGCCAGCTCCTCGTCCAGGTCCACGTCCTCCCGGCCGGGCAGCAGGCGGCGGGCCTTCAGCTCCACCAGGGTGGCGGCGATCAGGAGGAACTCGGTGGCCATGTCCAGGTCGAGTGCCTGCATGCGCTCCACCTCGGCCAGGTAGGCATCGACGATCCGGCTCAGCGACACCTCGTAGATGTCCACCTGCTCCTTCAGGATCAGGTGGAGGAGCAGGTCGAACGGGCCCTCGTAGACCGGGGTGGTGACGTCGACAGCCATCAAACCAATCGTATCGGCTCCCAGGTCGTCGGTAGCCTGGCTGCCCGTGACACGAGTGCTCTCCTGCATCCAACCCACCGGCGACGTCCACCTCGGCAACTTCCTGGGGGCGCTGCGGCCGTGGGTCGAGGGCCAGCACGAGAAGGACGCGTTCCACGGCATCGTCGACCTGCACGCGCTCACCATCACCGAGCAGCCCGATGTCGTCGGCCAGGCCACCCTCCGGCTGGGCGCAGTGCTGTTCGCCGTGGGGCTGGACCCCGACGTGGCCACCGTCTTCGTCCAGAGCCATGTCACCGAGCACAGCCAGCTGGGCTGGATCATGGAATGCCAGGTCAGCTTCGGCGAGCTCAGCCGGATGACCCAGTTCAAGGACAAGGCGTCCAAGCGGGAGCACGAGTTCATCAGCGCCGGCCTGTTCACCTACCCGGCGCTCCAGGCGGCGGACATCCTGCTGTACGACACCGACGAGGTGCCCGTGGGCGAGGACCAGCGCCAGCACGTGGAGATCACCCGCGACATCGCCATCCGTTTCAACCACCGCTTCGGCGACACCTTCGTGCTGCCCAAGGCGGTGATGCCGAAGGCCGGCGCCCGGGTGATGGACCTCCAGGACCCGTCCTCGAAGATGAGCAAGTCGGCCGGCAGCGACACCGGGCTGATCTCGCTGATGGAGGACCCCGCGGACATCATGAAGAAGTTCAAGCGGGCCGTCACAGACAGCGAGACCGAGGTGCGTTACGACCGCGAGGCCAAGCCCGGGGTCAGCAACCTGCTGGAGATCCTGTCCGCCTGCACCGGTGAGGCGCCGCAGGATCTCGCCACCCGCTACACCCAGTACGGTCCGTTGAAGACCGACACCGGCGAGGCGGTGGTGGAACTGCTGCGCCCCATCCAGGCCCGCTACAACGAGTTGATGGCCGACCGTGGCGAGCTGCAGGCGTTGCTCCGCAAGGGCGCCGGCAAGGCCCGTGAGGTGGCCGCGGCGACGCTGGAGCGTGCCCAGGCCCACCTCGGCCTGCTCCCCGCCTGACGTCACTGCCGGCCGCCGGCCGCGTCCTCGGACGTCAGACGATCGGCGGCACCGCGGTGTCGTAGTAGCCGACCACGTCGATGATGAGGTTGGTCGCGGCGCCCACCGCACCGCCGCACTTCACCTGGATGTAGCCGTCCGCGCACGCCGTGCTCACCGCGTTGGCGATGATCGCCGAAGGATGGTCCCAGTTGATCGACGAGGCGGCGGGCTCTGCCACGCCGTCCGACCACACCTTCAGGTACCCCGTGGCGCCGGCCGTGTTGACCACGGTGAGGTTCAGCAGCACGCCGGCGGCCTTCACCGGCACTCCGGTGGGCTCCACACCACGGCCCAGCACATAGCTGATGTCGATGGAGCGGGTGGCGTTGCGCAGCAGTGGCGTGTCGTCGGCCCCCGTCTCCGGGTCCGTCCCATCGGGCGCCTGGGCCACACGGCTGTCGTAGGCACGCACCGGCTGGGCCAACAGGTAGAAGCTCAGCGCCTCCGGGGGCTCCGGGGTGGTGCCCTGCGGGCGCACCCGGGCCGCCGCATGCGCCCTGCCCGTTGCGCCCGATGCTGCTCCTGCGGCACCGGCGGCAGCCGCCGTACCGATGAGTGCCCGACGCGACAGTCCCTTGGTGGACATGATGACAACCCTCCCGCCGGCCGCCCCCGTGGCCGCCCGCCGGCGCACAGTCTGGCCGACGCCCGGCATGGGGCGGCGTGATACCCGCCGCCGGATCGGCATTGCGCCGACGTCAGACGTGGTCCGCCTCCCTCAGCACGCCGGCGGCCGGGCCATGGCCGGTGACCAGCGCCACCGTCTCGGGCGCCGACCCGGCGTCGGCCAGCATGGCGGCACCGATGGCCTCGTGGTCGTGATAGCAGCGGTACCGGGGCGTGCGCGCGCCGACGATCGTCGCCAACACCCTTCCCCACGTCCCGAGGCCAGCCTCCAGTTTGCCGATGTCGTGCAGCAGGGCGGCCGCCATCTGCGGGCGGGTGGCCGCCGGCATCAGCGCGGCGAAGCGCCGGGCGACGAGCACGGAATGACGCCGGTCCTGCACGGACATGCGGTCCCACAGCCCGGCTTCGGCCGGCAGCAGATGCGTGTGCGCCCACGCCAGGTCGGAGGGCGGCGGCGGGGTGCGCGACAGCGAGGTGGCGAAACGCCGCGCCAGGTGGCCCAGCCCGCCCAGCGTGCTCATCGCTCGGCCCTCGGGTGCGCCTGGCGGTAGACCGCCCACAGCCGCTCCTGGCTCACCTTGGTGTACACCTGGGTGGTGCTGATGGAGGCATGCCCCAGCATCTCCTGCACGATGCGCAGGTCGGCGCCGTGGTCCAGCAGGTGGGTGGCGCAGGAGTGCCGCAGCACATGGGGCGACAACCGGTCGGCCAGGCCCGTGCGCTCCGCGTACTTGCGCACCACGGCCCATGCCGCCTGGCGCGTCAGCCGCCCACCGCGGGTGTTGAGGAACACGGCTTCCTGATCGCCACGGCGCGCCCAGCGCGCCGGCTCCCAGCGAGGGCGACCGCCGACCAGCCAGTCGTCCAACGCCGCCGCAGCCGTACGCCCGAACGGCACCACCCGCTCCTTGGCCCCCTTGCCGAACAGCCGCACCACCCGGTGGTCGCGATCCACATCCGCCAGCGACAGCCCGCAGGCCTCGCTGATCCTGGCGCCGGTGGCATACAGGAACTCCAGCAGGGCCCGATCGCGCAGGGCGGCCGGGTCGGCACCGGTGACCGCGTCGAGCAGCCGGCCGACCTCCTCCTCGCTCAGCGGGTGGGGAATGCCGGCGGGCACGCGCACCCCTTCCACATCCGCGGTGGGGTCATCGCTGCGCAGGCCTTCCTCCGTCATGAAGCGGTGGAACATCCGCACGGCGGCCAGCTGCCGGGCAACGCTGGAGGGGGCCGCCCCCGCAGCCCGGCGAGCGTGCACGAACCGGTCCACCGCCGCCCGGTCGACCGCCCCGACGGTGAGGCCGCCCGCAGCGAGCCAGGCGGCATAGCCGGTGAGGTCCCGCCGGTAGGCGGCGACGGTGTTCGCCGACCGGCCCCGCTCGCTCGCCATCCACGCCAGGAACTCGTCCACCTCGCGAGGAACCGCAGCGGCGTCCACCGGCGTCACAGCGGAGGGCCCTCCCGGAGGCGCCGTTCGACCAGCAGCAGCCCGATCACCGTCTTGGCGTCGTGGATCTCGCCGGCCACCACCTTGCTGACGGCCTCCGCCAGCGGCAGTTCGAGCACGTGCATGTGCGCTTCCTCCGGGCCGTGCGTCTCGCGCGCCACGCGGGTGAGACCCGTTGCCAGGTACAGCGTGAGCACGGAGTCCGTCATCCCCGCCGAGGGGTACATGTCCAGCAGGTGCTCGAGACGGCCGGCCTCCAGGCCGACTTCCTCCACCAACTCCCGCGCTGCGGTGACCTCGGTCGGCTCGTCGGCGATGTCGCGCATGCCGGCCGGCACTTCGATGACGTACTCGTCGAACGGCGGCCGGTACTGATCCACCAGGGTCACCATCGGGGTGCCGTCGCCGGCGAACCACAACGGCACGGCGGCAACGGCGCCCGGCGAGCGGACGATGTCGCGGCGGAACGGCTCGCCGCTCGGCGACTCGTAGTCGGCGACGGCCACGTGCCAGACATGGCCCTGGTGGACGAGCCGATCACCCAGGTGACGGAACCCGCTCATCTCGGTGGATACCGGTCAGGCGACGGACTCGTCCACCACGCGCAGGCTCGGGGTGCGGGCCTCGTGGCGGGCGAGCGCGTGGGCGACCAACTCGCGGAACAACGGATGGGGCCGGTCGGGGCGGCTCTTGAACTCGGGGTGAGCCTGCGTCGCCACCCAGTACGGGTGGTCGTCGAGCTCGATGAACTCAACGAGGCGGCGGTCGGGTGACAGGCCGGTGCAACGCAGGCCGGCGGCTTCCAGGCGGGGCTTCCACTGGGCGTTCAGCTCCCAGCGGTGGCGGTGGCGCTCGCTGACCACCGGCTCGCCGTAGGCCTCGTGCACCCGCGAACCGGGCTCCAGGATGGCGTAGTAGGCGCCCAGGCGCTGGGTGCCGCCCTTGTCGCTGACGTCGCGCTGGTCGTGCATCAGGTCGATCACCGGGTGAGGGGTGTCGGGGGCCATCTCCGTGCTGTTGGCGCCGGCCAGGCCCATCACGTTGCGGGCGAACTCGATGGTCATCGCCTGCAGGCCGAGGCACAGGCCGAGGCAGGGGATGTCGTGCTCGCGGGCGTACCCGGCGGCGGCGATCTTGCCCTCGAACCCACGGTCGCCGAACCCGCCGGGGATGACCACGCCGTCGAGGTCCGCCAGGCGGGCGGTGGCCAGCAGGCCCTCTACGTCCTCGGCCTGGATCCAGTCGATCTCCACCTTGGCGCCATGGGCGAAGCCGGCGTGCTTCAGGCTCTCCACCACGCTGAGGTAGGCGTCCTGGTAGTCCACGTACTTGCCGATGAGGCCGACCTTCACCGGCTTGTCGGCGGCCTCCACCTTGTCCACGAAGGCCGCCCACGAGGTGAGGTCGATCGGCGGGTCCAGGCGCAGCGTGTCGCAGACCACGGTGTCCAGGCCCTCGTCGTGGAGGATCAGCGGGAGGGCGTAGACGTTGCGGGCATCGGCGGCGTTGATGACGGCGCGGTCCTCCACGTTGCACAGGTTGCTGATCTTGCGCTTCAGCGCCTCCGGCACGGGGTCCTTGCTGCGGCAGACGATGATGTCCGGCTGGATGCCCCGGCTGGTGAGTTCGGCCACCGAGTGCTGGGTGGGCTTGGTCTTCGGCTCCGCCATCGGGCCGATCGACGGCACCAGCGTCACGTGGATGTAGCAGACGTTGCCCTTGCCGGCCTCGCGACCGTACTGGCGGATGGCTTCCAGGAAGGGGAGGATCTCGATGTCGCCGACCGTGCCGCCGACCTCGGTGATCACCACGTCCACCTCGTCGGTGGCCACACGGTGGATGCGCTTCTTGATCTCGTCGGTGATGTGCGGGATGACCTGCACCGTCTTGCCGAGGTAGTCGCCCCGGCGCTCGGCGGCGAGCACCGCCATGTAGATGCTGCCGGTGGTGGCGTTGGAGTTGCGGGTGAGGTTCTCGTCGATGAATCGCTCGTAGTGGCCGAGGTCCAGGTCGGTCTCGCCGCCGTCGTCGGTGACGAACACCTCGCCGTGCTCGAACGGGTTCATCGTGCCCGGGTCCACGTTGATGTACGGGTCCAGCTTCTGCATCGTCACCCGCAGACCACGCTGCTTCAGCAGCCGACCGAGCGAGGACGCGGTGAGGCCCTTTCCGAGAGAACTGGCGACGCCTCCGGTCACGAAAATGTGCTTCGGCATGGCGTGCGGACCTCCGTCTCGTTGCCACCGGGCGACCCGGCGGGCGAACTGATAACGGGATTGCAGCATACCGCGCTCCGCACGGCGCGCGCGGATGCTCGCGAGGCAGCGGTCAGGAAGGCACCAACATGCGCGCCACCGCTCCGATCCCGTTGTCCGCGCCAGGTGGCGCGGCCGGCAGCAGCAGGGTGCGCATCCCCACCCGCACCGCACCGGCGTCCGCCACCGGGTCGTCGCCGACCATCATCGCCGTCTCCGGGAGGGCACCCAGCGCCTCGCAGGCCCGTTCGAAGATGACCGCCGACGGCTTCACCGCACCCACCTCGTAGGACAGGAGCACCTCGTCGATCAACCCGTCCAGCCCGTGGTGGCGCAGCACTCGACGCACGTCCCAGCCCGTGTTGGACACGACGCCGATGCGGATCCCCGCACGGCGCAACATGGCGAGCGTCGCCGCCACGGCCGGGTACGGCACCCACGACGGCGGGGCGTGCATCTGCCGGTAGACCTCCCCGCCCAGGCCCGGGTAGCGGTGATCCCACCGGCCGTACAGCACATGCCAGCGTTCCCACCACACGCTGGCATCGAGGTCCCGCGGATGGGCGAGCTCGTCGGCCGTGTGCGCCGCAGCCTCCACCTCGGCGGCATAGGTCTCGCCATCGAGATCCGCCGCGCCCTCCAGGCCCAGCGCCGCTGCGGCGTTCCGGACCGTGGCCGACAGCGGTGCGTGGGCGGCCAGCGTGTTGCCGAAGTCGAACAGCACGGCGACCACGGTGCGGGGCATCGTGCCAGTCTGCCAGGTGGCTGCAACAGGGCACTAGCGTGCCCCGGATGACCGAGCGGTGCACCCGACGCGACCTCGTGACGCTGGCCGTCGCCGCGTTCGTGCTGCGCCTGCCGGCACTGCTCAGCGGCCGCTGGTACGACCCGGACGAGGCTGCCATCGCTGTCCAGGGCGCCACGCTGTCGCGTGGTGGCCGCCTCTACGCGGACATGGCCGACCGCAAGCCGCCGATCCCGCCCTACCTGTTCGACGCGTGGCACTGGCTCACCGGGGCGTTCGACCCGCGTGGCCCACGACTGGTCGCATCGGCGATGCTCGCCGTCGCCGCGATCGCCGTCGCCGTGGAGGTGGCCCGCACCAGTGGTCGCACCGTGGCGCTGTGGACGGCGTGGCTGTACGTCACCGCCTCGTTCGCGCTGGTGCCGGCCGACGGTGGCGCTGCCAACTACGCCCACATCGCCCTCCCGCTGGCAACGCTGGCGCTGCTCGCCATCCGTCGCGGTGGGCGGGTCGAGGCGGCTGGTGGGCTGCTGCTCGGCCTGGCCATCCTCGCCCGGCAGAGCTGGGTGTTCGCCGTGCCGGCCGCTGTGGGCGGCGCCTGGCTGCGCGCTCGCTGGAAGGGATCCGCCCGGGTGGCGGTCGGCGTGGTCGCCGGCGTCGCCATCGCTGCGCTGCTGGCACCATGGAGCGACTACTGGTTCTGGAACTTCACCAGCAGCACCGGGTTCGTGTTCGCCGGCACGTCCGTCGGCGATGCACTGCTCACTGCAGCCGGCTCCACCGCCCTGTTCTGCGCACTCCACCTGGTGGCGGTCGCCGCGCTGGGCCTCCTGGCAGCCAGCCGTGTCGCCGCCGGCCTGCGCTCCTTCCGGGAGGACGCCGACCTCTGGGCCTGGCTGCTCACCGGCCTGGCCGCCACCGCCGCCGGGTTCCGCTTCTACGGGCACTACTGGCTGCAGGTCGTGCCGCCCCTCGTGCTGCTGGCCGGGCCGGTGGTGGCCAGGTGGTCCACCCGCTGGCGGGCATCCGCCATCGCGGTCGTTGCTGCGACGGCAGTGTTCGCCGTCGTCGCCCAGACGGTGCCCGGCGCGTTCCGCGAGCGCCCCTCTCCTGCGGCAGTGGCAGTGAGGATCGACGAGTGCACCTCGGCCACCGACCGGGTGTTCGTGTGGGGCTCGTTCCCCGAGTTGGCAATGGCCGTGGACCGCCCGATCGCCGGCACCTTGGTGCACAGCGACTTCGTCACCGGCCGCTCCGGTGGCCGCCAGGCGGCCACGGACGCCGCAACCCCCGGCGCCAGGGAACGGATGATGGCCGACCTGGCGGCCGCTCCCGCGGCAGTGCTGGTGGACACATCGGGCGTGAGCGCCCTCGGCTACGGCGCCTTCCCCCTCTCCGACGACCCCGATCTGGGGCCGCTCGCAGCCGCCGGCTACACACCCGAGTCGCTCGACGGCTTCGTCCTGTGGTGGGCCGCCGGCACCCCCTGCGCCGAGGGCGCCGGCCAGTAGCATCGGGCGCCATGCCCACCCCCGCCGCGCCTCCCGGCCCGTGTGCCGTCGCGCCGGTCGTGGATGTGACGGTGCCCGTCTACAACGAGGAGCACGTGCTGCGCTCCAGCATCGAGCGGCTGCACGCCTACCTTTCCTCCGCCCTGCCCTGGGCCTGGCGGATCACCATCGCCGACAACGCCTCCACGGACTCCACCCGGCAGGTGGCCCACGCACTCGGCGCCGAGCTGCCCGCCGTCAGGGTGGTCGAGCTGGACCGCAAGGGCCGCGGCCGGGCACTGCGTGCCGCGTGGACGGCCACGGACGCAGAGGTCGTCGCCTACATGGATGTGGACCTGTCCACCGGGCTCGAGGCGCTGGCTCCGATGGTCGCTGCCATCCGCTCGGGCCACAGCGAGCTGGCCATCGGTTCACGCCTCGCGCCAGGGGCGGCGGTCGCCCGCGGGCCGCGGCGGGAATTCATCTCCCGCACCTACAACCGCATCCTGCGCGCCATCTTCCTCACCCGATTCCGCGACGCCCAGTGCGGCTTCAAGGCCGTGCGGGCGGACGTCGCCCAGGCGCTGCTGCCGCTGGTCGAGGACGAAGCATGGTTCTTCGACACGGAGCTCCTGCTGCTCGCCGAGCACAACGGGCTGCGGATCCTCGAGGTGCCGGTGGACTGGGTGGACGACCCGGATTCGCGCGTCCACGTGGTGGCCACCGCCCGCGACGACCTGCGCGGCGTGCTGCGGGTGTTCGCCAGCTTCCTGCGGGGGCACGGGCGCGCCGACCTCGGAAGCGCTGCCCGCGCCGGCCTCACCGACGACATGGGCCGCCAGCTGGTGACGTTCCTCAAGGTCGGCGTGCTCAGCACACTCGCGTCCCTGGCCATCTACCTGCTGGCGCGCACCGTGTGGGGCGCCGGGGTGTCGGCGGCGGTGGCGTTCGGGTCGGTCGCCGCCGCCAACTCGTGGGCCAACCGCCGGTACACGTTCGGTCATCACGCCCGGGCCGACCGACGGGTGCAGTTCGCACGGCTGACGGTCACGTTCCTGCTCGGCATCTCGGTGTCCGTCGCCGCCGCGGTCCTGGCCGACGGCAGCCGTACCCGAGAGGCCCTCACCCTCGTGGCCGTCTGGGTGCCACTGGCGGCCGTGCGGTTCGCCCTGCTGCGCGCCTGGGTGTTCCGCCGCCGCGGTGTTCCCAGCACGGTCCAACGCACCCGCTGGTCGGGCGGCAGCGGCGCCGGGGGCTAGCCACGGAACGGCCGTTCCTGCCGCCGCGTGCTGCCGGACCGGGCGGCACCGGAGGGGTACACTCATCGGCCGTGCCGATCCCCGCCGACCCCGAGGAGCCCACCGGCCCCGGAGCCCAGTCCGCGGTGGCCGGAGGGGTGCCCGATGCCGACGGTGCGCTCGCAGACCCGGCCGGCACGCCGGCGGACACCGGCCGCAACCGCTCCAGCCGTGCCTGGCTGCGGGAGATCCTGCTCATCGCCGTCTTCTACTTCGTCTACCAGTTCATCCGTGGCCTGGCCGACCTCGGCGCTCGCAACCGGGCGTTCCGCCACGCCAACTGGGTGGTCAGCGCGGAGAAGGCGCTGCACATCTTCGTGGAGCAGCCGATCCAGGAGGCGCTCCTGCCACTCGGGTGGCTGATCACCATCGCCAACACGTACTACGGCTCGCTGCACTTCGTCGCCACCGGCGGCATCCTCGCCTGGCTGTTCTTCTTCCGCCACGAGCACTACCGGCGGGCCCGCACCATCCTGGCCGTCATGACCCTGACGGCGATGGTGTCGTTCATCGCCTTCCCCCTGGCACCTCCCCGCCTCCTCAGCTGCAACGACGGCATCCCCGCGGCGTCGCCGGCCGGGCCGACCATCGGCAAGTGCTTCGAGGACACCCTGCACGAGGCGGGTGGGGCGTTCTCCTACCAGTCGCCCGTGGCCAAGGCCGTCGCCAATCCGTACGCGGCGATGCCCAGCCTCCACTTCGGATGGTCCCTGTGGTGTGCGCTGATGCTCTGGTGGTTCTCCCGCAACCGGGTGGCGAAGGCACTCGGCATCGCGCACGCTGGGATGACGTTGTTCGTCATCGTCGTCACCGCCAACCACTACCTGCTCGACGCCGTCGGCGGCCTGGCAGTGGCCGTGTTCGCCATCCAGGTGACGGGCTGGTGGGAGAACCGCCGCTCAGCCCGCCGCGCGGCGAGCACGCAGCCAGCCGGCGACCTGGTCTCGGCGTAGCGCCGCCAGGACCCCGGCGAACACGGCGACGCCCACCAATCCGCCCGCCGGCAGTTCCACGACCGACCACCACCGGGTGTCCGGCACGGCCATCCCGACGGCCAGCATCGCCCCGGCCGCTGCGGTGCCGCCGAGCAGGGCCTCGCCCAGCAGCCGGCCGACCACCCGGTGGCCCATGGATCCGCTGAGGTGGTGGACACGGCCCATCAGCAGGACGGCCGCCACCGTCTGGGCGACCCCGTAGCCGATGGCCAGCGCGGCCGCCCGTTCGCCGGTCGGCAGCAGCCAGGACATCAGCCCCATCGTCATCACCCCGGCCACCGCGGCGCCGATCATCAGCAACGACGTGTGGCGCACGTCGCCGACCGCGAACAGCACGCGGGTGAGCACGAAGGCGACGCCGTAACCGAGCAGGCCGGGGCCGAACGCCATCAGGGTGTGGGCGATCGGGGCCAGGCCCTGGCTGGCAGTCTGACCGAAGGCGAAGGCCCGGGCCAGTGGCCAGGCCAGCCCGACCATGCCCGCCCCGCCGAGCACCAGCAGCGGCCCTGCCAGGCGGATCGAACTGTCGATCGCCTCCCGCGCCGAGGGGATGTCGCCGGCCTGGAAGCGGTCCGCCACTCTGGGGGCCACCGTGGTGGCGGCCGGCACGGCGATCAAAGCGTGGGGCAGGACGAAGAAGGCGAACGCGTAGACGAAGACGGCGACGCCACCCGGCGCCCCGTTGCCCAGCGCCAGCGCGGTGACTGTCGGCACCAGCGTGCCGACGATGGAGAGCGTGGCCCAGCCGAACTGGCCGCGCATGGCCACCACGGCTGGATGGCGCGGCTGCCAGGTTGGCCACCAGGGCACACCCAGGCGGCGCAGCGCGAACGCCGGCGTGAGGCTGAACGCGATGACCCCCATGGTGGTGCCACCGGCGATGAGTGCGAACTGGGTGGGCGTCAGGTCCAGGTCGGCGATGGCCCCGTCGCGGCTGGCGCGGAAGAGTACGCACGCGACCATCACGATCACGTTGTTCACGGCCGGCGCCAGCGCGGCGGCAACGAACCGGCCGCGGGCGTTCAGCGCCGCGCTGGTGGCCATGGCCAGGCCGTAGAACAGCAGCTGGGGCACGAACACCAGCACCATCGGCACCATGACGTCCAGCTTGTCCGCCGCCAGCAGCCGGTCCGGCTCGGAGATGACCATCGCCCGTCCGATCAGCGGCGACAGCGCCATGCCCACCACGGTGACGGCGGCGAGCGCCGCGGCGATGACCCCGCCGGTGGCCCGCACCGCGTCGCCCAACGCACGGTCGCCGCCCTCCCGGCGGGCGGCGACGTAGGCCGGGAGCAGCGCGGCTTGCAGCGCCCCGGCGGCGACGAACTCGAACAGGAGATTCGGGATGTAGTTGGCAGTCTGGTAGACGTCGCCGAGCACGCCACCACCGAGCACCGCGATGGTGGCCAGCACGCGACCGAAGCCGGTGATCCGCGACAGCAGGGTGCACACCGTCACCACCGCCGTCTCGCGCCGCAGGCCCGCCACCGCCGCCTGGGTGGCGTCCACCTCCGTCATCGTCGTAGCCGTTCCGCCGATGACGCCAGCAGGTCGGCGGCGTGGGACCGCGCCGCCGCGCCGGCCAGGTCGCCGGACAGCATGCGAGCGACCTCCGCCACACGAGCCTCGCCGTCCACCACGACGGCGTCGGCCACGGTGACCCCGTCGGTGACCCGCTTGGAGACCACCACCTGGGTGTCGGCCAGTGCGGCCACCTGCGCCAGGTGGGTGACCACCAGCACCTGGTGACGCTGGCCCAGTGCCGCCAGGCTCTGACCGACAGCGACTGCCGCGGCGCCGCCGATGCCGGCGTCCACCTCGTCGAACACCAGCGTGTCGGGGGCCTCGGTGAGCACTAACCGCACGGCCAGCATGGTGCGCGCCAGCTCACCCCCGCTGGCCACCCTGGCCAGCGGCAGCAGCGGCGACCCAGGGTTGGCGGCCAGCAGGAATGCCACCTCGTCGCCCGGGTCCTCGTCACCGACCTCCACGGCGACCTCGGCGTGCGGCATCGCCAACTGCCGCAGGTGCTCCTGCACCTCTGGGCCGAGGCGCGCCGCTCCGGCGCGGCGGGCGGCCCCGACCGCTGCGGCGGCCGTCGCCGCAGCGGCGACAGCTGCGGCCCGCTCGGCCTCCAGCGCTTCGACACGGGCCTCGTAGCCCTCCAGTTCCGCCAGCCGTCCACCGGCCTCCGCCTGGAACGCCAGCACCTCCTCCAGCGTGTCGCCGTACTTGCGCCGCAGGTCGCGGAGCAGTTGCAGCCGGGCGCGCACGTCCGCCAGCCGCTCGGGGTCCTCGTCGATGGCGTCCACCTTGGAACGCAGTTCGCTGGCGATGTCGTCGAGGTCCGCGGCTGCCGCCAGCAGCCGGCGTTCCAACTCGGCGAACGGCAGACGTCCGGCCAGCGCTCGCAGCGCAGCACTCACGGCATCGGTGGCGCCGTCATCACCGGCGAGCGCGTCGACTGCGGCCGCACCAGCCGCCCGGTGTTCCACTGCACCGGCGAGGAGGTCGTGCTCTCCGTCCAACTCCACGTCCTCCCGGGCGGAGGTGATGGCGGCCGTCTCCAACTCCTGCACCTGGAAGCGCAACAGATCCACCTCACGCGCCCGGGCTCGGGAGTCGCCACCCAGTGCCGCGAGTGCGGCGTCGATCTCGGTGACGCTGGCGCGGGCCGCCCGCAGCGGCTCGAGGTCGGTGCGGCAATAGCGGTCCAGGGCGTCGCGCTGCTCGGCGGCGGAGAGCAGGCGTTGGTGGGCATGCTGCCCGTGCAGATCGACGAAGCGCTCCCCCAACTCCGCAAGGTTGGCCGCGGTGGCCAGCCGCCCATTGACGTAGGCGCGGGAACGGCCGTCCACGGGGATGACCCTGGCGAGCACGAACTCCTCGTCGCCGCTGACGAACCGGCCCTCCACCCTGGCCTCGCCGGCACCCGGCCGCACCATCGTCGCATCGGCGCGACCGCCGACCAGCAGGCTGATGGCCTCCACCAGCATCGTCTTGCCGGCGCCGGTCTCGCCGGTGAGCGCCGTGAGGCCGCGACCGAGCACGAGATCCAGCCGGTCGATGACGCCCAGCGATTCGATGTGGAGTTCGTGCAGCATTCAGCGATCCGTCAACCCGAACTTCGCCTTGAGGATGTGATGGAACCGCCGCTCCCCGAAGCGGACGAAGCGCGCCACCTGCGAGGACGGCGCAACCGTCACCCTATCCCCCTCCTCCAGCGTTGCTGCGGGCTGGCCGTCGATCGACAGGGTGGCAGCGCGGTGACCCAGGACCTCCACCTCCACCGATTCACCGGGGTCCAGCACGAGCGTCCGGTCGAAGAGCATGTGCGGTGAGACGGGGGTCAGCAGGACGGCCCGCAGGCGGGGCGAGACCACCGGCCCCCGCGCCGACATGGAGTACGCAGTGGAGCCGGTGGGCGTCGCCAGGATCAGCCCGTCCGCGGCATAGGAAGTGAACGGGGTGCCGTCGATGGACACCAGCAGGCGGACGGTGTGCCCGGACTCCTGCTTCTCCACCACGCCCTCGTTCAGCGCGGTGAAGACGGCTGCCGGCTGATCGCCCCGGGCCGCCACCGCGACATCCAGGAGCATCCGCTCGTCCAGCCGCCACTCGCCGGCCTCCGGGCCGTCGAACCAACGCTGCAGCGCTGGGCACAGGGCGTCGGGCTCCACCTCGGTGAGGTAGCCGAGCAGGCCCACGTTGACCCCGATGATCGGGGTGCCGGCGCCGCCGACCAGCTTCACCGTGCGCAGCATCGTGCCGTCGCCGCCCAGGCTCACCGCCAGGTCGGCATCGCCCGGGGCCTGGCCGGTGGCCATCGCCGGGAGGTGGAGCGCGGCCGCGTCCTCCGCGCACATGAACGCACTGTGCCCGTGGGCGGCCAACCACTCCGTGGCCGTGCGTGCCAGCGCGGCGGCTTCGACCCGTTCATGATGCGCTACCAGGAGAACCGTGCTCACGCGGGGAATCCTGACCGCTCGGACACTGCATGCACAAGGAATTCGCGGTTGCCGTCACCGCCCGTGATCGGCGAGTCCACCCACTGGCGCACGGCGCAGCCCGCGGCGACGAGGGCGGCCTCCACTTCCTGGCAGACCCGGGTGTGGATGGCAGGGTCGGTGATGACCCCATGGCCTCGCGACACCTCTACCCGCCCGGCCTCGAACTGCGGCTTGACGAGGAGGACCATGGCGCCGTCGCCGACCAGCACCCCGACCATCGCCGGGATGACGCGGGTGAGGGAGATGAACGAGAGGTCGGCCGTGACCAGGTCCACCTGGCCACCGATGGCATCCGGGGTGACGTCGCGCACATGGAAGCGCTCCAGCACCTGCACCCTGGCGTCCTCGCGGATCCGCGGATGCAGCTGCCCATGGCCCACGTCCAGCGCCACCACGTGGGCCGCGCCGCGCTGCAGCAAGCAGTCCGTGAAGCCCCCGGTGCTGGCACCGGCGTCCAGCACCCGGCAACCGGACACGTCGATGCCGAAGGCCGCGAGCGCGGCGTCGAGCTTCTCACCGCCACGGCTGACGAAGCGCGGCGGGTCACCCTGCAGGACGATCGCGTCGCCGGCGTGCACCTGCCGCGCCGGCTTGTCGGCAACGGCGCCGTTCACCAGCACACGGTGCTCGGAGATGGCCCGTTCGGCAGCGGCACGGCTGTCCACCAGATTGCGGCGGACGAGCTCGGCGTCCAGCCGTTGTCGGCGGGCCATCAGCCCTGTGCTGCCGCCTTCTTCGCCGGGGCCTTCTTCGCCGGGGCCTTCTTCGCCGGGGCCTTCTTCGCGGCCGTCGCCTTCTTCGCCGGGGCCTTCTTCGCGGGGACCTTCTTCGCGGCCGTCGACGCGGGAGCCGCCTTCTTGGCCGGGGCGGCCTTCTTCGCCGGGCTGGTCAGGCCGACCTTCGCAGCCAACTCCTCCAGCCGGCCCTCCAGCTCGTCCATCCGGCCGGCGAACCGGTTGAGCTGCTTGCTGAGCTCCGACTGGGCCGCCGACACCCACTGCTCGGTGGCCGAGCGGCCGCGATCCACGAGCTGCTGGACCAGCTCGTTGCTGTCCTTGCGACGCGCCTGGCCGGCCTTGACGAACTCCTTGACGAGCTTCTCGGCCTGCTCCTGCGACATCTCCGTGAACTGCATGCCGGCATCCAGCATGCGCTTGAGGAGTGAGGTTCCTGACATGGTGCGATCCTACCCTTCGGCGGCCAGCAGCACGTCCGCGACCGCGGCCAGGTCGGTCACCTCGATGTCCGGCGTCGGCTCCACCACGGCGCCGGCCGGGGTGACGCCGCTCTGCACGTGGGCGTACCGGCAGCCGAGCAGTCGGGCGAAGCGGCCGTCGGTCGAGGGCCGGTCGCCCACCATCACGGCGCGGCGGGCGGCATCGTCGCCCACCGTGCGGCGGACCAGCGCGGCCATCGGCTCGTACGGCTTGCCGGCGATCGTCGGCGCCACACCCGACGCCGTGGCGACGGCGGCGAGGATGGACCCGCCCCCGGGAATGGGGCCGTCGGGCGTGGGGTAGGTGGCGTCGTCGTTGGTCCCCACCAGCCGCGCACCCCGGAGCAGGGCCGTCGTGGCCCGCGTCAGCCGTTCGTAGTCGAAGGTCCGGTGCCAGCCGACCACCACCGCGTCGGCTCCGTCGCCGGCGGCCGGGTCGCCAGCGTCGAGGACGATCGCGCCCTGCCGCCGCAACGCCTCGACCACGCCGGCGCCTGCGCAGGCGATGGCCCGCTCGCCGGGCGCCACGAGCAGGGCGGCCGCCTGCGCGGAGGTCAGGACGTCGCCCTCGGCGGGGACGCCGATGGCCGCCAGCGCGGCCTCCTGCACGGCCACCTCGGCCGACGAGTTGTTGGTGACGAACAGCACCCGGTGGCCGGCCGCCCGCAACCGGGCGATGGCGTCCACCGACCCGTCGATGGGGCGGTTCGCCAGCCAGACGACGCCGTCGAGATCGCAGAGCACGGGGAACATCGTTGGCCATGTTGGCACGCGGGGTGCCAACCTGTGCAGGTGCCTCGTTTCGAACCCTTCGCCGCCATCCGCTATGCCGCCACGCTCCCGCTCGACGACGTGGCCGCACCACCGTACGACGTCCTGTCCGACGCCGACGTGGACGCCCTCCTGGCGCGTCACCCGCGCAACATCGTCGCCATCGACGTGCCACGCGAGCAGGACGGCCCCGACCGCTACGAGGCCGCGGCCGCCCGCCTGGCCGCGTGGGTGGCGGACGGGACGCTCGTCCGTGACGCGGCACCGACCTTCACGCTGTACCGGATGTTCTTCACCGATGCCACCGGCGCGGCCCGCGAGACGGTCGGGGTGCTGGGTGGGCTGGAAGTGGTGGACGAGGGCGCCGGCGGTGTGCTGCCCCACGAGCGCACCACGCCGAAGGCCAAGACGGACCGGCTGGACCTCACCCGATCCACCGGGGCGAACCTCTCCCCCGTCTGGGGCCTGTCGCTGACCGCCGGCCTCACCGACCTGCTCCGCGAGCCTGGCGAGCCGGTCGGTGCGTGCACCGACGAGCAGGGCGTGCGTCACGCGGTGGAACGCGTCGCCGACCCGGCCCGGGTGGCCGCCATCGCCGCCGCGGTCGGTGGCAACCAGGTGCTGATCGCCGACGGGCACCACCGGTACGCCATCAGCCGCACCTTCCGTGACGAGGTGCGCGAGCGCCTGGGGCGCGGCACCGGGGCGGAGTTGACGCTGACGTACGTCGCCGAACTGGTGGAGGAGCAGTTGTCGATCGACGCCATCCACCGCCTGTACCACGGCATCTCGGCAGACGACATGACGGCGCTGCTGGCACCGTCGTTCGACATCACCGAGGCAGGCGTCGTGGACGCCTCATTCGCCGGTGAGGTGGTGGCGCGGGGCGCCCTGTGCCTGGTGCGCGCCGACGGCACCGGCGCCTGGCTCACGCCCCGTCCAGCGGCCTTCGACGGTGTCCGCGCGCTGGACGGCGCCTACCTCGAGCACGCGCTGGAGGGCCACGACGTGGACGTCAGCTACCAGCACGGGGTGGACCATGCGGTCCGTGCCGTCGCTGCGGGGCGCGCCGGGTGCGGCGTGCTGATCCGTCCGACGTCCATCGACGAGATCCGCCGTACGGCGAACGAGCGCCTGCTGATGCCGCCGAAGTCCACCTTCTTCACGCCCAAGCTGCGGACCGGTGTGGTGATCCGGCCGCTGGACCTCGAGGGCTGACCGTCAGGTGTTGGACGCCGCGTAGATGCCGGCGATCGCGGCATCCAGCATGGCGTTGAACTCCTCGTCGGACTGCTGGGCGCTGAGCCCCTCGGTGAGCGCACGCGAGAAGCTGGCGATCATCCCGTGGTTGCGGGCCAGGCGGGCGTTGGCGTCCTCCCTGGTGTAGCCACCCGACAGTGCCACCACGCGCAGCACGCTGGGGTGCTGCACGAGATCCAGGTAGAAGTCGTCCACCGACGGGATGGTGAGCTTCAGCATCACCGGCTGGTCGGCGGGCTGGCGGTCCAGTTCGGCCAGGATGGCGGCCTTCAGCAGCACCTCTGCCTCGCCCTTCTCCGGGCTGTTGATGTCCACCTCGGGCTCGATGATCGGCACCAGGCCGGCGGCCAGGATCTGACGGCCGACCTCGAACTGCTGAGCGACCACGGCACCGACACCGTCGGCGTTGGCCAGCTTGATGACCGAGCGCATCTTGGTGCCGAACACGCCCTTGCCGACCGCACGCTCCAGCAGGGTGTCGAGGCCGGGCATCGGCTTCATCACCTGCGCACCATCGGCCTCGTCGGCCAGGCCCTTGTCCACCTTGAGGAAGGGCACGACACCCTTCACGGCCCACAGGTAGTCGGCGCTGCCGCGCCCGTCGATCTCGCGGTCCATCGTGCCCTCGAACAGGATGGCCCCGAGGATGCGGTCGCCGTTGAACACCGGGCTGGTGATCATCCGGCTGCGCATCCCATGGATCAGGTCGAACATCTGCTCGTCGTTGCCGTACTCGCTCTCGGCGATGCCGTAGAGGCGCAGCGCCTTGGGAGTGCTGCCACCGCTCTGGTCCAGCGCGGCGATGAAGCCTGCGCCGCTGCGCACCCGCTCGAGCATCTCGTTGTTCATGACCTGGCACCTCTCGTACGAGACCGTCGGCCGCGCGTCGCGGCCGCTCAACCCGAGCGTACCGTGCTGCCCTCGGCACCGCCCAGCCGCTGCACCTGCTGGGCGACCAGCCGGCGGGCGGCGGCCCGTCGCGACGCCGGCACCACCTGCGCGGCCACCACCTCCGTGCGGCTCTGGGTGGCCCCACCGGTGCGGAAGAACCGCCGACGGACCACGCCGGCGACCACCACCTCGGTACCGACCGTCAGCGTCACCGGCTGCGGCGGATCGAACCAGGCCACCGGCACCGAGCTGGTGCCGTCCTCCCCGCGGGTGGTGACCTCCAACTGGACGAGCTGAGAGCCCGACCCGAGTGTGCGCAGCGACGGTTCGCTGCTGAGCGTGCCCTGCAGGACGACGACGTTCATGACAATGCCCCAGTCCCCGGCCCACCGGCCGGATGCGTGGTGTTGGTGTGCTGGGGGAAGTGCTGCCCGCACCGTACCGGAGGGGTGCGACAGGGTTTCCGGCGGCCCGTCACCGGCAGGCGCGGCGGGGCCCGGAACGCCTCAGCGGCCGAGTGAGCGCAGCCGGTCCACCACGTCGGCGAACGCGGGGTCCGCCTGGGCCACCAGGGAGAACCAGCGACGGGCGGTGACGATGTCGCCCGAGCGGTCCAGCAGGTCGCCGACGACGTACCACTGGCGCAGGTGGTAGTCGCGCACCCGCTTGGGCACCTCCATCGCCTTGCGCATCACCTCGAGCGCACCGCTGAGGTCGCCCCGGTCGGCCAGCGCCCCGGCCGCGACGATGCGGCCTTCGGCCATCAGCGCCGGCTCGGGCGAGGCGTCGCGCAGCTCCGCCCACAGGGTCTCCACCTCGTGGTACCGGCGCATGGCCCGGTAGCAGTCCGCCAGCACGGCGTGGTGGCGGATGGTGCCGTCCAGGCGGCGGGCCTCTTCCAGCTCGGACGCCGCCTTGCGGAAGTGGCCCAGGCGGTACGAGGCCAACCCAGCCAACTCGTGGGCGAAGGCGATGTCCGGCACGTCGCGCAGCACCGGCTGCACCATCCGGCGGGCGTCGCCATAGCGACCCCGATCCAGGGCTTCGGCGGCCGACGCCAAGCGCTCCTGGTAACGAGCGACCCGAGCAGCCGGCAGCAGGGCCGACAGCTCGCCCTCGACCTCCGGCGCCACCTCCGGCTCCTTGCGCCGCCGCGAGGCCGGACGCTCGGTGCCACCGGCGCGGGCCGCAGCACGCTCCGCGGCGTCGCGGACCTCGCCCTCGTCGATCCACTCTTCACGGACCCAGGGCTCGCGCTCGCGAGGCGGCAGGTCCTGCTCGTCGCGGGGTGGGCGTGGGGCCCGGCGGGCATTGACCTCGGCGGCCCGTTGCTCGGCCGCCGTGCGGGGACGCTCCGCGCGGCGCGGCGGCACCCGCTCGCTGCGCTCGCCGTCGCGGCGGTCGCGACGGGGGCGATCGATGCCCGCGTCCTCACGGGGGTCGCGCCGCCGACCGGGCGCACCACCGCGGCGGGGACCACCGCCGTCACGCCCAGAGCCGGCACCGTCACGACGGGGACCGCCGCCGTCACGCGACCGGGACGGGCGGTACTCGCCACCGTCATCACTGCGCCGCGGGCCGCGCTGCGGCGGCCCCTGCCGGCGACGAACGCCAGTGCCGCCCGTGTCGCCCGCGTCGTCGTTCCACCGTGGGCGGCGATCGGCGCCGGGTCGACCGGTGCCGCCGGCAGACCGGCCGCGCGCACCGGTGGGGCGGCCCGAGGCGCCGGCGGGGTCGTCGCCGCCAGGGCGGGGACGGCGCGAACCCTGGCCCGGCGCGGCCCGACCAGGACGCGGTGCACCCTGCCGAGCGCCGGGAGCGCCGGTACTGCTGCGGCGAGGGCGACCACCCTCGGCATCGCCCCGACCGCCATCGGCGGAGCTGCGAGCCGACGAACTGCGGCCGGCCCCGGAGCCGGAGCGACCACCGCCACGACCTCCCGCTGCTCCGCCTCGACCACCCGACGACGAGCCCCGCGAGCCGGCCCGGCCACCAGGGCGGCTGCCCGAGGGGCTGCCCGAGGGGGACGCCGGTCGCGACGTGGATCCGGTGCGGCGCGGGCGGGGGCTGGGCTGCGACATAGGGACTCGATCCTACGGCGTCACGGCCCCGGTCCCGCCCCGGCGGCCGGCGAACCGGGCCGAAAAATGCCTCGACGCCCCCCGAAGGGGGCGTCGAGTGTTGCGAAATCCGGCGGCGTCCTACTCTCCCAGGGACGCTCGTCCCAAGTACCATCGGCGCTGGAGGGCTTAACTTCCGTGTTCGGAATGGGAACGGGTGTGACCCCTCCGCTATGGCCACCGAAAGATCTGTTGTCAAGACGCAAGCGCAACAGTGCGCGATTGCTCAAGTACTTCATAGCGAACACGAACGTCTCTGAAAGACGAAACCCAAGCCCTCGGCCGATTAGTACCGGTCAGCTGAACACATTGCTGTGCTTACACATCCGGCCTATCAACGTGGTCGTCTACCACGGGCCTTACCAGGTTAACCCTGTGGGTGGACTCATCTTGAAAAAGGCTTCCCGCTTAGATGCTTTCAGCGGTTATCCCTTCCGTAGGTCGCCAACCAGCCATGCCCTTGGCAGGACAACTGGCACACGAGAGCTACGTCCGTCCCGGTCCTCTCGTACTAGGGACAGCTTTTCTCAATCCACCTTCGGCTGCAGAGGATAGGGACCGAACTGTCTCACGACGTTCTAAACCCAGCTCGCGTACCGCTTTAATGGGCGAACAGCCCAACCCTTGGGACCTGCTTCAGCCCCAGGATGCGATGAGCCGACATCGAGGTGCCAAACCTTCCCGTCGATATGGACTCTTGGGGAAGATTAGCCTGTTATCCCCGGGGTACCTTTTATCCGTTGAGCGACGGCGCTTCCACACGCAACCGCCGGATCACTATGCCCTGCTTTCGCTCCTGCTCCACGTGTCAGTGTCGCAGTCAAGCTCCCTTGTGCCATTGCACTCGACGGCTGATTGCCAACCAGCCTGAGGGAACCTTTGGGCGCCTCCGTTACTCTTTAGGAGGCGACCGCCCCAGTCAAACTACCCACCTGACGCTGTTCCCGATCCGGATAACGGACCTGGGTTAGAGCCCCGTCATACGCAGGGTGGTATTTCAAGGATGACTCCACACTGGCTGGCGCCAATGCTTCCTAGTCTCCCACCTATCCTACACAACGCATAACAAAACCCAACATCAAGTTGTAGTAAAGGTCCACGGGGTCTTTCCGTCCTTCTGCAGCTAACGAGCATCTTTACTCGTACTTCAATTTCGCTGGGTCTGTGGTTGAGACAGTTGGAAAGTCGTTACGCCATTCGTGCAGGTCGGAACTTACCCGACAAGGAATTTCGCTACCTTAGGACCGTTATAGTTACGGCCGCCGTTTACTGGGGCTTAGGTTCAGAGCTTCGTCCGAAGACTAACCCTTCCCCGTAACCTTCCAGCACCGGGCAGGCGTCACAGCGTATACAGCGCCTTACGGCTTCGCACGCTGCTGTGTTTTTAGTAAACAGTCGCTTCCCCCTGGTCTGTGCCACCCTCTCGAGCTCGGGGAGCAAGTCCCGTCACCCTAATGGGGTCATCCTTCTCCCGAAGTTACGGATGTAATTTGCCGAGTTCCTTAACCACAGTTCTCCCGATCGCCTTGGTATTCTCTACCCGCCCACCTGTGTCGGTTTGGGGTACGGGTGCCGTGCCAACTCACTGTTGGGCTTTTCTTGGCAGCATGGGATTGATGACTTCGCCTGAAGCGGCTCGGCATCACGTCTCAGAGTTATGGCCCCAACTCTCATCGGGACCCCCCTACACGCTTACCCGGGGACAACCATCGCCCCGGTTCATCTACCCTCCTGCGTCCCCCTCCAGCTATCCTCCAGCCGCTCGGTGGGATCGCCCGAAGGCAGCCCCCACGTCGCAACTCTTGGACCTGGCGCGGACACGGCAGTACTGGAATATCAACCAGTTGTGCATCGACTACGCCTCGCGGCCTCGCCTTAGCTCCCGACTCACCCTGGGAGGATTAGCCTTCCCCAGGAACCCTTGGGCTTTCGGCGGAGGGGTTTCTCACCCCTCTCTCGCTACTCATGCCTGCATTCTCACTCGATGGCGCTCCACGTAGGGTCACCCCTCCGCTTCGCTGCACCATCGACGCTCCTCTACCACCCGTTCATACGAACGGATCCATAGCTTCGGCTCAGGACTTGAGCCCCGTTAAATTGTCCGCGCAGGACCACTCGACCAGTGAGCTGTTACGCACTCTTTCAAGGGTGGCTGCTTCTAAGCCAACCTCCTGGCTGTCTGGGCAGTCCCACATCGTTTTCCACTTAGTCCTGAATTAGGGGCCTTAGCTGATGGTCTGGGCTGTTTCCCTTTCGACTAACGAAGCTCATCCCCCGTAGTCTCACTGCCGTGCTCTGGAGTCCCGGCATTCGGAGTTTGGCTGAGTTCGGTAAGCTTGTAGGCCCCCTAGCCCATCCAGTGCTCTACCTCCGGGACTGAACGCACGACGCTGTACCTAAATACATTTCGAGGAGAACCAGCTATCACCAAGTTTGTTTGGCCTTTCACCCCTATCCACAGTTCATCACCGCCATTTTCAACTGACGTGTGTTCGGCCCTCCACGGGGTCTTACCCCCGCTTCAGCCTGACCATGGATAGATCACTTGGCTTCGGGTCTACAGTATGCGACTCCAACGCCCTATTCAGACTCGCTTTCGCTTCGGCTCCCCCTCACGGGTTAACCTTGCCACATACCGTAACTCGCAGGCTCATTCTTCAAAAGGCACGCCATCGTGGCCGTCTCAAGGACGACGACACTCTGACTGTTTGTAAACCAACGGTTTCAGGTACTATTTCACTCCCCTCCCGGGGTGCTTTTCACCTTTCCCTCACGGTACTGGTTCACTATCGGTCGCCAAGGAATACTTAGACTTATGGGGTGGTCCCCACAGATTCACGCGGGTTTGCTCGGTCCCCGCGTTACTTGGGATGACATGCGGAGGTTGCGTGCGTTTCGCATACGGGGCTATTACCCACTACGGCCGGCCTTTCCAGAACCGTTCTACTACACAGCAACTTGGTAACTCCGTGATCGATCTGGTGCTCGATCTCATGGTCCCACAACCCCGCGTCAGCAACGCCACCAGGCTTGACACTGACACGGTTTGGTCTCTTCCCGTTTCGCTCGCCACTACTCAGGGAGTCGCGGTTGCTTTCCTTTCCTCGGGGTACTGAGATGTTTCAATTCCCCCGGTTCCCTCCTGCTGCCGTATGTGTTCGGGCAGCGGTAACACCCCATGACGGGTGCTGGGTTTCCCCATTCGGACATCTGCGGATCGAGGCCTAGTCGACGGCTCCCCGCAGCTTTTCGCAGTCACTCACGTCCTTCATCGGTTCTTGGCGCCAAGGCATCCACCGTTGGCTCTTTGTAGCTTGGAAGAACAAAGATGCTCGTGCTTGCTCTGCAGTTCTCAAAGGGCATCGCCGGCGCCGGGTCGTGCGAATGCACGCTCACCAGGCACGCCGTGGCAGCGGAGCGGTGGACCGCTCGTGCCGTGCGCCTGAGGGTACGGCCGAGTGGCCGGCTCCCTCAAAACGGAAGAGAAGACTAGATCCGTCGTGCCGAGCTCGAAGGGAGGGAAACCTACCACCTGCGAGACCGAGACGACCGACCCACCAGTGCACCAACTGGGAACTGGTTCGAACCGGGACGGCGGTTGCCGACCAACGGTTGAACAGTGCTCCTTAGAAAGGAGGTGATCCAGCCGCACCTTCCGGTACGGCTACCTTGTTACGACTTCATCCCAATTACCGACCCCACCTTCGACGGCTCCTTCCTTGCGGTTAGGCCACCGGCTTCGGGTGTTGCCAACTTTCGTGATGTGACGGGCGGTGTGTACAAGGCCCGGGAACGTATTCACCCCGGCGTGCTGATCCGGGATTACTAGCAACTCCAGCTTCATGAAGGCGAGTTGCAGCCTTCAATCCGAACTGAGACCGGCTTTATGGGATTCGCTCACCCTCGCGAGTTTGCAGCCCTTTGTACCGGCCATTGTAGCGTGTTTGCAGCCCTGGACATAAGGGGCATGATGACTTGACGTCGTCCCCACCTTCCTCCGAGTTGACCCCGGCAGTCTCCCACGAGTCCCCGGCATTACCCGCTGGCAACATAGGATAAGGGTTGCGCTCGTTGCGGGACTTAACCCAACATCTCACGACACGAGCTGACGACAGCCATGCACCACCTATCGCAGGCCCCGAAGGACACCACATCTCTGTGGCTTTTCCTGCATAGTTCAACCTAGGTAAGGTTCTTCGCGTTGCCTCGAATTAAGCAACATGCTCCGCCGCTTGTGCGGGCCCCCGTCAATTCCTTTGAGTTTTAGCCTTGCGGCCGTACTCCCCAGGCGGGGCACTTAATGCGTTAGCTACGGCACGGAGAGGGTTGAATCCTCCCCACACCTAGTGCCCAACGTTTACGGCGTGGACTACCAGGGTATCTAATCCTGTTTGCTACCCACGCTTTCGCTCCTCAGTGTCAGTACCGGCCCAGAGCGCCGCCTTCGCCGCTGGTGTTCCTCCTGATATCTGCGCATTTCACCGCTACACCAGGAATTCCACGCTCCCCTACCGGACTCTAGCCAGAGCAGTATCGGAAGCGAACCCAGGTTGAGCCTGGGGATTTGACTTCCGACTTACTCAGCCACCTACGAGCTCTTTACGCCCAATAAATCCGGACAACGCTTGCCCCCTACGTGTTACCGCGGCTGCTGGCACGTAGTTAGCCGGGGCTTCTTCTGCAGGTACCGTCAATTTCGTCCCTGCTGAAAGGGGTTTACAACCCGAGAGCCTTCATCCCCCACGCGGCGTTGCTGCGTCAGGCTTTCGCCCATTGCGCAAGATTCCCCACTGCTGCCTCCCGTAGGAGTCTGGGCCGTGTCTCAGTCCCAGTGTGGCTGATCATCCTCTCAGACCAGCTACCCGTCGATGCCTTGGTGGGCCGTTACCCCGCCAACAAGCTGATAGGCCGCGAGGCTCTCCCGATCCGGTAACCCTTTCGTCAGCATCCCATGCGAGATTCCGACGTCATCCGGTATTAGCAGTCGTTTCCAACTGTTATCCCAGAGACCGGGACAAGTTCCTCACGTGTTACGCACCCGTTCGCCACTAGGTCTTCCCTTGGATTGCTCCGCAGTGGACCTCGTTCGACTTGCATGTGTTAAGCACGCCGCCAGCGTTCGTCCTGAGCCAGGATCAAACTCTCCAACAAGAATCTGTTCCGGACGAGCCGGAACCGATTGGTTGTAGAGCCGGGTGCATCGTGCGGGAATAGCGCACGTTGGTAGCACCCAGATCTGACTGATATTGCCACGGTTGGGACCGTGGACTTTGAATTGACAGACAGCATCCGATGCCGACCGGAGCCGACCTCGTTGCTGCCCGCACTGGCGTTCAGTCTTCTCTTCCGTTTTCAAGGAGCCGGAGCCCGCCGTGGCGGCCTCCGCTCGGGGCACTCGGCCACCCGTGAGTGGCTGTTGGTGCCTCTCCTTCGGGGCTTGAGGCCCGTCCGGAGCGAGATGCAACGCTATCGCATCCCTGAGCGGGCATCAACCTCCCGCAGAGAAATTTCCTACGACAAAGTCCCGCTTCCCCTTCCGAAGCAGCAGGAAACGACCGCTGAGCAGGTCTGATGTGTGTACCAGGCCGTCCTCGTCGAGGACGCGATTTCCTGCCCGGACAGCCTTCTGGGCCAGCAGGCGGGCGACCTCGCTGTTGGACTTGGCGACGCCGGCGGCGGTGAGCAGTTCGTGGACCCGCACCCCCTCCAGCGAGGCGGGCAGGGCGACGGAGGGCACCTCGGCCGCCACGATCTCCAGGGCGTCCTCCGATGCCGCAGTGGGATCCCCGCCGAACAGCACTGCCGCAGCCTCTGCGGCCGCCGAAGCGGCCCCGGCGCCGTGCACCAGGGCCGTCATCTCGTCGGCCAGCGCACGCTGGGCGGCCCGCCGCTCGGGTGCCGTCTCGTGGTCGGCCACCAGGGCCAGGACGGCCTCCAGCGGGCGCAGCGACAGCATCTTGAGGTAGGTGGCGACCATCTGGTCGTCGGTCTGCATCCAGAACTGGCGGAACTGGTACGGCGAGGTGCGCGCCGGGTCCAGCCACACCGCACCACCGACCGACTTGCCGAACTTGGCGCCGTCGCTCTTCACCATCAGCGGGTGCGTGACGGCGAAGGCCTGCTTGCCGAGCCGCCGGCGGATGAGCTCCACTCCGGCCGTGATGTTGCCCCACTGGTCGCTGGCACCGGCCTGGAGCTCCACGCCGTGGGCTTCGTACAGGTGACGGAAGTCGTTGGCCTGCAGGAGCATGTAGCTGAACTCGGTGTAGCTGATGCCGTGCTCGCTCTCGATCCGGCTGCGCACGGAGTCCTTGGCGATCATCTGGTTGACGGTGAAGTGCTTGCCCACGTCGCGGAGGAACTCCAGCATCGACACGCCCACGGTCCAGTCGGCATTGTTGACCAGCGTGGCCTGGGCGGGGCCGGGTGAGAAGTCCAGCAGGCGGGAGAGCTGGGCCTTGATGCACTCGACGTTGTGGCGCAGGGTGTCGTCGTCCAGCAGGTTGCGTTCCTCGCTGCGCCCACCGGGGTCGCCGATCATGCCCGTCGCCCCACCGGCCAGCGGGAAGGGGCGGTGGCCGGCCATCTGGAAGCGGCGCATGAACAGCTGCCCCACGAGGTGCCCGGCGTGCAGGCTGTCGGCGGTGGGGTCGAAGCCGATGTACAGCCCGATCGGCCCGGCAGCGAGGCGCGCCCGCAGGGCGTCGAGGTCGGTGCTGTCGTGCAGCAGCCCGCGTGCACGAAGGTCGTCGAGCAGATCCATAGGCCGACCATGTTGCCAGGTCGGGCCGGCGAACCCACCGTGTTTGCGCGGCCGCACGGTGCACGCAGGGCCGCCCACTACCCTCGCCGGCGTGACCGAGACGGCCGAACTGCAGCAGATGTTCCGCGAGTTCGCGGTCACCACTGCGCCGAGGGCGCCGTTGTACGCCCGCCTCAGCGCGGCGATCGCCGACGACCCGGAGGTCGCCGGCCTCCTGGCCGCTGCGCCGCCGTCGCAGGGCATCCCTGTGCTGCTGTTCGCCGCGGTGCACGACCTGGTGCTGCGGGGGCACGCGCCGGACCTGGCCGCCCACTACCCGAACCTCACGGACACCCCGGCGGCCGACGACCCGTGGCCGGCGTTCCGCGACCTCTGCCACCGTGAAGGGCCGACCATCCGTGGGCTGCTGGCCACCCGGCACACCCAGACCAACGAGATCGGGCGCTGTGCCCTGTTCCTGCCGGCGTTCGGACTGGTGGCGGCACAGACCGGGCACCCCATCACCCAGGTCGACGTGGGCACCAGCGCCGGCCTGACGCTGCTGTGGCACCGCTACGGGTACGAGTACGAGCCCGGCGGCGCAGTCGGCGGGCCGTCGCCCGTCGTGCTGCCATGCAGCGTCCGTGGGGCCGTGCCGCTGCCGACCGCAATGCCGCGGCACGCGCCCGGCATCGGCCTCGACCTCCAACCCATCGACGTCACCGACGCCGACGCGGTGCGCTGGCTGGAGGCCTGCTGCTGGCCGGACCAGGCAGACCGGTTCCACCGCCTGGAGGCCGCGGTCGAACTGGCCCGGGCGGCCCCGCCGGAGATCCGCCAGGGCGACGCCGTCGCCACGGTGTCCGCGGCGGTGCGCGAGGCGGCAGCGCACGGGCACCCGGTGGTCACCACCTCATGGGCGCTCTCCTACCTGCCGGAGGACGGGCAGCGGGCATTCGTCGCCGAGCTCGACCGTGTGGCGACCGAGGTCGACCTCTCGTGGGTGTCGGTGGAGAGCCCGGCCCAGACACCCGGCCTGCCGATCCCGTCCACCGCCGCGACCGAGCACCTCAGCGTGCTGGCGCTGACGACGTGGCGAGGTGGGGAACGCCGTGTCCACCGGTTGGGCACGGCCCATCCCCACGGCTACTGGCTGCACTGGGAGGCCGCGACGGGCAGGTGATCGCCCGCGGGCCGGTCAGCCGCTGTGCGGGCCGATCAGCTTGGCGTTGCGCCGCTGGATCTGCTCCACCACGGCGCTGGCCCGGCCGACGATCAGCGGGTCCACGGGCCCGATGCGCTCGGCGTCCTTGTTCGCGTAGGGCATGCGGTGCAGGACGTAGCGCAGCGCGTTCAACCGGGCCCGCTTCTTGCAGTCGCTCTTCACCAGCGTCCAGGGCGCGACGGTGGTGTCGGTGTGCAGGAACATCGCTTCCTTCGCCGCGGTGTAGTCGTCCCACTTGTCCAGTGACGCCAGGTCGATGGGCGACAGCTTCCACTGCTTCAGCGGGTGCTTCTTGCGCTCGGCGAAGCGGCGCCGCTGCTCGGCCCGGCTGACCGAGAACCACAGCTTCACGAGGTGCACCCCGCTGCGGACGAGATGGGCCTCGAACTCGGGCGCCTGACGCATGAACTCGGCGTACTCGTCATCGGTGCAGAAGCCCATCACGTGCTCCACGCCGGCCCGGTTGTACCAGGAGCGGTCGAACAGCACGATCTCGCCGGCGGTCGGCAGGTGTTGGACGTACCGCTGGAAGTACCACTGGCCGCGCTCCTGGTCCGTCGGCTTCTCCAGCGCCACCACGCGGGCGCCACGGGGGTTGAGGTGCTCCATGAACCGCTTGATCGTGCCGCCCTTGCCGGCGGCGTCACGCCCCTCGAACAGGATGACCAGCCGGCTGCCGCTCTCCTTCACCCATGCCTGGAGCTTCAGCAACTCCACCTGCAGCTGGTACTTCTGCGCCTCGTACGTCTTGCGCGACAGCAGGTTGCGATAGGGGTAGACCGCCTCCTGCCAGCCCTCGACCAGCTCGTCGTCGGGGCTCATCGGGGGGACGCCGAAGACGATGTCGTCCTCGATGTCGATCGCCGCACGCACGTCGTCCACCTCGTCGGCGGACGTGCCCGCCAGGATGGCCTGGAGCCACAGCGCCACGGACTCCAGCTCCTCCTTGTCGGCCGTGCGCAGCACGTCCCGGATGGCGCTGACCTTGGCCAGCCGCGCCGCCTCCGTGGCCCTGCCGATCTCGAACTGCTCGATGCCCGCCGGGGTGAGCACCGGCGAGCGGTCGCCCTGCACCACCCGGCGCGGCGCCGCTTTCTTGGCCATCCCGCATCCCTCCGTCCGGCCGACAATGTTGCCGGAACGCTAGGCCACCTTCGACCGGCGGCGATAGGGCCGAACTACCCCGCCACCCAGCGCCGCGGCCAGTCCGCCGCCTTGGTGATCCCGATGCGCCGGGTGACCACATGGGGCCGCGGCCCGACGACCCCGTCGTCGAACACCTCGGCCTCGAGGCCGTTCCACGTCCGGTCGATGCCGAGCTCGCGGCACAGCCGGCCCGGGCCGGTGGTGCGCCCGTCGTCGATGCCGTCGACCACCACGGAGCGGATCAGCACCGCCTGCCCGTCGCCCTCGCGGCCGGTGACCAGGTTGAGGCAGTGGTGCATCCCGTAGATCAGGTACACGTACCAGCGGCCGGGAGGGCCGAACATGGGCGCGTTGCGCGCCGTCGGCCCTCGGAACGAGTGGCTGGCGGGGTCGTCGCGGGTGTAGGCCTCGACCTCGGTGACCCTGGCCAGGTGAGGGCCGAGCCGGACCAGCCGGTACAGCAGGTCCGGCGCGACGACGGTGGCGTCGCGCTCAGCCCAGGTCGGGGGCAACCGCTGCACTCAGCTCCGCCAGCTTGGCCCGGAAGCGTTCCAGCTGCGCGGCTACGGCAGCAGGGCCGGCGCCGCCCTTGGTGGTGCGCCGCTTCACGGCGACGCCGGGGGCCACCAGCGCCGCGGCGTCGGGGCCGAGCGCCTCGTGCACCGCCACCAGGTCGCGCAGCGAGCCCTCACCCGCGAGCGTGCGGCGCACGAGCAGGCCGACGATCGCGTGGGCGTCGCGGAACGGCGTGCCCCGCTGCACCAGCCACTCGGCCAGGTCGGTGGCCGAGGTGGTCTCCGCGTCGGCGGCTGCCTGCATGCGGTCCGGCACCCACTTGGTCGTGGCGATCATGCCGGTGACCGCGCCCAGCGCCAGGCTGATCTGGTCCACCGCGTCGAACAGGGGCTCCTTGTCCTCCTGGTAGTCACGGTTGTAGCTGAGGGGCAGGCCCTTCATGGTGGCCAGGAAGCCGGTGAGGTCGCCGATCAGCCGGCCGGCCTTGCCGCGGGCGAGCTCGGCGATGTCCGGGTTCTTCTTCTGAGGCAGCATCGAGCTGCCGGTCGCGTACGCGTCGTCGAGCTTGGCGAAGCCGAACTCGTCGGTGGTCCAGAGCACGATCTCCTCGCCGATGCGGGAGAGGTTGAGGCCGATCAGCGTGAGAACGAAGAGCGCCTCGGCGATGTGGTCGCGCGAGCCGACGGCATCGAGCGAGTTCTCGAAGCGGGCGGCGAAGCCCAGTGCCTCGGCGGTGACGTCGGGGTCCAGCGGCAGCGACGAGCCCGCCAGGGCGCCGGCGCCGAGCGGTGACACGTCGATGCGCTCCAGCGCGTCGAGCAGGCGCTCCACGTCGCGGCCAAGCGCCCAGCCGTGGGCCAGCAGGTGGTGCGCCAGGAGCACCGGCTGGGCCCGCTGCAGGTGGGTGTAGCCGGGCAGGTACACGCCCTCGGCAGCGACGGCGCGGTCCAGCAGGACGTGCTGGAGGTCGACCACCCGGCCGGCCACGGCCATCAACTCGCGCTTCAGCCAGCGGCGCACGTCGGTGGCCGACTGGTCGTTGCGGCTGCGGCCGGTGTGCAGCTTGGCGCCCGCCGGCCCGGCGAGCTCGGTCACCCGCCGCTCCACCGCGGTGTGGATGTCCTCGTCGGCCTCGACGAACACGAACGTGCCCGCACCCATCTCGTCGGCCACCTGCTCCAGTGCGGCCAGCACCGAGGCGCCCTCGTGCTCGCTGATGATCGACGCCTTCACCAGCCCGAGGACGTGGGCCACCGAGCCGGCGATGTCGTCGGCCCACAGCCGCCGGTCGAACGACAGGCTCTCCGTGTAGGCCATCAGTTCGGCGGCCGGGCCGCCCTCGAATCGGCCGTGCCAGAGCGTGTTGCCGCCGCTCACGACAGGCCTGCCAGGTCGCGCAGGATCGCCGTGAGTGCTGCGCCGCCGAGGTCCTCCTCGGCCACGCACAGCAGCGTGTCGTCGCCGGCGACGGTGCCCAGCAGGCCCGACATGCCGCTGCGGTCCAGCGCGCTGCCGACCACGTGGGCACATCCGGGTGGCGTGCGCAGCACCACGAGGTTGCCGCTGTTGCGGACCTCGGCCACCCACTCCCCCATCACCCGGCGCAACTGGTCTTCGGGGGCCAGCCGGTTCGGCTCGTACTCAGGGATCGCGTACACGGTGTCGCCACCGGGCACCCGCACCTTCACGGCGCCGAGGTCCTCGAGGTCGCGAGACACGGTGGCCTGAGTGGCGGTGATGCCTTCGCCGGCCAGGAGGTCCACGAGTTGGGGTTGGTTGGTGACGGCGTGTCGGGCCACCAGTTTGGCGATGGCCTGCTGGCGCTGAACCTTGGACGACATCAGCGGACCCCCAGGAGGAACGCCATCAGCCCGCGTGCCGCGTGCATGCGGTTGTGGGCCTGGCGGATGACATGGCTCTGCGGGCCGTCGATGACCTCGGCGGCCACCTCGTAGCCGCGGTACGCCGGCAGGCAGTGGTAGAAGCCGGCGCCGGGGACGGCCAGCGCCATCATCGCCGGGTCCACCGTGTACCCCTCGAAGACCTTCACCCGCTCGGCCTTCTCGGCCTCCTGCCCCATCGAGGTCCAGGTGTCGGTGTGCACGGCCACCGCACCGGCCACGGCATCGACAGCGCGGTGCACCTGGCGGACGGTGCCGGCGCCGAGGGAGTTGAGCCGCTCCAGTTCGGCGTCGTCGGCGCAGTAGCCGACCGGGCAGCCGAGCGACACGTCGGCACCGAGGAGGACGCACGCCTCGGCCAGCGAGCGGGACACATTGTTGTAGTCGCCCACGTAGGCGACGGTGTGGCCGGCGAGGTCGCCGTGGACCTGCTGCATCGTCAGCACGTCGGCCAGCGCCTGCAGCGGGTGGGAGTGGTCGCTGAGCATGTTGACGACCGGCACGTCGCTGACGGCCGCCATGCGCTCCACCACGGAGTGCTGGAACACGCGAGCGGCGAGCACGGCGTGGTAGCCGGCCATCACGCGGGTGACGTCCTCCACGGTCTCGCGAACGTCCAGCCCCACCTCTTCGCCGCGGGTGTAGACGGGGTGGCCGCCGAGCTGCACGACCGCCATCTCCATCGAGTGGCGGGTGCGGTTGGACGGCTTCTCGAAGATCAGGGCCGCGCCCTTGCCGGCCAGTGGCTGCGGCAGGTCGGCGCGCTCGGCAAGGGCCAGCACCGTGCGCAGTTCGTCGGCGGTGAGCTCGGGGATGTCGAGGAAGTGGCGGGTCATGCGGGCAGGTGCTCCTGGATGGCGAGGGCGAGGATGGCCACGGCCTCGTCGATCTCGGCGGACGAGACGGTGATCGGCGGGGCGAGGCGCAGCGCCGTGGGCGTGACCGCGTTGGTGACCAGCCCGAACTCCAGCGCCGACGCGTAGACGGCCTTGGCGTCAATGCCCTCGGCCAGTTCGGCGGCCAGCAGCAGGCCCACGCCGCGCACGGATGCCACTCCGGGCACCGTCTGCAGCTTGCCGACCAGTTCCTCACCGCGCTCGCGGGCCAGGTGCGGCGCGTCGATGCGGTGCATCTCCTGCAGCACGGCGTTGGCGGCTGCGGTGGCGATGGCGGTGCCCGAATAGGTGCTGCCGTGGTCGCCGGGGCGGAACAGGCCGGCCACCTCGGTGCGGGCCCACACCGCGCCGATGGGGAATCCGTTGCCGAGCGCCTTGGCCATGGTGACGACGTCGGGCACGATGCCGGCGTGCTGGAAGCCGAACCACTCGCCGGTGCGGCCGAAGCCGGTCTGGATCTCGTCCATGATCAGCAGCAGACCGCGCTCGTCGCACAACTGCCGCACGGCGCGCAGGTAGCCGGGGTCGGCCGGCAGCACGCCGCCCTCCCCCTGCACGGGTTCCAGCAGCACGGCGGCCACCGTGGTGTCCACCGCCGCGGCGAGCGCGTCGATGTCGTTGAACGTGGCGTGACGGAAGCCGTCGGGCATCGGGTGGAACGGCTCGTGCTTGGCCGGCTGCCCGGTGGCGGCCAGCGTCGCCAGCGTGCGGCCGTGGAAGCTGCCGTAGGCGCTGACCACTGCGTGCCGGCCGCGCCCGCCGAACTTGCGGGCCAGCTTCAGCGCCGCCTCGTTGGCCTCGGCGCCGCTGTTGCAGAAGAACACCTGCCCGCCCTCGCCGGTGACTTCGGCCAGCAGCGAGTTGAGGCGAACCGCCGCTTCGGTGGCCACCGGGTTGGCGAACAGGTTGCTGACGTGCAGCAGGGTGTTGGCCTGGGTGCAGATGGCCTCGGCCACGACTGGGTTGGCATGGCCCAGCGAGGTGACCGCCAGCCCGCACAGGAAGTCCAGGTAACGGCGGCCCTCGGTGTCCCACAGCACGGTGCCCTGGCCGCGCTCGAACATCACCTGAGGGGCACCGAACACCGGCATGAACGGGCAGCGCCCGTGCCCGTCGGTGGTGAATGCGTGACTGCTCATCTGACCATCGTTCCGATCCCCTCGTCCGTGAAGAACTCGAGCAGCAGCACGTGAGGGATGCGGCCGTCGAGGATGTGTGCCCGGCGCACGCCGGACCGCACGGCGGCGACGCAGCTCTCCACCTTCGGGATCATCCCCCCAGCGATGGTGCCATCGGCCATCAGCGCGTCCAGTTCGTCAGGCGTGGTCTGGCGGATCAGGCTGGCGGCGTCGTCGACGACGCGGCGCAGGCCCTCGATGTCGGTCAGGTAGACCAGCTTCTCGGCGCCGAGGGCTTCGGCGATCCGGCCGGCCACCGTGTCGGCGTTGATGTTGAACGCCTGCCCGGCGCCGTCGGTGCCGATGGTGGCCACGACCGGGATGAACCCCTCGTCCAGCAGGCCCTGGAGGATGCCCGGGTTGACCGCCACCACGTCGCCGACGAAGCCGAGTTCAGGGTCGCGTGCCGTCGCCCGGATGAGGCCGGCGTCCTCCCCGCTGACGCCGACGGCCAGCGGGCCGTGCACATTGATGGCGCTGACCAATTGGGGGTTCACCTGGCCCACCAGCACCATGCGGGCGATGTCCACCGTCTCGGCGTCCGTCACCCGCAGGCCGTTGCGGAACTCGGTGACCTTGCCCAATCGCGTCATCAGCTCGCTGATCTGCGGGCCACCGCCGTGCACCACCACCGGGCGCATGCCCACCTGGCGCATCAGCACGATGTCCTGAGCGAAGAGCGCCAGCGCGTCGTCCTCGCTGGCCCCTGCCAGCGCGTTGCCGCCGTACTTCACCACCACGACCTGCCCGGCGAACCGGCGGATGTAGGGCAGCGCCTCGACCAGCACCGCCGCCTTGTCCGCAGCCGTGGCGCTCACGGGTACATCCCGACGGCGGACAATCCCGCGGTCTCGGGCAGGCCGAGGGCGACGTTGGCGGCCTGCAGGGCGCCACCGGAGGCGCCCTTGGCCAGGTTGTCGATCGCGCCGATGGCCATCACCGTGCCAGTCCGCTGGTCGAACCGGGCGGTGAGGTGGGCGGCGTTGCTGCCCAGCGTCGCCTTCGTGCTGGGCGATGCCTCGGAGACCACGACGAACGGCTCGCCGGCGTAGGCGTCGGCCAGCGCGGCCAGCAGCGACGCCGTGGTGACGTCCGCCGCCGGGCGGGCGTAGCAGGTGGCAAGGATGCCCCGGTTCATCGGGGCGAGGTGCGGGGTGAACAGCACCTGGGCGCCGACCTCCTGCTCGATCTCGGGTGTGTGGCGGTGGTCCAGCAGGCCGTAGGCGGTGACGTCCTCGTCGGCGGAGCAGAACAGCGACGAGTGCTTCAGGCCCCGGCCGGCGCCGCTGATGCCCGTGATGCTGTTGACGACGATCCCGGTGGTCGCCACCAGGCCACGCTCCACCAGCGGGGCCAGCGCCAGCGTGGCCGCCGTGACGTGGCAGCCGGGCGTGGCCACCAGGCCGGCACCCTTCAACTCGCTGCGGTGACGCTCCGGCAGGCCGTACACCGCGTCGCCCAGCAGGCCGGGCTGGTCGTGGGTGAACCCGTACCACTGCGGGTACAGCGAAGCGTCCTTCAGCCGGTAGGCGGCGGACAGGTCGACCACGCACCCCACCGTCCCCACCAGTTGTGGGGCGAGGGCCAGGCTGGCCTCGTGGGGCAGCCCGAGGAAGACGACGTCCAGCCCGTCGGCGCGGGCGGGGTCGAACGACTCGAACACCAGTCCCGGGTAGTGGGCGGCCAGGCTGGGATACAGGGCCGCAGCCCGGGTCCCCGCCTGGGTGTCGCCGGTGGCGTAGGCCACCTCCATCCCTGGGTGCTGGGCAATCGTCCGCAGCAGTTCGGCGCCCGTGTACCCGGACGCCCCGATGATGCCGGCTCGCAACATAGACGCATGACTATACGGATCATTGAATGATCATGCAACTCGGTTCGCCGGAACGACGTCGAGGCCCACGTCCAGCGCCGGGACGCTGTGCGTCAGCCAGCCGAGCGAGAGCACGTCCACACCCGTCTCGGCCACCTCCCTCGCCCGTTCCAGGGTGATGCCACCGGACGCCTCGACCACCAGCCGACCGCCGATCCGCCGGACGGCTGCCTGCAGCCGCTCGGGCGAGAAGTTGTCCAGCATCACCACGTCCACCCGATGGCCGTGCTCCACCAGGAGGAGCAGTTCGTCCAGCTGGGCCTCCGTGTCCACCTCCACCTCCACCGGCACCAGGTGGCCGACCCTGCCGGCAATCCCTTCCAGCGCGGCTCGAAGGCCACCGGCGAACGCGATGTGGTTGTCCTTCACCAGCACGGCGTCGTCCAGCCCGAAGCGATGGTTGGCACCGCCGCCCACCCGCACGGCGTACTTCTCCAACCCACGGAGGCCGGGTGTGGTCTTGCGCGTGCAGGTCACCGTCGCGCGGGTGCCGGCGATCGCGTCGACCACCGACCGGGTGGCGGTGGCGATTCCGCACAGGCGGCCCAGCAGGTTCAGGGCGGTGCGCTCCCCCAGCAGGATGGACCGCGCCGCGCCGCGCAGCGTCGCCAGATCGGTGCCGGCGGCCACCGCGTCGCCGTCTGCCACCAGCAGGCGGACCTCCACCGCAGGGTCGACGATGGCGAACAGCCGGGCCACGACCTCCAGCCCGGCGACCACGCCTGGCTCGCGGGCCCGCACGACGGCGGAGCCGGTGCGGTCGGCGCCGACGGTTGCCTCTGCAGTCAGGTCGCCCGCCAGGCCGAGGTCCTCGCGCAGGGCGGTGCGCAGCAGGTCGTCGTAGACGAGCGGGTGCGGCGCGGCGGGGCTCATCGCACCACCTCCACCCGGCGGCGGGCCCACACGGCATCTGGCTCGGGGTGATCGCTGCGGAAGTGGGCGCCACGGCTTTCCGGGCGAGCCAGCGCGAAGCGCACCACCTGCCGGGCCACCAGCACCTCGTTCGGCGGCGCACCCGGGTAGCGGGCGGCGATGGCGCCCAGCCGATGACCCGCCAACCGCAGGCCGGCGCCGTCTCGCACCACGCCCACGTGGTTCCACAGCACGGTGCGGATCTCCGCCAGGTCGGCGGGGCGCACGCACGCAGGCGCGTCCACCTGCGACGGCCGAGTGGGCGCCGTGGCCGACACGCCGCGTGTTGCGTCGATCGCCGCAGCCGCGCGCCGGCCCATCACCACTGCCTCCAGCAGCGAGTTGCTGGCCAGCCGGTTGGCGCCGTGCAGCCCGGTGCTGGCCACCTCGCCGGCCACCCACAGCCCGGGCACTGTGGTGGCGCCGTCGGGGCCCGCCGCCACACCGCCCATGCAGTAGTGGGCGACGGACGTCACCGGCAGCGGGTCACGGCAGGCGTCCAGCCCGTGCGCCCGTGCCGTGGCCACCACGCCGGGGAACTCGGCGGCCAGGTGATCGCCCAGGTGGCGCAGATCCAGCGCCGCCCGGGCGCCGGACTGCAACTGGGCGTAGACCCCTCGAGCGACCACGTCGCGAGGTGCCAGTTCGGCGTCGGGATGCCGGCCGACCATGAACCGGGTGCCCTCACCGTCCACCAGCAGGCCGCCGGCGCCGCGCAGCGCTTCGGTCAGCAGCGGCCGCGGGTCGCCACCAACGTCCAGCGCCGTGGGGTGGAACTGCACCATCTCCAGGTCGGCGACCGTGGCGCCGGCCCGCATCGCCAGCGCCAGCCCGCCACCCACCGCCTGGGCCGGGGCGGTGGTCCGGGCCCACAGGTGGGCGTAGCCGCCGGTGGCCACCAGCACGGCGGGGGCGGTAATGCCGATGTGCCCGCCGTCGGCCCGCCGGGCGATCACCCCGGCCACGCGGCCACCGTCCATGTGCAGCGCCACCACCTCCACTCCCACCCACAGGTCGATGTCCTCCCTCGCCGCCACGGCCGCGGCGAGAGCCCGCACGATCTCCTGGCCGGTGTGGTCACGCGCGTGCACGATGCGCGCCCGCCCGTGAGCGGCCTCACGGTGGAGGTGCAGGCTGCCGTCGCCGGCGCGGTCGAAGTGGACGCCCTGCGCCGCCAGCCAGGCCACCGTCTCCGCGCCGGCACCACACACTGCGGCGGCGACCTCGGCCTCCACCAGGCCGGCGCCGGCGTTCATCGTGTCGGCCACGTGGTCGGCGGTGGAGTCGTCGGCCGCCACGGTCGCCGCCATGCCGCCCTGGGCCAGCGGGCTCGACCCGCCCTCCCCCGGAGCCGTGTCGGCCAGCACCATCGCCCCGCGCGACGCCAGGGCGGCGCTGAGGCCCGCTGCACCGGCACCCACCACCACCAACGGCGCCTCCAGCCACTCCTCGATGCGGGCGATCATCGTGCACCCACCACGGCAGCAGCGGCGGGCACGGCCAGCATCGCGTCGATCGAGCGACGGGCGGCGGTGGCAACCCTCTCCGGCACGGTGACCTGATGGGTCATCGTGGCCAGCGAGCGGTGGATCCCCGCGAGCGTGATCTTCTTCATGTGCGGGCACAGGTTGCACGGCCGCACGAACTCGACGTCCGGGCAGTCGGCGGCGACGTTGTCGGCCATCGAGCATTCGGTGATCAGGGCCACCCGCCGGGGCCGCTGCACCGTGACGTAGCGGGTCATCGCCGCCGTCGAGCCCACGAAGTCCGCCTCGGCCAGCACGTCGGCGGGGCACTCGGGGTGGGCGATCACCGTCACCCCGTCGGCGCGCAGTGAGCGCACCTGCGAGCCGGTGAACCGGTCGTGCACCTCGCAGGCACCGTGCCACGGGATGATCCGGATGTCCGGTACCTGCCCAGCCACCCACGCGGCCAGGTGCCGGTCGGGCAGCATGATCACCTCCGCCGCACCGAGGCTGCGCACCACTTCCACGGCATTGCCGGACGTGCAGCAGATGTCCACCTCCGCCTTCACCGCGGCTGAGGTGTTGACGTAGGCGACGATCGGCACCCCCGGGTGGCGGTGACGCAGCGCCCGCACGTCCGCCGCCGTGATGGACTCGGCCAGCGAGCAGCCGGCGGTCGGGTCGGGGATCAGCACCGTGCGGTCCGGGCAGGTGATGGCGGCCGTCTCGGCCATGAAGTGCACGCCGGCGAACACGATCACGTCAGCCTCGGTCGTGGCTGCGGCGCGAGCCAGTGCCAGCGAGTCGCCGGTGATGTCCGCCACCCCGTGGAAGATGTCGGGCGTCATGTAGTTGTGCGCCAGGATCACCGCGTTGCGCTCCTCGCACAACTGGCGGATCGCCGCCACCTCCTCGGCCACCGCCCACGCTTCTGCCTCCGGCATCATCGGCCGTCTCCTTCCGGTAAATGCTCTGCATGAGCATTTCTACTACTCGTGATGAGTATAAGCCCGTCGCCGTGAACGTCAAGCCGATTGCTGTGCGGTCGCAGCTCGGAAGGAGCGTCAGGCGGTCGGCGCCACGCCGGGGCGGGCGCGTTCGCGCAGCACCTCGCGGCGGAAGCGGAACGTCGCGGCGGGGCGTCCGCTGGTGGCCAGCTTCTCCCCCGTCGGCTCCACCAGGCCGGCGCCCTCCACCAGCCGGCGGAAGTTCTGCTTGTGCAGCATCCGGCCCAGCAGTGCCTCCACCACACGTTGCAGCTGCAGCAGGGTGAACGTCTCGGGCAGCAGCTCGAACACCACGGGGCGGTAGGTCACCTTGCCGCGCAGCCGGCCCAGCGCCGTGGCCACCATGCGGCGGTGATCGATGGCCATTGCGAGGCCGATACCGCTTCCTGGCCGCGCTGCGGCCTCCCCCACCAGGCCGGCCTCGTAGAGCAGTTCGTAGCGCTCCAGCGTGCGCACCCCGTCCCACGCTGCGCCCGAGAGGCCGAAGGCGATGTCGGCCCGCTCGGCGCGAGCCAGGCGCTCGGCGCGCGAACCTTTCGCCGCCCAGCGGGCCAGCGCCGGCACGATGCGGTCGTCGAGCACCGGGGGCCGGCCGCCGCGGTGGTCCTCCCACGGCAGCAGGTCGTACACGTCCGACCAGGCGGAGCCGGCGAGCGGAGCGGTCTCGTGCACCAGCGCCAGATAGGCGACCGACAGCACGCGTGCGCCCGCGGGCGCGTCGCGACCGGCGCGGTTCATGTCGCCGAACGTGTAGAGCTGCTCCACGTAGCCCAACTCCAGGCCGGCCTGCTCGGCGGCGAAGCGGCGCAGCGCCAACTCCAGCGTGCGATCGCCGGCGCTCGGCCGGCCGGCGGGCAGCCTTGGCAGGTCGTCGCCGTCCACACAAAGGACGCGAGGGGTGCCACCGGTGACGGCCAGCACGATGGCCTCGAGCGTGGCAAGGGTGGGTTGGTCGCCAGCGCCGGTCGTCACGTCGCGCAGGCTAGTTGACCGCCCTCCACGGGCCCCTCGACGCCGTTCGCGGTGCTGCGACGGCCCTCGCCCGGCAGCCACCAGCGGGGTTCGGCAGGTCGTTGCAGCGTCGACCGGGGGCAGTAGCGCCCATGGGGGCCGAGCAGATAAGGATGGACAGGCAGAGCGGCGACACCATCCCCGTGTGGCGAGCGGAGCAGAACACGGTGCCGCTCACCCAGCCATGAGCTACATCAGCAAGTACCGAATCATTCCTTGCCCCCGTGCGGCAGCTTCTCGTGCAAGCGTCCGCAACTCACGCATCGTTGCCTGGACGTCCGAGCGGGGCAGTCCGTCGAACCACCCTGACCGGCTGGATGATGCGCGCTGCCAGAGCGCCGCAATCTCATCGTCGGTCAAACCACCGATCACAGCGGCGGCCTTGGAAACGACCGTCGGACTCACGTAGATGACGTCGCCATCATCGTCATCGAGCGGCACACCCTCGTACCAGAACGTTCCGCCTCCCGGGATGCCACGATCCTCCGCGTGGAGTGTCTCCAGCATTGCGGAGATGTGGTCCTTGTAGGGCGCCAGTTGAACGACCCACGGTTGCCCGCCCTCGCAGTACTCCAACAGCTCATCGAATCGTTCATCGAAGGACGTCGACGTGTCGAGCAGCGGCGAGTCAGGATCAGTCGCTGCCAAGTTCTCCTCGATCGCCACTCATCACTCCTCAAGACGCTCGCACTCACCAGAAACGACCGCATCGTGCCCGATTGCATGTCTCATGTCCAGCGAGCAATCACGCAGCTCTGGGTGGCGAAGCCACGTGCGCTGTGCCACCTCGGAGTCCGGATACCAACCGGCCACCGCAGCCGTCTGTGGAGCGGCATCATGCGGCTCGGCTTGTTCTGACACCCGAGCACTTGCCCGCTCCCGATCGAGTCGTCAACCCGCCCCGAGCGGCAGGTCGGGATGGGTGCCCAGCGATATCGTGCGCGTATGGAGGGCGCCGATGACGCAATCGACCGTCTTGAGCGTCATGTGGCGTCCGCAAGCACGAAGCTGCCTGGGCGCTACAGCGCGGATGCCGCGGTCTTTCGCCCATCGCCGTGGCGGATCGTCCCGTGGATGCTCATTTGTGTCGCCGCAAGCCTGACTGCGTTCGTCTCCTCCGCCCCTGTAGTGCTCCGAGTACTCGCGGCCGTGGCGCTGCTACCGCTACCCGTGCTCGGTCTGGAACTGCTCCATCACCGTGTGTCCGCGACGGCGACCGGCGTCACTGATGCCACCTGGCGTGGTTCCAGCACGACAGACGGCAGCAGCGAGTCCTACACAGTGCTCGCTGGACCGGTCATTCCTCGGCTCAGCTGGAGCCAGCGACAGCACCCCAGCATCATCGTGTGGACGGGCACGGACGGGCTGCGACACCGCCTGTCACTTCAATGGTTCAGTCGCGAAGACACCTACGAAATCATCGCCGCAGTCCGAGCTCTCTAACCTCCGACCGGCCCAGCGTCGGTCGGCAGCTCTGCGTGCGTGACGGTATCGGCTCCGTCCGGAGCGACAGCACGGCGGCGGAGTCGTGTGTTCCGGATCGCGCCGAGGGCGGTTGCCAGAGCGACAGGAATGAAGATGACGGGAAGGTAGATCAGCCAGCGCGACTCCCACACGACCTCTCGTTCGTTCGTGTACGAGTAGCCGTACTCGCACTGCACCCGCGGAGGCCACCACTGCACGCGCACCGTCTTGACGCTGTCGTTGTCGAAATCGAGCAGCCTCACAACGCAGGAGGTTCGGGCCTCCATCTTGCGCACCTCTGTGGCAGCAGATGCCGTGAACAAGATCGAAAGCCCGAGCGCGACGGAGGCGCTCATCCACCAGACGACGAGCCCGCGGCGCGACTTCCGCACGTTGATCGCCACGATCCCGATGACCAGTGCACTACCGCCAAGAACGAGCAGCCATAACACCACCTCGATCGAGTCCACCGACCGATTTTCACACAGGCCGGTCAGCGGTCGTGGAACTCCGCGGAGTCGATGGGCGAACGCCACATCGTGAGGTGCAGGTCGTCGCCGGTGTAGGCGTGCGCGCGGGCGACGTCCTCGTTCAGCGTCACACCCAGCCCGGGCTCCATCGACGGCACGACCCTGCCATCGACCCACTCCACGTCGGTGCACACCAGGTCGCGGTGAAAGCCCTCGATGGTGCCGATCGTCTCCAGCAGCAGCGTGTTGGGCGACGTGCACGCGACAGCGAGGCCGGCGATCAGGCCGATCGGCCCGTTGTAGCAGTGCGGCGCCAGTTGAGCGCCGAACGCCTCAGCGATGGAAGCGATCTTCTTCGCCTCCATCAGGCCACCGCACCGGCCCACATTGGGCTGCGCGATCGACACCGCCCTGCGTTCGAGGGCGCGGGCGAACTCGTACTTCGTGGTCCATCGTTCCCCCGAGGCGATCGGTATCGGTGACGCCGCAGCCACCTGGGCGAGCGCGTCGATGTCATCGGGCGGAACCGGCTCCTCGAACCACAGGGGATCGTAGGGAGCGAGATGGCGGCTCATCCGGATCGCCCCGGCCGCGGTGAACTGCCCGTGCGTGCCGACAAGGATGTCGGCCCTGCTGCCGACCGCATCGCGCACCGTACGGGTCACCGCAACCGCCGTCGCTACATCGTCCGGACGGGGCTGGTGCCCGCCCATCACCGTGTACGGCCCGCACGGATCGAACTTCACGGCAGTGAACCCGCGCCCCACCTCCTCGGCGGCGCGGGCCGCGGCCGTGGCCGGGTCCGTGTACACCGACGCAGCGTCGCCGTCGCGGGGGTACAGGTAGGTGTACGACCGCACGGCCTCATGCACGCGCCCGCCCAGCAGGTCATGCACCGGTCTGCCGGCGGCCTTGCCGATGATGTCCCAGCAGGCGATCTCCAGCGCGCTGACGGCGCCCTGCACCGTGACGTCCGGGCGTTGGGTGAAGCCCAGCGAGTACGCCATGCGCCAGAACCGTTCGATGCGGTGCGGATCGTGGCCGACGAGGCAACGGCGTGCCACGTCGTCGATCACCGCAGTGACCACGGCTGGCCCGACGGACGACCCATAGTGCTCGCCATAGCCGACGTACCCGTCGTCCGTCGTGACCTTGACCACCACGAAGTACGGCCCGCCCCACGACGGGGGCGGGTTGGCGATGACGAAGGTCTCGATCTCGACGACGCGCACGCCCCGACCTTAGGAGGTCAGTCAGGGCCACCGGGGCGGCCGAACTCCACGTTCACGTGCTGGAAGCCGAGGTTGCGCAGCAGGGTGTACAGCATCAGCCGGGTGTTGTCCTCGGCCCGCTGCAGCAGGTCGGACTCCAGCGCGGCAGCGGACATCTTGGCGTCCGCGGCCTCGTACAGTCCGTCCTCGCTGGTCGGGTTGTCGCTGAACAGCCCGCCGATCCGGTTGAACAGCCCGCGGTCGCGGTTCATCACATGGCTCTGGTCGTGGTCCAGCACGGGGTCGGCCAGCACCGGGTGCGGCACCACGACCTCCACCGACGTGCCGTCGGCGCTCACGGTGATGGCGTCGGTCGCCAGCGTGGAGAAGTCGACGATGGCGTCCACCGTGCCGACCCCGACGAACTGGACACGCTCACCGGCGAGGGCCGACGGCAGCCACTGCACGTCGTGCTCCTCGTCGATGGTGACTTCGAACTGGGCCTGCGCAGCGTGGTACTCGGCCAGGTCGCGCAGGTCGACGATGACGACGGGCGGTGAGTGATCGACGGTCTCCGTGGTGAACGGCATGCCCCAGAGGCGGCCGATGACGGTGACGGCGGCGACCACGAGGCCGACCATGACGCCGAGACCGACGAGAAAGGGGCTGAACCGGCGGCGGTTCCTGTTGTTCCACATGGTGGGGTATGTCTCCTGACGGTTCCGGGGGAACCGTATGGGGACGCCGCCGCGGCACAATGATGACGTGGCCGACGATGAGACTCCCGACACACCCTTCCCCGGGTCGTGCAAGGGCAAGCTGCTCGTCGCCACCCCGCCGCTGGAGGATCCCAACTTCGACCGCACCGTCGTGTACGTGCTGGAGCACCACGACGAGGGCGCCGTCGGGGTGGTGCTCAACCGACCGTCAGGGCTGCCGATACCCGAACAACTGGACCGTTGGACCCCGTTCCTCAGCACGCCGGCCGAACTGTTCAACGGCGGCCCGGTGGAGTTGGACGCACTGATCGCGCTGGCCCGGCTGGACGGGCCCGCCGAAGGGGCGTGGAGCCCCGTGGTGGGCGACCTCGGCTCGGTGGACCTGGCCCACGACCCGGTGGTGGTGGCGGACCGTGTGCGGACGTTGCGGGTGTTCCGCGGCTACTCGGGATGGGGCCCGTTCCAGCTCGACAGCGAGCTCACCGACGGCGCCTGGATCGTGGTGCCGGCGGAGACGGCCGGACGTGTTCACCGCCCGGCCGGATCTGCTGTGGCGTGCCGTGCTGCGCCGGCAGGGCGGGCGATTGGCATGGCTGGCCGACGCGCCCGACGACCTGAGCTCCAACTGACCGGCCCGCTGGCGCCTCAGCCCGGCTCGCGCAGCCGGAAGCGCTGGATCTTGCCCGTCTGCGTCTTCGGCAGCGCCTCGGTGAACACGACCGAGCGCGGGTACTTGTAGGGCGCGATCGTCGCCTTCACGTGCTCCTGCAGGCTGGCGGCCGCGGCGTCGTTTGCCGTCACGCCCTCCTTCAGCACCACATGAGCCTGCACGATCTGGCCGCGGGCCTCGTCGGGCACGCCGATCACCGCGCACTCGGCGACGTCGGGGTGGGCCAGCAGCGCGGCCTCCACCTCCGGGCCGGCGATGTTGTAGCCGCTGGAGATGATCATGTCGTCGCTGCGGGCGGCGAAGTGGAAGTAGCCGTCGTCGTCCTGCACGAAGGAGTCGCCGGTGAGGTTCCAGCCGTCCTGCACGTAGCGGCGCTGGCGGTCATCGGCGAGGTAGCGGCAGCCGGTGGGGCCCTGCACCGCCAGCCGGCCAACGGTGCCGCGGGGCACCTCGTTCATGTCGTCGTCCACCACCCTGGCCCGGTAGCCGCCGACGGGCCGCCCGGTGCAACCCGGACGGGAGTCGTCGAAGCGGTTGGTGATGAAGATGTGCAGCAGTTCGGTGGCGCCAATGCCGTCGAGCATCGGCTTGCCGGTGGTGGCCATCCATGCGTCGTACACCGGGGCGGGCAGGGTCTCGCCCGCGGACACGGCGGCCCGCAGCGACGACAGGTCGGCACCGTCCGCCATCGCGGCGAGCATCGCCCGGTAGGCCGTGGGCGCGGTGAAACAGACCGTGGCCCGGTACTCCTGGATGATCTCGATGAGGTTCGGCGGCGAGGCGTTCTCCAGCAGCGTGGCCGCGGCCCCGAAGCGCAGGGGGAACACGGCCAGGCCGCCGAGGCCGAACGTGAACGCCAGTGGCGGCGAGCCCACGAACACGTCGTCGGGCGTCACCCCCAACACCTCCTTGGCGTAGCCGTCGGCGATGATCAGCAGGTCGCGGTGGAAGTGCATGGTGGCCTTCGGCCGGCCGGTGGTGCCACTGGTGAAGCCCAGCAGGGCCACGTCGTCGCGGCCGGTGGGCGGCGCCTCGTAACGAACGGGCTTGTTCAGCGCCACCCGGTCCAGTTCCGCATCATGGTTGGCGGTGCCGTCGAAGCCGACGACCTTGGTGAGGAACCGGCTGTCCTTGGCGCACGCCACCATCTCGTCCATCAGCCGGGTGTCGCACAGCGCCAGCGACACCTCGGCGATGTCCACGATCTGGCCCAGTTCACCTGCGCGCAGCATGGGCATGGTGTTCACCACCACCGCGCCCGCCTTCGTGGCGGCCAGCCAGCAGGCCACCATCGCCGGGTTGTTGGCGGAGCGGATCAGCACCCGGTTGCCCGGCACCACCCCGTAGTCCTCCGTCAGCGCGTGGGCCAGCCGGTTTGTCCAGTCGGTGAGCTCCTTGTAGGTGCGGCGCCGGCCGTTGCCGATGAGGGCGGTGTGGTCGCCGAAGCCGCGCTCCACCATCCGGTCCGTCAACTCGACTGCAGCGTTGAGGTACTCCGGGTAGTCGAAGCCGTCGAGCAACAGTTCCGGCCACTCCTCGGCCGGCGGCAGGTGGTCGCGGGCGAACGTGTCCACGTGCCCGGTGGGGCCGAGCGGGGCGTTCACGGCACCACCGCCGTGGCCTCGATCTCCACCTTCGCCCGCGCCTCCATCAGCGCCACCACCTGCACCACGGCCATCGCTGGGAAGTGGCGGCCGATCACCTCGCGGTAGGCCTGACCGATGCCCGCCAGGTTCTCCAGGTACTCGTCACGGCTGGTGACGTACCAGGTGAGGCGCACCAGGTGCTCGGGGCCGGCGCCCGCCTCGGCCAGCACGTCCACGATGTTCTGCAGGCACTGGCGGAACTGGCCCACGAAGTCGTCCGTCTCGAACTGCTGCTGGCCGTTCCAGCCGATCATCCCGCCGAGGTAGACCGTGCGGCCTTCGGCGACCACGCCGTTGGCGTAGCCCTTGGCCCGCTTCCAGCCCGGCGGCTGGAGGAACTGGTGTGGTGAGTCGCTCATGGTGCCCCCTGTGTGTCGTCCCTGTTCAATCGCCCTCGAAGACGGGCCGCTGCTTGGCCACGAACGCGTGGTAGGCGCGCTCGAAGTCCTTCGTCTGCATGCAGATCGCCTGCGCCTGGGCTTCGGCCTCGATCGCCTGCTCCAGCCCCATGCTCCACTCGTGGTTGAGCTGGGTCTTGGTGATCCCGTGGGCGAACGTCGGCCCAGCGGCCAGGCGGCGGGCCAGGTCCAGCGCTGCGCCGTCGAGGGCGGCCGCATCGTGGAGCGAGTTGTAGAAGCCCCACCGCTCGCCTTCCTCGCCAGTGAACGACCGCCCCGTGTACAGCAGCTCCGCGGCCCTCCCCTGCCCGATGATGCGGGGCAGGACGGCGCAGGCGCCCATGTCGCAGCCGGCCAGGCCCACCCTGGTGAACAGGAAGGCGGTGCTGGCCTGCGGCGTGGCCAGGCGCAGGTCGGCGGCCATCGCCATGATCGCCCCGGCCCCCACGCAGACCCCGTCCACGGCGGCGATGATCGGCTTGCCGCACCCGATCATGGCCTTCACCAGGTCACCGGTCATCCGGGTGAACGCCAGCAGTTGCTTCATGTCCATCGCCACCAGCGGGCCGATGATCTCGTGCACGTCGCCGCCCGAGCAGAAGTTGCCGCCGTTGGAGCCGAGCACCACGACGTCCACGTCGTCGGCGGAGCTCAGCGCCCGGAACGTGTCGCGCAGTTCGGCGTAACTGTCGAACGTCAGCGGGTTCTTTCGTTCCGGACGATCCAGGCGGATCGTCGCCACCCGGTCCTGCACCTCCCACAGGAAGTGCTGTGGGCGCAGGCCGGCCATCGAGGTGGGGGTCATCGGGTGCCTTTCGGTTCGGGGTGGAGGTGGGCCTCCAGCCGGTGGAGCAGGTCGTCGAGCAGGTCGAGGTCGTGGCCGCCGAGGCCGCTGAACAGCGCGTCCACCCGTGCGGCGTGCGGCGCTGCCTGGGCCTCGAAGTGGGCCGCACCCGCCGCCGTCAGGCCGACCCGCACGACACGGCGATCGGCCGGCGACGGCGCGCGACGAACCAGCCCGTCGCGCTCCAGCCGGTCCACCACCGCCGTGGCATTGCCGTTGGAGACCAGCAGTTGCTGCGACAACTCGCCCATCGTCAGTTCGCCGTCGGCCCGATGCAGCGCGGCGAGCACGTCGAAGCGCGGCAGGGTGCTGTCGTGCTCGACCCTCAGGAACTCGCGGAGTTCGGCCTCGATCGTGCGGGTGGCGCGCAGCAGGCGGATCCACGTCTTCAGCCGATGGCGGGCCAGTGGCTCGGTCATGTGGCACCACCGTCCAGGGCGATCGCCTGCCCGTTCACCGCGTCGCTGCCCGGCCCGCACAACCACAGTGCGGCGGCCGCCACCTCGGCGGGCTCGATCAATCGGCCCAGCGGGCTGTCTGCAGTGAGCGCAGCCAGCGCCTCCTCACGGCTGCGACCGGTGGTGGCCTGGATGTTGGCGATCGACCGCTCGGTCATCTCCGTGGCGAGGAAGCCGGGACACAGGGCGTTGGCGGTGGTGCCACTGCCGGCGACCTCCTGCGCCGTCGCCCGCACCAGGCCGATCACACCATGTTTGGCCGCCGTGTAGGCGCCCACGTAGCGGTAGCCGCGCAGCCCGGCTGTGGAGGCCACGGCGATCAGGCGCCCCCACTCACGCCCCCGCAGTTGTGCCCAGCCCTCGCGGAGGGTGAGGAAGGTGCCGGTGAGGTTCACCCCGACCATCTCTTCCCACTGCGTCATCGAGGTGCGATGCAGCGGCGCGCTGGCGGACGCACCGGCGTTGGCGATCACCACGTCCACCGGCCCGGCAGCGGCGAACATGGCCTGCACCGAGGCCTCGTCGGTGACGTCGGCGACCACGGTGCGCATGCCGGGCGTGGCGGCGGCCACCTCGGCCAACGGCTCGGCACGCCGGCCGGCGATCACCACCTGGGCGCCGGCGGCGGCGAAGTCTGCCGCCATCCTCGCCCCGAGGCCGGTGCCGCCGCCGGTGATCAGCACCGTGCGGCCCTCCAGGCTCATGCCCGGATCACCTCCTGCGCCCGCTCGGCCAGCCGGTAGGCCTGATCCCGCCCGGGCAGGTACGGCAGCGGCCACTCCGTGCCCCGGTCGCCGAGCGCGACGGCGGCATGCAGGGTGAAGTACGGATCGGCCAGATGCACACGGGCCAGGCACACCAGGTCGGCGCGGCCGGCCATGAGGATGCCGTTGACCATGTCGTGGTCGGTGATGTTGCCCACCGCCATCGTGGCGATGCCGGCCTCGTTGCGGATCCGGTCGCTGAACGGGGTCTGGAACATCCGGCCGTAGACCGGGCGGGCGTCCTCGCTGGTCTGCCCGGCGGAGACGTCGATGATGTCGGCACCGGCGGCGTGGAACCGGCGGGCGATCTCCACCGCCTCGTCCGGGGTCACGCCGTGCTCGTCCAGCCAGTCGTGCGCCGAGATCCGCACGCTCATCGGCTTGTGCGCCGGCCACACGGCGCGCATCGCCTGGAAGACCTCCAGGGGGTAGCGCATCCGGTTCTCCAGCGAACCGCCGTACTCGTCGGTGCGCACGTTGGAGACGGGCGAGATGAAGCTGGACAGCAGGTAGCCGTGCGCGGCGTGCAGTTCGATCATGTCGAAGCCGGCCCGCTCGGCCATCTCGGCGGCGGCGACGAACTCGGCCGTCACCCGGTCCATGTCCGCCCGGGTCATCGCCCGCGGCACCTGGCTGGCCGGTGACCACGGCACGGCGGACGCCGACATGACCTCCCAGTTGCCGTCCGGCAGGGGCCGGTCGGCGTCCTCCCACCCGACCTGGGTGCTGCCCTTGCGGCCGCTGTGGCCGATCTGGCAGCACACCTTGGCCGCGGTCTCGCCGTGCACGAAGCGAACCAGGCGGGCCCACTCCGCCTCGTGCTCCGGCGCGTAGAGGCCGGGGCAGCCGGGCGTGATGCGGCCTTCCGGCGACACGCACGTCATCTCGGTGTAGAGCAGGCCGGCACCGCCCTTGGCCCGCTCGGCGTAGTGGGCGAAGTGCCAGTCGGTCGGGCAGCCGTCCACCGCCCGGTACTGGGCCATCGGCGACACCACCACCCGGTTCACCAACTCCATGTCCTGCAGGCGGAACGGGGCGAACATCGGCGCCCGCCCGGGGGTGCCGCCGGCCTGGGCCTGGAACCAGTCCTCCGCCTGGCGCAACCAGTCCGGGTCGCGCAGGCGCAGGTTCTCGTGGCTGATCCGCTGGCTGCGGGTGAGCAGCGAGTAGTTGAACTGGACGGGGTCCATGTCCAGGTAGCGCTCGCACTGCTCGAACCACTCCAGGCTGTTGCGCGCTGCGGACTGGAGGCGGAGCACCTCCATCCGCCGCTCCTCCTGGTAGCGCTCGAACGCCTGCTCCATCGTCGGTTCGCTGTGCAGGTACTCGGCGAGGGCGATGGCGCTGTCGAACGCCAGGCGGGAGCCGGAGCCGATGGAGAAGTGGCCGGTGGCCGCGGCGTCGCCCATCAGCACGACGTTCTCGTGGTGCCAGCGCTCGCAGATGACGCGGGGGAAGTTCATCCACACCGCGGAGCCGCGCAGGTGGTTGGCGTTGGAGATCAGCGAGTGGCCACCGAGGTGGGCGGCGAAGACCCGCTCGCACGTGGCGATCGTCTCCTCCTTGGACATGTCCTCGAAGCCCCATGCGTCCCAGGTCTGCTGGGTGCACTCGACGATGGCCGTCGCCGTATCCGCGTCGAACTGGTAGGCGTGCATCCACATCCAGCCGTGCTCGGTCGGCTCGAAGATGAACGTGAAGGCGTCGTCGAACTTCTGGTGGGTGCCGAGCCAGATGAACTTGCAGAGGCGCATATCGATGTCCGGCCGGAACTCCGCCTCGTACTCCTTGCGGACGAGGGAGTTGATCCCGTCCGCCGCCACCACCAGGTCGTAGTCGTGGCGGTACTCCTCGGCGGAGCGGAACTCGGTCTGGAAGCGCAGGTCCACGCCCAGTTCCCGGGCGCGGTCCTGGAGGAGCAGGAGCATCTTCATCCGCCCGATCCCGGCGAACCCATGGCCGCCGGAGACGGTGCGGCGCCCGTGGTGGACCACGGCGATGTCGTCCCAGTAGGCGAACTCGTCGCGGATGGCAGCGGTGCTCTGCGGGTCATTGCGCTCCATGCGGCCCAGCGCGTCGTCGCTGAGGACCACGCCCCAGCCGAACGTGTCGTCGGCCTTGTTGCGCTCCAGCACGGTGACCTCGTGCGCCGGGTCGCGCAGCTTCATCGAGATCGCGAAGTACAGCCCCGCCGGGCCTCCCCCGAGACACAGCACCTTCATCGCAGCCCCCCATCGGCGTCGTGACGTGCGCAGTGTCGCGCCGCGGGAGGATTATTTCAAGTACGAAATACCGGTCGTCGCCGGCACCCGCCTCAGCCGCGGAGTTGGCCGCCGAGCTTGGCGACCGCGGCCACGACCTTCTCGCGGATGGCGGAGAGGTCGGCGTCGGTGAACGTGCGGTCGGCCGCCTGCACCCGCAGCCGGTAGGCCAGGCTGCGGCTGCCCTCCGGCACGCCCTTGCCCCGGTACACGTCGAACAGGGCCAGGTCGACGAGCGCGCTGCCGGCGCCCTGGCGGATGGCCTTGTCCACCTTCTCCGCGATCACGGAGTCCGGCAGCACGAACGCCAGGTCGAAGTCGCTGGACGGGAACCGGCTGGTCGGCTTCCACTGCGGCACCTTCGGCTCCGTGGCCAGCAGGACGGACAGGTTGAGCTCCAGCACCGCCACCCGCTCGGTGACCTCGTAGGCGTCCAGCACGTCGGGGTGCACCTCCCCCACCACGCCGATGGCGTCGCGGCCGAGCGACAGCGTGGCGCCGCGGCCGGGGTGCAGGCCGGCGGGCACGGTGCCCTGGTCCAGGCGCGCGCCCCAGCCCATCGCTGCGGCGATCTCCCTCCACAGGTCCACCGCCGCCGGCGCCTCGCGCCCGGCCAGCACGACGCCCAGGGCCTCGTACTCGGCGGGGAGCACGTCGTCGCTCGGCGGGTACACGTGGCCGATCTCGAACATGGCGGCGTTCGGTGTGCGGTACGACTCGTTGTAGGCCACGGCCTTCAGCAGCCCGGGGCGCAGTGAGGTGCGCAGGACGTCGTCACCGACGACCAGCGGGTTCACCAGGCGCACCGCATCGGCGGCCAGCCCGGCGCGGGCCAGGTCGCCGTCGCTGAGGAACGGGTGCGGCATGGCTTCGCTGATGCCCAGCCCCAGCAGCACCTCGCGCAGCCGGCGGCGGCGCTGCTGGACGGGGCTGAGCCCGCCGGGCAGCGACGACTTCGGCACCGTCTTGCCGAGCTTGGCGTACCCGTAGTGGCGGGCGACCTCCTCGACGATGTCGATCTCCAGCGTGCAGTCCGGCCGCCACGACGGCACCGTGACGGCGACGTTGCCGCCGTCCGGCGCGCACGAGAAACCGATCGGTTCGATGAGCGCGGTGATCTGCTCGGCGGTGAAGGGGGTGCCGAGCATGGCCCCGACGCGGCCGGGACGGACCGTGATGGTGGTGGCCCCGGGGAAGTGCTCGCTGCGGGCGTCCACCGCGCCCTCGTGGACCACGAGGTCCGGGCTGGTGATCCGCAGGAGTTCCACGAAGCGGGCGATGCCGGCGCCGATGCCGTGCGGGTCCATGCCCCGCTCGAAGCGGGCCGACGCCTCGCTGCGCAGGCCGCTGCGCACCGCGGTGCGCATGATGCCGAGCGGCTCGAACCAGGCGGTCTCCAGCGCGACGGTGGTGGTGTCGTCACTGATCTCGGTGTTCTGGCCGCCCATCACCCCGCCGAGGCCGATCGGCCGGTCGTTGCCGTCGCAGATCAACAGGTCGTCGGCGGTCAGCGTGCGCTCCGCCCCGTCCAGGGTCACCAGGGTCTCGCCCTCGGCGGCCAGGCGCACCCGGAAGCCGTGGCCGCCCAGCGTCTCGTAGTCGTAGGCGTGGTTCGGACGGTTGCACTCCAGCATCACGTAGTTGCTGACGTCGACGACGTTGTTGATCGGGCGCATCCCAGCTGCGGAGAGGCGGCTGGCCATCCAGTCCGGCGAGTGGGCGACGCGCACGCCGCTGATGACCACGCTGGTGAACCGGGGGCAGCGGTCGCCGTCCACCAGTTCCACCGTGGCGGTCATCGGTGCACCGGTGGCCTCCACCGCCGGGGGCGAGTAGTCGAACGGCACGCCGAAGCGGGCCGCCAGGTCGCGGGCGACGCCGAGGTGGCCGTAAGCGTCCGGCCGGTTGCGCAGGACGTCGAGGTCGTAGACCAGCTCTTCGCGCAGGCCCAGGGCCTCCCCGTACGGCACGCCGAGGGCGATGTCGTGGGGCAGCAGCAGGATGCCGCTGTGGTCGTCGCCGAGGCCCAGCTCGCGGGCGCTGCACAGCATGCCCTGGCTTGGGATGCCGAGGATCGGCTTCGGCTCGATCAGCCGGCCGTCGGGCATCGCGGTGCCCGCGGTGGCCAGTGGCACGACGTCGCCGGCCGACATGTTGAACGCGCCGCACCACACATGGCGCTCCACGCCGTCGCCGGCGTCCACGTACACGCGGTGGACCTTGGCGGCGTTCGGGTGACGCTCGGTGCGCAGGACCTTGGCGGTGACCACGCCGGCCACCGAGGCGCCGACGCGGTCCACCGACTCGACGGCCAGGCCGAGGTCGCTGAGCGCCTCGGCGATGGCCTCCGTGTCGTCCGGCAGGCCCGGGCAGAGGTCCAGCAACCAGGAATGAACGATCTTCATGATCCGGCCTCTCTCAGAACTGGGTGACGAAACGGAGGTCGTTGGCGTACATCTCGCGCACGTCGGCGACGCCGTGGCGCTCCTTGGCCATGCGGTCGATGCCGAAGCCGAACGCGAAGCCGCTCCACTCCTCGGGGTCCAGCCCGCCGGCACGCAGCACGTTGGGGTGGACCATCCCGCAGCCACCGAGCTCCAGCCAGTCGCCCGACGGGGTGCGGATGTCGAACTCGGCGGACGGCTCGGTGAACGGGAAGAAGCTCGGGCGCAGGCGGCTGGTGAAGTCGACCCCGAAGAACGCCTGGGTGAACTTCTCGATCGTGCCGGCCAGGTCGGCCAGCGTGATGCCGCGGTCGATCACCAACCCCTCGATCTGGTGGAACACGGCCAGGTGGGTGGCATCGGTGGTCTCGTTGCGGAACACCCGGCCGGGCATGACCATGTAGATCGGCGGCTCGATGGTCTGCATCACCCGGATCTGCACGGGCGACGTGTGGGTGCGCAGGACGGTGCTGCCCGGTGCGCCGTGGTCCACGTAGAACGTGTCGTGCATGCTCCGCGCCGGGTGCTGCGGCGGCATGTTCAGCGCCTCGAAGTTGTGCCAGTCGGTCTCCACCTCCGGGCCCTCGGCGATCTGGAAGCCGAGCCCGATGAACACGTCCTCCAGGCGCTGCCAGGCCTGGGTGACGACGTGTGCGTGCCCGCGGGTCGGGCGGCTCATCACCTCGGTGAGGTCCAGCCGCTCGGCGGCCAGCTGGGTGGCCCGCTCGGCGCGCTGCATTTCGCTGCGGCGGGCGGCGGCCGCAGCCTCCACCGCCGAGGTGGCCTCGTTGACCGCCTGGCCGGCGGCCTTCTTCTCGTCCACCGTGGCCAGCGACCCGAGGCGGGTCTTGAACGCGGCGAACGGGCCCTTCTTGCCCAGCAAGTCGGCGGTGACGGCATCGGCGTCCGCCAGGTTGGTGACGGCCGCCAGGCGCGCGAGTGCGCCGTCGCGGGCGGCCAGGATCTCGTCGATCATCGGTTCCTCTTCACGGGTTGGTCGTCCAGCAGGGCAGGTTCCCCCGGGCGATCGACAGGCAGCCGCGACTCAGCAGATCAGCGCGCCACCCCGAGCATCGCCCGGGGGCACCGAAATCGCTGCGACCACATCGCCGCCGAGCTTACCCGGCACTCCCCCGGCGGCACATCCGTTTGCCGTGCCAGGGTCACCGGCGGCGCCGCTGGCGGGCCACTTCGAAGGCCAGCACCGTGGCCGCCATCGCCACGTTCAGGCTCTCGGCCTGCCCGGCCTGGGGGATCGACACCCAGCCGTCCACGGCGGCGTCGTCGGCCACGCCGTGCGCCTCGTTGCCGACCACGACTGCCACCGGCCCGGTGAGGTCCACGTCGGTGTAGACCTCGCCGTGGTGGGAGGACGTGGCCAGCACCCGCAGGCCCGCGGCCCGCAGGGTGTCCAGCGTGGCCGTCACCACGGGGACGCGGAACAGCGAGCCTGCGGACGCGCGGACGACCTTCGGGTTGAACGGGTCCACCGAGCCGGGGGTGAGGACGACGGCCTGTGCCCCGCCGCTTCGGCGGAGCGGATGATCGTGCCGGCGTTGCCGGGTCGCCCAGCCGGTCGGCGGCGACCACGAAGTCACAGCCGGCCGGCAGCGCAGCGGCCGCCGGGAGGGCGAACACGGCCAACACCGGCTGGGGCGACTCCGTGGAGGCCACCCGTTCGATCACGTTGGGGGCGAACTCGTACACCGGGACGTTCGCCGGGCCGGGCACCGCATGGGTGCCGGCGGCCACGAACATTGCCTCCATCCGCCAGCCAGCGGCAAGGGCCTCGGCCACCAGGCCGGGCCCTTCCACCACGAAGGCACCTTCCTCGGTACGCGCACTGCGGCGCCCCAGGAGGCGCCGCAGTCGTTGAACCTTGGGGTTCGAGTAGGTGAGCTGTTCGCTCAGGGTCGGGCCCTCAGCAGCCTCAGAGGGCGGCCTTGGCCTGGGCCACCAGCGCGGTGAACGCCGCCGCGTCGGTGATGGCCAGGTCGGCCAGCATCTTGCGGTCCACCTCGATGCCGGCAGCGTTCAGCCCGGCGATGAACCGGCTGTAGCTGATGTCGTTCAGGCGGCAGGCCGCGTTGATCCGCTGGATCCACAGGCGGCGGAACTCGCCCTTCTTGGCGCGGCGGTCGCGGAACGCGTACTGCCCGCTCTTCATCACCTGCTCGTTGGCGGCTCGGACCGAACGGCTCTTGTTGCCGTAGTAGCCCTTCGCCTTGGAGAGGATCTCGCGGCGCTTCTTCTTCGCGCCGACTGCTCGCTTCACTCGTGCCATGTCTCAGTCGTCTCCTTCGCTCAACGCTCGCCCAGCAGGCGCTTGATCTTCTTGGCGTCACCGGGGTGCACGTCGACCTCGCCGTCGAGGCGACGGGTGCGGGTGGACGGCTTCTTCTCGAACAGGTGCTGGCGGTTCTGCTGCAGGCGGCGCAGCTTGCCGGTACCCGTCTTCTTGAACCGCTTGGCAGCGGTCTTGCTGGTCTTCATCTTGGGCATGGTGTGGTTCCTGTGGGGTCTGGTGGCACGGCCACCGGTGGGGCTGCGCGACGGCACCGGGTGGTGCCGTCAACGCGAGTCCGTGTTGGTGTTCTGGTCAGGCAGGGTCGGACGGGGCGTCCGCAGCGGGGTCCGGTGCATCTGCCGAGGAGTCGGACCCGCCCGGCGGGCGTTCCTTCTCCTTCTTCGGCGGCGCCTTCTTCTCCGGGGCCAGGACCATGGTCATGTTCCGTCCCTCGAGACGGGCCTGGGTCTCCACCTTGGCGATGGAGCCGACCTGCTCGAGGACCGAGTCGAGGATCTTCGAGCCGAGCTCCGGGTGGGCCATCTCGCGGCCGCGGAACTGCAGGGTGACCTTCACCTTGTGGCCTTCTGCAAGGAAATCCTGCATGTGGCGGACCTTGGTGTCGAAGTCGCCCTTGCCGATCTTGGGGCGGAACTTCACTTCCTTGATCGACACATGGACGGTCTTCTTGCGGCTCTCCTTGGCCTTCTGGCTTTCCTCGTAACGGAACTTGCCGTAGTCCATGATCCGGCACACCGGCGGGTTCGCCATGGGTGCGACCTCGACGAGATCGAGATCCAGACCTCGGGCCATCGAGAGCGCTTCCGGCAGGGGCTTGATGCCCAACTGGTTGCCGTCTGGCCCGATCAGTCGGACCTCGCGGGCGCGAATGGCCGAGTTGTACCGGTGTTCGGATTGCTGCGGCGGTGCTATGGCTGCTCACTCCTGTGCAATGGGTGTGTCCCCTTCCTGTCATGGTCGATGCGAAGCCACCGCACCATGACGGGGCACACCGCATCGGGGCGGAGACGAACTCCGCACACCACAGGCGGCATGCTACGCAATGATCGTGACCCGGACGCACCTTTGTGCCCCGAAGGGCAGTGGCCGGGTGGGGTCCGGCAGGCCGGCCCACTTCGCCTCAGTTGTCGGGCCGATACGCTACCAGCGATGACGCACGATCACGACGCCGGCGAGCACGACACCTACGACGACTCCCGCCTGGACGATGCGGAGGCCGCCCTGCACGATGCCCGGGCCCGGCTGGCCGACGTCCCCGCCGAGTACGTCGTGTCCAACCATGTGATGGGGCTGTACGAACTGGCCGCCATCCACCTCAGCGCCGACCCGCCCTCACTCCCCCAGGCGGCACTGGCCATCGACGCCGTCGGCTGCCTGGTGGACGGGTTGGGCGACCGCCTCGGCGAGGACGCCCAGACCCTGAAGAACGCCCTCGGCAACATCCGCCTGGCGTTCGTGCAGATCAAGGGTGCGATGGAGCAGCAGGCGGGCGAGGCCGAGCAGCCGGGCGACTGAACCTGCCGAAGCGGGCGGCCCGCACCCGTCCGTCGGCCACGGTCACCCCTTCCTCCTTCAGCAGCGCCGTCTGCTCGCGCTCGTTGCCGGGCACCAGGCGGCCGGCCGAGTTGACCACCCGCCACCACGGCAGGTCGTCGTCGGTGGACGCCAGAAGGTGGCCGACCCGCCGGCTGAGCCCCGGGTAGCCGGCGTCCTCGGCGATGTCGCCGTAGCTCACCACCTCGCCCTCGCGCAGCGACCGGATGACGTCGAGGATCCGCCGGTCGCGCTCGTTCATCCGAGCGCGGCGGCCTCGTAGCGGCCGAGCTTGCAGATCAGGCCGAAGCCGACCTCGGCGCCGACCGGGATGTCGCGGCTGCCGTCGGCGATCTCGATGCAGTGGAAGGCGAACTCCGCCCCGTCGTCACGGCGCACGGTGCCGAGGCCGACCTCCCTGTCGAAGGCCACGACGGTGCCGCGGAACTCGCTCACGGGATGATCTTGGAGATCGGCAGCTCGAGGATGCCGGTGGCGCCGGCGTCCACCAGGTCGGGGATCAGGCGGTTGATCTGGTTCTTGGCCACGACGGTCTCCACGGCGAAGCCCTCCCCGCCGGCCAGTTCGTTGACCGTCGGCGACTTCAGGGAGGGCACCTTGGCCAGCACGGCCTCCAGCCGGTCGGTGGGCACGTTCATCTTCACCAGCACCTTGCCGCGGGCGTCGAGCGTGCCGTTCAGCAGGGTCATCAACTGGCCCATGGCGTGGCGCTTGGCGGGGTCCTCGTAGGCCGCCTTGTTGGCCACCACCTCGGTGTAGCTCTGGAGGATCTCGCCGATGATCCGCAGGCCGGCGGCACGCAGGGCCCGGCCGGTCTCGGTGATGTCCACGATGCAGTCGGCGATGTCGGGGATCTTCGCCTCACTGGCCCCGTAGCTGAGGCGGATGTCCGCGCGGATGCCCTTGGATTCGAAGAACCGGCGGGTGAGCTCCGGGTACTCAGTGCTGACTCGCAGGTCGTGGGGCAGGTCCTCCACCTGCTGGGCAGGGCTGTCGCCGGCCACGGCCACGACCACCCGGATGGGCAGGCTGGTGGCCTTGGAGTACTTCATCTCCCCGAGGCTGACCACGTCGCTGGCGGTCTCCTCCACCCAGTCCCGGCCGGTGATGCCGATGTCGAACAGGCCTTCGGCCACGTAGGCCGGGATCTCCTGCGGTCGGAGGATGCGCACCTCGGCGATGCGCGGGTCGTCGATGGAGGCCTTGTAGTCGACGGACGAGGAGCGGACCACCGGGAGGTCCGCCGCCTCGAACAGGTCCATCGTGGCCTTCTCCAGCGAGCCCTTGGGCAGTACGAGTCGCAGCACGGATGTCGAGGCTACCGGCAGCGCCCAGCGACCTCCCAGGCCATTCCCCATCCCCAAGTTGGCGCTCAGGTGCGGCACCACCGCCACTCACCGCCGACTTGCCCGGGCTTCTCGGCAAGTTGGCGCTCAGGTGCGGCACCACCGCCACTCACCGCCAACTTGGGAACGGGGTCAGTGGGAAGTGGGGGTGTCGGCGAGGAGGCGGAGGGCGTGGGGCAGGACGTCGAGGATCGCGGTGAGCTGCTCGACACAGCCCTTCGGGGACCCGGGGGTGTTGCAGATGACGGCCTGGCCGCGGATGCCGACGATGCCGCGGCTCAGCCGGCCGAGCGGGTTCACCAGCCGCATGGCCTCCGCCAGACCTGGGGCCTCGCGCTCGATGACGGCGCGGGTGCCTTCCGGTGTCTGGTCCCTGGGGGCGAACCCGGTGCCGCCGGTGCTGACCACCAGCCCGGCGAAGCCGTCCGTCATGTCCGTCAGGGCGGCGGCCACGCTGTCCGTGCCGTCCGCCACCACCTGCTGGTCGACGACGGCGAACCCGTTCGCCGCCAGCAATTCCGCGAGTGCTGCGCCGCTGGCATCCACCCGGGTCCCGGCGATCACCCCGTCCGACACCGTGAGCACCTTCGCGGCGAGTCGTTCCTCGGTCATGCCCCGACGGTACCGCGCCGCCGAGTGGCCGTAGAGTCCGGCCATGCCCGACCAGACTCCCATCGGCGCGCTCCGCGACCCCGCAGCGCTGGCGGCGGGCCAGTACGCGACTGCGGCCAACCTCCGCAGCCGCAGCGCGCTGCACGACCGCTACTCGACGGCGGCACAGCCGTTCCGCGAGTGGGAGGCCGGGCTGGTGCACTGGCCGGATGGCGGTGCCGTGCTGGACATCGGCGCCGGCCCCGGCAGGTTCTGGGAGTACCCGGCGCTGCCCCGCAGCCTGCGCGTCACCGTGGCCGACATCTCCCCCGGCATGGTCGCCGACGCCACCGCTGCAGTCGCCGCGGCCGGGTACGCCGTGGAGGGCGCGGTCGCCGATGCCCAGCGCCTCCCGTTCGGCGACGACACCTTCGACGTCCTGATAGCCAACCACATGCTCTACCACGTGCCAGATCCTCCTGCGGCGCTTGCCGAATTCCGCCGCGTCCTCCGCACGGACGGGGTGGCCCTGATTGCCACCAACGCACCGGGCCACATGCGCCAATTGAACGCGCTGATCGCGGAGGTGTTCGGCCCGCAGGAGCTGGGCCTGAACTCGGCGTTCGCGATCGACAACGGCGAGTCGATGTTGCGCGAATGCTTCGGCACCATCGCCTGGCACTCGTTCATCAACCCGCTTCTCGTGGACGACGCAGAGGCGGTAACCGCGTATGCAATGTCCATCCCGCCCGCTCAGTCGGCCACCGAGGACCAACGGCGGGAGCTCACACGGGTCGTCGAGCGGCAGATGGCCGACGGCGGGGGCATGCTGCGCATCGACACCCGCACGGGCGCGTTCGTCTGCAGCGGCGAGGCTCGCTGAGCTGCGGGCTCAGCCGGTGCGGCGCCAGCGGAACAGGATCATCCCATCCGTTCCGGCGTCCTGCGGGAGCACCCGCCACCCGGTGCCGAACGGCCGCCAGGTGCCGGCAGGGCGGTCGGTGATCGGGGTGGAGCCGTCCGGCACCCGGTGCTCGGCGGACTCCTCGGCCAGCAGCGTGCAGACCGAGTAGGTCAGCGTGCCGCCGGGTGCCACCAGGTCGGCAACGTCGTCCACGATCCGTTGTTGCAGCGCGGCCAACTCCCCCACCGACGACGGCTGGACGCGCCAGCGGGCGTCCGGCCGGCGGCGCAACGTGCCCAGCCCCGGAACACGGCGCATCCACCAGCACATGGTCGAACCCACCCCTCCGAAACGCCGAACTTGTCGCGTCCGCCACCACCGGCAACACGGTGGAAGCCGCTACACGAAGGGCGTTGGAGGTGATCAGGCCTGACCCGGTGGGTTGAAGGTCGGCGGCGACGACGACTGCGCCGGTCGAGGCGATGGCCGTCGCCTTGCCGCCGGGCGCGGCCCACGCGTCGAGGACCGTGTCGCCCGGCGCGGCGTGCACGGCGGCGGCCACCCATTGGGAGCCGAGGTCCTGGATGTAGCCGTCGGCGCGCTCGGTGACCTCCGGAGGTTCGTTCATGGTGGTCATCGCCGCCACGGCATCGGATTCGCCGAGATCGGCGACGAGCCGGTCGAACAACCAGTCCGGGTAGCTCAGGCGCACCGCCTCCGACGGCCACTGCATCTCCGTGCGGCCGACATTGCGCAGCACGGCGTTGACGAAGCCGCGCAGCCGCTTCGGCGCCAGCGCCACGGTCTCGCCGACGGCCGCGTGCGGGGCGACCCCGGCGAACGCCAGCTGGTAGGCACCAAGCCGTAGCAGGGTGCGGATCTCCGGCGCAGGCTCGGTGGCGAGGAAGCGGTCCACCAGCGCGTCGCACGCACGCCGCATGCGCGTGGTGCCGTAGACCAGGTCGGTGACGAACTTGCGGTCCCGCTCCGGCAGGTCGCTGCGGCCCAGTTCGGCGGGAGTGACCAAGTTCGCGTAGGCGCCGTCGTGGTCCACCCGTTGGAGGCAACGGAAGGCCACTGCTCGCGACGACATGGTCATTCGAACCGCTCGCCGGGTTCGGGGCGGGCGCCGCGCAGGTAGTCGGCCAGCAGCATCGGCCCCTTGCCCTCGGGCTGAACACGCACCACGGTGAGGCCGGCGACGGGCGACGCGAGCGAAGCGCCGTCGCCCTGCGGATCCGCGGCCAGCACCTTCATCCGCTTACCGCGGAACGTCGTCCAGGCACCGCCCAGCCGGATCTGCCGGTCGGCGGCGACGGCGCCGGCAGCCCAGTCGATCCGCAGGTCGTCCGGGGCGAGCTTGGCCGCGTAGACCGGCTCACCCACCTGCGGCTGCGGATCGGGCAGCGGCTCGGCGAGGCAGCGCACCAACTGCTCCACCCCGGCGGCCACCAGTTCGGCGCGCAGCGAGTCGCCCGTGGCGTCCGGCCGGATCGGCACCCGCACCGTGTCGTACACGGGCCCGGTGTCCAGCCCTTCCTCCAGCTGCATCAGGCACACGCCGGTCTCGGCGTCGCCGGCCAGCAGGGCACGCTCCACCGGGGCCGCGCCGCGCCAGCGGGGCAGCAGGGAGAAGTGGGAGTTGACCATCGGCACCTCGGCCAGCACGTGCGGCTTGATGAGCTGGCCGAACGCCACCACCACGCCCAGCTCGACGCCCTGGCCGAGCACGTCGTCCACCCGGTGGCTGACGGGGATGCCGAGCTCCAGCGCCGCGGCCTTCACCGGCGACGGCGACAGCTCGCCACCACGCCCACGCCGCTTGTCCACCCGGGTGATGACCAGCGCCACGTCGTGCCCGGCGTCCACCAGGGCCTGCAAGGGCGGCACGGCCATTGCCGGCGTGCCGAGGAACGCCAGCCGGCGGCGCACGGGGGCGGTCACTTCAGCCGGAGGCGGCGGCGCTGCGGCTGGGCGGCAGGCGTCTCCTGCAGGCGCCGGTACTCCGCCATGGCCTGCTTGCGCTGGTCCGGGGTCATCCGGTCGAACATCAGCACACCGTTGAGGTGGTCGATCTCGTGCTGGAACATCCGCCCCATCAGCTCGTCGGCCTCGATCTCCACCTCGTCGCCGTCGAGCGTGAGGCCCCGCACCAGCACCTGATTCGGGCGGAGGATGTCCACGTACAGCTCGGGGATGCTGAGGCAGCCCTCGCTGTACACCCACTCGCCGTCGCTCTCCACCACCGTGGGGTTGATCAGCACCATCGGCTGGTCGTCGATGTCCCACACCACGATCTGCTTCTGCACGCCGATCTGCGGCGCAGCCAAGGCGATGCCGGTGTCGCTGTCGTACAGCGTGTCGAACATGTCGTCCACCAGGCGGGCGACCTTGCCGTTGATCTCCGCGATCGGCTGCGCCTGGGTCTTCAGGACCGGGTCGCCGTAGGTGCGGATTTCGTACGCCATGGCGTGCAAGGCTACCGACCCGTGACCGCGCCCGGCTCTCACTACTTCGACGAGGACCCGACGGCCCCGTCCGCGCCCCGCGACGTCACCCTCCTGCTGCCCGACGGGTCGCTCACGCTGACGACGGACCGGGGAGTGTTCGGCTACGACCGCATCGACGCAGGGACGAAACTGCTGCTGCTGAAGGCACCGGCCCCGCCGGCGACCGGTGACGTGTTGGACCTCGGCTGCGGCTACGGCCCGATCGCGCTCACCCTGGCCCGGCGGGCGCCGGGCGCCACGGTGTGGGCCGTGGACGTGAACGAGCGGGCGCGGGGCCTGTGCGCCGCCAACGCCGCCCGCAACGAGTTGACCAACGTGCGGGTCTGTGCCCCCGATGACGTGCCCCCGGACGTGCGGTTCGCCGCGATCTGGAGCAACCCGGCCATCCGCATCGGCAAGTCCGCGCTGCACGAGATGCTGCTGCGCTGGCTCGGCCGGCTCGTTCCCGGCGGCGAGGCGGTCCTCGTGGTCCACAAGCACCTCGGCAGCGACTCCCTCCAGACGTGGCTCACCAACCGGAACCTCCCCGCGATCCGGCTCGCCAGTTCCGCCGGCTACCGCATCCTGCGGGTCGCGTCGGCGATCGACGCCGCGAGCGACGGCCTGTAAGCGCGCCCACGGGCGCGATTTCACGTCAGATTCGACGTGTTCCCGCGCCCGTGGGCGCGGGAACAGGTCAGGCGCGGGGTGGGTCGACCTCGACCCGCAGCCGGCTGCCTTTCGGGCGCGGGGTGGTGGCCAGGCGGCGGCCCAACTCCTCCCAGGTGTCGGCGCGCAGCAGCACGCCGCGGGCTGTCGGTGCAGACTCCAGGCCGGTTGCGGCAGCGAACTCCCCGGCCTCTGCACCCTCCACCGCGGCCAGCGCCCGGAACGGCGGCAGGCCGAGGAGACGGCGGCGGGCCAGTTCGATGGCATCCAGGCGTTCGGGGTCGGCAAAGCGGTACGCCTGCAGCACCGGGTGGTCGGGCACGTGGGTCTGCACCAGCACCCGCCCACCGCCAGAGCGCGGCCCCACCAGGCGGCCGGCGCGCACCAGCAGCGCCATCGCCTGCTCGGCCGCCCGGTACCGGGGCGCCAGCAGTTCGGCATCGATGTCCAGGAACGCCACCACGTCCACGCCGCGCACCCGGTGCAGCACCGCCTCCGTGCCGATGAACACGTCGCCCGCGGGCAGGTCGTCCGTCGCCCCGGTGACCGCCGCCACCGGCCGGTTCGCCGCGGCCTCCAACTCCTCCCGCAGCCGGGTGACGCCCGGCTTCGACAGCGCCATGGCCGTGCCGCCGCACGCCTGGCAGACCTGGGGCCGCACCGCGTCGCAGCGCGGGCAGTGGAACATGCCGTCGTCGTGTTGAGCGACCGCGGCCTCGCAGCGTTCGCACCGCTGCAAGGTCCGGCACGCTCGGCACGCCAGCAGCCGGGCCCGGCCGGTGGTGTTCAGCACGCAGACCACCCGCTTCGCCGGGTCGCGCAGGTGGGCGATCAGCGCCGAGCCGACCAACGACCGCTTCCACGGCTCCAGGTCGCTGCGGTCGTCGATCTCCAGGAACGGCCAGCCGGGCACCCGCTCCCCCGCCGGCAGGTCGTGCACCTCGGCCCCGGCCCAGCGCACCGCCGTGGCCGTCGGGCACGGCGACACCAGCACACAGGATGCACCGGCACGCCGGGCGCGCTCCACCACCACGTCGCGGGCATGCCAGGTCGGTGACCGCTCCTCTTGGTACGCCTCGTCGTGCTCGTCCAGCACTACCACAGCACGCAGATCCGGGCAGGGCGCCCACGCCGCGGCCCGAGCGCCGACCACCACGTCCACACCGGCGGCGGCCGACGCCCAGTCCTCCGGCGCCACCGCCACCGTGAAGCCCTCCCGCCGCAGCCGTCGCCCCAGCGCCGCCGCGGCCGCCGGCGACGGGTGCAGCACCAGCGCCGGCCCCCGACGTGCCGCCGCCACCACGATCGGCAGCGGGTCGGTGAGCGGGGCGATGCGCTCCACCTCCGACCCGACAGACCCCACAGACCCACCGACGGCCGCCGACACCCCCACCGTCCGGCGAACTTGTCGCGGCCTGACCACCATCGTCGGCGGTGAGGCCGCGACAAGGTAGGGGCGGAGGCGGTCGGTGCCCCAGCGGGGGCCGGCCCAGGCCGCCAACGCGACCAGATCCTCCGACGGGCCGATGGACGACCACTTGGCGATCTCCACCAGCCGCTCCACGGGCAGCGCAGGGTCCGGCGGGCCCAGCGCCACCACCCAGCCGCCGACCCGCCGGCCGTGCAACGACACCCGCACCAGCGAGCCGACCGTCACCTGGGCGCGCATCGACTCGGGAACGAGGTAGTCGAACTGCTTGTCCAGGCCGGTCAGGTCCGGCACCACCCGCGCGACCAGCGGCGGGTCGGTGAAGGCGAGCTGACCGGCCGGCGTGCTCACACGCCGACGGCGCGCATGAAGTCGTCGAGGCGGCTGACGTGCTCCCACGTGAACTCGGGCAGGTCGCGCCCGAAGTGGCCGTAGGCGGCCGTCTTCTTGTAGATCGGGCGCTTCAGGTCCAGGTCCCGGACGATGGCGCCCGGGCGGAGGTCGAACACCTCGCGCACGGCGTTGACGATCCGCTCGTTGGCCACCGTCTCGGTGCCGAACGTCTCCACCAGGATGCTGACCGGGTGGGCCATGCCGATGGCGTACGCCACCTGCACCTCGCAGCGGCTGGCGGCGCCGCTGGCCACCACGTGCTTGGCCACCCAGCGGGCGGCGTAGGCAGCCGAGCGATCCACCTTCGAGGGGTCCTTGCCGCTGAACGCACCGCCACCGTGACGGCCCATGCCGCCGTAGGTGTCGACGATGATCTTGCGGCCGGTGAGGCCGGTGTCGCCGTGCGGGCCACCGATGACGAACTTGCCGGTGGGGTTGATGTACACGTGGTAGCCGTCCTCGGCGAACTGCTCCGGCACGACCGGGCGGATGACCTGCTCGATGAGGTCCGGCCGGATGACCGTGTCGCGGTCCACCCCGTCCTGGTGCTGGGTGCTGATCAGCACGCTCTCCAGGCGGACGGGCTTGCCGTTCTCGTACGCCACCGACACCTGGGTCTTGCCGTCGGGCCGCAGGTACGGCACGGCGCCGCTCTTGCGCACCTCGCTGAGGCGCTCGCTCAGGCGGTGGGCCAGCCAGATCGGCATCGGCATGAGGTCCGGCGTCTCGTCGCAGGCGTAGCCGAACATCATGCCCTGGTCGCCGGCACCCTGGAGCTCCAACTGGTCCTCGGCATGGCCGGTGGCCCGGACCTCTTCGCTCTTGTCCACGCCCTGGGCGATGTCCGGGCTCTGCTCGTCGATCGACACGATGACGCCGCAGGTGTTGCCGTCGAAGCCGTAGGCGGCGTTGTCGTAGCCGATCCCGTTGATGACCTCACGGGCGATCTTGGGGATGTCCACGTAGGCGAACGTGGTGATCTCGCCGGCCACCACACAGAGGCCGGTGGTGAGCAGCGTCTCGCACGCCACGCGCCCGTGGGGGTCCTCGGCCAGGATCGCATCCAGGACCGCGTCGCTGACCTGGTCGGCCATCTTGTCCGGGTGGCCCTCGGTGACGCTCTCGGAGGTGAAGGTGTAGTTGCTGCTCACGGAAGTGAGACTCCTCATGCTGGTGGGGTCTGGCCGCGACGGATCTCGACGACTGCGTCGAGCACCGCCCTGGCGATGGATCGTTTGTCGGTGAGCGCCACCGTAGTGGCGGCGGCAGGCTCGCCGGGTGCTCCGGCACGGAGCAGGGTGACGGCGTTGGTGTCGTGCTGGAAGCCGACACCGGGGGCGCTGACGTCGTTGGCCACGATGAGATCGAGGCGCTTGCGCTCCAGCTTGCCGGTGGCGTTGGCGACCAGGTCACCGGTCTCGGCGGCGAAACCGACGAGCACCTGGCCGGCCGGCTTGGCCGCGCCCAGCCCGGCGAGGATGTCCGGCGTGGACTCCAGCACGATCTGCGGGATGCCCTGGTCTTTCTTGATCTTGCCCTCGGCCGCGGCCACGGGGCGGAAGTCCGCCACTGCGGCCGACATCACCACCACGTCCGCGCCCGGTGCTGTGGCCTCCATGGCCGCCTGCATCTGGGCGGCGGTCTCCACCGGCACCACGGTGCAGCCGGTGGGCACCGGCAGCTCGACGGTGGACACCAGGGTCACGCGAGCACCGCGGGCGGCGGCCTCGGCGGCGACGGCGTAGCCCTGCTTGCCACTGCTGCGGTTGGCGATGACGCGCACGGCGTCGATCGGCTCCCGCGTGCCGCCCGCGGACACCACCACGTGCAGGCCGGCCAACTCCCCCGCGCCGCCGAGCACCGCATCCACCGCGGCGACGATGTGCTCCGGGGCGGCCAGGCGCCCGGCACCCACGTCGCCACCGGCGAGACGGCCGGACTCCGGCTCAACGATGTGCACGCCTCGGGCCCGCAGGGTGGCGATGTTGGCCTGGACGGCGGGGTGCTCCCACATCTCGGTGTGCATCGCCGGGCAGACCACGACGGGCGCCCTGGTGGCGAGGAGGACGTTGGTGAGCAGGTCGGTGGACAGCCCTGCGGCGTAGGCGGCGAGCAGGCGCGCCGTGGCGGGGGCCACCAGGATGAGGTCGGCGCCCTGGCCGAGGCGGGTGTGCGGGATCGGGCTGGCTTCGTCCCAGAGGCTGGTCTGCACCGGCTCGCTGGCCAGGGCGGACAGGGTGGTGCGGCCGATGAAGTGCTCCGCGCCGGCGGTCATCACCGGCACGACATGGGCGCCGGCATCCACCAGGCGGCGGGAGACCTCGACCGCCTTGTACGCCGCGATGCCACCGGTGACACCGAGGACGATGCGCTTGCCGGCGAGCATGGCAGCCAGAGGTGGGATCAGGCCGTGGCGTCGGCGGGCTCGGCTGCGTCGGCAGCCTCGTCGCCCTCGGCGGGCTCCTCGTGGATGGCCTCGCCACGGCGGATCTTGTCCGCAGCGATCTCCTCGAAGCCGATGCTGAGAGGCTTGCGGGCCACGGAGCTGACCTGGGGCGGGACCATGTGGCCGAGGCCGTCGCCGAGCTGGTTGAAGTAGCTATTGATCTGGCGGGCGCGACGGGCGGCCAGCGTGACCAGGCTGAACTTCGAATCCACCTTGTCGAGCAGATTCTCGATCGGCGGGTTCATCATCGTGTCGAACGAGCGGTTGGGCATCCGGTGTCGCCTCCTCCAAGAGCAGCGGTGCAGTCTACCGGCAGGGACTAGCCCTTGGGGCGATACGCGGCGATGATCTCCATCATCTCCTGCACGGTGCGTTCGAGGTCGTCGTTGACCACCACATGGTTGGCGATGGCCAGGCCGACGGGCTCCTCGTCCAGCGCCTTCTGCAGGCGCTGGTCCACCTTGTCCTCCGGGTCGCCGCGGCCACGCAGCCGGCGCTGCTGTTCCTCCCTGGACGGGGGCAGCACGAAGATGAGGACGGCTTCCGGGTGCACGGCCTTCACCTGACTGGCGCCGTCCACCTCGATCTCCAGCACCACGTCGCGACCATCGACGGGGTCCGGGGTGGGCGTGCCGTAGTAGTTGCCGAGGAAGTTGGTCCACTCCAGGAAGCCACCGGCCTCGATGCGGGACTCGAAGGCGTCACGATCGGTGAACACGTACGCCGTGTCGGACTCGCCCGGTCGCTGACCACGGGTGGTCCACGACCGGCTGAGCCACAGTTTCGGGTCGCGCTCCACGAGCGCGTTGACGATGGTGCCCTTGCCCACGCCACCGGGGCCGGACACGATGAAGATCAGCCCCCCAGCGGGGCCGGCGCACGAGGTGGGCAGGGCCTACCTCACTTGCCGAGCTGCTCGAGCAGCGCCGCCTTCTGCTGCTGGCCGAGGCCTTGGACACGGCGGTTGTCGGCGATGCCGATCTCGTCCATCAGCTTGCGGGCCTTGACCTTGCCGACTCCGGGAAGGGACTCGAGCAGGGACTGCACCTTGAGCTTGCCGATGGTGGAGTCCGTGGACGCCAGCGCTTCGGACAGGCTCAGCGAGCCCATCTTCAGCTGGTTCTTCACGTCGGCACGGGCGGCGCGGGCCTCGGCGGCCTTGGCCAGGGCTGCCGCACGCTGTTCCGGGGTGAGTGACGGAGGTGTTGCCATGGGACGACCCTAGCGCCGGTGACCACGCCACGAGTGGCATCACCACGCTGCGTGCACACTCGGCCGTACCGGGGCCGGCGCGGTCAGCGTCGGGCCAGGCCGCCGCGGTGGGCCAACCCGGTGAGCGCGGACGGGGTGAGGCCGCGGTGGGCACACCACGCGAGCAGCTCGTGGAGCACCGTGAGGGGTGCTTTCGGGTCGGCGAACGTCGCCGTGCCCACCTGGACGGCCGAGGCGCCCGCCAGCATCAGCTCGGCCGCATCCCACCCGCTGGCGACCCCACCGGTGCCGATGATCGGCAGCTCCGGCAGCGCGGCGTGCACGTCGAACACTGCCCGCACCGCCACCGGGTGCACTGCCCGGCCGCTGTAGCCGCCGCCACCGGCGCCGAGCACCGGCAACCCCGTCGCCGGGTCCAGCACCATGCCGAGCAGGGTGTTGATCAGCGTGACGGCTTCGGCTCCGGCGCCCTGCACCGCGGCAGCCACGTCCACCACCCGGTCCGTGTTGGGGCTGAGCTTCGCCCACCGCGGCCGGCCGCACGCCGCCGTGGCAGCGATGACCTCGGCCGACAGGACGGCGTCGTGGGCGAAGATGCCCTTGCGGCCCTCCAGGTTGGGGCAGCTGAGGTTGACCTCCACGGCGACCACCGACGGCGGCGCGGCCGCCAGCTGGGCGGCGGCCGCGGCGTAGTCCTCGACGGACCGGCCCCAGATGCTGGCCACGACGCGAGCCCCGGTCGTGGCCAGCGCCGGCAGCTCGTGCTCCAGCCAGTGCTCCACCCCCGGCCCCTGCAGGCCGACGGCATTGATCATCCCGACCCCGGCAGGGTGCACCCGAGGCGCGGGATTGCCCTTCCACTCGTAGGCGGCCAGCGACTTCACGACGACGGCACCGAGCTCGGCCAGGTCCATGTAGGGCGCCAGTTCCGCGCCGTGCCCGGCCGTGCCGGAGGCCGTCATCACCGGAGCCGCCAGCGTGACCGAACCGAGGGTGACCGTCGCCGCCATGCCGGTCACGCGTGGTAGCTCTGCAGGGGGCGGACCATGATCTCGTGCCCGACCATCTCCGCCATGCCGTGCACCGCGGCCAGGGCGGCCTCCACGGTGGTGACGGAGCTGACCCGGTGGGTGTTGGCCGCCTTGCGGATGGCCTCGCCGTCCGTGCGGCCGCCGCGGCCCTGCGGGGTGTTGATCACGAAGGCGATCTCGCCGCTCTCGATCAGCTTGACGGCGTTGATCCCGTGACCCTCGCTGACCTTGCCGACCACCTGGTCCACCGGGATGCCGAAGCGCTCCAGGTAGTCGCAGGTGCCACGGGTGGCGGCGATGCCGAGGCCCAGCTCGCGCAGGCGCTTGGCCACCACCAGCCCGGCCGGCTTGTCGCCGTCGGCGAGGGAGAGGAAGACCGTCCCGCTGGTCGGCAGCAGCGTGCCGGCGGCGAGCTCCGCCTTGAAGAACGCCTTGCCGAACGTGGCGTCGATGCCCATCACCTCGCCGGTGGAGCGCATCTCCGGCCCGAGCGCGGTGTCCACCTCGGGGAAGCGGTTGAACGGCAGCACGGCCTCCTTGATGGCCACGTAGCCGTGGTCGCTGGGCGCCCGGAGCAGGCCCTCGGCCCGCAATTCGGCCAGGGTCGCACCGAGCATCACCCGGCTCGCCACCTTGGCCAGCGGCACACCGGTGGCCTTGGCCACGAACGGCACCGTCCGGCTGGCCCTCGGGTTGGCCTCGATGACGTACACCGTGGTGCCGGCCACGGCGTACTGCACGTTGATCAGCCCGCGTACGTCCAGCGCGTGCGCGATCGCCTTCGTGTAGCTCTCAATGACCTCCACCACCCAGGCCGGCAGGGTCTGCGGTGGGATCGCGCAGGCGGAGTCACCGGAGTGAACGCCGGCCTCCTCCACGTGCTCCATCACACCACCGATGATCACGTCGCCGGTGTGGTCGCGGATGGCGTCGACGTCCACTTCGGTGGCGGACTCCAGGAAGCGGTCGATCAGCACCGGGCGCTCGGCGGACAGGCCGCCCTCCTTGCCCAGGCTGCCGAAGCCGGCCAGCTCCGCCATGGCCCTGGCGAGGTGGTTGCGGTCGTGGACGATCTGCATGGCCCGGCCGCCGAGGACATAGCTCGGCCGCACCAGGACAGGGAAGCCGACCTCCTCCACGATGCTCAGCGCCTGCTCCAGGTCCACCGCGGTGCCGCCCGGCGGCTGGGGGATGTGCAGGTCGTTGCACAGCTGGTTCCACTTCTCGCGGTCCTCGGCCAGGTCGATCGAGGCCGGCGACGTGCCGGCAACCAGTTCCAGCGGGATCTGGCCGGAGAGCTTCAGCGGGGTCTGCCCGCCCAGCGACACGATGACCTTCGGGGCCACCCCGCCGGCGGCGGCGGTCTCGGCGGCGATGACGTTCAGCACGTCCTCGCGGGTGAGCGGCTCGAAGTAGAGACGGTCGCTGGTGTCGTAGTCGGTGGAGACGGTCTCCGGGTTGCAGTTGACCATCACCGTCTCGAAGCCGGCCTCGCGCAGGGCGAAGCTGGCGTGCACGCAGCAGTAGTCGAACTCGATGCCCTGGCCGATGCGGTTCGGGCCGCTGCCGAGGATGACGACCCGTGGCCGGTCGCTCGCACGGACCTCGTTCTCGTCCTCCCAGGTGCTGTAGTGGTACGGCGTCTCGGCGGCGAACTCGGCGGCGCAGGTGTCCACCGTCTTGAACGTCGGGAACACGCCGGCGGCTTCGCGGGCGGCGCGCACGGCGTCCTCCCCCACCCCCCACAGCCAGGCCAGCTGGGCGTCGGAGAAGCCGAACTGCTTTGCCCTCCGCCACGTGCGCCGGGTCATGGCTGCCATGCCCGTCTCGGCCAGCACCTCACGCTCTTCCATGATCTGCAGCATGTGGTCGAGGAACCACGGGTCGATCCGGCAGGCGGCGTGCACGTCGTCGATGCTGACGCCGCGGCGCAGCAGCTCGCCGACCTGGAAGATGCGCTCCGGCGTGGGGACCGCGATCGCGGCCAGCAGGTCCTCGTCGGAACGTTCCGCCAGGAGTGCCTCGCCCGGGTCGCAGCCGAGCCCGAGGCGGCCCTGCTCCAGCGAGCGGAGGCCCTTCTGCAGGCTCTCGGCGAACGTACGGCCGATGCTCATCGCCTCGCCGACGCTCTGCATCTGGGTGCCCAGCACGCCCTTCGTGCCGGGGAGCTTCTCGAAGGCCCAGCGGGGGATCTTGGTGACCACGTAGTCGATGGTCGGCTCGAAGCTGGCCGGCGTGGACGTGGTCTCCGTCTGCGTGATGTCGTTGGCGATCTCGTCGAGCGTGTAGCCCACGGCCAGCTTGGCGGCGATCTTGGCGATGGGGAAGCCGGTGGCCTTCGAGGCCAGGGCCGACGACCGTGACACCCGCGGGTTCATCTCGATGACGACCTGCTCGCCCGTGGCCGGGTTGACCGCGAACTGGACGTTGCTGCCACCGGTCTCCACGCCGACGCGGCGGATGCAGGCGAACGCGGCATCACGCATCTCCTGGTACTCCACGTCGGTGAGGGTCTGCGCCGGCGCCACGGTGATGGAGTCGCCGGTGTGCACGCCCATCGCGTCCACGTTCTCGATGGAGCAGATGATCACGCAGTTGTCCGCCCGGTCGCGCATGACCTCCAGCTCGTACTCCTTCCAGCCGGCGATGCTCTTCTCGATGAGGATCTCGCTGATCGGGCTGGCGGCCAGGCCGTTGGCGGCGACGGTCTCGAACTCCTCCGCCGAACTGGCGATGCCCGTGCCACGCCCGCCGAGGATGTAGGCGGGGCGGATGATCACCGGCAGCCCGAGCTGGGCCATCACCTCGCGGGCCTCGGCCATGGTGTGGGCCGTGCCGCTGGCGGGCACGTTCAGCCCGATCTCGATCATCGCCTGCTTGAACAGCTCGCGGTCCTCCGCGGTGGCGATGGCCTCGGCGTTGGCGCCGATCATCTCCGGCGTTCCGGGCCGCCCGATGACGCCCTGCTCGTAGAGGGCCATGGCCGTGTTGAGGCCGGTCTGGCCGCCGAGGGTCGGCAGGACGGCGTCGGGACGCTCCTGCTCGATGATCCGGGCCACGACCTCCGGGGTGATCGGCTCCACGTACGTGGCGTCGGCGAAGTCGGGGTCGGTCATGATCGTCGCCGGGTTGGAGTTGACCAGGATGACCCGGTACCCCTCCTCGCGCAGCACGCGGCAGGCCTGGGTGCCGGAGTAGTCGAACTCGCACGCCTGACCGATGACGATCGGGCCGGAGCCGATGATGAGGATGCTGTGCAGGTCGTCGCGGCGGGGCATCACGCACCTGCCTTCGCGCCGCTGTGGGCGTCCATCAGATCGCCGAACATGCCGAACAGGTAGCGGGAGTCGTGCGGTCCTGGCCCCGCTTCGGGGTGGTACTGCACGCTGAAGGCCGGCGCCCCGAGCACCCGCATGCCTTCGTTGGTGAAGTCGTTGAGGTTGAGGTGGGTGACCTCCACCGTGCCCTCCAGGCTGGCCGGGTCCACGCAGAAGTTGTGGTTCTGGCTGGTGATCTCGATGTGGCCGGTGGCCTCATGGCGCACCGGGTGGTTGCCGCCGTGGTGGCCGAAGGGCAGCTTGAACGTCTCGCCGCCGAGCGCCCTGCTGAGCAGCTGGTGGCCGAGGCAGATGCCGAACACCGGCACCTGGCCGACGAGTTCGGCGATGGCCTGCGAGGCGTAGGGCACCATGGCCGGGTCGCCCGGCCCGTTGCTGAGGAACACCCCGTCGGGGCGGCGGGCCAGCACGTCGGCGGCGGTGGTGGACGCCGGCACCACCTCGACCGTGCCGAGGCCGCTGAGGTGGCGGACGATGGTGGTCTTGATGCCGAAGTCGTAGGCCACGATGCGGCGATCCGGGGCACCCTCGGCCGCGGCCATCGTGTACGGCTGGTCCGTCGTGACGGTGGCCACCAGGTCGATCCCGTCGGTGCCCTGCTCGGCCGCCGCGGCGGCGCGCAGCGTGGCCTCCGCCGCCGTGCCGAACGCGCCGGGCATGGCGCCGGTGTCGCGCAGCAGGCGAGTGAGGCGGCGGGTGTCGATGCCGGCGATGCCGCTGATGCCGAAGCGGCGCAGCATGGCGTCCAGGGAGTCCTCCGCCCGCTGGTTGCTGTGGCGGCGGGCCATCTCGCGCACGATCACGCCGCGACAGAACGGGCGGGTGGACTCGAAGTCGTGGTCGTTGACCCCGTAGTTGCCAATGTGCGGGTAGGTGAAGGTGATGATCTGCCCGGCGTAGCTGGGGTCGGTGATGACCTCCTGGTAGCCGGAAAGCACGGTGTTGAACACCACCTCGCCGGCGGCGACGCCTCCCGGCGCATCGGCACCGAGCAGCTCGCCCTCGAACACGCTGCCGTCGGCGAGGACCAGCGCCGCCTCTCGAACCGTTGGCCGCATCATGCCGAGACCTCCTGCTGCTGCTGCATTCGCATGATCATACGAGTCTTTGCATGACCATGCACAGCGGTGGTCGTGTTCGGGACACGAAAAACGCCCCCTCGCGGGGGCGCGTACGACGAGGTAACTCGATTCACCAGGGTGCTCCTTCCCGTACGGGCCTCACAGGACCCGTTTCACGGTCGGGAGGGCAGGATAGCGTGCCCACGTGCTGGTCCGGGTACTCCTCGCCTCGCAACACCGCTTCGCTGCCGCCGAACCGGTGCTCGCCGAACTGGACGAGGCTCGCCGCGCCCTTGCGCCGAGCGGCATCGAGATCTCCGCCCACCTCATCGGCCCGGCCGCCGACGCGGCGGCCGCCCTGGCGCTGGCGGCCCGCCTGGGCCTGCCCACCACCGTCCACCCCTCCCCCGCGCCCGACTTCGCGATGGCCTTGCTGGACGGCTTCCGCAGCGCGCTGGATGCCCGCGCCGACGTGGTGGTGTCGTTGGACGCCGACGGGCAGCACGACGCCCGCCAGATCCCCGATCTGGTACGCAACCACCTGGCCCACGGCAGCGGCCTCACCATCGGGTCGCGGTGGACACGCGGCGGCTCGTCACCGGGCACCGGCCCGCTACGCACCATGCTCAGCCGTACCGGCAACTCGGCGGTGAAGGCCGTCACCGGCGCGCGGGGGGTCAGCGACAGCACCACCTCGTTCCGCGTGTACTCCCCGGAGGTCGTGCGCCTGCTGCTGGACGAGGACCTGCCCACCGAGACGTACGGGTTCTTCAGCGCGATGGTGGCCGTCACCCAGGCGCACGGGTTCGCCGTCGACGAGGTGCCCATCGTCTACCGCCCGCGCTACAGCGCCACCGACCAACCGGACCAGCACGACCTCAAGGAGTTCGCCAACAGCCTGCTGCCCATCCGCCGGCGGGTGCAGGCCGTGCGCCGGGAGATGCGCAGCAACCAGGCCCTGTGGGCCCAGCGCAACCCTCGCCTGCGCGCCCAGGCGGCCAGCGGCGAGAGCCTCTTCGGCGCCACCGAGGAGTTGGCCAACCTGTCCGACGCGGACCACTTCCTCACCTGGATCAGCGACGAGATCGAGCCACACCTCGGTCCCGACGTGCTGGAGGTCGGCGCCGGGGTGGGCGCCATCGCCGTCAAGCTGGCCGCTGCGGGGCACCGGGTGACGGCCATCGAGCCGGCGGCCAACGTCTACCCGGAGCTGGCCAGCCGCACGGCCGCCGTCCCTGCCATCACCACGATGCAGGTGACCTCACAGGAGTTGCTGGCCGCCGGGCACGCCGGCAGCTTCGACTCGGTCGTGTACGTCAGCGTGCTGGAGCACATCCGGGACGACGTCGCCGAGTTGCGCACCGCCGCCGAACTGGTGAAGCCCGGCGGCACCATCGCCCTGTTCGTGCCCGCCATGCCGGTGCTGTACGGCAGCCTGGACTTCAAGAGCGGCCACTACCGGCGGTACGACCGCACCCTGCTCGGCAGTGTGGTCCAGCAGGCCGGTCTGGAGGTGGAGCGCCTCACGTACATGGACATCGCCGGTGTGCTGCCCTACCTGCTGATGTACCGCGTGCTGGACGTGCCCACGCTGGATGCCGGGTCGTCGAAGTTCTACGACCAGGTGATCGTGCCGGTCAGCCGCCTGCTGCAGCGGCCTTTCGCATCGCCAGCACTTGGCAAGAATCTCGTTGCGGTTGCACGTCGACCTCGGGGCTCGTCCCCACCCGATGGGCAACCACCACGTTCTCGTCGATGAACACCGCTTCGAACGGCCCGCCCGGCTTCAGCATGTTCTCGAACAGGGTGTGCTGAGCGGGGTTGTTGGGGTCGTCGATCTGGCTGAGGTCCAGGATCAGGTAGTCCACCACCGTCGGGTCGGGCAGGTTGGCACAGTCGTCGTTGCCCCAGTAGTGCGGCATGAACGGGCTGGGCCAGTCGAACAGATCCTCGCGGTGGGCCAGATGCGGCCCGAGCTGGTAAGTGGCCACCACGGCTGCGTCATCAGGGATCAACGACAGCGCCTCGTTGAGCGAGTCGTGCCGCGGGCTGGGCCCGGCCCACACGCCGTAGTTGGCGTCCGACAGCGGGGACGGCGACCAGGCGACGTTGGTGGTGTAGGCGCAGCCCAGCAGCCACAGCGGCAGCACGATCTTCGCCCAGGAGAACCGGTTCCACAGCGTGCGGGCGCCGTAGATGGAAGCGATCACGATCGGCGCGTTCATCACCGCGGTGTACTGGTAGCGGATCATCCGCGCGTACGGCGTGGTGGTGATGATGCTGGCCACCAGCTGCGGCAGCGCCATCAGCAAGGCCACCGGGTTGAACACGAACGTCCACCCCATCGGCCAGCCCATCTGCTTGTAGAACACCAGCCGGTCGTGCTGCACCGCGTCGCTGATCACCCGGTCCGGCCGGCTGATCATCGTAGACAGGATCTCCACCGAGTCCTTGCCGTAGTGGCCGTAGAAGTAGGTGATGTAGAAGGGTTCCTCGCCGTCGTTGAACAGCGGCAGCATCACCTTCGTGGCCACCAGGTACCACAGGGCGCCCACCGCGGACGTGGCGATCGCCATCTTGCGGACCGTGCGGTAGTTGGGCGTACGGCGCATGTGGATGAGGAGGACGATGCCCATCATCACCACCGCCAGCGCGACGTCTTCGCGGATGCTGAGCGAGATCCCCACCATCACCCAGAAGGCAACCCAGCGTTCCTTGGTGGCGAACCACCAGGCGAAGAGGAACGGACAGATCACCAGTGCCTCGGGGTGGAAGTCCGCACGGCTGATCCACTGCACCGGGGCGTACAGCAGGTAGACGACGGCGAAGACCGCGCCCATCCAGGGTGTCTTGAACGCGTCACGGGCGATCAGGTAGACGGGCCACGCGGCGAGGCCGAGGACCACGGCCTGCACGACGTAGAGGAACGGCAGGCCGGCGCCCAGCCAGTAGAAGGGGGCGAACGCCAGGGCGATGAGGTTGACGTGATGGCCCCAGAAGTTCATGCCGCGCACGGTCATGAACGAGTGCCCGCGGGACACCAGCCAGAAGCCCTGGTCATAGATGGCCGAGTCGTAGGCCCAGGTGCCGAAGTTGGCGTGGTTCTGCACCGCCAGCCGGCCGAACGTGAGGCCGAAGACGATGATGCCGGCGGCCGTCAGCCAGCTGGCGGGATGGGAGCCGAGCACATGCTGGCGCAGCCGAAGCCACCAGTCGTTCAGCAGTGCGCCCACCCGGGCGGCTCGTCCCACGGCGGCAGAGTCTTGCCGATCCACCGTGCCGACGGAGGTCATCCGGCGGTTCAGCCGCGCAGCACGGGCACGAGCGCCGAGAGCACGCCGTTGACGAACCGGCCGGAATCGTCGGTGCTGAACCGCTTCGCCAGCTCCACCGCCTCGTCGAGCACGACCGCAACCGGCACGTCGGTGCGGGCCATCAGCTCGAAGCCGGCGATTCGCAGCACGTTGCGGTCGATGACCGGCATGCGGGCCAGCGTCCAGCCCTTGGCGTGCGCAGCGATCTGGTCGTCCAGTTCGGCCTGGTGCGCGGCCACGCCCTCCACCAGTTCGCGAGTCAGCTCGTCCGGCGGCAGCACCTGGGCACCGAGCACCTCGAGGGGCGGCAGGCGCTTGGACTCCGCCTCGTAGAGGAGGATCAATGCCCGCTCGCGGGCGTCGGTGCGCTCGTCGACGCGGCGGGTCATCAGGCTGCTCACACCCGGGTGATGTAGTCGCCGGTGCGGGTGTCCACCTTGACACGGTCGCCGGGGTTCACGAACAGGGGCACCTGGACGACCTTACCCGTCTCCAGGGTGGCGGGCTTGCGGGCACCGCTGACGCGGTCGCCCTGGACGCCGGGCTCGGTGTCGGTGATGGTGAGCTCGACGGCCGCCGGGATCTCCACCGTGACGATCTCGCCGTTGTAGAAGGCGATGATGGCCACCGAGTTCTCCACCATGTAGTCGGCCGCGTCGCCGAGCGCCGTGGGGGCCACGTTCTGCTGGTCGTAGCTCTCCATGTCCATGAACACGTAGTCGTCGCCGTCGCGGTAGAGGAACTGCATGTCCTTCTTCTCCAGCAGCGCCTGCTCCACCCGGACGCCGGCGTTGAAGGTGCGGTCGAAGACGTTGCCGTTCTTCAGGTTGCGCAGCTTGGTGCGCACGAATGCGCCACCCTTGCCGGGCTTGACGTGCTGGAACTCGACGACCTGGAAGAGGCCGTTGTCCAGCTCCAGCGTGATGCCGTTCTTCAGGTCGTTGGTGGTGATGGCAGGCACGGAGAATCCTTGGGGCTTGCAGTGAGTACTCGGCATCCGTCCTCGGTGACGACCACGAGGTCTTCCACCCGGACTCCGCCGAAGCCATCACGATAGACCCCCGGCTCCACGGTCACTACATCCCCGACCTGGAGGATGGCGTCGCCGGCCCGGTTCACGAACGGATCCTCGTGGATCAGCAGGCCCACGCCATGGCCCGTGCCGTGGGTGAACCAGTCGCCGTAGCCGGCCTCGGTGATGATCCCGCGGCACACCCCGTCCAGCTCCTTCACGCTCATCCCGGCCTTCACGGCGGCCACGCCGGCCTGCTGGGCCAGCAGCACCAGGTCGTACAGCGCCTGCTGGAGCGGCGTGGGGTCCCCCACCACGAAGGTGCGGGTCATGTCACTGTGGTAGCCGCCGACCAGCGCACCGACGTCGATGATCACCGTGTGGCCCGATTCGATCACCGTGTCGGTCGGGCGGTGGTGCGGGAGGGCGGCGTTGACCGGGCCGGTGGCCACGATGGTCTCGTAGCTCGGGCCGGTGGCCCCCAGCTCGCGCATGCGGGTCTCCAGCCGGTTGCGGGCCTCGGCCTCGGTCAGCCCTTCCAGGTGCGGTACCACCTCGGCCAGCGCCTGGTCGGCGATGGCGCAGGCGCGGGCCATGGCCTCGATCTCGCCCGCGTCCTTCACCCGGCGCTCCGCCTCGACGATGCCGTGGGTGGGGCGCAGGTCGGTCTGGAACGCGCCGGCCCAGCGGGCGTGCTGGGCGAAGGTGACGTGCTCGGCCTCGAAGCCCACGCGGGCGTGGGGCGCACAGAGCGCGGCGAGGTGTGCCTGGGTGTCGGCGCCCGTGGCGCCCACCAGCACCACGCCCTCCACCCCAGCCGCCGCCATCTGGGCCGCGGCTTGCTGGCCGTAGCGGCCGTCGGTGACGAGGGTCAGGCCATCACCCGTGCGGTCCAGCACCACCCAGCCGTTGGACCCGGTGAACCCGGTGACCCAGCGGATGTTGGTGAGGTCGTTGAGCAGCAGGGCATCCACGTCCGCGGCTGCCAGGCGGGCGCGGACCCGCTGGGCCCGATGGGCGATGCTCACGCCGACGCCAGCTTGCGGGCCACGGCGTCCACCGCCAGTTCGTAGCCGTGCATGCCGAGGCCCATGATGCTGCCGGTGGCCACCGGCGCCACGACGCTCGTGTGCCGCCACGGCTCACGGGCGTTCGGGTTGGAGATGTGCACCTCGATGACCGGGCCGTCGAAGGCCGCGAGCGCGTCGTGGATGGCCCAGGCGTAGTGGGTGAACGCACCGGGGTTGATGATGATGGCCGCGACCCGGCCCCTGGCGGCGTGGATGGCGTCCACCAGTTGGCCTTCGTGGTTGGTCTGGAAGGCCTCGACCGTGTGCCCTTGTGCCGCCGCGGCCGCGGCGGTGGCGGCCACGTAGTCGTCCAGCGTGGCGCTGCCGTAGATGTGCGGCTCGCGCTGGCCGAGCAGGTTCAGGTTGGGTCCGTGGAGGAGGGCGATGATGGCCACGGGCCTATCGTGCCACGCCTGGGCCTCTACTCGGTCGGCGGTATCTCGCTCAGGACGGGGATAACTTCGGCTCTGCAGAAGCGAACCAAGTCGGCGATCGCCGCAAGGTCGACCTCCTCGCTGGACGGCGCCTGAGGAAGCTGCGCCTGGTCCGATTCGAAGATGTCGCGAAGGGAGTAGCCCGTAACTTGTGCCGAGGCCGCCACGAACATCACCAACCCGACCAAAGACTTCCTTAGGGCGGAGTGACGCGAGAGTCTGCCAGTAGCACGCAACGCGGCAACCGTTCCCTCCAGAGCATCGATTGCGGCCAGCAGATCGTCAATCTGCGTCGTGAGGCGATGGTTCTCGCTCCGCAAGTTGGAGTTCGCGCGTTTGAGCCGCTTCGCGTAGTCGCGAAGCGCATCGTTGTCGGTGATGAGCCGGCTGCATCTCAACAGCAGCACCTCCACACGCTGCTGGGCTCGATTGCTGGCAACTACACCGCGGAACGATGCGAGCCAGTCGCTCACCCTGTGCTCGACCTCAAGTTGCGAGAGCGGAGGCTGAACAGAGTGGATCTCCAGTGGCTTCACCACTGAATCGTCTGCGGTAAGCACAACTCGGGTTGTCGCCCCAGGCGGGCGCTCAACAACGACCCGCTCGACGTCCATCCCGGCCTGAAGAATCAGTTCTGTCGCGAGGTCGGCGACCCGCGCCTCCGGGCTGAGGACGATCCCGTGGATTGAATGAAGTTCGAGATGGATCACGTCCACGGGCCTATCGTGCCACGCCTGCGGTCTGGTGCTCCCTACAGATCTGCCGTCCACGTCGCGCGGTCGATCACGTAGAACACGTGATGGCGCTCGTGCCAGTGCGGCAGCAGCGGATGGTCGAAGTCGCGGGTGGCGTCGTGGCGCATGCCCAGCTTCTGCATCACCCGCTGCGACTTGAAGTTCTTCGAGGTGGTGAAGCTGACGATCTCGTCGTGGGGCAGGGCCACCCGCTCGAAGCCGAACTCCAGGGCGGCCCGGGCGGCCTCCGGGGCGAAGCCGAGCCCCCAGTGCTCGCGGGCCAGCCGCCAGCCGACCTCCACCATCGGCACGCTCGACCAGCCGGGGACCGACAGCCCGGTGAAGCCGATGAACTGGCCGGTGTCCTGCCGTTCCACTGCCCACAGCCCGAACCCGTTGCGCTGCCATGCCGCGGCCATCCGGTCCACCATCTCGTCGCTCTGCTGGGGCGTGAGCGTGGCCGGGAAGTGGCGCATCACCTCCGGGTCGCCGTTCAGGCTGGCGTAGGCCGGCTTGTCCGTCTCCCGCCACCCTCGCAGCACCAACCGCTCCGTCCGCACCTCCACCACCATCCCGCCGAGTCTGCCACCCCCACCCTCCCAATTTGGCGGTGAGATGCGGTACAGCAACATCTCAGCGCCAACTTGCAGAGGCCCCGTTCCAAGTTGGCGGTGAGATGCGGTACAGCCGCACCTCAGCGCCAACTTGGGGAGGGTGGGGGGAGTACGGTCGGCGGGATGGAGATCCGCAACGGCGACCTCACCCTGCACCTGGCGACGGATGGCCCGGAGGACGCCCCGCCGATCCTCCTGCTGCACGGCATCACCTCGTGCTGGCGCACGTGGGACTGGCTGGTCCCCCACCTCGCCGACCGCTACCGCGTGCTGCGGCTGGACTTCCGCGGCCACGGCCGGTCCGACCGGGCGGCCGGCGAGTACCACGTGGCGGGCTACGTCAGCGACGCCGCCGCGGCAGTGGACGCTGCCGGCGGGCCGTCCATCGTCCTCGGCCATTCGCTGGGCGGCGTCACCACGGCCGGCCTCACCCAGCACCACCCCGATCTCGTCCGGGCGGCCCTGATGGAGGACCCGCCCATTCCCGCGGCCGCCCGCACGCTGGAGGGCAACTCGCTGCTGGACGGCTTCCGCCTCATGCGCCAGTCGATCCCGATGATGCAGGAGCAGAAGGTGCCGGAGGACGTGCTGGCCGGCATCCTCGCCAACGCGCCCAGCGCGACGGGGCCGACGTTCGGCACCCTCGTCCACCCCGACGGGCTGAGCTCGATGGCCGCCGGCATGCTCCACGTGGACGCCACAGTGCTGGACCCGGTGCTGAGCGGCCAGCCGCTGGACCCGTTCTACGACCCGAACGCCCCACTCGGCCGGCCCGCCCTGCTGATCACGGCCGACCCGACCGCACCCGATGCCGTTGCCCGGGCAGAGGACGCCGCCCGCTTCGCCGAGGTCAACCCCGGCGCCACCGTGACGGTGATGACGGGCGCCGGCCACCTGATCCACGACGAACTGGCCAGCCGCGACCGCTTCCTCGCCGCCGTCACGGAGTTCCTGGCGACACTGGGCTGATGGAGCCTCGTCGGCGCGACGTCCTCGTCAACTGGCTCGTGGCCGCGGCGATGGTCGCCGCGGTTGCCGGTTCGATCGTCGGCCGGCGATGGGAGGTGTCGTCGCGACAGTCTTCCCGCGACGCGGCGACCGGCCTGTCGATCACGTTCGCGGACTTCATCGACAACGTCGAAGCCAGCGTCGCCGAGTGCTTGGCGGTGAGCCCCTGCACAGATCCTGCACAGTTCGAACCAGGGCGCGACACCGAAGCGGAAGCGTTGAACTCGGAGCTGATGCGCCAGTTCTTCCCCGAGTACGACCTGTACGTGGCACTCACGTACGAGTGGAACCACGCAGTGATGGAGGTGGTGGACGACAACGGGATCGTCACCGACCGGGCGAGGTTGGCGACGCTCGCCAACGGCGCATTTCTCGGGGACATCCGCGCCGAGCTCACCAGTGCCCGGAGCCATCTCGAAGAACGCCAGGTCGACGAGGCGCATGCGTCACAGGTGTGGGGTTGGACATGGAAGGGACTGCTCGTCGCTGCACCGGTTCCACTGCTGTGCCTCCTCGCGGTGCGAGGGCGGCGCGACCGGCGGGAGGCCATGGCGCTGAGCCAGGCCAGCGCCGCAGCCAGGGTTGACGCGCCCTCAGCCACCATGACGGAGGCATCGCCCCAGAGCTGCGGGACGTCATGACGAGGCGTGATCACGGCGACTGGGGCATCGCCGTGGCGCTACTCGTCGCGGTGGTTGCGACGATCGCGTTCCGGATCATCGAGTTGCGGGCCGGCGACTCGGCGGAGCAGGCGCGGGTCGACGCCCGTCACGCGATCGCGCTCGCCACGAAGGTTGAGGATGCCGCGCAACGCCTCGACACCTGCGTGACGGAGAGTCGATGTGACGACCCGGCCGAGTTCAGCCCGGGACGGCGGACCTTCAACGAGGGACTGGTGGTGGCACTGACCCGAGGCGTGGCGCCGGCGTATGTCCCGTTCACCGAGATGACCCACGAGTGGAACCACGCCGTGATCGCGGCCATCGACGAGGACGGGGTGGTGACCGACCAGCCGGCAGCCGAGACGCTGGCCGGCGGGCCGATGATCGATGACCTGCTGTCGGAGCTGGACCGGGTGCACGGCGAGCTGACCGACGATGCGGCGGCCTCGCAACTCCTCTCCGACATCGCCGGGTGGGTGTGGAAGGTCTCCCTCCTCCTGGCCGTCGTGTCGCCGTTCGGGCTGATCCTGCTGCGGCGGCGGCGCGACCGGCGTCAGGACAGGGAGCCGAGGGCGGCCATGGCGTCGGCACGGGGCACGCCGGGCACCACCTCGACGCCTGCGGGGCCGTCGAGCACGAACGTCAGCTGATCGCCCAGCACCTTCTTGTCCCGGCCCATCAACTCCACCAGGCGCTCCGCCGACACGCCTGCGGGCAGCGACGTGCCGAGCTCGTAGGCGCCGCCGACGATGTCGTAGTGCTGTTGCACACGCTCGGCCGAGATGCGGCCCAGCCGGTGCGCCAGGTGCGCGGCGTACACCAGCCCGATGGCCACGGCCTCGCCGTGGGCCAGGGAGTGATCGGTCTCGATCTCCAGGGCGTGGGCCAGGGTGTGGCCGTAGTTCAGCAGCGCCCGGCGGCCGCCCTCGCGCTCGTCCTCGCCGACGATGTCCGCCTTGATCTGCACGCATCGGGCGACACGCTCCACCTCGTCCATCGCCAGCAGGTCGTCGCCGGTGAGGAAGTGGTACTTGGCGATCTCACCCCGCCCGCAACGGACCTCCCGCGGCGGCAGGGTGGCGAGCGCGTCGAGATCGCACACAACCCCGCTGGGCTGCCAGAACGCGCCCACCAGGTTCTTGCCCTCGGGGATGTTGACGCCCGTCTTCCCACCGATCGCAGCGTCCACCATCCCGACCAGCGTGGTGGACACGTGCACCACCGGCACGCCGCGGTGCCAGGAGGCGGCAGCGAAGCCGGCCACGTCGGTGACCATCCCGCCGCCGACGCCGACGACCACGTCGTTGCGGGTCAGCCCCATGCGGGCGAAGCCACGGCTCAACGTCTCGATGGTGGCCAGCGACTTGTGCTCCTCCCCGTGCCCGATCTCGAACACCTCGAACGGCACGCCCGGGTCGATCGTGACCGGGATGCCGGCCTGGGTGACGATGGCGGCCCGCGCCGCCGAACGGGGCAGCAGCGCCGCCAGTTCCGACACGACGCCGTGGCCGACGACCACGTCGTAGGCACGCTCGCCGAGGGGCACCCGGACCGTGATCACCGCAGCACCGCCTCCACCACCTCGCTGATCGACCGGTGGTCCACCAGCACGATGGCGTCGGCCACCTCCCGGTAGAGCGCCTCGCGCTGGTCGAACATGCGCTGCAACGTACCCGCCGGATCCTCGTCCAGCAGGGGACGGTGGCCACCGCCACGGACCCTCTCCACCAGGTTGGCCGGGTCCGCGCACAGCCAGACCACCCGCGCCTGCGACGCCCGCAGCGCCGCCCGGTTCGCCTCGCTGAGCACCACACCACCCGCCGCGGCGATGACCAGCGGCTCTTCGGAGGCCAACGCCTCCAGCAGCACGTCGGTCTCCAGCGCACGGAACGCAGCCTCGCCGTCCTCGGCGAAGATCTCCCGCACGGTCCGCCCGGTGCGAGCCTCGATGACCGCGTCGCTGTCGATCACCCGCCGGCCCAGCCGGTCGGCCAGCACCCGCGCCGCGGTGGACTTGCCGACCCCCATCATCCCGACGAGGACAAGGTGCTGGTCCGTCCGGATCACACCGCTCCCGTCACGGCAGGGTGGCCCGGAAGCCCTGGGCGTTGCGGACGAACTCGGCCACGCTGTCGCCGCCGAACTTGCGCTGGGCCTCGGCCGCCAGCACCAGCGCGACCATCGTCTCCGCCACCACGCCCGCCGCTGGCACGGCGGTGACGTCGGTGCGCTCCTTGAAGCTGACCGTGGCCTCCTTGGTGACCACGTCCACCGTCTGCAGGGTCGGCCGGTTCAGGGTGGCGATCGGCTTCATCGCCGCCCGGACCACCAGCAGTTCGCCCGTGGTCATCCCGCCCTCGGTGCCACCGGCGTGGGTGGTGAGGCGGCGGTAGTCGCCGGCCCCGCCATTGGCCGCCTCGTCCCAGACGATGCCGTCGTGGGCGGCACTCCCCCTCTGGCCGGCCATCTCGAACCCGTCGCCGATCTCCACACCCTTGATGGCCTGGATGCTCATCACGGCCTGGGCCAGCGCGGCGTCGATCTTGCGGTCCCAGTGCACGTGGCTACCCAGGCCCACGGGCACCCCGTACCCGAGCACCTCGACGATGCCGCCAAGCGAGTCCCCGTCCTTGGCTGCCGCCTTGATCTGCTCGATCATCGCCGCCGAGGCCGCAGGGTCGAAGCAGCGGACCTCGTCCGCGTCGACCGCCGCCAGGTCGGCCGGGGCGGGCCGGGCACCGGAGGTGCTGCGCGCCGAGCCCATCTGGACGACGTGGGAGAGCACCGACACACCCAGCTCGGCCAGCAGCAGCTTGGCCAGCGCGCCGGCCGCCACGCGGGCGGCGGTCTCCCGCGCGGAGGCACGCTCCAACACGTCGCGGGCATCGTCGAAGCCGTACTTCTGCATGCCCACGAGGTCGGCGTGGCCCGGCCGCACCTGGTGCAGCGGTGCCGCCGTGGCGCCGGGCGCGGGCGACATCTCCTCGTGCCACTTGTCGCTGCGGAACCACTCGCTGTTCTTGATCTCGATGGCGACGGGCGAGCCGAGCGTGCGGCCGTGGCGGACACCGCCGACCAGCGTCAACTCATCCTCCTCGAACCGCTGGCGCGGGCCGCGGCCGTACCCCAGGCGGCGGCGGGCCATCTCGGCCTGGATGTCCTCGACCGTGACGCGCAGCCCCGCGGGCAGCCCTTCGACGATGACGACGAGAGCCTGGCCGTGGGATTCGCCGGCGGTGAGGTAGCGGAGCATCCCCGGCAGGCTACTGGCGCCGTGCGGCGAGTTCCCGTTCCGCAGCCTCCGCCATCACCGCCGCGTCGGGCATCTGCCCGTGCCACAACTGCTGCTGCAGCGCCGCCTGCTGGACCAGCATGCCCAGGCCGTCGACGGTGGCGCACCCGGCGGCCGCGGCAGCCCGCAGCAGCGCCGTCTGGCGGGGGTGGTAGACGATGTCGGCCACCACCTGCCCGGCGCGCAGGCGGGTGATGTCGCACGGCAGGTCGTCGCTGCCCATGCCCACGCTGGTGGCGTTGACGACGATCTCCGCGTCGGCAACGTCGTCGGCCGTCGCCAGGCACCCCGCCGGGCCGGCCAGCCGCACGGTCTCCTGGGCGGTGGCGAAGGTCCGGTTCAGCACCGCCACCCTCGCCGCCCCGGCGCGACCCAGCGCGTCGGCGATGGCCCGGGCTGCGCCGCCCGCACCCAGCAGGCACACCGAGCGGCCGGCGACCTGGACGCCAGCGGACCCCAGCGAGGCGATGAACCCGGCACCGTCGGTGCTGTGCCCGACCAGCCGCCCGTCCTCGGTTCGCGCCACCGTGTTGACACTGCGCAGTGCCGCCGACGCCGAGTCCAGCTCGTCGACCGCCAGGGCCACGGCCTCCTTGTGGGGCATCGTGACGGACATCCCCCCGAGGCCCAGCACCCGCATCGCATCGACGGCCTTCTGGGCCTCGCCGCGGGCCACGTGGAACGCGACGTACACCCAGTCCAGCCCCAGCTGGGCGAAGGCCGCGTTGTGCAACGCCGGCGAGAGCGAGTGGTGGACCGGGCTGCCGATGACCGCGGCGACCCGGGTGCCGCCGTGGATCACAGCAGGCCCTTCCGCCGCGCCTCTTCGATGTTGGCCTCCTGCTGCGCCAGCGTCGCGGAGAACACGTGGCGGCCGTCCTCGTCGGCGATCACGTAGTAGAGGTAGAGGCACGGGAAGCCCTCGTCGACGTCCGCACAGATCGGGTCGCCGAGCGACGGGTTGGCCGCCGGGTTCAGCGCGGCACGGATGCTCGCCCGGCCGGGGTTGGCGATCGGCGTGGGCGGCAGCCCGGCGTGCAGGTAGGTGTTGTACGGCGAGTCGATCGTCTTCAGCAGGCTGAACGGCAGGGACGAGTCCTGGTGGTAGTACAGCGCCGCGTCGATGCCCAGCGGCATCCCCAGGTACAGGCGGTTGTAGATCACCCGGGCGATCTTCGGGCGGTCCTCGTCCACCCGCGCCTCGCGCTCGATCATGCTGGCCACGATCAGCACCTGGTACGGGGTGAGCCCCTGGCGGGCCGCACCGTCCTCGATGTCCTCCTGGCCGCCCACACGCTCCATCAGATGGACCATCCGCTGCAGCACCTCACGCTCGCTCTCCCCGTTGGACACCTGGTAGGTGTCCGGGAACAGCAGGCCCTCCAGCGAGGTGATGCCGTCGGGCAACCAGGCGGCGTCGATCGAGCCGTCGGTGGCCGCGTTGTCGAAGTCCACCGCGGACAGCCGAGGCACGCGGTCTGCGAGGCGCAGGGCCATCTGCTCGTAGGTGAAGCCCTCCGGGAACGTGACCTTGGTGTACGTCTCGGACGGCGGGGTCGCCAGCACGCTCATCACGTTGCCCATGTGGTCCGACGGGCGGATCTGGTAGTAGCCGGGCGTCAACTCCAGGCCGCCGTGATGGTCCACGTAGTAGATGAACGTGTCCGCGTCGCTGACCAGGCCTTCGTCCTCCAGCCGGAGGCTGATGGACTGCAGCGTGTCGCCGGCGTTGACGGTGAAGTTCACCGGCGCGCCGGGGTCGCCAGGGGGGTTGACCTTGCGGGTGTACGACAGGCCCCACAGGCCCCACGCGACGATCCCCGCCATGCCCGCGTAGAGGGCCAGCCACGTCAGCCACTTCAGCGCCCGGTACGGCCGCCTCGGACGCTCCAGCATCAGCGCGTCGGTCTGGTCCGGATCGTCCCACGGGTCGGCCCGCCACTGGGTCTCGTCGACGTACGTCACCGCGGCGCCCCGGGGCGCCCGGCGTCCAGCCACTGCTGCAGCAGCACCGCAGCCGCCACCTTGTCCACCACCTTGCGGCGGGCCTGGGCGTTCATCCGCGCCTCCATCATCGCCATGTCCGCGGTGACGGTGGTGCGGCGCTCGTCGAACAGGGTCACGGGCACGGGCACCACGGTAGCCAAGGCTGCGGCTTCCTTCTGGGCAGCCTTCGCCGCCGGCCCGGCGGTGCCGTTCATGTTCAGCGGCAGGCCGACGACCACGACCTCTGCTTCCTCCTCGGCCACGAGGTCGGCGATGGCCCGGTGGTCGCGAGCAACGGACCCCGACCGCTGGAGCACCGTGAACGGCGAGGCGATGGTGCCGCTGCGATCGCTGACGGCCACGCCGATGCGCTTCGAGCCGAGGTCGATCCCCAGGGCACGCATGGCTCAGCCCCTGGCCGCCGCCTCCGCGATCCGCAGGGCCTCCGGCAGCCCGTCGGGGTTCTTGCCGCCGGCCGTGGCGATGTCGCCCTTGCCGCCGCCACCGCCGCCGACGGCCTTCGCCGCGTCGCGGATGAGGTCGCCGGCCTGCACGCCCGCGGACGCCTGGACCGCAGCCACCAGCGACACACCGCCGGTGTCGGTGACGCCGCCCAGCACGACCTTCTCCACGCCGGGCTGCTGGCGCACGGCGATGGCCAGGTCGCGCAGGTCGTTCGGGCTCAACCCGTCCACCCGCTGCACGACCACACCGCCCGTGCCGGCCGCAGCCAGCTCCGCGGCGCGGCCGCTGGCGACCTTGCTGCGCAGCTGCTTGAGCTCGTCGTGCAGAGCCTTGATCTCGTCCATCCGCCGCTGCACGCCACCGACCAGGTCGTCCGCAGTCGCGCCCACCAGGCGGGCCGCCTGGCTGACGGCCGCGGTCTCGCGCTGCAGCAACGCCAGTGTGTTGGCCCCCGTGGTGGCTTCGATGCGGCGCAGGTTGCTGCCGATGCTGGCCTCACTGACCACCTTGATGAGACCGATGTCGCCGGCGGCGCGCACGTGCGTGCCGCCGCACAGCTCGATGGAGTTGCCGACCTCCAGCACCCGCACGAGGTCGCCGTACTTGTCGCCGAAGAAGGCGATGGCACCCAGGGCCTCGGCCTCGGTCTTGGTGGTCTCGAACACGCGGGCGGTGGCGTTGGCCAGCACCTCGGCGTTGGCGATCTCCTCGATCTGGCGGATCTCGTCGTCGGTGACCGCGGCGTAGTGGCTGAAATCGAACCGCAGCCGGTCCGGGCCGACCAGCGAGCCGGCCTGCTTGACGTGCTCGCCCAGCACCTTGCGGAGGGCGTAGTGGAGGATGTGCGTGCCCGTGTGGTTGCGGCGGATGGCGTCACGCCGCGAAACGTCGATGGCCGCCGTGGCGGGCTCGCCCGCCGTGATGGTGCCGCTGGTGACCTTGGCCGTGTGACGGCGCAGACCCGGCAGGGCGTAGGTGGTGTCCAGCACCTCGGCCTCGCCGCTGGGCGTGGTGATTGTGCCGGTGTCGCCGACCTGGCCACCGGCCTCGGCGTAGAACGGGGTGCGGTCGAGGAAGATCTCCACCGTGCCGTCGTCGCCCTCCAGCACGGCCAGCACGTGGCCCTCGGCCTCGCTCTTCGTGTAGCCGAGGAACTCGGTGGTGCCGAACTGCTCCACCACCTCGCGGTAGGCGTCGAGCCGGTCGTCGTCGGCGGCCTTGCCCTTGCGGGCCGCCTTGGCACGCTCGCGCTGGGCCTGCATCTCGGCGTCGAAGCCGGGGCCGTCCACCTTCACGCCGCGCTCGCCGGCGATCTCCTCCGTCAGCTCCAGCGGGAAGCCGTACGTGTCGTGCAGCAGGAAGGCGGTGGAACCGGGCAGCTCGGTGTGCCCGTCGGCCAGCTCGTCCTCCAGGATGCCGAGGCCGGTCTTCAGCGTCTGGCGGAAGCGCTCCTCCTCGCGGGCGAGAACGCCCATCACGAAGTCGCGGTTCTTCACGACGTCCGGGTAGGCGTTGCCCATCACGGCGATGGCGGTCTCCGACAGCGTCGGCATGACCAGCTTCTCGGTGCCCAGCAGGTACGCGTAGCGCACGGCGCGGCGGATGATCCGCCGCAGCACATAGCCGCGACCCTCGTTGCTAGGGAACACCCCGTCGCTGACCAGCATGGTGGCGCTGCGGGCGTGCTCGGCCAGCACGCGCATGGCGAAGCTCTCGCGGTGCTCGTACTCACCGGCCTGGTACGTCTTGCCGGTGAGGCTGCACGCCTGGTCGATGAGCGGCATCATCAGGTCGGTCTCCCACACCGCGTCCACGCCCTGCACCAGGCAGAGGATGCGCTCCAGGCCGGCGCCGGTGTCGATGCTGGGCTTGGGCAGCGGCGTGCGGGTTCCGTCCGGCGCCTGGTTGTACTGCATGAACACCAGGTTCCAGAACTCCATGAAGCGGTCGCCGTGGGGGTCGCCCAGCGGGCCGCCCTCCGGGCCGAACGACGGGCCCCGGTCGATGTGGATCTCGCTGCACGGGCCGCAGGGGCCGGTGTCGCCCATCTGCCAGAAGTTGTCCTTGTCGCCGAGGCGCTGGATGCGGTCCATCGGCACGCCGACCTGCTCGTGCCAGATCGCCTCGGCCTCGTCGTCGCTCTCGTGGACGGTGATCCACAGGCGGTCGCCGTCGAACCCGAAGCCCTCGGTGACGAGTTCCCAGCTCCACGGAATGGCGTCCGTCTTGAAGTAGTCGCCGAAGCTGAAGTTGCCGAGCATCTCGAAGAACACCAGGTGGCGCTTGGTGCGGCCGACGTCGTCGAGGTCGTTGTGCTTGCCGCCGGCGCGGGCGCACTTCTGGCTGCTGGCGGCGCGGCTGTACGGGGGCACCTCGTCGCCGAGGAAGTACGGCTTGAACGGCACCATGCCGGCCACGGTGAACAGCACCGTCGGGTCGTGCGGGATGAGGCTTGCCGAGGGCACCGCCGTGTGGCCCTTCGCGACGAAGAAGTCGAGGAAGGTGGAACGGAGCTGATCGGCAGTCTTCGGCGGCGTACCCATGGTTGCGCCAGCCTACCGACGCGCCCTCCCCCAGCCCCGGGAACTTTGTGTGGTCAGCCGGGGGCGAACGTCTGGCTGCCGGCGGCTTCCTGGCCGGAGAGGATGGTCATCGGGCTGCGGCCCCCGTCCACGTAGCCGAGCGCGTAGGCGCCGGGCTCGTAGCCGAGCAGCCGCTGCAGGCGCTCGGGCATCGCCCGCACCTCGTCCAGCGAGTAGGTGAGGTACTGGTTCTCCTCCTGGCGCAGCCAGCCGAGCACGTAGTCCACGTTGATGCCGATGCGGGTGGCGTCACTGCGGTTGGCGCCGCCGCCGTGGACGGTGGAGCCGAGGTACAGCACCACCGAGCCCCTCGGCATGGCCGCCGCCACGGTCTCCTCCGGCGTGTAGCGGAGGTCGTCGGGCGTACGGTGGCTGTCCGGCACCACACGCGTGGCCCCGTTCTCCTCGGTGAACTCGGTCAGCGCCCAGATCGTGCTGACCTCCACGTCCACCTCCCGCGGGAAGGGGAAGAAGTCGAAGCACCAGTGGTCGCGGTGCAGCAACTGGGCGGGCGAGCCGGGCCCGATGGCGATCGACTGGGTGAGGTGCAGCTGGAAGGTGGTCTTCTTCGGCCACAGCGCCCGCTCCACCACCTCGAGCACCAGCGGGTGGGCGACCATCCCCGCGCTGGACGGCGCCTTGGTCAGCAGCCCGCCGGTGCGGCGGGTGTTGCGGCCGGAGAAGTCGTCGCCGCCCACCGGCGTCGCATCCACCCACGGGCCGAGCTCAGCGGCCACCGCGTCGCACAACTCCGGCGGGGCCAGCCGCTCGAAGATGACGGCGCCATGGGCCAGCAGCAGTGCGGCAACCTCCTCAGCGGAGGTGTCGGCGGAGCAACGCGGAACATCGATGACAGTCGGCATGCACGAAGTCTCGCGGATAGCGTCGGTCGGCGTGCCGCTGGACACCCACGAATGGATCAGCTTCGAGGACGACGACCACCGCCGCACATGGGTGTTCGACGCCACGTTCCTGCGCTCGTCGTGGAACTGCGTGTACGGCGCCGGGTGCAAGGGCGTCCACGACGCCGACACCAGCCACCTGATGGAGGGCTGCTGCTCCCACGGCGCCCACTTCATCGACGACGACGACGTGCAGACCGTGGTGGTGTCCTCGGCCCGCCTGCGCAAGCGCCACTGGCAGTTCAAGAAGGAAGGCCTGCGCGACGGCATCCTCGGCGAAGAGGACGGCGTCACCACCACCCGCACCGTCGACGGCGCCTGCATCTTCCTCAACCGGCCCGGGTTCGAGGGCGGCGCCGGCTGTGCGTTCCACCACTTCGCCGCCGAGTTCGGCGAGCGGAAGATGGACCTCCAGCCCGACGTCTGCTGGCAACTTCCCCTCCGGCTGGAGGACCACACCGACGACTACGGATACGTCACCTCGACGCTGCGGGAATGGAAGCGCCGCGACTGGGGCCCCGGTGGCGACGACTTCCATTGGTGGTGCACGGAGTCGTCCGACGCGTTCGGCGGCGCCGACCCGGTGTACGTCTACCTGCGTGACGAGATCGTCGAACTGATCGGCGAGAAGGTCTACGCCCAGATGGTGGCGCTGCTGGAGCGCCCCAAGTGGACACCCCTCCCCCACCCCGCCGCGCGCACCTAGCCCCGACCCCCGCACCCGAACCGCCCCACGAGGCCCCCGACCGTGACCTTTGTGTCACGGCACAGACGTCAGCGTCACCACACAGAAGTACGTTCCGTCTGTGCCGTGACCGTGATCGCTGTGCCGTGACACAGACATCACGGGGTTGGATGGGTGCCCGCAGCAACCGGCCAGATCCGCCCGAATCACAGGTGCAATCGCCGGATCCTGACGATTGACTCCGCCCGCATGGCCAGCAACTTCACGCTCGACCATCGAGGAGACCGCTCGCGTCGCGACAACACATTCCTCCAGTTGCACCGCACCGTCACCGGCCTCGGCGAAGGCTCCCGCATCGCCCGAGACACCGCCGGTGCCCTCCACCGCTTCGACGAGTTCGAGCTCGTCCGCCCCTATCACTTCGTGACCCCGCGGGGCACCAATCGGCAGCGGGTGGGCAGCTATGTCCACACCAGCCTGTACCTTCCCCCGATCGACTGCGAGGAGGTGGCGGGCCTGCCGGTCACGTCGCCCACCCGCACCCTCATCGACCTGGCGGTCGACTGCGACAGCGACCGCCTCACGGTCGCCCTCGACAGCGCGCTGCGGGACCTCAAGACCACCGAGGAGTTCCTGCACGGGCGCATCGTCGACCTACGCCGCCGAGGGCGCTACGGCATCCCCAAGCTGTTGGCCGTCATCGAGGGGGTCGAGGCCATCCGTGGCGCACACTCCTGGCTGGAGCGGCGCTTCCTCGAGCTGTGCCACTCGGCCGGGCTGCCGCTGCCGACCCCGCAGCGGGTGATGGGCAGGCGGGACGGACGGCTGATCCGCGTGGACTGCCACTTCGACGACACCCCGGTGGTGGTCGAGTTGCTCGGCTACCGCTTCCACCGCTCCGAGCTGCAGATGCGACGGGACGCTGAACGGATGAACGAACTGCTGCTGCGCGGCACCATCGTGCTCCAGTTCGCCTACCGGACCGTCGTCGAGCAGCCCGAGCATGTGATCGACACCGTCGTGCGGGCCCTCCTGCCGTACGGCATGACCGCCTGAGCCGTCGCGCCCTGACCTCTGTGTCACAACACAGAGGTCACGGTCACGGCACAGACAGGACGTAGTTCTGTGCCGTGACGGTGACGGCTGTGCCGTGACACAGACGTCACGGGACGGCGGACGGCGCGGGTGGGAGCCGGACCCGCCTACGATGCGCGGCCATGTCGATCTTGGGTGTCGCGGACTGGGCAGCGTCGTCGCTCTGGCGGGGGCGCAAGCGCCGCCAGTTCGAGCAGGAGGCCGCAGCATTACGAGCCCGCGGCGTCACGGCACCTGCCGTCGTCGTCTCAGCGAAGCATCGGGGCGAGCGGAGCAGCGACGACGGGCACGAGATCCGCATCCGGTACACCGTCGACGTCCACCCGCCTCAGGCGCAGCCGTTCCGCGCCGAGTTCGACCATTGGTCGCAGCGACGCGGCTACACGGCCATCATGGGCGAGATCCAGGGCGAGGCCGGCACCCACGTGTGGGTTACGTTCGACCCGGCCGATCCCAGCCAGATGCTCTACGAGTGCACCGAAGCCGAACGCGTCGCCCGCGCCGCCGAGGAGCAACTGGAGGTGGGACGCGGGCAGTTCAACGCGATCGCCGAGCCGCTGGAGCCGTTGCGCACCGCAGGGGCACCGGCCGAGGCACTGATCGTCCTGGCAGAGGACCTCGGACTGCCGTACCCCAGGCGCCAGTCCACGGCGATGCGACTCCATGTGGACGTCACGCCGCCCGGTGCAGCGACCTACCGTGCGGCCATCCCTGCCCTCATCACGGTGACGTCGCTGGGCAAGTACTCGGCCGGCCGCCGGGTCTACGTGCGCGTGGATCCACGGGACCCGCAACGGGTGGTACTGGACAGCGAACGAAACCGGAGCCTGCCGGCGTAGGCCCTCAGCCGCCGGACTTCTGCTGCTTGAAGGCCTTGCGGCGGTCTTCCAGGCCGAGGTGGCGCTTGCGGATGCGGATGGCCTTGGGGGTCACCTCGACCAGCTCGTCGTCGGCGATCCACTCGATCGCCGTCTCCAGCGTGTGGATCTTCGGCGCGGCCAGCTTCACGCCGTCGTCGTGGCTGTGGGTGCGGATGTTGGTCTTCTCCTTCGCCCGCACGGCGTTGACCACCATCTCGTCGTCGCGGGCGTTCTCGCCGACGACCATGCCCTCGTACACCTCGTCGCCGGGCTGCACGAACAACTCGCCGCGCTGCTGCAGGTTGTCCAGCGCGTACGCGGTGACCATGCCCTGGCGGTCCGCCACCATCGCCCCGCCGGTGCGGTGGGGCAGCTCGCCCGCCCACGGCGTCCAGCCGGCGTGGTGCTGGTGCAGCAACGCCGTGCCACGAGTGGCGGTGAGCAGCAGCGAGCGGAACCCGATGAGGCCCCGCGACGGGCATTCGAACGTCACGATCGTCCGGCCCGCGTCGCCGGGACGGAGGTCGGTGATCTTGCCCTTGCGCGGCGCGAGCTCCTGGGTGACGGTGCCGACGTGCTCGTCGGGGACGTCGCACACACCGCGCTCGAGCGGCTCGAAGCGCTTGCCGTTGACGTCCTTGGTGATCACCTCGGGCCGGCTGACCTGCAGCTCGTAGCCCTCACGGCGCATCGACTCGATCAGCACCGCCAGCTGGAGCTCGCCGCGACCGGCGACCTCCATCACGTCGGCGGAATCGGTGGGGTGCAGCTTGATGCTGACGTTGCCGAGGATCTCCCGGTTCAGCCGCTCGATGAGGTGGCGGCTCGTGAGGTACTTGCCGTCGCGGCCGGCGAACGGCGACGTGTTGACGCCGAAGCTCATCCGCAGCACGGGCTCGTCCACGGTCAGGCGCTCCAGCGCCACCGGGTTGTCCACGGCGGCCAGTGTGTCGCCGATCTCCACCTCGGGGAACCCGGCCAGCACGAACAGGTCGCCGGCGGACAACTCCTCCGCCTCGCCACGCCCGGTGCCGCTGAACTCCATCAGCTGGGTCAGGCGACGCTTCAGGGCCGGCTGGCCCTCGGCGAACTCGGCCTCCAGCAGGGCGACCGTCTCCCCGCGGCGCAGCACGCCGTTGTAGATCCGCCCGATGGCGAGCCGACCGAGGTACTCGCTGGCGTCGAGGTTGGTGACGAGTGCCTGCAGGGGTGCGGTCGGGTCACCGGTCGGGGCCGGGATCTTCTCGATGATCGTGTCCAGCAGGACCGACAGGTCGTCGTCCTCGGAGGGGAAGCCGATGCCCTTCACCGCCCGACCTTCCCGGGCGATCGCCGAGATGATCTCGAAGTCGATGTGGTGATCGCCAGCATCCAGGTCGATGAACAGCTGGTAGATCTCGTCCAGCACCTCGTCGGCACGGGCGTCCTGGCGGTCCACCTTGTTGATGATGACGATGGCCGGCAGGTCGCGGGCCAGCGCCTTCTGCAGGACGTACCGCGTCTGCGGCAGGGGGCCCTCGGCGGCATCGACGAGGAGGAGCACGCCGTCCACCATGGTGAGCGCACGCTCCACCTCGCCACCGAAGTCGGCGTGGCCGGGGGTGTCCACGAGGTTGATCTTCACCCCGTTCCACGTCACCGAGGCCGCCTTGGCGAGGATCGTGATCCCACGCTCGCGCTCCTGGTCGTTGGAGTCCATCACCCGGTCGACCACCGCCTGGTGGGCTGCGAAGGTGCCGGTGGCGCGCAACAGCGCGTCGACAAGAGTGGTCTTGCCGTGGTCGACGTGCGCGACCAGGGCAACATTCCGAAGTTGGGGAGACATGGGCGGATCCAGTGGGCCGTTCAGGGGAGGTGCCAGGCCCGGGCCGAACCGCGATCAGTCGTCGTCGTCGTCCTCGTCGTCGAAGGTGACGCCGTACTTCTCCGCCAACGCGGCGTACTCGTCATCTTCGTTGTCGGCACGACGATCGCTGCCGCCGAACCCGAGATCGAATGCGCTGGGACCGGCCTGCTTGAGTTTCCGCGCCTCTTCGAAGCGGCGGTGACGACCCTTCTTCACGGTAGGGCTCCCGAACCTAGAGAGTTGACATTGGGCACCACTCTACCGGCACATCCGCCCAAACTGCGGGATGGCCATCCCGGCCTAAGGTGCTGGTCATGGACGCGAACACCCGGCCGTGGTGGCGGTATGCCGTGGTCTATCAGATCTACCCCCGGTCGTTCGCGGATTCCGGCCGTGCAGTCGCCGAACCGGGCGTCGGCGACCTCGACGGGCTGACGGCCCGGCTGGACCACCTGGCATGGCTGGGGGTGGACGCGATCTGGCTGTCGCCGGTCTTCCGCTCCCCGATGGCCGACTTCGGGTACGACGTCAGCGACTACTGCGACATCGACCCGGTCTTCGGCGACCTGGCGGCGATGGACCGGCTGATCGCCGCCGCCCACGCCCGGGGCATCCGTGTCCTGCTCGACTGGGTGCCCAACCACACCAGCAACCTGCACCCCTGGTTCCAGGAGAGCCGGCAGGATCGCACCAACCCGAAGGCTGACTGGTACGTGTGGCGGGACGAACCGGCCACCAACTGGAACGCCAGCTTCCTCGACCACCGCCCGGCATGGACGTACGACGAGCAGCGCGGCCAGTACTACCTGCACTGCTTCCTCCCCGAGCAGCCCGACCTGAACTGGGACCACCCGGACGTCGAGGCGGCGATGCACGAGACGCTGCGCTTCTGGCTGGACCGTGGCGTGGACGGGTTCCGGATGGACGTCGTGCACCTCATCGGCAAGGACTACGCCGACGACCCCGCGGATGCCGTCGGCAAGGGGTGGAGCCATGTCACGTTCAACGACGTGCCGATCACCCACGAGCGGCTGCGCCGGATCCGCGCCCTGCTCGACGGCTACCCCGGCGACCGCACCAGCGTCGGCGAGGTCTACCTGCTGGACGAGCAGCGCATGGCCACGTATCACGGCACCACGGACGCACCCGAGCTGCACCTGTCCTTCAACTTCCGCTTCCTGTGGAGCCCGTGGGAACCGGGCGGCCTGGCCGCGCTCGCCCGTGGCACCACCGAGATCCTCGACCGCCATGGGGCCGGCCCCACCTGGGCGCTCTCCAACCACGACGTGCCCCGCCACCGCGGCCGGTACGGCGGCGACGAGCTCGACGCCCGGATGGCCGCCGTGATGCTGCTGCTCCTCCCCGGCACCGCCTTCCTCTACCAGGGCGAGGAGCTGGGGCTGGTGGACGCCGACGTGCCACCGGCCCGGCAGGTGGACCCAGGCGGGCGGGACGGCTGCCGGGCGCCGATCCCCTGGGACGACGAGCCGCTGCACGGGTGGCACGCCGACCCGTGGCTGCCGTTCCCACCGGAGTCGGACGTCCGCAACGTCGCCGCGATGCGTGCCGACGCCGCCTCGATCCTGCACTGGTACCGACGGTTGATCGCCCTGCGCCGTGCCCAGCCTGCGTTCCACTCCGACGCCGTGACCTTCCTCGACGGCTCGCCCGGCCTGTTCGCCTGGACCTACCCGGACACTGCGGGCGGCGAGTGGTCGGTCTACGTCAACCCGACCGACCAGCCGCAGGACGCGGGCGGGCGGCTGGAGGGGGCCACGGTCGTGCTCGCCACCGACCCGTCGCTGGAGCGCCACGCTCTCGGCACGGGACTGCCTGCTCGCGTAGCACTCGTCGCCCACCGCGCATGAGAAGCTGAGCGCATGGGTCGTGTCGTCGCAGTACTGAACCAGAAGGGTGGGGTGGGCAAGACCACCATCACGCTGGGCCTCGCTTCCGCCGCTGCCAGTGCCGGCCAACGGGTGCTCGTGGTGGACCTCGATCCACAGGGTTCGAGCACCTGGGTGCTGGGCCACGACCCGACCTCGCTGGAGACGACACTCGCCGAGGTGATGGGCCGCACCCCGACGACGCGGGCGATGCTCCCGTCCGCCTGGGGCGGCGAAGTCTGGGTGGTGCCGTCGTCGCCTCGGTTGCTGTCCCGCGACCACGGTGGCAACCCGGCCCGCCTGCGCGCCGCCCTCGACGAGGTGGTCGACCAGTTCCACATGGTGCTCATCGACTGCCCGCCGTCACTCGGCTCGCTCACCACCTCCGGGCTGGCGGCGGCGGACCACGCCGTCATCGTGGTGGAGCCGTCGGCGCTCAGCCTGCGCGGCATCGGCGCCGTCGCCGACCTGGTGGACGAGGTGTGGGACGCCCACAACCCGGACCTGGAACTGGCCGGCGTCGTGGTCAACAAGGTCCCTGGCGTCAGCAGCGAGGCGGACCGCCGCTACGACGAGCTCACCCGCACCGTGGGCAAGCGGGCGGTGTGGCAGCCGGTCGTGCCCCACCGGGTGATCGTCAACCAGGCCATCGGCGAGCGCCGCCCGATCCACGCCTACGGGTCGCGCAGCGCCGACGTGTCGGAGGCGTTCGACCGGCTGTGGGCCAAGCTGCGGCGGGTGACGAAGGACTGAGCGGCGCCCGCGTCAGCCCGGCACATCGATCAGCCGCAGCCCACCGCGACCGTCGAACGTCAGCGCGGCGTGGCCGGCGACCAGGCGGCGGATGCCGTCGCCCAGCAGGTCGTGCCGCCAGCCGGTGGCCAGGCGGGCGTCGGCGTCGCCACGCAGGAAGGCCACGAGGTCGTTGCGGGTGGCCAGGAGCGCCGTGTCGATCTTCTCCTGGCGGGCCACCTCGCTGACCCAGGCGGACACGAGGGTGACCGCAGGGCGGAGGTGACGGTCGAGCTCCTCGCCGTCGGGCGACGGCAGCGAGGCCTCCGTCTGCAGCCCCTCGGCAACGGCCTCCAGCAGTTCCTTGGCGATCGCGCCGCGAGTGTGCCGATCGTCCACACCACGGGCATGCGACAGCTCTTGCAGGGTGCGCGGCTGCTTCTGGGCGATCCCCAGGATGGCGAGGTCCGGCAACACCTGGCGCACCGGGGTGTCCACCGACATCGCCCGCCGCTCTCGCCAGGCCGCCAGCGCCTGGGCCACACCGCGGGCACGTGGCTTGAGGGCGCGGACGTCCTTCAACCGCGTCCACGCCATGTCCGGGTTGGTGCCGCTCACCGGCTTGCGCAGCAGCTCCTCGCAGGCGGCATCTACCCACTCCATCCGGCCGGCCTCGGCGAGCTGGGTGATCAGCCGGTCGTGCAGCGCCAGCAGGTGGGCCACGTCGGCGGCGGCGTAATCGCACTGGTCCGCGGTGAGGGGGCGGCGCAACCAGTCCGTCAGCCGGTCGCCCTTGGCCGCGGTGACCTTCAGTTCGGCCTGCAGCAGCGACACCAGCGACGGAGTGCTGTACCCGAGGAAGCCGGCCGCCAACTGGGTGTCGAACAGGTTGGCGGGCACCGCGCCGACGGCGTGCGTGAGCACGTCCAGATCCTGCTGGGCCGCGTGCAGCACGGCGAGCGCCGGCGAGGCGAAGAGGTCCTTCAGCGGTGCCAGGTCGCATGCCAGCGGGTCGATCAGCACGATCTCGCCGGCGCCGGCGATCTGCACCAGCGCCAGGCGGGGGAAGTAGGTGCGCTCACGGTGGAACTCCGTGTCCAGCGCGAAGCGAGGTTCGGCGGCGAGCCGCTGGGCGAACTCGGCGACCTCATCGCTGGACTGGATCCACCGGTAGGTCACGTCGGCTCGGCTCCGGTGACCACGGGCCGGCCGCCGGCCACCCAGTCCAGCGTGCCGCCGGCGATGTTGACGGCCTCCACGCCCTCCTGGGCGAGGTACTCGCACGCTCGCATGCTGCGCGCCCCGCTGCGGCAGATGACGTACGCGGGGCCGTCGCCACGGAACGCGTCGACATGCTGGGACACGGTACCGAGGGCGACATGCACCGCACCGGGCACATGGCCGGCGGTGTACTCGTCGGTCTCCCGCACGTCGATCAGCCGCACCCCTGCGGCCAGCAGTTCTTCGAGTTCCGCCGCAGTGATCTCGTGAATGGACATCGCCGCCACGCTAGTGGGGAAGGTCACTCGGCGCGTTCACGTTCCGGACATCTTGCGATGAAACGGACACCTCCACCACGCTCAGCGTTTCCAGGGCCACGTGCAGCGCCCGCACGCCGGATTCGAACGCCGCTGTCAACCGCGGCGACGCCGATGGCGCCCAGGCAGCCAGCAGTGGCTCGCGGCGAGCCGCACCGGCAACCGCCACGTCGACGCCGGGGGCCAACCCGGCGGCCACGGCTGCCACCGTGCGGGCACCCAGCACGGGCATGTCGCAGGCCACCACCACCACCGGTCGCCCGGCCGCGTACTCCAGTGCCGTCAGCACGGCACCGAGTGGCCCCTCCCCCGGCCAGCGATCCGCCACCACGTCCAGACCCACGGCCGCCAGCCGTGCACCGTTGCCGCCCACGGCCACCACCGGGCGGCATCCGGCCGCCGCCAGGGTGTCCGCCACCCGCCGGGCCATCGGCACCCCCGCCCAGGGCACGAGTGCCTTGTCCTGCCCCATCCGCCGGCTGGCCCCGCCGCAGAGCACCACCCCGACCATGTCGGCAACAGCGCCGACGGCCATCAGCGGGCCCGGTTCACCGCGGCCCGCCGCCGGGATCGAGTTGGGCGAGGAACAGGCCGATCCGCTCCGCCTCGTCGGCCTCACCGATGGCCGCCGCCATGTCGCCGAGGCCGCGGAGGCAGCCGAGGAAGCCGCGGTTGGATTCGTCTGCCCAGCGCACGTAGCCGGACCCGCGCCAGCCATTGGCCCGCAACGCGTCCAGCCCGCGGTGGTAGCCGACTCGGTAGGCGGCGTAGCGCTCCACCGTGTCCCGCCCGCAGTCGCCGAGTGCCTGCCAGCCGAGCAGCGAGCGGGGATGGGCGGCGACGACAGCGGCGCAGCGAGCGCGGCGCTCCCCTTCCGGCCCGGCCAATGCCTGCTGCACCGCATGGCGCACCTCGGCCGCTTCCAGCGGCAGCACGGTGCGCGGCGGGCCCTGCGGCGTGAGGTTGACGGAGTGATCGGTCACGGCGCCACCCTATGCGTAGGGTGTGTGGCCATGCTCGCCCTGTCGCTGGAAACTGCGAAGACCGTCGCCATCGTCGTCCTGCTGGCGTTCCTCGCTGCCGGCGTGGTGTCGGCCTGGGTCATCAAGAACGTCGTCGCCAAGCTGGTCACGGTCGCGTTGATGGCGGCACTGGCCCTCGGGGTGTGGACCCAGCGGTCCAACCTCGTCGACTGCGCGGACAAGGCCAAGGCCAACGTCACTTCCGGGGTGCACAAGGTGAACTGCACGTTCTTCGGCACCGACGTCGAGATCGGCGTCTGACGGGCGCCACCAGCGCGCGTCAACCCCAGGGGGCGCCGGCCATCGCCAGCAGGGGGTCCACCATCTCCGCGCGGAACCGCTCCGCATGGCTGTTGGGCGCATTGTGCGGGCAGCCGTCCATCACCACCAGGCGGGCGCCCGGCACCTGCTCCACCAGATGGGCCATGCCGCGCTGGTGGTGTGGCGAGCCCGTGGTGCCGTGGCCGGCCACGACGGGAACCCGGATCTCGTCGTACCGCCACGGGGCGTTGGCCCGGATGTCGGCCAGTTCACCCACCATCGCCGCGCCCTCCGACCGGCGGATCTCCCTCGTCCGCTCCGGCAGGTCCTCCCAGCGCGCATCGCCGATCAACCGCCGCATGAACACCTCGGCCGCGTCCGCAGGGTCGCCATCGTGCGCCACGGCCTTCGAGCCCGCCGAGTTGCGCGGCCACCAGTCCTCCCAGCTCAGCGGCGTCTCGTAGACGGCGACCCCGGCCACGAGGTGCGGATGCCGGGCGGCCGTGGCGAGCGCGACATTGCCACCGAAGCTGTGGCCGACCAGCACCGCACGGCGGCCTTCCAGCACCTCCACCAGGTCGGCGACGTGCTGCTCGACCGTGAACGGCCCGTGGTGGGAGGACCGGCCGTAGCCGCGGCGGTCGTAACGGACCACGAGATGGTCGTCGTCCAGGCGGCGGCTGAGCCGGAGCATGCCGGCCGACCGGTCCATCGAGCCGTGGACGAGCACGATCAGTGGGTGGGCGGGGTCGCCTGCGCTGTCCCGCCAGATGCCGGCGTGCTGCACCTCAGGCCACCCGCACGATCCGCAGCACGTCAGTGGCCGCGCCGCTGGGGCGGTCCGGTGCGCCGGCCAGCACCAGCACGGTCGCGCCGTGCCCCACGAGCCCTGCCTGCACGCTGCGTTCGACCGCGAACCAGACCAGTTCGTCGGTGGATTCGTACACCCCGACCGCCAGCGGCCGCACACCCCAGGTGAGCGCCAGCGACCGCACCGTCGCCGGGTCGGGCGAGAGGCCGATGAGCGTGGTGAGCGGGCGGAAGCGGGCCATTCCCGCAGCGGTGCGACCAGTACGGGTGCAGCACAGGATGGCCTGGGCATCGGCGTCGGCTGCGGCCATCCCCGCGGCGTGCGTGATGGCCATGGTGATCCGGTCCGCGCCATCGGGGAACTGGCTGCGCTGCACCCGGCCGAGGCGGGCGGCCCACTGGCGGTAGCCGGCCTCCGCTTCCGCCCGTGCCGCCACCCGCACCATCGTGCGCACCACGTCGGGAGGGTCCAACCCGATGGCCGTCTCCCCGGACAGCATGAGCGCGTCGGTGCCGTCGAACACGGCGTTGGCGATGTCGCTGACCTCGGCCCGCGTCGGGGACGGCGCGGTGATCATGCTCTCCATCATCTGGGTGGCGGTGATGACCGGCACGCCCATCTCCACGCAGTAGCGGATGATTCGCTTCTGCAGGTGCGGCACGTCCTCCAGCGGGCACTCGATCCCGAGGTCGCCCCGGGCCACCATCACCGCATCGGCTTCGGCGGCCACGGCCTCCAGGTCGTTGACGGCGCTCAGCGTCTCCACCTTGGCCACCAGCCGCGGGCACGCCGCACCCAGGTGGCGGCGCACGGCACGCAGGTCGCCGGCGGTGCGCACGAAGGAGACCGCCAGGAAGTCCGCCCCCTCCGCAGCCATGGCCGTCGCCAGTTCCAGGTCCTCCGCCGTCGGCGTGGACAGGCGCAACCGCTCGCTCGGCAGGTGCACACCGGGGCGCCCCTGGACCCGGCCACCCGTCTGCACGACGCAGCGGGCCGACTGGGCCGTGACCTCGGCGACCTCCAGCGTGATGGCCCCGTCGCCCAGCACAACGCGGTCGCCGGCACGCAGGTCGTCCAGCAGGCTCGGGTAGTCGACGGTGATCCGACCGGCGGTGCTCTCCCCCTCGCCGGGCACCAGTTCCGTCGTGGCCCCGCCGTGCAGTTGGGCGCCACCGTCGGGGAAGTCACCCGAGCGCACCTTCGGCCCGGGCAGGTCGGCGAGCACGGCCACCACACGGCCGACGCGCTCGGCCGCGTCGCGCACCGCGTGCAGGCGCTCCACGTGCGACGCCAGCGTGCCGTGGCTGAGGTTGAGGCGGACGACGTCCACACCCGCGGCGAGCAGGTCGTCGAGCACGGGCGGCCGCTCGCTGGCGGGGCCGATGGTGGCGACGATCTTCGTGCGGATCGGCGTGATCGCGGTTCGGGTGTCGGTTCTGGCGTCCATTGCTGCTCAACTGTCCGGATGGAGTTGATCCTGATCCGCCACGCCCTTCCGGTGCGCCGCGAACTCGACGAGGGTATCGCCGATCCGGAGCTCAGCCCGGCAGGGCACGCGCAGGCCCGCCACCTGGCGGAGTACCTGGCCAGCGAGCCGCTGGACGCGCTGTACACCAGCCCGATGCGCCGGGCCGTGCAGACCGCCGAGCCGCTGGCCGTCGCCAAGAACCTGCCGATCACGGTGATCGACGAGGTGGCGGAGTGGGACCGCAATGCCAGCGAGTACATCCCGCTGGAGGAGTTGAAGGCCGCCGGTGATCCGCGGTGGCGGACGATGGCCGCCGGCGAGTTCGACTTCGGCGAGGAGACGCCGGAGCAGTTCCGCGGCCGGGTGGTGACGGCGCTGGAGGCGCTGGTGGAAGCCCATCCGGGCCAGCGGGTCGCGGTGACGTGCCATGGTGGCGTGGTGAACGCCTACCTCGCCAATGTGCTGGGCCTGCCGGTCAGCCCCGGGTTCTTCTTCCCCAACTACACGAGCATCCACCGGGTGGCGGCGTCGCGTGGCGGCCACCGCAGCATCGTCACCGTCAACGAGACCGCCCACCTGCGCGGCACGGGCCTGCCGATGGGCGTGGTGCAGCAGTCATGAGTACCGTGGACGACCTCCGCGCCTATCTCGACGGATCGCCGTCGCCGTGGCACGCCGCTGCCACGTCGGCCGCCCGGCTTGCCGCGGCCGGGTTCACCGAACTGGACGTCACCACACCCTGGGCCGACGTGCCAGTGAAGGGGTTCGTCCGCCGCGGCGGCGCGCTCGTGGGGTGGCACCGTGCCGATGGGGCCGGCCCCACCGACCCGCTGCACGTCGTCGGCGCACACACCGACTCACCGTGCCTGCGGGTGAAGCCCCGCCCCGACACCGGCGCCCACGGCTGGAAGCAGCTTGCGGTCGAGGTCTACGGCGGCCCGCTGCTGAACTCGTGGCTGGACCGCGACCTCGGCGTGGCCGGCACGCTGGCCACGCGGGACGGCGCCGTGCTCGTCGACGCGGCCACGCCCGTGGCGCGGGTGGCGCAGCTGGCCATCCACCTCGACCGCGACGTCAACGAGAAGGGCGTGGTGCTGGACAAGCAGCAGCACCTCACGCCGCTGTGGGGCGTCGGTGCCGCCAGGGATGGCGAGTTCCGCGCCTGGATCGCCGCTGCAGCCGGTCTCACCGCCGACGAGGTGCAGGCGTGGGACCTGTGCCTGTACGACCTCACGCCGGCCGCCGTCATCGGGGCCGAGGGCGAGTTGCTGGCGTCCGGCCGCCTGGACAACCAGGTGTCCTGCTGGGCCGCCACCACGGCGCTGGCCGTGTGCGCGCCCGCCCGCGGCACCGCCGTCATCGCCCTGTTCGACCACGAGGAGGTCGGCTCGGACAGCGTGGGTGGTGCCGGCGGCCCCGTGCTGGAGCACGTGCTGGAGCGCCTGGCCGTCGCCGCCGGCGCCGACCGGGCCCAGTTCCTGGCCCAGCTGGCCGCCAGCTCCTGCATCTCGGCCGACAACGCGCACAGCGTGCACCCGAACTACGCCGAACGCCACGAGCCGGGCCATCGCCCGATCGTCAACAAGGGGCCGGCGATCAAGCTCAACCACAACCAGCGCTACGCCACCTCGGCAGGGTCGGCGGCGATGGCCCAGCGGGTGTTCGAGGCTGCCGGCGTGCCGTGGCAGGTGTTCGTCAGCCGCAACAACATGCCCTGTGGCTCCACCATCGGCCCGATCACCGCCACCCGCCTCGGCATCGACACCGTCGATGTCGGCGTGCCGCAGCTGTCCATGCACTCCGCCCGCGAACTGTGTGGCACGGAGGACCCGGTGTCGCTGGCGACGGCGATGACCACGTACTTCGGCGGCACCTGGTAGCTCGCAGGACGCCGGTGCGCCGATGGGTCAGGCGCCGGCCTTGCGCTGCGCCTCGTCGAACAGCTCTTGCAGCCGGGCGTGGAGCTGGTGGGTCAGCACGCGAGCGGCCTCGCGCTGCTCCTTCGGGTTGGCGCCGGTCGGCGCAGGGATCGGCTCCCCGATGATCACGTAGACCTTCTTCGGGTAGATGAACTTTGCGCCCTTGGGCATCACCCGCTCCGACCCGCCGATCGCCACGGGCACGATCGGGGCACCGGTCTTGGCGGCGATGTACGCCGCACCGTCGAACAGCGGCTGCACGGTCGGGCCGCTCTTGCGCTCACCCTCCGGGAACAGCACCAGCGGTTGCTCCTCCTCGAGCACGGCGATGCAACGCTTCAGCGCCTCACGATCCGCGGTCCCGCGGCTGACCGGAAAGCCGCCACACGCCGTCAGCAGCTTGCCGAACCACTTGTTCTTCCACCACTTGTCGGCCCCCATGAACCGCATCCGGCGGCGGGTGATGCCGGACGTGATCGGCGTGTCGATGATCGAGCGGTGGGTGGGGGCGGCGATGAAGATCCCCTCCTTGGGGATGTTCTCCTTCCCCTCCACCCGCATCCTGCACCAGCCGATGCAGAACCAGGTGACGATGTTGCGCACCGTGCGGTACACGATGCGGTCGCCGAGCGACTGGCCGGCGAGTGCGGTGCGGATCTTCGTCATACCTGCTCCAGGAGTTGGAGGATGTGGTCCAGGACCTCATCGACGCCCATGCCGGTGGTGTCCACCAGGACCGGGCCGTGGGTGTCGGTGAGCGGGCTGTCGGCCCGGTTGCTGTCGTAGTGGTCGCGGGCGGCGATGGCCTGCTCGATCTCGTCCACGTCGCCACCGGCCTCGGCCACCCGGCGCTCGGCGCGGGTGCGCGGGGATGCGGTGAGGTACAGCTTCAGCTCGGCGTCGGGGAAGACGACGGAGCCGATGTCCCGCCCCTCGATCACTCCCCCGCCGCGGATCATCGCCCAGGCCTGCTGGCGGGCGCGCATCTCGGCGCGCACCCCACTGTTGGCGGCGACGATGCTGACGGCGGCGGTGACCTCCGGGGTGCGGATGGCGGCCGTGGCCTCCACGCCGTCCACGCGGACGCCGTGCTCGTCGACCTCGAGGTCGACCTCCCCGGCCAGCTCGGCGACCGCTTCGCGGTCCTCGAGGTCCAGGCCACGGCGCATCGCCGCGAACGTGACGGCCCGGTACATGGCGCCCGTGTCCAGGTACTCCAGGCCCAGCCGGGTGGCCAGTGCTCTGGCGATGGTGCTCTTGCCGGCCCCGGCGGGGCCGTCGATGGCGATGACCCTCACTACCAGCTCGTCCCCTGCGGCAGACCCTCGCTGTAGCCGGCGGCGCTCTGCACACCGACGACCGCCCGCTCGTGGAAGTCGGGGATGGTGGCCGCACCGGCGTAGGTGCAGGCCGAGCGCACCCCGGCGACGATGTCGTCGATGATGTCCTCCACGCCCGGACGGTCCGGGTGGAGGTACATGCGCGACGTGCTGATGCCCTCCTCGAACAGCTCCTTGCGGGCCCGTTCGAACGGGGTCTCGCTGCGGCTGCGGTTCTTCACGGCCCGGTTGCTGGCCATGCCGAAGCTCTCCTTGTAGAGACGGCCGTCCGGGTCGCGGAGGGTGTCCGCCGCGGATTCGTAGGTGCCGGCCAGCCAGGACCCGAACATCACGTTGGCCGCACCCCCGGCCAGCGCCAGGGCCACGTCGCGTGGGTGGCGCACGCCACCGTCCGCCCAGATGTGCTTGCCGTGGCGGGCGGCCTCGGCGGCGCAGTCCAGCACGGCGCTGAACTGGGGCCGGCCGACGCCGGTCATCATCCGCGTCGTGCACATCGCCCCCGGGCCGACCCCGACCTTGACGATGTCCGCGCCGGCGTTGATGAGATCCCGCGTGCCCTCGATGGTGACGACGTTGCCGGCCACGATCTTGGCGTCCGGGGCGACAGCCCGCACCGCTTCGATGGCCGCAGCCGTCTTGGTCTGGTGACCGTGGGCCGTGTCGATGACCAGCACGTCCACCCCCGTGGCGATCAGCTCCTTGGCCTTGGCCGCCGGGTCGCCGTTGATGCCCACGGCCACGGCGATCAGCAGGCGGCCGTCGGCCCCCACGGCCGGCCGGTAGATCGTGCTGCGCAGCGCGCCCTTGCGGGTCATGCAGCCGAGCAGGCGGCCGTCGCCGTCCACGACCGGCGCGAAGTGCAGCCGGGCGTCGGTCAACCGCTCGTACATCGACTCGGGCGCGGTGCCGTCCTTCAGCAGCACGAGTTCGCGGCTCATCACGTTGCGCAGCTGGGTGAAGCGGTCGAAGCCGGCCGCGTCGCGCTCGGTGAAGATGCCCTCCGGGCGGCCGTCGGCACCGACGATCACGACCGCGTCGTGGGCCCGCTTGTGGATCAGGCCGAGCGCGTCGCCGACCGTGTGCGACGAGTCCAGCGTGATCGGCGTGTCGTACACCAGGTGGCGGGACTTCACGTACCGCACCACGGTGTCGATGACGTCCAGCGGGATGTCCTGCGGGAGGACCGTGAGCCCGCCGCGGCGGGCCACCGTCTCCGCCATCCGCCGGCCGGCGACGGCCGTCATGTTGGCCACCACGACGGGGATCGTCGTGCCCAGGCCGTCCGGTGTGGACAGGTCGACGTCGAAGCGTGACGGCACCGACGACAACGAGGGCACCATGAACACGTCGCTGTAGGTGAGGTCGTAGGGCGGGGCGCTGCCGAGGAATCGCATCGTGGGGACTGCCTTTGCTGACCGGTTCCGGTGAAACGGCCGCCCAAGGCTACCGTGACGCCATGACGCCTCCGGTGGTCCTCGTCCACGGGTGGGGTGGCTCGTTCGCCAGCACCTGGCAGCGCAGCGGCTTCACCGAACTGCTCCGCGACGCCGGGCGGGAGGTCATCGGGGTGGACCTGCTCGGCCACGGCACCGCACCGAAGCCGCACGAGCCGGAGGCCTACGGCGACCTCGGCGCCCGGGTGCTGGAGGCCATGCCGGACGAACCGGTTGACGCCGTGGGCTTCTCGCTGGGGGCCATCACCCTGCTGCGGCTGGCCATGGACCATCCGAAGCGCTTCCAACGCCTCGTCCTGGCGGGGATCGGCCGCAACGTGCTGGAACCGGACCCGGATTCCGCCCGCCGCATCGTGGCCGCGCTGGACGGCACCGCGCCGGAGACGGACACCCACGCCCTGCTCTTCTCCCAGTACGCCAACCAGCCCGGCAACGACCCGGTCGCCCTCGGGGCCATCATGCGCCGCACCAGCCGGGCGGTGCCGACGGCGGACGAACTGGCCGCCGTCACCTGCCGCACGCTGGTCGTCATCGGCGACAAGGACTTCGCCGGCCCCGGCGACCCGCTGGTGGCAGCCCTGCCGAACGCGACCCTCACGGTCCTGCGCAACACCGACCACTTCGCCACGCCGGAGTCGTTCGGGTTCATCGACGCGACACTCGAGTTCCTCGACGCGATCCCCGCATGAGCGAACCGGCCGGGCCGCAGGTCGGCACGTCGGTGGACGAGGCGCTCGCCGTGCTGCGGCGCGGCGGCCTGGTGGCCATCCCCACCGAGACCGTCTACGGCCTGGCGGCCGACGCGTCGAACCCGGCGGCGGTGCGGCGGATCTTCGTGGCGAAGGGCCGCCCGGCGGACCATCCGCTGATCGTCCACGTGGGGCGGCCGGAGCAGCTGGCCGCGTGGGCTGCCACGGTGCCACCCGCTGCTGGGGTGCTGGCCGATGCGTGCTGGCCCGGGCCGCTGACCCTGCTGGTGCCCAGGGCGGCGCACGTGCTCGACGTGGTCACCGGGGGCAGGGACACCGTCGGCATCCGGGTGCCCGCCCATCCCCTCACGGAGGACCTGCTGCTGCGCTTCGGCGGCGGGCTGGCCGCGCCGTCCGCCAACCGCTTCGGCCAGGTCAGCCCTACCACGGCCGCCCATGTCGTCGCCGACCTCGGCGATGCCGTCGACTACGTGCTCGACGGCGGTGCCTGCCCCGTGGGTGTGGAGAGCACGATCGTGGACTGCTCGGTGGAGCCACCGCAGATCCTCCGGCCCGGCGGCATTCCCACCGAGCAGATCGATGCGCTGCTCGGCGGCGCACTCGCACCGGCGTCCGGGCCCAGCCGGGCCGCCGGCATGCTGGCCGCCCACTACGCACCCCGGGCACGGGTGCTGCTGGCGGCGTCGGCGCAGGAAGCCGCGGCACTGGCCACGGAAGTGGGCCCCACCGCCTGGGTGCTCGACCGCACCGGCGACCTCGTGGCCTACGCCCGGCACCTCTACGCCGACCTGCGCGGTGCAGACGAGCGGGGCGTCGTCACCGTCGTCGCCGTGCTTCCCCTCGCCGAGGGCCTCGGCCATGCCATCCGCGACCGCCTCGCCAAAGCCGCCGCCTCCTCCACCCCCGGCTCCGCCTTTACGTAAGAGCGCGCGTCAATAGGGCGTTGTGGTGAGGGTCCACCGGTCGGGGTGATGGCCCGGCTGTGATGTCGGGTGCTGATCCACAAACCCGACCGGTGGAGGTCCCCATGTTGGCACTTGACCCGCGCGTGTTCGCGCCTGTGTGGGAGACCGTTGAGTCGTTGCTGCCTCCGGTGATCGACCGTCACCCGCTGGGTTGTCATCGGCCACGGGTGGATGCCCGCCAGTGCTTCTTCGGGATCGCTGCCCGCCTGGTGACGGGGTCGTCATGGGAAACGGTCGGCCGGCTGGTCGGGGTGTCCGAGTCGACCCTGCTGCGCCGCCGCAACGAGTGGCAACGTGCTGGGGTGTTCTCTCAACTGGTCGAGTTGGCCCTGTCGGCCTATGACCAGATGATCGGGTTGCAGCTCGACGAGATCGCCATCGATGGCAGTGTCCACAAAGCACCGATGGGCGGTGAGGGAACCGGCCCGTCACCGGTTGACCGGGGCAAACGTGGCTGGAAGTGGTCGATGGCCTCCGACGCGGCAGGGATCCCGATCGCCTGGACCCCCGCCGCGGCGAACACTCCCGACGCTCAACTCGTCGAGGACACCCTGGCCATCCTCGATACCCGCGGGTTCGAAGTCGAGATCGAGACCGCCCACCTCGACCGCGGGTATGACTCGGTGGCGATCCGCGACCTGTTCACCGAGACCGGCATCGATGCCCACATCGTCCACCGCGCCCGACACGTCCGCGGACGCAAGTACGGCAGCCGGGCACGCAACAAGATCCCTCTCGGGCGACGCTGGAAGATCGAACGAGCGAACTCGTGGCTGTCGAACTTCGGGCAGCTTCGCCGCAACACCGACCGCCTCCCCATCCAACGCGAAGCAGCACTCGACCTCGCCATCACCTTCGTCATCACCGTCAAGCTCATCAAGTGGCGAGACCGCTACGGCAACACCACCTTCAAACCCGCCTATTGACGCGCGCTCTAAACGCTGTCGGGCGCTGACCTGGGGCTGTGAGTTCCGGTTCTTGACACAAAGCGGGAGGGGCGGGGCGAGCGGTCAGGCGGAGCCGAGGTGGTTCAGGTTGGCCACCCAGACGTCGCGGACCGCGTCGACGTCCGGGGCCGGGCCCTCGACACCGGCCACGGTGAGGCTGACGGTGCTGCCGCCGGCGTCGGGCACGAGGTCCAGCCGGCACCAGCACGGCTCGGGCTCCTCCAGGAAGACCTCCAGCGCGTAGGGCGGGTCGTCGACCAGCACCTCCCCGATCCACGAGGTCACCACCAGCAGGGCCTCGTAGGCCTCCACCGGGAGGGCGTCGACGGTGAACGAGGCATCGTCGCGGACCATCCGCCTGAGCGGTTGGACCCGCTGCATCCGGGGACGGCGGCGCTGCCCCGGGCCGGGCGCCGGCTCTTCCGGCTCGTCGTCGACCTGGGGCGGAGGCTGCAGCCGCAGCGCCAGTGCCAGTTCGTAGGCCGCGTTGACCTGCTGCATCTCTGCGTGGCTGCCGCCACGGTCGGGGTGCACCTGCCAGGCCCGCCGCCGCCGTGCCGCCGCCAACGCCTGCTCGTCGGCATCGGCGTCGACGCCCAACACTGCGTACGGGTCTTCGCCGGTCATCGGTTCACCGGGGTCGGCCGGGCCCGCCGCAGCGGATGGGAATGCCCCGCCACGTGCCGAGCGACCCGCCCTCGGCCACCACCGCCGGCAGCATCCCGTCCCACGGCAGGTCGGCGTCGACGATCGCCAGCAGGTCGCCCCGGTACGAACCGTCCGCCCAGGCGCCCGTGGCCGCGGCGTCCGCGGCGTCGGTGGCGGCGGCGCCCCCGAGCGCAAGGGCCAACCAGGCCAGCGGGGTCAGCGCCAACGACATGCCGGCCCAGGCGTCTGCGTCGCTGCGGTGCAGCCACGACAGCTTGGCGAGCAGCCAGTCCGCCGCCGGGGCGGCGCCGACCGCGGCCTGCCAGTCGGAGGCCTTCCCCGGCAGCCGATCGGTCAGCCAGCCGGCATCGGGCGACGTGTCCGGGTGGTCGCCAACCACCGTGGCGACCGGCGACCCATCAGCACCAACGGCCACCAGCCCGGGCATGGCCGACAACTCGACGGCCTCGACGGGCACGCCACCGGCATCCACCGCCCTGGCACACTCGGCGGCGACCGCTGCCGGATCGACCTCGAGCCTGGCCAGCACCTCGCCGTCGCCGTGCACCACGGAGGCGGTGATCCCGCCGACGCCCCACACCACCTGCAGCACTGCGCCACTCATGGAAGCCGACGCTACCCCTCGCCCGGGCCGCCGGCCTCGGTGTGCCGCCGCCACATGGTGTGCCGGGCGCCGGGCGGCTCCTCCACCCAGCCCGCGGTGCGCCCCCAGGCGCCGTCGAAGACGACCTCCGCGGCCGGCCGGCGCCGCACCGGGCCGTGGCTCCCTGCGGGCCGGCCGAGCGTCACGCAGGCGGACAGCGCGACCTCGTCGGGGACGCCCAGCAGCGACCGCAGCCGGTCCTCGACCCCGAGGTGGAACATCGTGACGGCCCCGCCGTAGCCGAGTGCCCGGGCCGCCAGCAGCAGGTTCTGCACTGCCGGATACACGGACCCGCCCTCGTACGGGGTGGCGGCGCGGTAACGCTGCAGGCACACCAGCACCACGACGGGCACGTGCTCGAAGCCGTCCACGTACTGCTGCATCGCTGCGGCAGTACGGGCCTTCGGCGAATCGGGGTCCGCCCCGCTGCCGTCCTTGTAGCCGTCACGTTCGTACTTGCCGTTCCACACCGCACGTGCCGCCTCGCCGATCAGGCGGCGGGCTTCCTGCGCGGCGCCACCGTCGTCGCGCAGCACCAGGTAGCGCACCGGCTGGCGGTTGCTGCCGCTGGGCGCACGGGTGGCGTGCCAGAGGATCGTCGACAGGTCGGCGTCGGGGACCGGCTCCGCGGTGTAGCGGCGGATGGTGCGGGTGGTGGCCAGGCCCTCGAGCAGGCCGTCCAGCCGGGGACTCATCGGCCGGTGAACTTGGGCTGCCGCTTCTCGATGTACGCCGCGACGCCCTCGCGGAAGTCCTCCGTGCGCATCAGGGGCAGCAGTTGGAGGAACACGTGGTGCACGTTCTGGTCGAAGGTCTCCGTCTCCGCGGCACGCATCATCCGCTTGATCGCCCGCACGGCGAGCGGGGCGTTCTCCGTGATCGAGGCGGCCATCTCCCTCACCGAGTCGACGAAGAACTCGTTGGGCACCACCTTGTTGACGAGGCCGAGCTCGAGCGACTCGTCCGCGGTGAGGGTGCGGCCGGTGAAGGCGATCTCGGCGGCCTTGGCGTAGCCGACCAGGCGGGGCAGCAGCCAGGTGCCACCGCTCTCCGGCAGGATGCCGCGCTTGGCGAACCCCGGGTTGAGCTTGGCGGACGCCGCCGCGACGCGGATGTCGCAGCCCAGCGCGATGTCCAGCCCGTAGCCTGCAGCGCCGCCGTTCAGCGCGCAGATCGTCGGCGTGTCCAGGTTGTGCAGCACCGTGGGCGGAGTGGCCCGCAGGTCCAGCTCGCCGGGGATGCCCTCACCACCGCCCATGTTGCCCAGCGAGCCGGGCTTGGCGTTCATCTGGGCGGCCATGTCCAGCCCGGCGCAGAAGGCCTTGCCGGCGCCCGTGAGCACGATGCAGCGCACCTCGCGATCGCGGTCCGCCTGCAGCAGGCGCTCGGTGAGCTGGTCCAGCATCAGGCCGGAGATGGTGTTCATCCGCCCCGGCGCGTTGAGCGTGATGGTGGCCACATGGTCGGCCACTTCGTACAGGACTTCGTCGGATCGGCTGGGGTCGGCGGCCTCGGTCATGCACCGAACCGTAGCGGTCCCGTCATCGAACGGACGGGCCGGGTGCTTGTGACCCCGTGAAAATGCCGCCTAAGCTACGCGCCTCGCAAACAACCGGGGTCGCTCAGGCGATCCCGGCGATCAGGGGGAGAAACCCATGCAGAAAACCCGTGTGCGCCGGGCAGGCGCGCTGCTTGTGGGCTTGGCGCTCATCGCCGTGGCCTGCGGCGACGACGAGAAGACCACGGAGACCACCGCAGCTGCGGAGACCACCGCGGCTCCGGAGACCACCGAAGGCGCTCCGGAGACCACCGAGATGGCTCCGGAGACCACCGAGATGGCGATGGGCGGCGACCTGGAGGGCTTCAAGGGCACCACGCCCCTGACGCCGCTGGGCGACGAGTTCAAGCAGCGTCTCCTCGAGGTCAACCCCGACCTGGTGGACTTCAACTACGCCGCTGAGGGCTACGACCTCACGATGATCATCGCCCTCGCCGCCGCCAAGGCGGGCACCGACGGCATCGCCTATGCCAGCGAGATCCAGGGCATCACCCGCGATGGTGAGAAGTGCACGGACTTCGCGTCCTGCATGGCGATCATCGACGCCGGCGGCGACCCGGACTACGACGGCTATGCCGGCCCGATCACGCTCAACGGCGTGGGCGACCCCATGGAGGCCAGCTACGGCGTGCTCACCATGGGTGCCGACAACCGCATCGACGACAGCCAGACCTACTACCTGCCGGCCGCTGCGTCCTCTGACGCGGACGTGCCGCCGGTGGCGGTGGAAGGCGACCGCGCCGGCGACGGCGTGCTCAAGATCGGCACCCTGCTGCCGGTGACGGGCTCGCTCGCCTTCCTCGGGCCGCCCGAGATCGCTGGTGTGGACCTGGCCATCAAGGAGATCAACGAGGCCGGTGGCGTGCTCGGCAAGCCGGTCGAGCTCGTCGAGGGTGACTCCGGCGACACGCCCGAGTTCGCCAACCAGACGGTGGACCGCCTGCTCGGCGAGAACGTCGACGCCATCGTCGGCGCCGCTGCCTCGGGCATCTCCCTGAGCGTCATCGACAAGATCACCGGCGCTGGCGTCGTCCAGTTCTCGCCGGCGAACACGTCGGACCGCCTCACCACCTACCCGGACAAGGGCCTGTACTTCCGCGTGGCTCCGCCGGACCTCCTCCAGGGTGCGGCCATCGCCAAGCTCGTTGCCGACGACGGTGCCACCAACGTGGCCATCATCGCCCGTAACGACGCCTACGGCACCGGCCTCGCCGAAGTGGTCCAGAAGACCCTCGAGGATGCCGGCATCACCGTCTCGGTCGTGAAGATCTACGAGCCGGACGCCGGCACGTTCGACGCCGAAGTGTCCGAGATGGCTGCCGCCTCCCCGGATGCGGTCGTGGTCATCGGCTTCGAGGAGTCCTCGAAGATCCTGCGGACCATGGTCGAGAACGGCATCGGGCCGCACGACGTCATGACCTACGGTTGCGACGGCAACATCGGCAACGGCCTCGGCGAGAGCTACGACGCCGAAGGCTGAGTGATCAACCAGGGGGCCATCCGGCGCCCAGGTTCGTGAACGGAGCGAGGCCCCGGGGGCGACCCCGGGGCCTCGTCGCGTCACGGCGCTCGTGGAGGTCCCGGAGGACGGAGCGCGGACTACGCACCCGCGACTCGTGTGGTGGCGCGCAGCAACGACGGGTGGGGAGCTGGTGGCGCGTTGGCGTCAGCCGCCGGTGGCGCGGGCGAGGGTGCCGAGGTACAGGCCGATCACGTTGGGATCGGCCAGCAACTCGCGGCCTGTGCCGGTGTAGGCGTTCTGGCCTTGGTCCAGCACATAGCCGCGGTCGCACACCTGCAGGCAGCGCCGGGCATTCTGCTCCACCATCAGGATCGCCACGCCGGAGGCGTTGATCTTCTTGCAGTTGATGAAGACCTCGTCCTGCAGCATCGGCGACAGGCCGGCGGAGGGCTCGTCGAGCAGCAGGATCGACGGGTTCATCATCAGCGCCCGGCCCATCGCCACCATCTGGCGCTCTCCACCGGACAGCGCCGACGCGGCCTGGTTGGCCCGCGAGCTGAGCTTGGGGAACATCTCGGCGACCATGTCGAACTGCTCGGCGAACATGTGCGGCTTGAGGTAGCAGCCCATCTCCAGGTTCTCCCGGACCGTCAGGCTGGGGAACACGTTGCGCGTCTGGGGGACGAAGCCCACCCCACGCCCGACGAGCGCATGCGCCTTGGTGCCGGTGATCTCCTCGCCCCGCAGGAAGACGGCGCCGTCGCGGATCTTCAGCATCCCGAGGATCGCCTTGAGGAGGGTGGACTTCCCGGCGCCGTTGGGGCCGATGATGCCCACGAACTCTCCCGGGGCGACGGTGAGGTCGCAGCCGTTGAGGATGTTGACATCGGCGGTGTAGCCGCCGATCAGCTGGCGGACCTCCACGACGGGAGTCGCCTCGGTCAGATCCGTGACGGCGGCGGTGTCGGCGTCGGTGTCGGTGTCGCTCATGGTCAGGCTCCCAGGTCCGTGTTCTGGTGGGCGCCCAGGTAGGCGTCGATGACCTCCTGGTTGGACCCGATGAAGTCCGGCGGGCCTTCGGCGATGATCTGCCCCTCGGCCATGACGATGACCCAGTCGCTGATCTCGTGCACCATGTCCATGTCGTGCTCCACGAACAGGACCGTGCGGCCTTCTTCCTTCAACCCCTTGACGTGCTCCAGCAGGCTCTGCTTCAGCGCCGGGTTGACGCCCGCCATCGGCTCGTCAAGCATCACCATCTCTGGTTCCACCATCAGCGCCCGAGCCATCTCCAGCAGCTTGCGCTGACCACCGGACAGCGCACCGCCGAACTCCTCACGCATGTGGTCCAGCTTGAACCGCTCCAGCAAGGCGTCGGCACGCGTGGTGATGTCGGCTTCCTGGTCCTTCCAGAGGAAGCGGAACGGGGCGGCCCACAGCCGCTCGCCCATCTGCTGGGTGGCGCCGAGGCGCATGTTCTCCAGCACCGTCATACGGGTGAGGCTCTTGGTGAGCTGGAACGTGCGAACCATGCCCAGCCGGGCGGCCTTGGTGGGGCTGACGCCCTCCATCGAGCGGCCGTTGAAGGTCCAGGTGCCGGAGTCCGGCTTGTCGAACCCGGTGAGGAGGTTGAAGAACGTCGTCTTGCCGGCGCCGTTGGGGCCGATCAGCGCGGTGATGGTGTTGCGCTGGACCTCCACATGGGCGACGTCCACCGCCACCAGGCCGCCGAACGCCCGGCGCACGTCGTCGGCGATGAGGATGGGGTCCGGCTTGGGTGCGCCCGGCTCGTTGGGCACGTCGGCGAACACCGCGTCGGTGATCGGTTCAGCGGACATCGAACGCCTGCTCCCTCTTGTCGCCGAAGATGCCTTGCGGGCGGAACACCACCAGCACCACGAGGCCGAGGCCCACCATCAGGAACCGGACGAAGCCGAAGTTCTTGTTGTCCACCAGCCAGGTGGGCAGGTCGAAGCCCTTGCCGTCGGTGGCACCGGCCAGGAAGTTCTCCGTGAAGCTGATGACCATCCAGAAGATCATCGCCCCGATGATCGGCCCCTTCACCTTGCCGACACCGCCCAGCACCACGATGACGTAGGCGAAGAAGGTGAGCTCGGTCTTGAAGGTGATCGGGTTGGCGGACTGGTTGCCGATGGCCAGCATCGCCCCGCCGAAGGCGCCGATGACGCCGCCGAGCACCAGCGAGACCATCTTGTAGGCGAAGACGTTCTTGCCCAGGCTGCGGGCGGCGTCCTCGTCCTCGCGGATGGAGCGCAGCACCCGGCCCCAGGGGCTGCGGATGAGCGCCCACACGAGGACCGAGAAGATCGCGACGAGGCTCCAGCCGCAGATCATCACCCACAGGTCGTAGTTGGTGATCGGCGTCTTCCAGAAGTTGAACCGCGGCCGGTCGAACGGGATGCTGTTGCGGAAGTCGCCGGTGAAGTTCTGCAGGCCGTCCGTGGCGCCGGTGGTCTTCACCCACCGCGGTGTGGACACCAACAGCCGCAGGATCTCGGCGGCGGCGATGGTGACGATGGCCAGGTAGTCCGCTCTCAGGCGCAAGGTGGGTATGCCGAGCAGGAGGGCGAAGATCGAGCTCATCACGATCAGCACCGGGATGCAGGCGAACAGGTTCCAGTGCCAGATGTGGACCGGCATGGCGATGCTGTACGCCCCCACCAGCGCGAAGCCCGCCTGCCCGAAGTTGAGCAGGCCCGTGTAGCCGAAGTGCACGTTGAGGCCGATGGCTGCCAGGCAGAAGCCGATGGCCGTGGCGTTGAAGGCCGCGTAGAGCGAGTTGGAGAGGATCTGCGACCAGTTCATCCGATTCGCTCCTTCTTGCCGAGGATGCCTTGCGGCCGGAAGAGCAGCACCAGGATCATCCCGGCGAGTGCCCCGATGTTCTTCAGGTCGGTGAAGTTGCCGAACCACCAGGCCCACAACTGCACGAAGATGCCCACGACGAGGGCGCCGATCAGAGCACCGAACGGCCGGCCGAGGCCGCCGAGGGTGATGGCGGCGAACATCAGGAGCAGCAGCCGGGTGCCCATGTTCCACTGCACCTGCTCGTCGAGGCCGAAGATGACGCCGCTGAGACCGGCCAGCGCGCCACCGAGCAGCCAGACCGTGAGGATGACCTTGTCTGTGTTGATGCCCGTGGTGGAGGCCAGGTCGGGGTTGTCCGACACCGCCCGGATGGCCTTGCCAATCCGGGTGTACATCAACATCCCGGCGATGAGCAGCAGCACCACCAGCGCAAGGACGGCACCGGCGAGGTCACGCGGCGTGACGCCGATCGGGCCCCAGTTGAGGTTGGTCTGCGAGGCGAACTGCTTGTACGACTTCGGCTGCGAGCCGAACCGGAACTGGATCGCGAACCGTACGAAGATGGCGATGCCGATCGACACGATCATCATCGCGGTGAGGCCGGCGCCACGCCGGCGCATGGGCCGCCAGACGCCCAGCTCCAGGCCACCACTGAACAGCGTCGCCGTGCCGATGCCGAGGACCGAGGCGAACAGCAGCGTGCCGAACGCTCCCCACCCGCCGGCGGCGTCGGAGAGCGGGAACCAGCTGGCAAAGGTCCAGGTCATCGCCGCGCCGAGCGTCACCGTCTCGGCGTGGGCGAAGTTCGACAGCCCGGTGGTGGCGTAGATCAGCGACAGCCCGACGCTCATGATGGCGATGACCAGGCCGAACCGGATGCCGTTGAACACGGCCTTGGGGAACAGGCTGGCCTTGCTGGCAGCCGTGGGCCCGGAGTGCCCGAGGTTGAAGGCGGCATTGCCGCCGAGGCCGGCGGTGACGTTGACCGTGCGGCTTTCCTCCCCGTCCGGAATCGTGAGGCCGTCCGGAAGGGTGGACGTGTCCACCGTGACCGTGAACTGGCCGTCGCTGGGCACGGTGATCTTGGCGATGCCCTTCTCGTCCGTGTCGCCCTCGGCGACGACGGCGCCGGAGGCGTCGGTGACCACGACGTGCACACCCTCCACCGGCACCTTCTTCGTCTCCGAGGCGTCCTGCACGCGGACCTGCAACGTCTGCTCGTCGGCGTGCGCCGTGCCGCCGGTGAGCGCGAAGAACGCGCAGGCGGCAAGCAGGACCTGCAGTGCCCTTCGAAGTCGTGTTCGTGTCAAGTTCCCACCTAAGCCGTCGAAAAGTCGGGCGGTATTCAACCGCACTGCCGGTGTCGGGTCAACCGCAGCACCCGAGCCGCCACACTGCGGCCGTGCCGAGCAGTCTGGCACACCGCGCCGCTCTGCCCGAACGACCGCCGGCGCGGTGGCGCCGAGTACGGTCACCGAACGTGACCAGCAGCAACCCCGCCGGCGCGACCGGCGCCAACTCCACCGAGGCCGTACCCCAGCCCACCCTGCGCGGCGAGCCCCACCCGGAGGAGTGCGAGATCCTCCTCATCCGCCACGGCCGGTCCGCCGACGTGGTGCCGGGTTCCGCGGAGTCCACCGACCCACCGCTGCACGTCGTGGGGGTGGAGCAAGCCGCCCGCCTGGCCCAGCGGCTGAGCGGCCGGCGGATCGACGCGGTCTACAGCTCGCATCTGTCGCGCGCCTACCACACGGCGCTGCCGCTGGCGGCGCCCCGTGGGCTGGAGGTCACCGTGTTCGAGGACCTCGAGGAGGTCCGCCTCGGCGACTGGAGCAACGGCGAGTTCCGCCGCCGCGCCGCCGCTCGCGATCCCGAATGGGTGGCGTGGAGCCTCACCGGCCGGTGGGACGGCATCCCCGGCGCAGAAGGTGACGAAGTCTTCCGTCGCCGTGTCGCCGCGGTCATCGACTCGCTGGCCGGCCGCCACGGGGGCCAGTCCATCGCCGTGGTCTGCCACGGTGGGGTCATCGGTGCGTACCTGGCCAACGTGTTCGGCATCCACCGCACGGCGTGGCTGACGGTGGAGAACACGAGCATCTCGCAGGTGCGGCTCAGCCCGGCCGGGCCGGTGGTCGTCACCGCCAACGACTGCCACCATCTCTACGATCCGGTGCTGGGCGGGGCCTGACGCTTGGCTACCTTCGGCGCATGACCGCCGCAGCCGCCCCCGACGCCTCTGCTCCCCCGCCTATCCGCACCCGCGTCAGCGACCTACTCGGGGTCGATTACCCGATCGTGCAGGCACCGATGGGATGGATCGCCCGCAGCCAGTTGGCCTCCGCCGTCAGCAACGCCGGCGCACTGGGCATCATCGAGACCTCCAGCGGCGAACTGGACGACGTCCGCGAGGAGATCCGCCGCATGCGCGACCTCACCGACCGGCCGTTCGGCGTCAACATCGCCCAGGCCTTCGTGCGCGACCCGTCGATCGCCGAGTTCGTCATCGACCAGGGTGTCCGCTTCGTCACCACGTCCGCCGGCGACCCCACGAAGTACACGTCCACCCTCAAGGCCGCCGGGCTGACCGTGTTCCATGTCGTGCCCACGCTGGCCGCCGCGCTGAAGGCAGTGGATGCCGGCGTCGACGGGTTGGTGGTCGAGGGCGGCGAGGGCGGCGGCTTCAAGAACCCGCGGGACGTCAGCACGATGGTGCTGCTGCCACTGGTGGCCAGCAAGGTCGACGTGCCGATCATCGCCGCCGGCGGGATCACCGATGGGGCCGGCATGGCTGCCGCGTTCGCGCTCGGTGCGGAGGGCGTGCAGATGGGCACGCGCATGGTCAGCGCGGCCGAGTCCCCCGTTCACGAGAACTGGAAGCAGGCGATCATCGGTGCGGCCGAGACCGACACCGTCTTCCTCAACCGCTTCGGCCGGCCCGGCCTTCGCGCCCTGCGCACCGCGCTGACGACGGAGCTGGAGCAGCAGACCCAGGTGGACCTCTCCGTGTTCGGCCGGGTCCGCGACCTGTACTTCGGGGGCGACATGGAGGCGTCGATCGCGCTCACCGGCCAGGTGGCCGGGCGGATCGAAGAGGTACTGACCGCCGAGCAGATCGTCCATGGCACGGTGCGCACGTTCCGCGAATGCCTCACTTCGCTGGGGCGCCACGTGTAGCCTGTGCGCAGCAGCGGGTGGAGACCTGGGCGTGTTCGGCGTTCCCCGGAGGTCCCCCCATGGCAGCTCTGCTCGAACAACTCAAAGCCGCTGGCCGCATCGCGCTCTACCTGATGCTCGCGTTCATGGCCATCCACCTCTGGCAGGACCCGTCCGGTTCCGCGCAGGCGACGGTGGACTTCGTGAAGGGCATCGGCAACTTCTTCGCCAGCCTGTTCGACAAGGTCGGTGAATTCGTGAAGGGCCTCACCGGCTGAGCCGAGGTCTGCTCGTCACTCGCTGAGGGAGGCCTTCCGTTGCCGGCTGACCCGCTGCACCATCTCGCCGGCGGATTCCGCCTTCTTCGTGGTGGCGGCCCACAGCCAGGCGGTGATGGCCACCAGTGACGTGCCACCGGCCAGGTGCACGGCCACCAAGCCCACCGGCAGCCCGGCGGCGTACTGCACATAGCCGACCGACCCCTGCACGACACACGCCACCACCCACGCCGTGAGCGGGGCGTCGAGCACGCGCCGGTCGTTGGGCAGTCGGCGCAGCGACCAGAAGATCGACAGGGCAATGGCAGCAGCGACCCAGACGGACACCCCATGGATGCGGGTGATCCACTTCAGGGCGTTGCCGTTGATGTCCGTGACGGTGCCCCAGAACCGCTTGGCCTCCTCGTCGCCGGCGTGTGGCCCGGTATTGGTGACGATGGTGCCGAGCACCACCACGATGCCGACCCACACCGCCAAGAGGCGCACCCTGGCACGCACCCGGGGCACCACCGCCGGCACGCGCACGCCGGCATCCGGCTCGCGGGACCGGACGATCATCATCACGGCGGCGATGACCAGGACCATCGACAGCAGGAAGTGCCACTGCACTGCGGCCGGGTGGAGATCCGTCCAGATGACGACCGCGCCGACCAGGCCCTGGGCGGGCACGCCGATCAGCATGACCATCGAGTACACGAGCAGGTCGCGCCGGCGAGGCCGGCGGTACCACGCGGCCAGTGCGGCCAGCACCACACCGAACGCGACGAGGAAGGTGAACAGGCGGTTGATCTGCTCCACCGCGGCGTGCGCGTTGGACACGTCGAGGATGCGCTCGTTGTTGCAGTTCGGCCAGTCCTCGCACCCGAGGCCGGAGCCGGACAGCCGGACCGCGCCGCCGCTGACGACGATGATCGACAGCAGCACCAGCGCGGCAACGGCGATGGACATGAACTCCCTTGGGGTGAAGCCCTCGGCACGCACCCGGCGGACGAAGGCCTTGAGGCGGGACATGGACGCGAGGCTACGGCGCGGCCGGGTGGGAGAGCCAGCCGCCAGGATCGGTACGGTCGCGGGCGTGCTGACGAGCTTCGACGACTACCCCATCCACCAGGCGTCGGTGCCGGTGGCCCACACCGCCACGGCGGACCTCAACCACTACGACCGCTACTTCTTCAACGGCTACTCGCGCGACGGCGGTCTGTACTTCGCCGCGGCAATGGGCCTGTACCCCAACCGCCATGTCGCCGATGCTGCGTTCTGCGTGGTGCAGGGCGGCCGGCAGACCAGTGTGTTCCGCTCCCAGCGGGCCCCCGACGACCGGCGTGAAGCCACCTCGCTGGGCCCCATCGTGGTGGACGTCGTCGAACCACTGCACATCCTCCGCCTGCGGGTGGACGCGCCCGACCAAGGCGTCCGCGCCGACCTGACCTTCGAGTCCCGCTCCCCGGCCATCGAGGAGCCGCACTTCTTCCAGCGGGCCGGGGTGCGCCCGTTCTTCGACTACACCCGGCTCACCCAGTTCGGCGCGTGGACCGGTTGGGTGGAGGTCCACGGCCAGCGCCACGACGTGCGCCCGGACGACGTCTGGGGCTCGCGCGATCGCTCGTGGGGGATCCGCCCGGTCGGCGAGGCGGGCTCCACCGGCGCGCCGGTGTCGCTGCCCCAGTTCTTCTGGCTGTGGGCGCCGGTGAACTTCCCCAGTCTCAGCACCCACTTCGACGTCAACGACTACGGCGACGGGCGGCGCTGGCACGAGACGGGCACGATCGCCCCGGCCGGGGGGCAGCCGCACATGATGCGCACCGTGGACTGGCGGATCCGCTGGCGCCCCGGCACCCGCTGGGCGGACCACTTCGAGTACGACCTGGTGGACTGGGACGGCGGCGTCAGCACGGTGAGGTTGACGCCGAAGTACGAGTTCCACATGCGCGGCATCGGCTATGGCCACCCCTCCTTCACGCATGGGGCGTGGAAGGGCGAGGCGGTCACCTCCGGGGAGCGGATCGACGTGGCCGGCCTGGCGCCCCTGAGCCGCGAGAACATCCATGTGCAGGCACTGTGCGACGCCACCATCACGCTGGCCGACGGACGCACCGAGGACGGCATCGGCATCCTCGAGCAACTCGCCGTCGGTCCCCACCCGACGGGCCTCACCGGCCTGTTGGACGGGTACGCCGGGGAGTAGGCTTCCCGCCCCATGGGGACCGGTCGCGCACTTGTCGCACTTGCCGCGGGCGCGGCACTGGCGGCCGCGTGCGCGGCCGAGGCATCCAGCGGCGACGGCGCAGCCACCACGGTCTCCGTCGCCGCGACGGAGGCGCCCACCACGCTGATCCCGCAGTCCACGGTGGCCACCTCCACGTCCACCACGCTGGCGGATCTGCCCACGCGCGACGGCGTGGAGACGCTCCACCTCAGCGCCGGCCCGTTCCACATCGAGCCCGGCCAGAACAACATCGACAACGAGTTCGGCATCCCCCAGCCGGAGGTCGACGGCTGGATCGTCGGCTTCCGCCCCAACCTCACCTACCTCGACGGGACGGTGCCACGGGTGGACATCGTCCACCTCCACCACGGGGTGTGGCTCAACCAGAGCGCCCGCGACGCCACCTCCGCCTTCCCCGAGCGGTTCTTCGCTGCCGGCGAGGAGAAGACGCTGCTGGCGCTGCCCGAGCCCTATGCCTACCCGTACCACGCCAGCGACCGCTGGTTCCTCAACTACATGCTCCACAACCTCACGCCCACTGCGACGGACGTGCTGGTCACGTACGACATCGATTTCGTCCCGGCCGACTCACCGGCGGCGGAGGGGATGATCGCCGCCCGGCCGGTGTGGATGGACGTGCAGAACGGCAAGGGCTACCCCGTGTTCGACGTCCTGCGCGGCGATGGCGACGGGGTCACCTACACCTACCCGGACCAGGCAGCCGATCCGTATCCGGGCGAGCCCCGGCTCAACGAGTGGACGGTGGACCAGGACGGGGTGCTCATCGCCACCGCCGCCCACCTCCACCCCGGCGGGCTGCACGGCGACCTGTGGCTGGACCGTGGCGCCGAGACCGCGCACCTGTTCCGCTCCGAGGCCAAGTACTACGAGCCCGCGGGCGCGGTGAGCTGGGACGTGTCGATGACCGCCACCCTGCCGGACTGGCGGGTGGAGGTGCACCAGGGCGACGTGCTGCGCACCAACGCCACCTACGACTCCGGGCTGGCCAGTTGGTACGAGTCCATGGGCATCATGGTCGTCTGGATGGGCCCGCCGCTGGACGGCGCCGCCGACCCGTTCACGACGGGGGTGGACACGCCCGGCATGCTCACCCACGGCCACCTGCCGGAGAACGACAACCACGGCGGCGACCCGGACCCCCGCTACCTGGACCTCACCGCGCTGCCCTCCGAGCCCGTGGACGGCACCATCGAGATCTTCGACTGGGTCTACGGGCAGGGCGACATGAACTACGCCGTGCGTGTGCCCACAGTGCGCCCCGGCGAGACCATCACGTTCCTCAACCTGGACGCGGACGTCGCCAACGGGCAGTGGCACACCATCACGGCGTGCAAGGCGCCGTGCAACCTCAGCACCGGCATCGCCTACCCACTCGCCGACGGGCCGGTGATCTTCGACTCCGGCGAGTTGGGCACGGGCGGGCCACCCACCGCCGACACGGTGGAGTGGACCATCCCCTCCGACCTCCCACCGGACACGTACACCTACTTCTGCCGGATCCACCCGCTGATGCGCGGGGCGTTCCGCGTGGAGGAGCCGGAGGACGGCTGACCCGCCCGGTCAGGTGTGACGGATGGTCATTCCGCCGTCCACCGGGATGATCGCCCCGTTCACGAAGCTCGCCGCAGGTAGGCACAGGTTCAGCGTCATATGGGCCACCTCCTCGGGGTCGCCGTAGCGGCGCAACGGCACCCGCCGGCGGGCGTAGGTCTCCTTGGCCTCGTCGGGGATCGGTGCGGTCATGCCGGTGTTGATCGGCCCGGGGCAGATGCAGTTGACATTGATGCCCAGCCGCCCCAGTTCCACGGCGAAGCTCTTGGTGAGCCCCACCACGCCGGCCTTGGTGGCGGCGTAGCCGGCCAGACCTGCGGTGGTGACGATCGCCTCGGTGGAGGCGATGTTGACCACCCGGCCACCGCCCTCGGCGGCCCGCAGGAACGGGAGGCACAGGCGGATCAGCCGCGAGTGGGCGGTGAGGTTGACGTCCAGCGTGCGTGCCCAGTTGGCCTCGTAGTCGCCTTCCTCCTGGAAGGCCGAGTTGGGGAGCGAGATGCCGGCGTTGTTGACCAGGATGTCCACGCCGCCGACCTCGTCCACCACGGCGGCGACGAGGTCGTGCAACTGCTGGTGGTCGCCCACGTCCACCACGAAGCCGTGGGCGCGGTCGCGGCCGTGCACGGAATGGATCTCGGCGACCACCTGATCCACCCCTTCACGGGTGATGTCCACCACTGCCACCCAGGCCCCTTCGTCGGCGAAGAGATGGGCGGTGGCGCGACCCATGCCCGATGCCGCACCGGTGACGATCGCCCGCTTCCCGGCCACGGACCGGCTGAGTCCGGTGAGCCGGCTCACGGCTTCCGCCAGCGCTCGATGCCGTTCATCCCGTACGCACCCATCCACATGGCCCGCTGCGGCTGGATGGCCATGAACCCCGTGCCCGGCGAGTTGTCCGGCCCGCCAGGGGCGAACAGGTTGAGGTCGTAGTCGAACACGCCCGTCCACAGGCGGCGCTTGGTCTCCAGGTCGTCGTGCACGGTGGCAGTGCCCCAGACCTCCAGCCCATCACCCTTCTCGGTGACCTGCCAGTGCAGCGCCACGTTCGGGTTGGCGGCCACGTTGCGCACCTTCACCGCGTCGGTGCCGCACATCAGCCAGAGGGTGTCGCCCTCCCAGCAGGGGTGGACGGGCACGACGTCGGGGCAGCCGTCGGCGCCGACGGTGGCGAGGTGGGCCCACATGCTGAGTTGCGCGCCCCGGTCCTTGACATCCTGGAGTTCCATCGGCAGATCTTCGCGTCCCGGGCGGGGTCAGCGGGTATCGTGCGCGGCTGGTGAAGAAGCCCACGGTCGAAGAGCGCCGCAACGAGATCCTCGAGGTCACCTGCGAGGTGGTGATCGAGCGCGGCTTCGCAGCCACCCGCATCGCCGATGTCGCCAAGCGGCTCGGCGTGTCCAGCAGCCTCATCCACTACCACTTCGACTCCAAGGAGCAGCTGCTGGCCGAGGCGTTCGCCCACTACGCCCGCAAGGACCTCGCCGAGATGGAGGCCGAGATCCAGTCCGCGCCGTCTGCGGTGGAGCAGCTGGACCGGGCCATCCAGAACTATGTGCCCGAGGGCAGCGACGACGTCGAGTGGATGCTGTGGATCGACGGGTGGGGCGAAGCGCTGCGGAACCCGATGATGCGGAGGATCAGCCAGGAGCTGGACGAGCAGTCGGCAGAACTGCTGGCCAGGGTGATCACCAACGGGGTGGCTCGCGGCGAGTTCGTGTGCGACGACCCGGCGGCGGCCGCCACCCGCCTCACGGCGGTGGTGGACGGGCTGGCGGTGCAGTTCGCCGCCCACGACGAGATGATGACCCGCGACCAGCTGATCGACCATGTGCGCACGTTGGCCGCCTGGGAGGTCGGGCTGGAGCCGTCGGCGTTGCGCGAGCCCGGCCGCCCCGCCAGGCCGTCGGCGTCCGGCCCGTCACCGATCACGGACACCGCGCTGCGCCAGCTGATCGCCCGCTACTCGGACAGCGTGATCCGCCACGACTACGACGCCTGCCGCGTGCTCTGGACCAAGGATGCGTACTGGGACATGGGCGAGACGGCCCAGGGCCTGGACGCGATCATGGCGCTCTGGGACGAGAAGGTCGGCTCGCTGAGCTGGGTGGTGCAGACGGCGCCCAATGCGGTCTTCGAGGTGGACGAGGAAGCGGGCACGGCCATCGGGCGGGTCACCGTACAGGAGCAGTACCAGCGGAAGTCGAACGGCAAGATCGGCAGCTTCGTCGGCATGTACCACGACAAGTACGTCCGCCAGGACGGCACGTGGCTGTTCGCCGAGCGGATCATGCAGCGCATCCACCAGTTCACCTGACTGCGTAGGGTGAGCGGCATGCAGTTCGCCGCCTGGCCCTCCTACGAACGTCCCTGGGACGAAGTCCTCACCCTCGCCCGCTGGGCGGAGTCCGTCGGGTTCGGCGGGTTCTGGGCCGCCGACCACTTCCTCCAGTTCGGGGCCGCCGACGACGACCGCGGCGACGGCGAGGTGCAGGAGTGCTGGACGGTGCTGACCGCGGTCGGGGCCGCCGTGCCGCGGCTGCGGCTGGTCTCCATGGTGTCGCCGGTGACATTCCACCATCCCGTGGTGCTCACCAAGCGGGCGGTCACGGCCGACCATGTGTCGGGCGGGCGTGTGGTGCTCGGCGTCGGCGCCGGCTGGCAGGTCAACGAGCACCTGGCCTACGGGGTGGAGCTGCCGCCGCCCGGGCCGCGGGTGGACCGCTTCGGCGAAGCGCTGCAGGTCATCCACGGCATGCTGCGCGAGGACCGCTTCAGCTTCGGCGGCAGCTACTTCCAGGTGGACGACGTGGCCTGCCGGCCCAAGCCGGTCGGTGCGCTGCCGATCCTGGTCGGCTCCAAGGGGCCGCGCATGGCCCGCCTCACCGCCCGCTGGGCCGACGAGTGGAACACGTGGGGCGACCCCACCCAGCTGGCCGAGCGGAGCGCGCTGGTGGACCGGGCATGCGAGTCGGCCGGTCGGGACCCGGCCACCCTCACCCGCTCGGCGCAGGCCGTGATCGTGCTGCTGGACGACGAAGCGGACCGGGCCGCCGCCGAGGCCAAGGCGATGCCGGGGCAGACCCTGATCGGCACGGCCGGCCATCTGGTGGAACTCCTGCAGCAGTACGTGGCGATGGGCGTGCACGAGTTCGCCGTGCCGGACTTCAACCTCGGCCGCACCGGCGCCGAGCGGCTGGAGCAGTACCAGCGGCTGCATGCCGAGGTGCTGGTCCACGTCGGCTGAGGTGCTTCGCGCTTGCTAGACACCGGGCATGCCCGAACCGATGACCCAGGAGTGGCTCGACCTCGTCGATGAGGAGGTCGTCGACCCCGGCCGGCGCATCGTCGACCCGCACCACCACCTCTGGCCGCCGGGTGGCGCGCTCCCCTACGGGCTGGAGCAGCTGCACGCCGATGCCATCGGTGGCGGTCACCGTGTGGTCCGCACCGTGTTCGTCGAGTGCCATGCCGCGTACGACCGCCACGACCCGGACCACCGGGCGCCACTCGGGGAGACCCGGTTCGTCGCCGGCGAGGCGCTCGGCGACCCCCACCGGCTGATCGGCGGCATCGTCGCCCACACCGACCTGCGCGACCACGATCACCTGGACGAGATGCTCGACGCCCATAACGAGGCCGGCCAGGGCCTGTTCCGCGGCATCCGCCATGCGGGGTCGCGAGCCCCGGACGGCGCCGTGCTGGCCATCCCCGGTCGGGCGCCGGCCGGGCTGTACCTCGATGCCGCGTTCCGGCGCGGCGTGGCCCGGCTGGGCGAGCGGGGCCTCACCTACGACACCTGGCACTACCACTTCCAGAACCAGGACTTTCTGGCACTCGCCCGCGCCGTGCCCGGCACGACGCTGGTTCTGGACCATTTCGGCACACCGCTCGGGGTCGGCGAGTTCGCCGGCCGGCACGACGAGATCTTCGAAACCTGGAAGGCCGACATCGCCGAGATCGCCCGCTGCCCCAACGTGGTGGCGAAGCTCGGCGGCCTGGCCATGCCGGACAACGGCTTCGGGTGGAACCTGGCCCAGCGCCCGCCGACCTCCGCCGAGTTCGTCGCCGTGCAGGCCCGCTACTACCGCCACGCCATCGAGTGCTTCGGGCCTGAGCGCTGCATGTTCGAGTCCAACTTCCCGGTGGACCGGATGTCGCTGTCGTACCGGGTGCTGTGGAACGGGCTGAAGAAGATCGCCGCGGCGTACTCCGACGCCGAGCAGGATGCGCTGTTCTCCGGCACCGCTGCCCGCGTGTACCGCCTCGACCTGCCCGTCTGAACGATCCACCCCGACTGCTTGTTCGCGCCGAGCGACAACCCCAGTTCCCGGCCAGGGAACGCCCGTTACCGCTGGGCAGCACACAACACCCCCACGTCTCCCCTGCCCGACGCCGCCACGACGTCCGTGTCTGTCGACAACCTCGCCCGAAGCAGGGCCAGCAGCGTCCAACCGCCTCGTTCGCGCCGAGCGACAACCCCAGTTCCCGGCCAGGGAACGCCCGTTGCCGCTGGGCACCACACAACACCCTGCCCCAGCACGGAACGGGGCGGCGGCAGGAGTGCCACGTCCGCAGCGGCGATATGGTCCGACGATGCTTCCCCGCACTCGAGTGGAGGGAGCGCGCGAATGGCGCGGATTCGCAATGAGCTGGTGCTGCTGATCGACCAGGTGCTGGGCGACGACCCGAAGCGTGCGCTGGCGGCAGCGTGCCAGCTACGGCAGGAGATCGTCTGGCTGGAGCAGCGAGCGGTGGCGCATGCCCGCGCCAACGGCTTCGACTGGGGCCGCATTGGTCGCAACCTCGGCCTCACCCGCCAGGGCGCCCGCAAGAAGTTCGGCAACCTCACCGTGGCGGCACCTCCTCACGTCGTCGCACGCGACCGCTCCCGGCAGCAGGAGTACGAGTTCACCCGGCTGTGGAACCGGATCTCGGAGGGCCGTTACGGCGAGGGCGGCGACGACGGCGACGAGCCGGTGTTCTGGTGAAACTTGGCGTGGATCGCCTCGGCCACGGTGTCGGGCAGGAAGCTCAGCGCCTGCAGGTCCTCCAGCGAGGCCTTCTTCACCGCGTTGACCCCGCCCAGCGCCTGCACCAACTTCTTCTTCCGGGCCTCGCCCAGGCCGGGGATGCCGTCCAGCGAGGAGGCCGTCATCCGCTTGCCGCGCAGCTCGCGGTGGAACGTGTTGGCGAAGCGGTGCGCCTCGTCGCGAATGCGCTGCAGCATGAACAGGCCCTCGCTGCCGCGGGGCACCTGCACGGGCTGGCTGCGCCCGGGCACGTAGACCTCTTCGAACCGCTTGGCCAGTGAGGCGAGGGGGATCTCGTCGGCCAGGCCGAGCTGCTGCACCACCCGCTCGGCCACGGCCAGCTGCCCCTTGCCGCCGTCCACCAGCAGCAGCTGCGGCGGGTAGGCGAACTTCTTCGGCCGCTTACCGAACTGCCGGCCGCCCTGGCCGCCACCTTGCCCGTCCCCGAGCTCGTCGTCCAGCGGGGCGTCACGCTCGTCCAGATAAGCCTGGAGCCGCCGGGTCAGCACTTCCTCCATGGCCGCGTAGTCGTCGTTGCCGCCGACCGTCTTCACCTTGAACCGGCGGTACTCCCGCTTGTTCGGCAGCCCGTCCTCCAACACGACCATGGAGCCCACGTAGTCCGTCCCCTGCAGGTGGGCCATGTCGTAGCACTCGATGCGCAGCGGCGCCTCCGGCAGGCCCAGCAGGTCCTGCAACTCGGTGAGGGCCCGGCTGCGGGCATTGTGGTCGCCGGCCCGGCGCAGGCGGTGCCGCACGAACTCCTCCCCCGCGTTCCGGGTGACCGTCTCGTGCAGCGACCGCTTGTCGCCGCGCTGCGGCACCCGCACCTGGACCCGGCTGCCGCGCAGGTGGCTCAGCCACTCCTCGTACGTCGGCAGGTCGTCCGGCTCCACCGGGACCAGCACCTGCTTGGGCACGCCCGCCGGTGGCTCGTCGCCATACAGGGCCTCGAGAATGCGGTCCACCAGCCCACCCGGCGTCAGCGCCTCCACCTTGTCGAGGATGAACCCCTTGCGGCCGACCACCCGTCCCTTGCGCACGAAGAACACCTGGACGGCGACCTCCAACTCGTCATCGGCGATGCCGATGACGTCGATGTCCTCGCTGCGCTCGGCCACCATCTGCTGCTTCTCGATCGCCTTGCGCACGGCGATGAGGCGGTCGCGCATCCGGGCGGCGCGCTCGAACTCCAGCGCCTTCGATGCCGAGGCCATCTCCCCTTCCAGGCGGCGGACGATCTCGTCCGTGTCGCCGTCGAGGAAGTCGCACAACTCCTCCACCAGCTGCCGGTAGGGCATCTCCTCGATCTCGCCCACGCAAGGGCCGCTGCACTTCTCGATGTGGAACAGGAGGCACGGCCGGCCGAGGCGGTGGTGCTCGTTGAACTTGCCCGGGCTGCAGGTGCGGATGGGGAAGCTGCGCAACAGCAGATCGAGGGTGTCGCGGATGGCGTAGGCATGCGCGTACGGGCCGAAGTAGCGGGTGCCCTTGCGCTTGCGGCCGCGCATGACCATCGCCCGGGGGAACTCCTCGTCGACCGTGATGGCGAGGAACGGATAGCTCTTGTCGTCGCGCAGCCGGATGTTGAACCGCGGCCGGTGCTGCTTGATGAGGCTGTACTCCAGCATCAGCGCCTCGACCTCGTTGCGCACTTCGATCCACTCGACAGTGGCTGCCGTGGCCACCATCTGGGCGGTGCGCGGGTGCAGGTTGCGCGGGTCCTGGAAGTAGTTGGACAGGCGCTGGCGCAGGCTGGACGCCTTGCCGACATAGATGACGCGGCCGTCCTTGTCCTTGAACTGGTACGAGCCCGGTGTATCGGGAATCGTGCCGGACGGAGGGCGGGCGACCATCAGGCCAGGATAGGGTGACCGGTCGATGGCCGGCCGCTTCTCGATCTCCTTCCCGGGCCGACGCGACCACGACGACCCGTGGTTCCGCGTCGGCACGCTGGACGTCACCACGTCCGTGCTGATCCCGGCCCTGTGCGTCGTCTCGATGTTCGTCTGGGCGGCCAACCCGGAGTTCCTCGAGCCGCTGGTGCTGTGGGCGTCCGACGTCCGCGGTGGCCAGGTCTGGCGGCTGATCACGTGGCCACTGGCCATCAAGCCGGACATCTGGACGGCACTCACCATCGCCATGCTGTGGTACTTCGGCCGCGAGCTGGAACGGATGATGGGCCGCACCCGCTACCTGTGGCTGCTGGTGCTGCTGGCCATCGTGCCCGGCCTCGCCGCCACCCTGCTGGACGTCAACATGGCCGGCATCCGCGGTGTGGAGATCGCCGTGTTCTGCGTGTTCGCCGCCGAACTGCCCGACATCCGCTTCTTCGGCGGCATCCCCGCCTGGGTGTTCGCCGCCGTCATCGTCGGCATCGAGATGCTCAACCTCATCGGCCTGCGCCAGGAGGAACTGATCCTCATCCTCCTCGTGTCACTGGCGACGGCCGCCGTCACCGCCCGCAGCTTCGGCCTGCTCAGCCGCTACGCATGGATCCCCCACCTTCCGTCGAAGGGCGATCGCACCCGCGCCAAGCGGAAGCGCTCCGGGCGCACGGTCGTGGCCGGCCCGTGGACGGGCACCCTGGAGACCTCCGCCGGCCTTTCGCCCGCCGAGCACGCCGAGCTGGACGCCCTGCTGGACAAGACCAGCGCCACCGGCCTGGACTCGCTGTCCAAGGGCGAGAAGGCCCGCCTCAACGAGCTCAGCAAGAAGCTCCGCCAGCGCTGACCGCTACGCCAGCACCGGGCGGCGGCGGGAGCGGAGGAACTGGGTGTAGGCCAGCACCAGCAGCAGGCCGGACACCACCGTCGCCGCGTCGGCCAGCAGGTGGTAGCCCCAGGCCGCCTTGATGAAGCCGGAGCTGAACGCCGCCACCCCGCCGCAGAAACTCATCGTCAGGTCCGCCGTGCCCTGCACCTCCACCCGCGACACCTCCGGCACCGCCGTGGTGAGGATGGCCGACCCGGCGATCAGCCCGACGTTCCACCCCAGGCCCAGCAGCCAGAGCCCGACGAAGATCAACGCCGGCACGTACCCCGCCACCACGGCGGTGACGGTCCCCAGCCCCATCACCACCGCTCCGACCATGACGGCCCGGATGTGCCCCACCCGCTCCACGAACATCCCGATCCATGGGGCGAAGAAGTACATGCCGACGATGTGCAGGGCGATGACGTACGCGGACAGGTCGCCGTGGCCGTGGTCTTTCATGTGCGGGGCGGTCATCGTCATCACGGCCACCATCACTGCCTGGGAGATCACCATCGCCGCCAGGCCCAGTCGCGCCAGCGGGCGGGCCCCGACGACGCGCAGGCTGGCCTTCACCTGGCGCAGCGGGTTCACCCGCGCCGCCGACGGGTCGATCTGGCCGTTGATCTCCAGCGGGTCCGGCCGCAGCCGGGTCATCACCACCAAGAACGCCACCACCAGGAATGCCGCAGCGAACAGGTACGGGCCGACCAGCGGGTCCAGCCCCAGCCACTCGCCGACCTCCTTCTCCTCCGGCGTCAGCACGGGGCCGAAGATGGCGCCCAGCGTGCCGACCCAGACGATGCCGGCGATCGCCCGCGCCCGGTGGTGGGCGGGGGCCAGGTCGGCGGCCACGTACCGGGCCTGCAGGCTGGCCAACTGCGCCCCGCCCAGCCCGGCCATGCCGATGAGGAACAGCCAGAACCAGCGCAGTTGCCCTGCCGTGGCCGCGACGGATGCACCGACGAACCCGATGGCCAGCGCCGCCGCCAGCCCGCGGCGGCGGCCGCGGCGGCGCATGTACGCCGACACCGGCACGGCCAGCAGGGCCGAGCCGAAGGTCATCGCCGCGCTGCCGCTACCGGCCAGCCGGTCGCTGCCGAGCATGTCCTTGGCCAGCAGACCGACCACCGCCACCACGCCGGCCACCGCCGCCTGGGTGGGCACCTGGCCGAGCCGCAGCGTGGTCATCGTGCGGCGCTGCAGGCCATCCCACTCGTGGGGCGCGTCGGTATCGGCGGGGTTCTCCCTGGCGAGCGTCACCGGGTCAGTCTTGCAGGAGGAGGGGCTTGAGGAACCGTCCGGTGTGGCTGCCGTCGATCGCGGCGATGTCCTCCGGACTGCCCTCGCCCACCACCCGGCCACCGCCGGAACCGCCCTCCGGCCCGAGGTCGATCAGCCAGTCCGCCGTCTTGATGACGTCCAGGTTGTGCTCGATGACCAGCACCGTGTTGCCCTGGTCCACCAGCCGCGACAGCACGGTGAGCAGGCGGCGGACGTCCTCGAAGTGCAGGCCGGTGGTCGGCTCGTCGAGGAGGTAGATGGTGTGCCCGGTGCTGCGCTTGGCCAACTCCGTGGCCAGCTTCACCCGCTGGGCCTCGCCGCCGGACAGGGTGGGCGCCGGCTGCCCGAGGCGCACGTACCCGAGGCCGACGTCCATCAGCGTCTGCATGTAGCGGGCGATGGCCGGCTGGTTGGCGAAGAAGTCCACGGCTTCCGCCACCGGCATGTCCAGCACCTCGGAGATGTTCTTGCCCTTGAACTCGATGTCCAGCGTGTCGCGGTTGTAGCGGGCGCCCTTGCACACCTCGCACGGCACGTACACGTCCGGCAGGAAGTGCATCTCGATCTTGATGGTGCCGTCGCCGGAGCAGGCTTCGCAGCGGCCACCCTGCACGTTGAAGCTGAACCGACCCGGCAGGTAGCCGCGCACCTTGGCCTCCGCCGTCGTGGCGAACAGCTTGCGGACGTTGTCGAACACACCGGTGTAGGTGGCCGGGTTGCTCCGCGGTGTGCGCCCGATCGGCGACTGGTCCATGTCGATGACCTTGTCCAGGTACTCCACACCGCGCACGGTCTTGTGCTTGCCCGGCGCGTCCTTGGACTTGTAGATCTTCTGCATCAGGACGGGCAGCAGGATGTCGCGCACCAGTGTGCTCTTGCCGCTGCCGCTGACACCCGTGACGGCCACGAAGCAGCCCAACGGGATGCGCACGTCCAGGTTCTGCAGGTTGTGCTCCCGCGCTCCCACGACTTCCAACCACTCCAGGCCCGGCGAGCGCCGCACCTCCGGCACCGGGATCGACCGGCGGCCGCTGAGGTACTGCCCGGTGACGGACTCCTTGACCTTGAGGATGCCCTTCACCGGCCCGCTGTAGACCACGGCGCCACCGTGCTCGCCGGCCCCCGGCCCGATGTCCACGATCCAGTCGCTCTCGCGGATGGTGTCCTCGTCGTGCTCCACCACCAGCACCGTGTTCCCCAGGTCGCGCAGCCGGACCAGCGTGTCGATGAGGCGGCGGTTGTCGCGCTGGTGGAGGCCGATGGATGGCTCGTCCAGCACGTAGAGGGTGCCCACCAGGCCGCTGCCGATCTGGCTGGCCAGTCGGATGCGCTGGGCCTCGCCGCCGGCGAGCGTGCCCGCCGAGCGGGAGAGGGTGAGGTAGTCCAGCCCGACGTCCAGCAGGAAGCCGAGGCGGGCGTTGATCTCCTTGGTGACCCGCTCGGCGATCATGCGGTCCCGCTCGCTGAGCTCCAGCGCGGCGAGGAAGCCGGCGGAATCGGCGATGGCCATGTCGCAGATCTCGGAGATGTTCTTGTCGCCGACGGTGACGGCCAGCGTGGCCGGCTTCAGGCGGGCGCCGGAGCACGCATGGCACGGCACCTCACGCATGTACCCCTCGTACTGCTCGCGCGCCCAGTCGCTCTCGGCGCCCTCACGGCGGCGGTTGAGCCACGGGATGACACCCTCGTAGGCGGTGGAGTACTCCCGGGTGCGCCCGTAGCGGTTCTTGTACTTGACCTTCAGGTTGCCGTCCACCCCGTGGAGGATGACCTTCTGCTGCTTGGCGGTGAGCTTGCCCCACGGCTTGTCCAGGTCGATGCCGTACGAGTCCGCCACCGCCTCCAGCATGCGGGCGAAGTACTGGGTGGAGCTGGACTTCCACGGGGCGATGGCGCCCGTGTTGATCGACAGGTCCGGGTCCGGGACGACGAGCTCCGGGTCCACCTCGAACGTCGTGCCCAGCCCGTCGCAGGCCTCGCAGGCGCCGTACGGCGAGTTGAACGAGAAGTTGCGCGGCGCAGGCTCCTCGTAGCTGGTGCCGCACTTCGGGCAGGCCAGGTGCTGGCTGAAGGTGAGGGTCTCGCTGTCCGCCTCGCCCTCCTTGGCCACCAACTCCACCTCGGCCACACCGTCGGCCAGCTTCAGGGCGGTCTCCAGCGAATCGGTGAGGCGGCGCTCGATGCCGTCGCGGCGGACCAGGCGGTCGACGATGATCTCGATCTTGTGCTGCTCGTAGCGGGCCAGGCGCTCGTCGCGCTGGAGGAACTCGGCGATGTCCACCACCTCGCCGTCGATCCGCGCCCGGACGAAGCCCTGGCCGGCGAGGTCGCCGAGCAGGGTGTCGTACTCGCCCTTGCGGCCACGGACCACCGGGGCCAGCACCTGGAAGCGGGTGCCTTCCGGCAGCAGCAGGATGCGGTCCACGATCTGCTGCGGCGTCTGGCGCTGGAGGCGGGTGCCGTCGTTCGGGCAGTGCTGCACCCCGATGCGGGCGAACAGCAGGCGCAGGTAGTCGTAGACCTCGGTGATGGTGCCCACGGTGGAGCGCGGGTTGCGCGAGGCGGACTTCTGATCGATCGAGATGGCCGGCGACAGACCCTCGATGACGTCCACGTCCGGCTTGTCCATCTGGCCGAGGAACTGGCGGGCGTACGCGCTGAGGGACTCCACGTACCGGCGCTGACCCTCGGCGTAGATGGTGTCGAACGCCAGGCTGCTCTTGCCCGAACCGGACAGACCGGTGAAGACGATGAGGCGGTCGCGCGGCAGGTCCACGCTGATGTTCTTCAGGTTGTGCTCCCGAGCACCACGCACGATGATCGTGGGCGCCTCGGCCTTCGGGCTGGCGGACGGCATGACGGCGAGGCTACCGAGAACGGGCGGCGTGGATGCCGGGCAGGTGGGGTGTCATCGGGTCGCAGGCTACCACACCCGAACGAACATGTGTTCCCCCTCGGGCGGGGTCGCGCTCGCTTCCGAGTGTTGTGCCAGAGTTGCGGCGTGACACCGGCGGAGAACGACGATCACGCGCACGGCGCCAATGGCGCGCACGGTGGGCGGCTCACCTGGGTGCGTGGCGCCGCGGCCGCGGCACTGGCCGTCCTGCTGGTGGCCGCTGCCGGCGCCGGCGTGTTCCGTGGCTTCACCCCGCGGGACGTGGACCGCGGTGACGAGTTGCGCCGGGCCGCCGCCGGGGCACTGGGTGGCGCAGCGGTCGCCGCCCTGGCCATCGCCGGCTGGAACTGGTACCGCCACCGTCGCGGGCTGGCCGCCGGCTCGCTGGGCGGGGCCACCTTGGCGGCGCTACTGGCCCTGCTGATCGGCGGCGGGGCGACCCTCGGCGCGTCCACCACGCCGGAAGACACGTCCCCGCCCGCGGCCACCGGCACCCCGCCCGACGACACCGACGACACGGCCGCCCAGCCGCCCGACTGGTCCGTGCCCGAGGGTGGCGCAGTCTTGGACGCGACGACCGGTCGCGCCTACGTAGACACCGACGGCGACGGCATCCTGGACACCGAGCTGGTGCCCTGCCCGCCTGCGGCACCCGACACGACGCCCGGCGGCACCGGGCCCACCAGCACCTCCGGCCCGACGACCGTGCCGCCGTACCGGGTCGGCGACAAGGTGCGGGTGGCCATCGACAACGGGTGCGACGGGGTGATCGACCGCTACATCTACGTCACCGTGGTGCCACGTGCCAGCCTGCCGACGGCGCCCACCCGGCCCACCACCGTGCCGACCAACCCGCCGACGCCCACGACGCGGCCGTCGCCGACGGATGCCTCCGACTCGCCGGTCGGTTCAATCCTGCTGATCATGGCCGGGCTCGCCGTCCTGGCGGTCCTCATCCTGGCCCTGCGCGGGTGGCACCCGGGGCGCGGCCGCCCGGCACCGCTGCCGGACCTCCCGCAACTGCCGGAGGATCTGCCGCAGGTCGACGAGGAGGCCGTCGCCGACTCGCTGGCGGACAGCGCCAATCGGCTGCTGGACGACCCGGACCCGCGCCGGGCGATCATCGCCGCATACGCCGCGCTGCTCGACGGGTTGGCCGCCGCCGGCGCCCCGCGGGCCACGTACGAGGCACCGGAGGAGCATCTCCAGCGCGCCCTGCGCCAACTGGGCGTTCCGCCTGCCCCCCTGAGCGAGGTCACCCGCCTGTTCCTCATCGCCCGCTTCAGCTCGCACCCGCTCGGCGAAGCCGATCGGCACGCCGCCCGGCGGGCGCTCACGGCTGCCGAGCAGGAACTGCGGCTGCTGATCGCCCAGCGCGCCGACGAGACCACCCCGCCGCCACCGCCGGGTTGGGCCCCGCCGCCACCGACCGGATGGGCCCCACCTCGATGAGAGCGCGCACCACGGTTGCCATCGTCGCCGGCACGTGCCTGGCCGTCGTCATCGGCGTCGCCCGGCCCGACATGGCCCACCTCGTGGTCCAGGGCCTGCTCGGCGGTGTCGTGCTCGTGCTGCTGGTGGACCTGCTGGCGTCGGTGCTGCGCCGGCTGCCGAGCAGCCCGTGGGCCTCTACCTGGCGCCGGGCACCGCGGCGCCGGCCGCCGGTGCCGCGGGCCATCGAGGATCTGGCCACCGACCTGCGGATGCGCGGCCGCCACCTGCCGGTGCGGATCGTCGGCCTCCTCGCCCAGCAGCTCGACGGTCGCCTCGCCGTCCGCCACGGCCTGGACACCAGCGACCCCGAGCAGCTGGAGCTCGCTCGCGCGCTGCTCAGCTCGCACGCCTTCTACCTGGTGTCCGTCCGCCGGCACGAGGACTCTCGTGTGCGGGCGAGCATGGCCCACATCCCCCGCTCGTGGCTTCCCCACCTCCTCAACGAACTGGAGCACCTGTGACCGAGATGACCCCCGCCACCGCCGCGCCGCTGATCCGCGACATCGTCGACGAGGTGTCCAAGGCCGTGGTCGGCAAGCGCGCCGTCCTGGAGCTGATCCTCGCCGGGCTCATCGCGGACGGGCACGTGCTGCTCGACGACGTGCCCGGCGTGGCCAAGACGCTGACGGCCCGGTCGCTCGCTCACGTGGCCGGGCTGTCGTACTCCCGGGTGCAGTTCACCCCGGACGTGCTGCCTGCGGACATCACCGGCAGCACGGTGCTCGACCTCACCACTCGGGAGGCGCACTTCCGCGAGGGGCCGATCTTCGCCTCACTCGTGCTCGCCGACGAGATCAACCGAGCCCCGGCCAAGACACAGGCGGCGCTGCTGGAGGCCATGCAGGAGCGCCAGACCACCGCTGACGGCGTGGCCCACCTGTTGCCCTCGCCGTTCCTGGTCATCGCCACCCAGAACCCGATCGAGTCGGAGGGCACCTATCCCCTCCCCGAGGCCCAGCTCGACCGGTTCATCCTGCGCACCACCATCGGGCTGCCAGAGCGCGCCGACGAGTTGGAGATCATCCGCCGCCGCCTCGCCCGGGGCACCGACGAGGTGGACCTCACCCCCGTGACGGACGCGGCCACCTTCCTGGCCATCCAGCGGTCCCTGGAGCGGGTGCAGGTGGCGGAGGTCATCGGCTCGTACGTGGTGGACCTCGTGCGGGCCACCCGGTCGTCGGCGCAGCTCTCCGTCGGCGCCAGCCCTCGGGGCACCCTGGCGGTGCTGAAGCTCAGCCGCGCGCTGGCGGTCATCGCCGGCCGCGACTTCGTGACGCCGGACGACGTCCGCAACGTGGCCCTGCCGGCGCTCGCCCACCGGGTGGTCCTCACTGCCGATGCCTGGGCACGCGGCACGGACCCCCGGGACGTCATCACGGCCGCCCTCAGCTCGGTGCCCTCCCCGTCGTGGCAGTGACCCCCGCGTCGCGCGACCCGAGGGTGGTCGCCTACGGCGTGGTCGCCGTGGCACTCGTGGGCGTGGCACTCGCCACCGGAGAGCCGGTGCTGGCCGCCGGTGCCGCGCCGTTCGTGGTGGTGCTGATGATGGCGCTGCGCGACCTCCAACCGCGGGACATCGACGTGAGCGTCGCAGCCTCATCGCTGACGCCGCTGGAGGGTGACGACGTCACGCTCACCATCACCGTGCCGCGTCAACCTGGGGTCAGCACCCATGTGGAACTGGAACTGGGGCCGTCGTGGGACGCCGAGGACCGCGACCAGTTGCACCTGATGGCGCCTCCGGACGGCACCGACGCCGTGCTCACCGCGGTCGCCCAGCCGAGGTGGTGGGGCCGCACGTCGGTCGGCGCCGTTCTCGTCACCCATCGCGACCCGGAGGGCCTGGTGCTGTGGGAGCAACGGACCACCGTGGATGCCGCTTTCCGGGTGCTGCCCCCACCCACCAAGGTGCGCGAGTTGCTCCCTCCACCCATGTCGCACGCGCTGATCGGGGTGCATTCGTCGCGCCTCGTCGGCGACGGGTTCGACTTCGCCGAATTGCGCCCGTACCAGGACGGCGACCGGCTGCGCGACATCAACTGGGCGGCCACGGCCCGCTACGGCGAGCCACACGTGAACCGCCGGCACCCGGAGCGCAACGGCGACGTCGTCCTCGTCCTCGACACCTACACCGACGCGATGGGTGGGCACAGTGAGGTGCTGCAGGCCGTGATCGCCCGCGCCGCCCGTGCCGCATGGTCCATCTGCCGGCTGCATCTCCAGGCACACGACCGGGTGGGGTTGGTCGCCCGCGGCCGGATCGGTCGCACCGTGCCCCTCGGTGGTGGTGACCGCGCCCGCTACCGGCTGCTGGAGGCGATGCTGGACATCGGCGGCAGCGTCGCCGATGGCCGCGCCGAGGGGGTGCCGGCCGGGCGCCTGCGCATCCCGCCGGCGGCACTCGTGATCGCACTCACCACGCTGGTCGACGAGCGCGCCGTGCGCGACCTGATCGCCCTTCACGCAGGGGGCCGGGCGGTGGTGGCGGTCGTCATCGACGTCATGGACGACCTGCCGGCCCCGATCGACCAGGCCAGTGATGCGGCCATGCGGCTCTTCGCCGCGGCGCTGCATCTGCACCGGGACCGCCTGGTCAAGGAGGGTGTGCCGGTCACCACATGGCATCCCGACGGCTCGCTGAGCACCGTCCTGGCGGTGCTGCGCCATCTGCAGGGTGCGCGGGTGGTGCGGCGATGACGCGCCGTCGCCTGGTGACGTTCGCCATTGCAGTGGTCGCGGGCATCGTCATCGGCGTGCCGTGCCTGGTGGCGGGCGCCGGGGTGATGGCACTGCTGCCCGCGTTGCTGGTCGGCGCCGTCGTGTTCAACGACAGCGAGATGCTGCGGGTCGTCGCGGCCCTGCCGTGCGTCGTCCTCGCCGCGCTGGTGGCCGACGACGCTCCGGTGGAGGCGCTGCTCGTGCTCGTCGCCGCGTTCGCCGCCGCCGAGGTTGCCGCCGCCGGGGCCCGCGTCCACAAGGTGGGCTCTCTGGTAGTGCTGCCGGACGTGGTCGCCGGCCTCCTCCGCCATGGCGCGGTCGGCCTCGCTGCGCTGATAGTCGGGCTGGTGGCAACGGCCGGCACCCCGCCCACCTGGCTGGCCGTCACGGCACTGGGGATGGCCGTTGCCGGCCTGGTCGCGGCCGGTGTGGTCCTCGCCGTGGCGGGCCGGCGCACTCGCTGACAGCGAACTGTCTCGGCCCCGTCAAGATCTGCTGAAGGCGGCTCCCCCGGCAGCCGATGAAGTAGTCATGACGTATCGGGACGAGAGCGCCATTCAGTTCGCCCATGTGGCGCAATCGGTGGTGCGCCATTTGTCAGCCACGACAGGGCTGCCCACCTGGGTGTTGGTGCGCGACGACGGTGCCGGCGCGCACGCGCTCGCGGCGCATGATCCGAGTGACGCCATCCGTGGCGCCCAACTGGTGCCCACCGACGTGGGCATGGGTGCGCCACACCGGGTCGAGACCGTCATTGCGCTGCCCGACCGGCGACCGTTCGGGCGGCTGATCGGCTTCGGCCAGGCAGCCGTGCCCCCGGGGCCGGAGGTCACCGCCGCTGCTGAAGCGTTCGCGCTCGTGCTCGGCGCGCTGGCGGCCAGCGAGATGACGCTGCTGCAGGACCGCCGTCAGATGGAGGTGCGCGAGGCACTGTTCGATCCGCTCACGGGGCTGGCCACCCGGCAGGGCTGGGAGCAGCGGCTGCGCCGTGACGAGCGGCTGTGCGCCGACTTCGGCGAAACCGCCGCCGTCATCATCATCGAGCTCGACGAGCTGAAGTTGCGCAACGAGCAGCACGGGCATTCGGCCGGCGACGAACAGCTGCGACTTGCCGGCACACTCGTTCGCGGGGTGCTCGGCGAACGCCACTACGGGGCCCGCGTGACGGGCGACCGGATCGGCGTGCTGATGGTCGGGGTCGGGCTGCACGAGGTGGGCGAGCTGGAGCGCGAGCTGCGCCACAGCCTGACGGGCTCGCAGATCTCGGCCCTCGTCGGCGTCGGCCACCGCTCACCCGACCGCACGCTGCACGACGCCGTGGCCGCGGCGGATTCCCAGCTCGAGGCGGCCATCGCCGACGCGCCGGTGAGCGAGGCGAACGCGATGGAGGCAGCCGAAATGCTCGGCGCCATCGAGCGCGGCGAGATCGGCGCCTACTTCCAGCCGGTGGTCGACCTGCGGACCGGTGCCGTGGTCGCCGTGGAGGCGCTGGCCAGGTGGTGGACACCTGAAGGCGTGCGCGAGCCAGATCGCTTCCTCCAACCGCTTGGGCGCGCCGGCCTGCTGGGGGCGCTGTTCGACCGCATCCTCGACGACGGCCTGGCTCACCTGTCGCAGTTCCGCGCCGTGTCGCCCAACCTGCGGCTGGCGGTGAACATCGAGTTCGACTCCAAGGCCGACAGCAGCCTGCTGGCCAGCGTCTCCGAGCGCCTGCAGCGGCACGGCATCCCCGCCGAGGCGCTGTCCATCGAGCTCAGCGAGCGACAGACCTTCGAGCTGACCGAGGCGATCCGCAATGATCTGGTCGCCGTGGCCGAGCTGGGGGTGGAGCTGATGCTCGACGACTTCGGTACCGGATTCGCGTCGCTGGAGACGCTGACCAGCCTGCCGATCAGCGGCGTCAAGCTGGACCGGCGGTTCACCGGCCAGGTGGTGAACGGGGACCGGGAGCCGGTGGTGGTGAAGGCGATGATCGCCATGGCCGCCGAGGCTGGGCTGACGGTGATCGCCGAGGGCATCGAGACCCAGCTGCAGTGCGACCGGCTGGTGCGCCTGGGCTGCCGTCTCGGCCAGGGCTACCTGTTCGCCCTGCCGCAGCCGGCGGAGAGCGTCGCCGCCGTACTCAGCGCCCCGCTGGTCAGCCTGTTCTGACACCAGCGCCGCCCGACCTACCCTCGTCGGCGGATCGTCACGTGACGAAACCCGACGACACACCCCCTGCCCGACCCACCCTCGTCGGCGGATCGTCACGTGACGAAACCCAGCTGGAGGCACCGGGCACATTTCGTCACGTGGAGATTCACCGACGCGGCCCACGGGCAACCTCCCACGACTCGACCGGACATTTTCGTCACGTGGAGATTCACCGACCCGGTCGGAACATGATGGGTGGGGCCGTGGCGGCCGGAGGTGTGGGTAGGTGCACCCGGGCCGGGTGGGCCGCACCCCGCCAATCCCACACCGTCCGTCAGCCGGCGTCGCGCAACTCCCGCCGCAACTCGTTGACCTCGTCGCGCAGGCGAGCGGCGTACTCGAACTTCAGCTCGGCGGCAGCCTCGTGCATCTCCTCCTCCAGGGTCTGGATGAGGCGGGCGAGCTCCTGCTGGGGCAGCGTCTTCAGCTCGCGCTGCACCTTGTCGCGCTCCCGGTTGCGGCGCTGGCCCTTGCCCGGCACCGGTGCCGTGTCGTCCGGGCGCAAGAGGGAGAGGATGTCGCCGACGGCCTTGCGGATAGTCTGCGGGTTGATCCCGTGCTCGGCGTTGTAGGCCAACTGCCGGTGGCGGCGCTGCTGGGTGGTCTCGATGGCCTTCTGCATGGACGGGGTGATCTTGTCCGCGTACATCACCACCTGCCCGTCCACGTTGCGGGCGGCACGGCCGATCATCTGGATGAGCGACGTCTCGCTGCGCAGGAAGCCCTCCTTGTCCGCATCGAGGATGGTGACCAGGCTGACCTCCGGCAGGTCCAGCCCCTCACGGAGCAGGTTGATGCCGACCAGCACGTCGAACTCGCCGAGCCGCAGCGCCCGGAGGATCTCGATGCGCTGGATGGTGTCGATGTTGCTGTGCAGGTACCTCACCCGCAGCCCCTGCTCCAGCAGGTACTCCGTGAGGTCCTCCGCCATCTTCTTCGTCAGCGTGGTGACCAGCACCCGGTCGCCGCGGGTGATCCGGTCGTTGACCATGTCGATGAGGTCGTCGATCTGGCCCTTCGTCGGCTTGACGATGACCTCCGGGTCCACCAGGCCGGTGGGCCGGACGATCTGCTCCACCACCTGGGTGCTGTGCTGGATCTCGTAGTCCGCCGGGGTGGCCGACAGGAACACGCACTGGTTGATCCGCTCCAGCACCTCCTCGAACCGCAAGGGGCGGTTGTCGCGTGCGCTGGGCAGGCGGAAGCCGTACTCCACCAGTTCGTCCTTGCGGCGACGGTCGCCGAGGTATTGGCCGTGCAACTGCGGCACGGCCACATGGCTCTCGTCGATGACCAGCAGGAAGTCCTTCGGGAAGTAGTCCAGCAGGGTGAACGGCGGCTCGCCGAACGTGCGGCCGTCGATGTGCATCGAGTAGTTCTCGATGCCGTTGCAGTACCCGACCTCCTGGATCATCTCCAGGTCGTACTGGGTGCGCATCCGCAACCGCTGGGCCTCCAGCAGCTTGCCGTTGGCCTCGAAGTACGCCAGGCGCTCCTGCAGCTCCGCCTCGATGCCGACCATCGCGCGGCGCATCCGCTCGTCGCCGGCGACGTAGTGGGTGGCCGGGAAGACGAGGATCTCGCTGTGCTCGTGCAGCGTCTCGCCGGTGAGTGGGTCCACCGTGGTGATGCGGTCCACCGTGTCGCCGAACATCTCCACCCGGAGCACGGACTCCTCGTACGACGGGTGGATCTCGATGGTGTCGCCGCGCACCCGGAACTTGCCGCGACCGAGCGTGGCGTCGTTGCGGTCGAACTGGAGGTCCACCAGGCGGCGCAGGATGCTGCGCATGTCGTAGTCCACCCCGACGTGGAGCTCCAGCAGCTGCCCCTTGTACTCGGCCGGGTCGCCCATACCGTAGATGCAGCTCACCGAGGCGACGACGATGGTGTCCCGCCTGGTGAGCAGCGCCGCCGTGGCCGAGTGGCGCAGGCGGTCGATCTCGTCGTTGATCGAGGAGTCCTTCTCGATGTACGTGTCGCTGCTGGCGATGTACGCCTCGGGTTGGTAATAGTCGTAGTAGCTGACGAAGTACTCCACCCGGTTGTTGGGGAAGAACTCGCGCATCTCCTGTGCCAGCTGCGCGGCCAGGGACTTGTTCGGCGCCAGGATCAGCGTCGGCCGCTGCACGGCTTCGATGGTCCAGGCCACCGTGGCGCTCTTGCCCGAACCGGTGATGCCGAGCAGGGTCTGGAACCGGTCGCCACGCTCGATGCCCTCGGCCAGCTGGGCGATGGCCTTCGGCTGGTCGCCGGCCGGCTGGAACGGTGACTCCACCTGGAAACGGCGCGGCTCGGCTGCGGTCATCGGGCCATGCTAGCGCGCGCCCCACGAACGCATGTTCGTGGAGATGATGAGGTAGGTTCCCGGCGTGCTGCCGATGCGGACCGATCGCCTCACCATACGCTCGATGCAACTGTCCGACGCAGCCGTCGTCGCGGCATACCGAGCCGATCCCGAAGTGTCGGCATTGCAGGACTGGCCGCTTCCGTACACGCAGGAGATGTTCTCCGAACGATTCGAGCGGCGCCAGGCTCTCGGCCCACTCGACGACTTCAGCCACGGCACCAACGTGGCGATCGAGCTCGACGGAGCCGTCGTCGGAGACCTTTACGTCTCGCTCGTGGACGGCATCGCCGAGGTCGGCTGGACCCTGGCGACGCACGCGCAGGGCAAGGGAATCGCCACTGAGGCGGCGGGAGCGCTGATCGAGATGCTGTTCAACCAGCTCGGGGCACACCGCGTGCACGCCGCCCTGCACCCCGACAACATCCCGTCGATGCGGCTCTGCGAGGCCATCGGCCTGGTGTACGAGCGTGTCACGAAGCTGACCTTCCTCGGCCGCAACGGGGAGTGGGAGGACGACGCCCACTACGCCATCACGCGCGACGAGTGGGCCGAGTGGGCGGCCAGGCCGCGCCACGAGCCCACCGAGGTGACCCTCGTGGAGATCACCCCCGACGACGCCCACCTGTGGGGCCGCCTGGTCACCGACCGCTCGCAGGAGCGGTTCGTCTCGCCCATGCTGCGGAGCTTCCGCGACGCCCTGTTCCCCGAGGTGGTGGACGGCGCGCCGGTGGTGCCGTGGCTCCGCGGCGTCATGGCCAACGGCGAACGCGTCGCCTTCGTGATGCTGGCCGAGGTGACCGCCCACCACCCCGAGCCCTACCTCTGGCGCCTGCTGGTCGATCGGCGCCACCAGCGCAGGGGCATCGGCCGGCGGACCCTCGCCGTCCTCACCGACCAGCTGCGCGCCGAGGGTCACGCCACGCTGCTCACCAGCTGGGGCGAGGGCCCGGGTTCACCCCGCCGGTTCTACGAGCGCCTCGGCTTCGTACCCACCGGCCGCGTCGTCGACGACGAGACCGAGGCCCGGCTCATCCTGTAGCGGGATCGCCGTCGGGCACTTCGACGGCCTCCACCAGCTCGAGGAACGTGCCGTCGGGGTCGCGGAAGCAGACGAAGCGGCTGCCGCGCCGCTCGTCCACCATCACCGTGGCGGGCGCCCCGACGATCTCCACACCCTCCTCGACGAGGCGGCGGAGGTCGGCCTCCAGGTCGGTGGTCCGCATGGCCAGGCGGGCAAGGCCAGGACGGTAGAGATTGGGGTACGGGTCGGACTCGTCGCGGGGCTCGACCCACTCGAGCAGATCGATCACCAGCGGCGGGCGGGCGCCGGGCACGGCCATGATCGCCCCGTTCACCCGGTAGGGCGGCATGCCGACCGCTGCCGCCACCTCGACGGTGTTGGTCGCCGGCACCATCCAGACCACCTGGAAGCCGAGCATCTCGTAGAACGCCCGCGAGCGATCGAAGTTCCGGCAGTTGATGTTGACGTGCACCATCCCGTGGATGTGCATGGCCGGCTGGTCACTCATCCGAGGCCGGCTCCGATGCCTCCGCCGCCTCCGGCGCGGGCTCACCCTCTGCCGGAGCGCGGCCGTACTGGAAGTCCGGAGGTAGTTGCGGCAGGCCGCACAGCCACGCCCACAGCGCCTCGACCTGCGGCTCGAGATCGGCGACGCCGCCGCTGTTGTCGACCACGAAGCCGGCCATCGCCAGCCGCTGCTCGCGGGTGGACTGGCGGGCGATGCGAGCGCGTGCGTCGGCCTCGTCGAACCCCCGGTAGCGCACCAACCGATCGACCTGGACGTCCTCCGGCACATCCACCACGACGACGCCCTGCAACCCCTGGCGCGGATTCTCGGTGAGCAGCGGGATGTCCATGACGACCACATGGTCGGTCTGCACCTCTGCCTGCACCCTGCGGGCCATCTCCGCGCCAACCGCCGGGTGCACGATGCCATTGAGGTCCTTCAGGGCCTCCGGGTCGGCGAAGACGATCGAGGCGACCATGGCGCGGTCCAGCGAGCCGTCGGGTGCGATGATCTCCGCGCCGAAGCGCTCGGCCATCCTCGCCAGCACCGGCGAGCCGGGCTCCTGCAGGTCGCGGACGACGGCGTCCGCGTCCACGATCACCGCGCCCCGCTCGGCGAGCAGCGCGCTGACGGTGGACTTGCCGGAACCGATACCACCGGTGAGGCCGACGAGGATCATCGCGCCACGGTAGCGGGGACACTCCGGTGGTGCTGATTCGCTCGTTAGCATCGCGACGTGGCCGACGACACCGACGAGATCCCTGACGGCAGGGCCGCTGCCGGGACCGCCGTCACCGACGGGTCGCGCCGGTCCGACGGGCCTCCGCCGCTGTCGTGGCCACTGGTGGAGCGCCGGCGTTCCAACCGCACCCCGCCCGGCGGCATCGATCGCCGCGCCCCGCGTCCCGCGCCCACCGCCATCGTGCCCACACTCGCGGCCGCACCCTTGTGGCCGTTCCGCCTCGCCGCGCTGGCGGGCGCCCTGTTCCGCGCCGTCCCGGACATCGCGGACGGCGACTGGACGCTGATCGGCGTCACCATCGGCGTGGTGGCCTACACGATCTACGCCTGGCTCCGGCCGATCCCCTACCGCGACGATGCCACCGGCAGGCTCCGCGTGGTCGTGGAGCAGAGCTTCAACATCGGGGCCGTCGCGCTCACCGGCGCCTGGGCCTCGCCGTTCGTCCTCTACTTCGTGCCCACGGGCATGCTCGCCGGCCTCGCCGCCGGCGGGATGTTCAGCGTCTCCGTCTCCGCCGCCGGGGTGGCCGTCGTCACCGCCCAGCACGTCGCCGACATCGGCACGAAGACCGGCTTGCAGGACGGCGCGCTGTGGGCCGGCTTGCTGACGCTGGTGGCCTTCACCAGCGGCCTGGCCCACCGCGCCGCGCTGGACGCCGCCCGCCAGCAACAGGTCGCGCTGGACCGGGTGAGCCGACTCGCCGAGGCGAACTCGCTGCTGTTCGCCCTGCAGCGGGTGGCCCAGACCCTGCCCGCCTCGCTGGACTACGACGACGTGCTGGACTCCACCGTCGGCCGGCTGCGCACCATGATGCGCCACGACGCGCTCGCCGTGTACCTGGTGGAGCCCGCCACCCGGCGGGTGGTGCCGGCCCGCACGGAAGGCATCCAGCAACCGAGGGCGTTCCCGCTGGACCGCCTGCCCAACGGGCTGCAGAACGCGATCGAGTCGCCGAAGACGGTGCGCATCGACGACCTGCCCCTCGGCGGCGGGGTGGACCCCGCGGCCCGGTGTGGCCTGTACGCCGCCCTGCGCGCCCGCGGCGCCCTCGTGGGTGTGCTGGCCGTGGAATGCCGCGCCCCCGGCTGCTTCGGCCAGCAGCAGGCCGAGGTGGTGCACGGCCTCAGCGAACCGTTCGGCATCGCCATCGACAATGCCCGCATGTTCCTCCGCATCCGCACGCTCGCCGCCGACGAGGAGCGGTCGCGCATCGCCCGCGACCTGCACGACCATGTCGGGTCCTCGCTGGCGCTCGTGGGGTTCGAGATCGACCGCGCCCTGTCGGTTGCAGCGGACGAGAGCGAGGTGAAGCCGGTGCTGCGCGAGTTGCGCTCCCAGGTATCGGCGCTGGTCACCGAGGTGCGCGACACCCTGTACGACCTGCGCACCGAGGTCAGCGACACCCGCGATCTCACCGCCACCACCACCGAGTTCCTGCAGCGCGTCGCCCAGCGCAGCGGCATCAAGACGAACTGCGACATCCGCCTGCCCGAGCGCCTCCCGCTGATCGTCGAGCGCGAGGTGTGGCAGATCGTCCGGGAGGCCATCGTCAACGCCGAGCGCCACGCCCAGGCCGTCCACCTCATGGTGGCGGCCCGGCAGACGCCGGCGGCACTGGTCATCAGCGTCCGCGACGACGGGGTCGGCCTGGACGCCACCAGCCCCCGGGCGGACAGCTACGGCTTGGTGGGCATGCGCGAGCGGGCCCACCGGATCGACGCCGACCTCTCGATCCGCTCGCTGGCCAACGGCGGCACCGAGGTCCGCCTGGAACTCTCCACCGAAGGAGCCCCGTCCGCATGAACTTCTCCGTCGTGCTCGTCGACGACCACACCATGCTGCGCCAGAGCCTGCGGCGCGCGCTGGAGAGCGAGGGCGTCACCGTCGTCGGCGAGGCGGCCGATGGCGCAGCCGGCGTGCACGTAGCCCTGAGCACGAAGCCCGACGTGGTGCTGATGGACGTGTCCATGCCCGGCACGGACGGCATCGACGCCACCCGCCAACTCACCGCGGCCGACAACCGGATGCGAGTCGTCATGCTGACGATGCACATCGACCGCGACATCATCGACCGGGCCATCAAGGCCGGCGCGGTCGGCTACCTCACCAAGGACTCCTCGATCGGCGACGTGGTGGAAGCCATCCACCTGGCCGCCAACGGCGACCGGCCGATGTCACCCACTCTCGCGTCGGCAATGCTCCACGAAGCCCGCAACGAGGACGAGCCGGTGATCTCCACCCGCGAGGAGGAAGTCCTCCAACTCGTCGCCGACGGGTTGGGCACGACCGAGATCGCCGAGCGGCTGTTTATCAGCCAGAAGACGGTGAAGAACCACCTGGCGTCGATCTACGAGAAGCTCAACGCCCGCGACCGCACCCAGGCCGTGCTGATGGCCGTGAAGATGGGCATCGTCAAGCTCACCTGAGGGGGCGACGCCGGGAGCGCAGGGGACGCCGAAAACGGCGGGAGGGGCGCCGCAGCGCCCCTCCCCCTTCGATTCGTGGGCGGATACCCGAGGTGGCTCAGGCCTCTTCGGCCGGCGCGTCGCCCTCGGCGACCGGGGCCTCGTCCGGGTTCTCCTGGTAGTACTCGGCCCAGGCGGCCTCGCGCTCGGCGTCGTCCTGCCCGGCGGTCCAGTTGCCGTGCTCGTCGATCTCGAAGTGCTGGCGGTACTCCTCGGCCAGCTCGCCACCCTCGGCGGCCTGCTTGATCGACAGGCTGATCCGGCGGCGGGCCAGGTCGAGGTCGATGATCTTCACCCACAGCTCCTCGCCGGGGGTGACGACCTGCTCGGGGGCGTCCACGTGGTGGGCGCTCATCTCGCTGATGTGCACCAGGCCCTCGATGCCGTCGCCCACCTGGACGAACGCACCGAACGGCACCAGCTTGGTGACCCGGCCGTAGACCAGCTGGCCGACCTCGTGGGTGCCGGCGAACTCCTGCCACGGGTCCTGCTGGGTGGCCTTCAGCGAGAGGCTGATGCGCTCCCGGTCGAAGTCCACGTCCAGCACCTGGACGGTGACCTTGTCGCCCACCGTGACGACCGCGCCCGGGTGGTCGACGTGCTTCCACGACAGCTCGCTGACGTGGATGAGGCCGTCCATGCCGCCGAGGTCGACGAACGCACCGAACGACACGACGCTGCTGACCACACCCTCGCGGACCTCGCCCGGCTTGAGGTTGGTGAGGAAGCTGTCGCGGCTCTCCTTCTGGGTCTCCTCCAGGAAGGCCCGGCGGCTGAGCACCACATTGTTGCGGTTCTTGTCCAGCTCGATGATCTTGGCCTGCACGGTCTTGCCCACGTACGGGGCCAGGTCGCGCACCCGGCGCAGCTCCACCAGCGAGGCCGGCAGGAAGCCGCGCAGACCGATGTCCACGATCAGGCCGCCCTTGACGACCTCGATGACCGGCCCCTCGACCATGCCCTCGGCTTCCTTGATCTTCTCGATCGTGCCCCACGCCCGCTCGTACTGTGCCCGCTTCTTGGACAGGACCAGACGGCCTTCCTTGTCCTCCTTGGTGAGGACCAGCGCTTCGACCTGCTCACCGAGCGAGACGATCTCGCCGGGGTCGACGTCGTTGCGGATGCTCAGCTCGCGGGCCGGGATGACGCCCTCACTCTTGTAGCCGATGTCCAGCAGCACTTCGTCCTTGTCCACCTTCACGACGGTGCCGTGGACGAGCTGACCGTCCTCGACATCGACCATGGTGCCGGCGATCGCCTCGGCGAAGGACATGCCGAGATCGTCGGCGACGATCTGGCGAGGGGTGTAGTTGCCCTCGTCGTCGAAGGTGCCCATGGTGTCCATGGTGGGGGCATCTGCGGCGGAGGGAGTAGCGGTGTCGGACAAGAGATTGCTGCTTTCGGACGGGTATGGAAAGAGGCCCGGCGGATTCCGGACCCGGCAACGATACCAGCGACCTGCGCTGACGTCACCAGGTGAGGGTTGAACGAATTGTCAACGCCGGGTGGCCAACCAACCCTGACGTCACCACAGCCATGCCCTCTCTCTCCCCCCGGCGGGGAAGCTCACGCGGCAAGCCACTGGTTGATCAACTTGGCGTTTCGCTTCCGCCGATCGGAGGTGTAGGCGCCCGTCCCAGCCAGCGGGAGACCCCCCGTGAGCCTCCGCCAACGCCCCATCGACGCGTACCCGACCATCAGCACCGGAACCTTCGCAACGCGGCCTCGTTCCAGCCCCGGTTGCAGCTCCTCTCGGCTCATCCGGTAGGACCGCAGTGGGTTGCGAACCACCAGGACGTTCGCACCGAGAACGACCTTCACCCTGCAGCTACGCACACCCAGCCAGCAGAACAGGGCACCCGAGAGGAACGCGGCAGGCGATGCCGCGCTGGTTCCGGCGACGGCCAACATCAGCACACCGGCGACCACCGCCACCTGGACGAGGTTTCCGACCACGTACGCCACTACCACCGTCAGGACGGGCGGATCGTGATGTCGTCATTCATCACACGGCTCATGCTGTCCGGTCCTTCCGCCTGGTGCCAGCCAAACGGTCGATCGCTCAGCACACTTGTGACTCGGGCTCAACGCTGTCACCGAGTCTCGTCCCCAGTGCGAGATGTTGTGACAGCGTCGGCCATGTGGCGTTCAACGACGGGTGGCCAGCACGAGGAACTCGGCGGTTTCGGTGGTGGGTGCGGCGGTGCCGTAGGCGCCGGGCTCCACACCGCTGATCGAGTCCACGTCCAGGCCGGCCACCCGGCAGAGGACCCGCAACTCCCGCGGCGTGTAGCAGCCGGTCCAGAGGTCCACGGTGCGCGGCTCCCCCTGCTCGTTGCGCACCTCGGTGTGCTCATGGTTCACCCCGGTGTCGGCGTCGAACGTGGCCCCGTTCTCCGGCGTGGCGAAGTACTTCACCGCGAAGTAGGCGTTGAACGCGCTGAGTGCCAGCCGGCCGCCGGGGCGCAGCGCACGGGCCATGCCGGCCAGGACCACCTCGTCCTCCCCGTTCGCCGTCATCAGGCCGAACGCTCCCTGGCAGAGGCAGATCACGGCGTCGAACTCGGCGTCGAAGGCCAGCCGGCGGGCGTCGAGCCGCTCGAACGTCGCGCCCGCGGGCGCGTCCTTCGTTGCGAGGTCGACGAACGTCTGGCTGATGTCGATGCCGTGGGTGGCGACGCCGCGCCGCGCCAGTTCGTACGCATGTCGTCCCGGCCCGCAGCCGACGTCCAGCACCCGCATCCCCGGCTCCAGCCCCAGCACGGCGACGACGTGATCGACCTCCTGGCGGGTCCCCTTGGTGAACGAGTACCGCAGGTACGCGCCGCCCAGGTGGTCGGCAACGTCTTCGAACCAGTGATCGCGATCGGTGGTGCTGTCCATCACCGCCCAGGCTGCCATCCCCGCCGCGCTCCGTGACACAGATTTCCGCCCGCTCGCCAGCCCGCTCCCCCGCGCATCTCTGTGTCACGGCACAGCGTTCACGGTCACGGTCTGGAAGGACGTACCTCTGTGTCGTGACGCTGATGTCTGTGCCGTGACACAGACGTCACGCCGACGCCGGGTCAGCCGGCGGGGTCAGCCTTTGGCGTCGGCCCAGGTACGACCCCAGGCAGCGTTGACCTCCAGCGGCACGTCCAACTGGGCGGCGCCGCGCATCAGGTCGAGCACGAGCGGGCCAACCCGCTCCTTCTCCCCCACCGGAACCTCCACCAGCACCTCGTCGTGCACCTGGAGCACGAGTCGGCTGGAAACGCCAGCGTCAGCGAGGGCCTGGTCGATGCGCACCAGCGCCACCTTGAAGATGTCGGCGGCGAGGCCTTGGATACCCGCGTTCATCGCCTGACGTTCGCCCGCTTGACGGATACGGAAGTTGGAGTTCGACAGCTCAGGGATCGGACGGCGACGGCCGAACAGGGTCTCGGTGTAGCCACGCATCCGGGCCTCCACCACCGTGCGCTCCATGTAGTCCTTCACGTTGGGGAAGGCGGCGAAGTAGGCGTCGAGAATCTCGGCGGCCTCACCCACTGGAATGCTCAGGCGCTGGGCGAGGCCGTACGCCTCCATGCCGTAGGCCAGGCCGTAGGAGACCATCTTCGCCTTGGACCGCTGCTCGATGGTGACGGCGCCAGGGTCCACGCCGAACACCCGGGCGGCCGTGGCGTTGTGGATGTCGCGGCCGCTGGTGAAGGCGTCGATCAGGCCGGGGTCCTGCGCCAGATGGGCGATGCAGCGCAACTCGATTTGGTTGTAGTCGGCCACGAGCAGCTCGCACCCAGCAGCGGGGATGAACGCCTTGCGGAAGAGACGCCCCTCGTCGGAACGCACCGGGATGTTGTGAAGGTTCGGCTGGTCGCTGCTGAGGCGACCGGTGCGGGCGACGGTCTGGTTGAACGTGGCGTGGATGCGGCCGTCTGGCGCCACCTCGGCGAGCAAGCCAGTGCCATACGTGCCGCGCAGCTTCTCCACCTCGCGGTACTGCAGCAGCGGATCGATGAACTCCGGCCACTGGTCGCGCAGCTTCTCCAGCGTGGCGGCGTCGGTGCTGTAGCCGGTCTTCGTCTTCTTGCCCGGGGCCAGGCCGCGCTCGGTGTAGAGGATCTCCCGCAGCTGGACCGGCGAGTTGAGGTTGAAGGAGCGGCCGGCCACCCGCACCAACTCCGCGCCGAGGCGTTCCACCTCCGCGGTGAGCTTCTGGTTCAGCGCCGTCAGCTCGGCGACGTCCACGGCGATGCCGACGTGCTCCATCTTGGCCAGCACCTGCACCAGCGGGTTCTCGATGGTGCGGTACAGGTCAGCCATGCCCTGCTTGTCCAGCGAGGCCTCGAGCGCGGCGGACAGGTGGGCGACGGCCAACGCCTCCCGTGCGGCCACCTGGCGCTCCCCGGGCCCCTCGCCGAAGTCGAGCTGGCCGCTGGACGCGCCGCCCTCGTCGGGCAACTGGAAGTCCGTGTAGCGGGTCAGCAGGTCGCGCAGGGCGTACTGGGTCTCCGCCGGGTCGATGAGGTAGGCGGCGATCTGGGTGTCCAGCCGCAGGCCGGGCACGTCGCCACCCTGGCCGAGCAGCCAGCGCATGAGGGCCTTGGCGTTGTGGCTGCGCAGCCCGCGATGGGCGGAGAGGGCACCGGCCACCTCGGCCGCGTGGACGGTGGCGGCCGGCAGCCAGGTGACCTCAGCCGCACCGGGGTCGGTGACGACGGCCAGCCCGGCCACGTCGCTGCGGCCCGGCTCGCCGGCCCAGGCGGCGATCACGTCGAGCGCATCGAGGCCGCTGATGACCGCGACCGCCTGCGCCGGGTCGGTGACGTCGGTGACCTCGGCCTCCAGTACCTCCGAGGCCACGCCGAGCGGCGCCGTGACAGCGATGCCGATGGAGCCCAGCGCGTCGTACAGGCGGGGCAGGAGGGAGCGGAACTCGAGGAACTCGAACAGGCGCTTGACCTCGGCGTCATCCGGTCGCACCGCCAGGGCCGACAGGTCCACGTCGATCGGCGCATTGCGCCGCAGGGTCATCAGCGCCAGGTTGTCCCGAGCTCGCTGCTCGAACTCGCGCAGGTTGGCCTGCAGCTTGGGGGTCTGCTCGCCGGCGTGGGCGAAGATGCCATCGAGGCTGCCGTACTGGTTCAGCAGCTTGGCCGCGGTCTTCTCCCCCACGCCGGGGATGCCCTCCAGGTTGTCGCTGGGGTCACCGCGCATGGCGGCGTACTGGGGGTACAGGTCGGGGGTGACGCCAGTCTTCTCCTGGATCCCGGCCTCGTCGTAAAGGGCGTAGTCGCTGACGCCGCGCTTGTTGTAGAGCACCCTCACGTGGGGGTCCTCCACCAACTGGTAGCTGTCCCGGTCGCCGGTGACGATGATGACGTCGTGGCCCTCGGTCTTGCCCTGCTCGGCGAGGGTGGCGAGGATGTCGTCCGCCTCCCAGCCGGCGAGGTCCACCACGGTGACGTTGAGCGCGTCGAGCACCTCGCGCACCAGGCCCATCTGCTGGCGGAGGATGTCCGGCGCCGCCTCTCGCTGGGCCTTGTAGAGCGGGTTGGCCTCGTGGCGGAACGTCGGCTCGGGCCGATCGAAGGCCACCAGCAGCCCGTCCGGCTGGTGCTCTTTCACCATGTAGATGAACATGCTGGTGAAGCCGAACACGGCGTTGGTGACCTGGCCGGATGCCGTCGCCATGTCCGTGGGGAGGGCGAAGAACGCCCGGTAGGTGAGCGAGTTGCCGTCGAGGAGGAGCAGCTTCACCGGGCCGACTCTACGGCACGGCTCACGGGTGCAGGTCGCCGCTGAGGATGCGCTCCGCCACGTCGCGCATGCGCGACCGCTCGCTCATCGCAGTGCGCTGGATGAAGGTGAACGCGTCGCCTTCCTTCATGCCGTGCTGGTCGATGAGCACGCCCTTGGCCCGGTCGATGATCTTGCGGGCCTCGAGCTGCTCGCCGAGCGCGTCGACCTCCCCGGTGAGCTGCTGGAGCTCGCGGAAGCGCCCGATGGCCACCTCGATGGCCGGGATGAGGTCGCTCTTCTGGTACGGCTTCACCAGGTAGGCCAAGGCGCCCGCATCACGGGCGTCCTCCACCACTTCGCGCTGGCTGAAGGCCGTGAGCATGAGTACGCCGCAGATCCGCTCGGCGCTGATGATCCGGGCGGCTTCCAGGCCGTCCATGTGCGGCATCTTGATGTCCAGGATGGCCAGGTCGGGCTTCAGGTCGCGGACCAGGTCCACTGCGTGGTCGCCACGGCCGGTCTCGCCGACCACCTCATAGCCCTCCTCCTCCAGCGTCTCGCGCAGGTCGAGGCGGATGATGGCTTCGTCCTCAGCAATCACCACACGGATGGTCATCGATGGCGTCCTTTCGGGCAGGTCGCCCCCAGTCTGGCAGGCGCGACCGCCGTTCCGACCATACGCCTCGGCGTGGCTCAGCGAGCCATCCGGTCGAGCAGGTCGTCCTGGCGGCGTTCCAGCCGGGCGATCTCATCGACGACCTTGGCCCGGTGGCGCTGCATCGCGGTGGCGTGGCCGCTCTCGTGCCGGGCGTGGTACCCGTCCCGGTCGGAATCGCTGACGATGGCCCGCAGCTCGGCGTCCGCCGCGTCGTCGTCGAGGTACATGGCCTGCTCGGCGATCACCGCCAGCTCGGCGCGCAGGGCCGTCAGCCGCCGGCTCACCTGGGTGAGCTGCCGGGTGACCAGCCAGTTCGCCATGCGAGGAGTGTAGGGAGGCAGTCACCGTCGCATGAACTGCACATGTTTATGTATGCTATTGCCACCGAGAGATCTAATAGATATATTCATATGTGGAGAATCGTCATGGATCGAATCACTGACCCCACGGAGAAGCAGATTGGTGAGCATCTCCGCGCCCGGCGGCTGGCCGCCCGGTGGTCGCAGGCCGAGCTTGCCGATCTGGCGAATGTGTCGATCGGCGCGTTGCAGCATCTGGAGTCCGGGGCGGGAGCCAACGTCACCACACTGGTGAAGGTGGTACACGCACTGGGGGCCGAGGCATGGTTCCAGCAGCTGGCGCCCACCCCCTCCTTCAGCCCGCTGCAGCTCGCCGAGCAACGACGCCAGGAGCGCGAGGCCCCCGCGCGGCGCGTGCGCCGGAAGGGCCCGGTCTCGTGAGCTACCAGCCGGTGGACGTCATCGAGGTGTTCGTGTGGGGCCGGCAGTTGGGCGCCGTTGCCCGCAACCCGGCGACTGGCATGTACGCCTTCGAGTACGCGCCGGAGTGGATCCGCGGCGGGGTGGAGTTGGCGCCCCTGCACATGCCGCTTGCACCGACGGTCTACGAGTTCCCCGGGCTGGCGGAGGCCACGTACCACCGGCTCCCTCCCCTGCTGGCCGACGCCCTGCCCGATGCATTCGGCAACGCGCTGGTGGACCGGTGGATGGCCGACCAGGGCATCGACCACGCACACATCACGCCACTCGATCGCCTCGCCTACGCGTCCGATCGCGGCATGGGTGCGCTGGAGTTCCGTCCACCGGCGCGCACCACCGACGCCGCGCCGCCCACGGCGGTGCAACTTGCCGACCTTGTCCTCGCTGCCCGCCAGACGGTGCGCGGCGACCTCGGCGACGACGCCCTCGCCCACGACGCGCTGGAGCAATTGATCCAGGTGGGCACCAGCGCCGGCGGCGCCAGGGCCAAGGCCGTGGTGGCCTTCAACCCACAGACCGCCCAGGTGCGCTCCCCCTACGGACCCACGCCGAACGGCTTCGAACACTGGCTCATCAAGCTCGACGGGGTGGGTGCTCGCGGGCTGGACGGGCGCACCGATCGCCTCGGCGACGGCGCGCCCTACTGTCGGGTGGAGTACGCCTACTCGCGGATGGCCGCCGCCGCCGGTGTGGAGATGGCCGAGTGCCGTCTGCTCGCCGAAGGCCCTCGCCGGCACTTCATGACCCGCCGGTTCGACCGCGGCGCGGGCGGCGCCAAGCACCATGTGCTGACCCTCTGCGGGATGGCCCACCTGGACTTCAACATGGTCGGCGCCCACAGCTACGACCAGTACCTGCAGACCGTCCGGGCGCTCGGCCTGGGCGGCGACGCGATGCAGCAGGCGTTCCGGCGCATGGTCTTCAACGTGATGGCGGTCAACAACGACGACCACACCAAGAACGTCGCGTTCCTCCGCCGTGAGGGCGGCGGGTGGGAGCTGGCCCCGGCGTACGACGTCACCCACGCGTACCGCCCGGGCAGCGTGTGGACCGAGCGCCATCTGATGTCGGTGAACGGGCGGTACGAGGGGATCACGCTCGGCGACCTGTACGCGGTGGGCGAACGGCACGACGTGCCCGGCTACCGCCGGGTGGTCCGCGAGGTGCGGGCAGCGGTGGACGACTGGCCTGCCTTCGCCGCCGAGGCGGCGGTGCCCGCCGCGGCGACCGCCACGATCGCGGCCGACATCACCGCTGTCCGACCCGCCTGAGAATTTCTCGACGACCTCGGAACTTCCACGCTCGCGCCTGCATCGGTACGGACGTCGCCACCGGCAACTCCGCCGGAGGTCAGAGACGGGACAGACCGATGTTCGAGTACACCAGCGAATACGCCAACGAGAGCTACGACTGGCAGCACGCCAGCGACGACCTGTGGGCGATGCAGACGCCATTCCAGGAGATGGCCAACGACGCCTGGGCAGCAGGCGATTACGAGGCGATGCACGAGGCCCTGCAGGCCATGTACACCGTGGAGGGCCTGTCGCACGACGCCAACGACTACTCGTGGGAGGCCTGGGAAGGCCCGGTGAACGCCGAGGGCTACACCGCCATGCAGGCCGCCGAGGGCTACAGCTCGATGGACACCAGCTTCATCGAGCCCGCCAGCGCTGCCGGCAGCTGCTCGATGATCAGCGACTACACCGCCGAGAGCTCACTCTGAGCCGTGGGCCGCGGCGCGGGGCCGGTGGCGGTTGGTGCCCGAGGTGGGACTCGAACCCACACGATCGTGAAATCGGCGGATTTTGAGTCCGCTGCGTCTGCCATTCCGCCACTCGGGCGAGTGACCTTCCGCATGGTAGCGGCGGCGCCCGCCGGCGCGGCGGGCGGTTGCCGGGACGTTACCGGCCGGTAGCGAACGGTACCCGCGGGTAACCGTCTACGCTGCGCACATCATGCTTGCCTTCACGTTCCCGGGCCAGGGCTCCCAGCGCCCCGGCATGGGCCGCCCCTGGGCGGACCACGACAGTTGGGAGCTCGTCGAGGAGGCGTCGGAGGTTGCCGAGCGCGACGTCGCCCGCCTCCTGCTCGACGCCGACGCCGACGAGCTGAAGGACACTCGAAACGCCCAGCTCACCACGTTCGTCAGCAGCCTGATGGTGCTGGATGCGGTCGAGCGGTTGGGCATCGAGCCCAGCTTCTGCGCCGGCCACAGCCTCGGCGAGTACACCGCCCTCACCGCCACCGGCGCCCTGAGCTTCGACGACGGGGTGCGCCTCGTGTCCGAGCGGGCCGACGCCATGCACCATGCCGGGCAGGACAACCCGGGCACGATGGCCGCGGTCCTCGGGCTGGACGACGACCAGGTGGAGGTCGCCTGCCGGCGGGCGGACAGCGACGTCTGGGTCGCCAACTTCAACGCCCCCGGCCAGGTGGTCATCGCCGGCTCACCGGACGGTGTCGCCGCCGCCAGCGCCGTGGCGAAGGAGCTCGGCGCCAAGAAGGTCATGCCGCTGCAGGTGTCCGGCGCGTTCCACACCCCGTTCATGACGCCGGCGCGGGACCGCCTCCGCAAGGCCATCGCCGAAGCCTCCCCGCGGGACACCGAGGTCCCCGTCGTCAGCAATGTGGACTCGCTGCCGCACGCCAACGGCGCGGAGTGGAGCAGCCTGCTCTCCGCCCAGCTCTCCAGCCCCGTGCGCTGGAAGCACTGCCTGCTCACCCTGGCCGAGGCCGGGGTGAAGGACTTCGCCGAGCTGGGCCCGGGCGGCGTGCTCACCGGCATGGCGAAGCGCACGGTGGAAGGTGCCCGCACCATCTCCGTCGCCACCCCCGAAGATCTGGACAAGCTGCTGGAGTGGGTGAACGCGGCATCGCCGCGCGGTGCCGCCCAGCTGGAGGGCGAGCACCTCTTCGCCTCAGAGCGCCTCGTCGTCAGCCCGGCCGCCGGTGTGTTCACTCCGGTCGGGGGCATCGGCGACGGAACGGTCATCGAGGTCGGCACGGTGCTGGGCCATGTGGGCGACACCGAGGTGCGCTCCCCCTTCGCCGGCATCGTGCAGAGCTACATCGCGGTGGAGGGCGAGCGGGTCACGCTGCGCCAACCCATCGCCTGGTTGAGGACGGTCTGACATGCCCACCATCCCCGCAGGGGTTCGCGGCGCGGTCATCACCGGGTGGGGCACGTCGTTGCCGCCCAAGGTGCTGACCAACCACGACCTGGAGCAGACGCTGGACACCAGCGACCAGTGGATCGTGGAGCGCACCGGCATCCGCGAGCGCCATGTCGGCGGCACCACCGTCGGCCTGTCCGTGGAGAGCGGCCGGGCGGCGATGGAGATGGCGGGTGTGGACCCGTCGGAGATCGACGCACTCGTGCTGGCCACCACCACCCCCGACCGGTGCGTGCCGGCCAGTTCCGCAGCCGTCCAGCGCGAACTGGGCCTGCGGTGCGGCGCCTACGACGTGAACGCCGCCTGCAGCGGCTTCGTCTACGCGTTGGTGCAGGCCCACGGCATGATCGCGATGGGGGCCCGCAAGATCCTGGTGATCGGCACCGACACCCTGGCTCGCATCACGGACTGGGACGACCGCAACACGGCCATCCTGTTCGCCGACGGCAGTGGCGCCGTCGTGCTGGAGGCCGTGGAGGGCCAGGGCCAGTTGCTCGGCTGGGACCTCGACGCGGACGGCAATGCCGAACGCTTCCTCTACAGCGACATCGGTGGGTTCATCCAGATGGACGGCAAGGAGGTCTTCCGCCGCGCCGTGCGCATCATGGTGGACTCCGGCCAGAAGTCGCTGGCCCACGCCGGCGTGAACGCCGACGACATCGCGCTGGTGGTGCCCCATCAGGCCAACATCCGCATCATCCAGGCGGCCTGCGACCGCCTCGGTGTGCCCATCGAGAAGGCGGCCGTCGTCCTGGACCGCACCGGCAACACGTCGTCCGCGTCCATCCCGCTCGCCTTCGCCGACGCGCTGGACGCCGGCCGGGTGAAGAAGGGCGACCTCGTGCTGCTCGTCGGCTTCGGCGCGGGCATGACCGCGGCCAGCGCCATCCTGCGCTGGGGCGGCGACGACACCGAGGCGTTGGTATGACGGACCCCGCAGGCCCGCGGGTCGTCCTCGTCACCGGCGGCTCCCGCGGCATCGGCCTGGCGTGTGCCCGTCGCTTCGCCGCGCTCGGCGACAAGGTGGCCGTCACCTACCACTCCTCGCCCCCGCCGGACGGGCTGTTCGGCGTGCAGTGCGACGTCACCTCGGGCGAGTCCGTCGACGCCGCGTTCAAGGCCGTGGAGGCCGAGTTCGGGCCGGTCGAGATCCTGGTCTCCAACGCCGGCATCACCAACGACGGCCTGCTCCTGCGGATGAGCGAGGACGACTTCACCTCCGTCATCGACGCCAACCTCACCGCCGCCTACCGGGTCACCAAGCGCGCCACCCAGGGCATGCTGCGGGCCCGCAAGGGCCGGATCATCCTCATGTCCTCCGTCGTCGGCCTGCTCGGCCAAGCGGGCCAGGCCAACTACGCGGCCTCCAAGGCCGGTCTCGTCGGCTTCGCCCGTTCCGTGGCCCGCGAGCTCGGCTCACGCAGCATCACCTGCAACGTGGTGGCGCCCGGACCGGTGGAGACCGACATGACCGCGGCGCTCGGCGAGCAGCGCCTCGCCGAACTGAAGTCGATGGTCCCCCTCGGTCGGATGGCCAGTGCGGACGAGATCGCCGGGGTGGTGGCCTTCCTGGCCTCGCCCGACGCGGCCTACATCACCGGTGCCGTCATCCCTGTCGATGGCGGTCTGGGGATGGGCCACTAGCATCAACCCCTCACCGCTCAATCAAGGAGAACCAGCAGTGGATCAGGAACTCTTCGCCCGCTTCCGCAAGTGCGCCGTCGAGGTGCTCTCGGTGTCGGAAGACCAGGTCACGCCAGAGGCGAAGTTCGGTGACGATCTCGACGCCGACAGCCTCGACCTGGTCGAGCTGGTGATGGCCCTCGAGGAGGAGTTCGGCATCGAGGTGCCGGAGGAAGAGCTCGAGGGGGTCGAGACCGTCGGCCAGGCGTACGACCTGGTCGCCGGCAAGCTCTGATGGCCGCAGCCAGCCCGGTGATGGCGGTCCGCGGCCGCCGCGTCGCCATCACCGGCTATGGCGTGGTCGCCCCGTGCGGCCTCGGCAAGGACGCCTTCTGGGCCGGCCTCAACGGGCCCGGCCTCACCAGCGGTCGCTCGATCGAGATCGCCGACTGGGACCCCACCCCCTACTTCGCCAACCCGAAGGAAGCCCGCCGGGCCGACCGGGTGGAGCAGTTCGCGCTCGCCGCGGCAGCAGAGTGCTTCGAGCACGCCGGCCGCCCCACCGCGGACGACAGCCGGTTCGGCACCATCTTCGCCACCGGCGTCGGCGGCCTGCGCAGCACCCAGGAGCAGATCGAGGTCCTCATCGAGAAGGGCGAGCGACGGGTCAGCCCGTTCCTCGTCCCGATGATGATGCCCAACGCCGCGGGTGCGGCCATCTCCATGCGCTACGGGCTGCGCGGCCCGAACGAGACCATCTGCACGGCCTGCGCGGCGTCCACCCACGCCATCGGCTACGCCGCCCGGATGATCGCCTGGGGCATGATCGATGCCTGCGTCACCGGCGGCAGCGAGTCCGCCGGCTGCGGCATCGGCGTCGCCTCCTTCGGCAACATGACCGCGCTCAGCACGGCCGGTGCCAGCCGCCCGTTCTCCCCCGAGCGTGACGGCTTCGTGCTCGGCGAGGGCGCGGCCGTGTTCATGCTCGAGGAGTGGGAGGCCGCGGTCGCCCGCGGCGCCACCATCGTCGGCGAGGTGCTCGGCGCCGCCAGCAACGCCGACGCCCACCACATCACCGCCCCCGCCCCGGGCGGCACCGGCGCCATCGCCTGCATGCGCGCCGCGCTGCACGACGCCGGCCTGTCCCCTGCGGACATCCTCCAGGTCAACGCCCACGGCACCTCGACCCCGCTGAACGACGCGGCAGAGGCCGCCGCTGTCACCGAGGTCTTCGGAGCCCATGGCGTGCCGATCACGTCCACCAAGGGCGTCACCGGCCACGCGCTGGGCGCCGCCGGCGCGCTGGAGGCTGCGGCGCTGCTCCTGTCCATGGAGAAGGGGCTGATTCCGCCCACCGCCGGCACCACCCAGTTGGACGAGGGGATGGACATCGACCTGGTCATGGGCGGTGCCCGCCCGTGGACGCCGGGACCGGCGATGTCGAACAGCCTGGGCTTCGGCGGCCACAACGGCACCATCATCCTCGGGCCTGCGGTCTAGCCCCCTTCCAGCACCTGCCCACGCTCCATCCGGATCGTGCGGGTGACGCGCGTGCGTTCCAGCAGGGCGCGGTCGTGGGTCACCAGGAGCACCGTGCCCGGGAAGGTGTCCAGCGCCTGCTCGAGCTGCTCGATGGCGGGCAGGTCGAGGTGGTTGGTCGGCTCGTCGAGCACCAGCAGGTTCGCCCCGTTGGCCATCAGCAGGGCCAGCGCGGCGCGGGTGCGCTCCCCCGGCGACAGGTTCGCCGTCGGGCGCTCCACATGGGCGCCGACGAGGCCGAACTTGGCCAGGAGGGTGCGGGCGTCCGGCACGGTCATGCCCGTGGCGTCCACGAAGGACCGCACCAGGGTCGCCGCACCGTGCAGCTGGCTGCGGACCTGCTCGATCTCGCCGACCTTCACCCCGCCGCCGAGCTGCGCCGTCCCGGCGGTCGGCTCGGCCCGGCCGACGATCAGGTCGATCAGCGTGGACTTGCCGGCCCCGTTGTGCCCGACGAGAGCGATCCGTTCGCCGTACTCCACGAGCAGGTCGATCGGACCGAGGCGAAAGTCGCCGCGCTCCACGGCCGCCCCCACCAGCCGCACCACGATGTCGCCGCTCCGCCCGGGGTGGGGGATCTCCAGGCGCAACTGCCACGGCTCACGCGGCTGGTCGACCTCTTCCAGCCGCTCGATCTGGCGTTGGGTCGCCGCTGCTTTGCCGGCCAGCTGCTCGGTCTGGTTCACCCTGTAGGCGCGGATGTTCTTGTCCGGCTCGTCCTTCATCTGCCGCTTCGCCCGCGCCACCCCCTGCTGGGCCCACTCCCGCTGGGTCTGTGCCCGGCGGGCCAGCGAGCTGCGCTTGGCGTCGTACTCCTCGAAGCGCTCCCACGCGTGGCGCCGGGCGCGCTCGCGCTCGGTGAGGTAGGCCTGCCAGCCGCCACCGAAGTGGGTGGTGCGGTGGGTGAACTCGTCCAGCTCGACCACGTCGGTGACCACCCGATCCAGGAAGTGGCGGTCGTGGCTGACCAGCAGGACCGCCGCGTCCAGTCCGAGGACCCATCGTTCCAGGCGCTCCAGCCCGTCCAGGTCGAGGTCGTTGGTCGGCTCGTCGAGCAGGTACACGTCGAAGCGGGAGAGCATCAGGGCGGCCAGGCCCACGCGGGCCGCCTCACCACCGCTGAGCGAGGCGACCGGCTGGTCGAGCAAGCGGGCGGACATGCCCAGCTCATCGGCCACCTGCCCGACGCGGGAATGCAGGTCCGCCGCGCCCAACGCCAACCAGCGCTGCAGGGCGACGTCGTAGCGGTCCGCGGCGTCGGGGTGGGCCGCGGTGTCGGCCAACGCCTCGGTGGCGGCATCGAGCTCCGCCTGCGCGGCGGCCACGCCGGTGCGCCGGTCCAGCAGGTCGCGGACCAGCTCCCCGGTCCGCTCGGGCTCCTGGTGCAGCCAGCCCACCGTCGCGGTCGGTGGTGCCAGGCGAACCGTGCCCCGTTCGGGCGTCACGGCGTCGGCGGCGACGGCCAGCAGGGTGGTCTTGCCCACCCCGTTTGGCCCGACCACGCCGATGCGGGCACCGGGGGGCACGACGAGGTCGACATGGTCCAGCACGCGCCGGGCGGCACGGGAGACCGAGATGTCGTGCAGCGTCAACGTGGCGGGCATGGAACCTCCGGGGAAACCCTGTCACACCCCCTGCGTACCGTGCGGGGCATGACGAGCCGCACCATCATCCCTTCCCCCGCCATCATCACCACCACCGACTTCTCAGCGGAGGCCGACGTGCTGGCCTTCGTGGAGCAGGAGCTCGGCTGGCCGTGCGACGACCCCGACGAGTTCGAGGCCGCCCTGTTCCGCTTCGGCCTGGCGGCATAACGCCAGCGGTCAGGCGTCCACCAGCACGAACATCAGCTCGCACTCGCAGGCCACCTGGCCGTCGAGCATCGCCTTGCCGGTGCCCTTCCCGGCCCGGGCCGACATCCGGCCCAGCTCCACGGTCAGTTCCAGCGTGTCGCCGGGGCCTACCTGGCGGCGGAAGCGGGCGGAGTCCAGCCCACCGAACAAGGGCAGCTTGCCGGCGAACCGGCCGTCCGCCAGCACGGCGATCGCCCCCATCTGGGCGATGGCCTCGCACATCAGGACGCCGGGAAGTGTGGGGCGGCCGGGGAAGTGCCCGGCGAAGAACCATTCGTCCCCCGTCAGGTGCCACCGGCCGGTGCCGCTGACACCGGGGTCCAACGCCACCACTTCGTCGACGAACAGGAACGGGGGGCGGTGCGGCAGGACGTCGGCGGGGTGCGGCAGGTCGCTCACTTGCCCAACGCCTCCAGCAGCTTGCGCGGCGTGTCCGCCGGGCTGATCTTGTACCAGGCGTGCTCCACGGTGCCATCAGCGCCCACCAGGAACGCCGAACGCTCGATGCCCATGTACTTCTTGCCGTACATGGACTTCTCCTTCCACACCCCGTACGCCTCCGCCACGGCGTGTTCGGTGTCCGCCAGCAGCGGGTAGCCGAGGCCGAACTTGTCGTCGAACTTCTTCTGAGCGGCCGGCTTGTCCGGGCTGATCCCGAGGATGGCGGTGCCGCCCACCTGGCCGGCGATGTCGCGCAGGTTGCACGCCTGCTGGGTGCACCCCGGCGTGTTGGCCTTGGGGTAGAAGAAGATCATCACCCGCCGGCCACGGTACGTGTTCAGTTCCACCGTCTCACCATGCTGGTTCGTCAAGGAGATGTCTGGAGCAGGTTGACCGGGAGTGAGCATGGGCCGAGTCTACCCAGGGCCTCCGCCGGCCATCGGCGCTGGTCGGCGGCGTGACGAAGAACATCGTCAAGACTCTTGCAAGAACACGCCCAGGTCGTGATATGGTTACCCTGCGTGGTCGATCTTGAGGGTTCCAGTACGGGATCTTCACGATCTTCCACCGTCCCATCCAGCAGCACACGGTGAAAGGCGGTTGACATGATCAAGGTCATCGGCGGCGTCAAGTGATGCCAGTGCGGCGCATGCCGCAGTCATCCCACTCAGCACTTCGTTCCGGTTGGTGAATCAGGCTCGGCGCATGCCGTAGCCAGAGAAGCCGCCACGAGGCCTGGCGTGGGCGTGATAGTGGGTCGGAATGGTCCGCATGTTCTCGTCCAACCAGAACTCGAACGAATAGTGCTGCACGACTACTTCGCTCAAACGAGCGTGCAATACGGCCCGAACCTCCTCCGAGGGGTTCGGGTCGTGTCGTTTCCACACCACCATCGGCACGAAGCACGCCTCGCACTCGGCAACCCAGCAGTCGTCGTCCTCGTAGAACCACTCCGTCACCTGCGCCGCCTCGCACAGTTCGCAGGTCGGGTCCGCCTCACGCCCCGTGGCGGAGATGGCGCCGTCACCGTCCCCCATCAGGCGTCGATCGCCGCCCGCACGGACGCGACGTACTCACCCACCGCATCCGGGCCGTGCTCGATCAGGCGACGCACGACGGAGGCCCCCTGGACCACACCGTCGGCCACCTTCACGGCCTCGGCGGCCTGCTCGGCGTTGGAGACACCCACGCCCACCAGCACGGGCACGTCGGTGACCGCCTTCAGCCGGGCGGCGAGCGCGGTTGCCGTGCCGGCAAGGCTGGAACGCTCCCCCGTCACGCCCAGGAGGCCCACCGAGTAGAGGAAGCCACGGGCGCGAGCGGCAATCAGCGGCAGGCGGCTGTCGGGGGCGGTAGGGGCCGCCAGCATCACGGTCTCCACCCCGGCGGCGTCGGCCGCCGCGCACCACGGGCCGGCTTCCTCCAGCGGCAGGTCGGGCACGATGGCGGCCACGATGCCGGCGTCGCGGAGTTGGGCGGCGAAGCGCTCGTGGCCGGCATGGTGCACGGTGTTGTAGTACAGCATCACGGCCAACGGCACCTGCACGTCCAGGCCACGGGCCTCGTGGAGGATGCTGACGGGGGTGGCGCCGGACTCCAGCGCGTGCTGCGACGCCTGCTGGATGACCGGGCCGTCCATCACCGGATCGCTGAACGGGATGCCGATCTCGATGGCATCGGCGCCAGCGGCCACGGCGGCGCGCAGGGCGTCCTGCCAGCCGGGGTAGCCGCCGGTGATGTAGGGCACCAGCAGCTTGCGGCCGGCAGCCCGGGAAGCGCGGAACGCGCGCTCCATCGGGCCGTGGGTGAGATCGGTGGTCACAGCTTCAGCACATCCATCATCTGGGCGACGTCCTTGTCGCCGCGGCCGGACAGGTTCATGAGGACGGTCTGGCCGCGCAGATCGGGCGCGGCGCGGACGATCCAGGCCAGCGCGTGCGCGGGCTCCAGTGCGGGGATGATCCCCTCGCTCCGCGACAGCAACTGGAATGCCTCCACCACCTCGGCATCCGTGACGTTGGGGTACTCCGCCCGGCCGATGGACGCCAGATGGCTGTGCTCCGGCCCGACGCCCGGGTAGTCCAGCCCGGCCGAGATGCTGTGGGCCTCCAGGACCTGCCCGTACTCGTCCTGCATCAGGTAGCTGCGCATGCCGTGCACCACGCCCGGCTGGGCGCGGGCGACGGCGGCGCCACCAGCGGGCTCCACCCCCACCAGCCGGGTCCGGTGGTCGACGAGCCCGCTGAACAACCCGATGGCGTTGGAACCGCCGCCCACGCAGGCCACCGCAACGTCCGGCACGTCGCCGGTGAGCCCGATGCACTGCTCGCGGGCTTCGTCGCCGAGCACGCGGTGGAACTCGCGCACCATCCACGGGTAGGGGTGCGGCCCCATCACTGAGCCGAGGCAGTAGTGGCTGGTCTCCACGGTGGCCACCCAGTCCCGCATCGCCTCGTTGACAGCGTCCTTCAGGGTGCGGCTGCCGCTGTGGACGGCCTCCACCTCGCTGCCCAGCAGCTTCATGCGGAACACGTTGAGCGCCTGGCGCTCCACGTCCACGGCGCCCATGTAGACCTTGCACTCCATGCCCAGCAGGGCCGCAGCGGTGGCGCTGGCCACCCCGTGCTGGCCGGCACCCGTCTCGGCTACCAGCCGGCGCTTGCCCATTCGCTTCGCCAGCAGCGCCTGCCCGAGCACGTTGTTGATCTTGTGGGAGCCCGTGTGGTTGAGGTCCTCCCGCTTCAGCAGCAGCCGGATGCCCAGCTGCTGGCCGAGGTTGTGGCACTGAGTGAGCACCGACGGGCGGCCCGCGTAGGTGTGCAGCACATGGTCCAGCTCGGCACGGAACGTGGGGTCGGCCCAGGCCTCGGTGAACGCGGCCTCCAGCTCCATGCACGCTGGGACCAGCGTTTCGGGAACGAAGCGGCCACCGAACTCGCCGAAGCGGCCGGAAGCCGACGGCTCGGCCATCAGCGACATCAGTACTCCTCGTCGTCCGCCCAGTCGTAGGGCATCTCGTCGGGCCCGAGATGGCGCAGCGGCGCGGCTGCGCGGGCTCGCTCGATGAAGGCCTTCACCTTCAGCGCGTCCTTCCGGCCGGGCGACTTCTCCACACCGGAGGCGACATCGACTCCCCACGGCCGCACGGCACGCACCGCCTCGGTGACGTTGTCGGGGTTCAGACCCCCGGCGAGGATGAGGCGCGGGCCCTCGGCCACCTCGTCCACCAGCGACCAGTCGAAGACCTTGCCGGAACCCGGGTTGGGCCCTTCCACCATCACGAGGTCGGTGCCGAAGTCGGCGGCGCGGCGGGCGTCGGTGGTGCCGGCCACCACCACCTTGATGACCCAGCGGATCTGCGCGCAGACCTCGGCGACCTGGGCCGGGGTCTCGTGCCCGTGCAGCTGCGCAGCCTTCAGACCGGCCCGGTGCACCGTGTCGATGACCCGTGAGGGGTGCTCGTCGCGGAAGACCCCGACGGTGAGGATCTCCGGCGGCAACCGGCGGGTGATGTCGTAGACCTGTGACGCGGCCACCTGGCGAGGCGAAGGGGCGAAGATGAAGCCGACGGCATCGGCCCCCATGGCGACGGCGAGCAGCGCGTCGTCCTCGTTGGTGATGCCACAGATCTTCACGAACATGCGACCGCAAACGTACCCGCCGCGGGGTGGCCGAGGCCGCATCGTTTGGCGGGAAGCTCAGACGCCGATGAGCGAGCCGATGGCTGCCGCTGGGTCGCCGGAGGTGACGAGCGTCTCCCCCACCAGCACCGCGTGGTAGCCGGCGGCCCGTAGCGACGCGGCGTCGGCGGCGCCGCGCACACCACTCTCGGCGACCTTCACCACGCCGTCGGGGATCACTGCGGCCATGCGCACCGCCCGATCATGGTCCACCTGGAACGTCACCAGGTCGCGCTGGTTGACCCCGATGAGCGTCGCCCCGGCCGACAGCGCGACCTCCAGTTCCGGCTCGTCATGGATCTCTACGAGTACGTCGAGGCCGATCTCGTCGGCCAGCCGGTGGAAGGCGACGAGCTCCGCGCGGCTGAGTGCCGCAGCGATCAGCAGCACGCAATCCGCGCCCATCAGCCGGGCATCGAGCACGTCCTGCTCGCACACGGTGAAGTCCTTGCGCAACACCGGCAGCGTGCAGGCAGCACGGGCCATCTGCAGGTCGGTGATCGAGCCCCCGAAGAACTCCTCGTCGGTGAGCACGGAGAGGCAGGAGGCGCCGCCCCGCTGGTAGTCGCGGGCGAACGCAGCAGGATCGAGGCCGGCGTTGAGATCGCCCTTCGACGGCGAGCGGCGCTTCACCTCGCTGATGACAGCGAGGTGTGGCGCGGCGGCCAGCGCCGCCCGGAAACCCCGGGTCGGCACCATGGCTGCGGCGTGTTCGCGCAGGGTGGCGACGCTTCGCCGGTCCGCGGCGGCCACCTCACGGTGGCGGGCGAGGATGCGGTCCAGGTAGGTCGCCACCGCGCGGTCAGAGCCCCTTGCCGGTGAGCGGGGCGAGGAAGTGCATCTCCGGGCGACCGGCCATGAAGGGCGCGAGGGTCGGGCCGAAGGCCTTGAACCAGTCGGCCGAGGAGTGGGCCACGAGGGCGTCCTGGCCGGTGTAGAGCTCGTAGACGAACAGGGCGTCGGCATCGGCATCCTCGGCGTGGAGGATGTACAGCAGCGTGCCGTCCTCGCTCTGGACGTTGTCCACCGCGGTCTGGAAGGCGGCGGCCGCCTCGTCGCGCACGCCCGGCTTCAGGGGAAGGCGAACCCACATCGCCACCTTGCTCATGTCGTCTCCTCGATCGTGGTGGTCGTCGTGCGACCGTGCCCCACCCGGTGTGGGAGCACGCTGGGCACGGTACCAGCGTGGCAGCATGAGCCCGTGGCCGAAGCAGAACGCACCGTCGTGGTGGTGGAGGACGAACCGAACATCGCCGACCTGCTGGACATGTACCTCCGCGAGGCGGGCTTCCGGGTGCTCCAAGGGGCCACGGGGGCCCGTGGGCTGGAGTTGGTGGAGCACCACGGCCCCGCGTTGGTCATCCTCGACATCGGCCTGCCGGACGTGGACGGCTTCGAGGTGTGCCGGCGGATCCGGGCGCGCAGCGCGGTGCCGGTCTTGTTCCTCACCGCGCGAGACGGGGAGATCGACCGCATCCTCGGTCTGGAGTTGGGCGCCGACGACTACGTCACCAAGCCGTTCTCTCCTCGGGAGGTCGTGGCCAGGGTGAAGGCGATCCTGCGGCGCGGCCAGCCCGAGGCGGCCAGGGCCGAGGGCGGCCTGCTGCGGATCGGCGACGACTTCGAGGTGGACATCGGCCGCCGTGAGGTGCGCCGGCGAGGCGATGCCGTGGCGCTGGCAACCCGCGAGTTCGATCTGCTCGCCCACCTCACCCGCAACCAGGGGTTGGCGCTGTCCCGCCAGCAACTGCTGGACGGCGTGTGGGGGGCGGACTGGTACGGCGACGACCGCACCGTGGACGTGCACGTGCGCCAACTGCGCAAGAAGCTCGGCGACGACCTGCCCCTGGCAACGGTGTGGGGCATCGGCTACCGGCTGGGTTAGGTGCGTCGCTTCACACTTCCCTCACACCTCGCGTGTAGCGAGGCGGCATGACGCGGCGGCTCACCATGGTGCTGGTGGCAGTGGTCGTGACGACGCTGCTGCTCAGCGGGGCGGGCACGCTGCTGCTGGCCTCGGCTCGGGCGCGCTCATCGACCGAGGCGTCCCTGCGGGGCAAGGCGGTGGACATCTCGGCCGGGCTCGACGACCTGATGGACGTGGGGGTGCCGGTGGACTCCGCCGAGGGGCAACGGCTGTTGCGCCAGCGATTGCGGGTACTGGCGAAGTTCCGCGACGTGCTGTCGTTGGACGGGATTGCCGTGCTCACCGGTGGCCAGACGGGCGAGCTGGACTTCACCGACCTGCCGGCGCCGTTGACGGCCGAACAGCTCCCCGAGGATCTGCTGCGCCCGGGCGTGGTCTACTCCGGCACGGTGGACCGCACCGCCTTTGCGGTCGCGCCGGCCATCGGGCCCGGCGGGCGGCTCTATGTCGTGGTGGTGACCCAGGAGGTGAATGCCGGCCTCGGCGCCGGCATCCGGCTGTTCCTCTGGGCGGCCGCGGCCACGATCCTGCTGGCCGTCGGGGCGGCGTGGTGGCTGGGTCGCCACCTCACCAAGCCGATCCGCGACGTTGCCGTGGCCACGCAGCACCTCGCTGCCGGGCAGCTCTCCACACGCGTGGAGACGCCGCCGGCGTCCCGGCACGACGAGCTGGCCGACCTGCAGCGCAGCGTCAACGACATGGCCGCGACCATGGAGCGGTCGCGAGGGTTGGAGCAGCAGTTCCTGCTGTCGGTCAGCCATGACCTGCGCACGCCGCTGACGTCCATCCGCGGGTACGCCGAAGCCATCACCGACGGGGCCGGCGACCCGGCGCGGGCAGCGGGGGTCATCCGCTCGGAGGCGCAGCGGCTGGAGCGGCTGGTGGCGGACCTGCTGGACCTGGCGAAGTTGCAGGCACACACCTTCTCGTTCGATCTCCGCGCCGTGGACCTGACCGAGGCCGTGCGGACGGCGTGCGTGGGTGCGGCGGGGTCCCGGCCGGGCGTGTCCTTCCACCCCTTCAGCCGCGGCCCTGTTGCCGTGATGGCAGACCCGGACCGGCTGGCGCAGGTGTTGGCGAACCTGACCGAGAACGCGGGCAAGTACGCGCGCTCGGCCGTGACGCTCATGGTGGAATCCGGCGGGGCGCGTGCCACGGTGACGGTGGACGACGACGGCCCGGGCATCGCCGAGCACGACCTGCCCCATGTGTTCGAGCGCCTGTACGTGGCCCGTCATGTTCCCGAGCGCAGGGAGAACGCCAGCGGCCTCGGCCTGGCGATCGTTCGCGAACTGGTGACCGGGATGGGCGGTGATGTGGGTGCTGGGCGGGCGCCGAACGGCGGCGCGCGCTTGTGGTTTCGCCTTCCGGTTGCCGGCCCGCCTGCCGGCGAGAGCTAGGCCGCGGCCAGCAACTCGAAGAGCATTCCCGAGGCGACATCCCAGGCCTGATCGCCGGCACGGGCGAGCCGCACCGCCATGGCGTCGAGCTGGGCACGGTAGGCGGCAAGGTCGGTTGACGGGCGCAGTGGACGTGCCGCCGGGCGCTGGCGGGCGATGGCAGAGCACGTCTGGCACACGGCGGCGCTGGAGGACGGCACGAATGCTCGGCCCGACGGCGCCCGTTGCACACCGCAGAGGGTGGCCCGGCGCTGCCCCGGCCCGGCGATCCCGGCCGGCCGGAGGGCGTGCACCTTGCGCCGTGGGTACAGCGCCGACGCCCCCGCCTCGTACGCGTGCCACGGACCCGGCAGGTGGGACAGCGGGCCGCCGGGGCTGGCGATCAGCTGCTCCGGCGGGGGCAGGACGCCGAGGCCGCGTCGACGCTCGTAGGCGCGCTGCCGGCAGCTGGGTGTGCAGTACAGACGCGGACGCCCGGGCCCGCGGTGCCGGGGCAGCCCGGATCGGCACCACAGGCAGTGGCTCGTGCACGGCGCCACCGTGCCGGTGTCGCTGCTGGAGCGAGCCGGGGCCCCTGGACCGCCGGTGCCCGGCACATCGTCGCCTGCCGCTTCGTTCGCGCCGCCGGGGCCAGGCCCACCGCCGGCAGGCCCGGGAGCCTCATCCAAGGTCGGCGGCGACGACCCGGCGGGCTCGTGGGCGGACTCGATGACGGCGTCGAGCAGGTCGTCGATGGATGCAGGCAGATCGGTCATGGCTGTACCGCTACCAGAAGGGTGTGACAGCCAGAGTGCGAAGGTCCCCCGTCGGTGTGGTTGGCGGGGCAGAGTGTCCGGGTGGAGGTCGCGCTGATCGTGCTGGTGGGTTCGCCCCTGGGTGTGACTGACCGACGGGACGTGTCGTGATGGTGAATTGTCGACCCGTCGAGCGAGGCCTCACCCACGACACCGAACGACTCGAACGGATCTGCGGCTGGCCCCTCGAAGCCGCTCGACATTCAGAGGAGCTTCACCGACCCCGACGCCGTTTCCGCAGCCGTCCCCGACGCCATCGCCGCCGCCATCCCCTGTCAGCCCGACTCGACCCCGCCCGCGACAAAGCCAAAGCCTCCTCCCGCCCACGCCGTTCAATGGATCTCCACGTGACGGAACCCGTGCCGACCCCCTCCCGATTTCGTCACGTGGAGATCCGCCGACCAGCCCACGGCCGGCACCCACACACCAGCCATTTCGTCACGTGGAGATCCGCCGACGAGCCCACGGCGAGCACCCACCTGCCAGCCATTTCGTCACGTGGAGATCCGCCGACGAGCTCGGATGGACGCTGCGGACCCGCGGAGGTGCCGGGCTCGGCGGGTCGGTGGGCTCGGCTGAGCACGCAGGGCCCACTCGGCACGGGCGGCGACGTACGGCGGCGGCGGCGCCGGCAGTGTCAGAAGCCGAGGCGGGAGTGCAACTCGGCCAGAAGGTCGGAGATCGGCACTCGGGTTTGCGCAGTGGTGTCGCGATCCCGGATGGTGACTGCCCCATCCTCCAGCGACTCGAAGTCCACCGTGACGCAGAGTGGCGTGCCGATCTCGTCCTGCCGCCGATACCGCCGACCGATGGCCTGAGTCTCGTCGTAGTCCACCATGTACCGCTCGGACAGCGTCCGACGCACCTCGTGGGCCAGCGGCGTGAGCGTCTCCTTCTTGCTGAGCGGCAGCACGGCCACCTTGTACGGGGCGATGCGCGGGTGCAGCCGCAGCACGGTGCGCGTCTCGTCGTTGATGACGTCCTCGTCGTACGCCGCGAGCAGGAACGCAGCCATCGCCCGGTTCACACCAGCCGCCGGCTCGATGACGTACGGCACGTACCGCTCGTTGGTCGCCGGATCGAAGTAGTCCAGCCGCACACCGCTGTGCTCGGCGTGCTGGTTGAGGTCGTAATTCGTCCGCTGGGCCACGCCCTCGAGCTCGCCCCAGCCCCAGGGGTACATGAACTCGATGTCCGCAGTGCCCGCCGAGTAGTGGCTCAACTCGTCGGCGTCGTGCTCACGCAGGCGCAGCATCTCCGCCGGGATGCCCAGATCGATGTACCACTGCAGCCGCGCCGAGCACCAGTACTGGTACCACGTGGCGCTGTCTGCCGGCGGCACGAAGAACTCGCACTCCATCTGCTCGAACTCTCGCGTCCGGAAGATGAAGTTGCCCGGCGTGATCTCGTTGCGGAAGCTCTTGCCCACCTGCGCGATGCCGAACGGCGGCTTCTTGCGCGACGTCTGCAGCACGTTGAGGAAGTTCACGAACATGCCCTGGGCAGTCTCAGGTCGCATGTAGACCTCGGCCCCGGCCCCCTCCACCGGGCCGGCGTACGTCTTGAACATCAGGTTGAACGCGCGGGCTTCGGTGAACGTGCCGCGGCTGCCGCAGCCCGGGCAGACCTCGGGGTCCTCCAGGTGGTCCTCGCGGAAGCGCTGCTTGCACTTCGTGCAGTCCACCAGAGGGTCGCTGAAGTTGGCCAGGTGCCCGCTGGCCTCGAAGACCTGCGGCGGGGCGAGGATCGCCGCGTCGATCAACACGATGTCGTCACGCTGCTGCACCATCGTGCGAATCCATGCCTCACGCACGTTGCGCAGCATCAGCGAACCCAGGGGGCCGTAGTCGTAGCTGCTGCGGAAACCGCCGTAGATCTCCGCGGAGGGGTAGACGAAACCCCGCCGCTTGGCGAGGTTGACGATCTGATCCAGTTCCGATGCAGCCATAGGCCGCAAGGCTAGGGCGAGGCCCGCGGATGACGCGAAGAGATTCGGGAAAAGCGCGAGGATGGCCGCGTTTCACGCTCTCGCACGATGCCGATGAGCAAGAGGAGCACGCCGTGAACATCCGCACACCGTTCCTGTCCGCACTGGTCGCCGCCACGTTGGTGTTCACCGCCTGCTCCAGCGAGCAGTCGTCCACCGGCGGGGCGGACACCTCCACCACCGCAGATGCTGCGACGTCCACCAGCGCGCCGGACAGCACCGCGACCAGCGTCGCGCCCGCCACCGCCACCACCGCCACGCCCGCCACCGCCACCACCGCCACGCCCACGACAGCTGCCCCCAGCACGGCGGCACCCACCACCCCGGCCACTACGCCGAGCGGCGGCTGCGGTGGCGCCTCCGGCATCCCCGCCGGCGCTGACCTCGGCACCGTCATCCACGGCGACATCGATGGCGACCTCGCCGACGACACGGTCACCGAGTACAGCCTCGACGGGGTCCCGCACGTCCATGCCCAACTGGCCACCGGCGGCCAGAGCGACGCGGTGGTGCAGATCGGCTTCGCCGACCACGTCCAGATCAACTTCCACGACTTCGACCACTCCCTCGGCGCCGACGTACCGCCGCCCGTCGCCGTGCTGGCAGTCGGCGCGGCGCAGACCGGTACCGCCTACTACACGCTCCTCACGCTGACCACCCACTACTGCATCCAGCCCTGGCACGTCAGCGGTGGGGCGATGTTCGTGGGGCACGTCTCCGCCCAGGGCCCGTTCGAAGGCCTGATGTGCGACGGCGGAATGGGGCACATCTTCACGAGCATGACCCAGGCCGAGAACACCGGCGGCAACAACTGGCACATCACGACCACCCTCATGCACCACAACTTCACGCTGGTCACCTTCGACGCCCCACAGGCCTTCGACACCACTGGGACCGAAGCGAGCATCGTGGCGCAGTACGGTGACATCGTCGGGTGCGGGCGGGCTCCGCTGTTCACCTGACTCCATCACCCTCGGCGGGCCACCGGCCTCGCCCTCACGAAAGGTGACGCGATGCGCCTCCGAGTCCCCACCACCGTCCTTGCCGCACTCCTGCTGCCGCTGGCAGCGTGCAGCAGCGACAAGGCCTCCACGGCGGGCGCCTCCACCACGGCGGCACCGAGCACCACCGCGGTACCGTCCTCCACCGGGGCGACCCCCTCGACGGATGCACCGTCCACCGATGCACCCACCACCGGAGCACCCACCTCGGCTGCACAGACCACGCCGTACCTGCGGTCGGACGGTCTGGCCGGCTCGCCATTCGGCAGCGCCTCGGCCGACGTCATTGCCCGCCTCAACTCCGAACTGGGCACACCCGACAGCGACCAGCTGACGGCCTACCCGACCAACGATCCCACCCTGGGCTGGACCACCGCCGACGACGAGTACGCCTTCACCTTCCCCTTCGGTCGTGAGGTGTGCTGGTCCAACGGCTTCTGCGCCGAGTTCGGAGGCGACACCAGCGGTGCCCTGACCTTCGTCGGTTGGACCTACTGGAACGACGAGACCGGCTCGCTCAGCACCGAGTCCGGCGCCACCATCGGTTCGCGCTGGTCGGCGTTCCCCGAGTTCTCCGTGGATCCGGGCGGTTGCTACACCGTCGGCAGCGGGCTGTTCGAGGGCATCTCGCTGACCGTGCAGTCCGACATGGATCCCTTCGGGTACTTCGACGAGGACGGCAACTACGTCTCCCAGTTGCCGCAACCCGCCGACGTCTGGGTGATGGCCATGCAGGCCGGCGACGCCCCGTTCTACCTGTACGGCGACTGCTGACGCGCCGGTGCCGGCGCCGGGAGGTCAGTGGCGCTCGAACATGGCCACGGTGCGCAGCCGCCGTTCCAGGTGGTGCTCCAGCGCTCTGGTGGCATGCGCGGCGACCTCCCGGGTGGCGGGCGACTCCGCCAGCTCCAGCGCGTCGTTGAGCCGACCGCCAAGGATCATCCGCATCACCTCCAGGGCCTCCTGAGTGATCGGCGCGCCGCTGCGGCAGGTGCGACACAGCACCCCGCCCTCCCCCATGTCGAACGCGACGAGTGGGCCGTCTTCGCCGCACCGCACGCAGTGGTCCAGTTCCGGGCGCACCCCTTCCACGGCCAGCAGCTTCCAGTAGAACGCCGGGACCACTAGCGGCCCACTGCGTTCGGCGATCGTGCGCAGCGCGCCCACCACCATGCGGTACAGATGCGGCGCCGGTTCGCGGTCCAGCGTCATCTGGTCGGCCGCCTCCAGCACCGCCATGCCGCTGGTGAGGTGGTCCAGGTCGGCCACCAGCGGGGCGATCGTCTCCACCACGTCCGCCTGGCTCACCACGTCCAGGTCGCGACCCTGCGACAGCAGCAGGCGCACATGGCTCATCGGCTCCAGCCGGGCGCCGAACTTCGAGGTGGTCTTGCGCACCCCCTTGGCCACGGCCCGCACCTTGCCGTGCTCCTCGGTGAGCAACACGACGATGCGGTCCGCCTCACCCAGCTTGTACGTCCGCAGCACCACTGCGGTGTCGCGGTAGAGGTGGCTGGCCACGCCCGCCTCAGTCGATCCCGCCGAACCGGCGGTGGCGGTGGGTGAAGGCAGCGACGGCGTGCTCCAGGTGACGCGCCCCGAACTCGGTGAACGGCACGTCCACGAACACCAACTCGCTGTACGCCAACTCCCAGACCAGCGAGGTGGGCAGGCGGTGCGACGGGCCATCCACCACCACGAGATCCGGGTCCGTCTCCGCCGGACGGTTGAGCGCCGCGCTGACGGCCTCCTCGGTGATCGCCTCGCCTGCAGCGCGCAGGCGCTCCGCCGCGCCGGCCACTCGCACCCGCCCGTCGCCCTCTGGGTCGGCCAGCACCAGGCAGCCCCCGACCTGCCGCTCACGAACAACGCCGTCGCCGCCGCTACCGCCCGTGGGGCGCACGATCAACCACTCCGTCCCGGCATGATCGGCCGCCTTGCCGAGGTCGTCGAGCAGGGTGTCCCATGCCGTCTCGGGGAGCGCCGACCATTCCTCGACCGTGCCGACGACCACGATGACGTGTCGGGGGGCGGGGGCGGGCTCGGTCACGGCGCCATTGTCCCACGCGGACGGGCGTGCCGGAGGTACGGATGGACCAGACGGCCAGGACGGCCAGACGGCCAGGACGGCCAGACGGTCAGGACGTCATGCCGTTGAGGCCCACCAGCCCGCGGCTGAGCTCGATCTCGCCCATGTGGCGCAGGCCGTGCTGGTAGATCCAGCACTCCGTGGCGTCGAGCAGGGTGATCCCCGGCTCGCCCGCCACCCGGGCGCTGTAGGTGCTGGCGATCTGCGGGGGGAACGGCCGGGTGATGACCACGCGCTCCAGTTCCGCAGGGTCGAGGGTGGCCAGCCACGCCTCGGTGCGGGCGAACACGGCGTGCATGTACTCCTGGAACGCCTCGTAGTCGCCGATCCGCTGGTGCACCATCTCGTCCACCGTGCGGTGCTTGCCGTGATCGTTCACCGACATCTGCACCCGGTCCTGCCACTCCTGGTTCCAGATCGGTGGGGTGCCGGTCATCAGCATGAAGGACGCGTCCATCATGTTGACGATGTGGAACAGGGAGAACGCGATCGGCAGCACACCCTCGCGCTCGAAGTGGTTCACATGATCCAGCGTCATCGTGGCGACGGCGTCCTCGTACAGGGAGTGCAGGGCACGCATGCGGCGACGCAAGGAGTCGAGGATCAGCAGGGTGGACGGGTCGGCGGTCATGGCGGCACGATAACATTTGACAGTCGATCTGACAAGAGTTACGGTGCCGGCGATGCAGCATCAGGGACTGTGGCCGAGCCGCTGGCCGGCCGAGGACGGTGGCCCACGACGCCGCCAGGCGCCGGCCGGCGGTGGCGGGCTCGCCCTGCGCGGCGGCACGCTCCACGCCACCAGCCGGATGGCCATGGCCTGCACGATGGTCGTGCTGCGCGACCCGGGCGAGGCCTACCTCCTGTGCCACACCGCGGGGGAGGACGCCGTGTCGTGGGTGGAGCAGATCCACCCGGACACGCTGGAGACCGTTCGCCGCTCCCCCGACCTTCCCGGCGGTCCCACCTGGCCGGGTGGCCTGGCCTGCCACGCCGACGGCTCGCTGCACGTCGTGTTCGGCAACCACACTCACCGCCTCGACAGCGGGCTGGAGCTGCTGGCCACGACCGAACTGCCACGCCACCGGCCCTACAACAGCTTCGTCACCCTGCCGGACGGCCACCTCGTCACCAAGGACTTCGGCGGCGTGCGCCCGGGCCAGGTGTCCCCCACCGGTCCGGACGACACCGAGCTGCTGGTGCTGCACCCGGCGACGCTGGATGTCGTCGCCAGCGCCACCGTACCGGAGCCGTCGATCGCCCGCCTCAGCGCCGACGGCGACACCGTGGTGGTCGTCGGCACCACCCGGCTGTGGCAGCTCACGTGGAATCCCGCCACCCGTGAGCTGGCCGCCAGCACCCAACCGGCTCCTCGTTACGTCACGATGGCCGGGCAGACCTATGGCTGGGACGCCGTGCTCGACGGCGGCGCGGCCTGGTTCCTGGACAACGGCGAGGGCAGCCACCGCTACGCCGGCACGTTCCGCGGCCAGGGCGTCAACGAGGCACCGCTGCACCTCGTGCGAGTGGATCTCGCCGACGGCTCCGTCGAGACGGCCGAGATCTGTGGCCTCGGCGGCGGCCTCATCGCCAACCCGCCGGCGGTCGACTGCGCCCGCCGAATCGCCGTGGGGTACGACAGCGGCAACGGCGTGGTCACCGCCTTCCACCTCGACGAGCACCTGCGCCTCGGCGCCCCGGCCTGGCAGCGCCCGCTGAACCACGCCGCCCACCCGCTGCGCTTCGCCGACACGGGGGAACTGCTGCTCCTTCATCACGATCCGGAGGCTGGTGGCGAGTCCGCCGTGGTGCTGGACATCACCACCGGCGACGAGCTCGGCCGAGTGGCAACGGGAAGCCCCATCCAGTCGGTCGTGTTCACGTCACCGGGCTTCGGCCGCGACGCCTACGTATGCTCCTTCACCACCCTGACCAGGGTCTGGGTGGGCTGAACGCGAGGGGCACCGCCGGGTAGCGTGGCGGCGATGACCGACCCCGCTCCCGCCCGCCCACCGGTGCATGTCGCCGCGATCATGGACGGCAACGGCCGCTGGGCGCGCCGGCGCAACCTTCCCCGCACGGAGGGCCACACCGAGGGCGAGGAGAACCTGGCCCGCCTGGTGCGCGTGGCGGTCACCCGCGACATCGGCTGGCTCACCGTCTTCGGCTTCAGCACGGAGAACTGGGTGCGCCCGCGCACCGAGGTGCGGCACATCCTCGGCCTGCACCGCAAGCTGTTCGGACGGGTGGCCGAGTTGAACGACCTGAACGTGCGCATCCAGTGGATGGGCCGCCCGTTCGACAGCCCGGATGCCCGCACGCCGAAGTACGTGCAGCGGGCCATCCGCAAGGCCATCGCCGACACCGCACAGAACACCGGCATGGTCCTGACGGTGGCGTTCGACTACGGCAGCCACGCCGAGATGGTGTGGGCTGCGCGCCATGCAGCGCGCTCCGAGGGCGCAGTGACGCCGGCCTCCCTCGGCGCCCACCTCTATCTCCCGGAGCTTCCTCCGGTGGACGTGCTGGTGCGCACCAGCGGCGAGCTACGGATCAGCAACTTCATGCTCTGGCAGAGCGCCGGGGCGGAGATCTACTTCACGGACTGCGCCTGGCCGGACTTCGACGCCGGCGAACTGGACGCAGCCCTCGCGCTGGTCAGGCCCTGACGGAGTAGGTGCTGAAGATCTTGTCCGCGAACGTCTGCTTCTTGGAGTCCCACAGCGGCCACAGGTAGCCGAGGTAGCAGACGATGCCGTCGATCCAGTGACCGATGATGTAGCGGGCGACGGCGCGGCCGGCGCCGATGTTGCCCCCCGTGCGGGCATCGACGATGCGCACGCCGGCAGCCTTGTGCCCCCAGAACTGTCCGGAGCTGGCGATGGCCCGGCCGTAGACGACGGCGAAGGCCACCAGCCCGACCACGCCGAGCACGATGATGATGGTCCACCCGGCGGAGGTGGGCAGCTTGCAGATGCCGGGGCGGTCGTTGACCGTGCACGCCTGGTACTCGCGCGGCCCGGCGAAGAACGCAATGATCGACGGCAGGCCGAAGAGGATCGCGGCGAGGCCGTTGAGGATGTGGCCGCCGACGCGGGCACCCCAGCTGGAGAACTGCGGGGTGCCGGTCTGGGCCTGGTAGGCCTGGTAGCCGGGCGGGATGGGCGGAGGCGGAGGCGGCATGCTCATAGCCTGGGGACCCTAACCGATTCGCTTCCCCCGATCGCGCCTTCCGCCTGGATAGGGTCGGCGGGATGCCGTCCGACCCTCAGGTGCTCGCCGCGCTGGCCAACGTCACCGGTGCGCTGCCGTCGGCAGAGGACCGCCCGGGCCAGCAGCAGATGGCCGAGGCGGTCGCAGACGCGATCGCCCGCGGGCGCCATCTGGTGGTGCAGGCCGGCACCGGCACGGGCAAGACCATCGGGTACCTGGTTCCGACCATCCTCGCCGGTCAGACGGTCGTGGTGGCCACTGCCACCAAGGCGTTGCAGGATCAGCTGGCGTCGAAGGACCTCCCCTTCCTCCAGCTGCACCTCGGGCAGCGCTTCGACTTCGCCGTGCTGAAGGGTCGCAGCAACTACGTGTGCATGCAGCGGGTGCGCGAGCTCCAGGACAAGGACACGGGCCAGCTGGAGATGGAGGAGTTCGCGGCCACGACGAAGGTGGAGATCAACCGCCTCGTCGCCTGGGCGGGTTCCACCACCACCGGCGACCAGGCCGACCTCTCATGGGCGCCGCAGGACCGCGCCTGGCAGGCGGTGTCGGTGGGCAGCGACGAGTGCCCCGGGGCCAAGCGGTGCCCGATGGGCGACGTCTGCTTCGCCGAGGCGGCGCGCGAACGCGCCGCGGCCGCCGACGTCATCGTCGTCAACATGCACCTGTACGGCCTGCACGTCGGCAGTGGCGGGATGATCCTTCCCGAGCACGACGTGGTGATCGTGGACGAGGCCCACCAGCTCGAGGACATCATGAGCGACACGGTCGGGGTGGAGATCGGCGGGGGCCGCTTCACCACCCTCACCGCGGCGCTGAAGCACATCCTCACCGATCCGGCGGTCACGGCACCGATCGCCGAGGCGTCCACGCTGGTCCGCGACACGCTGGCGCCACGGCTCGGGGAACGGCTCAGCGTGCCGCTGCCGGCCCAGGTCAGCGAGACACTCGTCACCCTGCGCGGACGGCTGCAGAAGGCCCAGGACGCGCTGCGGGCGATCGAGACCGACGTGGCCGAGGCGCAGCAGCGCAAGCTGCGGGCCGTGCAGCTCACCACCCGCCTGCAGGAAAGCCTGGACCTCGCGCTCGGCGAGCTGGACGGCTACGTCCCGTTCGTCAGCGGTGGCCCGGACTACCCGCGGCTGGAGATCGCACCACTGGACGTCGGCAACGTGCTGGCCAACGGGATCTGGAGCCAGCGCACCGGCATCCTCACCAGCGCGACGATCCCCACGTCGCTCGGCGCCCGCGTCGGCCTGCCGGCGGCCACGTTCACGGAGCTGGATGTCGGCAGCCCGTTCGACTACGAGCACCATGCGCTCCTCTACTGCGCGCTGCACCTCCCCGATCCCCGCGACGCCAAGTACGCAGCCGGGGTGCAGGACGAACTGGTGTCGCTGATCGGCGCTGCGGGTGGCCGCACCCTGGCGCTGTTCACCAGTTGGAAGGCGATGGACGCTGCGGCGGAGGCGGTGAAGGCGCGCGTGGACGTGCCCGTGCTCACCCAGCGGGACTTGCCGAAGACTGCGCTGGTGAAGGCGTTCAGTGAGGACGAGCACGCCTGCCTGTTCGCCACCGCCGGGTTCTTCCAGGGCGTGGACATCCCGGGGCGCACCCTCAGCCTCGTCACCATCGACCGCATCCCGTTCCCCCGGCCGGACGATCCGCTCCTATCGGCCCGCCGCGAGCTGCTCGGGCCCGCGGCATTCGGCCAGATCGACATCCCCAGGGCGTCGATGCTCCTCGCCCAGGCGGTGGGCCGGCTCATCCGCACGGCGAACGACCGCGGCGTGGTGGCCGTCTTCGACCGCCGCCTCGGCACCGCCAACTACCGCTGGGACATCGTCAAGGCCCTGCCGCCGATGCAGCGCACACGTCACCGCGAGGAGGCGGAGGCCTTTCTCCGCGAGATCACCTCCGGCTGAGGTCGTGGCACGGCACGGCTGGCTACAGTCGGCCGGGTGGGGCAACTCGTTCACTGCACCGTCGAGCAGGGCGTGGCCACGATCACGCTCGACTCGCCCGCCAACCGCAACGCGCTGTCGCGCCAACTCGTCGCCGGGCTCAACGGGGCGCTCGACCGGGCCGAGCAGCCCGACGTCCGGGCCGTGGTGCTGACGCACACGCCACCGGTGTTCTGTGCCGGCGCCGACCTGAAGGAACGCGCCGCAGGCGGCGACGACGCCCAGGCGGCCGGCAACCCGATGAGCGATGCGATCACCCGGCTGGGCACGATGCGCGCCGTCACCATCGCCGCGGTCGACGGCCCGGTCCGGGCGGGTGGCATCGGGTTGATGGCCGCCTGCGACCTGGTGGTGGTCAACTCGGCCGTCACGTTCGCGCTCACCGAGGTGCGCATCGGCGTGGCCCCGGCCATCATCAGCGTGCCGATCCTGGCCCGCTGCGGGTGGAGCGCGCTGGCCGCACCGTTCCTCACCGGCGAGCCGTTCGACGCCCACGCCGCCCGCGACATGGGTCTGATCACGCACGTCACCGACGACGTCGCGTCCACCGTGCAGCGCCTGGTGGACGGGGTGCTGGCGGGCGCGCCGAACGCGGTCGCCGAGGCCAAGCGGATCCTCCGCAGCGGGGCGCCGGACATGGAGGAGATGATCGCCCTCAGCGCGGCGCTCTTCCGCAGCGACGAAGCGGCCGAAGGCATGCGCGCCTTCGCCGAGAAGCGACCGCCCCGGTGGGCGGCACCGCAGGAAGGGGCCTGACCATGCCGGTGCTGCAGAGCACCCTCAACGACGCCGATCCCGCCTACCTGGCCAACCGGGAGGCACTGGAACGGCAGGTGGCGGCGATCAACGAGCAGCTCGCCATCGTCAACGGCGGCGGCGGGCCGAAGTACGTCGAGCGCCACCGCAAGCGGGGCAAGATGCTGGCCCGGGAGCGGATCGAAGCCCTGCTGGACCCGGACTCCCCGTTCCTCGAGATCTCGGCGCTCGCGGCGTACGGGAGCGAGTTCCCGGTCGGGGCGGGCGTGGTGGTCGGCGTCGGCGTGGTGGAGGGCGTAGAGTGCCTGATCACGGCGAACGACCCGACGCTGCGCGGCGGCGCCAGCAACCCGTACACGTTCAAGAAGAGCATCCGGGCGGCGGAGATCGCCCGGGAGAACCGCCTGCCGGTCATCGCGCTCACCGAGTCCGGCGGGGCGGACCTGCCGACCCAGAGCGAGATCTTCATCCCCGGCGGGCGCAGCTTCCGCGACATCACCAACGCCTCGGCCATGGGCATCCCCCAGGTGTCGATCGTCTTCGGCAACTCCACCGCCGGCGGCGCCTACGTGCCCGGCATGAGCGACTACGTGGTGATGATCAAGGAGCGCTCGAAGGTGTTCCTCGGCGGCCCGCCGCTGGTGAAGATGGCCACCGGCGAGGACAGCGACGACGAGAGCCTGGGCGGGGCGGAGATGCACGCCCGCATCAGCGGCCTGGCCGACTACTTCGCCGTCGACGAGATGGATGGCATCCGCCTCGGGCGCCAGGTCATCAAGCGGATCAACCACCGCAAGAAGGGCCCGGGCCGCCGCGGCCCCGGCCGCCCCCCGAAGTACGACCCGGACCAGCTGCTCGGCATCCCCAGCGCCGACCCCAAGGTGCCGTTCGACCCGCGGGAGGTCATCGCCCGCGTCGTCGACGACAGCGACTTCGACGAGTTCAAGCCGCTGTACGGCACGTCGCTGGTCACCGGCTGGGCGGAGATCCACGGCTACCCCATCGGCATCCTCGCCAACCACCGCGGCGTGCTGTTCAGCGAGGAGAGCGAGAAGGCCGCCCAGTTCATCCAGCTCGCCAACCAGATCGACACCCCGCTCGTGTTCCTGCAGAACACCACCGGCTACATGGTGGGCAAGGAGTTCGAGCAGCGGGGCATCATCAAGGACGGCGCCAAGATGATCAACGCGGTGTCCAACAGCCAGGTGCCGCACCTCACCATCCACATGGGCGCCAGCTACGGCGCCGGCAACTACGGCATGTGCGGCCGGGCGTACGGCCCCCGCTTCCTCTTCGCCTGGCCGAACGCCAAGACCGCGGTCATGGGCCCGGCCCAGCTGGCCGGAGTGATGAGCATCGTCGCCCGCCAGAGCGCGGAGAGCATGGGCAAGCCGTTCGACGAGGACGCCGACGCCAGCATGCGCCAGCTGGTGGAGGAGCAGATCGAGCGCGAGTCGCTGGCCATGTTCATGAGCGGCAAGCTCTACGACGACGGGATCATCGACCCGCGCGACACCCGCACCGTGCTGGGCATGTGCCTCTCGGTCATCGACAACCAACCCATCGCCGGCACCCGCGGCTACGGCGTCTTCCGGATGTGATCACGATGAGCAGCTTCCACTCCGTCCTCGTGGCCAACCGTGGCGAGATCGCCCGCCGGGTGTTCCGCACCTGCCACCGCATGGGCCTGTCCACCGTCGCCGTCTTCAGCGACGCGGACGAGCACGCCCCCTTCGCCGCCGAGGCCACCTCGGCCGTCCGCATGCACGGCACCGCGTCTGCCGACACCTACCTGCGCGGCGACCTGGTGATCGCCGCCGCCCAGCGGGCCGGGGCCGGCGCCATCCACCCCGGCTACGGCTTCCTCTCCGAGAATGCGGCCTTCGCCCAGGCCGTGCAGGATGCCGGCCTGGTGTGGGTCGGGCCGCCGCCGCACTCGATCGCCGCGATGGGCTCCAAGATCGAGGCCAAGGCACTGGTCCGCGCCGCCGGCGTCCCGGTGGCCCCGGACAACACGGTCGAGTCGCTGGACGAGATCGGCCTGCCGGCGCTGGTCAAGGCGTCAGCGGGTGGCGGCGGGCGGGGCATGCGCATCGTCCGCTCCGCCGAGGACATGGCCGAGGCCATCGCCGCCGCGGAGCGCGAGGCGCTGTCCGCCTTCGGCGACGGCACCGTGTTCGTCGAGCGCTACGTGGAGGGTGGCCGCCACGTGGAGGTGCAGGTCTTCGCCGACAGCCACGGCAACGTGGTGGCGCTCGGCGAGCGCGACTGCACCATCCAGCGCCGCCACCAGAAGGTGGTGGAGGAGACCCCCTCCCCCGCCGTCGGGCCGGAGCTGCGCGCCCGCATGTTCGACGCCGCGTGCGCCGCGGCGCAGGCCGTCGGCTACGTCGGTGCCGGCACGGTGGAGTTCCTGCTGGACCGCACCGGCCACTTCTACTTCCTGGAGATGAACACCCGCCTCCAGGTGGAGCACCCGGTCACCGAGATGGTCACGGGGCTGGACCTGGTTGAACTGCAGTTGCGCGTGGCGATGGGCGAGCCCCTCCCCGCGGCCGTGTTGGCCGGCGTGCAGCCCTGCGGCCACGCCATCGAGGTGCGCCTGTGCGCCGAGGACCCGTACGCCGGCTACCTGCCGTCGTCGGGCACGTTCTCCACGTTCTCGTGGCCGGTGGTGGACGGGCTGCGCATCGACTCGGCCGTGGAGGCCGGCAGCGAGGTGCCGCCCCATTACGACTCGATGATCGCCAAGGTCATCGCGTACGGCGCCGACCGGGCGGAGGCCGCCCGCAAGCTGGCGATGGCGCTGGACCGGGCCGACGTGTGCGGCCCCACCACCAACCGCCCGCTGCTGCGCTGGCTGGCCGGCCGGCTGGTGGACATCGACGGCGAGGTCGACACCGGCTGGCTGGACCGCCAGGACCTCGGTGCTGCGCCGGCGCCCTCCCCGCTGGAGATCGCCGCCGCTGCGGTGGCGCTGGCCCGCGGGCGCGCCGGCCGCTACCCGATCGGCTGGCGCAACAACGCCTCGCAGCTGCACGCCCAGGCGCTGCGCCTCGGCGACACCGAGCACCTGGTGCAGTACCGCTTCGACCGGTCCGACCGGCTGGAGGTGCTGCACGTGGACGGCGAGCCCGTGGAGCTGGATGACTTCACCCAGGACGCGCTGGCCCGCGTCAGGGTCCGCGTGGAGGGCGACACCGTGTACGTCGGTGACGGCCGGTTCGCGTTCGCCGTCCCACCTCGGTTCGTGTCGCCGGACGAGGCCGGCCGCGCCGGCAGCACCGTCGCCCCGATGCCCGGCAAGGTGGTGCGCCTGCTGGTGGCCGCCGGCGACACCGTCGCGGCCGGGCAGCCGATGCTGACCATCGAGGCGATGAAGATGGAGCACCAGATCGTGGCGCCGCACGCCGGCACGGTGGTCGAGGTGTTCGTGGCCGCCGGCCAGCAGCTGGACCACGGCCAGCCCCTGGTGAAGGTGGATGCGTCATGAGCGCCGAGCCCCGTCGCGCCGTCCGCATCGCCAACTGCAGCGGCTTCTTCGGCGACCGCCTCAGCGCGGCGAAGGAGATGGTGGAGGCCGCCGGCCCGGACAGCCCGGTGGACGTGCTGACCGGCGACTGGCTGGCCGAGCTGACCATGCTGATCCTGCACAAGCAGCGCAGCCGCAACGCCGAGCTGGGGTATGCGAGCACGTTCCTGCTGCAGATGGAGCAGGTGCTGGCCATGTGCAAGGAGAAGGGCATCAAGGTGGTCACCAACGCCGGTGGCCTGAACCCTGCCGGCTGCGCCGAGAAGGTGCGCGAGATCGCCGCCCGCCAGGGCCTGGACGTGAAGGTCGCCCATGTGGAGGGCGACGACCTGATGGACCGGGTGGACGGCCTGCGCCCCCAACTGCGCCATCTGGACACGGGCGCGGAGCTCACCGGCAACCCGGTCAGCGCCAATGCGTACCTGGGCGGCTGGGGCATCGCCGCGGCCCTGAAGGCCGGGGCGGACGTGGTGGTCTGCCCGCGGGTCACCGACGCCGCGCTGGTGGTCGGCCCTGCCGCCTGGTGGCACGAGTGGGCGCCCGACGACTTCGACGCGCTCGCCGGCTCGGTCGTCGCCGGGCACGTCATCGAGTGCGGCGCCCAGGCCACGGGCGGCAACTACACCTGGTTCCATGAGATCCCCGACCCCACCCTGCCGCTCGGCTTCCCGATCGCGGAGGTGGAGGCCGACGGCTCCACCGTCATCACCAAGCATCCGGGAACGGGCGGCGTGGTCAACGTTGGCACGGTCACGGCCCAGCTGCTCTACGAGATCGGCGCCCCGGAGTACCCGAACCCGGATGTGGTGGCCCGCTTCGACACCATCCAGCTCACCCAGGAGGGTCCGGACCGGGTGCGGATCAGCGGGATCAAGGGCGACCCCGCCCCTGCCAAGTTGAAGGTCTGCATCAACCTCGAGGGCGGCTGGCGCAACCGGATGAGCTTCGTGCTCAGCGGCCTGCGCCAGCGGGAGAAGGCCGCCTGGCTGGAGGACGCGCTGTTCCGCCGCCTCGGCGGCAAGCAGCGCTTCGACGAGGTCGACGTCCGCTTCGTGGAGGCGCCGTCCGACGCACCCACGCAGGAGCAGGCCTCCGGCCGCCTCCACATCACCGTCAAGAGCGGTGACGAGCGGGTGGCCGGCCGGGCGTTCTCCAGCGCCGCCATCGAGCTGGCTCTGGCCAACTACCCCGGCTTCTTCGCCACCGGCGGCCCGAGCGAGGCCCAGTCCTACGGCGTCTACTGGCCCGCCCTCGTCGACCGCGCCGACGTCACCGAAACCGTCGTCCATCCCACCGGCTCCCGGGAAGTTGTCGCGGCCCCACCTCGGAATCTCCCGGTAGCACCCGCGACAAGTTCGGTGGAGATCGCTGCGGAACCGGTCGGGCCGGCGGCCGGTGAGCCGCTCGGTGCCCACTTCGCGGCCAGGAGCGGTGACAAGGGCGGCAACGCCAACGTGGGCATCTACGCCCGTGACGACGCCGGCTACGCCTGGCTGGCCGCCAACCTGACGGCCGAACGGGTGCAGCAACTGCTGGCGGAAGCCCGCGACCTGGAGGTCCGCCGCTTCGAACTGCCCAACCTGCGGGCACTGAACTTCGTGATCGTCGGCATCCTCGGCGAGGGCGTGGCCAGCAGCGTGGCCTTCGACGCCCAGGCCAAGGGCCTCGGCGAGTACCTCCTCAGCCGGGTGTGGCCCGGCTGACGCAGCGTCACGCCAGCAGGCGGTAGCCGATGCCGCGGGCGGTGACGATCAGCTTCGGCTCGTCGGGCTGGTCCTCCACCTTCACCCGCAGGCGGCGGACGTGGGCGTCCACCAGGCGCGAGTCGCCGAGGTACTCGTAGCCCCACACCCGCTCCAGCAGCTGGTCCCGCGACAGGACCATGTTGGCGTGGTCGGCGAACTCGACCAGCAGGCGGTACTCGGTCTTGGTCAGGTTGAGCTCCTGCCCGCCCTTCAGCACGATCCCCTGCTCCCGGCGCAGCTCGATGTCGCCGAAGCGGCTGACGGAGGAGGCGGCCGACGTCTCGTGGAGGTGCACCCGGCGCAGGGCGGCGCGGATGCGGGCGGCAAGCTCCTTCGGCACGACCGGCTTGGTGACATAGTCGTCCGCGCCGGCCTCCAGGCCGGCGACCAGGTCGTACGTGTCGGTCTGGGCTGTCACGATGATGATCGGCACCAGGCTGCGGGAGCGAAGCTGGCGGCAGACGTCGAAGCCTGACATGTCCGGCAGCCGCAGGTCGAGCAGCACGAGGTCGGGCTCCTTCTCGGCGAACGCCGCCAGCCCGGCGCGGCCGTCCGGCGCCTCCACCACCTCGTAGCCCTCGTCCTCCAGGGCCAGCGTGAGGGCCACCCGGATGCCGTCGTCGTCCTCGATGAACAGGAGGGAGTTCACGCCCACCACCTTTGCCGCTGTGCGGCGGTCTCGCCACAACTGTTACAGAAATCGCACAATGTGAGCGTCGTCTCGTCACAGTGGACCTGCAACATGAGACCTGTTCACGCTGCCCCGGTGAGGTACCTTCCTCCCCCTGGTGCCTCACCGGCAGCGGTGAACCTGCGGGCAGCAGGGTTCGTGAAGACGCCGTCTGGAGGTTACGACATGCTGGCTCCCTCGTTTGTCACACATGCCGATCTGCATCGGCACCACGTGGCCGTCGCTGTCAGCGGCCCGTTCACTGCTGCCGAGCACGGCGACGCCCTTCGGGCCGCCGGCCTGCCCCTCCCCACCGGGTACGGCTTGCTGGTGGACCTCAGTGGCGTCACGGTCATCGCCGATCCCGGCGTCCGGGCGCTGAAGGACCTCGCCCGCTCCACCCTGTCGGCCGGCCACTCGGTGGCATTCGTGTGCAGCGAACTGCTCCTGCGGGCAGAACTGATCCTCGCCGACCTCGACGTCGTCGCTCCCGTGCTGCAGGCGCTGGAGCAGGCCTACCCACTGGTCGGTTTCGCCGCCTGATCACCACGGCCGACGAGGGCCCGTGCCGCGCACCGCCGCGGGCCCTCGCGTCGGCCACACTGGTGCGGTGACCGATCGCCGCCGCCGCACCCTCCGCCTGCGCACCCGCGTCACCCTGTGGTTCTCGCTCACCGCTCTCGTCACCACACTCGCCCTCGCCGTGGTCACCTACGCCCTCGCCCGCTCCTTCCTGATCGACCAGCGGCTGGAGGTTGCCCGCAACCAGGCGGAGAACAATGCCCGTACCGTGCGCGACCAGTTGCTGGCCGAGCAGGACATCGATGTGGCCCGCGACCTGCGCAACGAGAGCGGCGGCTTCACCCTGCTGTTCCGCGACGGCCGCCCATTCGTGGCCGATCTCAGCGTGTCGCCGGAGTCGTTCCCGCTGGAGCTGCGGACCTCGGTGGACCAGGGCGCCAGCGCCCAGCAGCGCTTCGAACTCGACGACAAGCCCTACGTGGCGGTGGGGATCAGCATGCCCGCGGTGAACGCCAAGTACTTCGAGGCGTTCCCGATGGACTCCACCCAGCGCAACCTCAATGCCATCACCACGGCGCTCATTGTCGGCGCCGGCATCACCACCCTGCTGGCCGGCGTTCTCGGGTGGTGGACCAGCCGGCGCCTGCTGCGGCCTCTGTCCCGCGTGTCGCACGCCGCCGGCGAGATCGCCTCCGGCGAGTTCGACGCCCGGATGCCACCGGAGAACGACCCGGACCTCTCCCGGTTGGCCAGCTCGTTCAACGACATGGCTGACGCCGTGCAGGCCCGCATCGAGCGCGAGGCCCGCTTCGCATCCGACGTCAGCCACGAGCTGCGCTCCCCCATCACCGCGCTCACCGCCGCCGTCGAGGTGCTGGACGGCCGCCGCGCCGATCTCCCCGACCGCAGCCAGCAGGCGCTCGACGTGGTGGTCACCCAGGTGCGCCGCTTCGACCACATGGTGATGGACCTGCTGGAGCTGTCGCGCATCGACGCCGGCTCCACCGAGCTGCATCGGGAGGAGGTGGACCTGCGCGAGCTGCTGCCGCGCATCGCCCACCGGTACGGCTTCGGCGACGTGCCGATCGACATCGACAGCAAGGTGCCGGGCCTGGTGCGCCTGGACAAGCTGCGCGTCGAGCGCACGCTCGCCAACCTGCTGGAGAACGCCCGCGAGCACGGCGGCGGGCCGGTGCGCCTGTTCGCCGAACCGGCACCGAAGCGTCACCTCGTGCTCGGCGTGGACGACGCCGGGCCCGGGGTGGCCCGCAGCGAGCGGTCACGCATCTTCGAGCGCTTTGCCCGCGGATCGGCCGCCCGCCACCGCGTGGGCACCGGTCTCGGCCTGGCGTTGGTGGCCGAGCACGCCCAGGCCCACGGCGGCGAGGCCTGGGTCGAGGACCGCCCCGGTGGCGGCGCCCGCTTCAAGGTCAGCTTGTCGGAGGCATGGTGATGAGAGCTCGACTGCTGGTGATCACGGCGGCCATCGTCGGCCTCGCCGCGTGCAGCGTGGTGGAGGACGGCAAGGTGGAGCGCATCCAGCCCCCATACGGCCTGGAGGACACCAGACCCTCCACCACGACCACCATCGCCACCACCACCACCGAGGCGGCCACCACCACCAGCGGCCTGGAGACCACCACGACCACAGTGCCGCCGATCCAGACCGAGGACGTGCAGCTGTACTTCATCGTCAGCGGCCGCCTGACACCGGTGACCAAAGCGCTCCCCAAGCCCGTGGCCCCGCTGCAACTCATGGCCGCCCTGCAGGAGGGCGAGCCGGAGGGCGACGCCGGCAAGGGCCTGCGCACGGCGCTGCCGGCCTTCCCGGAGATCCTGGTGGAGACGGACACCACCGGCCTCGCGCTCATCCAACTGCCGGACGACTTCTTCACGCCCATCCCGGTGGGCGATCAGCGGCTGGCCGTGGGCCAGATCGTCGTCACCGTGCTCACCAACATCCGCGGCGTGGGCCAGGTGACGTTCAACCAGGCCGTCACCACGGCGTCCGGCGAGCTGGTCGCGGCGGGCGACCCCCTGACGCTGGCCGACTTCGAGTTGCTGATGTCCACCCGTGGCGTGGCCACGCCCACTCAGTCCGTCACCACCACCGCCACCACCGCGGCCAGCACCACCTCGATACCCGGCGAACCGTGACCGCGGCGCCGATAGCGTGGCTGACCTGATGCGCAGCGGCTTCGTCACCCTCGTCGGTCGGCCCAACGTCGGCAAGAGCAGCCTCGTCAACGCCATGTGCGGGCGCAAGGTCAGCATCGTCAGCGACAAGCCGCAGACCACGCGCCACCGGGTGATGGGCGTGCTCACCCGGCCCGACGCCCAACTCGTGTTCGTGGACACGCCCGGCCTGCACAAGCCCGTGACCGCCCTTGGCGAGCGGGTCAACGCCACCGCGCTCGAGAGCCTGGCCGACGTGGACGTCACCTGCCTGGTCATCGACGCCACCAAGCCGTTCGGCTCGGGCGACGAGTGGGTGGCCCGCCACCTGGACATGGCGCGGTCGATCGTCATCGTCAACAAGATCGACGCGGTGAAGCCGGACCGGGTGGTGGCGCAGCTGGCCGCCGCGTCGCAGCTCGGTGCAGCCGACTACTTCCCGGTGTCCGCCCGCACCGGCAAGGGCATTGCCGGCCTGGTGGAGTACCTGGTCGGCCGGTTGCCGGAGGGGCCGCTGTACTTCCCGGAGGACACGGTCAGCGACCAGCCGGAGGAGCAGTGGGTGGCCGAGCTCGTGCGCGAGCAGTTGCTGGCCGTCACCCACGACGAACTGCCGTACTCCATCGCCACCCGCGTCAGCGAGTGGGAGTGGCCGCGCATCCGGGTGGAGATCATCGTGGAGCGCGACAGCCAGAAGGGCATGGTCATCGGGAAGGGCGGCTCGGTGCTGAAGGAGGTCGGCCGCCGGGCCCGCCTGCAGCTGCCCGAGGGAGCCTTCCTGGAGCTGTTCGTGAAGGTGGACAAGGACTGGCAGCGCCGCCCGGACCGGGTGGAGCGCCTCGGCTACTGAGGCCACGATGGGCACGCCGGCCGCCGACATCGCCATCGACGACGCGCTGATCGCGGCGCTCGTGGCCGACCAGGCGCCGGAACTGGCTGGTCAGCCGGTGCGGATCGTGGCCAATGGATGGGACAACACCATCGCCCGCCTGGGCGACGAGTGGATGGTGCGCCTCCCCCGCCGCCAGGTAGCCGTGGAACTGATCGTCAACGAGCTGCGCTGGCTGCCCGAGCTGGCGCCGCGCCTGCCGCTGCCCGTGCCGGTGGCCGAGGTGGCCGGCGCGCCGACGGAGGAGTTCCCGTACCCGTTCGTCATCGGCCGCTGGCTGCCTGGCGTGGCGGTGTCCTCCGTGGAGCTGGCTGACCCGGCGGGCACCGTCACCCAGCTGGCCGCCTTCGTCCGCGCCCTGCACGTGCCGGCGCCCGCGGACGCGCCCGCCAACCCGTTCCGCGGCGTGGCGCTGCAGCAGCGGGCCGACGCCGTCGGCGAGCGGGTCGAACGGCTGGGCTCGGCGATCGACGGCCGACGGGCCCTCGCCGTGTGGGAGGACCTGTGCGCCACCGAGCCATGGGCCGGTCCGCCCCTGTGGCTGCACGGCGACCTGCACCCGTCGAACATGCTCGCGGTGGACGGCCGGGTGAGCGCGGTGATCGACTTCGGCGACATCTGCGCCGGTGATCCGGCCACCGACCTGGCGATGGCCTGGATGATGTTCGACGCCACCGGCCGCGCCCGCTTCCGCGACGAGGCCGCGATCGACCCGGCCACCTGGCGGCGCGCCGCCGGATGGGCCCTGAACCTGGCCCTCGCCTACCTCACGGCCGACGACACCACGAGCATGCCGGCCATCGGCCGCACCACCCTGACGGCGGTCCTGGCCGACATGGCCTGACGGCAGCTCAGACCTTGCTGTCGCGGCCGGCCCAGAACGGGGCCCGCAGCTCGCGCTTCAGGATCTTGCCGCTGCCCGTCTTCGGCAGTTCGTCGATGAAGGTCACGGACTTCGGCACCCGGTAGTGGGCGAGGTGCTGGCGGGCGAACTCGATGATGTCCTCCTCCGACGCCGTCGCACCCTCACGGAGCACCACGACGGCATGGACGCTCTCCCCCCACTCCTCGCTCGGCACGCCGAACACGGCGACCTCGATGACATCGGGGTGGTGCTCCAGCGCCGCCTCGATCTCCGCGGGGTAGATGTTCATGCCGCCGCTGATGATCATGTCCTTCTTGCGGTCGCAGATGTAGATGTAGCCCTCGTCGTCCCGGTAGGCGATGTCGCCGACGGTCTGGTAGCCGTGCTTCTGGTCGGCGAGGAACTTGTCGTGCTGCTTGTAGTAGTCGGCGAACACGCTGGGGCTCTTCACGAACAATTCGCCCGTGGCCTCCGGGCCGGTGCCGGTGACCTCGTTGCCGTCGTCGTCGAACAGCTTCACCTCGACCATCGGCGCCGGCTGCCCGCAGGAGCCGGGCTTGCGCATCTGGTCCTCCGGCTTCAGCACGCAGTTGACGCCGAGCTCCGTGGACCCGTACACCTCCCACAGGCTGTCGGCGGGGAAGTCGCGGACGTACATCTGCTTCAGCGCGAAGCTCCACGGGGCGGCGTTGGCCACCATCCGCTTCATCGAGGACACGTCGTACTTGGCCTTCACTTCCTCCGGCAGGTTGCAGATCAGCCGGATCGGCGTGGGGGCGCTGAAGGTGGAGGTGACCTTGTAGGTGTCCACCAGCCGCAGCCAGTCCTCGGCGTTGAACTTGCGCTGGAGGACCACGGTCTGACCGAGCGTCTGGGCGATGCCCATGAACCCGCCGGGGCCCGAGTGGTAGAGCGGGCCGGTGGGGATGTAGATGTCGTCGGGCACGTAGCCGATGTGCTGCATCAGCGCCAGGCCCTGTGCCGGGTTGGCGCCACCACGGCGCAGGGCTCCCTTCGGCTTACCCGTCGTGCCGCTGGTGTAGATCATCGTCGAGCCAGGCTCGGTGGCCTCCGGAAGGTCGGGGTCGCCCGTACCGGCGGCGTCCATCAGCGCCTCGGCATCGACCATCCCGTCGGGCACCTCCCCGTCGAACACGAGGTAGGTGGTGACCTTGGGCAGGTCGCCACGGATGCGGCTGAACATCGGGGCGAACTCGGCATCGACGTACACGATGGTGGCGTCGCAGTGATCGGTGACGTACGCGGCCTCCTCGTCGCTGAGGCGGTAGTTCAGCGGCACGGCGGTGATGCCCAGCTTGCGGGCGGCGTTGATCATCACGACCAGACCGGACGAGTTCTGCCCGCACCACACGACCTTCGTCTCACCCGGGCGGGCGCCCAGGCCGAGCAGCGCGTTGGCCATCTGGTTGGCCCGCTCGTTGAGCTCCTTGAACGTCAACGTCCGCACGCCGGCACCGGCACGGTCGTCGATGACGGCGAGCTTGTCGGGCTGGGTCAGCGAATAGGCGGTCATGAAGTCGGCCATCAGTGCACTCCTGAGCAGTCGGGCGGAGTTCTTCGCGAGTCGGAGTGGGAACAGCGCGGCCCGAACCATGCGGTCCCCCAACCGATCTACCCCCACGGCGACAACGTAGAGCATCCGCTTGCCCGGCCCGCATGCGGAAGTGCAACACTGGCGCGCATGGCACCGCGCATCATCAACGGCTCTGCAGAACTGAAGACCCTCGTCGGCGAGCACATCGGCTACAGCGAGTGGATGGACATCACCCAGGAGCGGGTGAACCTCTTCGCCGACGCCACCGGCGACCACCAGTGGATCCACGTGGACCCCGAGCGCGCCACGAAGGAGAGCCCCTTCGGCGGCCCGATCGCCCACGGCTACCTCACCCTCTCGCTCGGCCCCGTGCTGATGCCCCAGGTGGCCATCACCACCGGCTTCAAGATGGGCGTCAACTACGGCTGCAACAAGGTGCGGTTCATGTCGCCGGTGCCGGTCGGCGCCAAGCTGCGCCTCGGCGTGAAATTGCTGCAGGTGGACGACATCCCCGGCGGCATCCAGACCACCTACGAGTTCGTCTTCGAGTGCGAGGGCGCGGCCAAGCCGAGCTGCGTCGCCGAGGTGATCTACCGCTCCTACGAGTAGTAGCACGGCGGCTTGACGCCGCTGCCTCTTTGTATCAATGTTGCAGTACATTCATACAAAGAGGCGGTGCATGCACGTCCAAGCGATGGTCCTTGTCACGCTGCTCGCGGCGGCAGCGGCTGCCCTCTTCGTCGGGTGGACGGTCGGCCGCCGCCGCGGGATCGCGTCGCTCGGCAGCCCTGATTGGGTGGTGCAACAGGCCGGCGCGCCGCCGGCCCTGGCCAATGACCCAGCCCTGGTCGCCTACTCGCGCCGTGTCCGGCGGTGGCGCGTAGCCGGTGCCCTCGGTGGCGTTGCCGGTGCTGTCGTATGGTTGCGTTCGGCGCCGGCCGGCAGCCGCTCCGTCAACCTGTACGTCGCCCTGTTCATCGGGTGGTTCGCAGCGGGGATCCTTCCGGAGCTGTTCGTTCGCCATCGTCCCCCGGTGCCGCAGCGCGTCGCCGATCTGCAACCTCGACGTCCGCTCCGCTTCGTCACCTCCAGTGCCAGACGATGGTGGCTGGCCTCCGTGCTGACGACTGTCGGGGCACTCCTGCTTGGCGCTGCCCCCACCTCTCCGGGACCGGTCCACCACGATCGGCTCACGGTGCTCGTCTGGATGGCGGTCCTGGCTGCGGTGGCGGTGGCGGCGATCGTCCGGATCACCACGCGTCCGCAGCCGGCGGGGACGAACGTCGACATCGAGGTCGACCGGATCATCCGGCAGGCGGCGACGACGCGAGCCATGAGCGGCTGGATCGTCCTCCAGTTCATCGGATCGTGGTACCTCGTGCCCACGAGGCAACTGCACGGCGGCTGGTCCGTCGGAGCCACCGTCGTGGGCGTCGTTGCCACGGTGGGAGTGCTGGCCGGGTGGGCCTGGATGCCGACGCGGATGACCCGGAGCGGGGTCCCGACGTGATCACCGTCGACCTCTCCTCCCCCACGCCGCCGTACGAGCAGATCCGTTCCCAGATCGAGACGATGGTCGTTCACGGCACGTTGCCGCCCGGCGAACGCCTGCCCACCGTGCGCCAGCTGGCTGCCGACCTGGGCATCGCCAACGGGACCGTCGCCCGGGCGTACCGCGACCTCGAGGCCCGCGGCATCGTCGTCACGGAAGGACGCCGCGGCACAGTCGTCGCGCCGGCCGTACCGGCTGCGCACGCCGCGGCACGGCGCACGGAACTGGCGGCGCTGGCGACCGACTTCATCCGCCGCGCTACACGACTCGGCGCGTCGGACGCAGAGGTGCGGGCTGCCCTCCAACGCGCCGGATTCTCCTGAGCCACATCTGAACTTGTCGCGCCCGTACGCGCACAATTCCCGCCCAGGGCCGCGACCACGTCGCCGGAAATGGGGCGTGGGGACCCCGTCGGAGCGCCTACGGTGCGGCCCCATGCAGCACGTCGCCGTCGTCACCGGGGCGAACCACGGCATTGGCGCGGCGACGGCCGAGCGGCTGGCCGCCGACGGCGTGGCCGTGCTCGTCACGTTCCTCCGCGGACGGGTGGCGTCCGACCCCGCCACGCCGGAGCGCTACCAGGAGAACCGGATGACCGACGGGGCGGCGGTCGCAGCCCGCATCATCGCCGCCGGTGGACGTGCCGTGGCGGTGGAGGCAGACCTGCTGGACGCCACCACCCCGTCGAACGTGTTCAACCTCGCCGAACGCGAGCTGGGGCCGGTGGACATCCTGGTCAACAACGCCACCGGCTGGGCCAGCGGCGACTCGTTCGTCGCCGGGACCCTCGACCCCGTCGGCCGCAGCACCCCGCCGGTCACCGCCGACCTGTTCGACCGCACGTTCGGGGTGGACGCCCGGGCGGCCGCGCTGCTCATCGCCGAGTTCAGCACCAGGTTGATCGCCCGCAACGGCGGCTGGGGCCGCATCGTCGGGCTCACCAGCGGCGGCCCGAACGGGTTCCCCGGCGAGGTCACCTACGGCGCCGCCAAGGCTGCGCTGGAGAACTACACCATGGCCGCGGCGACGGAGCTCGGCCGCCGGGGCGTCACCGCGAACATGATCCACCCGCCGATCACCGACAGCGGGTGGGTCAACGACGCCGTCCGCGAGTTCGCCGCCACCAGCCACGACCACTTCCACGTCGCCGAGCCCGCCGAAGTGGCCGGTGTCATCGCCTGGCTGTGCTCCGATTCGGCGCGGATGGTCACCGGCAACGTCATCCGCATGCGCTGACGTCTAACCTCGGCCTCGTGGCGAGGCTGTACGTGGGATGTCCCATGTGGGCGAACCGCGCCTGGGTGGGCCGGTACCTTCCCTCGCGGACCGTGCCCGGCACCGAACTGGCGCCCTACAGCCACCTCCTCAACGCTGTCGAGGGCAACACCACGTTCTACGCCACACCGCCGGAGCTCGCGGTGGCCAAGTGGGCGAAGCAGGCCGCCGCCGGGTTTCGCATGGTGTTCAAGGCGCCCCGCGCCCTCACCCACGACCGCCGCCTGCGCGGTGTCGCCTCCGACCTGGCCGCCTTCGCCGCCCTGCTCGCGCCGCTGGGAGATCGCCTCGGAGGGATCACCCTGCAACTTCCGGCGTCGTTCGGCCCGGGCGATCTGGCCGCGCTGGCGGACACCGCCCGCCAACTGCCCGCCGGCGTTCGCTGGTCGGTCGAGGTGCGGCACCCCCAGTTCTGTGGTGGGCCGGCGATGGCCTCGCTCCACCACCTCCTCGAACGCCACGGGATGGAGCGGGTGGTGCTGGACACCACCGCCTTGTTCGCCCATCCGCCGACCACCGACGCCGGCCGGGAGGAGTGGCGCAGCAAGCCACGCCTGCCGCTCCTGGACCTCGCCCTCACCGACCATCCGATCGTGCGCTTCATCGGCAGCGACGACGCCGCCCGCACCGAGCACGGTCTGGCCCGATGGGACGACGTCCTCGCCCAGTGGCTGGACGACGGCCGCGAGCCGACGTTCTTCGTTCACACGCCGGACAACCGGTCCACGCCGGCGCTGGCCCGCGCCCTCCACGAACGCCTCGCAGCGATGGTCCCGCACCTCGAACCGCTGCCCACCCCGTCGCCCGTCCAACCGGCAGCCCAGGGCTCCCTCTTCTGACCGCCTCTCCCGCGAACTGACGCGGTCGGAACCCGCCCCACCTGGGAAGTGACGTGATATATCACGCCAGTTCGGGGGGAAGGAGGGGGGGGTCGCTAGGTTCTCGGCCCATGCTGGCCCAGTACCCCGTCGCCGAGATCCACGAAGCCATCGCCGCCACCCGGCCCGACGCCGAGTGCCTGGTGTTCCGCGACCAGCGCTTCACCTGGGCCCAGGTCACCGAGCGCACCCGCCGCCTGGCCAACCACCTCATCGGCGCCGGCCTCGGCTGCCACACGGAGCGCAGCCAGCTCCTCGGCCACGAGAGCGGGCAGGACCACCTGGCCGTCTACCTCCACAACGGCAACGAGTACCTGGAGGCCATGCTGGGGTCGTTCAAGGCCCGGGTGGCACCCTTCAACGTCAACTACCGCTACGTGGCCGAGGAGTTGCACTACCTGTTGACGGACTCCAACGCAGCTGCCGTCGTGGTCCACAGCCAGTTCGCCCCCACGCTCGCCCAGGTGCTGCCCGACCTGCCCAACCTTCGGGTGATCCTCCAGGTGCCCGACAGCTCCGGCAATGCCCTTCTCCCCGGCGGCGTCTGGTACGAGGATGCCTTGGCTGCGGCCAGCCCTGAGAAGCCGGCCGTCGAGTGGAGCGCCGACGACCTCTACATCCTCTACACCGGCGGCACCACCGGCATGCCGAAGGGCGTGCTGTGGCGCAACGGGGACGCCAACCAGGAGTGCTTCGGCGGCTCCAAGGCGGAGACGATGGAGGACATCATCGCCGAGGCCAACACCGAGTTGAAGGCCCTCCTCGCCCCGCCGTTCATGCACGGCGCCGGCCACTGGGTCAGCTTCCGCACGTGGAACGGTGGCGGCACCGTCTTCGTCCAGTCGGTGCCGGAGCGCCTGGAGCCGACGGACATCTGGGGTCTCATCGAGCGGGAGCGGCTGAACTTCCTCCTCATCGTCGGCGACGCCTTCGGCCGTCCCCTGCTGGACGAGCTGGAGCGCCAGACCTACGACTTGTCCAGCCTCACGGTGCTGTTGTCCGGCGGCGCGCCACTCAGCGCCCATCTGAAGGACGACCTGCTGCGCCACCTCCCGACGCTGATGATCGTGGACGGCCTGGGCAGCTCCGAGGCCGGCGGGCAGCTCTCCCACGTCTCCGCCGGCGGCGGGGCCACCACGGGCACGTTCCCGATCAGCCCCGGCAACCATGTCCTCGGCGAAGACCTCGACAAGGTGCTGGAGCCCGGCGACCCGGAGCTCGGCTGGCTGGCCAAGAGCGGCAACCTGGCCCTCGGCTACCTCGGCGACCCGGCGAAGACCGCCCGCACCTACCCGGTGATCGACGGCGTCCGCTACGCAGTGCCGGGCGACCGCGCCCGCCTCCGCGCCGACGGGATCATCGAGCTGCATGGGCGGGACTCCGTCACCATCAACTCCGGCGGGGAGAAGATCTTCGCCGAAGAGGTGGAGGCCGCGATCAAGGCTCACCCGGGCGTGTACGACTGCGTGGTCGCAGGGCGGCCGAGCGAGCGGTGGGGCAACGAAGTGGTCGCCGTCGTGCGGGTGCGCGAGGGCCACACCGTGACGGACGCCGACCTGCTGGCCGAGGCGGAGCGCCACATCGCCCGCTACAAGCTGCCGAAGGCCATCGTGTACGTGGACAATGTGGTCCGCTCGCCCAGCGGCAAGGCCGACTACCGCTGGGCCAAGGCGATGGCCGTCGAGGGCTAGCTCCGCGGGTCGATCGGCGTCAGCACGCCCAGCGCCTGCTCGATCATCTCCGCGACCGCGAGGCAGGTGAGATCGGCGAAGCGGCGACCCACCACCTGGGCGCCCACGGGCAGCCCGTCCGCCATGCCCACCGGCACCACGGCGGCCGGGATGCCCAGCAGGTTCATCGGCACCACTGGGCGTATCTGCTGCAACACACCCGCCGCCGCGTCCAGCGACGACACGTCGTGGCCGAGCTCGAACGCCGGCTGGGCCCAGGTGGGCGACAGCAGCACGTGGTATTCGGTGAGGAACTCGTGCCAGGCCTGGCCGATGCCGTTGCGCGCCGCGTGCAGCGGCAGGTAGGTGGCCGTGTCCGTCTGTGGGTACAGCTCCAGCGCGTAGTCCAGGAATTGCAGCCCGGCCTCACCCATGATCATCCCGGCCAGCGGCCGCTGCCAGTGGATCTCCTCCACCAGCAGCCGGGTCCACAGCTCCACCGCCTGTTCGTAGCTCGGCGGAGTGGCGTACGTGACGTCCGCGCCCAGGTCGCTGAGCGCGTCGGCGGCGCGCACGATCGCCCCGCTGATCTCGCCGTGGGTGTCGCCGCCGGGCGGATCGGGCAGCACCGCCACGCGCAACCTGCCGCCCTCGGCCAGACGATCGGTGAGCGTGACCGGGATGGAACGCACATCGCGGTCGTCCGCCCCGGCGATGGCCAGCAGTGCGGCCCGCACGTCGGCGACGTGCCGCGCCATCGGGCCGTCGGAGAACATGATCTCCGCCGCCAGCATCAGCTCGGTCGGCGGGATCACCGTGGCCGACGGCACGACGCCGCTGGTGGGTTTGATCGAGGTGATCCCGCAACAGTGCGCCGGGTTGCGCAGCGAGCCACCGATGTCGTTGCCGAGGCCGACGGGGCTCATGCCGGTGGCCAATGCGGCAGCCTCACCGCCGCTGCTGCCGCCCGCCGTACGGGTGCGGTTCCACGGGTTACGGGTGTCGCCGTGGAGGGACGACTCCGTGGTGACGCGCAAGCCGAGGTCGGGCAGGTTGGTGCGGCCGATCGGGATGGCACCGGCGAGCCGCATGCGGGCCACGATGGGCGCGTCGATCGGGGCAACGGCATCCGCCAATGCCGCGACGGCCTGGGTGGTGGGGGTGCCGGCGAGGTCGATGTTCTCCTTCACCGTCATCGGCACGCCGTGCAGCGGCCCGAGCGAGTTGCCACCTGCCAGCGCTGCGTCGGCCGCGTCTGCGGCGGCGCGGGCCTCGTCGTCGAGCCGGCGCACCACGGCGTTGACCGCCGGGTTCACCGCGTCGATGCGGGCCAGGTGGGCGTCCACGACCTCCCGGCTGGACACCTCCTTGCGGGCGATCATCCCCGCCAGTTCGAGTGCTCCCCTGCGCCACAGTTCGTCGGTCATGCCCGCATGCTGGCACACCCGCCAGATCAGGTCGTGTGCCGAAGGTCCTCGATCATCGCCACCCCGTCCGCCGTCGCCTCGGCCAGCATCTCGCGCTCGTCCCCTGCCCAGAGACCGGGTGGCCCCCACACGGTGTTGGCGACCGTGCGGAACCGCAGCCGGCCGTCCACCTCGGACACCTCGATCTTGATGTGCCACACGTCCACGTATGCCTCGCGCACGGCTCGCAGCGACGCGGCGGGATCGCTGTCGGGTGGGAGGCCGTGCATGTCGCCGAAGCGGTCCTGCCAGATCTTCGGCGGGTCGACGACGATCTCCGGCTCCACTCGCTGAACCCAGCGGCGGATCGTCATCCAGTCCCAGCGCTGCACCGCAGCCGCCAGCGGCGCGCCAGCGCGGGGTCGGACGACCACCATGTGCACCTCGTCGCCGAGCAGGCCCGGCACACAGGCGACGGCACAGACCTGCGCCATCGGGATGGACCGCGAACGCTGCCACGTCACCAGGGTGACGACGTCCGGAGAGAACACCAGATGCTCCGCCCGCATGCGGACCAGGGTGGCCACCACCACCCCGACCACCAGGACACCCGCGGCGGCGATGAACGGCCCTTGCTCCGTGCCGATGCTGGCCAGGCCACCGATCGTCACCATCGCCCCGATGAAGCCCGCCAACAAGGGCAAGATGGCCTCGCCGTTGCGCCCCCACATCCGGCTCGGGTCCAGTGGGACGATCAGGCGTTCCTCACTCACGGCCGAGCATGCCGATGATCGCCACGCCGTCCTCGATCGCCGCGGCCAGGGTCTCGCGCTCCTCCCCCGCCCACACGCCGGGCAGGCCGCTCATCGTGTGGGCCTCGGCACGGAACCGGCCGTCGCGTGGCATCACCTGCACCCACCACCGGCCGACCACCGCCCGCCGGACGGTCCGCAGGCTCTCCACCGGCTCCGCCCCGGGCTGGAGCGCGACCGACGAGTGGACCGGCAGCGAGCGGCGGGCCACGACCCTGGGCGCGGCCGGTACCACGTCGACCGTGGTTCGGCGGCGTCGGCGGAGCACGGCGGGAAGGGTAACGCCGCCCGCAGGTCGTAGCCTGGCCGGGATGACGACGGACGCCGAGCCCGCCCGCAGCTGGGACCGCGACACCCTGCCGGAGGGCGAGGAGAAGGTGGTGGCCGTCCGCCAGATGTTCGACGCCATCGCCCCCCGCTACGACCTGGTCAACCGGGTCATGACGTTCCGTCTGGACACCCGCTGGCGCAAGCGGGCCATCCGCCTGCTGGCGCTCGCCCCGGGCAGCACCGTCATCGACCTTGCTGCTGGCACCGGCGACCTGTGCGTGGACCTGCGCACCGCCGGCCACCACCCGCTGGCCTTCGACCTCAGCTTCGGGATGCTCGCCGCGGACCGCAGCGGCAGCCCCCGCGCCCAGGCGGACATCCTCCGCCTCCCCCTGCCCGACGCCTCCGTGGACGGGGCCACGTGCGGCTTCGCCCTGCGCAACCTGGCCGACCTCGGCGCCTTCTTCGCCGAGCTCGCCCGCGTGGTGCGGCCCGGCGGGCGCATCGCCCTCCTCGACGTGGGCATCCCTCACAACCCGGTCATCCGCTGGGGCAACAACATCTACTTCGGCAAGGTGGTCCCGAAGATCGGCGCGCTCCTCAGCGACGGCGCCGCCTACCGCTACCTGCCCAAGAGCGTCTCCTACCTGCCGCCCCGGGAGGAGATGGTGGCGATGCTCCGCACCGCCGGCTTCCGCGACGCGGAGCACCACCAATTGTCGGGTGGGCTCACCCAGCTGATGGTCGGCACGAGGGACTGAGCGTGCGCGCCGTCACCCGGCCCCTCGCCGACGTCACCGACGCCGACCCGGATCTCAACGGCGTCGCCGCCGGCGACGGGTACCTGTTCGTCCGCGACGGCGCCGGCTTCGCCGGCCGTGGGGTCGCCGCCCGGGTCCCGCTGGCCGACGTCCCCGCCTTCCTCGCCGCGATCGATCACGACGACCGCGTCGGCGGCGTCGCCCCGCTGGCCATCGGCGTCTACCCGTTCGAACGCGGCACGCCCTGCGAACTGGTCGTCCCGAGCGTCGTCGTCGGCAAGGCCCCGGACGGGCGGCGGTGGGTCACCACCATCGACGATGCCTCGCCCGAGGTCGTCGCCGCTCCCGCACCGGTCCCCTGCGCCCAGCAGTTCACCACCCGTCCCCTCACCCCGGTCGACCACTACCTGGCCGCGGTCGCCGCGGCACGCGACGCCGTCCGCGACGGGCACCTGACCAAGGCCGTCATCGCCCGCGAGGTGGAGGTCCGCAGCGACGACCCGATCGACGTGCACGCCGTCCTGCTCCGCCTGAAGGCGATGTTCGGCCGCAGCTACCGCTACAGCGTGGACGGGTTCATCGGCGCCTCTCCCGAACTGCTGGTGGAGGTGCGCGGCGCCACCCTGCGGTCGCACCCGCTGGCCGGCACCACACCGCGCACCGGCGACCCGGACACCGACGCCCGCGCCGCCGCCGAACTGCTGGCCAGCGAGAAGAACCAGATCGAGCACCGCGTGGTCATCGACATGATCCACGACACCCTGCTGCCCTGGTGCAGCTACCTCGACGAGGAACCAGAGCCGAGCATCGTCACCGTGGCCAACGTGCAGCACCTCGGCACGGCGCTGGAGGGGCACCTCAGCGACCCGCGGCCCAATGTGCTGGAACTGGTCGCCGCGCTCTGCCCCACCCCGGCGCTCGGCGGCTTCCCCCGCGACGAGGCCCTGGACCTGATCGCCGCGGCCGAAGGCTTCACGCGTGGCAGGTACGGCGGTGCCGTCGGCTGGGTGGATGCCACCGGCGACGGCACCTGGGCGGTGGCCATCCGCTGCGCCGAGCTCTCGGCCGACCGGCGCACCGCGCGCCTGGTGGCCGGCGGCGGGATCGTGGCCGACAGCGAGCCGCTCAGCGAACTGGCCGAGACCCAGGCCAAGTTCCAGGCGATGCTCAGCGCGATCGTCAGGCCCTAGCGTCCAGCGCTGCGGCCACCGCCGCGTTGAGCCGGGCGTGGTCGGCCAGGTTGCGGTCGCGGTTGCTCTCCACCCGCACCACCACGGCCTCGGGGTCGCCCACTGCGGCCATCAGGTCCACCACCGAATCCACCGTGCGGGCGCCCAGGCCGTGGGCACGGGCAAGCGCCACGAGGTCCGTGCCGTGCGGCGTGCCGAACAACTGCTCGAACCGCTCGGTGGTGAGCTCGCCGTGCTGCGGCAGGAACGAGAAGATGCCCCCGCCATCGTTGTCCACCACCACGATCGTCAGCGGCAGCCCACGGGCGGCCAGTGCGGTGAGCGTGGACTGGTCGTGGCAGAAGGCGACGTCGCCCAGCAGCACGACGGTCGGTTCACCCGTGGCCGCAGCGACGCCGACCCCGGTGGCGATCACGCCGTCGATGCCGTTGGCGCCGCGGTTGGAATGCACCCGGGTGAAGGAAGGGACCCCGAACCACTCCACGTCGCGCACGGGCATGGACGACGAGACCACGAGATGGGCGGCCACCGACGACAGCGCCCTGGCGACCGCGGACTCGGTGAGCCCGTCGTCGGGGCCGCAGGCGATGGCCAACGCAGCCTGCGCCTTGCGCTCCGCGTGCTGCCAGCGGGCCAGCCACGGCGTGCCGTGAGCGCCGGTGACCAGCGGGGTGAGGGCCTCGCACACTGCACCGACCGGGCCGTAGACACGTTCGTCGATGATGCCCAGCGGGTCGATGGTCCGCCGCTGGGCATGCACCTGCACGTGCGTCGTGCCCGCAACGGACAGCCACTGCCCGAGCACCTTCGACGCCGGCGGCTCACCCACGTGGAGCACCGCGTCGGGCCGGTGATCGGTGGCGAAACCGGGATGGCGCAACATCGCGTCGAAGGCGCAGACGGCTTCCGGCAGGTGGCGGCATCCACTGCGCGGATCGGCCAGCACCGGCCAGCCGAGGGCGCCGGCCAGCCGACCAACCGCGGCTGGGTCGTCCACCCCACGCCCGGCGACGATGACGCCGCGGGGAACGTCCAGCAGGGCGGCCAGCGCCTCCGGCTCCAGCCGGCTGAGGAACCATCCGTCCGCCGGCTCGACCGGAACACGCTCCGCCGGCGCCGGCAGCGCGCCGACAACACCGACCAGCGGCTCGCGGAACGGCAGATTGACGTGCACCGGGCCGGGGTCCACACCCACGGCCGCCAGCCACCACTGCGCGGCCATCCCCCGCCACTCGCCCGCCGCAGCCACGTCGGGCACCCCCGGGTCCGCGTACAGGCGGACGACATCGCCGTACAACTCGGTCTGGTCGATGGTCTGCGGCGCGCCGACTCCCTGCAACTCCGGCGGCCGGTCGGCCGTGAGCACCAGCATCGGCACGCCCGACAGATCTGCCTCCACCACCGCGCCGTGGAAGTGGGTGGCTGCCGTGCCGCTGGTGCACAGCAGAGCGGCGGGCACTCCCGTGGCCAGACCGGCACCCAGGGCCGCAAACGCTGCGCTGCGCTCGTCGTGCAACAGGTGGACGTCCAGATCGGTGCGCTCCGCGAGGGCGATGGCCATCGGCGTGCTCCGCGAACCGGGCGCGACCATCGCCTGGCGCAATCCCATGTGCACCCACTCGTCGACGAGCGTGGCGCAGAAGGTGACCTGGGCATCGGCCGGCGTCATGCGCGCCACGATAGGGGCGTATCCTGCCGCGTATGCGCCCGACCCTGCAGGTGGAGATCTGGTCCGACGTCGTCTGCCCCTGGTGTTACATCGGCAAACGCCGCTTCGAGAAGGCTGCGGCCGCGCTCGCTGACGAGGTGGACCTCCAGGTGGTGTTCCGCCCCTACCAGCTGGACCCGACGGCGTCACCCGGGAAGTCCGCCCCGGTGATCGAGGCCTACGCCAAGAAGTTCGGAGGGCCGCAGCGTGCCGAGCAGATCATCGCCCACGTGTCCAACGAGGCCGCCGGCGAGGGCCTCGAGTTCCGCATGGACCGGGCGCTGCGGGCCAACACCCTGCTGGCCCACCGCCTGCTGTGGCTGGCGGAGGCCACGGGCCACCAGTACGCCCTGAAGGAGCGCCTGCTGCAGGCCTACTTCTGCGACGGGCTGGACGTCGGCGACCCGGCCACGCTCGCCGCCTGCGCCGCCGACGTCGGCATGCCCGAGGACCGGGTGCTCGCGTTCCTCGAGAGCGACGACGGCACGGCCGAGGTGCGCAGCCAGTTGCTGTCGGCGATGGATGCCGAGATCTCGGCGGTCCCCACGTTCGTGCTCGACGGCCGCTGGGCCATCCCCGGTGCGCAGGACCCCGACACGTTCATCACCCTCATCCGCCGCCTGCTGACCCGCCAGGCCGAGGAGGACGCCGAGGCCACGGCCGACGGCCCGGCCTGCACCGACGAGGCGTGCGATGTCTGACTTCCCGCCTCCCGGCTGGCACCAGATGTCGGGCCCGCTGGCCGCCCAGCGGTTCGGCCCCCGCAACGGTGAGCGGTTCGTGTTCGTCCACGGCTTCACCCAGACGGGCAACTCCTGGAAGCCGATCGCCGAGCGCATGCTGCAGGCCGGCGGCCGCCAGGCGATCGTGGTCGACCTCCCGGGCCACGGCGGCTCCGACGGGGTCCGCGCCGACCTGCGGCGCACCGCGGACATGGTGGCCCGCCTCGGCGGCGACGCCACCTACATCGGGTACAGCCTGGGCGGAAGGGTCTGCCTGCACCTGGCGCTGATGTACCCCCACCTCGCCCGCCGGATGGTGCTGATCGGCGCCAACCCGGGCATCGACGACGCCGACGAACGGGCCGCCCGCCGGTTGAGCGACGATGCCATCGCCGAACGCATCCAGGACATCGGCGTGCCCGCCTTCATCCGCGAGTGGGCCGGCCAGCCCCTCTTCGGCACACTCGCGCTCAGCGACGCGGAGTACGCCGACCGCTGCCGCAACACCGCCGAGGGCCTGGCCAGCAGCCTCACCATGGCCGGCACCGGCGCCCAGGGCTCGCTGTGGCCGCGCCTTCGCGAACTGGCAATGCCCATCCTCGCGCTCGCCGGGGCCGAGGATCTCAAGTTCGCCGCCATCGCCGAGCAGTTGGCGGGCGCGACGCTGGACGGCACATGGCAACTGATCCCCGGCGCGGCGCATGCTGCCCACCTCCAGCAGCCCGAGGCCGTGATGGCCACCATCGAACGCTGGCTGCCGCCGCTGCCCGCCTGACGGGCTTCAGCGCGACACCACCATCCCGAGGGCGGCGAGTGCGCCCACCAGCATCTGGGTACGCCCGGTGGCGCCGAGCACCGGGATGAGCGCCCGCCCCGTCGCGCCGCCCATCACGGCCCTCACGCCGGGCACAGCCGCCACCAGACCGGCAACGCCGACGGCGGCCCATGGCCGGCCGGCCACCGCCACCGCCACCACCAGCCCGCCGGCAGCCACCAGCAGCAGGGTGTAGAACCAGCGGGTGGCCCGGTCGCCCAGGCGAACGGCCAGCGTCCGCTTGCCCACCTCGCGATCCGTCGGGATGTCGCGCAAGTTGTTGATCACCAGCAGGGCGCAGGCCAGGCAGCCCGCCGCGCAGCCGGCCAGCCAGCCGATCGCGGTGATCCGCTTGGCGATGACGTACGTGGTGCCGGCGGTGGCCACCAGGCCGAAGAACACGAACACGAAGACCTCGCCGAGGCCGAGGTAGCCGTACGGCTTGGGGCCGCCGGTGTAGAACCAGCCGGCCAGCAGGGCGGCGGCGCCGACGGCCAGCAACCACCACGAGGTGACGGCGGCCAGCGCCAGCCCGGCCACCGCGGCCACGCCGAAGGACAGGAACGCCGCCCGCTTCACCGCGACCGCCGGCTTCAGCCCGCCGGCGACCAGCCGCACCGGCCCGACCCGCACCTCGTCGGTGCCGCGCACCCCGTCGCTGTAGTCGTTGGCGTAGTTGACGCCCACCTGGAGGGCCAGGCTGACCAGCAGCGCCGGCCCCACCCGCCACCACACGGTGCCGGGCTCGCCGGCCGCCGCGGCCGCGCCGAGAGCCACCGGCACCACGGCCGCCGGCAGGGTGCGGGGGCGGGCGCCGAGCACCCAGGGGGACGAGGGTCGGGGATCCATCGCCGCCATTCAAGCCGAATAGCCTCACCCCGTGCCGCATCTCGTCGCCATCGACCTCCCCGGGGGGTCCGCCTGGGTCACCGCGCTGCAGCAGGTGTGGGATCGCGGCGACGCCGTGCTGCCGGTGGACCGCCGCCTTCCCCCTCCGGCCCGGGCCACGCTGCTGCACGCGTTGCGACCCACACGGATGCTCGACGACCGGGGCGAGCACGCACTCGACGGCGAACCCTGCGAACCGGGGGACGCACTGGTGATGGCCACCAGCGGGTCCACGGGGTCACCGAAGGGCGTCATCCTCACCCATGCCGCGGTGGCTGCGTCGGCGGCGGCGACCTCGGCCCGGCTGGGCACCGGCGAAGACGACGTCTGGGTGGCCTGCCTCCCGCTGGCGCACGTGGGCGGCCTGTCCGTCGTCACCCGGGCGCTCCACACCGGGGCCGGGCTGGTGGTGCACGACGGCTTCGACGCCGCCAAGGTCACCGCGGCGGCGCAGGCTGGGGCGACGGCGATCTCCCTCGTGGCAACGGCACTGGCCCGCATCGACCCGGCGACGTACCGGGTGATCGTGCTCGGCGGCAGCCGTCCCCCCGCCGACCGCCCGCCCAACTGCCACGCCACCTACGGCCTCACCGAGACCGGCAGCGGCGTCGTGTACGACGGGCGGCCGCTGGACGGGGTGGAGGTCAGGATCACCGACACCCAGGAGATCCTGCTGCGCGGCCCGATGGTCACCCGCGGCTACCGCGACGGCACCAGCCCGGTGGACGCCGACGGCTGGCTGCACACCGGCGACCTCGGCCGCTGGAACGACGACGGGACGCTCCACGTCCTCGGCCGAGCCGGCGACCTGATCATCACCGGAGGCGAGAACGTCTGGCCGGAGGTCGTCGAGGCGGTGCTGGCCACCCACCCGAACGTGGCGGAGGCCGCAGTACGCGGCGTGCCCGATGCCGAATGGGGCCAGCGGGTGGAAGCCTGGATCGTGCCGGCCGGCAGCCCCCCGTCGCTGGACGCCGTCCGCAGCCATGTGCGCCGGTACCTGCCGGCGTTCTGCGCCCCGAAGGCCGCGCACCTCGTGCCGCATCTGCCGCGAACCGCGCTGGGCAAGATCCAGCGCCACCTCCTGCGCTAGGCCGGGCTGGGGCCGGCACCGTGCAGCAGCAGGTCCACCAGCCCGTCGAGCCACTGGTCGTCGCACGGCTGGTGCAGCAAGTACACCCGGAACTGGCAGGCGGCGACGACGGTGTCGATCAACTGGCGGCCGTCCCGCTCGGGCGACACCTCGCCGCGCTGCACGGCCCGGTCCCACAGGTTGAGGACGCGCTGCTGGTCGGGCCCCCAGCGGCGCTCCCACACCCGCGCCGCGAACTCCGGGTTGGTGATCATCAGCGAGTACTGGTCGGCGGTGACGGCACGGTCCGACGCCTCCAGCGCGGCGACGAGATGGCGGACCGCCCCACGAAGCTCGGCAGCGAAGTCGCCGAGGTCGGGCATGGGAGGTACCGACGCGCTGGTCTGCATCTCGAACAGCAGGGCAGCCCGGTTGGCCCACCGCCGGTAGACGGCCGGCCGGCTGACACCGGCGAGCTGCGCCACCGCACCGAGCGTCACGGCCTCGGGGCCGCGCTCGTCGGCCAGCCGCCGCGCCGCGGTCAGCACCCGCTCGTCGATCGAGCTGTCGCGCCCGCGTCCGGTCATGCCTCGCAGCTTTGCGTGTCCCGTTTCCAGCCCGCGAATCCGTTACAGTGTCACGATTCCCCGATCCCTCCCCCCAGGAGCCCAGATGTCCGTCACCCGGTCTCACTCGCGCACCCGCGCCGTCGCCATCGCATCGCTGGCCGCACTCGCACTCGCTGCCTGCGGTGGCGACGACAGCCCGTCATCCGAGGGCACCACGGCCAGCACCGCGGCACCCACCTCGGCACCCGAAGGCGGCGCTGACACCACCGCCGCCCCCGCCGACATGGAGGAGGGCGACGTCGTCTTCCGGACCGTCAACCTGCTGGACGAACCGGTGGACCTGTACGTACGCACCACCGGCCTGGTGCAGGCCGCACTCGTGCAGGCCGGCCTGATGCCAGGCGAGGTGTCGGACCCCATTGCGCCACCGCCCGACGGTGCACTGGCCGTCCTGGAAGCCGGCGCCACCGACCCGGAGTGCGTGGCAACGTGCCCGCACATCATCGCCACGCTGTCGGCCAGCGCCGACTACGGCCCCACCCACACCGTGCTCCTGCAGCAGGCCGACGGCCAGCGCTCCGCGGTGGACCTGTGGGAGGACCCCACGTCCCTCGGTCAGGGCAACTCGAACGCGATGCCGGCGGCCGACCCGTCGACCGCCCTCGTCGTCGTCAGCGCCGGCGCGGTGGTGAACGCCGACTTCGGCATGCGCGTCGCCTACGACGGTGTTGCCGGCTGCCAGGACAGCAACCTGCCGGGCATCCTGGTCGGCGGTACGTCGACGCCCGCGTACGCGGTGGGCACGGACACGGAGATCGTGTTCCACGAGAACCTCGACCAGGACTGCACCGACGGCCCCATCGGTGGGCCGTTCGACGTGGGCGGCGAGCCCGGCAGCCGCAGCCACCTCATCCTCTGGGGTGAGCCGGGCGCGCTCGAGGGTTTGGTCCTGCCGTTCCTCGGCAGTGACGGCAGCAGCGACGGTTCCGCCACGGACGAGCCCCCGATGGGCCCCGCCACCCGGGACGACGTGCTCGCCTACATCACGTCGGAACTGGTCACCGAACTGGGCTTCACGGAGGAGCAGGCGTCCTGCACCGCCGAGTACTTCGTCGACGCCGTCGGCATCGACACGCTCGTCGTCGATGGCGAGATCGTCGACCTGGACTCGCTCTCCGACGATGTCGTCACGGTGGCCACCGATGCGATGATCGCCGCCGTCGAGCCGTGCGGCCTCGACCCCTCCCTGTTCGGCGCCTGACACCCACGGGCGGTTGGCTAGGGTCCACCCCGTGACGGCCACCACCCGCCCCCTCGACGGCGCCATCGCGCTCGTCACCGGTGCCGCATCCGGCATCGGTCACGCCATCGCCCACCGCTTCGCCGCCGACGGTGCCACCGTCATCGCGGCGGACATCGACGACACCGGTCTGGCCCGCCTCCACGAGCAGATCGGCGCAGCCGTCCACCCGGTGCATTGCGACGTCACCTCCGAGGCGGAGGTCGAGGCTGCCTGCGCAGTAGCAGCCGGCCTCGGGGGGCTGGACATCGCTGTCGCCAACGCAGGGCGGGGGGCCTTCGCCCCAGTGGTGGACCATCCACTGGACGAGTGGCGGGCGATCATGGACCTCTGCGTCACCGGGGTCTTCCTCACCGTCAAGCACAGCGCCCTGGTCATGCGCGACGGCGGCAGCGTCATCACCATCGCGTCGCTCAATGGCACCCAGCCATCGGCCGGGATGAGCGCCTACTGCACCGCCAAGGCCGGCGTGATGATGTTCACCAAGGTGGCGGCGATGGAGCTCGGCAGCCGTGGCATCCGGGTCAACGCCATCGCCCCCGGGCTGGTGCAGACCAACGCCACCGGCGCCTTCTGGATGGTGCCCGGTGTCGTGGAGGAGTTCGTCGACAACACCACCCTCGGCCGGTTCGCCCAACCGGCCGACATCGCCGCGGCCGCGGCGTACCTTGCCGGCCCCGACTCCTCCTTCGTCAGCGGCACGGTGCTGGCCGTCGACGGCGGGGCCTCCACGAAGCGCTACCCGGACCTTCCGGCGGCATTCGCCCGCATGGCGGCGCCCACCGAGTGAGCCGGTCCCCACGCCGCCTCCCTGGGGCGTACTGGCGGCTCTACGCGGGGAGCGCCATCTCCAACCTCGGCGACGGGGTGTTGGTGGCTGCGCTGCCGCTGCTGGCAGCCAGGATCACCGACGACCGCCTGTCCGTCGGCCTGGTGTCCACCTTCTTCACCATCCCATGGCTGCTCCTGGCCCTGCCGGTCGGGGCGCTGGTGGACCGTGCCGACCGCCGCACCGTGCTGGTGCTCGCCGACACCTACCGAGCGGTCCTCGTGGGCGGCCTGGCCGCGGTGGCTGCGTTCGCCGACGTGCAGATGTGGATGCTCTGGCTGCTGGCCTTCGGGCTGGGCGCCGGCGAGGTGTTCTTCGACAGCGCCTCCACGTCGATCCTCCCTGCCATCGTGCCCGCCGAGCAGTTGGAGCGGGCCAACGGCTGGCGCTACTCCGCCGAGGTCGCCGCCAACACGTTCATCGGCCTGCCGATCGGCAGCGCGCTGTTCGCACTCGCCGTCTGGCTGCCCTTCGGGGTGGACGCCGCCAGCTTCGTGGTGGCCGTGCTGCTGACGATGAGCCTGCGTGGTCGTTTCCGCGCCGAGGCAGCACCGGACGGCAAGGCCGGGATGCGCCGCGAGTTGGCCGAGGGGTTCGGTTGGCTGCGGCGCCACCGGCTGCTGCGCAACATGGCGGTCGCCCTGGGCCTGACCAACCTGGCGTTCGCAGCCACGGAGAGTACGTTCGTGCTGTTCGCCACCGAGGAACTGGGGATCGACGAAGGTTGGTTCGGTGTGCTCGTCGGCATCATCGGCGCCGGAGCCCTCGTGGCCGGCATCCTCGGCGGCCGGATCGTCGAGAAGGTCGGGCGCCGATTCGCCGTCGTCGTGGCGTCGTTCGCCCCGATCGTGACGATGCTGGCGATCGGGCTGCTGCCGATCACGTGGTGGGCCGTGGCGATGACCACCGTGCAGGCGGCCATGACCACGGTCTGGAGCATCGTGGCGGTATCGCTGCGCCAGCAACTGGTGCCCGCCAACCTGTTCGGCCGGGTCAACGGCGTGTACCGCTGGTTCATCTGGGGAGCGATGCCCGTGGGTGGCTTCGTCGGCGGCATCGTGGCCGCCCGCTTCGGCCTGCGCGCCCCCTACTTCACCGCCGCCGGGGTGCTGGCCGTGGCCTACCTGATCATCATCGGCACCGTGACCGAGCGGGCGATCGGCCAGGCCCTGGCCGACGCAGCACCACCGCCACCGGTGGCCGACGACACCCCGGTGTTCCTGGAGCGGGACCCGCTCGACGACTTCTGACCGCGCCTAGTCGTCGTCGCCGTCGTCGTCGGGCTCGCTGGGCCGGTCGGGCTCCAGCGTCACCCGCACCCGGCGGATGCGGCGGCCCTCGATCTCGTCGGCGGCGAAGCGCCACCCGTCGTGCACGACGTACTCGCCGGGATCCGGCACATGCTCCAGCGTGTTGAACAGGAAGCCGGCGACCGTGTCCCAGTCGTCGTCGGGGATCGTCACCCCGAGCAGGTCGTTGAGGTCGTCGATCGACATGCCGCCGTCGACGAGGAACGAGCCGTCCTCCAGCGCCTGCACTTCGGCGGCTTCCTCGTCGTGCTCGTCGATGATCTCGCCGACCAGTTCCTCCAGGCAGTCCTCCAGCGTGATCAGCCCGGCCAGCGCGCCGTACTCGTCGGCCACCAGCGCGACGTGGAACTTCTCCGCCTGCATCTCGCGCATCAGCCGGCTGACCGGCTTGTTCTCCGGCACGAAGTGGACGGCGCGGACGAAGTCCGTCACCGGGCGGGTGCCGTCACCCTCGCGCTCCGCGCGCATGAGGTCCTTGGTGTAGGCCACACCCAGCACGTCGTCGTCGTCCTCGCTGTTGACCACCGGGAGGCGGCTGTAGCCGTGCCCGATCCCCACGTCCAGCGCTTCGGTGACCGTTGCCGTGTGCATCACCGTGATGATGTCCGGGCGGGGCACCATGACCTCGCGGGCAACGGTGTCGCCGAACTCGATGATGCTCTCGATGAGCTCGCGCTCTTCCTCCTCGATCACCTCGTCCTCGACCGCGCCCTCGACGATGCCGAGCAGTTCCTGCTCGCTGACGAACGGCCCCTGCTCCAGCCCCTTGCCCTTGACGATGACGTTGGTGAACTTGATGAGGCCGTGCGACACCCATCGCAGGGGCGGGAAGGCGACCAGGGCGGACACGGGCCGAGCGGAGATCAGCGCTGCCCGCTGCGGGTACAGGACGGCGTAGGTCTTCGGCACGGCTTCGGCCAGCACGAAGAAGACGACGACGTTGAGCACCACGCCGACGATCACGCCCACGGCGCCGAACATCCGCCCGGCGACGATGCCGGTGAGTGTCGCCTGCACGGTCTGGAACGTGTTGACGGTGAGCAGCACCGGGTTCACCCAGCGCTCGGGCTCCTCCACCAGGCGCTTCAGCGACTTGCCGGCCTTGTGCCCCTGATCGGCCAGGGACGCAGCCCGCGGCCGGGTCATCCGCGACAGGCCCATCTCCGCCACGGCGAGGAAGATGAGGAAGACGAGCAGCACGAAGATCGCCAGCAGCATGAGGAGATCGACGTTGTTGAAGGATGCGGCGATCATTCGGGTTGGTCCTGTCGGAAGCCGGCGGGCACCTCGCCGCCCCAGTGGTACTCCTGCAGCAGCGCCAGTTCACGGGCGCGCATCGCTGCCGTCTCGTCGGGCTCCGCGTGGTCGTAGCCGAGCACATGGAGCACACCGTGCACCACCAGCAGGGCCAGTTCGTCGTCCACCGTGCCGGCGTGGTCGGGTGCCTGCGCCGCGGCCACGGCGGGGCAGATGACGACGTCGCCGAGCAGCAGCGGCATGTCCCCCGGGTCGGGCGGCGACCGGTCCGGGCCGCGGCTGGGCGGGGCGGCGTGCAGCACGATGTCTGCCTCCACCGCGTCGATCGGGAACGACAGCACGTCGGTGGGACCCTCCTTGCCCATGTACTCCGCGTTGAGCTCGGTGATCTCCGCCTCGTTGACGAAGATCAGTGACAGCTCGGCCAGGCCGCGCACCCCTTCGGCGTGTAGCACCTGGGTGGCCAGTGCCTGCCAACGGGTGAGGTCGACCACCAGGTCGGCCTGCTCGTCCGCGCAGAACACCTCGGGCTCTCCGTCACCACCGATCCGCGGCTTCGCCGCGGTGCGTGGTCGGGGGCGCTCAACCATGTCGGCCTTTCGGCCGGCCGGCAACAGGTTCGGCGCGCTCGTAGGCCGCGACGATGTCGGCCACGATCTTGTGGCGCACCACGTCGCCGGCGCCGAGGTGCACGAATGCCAACCCGTCGATGCCCTGCAGCGTGCGCTCCAGGCCGAGCAGGCCACTGCGGCCGTCGGGCACGTCGATCTGGGTGGTGTCGCCCGTGACCACCACTCGCGAGCCGAAGCCAATCCGGGTGAGGAACATCTTCATCTGCTCCGGGGTGGCGTTCTGCGCCTCGTCGAGGATGATGAAGCTGTTGTTCAGCGTGCGGCCGCGCATGAACGCGAGTGGCGCCACCTCCACGGCCTGGCGCTCCAGCAGCTTCTGCGCCCCATCGGGCTCCACCATGTCGTACAGCGCGTCGTACAGCGGCCGCAGGTACGGGTCGATCTTGGCCATCAGGTCGCCGGGGAGGAACCCCAGCCGCTCGCCGGCCTCCACCGCCGGGCGGGTGAGGATGATCCGCTGCACCTGCTTGGCCTGCAGGGCCTGCACGGCCATCGCCACGGCCAACCAGCTCTTGCCGGTGCCCGCCGGCCCGAGGCCGAAGGTGATGACGTTGGCGCGCATGGCGTCCACATAGCGCTTCTGGCCGGCCGTCTTCGGCCGCACCGGGCGGCCCTTCGTGCCCCGGAGGATCTCGTCGGTGAGCACCCTGCTGGGCCGCTCGTCGGCCAGGACCATGTCGATGCTGCGGCGCAGCGTGGCGTCGTCCAGATGATGACCCTGCTGGAGCAGTTGGACCAGTTCCTCGCACAGGCGGGCGGCGACGGCGGCCTGCGGCCCGTCGAGGTGGATCTCGTTGCCACGCACGACGATGCGGGCGTCGGGAAAAGCGGCCTCGATGGTCCGAAGATGGGTGTCGCGCTGACCCACCAGCGCCGCCATGAGGTGCGCACCAGGGACGACGACCGAGGACGAATGGGCAAGTGAGGTCATGCGTGGGTGCCCGGACATGGACTCATTCGGCCATACGGTAGCGAACCGTTGGCCGCCGTCACACCATTCCGGCGCGACGGGTCAGCGCTCGGCCATCGAGCGGTGCCCGCTGGCGGCGGCCCCGTCGGCCCCTTGGTCGGCCCCTTGGTCGGCGGCATGGCCGGCCCCGGCGCCGTCTGCTGCACCGGCCGCGGCGAGGTCCACGGCGAAGTAGTACTGGGTGCCGATGTGCTGCACCCTGGCCTGCCCGACGAACGATCGGACCAGCCGGTCCATCATCTCGGCGAAGCCGCCGTCCACACCGGGCTGGTGGATCTCCGGCGCGTCGAAGACCAGCAGCGCCCCGTCCTCGGCTTCGCGCTGGAGCACCTCGCGGGCGAGGCGGATGATCGCCCCCCTGGCCGCCACAGCCGGGTGCACCACCAGCCACATGATGTAGTGGACGGCACCCCTGGTCTGGTGCGACGGGAAGGCCCGCACGAAGTAGGCGTCGCTGAGGTAGCGGGTGGACCCGATCTGGGTGGCGATGAGGATCATGGCCACGGGGTCCTCGTCGTCCCACAACACCCACAGCCGGTTGCCCGGGTCGGCGAGTGCGTCGTCGAACTCGTGCCGGAAGAGCATCTCGTGGGTGGGCGATTGGGCGACCACGGTGCCGTAGGCCGCCTCGTAGAGGCGCCACAGGCGATCGCTCAGGGCGATGTCGGCGACCGGCGTGTGCCGGGTGACGAACACCCGTCATCCCTCCACAGGCAACGATTGCCACGCGCGGTGCTGTCTTGACTGCCCCTTGCGCGAAATACGGGTCATGCGGTTAGCATAAGCACGGCCCTGAGGGCAAAGGGTGGATAGTCTCCACCCATGCGAGGAGGCACGTGAAGCGGGCAGGCGCGCTCCTGAGTACCTGGTACCTCGCCTTCGGCGGGGTGCTCACGCTGGTGGGTTTCGCCGCGCCTTCGAGCTCTGTTCGCGACCTCCTCTACATGGTCGCCGCGCTCCAGATCTTCCCCACCCTTCTCGTCGCCCGGCGGATCAACGACCTGCCCTGGCGGCTGATCGCCTTCTTCGTGGCGGTCGGTGCCTTCTTCGCCGGCGAGCAGGTGGTGTCCGGCGGCGCCCCCAGCTGGGAGAACCCGGTCTCGGTGGTGCTGGCCCTGTGCGGGGCCGGGTCGCTGGTGGCCGCACTCGCCGTGCTGCTGCGCCACAGCGTGCCGAAGGCCACCGCCGCGCTCACCGGCGACGCGGCGATCGTGGCGCTCGGCAGCTGGATCGCCAGCTGGGCCATGCTCGTGCAGCCCATCGCCGAGCGCAGCAAGCAGCGGGCGCTGGGCATCTTCCTCTACGGTCTCTACCAGCCCACCACCAGCGTGGTCATCTTCCTGGTCGTGGTGGTGGTGCTGGCCCATCGCAGCCGGCCGCCGGCCATCTGGATGATCGTCGCCGCCCTGGCCAGCAACATGGTCGGCGACCTCCTGTACTCGCTGATGGACGCCGGTCACCTGTCGGCGTCCAGCGAGCGGTGGATCCTGCCGCTCTACACGTTCGGCTACTTCAGCGCCAGCGCCGCGTTCCTCCACCGCAGCTTCCCCGACCTGTCGCGCCCCCAGGCCGACGTGAAGGTGGACGGCCTCGGCCGGCTGTTCGTGGTCATCGGCTCGCTCGTCGTCCCCGTGGTGGTCCTCGCGCTCACCAGCCCGAACGACGGCGCCGACCGCATCGTCCGCTTCCTGTCGGCCATCGCCCTGGCCAGCACCGTCACCCTGCGGGTGTTGGGCGCCGTGCGGGCCAACACCCGCGCCCGCGCCGAACTGCTCCACGGCGCCCAGACCGACCCGCTCACCGGGCTGCCCAACCGCAGCGTGCTCCTCGGCCACATCAACGACCTGTTGCGCACGTCGTGGAGTGCCGAGGTCCACCCCACCCTGTTCTTCGTGGACCTCGACCGGTTCAAGAACATCAACGACTCCCTGGGCCATGCCGCCGGCGACGAGGTGCTGGTCACCGTCGCCCGCCGCCTGCTCAACGCCGTGCCCGACGCCGCCACCGTCGCCCGCCTGTCCGGCGACGAGTACGTGGTGCTGGACCCCGCCTCGCGCTCCCAAGGTGCCTCGATGGCGCTCGCCGAGCGCCTGCTGGCCGTCTTCCGCGAGCCGCTGGCGCTCAGCCAGGGCGACGTGTTCGTCACCGCCAGCATCGGCGTGGCCGAGATCAGCCCGACCTCCAGCACCTCCGCCGAGGACCTCGTGCGCCACGCAGACACGGCGATGTACCGGGCCAAGGACGCCGGTCGCAACTGCGTGGCCGTGTACGACGAGAGCATGCACGAGCGGGTCGCCCACCGCCTGGCCGTGGAGACCGCGCTCTACCGGGCGCTGGATCGCCGCGAGCTACGGCTGTTCCACCAGCCGATCCTCGACCTGCAGTCCGGCGACGTGGTGGGCTTCGAGGCCCTCATGCGCTGGCAGCAGAGCGACGGCACCATCGTCTCCCCCGCCGAGTTCATCCCGATCGCCGAGGACACGGGCACCATCGTGCCGATCGGCTCCTGGGCGCTGCTGGAAGCGCTGGGCCAACTGCGCCGGTGGATCGACGACGGGGTGTGCAGCCCGTCGGCGACGATGTCCGTCAACGTCTCCCCCCGTCAGCTCAGCGACACCAACTTTCCGGCCATCGTCAGCGAGGCGCTCACCCGTTCCGGCGTGGCGCCCCAGTTGCTCTGGCTGGAGGTCACCGAGAGCGTGATGATCGCCGAGCCGGAGCTGGCGCTCAACACCCTGCGCCGCCTGCGCTCCCTCGGCGTGCGCGTCGCGCTGGACGACTTCGGCACCGGCTACTCGTCGCTGTCGCTGCTGCAGAAGTTCCCGCTGCAGCGGATCAAGATCGACCGGGCGTTCGTCCACGGCGTGGCCGACAACCCCAACGACCGCAGCCTGGTGCGCACCATCGTCGCCATGGGCCGCTCGCTGGGCCTGGACATGGTGGCCGAAGGGGTGGAGAGCGTGCACCAGTTGCAGGTGCTGAGCGACCTCGGCTGCATGAAGGCCCAGGGCTTCCTCATCAGCCATCCGGTGCCGCCCGACGCGATGCGCAGCACGGTGGCGGCGCTGGAGCGGCTGGGGCACTTCCCGGGCCTGCGGACCTCCGGGGCTACTTCTTCAGCCAGTCCTTGAACCGTCCGAACGCTGTGGTCGGGGGCGGCGGCGCGGCAGCGGCCTTCACCTTGGACTTGGCGGCCACCTTGGCCGGCGTCTCGTGGCACTTGCAGCGTTGGGCGCGCGGCACGTCGGCCAGCACGTGCTCCACGTGGGCCCCACATCCGGCCCAGCTGGGCTTCCCACACTTGCGACAGGTCACTCGGCGACACATACCCCGGAGGGTATCACCGCGAACGGGCGCCGCCACATCGTGACGGCGCCCGTTGCGCTGCTCAGGCAGCCGGGGTGTCACCCGCCGGAGCGGGTGAAGTACCGAGCCGCTTGATGAGGGAGGCCGCCAGGCCCTCGATGCTGCCGGCGCCACCGCCGGCTACCAGCACCTCGGGCATGACGTTGACGCCACCCTCGGCGATGGCATTGATCGCGGCCACGACCGCAGTCGCCGCCGGCCCCAACGCCTCCTTCTGGGCCTCGAAGCCCTGCGCCCTGGCCAGGCCCAGTGCCTCCGCGGCCTTCGCCTCGGCGAGGCCGACCGCTTCGGCGCGGCTGGCCTCGGCGGCACCGACGTTCTGCACCTTGCTGGCCTCGGCCTCGCCGAGCACCTGGACCCTGGTGGCGTCGGCCCGACCGAGGACTTCCACCTTGGTGGCCTCGGCGCGTGCCGTCGTCTCCACGAACGCCGCCTCGCCACGGGCCTGCTCAGCCCGTGCCTCCGCTGCGTTGCGGTTGATCTCGATGCTCACCTGGCTGCTGGCCAGCTGGCCCTGCATCTCCGCGGTGCCGCGTGCCTTCTCGACCTCGATCCGGGCGTGCTGCGCTTCGCGCTGCTCGTGGAACGTGGCCTTCTCCTGGCGGGCGATCTCCCGCTCCGTCAGCACCTTCACCAGTTCGGTGGGGAACACGACGTCCTGGATGTAGACGCCGCGGGTCTCCACCTCGTAGCTGGCGAGGTAGCCGGTGATGGCTTCCAGCGCCGCCTGCTGCACCTCGTCGCGGGTCTCGATGAAGCGAACTGCTTCGAGCCGCTGCAGGGTGTTGCGGAAGTGGTTGCCCACTGCGGACTGGAGCACCTCGTTGACCAGGTTGGCCATCGTGCCGACCATGGAGATCACCTTCGGTGCCTTGGTGTCGCTGACGTGGATCTGCACCTGCAGATCGATGCGGAAGACGAAGCCCTCACGGCTCTTGCCCTCGATCGGGCTCAGTTGGGCATCCAGGTTGTGGGCCTGGCTGACCGACGTCGCCCAGTTGAGGGTGAGGATGCTGGTGGGGACCAGTTCGGCGGCGTAGATGCGCGGGTTGATCGGGTACTTGCCGGTGCGCAGTGGCTCCTGCCAGATGCCACGACGCCCCGGCCGGACGATTGACCCGAACTTGAACTCGCTGCCCGACGTGTCCAGGGTGGGCAGGCCGACGAAGCTCTTGATGACCGCCACTTCGCCCTGCCGGACCACCAGCATCGGCACCATCTCCACGCTCACGAGGAACGGGTTGAGGAGGTAGGCGCCGTAGAGCAGGGGGTCGTGCTGCAGGCCGATGCGGCCACCATGGGTGACGAAGGCCTGGAAGTCCTGGTAGTTGTTGTGCAGCGTGTTCTTGCTGCCGAGCAGGGTGTCGATGATCTCCGCGTCGGAGACCGCCTGGCCCTGCATGGCCGCCACGTCGTCGAAGCCACCCAGCCGGCTGGCGATGTCGCCGCTGGGCAGCGGCTCGCCTTCCAGCGTCGTCACGATGCCGACCATGTCCGTGGTGCCCCTGGGGGCGATCACGGTGACCTCCAGCTGCTCCGGCGCGAGGCCGAAGGCAGCGGGCGAGAGGCCACCGCGGCCGGTGGAGAGCGCCTTCAGTTCGCTGCTCACCGGCATGCCGTAGACACGGTGCGGGGTGATGACGAGGAACGCTGCGGGGTGCACCGGCACCAGCGTGCCCGGAGGGAGCACCGGGCGCTGGACGCCCTTCTGCCCACCATTGGCAAGGAACGCCTCGAGCGAGCTGAAGTTGCCGAACTCCTCGTGGTAGATGGCGCTCTTGGCGCCGATCGGCAGGGGCGCGCCCACCTGGGCGATGACCACACCGATCTCCCCTGCGGGAACCTGCACCCACGGGTGCTTGGTGACGCCGTAGACGGGCCACAGCTTGAACCTCAGGCCGGGCATCAGCAGCCGGGCCTGGAAGCCTGCCTCACCGCGCAGCGCGACCGGGTTGCCCTCGGCCAGGCTGCGGCGAGCCAGGCGCTTGTTGACCAGACCGATCTCGCTGGGGCCGATGCTGTGGAAGGACCGCAGCACGACGAGCAGCAGGAGAACGATGACAACAAGGAGAACGATGCCGACGGTCAGCATCGTCCACCTCCTTTCTTCCACGAAGGAACGAGATGGAATTGCCGACCAGACTTCCCGGCTTCCAGACCTGTGCGATTGGTATGGCACATGTCCGTCACTTGTTCTACACCTGTCTGCTTCCGACGTCAAGAGATTCTCGGACGATCCATTCGGCCCCGGCCCTGCGGTGGTACAGCCGGATCTGCCAAGAGGCCGGCGCCAGCGGGTCCACCCACTCCTCCGCCAGCCCACCGAGTTCGCCGGCCGCAGCCGGGTCGAAGCCGTACGCCAGGCTGAGGTGCAGCCGGTCCTTCAGCCGGATGCCGTCCGTCCGCGTGACCGCTGGCGCGGTGTGGGCAAAGTGGGCGGCGACCGAGCACAACCATGGGCTGTCCACCGCCAGCAGGTGGACGTCGTCCTGCAGCAGCAGGCCGCTCACGCGAACCGCCGGCTCGGGCGGCGGGCCCGCCCGGCGAACGGCGCCAGCCAGTGCCCGCCGGTACGCCGCCCAGTCCGGTGCGGTGTCGTGGAAGAAGCCGGTGAGGGTGACGTGCGGCGGGAACTCGTGCGCGGTGTTGGGCCCGCACGCCGTTGCTGCGGCCCGGTAGTACCGGCCCAGCGCAACGGCCAGCGGGCCCGCCGGGCAGGCGTAGAGGATGACCTCGGCGGTCAGCCGGCCCCCAGGCGGTCGATGGCCACACCCTTCAGCCGCTTGTAGTCGACCTTGCCGTTCGGGGCCCGGCCGATGGTGTCCACCACCACCAGATGACGGGGCGCCTTGTAGTGAGCGAGGTGCTCCTTCACATGGTCGGCCAGGGTCGGCAGGTCCGGAGCCACTCCCGGGGTGGCCTCCACGACGGCGCAGATGGTCTCGCCGAAGCGGTTGTCGGGCAGGCCCACCACCACCGCGTCGCGCACCGACGCATGCTGCTTCAGCGCCTCCTCGACCTCCTCGGGGAAGACCTTCTCGCCACCGGTGTTGATGCACACCGAACCCCGGCCCAGCAACAGCAGGGTGCCGTCCTCGTTGACCTCCGCCCAGTCGCCGGGAACGCTCCAGCGCTGGCCCTCGAACGTGCGGAACGTCTGGGCCGACTTCTCCGGGTCCTTGTAGTAGCCGACGGGAATGAACCCGCCAACGGACACCAGGCCCCGCTCGCCCGAGCCCGGAGCAACGCGCCGACCGTCCTCGGTGAACACCTGGCAGCTCGGCCCGAGCATGAACCTGGCGGTCTGGCTGGTGCCGCCCGCCGTACTGACCGAGGCGCCCATGCCCACGGCCTCCGACGACCCGAAGGAGTCGAACAACGCGGCCTGGGGCATGTGGCGCAGCAGGCCCTCCTTGTTGTCTTGGCTCCACATCACGCCCGACGACGACATCATCAGCACGCTGGTGAGGTCGTAGGTGTCCGGGTTGGCGTCGAGGTGCTCCAGCATCGGCCCGGCGAACGCCTGCCCGACGATGATGATCGAGTTGACCTTGTTCCGCTGGACTTCGCCGAAGAGCTCGGCGACGTCGAAGTGACGCGATGGGAGGGTGACGATGGTGCCGCCGAGGTTCATGGCGATGAGACTGGAGAACTGGCCGGTGCCGTGCATCAGGGGGCAGGCCGACAGCAGCACCAGGCCTGGGTTGGCGGGGCTGACGCGCGACGCCAGCTCCGCCAGCGACTCGGCCGGCGGGATGCCGAGGGTGGCGTTGCCACCGGCGCCGAGCACGTTGAACAGGTCGTCCTGGCGCCACATGACGCCCTTCGGCATGCCGGTGGTGCCGCCCGTGTAGAGCAGCAGCAGGTCGTCCGGGCTCCTCCCCCACGGGCCGCGGACCGGGCCGGTGACCGCGCTGCTGACGACCTCCTCGTAGTCCAGCGCCCACCCCGGCACCGGGGCGGTGCCGTCGTCCACGCAGTACCAGCGCTTCACCTTGGGCAGTTCGTGACGCACGTGCTCCACCAGGTCGGCGAAGGCGGCGTGGAACACCACGGCTTCGGCGTCGGCGTTGTCGAACAGGTACACGATCTCGTCGTGGCCGTAGCGGTAGTTGGTGTTGACCGGCGCGAACCCACCCTTGAACGCGGCGATGTACGTCTCCAGGTACTCCGGGCAGTTGTACAGGTAGGCCGCCACCTTGCTCTGGTGGCCGAGGCCGGCCGCCAGCATGTCCGCAGCCAGTGCATCGGCCCGGGCATCGAACTGCCCCCAGGTGATGACCCGGTCGCCCTGCACCTGGCAGGGACGGTCGGGCACCTTCGCCGCCACGGCTTCGTACACGTCCGCGAAGTTCCACTCGGTCATCTCAACCCCCATGTCGTCGACCGGCGGACAGCATGGCAGACCGGACCGGCCGACGCGCTGCTAGACAGTGCGGATGCTTCGAGCCCTCACCCGGCCCACCCACCGTCCGGCGCTCGCCGCTGCGGCGATCGCGCTGCTCCTCGCCGCCTGCTCGGACGACGGCGGCAACGCCGACTCCACGACCACCACGGAGGCCGCCACCACCCTCGCCCCGACCACCACGACGGAGGCTGCTCCGGTTGCCCTGTTCGGCTCGGTGGACGCGACCGACGGGCCGTTCAGCACGCTCACCGGCATCGTCACCGCCGAGGTGCCCGACGGCGCCACTGTCACCGCGACGATCGACGGGCCGGGCACGACGGCCGAGACGCTCGTGAGCACGATCGACGGCGGCGTGGAGGTGCAACTGCTCGGGCTGCGGGCGGAGTCCGACTACACCGTGACGCTGCTGGCCACCTCCGCCGACGGGGAGGACACCGCTGACATCACGTTCACGTCGGGCGCGCTACCGGCCGACCTTCCGCCGATGGACCTGCGGGTCAACACGGACCAGGTGGCGGACGGCATCACCCTGTTCGACGCCGACCCGTGGGGCGGCGTCGCCGAGGGCACGCCGTCGTACATCCTCGGGCTGGACCGGGACGGTGAGGTGGTGTGGTATCACGCCAACCCCACCCGGGTGGAGGACATCGAGGTCACCGGGCACCACACCGTGCTGTTCAACACCGACGACGTGGCCATCCGCGAGGTGGACCTCTTGGGCCGGCCGGTGGTGGACATGGCCACCCAGGCAGCAGTCCGCAACGATCGCCTCGACCTGGCCGCCGATGCCGTGCAGGTGCCGATCGAGAGCAGCCACCACGAGATCACCGAACTGCCCAACGGCAATCTGCTCACCCTGTCCACGGCGCTCGTCCCCATCGACCCCGCCGATGCCCAGCGACTGTGTGGGAGGAGCCCGTTGAACGTCGTGGAGGACGTGGTGGTGGAGTTCGACCGCGAGGGCACCATCGTCCAGGAGTGGAAGATGAGCGACTACTACTCCCCCGCCGATCGCCCCGGCTCGGACCTGTGCGTCGACGCCCTGCCGATCGGGCCGCCGGGGTCGCTGTACGACGTGCAGGTGGTGGACTGGACGCACGCCAACGCGGCCTTCGTGGACGAGGCCTCGAACTCGCTGATCGTGTCGCTGCGCCACCTCGACGCGGTGATCGCCATCCGCTACGCCGACGACGCCGACGGTCCAGCCGGCGAGCTGCTGTGGGAGCTCGGCCCGGAGGGCACGATCGAGTTCACCGACGGGTCCGAGCCCTTCTCCCACCAGCACGCGCCGGAGTTCACCGCCGACGGCTCGCTGCTGCTGTTCGACAACGGCAACACCCGGCCCACCACGTTCCCCCAGGGCGACCTGCCGGGTTACAGCCGAGCCGTCGCGTACCGGCTGGATCTGGAAGCCGGCACCGCCACCCAGGTCTTCGAGCACAGGGACCTCGGTGACGACGGCAACCCGACGCTGGCGCTGTTCCTCGGTGACGCCAACGAGCTTCCCAACGGCAACGTGGCCATCGACTACGGCGGCATCACGCTGGGGCAGGGCCACTTCGTGGCCCGCCTGGTGGAAGTGACCGCCGACGGCACCGTGGCCCGCGACCTCCACCTGGGCGGCGAGGAGAGCTGGACGGTCTACCGCACCTGCCACGTCGCCACCCTCACCGGTGGCGAGGGTGGCAGCGACTGAACGGTCGTTCGAGGCGACGCCGGGAATCGAACCCGGGTACAGGGCTTTGCAGGCCCTTGCCTAAGCCACTCGGCCACGTCGCCGTCCGCTGCAGCCAGGTTTCCCCGGCGACGGCCCCAGCACGATAGCGGCCGTGCCGCAGGACCGTGCAGTCGCCACCGCGCCGTGGCAATCTCCGTCCCATGACTCGGCGCACCCTCACCCCTCTGCTGCTCGTCGCGCTCTTGGCGGCGTGCGGCGGCGACGACACCGCCACCACCACCGACGCCCCCACCAGCACCGAGGCGGCCACCACCACCTCCGGGGCGGCCACCACCACGGAGGCGCCGACGACGACCGGAGCGCCCAGCACCACGGTCGACCCGGCCGCCGCGGCGACCGCCTACGAGGAGCCCGGGCCGTACCCCGTCGGCGTCACCACCGTGCAGTTGGCCAAGGGGCCGCTGGTGGAGGTCTGGTACCCGGCGGTGGACGGCAGCGACGGCACCGAGACCTACGACATGCGCGACTACGTGCCCGACGGCATCCGCGCCCTGCTGACGGCGGACATCCCCGCCGGCGCCACCTACGCCGCAACCCGCGACGCAGCGCTGGCCGACGGGCGCTTCCCGGTGGTGCTGTTCAGCCACGGATTCTCCGGCGTGCGCGTCCAGAGCACCTTCCTCACCTCCCACCTGGCCAGTTGGGGGATGATCGTCGTCTCGCCGGAGCACCCCAGTCGTGACCTCACCAACGTCCTCGGCGGCACTGCCACCGGCGACCGGGCGGACTCGGTGGACGACCTGCTGTCGAGCCTGGACCTCATCCTCGGTGCCAACGACGACGCGGCCAGCCCGTTCGCCGGGCATGTGGACGGCGAACGGGTGGTGGCGGTGGGGCACTCCGCCGGAGGTGGCACCATCGTCGGAGCCGCCGCCGACCCGCGCGTGGACGGCTACGTCTCCCTCGCCTCCGGGGTGTTCGGCGGTGATGCCGACCTACCCGCCGTCCCCTCGTTCTTCATCGCCGGGTCGGCCGACGGCGTGGTCTCCGCCGAGGACGTCACCCGTCCCGCGTACGAAGCCGCCCCCTCCCCCAGCCTGCTGTGGATCATCGACGGCGTCGGCCACAACGGCTTCGACGACTTCTGCACGTTCGGCAACGGCGCTGGCATCATCGGCCTCGCCGAGGCCAGCGGCCTCGGGCCGCTGCTCGAGGCCCAGCCCAACCTGCGATCCCTCGGCTCGGACGGCTGCCTGCCGCCGGCCCGTCCGGTGGACACGACGTTTCCCCTCATCCGCCATGCGGTGACGGCGTGGGTCCGCGCCCTGTTCGGCGAGGACCCCACGCCCGTCGGCCTCGGCCCGGACGCCGCTGCGGCACTCGCCGTGCCGACGGAGATCGCCGAGAAGTAGTCAGGCGGGCGGCTGGCGCGACGACAGGGCCAGCATGTTGCCGTCCGGGTCGCGGAAGAAGGTCATCCATTCGCTGAGCCCCGGCTCGCCGAACATGCCGCCCTCGTCGTGGAAGATGACGTGCGGCTCGTCCACGAACTCGACCCCCTGCGCCACCAGATCGGCACGGGCGGCGGCGATGTCCGCCACGGCCAGGTACAGCACGGAGGCCCCCTGCTCGGCCCCGCCGGCCTCCAGGATCAGGCGCACCCCGCCGACGTCCACGAACGCGATCGACCCGAACGTGGCGATGTGCCGCAGGCCGAGCGTGTCGCGGTAGAAGCCCACCGCGCGGTCCATGTCGGTGACCGGCACGCTGACCTGTCGCAGCCCTGTGATGTCCATGGAGCGGGATGGTACGCCTGCCACGGTCTACCCTGCGCCCATGTCCGAGCAGCAGGACCTGGCCCTCATCCGCGAGGCGGTGCAGTCGCTGTGCGCCGACTTCGACGATCACTACTGGAGCGCCTGCGACCAGGAGCACCGCTTCCCGTGGGACTTCTACCGGGCCATGGCCGCGGCCGGCTGGATCGGCATCTCGATCCCCGAGGACTACGGCGGCGGCGGGCGGGGCATCCTCGAGGCGGCTGCCGTGCTGGAGGAGGTCGCGGCCTCCGGTGCGGCGATGAACGGCGCCAGCGCCCTGCACATGAGCATCTTCGGCATGCAACCGGTGATCCGCCACGGCAGCGAGGAGATGAAGGCCCGGTTCCTGCCGTCCGTCGCCGACGGCAACCTGCACGTCGCGTTCGGCGTCACCGAGCCCGACGCGGGCACGGACACCACCCGCATCACCACCCGCGCCGTTCGCGACGGTGACCACTACCGGATCACCGGCCGCAAGGTGTGGACGTCCAAGGCGCTGGAGGCGGACCGCATCCTCCTCCTCACCCGCACCACTCCCCTGGCCGAGTGCCGCCGCCCGACGGACGGGATGACCCTGTTCCTCGTGGACAAGCACGCACCCGGCGTCGGCGTCACGGCGATCCCGAAGATGGGCCGCAACGCCGTGGCCAGTTGCGAGACCACCTACGACGACGTGGTCGTGCCGGCGGCGGACCGGGTGGGCGACGAAGGCGCCGGCTTCCGCTACCTGCTCGACGGGTTGAACGCCGAACGGGTGCTGATCGCCGCCGAGGCCATCGGGATCGGTCGGGCCGCACTGCGCCATGCGGTCGCCTACGCGAAGGAGCGGGTGGTGTTCGGCCGGCCGATCGGCCAGAACCAGGGCATCTCCTTCCCACTCGCCGAAGCGCACGCACGCCTGCGGGCCGCCGACCTGATGGTGAAGGAGGCTGCCCGTCTTGTGGACGAGGGCGCGCCGTGCGGCGAGGAGGCCAACCTGGCCAAGTACCTCGCGGCCGAGGCCGGCTGGTTCGCGGCCGACCGGGCGGTGCAGACGCTGGGCGGGTTCGGCTACGCCACCGAGTACCACGTGGAGCGCTACTTCCGCGAGGCCCGGGTGATGCGCATCGCCCCCATCAGCCAGGAGCTCGTGCTGAGCTATGTGGCCGAGCACGTGCTCGGCCTGCCCCGCAGCCACTGAGTGTTACCCTGCGCAGATGCAGGGATCACGACGACAGTTCATCACCCGGTCGGCCCAGCTCGGTCTGCTCCTCGGCGGCGGGGTACCGCTCCTGCAGGCGTGCGGCGACGACGACTCGTCCTCTGGGGGCGAGAAGGCCGGCCCGATCGCAGACGGGCTGGAGCCCGAGGCTGGTCCATTGCGGATCCTCAACTACGCCGATTACGTCAGCCCGGACGTCATCGCCGCCTTCGAGGACCAGTACGGCGTGAAGGTGGAGATCACCACGTTCGACACGGACACGGAGGCCATCACCAAGCTCGCGTCGGGGGCCATCAAGGCCGATGTGCACCACTCGATGGCCATCTACAGCGTCGCCAACCTGGTGGCCGGGGGCATCCTCCAGCCGCTCAACAAGACCTACATCCCCAACGCGGCCAACATCCTCAGCTCGTTCGACGACCCGTGGTACGACCCGGGCGCGGCGTACTCGCTGCCGTACACCTACTTCGGCACCGGCATCGGCTACAGGGCCGATCGCATCACCGCCGAGGAAGTGGACGCCCAGGGCTGGGACACCATCTGGAACGCCACCGGGTTCAAGGGTGAGGTGTCCGTGCTGGACGACGAGCGCGAGGCGTTCACCATGGCGATGCTGCGACGCGGCATCACGGACATCAACACGGACGACCAGGCCACCATCGACCAGGCGCTGGCCGACCTCAGCGAGCTCATCGACCTGGTCAACATCAAGGTCAACATCGAGGGCTACAAGGACATCCCCGAGGGCACCACCACCATCGCCCAGACCTGGAGCGGCGACCTCATCACCGGTGCCAACAACTACCTGCCGGAAGGCACGGACGCCAGCGTGCTCGGCTTCTGGCACCCGCCGGCCGGCCAGTACGTCCTCACCAACGACGCCATGGGTGTGATCGCCGGCGCCGAGCATCCGGTGCTGGCCCACCTGTACCTGAACTTCATCCTCGACAACGACATCGCCGAGGAGAACTTCGGCTGGGTCGGCTACCTCCCGGCGATCAAGAAGTTGGACGCCGACTACCTCATCGACGCCGGCTGGGTGCCGGAGAACCTGCGCAACTGCGTGCCCACGCAGGAGGAACTGGACAAGGCGCTGTACATCAAGTCGCTCGGTGTCGACGGGGACGCCAAGTGGGCGGAGGCATGGTCGACGTTCAACGCCGGCGGCTGAGCCGCCAGGAACGCGTCTGGGCGGCATTCGCCATCCCCGGCATCACCTGGCTGGTGATGTTCTTCCTCGT
>JACJWF010000019.1 GCA_020637295.1 Acidimicrobiaceae bacterium | reverse complement strand
CGGGCTGCCTGATGTCACTGTGATCGGGGTCGGTGACTGGCCGCACTGGTTGCGCATCGAGGTCACCGTTGTTGGCGAGCGGCCGCTGTGCGAGTGCGGCACGGCGGCGCACCGGCATGGTGTGCGGGAGGTGGTGTTGGTGGATCTGCCGTGCTTCGGGCGGGCGACCAGGTTGGTGGTGCACAAGCAGCGCTGGCGGTGCCCGACGTGCCGTCGGTCGTGGACCGGGCAGGACCCCAGGATCGCGTCATCCCGGTGTGCGATGACCACACGGGCAGCCCGGTGGGCGACGGTCCAGGTCGGCCGCCACGGGCGTGCGGTGTCGGAGGTGGCTGCCGATCTGGGGTGTGATTGGCACACGGTGATGGACGCGGTCGTGGTGTTCGGTGAGCCGTTGGTCAACGACCCGGCCCGCTACACGAACGTGAACGCGGTCGGGTTGGACGAGACGCTCCACGTCCGCGAGGGCCGCTACCGGCGGCAACGCTGGTCGACCCAGGTCGTCGACGTCGAGCACGGTCAGCTGCTCGATGTGCTCGACGGCAAAGAGGTCGCCACCTGCTGCGCCTGGTTCGCAGCACGCCCGGCCGGCTGGTGCGATGGTGTCTCGTGGGCGACGCTCGATCTGTCGAACTCCTATCGGACGGTGTTCGACACGATGCTCCCGCTGGCGGTGCAGGTCGCCGACCCGTTCCATGTCGTCCGCCTGGGCAACACGGCGCTCGATGAGTGCCGGCGTCGGGTGCAGAACGGACTGTTCGGTCACCGCGGCCGCAAGGACGACCCGCTCTACCGGGCCCGGCGGCTGTTAGTGATGGCCGCCGAGCGCCTCACCATCGAGGGCAAGGAACGACTGCTCGGTCTGCTCGCCGCAGGCGACCCCGCACGCGAGGTGTGGTTCGCGTGGAACGCGAAGGAAGTGGTCCGCCAGATCTACGACCACACCGACCCCGAGCTCGCCGCCGCCTGGGTCGCCGAGATCGCCCGAGACTTCACTGATGAGTCGATGCCAATCGAGGTCCGCCGGCTCGGGCGCACCATCGGCAAGTGGGCAGCACAGATCGTCGCCTGGCACCAGTCCCACGTCAGCAACGGGCCGACCGAAGCGATCAACAACCTGGTCAAGCGCGTCAAGCGCACCGCTTTCGGGTTCCGCCGGTTCGAGCACTACCGCATCCGCGCCCTGCTCTACGCCGGCCGACCCAACTGGACCCTCCTCGACCAACTCACCCCACCCTGAAATCCGAAGCGCCACATAATCCCTGGCGAGTGGGGTCGCGGAACGGCTGTCTCCCCCTTGCGTAGGGTGAACCGGCAAGTCACCTTCAGCGAGCTTGGCTCGCTCACTCAGCAAGGGCGGGCCCGTCAATGCGCGTGAACCACATCAAGATCCACAACCACTCCCGAGTTCCCGACCTTGACGTAGCGGTTCGCGATCACTTGGTCGTCGTTGGGGCGAACGACTCGGGGAAGACCTCGCTACTTCGCTCGCTGGACGCGCTCTTTCGTTCGACCATGAGTGAGCTGTATCGCTGGAGCGCCGACGCCCTTCGCGATCCTTCGAGCCCCCTCACTATCGAGGCGGAACTCATCGACTTCGACGACGACGATCGAGCGACCCTCGCCGACGAGATCGACCTGGTACCCGGCGAGCACGGCACGTTCAACGAGCGTCTCCTGCTCCGCCTCTCGGTCGAAGCACCGCCAGACGATCAAGAGGCGCGAGTCGTGCAACGACGTTTCGTCAAGGATGGATTCTCGAGCGCTGTCCGCGCAGATCATCTGCGGGCCATCGCGTGGAGCTTCCTCCGCGCAGCGCGGTCAGCTGATGTCGAGCTTGGCGGCCGCTCCGGAGCGGTGAGGGCATTGCTCGGCGAAGTCGAATTGGGGAGCGATGCCGACGCCTTGCTGCTCGCTTCCCAGGCCTTCGGCAAAGCGCTCAAGGACGCCGAATCTCTGGAGGGCCTCCGAGGGCGCGTCGCCAAGGCTCTGGACGATCTCTATCCATATTCGATTGAGGCGAGCGACATCGAAGTCGCGTTGCCCAACAGCAGTGAGAGCGACCTACTCGCAGACGTTGATCTCCACCTCACTCGCGATGGGCGCCGGACCTCGTTGTCGGGCCAATCGGATGGTCTTCGGGCGCTGAGTACCGTCGCGATGCATCGCCTCGCCAAGCGCTCAGCCCGGATCATCGGAATCGACGAACCAGAGCTCCATCTCCACCCGCGAAGCCAGGCCCTTCTTGGAAGCCTTCTCCGGGCGGACGGCGGGCAGGTCATCCTTGCTACACACTCACCTCAGATCCTGTCTGCGTTCCGCCCGTCGGACATCCTGGTTCTCACTGGACTCGGAGCAAGTCAGTGCATCGACCGTTCTCTCGATGAGGACTGGCGGTTTCTTCAGCATCAGTGGCTTGACGCCACACTTGAGCCGCTCACCTCACGAGCGGTAATCCTCGTCGAGGGTGTATCGGACCGGATCCTTGTCCATGCAGTCGCCCGAGCGCTGGGTCGACCACTCGACCAAGCCGGCATCTCCTTGATCGCAGTGCACGGGGCAACAGCGTTCAAGCCGGTGCATCGGTTGCTGGGAGCCCGAGGCTTCAACATCACGATCTTCACGTTGGTCGACGCGGAGGAGGGCCCAATTGCCGCTTCGGCAGTCGGTTGCGACGAGTCCGAGCTAGCCAGCCATCGGGTCAGCGTCTGCCACGCCGACCTCGAGGAAGAGTGCGTCACCGCACTCGGCATCGAACGTCACGTCGCACTCCTTGACGCCAGCGGGCTGATCACCGAGCGAGCGATCCTCGGTGCTCTACGAGTCACCTCCGTCTCCGACATCGACATAGAGAGGTACGTCCGCTGGTGCCGCAACGACAAGGTCCGCGTCGCTGCAGCCCTAGCCGACCAGATCACCGACTCGGACGCCTCGGCGATAGCGACGTTGGCCGATCTCGTGAGGTCACTTCCTTGACGGCTCGAGGTCTGACGGAGCTCCCCATCTGCGATGCTCTGCTGCTTGCGCCGGCGGGCTGCGGGAAGACCGACCAGCTCGCGCAGTTCGCAGCAGCTGCGATCGACAGACAGCTAATTCGGCTACCGCGACAGATTCTCGGGCTCACCTTCTCCAACAAGGCGAAGGCAAATCTCCAGGCGCGTATCCGCAAGCATGTGGGGCCGACGACCGCACAGAGGCTCGTCTCCGTCACGAACTTCCACGGCTTCGCGTTCCGCGTCTATCGGAGTCACGCGAACGTGATTGGAGCCGACCCAGAGGTGCTTCCCCCGCAGCGCGGCTGGCTCTTGCGACTTCAACGTCGAGTCGGCGACGAGCATGGTCTGTCACCAGGCGTCATCAGTTCCTCGGTCCGTGCGGCGAAACTTGAGTCACCGCTGGAGGTCGATCCGCTTGAAGTGCTCATTGCGAATCGCGCCGAAGCCGCCATCGCTTACGAACAGGAGCTACGCGCCGCAGGGCGAATCGATTTCGATGACCTGATCCGGCTCGGCGCACGAGTCCTTTCCAACCCCGCCGTTCTACGCCTGTACAGAGAGAGGTTCTCACTCGTCCTCATCGACGAGGCGCAGGACCTGACACGCATGCAGTACCAGCTCGTGGAGGGGCTGACGTTGGGCCGATCGGTGTTCGCGGGCGACAAGGCCCAAGGAATCTTCCGGTTCGCCGGCGCCGAGCCAGATTGGGTGTTTGCCCGTCTCCAGCAACGGGATCCGGTCATCATCGAACTCACTCAGTCCCACCGCTCGTCTCCGGCAGTTCTCCGAGCGGTATCGGCGCTGGCCGTTGCTCTTGGTGGCGTAGAGCTCGAAGCGGCCGAGCCGGAGCGCTGGGCCGGCAAGGGTCACGTCCATGTTCTCCGCTCAGCTGATGTGGCCGCTGAGGCAACCGCTGTCTGCAACCTTCTCCGCCGGTGGATCGCTGGCCATCCAGGTGACAGCGTTGGTGTCATTGCCCGAACGGCCAACAGGAGGAAGTTCATCGACCAAGCCATCGAAGATCAGGGCATCGCTGCCGAGCGTTGGGACTATCCGATTCATTCTCCACTCATCGTGTCGCTGCTTCGGCGGCACACGCCCGAGGTACTCGCGATGCGCAGCGACGATCAGGGCAGATTGCAGGAGCTCTATCTGCGGTGTCTGGTGGACCTTGCCGACGACGATGTGGATGGGCAGGACGAGCTGATCGAGGCCGCCGAGTTGCTGGAGACCTTGCTCGACGAGACGACACTCGAGAACGCCATTGGCAACCTCCGGGTCGTCGGAGATCCCGAGGATCCAGCCTCGCCGGGTATCCACCTGCTGAACGGACACCTCGGAAAGGGCCAACAATTCACGAGAGTGATCGTCGTAGGCATGGAGGAGGCCTTCATACCGAACTACCCGGCGATGGCCAGTGGCGACACACAGCAGATTCGAGATGAGCTTGCAGTACTGCACGTCATGGCCTCGCGCGCCCAAGAAGATCTGGTCTTCACCGTTGCTGAACGAGTTCCGACAACATCGGGCGGCCTCAAGACTCGCGAGCCGTCACGCTGGTTGCCACTCGTCGAACCGTTTGCCAGCCCGATGCCGGAGTTGTGACGGGCCACGAGGGGGGAAGGTCCACCGACGAACGGCATCACAGAGGAATCCGACGGCACACGAGTTGCATGGTGAGTCCGATGACCTGGCATCAGCCTCGCTTGGGGAGTACGCCGTAGCAGCGCAGCAGGTCCGTGAAGAACCCCACGGCAAGCTCCTTCCCAGCTTCGAGGTCAATGAACTCGTGGCCACCGAACCGGAATACCTCGTACCCGACGAGTCGTAGCCGACGATCTTCGGCCATCATCTCCGCGTAACGGCGCGGCGACGGCGCTCCCTGCTCGTCCGTGTAGTGGCTCTGGCCATCGAGCTCAATGACCACCCGGCGGCGGCCCGGTAACAGCATCAGGAAGTCCATCCGCTGGCGCGTCAGAGCCTTGCCAGACGTCCGGTTGCGCTGGTCGACTGTCTCGGGGTCGTAGTGGAGATAGACCTGCGGGATCAAGGCCGGCAATCCAAAGCCGTGGTCCTTCAGGACGGCTGCGTACGCATTGAACAGCGCTCGCTCTGGTTCATTCTGCCCCTGAAGCAGGCGTCGATGGAGGTCGTTCGCTGGCTTCGTAACCGCAGTCGAATGGGCTGCGGCCCACCAGTCAACAAGCATCTGAAATGACAGGCCGGCCTCGGCATCGATAGGTCGGTCGTAGATGAGGCAGTGCTCGGCGTTACGAACGATCTGGATGTCGTTGTCGACTGCGTCGGCGAGGACCAGGTCCGGCTTCGGCCCGTCCGAACCAAAGATGATGGTCTTCGGGGCACCTGGGACGCCTGGTCGACTTGCCCAGTCGATCTCGGCTAGGAGTGCGCCCAACTCTGTATTTGAGGAGCGTTCCTTGACGATCCGCGCGAACCGCACAAGCTCGGGCAGGGAGCACTTGGCGAGTCGCTCAACGACGTACCCGGCCTTGCTCGACCTCGGTCTGGCCTAGCTGGCATCGGGCAGCGGCGGCATGCCAAGCTCGTCGCAGAACGCTTCGACTTGCCCGGCGCTCAGCGACTCCCGTACCGCCTGGCCGATGGCCTCCCGCAGCGTCTGCGGCTGCACAGTTCGGGGAGCCGCCGCCCCGCTGCCGAACACGGGCCGACCGGACATCGTTGATACCTGTCGGATCTCGACCCGATCGGGACGAAGGATCTTGTTGTATTCAGTACGGAGCCTTTCGACCTCAGCCCGGTCGGCCCGGACCTCGGGGTGAATCGTCTCCGCCAGGAAGCGCAGGAGCTTCTCGTCGGACGTGGCGAGCTCGAAGCGGGCGTCGAAGAAGATCCACTCGTTGTCCCAGTCCGCGTTGTTCTCCCGATGTTGCCAGATGTCCTCACGAGCCGATTTGAAGCGCAGATCCGTGGATGGCAACGCGTCGAGGTCGTAGAGCCGGGAGAGGAAAGCGCAGTCGTCGCCGAGACTTCCCCACCACGCGATGCCAAGGCTGCGCCGATGCCCGTTGACTTCCTCAAGAAACGACGCGAGCGGCGCCGGGTCGTAGGCCAAGAACAGGTCGACCAGGTCTCGCCGCGTGAGATCCGTAATCATGCTTCCGATCCTTCGACCTGGTGGGTGCGAAGTCGATCATGCCAACTTGCCGCACCGTCGGCGAGGACAACAGTCGCGCCCCGCCGAGCGAGCCCAACGACCAGCCACCTGCCTCGGCACCGGTGGGGCCCAACGGAAACCCAGCTACACCCTCGTCGTAGAGTCACACCGAGGTAACTACTCCCCTCCAAGCCGGCTCTCGGGCGGGGCGCTGGAACCCGTCACCCTAGGCCAAAACGCCTGGTGGCAGGCCTGAGGCCTGCCACCAGAACGAATCGGGGTCCTTGGCGGTCTTACTGACCGCCGCCCTTCGGCGACGGTTCCGGTAAGACCGCCATGGTGGAGCTAAAGGGAATTGAACCCTTGACCTCTTCCATGCCATGGAAGCGCTCTGCCAACTGAGCTATAGCCCCGAAGCGTCGGAAACGATACCAGCGCGCCCGGTCCGCACCAACCGCGTTCCAGCGGTTCACCAGCCCCAGGTCACAGGTTGCGGCGGCTGCGCAGGCGGGACCGCAGCGGGCTGACCCCGAGGCGCACGATCGCGGTGATCAGGGCCGACGAGATGACCACCCGAACGCCGGTGGGGAGCTGTGCGATCCGCGGTGCCAGCACCAGCGAGGCACCGATGCCCAGTGGGTACGCCCAGGCCACCTCGGTGGCCACGCCGCGAAGGAAACCTCGCTTGGGCGCCGCCCGGCTGGGAAGGTCGAACCAGTCCTCCACGCCCACGGTGCGCGTGATCCGCTCCTCCTGCACGAATGGCGCGGCGCGAGCCACCAGCTCGGCACGCTCCGGCGAGCGCTCCCAGCGGCGCAGGTGCACCCCGTCCACGAACCGGAACACGATCTGGTGCCCGCCGTCGTCCGGCCCCGGCTGCAGGATGCCCGCCCCGAGGCAGCCGTGGAACTTCCGCACGGTGGCCACGGCGTCCTCGGCCCACACGAGGTACTGCGCCTCCAGCCCAGGACGGATGGCGCGAGAGATGGTGACCGTCACCGGCTGAGGGGCGATGCGGGGCAACTGGGCAGTGTCGAAGGGACCGGAGAGGGCGACGGACATGGTCCGTGCAACGCTACCGATGCGCCATGAATGCCCAGGGTGACGGCAATCACAACACCGGCGAGGTCGCGCCGGCCGGGCTCAGACGGCCTCGGACCGCCACTCCACCTTCGGCACGTCGCGGTACAGGCGCTCGATCTCGTAGTACATGCGGATCTCCTCGGCGAAGACGTGGACCACCACGTCGCCGTAGTCCACCAGCACCCACTGCTGCTCCCCCACACCCTCGGTCCGCACCGGCGACCGGCCGAGTTCCAGCTTCACGGCCTCCTCCACGGCATCGACCACCGTCTTCACCAGCCGCCGGTTGCTGGCGCTGGTGATGACGAAGTAGTCGGTGATGGCCAGCACGTCGCCCACGGCGAGGATCAGCGTCTGCTCCGCCTTCTTGTCGTCGGCGGCGCGGGCAGCCACTCGGGCGAGCGCGACGGCGGCCTCGGCGGCGGTCTGTTGAGGGCGGGAGGTCATGCGGTGGGGATCAGCCGATCGTGGTGCTCGTGGTGGTGGTCGGCAGGGTATCGCCCGAGGCCACCCCACCCGTGCCGGTGAGGAAGTCGGTACCCAACCGCATGACCACCTCCACCCCCTCGATCCGGTAGGCAGGCTCCACGAAGCGGTACTCACCGAACAGGTCGTCGGCCGAGGCAGCCTGGTCCTGCGAGCGCTCGTCGTAGATCTCGATCTCCGTGTAGGAGTGGCTCGGCACACTGGCGCTGACGTACACGGACTGCACGTTGAAGCCGAAGTACAGCACCAGCGTGACCGCCCACTTCACCTGGGCGTCGTAGCCGGGCGGCGCCTCGATGCGGTAGACGAGCGCGTCACGCGTCGCTGACATGGCGGACGGCGCCACCGCCCCGAACACCATCACCGCGTCGGCGAAGTCCAGCGCCTCGGCATCGACCCCCGCCGGCGCCTCGCCAGGGGCGAGCGCCGTGGCCGCGACACCGCGCGATGCCACCGGGCCGGCGAAGAGGCGGGCCATCAGGTCGGCAAGGTCGCCCACCGGGCTGACGAACGGCCCCGTCACCACGGGCTCCACGTTCGCCACCTGGGTGCGACCACTCCCGACTGCCGTGGACACCGCGCTCCACAGTGCCAGCACGTTTGCCCGGCGCGAGGCATCGGTCGCACCCTCGACCCTCGTGTTCAGCACGGCCACCACCTGGGCGGCGGACAGACCCGCCTCACCGGCGGGGTACAGCAACTCCGGCGCGGTGAGCGTGCCGCCGTCCACATCCTGCGGGAACGTGGCCGTGAACGGCGTGATCGCCGTGAACAGGGGCTCGGCCTGCTCGGGCGTGGCGACCTCCCACACATCGAGCGTGATCGCCAGCACGCTCTCGACCCCGGACACCAGGCCGTCCACCCCACCCTCGGCGTACACCTGGGTGAGGGGAATGCGCTGGCCGTCCACCCCGAACGCGGTGTCGGCCGAGACCGGCACGGAGACGATGCTGCCACCCTTGAACCCCTGGGCCTCCGGGGTGAGCACCATGATCGTCACCGTCGTCAGGCGGTCCTGGGCGTCCACCGTGGCGAGCATGCCCACCGGCGTGGGAGACAGCGGCACCTCCTGACGGTCCACCCGCTTGCCGCCCTCGTAGCGGCGCAACGCCTTGTAGCCGGCATAGCCCATCCCCCCGAGGGCCACGATCGCCAGCAGGTTGATGGCCAGCATGACGGCGGTGCGCCGGTGCCGGTTGCGGGCGAGCACGGTCACGCCGACACCCCCGAGTACAGCCCTCGTTCAACGATGACGTCCAGCACCGGCTCGGTGACCAGGTAGTCCAGCGGGCGACCGTCGGCGCACCGGGCACGCAGGTCCGTGCTGGACACCTCCAGGCGCGGCACCTCCACTCGGATCCAGTCGAACCCCCCGGGCAGCACCACCGGGGCCCCGGGGCGGTCCACCACCACCAACCCGGACCGGGCGGCAACCTCTTCGTAGCGCTCCCAGCTCAGCAGCCCTGCCGCGGCGTCGTCACCGACGATGGTGAACAGATCCGCTCCTGGATAGGCCTCGGCCAGCGCGGCAAGGGTGTCGGCCGTGTAGCTGGCACCGCCGCGATCGATCTCCGTCCGCCCGGCCACCAGGCCGTCCACGTCGCCGACGGCGGCCTGGACCATCGCCAAGCGGTCCTCCGCCGGGGTGACAGCCCGCGACCCGACCTTCTGCCAGGGCACGTTGGCGACCATCAGCACCACCAGGTCCAGGCGCAGCGCATGCCGCACATTGACCGCCGTCACCAGGTGCCCGACGTGCGGGGGGTCGAACGTGCCACCGAAAAGTCCGATTCGCTGGGGCACGGCGGGTCAGTGTAGGGGCGCCGGGCGCCGCACGTCCGGCAGTGCGCCGTCCCGGCCCAGGTCGAGGGGTGTGTCGGACGTCATCTTCCACCGATTCAGTTCTGACGGGACAGAGCTTGACGGATGTAGTACCGTGACATGTCCCCCCACGGGGACCCCCCACTCCACCACGAAACCCCACTGATCGGACGCCTGCGCAACTTCCCCGTCGAACATCTGACGCGCGCCTGCGGCCATTCGGTGATGGCCGGGCGGGCACCGCAGCCAGCGGTGTGCCGCACGACACATCACCCAGAGGAATGTGACGCCGAAGAAACAAGTTGAGAACAACTGCCATGAACGACTCCATCGGTCTGTACCTGAACGACATCGGCAAGGTGTCGCTGCTCACTGCGGAAGAAGAGCGCGAGCTCTCCCGCGTCATCGAAGCCGGCCGCGATGCTGCCGAGCGTCTCGCCAACGGTGAGAAGGGCGCCGCCCTCAAGGCCGCCGTCGCCCGTGCCGCCGAGGCCAAGGACCGCTTCATTCGCGCCAACCTGCGCCTCGTGGTTTCCATCGCCCGCCGGTACCCGCTGCCCCAGGGCATGGACCTGCTGGACCTCATCCAGGAGGGCAACCTGGGCCTCGAGCACGCCGTCGACAAGTTCGACTGGCGCCGTGGCTTCAAGTTCTCCACCTACGCCACGTTCTGGATCCGCCAGGCCATCGGCCGTGCGCTGGACCAGAAGGCCAGCCTCATCCGCATCCCCGGCGATCGCTCCGCCAGCCTCCGTGCGGCCCTGCGCCAGGCCAGCGGCGACGGCGAGACGCTGGACGTCGGCAACGCCGAACTGCACCGCCTCACCACCCCCGTCAGCCTGGACAAGACCATCGGTGACGACGGCGACGCCACCCTCGGCGACCTGATGGCCAACGGCGACGGCACCCCCGAGGACGCCGTCATGGCCATGGTGGACACCGACCTGCTCGACGAGCTGCTCGGCACGCTGGACAAGCGGGCCCGCTACGCCGTGGAGGCCCGGTTCGGGCTGCTGGACGGGGAGCGCAAGAGCTTCCGCGAGGTCGGCGAGAACCTGGGCGTCACCGCCGAGGCCGCCCGCCGCCTGGTCAGCCGGGCCGTTGCCGGCCTGCGTGAGGATGCCGTGCGCATCCTCGCCGTCTGAATCGGCACCCCAACCTTCGAAACGCCCCCGGCAACCCCGGGGGCGCTCGCAGTTTTCGGCTCACGGTTTTCCACTGGGGCACGCGCGGCGGGCACCGTTAGGCTTTCTCCCCGTGGCGAAAGCATGGACCCCTTCGAGCTGGCAGGCCTTCCCGGCATCCCAGCAGCCGGACTGGCCCGACCAGGGCGACCTCGACCGTGCCCTGAAGCAGATCGCCTCCTATCCCCCGCTGGTCTTCGCCGGTGAGGCCAGGTCGCTGCAGTCCTCACTGGCGCAGGTGGCCGCCGGGAACGCGTTCCTCCTCCAGGCCGGCGACTGCGCCGAGAGCTTCGAAGAGTTCTCCGCCAACAACATCCGGGAGAAGCTGCGCGTCATCCTCCAGATGGCCGTGGTGCTCACCTACTCCCTCGGGGTGCCCGTGGTGAAGGTCGGGCGCATCGCCGGCCAGTTCGCCAAGCCGCGCTCCAGCCCGTTCGAGAAGGTCGGCGACGTCGAGCTGCCCAGCTTCCGCGGCCACATCGTCAACAGCGACGCCGCCACCGACGCGGCCCGCGTGCCCACGCCGGAGCGCCTGGTGCAGGCCTACAACCAGTCCGCCGCGACGCTCAACCTGTTGCGGGCCTTCACCAAGGGCGGCTTCGCCGACCTCGGCCGCGTCCACGCCTGGACCCAGGAGTTCGTGGCGTCCTCGCCGGAGGGCCAGCGGTACGACCTGCTGGCCGCCGAGATCGATCGGGCGTTGCGGTTCATGCGGGCCTGCGGCATCGACACCGAGACCACCCACCCGCTGCACGAGACCGACGTCTACACCAGCCACGAGGCGCTCCTGCTCGGGTACGAGGAAGCGCTCACCCGGCAGGACTCCCTCACCGGCGCCTGGTACGACTGCTCGGCCCACATGCTGTGGATCGGCGAGCGCACCCGCCAGCTCGACGGCGCTCACGTGGAGTTCCTCCGCGGCGTGGGCAACCCGCTCGGGTGCAAGGTTGGCCCGTCCACCGATGCCGAGTTCGTGCTGGAACTGTGCGAGCGGCTCAACCCGGCCCGCATCCCCGGCCGCGTCACGCTCATCAGCCGGATGGGGGCGGACAAGGTGGAGGACACCCTGCGGCCCCTGCTGCGGGCGGTGAAGGATGCCGGCCACCCCGTGGTCTGGGCCTGCGACCCCATGCACGGCAACACCATCACCAGCACGGGCGGCCGCAAGACGCGGGACTTCGCGAGCATCGTCGCCGAGATCGACGGGTTCGTGCGAGCCCACCATGCCGAGGGCACATGGCCCGGTGGCATCCATGTGGAGCTCACCGGCGACAATGTCACCGAGTGCCTGGGCGGGGCGGACAACATCGTCGACAGCCAGCTCGACGAGGCCTACCAGACCGTGTGCGACCCGCGGCTGAACGGTCGCCAGAGCCTGGACCTGGCGTTCCACGTGGCCGAGACGCTGCGCACCGCCGGCCTCGCCTGACGGCCGGCACCGTGCAGGCCCTCCGCCTCACCGCCGAGTGGCCGGTATCCACGGTGGCCGCCGCCACGGTGGCCGCGGACGGCACGGTGCGCACCACCGGGCCGGTGCACCACAGGTTCCGCATCGCCTCGATCGCCAAGATGCTCGTCGGCTGGACCGTGCTGGTTGCCCACGAGGAAGGCACCCTGCACCTGGATCAGCCGGCCGGCCAGCCGGGCTGCACCGTGCGCCACCTGCTGGCGCACGCCGGTGGGTACGCGTTCGACGGACCGGAACCGATCGCCAAGCCGGGCCAGCGGCGGATCTACAGCAACACCGGCATCGAGTTGGCCGCCGACGCGCTGGCGACCGCGGCAGGCATGCCCTTCGGCGAGTACCTGCGCGAGGCAGTGCTGGAGCCGTTGGGGATGACGTCCACGGTGCTGAAGGGGTCGCCCGCCCATGCCGTGCTGAGCACGGCCACCGACCTGCTGGCGTTCGTCCACGAACTGAGGGCGCCGCGGCTGATCAGCGCCGGGTCGGCGGCCGAGTTCCGGTCTGTCCAGTTCCCGGGCCTGCAGGGCGTGGTGCCGGGGGTCGGGCGGTTCGACGACTGCCCGTGGGGGCTGGGCACCGAGATCCGTGGCACCAAGCAGCCGCACTGGACCGGAGCCTGCAACACACCCTCCACGTTCGGACATTTCGGCGGAGCCGGTACCCTCCTGTGGGTGGATCCGGGGGTACACGTCGCTTGTCTCGCGCTCACGGACCGTCCCTTTGACGAGTGGGCGGCCGAGGCGTTGAAGTTGTGGCCGGCGTTCTCCGATGCCGTGCTGGCGGAGGCCGGCTGATGTTCTCCCCCGGCGACCGCATCCGCTACGAGTGCACCGGCGACGACGGCCTGCCGCTCGTGCGCTACGGCTTCGTCGGCGGGGTGGCGGCGTCGGGTGGCCCCGTGGTGGTGCTGCTCGACGGTGAGTTGGGTGGCGACGTGGTGAACCTGGAGCAGGTGCAGCCGGTGACGGTCACCACGGTGGAACTGGTGCTGCACGGCACCGACCTCATCGACGACCCCGAGTTGCGTCGCGGGCTGCTGGCGCTGTGGCAGGCGGAAGCGGACTCCGCCGGCCTGGACATCGATTGCACGCGCACCATCGGTGACGGCGAGTGCGATGCACCCGGCTGCTGGTGCCTGGCCGAGCTCACCGCCGGCGGCGGGCGGTTCGTGCTGCGGGCCGTGCAACTGCCTCACGAGCCGGAGATGGTACGGGTGCGTGCCGAGCCACGCCCCCACCCGTGGTGACCCGCACCCGCGGCTGGTACCCCCTTCTCCTCGCCACGGCGTCGATCGGGGTTGCCAACAGCGTCATCTTCTCCCTGCTCAGTGACCTGCAGGACCGGTACGGCTTCTCCGACGCCGGCCTCGGCCTGATCGCCGGCACAGGCTTCCTGGTCGGCCTGATCGGCCAGATCGTGCTGGCCCCGCTGGCCGACCGCGGGCACTCCAAGCGCCTGCTGCTGGCCGGCCTGGGGTTGGCCGTGGCCGGGTCCGTGCTCTTCGCCAGTTCCTCCAGCCTGGTCATGCTCGTGCTGTCCCGCGCCGTGGTCGGCCTGTCCAACTCCGTGTTCCTGCCCGCGTCGCGGGCGATCACGATCGCCATCTCCGACCAGCACGTGGCCCGGCGCCTCGGCACCCTCAGCGGGGTGGAGCTGGCCGGGTTCGTGACCGGGCCGACCATCGGCGGCTTCCTCGTCGGCCCGTACGGGTTGCGCGTCCCGTTCCTCGTGGCCGGTGCGTTCGCCCTGGCCGGGGCGCTCCTCCTGGCGCCGCGCACCCTGCCCGAGCCTCCGCAGGACGACCGCACCCGCCTGGCCTTCGACCTGCTGCGCATCCCCCGGCTGCGGTCGGGCGTGCTGCTGAGCATCGCGCTCTTCCTGCCCGTCGGGTTCTACGACGCCACGCTGGACCGGTACCTCACCGACCTCGGTGCCAGCAACCACCTCATCGGCTTCAGCTTCCTGCTCTACGGCATCCCGTTCGCGCTCCTGGCCACGACCGGCGGTCACCTGGCCGACCGGCACGGCGCGCTGCGTGCGGGTGTCATGGCCGCCGTGCTGGTGGCCCCGCTCACCACCGTCTACGGCTTCCTCGATGTACCCGAGGCGATCATCGCCCTCAGCGCGCTGGAGGGTGCCATCCAGGCGCTGGGTGTGCCGGCCGCGCAAGCGCTGGTAGCCGCCGCGGCGCCTCCTGGCCGCGCTGCGGCCGCCCAGGGTCTGGCGGGCGCGTCCAACCTCCTGGTCGGCGCGACCACGGCCTACCTGGCGGGCGCGCTCTACAAGGCCATCGGCCCCGAGGGGATGTTCACGGTGGCGGGCAGCGGCGTGCTGCTGTTCGCCCTGCTGGCGGTGGCCCGGCGGCGTCAGCCGCGCCGGGCCCCACCCGTGCCCGAGCCGGTCAGCTGAGGCGCTCGACGATCATGGCCATGCCCTGACCGCCGCCGACGCACATGCTCTCCAGGCCGTACTGCTTGTTCTCCCACTCCAGGCCGTTCAGCAGGGTGGTCATGATGCGGGCGCCGGTCATGCCGAAGGGGTGACCGAGGGCGATGGCGCCGCCGTGCACGTTGAGCTGGCTGTCGATGTCGATGCCGAGGTGCTTGGCCGAGCCGATGACCTGGCAGGCGAACGCCTCGTTGATCTCCACCAGGCCGATCTGGTCCATGGTCATCCCGGCGCGGCCGAGCGCCTGGCGGCAGGCCTCGATCGGGCCGAGGCCCATGATCTCCGGGTTCAGGCCGGACACACCGCTGGACACGATGCGGGCCAGCGGGGTGAGGCCGAGCTGCTTGGCCTTGGTGTCGCTCATCACCAGCACGGCGGCCGCGCCGTCGTTCAGCGGGCAGGCGTTGCCGGCGGTGACCGTGCCGTCGGGGCGGAAGGCCGGCTTCAGCTGGCTGACGCCCTCGTAGGTGGTGCCCGGGCGGGGGCCGTCGTCCTTCGACACCACGGTGCCGTCGGGCAGGGTCAGCGGGATGATCTCCCGCTCGAAGAAGCCCTTCTCGATGAACTCGCAGGCCAGGTTCTGGCTGCGCACGCCAAAGCGGTCCATCTCCTCGCGGGAGATGCCCTCGACCTCGACCACGTTCTCGGCGGTCTGGCCCATGGCGATGTACACGTCGGGCAGGCCCTCGGGCGGGGTCCACGTGCCTTGGCCGCCACCGGCGCGGGCCTTGGTGCGCTCGCCCGGGCCCTTGAAGATCGGGTTCGGGGCGGAGTCGCTGGCGCCGCTCATGTACCGGCTGACGGTCTCCACGCCGCCGGCGATGAAGCAGTCGCCCTCCCCCGCCTTGATGGCGTGGAACGCCATGCGGATGGTCTGCAGGCTGGACGAGCAGTAGCGGTTGACGGTGACGCCGGGGATGTCCTCGAACCCGGCGAGGATGCTGATGACGCGGGCGATGTTGAACCCGCCCTCACCGGCCGGCTGGCCGATGCCCCACATCAGGTCGTTCACGTCGGAGGCCTGCACCTGCGGCGCCTTCGCCATCAGCGCCTTCAGGATCTGGGCACTCATGTCGTCCGGCCGCAGGTCGACCAGCGACCCCTTGTTGGCGCGGCCGATCGGGCTGCGGGCAGTGGCGACGATCACGGCTTCGGTCATGGCGGCTTCCCCCTCGGGTCTCAGTGACAGAGCGACACTAGCTACCGATGAGTAGCTTCGTGGAAACGGGCGACCGGCTCAGACGGTGCGAACGACGCGGAAGCCCTCGGCCAGGCGGCCCTCCGGCAGGCCCCCGAACTCGGCGGTGATGGTCATCCACTGGCGGATGCGCCCCGGCAGGCCGTCCGGGTCCGGGTGCTGGCTGCGGTGGCACAGCAGGGCGTCCATCTTGCGGTCGAACTGATCCGTCACGTCGATGACGTCGGTGGGCTTCGGGTGACCGGAGAGCCACAACTCCTCCACCGTCCACGGCTCCAGGCCGCCCTCCAGCAGTTCGGGGAAGGCGAACGGGTTGCGGCTGTCCGGATACACCGCGCTCATCGCCGCCTCGCCGGCCGCCAGATGGTCCGGATGGCTGGCGAAGATGCGGTCCAGGTTGCGCTCCGGCGACTGGCTGACCACCACCTTCGGGCGAACCTCGCGGATGACCCGGCTGATGTCCCGCCGCAGCTCCAGCGTGGGCTCCACCCTGCCGTCCGGGTACCCGAGGAACACGAGACGGTGAACGCCGACGGCAGCGGCCGCCTCGGTCTGCTCCTTGCGGCGCAGCGCCGCCATCTCGGGGCGGCTGATCGAGCGGTCGCTGCCGCCGGCGTCTCCGTCGGTGACCAGGCAGTAGGTGATCTCCACGCCCTGGTCGGTGAGGCATCCCATCGTGCCCGCGGACCCGAAGTCCACATCGTCGGGATGAGCCATCACCACCAGCAGGCGTTCGATCTCGGCGGGCTGCAACATTCCGTGCAGCCTACGCCGGGCCGTCCCGGCTCAGTCGATGCGCACCCGGATGGTGTTGTCGTCGTCCGAGAGGCGCACCTCGATGCGGGCGTCGTCGTCGTCACCTTCGAACTCCACCCGCACCCGGTCCCAGCGGAGGTCCTTCACCTCGTAGGAGAAGCCGGCGGCGGGGTTCACCGAGTCCAGGTGGAAGGCGCTGCCGTCCCAGGTCACGGTGATCGAGCCACCGGACGACTGGTAGGTCTCGGTGAACGCCGGCGGCATCGCCGCGGGCGTGCTGCCGGGGGTGCTGGACGGGGTGCTCGACCCGCTGCTGTTGGGGACGCTTGAGCTGCTGCTGTCGTCGTCGCCGTCCTCCACCGAGTTCGGGGTGGAGCTCTCCGTGCTGTCGTCCACGGACGTCGCCGTGCTGTCGTCCACCGAGGTGGCCGTGCTGTCGTCCACGGACGTCGCCGTGCTGTCGTCCACCGAGGTCGGGATGCTCAGCTCCGTGACCGGCACCGACACGTCGGTGCTCTCCGACGACGGAGCGGACACCGTGGTGACCGGATCGTCGGCGGTGGTGAACACGGCCTGGCCGGCAGCCACGAGGCCGGCGCCACCGGCGGCGAAGCCGACGACGCTGGCGAGCACGACGGTGCCACGGTGACCGAGACGCTGACGAAGGTTCATGTGAGGACTCCTGTTTCCGTTCGGTGCCGGGGCACCATCTCCGTTGGGTGCTGATGGCACGCTGCAGACGCCCGCACGGTTTGGTGCGCGCGCAAGATTTCTCCGGCACGCCCGGTCGCTCGTGGCCTCGCTACTGTCCGGGCATGACGCCGGCACACGTCCCCCTCGGTTCGTTCGAGCTCTCCGACCCGGAGTTCTGGCTCCGCCCCAGGGAGGAACGCGAAGGCGCCTTCCTCACCCTCCGGCGCGAGCAGCCGGTGAGCTGGAGCGACGAGTGGGAGTTCGAGGGCTCACCGTTCCCGAAGGGCCCCGGCTATTGGTCGCTGGCCTCCCACGAGGACGTGTGGCACGTGAGCCGCAACCCCCAGCTGTTCAGCAGCGGCCGCGGCGTCAACATCGGCGACATGCCCATCGAGATCTCCGAGTTCTTCGGCTCGATGATCGCCATGGACGACCCGAAGCACTTCCGGCTGCGCTCCATCGTCTCCAAGGGCTTCACGCCCAAGGAGATCGCCCGGGTGGAGGACTACGTCCGCCAGAAGGCCGCCGCCGTGGTGGACCGCCTGCTGGAGCAGTTCCCCGAGCGGGAATGCGACTTCGTGGCAGAGGTTGCCGCCCCGATGCCGCTGCAGATCATCTGCGAGATGATGGGCATCCCGCCGGAGGACGAGGAACGCGTCTTCCGCTGGACCAACGTCATCCTCGGCGTCGGCGACCCGGAGTACGCCGGCACGTTCGAGGAACTGATGATGGTGGCGATGGAGATCTACCAGTACGCCCAGGCGCTGGGCGAGGACCGCCTGAAGAACCCGAAAGACGACCTCACGTCGATCATGATGCACGCCGAGGTGGACGGCGAGCGGCTCACCGCCCAGGAGTTCGGCTCGTTCTTCATCCTGCTCGTGGTGGCCGGCAACGAGACCACCCGCACCGCCGTCTCCCACGGCATGCACCTGCTCACCCAGCACCCGGACCAGCGCGACCTGTGGTGGAACAACTGGGACGCCCACACCCGCACGGCCGTCGACGAGATCGTCCGCTACGCCACCCCGGTCGTGCACTTCCGCCGCACCGCCACCGAGGACACCGTGGTCGGTGGCCAGAAGATCGAAGCCGGCCAGAAGCTGGTGATGTGGTACTGCTCGGCGAACCGCGACGACACCGTGTTCACCGACCCCTACCGGTTCGACATCACCCGCACCCTGCAACCGGCCCAGGTGGGCTTCGGCGCCGGCGGCCCCCACTTCTGCCTCGGGGCCAACCTGGCCCGCCGCGAGATCGCCGTGATGTTCGACGAGTTGCGGCGGCGGATGCCCACCATCCACACGGTCGGCGAGCCGGACTACCTGCAGAGCGCGTTCATCAACGGCATCAAGCGGCTGCGCTGCGCCTGGTAACCCGACGCCGGCGGCAGCCCGCGGTCAGGCCGTGCGGGCGTCGCGCGGCAGGTGTTCCACGTCGCTGAGGCGACGCAACGAGAACGTGTGCCCATCGCCCATCGCGAAGCTCTGCAACCGGGTGATCGACGCGTGGTGGGTGACGAAGCGGTCCCACTCCCACGGCACGGGATCCAGGCCCAGCAGCTGGCACAGCAGCACCCCGTTGGTGCCGGAGTGGGCCACGATCACGATCTTCAGGTCCGGCTGGTCGAGGTGCCACACGGGCAACCGCTGCCCGGCGCGGTGCATGCCCAGCCCGGCGAAGTAGTCGGTGCCGCCGGCACGCACCCGTTCCACGAAGTCGCGCGGCGGCTCGCCCCCGCCACGCACACCCAGCCAGCGATCCTCTGCGGCGCGGCTCTTCTCCTCGGCGTACGCGGCGGCGGCCAGTTCCTCCGGGGTGCCGTGCCAGTTCGGCTCGCGGATCTCCTCCAGGAACGGCTCGATCGCCTCCTTGCGGCGCTGCAGGCCGAGCAGCGGTGCCGCCGTCTGGCGTGCCCGCCGCAGCGGCGACACGATCACCTCGTCGAACGCCTCGGCGTGGAGTTCCTCGCCGACCCGCTGGGCCTGCAGCAGGCCGCGGTCGGTGAGGGGCGGATCGACGACGCTGAGCCCGTCACGAACCCATTCGGGCTCGCCGTGGCGGATGAGGATGATCTCCATGGCGGCATCGATCGTAGAGGCTCACCGTTGCCGCCGGACCTGTAGCGTCGGCGTCCGTGAGCGACGGCTTCTCCTTCCAGGGCGGCCGGTGGCTGCCCGACCCCACCGGCCGCTACGAGTTCCGTTGGCACAACGGCACGGCATGGACGGCCGACGTGTCCGTGCACGGCAACCGCTTCGTCGACCCGGCCGGGGCCGGCCCGGCGGCAGCCGGAGCCATGGCCCCGCCCGCTCCCCAACCGGGCTGGCCCCCGGTCGCAGCCAGGTCGCCCGTGCCCGGCGCGCCGGGAGCCGGAATGGCCATCGCCTCCTTCGTGCTCGGCATCAGCTCCCTGATCATCGGCCTGCTGCCGTTCGTCGTGCTGCTGGCGTTCGCCGGCGCAGTGATCGGCCTGGTCCTCGGGATCCGCGTCCTGCGCACCAAGGGCGACCGCCCGCCACCGCGAGCCGGGCTGGCGACGGCCGGCGTGGTGCTGTCCTCGCTGGCGTTCGTGACGTGTGCCATCGGTGTGGCGCTGACCGTCCAGGTGATCCGGGCGATCAAGGAGCTGCGCGAGGCGGGGCCGCACGAGGTCTCGCTGACCAGGTGCCAGCAGGACGGCCGCCTGGCCGACGTGCGCGGCACCATCACCAACCTCGACGAGGTCACCAACAGCTATGTGGTGGCGGTGGAGCTCAGCCACGGCGACGGTGTGCTAGCCGTGCTGTCAGTGCATGTGGACGATGTGACGCCGGGAGGGACCGAGCCGTTCAGCACCTCCGAGTTCCTCGACGAGGAAGGGTCACTGGAGTGCCGCATCGTCGAGGTGCGCGGGCCGTCGCTGCTGGACACCCCCTGAGCCGCGAGCGTCAGGACGACGTGGCGGCGACCCAGGCGTCGTACATCCGCCGGTAGGTGCCGTCGGAGCGCAGCAGTTCGTCGTGGGTGCCGTCCTCCACCAGGCGGCCGTGGTCCAGCACCAGCACGCGGTCCGCACGGGCCGCGGTGGACAGGCGATGGGCGATGGCGATGGTGGTGCGCCCCTCGGCCAGGCGCTCCAGCGCATGGGCGATGCGGACCTCGGTGAGTGCGTCCACGGACGACGTGGCCTCGTCCAGCACGAGCACGTCAGGGTCCACCAGCGACGCGCGGATCAGCGCCACGAGCTGGCGCTCCCCTGCCGACAGCTGGGTGCCCCGTTGGCCCACCTGGGTGGCCAGCCCGTCCGGCAGGGCGTCCAGCCAGTCGCGGAGGTCCAGCGTGTCGATGGCCGCCAGCAGGTCCGCCTCGGTGAGGCCGGGGCGGGCGAACAGCAGGTTGGCGGCGATGCTGCCCTCGAACAGGAACGGCTCCTGCGGCACGACGGTGAGCCGGGTGCGCAGATCGGCGTTGGCCACTCGCGTGAGCGGCACCCCGCCCAGGGCGATGGACCCCGCCGAGGGGTCGGCCATGCGGGCGATGATGCGGCCGAGCGTGGTCTTGCCGGAGCCCGTCTCGCCCACGACGGCCACCTGCTGACCGGCCGGGATGTGGAGGTTGACGTCGATCAGGACGGGCGGTTCGTCGTCCTCCCCGCGGCTGCGGTAGCTGAAGTCCACACGGTCGGCCGTGACGGTGAGCGGCCCGGCCGGCAGCGTGAGGGGCATGTCCGGCTCGGGTGGGCCGATGGGGATCTCCAGCACGCCGAGCACCCGGCGCATGCCGGCCACCGCCGTCTGGGTCATGTCGAGCACCTCGGTGAACTCGGCGATCGGCTCGAGGAACCGCTGGGTGAGGAACACGAAGCCCACCATCGCCCCGGCCGTCAGGCCGCTGGCCGGGCCGCGCAGCACACCCACGCAGACCACCGCGGACACGGTGAGCACGTTGAACACCTCGCCGGAGGGGAACAGGAACGCGCCGATGGTGCCGGCCCTGATGAACGAGTTCGATCGCTGGTGGCTGACCTCTTTCACCTTGGCGGTGTAGTGCTGCCCGGCGTCGTAAGCCCGCAAGGTCTCGGCGCCCGACACCAACTCGCTGAGCTGGGTCATCACCTCGGCGTTGGACTGGCGAGCCTGGTCGTACGCCTTCACCAGATGGCCCTGGACCATGCGCAGCACGATGGCCAGCGGGGCGGCCACGACGAACGCCACCAGCGCCAGCACCCAGTCGTACGCCAGCATCACACCGGCCACCAGCAGCATCAGCGTGCTGTCCAGCAACCAGGCGATGCCGCCCCACTGGAAGAACTGCGCCAGCGTCTCCACGTCGCTGGTGACCCGGGCGACCAGCGCGCCTTTGCGCTCCTCGTTGTGATCCTCGATGCTCATCCGGTGGATGTGCTGGAACAGGCTGGCCCGCAGCCCGTACAGGGCTTCCTCCGACCGTCGGCCCAGGCGGTAGACCGCGGTGCGCTGGGCCCACGTGGCCAGGGCCACGGCACTGATGCCGAACGCAGCGAGCACGAGGATGGTGCGGATGTGGACCTGCCCGTCGCGGAACCCGTGGTCGATGGCCTGCTGGATGACGATCGGCACCACCACGCGCCCACCTGCGCCGACCATGGCGAGGAACAGGGTGAGCCCGAACCCGGCGCGCAGCGCGGGCGCTGCCCGCACGCCACGCCCGATGGTCTCCACTGCGCTCCAACGGCTGATCGGCTCGGTCATTCACCACCCCCGACGCGTTGCTCCATCGCCTCGCGGTCGTGCTCGAACGCCTCGATGAGGGTTCGGTACGACGGCACCGTGGCCATCAGTTCGTGATGGCGGCCGTGCGCCACCACCCGCCCGCCGGACAGGAACAGCACGTCGTCGGCGAGGGCGATGGTCGACGGCCGGCTGGCGACCGCGACCACCGTGGTGTCGGCCAGCGCGGCGCGCAGATTGCGCAGCACCTTGGCTTCCGTGGCCGGGTCCAGTGCCGAGGTGGTGTCGTCGAGCAGCAGCACGGCAGGGCGGCGGACCAGCGCGCGGGCCAGTGCCAGCCGCTGACGCTGGCCACCGGACAGACCGACGCCGCGCTCGCCCACCACGGTGTTCAACCCGTCGGGCAGTGCCAGCACGAAGGACGCCTCGGCGACCTCCAGCGCTGCCGCCACCTCCTCGTCGCCCACGGGAGCGCCCAAGGTGATGTTCTCCCGGGCCGACCCGGCCAGCAGGAAGGCCTCCTGGAACACGAGGGCCACCCCTTCGGCGGGCACGGCGACTTCACCCGCCGACGGGGCGATGAGCCCGGCGACGAGGTGCAGCAGGGTGGTCTTGCCCGAGCCCGTGGCGCCGACCACCGCCACGGTTCGCCCGCCGGGGATGTCCGCGTCCACGCCGGCGAGCACGTCCCGCTCACCGTCGTGGCTGAAGTGGACGTCGCGCAGTGTCACACCGTGCCCGGCCACGCGCCGCTGGGTGGCTGCCGGATCGGGCTCGATCGGCTGGTCCAGCAGGGCGCGGATGCGGTCCCAGCCGGCCTGCGAGTGCGGCAGTTCGCTGAGGGCGTAGCCGATGAGCCGCAGGGGGAAGACGAGCAGCACGAACATGTAGAGGAAGCTGGCCAGGTCGCCGATGGTCATCGCGCCGGAGCGCACCCGGTAGGCGCCACCTACCAGCAGCAGCACGTTGACCGCAGTGGGAATGCCGTCGAGCAGCGACTCGAACAGGCTGCGCAGGCGCACGGCGCTCATCCGGGCCTCGCGCAGCCGGGCTGCGATGGCCGACAGCCGTTCGGTCTCCCTGGCCTCGGCGCCGAAGCTCTTGACCACGGCCACACCGTCGAAGCTCTCGTGCACGGCCGAGCTGAGCTGACCCAGTTCGTCCTGCGCCGTCATGTAGAAGGCATCGACCTTCTTCTGGTAGCGCAGGTTGAGCATGATCAGCAGCGGGAACACGCACACCGCGGCCAGCCCGAGCACCACGTCCGTCACCACCAGCCACACGCCGGCCAGCACGATCATCAGGATCACGCTGGTGGCGAACGGCATCGGCCCGAGGATCGCCGTCGCGGCCTCGGCATCCACCCCGGCGCGCGTGATCAGATCGCCCGTGCTCTGCCGCCGGTGCCACGGCACCGGCTGGGCCACCAGCGCGTCCACCACGTCGGCGCTGATCGTCTCGGTGACCCGCCAGGCCGTGCGGCCCGCCCAGGTGCGCCGTACCACCACGCCGGCGGCGCGGATGACGCCGAGCAGGATGAGCACCCCGAGGATGCTGACCACCGTGCGAGCCCGGACGGAGCCCTCGTTGAACCGTGGCCCGATGATGTCGTCGGTGATCTTCGACACCAGCGCGGCAGACGCCACCGTGCAGGCGGCGAACACCGCAGCGCCGGTGACGGCGGTGAAGAACAGCCGCTTGTGGTGGCGCAAGAGGGCGCGCAACAGCCGGAATGCCTGCGCCAGACGACTGCCGCGCTCCGGAACGACCGTGCCCTCCCCCACGGCCGATCTGTCTACCACCGGGTCGGGATCCATCGGTGGTGAATATGGCAGGTCGTCGGTCACCCCGTAGCGTGTGGGCCATGCACCAGGTCAACCTTGCACTGCTCGTGCTGCGGCTGGTCTTCGGCCTCTTCCTCGCCTACCACGGCTACAACAAGGTGTTCGGCGGGGGTGGCCTGAAGGGCACCGCCGGCTGGTTCGGCACCATCGGCATGCGGTGGCCGGCGTGGCAGGCGCGCCTCGCGGCCGCCACGGAGATCGGCGCCGGTCTCATGTTCGCTGCCGGCATCCTCACCCCGCTGGCCGCAGCGGGGATGATCGGGCTCATGACAGTGGCCATCGTCGTCGCCCACTGGAAGGTCGGCTTCTTCATCTTCAAGCCCAACCAGGGCTGGGAGTACTGCGCGTCGATCGCGGTCGTGGCCGCGTGCGTCGGCCTGATGGGCCCCGGCGAGTGGTCCGCCGACCATGCCGCCGACATCACCTTCACCGGCTGGAGCGGCGGCATCACCGCCGTGGCAGTCGGCCTCGGTGGTGCCATCCTGCAACTCGCCCTCAGCTACCGCCCCAAGGAGTCCGCATGACCGCCACGATCGACGACACGGTCACCGAGCCCGGTGACGGCCCGGCGCCGGGCCGCCGGCGACCGTGGCTGGTCGCCTTCCTCGCAGTCGGCACCGTGCTGATCCTCTCCGTGTGGGTGTACGCCTTCACGCTCGCTCCGGACAAGGGCGTGTACCGGCTGGACGACCCGGATTGGGCAGCGTCCGCCCGAGCCATCTGCGCCGACGCCAGGCTGCAACTCGACGGGTTGACGGACACCGGCGGCGGCGTCATCGAGACACCCACGCCGGAGCAGATGCAGCAGCGAGCCGCCCTGGTGGAGCAGGCGACCGACATCATCGAGGAGATGGTGAACGACCTGATGGCGATCCCGGTCACCACCGACCGGGACCACGAGATCCTCACCGTGTTCGAGAAGTACTACCGGATCGTCATCTCCGACCGCCGCCACTACGCCGCAGAACTGCGGGCCGGCAACAACGTGCGCTACAGCGAGAGCGTGGTGGAGGACGCGGGCGGCCCCGTCACCAACGTCGTCACCGACTTCACCGCCGGGGTGAAGGGCAACGACGTCCCGGCCTGCTCGCCTCCCAACGACCTGGTCAACATCAAGCCGATGTGACCCGCAGGGTCAGGCCTGGCGCACCCAGCCCTCACCCTCCACATAGCGACGGATGACCTTGGCGGGGTTGCCGACGGCCACGGAGAAGTCCGGAATCTCGCCCGTCACGACGGAGTTCGCCCCGATGGTGACATGGCGGCCGATCCGAGCGCCCGGCAGCACCACCGAGCCATGGCCGATCCACGAGCCGTCGCCGATCGAGACCGGCCGCTCCGGCTGGGTCTGCTGGGAGATGGGCCGGGTGACGTCCTGGTACCCGTGGTTCTGGTCGGTGATGTACACGTGGTGACCGGTCCACACGTCGTCACCGATCTCGATCGAGAAGTGGCCGACGATGCCGCTGCCCTTGCCGATGAGGCAGCGATCCCCGATGCGCACGACCGGGTCGCTGAGGCATGCCTGGCCCGGGACCATCCCGGCGGACAGCGTGATCTGCGGGCCGAGCATCGTGCCGGCACCGATGTGGATGTAGCGCTCGTTGAAGATGGTGTTCGGCGGGAAGCAGATGATGCTGCCGTCGCCGAACGCCCCGAACATGCGGCCCGCCCGGTCGTGCGGGCCGATGGCGGCAACCGTGGTGGCCCAGGACCACACCCGGCGCACCACCACGCCTGCTGCGCGGCTCCACGCCGCCCTCGCCCTGTGTCGCACGGAACGCGACGCTACCGGTGCCCAGGGGCTACGATGCGGGCGTTCAGGGGTGGAACCCTTCCGTCCTGCGTCAACGCCCATGTCTCTGCAGCCCGACCACGACCAGTTCGCCGCACTCCGCCACCCCGTGGCCAAGGGGTGGTTCGTGCACCTCTTCACGGCGCTCGGCGCGCTGTGCGGCATGTTCGGGCTGATGGCCGTGACGGACCGCGACTTCAAGATGGCCATCGTGTGGCTCGCCGTGGCGATGATCGTCGACGGCCTGGACGGTCCTGCGGCACGGGCGTGGGACGTCCGCACCCATGTGCCCCGGATCGACGGTTACACGCTGGACCTGATCATCGACTACGTCACCTGCATCGTCATCCCGGTGCTGTTCATGCTGCGCTTCAACATGCTGCCCCACCACGGCAACGTGCTGGTCGCGTCGGTGGTGCTGTTCCTGTCCGCACTGTGGATGAGCCGCACGGACCAGATGACCGCCGACAAGTACTTCAACGGGTTCCCCTGCGAGTGGAACATGATCGTGCCCACCCTGTACCTCATCCAGGCCAAGCCCTGGGTCGTGGCGACGGTGTGCGTGCTGCTGGCCCTCACCCAGCTCACCAACTGGAAGTTCATCCACCCCATGCAGGTCCGCAAGTGGCGCCCGATGAACGTGGCCGTCACGGTGCTCTGGCTGGCCGCGGTGCTGGCGATGACGGCGGACTGGCCCGGCCACAACGATGCCGGCAAGTGGGTCCTCATCGCCTGCCCGGTGTACATCGTCGCCGTCGGCGCGTGGCGCACCCTCGGCCCGGAGTCCGTGATCGATCACGCCCCGGCCGATGCCCCCGCCTGACGCCCCACCTGGCGGCTGCCTCACCGACGTCCCCGGCATCGCCGTGGGCCACGCCCACCGCTGCGGGCGGGGCTGGCGCACCGGCACCACCGTGGCGCTCCTACCGCCCGGCGCGGTGGTCGGCGTGGACGTGCGCGGCGGCGGGCCGGGCACCCGGGAGACCGACCTGCTGCACCCCCAGGCCACCATCGCCACCGCCCATGCCATCTGCCTCACCGGCGGCAGCGCCTATGGCCTGGCGGCGGCCGACGGGGTGATGGCCGTCCTCGCCGCCCGGGGGATCGGCTTCCCGGTCGGCACGGAACCGGGCGAGGTGGTGCCGCTGGTGCCGTCGGCGGTGATCTTCGACCTCGGACGTGGCGGGGTGTTCACCAACCGTCCAGACGCCGGCTTCGGCCGGCGGGCCGCGGTCGCGGCACGGCCACGCCCGGTCGGCAACGGATCCGTCGGCGCCGGCAGCGGGGCGCGCACCCGTGGGCTGCAGGGCGGCGTCGGCACGGCATCGCAGGTGATGCCCGGTGGCGTGGTGGTGGCGGCCCTGGCCGTGGTGAACGCCGCAGGGTCGTTGCTCAACACCACCTCCGGCCTGCCGTGGGAGGCCGGCGACGACCCGCTGCAGCGCCCCACGGCCACCGAGCGGGCCGCGTTGCGCCGGGTGATGGAAGCCTCCGTCCCCTCCTTGAACACCACCATCGGGATCGTCGCCACCACCGCCGCGCTCTCCAAGGCCGAAGCCGGCAAGTTCGCCGCTGTCGCCCACGACGGCCTGGCGCGCGCCGTGCGGCCGGTGCACTCGCTCTTCGACGGCGACACCATCTTCGGAGTCGCGACCGGGCGGGATGAGTTGGCCGAAGCGGACGACCCGCCGCGCACCCGCACCGTCCGCCTCAACGCAGTGCTGGAAGTCGGCGCCGCCTGCTTCGCCCGGGCCTGCACCAATGCCGTGGTGCGTGCCACCCGCCTCGGCGACGACCCCGCCTACCTGGAGGTCTGCCCGTCGGCCGGGCGGCGGCGGATGTGACAACCGCAACCATCGGCAGCGCCGCCTTTCGGAACATGTGCCGGATTGGCTAGGTTGCCAGGTGCGTGGGGGTGAACCGCACCCCGACGAAAGGGGCCATGGCCTGATGACCAACCCGCCGCCCGAGCGCAAGAAGATCACCGTGCCGGACCTCGCGCGCATGAAGGCGCTGGAGGAGCGGATCTCGATGATCACGGCGTACGACGCCACCTTCGCCCGCCTCGTGGACCTCGCCGGGGTGGACATGATCCTCGTCGGCGACAGCGTGGGCATGGTAGTGCAGGGCGAGGCCAACACCATCCCCGTCGAACTGGACGAGATGGCCTACCACGTACGCCTGGTCGCCCGCTCCCGCCCCGCCGCCCTGATCGTCGGCGATCTGCCCTTCGGCAGCTACCAGGTCAGCCCGCAGCAGGCGGTGGAGAGCAGCATCCGGCTGATGAAGGAAGGCGCCGAGTGCGTGAAGCTGGAGGGTGGCGTGGTGATGGCCGAGACCATCCAGGCCATCACCAGGGTGGACATCCCCGTGGTCGGCCACATCGGCCTCACCCCGCAGAGCTACCACCGCATGGGCGGGCACAAGGTGCAGGGCAAGAAGAGCGGCTTCGAGGCCGGCGGGCGCGAGCGCCTGCTGGAGGACGCCCACGCCGTGGAGCAGGCGGGCGCCTGCGCCATCGTGGTGGAGGGCGTGCCGCGCGAGTTGGCCAAGGAGATCACCCGCAAGCTGTCGATCCCCACCATCGGCATCGGCGCCGGGCCGGACTGCGACGGGCAGGTGCTGGTGCTGCACGACGTGCTCGGCCTCAGCGACATGACGCTGAAGTTCACCAAGCACTACGCCGACCTGCGCACCCGCGCCATCGAGGCCACCGAGGCCTACGTGCGCGAAGTGCGCGACGGCCTCTGGCCCGACGACGAGCACAGCTTCCACTGACGCGGCGGGGTCGTGGAGGTCTTCGACACCCCCGACGGGTTACGCGCATGGAGCCGCGCTCACCGCGCCGCCGGGCGGCGCGTCGGTCTCGTGCCCACCATGGGGGCGCTGCACGACGGCCATCTCGCGCTGGTGGACCGTGCCCGGGAGGACGCCGACGTGGTGGCCCTCAGCATCTTCGTCAACCCGCTGCAGTTCAACCGCAGCGACGACTTCACCAGCTACCCCCGCCCGCTCGACGACGACCTTGCCCTGTGCCGCGCCCGCCGCGTGGACGCCGTGTACGCCCCGCTGGCGGCCACGATGTACCCGGACGGGTTCCAGACCCGGGTCGTGCCGGGCGCGCTGGCCGAGGTGCTGGAGGGCGCGCAGCGGCCCGGGCATTTCGAAGGGGTCACCACCGTGGTCGCCAAGCTGTTCCACGCCGCCGAGCCCGACGTGGCAGTGTTCGGCCAGAAGGACTTCCAGCAGCTGGCGATCATCCGCCGGATGGTGGCCGACCTGGACATGGGCGTCACGATCGTGCCGATGCCGATCGTGCGCGAGGCCGACGGGCTGGCCATGTCCAGCCGCAATCGACGCCTGAGTGCGGCCCAGCGAGCGGCCGCAGCCTGCGTGCCGCGGAGCCTGGATGCCGTCGCCGCCGCCTACGACGCCGGGGTCCGCGACGTGGCGACCCTGGTGGCCGCCGGCCGGCGGGTGGTGGACGCGGAGCCCCTCGCCCGCTTCGAACACCTGGAGATCGTGGACGGCGCCACATTGCGGGGCGACCCCACGGCCGGACCCGGCTGTGTCGCCGTGACGGCCGTGTGGTTCGGCGACGTGCGCCTCATCGACAACCGCCTACTGTGACGGGTTCCACCCGCTGAGCGCCACCGCCATGGCGATCGAGTTGATGATCGCGTGGGCGATGATCCCCGGGCCCAGCCGCCGCTTGAGCACCGCCGCGCCGCCGAGCATCCCGCCCACCGCGCTGAGCACCAGCACGAGGCCGATGTTGCCGGCACCGCGCTCGGGGTCGAAGTGGGCAGCGCCGAACAGCACCGCCTGGCCGATGATGGTGGCGGCCGTGCCGAGGCGGGACGCCAGGCCGCGCAAGATGAGCCCGCGGAAGACGATCTCCTCCACCAGCGGGGCGACGACCACGGTGAGCACCACCATCGGCACCACGAACGCAGCCAGGGTGCGGTTCTCGCGGATGGACTCCGTGTTGCCCGTGGTCGGGAGGTGCAAGGCGACCACGATCACGGCGACCACGATCTGCGCGCCGAAGCACGCCAGCCAGGTGAGCGGCCCCCAACCGAGGTCCGCCTTGACGAAGGTGAAGCCCACGTCGGCCCGCGCGTTGCCGCTCCCGTAGCGGCGGCTGGCAGCCCGCCACCAGGCCAGGGAGGGCCCGTAGGCGACGACGGCGAGCAGCACGATGTAGGCCGCGATCGGCAGCCGCCACGACAGGGTCGAGCGCAGGATCCACTTGCTGGCGACGAGGGGGGCCGCCAGCGCCACCACCGCACCGGCAGCGACCTGCCACGGCAGCGTGGGGAACGGCTCGGGGGGCGGCGGCCGGCCCGCCGTGTGGCCCGTCCAGCCCGCACCGTCCCACCAACGCAGGGTGTCGCCCTGCTCATCCGCGGGGTACCAACCGGGTGGTGGCGCAGGAGGAAGCAAGGGCGAGGACATCGCCGTCACGGTAGGCGCGCCCAGGGTGCCGCTCCACGCGGCGACATAGATTGGCCACATGCACGAGCTCTCCAGCCTGTCCCTGTGGCATTCGACGATGTCGGCCGAGGACTGGGGGCCCGGCCGGCCGGCGCTGGGCGGCGACCTCGACGTGGACGTCGCCATCGTCGGCGGCGGCTACACGGGCCTGTGGACTGCCTACTACCTGTTGCAGCACGACCCGGCGCTGCGTGTCGTCGTGCTGGAGGCCGAGGTGGTGGGGTTCGGCGCCAGCGGCCGCAACGGCGGCTGGTGCTCGGCGCTGCTGCCGATGGGGATGGACGCCATCGCGGCCGCCAGTTCCCGCGACGCCGCCACCGCACTGCAGCGGGCGATGCACGACACGGTCGGCGAGGTCGGCCGGGTGGTGGCGGCCGACGGCATCGACTGCCACTTCGCGCATGGGGGCTACCTGCACCTGGCGCGCAACCCCGCCCAGTGGGCCCGGGTGCAGGCCCATGTCCGACACCTCCACTCGTACGGTTTCACGGAGGCGGACTACCGCGTGCTCGGGGCCGACGAGGCCCGCGCCCGCTGCGGCGCCACCGGGGTGCTGGGCGCGGCGTTCACCCCCCATTGCGCAGCCATCCATCCGGCCCGGCTGGCGCGCGGGCTGGCCGGTGTGGTGGAGGGATTGGGCGCAACGATCTTCGAGCACACCCGGGTGGAGGAGATCCAGCCGAACCGGGTACGCACCCGAATGGGCACGGTGCGCGCCACCACCATCGTGAGGGCAACCGAGGCCTTCACCCCGGGGCTGCCCGGCTACCGCCGTGCCGTGGCGCCGATCTACTCGCTGATGATCGCCACCGAGCCGCTGCCCTCCGAATTCTGGGCGGAGGCCGGGCTGGCCGACCGGGCGACATTCAACGACGACCGTCACATGATCATCTACGGCCAGCGCACCGCCGACGACCGCTTCGCCTTCGGCGGCCGCGGCGCGTGGTACCACTGGGGCAGCCGGGTGAAGCCCGAGTTCGACCGGAACGAGACGGTCCACCAACTCATCCACGAGACCCTGCTCGAACTGTTCCCGGCCATCGGCGATGCGGCCGTCACCCACCGCTGGGGCGGCGCGGTGGCTGCGCCACGGGACTGGTGGTGCAGCGTCACCCACGACCCCACCACCGGAATGGCGGCGGCCGGCGGCTACGTGGGCGACGGGGTGGGCACCACCAACCTCAGCGGCCGCACGCTGGCCGACCTGATCACCGGCCAGGAGACTGCACTCACTCGCCTGCCGTGGGTGGGCCACCGCTCACGCCAGTGGGAGCCCGAGCCGCTGCGCTGGATCGGCATCAACACGATGGTGCAACTACCCACGGGCTCCGACCGGCACGAGGCGAAGCACGGCACACCGTCGAAGTGGCGCGATGCGATCGTGAACCGGATCACCGGCGGCGGCCACTGACGCGCCGGCGGGCACTCAGGGGAAGCTGGAGGGCGGCCTGGTGGCGAACAGCCAGGTGTCGAAGAACGCCGTGAGATCCTGCCCGGCCACCTGCTGGGCAAGCGCGATGAAGTCGGCCGTGGTCCGCGACGTGCCGTTGTTCTCGCCGATCCACCGTCGGAGCAGGGTGAAGAAGGCGTCGTCGCCGATCGTCCGCCGCAGCGCGTGCACCACCGCCGCTCCACCGTCATAGCTGTTGTACCCGAACATCTCGCCGACGCTCGGCGTGCCCGTGGCACCTGGAGGGCGATTGGCCAGCGCGTTGCGGGCACTGTCGTCCACGGTGCCGAGCCCGGCTTCCTCCAGCCACATCCACTCGCCGTAGGTGGCGAAGCTCTCGTTCAGCCAGATGTCGCCCCAGTCGGCCGGGGTGACCGCATCGCCGAACCACTGGTGGGCCAGTTCGTGCCCGAGCAGCAGGTTCTCGCCGTAGTCGAAACGGCCGCCGATGTCCTCGCTGCTGAACATCGACCGCCCCTGGGTCTCCATCGCCAGCCCGCCGAAGCTGTCGGTGAGCGCCACGCCGTAGCGGGCCAGCGGGTACGGGCCGAAGTACTGCTCGAAGAAGTCGATCTGCCGGGCGGTGAGCTCGTTGTACCGGGCCAGCAGGTCGGCGTCCTGGGTGAGGGCGACGCTGAGGATCGGCACGCCGGATGACGACTGCGACTCGGCGATCTCGTACTGCCCCGTCAGCAGCAGGATGAGATAGGTGGCGGTGGGCTCGGCCTGGTCCCAGGTCCACCGCTCGCCCGCGGCCTCGGTGTCGTGCGACACCAGTTCACCGTTGGCCACGGCCGCCATCCCCGCGGGCACGCCGAGGTGGAACGTGAAGCTGGCCTTGTCGCTGGGGTGGTCGTTGCAGGGCATCCAGGTGCGCGCCCCGTCCGGCTCGTTGAGCACGTAGGACCCGCCTGGGCTGTGGAACCAGCCGTTGGGGATCCCGACCGCGGACGCCGCCGCGTTCGGCCGGCCGGAGTACGTGACCTCCGTGGTGAACGAGGTGCCCGCGGACACGGGTGCCGGCAACGTGATCACCAACTCGCCACGCTGGGTCTGGAACGCCACGGGGGCGCCGTCGACCGTGACCTGGCTGATGTCCAGGCCGACGGAGTCCAGCCAGAACTCGGTGAGTGCGGTGGTGGCGGTGATGTCGGCCACCACGGCGCCGTCGATCGACTGCTGGTCGGGGTGGTAGTCGATGGTGACGTCGTAGTGCTGCACGTCGATGCCGGTGAACCCCAGCTGTGGGAACAGCCGGTCACCCGTGCCATCGTGCGCGCCGGGGACCACCGTGGTGGGCGGGGGGACAGTGGTGCCGGGCTGGCCGGAGCCCGTGGTGGGCGTGGCGGGCGAGGTGGTAGTGCCGTCCACCGGCGCGGTGGGGCCACCCGAGTTGGCGGTGCCGGACCGCACCCCTGGGTCGGCGGCGCAGGCAGCGAGCAATGCCGCGGCGGCGAGGACGGCAGCGGAGCGGCGAAGCACGGCGGTGACGCTAGTGCCCGCAGAACTCTCCGTTTGGTCGCGGCAAATCCTCAAGAGATCGTCAAGCGCCTCGCTTTCGGCTGCAGCGACACGGGTTTCGGGCCGATGAACCTGTGTCGGTCGCAGGACCCGGAGGAGAGGTTTCCGGATGACACGGGTACGAGCACTCATCGCAACGGTGGCCAGCGCGCTCGTCGGCGTGCTCGGCATCGCCGTGCCGGTGCATGCCGTGGACCCCGTGCCACCGTTCATCACGCCCGACGCACAGTGGCTGGACACCGTGAACTACTACCGGGCGATGGCCGGCCTCGGCCCGGTGGTGGAGAACGCCAGTTGGTCCGCCGGCGCGGCCAACCACTCTTGTTACATGCTCTACAACGGCATCTCCCACGACGAGATCCCCGGCTACACGGGCTACACCAGCAGCGGCGACCTGGCCGGCAACAGCGGCAACGTGGCGGTCAGCTCCGCCTACGGCACGTCCGCCCGCAGCCATATCGAGCTCTGGATGACCGGCCCGTTCCACGCCATCGGCGTGCTGCGCTACAACCTCGCCACGGTGGGCTTCGGCAAGTGCGACAAGACCACCACGTCGCCGTGGAGGTCGGGCGCCACGCTGGACGTCATCCGTGGCCTCACCAGCCAGCCCCGGCCGTCCACCCCGATCCTGTTCCCCGGCAACGGCACCACCACCAACCTCTCGCGGTTCGTGACCGAGTCGCCCAATCCGCTGAGCTACTGCCCGAGCGGGTACTCCGGAGCCGGCCTGCCGGTGATCGCGATGATGCCCGAGTCCGTCTCCTGGGCCACCGCGTCCATGAGCGGGCCCGGCGGGGCGATGGAGACGTGCACCATCTACGGCGGCAACACGTCTGGCACCGCCAGGGCGATCCTCAACGGCGACAACGCCATCAGCGTCATCCCCAAGTACGCCCTCTCGCCCGGCGTCTACACCGTCACCGTCACCACCCAGGCCCGCACCGTGACCTGGTCGTTCACGGTCGACCCGATGGCCGCCACCGGCATCATGCCCATCCCCGAGGCCTCGCCGGCCGGCCCGGCTTCGCACTTCACCGCCGTCACCCCGTTCCGCTTCGCCGACAGCCGGCAGAACCAGCGCATCACCAAGCTGCTCGCCGGCGTGCCGAAGCGGATCAAGATCGCCGGCACCGCCGGACTGCCCGCCGACATCACCGCGATCAGCGCCAACTTCACGGTGGCCCTTCCCACCGGGTCCGGCTGGCTCACCGTGTACAACTGCAGCGACACCGCTCCGACAGCCTCCACGCTCAACTTCACCGCCGGCGAGGCCGTGCCCAACGCCGGTGTGTTCCCGCTTGGCGGCACCGACATCTGCGTCGTGTCACCGAAGGAGACCCATCTGGTCATCGACATCAACGGCTACTTCCAGCCGTCGTCGGTGGACAGCTACCACGCGATGACACCGGTGCCGCTGCTGGACAGCACCACCGGGCTGGGCGGCGTGACCCGCCGGGCCGCCGGTTCCTCCTTCTCGGTGAACCTGCCGGCCGCCGGCCTGGGCGTGCCGTCGGATGCCACGGCGGTGGCGTTCAACATCGCCGGCATCGACCCCCAGGCCATCAGCTGGATCACCGCCTACCCGTGCGGCGACACCATCCCCTACGTCTCCAACGTGAACCCCATCCCCGGGATGACGAAGCAGAACTTCGCCATCGTCCCGATGCCGAGCAGCGGCGACATCTGCTTCTACACCCACAAGGACATGGACATCAGGGTCGACGTGCTGGGGTACTTCACCGACGCCGGCAACGGCTCGCTCGTGCCGGCTGCCCCGACCAGGGTGACCGACACCCGCGACCTGTACCGCGAGGAGATGAACCTCGGCACGGACGGCGGCCGGCTGAGCGCGAACACCACGAAGACACTGGTGCTCGCCGGGCAGCGGGGCATCCCCGCCAACGTGTCGGCCGTGTCGATCAACCTCACCATCGTGTTCCCGGTGGCCGACGGCAGCGTCACCGTGTGGGGCTGCGGCGCCCAGCCCGACGTGGAGTCGATCACCTACCCGGCCAACAAAGTGATGGCCAACGGCGTGCAGGTGAAGCTGTCCGCGGGCGGAGCGATCTGCGTGCGGACCACCACCGACACCCACCTCGTGATCGACGTCACCGGCTGGTGGAACTGACCTGACCGCTCAGCGGTGAAGGTCGGGGTCGTCGACCGTCGCTCGCAGCCGCACCGTGTAGACCGAGTCGCCGGACAACACGCCGCCCCGCCCGAACAGACGGCCACCCTGCCAGTTGCTGAGGCCGAGCTCCGGCTGGAGCAGGGCGAACTGGCCGTCCACCCAGCGGGTGAACCCGTCGCCCACGAACGGGGCGTCCACACTGCGGTAGAAGCGATCGTGCTCGGCGGAGTCCTGGCTGACCAGGCTGGCGACGAAGTGCGGGCTGAAGCGGTTGCACTGCTCCACCGCGTGGGCGACGTCGTCGACGATCATCACCGACACCTCGGGCACGTCGTCCCACTCCCACTCCGTGGCCAACTGCGGGTCGTCCGGCTGCAGGTGATGGATCGCCGGGGCCACTCCCCTGGCTGCCGCGGCGTCGTGGGCCGCCCGCTCGAAACGGGGCAGCAGGTCGGCGGCGCGTGAGCGGACGATGCAGCACACGTTGAGCGTGTTGCACACCTTGCGGTCCAGGCTGTGGCGCACGGCCAGTTCGAAGCGATCGGCGTCGGCCGTGTCGGCGGCCACCAGCCAGGCGCCACCGGTGCCGTGCAGGCTGGCGGGCACCCCGTGCTGGCGGGCGACGGCCCCGAGCTGGGCGACCGCGGCCCCCGAGCCGCGGGCCACCGCCAGCGACAGGCGCTGGTCGGCGAAGAGCGCCCAGCCGGCAGCATGCGCCGCACTGTCCACCAGGCGGACGGCGCCGGCCGGGAGCCCGGCCGCGGCCAGCGCCGGGGCGACCGCATTGGCAATGATCGCCCGCGCCGTGCCGAGGGCGTCGCTGCCGATGCGGAACACGACGGTGTTGCCGGTGCGCAGCACACCGGTGGCGTCGGCGAAGACGTTGGGCCGGCCCTCGAACACGAAGCCGACCACGCCCAGCGGGTCGCGCCACTGGGCGACGGACCAGCCCTGGTGGCGGACCTCCCCCACCTGCTGGCTGCGGCGGGTGGGGATGTCGCGCCACACCCGCAGGCCGTCCACCATGCCGGCGCGCATCTTGCCGTCGAGGACCAGCCGGCCGGTGGCCCTCCCCCGCTGCCGGGCACTCGCCACGTCAGCCTCGTTGGCCGCGGCGATCGGCGCGAACGCGGCGTCGTCCTCCAGCAGTGCGGCGAAGCGGTCGAAGAAGTCGCTGATCCGGTCGTCGTCGACGGCGGCCAGCGCGGCGAACGCGTCCACCGCGTCGCCCACCGCAGTGGCGACCGTGCGGCCTTCCGCGGCCGGGATGTGCAGGAGGTCGCCGGTGTCGTGAACGACCACCAAGCGGTCTCCCGCGGTGAACGCGGCGGCGAGTGCGGGCGGCACGGTGACGAAGCGGTCCCCGCCGACGAGGATGCGCTCCCCCGCCGTCAGCGATTCCAGCGGCTGGGCCGTCATGCCAGTACCTCCTCCAGCAGCACCGGGCGCTGCTCGTCGATCGAGCGGTGGGCGGCCTCGCCGATCGCCACCGCCATCAGCCCGTCGTGCAGGGTGACCGCGGGTGGGGCGCCCCGGCGCACCGCCTCGGCGAAGGCCACGTGCTCCAGGTAGGAGGCGCCATGGTGGAGGCCCTCGTGGCGGATGGCCGGGTCGTGCACCGGGCGTTCCGTGACGCGGCCGATGCCGTCGGCGCGGCGGCCGGCGCGGACAATGCCCTCGGTGACGAGGGCCTCGACCTTGCCGGCGTCACCGACGACCGTGATCTCCTGCTCGTTGCGGCTGGCGTCGGCGAACATGCAGAGGTCGAGCATCGCCCGCACCCCGCCGTCGTACTCCACCATCACGTACGCGTTGTCGAGGATGTCCGGTACCTCGCCGTCGTAGACCTCGTCGAGGTGGTTCACGTCCTGGGCGCCGCTGGCCATCACCCGGACGGGCGGGGTGGCGATGATCAGGTTCATCAGGTCGAAGAAGTGGCAGCACTTCTCCACCAGCGTGCCGCCGGTGTTGCGGGTGAAGCGGTTCCAGTTGCCGACCTTGGGGAGGAACGGGAAGCGGTGCTCGCGGATGGCGACCATCCGCACCTTCCCGACGGTGCCACCCCGCACCTCCCGCAGCACCTCCTGCGTCGGCGGCATGTAGCGGTACTCCAGGCCCATCCACACCACCCGGTCGGGCCAGCGCTCGGCGGTCTGGTCGGCTGCGGCCACCACGGCACGGCAATCCGCCACGGTGGTGCAGAGCGGCTTTTCCACCATCACGTGGTGGGAGGTGGCCAGCACGTCCAGCAGCACGTCGTGGTGGGTGTGGTTCGGGGAGGCGATCACCACTGCGTCGCACAGCCCGGAGGCCAGCAGTTCGCGGTGGTCGGCGAAGCGGGTCAGTGGGGCGTCCAGCCCGACCGCCAGTTGGGCCCAGTCGCGGCTCTCGGCCACGGGATCGCTGATGGCGGTGACGGTGGCGCCGTCGAGATGGAGGAGGTTGTTGATGTGCTCGGTGCCCATCATCCCGGTCCCGATGACCCCGTAGCGCAGCGCCTCCGTCACGGCCCCACAGCGTACGACGGCTCTAGGGTGTTGCCATGGCCGACGATCGCCTCTACTTCCGCCAGTTGCTCTCCGGGCGGGACTTCGCCCGCGACAACGGGTTGGCCCAGCAGATGGTCAACTTCACCTACGCCCTCGGCGACCGGGCCAAGGGCGAGTGCGTGCTGGTGGACCCCGCGTACGCCGTCAACGAGTTGCTGGACATCGTCGAGGCGGACGGGATGAAGGTGGTGGGCGTGCTGGCCACGCACTTCCACGCCGACCACATCGGCGGCAGCATGATGGGCCACCCGGTGGAGGGCGTGGCCACCCTGCTGGAGCGGTGCGAGTGCCCCGTGCACGTGCAGAAGGCGGAGACGCCATGGGTGCTGCGCACCAGCGGGCTGGGGCCGGACCAGTTGAAGGAGCACGAGGGCGGCGATGTGGTGCAGGTGGGCGACCTGGAGATCCGCCTGGTGCACACGCCGGGCCACACCCCGGGCAGCCAGTGCTTCCTGCTGGAGGGTTGCCTGGTCAGCGGCGACACCCTGTTCCTCGACGGCTGCGGCCGCACGGACTTCCCCGGCAGCGATCCGGAGGCCATGTACGACAGCCTGCAGACCCTGGCCGCCATGCCCGACGGCACCGTGGTCTTCCCCGGCCACCGCTACTCCATGCCCTCCAGCGCCACCATCGAGGCCATCCGCGAGCACAACTACGTGTACCGCCCGAAGTCCAAGGACCAGTGGCTGACCATGTTCAGCCACTGACCCCCAACCCCAACCCAACCCAACCCACCCAAACCCCGAAGTGACGTGATATATCACGTCACTTCCCTGGTCGGAAGGGGTCTCACCGCGTCACTTCGCGGGTGTCGCCTGGTCAGGCGAGGCCGAGGCGGGCCAACTGCTCGGCGGGGGCGTCGACGTCGGCCAGGGCGGTGCGGAGGAGGTCCTCCATCTCCCGCTCAGCCGACTCGCCGGCCCGGTTCTCCCGCTCGCCCGGGTCGTTGGCGATGTCGTAGAGATGATGACGGCCGAGGATGTGCGTGCCCGCCACCCAGATCGGCATGGCGTCGCCAGGCTGGAAGGGCTGGCGGATCACGGGGATCTCGCTGCCGGGCATGCGGTCCAGCCAGGCGCGGCCGTCGGGTTTGGGCAGTTCGGTGATGCCCTTCACATGGGTGGGCATGGTGCTCCAGCGGTTGCTCCACATGCTGAGCGGGAAGTTCTCCCCTTCCGGCGCCCTGGCGTACTTGCGGCGGCCGTCGGTGACCTGCACCCAGTTGCCGAAGACGCCGCCGATGGCCCATTCGCGCACCCGGCTGACCTCGCCGCGCAGCAGAGGCGCCAGCGAGCGGCCGTGGGTGCGATGGGTGGGCGCGACGCCGTAGATGTCGCACAGGGTGGCGTGGAGGTCCACCGACGTGGTGAGCGCGTCGCAGGTGCCACCACCGGCCACACCTGGCCAGTGGATCAACAGCGGAATGTGCCCGAGGGGCTCGAACTGGGGCACCTGCGGCTTGCCCCACAGGTCCGCTCCCTCACGCTCCTCGCCCAGGTAATGGCCGTGGTCGGTGCACACGATGACCGCGGTGTCGTTCCACAGGCGTTGGTCCTCCAGCGTGTCCAGCAGACGGCCGAACCAGTGGTCGATCATGCTCAGCTTGCTGCCGTAATTGCCGCGCACGTGACGCGCCTCGGCGTCGGTGAGCAGGCCCTGGGTGCGCCCGCCGACGACGTAGGGCGGCCAGATCAGCCGCTCGCCCTCCCACGGCTGGTCCTCGTAGCGACCCTGCCACGGCTCCGGCGTGTCGAAGGGCTCGTGCGGGTCGAACTCGTCGACGAACAGCATCCATCGGTCGCCATGATGGGTGGCAGCGCCCTTCACCCAGTCCGCCGCCGCGGTCATCGTGGTGGGGCCCGGGTAGTCGCCCTCCTCGCGGAAGAACGTGCGGCTGCGGTCGTAGCCGCGCTCGATGTGCGGCGCCCGATCACCGAAGCGGCGGCGGAAGAACCACCCGCCGTCGGCCGCCGGCGGGGCGGGGACGCCGATCCACGATGGGTCCAGCCAGGTCTTCCACGGGTCGCCCTCGTGACCGCGCACGTAGTCCCAGCCGCCGAAGTCGGTGTGGTAGTTCTCGCCGCCGGTCTCGAACAGGTGGGGGTGGTCGGTGACCAGCATGGTGGTGACCCCGGCCCGGCGCAGCGCAGCGGTGACGGGTTCCTCCCACAACTCGATCGACCCCCAGGGGCGCCAGAGGAAGTCCAGCGCGCCGCAGAGGATGTCGTGGCGGGCAGGCATGCACGGCAGCGAGCCGGTGACATGGTTGGTGAAGCGGGTCGCACGGTCACGGGCGAAGCGGTCGAGGTTCGGGGTGTCGAACTCCGTGCCGCCGTAGCAGCCGAGCATGTGGCGGTTGAGGGAGTCCAGCAGCACGACCACGACGTTGCGCGGTCCGGGAGAGGTGGGCACCATCGGCAAAGTGTGTCAGGTTGCCGTCGGCCCGGAGCGCCTTCAGGTCAGTGCGAATACGACGGCGCTGACCCCGGCGGCGAACAGCATCGTCAACACCACCCAGCGGAAGCGCTCCCCGTGCACGTGCTTGCGGATCGGCCAGCCGAGCGCCTGCCCGGCGGCCCACGCGGGCAGGGCGATCGCCGCGGCGAGCAGGCCGTCGCGGGTGACCTTGCCGTTCAGGAGGAACAGCGAGAGCCCGACGATGTTGCTGAGCGCGAACGTGAGGTTGATGGTGGCCCTGAACCGATCGCCTTCGAAGTGGCGGGTCTGCAGGGCGAACACCAGCGGCGGCCCGTTGGTGCTGACCGAGGTGTTGAGCACGCCGGACACGAACCCGGCGCCGTAGTCGAGTTGCGGGCCGACGTGCGCCAGGCTCAGCCGGCGAGCGAGGAGCGCCGTGGCCACCAGCACCGCGATGCCGAGTGTCAAGCGCAGGTTGCGGTCGCTCACCACGTTGAGGATCACCAGGCCCAGCGGCATGCCGACGAAGGCCCCGAACGCCAGCCGGAGGCCTACCGGCCGATCGGCCTTCGACCGCATGTGCACCGCCTGCCACGCGGTGGTGAGGATGCCGAGCAGCGAACTGACCACCACTGCGGTGCGCACCGGGATCGACAGCGTCATGATCGGCATGGCCAGGAGGGCGAACCCGAAGCCGGCGATGACCTGCACGAACGCAGCGGTGAAGACGGCCACCGCGACGACGATGAACTGGGCGGTGGTCACGGGTCAGCAGTCTGCCAGCGCCCGGCCCGATCCGCGCCGGGCTGACGGCATACAGTCACGCCCCGTGGACACGATCCCGGTGATCGACCCGGACGCGGCGGACGCGGCGGAGGGCATCGACGCGGCGTGCCGCACCGCGGGGTTCTTCGCCGTGCCGCTCGACGCCCCGCTGCGCATCCTGCGTGACGACCTCATCGGGCTGGCGGCGGAGTTCTTCTCCCTGCCGGAGGCGACGAAGGAACGAGTGGCGATGCGTCATGGCGGCACCGCCTGGCGTGGTTGGTTCCCCCTCGGCGGCGAGCTGACCTCCGGCGTCCCCGACCGCAAGGAGGGCTACTACTTCGGCACGGAACTGCCCGCCGACCCGCGCCCGCTGCACGGCCCGAACCTGTGGCCCGAGACGCCCTCCGGCCTGCGCACCGCGGTCACGGCGTGGATGGCAGCGATGGAGGCGTTGGGGCAGCAGGTGCTGGCGCACATGGCCACTGGGCTGGAGCAGGAGGATGACGTGTTCCGCCGTGGCCTCACCGCCGCGCCAACCTGCCTGTTCCGCATCTTCCGCTACCCGCCGCACCCGGCCGGCGACACCGCGACGTGGGGCGTCGGTGAGCACACCGACTACGGGCTGCTCACCCTGCTGGCGACGGACGGCACGCCCGGGCTGGAGGTGAAGGTGCGCGGCGAGTGGGTGCCGGCGCCGGCCGACGCGGACCTCGTGCTCTGCAACCTCGGCGACATGCTCGACCGGCTGACCGGCGGCCGCTACCGCAGCAACCCGCACCGGGTGCGCAACCACGCCGGCACCGACAGGTACTCGCTGCCGTTCTTCCTCGACCCCGGTTGGGACGCAGAGGTCGAGCCGCTGGACCTGCACGATGCGTGGACGGTGCCGCACGACGCGACCGAACGATGGGACCGCGCCAACCTGCGCGACATCGGCGGCCGCTACGGCGACTGGCTCAGCGCCAAGGTGGCCAAGGTCTTCCCCGACCTCGCCGGCGACGTCCGCCTCACCGGCTACTGACCCGCGGTCACACCGTTCCCGCCGTCACAACGAGTTGGCCTGAGGGGTGGCGCGCTCGATGATGGCCGCGCAGTCGACGCCGCGGGGCAGTGAGCCGTACTGGCGGTGACCGCCCTGGTCGAGGCGCGACGCGCAGAACGCGTCGGCGACGGCTTCGGGCGCGTGGCGCACCAGGAGGGACCCCTGGATGGCGAGGGCCATCTGGTCCACCAGGTGCCTGGCGCGGTACTCGATGTCGTCGAGGTCGTTCAGGTCGTGGTGCAGGTTCGCCACCCAGCGGTCCAGCGCCGTGTTGGCGCCGAGGGCCAGGCCGAGCTCGTCGAAGAACGCCCCCACCACACCGGGCGTGCGCTGCATCGCCCGCAGCACGTCGAGGCACTGGATGTTGCCGCTGCCTTCCCAGATGGCGTTGACCGGGGACTCGCGGAACAGCCGCGGCATCGGGCTGTCCTCCATCACCCCGCTGCCGCCGATGCACTCCATCGCTTCCGCGGCATGGGCCGGCGTGCGCTTGCAGATCCAGTACTTGCCCACAGCCGTCAGCAGCCGGACGAGGTGGTCCTCGGCGGAGTCGTCGCGGTGGTCCAGCGCGCGGGCGACCCGCATGGTGAGCGCCAGCGAGCCTTCGTGTTCCAGCACCAGGTCGGCCAGCACGTTCTGCATCAGCGGCTGCTGGTTCAGCACCTTGCCGAACGCAGATCGCCGGCTGCAGTGGTGCAGGGCCTGGGCGGCGGCGTTGCGCTGGCCGGCGCTGGACCCGACCATGCAGTCGAAGCGGGTCATCGCCACCATCTCGATGATGGTGCGCACGCCGCGGCCTTCCTCCCCCACCATCCACGCCAGGGCGCCGCGCAGCTCGGTCTCGCTGGAGGCGTTGGCGACGTTGCCCATCTTGCGCTTCAGGCGCACGACCTCGAGCGCGTTCTTGGTGCCGTCCGGGCGCCAGCGGGGCATGAGGAAACAGCTGAGGCCGACGTCGGTCTGGGCGAGGACGAGGAAGGCATCGCACATCGGCGCCGACACGAAGTACTTGCGGCCGACCAGCTCGTACGCCTGGCCAGTGCTGCCGCTGCCGATCGGGTACGCCCGGGTGGTGTTGGCCCGCACGTCCGAGCCGCCCTGCTTCTCCGTCATCGCCATGCCGACGGTGAGGCCCAGCTTCTCGGCGTCGGGCACGTTGCGCGGGTCGTAGACGGTCTCGGTGATGCGCGGCTCCCACACCTCGTCCAGGTCCGGCGTGCTGCGCAGCGCGGGGATCGAGGCGAACGTCATGGTGATCGGGCAGAGGTGCGCGGCCTCCGCCTGGGTCTGCAGGTAGAAGCGGGCGGCACGGGCCACGTGCGCGCCCTCCCCCGGCTCCCGCCACGGCGACGAGTGCAGGCCGTGCTCGATGGACGTGCGCATCAGGCGGTGGTAGGCGGGGTGGAAGCGGACGAGGTCGACCCTGTTGCCGAAGCGGTCGTGGGTGTCCAGCTCGGGCCCGAACTGGTTGGCCTGGGCGCCGAGCTCCAGGTACTCGGCTGTGCCGACCATGCGCCCGAAGGCGTGGAGGGACTGGTCGGCCCACGCCGCACCATGGCGGTGGACGGCCTCGACGAGCGCCCGGTCCTCGCCGTAGAGATCGAGGTCGACGAGATCGCTCGACACGTTGATGACCTCGTGGGTCGCGGCCGGGAAGGTGCCGTGCTCCCGGACGTCGTCGGCAGCGGTCATGGCCTCACCTCGGCAGGCGTCAGAGGTAGTAGCCGGTGATGTCGACGATGGCGTTGGCCGAGGCGCCGGCGCCGCCGGCCACGATGGTGAGTTGGCGAGAACCGTTCAGCGCGCAGACGATGCCGTTGGCGATGTTCTCGCCGGTCGTCCAGTTCACGCTCGATGCATTCACCGTCGTGTTGCCGCCCGGGTTGACCGCGAAGTAGCCCGTGGCGACGGGGTTGGCGGCAGTGATGTTCAACGACACCGCCCGTGCACCCGCCGGCACGAAGTCGGTCTGCACGACGGCACCGCCGGAAGGGTTGATCCGGTCCGCCACCGAGATGGTGATGTTGTTGCCGCTGGCCAGCGGGCCTGGCCCGCCCTGCGCGGGCCGGGAGTCGTACACCCGGCCCGGCGTGACCGTGCGGTACGACAGGGAGGCCGGAATGACGCCGAGCCGCACGGCCTTGATGTGCATGCCCGGTAGGCCTTTCGCGTTGAAGAAGAAGTTGCCCTCGGCGTCGATGACCTGCGTGCCGGTCGAGGTGAGCGGATTCTCCAACGACTGACCATCGGGGATGTCGACGCTGACACCGAAGGTGTAGGTAAGGGAGTTGACGTCGTTCAAGAAGCGGGCCAAGTCAAGATACGAGGCACTGCCACTGGCGTTGTCGACCCAGACCGTCATCTCCCGCACCACGGTCCCCACCGGGAGCGTCACCGGGGCCTGGAAGTCGTCTTCGCTGGCGACCGTCGCCCCGAGCGCTCCGATGTTGCGGCCGCTGGCCAGGCCCTTCGGGAAGAACGCCGCGCCGCTGTAGGTGTAGTACTCGTAGGCCGGGTTGGTGGCCGGAATGGACTGGAGGCTGCCGTCGCCGCCCTCCCGCCGCTGCCGGCCAAACAGCGTCGACCCGGTCTCGCCCTCGGCGGCGACGGTCGAGGCACCCGCCAGCGACACCGCCGCCGCGGATCCGGCGGCGCCGAGAAGGCGTCGGCGGGTGAACACACCATTGGGGCTCGCGGGCATCGGGGCTCCTTCCCTCGGTGGGCGGAACGTAGCACAGACGTCCAGCAGGCCCCGCTGGCCCCTATCGGCCGAGGGTGTACCTGCGGGCGACACGGTCGACGCCGGTGACCCTCCAACCGTCATCGAGGTGCGGCGCCATCGCGTCACGAATGGCCAGGCGTGCCTGCAGCGCCTCCGGGGCCGAGGCGGCGATCTGCTCCGGCGTCACCGGCGGCACGTCCAGCACGAACGTCTCCGAGAAGGCCGGGCGGGGACGTTCCAGTTCCCACTGCACGGTGAGGCGGTCGCTGGGCAGCGAGCCGTTGATCCCCCCGAGCGCGCCGTAGTGGTTGACGTGGTAGGTCACGCCGAGGGCGCCGAGCTTGTTGAGGTTGAGGTGGGCGTTGGTGAGCTGCATGGGGTCGAACGTCCAGCGCATCGCCGTGATGCCGTTGTCCACGCACCACTCGGCCTGGCGGCGCTTCAGCGCCTCGCCCAGCCCGTGCCGCCGGAAGTCGGGGTCGACCGCCATGTAGTGGGAGTGCAGGACGCGCTCCTCGAACGTGCGGAAGCCGAACACGGAGCCGACGATGCGGTCGCCGCTGAAGGCGCCGATGGCCATTCCGCCCTCGGTGATGCAGGCGACCAGCATGTTGACGGACACCCGGTCGTCGTCGCCGCCCCAGATGCGCCCCTCGAACTCGGGCAGCACCGCCAACTCGTCGGCGTGACGAAGGACGCGGAACTCGATGCCGGCGGACCCGCTTCCGACGCTCACGGCCGGACGGTCTCCACCTGTTCGGTGACCTCGTCGAGGAAGGCGCGGTCGAGCGTGACGCCGATGCCGGGGCCTTCCGGCACCGGCATCCAGCCGTTCGTGGCCTCCAGTTGCTGCTCGGTGATGTCGCGGGCGTACGTGCGGCTGGCCGAGGCGGTGTCGCCCGGGTAGACGAAGCCGGGCATGGTGGCGAGGTGGATGTTGTGGGCCCGGCCGATGCCGGTCTCCAGCATCCCGCCGCACCACATCGGCACATCGCGGGCCACGCACATGTCGTGGATGTCGCGGGTTGCCTGCAGGCCGCCGACCCGGCCGACCTTCAGGTTCACCACCGAGCAGGCCTGAAGGTCCAGCGCGGCCTTCACCCGGGCCGGCGAGGTGAGCGTCTCGTCCAGGCAGATGGGGGTCTGCAGCATGAGGGCGAGCGCAGCATGGTCCACCATGTCGTCCCAGTGGAGCGGCTGCTCGATGTAGTGCAGGCCGAAGCCGTCGATCCGGTGGAGCGCGTCGGTCATGTCCAACGTGTAGGCGGAATTCGCATCCACCGTGAGCTCGATGTCCGGGTGCACGGCCCGGACCGCGGCGAGCAGGTCGATGTCCCAGCCGGGCTCGATCTTCAGCTTCACCCGCTGGTAGCCCTGCTCCACGTGGCGGGTGACGTTGTCCACCGTCTGCTCGATGGTGGCGGTCATGCCCAGGCTGGCGCCGACCGGGATGGTGATGCGCTCGCCACCCAGCAGACTGCGCAGTGGGACGCCGCGCTGGCGGGCGAAGCAGTCCCACACCGCCAGTTCCAGGGCCGTCTTGGCCATCGGGTTGCCCCGCCAGCGGGCCCAGCGGCCGGCCACGAGCTCGGACGGGTGGTCGCACCCGTTGGCCAGCAGGTCGGGGGCGAATGCGTTGCGCAGCAGGTGCTGCGCACCGGGCAGGGTTTCCTCCCGGTACATCGGGAACGGGTCCATCACGCCCTCGCCGTAGCCCTCCACCCCCTCGGAGCGGACGGTGACGATCAGTGCGTGCTTCTCTGCCTCCTCCCCGAACGACGTCTTGAACGGCGACCGGTACGGGAGGCGGACGACCCGCAGCTCCACTTCGTCAATGCGCATGCCCCGGTTCTACCACCACGGGTCGGAGGGTTTCCGGTACACCTCCGAGCACGAAACCCTCCGACTACCAGGTGTCGATGTGGGGGCGCTTCTTGCCGTGACGGGGGGCGGGGGCGGGGGCCGCGCCGAGGATGGCGGAGATCCAGCGGCGGGTGTCGGCCGGGTCGATGACGTCGTCGATCTCGAAGTGGCTGGCCACGTTGACGGCCTTGCCGATCTCGTACATCCGGTCGACCATCGTCTGGAACGTGGCCTCGCGCTCCTCCGGGTCCTCGATGGCGGCCAGCTCGTTGCGGTAGCCGAGCCGCACCGCGCCTTCCAGGCCCATCCCGCCGAACTCGCCGGTGGGCCAGGCGACGCATGCCGCGGGGGCCTTGGTGCTGCCACCCATCATCGCCTGCGCGCCCAGCCCGTAGCTCTTGCGCAGCACGATGCTGACCATCGGCACGGACACGTTGGCGCCCACCACGAACAGCCGGCTGCAGTGGCGGACCAGCGCCGTCTTCTCGACCTCCGGCCCGACCATCATCCCCGGCGTGTCCACCAGCGTGACGACGGGGATGTCGTAGGCGTCGCACAGCTGCAGGAAGCGGGCCGCCTTGTCCGCCCCGTCGCTGTCGATCGCGCCCGCAAGATGGCCCGGGTTGTTGGCCACCACGCCGACCGGGCGGCCCTCCACACGAGCGAATGCCGTCACCATCCCCAGCCCGAAGTCGCGCCGCAACTCCAGCACGCTGCCCGTGTCGAACAGGCCGCGGATGACGGCATGCACGTCGTACGCCCGCTTGCGGTCCTCCGGGATCACATGGCGCAGCTCGCGCTGGTCGGCGCACTCCCACGCCTCGGTCGCGCCCTGGAAGTAGCCGAGGTACTGCTGGGCGACGGCGATCGCCTCTGCCTCATCCTTCACCACGACGTCCACCACGCCGTTGGCCCGCTGTACGTCGATCGGCCCGATGGCCGTCGGCTCGAACACGCCCAGGCCACCGCCCTCGATCATCGCCGGGCCGCCCATCCCGATGTTGCTGTCCTCCGTGGCGATGACCACGTCGCAGCAGCCGAGGATTGCCGCGTTGCCGGCGAAGCAGTAGCCGGCGTTCACACCGATCATCGGCACGCGGCCGGAGAGCTGGGCCCAGTACATGAACGCCAGGCAGTCCAGCCCGCTGACGCCGATCATGTCCGTGTCGCCCGGCCGGCCCCCGCCGCCCTCGGTGAGGAACACGACGGGGGTGTGCATCTGCTCGGCCAGCTCGAACAGGCGGTCCTTCTTGCGGTGGTTCTGCCCGCCCTGGGTGCCGGCGAGCACGGTGTAGTCGTAGGACATGGCGATCACCGGCTTGCCGTTCACCGTGCCGAGGCCGCCGATCATCCCGTCGCCAGGGGTGCGGGCGATGAGGTCCTCCAGGCTGCGGCGGCGGCGCTGCGGGGCGATGACCACCGGCCCGTACTCCACGAACGAGCCGTCGTCCACCAGGTCGTACACGTTCTCGCGGGCGGTGCGGCGGCCGACCTTGCGCCGCCTGGCGACGGCATCGGGGCGGGCGGCGTCCAACCCGATCTCGTGGCGGGCCACCACCTCCGCCAGGTCGTCACGGATGTGGGCAGGGTCCTCCACCGCCGCGGCCACCACTTCGGCCACCTCCACCACACCGGGCTGCAGGCGGGCCACCCACGCGCCTTCCATCACGGTGTGCCCCGGCTCCACCAGCAGTTCGGCAACAGTGCCGTCCGCAGGCGCGTCGATGGAGTGGTGCATCTTCATCGACTCGATCAGCATCAACTGCTGACCGGCACGCACCTGCTGACCGGCGGTGACGTCGATGGTGACGATGGTGCCCTGCATGGGCGCGGACACGGCGACGAGATGATCCCCCATGCCCGCCGACCGTACCCCCTGCCCCCCTGCAAGT
>JACJWF010000018.1 GCA_020637295.1 Acidimicrobiaceae bacterium | reverse complement strand
GATGGGCCCGGTGCCGGACCTGGACCCCGACGTGCTGGAGCGCCGCCGCGGCCGGGAGCGCAACGGTCGCCCGGTGGGTCGTTATCTCATGTGCGTGCAGGTACGCCCCAACCTCACCCAGGTCGCCGTGCTGGAGGGTCGCAACCTGATCGAGCACTATGTCAGCCGCCCAGCCGACGACGTCAGCCAGATCCACGGCAACATCTATGTCGGCAAGGTGCAGAACGTGCTGCCCGGCATGGAGGCCGCGTTCGTGGACATCGGCACGCCGAAGAACGCCGTGCTGTACCGCGGCGACGTGCAGTACAACGAGGAGGACATCGTCGAGAAGTCCTCCCAGCCGCGCATCGAGCAGATGCTGAAGGCCAAGCAGCTGATCGTCTGCCAGGTCACGAAGAACCCGATCGGCGCCAAGGGTGCCCGGCTGACCCAGGAGGTCTCGCTGCCGGGTCGCTTCGTGGTGTTGATCCCCAACTCCAAGACCTACGGCATCTCCAAGCGCCTGCCCGACGACGTGCGCAAGCGGCTGCGCAACATCCTCGACCGGGTGAAGCCGGCCGAGCATGGCCTGATCGTGCGGACGGCCGCCGAGCACGCCACCGAGCACGAGCTGAGGGCGGACATGACCCGCCTGCTGGACCAGTGGAATGCCATCGAGACCAAGGCGGCCAAGGTCCAGGGGCCGGCGCTGCTCTACCGCGAGCCCGAGCTGGCGGTGCGGGTGATCCGCGAGGAGTTCAACGCCGAGTATCGCGGCGTGGTCATCGACGACCAGCGCCTGTTCGAGGACGTCCGCGATTACGTGGGTGCGTTCAACCCCGAGCTGGCCGACCGGGTGGAGCATTTCGACGCGGTCGAGGACGGGCTGCCGCTGTTCGAGCGGTTCCACATCCACGAGCAGCTGCACAAGGCGCTGGACCGCAAGGTGTGGCTGCCCAGCGGCGGCTCCCTGATCATCGAGCACACCGAGGCGCTGACGGTCATCGACGTCAACACCGGCAAGAACGTCGGCTCCACGAACCTGGAGGAGACCGTCTTCAAGAACAACCTCGAAGCAGCCGAGGAGGTCGCCAAGCAGTTGCGCCTGCGCGACATCGGCGGGATCGTGGTGATCGACTTCATCGACATGGAGATCAAGGACAACCGCCGCAAGGTGGTGGACGCGTTCCGCTCCGCCCTGGCCCGCGACAAGACCCGCACCCAGGTGTTCGACATCTCCGAGCTGGGCCTGGTGGAGATGACCCGCAAACGGATCGGCGAGGGTCTGCTGGTGAACTTCGCCGACCAGTGCCCGAACTGCCAGGGCCGTGGCGTGGTGATCGATCACGCCCTCCTGGAATGAGGTTTTGGCCGGTCGAGGCGGTTTCAGTCGGCATTCGGCACCGATAGGCTTGCAGGGCTATGTACGCAGTGATCGCTTCCGGTGGGAAACAAGCGCGTGTCGAAGAGGGCCAGCAGGTCCATGTCGAACTGCTCGATGCCGAGCAGGGCACCGAGGTTTCCCTCACTCCCGTCCTCCTGGTGGACGGCGAGACCGTCCTCGCCACCCCCGCCCAGTTGAAGGGTGCCGCCGTCACCGCCAAGGTGGTCGGCTGGGCCAAGGGCCCGAAGATCAATGGCTTCACCTACAAGCGCCGCACCAACCAGCGCCGGCGCTACGGGCACCGCCAGAAGTACCACGTTCTCGAGATCACCTCCATCACGAAGGGCTGAGCGAACATGTCGAAGACCAAGGGCGGCGGCTCAACTCGTAACGGCCGCGACTCCAACGCACAGCGCCTCGGCGTGAAGGCCTTCGGCGGCCAGACGGTCACCGCCGGCAGCATCCTCATCCGCCAGCGTGGCACCAAGTTCCACCCTGGCAAGAACGTCGGCCGCGGCGGCGACGACAGCCTGTTCGCGCTGGTCGACGGTTCCGTGCAGTTCGGCACCCGTGGCGGTCGCCGGGTCATCGACATCGAGCCCGTCGCCTGATCACCTGCCTGCGTACTGCTGAGGCCCGGCCCGTGTGGCCGGGCCTCAGGCGTTTTCGGCCACGACGCGGCCGGCCTGGATGACGGTGCGCACCCGCTCGCGCAGGCCGCTGGCGTCGTTCGGGTCGCCGGCAAGGAGCACGAGGTCGGCGCGCCGGCCCTCGGCGACGACGCCGCGGTCGTGGTGCAGCCCCATCAGTTCGGCGGCGGTGCGAGTGGTGGCCACGAACGCCTGTGCCGGCGTCATGCCGCAGCCGACCATCAACTCCAGTTCGCGCAGGTTCTGGCCGTGGGGGACGACGCCGGCGTCGGTGCCCATCGCCACCTTCACGCCGGCGGCGATGGCCTTGCGGATGCTCTCCCGGTGGACGTCGATGACCATCTTGGTCTTCTCGATCGCGTAGTCGGGCACGTTGACGCCGCGGTCGCGGGCGTCGAGCACGCCCTGTGGGGCCACCAGGGTGGGCACGAGGTATGTGCCCTTGGCGAGCATCATCTCGATGGCCTCGTCGTCCATGTAGATGCCGTGCTCGATGCTGCGAATGCCGGCCCGGATGGCGCTCTTGATGCCGTCGGTGGCCTGGGCGTGGGCCATCACCCAGCGGCCGGCGGCGTTGGCCTCCGACACCAGCGTGCTCAGTTCGTCGTCGCGGAAGTGCCCGTGGCGGGGGTCGTCGCGCGGCGACAGCACACCGCCGCTGGTGCACACCTTGATGACGTCGGCGCCGGCGCGGATGAGCTCTCGCACCTTGCGGCGCATCTCCTCGGGCCCGTCGACGATGTTGTGCGGCCGCCCGGGGTGGGCGGCCAGCAGGTGGGGCATGTGGGCGCCGCACGGCTCCCAGCTGTCGCCGTGGCCGCCGGTCTGGCTGAGGATGGTGATCGAGATCTGCATGTCCGGCCCCGGGGCCAGGCCCTGCTGCTGGGCGGTCTTGACCCCGAGGTCGCTGCCGCCGGCCTCCCTCACCGTGGTGATGCCGGTGGCCAGTGTGCGGCCCATCCGTTCGGCGGCCAGGTAGAAGTTGGCGGAGAACGGGGTGCGGACGTCCACCATCGGGTCCAGTTGGCCGTCGGCCATGAAGTGGACGTGGCAGTCGATGAAGCCGGGGAAGACGGTGGTGCCGCTGGCGTCGAGTGCCTCGTCACCGTCGAGCCCGGGGCCGACGGCGACGATGCGGTCCCCCTCGACCACGACGTCCGCAGCGGCGACCGTGCCGCTGATCGAGTCGAACACCGAGCCGCCGTGGATGAGGAGTCGCGTCATGAATGGCACCTTACGCCGGTGGTGGCCGGCTGGCCGGCGGGCACCGGTCGGAGCAGTCGCCGCCGATGAGCCGCAGCGACGAGTCGGCGGGCCGGGTCCGGCGGGGTGTCGGATTCGCTCAGCGACAACTTCCGCTGCGGACATGCGCAGCTGAGCCGGAGCGATCGTCGGCGCCCGAGGGCTCAGCGATTGAGCATGTCGCGCCAGCCCTCGGCATCCTTCGCCGACATCGTGCTCGTGATGACGAACCACGGAATTCGGCACACATGGTGCGCCGACAGATGGTCGATGTCCACGGGGCATGCGACTGCACAGATCGCGTCGGTCAGCCGCTCGACCTCTGCCTGATCGTCGGTCTCGACGATCAGCCTGATCTCATGCATCGAGGGACCGGTCTGCCGGGTTCGCCGCCACATCGTGGCGAGTATGGCGCGATCTGACGGGTGGAACACCACGAGTTCGACGATCGGTCGGCTGGCGATCGGCTGGCTACACCGGTGTGTCCACGCCCTGGGGCAACTGGTCGCGCGGCCAGTCCAGCAGGGACAACGCCTGGCGGCAGGCGAAGCGGTCCGTCATCCCGCTGACGTAGGCGACCGCCTGGTGCACGGCCTCGGCGCTGCCGGCGGTGAGGTCGGTGGCGTCGGGCAGCAGGTTGGGGCGGTCGGCGTAGTGCTCCACCAGCGCCCGCAGCATGGCGACCACGGCGGCGCCCTGGGCCTGGCTGGCCGGGCGCAGGTAGATGTGCTCGTAGTTGAAGCTGCGGAAGGCCGCCAGCGCCTCGGCGGCGTCGGTCGCCATGCCGATCCGGCCGGCCTCCCTGGCGGCCTCGATCATTCCGTAGATGAACGCGGCGAGCTGCTCGCGGCGGGTCTCCCCGCAGCGCGACCGCACGATCGCCGGCAGCATGTGCGGCGTCACCACGCCCGCCGCCACGGCGTCCTCGAAGTCGTGGCACACGTAGGCGATCCGGTCGGCCCAGCTGACCACCTCGCCCTCGGGTGTCATCGGCGCCGGGCGGCTCCAGGAGTGGTTGCGGATGCCGTCCAGGGTCTCCACGCAGAGGTTCAGCGACGCCAGGGTGACATCGGCGCCCCACGGCGCATGGTCGTACCCGCCGGGCACGAACGGGCTGAGGGCGTCCTCGCTGGCGTGCCCGCCGGGGCCGTGCCCGCAGTCGTGCCCCAGTGCGATGGCCTCGGTGAGCAGGACGTTCAACCCCAGCGCCCTCGCGACCGACGCTGCCACCTGGGCCACCTCCAGCGCGTGGGTCAGCCGGGTGCGCTGGTGGTCGTCGGGGAAGACGAACACCTGGGTCTTGCCGGCCAGGCGGCGGAACGCGCTGGCGTGGAGGATGCGGTCCCGGTCGCGCTCGAAGCACGTGCGCCACGGGTCCGCCTCCTCCTCCTCGGCCCGCTCGCCCGCCCCGTGCGCCTTCGTGGCCAGGGTGGCCAGCCCGGAGCGCTCGGCGTCCTCCCTGGCCTGGCGGGGCAGCAGCAGGCGAGAGCCACTGCCGGCCCACGAGTCGGTGTGGGCCAGGTGGATGCCCGCCACGGCCTCGTGACCCTTCATCGTGGAGGCCCAGCGGTCGGCGCGTTCGTCGATCCCAGCCATCCCCGCCAGCGTAGAGGGCAAAGGCTCCGGGGGACGGGAGGGCGGCCCAGGTAGCCTCAGAGGGTCCTATGAGCGGGTTCGTCGACGAAGCCCAACTGAATGTGCGTGGTGGAGACGGCGGTGCCGGCTGTGTGTCGTTCCGTCGTGAGGGCCCCGTCGCGTTCGGCGGGCCCAACGGCGGCGACGGCGGCAAGGGCGGCGACATCTGGCTGGTGGCGGACCGCAACGTGTCCTCCCTCATCGCCTTTCGCGACCACCCCCACCGCCGCGCGGACAACGGAGTGCACGGGCAGGGCAAGGACCTCCACGGCCGCCGTGGCAAGGAACTGGTCGTCAAGGTCCCGGAAGGCACTGTCGTCTCGGACATGTACACCGGCGAACTGCTCGCCGATCTGGCCCACCACGGCGATCGCTGGCTGGCTGCCGCGGGTGGCCGTGGCGGCCGGGGCAATGCCAAGTTCCTCTCCAACCGCCGCCGGGCGCCGAGCTTCGCCGAGCAGGGCGAGCACGGCGAGGAGCGCTGGCTGAAGCTGGAGATCAAGCTGATGGCCGACGTCGCGCTCGTCGGCTTCCCCAACGTCGGCAAGAGCACGCTCATCAGCGTCATCAGCGCAGCCAAGCCGAAGATCGCCAACTACCCGTTCACCACGCTGGAGCCGAACCTCGGCGTGGTCCGCCTCGACGAGAACACCGAGTTCGTCGTGGCCGACATCCCCGGCCTGATCGAGGGCGCCAGCGAGGGGCGGGGCCTCGGCCACACGTTCCTGCGCCACATCGAGCGGGCCCGCGTGCTGTGCGTGATGGTGGACCTCGCCGACCTCGACGGGCCCACCCCACAGGAGCAGGAACGCATCCTCCTCCACGAGCTCGGCCAGTACCAACCGGAGCTGCTGGAACGCCCCCGCCTGGTGGTGGGCACCAAGAGCGACTCCGCCGTCCACGACTGGGACGGCGCCACGCTGTCCGCCGTCACCAACCAGGGGGTGCGCGAGCTGGTGGGCCGCATGGCCACCCTGGTGCACGAGGCCCGGCAGGCCGAGCCGCAGACCGACGGCGTCGTCATCATCCGGCCGGAGGTCGACGGCGCCCGCGTGGAGCGCCTCGACGAGCACGAGTTCCGCCTCGTCGGCCGCCAGGTGGAGCGCGTCGTGGCGCTCAACGACGTCACCACGCCCGATGCGCTGAGCTACATCGACCACCAGTTGAAGCGGCTCGGTGTGCCGAAGATGCTGGCCCGGGCCGGTGCCCGCGACGGCGACATCGTCTGGATCGCCTCCTTCAGCTTCGAGTACCACGAGGAGGCGTAGGCCGTGCGCGTGGTCGCCAAGATCGGCACGGCGTCGCTGACCGACGCCGTCGGCGTGATCCAGCAGGAGATGATCGACGGCGTCTGCGATCAGCTGGCCACGCTGCGGGCGTCCGGCCATGAGGTGCTGCTGGTCAGCAGCGGCGCCGTCTCTGCCGGCGTGGCGGCGCTCGGCCTGGCCAGCCGCCCCACGGACGTGCCCACGCTCCAGGCCATCAGCGCCGCCGGCCAGAGCCGGCTGATGGAGACGTACAACCGCTCCCTCGGCCGTCACGGCCTGGTGGCTGCCCAGGTGCTGCTGGTGCCCCACGACTTCGTCGACCGCCGCCAGTACCTGCACGCCCGCCGGACCCTGGTGCGCCTGCTGGAACTCGGCTGCGTGCCGGTCATCAACGAGAACGACGCCATCGCCAGCGACGAGATCCGCTACGGCGACAACGACCGCATCGCCACCCTGGTGGCCCACAACGTGGCCGCCGACCTGCTGGTGCTGCTCACCGACACACCCGGGCTCTACACCGCCGACCCGCGCACCGACCCGTCGGCGACCCTGATCGACGTGGTCGGCGCCGACGACCCGCTGCTGTCCGTTGCCGCCACCGCGTCCGGCTCCAACCGGGGCAGTGGCGGGATGGCCAGCAAGCTGTCCGCGGCGCGGATGGCCAGCTGGGCGGGTGTGCGCGCGGTGATCGCCAAGGCGGCCAGGCCGAATGCACTCGTGGACGCCGTGGCCGGCCAGCCGGTGGGCACCACGTTCCTGCCGAGTGGCAGGTCGCTGCCGGCGCGCAAGTTGTGGATCGGCTTCGCCACCAACGTGGAAGGCACGCTGGTGGTGGACGACGGCGCCCGGCGGGCGCTGGTGGAGCGGGGCACCTCACTCCTCCCCGCCGGCATCACCGCGGTGCGCGGCGACTTCGACGAGGGCGATGTGGTGGACGTGCTGGATCAGCAGGGCGTGGCCATCGCCCGCGGCATCGCGCTGGCCGACGCCGCCACGGTGCGCAGCATGATGGGACGCCGCACCAGCGACCTGCCCGGCGACGTGGCCCATGAGGCCATCCACCGCGACGACTTGCTGGTACTGGTGTAGGGCTCAGCCCTCGGCGGGCTTGGGCTGCTCCACCGCGGGGGCGGCGGCGCCGTCCAGGCCCAGCTCGGCGCGCAGCTCGCTGAGGCGGCTCTGGGCCTCCACGTTGGCGGTGGCCTGCTCGATCTCCAGGATGCTGCTCTCCACGCTGGCGTCCTGCAGCTCGCTGGCGGCCTTCGCCTTCGCGTAGCGGGCTTCGATCTTCTGCTGCACCTCGTTCATCGTCGGCACGTCGTCGCCGACGGTCTCCTGCAGCTGGGCCATGGCGGAGTTCATCTGCTCCTGCATCTTGGCCTGCTCCAGCTGGGACAGCAGCTTCTGCTTCTCCGCCAGCTTCTGCTGGAGGAGCCGCCCGTTCTGCTCCACGGCGGCCTTCGCCTGGTCCGCCGCCTGGGTGGCGTCCAGCACCATCGCCTTCAGGCCCTCGACGTCCTTCTCCACCTGGATCAGCTGGTTGGCGATGGTCTCCGCCGCCGAGTTGTACTGGTTGGACTTGGCGGTGTCGCCGGCCTTCGCCGCGTCGGCCGCCATGATCAACGCCTGGCGGGCATTGGCGTTCAGCTTCTCCAGCTCGGCCATCTTGGCGTTCAGCCGCATCTCCGACTGCTTCTGGTTGGCGATGACGTTGGCCGCCTGCTCCTTCAGCCGCCGGTGCTGGTCCTGCGACTCGCGCAGCGCCTGCTCCAGCTGGACCGCGGGGTCCGCCTTGTCGTCGAACTTCTTGCTGAACTTGGCGGTGAGGTACTTCCACCACTTCTTGAAGACCTTGAACATGGGGGCGAGCCTAGTGCGCCGGAGGCGTCGAAGCGGAGGGGGTGGGGCGTAGGCGGCGCAGCAGCGCGTCCAACTCGGGTGCCCGCAGGGCGATGAGGACGCCCACGTACACGACGATCCCGACGATGGTGCCGGCCACCAGCCGCACGAGTGCGCCCTGCCCCGCATTGCTGCCCACGGCACGGACCACGAACCAGACGACCTCGGCCATCACCACCGACGCCAGCACGACCCTGGCGAGGGCCGCCAGGACCGGGCGCATGGGGAAGTCGCGCACCTTGTAGGTGAGGATCTGCAGCGCCCAGAGCGCGCTGAGGACGTAGGCGATGGCGAACGAGGCGGCGATGCCGAGCACGCCGTAGCGCTGGTAGAGGATCAGCGCGATCACGATGTTGATGCCGTTCTCCACGATGTTGACGATGCAGGGCGTGCGGGCGTCCTGGTGGGCGTAGAACGCCCGCAGCGTGAACAGGTACACGGAGAACGCCCCGAGGCCGAGCGCGAAGCCGGCCAGTGCCCGTGCGGCAAGCGCAGCATCCGCGGCGTCGTACTCACCCCGTTGCAGCAGCAGGCCGATCAGCGGGTGGCGCAGGGTGAACAGCCCGAACCCGGCGGGGATGGTGACCAGTGCGATCAGCCGGATGCCGAGGCTGGTGCGGTCGATCATCCGGTCGCGGCGGCGTTCGTTCACTGCCTGGGCCATTTCCGGCAGGAACGTGGTGGCGATGGACATCGCCAGCAGACCGTGAGGGAGCATGAAGAAGATGAACGCGTTGGTGTAGCCCGTGGGGTTGTCCGCCCCCGTGCGCAGCAGCAGGTTCTGCACCACGACGATGGCCACCTGATTGGCCACCACGTAGCCGAGGGCCCAGCCGGACAGGGTGCGCAACTGGCGGACGGCCGGGTTGCGCCAGTCCAGTGAGATGCCCATCGGCACGCCGGCCCGGGCCATCGGCGGCAGCAGCGCCAACGCCATCACCGCGATGCCGGCGGTGGCCCCGAGGCCCAGCGTCCAGCGCAGGCGGTCGTTGGCCAGCACGTCCTGCAGCGTGGCCTCCACGCCGTGCAGTGCCGAGGGCACGGTGAGCAGGCTGACGATGACGGCGACATTGCCGAGCGCCGGGGCCCAGGCGGCGGCGAAGTACCGCTTGCGGGCCTGGAGCTCTGCACTGGCCACGGCGTTCAGCCCGTAGAAGAAGATCTGCACCAGGAAGAAGGCGGCCAGCGAGGCGCCGACCTCGCGGTACAGGTCGACGTCCACGTCCGCCGGCGAGGTGGACGCATAGAGCCGGAAGATCACCGGCGCAGCCAGCACGGCAAGTGCGGCGAGCACCAGCGAACCGGCCAGCGCCACGGTGCGCACGGCCACCTCGCCGCGCTCGTCCTGCTGGTGGCGCAGGCGGGTGAACAGCGGGACCAGGGTGGACGAGAGGACCCCGCCCAGCAGCAGTTCATAGACCAGGTTGGGGCTGGCGTTGGCCTGGTTGTAGGCGCTGGTCAGCGCCGATCCGCCGAGCACGGTGGACAGCACCATCACCCGCACCAGCCCGGTGACGCGGGACATCGCGGTACCGGCGGCTACCGCCAGGTTCGACTTCAGGAGGCTGCTCACGTGCGTGGGGTCTGGAGCTCCTGAAGGGCCAACCGCAGCCCCTCCAACTCGGTGACCACGTCGCCGACGCCCGTGCCGAGCATCTCGGTGTTGTCCGTGCCCACGCTGACCTCGGCCGCCAGCGCAGTGAGCTCTCCCATCCGGGTGACCTGCATGCGCAGGCGGGCGTCGGTGTCCTCGCGAGCGCTGCGCACCCGCCCGGCAGCGGCGAGTTGGGCGGAGAGCGACGACGTGGTGGCGTCGTCCGTGGCGCGCTGCAGTTGACGGTCCAACGACGGCACGTCCAACCGGCGGAGCGTGTCGTCCAGTTCATCGCCGCGGCGGGCCACCACGAAGCACTCCTCGATCGCGTGGTCCACCTGGCCGCCGATGGATGTCAGCCGGTCGCGCAGCGGGCCGGGGGCGACGTCGCGGACGATGTCGCGGTACCGGCGCTGAGCCGCCAACGCAGCCTGCACATGGCGCCGCCACGGGTCGCTGATGGTGAACGGGTCGATGGCGATGCGCCGGCTGCCTCCCACCCGCTTGCGTCGCTGGACCTGCCACACACCGGTGGCCACTCCGGCGACCACGAGCGCGATGAGCAGGGGGATCATGTGCAGAAGGGTAGTGCGTGGTCAGGCGTCGACGGGGGCGATGTCGTCGGCGGTGAGCGTGGTGAGCTGCTCGTCGCTCGGGTCGGTGAGCGGTGCCAGCCGGGTGGCCTGGTGGGCGATCGCCGTCTCGAACAGGTTGCGCACGAAGCGGGCATTGCCGAAGCCACGGGTGCGCGGCTCCACAGCGATGAGGTGCCGCAGGCGGGCGAGGGCGTCGTCGCTCAACGAGTAGCGGTTGCGGTCGCCGAGGAGTTGGAAGATCCGCAGCAGTTCGTCGTCGGTGTAGTCGGGGAAGTTGACGGTGCGGGTGAAGCGGCTCTTCAACCCTGGGTTGGCGTCGATCAGGTCGGCCATCTCCTCCGGGTAGCCGGCGGCGACGATGGCCAGGTCGTCGCGGTGGTCCTCCATGAACTTCACCAGGGTGTCGATGGCCTCGCGGCCGAAGTCGTCCTCGCCGCCGCGGGCCAAGGCGTAGGCCTCATCGATCAGCAGCATCCCTCCGAGGGCGGACTCCAGCGCCTGCTGGGTCTTGAGCGCGGTCTGGCCGACATACCCGGCCACGAGGTGGGAGCGATCGGTCTCGACGAGGTGGCCCTTGGAGACCACGCCGACGGAATGGAACACCTGCGACAGCAGGCGGGCCACGGTGGTCTTGCCCGTACCAGGGTTGCCGGTGAACACCAGATGATGGCTGGTGTCGATCACCGGCAGGCCGCGCTCGGCGCGGAGTTGCTGCACCTGGAGCAGGCTGGTGAGCCGGCGGACCTCGGCCTTCACGTTGTCCAGCCCGATCAGGGCGTCCAGTTCCGCGAGCAGTTCGGCCACCGGCCGCAGCGGGGGTGGATCTGACGCCGTCGGGGGAGCAGCCGCGGTGGTGGCGGTGGTGGCGGTGGTGGCTGCGGGCGCCGGGGGAGTGGCGAGCACCGGCTGGCCGGGCCGCGACACCCCGGCGGCGTCGAGGTGACGGAGAAGGGCGGTGCGGAACGAGTCGATCGCCCCCAGTTCGTCGGGCGAGGGCACCAGGTCGAGGGCTGCGGTCGCATGCGCCACCTGCATCGCGGCCTCGTAGTAGGTGTGGGCGCGCCGGGTGCCGTCGCGGGCGTCGCCGCGCACGAGGAGATCGAACAGCACGCTCGGCCGGGCCAGGCGTTCGGCCGCCCCGTCGAACAGATGCATCTCGCGGGCGGCAGCAGTGGAGACGATCAGCGGAGGGTCCAGCCGTGGGCCCAGTTCGTCGAGGTAGGCGGTGAGCTCGCTGTCGGTCAGGCGGCCGTCCGCGGCGAGCACCCCGCCGACGATGTTGGCCACCTCCCGAACAGCGTCCACGGTGTGGTCCTCCGTGGGGCGGCGCGACAACGCGGCCAGCTCCCCGCCCACCAGGTGGACGAAGGAGCCGGCCGCGTCGCCGAGTGCACTCAAATGCGGCTGACCCTCCGGGCCCGCACCGGGACACGGTCGGCCTCGCGAGGACCGGCGGCGTCGTCAACGCTCACCACCAGCCAACCGAGGGCGCCCTGGTTCATGGCGTCGGCGGTGTTGACGTCCACGGAGAGCATCACGACGTCATCGGGGTCCATGTAGTCGAAGTCGCCGTTCGACACGCCAGGGTTCTGCCAGTCGAAGTAGCCGGTGCCGGTGCTGTCGCCGGGCAGGTTCTGGACGACGGAGAAGCCGCCGACGCTGAACGCGAACCCCGAACCGGGCAGGTTCTGGGCATACAGCGGGACCTCGATGACCGAGCCGTTCGAGGGAGCGAAGGCCGCCCACACGTCCAGGATCGACGAGAAGTCGTCGTTGAACAGGAAGGCGCCCATCGTGCCGTCCGGCACGCCGGAGGTGACCAGGCCGTAGTCCACGGCGACCAGCCAATAGTCCGGGATGTCGTCGAAGTCGAGGTCGATGGGGATGTCGTACTCCATCGTCGGCTGGTTGGCGATCCGGTCGTAGGTGCTGATGGCGAACACGATCAGGTCGTCTGCCGGCCCGATCGGGAACGACTGCACACCCACGTCACGGATGTCCGGCACCAGGGTGTCCCAGGTGTCCATCGGGTCCGTGATGGCCCACTGGTACGTGTCGTACGTGCCGTAGTGGATGCCGGAGTTGACCAGCTTGATGTCCGTGACGGTGGACACGGGTGCTTCCAGCCGGGTGTTCGGCCCGATGCCCGCAGCCTGGATGTCCGACAGGCCGTACGGCACGTACAGCAGCGGGGTGACCAGGGTGCCGATGCCGGCCCCAGGCGTCTGCGGCGTGGCGTAGACCAAGCCGTGGATGCTCTCGAGTGCGCCACCGTCGTCGAAGGCGACCTCGGGCAGGTTCTCGGGGTCGTTGATGGTGATACGGACCTGCACGTTGCGGGCCGCATTCTTCGGCACGGTCACCGTGGACGGCACGAACTCGACGTCGAGGTTCAGCTCGAGCGTGTTGAGATCGGCGCTCATGTCGTAGGTGACCGCCGCGTTGGAGGTGTTGACGATCTTGATCGACCGGCTGAGCGTCAGCACGCCGGTGAGCTGACGGAAGCCGTACGACAGGCTGTTGCGGCCGTCGTTGGTCATGAAGAACGCCTTCGCGCCCACGGCGCTGCCGGCGTCCACCATGCCGGCGCCACCGCGAACGGAGTCGAAGTCACCGACGCCGGTGGGGTCGGCGTTGCTCATCATCGCGCCCTTGACCTCGATGGGGTCCCACGACGGGTGCGCCTGGCGCACCAGCACGGCGATGCCGGCGGTGTGCGGGGAGGCCATCGACGTGCCCGACAGCAGCAGGCCTTCGGTGCCCGTGCCGACCGAGGCCGACAGGATGTTGACGCCCGGTGCCGAGATGTCCGGCTTGGCGAAGCTGTCCTGGCGGGGGCCGCTGGAGGTGAAGGAGGCGAAGTTGGTGTACGCCGGGTTCGGGATCGGCGCGGCGCTGTTCAGCGTGACGGTCTGGCCGTCGGCAAAGTCGCCGCCGTCCACGCCGGCGACACCGACGAACGGCACCGTGGCGCCGGGGATGTCGCCCTCCACCGGCGGGTAGCCGGGGTCGTTGTTGATGAAGATCACGCCGAGGGCGCCCGCGTCGGTGGCGGCGACGGCCCGGTAGACCCGGTCGCACACGCCACGGGTGGCGAGCACGATCTTGCCGGCGGTGCCGACATAGTCGCCGGGGTCACAGCCGAGGCCGACATCGACGAGGACGCCGGTGACCGAGCCGTTGGTGTCGTAGTCGTACAGGTTGCTGTTCTGGGCGTTCAGTTCGACGTCGCCGGTGATGGCCACACCCGGGAGGGTGGTGGAGGAGGTGTCCACGGCAGCCACCGACAGGGCGGTGTTGGCCGTGCCGGGGCCGCCCACCATGTAGGCGCTGGAGCCCTCGTTGCCGGCCGAGATGACCGACATCACGCCTGCCGCCGTGGCGGCGTCGACCGCCAGTGCCAGCGGCTCGTCGGCGGTGCCCCACGGGGCGCCGAGCGACATGTTGATGACGTCCACGCCGTCGGTGACGGCCATCTCGATCGCGTCGAGCAGGACGTCGTCGTTGACGCTGCCGTCGCAGCCGAACACCTTGTACATGCGGATGGAGGCCTCCGGCGCGGAGCCGGGGGCGACGAGGAAGTCGTTCGACGAGATGGTGTCGGCGTCGTACGGCCCGGTGAAGGTGGCACCGGTGTCCAGCACGCCCTGGCCGGCCGAGGTGCCGGCCACGTGGGTGCCGTGGTGCCCGCAGGCCAGCGGGTCGGCGTCGGGCGCGGGGATGGTGGCCGGGCCCGTACCGTCGGCGTCGTAGTCGTCACCGACGAAGTCGTAGCCGCCGAGGACCTTGGCCGTCGGGAACGTGCCTGGCTCGATGGTCGTCGGGTCGTCGTCGGTGTAGTCGGCCGGGTCGCCACTGCCACCGAAGTCGGCGTGGTAGTAGTCGATGCCGTCGTCGATGATGCCGATGGTCATCCCGGCACCGGTGAAGCCGAGGTCCTCCCAGACGGAGGGCACGCCGGTGTACTCGTCGGAGGTGCCGTTGAACTGGTGGATCGTGCGGGCGACGTGGACCTGGCTGACGCCGGCCAGCTTGGCCACGGCCTCGAGTTCGCTGACCTTCACGCGCACGTTCACGGCGTTCAGCACGTTCGTGACGGAGCTGCGCACGGTGACGCCCATTCCCCGAAGGGTGGTGGTGAGCGCGCTCTGCGACGCGGTGACGGCGCGCTGCGCAGCCACGGCGTCGAACCGGGCGCCGACGCGCTCGGCGCGCTGGCGGGCGCCGACGATGGAGTCGGTGGACAGCACCACCGTCGCCGCGACCACGCGGTCCGGGTCGGCGTTGGCCCGTAGGCCGGTGACGCCGAGGGCGCCGTCCGGGATGGCCAGCTGGGTGAACCGCCCTGCGTCGCGCACCGGTTTGGGTGGCGACGTGTCCGCAGCTGCGGACGGAACGGCGGCGAGTACGGTGGCCATCGCGGCCAGTACAGCGGAAACGCGCTTCATTCCTGCTCCTCGTCGAGGCTCGTGCGAGCCGGTTACGGGCACCATAGACCAAACCGATCAGCGCACTGGAACGTTCGCTCCGTCCCACCCTGTCGCGGCCCGCCATTCCGGTTGACCGATCGGTCAAGCCGCCCAGTAGGGTGCCGCTCATGGCTCATCGTTTCGAGAGCGTCCAGCAGGTCCGTGAGGGGCTGAAGGACGTCAACTACCTGGCCGACGACGGGATCGCCGGCGTCGCCTTCCTGGCCGACCGGCTCGGCAAGCCGGTGCTGGTGGAAGGCCCGGCGGGCACGGGCAAGACCCAGCTGGCCAAGAGCATCGCCGAGGTCACCGGCGCCCGGCTCATCCGCCTCCAGTGCTACGAGGGTCTCGACGAGTCCAAGGCGCTGTACGAGTGGAACTACAAGAAGCAGCTGCTGCGCATCCAGGCCGACAAGAACTCGGACTCGTGGACCGAGGTCCACGACGACATCTTCAGCGACGAGTTCCTCCTCACCCGCCCCCTGCTGGAGGCCATCAGCGCGGACGACCCCGTGGTCCTGCTGATCGACGAGGTGGACCGTGTGGAGGTCGAGACGGAGGCCCTGCTGCTGGAGATCCTCTCCGAGTACCAGGTGTCCATCCCCGAGCTCGGCACCATCACCGCCAAGCAGATCCCGCTGGTGTTCCTCACCTCGAACAACACCCGTGAGCTCAGCGAGGCCCTGAAGCGGCGCTGCCTGTACCTGCACGTGGACTACCCGCAGATGGACCGCGAGAAGGAGATCGTGCTCACCAAGGTGCCCGGCGTGTCGGACAACCTGGCCGACCAGATCGCCCGCATCGTGCGCAGCATCCGCCAGCTGGACCTGAAGAAGGCCCCGAGCGTCAGCGAGACCATCGACTGGGCGCGCACCCTCGTGCTGCTCGGCATCGAGCACATCGATGCGGAGAAGGCCAAGGAGACCCTGCACATCCTCCTCAAGTACCAGACCGACATCGCCAAGGCAGCCAAAGAGCTGTCCGTCGACAAGTAGTCCCCGATGCTGGACCTCCTCGCCGGGTTCGTCACCGAGCTGCGCAACGCGGGGCTGCCCGTCAGCCTCACCGAGAACCTCGACGCGATGGAGGCCGTGCAGCACATCCCCATCGAGGACCGCGACGCGTTCAAGTACGCGCTGGGCGCCACACTGGTGAAGAACAACTCGCACTGGCGGGCGTTCGAGACCGTCTTCGAGGTGTACTTCAGCCTGCGTGGGCCGGAGTACAACCTGGTGGAGGGCGACGGCGATCTCGACGAGATGTGGCGCGAGATGCAGGAGCAGATGCGCCAGGGGGACGGCAAGGGCACCCAGGGGGGGAGCATGGACTCCCTCACCCCGGAGGAGATCGCCCAGCTGCTGATGCAGGCGCTGATGAACGGCGACCAGGCGATGATGCGGGCCCTCGCCCGCCAGGCCGTGCAGCGCTTCGCCGGCATGGAGCCCGGCCGTCCGGTGGGTGGCACCTACTACCTCTACCGCACCCTGCGGAACCTGGACCTCGAGGGCATGCTGGAGAAGCTGATGGAGGCCAGCAAGCAGCAGGTGGGTGGCGAGCTCACCGACCTGGAGGAACGGCTCGAGCGCGACGAGTACAACGACCGCATCGAGCAGTTCAAGCAGGAGATCGAAGCGGAGATCCGCCGCCGCCTGGTGGCCGACCGAGGTGCCGAGGCGATGGCCAAGACGCTGCGCAAGCCGCTGCCGGAGGACGTCGAGTTCATGCACGCGTCGCGCGACGAGATGCAGAACCTGAAAAAGGCGCTCCAGCCGCTGACCCGCAAGCTGGCCGCCCGCCTGGCCCGCAAGCGCCGCCACGGCCGCAAGGGCCCGCTGGACTTCCGCAACACCGTGCGCCACTCGCTCAGCTACGGCGGCGTGCCCGCCGAGCCGAAGTTCAAGTACCCCCGCCCGGCCAAGCCGGAGCTGATGGTGGTGGCCGACATCTCCGGGTCGGTGGCGGCGTTCGCCCGGTTCACCCTGATGCTGGTGTACGCCATCCAGGGATCGTTCTCGAAGGTCCGGTCGTTCGTGTTCATCGACGGCATCGACGAGGTCACGGACTACTTCAAGGGCGAGGAGGACATCGCCAACGCCATCCACCGGGTCAACACCGAGGCGGATGTCGTGTGGGTGGACGGCCACAGCGACTACGGCCATGCCTTCGAGGTGTTCTGGGAGCGCTACGGCAAGGACGTCGGCCCGAAGACCACCGTGTTGCTGCTCGGCGACGCGCGGAACAACTACCACGCCAGCCAGGCGTGGGTGGTGAAGGAGATGCGCCACAAGGCCCGCCACGTGTACTGGCTGAACCCGGAGCCCAAGAGCTACTGGAACACCGGCGACTCCATCGTGGGCGACTACGGCACCCACACCGACGGCGTCTACGAGTGCCGCAACCTGCGCCAGCTCGAAGGCTTCGTCGAGAAGCTCGCCTGACACTCCCGGCCCGGCGATGAGCCGCTTCGGCACTCGGACCCAGCTGCTGCTGGACGCAGTGGTGGTCGGCTACTTCCTGCCGATCGGCATGCTGTTCGTCGGCGTGTCCCGCTTCGTGCGCGAGGAGATGGACGGCAGCGAGTTCGTCGTCGGCGTCGCCACCACCACGTTCTTCGTCAGCGCCATCGTCGTGCGCCCATGGGCCGGCAGGGTGATGGACCGCATCGGCCGCCGCCCGTTCATCTGGCCGCCCCTCATCGCCATGGCCGCCACCACGCTGCTGATCCCTGCCTCCACGGCGAGCTGGATGGTGGTGGTGCTGCGGCTGCTGCAGGGTGCCGCGGGTGCGGCGCTGTACACGGCGTTGGCCGCGACCGCGACGGACATCGCCCCGCCCGGCCGCCGCGGCGCGGCGATGGCCCGGCTCAGCGTGATGGTGTACGTCGGCTTCGCCGTCGGGCCGTTCGTGGGGGAGTACCTGTTCGACCAGCACCACTGGTGGCTGTTCGCCGCCGCCGGCGGGATCATGGCCCTCGCGTCGGGTCTGGCGCTCGCACTGCCGGAGACGGGTGACGACCACCGCGACGCCGCGGGGGCGGAGGTGCCGGCCCGGCAGATGATGGCCGCGGTGCTGCGGCCCGGCCTGGCCCAGTTCACGATGGGCTTCGGCTACGCCTGCCTGGTGAGCTTCCTCACCCGGTACTCGCGGGAGGTCGGGTTGGGGCCGTCCGGCTGGCTGTTCCTCACGTTCGCCGCGTGCACGCTGGTGGTGCGGGCGGTCAGCGGCCCGATGGGCGACCGCGTCGGCTACGCCAAGGTCGCCCTGCCGGGGGTGGTGTGCACGGGCATCGGGTTGGCGCTGATGGCCACCGCGTGGGACGCCTGGGTCGCCTTCCCGGCCATCGCCCTGGTGGGTGTCGGCTACGGCGGCTGCCTGCCCGCCCTGACGGCCCTGGCTGCCGAACGGGCCCCGGAACGTGCCCGCGCCGCGGCGCTCGGCACGTTCTTCAGCTTCAACGACATGGGCAGCGCCACCGCCGGCCCGCTGGTGGGCTGGATCGCCGGGTGGGCCGGCTTCCGCTGGGCCTACGGCACCCCGGCGATCGTCCTGGTCGCCGGCGCGGTGGTCGCGGTGACCCTGGTCCGCCAGGCGTCGGTGTCGTCGGCTACTCCAGGTCGAACGCCGCGGCAATCGCTTCGCTGAGCAGTGGCTCCTGCGACGGCAGGAGGAACCCGAGGTAGCGGCCGAGTGCCGACGCAGGGACGGTGAGGATGCTGTCGCAGTTGACGGCACCCCGCTGGTCCAGGCCGTTGTCGGTTCCCACCTCCACCTCGGTGGCCAGCCCACGCACACGGCTGGTGATCGGTGCCACCGTGACGTTGGTGAGCACTCCGAGCGCGACCTCCCGCGTGAGGACGACCACGGGACGGGTCTTGTCGAGTTGCGCGAGGCGGATGGGGCGCATGGCCGATCAGTCGGGAGTCACGGACCGGCGGAGTGCGAACTTCGCCAGACCGTCGAGGTCGTCCGGGTCGTGCTCGGCCGCGGACGCGGCAATGATGCGAAGGTCCGCTTCGGCGCGGATCCGCCGCAATTCCCGCTGCAGGGCCCGAGCCACGAGGTCTGCACGGCTCCGAGCCCGACCGCTGCGGACGACGGCGTCGACCGATTCGACGATCTCGTCGGGGAGGCGGACCGCGATCTGCGTGGACATGCGCCCGATGGTACCAGTTCGAATCCCAAGCGGCGACTGTCGACGTCGACACAGCCCCCGGGTCCCCGCCGGTGGAGAGCCCGCAGACCCGACCCGACCCCGAACTGACGCGCCCGCACCCCTCCTGACCAGGGAAGTGACGTGATATATCACGTCACTTCGTGGTGTGGGGCTGGTTGGCGTCAGCTGCGCTGGTAGTTGGGGGCTTCCTTGGTGATGTGGACGTCGTGGGGGTGGCTCTCGTTGCGGCCGGCGGTGGTGACCCGCATGAAGCGGGCGCCGCTGCGCAGGGCATCCAGTGTGTCCGCCCCGGCGTAGCCCATTCCGCTGCGCAGGCCACCGACCAGCTGGTACACCACGTCGCCCAGGGTGCCGGCGTAGGGCACCCGGCCCTCGATGCCCTCGGGCACCAGCTTGCGGCTCTGGCCGGCGACCTCGCTCTTGTCGCCCTGGCCGCTGGCGTAGCGGTCGGCGCCGAGGCCTTGCATCGCACCCATCGAGCCCATGCCGCGGTAGCTCTTGTAGCGGCGGCCCTCGAACAGCTCCATCTCGCCCGGGGCCTCGTCGGTGCCGGCCAGGAGCGAGCCGAGCATCACGGTGTCCGCCCCGGCGGCGATGGCCTTGACGATGTCGCCGGAGTAGGTGATGCCGCCGTCGGCGATGATCGGCACGCCGTGGCGGCGGGCGTACTTGGCGGCCTCGTGGATGGCTGAGAGCTGGGGCATGCCGGCGCCGCTGACCACCCGGGTGGTGCAGATGGAACCGGCACCCACACCGACCTTCACGGCGTCGGCGCCGGCCTTGGACAGGGCCTCCACGCCATCGGCGGTGACCACGTTGCCGGCCAGCACCGGCAGGTCCGGCCAGCCGGCCTTGATGCGCTCGATCGCCTTCATCACGCCTGCGCTGTGGCCGTGCGCCGTGTCGATGGCCACGGCGTCCACGCCCTGGGCGACGAGGGCCTCCACCCGCTCCTCCACGTCGGCACCCACACCGCACGCCGCGGCGCAACGCAGCCGGCCGGCGGAGTCCCGCGTGGCGTTGGGGAACTCCTGGCGCTTGAGGATGTCCTTCACGGTGATCAGCCCGGTGAGCGTGCCGTTGGCGTCCACCAGCGGCAGCTTCTCGATCCGGTGCTTCTGGAGGATCAGCTTGGCCTCCTCCAGCGTGGTCCCGAGCGGGGCGGACACCAGCCCGGCGCTGGTCATGAACTCGCTGACCGGGCGGCGGTAGTCGGCGGCCTCGCAGAAGCGGGTGTCGCGGTTGGTGAGGATGCCGACGAGGCGCCCCTCCGGGTCGGTGATCGGCACGCCGCTGAACTTGAAGCGGTTCATCAGCGCCTCGGCCTCCGCCAGGCTGGCGGTGGGCGGCAGGGTGACGGGGTCGGTGATCATGCCGCTCTGGCTGCGCTTCACCTTCTGCACCTCGGCCGCCTGGTCGGCGATCGTCATGTTGCGGTGGATCACGCCGATGCCGCCCTCGCGGGCCAGCGCGATGGCCATCCGGCCCTCGGTCACCTTGTCCATCGCCGCGCTGACCAGCGGGACGGTCAGCTCGATGCCGGCGGCGAACGTGGCGGTGGTGTCCACGGTGTCCGGCAGCACGTCGCTGTAGCCGGGGACGATCACCACGTCGTCGAAGGTGAGGGCCTGGAAGCGGTCGAACAGTTCGTCGTTCATCGGGTGGCTCCGTGGGTGACTCGGGTGCGGCAGAGCTCGTGCAGGGTGGCGACGAGCAACTGGTGCTCGACAGCGTGGACCCTGGCCTCGAACTCGTCGAGGGTGTCGGTGGGCAGGATCGGGACCTCGGCGGTGGCGAGGACGGGGCCGTCGTCGACACCCTCGTCGGGCACGAGGTGGACCATCACCCCGCTGCGCGTGCGCGTACCCTCGCGGGCCTCGGTGAAGGCCCGCTCGATGGCGTGGGTGCCGGGCAGCTCGCCGGGGAGGGCCGGGTGGAGGTTGACGACCATGCCGGGGAACCAGCCGAGGAAGCTCATCGTGAGGATGCGCATCCACCCGGCGAGGACGATCCAGTCCGGGTCGAATCCGCTGACCACGTCGGCCAGGCGGGCGTCGTAGTCGGCACGGGTCTCGTCGGCGCGCTTGCCGACGTGCACGGACGGCAAGCCGGCGGCGTCGGCCCGCCGCAGCGCCTTGGCGTCCACCCGGTCGCTGACCAGTGCCACGACCCGGGCGGGAAGGCGCCCGTCGGCACAGGCATCGATGACGGCCTGGGCGTTCGACCCGTTGCCCGACGCCATCACGACCAGACGGGGCATTGACTCCATGACCCGACGCTACGCGGATGCACGCGCCGACCCGGCGCGCCCTGAACGAAAAGTCCGCCGCCCGCCCTCGCCGCCCGCCCCTCCACGCCCGCCTCACCCCCTCCCGGCCCGCCCGCCGCACCCCCTCCCGCCCGCCCGCCGCACCCCTTCCGCGCCCCCACCCCTCGATTCATGTCGCGGGGTTGACCACGGGCAGGCCGATCAGGCCCGCGACACGAACCCCTGGTGGGTGATGGCGTGGGGCCCGGGAGAGGGGGGAATGGGGGAGGGCCGGGTCAGGGGGTGAGCTGGACCTGGCGGGTGCCGGGGACGAGGGAGCCGATGACCCAGGTCTCCTCCGGGATCGCCGCTTGCAGCGCCGCCACCTGTTCCGGCGCCACCGCGCACACCATGCCGACGCCCATGTTCAGGGTGCGGTACAGCTCGTGGGTGCTCAGCCCGGTGGCCACCTCGCGTACCAGGCGGAACAGGGGCGGCACCGGCCACGACCCCAGCTGGATGCACGCATCGAGGTCGGCGGGCAGCACCCGGGGCAGGTTCTCCGGCAGGCCACCGCCGGTGATGTGGGCCAACGCCTTCACCAAGTCGGCCCGCAGCGCGGCGTCCAGCACCGGCAGGTAGTTGCGGTGCGGGCGCAGCAGCGCCTCACCCAGCGTGCAGTCGAACCCGGCCGGCACCGCGTCCATCGGCATCCAGTCGAACAGCTTGCGCAGCAGCGAGTACCCGTTGGTGTGCGGCCCGTTGGAGGCGATGCCGACCAGTACGTCACCCGCCGCCAACTCCCCCCGGGGCAGCATCGCCGCCCGGTCGACCACGCCGACCAGCGTGCCGGCGATGTCGAACGCTCCGGGCGCGTACACGCCCGGCATCTCCGCCGTCTCGCCACCCAGCAGGGCGCACCCCGCGGCCTCGCAGGCCTCGGCCATGCCGGTGACCACCTCGGCCACCTGGCCGGCGTCCAGCTTGCTGCTGGCGATGTAGTCGAGGAAGAACAAGGGGCGGGCACCCTGGACGAGCACGTCGTCGATGCAGTGGTTGACGATGTCCATCCCCACCCCGCGGTACCCGCCGAGCCGGGCAGCGAGCTCCACCTTCGTGCCGACCCCGTCGGTGCTGCCAACCAGCACGGGGTCGTCCATCGCCTTCAGCGCGGCCCCGCTGAACGCCCCGCCGAAGCTGCCCACACCGCGCAGCACGGCGGGCCCATGGGTGCGTTCCACCGCGGCCTTCATCTGGTCCACGGCGCGGGTGCCCTCGTCGATGTCCACCCCTGCGGCGGCATACGACGCCAGCCCGGCCCCGATGGCCCGCCAGCCGATGTCGCGCCGCACCTGCATCCCGTCGAACCGGATCGACGCCATCCGCTGGTAGGCGCGTCCGCGGGCGGTCGCCAGGTCGTCGCCCAGGCCGGTGACGGCCAGTACCCGGCCGCCCGTCACCACCGCGCCGTCGGTCCCGGCGGGGAACACCACCGAGCCGTCGAGGTCGTCGCCCATGGCGATCGCCGCGCCCTTCACCGGGTCGGCCGGGTAGCCCGCAGCCGCAGCGACAATCGTGCACGACGCGCCGCTCCAGCGCAGGCGCCGGTCGCCCAGCGACTCGTTGGCGCACGCCAGAGCGACCTCCGCCAGGTCGTCCTCCAGCAGTGGCAGCACGGCCTGGGCCTCGGGGTCGCCGAAGCGGCAGTTGAACTCCAGCAGCTTCGGCCCGTCGGGCGTCAGCATCAGTCCGGCGTACAGCACCCCGATGTACGGCGCGCCCACCTCGGCGAGGTGGTCCACCACCGGCTGGATGAACGTGGCGGTCAGGTCGTCGGCGTCGTAAGGGATCGGGGCCGGGGCGTAGGCGCCCATGCCGCCGGTGTTCGGCCCGCTGTCGCCTTCGCCGATGCGCTTGTGGTCCTGGGCCACCGGCAGCGGCCGGGCCACCGACCCGTCGCACATCGCCATCAGGCTGCACTCCGGCCCGGTCAGCCGCTCCTCCAGCACGATCGGCCCCTGCGTCACCAACTCCTCGATGGCGGCGATGGTGGCCGCCTCGTCGTCGGGCACGATGACGCCCTTGCCGGCGGCCAGGCCGTCCAGTTTCACCACGACCGGCTTGCCGAACTCCCGCCACCAGGCCACGGCTTCCGCGGCCGACGACGCCATGTGGAACGCCGGCGACGGCAGGCCCAGCGTGGCCGCCAACGACCGGGTGAACCCCTTGGAGCTCTCGAGACGGGCGAGCGCGGCGGTGGGCCCGAAGCACGGCACATGGGCGTCGGCGCAGCGGTCGGCGACCCCCGCCACCAGCGCGGCCTCGGGCCCGACGATCACCAGATCGGCGCCGATCGGGTCCGGCAGGTCGGCGGCAACCTGGACGGAGTGCCCGTGACGCCGGCAGGCCCAGGCGATCGCCTGCTCGCGCCCGCCGGAGCCGATCACCAGCACCCTCATGCACGCGCTCCCGCGTCGTTCTGGGGCTGCAATCGCGCGGAATCCGCAACGATCCAGCCCCAGAAGCCGGGATGGTGAGATCCAGCCCCAGAAGCGACCAGGACCGTCATGCGAGGGCTCCTTCGAAGCTCAGCTTGGGTGGGGCTTCGTGGACGGGCATCACGTAGTCGCCGGTGAAGCAGGCGTTGCAGTAGCCGGCGGAGGCACCCGAGCCGTCGTGGCGGATGGCCCGCATCATCCCCTCCAGCGACAGGAACGCCAGCGAGTCCGCCCCGATGTGCTCGCGCATCTCGTCGACGGACAGGCGCGACGCCATCAGGTCGCCGTCGTGGCCCATGTCCACCCCGAAGTGGCAGGCATGGGTGATCGGCGGGCAGGTGATCCGCAGGTGCACCTCGGTCGCGCCCGCATCACGGATCAGCTTCACGAGGGGCCCGGCCGTGGTGCCGCGCACCATGGAGTCGTCGATCATCACCACCCGCTTGCCCGCCAGGTTCTCGGCGAGCGCGTTGAACTTCAGGGCGACACCCCGCTCGCGCAGGTCCTGCGTGGGTTCGATGAACGTCCGCCCGATGTAGCGGTTCTTGATCAGCCCGTCGTTGTGCGGGATGCCGCTGGCCCGGCTGTACCCGATGGCCGCCGGGATGCTGCTGTCCGGCACCGGGATGACGACGTCGGCCTCGACGCCCGACTCGGCCGCCAACTCCTCGCCCAGCCGCTGGCGCACATGGTGCACGTTGCGGCCCGCCCACACGCTGTCCGGCCGGCTGAAGTAGACGAACTCGAACGTGCAGCGGGCCTCCGTGCTGGCCGGCGTCAGCGCCTGGCGGCGGGACAGCTCGGCACCCTGCAGGGTGACGATCTCGCCGGGCTTCACCTCGTCGATGTCCACGCAGCCGATGGTGGTGAGCGCGCAGGTTTCGCTGGCCACCGCGTACCCGCCCGTCGGCAGGCGGCCGACGCTCATCGGCCGGAAGCCCCACGGGTCGCGCACGGCGATCACCCGGTCGCCCACCAGCACCACCAGCGAGAAGGCGCCCTTCCACGCCGGCAGGGTGCGCTCGATGCGGTCCTCCCAGGTGCGGCCACCGGCGGCCGCCAGCATCAGCGTCAGCACCTCGGTGTCGCTGGTGGCGGTGAGCCCGAAGCCGCGGGCCAACAACTCCTCGCGCAGCGCAGCAGTGTTGATGAGGTTCCCGTTGTGCGCCACCGCCAGTGGGCCGTGCATGGTCTCCACGAGGAACGGCTGGATGTTGCGCGTCGAGTTCGACCCCGTGGTGCTGTAGCGGGTGTGGCCGATGGAGTGGTAGCCGGTGAGCTGGGCCATCTCCGACTGGTGGAACACGTTGGCCACCAGCCCGGTGTCCTTGTGCATCTTCACCCGCGTGCCGTCGCTGACGGCGATGCCGGCGGCCTCCTGGCCGCGGTGCTGCAGGGCGAACAACCCGAAGAACGTGACCTGGGCGATGCCCTCGCCGTGCGGGGTGGACACCCCGAACACGCCGCACTCCTCGCGTGGCTTCTCGCTGATACGCACGTTGACGGCCATCTCAGAGGACATCGCGCAGGGCCTCCTTCAGACGTGGCGGGACGGGGTACGCCCCTGGTTCGAACATGGTGCCGGTGAGACGCTGGAACGCGTCGATGTAGCGCCGCGAGGCAGCCTCCCACACCTCTGCCGGCAGCAACGGCGGCTCACCGTCGCCGGAGTAGCCGGCGTCCAGCAGCGCCCGGCGGACGACTTCCTTGTCCAGGCTCTCCGGCTCCTCGCCCGCCGCCAGCCGGGCCTCGTAGCTGTCCGCCACCCAGTAGCGGGAACTGTCCGGCGTGTGCACCTCGTCGATCAGCAGCAGGCTGCCGTCCTCCGCAGTGCCGAACTCGTACTTGGTGTCGGCGAGGATCAGCCCGGCCTGCGCGGCTACCTCCTGCCCGCGGCGGAACAGCAGCAGCGCGGCCTCCACCACCTCCCCCCAGCGCTTGGCGGGCACCAGCCCCTGGTCGGCAACCTCCGCCACCGTTAGCGGCACGTCGTGCAGGCCGCCGGTGCCCTTCGTGGTCGGGGTGACGAGGGCGTAGGGGAGCGCGGTGTTCTTGCGCATCCCGTCGGGGAAGGGGTGCCCGTAGATCACCCGGGCGCCGTCGGCGTACTGCTTCCACAGCGAGGTGGACGTGACGCCGGTGATGTACCCACGGACGACGACCTCGACGGTGAGCGGGGTGGCGGCACGGGCGATCAGCGCGTTGGGGTCGGGCAGCGACAGGACATGGTTGGGCACGATGTCCGTCGTCTGCCCGAACCACCAGGCGGCCAACTGGTTGAGGACCTGCCCCTTGTACGGCACGCCGGCGATGATCCGGTCGAACGCCGAGAGGCGGTCCGTCGTGACGAACAAGCGGCGCGGCCCACCGGCATCGTCCGGCAGGGCGTAGCTGACCCGCACCTTGCCGTCGCGGCGGTCCGGCAGGGGGAGGTCGACGTCGAGGAACGGGTCCACGTCAGTGCTCCTTCGCGTAGCGCACACCGCGCTCGAACAGGGCCAGGCCGAGCCCGCCGGCGCGGCCGCGGGTGTGGCGCGGGTGCTGGCGGGCGATCACATGGTTCTCCGGGTGGGGCATCAACCCGAGCACGACACCGCTCGGGTCGCACACCCCGGCGATGTCCGCCGCCGACCCGTTGGGGTTGTGGCCCGGTGCGTAGCGCAGCGCCACCTGCCCGGCGCCGGCCAGGCCGGCGGCGTCCGGGTGCACGTAGCGGCCCTCGCCGTGGGCGATCGGGCACTCCACCGGGTCCAGGCCCTCGGTCCACACGCAGCGGGAGGTCGGGGCCTCCAGCCGGACCCATTCGCACTGGAAGTGGCCGCTCTCGTTGTGGGCCAGCGAGCCGGGCAGCAGGTGGGTGCCGGTGAGCACCTGGAACCCGTTGCAGATCCCGAGGACCGGATGGCCCGCGGCGACGAACCGCTGCAGCGCGTCGCCGACCCCGTGGGTGAGGGCCAGCGACCACATCCGCCCGGCGCCGAGGGCGTCGGCGTAGCTGAACCCGCCGGCCACCACGAGCAGTTGCACGTCGTCGAGCAGCGCCGGCGTCGCCAGCAACTCGGCCAGCAGGGTGATCCGGCTGTCCGCGCCGGCGAGGTCCAGCGCGAACGCCACATCGTGGTCGCGGTTGGTGCCGGGGGCGGCCAGCACCATGGCGGTCGGCCGGCTCACCGGTGCCCCCCGGTGAACGCGGTGACGGCGGCCTCCAGCGGCAGGTCCACGCCGGGCATCGTCAGCCGGCCGTCGCCCGTGACCCGGCCGACGACCAGCGCGGTGCCACCGACGGCACCGAGGAACCAGTCCACGTCGCCGGGCGCCACCTCGCAGAGGAACCGGCTGTTGGACTCGGCGAACAGGCCGGTGGCGATGTCGGCGTGGGGCAGGGTGTCGATCCGCACGCCCAGCCGGCCGGCGATCGCCATCTCGGCCGATGCCACGGCCAGGCCGCCCTCGCTGAGGTCGTGGCAGGCACGGACCCGCCCGGTGGCGAGCGCGGCGTGCAGCGCCCGGTAGCGGGCCGGGGCGTCGGGGTCCGGCGCCGGCACCGGGCCGCACTCCAGCGGCAGGTCGTGCACCAGCGCGAAGTGGCTGCCGCCGAACTCCGTGTGGGTGCGGCCGAGCAGCACGAGCAGGTTGCCCGCCCCCTTGAGGTCCGGCGTGACCACCTGGTCGGCGTCGGGCACGTGCGCCATGGCCGTGATCACCAGCGTGGGCGGCACGGCGTGGCGCTGCCCGTCGCTGCCGAGGTACTCGTTGTTCAGCGAGTCCTTGCCGCTGACGAACGGGGCGGCGTGGGCCGCGGCCGCGTCGCAGCATCCCTGCACCGCCGCCACCAGTTCGCCCAGCGTGGACGGGCGGCGCGGGTCGCCCCAGCTGAAGTTGTCCAGCAGCGCCACCTTGGCGGGGTCGGCGCCGACGGCCACCACGTTGCGGATGGCTTCGTCCACCACGGCGTGGGCCATGTGCTCGGGGTCGACGATCCCGTACCAGGGGTTCACGCCGATGCCGAGGGCGACGCCGTGGCGCTCGGCCGGCTCGGCCAGCACCACGCCATCGGCGTGGCCGTCGTGTGCCGCACCGACCAGCGGGCGGACCACCGACGTGCCGCGGATCTCGTGGTCGTACCGGCGGACCACGCGTTCCTTGCTGGCGATGTTCGGGTGGGCCAGCAGGGCCAGCAGCGTGGCCGCCGGGTCCGGGCAGGCGGGCGGCTCGGCCGCGCCGCGGGGCGGCGACGGCAGTTCGGCCACCATCGACCGCTGGGGCCGCCCGTCGTGGAGGAAGTGGGTGTCCAGTTCCAGCACGGTCAGGTCGCCCGCCCGCACCCGCAGCAGCCCGTCACCCGTGAACGTGCCCAGCACGGTGGCCTCCACGCCTCGGCGGCGGCAGCGCTCGTCGAGCGTGCCCCACTGCTCGGGCGGCACGGCCATCACCATGCGCTCCTGGGCCTCGCTGAGCCAGATCTCCCACGGGCGCAGGCCCGGGTACTTCAGCGGCGCCAGTGCCATGTCCACGTCCGCGCCGACGCCCTCGGCCATCTCGCCGACCGCGCTGGACAGCCCGCCGGCACCGCAGTCCGTGATCGCGGTGTACAGCCCGATGCACTCCTGCAGCACGTCGATCAGCAACTTCTCGGTGATCGGGTCGCCGATCTGCACGCTCGCCCCGGCCACGTCGCCCGTGGTGGCGTCCATCGTCGCGCTGGAGAACGTGGCGCCGCGCAGGCCGTCACGCCCGGTGCGCCCGCCGAGCACCACCACCAGGTCGCCCGGCTGCGGCCCGGGCAGTTCCCAGTCGCCCTCCCGGGCCACCCCGATGCACCCGGCGTAGACCAGCGGGTTGGCGGTGTAGCCGGGGTCGTACAGCACGGCGCCGGCCACGGTGGGCAGCCCGATCTTGTTGCCGTAGTCGGCCACACCCTCGATCACGCCACGCTCCACCAGGCGGGGGTGCAACACCCCGTCGGGCAGCCCCTCCGGGTCGGTGTCGGTCGGCCCGAAGCAGAGGATGTCGGTGACGGCGATCGGGTGGTGGGCGGCGCCCATCACGTCGCGGATCACGCCGCCGACGCCGGTGTTGGCGCCGCCGAACGGCTCGATGGCCGACGGGTGGTTGTGGGTCTCCGCCTTCACCGCCAGCGTCCGCCCCTCGCTGAACGACACGATGCCGGCGTTGCCGACGAACGCGCTGCGCAGGAAGGGAGCGTTGATGGCATCCGTGGCGGCGCGCAGCTGGCGCAGCAGCGGGGTGACCTCGGTGCCGTCGGGCGTGGTGATGCGGGCGCGGAAGGTCTTGTGCGAGCAGTGCTCCGACCACGTCTGGGCCAGCGTCTCCAGTTCCACGTCGGTGGGGGCACGGCCGGCGGTGCGGAAGTGGGCGGCCACGGCGTGCAGTTCGGCAAGGTCGAGGGACAGGCCCCGCTCGCGGCTCAGCGCCTGCAGCGCCTCGTCGTCCAGGTCGCGGACGTCCACGTGGTCGACGGAGTGGTCGGCGGTGGCGTGCTCGTCGACGAAGTGGGGCTCGATCGGACCGTCCGCCCAGCGCTCGATGACATCGTTGGCCAGCAGGCGGTGGGCGAGCGCGGCCCGGTCGGCAGCGTTGACGTCGCCGTGGGGCTCGAAGCGGGCACCGGTGGCCACCCCCACGTGGGGCAGGCCGATGGTGGCCATGGCCAACTGGACCGCCGTGGCCGCAGGGTCGGTGACCCCGGGGAGCAGGGCCGTCTCGACACCCCCGACCGGGACCTCCCACGAGCCCTGCTGCAGCAGCGGGTCCACCAGCACGGCCTCGATCGCGGCCTGTGCCGCAGGAGGCAACTCCTCGGCGAAGAACACCACGTCGGCGACGTCGATGGCCGTGACCGAGTGGACGCCGAGGGCGTGGGCGTCGGCCAGGAGGCCGGCGGAGCGGGGGTCGGCGGCGACGGTGCGGATCGTCAGCCGTGCTCCTCCTCCCACCGCGCCGACGCTACGGCCGGCGCGGCGGGGCCCCCATCCCGCGCGAACGAAAAGTAAGCCGCGAGCACCCCCGGCTATGGTCGGCGCCATGACCCGCCTGATCCTCGTCCGCCACGGTGAGTCCCAGGTCACCGTCAACCGGGTCATCGGCGGTCCCCGCACGTGCTCCGGCCTCTCCGAACTGGGGCGCCGGCAGGCGGCCCGGCTGCGCGACCGCTGGGCCGAGCACCCCGAGTTCACCGCCGACCTGGTGGTCAGCAGCGCCTACCCGCGGGCGAAGGAGACGGCGGAGATCGTGCTGCCTTCCCTCGGCGCCGCCACCCTGCAGGTGGAGGCCGGCTTCGGCGAGCACGACCCTGGCCCGGTGTGCGACGGCATCACCTACCAGGAGTACGTGGACCGCTACAGCCCCGGGCCGGACAGCTGGCACGACGACGACCCCTTCGCCACCCTGTTCCCCGAGGGCGAGACCATTGCCGCCTTCCACTACCGGGTGGGCTCCGCGCTGCGGTCGGTCACCGAGCCGAACGCCGGTGCCACCATCGCCGTCTTCTGCCACGGCGGGGTCATCGACGCCATCCTCCGCATGGCGCTGAAGACGGCCGCCACCGGCGGGTTCCAGATCCGCACCCTCAACACCTCGATCACCGAACTGGAGTTGGTGCGTCGCAACACCTGGTGCCTGCACCGCTACAACGACCACGCCCACCTCGCCGGCCTGCCGGCCGAGACGCCGCGCCGCGAGGACTGACCGGATGGCCGGGCACTACGACGTCGTGGTGGTCGGCGCCGGGTCCGCCGGCTGCGTGGTCGCCGCCCGGCAGGCGACGGCCGGCCGCTCCGTGCTGCTGCTGGAGGCCGGCCCCGACGACCACGGCGAACCGCCCGCCGGCGTCACCGGCCCGTCGTTCCACCGGGCCCTGCAGGAGCCCGGCCGCCACTGGCCCGACCTGATCGCCCGCCGCACGGACCTGCAGGACCCGCGGGTGTACCTGCGGGGCCGAGGGCTGGGCGGCAGTTCCGCCGTCAACGCCATGCTCGCGCTGCGGGGCGTGCCGGCCGACTACGACGAGTGGGGCGCGGCGTTCGGTGCTGCAGGGTGGTCCGCCGCCGAGGCCGAGTGCTGGTTCGCCGCCGTGCGCCTCCCGTTGCGCCCCTCCGCGCCCGCCGAACGCGGCCCTCTCGCGCGGGCGTTGCTGGCCGCCGGCATCGGTGGGCAGGCGTCGTTGCTGACCCGGGATCACGCCGGGCACCGGGTGTCCGCTGCCGCCGCGTACCTGCCGGCGGCACGCGAGGCCGGCCTGGAGGTGCGCGGCGACGCGCTGGTGGACCGGGTGCTGCTCGACGGGCGACGGGCCGCCGGGGTCCGCCTGGCCGGTGGGGAGGAGGTCCAGGCCGGCACGGTGGTGGTCTGCGCCGGTGCCATCCACTCGCCGGCCGTCCTGCTGCGCTCCGGGGTGGACCGGCCCGGCATCGGGCATGGTTTGCAGGACCACCCGTCCTTCCCGATCGCCGTTCGCTACCGGCAGCCGCCCGAGTTCGGCGACGGGCTGGCGGTGGCGGCCTACCTACGCGGCCAGTGGCGGGAGCCCGACGACCTCCAGGTCCTCCCCGTCGACGTGGCCGACCCTGGCGACCCGTCGGTCGGGTTCGTGATGGCCGCGCTCATGCGGGTGGAGTCCCGCGGCACGGTGCGCCTCCGCAGCACCCGGCCGGAGGACCAGCCCGAGGTGGACTTCGCCCTGCTCAGCGACGAGCGGGACATGGAGGGCATGCACGCCGCCGTCGCGCTGGCGGAGCGGTTGCTCCGCAGCGCCGCCCTCAGCCGTGTGGCCGACGTGCTGCCGTACGACCCGACTGACGACGGCATCCGCCGCGGCGTAGGCGACTACGTGCACGCCAGCTCCACGTGCCGGATGGGGGCTGCGGGCGACCCCGGTGCGGTGGTCGACGGCGACGGCAGGGTCCACGGCCACGACGGCCTGTGGGTCTGCGACGCGTCCGTGCTGCCCCGTGTGCCGCGGGCCAACACGCACCTGCCGGTGATGATGGTGGCCGAGCGCACCTCGGCCAGGCTCAGCGAGCAGCTCGCTTCGTAGCCGCCTTCTTCGTCGCTGCCTTCTTGGCGGGCGCCTTCTTGGCCGGGGCCTTCTTGGTCGGGGCCTTCTTCGCCGGGGCGGGCTTGGGCTGCAGCGGGGCCAGCGCGGCCTCGGCCAGCTCCACCAGCTCGTCCATGGCGTCGTGCAGCATGTCCACCAGGACCCAGACGTCCGGGACCAGCTCGCGGCAGGCGATGAAGCCAAAGTCGAGGTTGCCGTTGTAGCTCTGCACCGTCATGTTCAGGCCCTGGCCGTCGATCAGCGTCGACACGGGGTAGAAGTGCTGCAGCCGGGCGCCGGCCGAGTACAGCGGCTGCTGCGGGCCGGGCACGTTGCTGATCACCAGGTTGAACGGCGGGTTCATGCGGTCGGCGATCCGCAGCCGGCTGTACATCCGCATCGCCCGGGCAGCGATGGCCGGCGGGGCGAACTGGGTGTAGTCCTGCAGGGTGTCGGCGGGGATCGCCGCCAGGGTCTCCTTCGCGCTGGTCATGCTCTGCTGCACGCGACGCAGGCGCGCAATCGGGTCGGCCTCGTTGGTGGCCAGGTCGGCCAGCAGCGCGGACACCCGGTTCTGGTACATCTCGCTCTCGGAGCCGGTGCGCACGCTCACCGGCACCATCGCGATCAGGCTCTCCGCCGGCAGGCACTGGTGGTGCTCCAGGTAGCGGCGCAGGGTGCCGGAGCACACCGTCATCACCACGTCGTTGAACGTGCAGCCGAACGCCCGGCGGACCGTCTTGGCCCGCTCCAGCGACACGGTGGTGTAGGCGAAGCGGCGGTGCGGGCTGATCGGCCGGTTGAACGGGGTGCGCGGCGCCAGGGTGGGCGGCAGTGCCGGTGGCCGGTCGACCTCGGTGCCGGCGCTGCCCCGCAGTCGCTCGCGGACGATCTGGCCGAGCGGGCCGGGCATCGGCTGGGCCATCAGGTCGGCGAGCGTGCGCAGGCCACCCGAGCGCGTGGCCTTCGCCAGGTCGCGCGTGGTGCGAATGCCGAGGCGGATCAGCTTCTCCGGCCGGCGCAGGTACTCCCGCGCCGTCACCCGCAGCAGCTCGTCGTCGGACGGGATCTCCTCCGGCTCCCACGGTGCCTGGTCGCCGGTCGGGCGGAAGTCCGGGTCGGTGTCGAGGATGGCGGCCAGCATCAGTGCCCCGGAGGCCCCGTCGATGGTGGCGTGGTGGATCTTCGTCAGCTGGGCGATGAGACGGCCGTTGTCCACCCCTTCGATGACGTACAGCTCCCACAGCGGGCGGGAGCGGTCCAGCGGCCGGGCCACGATGCGGGCGACGGCGTCGGCCAGCTGCTGCGGGGTGCCCGGCGGCGGCACGGCGTGATGGCGCACGTGGAAGTCGATGTCGAAATGGGGGTCCTCCACCCAGTACGGCAGGTCGAGGCCCAGCGGCACCTCCACGAGACGGCGGCGGAAGGGCGCCAGCTGGTCCATGCGCTCGAGGATGATCTCCTTCGTCGCCTCCAACCCGGCGCCGCCCGGCGCGGTGGTGGGGTCGTAGATGTTCAACGACGAGACGTGGCCGAACGTCGTCGGCGTCTCCATGTTGAGGAAGCTGACATCCATCCCGCTGAGCTGACGCATGGCGGCACTGTAGGCGGCGTGGTAGGAACGCGCCATGGGGTACACGAAGGGTCTGCACGAACTCGGTGACGGTTGCTATGCCTACCTGCAACCGGACGGGAGCTGGGGCTGGAGCAACGCCGGCCTCGTGGTTGGCGACGGGGCGTCGCTGCTGGTCGACACGCTGTTCGACCTGAAGCTCACCGCGGAGATGCTGGACGCCATGCAGCACGCCACCCGCGTGGCCCCGATCGCCACCGCCGTCAACACCCACGCCAACGGCGATCACTGCTACGGCAACCAGTTGCTCGACGGCGCGGAGATCATCGCCAGCGCGGCCACCGCCCATGAGATGACCGAGGTGCCGCCGGCCATGCTGGCGGCCCTCAACTCGGCGGAGGGAATGGTCGGCGAGCTGTTCCGCCACTTCTTCGGCGCCTTCCAGTTCGACGGCATCGAGCTGCGCCTGCCGACGCGCACGTTCGAGGGCCGCCTGGAGGTCGAGGTCGGCGGCCGCGTGGTGGAGCTGATCGAGGTCGGCCCGGCACACACGATGGGCGACACCATCGCCCACGTGCCCGACGCCAAGACGGTGTACACCGGCGACATCCTGTTCATCGGCGGCACGCCGATCGTCTGGGCCGGGCCGCTCTCCAACTGGGTGGCAGCCTGCGACCTCATGCTCGGCATGGACGTGGAGACCGTGGTCCCCGGCCACGGCCCGCTGACGGACAAGGCTGGCGTGGCGGCAGTTCGCGACTACCTGGCATTCGTGGACGAGGGGGCTGCTGCCCGCCATGCGGCCGGGCTGGACGCGTGGGAGGCGGCGCGGGACCTGGCGACGGAGATCGGCGCCCGGGAGGAGTTCCGCGGCTGGAGCGAGTTCGGCCGGATCACCGTCAACGTGGACACCGCCTACCGCAACCTCGACGCCGGCTACGCGACCCCGAACGTGGTGGAGCAGTTCCGCCGCATGGCCGAGCTCGAGGGGTTCGTCCCCGGCTGACGCGAGCAGGTCGCGCCGCTACAGGTACTGCTCGGGGATCAACGCCTTCTTCCGCTTCGGTGGCCCGCCACCGTTGCGTTCGCGTTGGTCGGTGACGCTGCGGCGCACCGCCAGCACCCACCCCGCAGCCACTGCGACGGTGAAGATGAACCACTGGATCGCGTAGCTGAGGTGGGGGCCTTCGTCCAGGGCGGGGAAGGCGATCGGGTCCAACCCGCTGATCTCCACGCCACCTTCGGCCAGCCCGTCCACGTAGACAGGCTGCAGCGGTTGGTCGAACTGTGCGCCCAGCGCCGCCAGGTCCACCCGGCGGATCTCGGTGAGGAACTGGGTGCCGTCGTCCGCCGTCTGGCCGGTGCCGGCGCGCTGGCCGCGGCGGATCCTCCCGATCAGGGTGACTTCGCCGCTCGGCACTGAGGGGAAGTCCGATGCTCCTGCGGTGAAGCCGCGGTTGACGACCAGCAGCGTCCCGTCGTCCAGTTGCATCACCAGCACCTGGTCGTGGCCGCTGGTGCCGTCCTGGCTGACGTTGACGATCTCGAACTCCCGGTCCAGGTACCTGCCGGTGACCTCCACCCGCCGGTACTCGATGGCGGTGAGGTCGTCGCCCGTGCTGCCGACCACCTCCTGGAACGGGGCGATCGGCTGGTTCGCGGTGGCCCGCACCCGCTCGTTGAACGACCGCTTCTCGTCCAGGCGGCGCAGCTGCCAGAACCCGAGGTTGATCATCGCCACGATCACGGCGACACACAGGAGGTGGAAGCCGATCCACTTGGGGCGCAGGAGGAACCGGTACATGGCCCCGGCGACGGTAGCGGCGCCGGGGCCGGTTCGGGTCGCGGTCAGCCGGTGTGGGTGAACCAGAAGTCGTCGGTGTGGCCCTCGCTGACCACCCAGACCTGGAACGGCTGGTTGATCGGCGACTCGGGGAACTCGATGCGGATCTCGAACTGCCCGGCCTCGTTGGCGTAGCCGACCTTGCGGCCGTAGGCGCTCTCGATGACCACCTTGGCGCCCGGCGCTGTCGTGCCCCAGAACACGTCGTACGGCGGGGCCGCGTCGCACGAGCCGTAGACCTGGTGGACGCTCCACTCCCAGGTCGGCTCGGTCGTCGTCGGCTCCTCGTGCGGTGCAGTGGTGGTGGGCTCCGGCTCGTGCGTGGTGGTGGGGTGCGGTGGCTCGGTCGGCTTCGGCTCGGTGCTCTTCGGCTCGGTGGTCTTCGGCGGTTCGGTGGGCTTCGGCTCGGTCGCCGGCGGTTCGGCCGCCGGCGGCTCCGTGGGCTTCGGCTCGGTGGGCTCCGCCGGGTGCTCGGACGTCCCCGGCTCCCCGTCGCGTTCGCGATCGCTGGTGGTGGGCTCCTCGCCGCGGGTCGTCGGGGGTTCGGTGGTGCGGGTCGGTTCGGTGTGCTCGCCTTCGCCGGCAGGGGCGATGCGGCTCGGCTCGTCCTGCTGGTGGAGGGCGAAGGCGCCGCCACCGACGAGGGCCAGGCAGGCGGCTGCGCTGAACATCACCACGGCGCCGCGGCGCCGCGCGCCGCCGCCACCCAGCATGCGCTGGAGGCGGGGCAGGTCGGGGGTGGGCCGGAACGACGCCGCGGCATCGTCGAGCAGCCGGCCGAGCTGCGAGTCGAAGTGGTCGTGGGACTCGTTCATCGGATGCCTCCAAGGCGCTGTGCCAGGGTCTGGTGCCCGCGGGCCACATGGGTCCGCACCGAGCCCACCGAGCAGCCCATGGCCTCGGCGATCTCTCCTTCGGTCATCCGCAACCAGTGGCGGAGGACGACGGCGGTGCGTTGACGGTCCGGCAGCGTGGCCAACGCCGCCATCACGTCGGGCCGGGAAGTGCGCTGCAGCGCCTCGTCCTCGGCAGAGGCGGCGGCCCCGCCCACGGCGAGCATCGGAGCATGTGAATGGCGGCGGGCGGTCGCCTTCCTCCGGTGCGCGCTGTGGGCGAGGTTCACCACGATGGACCGGAGGTACGCGAGCCGGCGTTCCGGCTCCTGCACCCGGTCCCAGTGCTCGTACAGGCGGACGAACGCGTCGTGCGCCAGGTCGTCGGCCTGCTGGGTGTCACCACACAGCAGGTAGGCCAGGCGGGCGACACCCCGGAACTCGGCCTCGTACAACGCGACGATGCCGGAGCGGGCGGAACCGGCGCGTGTGTTGTCGGCGACCAGGCGCAGTGACCGTACGGGGTCACCCTGGGGGAGTTCGGCAGCATGCACGATCATCACCCCCTTACGACGCACAGCGCGCCCGAACCTCTGACAAGAATCTCACCCGAAGCGCTGGTATGCCCACGGATGGTGATCGGCATGGCGGTGCCGCTCCGTGAGCGCGGTCCCGGCCTCCGGCGGCGGACCCTATGCTCCCGGTTCGTGGCGCTCTTCCACCGTGCAACCCTGGAGCCCTCGAAAGAGGAGATCATCGCCGACTGGGTGCCTCGCCACGCATGGGGGCCGGCATCCGGCACGCAGATCGAGGTCATCGGGTCGTACCGGTTCGACGACCCCGACGGTCGGGTGGGGATGGAAGCCTTCCTGGCCCGCGCCGACGGTCACCTGCTGCACGTGCCGCTGACCTACCGCGACGCCCCTCTCGACGATGGTCCCGAGGGCGCGCTCATCACGACGATGCAGCACTCGGTGCTCGGCACGAGGTGGGTGTATGACGGCCTGCAGGACCCGATCTTCCTGATGATGCTCGCTGCCGTCTCGATGACCGGGCAGGGCGAGGCGCTCGGGATGGCCGTGTACGACGGCCGGTGGTACGTCGCCCCGACCAATGTGAGGATCGCCGGCGGGGGCTGGACGATGGAGCGCGTGCCGGTGGACGGATTCACGATGGGAGCCGACGACGGCGACGTTGTGACGCTGGCGAACGACGGTCTCGAGGTCAGGGTGTGGCGCCGACCGCTCGCGGGTGACCGCCCGCCGATCGGGATGGTGGCGACATGGAACGGGCAGCAGGACCCCGTGGTGCTCACCGAGGTCCGCAACCGCCGTCGCTAGGTGCGGTCCCAGAGCATCGCCGTTGCCGACGCCGGGTCCAGCAGGCGCTGGGCGGGGGACTGGCGGTCGATGTGGCCGATCAGGCCCTGGTAGACGCCGAAGCCGCACAACTCCTGCAGTTCGGGTGAGAAGCCGCGGACGGTCTCCAGCGGGATGCCCAACTGCTGGTTCTCCTGCTGGCGGATGAACCCGGCGCAGTAGTTCATGGCGATGCCGCGGCGCCGCTGCCCGGTGGTGTTGGCGCCGCCGCCGTGCCAGAACCCGCCGTTCCACACGAGGATGCTGCCCTTCGGCATCTCCGCCGGGACGCTGTCGTAGTGCTGACCGTACACGGGGGAGTGGTCCAGGAGGTGGCTGCCGGGAACGATCCGCGTGGCGCCGTTGGCCTCCGTGAAGTCGGTGATCGCCCACATGCTGTTGGCGGTGACCGAGCGGCGCGGCTTCTGGCCGGGGATCACCTGGTCGTCGGCGTGGATCGGCTGGGCGCCCTCGCCCGGGTGGATGGTGATCGACGACAGGCTGCTGACCAGGCAGCCGTTCCCGAGCAGGTGGTGCATCAGCGGCAGCACCACCGGGTGCACGGGGATCTGGGCGTACAGGTCGCCCAGCGCCAGCAGGTTGTAGACCCGGGTGGTGGCCCGGCCCTCGAACCCGTTGCCGCCGAAGCCGATGCCCAGTTCGTGCTCCAGCCGGTCGATGTCCGCGTCGATGGCGGCGGCCAGGTCGGCGTCGAACGCGTCGTGGACGATCGTGTACCCGTCGCGGTCGAGCCGCTCGATGTGGCCGGCCAGATCTGCCGGGCCGGCCGTCGCCGTCGCCGTCATGCGCCAACTCTGCCAGACCACGGGCCGAGGGGCTACGGTCGGCGCACCATGGAACCCGACGCGATCACCTCCGAGTGGCTGAGCAGCGTGCTCGGCGCCGACGTCCGCATCACCGCCACCAAGCGCATCGGCGACGGCCTGGTGGGGATGAACCTGCGGATGGCGCTGGACGTGCCCGCGGGCAGCGACCTGCCCACCAGCCTGATCGCCAAGCTGCCCTCGCCGGACCCCACCAGCCGGGCCACCGGCGTGGCGCTGCGCAACTACGACCGGGAGGTGCAGTTCTACCGGCAGATCGCACCCACGGTGGACATCCGTGTGGCCCACTGCTACCACAGCGAATGGCACCCCGACGACGGCGACTTCGTGCTGCTGCTGGAGGACCTGGCGCCCGCCGAGCAGGGCAACCAGCTCACCGGCTGCTCCGCCGAGCACGCCCGCACGGCCGTGATCGAGCTGGCCCGCCTGCACGGGCCGCGCTGGGGCGACGACAGCCTCTCGCACATCGAGTTCCTGCAGAAGCGGACGTCCGGCGACGCCACCAACCTGCAGGCGATGTGGGGCATGTTCGTGCCCGGCTTCCTCGGCACGTACGCGAAGTACCTGGACAGCGAGGGTGTCGCGCTGATCGAGCGGTTCGGCGAGCGCATCCCCGACTGGATCGACGGCCGCAACCTGCCCCAGACGGTCACCCACGGCGACTACCGGCTGGACAACCTGATGTTCGCCACGCCCGAGGGTGGCTACCCGGTGGCGGCGGTGGACTGGCAGACCCCGGGGCAGGGGCCGGCCAGCGCCGACGTCAGCTACTTCATGGGCGCCGGCCCGCTGCCGGAGGACCGGCTGGCCATCGAGCGCGGGCTGGTGGAGGACTACCTCGCCGCGCTGGGCGAGTACGACGTGCACGTGGACGGCAACGAGTTCTTCCGCCACTACGCCCGCGACGCGTACGGCGGCGTGATCATGGCCGTGGTCGCCTCGCAGGTGGTCGGGTCCAGCGAGCGCAGCGAGCGGATGTTCACGGCGATGGCCACCCGCCACGTCCGCCACTGCCTCGACCTCGGCGCCGAAGCACTCATCTAGCCTGGCAGCGATGGAGCTGCCCGACTTCCACATCCCCCACGCCGAGAAGATCGAGTGGATGGTGGAGACCCACGGCTGGGCGATGGAGCCGGTGGCGGCCCGCACCGACACCGACCCGCCGCTGGCCGGGTACGTGTACACCATCGGCTACCCGGAGGCGTTCGGCTTCCCCGAGGTTGTTCTTTTAGGGCTCACCCCGTCCATGGCGCGTGGCCTGTTCGACCTGGTGGCCGACCTGTTGCGCGGCGGCACGGAGATCCCGCTCGGGGTGGAGCTGACCGGCCTGTTCGACGGCGAGCAGCGGTGCGTGTTCGCCCCGCTGGCCCCGGAAGTGACGGTGGAGTTGCTGCCGACCGCGGTGGCGTGGCGCAAGGGCCGGCCGTTCGACGCCGTCCAGCTCCTGTGGCCGGACCGCAACGGCTTCCTCCCGACGGAGGCCGGCTTCGACCGCCGCCTGCTGATGGCCCAGCCGGTCCTCGCCGACCTCGGGTGAGCGCCCCGTAGCCTGGGCGCCGTGCCTGCCCCGACCCTGCCCGTCCTGGTGTTCGACGGGGACTGCGCGTTCTGCTCCTCGTCGGTGCGGTTCGCCCAGCGGTGGATCCGCCGGATGCCGCCGGTGGTGCCGTACCAGCAGATGGACCTCGAGGTGCTGGGCCTGACGCCGGCGCAGTGCGAGACCGCCGTCCAGTACGTCGCCCGCGACCACCGCGTGTATGCCGCGGAGGACGGGGTCAGCGCGCTGCTGCTGGCGGCGGGCAGGGGTTGGTGGCTGCTCGGTGCGCTGATGCGGGTGCCCGGCATCCACTGGCTGAGTGGCGTCGTGTACCGCTGGGTGGCCCGCAACCGTCACCGCCTCCCCGGCGGCACCGCGGCGTGCGAGATGCCCCTACCTGAGGACAGCCGGGTCGAGTGACCGCATCTCGTTGAGCTCGGCGGCCAGTTCGTCGAGGGCCACGGTATCGCCGGCCTGGAGCAGGATCCGCCGGGCGCAGGTGAACCCTGCGGCCTTCACCAGCTGGGTCCAGTCGTCGTGGGGGCGGTCCAGCACCACCCGCAGCGCAGCGGTCAGCGCCGCCACCGGGTCGTCGTCGTAGTCCGCCAGCAGGCGTTCGGCGTCGAACTTGTTCAGCCGGTTCACGGGGTGCGTTCCTCCATCGCCCACGGGGCGCCGTGCTCGTTCAGGAGGGCGAGGAACGGGTCGGCGGTGAACGCCTCCGGCCCCTTCACCCCAGCGCCCTTCCATTCGCCCGTCGCCAGCATCTCCAGCGCCACCACGGGGTGGACGGCCGTCTGCCAGACCACCGCCTGGTGGCCGTACTCGCGCATCGTCCACTCGTTGTCCACCACCTGGTACAGGTAGGTGGACCGGGGGTTGCCGTCGGTGCCCAGGCCGGTGACCAGCGAGCCCGCGCAGGTGCGTCCGCGCATGCGGTCACCCAGCTCGGCCGGGTTGGGCAGGGTGGCGGCCACGACGTCCCGTGGCGCGACCTCCTGCCCGCGGACGGTGACGGGGCGGGTGGAGTCCAGGCCCAGCTTGTGCAGGGTCTGCAGCACGTCGATGAACTCGTCACCCAGGCCGTACTTGAAGGTCACCCGGCCGACGTCCAGCCAGCGGGGCATCAGCAGCACTTCCTCGTGCTCCACGTTCACGCAACCCAGCGCGCCGATGCCGTCGGGGAAGACGAACGTCTCCGGCTCGCTGAACGGCGCGGTGGTGAACCAGCCCCGGTCGCGCTCGTAGATGATCGGCGGGTTCAGGCACTCCTCGATGGTGGTCCAGATGCTGAACGTCGGGGCGAAGTCGAACCCCTCGATCACCAGGTCCGCCCCGTCGCGCACGCCGACCTCGTCGATCCGGCTGAACAGGTGGTCGCTGGCGTAGCGGGCGGCCACGTCGGAGAACCCGGGCTCGACGCCCATGCCCACCAGCGCGAGCAGTTCGCGGTCCTCCCACTGGTCGGCGACGGCGAACTGGGCGTCGCCGAGCTTCACTCCGCACTCCTCGTAGGGGCGGGTGGGGTGCGGGGTGGACATGTGCATCGCCATGTCCAGGTAGTGGCACCCGGCCTCGAACGCGGCGTCGAAGATCGGCGGGTTGAAGCGCGGATCGCAGGCGTTGACCACCACGTCGGCGCGGGCGCTGCGGGCCAGGTCCACCAGGTCGATGCGGTCCGACGCGTCCACGCGGGTGGCGATGACATGGTCCTTGCCGGTGTGCGCGGCGGCCCTGCCGGAGCGGTTGGGGTCCACGTCGGCGACGACGATCTGCTCGAAGACCGGTCGGCGGGCGGCGATGGAGACGATCGAGGATCCGACTCCGCCGGCGCCGACCACGAGCAATCGCATGGCCTCACCCTAGCTGGGCGGCCGTTCGGTGCCGAAGAACGTCAGGACGTCGGGGGGTGCTCAGTAGGAGAAGGCGCGGCGCTCGGCGCCGACGCTGACCAGCGCGGCGATCCGCTGCTGGAGGTAGGGGCTGAAGTAGCCCCGGTAGCGCAGCTGCAGCTCCGGGAGCATCCAGTCGTGCCCGGTGACCTTGCCACGGCAGTTGACGCTGCCGCACAGGCATTCGAACTCGTCGTAGTCGCTGCCGTCGCTGCACGCGTAGTCGTAGCTGAGGACTTCACCGGGGTGGATGTCGCGCATGGCCACGATGTTGGAGGCGCCGCTGATGCCGCAGTTGGGCTGGCAGGAGTGGTTGACGAAGTCGGCGGGCTCCGGCTCGGTGGGGCCGGCGAGATAGACGTGGTCGGCGATCTGGAGGGACCGGCGCTGCTGGTCCTCCGGCAGGAGCTCCAGCTCGTCGCGGCTGACACAGCGGCCGCCGTAGGCGACGATCAGCTCGCCGGCGGCGATGAAGTCGATGGCCACGGCGCCGTGGCCCATGGCGCCGGCGGACACGGCACGTGCCTTCGGGGTGAGGTAGCTGACAGCCATCGGCGACCATCCTGGCCCCTGGTTCCGGCCGCGTCTACTCGCTGATCGGTCAGCCATCCTGACCCGGCGATCAGTCGTTTCGATTGATCCATCAGCCACCGGCAGGGGTTAGCGTGCGGCCATGAGTGTGCGCAGCTTGCGACTCCGGCTGGCAGCGGGTGAATCGGTGCTGATGCCAGGGGTGTGGGACGCGTTGTCCGGCCTGCTGGCGGCGGAGGCCGGGTTCACCGCGGCCTTCCTCAGCGGGTACTGCGTCAGTGGCACCCTGCTGGGCCTGCCGGACTTCGGCTACCTCACCCAGACCGAGATGGCCGAGGTCGCCCGCCGTGTGCGTGCCGCCAACCACGACCTCGACCTCGTCGTCGACGCGGACACCGGGTACGGCAACCCGCTCAACACCATCCGCACGGTGGAGTTGTGGCGGCAGGCCGGCGCCAGCGGGATCTTCCTGGAGGACCAGGTGTGGCCGAAGCGCTGCGGGCACATGGCCGGCAAGCAGGTGGTGGAGCGCGACGAGTGGCTCTCCAAGCTGAAGGCCGCGGTGGACCACTCCGACGGCATGCACGTCACGGCGCGCACCGACGCGCGGGCTGCCGTCGGGTTGGACGAAGCGATCGAGCGCGGCAAGGCGGCCCGGGACGTCGGTGTGGACGCCGTGTTCGTGGAGGCACCGGAATCGATCGCCGAGATGGAGCGGATCGCCGCCGCGCTGCCCGGCATCACGCTGGTGGCCAACATGGTGGAGACCGGGAAGACGCCGTTGCTGACCCCGGCGGAGCTTGCCGACCTCGGGTTCCGGCTGATCGTGTCGCCGCTCAGCGGCCTGTTCTCGATGGTCAAGGCGATGCGCGATTCCCTCGCCCTGCTCCGCCAGGAGGGTTCCCTCCGCGACCACCTCGACCGCCTCGTGGCGTTCGACGACTTCGCCGGCATCGTCGGGCTGGACCACCACTTCGCCACGGAGCAGCGGTACCGGCGCTGAATGCCCGTTGCAGCGGGCCGGCGCGTTGCTAACGTTGGCGCCCACGACGCATCACGAGTGACCCCCACCTCCGGGTGAGGGTCCGGCAACCGGGGTGGAAGCCCTACGGTGCCTTCCCGTTTCGGCGGGGATGTGGCCCGGCACCGCCGGGCAACGAAGCTTCCCTCGTCCTGCGTCGCCAACCCACGGCACCACGCGACGAAGGAGGAACCATGACCGGGCCCGCACGCCCTGGCCGCCCGCACCCAGCGACGGGTGCCTTCATGCCCGGTCATCCCTCCGGCAGCCGCCGGTTCTTCACCATGCCGGCCGACCGGCCGTTCGCGCTGGACGGCGGCACCACGCTGGTGGGCGTCACCACCGCCTACGAGACCTGGGGCACCCTGGCGCCGGACGCGTCCAACGCCGTCCTGCTGTGCCACGCCTGGACTGGCGACAGCCACGCCACCGGCCCGGCCGAGCGTGGGCACCCGACGCCCGGCTGGTGGGAGGGGATGATCGGGCCCGGCCTGGCCATCGACACGAACCGCTGGTTCGTGGTCTGCCCGAACGTGCTCGGCGGGTGCCAGGGCAGCACCGGCCCGGCGTCGCCGCACCCCGACGACGGGCGCCCGTACGGCAGCAGGTTCCCCGTCATCACCATTCGCGACATGGTGCGCGTGCAGGCCCGCCTGGCCGACCACCTGGGCATCCGCCGATGGCACGCCGTGGTCGGCGGCTCGATGGGGGGCATGCAGGTGCTGGAGTGGGCCATCACCTACCCGGACCGGGTGGGCGGCATCGTGCCGATCGCCACGTGCATGCAGTCCACGGCCCAGCAGATCGCCTGGGGTGCCATCGGTCGCCGGGCCATCCGCCTGGACCCGAAGTGGCACGGCGGCGACTACTACGACGTGGCCGACGGCGATGGCCCGTGGGAGGGGCTGGCGGTCGCCCGCATGGTCGCCCAGGTGACGTTCCGCAGCGACAACGTGTTCACCGACCGCTTCGGGCGGGAGGTCGCCGACGGCGGCTCGCTGCGTGACGGGTTCGACCTGTGGCAGCGGTTCGAGGTGGAGCGCTACCTCGACTACCACGGCGACAAGCTGGTCCGCCGGTTCGACGCCAACAGCTACCTGATCATCGGCAAGGCGATGGACCTGCACGACATCGGCCGCGGCCGGTCCGGCATCCCCGCGGCGATGGCCCGTGTGGCATCACCGGCGCTGGTGATGGGCATCTCCAGCGACATCCTCTACCCGGCGTACCAGCAGCGGCAGATCCACGACGCGCTCGCCGGCCGCGGGGTGCCATCGGAGTACGTGGAGATCGACTCGCCCCACGGGCACGACGCCTTCCTCATCAACCTGGAGCAGGTGGGGCCGGCGGTGGAGCGGTTCCTCAGCGGGCTCGGGACTGGCGAGCGGCAAGTGCGTCGTCCAGCACCTTGATGCACCGGCTCTTCGTGGGCAGGAACAGCGCCATCTGGTCGATCTGCAGCGTGCCGCCGTCGGTCTTGCGCACCAGGTAGACCGTCTTGCCCTTCGGCGGGGCCTCGGACTTCCCGGTGATCACCCACGTGCTGCGCCGCCGGCGCAGCATCAGCCGCTGGCCGATGATGAGGGTGCCGTCGGGGATGACGTTGACCTGGGCCTCCTTCTTGCGGCCGATGGTCTCGTCCAGCGAGATGACCTGGCTGTTGCAGACGAAGCGGGTGCCGTCCCTCGTGGACCAGTGGGGATCGATGCGGTAGCCGATGTACCACAGCGCGCCGAGGCCGCCGAAGAAGAGCAGGCCCCACAACACGTCCACGCCCCCAGTGTTGCCGATCCGGGAGACGCCCGCACGCCGGGCAACTCGGTGCCCGCTTGCGCGTGGGGATTCGGTGTTCGTCGTGCGACACTTGGAGGGTGCACTTCGTGGACGGGATCAGTCGGCTCGTGGCGGCCACGGACACCAATGGCCAGTACTCGGATCCGGAGACGGCGCGGGTGATCTACCTGCTGTCCGGCGGGCTCGTGCTGATGGCGGTGGCGTTGGCCGCGGGCACCGTGTGGTGGTGGCGATCGAGCAAGACCGAGCACCCCGCGCTGGGACCGCTGGAGGAGATGGGCACCCGCCGGTTCTGGAAGTCGGACTACTCCGACCGCCGCCGCCGGCTCACCGACGCCCGCCCTGCCGGTGCCGCCGCGGCGGAGGCCACCGAGGATGCCGACCCGGTGGATCTTGGTGCCTTTGCCGTGGGTGACCCGTCGGACTACGAGGACCTGCTGGACGAGGAGGTCGCCGCCGAGCGGGCGGCGGCGCGCGAAGCAGCCGCGGTGGCCGTGGCTGAGGACGCGGTGGTCGTCGCCGCGGTCCATGACGCCGACGACACCGAGATGGACGGCGACGGCGACACCGACGACACGGAGACCGATGACGACACCGACGCCCATGAGATGGACGACCTCGAACTGGACGGTCTCGACGGCATCGGCAGCCCGATCGACCCCCTGCTGAGGGCACGCGCCGCAGAGTGAGGCACGCCGCGCGCCAGGGCCGGTACGGTGGAGGCCATGGCCGAACTCGACGTGGATGCGATGATCACCCGGTTCCGCGAGCGTGCGCTGGCGGTGAAGCAACGCCCCCTGCCGCCGGTGGCCGGCGACGAGCGGGCCAAGTTCGTGGCCCAGGCGCAGACCGACTTCCGCGACTTCGCCATCATCGGCGACGCCACGGGCTCGGTGGAGGACGGCTGCCTGGTGCTGCGGGTGGACCTCCGCCCCGACGATCAGAAGGGCTGATCACAACGGCGTTGTGAGCGGCCCGGGGGAGTCGCTAGATTGCAGCCCGCATTACGCGGACGTGGCTCAGTTGGTAGAGCATCACCTTGCCAAGGTGAGGGTCGCGGGTTCGAGTCCCGTCGTCCGCTCCACGAAGCCCCTGGTGGACCGGCAGAAGTTGCCGGACTGCCAGGGGTTCCTTGCTCTCTGGTACACGTGGAAGCGCCCGACTCGGGGAGAGCACCCCATGAGATGGCAGGCGTTCGCCACGATTGAGGCTGAGCACCTCGCTTCGGCCGCGCTGCCTGCTGAGTTGAGACAGGTACACCGTGCTTCGAACGGCGATGGAGCAGCCTCCGACGAGTGGGAGCAACGCCAGCGTCGTGGGCCATGTCTCGCCGTTTCACGTAGCGATGGATCGTCACCGTCCCGCAACCGATTGAGGTTGCGTTTCGGTTGCACTAGGATGAGTGCATGGTGTGGATAGAGGAGCTCTTCGACGATGAACTCGAGCAAGCGACCGATGTTGCCTGTCGCGTGATCCCGGACGTCGCAGCTGCGCTGGACTCACTCATCCCGGCGCTGATGTCTGGCGGTGACCAGACGGCGCTTCGTCGCTACGTGCACTTCGTTGACGCCGCGGCTCAGACGCTCATGGCGCTTCCGTCCCGGGAGCCGGCTCAGCTACCGCCGGCCGTCGTCATCTGCGAACTCCTTCACCAAGACGTCGTCGAGCTTCCGTGGGTGGCACCGACCCAAGATGGCCGCGGGATCATCACAGTGGTCGTCGACCGGCTCCGGGGATTTGCGGCCGGCATTCCGCAGCAGTGCGTACGTGCGCCCCTGGATGTCGATGAGCATCGGTTCATGTGGTTCCTGAAGTCGATGGCAAGTGTTGAACTCGAACGCAGAAGTAGCGAACCCTTGCGCCGGGCGATGGACATCCTTGATTTGTCCAGCGCTGATGTTGCTGGGCTCATGGGCGTTCGGCGTCAGGCAGTCGACAAGTGGCTACTGGCGGGTCCCCCGGTCGACCGGGCGAAGAAGATCGGCACAGTTGCGGAGATCGCAGACATACTTCAGTACAGACTTCGAGATGGGATGCCGCCTGTCGTGGCGCGGCGCTCTGCGGAGGTGTACGGCGATCGCTCGATGCTCGATCTCATCGAGGCGGACGAGGAAGAGTGGCTTCTCAGATCAGTTCGTGCAAGCTTTGACTACTCGCAGGTTGCGTAGCCGTGCTCGAGGTGCCAACGGCTGGCCCGTACTACCGCGTGGCCGACCCAAGTTGGTCGGATCCGCTGGACCCGACCTACGCCTCCGCCGGCGCGGGCCAGCGCTGGAACCCGTCAGGTCTTCCCTGTTTGTACTTGAACGCGGACGTGGGCACCGCTCGAGCGAATGTGGCCCGCCTCCACAGAGGGCTTCCGTATGGTCCCGAGGATCTCGATCCCGCGACCGCGCCGCTTCTGGTCGAAGTCGAGATCCCAAGTGGAGTCGCCGCCGACGCTTTCAGCGGCGCCGGGCTGGCTGTGATGGGCCTTCCGCCTACCTACCCGCTCGACGCCTCGGGAGATGTCGTGGCTCACTCGGTGTGCCAACCGCTCGGAAACCTCGCCTTCGACAACGGACTCGATGGCGTGGATTGCCGGTCGGCCACTCCCGGCGGGACTCGCGAGCTGGCGTGGTATCCGCGCTCGTCAGTTGCGACCGAGCTGTCGCGCCGAGCCTTCAGCGAGTGGTGGTAGCTGGCGCGAGTCGTGCGCTGTACCACCACCAGCGTCACTGTTCGCCTGAGCCGGTGACCCCGTCCACTACCCAGTGAGGGCCGATACATCCACTGACGTGGCTGTCGAGGCTCTGGAGTCTGCCCCCGTTTCCCGGACGGCGCTGGTTGGGTGGGATCATGCCGCAGGAGCGGTCTCGTAGTCGATGGGGCTGAGGTAGCCGAGCGTGGAGTGACGGCGGGTTGGGTTGTCCAACGCATCGATGTAGCGGACATCGCTCGGGCGACTTCGACCCTCGTATGCCCTTGGTGGCGGTACAAGAGCTACATCTGTGCGCGCTACTTCGTCTCCTCACCCACGCCAACCCGAGGAGAACCGCCAGAGTTGTCGCTCAGCCGGAGGCATGGTGGGAGGGAATCCCCACATGTTCATGACGGGGTCAGGCGGGCGTCACCGTGCGCCCACCCCGTCGCCATCCAGGCGGTTTACCGTCCGCGACCGGGCCGATCGAGCCGCACGGCGCACGGCCTTCCCGCACACCGAGCCACCTGGAGCGTCACATGTCCGAGCCCACGTCCCTGTCCCGCCGCCGCGCCCTGCAAGCCCTCACCGGCGCGACCCTGCTGCCGCTGGCGGCTTCCTTCATCGACGGCTCGTCCGTGGCGAACGCCCTCGGCGGGTCGCGGGACGACGACGGCCAGCGCGGGTCGACGAGGATCGGCGCCGGCCGCCCCGTCAGCTACCAGTTCAACGGCATGGCGGCCCCCTCGCTGGCCGACCCGGCCCAGATGGCCACCACGTACGTCGCGTCCACCCTCACCCGCACGGTCCGGCCGCACCACACCCAGACGTTCTCGCTGGGCTACGAGACCTTCTTCCTCACCGGCGCCGAGGTGCCCCGGACCGGTGGTGGCACGATCGTCGCCGGCGGCTACTACGACATCGACAACCAGCCGATCAACGACCCGACCTCGCCCACGGGCCGTCAGTTCTTCTCCGACTGCCCCGACGGCATGTCGCTGATCGAGCTGCCCGGCCACCGGCGCGGGCGCCGTGCGAACTGCCGGCGGATCTTCGCCGTCGTCCAGTTCGAGTACACCTCACGGAACACGGCGGGGTCCTCCATGTACGGCCTGCTGCCCTCGCCGATCGCGGTGCTCAGCCTGGATCAGGACGAGGACACCGGCCGCCTGGAGTTGGTCAGCTACCACAACGTGGACACGAGCGACGCGCACGGCCTCTGGATCACCTGCGGCGCCAGCATCTCGCCGTGGAACACCCACCTGTCGAGCGAGGAGTACGAGCCGGACGCGACGCTGGCGAGCAACAGCCAGCTGAAGGGCTTCAGCAAGAACCTGTTCGGTGACGAGAACGTCGCCAACCCCTACCACTACGGCCACCTGCCCGAGGTCACCGTCCGCCCCGACGGCACGGCGACGATCAAGAAGCACTACTGCCTGGGCCGGATCTCGCACGAGCTCGTGCAGGTGATGCCCGACGAGCGCACCGTGCTGATGGGCGACGACACGACCAACGGCGGCCTGTTCATGTTCGTCGCCGACCGGCCGCGTGACCTCTCGCGCGGCACCCTCTACGTGGCCAAGTGGACCCAGACGTCCAGCGCCGGGGCCGGGTCCGGCGACCTCTCCTGGATCAACCTGGGTCACGCCACCAGCGACGAGATCGAGGCGATGGCCGACACGCTGACCGCCGCCGACATCATGGACGTCCGCACCAGCGACCCGGGTGATGCCTCGTTCACCAAGATCAACTTCAACGGCGGGTACAACTGGGTGAAGGTGCAGCCCGGCAAGGAGCAGGCCGCTGCCTTTCTGGAGACGCACCGCTACGCCGCGCTGCGCGGCGGCTCGATGGGCTTCACCAAGATGGAGGGGACCACCGTCAACGCGCGGGACAAGCGGGCCTACTCGGCCATGTCCTACATCTACAAGAGCATGGTCGCCGGCCAGTCCAGCAACCAGGGCGACATCGTCCTCGACAAGGCCATCAACGCCGGCGCCGTCTACGAGCACCGCCTGGCCGGCGGCGTCAGGGACACCGACGGCCGCCGGATCCAGAGCAGCTGGGTGTCGGTCTCGATGCACGCCCCCGATGCGCTCGTAGGCGAGGACCTGGCCCCTCGGGATGCGCTGAACAACGGCGCCCACGCCGACAAGATCGCCAACCCGGACAACCTGAAGTACTCCGAGGCGATGCGCACCCTCTTCATCGGTGAGGACAGCGGCAACCACGTGAACAACTTCCTGTGGGCGTACAGCGTCGACACGGGCCAGCTCAGCCGGATCATGTCGTGCCCCTCGGGCGCCGAGTCGACCGGCCTCCATGCGGTCGACGACGTCAACGGGTTCACCTACATCATGAGCAACTTCCAGCACCCGGGCGACTGGGAGAGCCCGCTGCACGACGTGGTGAAGCCGGTGCTGGACCCGCTGGTGCGGGCCAACTACAACGACCGGTACAGCGCCGCCGTCGGCTACCTCACCATCACGGGGGTCATCGACTAGCGCCTCGCCGTTACGGCTCGAGCACCACCTTGATCGCCCCCGCCTGGCGGTCGCGGGCGCAGGCGAACGCGTCCGCGGCAGCGTCGAGCGGGAAGCGATGGGTGATCAGTGTCGGGCCGAGCTCGGGTCGGGCCGCCAGCAGGCGGGCGGCCAGGTCGAAGTCGCGCACCGGGCCTTCCGAGCCGTACATCATCGACGGCAGCAGGCGGACCTCCTTGAAGCACACGGCCATCCCCGGCAGAGGCACGGTGCCGTCCCAGTAGACGCCGACGATCACCACCCGGCCGGAGGCCCTGGTCATCGCCACGCACTGGGCCAGCGAGTCGGCGGTGCCGACGGCGTCGAACACGACGTCCCAGCGATCGACGTCCGCCTCGGAACTCGTGGCCCCGAGGCGGGCGGCGGCTGCCCGCTGGTGGTCGTGGCGGGCCACCACGTCGACCTGCGTCACGCCCACCGCCTGGAGGGTGGGTACGAGGCACAGGCCGATGCTGCCGCCGCCGACCACCGCCACCGAACTACCGGCGAGCGGCCCGGCCATCCGCACCGCGTGGACGGCGACCGCCAGTGGTTCGACGAGCGAGGCGTCCCGCGGGTCGACGCCTGTGGGAATCGGGACGATGGTCGCCTCCGGCACCAGGCAGGTCTCTGCCATGCCACCGTCGAACGCTGCGCCGTACATCCGCAGCCCGAGCTCGCAGTGGTACGGCCGGCCGTCGCGGCACGGCCCGCACACCCGGCAGGCGGCCAGCGGTTCCACAGCAACCAGGCGGCCGTCGGGGAGGAAGCCGGCGAACTCGTGGCCCAGCGTGGCCCGCAGGCGCATCGAGTCCACCATGTGCAGGTCGCTGCCGCAGATGCCGGCGGAGGCGATGCGGACGAGCACCCCGTCGCCGGCAGGCTCCGGTGCGTCCACCACCGCCACCTGATGCTCGTTCACCCGGACGGCTCTCATGGGCGCAGCGTAGGCTGCCCCGGTTCGTCACGAGCTCAGGGGGCCGCCATGACTCATCCGTTCCGCTTCGCCGTTTCTGCGTCGGCGGCGACCTCCGGTGCACACTGGACCGAGATCGCTCGGATTGCCGAGGGGAGTGGGTACTCGACGCTGCACGTGTCGGACCACTATGTGGACCAGGCGTCCAACGGCGGGCAGATGCTGGCTGCCATCCCGGCCATGGCCGCCGCGGCAGCGGTCACCGACACCCTGCGGATCGGCGCCCGGGTGCTGTGCGTCGACTACCACCAGGCCGTGGTGCTGGCGAAGTCGATGGCCACGCTGGACCTGTTGTCGGACGGCAGGCTGGAGCTCGGCCTCGGCGCCGGTTGGGTGCAGAGCGAGTACGAGGCGATGGGCCTGGCGATGGACCCCGCCCCGGTCCGCATCAGCCGGCTGGAGGAGACGGTGGCCTTCATGCGGGAGTTCTTCGCCGGCGAGCCGCTGGAGTTCGACGGTGAGCATGTGCGGGCCGCGGGCTTCCGCGGCCAGCCGCAGCCCGTGCAGCGGCCATGCCCGCCGATCTTCATCGGCGGCGGTGCCAAGCGGGTGCTGACGCTGGCCGGACGGATCGCCGACATCGTCAGCTTCAACTTCGACAACAGCGCCGGCGTAGTGGGCGCGGCCGGCGTGCAGTCGTCCGGCGCGGACGCGATGGACCAGAAGGTGCAGTGGGTGCGCGATGGGGCGGGCGATCGGTTCCCCGACATCGAGCTGGAGGTCGGCGGCTACTTCGTGGCCGTCACCGACGACCCGCTGCCGGCGGCGGAGCGCATCGGCGGCATGTTCGGCCTGCCGGCGGAGGACATGCTGCGCCACCCCAACGCACTCATCGGCACCGTGGACGAGATCTGCGAGACGTTGCAGGCTCGGCGGGAGCGCTACGGCTTCAGCTATGTCGCGATCGCCGAGCGCAACGCCGCAGCGTTCGCTCCCGTGGTGGCCAGGCTCGCCGGCACCTGACGCCGGCCGCGCGCTACTGCTGCTCGCGGTAGTCCTCGAACTGGCGGTCGCGCTCGCTGAGCGCCGCCGTCACACCCTTTTCGGCGAAGCTGCGCATGTAGGCCCGTGAGGACGCCTGGTGGAAGCCCATCGCCTGGATCTCCGCCGTGGCGCGGATGCCGGTGCGCATCCCCATCGCGTCCATCGCCCGGTGGGCGGCCCGCTTGTTCAGGGCCAGCAGGTCGGGCGGCACCTTCGCCACCCGGCCGGCGCGCTCCAGCACCAGGGCTTCCAGTTCGTCCAGCGGCACGCTGCGGTTGGCGAAGCCGCGGGCCGCGGCCTCCACGCCGGTCATCGAGTCGCCCGTCAGCAGCGCCTCCATGCCGTGGCGCAGGCCCATCATCCAGGTTTGCCACTGCATGTCCGGCGGGCTCATCAGCCGCACGGGTGGGTAGCCGACCTGGGCGTCGTCGGCCACGTAGACCAGGTCGCAGGCGGTGGCCAACTCGGTGCCGCCCGCCAGGCAGTAGCCATGGACCTGGGCGATGATCGGGGTGGCCATGTCCCACATCTCGAACCAGTTGTTGACGACATGACGGGACCACCACCCGTCTGCGGGGGCGATGGAGCGTTCCACGTCGGTGTTGCGGCTGCCCAGGTCGTACCCGGCCGAGAAGCAGGTGCCGGCGCCGCGGATGATCACCACGGAGACGTCGGGGTCCCGGTCGGCGGCCCGCAAGGCGTCGAACAGCGCACCGCGCAGCCGGTCGTTCAGCGCATTGCGCTTGTGTGGGCGGTTCAGCGTCAGCCGGCGGACCTTCTCCAGCGGCTCGTCGACCAGCAGCACGGGTTCGGGGGCGTCGCTCATGGGCGAACCGTAGCCGATGGTTTCTTTAGTCCGTCACTAGAATCTAGGATGTTCCGGCAACCGTCCCGGCAACCGTCCAGAAGGGGAGCGTCGATGGAGCTGACGCCTGCACAGCAACTGGCCATGCACAAGAGCATGGTGCGGATCAGGCTGTTCGAAGAGGCCGCCGGCAAGCTGATGGAGACCGGCCAGATGCCGGGCTTCCTCCACTTGTACGTGGGGCAGGAAGCCGTTGCCGTCGGTGTCTGCGAGGCGTTGCGGGTGGACGACTACATCACCTCGACTCACCGTGGGCACGGGCACCTCGTGGCCAAGGGCGGCGACCTGGCCAAGATGATGGCGGAGCTGATGGGCAAGGCCACCGGCTACTGCGGTGGCAAGGGCGGGTCGATGCACATCAACGACCTGTCGCTGGGCATGCTCGGGGCCAACGGCATCGTCGGGGCCGGCGTGCCGATCGCCGTCGGCGCCGGGTTCCGCAACAAGTACCTCGGCAGCGACCAGGTGGCGGTCGCCTTCTTCGGTGACGCCTCCACCAACATCGGCGCCTTCCACGAGGCCGCCAACATGGCGTGCGCCCTGCACCTGCCAGTCGTGTTCGTGTGCGAGCACAACATGTACGGCGAGTACACGCCCACCGAGAAGGCGATGGCCATCGCCGACGTGGTGGACCGTGCGGCCGGTTACGGCATGCCGGGCGTCATCGTCGACGGGATGGACGTGCTGGCCGTGCACGAGGCCACGCTGGAGGCAGTCGCCCGCGCCCGCCGCGGCGAGGGCCCGGCGCTGGTGGAGGCCAAGACCTACCGCTTCTACAACCACCACGGCATCCAGACCCTGGGCGTGAAGTACCGGCCCGACGCCGAGGTCATCGCCTGGAAGGAACGGGACCCGATCTTCACGTTCGAGGACCGCCTGGTGGAGGGCGGCGTCGCCAGCCGCGACCAGATCGAGGAGCAATGGGCGCAGGTGCGGGCGGACATCGCCGCGGCCATCGAGTTCGCCGAGAACAGCCCGTACCCCGAGCCGTCCGCCCTGCTGGCCGGCGTCTACACCGCAGGAGGTGCCAAGTGAGCGACCGCACCCTCACCTACGGGCAGGCGTTCTCCGAGGCCATTCGCCTGGAGATGGAAGCCGACCCCAACGTGTTCATCGCCGGCGAGGACGTCGGCGCCCATGGAGGCGTGTTCCACACCTTCGACGGCGTCCAGAGCGAGTTCGGTGAGCGCCGGGCGGTGGACACGCCGATCAGCGAGCAGGCCATCATCGGCCTCGGCGTGGGTGCCGCGGTCACCGGCCTGCGCCCCATCGTCGACCTGATGTTCATGGACTTCTCGCTCGTCGCCGCCGACCAGATCGTCAACCAGGCAGCAAAGCTGAAGTACATGTTCGGCGGCGAGGCCAAGCTGCCGATGGTCATCACCACCCACGGCGGCGCCGGCTTGTCGGCCGCCGCCCAGCACAGCCAGAGCCTGGAAGCCCTGTTCTGCCACATCCCGGGCCTGCAGGTCGTCTTCCCGTCGAACGCGTACGACGTGAAGGGCCTGATGGCCTCGGCCATCCTGGAGGACAACCCGGTCCTGTTCGTGCTGCACAAGCGCATGCTCGGCCTGAAGGGGCCGGTGCCGGAGGGCCGCTACACGGTGCCGCTCGGGCAGGCCATGGTCACCCGCGAGGGCAGCGACGTCACGGTGGTCTCCTGGGGGCGCACCCACAACGAGGCGCTGGCCGCGGCGGAGACGCTGGCGGGGGAAGGCGTGCAGGTGGAGGTCATCGACCTGCGCACGCTGTCGCCGCTGGACACCGCCACCGTCGTGGCCTCGGTGAAGAAGACCAACCGCGTCGTGGTTGCCCACGAGGCGGTGCGCTTCGGCGGGTTCGGCGCCGAGGTCGCCGCCCAGATCCAGGAAGAGGCCTTCGACTACCTCGACGCACCGGTCGGCCGTGTCGGCGCACCGTTCTCCCCGGTGCCGTTCACCCCGGCCCTCGAGAACCTCTACGTGCCGGATGCGGCCCGCATCGCAGAGAGCGTGCGCGCCGCGCTGGCTCGCCCCCTGCTCGGCTGATCTCCGGTGGGCTCGGTCGGCATCATCGTCAATCCGTGGGCGGGCAAGGACGTCCGCCGCCTGCACGCGCCCGTCGGCCACACTCCGGACACCGCCAAGATCGGCATCGTCCGCCGCGTCATCCTCGGCGCACTCGATGTCGGCGCGGAGCGGGTCCATGTGGCCAGGGACGTCGGCCGCATCGCCGAGCGGGCCGCGAAGGCCATCGACCGCGCTGTGCTGGTGGACGGGCCGGGCACCGGCTCGGCGCTGGACACCCGCCGCGCCGCAGCCCAGATGGCGGAGCTCGGGTGCGCGGCGGTGGCGGTGCTCGGCGGGGACGGCACCAGCCGCGACGTCACCATGGGGTGGCGCGACGCGCCGATCATCCCCATCTCCACCGGCACCAACAACGTCTTCCCCGGGTTCGTGGACGGTTCCTCGGCCGGTACGGCCGCCGGGCTGGTGGCCAGCGGAGCCGTGGCGCTGGCGGATGCTGGGCGCCGTGCCAAGCTGCTCACCGCGGACATCGCCCTGCCGGGCGGCGACCGCATCCAGGACATCGCCCTCGTCGACATGGCGCTGATCGCCGAGCAGGGCACCGGCGCCCGCGCCGTGGTCCGGTCCGACCTCATCCGCCTGGTGGTGGCCGCGCTCGCCGTGCCGGCCAGCACCGGGCTGTCCGCCATCGCCGGGCGCACCAGCCCCGTGGCCGCCGACGAGGAGGGCGGGGTGGTCGTGCGCCTGGGTGGGGAAGGCCGCCGCGTGAGGGTGCCGATCGTGCCCGGCTCCTTCGACGTGCTGCCCATCGCCTCCATCGACCGCCTCGCGGACGGTGGCAGCATCACCGTCGAAGGCCCGGGCGTGCTGGCCTACGACGGCGAGCGCGACCGCGTCCTCCCGGCCGGCAGCACCGCCACCATCACCGTCGCCCGCACCGGGCCGTTCGTCATCGACGTCGCCCGCACCCTGCGGGCCGCCGCCGACCATCATCTCTTCGACGTCGCCCCTGGCGACAGCACCGCCGCGACCCGCACGGAGGCACACCATGGCCACTGACGTCCCCATGCCCAAGCTGGGCCTGACGATGGAGGAAGCCACGATCGTCCAGTGGCTCGTCGCCGACGGCGACCTGGTGGAGGTCGACCAGCCGATCATCCTCATCGAGACCGACAAGACCGAGACGGAGTCCGGGTCGCCTGGCACCGGCCGCATCCACATCACCGGCAAGGTCGGCGACGTCTACAAGTGCGGCGAACGCATCGCCCTGCTGCTGGCCGAGGGGGAGGCACCGCCCGCGGCCGCCACGCCCGCTGCGCCTGCCGCCGCACCGAAGGCCGCGC
>JACJWF010000017.1 GCA_020637295.1 Acidimicrobiaceae bacterium | reverse complement strand
AACAGGGGTCAGACCTGGCCGAAATCTGCGACGTCCTCGTTCGATTCTGTTGACTTTCTGGCCGCGGACGGGCACAGTGCAGCCCGATGACGTCTGCGCACCCACCGACCGACCTGGGGGCCACCCGGGCGCTCGCCCGCCAACGGCACGACGTGATCCTCGCCGAGGTCCGCCGGCGCGGCGCCGCCCGCGTCAGCGACCTCGCCCAGTTGCTCGGCGTCAGCGACATGACCGTGCGCCGCGACCTGGAGGTGCTGGACGAGGCCGGGCTGCTGGCCAAGGTGCACGGTGGCGCCACCCTGCCCGAAGAGCACAGCACCGACGAGCCCGGGTTCGAGGCCAAGCTGCAACGCAACACCCGGGAGAAGCATGCGATCGCCATCGCCGCGGCCGCGCTCGTCCGCCCCGGGTCGGCCATCGGCATCACCGCCGGCACCACCACCTGGCAGTTCGCCTCGCACATCATCGACATCGCCGGCCTCACCGTGGTCACCAACTCGATCCAGGTGGCCGAGGTGCTGCACCACTCGCAGCGCGCCGACCGGACGGTCGTGCTCACCGGCGGCGTGCGCACCCCCTCCGACGCCCTCGTCGGCCCGGTCGCCGCCGGCGCGCTGCGCTCGTTGCACCTGGACATGGTGTTCATGGGCGTGCACGGGATGAGCAGTCGCGCCGGCTTCACCACCCCCAACCTGATGGAGGCCGAGACCAACCGCGCCTTCGTCACCGCCACGGAGCACCTCGTGGTGCTCGCCGACCACAGCAAGTGGGGCATCACCGGCCTCAGTTCGATGGCGACCCTCGACGACGCCGCGGTCCTCGTCACCGACCGCGGGCTGGCCGACAGCGCCCGTGCCGAACTGGGGGAACGAGTGGGCCGCCTGGTGCTGGCGGACCCGGCGTTCGCCGAGGACACCGACACCGCCGACACGTCCACCCACGATCGAAGGAGGGCCTGATGGCCGGAGTCACCTTCCAGGGCGCCAGCCGCATCTACTCGCCGGGCCACGCGCCGGCGGTGGACCATCTGAACCTCGAGATCAGCGACGGCGAGTTCCTCGTGCTCGTCGGCCCCTCGGGATGCGGCAAGAGCACCACGCTGCGGATGCTGGCCGGGCTGGAGCCGATCGACGACGGTGCAGTGTTCATCGGCGACCGCGACGTCACGATGATGCCCCCGAAGGACCGGGACATCGCCATGGTCTTCCAGAGCTACGCGCTGTACCCCCACATGACCGTCGCCGAGAACATCGGCTTCCACCTGAAGGTCAAGGGGGTGCCGAAGGACGAGCGCGCCCAGCGGGTGCTCGAGGCCGCCCGCCTGCTGGACCTCGAGGACTACCTGGATCGCAAGCCGGCCAAGCTGTCGGGCGGGCAGCGCCAGCGTGTCGCGATGGGCCGGGCGATCGTGCGCCAGCCACAGGTGTTCCTGATGGACGAGCCGCTGTCCAACCTGGACGCCAAGCTCCGCGTCCAGACCCGCACCCAGATCGCCTCGCTCCAGCGCCGCCTCGGCGTCACCACCGTCTACGTCACCCACGACCAGGTGGAGGCGATGACGATGGGCGACCGCGTCGCGGTGCTGAAGGACGGCATCCTCCAGCAGTGCGCCAGCCCGCGCGACCTCTTCACCCGGCCGGCCAACCTCTTCGTCGCCGGCTTCATCGGCTCCCCGGCCATGAACATGGTGGAGTGCAGCGTGCAGGGCGACACGGCCGAGTTCGCGTCCATGCAGGTGCCGCTGACGCGCGAGCAGCGGTCGGCGCTGACCACCGACGCCGTCACCATCGGCGTCCGTCCCGAAGGCCTGCACCTGTCGCCCGACGGCATCGGCATGCACGCCACCATCGCGGTCGTCGAGGAGCTCGGCTCGGACAGCTACCTGTACTGCGTCCCCGAAGGGCACCAGGAGACGTCGATCGTGTCGCGGACGGAGGGCTTGAGCACTGCCCGCGTGGGAGACTCCGTGGTGCTCCGGCCGGACCCTGGTGCCGTCCACCTCTTCGACACCGCCACCGGAGCCCGCCTCCCGGACTAGCCATGGACACCCCCTCCGATCGCCGCATCGACCCATTCCTCGGCACCATCGTGCACGTGGTGGGTACCCGCCAGGCGCGCCCCAACCTGCCGCCCACCGGGTGCCCCTTCTGCGTGGGCGGGGTGGAGGCGCCCGAGCCCTACGACGTGAAATCCTTCCCCAACCGGTGGCCGGCGATGCCGGGCGACCGCTGCGAGGTGGTGCTCTACGCGCCAGACCACGATGCCACCTTTGCGTCACTCGGGGTGGCGGGTGCCCGCCGGGTGATCGACCTGTGGGCGGACCGCACCGCGGCGCTCGGCGCCCGTGCCGACGTGGACTATGTGCTGGTGTTCGAGAACCGGGGGCCCGAGGTCGGCGCCACCATCGCCCACCCCCACGGCCAGATCTACGCCTACGACCATGTGCCGCAACGCCAGACCCGCCTGCTGGAGGCCAAGTGGGCGCCGGACCCTGCGCCGGGCGACCGATTGGTGATCGCCCGCGACGGCTGGCAGGTGGTGGTGCCGTTCGCCGGCACGTACCCGGTGAGCCTGTCCATCGCCCCCGACGAGCAGGTGCCGGACGTGGCAGCGCTGGGCGGCACCGCCCGCGACGCGCTGGCCGGGGTGATGGTGGACTTGCTGGACCGCCTGGACCGCCTGTTCGGCCGGCCACTGCCTTACATGATGTGGCTGAACCAGCGGCCCACCGATGGCAACGAGTGGCCGCAGGCGTGGTTCAACATGGAGATCGTCTCGCCCTGGCGCAACGCCGGCGTGCCGCGCTACATCGCCGCCGCCGAGGTGGCGTGCGAGGAGTACTTCAACCCGGTGATCCCCGAGGTGCTGGCCGAGGACCTGCGGGCCCTGGGGTGACCCCGGCCTGCCGTCAGGCCGAGGTGTCCACCGGCTGGAACGCGGGCACCCGCTTCTCCAGGAAGCTGGCCACGCCCTCCTTGAAGTCCGGCCGGCGCAGCGAGGCCTTCATCAACTCGATGGCATCGTCGGTGGCCGGGATCAGCCCGCGGTCCCAGTCGCCCCACACCTGGCGCTTCATCACCGCCATCGAGGTGGGCGACGCGGCGGTAGCCAGTTCGGCGGCGTAGTCCAGCGTGCGGTCCATCAGCTGGTCCGGCGCCACCACCTCGTTGACCAGGCCCATCTGCGCGGCCTCCTCGGCCAGGAACACGCGGCCGGAGAACAGCAGGTCCAGCGCGCGGGCGTTGCCCACCAGGCGGGGCAGCACCCAGCTCATCCCGTACTCGGCGATCAGGCCGCGGCGGGAGAACGCGGTGGTGAACTTGGCGCCGGCAGCGGCGAAGCGGACGTCGCACATCAGGGCCTGCACCATCCCGATGCCCGCGCAGGCACCGTTGACGGCGGCGATGACCGGCTTGGGGATCAGCGTCGTGTGGTACTGCGGGCGGCCCCCGGCAGCGGCGTCGGCCCCGCCGGCCCCGCTGGACGCGCCGATGCCCTGGAGGGTGTCCATGTCGGCGCCAGCACAGAAGCCGCGGCCGGCGCCGGTGACCACGATGACCTTCACCGCGTCGTCGGCCGCGCACTGGTCGAGCAGTTCGAAGTAGCGGGTGGCCAGGCCCCCGTTCCAAGCGTTCAGGCGCTCCGGCCGGTTGAGCGTGAGCACGGCGATGCCGGGCTCGCGGAGCTCGTAGAGGACGTCGTCAGTCATCCTCGGGAACGTAGTCGTCCCCATCCGCGGCCGACGTGTCCGGAACGTCGCCATCGACCCGTTCCGCCGCGGCCGGCACCGGGCGGCGCCAGTCCCAGGCCAGGAACGCCACGGCCAGGACGAACGCGACGACCGCAGTCCACTGGTTGAGCCGCCAGCCGCCACCGGCGTTCGCCGGGTCGATCCGCAGGCCCTCCACCCAGAAACGGCCGGCCGCGTAGCCGGCGACGTACACCGCGAGCAGACGGCCGGGCTTCAGCTTCACCTTCCGTTCGATCAGGATCAGCACGCCCGCGAGGGCGACGTTCCACAAGGCCTCGTAGAGGAAGGTGGGATGGAAGGTCGTGCCGGAGGCGTAGCCCTCGGGCAGATGGGCGTCGTCGATCTCCAGCGCCCAGGGCAGTGTGGTGGGCCGACCGAACAGCTCCTGGTTCCACCAGTTGCCGAGCCGCCCGACCGCCTGGGCCAGCGGGATCGCGGGCGCCGCGGCCGTGAACATGGCGGTGACGCTGACGCCACGCTTGCGGGTGGCCCACATGCCCACGAGCACGCCGGCCAGCAGGCCGCCGGGGATGCCGAGGCCGCCTTCCCAGATCTTCAGCCAGCGGCTGGGCTCCTTCCAGGGCTGGCTCTTGTCGGTGACGATGTAGTACAGCCGGGCGCCGATGACCCCCGCGGCCACTGCCCACATCGCCATCGAGCTGACGTCGTCCTTCGTGCCAGCGCCGGCGCGTTCCAGCCGGCGGCCGGTGAGCCAGACGGCCAGCAGCACACCACTGGCGATCATCAGCCCGTAGGCGTGGATGGACAACCCGAAGAGGTTGATGCTGCCGCTGGACGGGCTGGGGATGGATCCGGGGCGCAGCACGGGTCAGGCGGTGACGCGACGGGCGAACGCCACGGTGGACTCGAAGATCAGATCCTTGTCGTAGTCCTGGGTGGCCACGTGGTAGCTGCGCGCCAACGTCACCCGCTCCACCGGGCCGCCGTAGGTGCCGGCCAGGAACTCCGCCTGGGCAGGGTCCACCACATGGTCCTGCGGCGAGTTGCACAGCAGCAGCGGCATGGCCATGCGCGGGTACTCGGCCGCCAGTGGGGCCAGGCCGTCGTTCACCAGCGACAGCAGCGCCCGTAGCGGGGTGGCGTCGTAGGCGGACTCCTTGGTGTCCGGGTCGGCGATGTCGCTGCCGATGGCCGGGAAGACCTCCGTGCCGGACGCCAGCGTGTCCTCGATGAGCTGCACGACCTCCGCCGCCTGCGGCTGGGTGGCCGGGTTGACGCAGACGAGACCGGCGATCTCGGGATGATCCGCACCGAGCCGCAGGGTGAGCGCGCCACCCATGCTGAGCCCCGCCACCACCACCTTCTGGGAGCGGGCTGCCAGCGCCTGATACGCGGCTTCGGCCGCACCGGCCCAGTCCGCCCAGCGGGTGGGCAGCATGTCCTCCACCACGGTGCCATGACCGGGGAGGAGCGGCATCTCCACATGGAAGCCAGCGGCGGCAACGGCCTCCGCCAGCCCACGCATGCTGCCGGGGTTGCCGGTGAAGCCGTGGAGGACGAGGACACCGTGCGGGCCCTCACCGGTGTGCGACCAGGGCTCCGCCCCGGGGATCAGCGCTGTCATGCCGGAGAGTATGTCAGCCCGGCGCGGCGAACCCGCCCCACCGAGGTGTCACACGTACGGGTCGTTGGCCGAGCCCGGTTCCTCCCACCACTCCCCCGGCACACCCTGGGTCTGCCAGTCCGGGAAGGGGTAGATGCAGTTGACCGGGCAGGCCGGCAGGCACTTGTCGCACCCGCTGCACAGTTCCGGGATGATGACCACATCCGGGCCGTGGTTGAAGATCGCCCCGAACTGCGGCGGGCAGTGGCGCAGGCAGGCGTCGCAGTTGATGCACTCCAGCATCTCGATCCGCAGCGGCAGGTTCTTCCACTTCTCGTTGCGGGAACGCTGGGTGATCCGGTCGGCGCGGCTGGCTGCCATGCGGCGCAGTGTAGGCGAGGCCCGGCAGGCCGGATTGACCCGACGGTCAAGAGCCTGCTGGACTCTGGGTGTGACCGAGTCACGCCTGCACACCGAGCACGGGATCGAGCGCAAGCAGCAGCTGGTCGCTGCCGCCGAGGCGCTGTTCACCGAACGCGGGTACTCCGCCACCCGGATCAGCGACATCTGTGCCCGCGCCGGCGTCGCCAAGGGGTTGTTCTACTGGTACTTCCCCACGAAGGAGTCCCTCTTCGCCGAGCTGGTCCGCTCCATGCGCCAGTCCCTGCGCCGGGCCCAGGCGGCGGCCATGGATGCCACGGCGGACCCCGTCACCCGCATCCGCCAGGGGTCGGAGGCCAGCGTCCGGTTCATGGCCGAGCACCAGTCCTACTTCGCCCTGTTGGACGTCGAGCGCGCCGACGACGCCATCGCCGGCGTCCTCCAGGAAGGTAGCGACGTCTATGCGGCCGACGTCCACCGCCTGGTGCGCGACGCACAGGAAGCCGGCCTGGTGCCCGACGGCGAGCCGGCTTTCTACACCGCCGGCATCCTCGGCGCGGTGTCCTCCTTCAGCCATGCCCATCGCCGGGGCCACATCCGGATGCCGATCGACGACCTCGCCCGCATGGTGGGCGACTGGGTCACCCAGGCGCTCACCGCTCGGGCACAGCGTCCATCGCCGCCCGGCGGGCCATCACGCTGAGGAACGCGTCCACGACCATCGGGTCGAACTGGGAACCACGGCCGGCCCGTACGAACGACACGGCCTCCGCCGAGCCCCACGACCGCTTGTAGGCACGCTCGCCCACCAGCGAGTCGTACACCTCGGCCACCGCGACGATGCGTCCGGACAGAGGGATCTCCTCGCCGCCGAGGCCGAACGGGTAGCCGCTGCCGTCCCACCGCTCGTGGTGCGACACGGCCACCTCTTCCGCCAGCGCCAGCAGGGGCGCCCCGGTGGAACGCAGCACCGCGGCGCCGAGCGTGGTGTGGAGCTTCACCTGCTCGAACTCGGAGGCGGTGAGTGGGCCGACCTTGCGCAGCACCGCGTCCGGCGTCGCCACCTTGCCGACGTCGTGGAGCGTCGCCGCCTCGCGGAGCAACTCGGCCCAGTGCCGGTCCAGGCCGAGCTCCCACGCCAGTTCCTCTGCCAACGTGCCGACGCGCTGCGGATGGGCGACGACGTCGGTGTTGTAGGACTCGGCGAACGCCGCCACCCGCTGAAGGGCGCCCAGGTAGGCCGCTTCCACATCGCGAGTGCGTTGCTGCACCATCTGCTCCACCTCGGTGGTCCGCAGCCGCAGCAGTTCGGAGTGCAGGCGTGACGTCTCCGTGTCGTGCTGCACCTGGAGCGTGCGGATGCGCAACTCGGTGCTGCGGGTGAAGATCTCGTCGTTGAGGGCGAACCGCGCCTCCTGGTGCATCAGCGCCTGCTCGAAGCGACCCATCTGCTTGTTCAGCTCGGCCAGCTTCTCGCGCAGCATCAGCGCGATCTCGGTCATCCCGGCCTGGGTGGCCAACTCGAGGGCATCGCCCCACTCGCGGATGGCATGGTCGCGGAGGTGCTGGGCGACGTACAACTCGCCCCTCGCCGTGCGCACCGTCACGACGCTGCCGGGCGACAGCGCCACCCGCCGGGCCGTGCGGTCGCGCAGCACGTCCTCGGCCTGGTCCAGGCAACTGGCCGCACGGTCCAAGGAGGACAGGGCGACGTAGGCCATGCCCAACCGGGCCAGGATCTCGGGCACGAACTCCGGCGCGTGCTCGGACGCCAGTTCCAGCGCGGACTCGCCGAGGCTGACCGCCAGCAGGTTCTCGTTGCGCTCGGCGCGGACCTTGGCCATGTTGGCCAGCGTGATGGCGTCGAGGTCGGGGCGCTCCTGGCCCTTGTTGGCCATCAGCGCCGCTTCGTAGGTGACGATGGCCCGATCGGTGTCCCGCAGGCTGTGCTGGATGACGGCCAGCGAGTTCAGCAGCATGCCTTCGCTGGCTCGCTCGCCACTCGCCCGGTAGAGGTCCAGCGCCGCGAGCGCGGATGCCAGCGCCTCGGAGAAGTTCGCCGCGTGGTACTGCACGGCAGCGATCAGATTCAGCGCCGACACCTCGGTCTTCGCCGCACCACACTCGTGGGCGAGGTCGCGCGACTCGATGGCCACCGCCAACGCCTCGTTCGGAAGGCTGGACGCATAGGACAGCTCGGCCAGGCGGTAGAGCGCCTCGGCCTCGCCGGCCTGCTCGCCGCGCGTGCGCGCCAGCACCCTGGCCTGCTGCACCAGCGACCGGGCGCGGGAGATGTCGGCGTCCTCGATCGAACGCGCCTGCTCCAGCAACTCCGCAACCGAATCGCCGCGACCCGACTCCTCCTCGGTGATCGGCAACGACGACGCCACACTCACCTCCTCTCCTCGCTCGGGGCCACAGGGCCGTCCATCGGTTCCGCGGCCGCGGCCCGCGTGCAGTGCGCGCGAGCGGGCGGCCACCGTTGTTATCGGCCGCGTTTCCCTCAGGGATAGCGAAAGTTGGCCACGGGCAGCGGTGAAGTGCCGGATCGGGCCCCGCCGTGCCGCGACTGGGCCGAAACGCGCCGAAACGGGCGGATTCGGTGCCCCACGGCAATGGAATTGGCCGCCCAGCAGGGTCGGCAGGTGGCCGGCGACCTCGTATCGTTCACCCCCGTGACCGGCCCGGATCACTCCCGGCGCCCCAGCGCGCGGCGCACCGTGGACACGTCCGCGCTCACGGCGCTGGCCCCCGTGGCGGCCGTCCTCCCGGTCTTCCTCCTGGCCATCGCCGTGGTGTGGCTGGTCGTCCGCCTGGTGTGGGACGTGCCCTACTGGTGGTTCGCCGCCGGCTACGCCGCCGCCGTCGTGGTGCTGTTCCTGCGGCCCGTCCAGCAGTTCGTGCTGGCACCCCTGCTCGGCGCCCGACGCCCCACCAGGGCGGAGCGCGGGGCGCTGGAGCCCGCCTGGCGACCCGTCCTCCAGGTCAACGACCTGCCCCAGCGCCGCTACGTGCTGGCCGTGCAACCCTCTACCGAGGTGAACGCCTTCGCCTGCGGCGGCCACCTGGTGGTGGTCACCTCGTTCGCCGTCACCTCGCTGCCGCGCGACGAGCTCAGCGGCGTGCTGGCCCACGAGTTGAGCCACCACCTCGGCCTGCACACCGTGGCCCTCACCCTCTCGCAATGGCTCAGCGTGCCCGTGCTGCTGCTGGCGCGGATCGGCTTCTTCCTGCAGAACGTCGCCAAGGCGGCGACGTCCAGCTTCGTCAGCCACTCGTCGGCGCTCACCGCAGTCGGCCGGCTGGTCGCCCTGGTGCTCACCGCCGTGTCCTGGGTGTTCCTCAGCGGGCTGCTGCTGGCCAACGCCCTGGCCAACGCAGTGGGCCGCAATGCCGAGTTCCAGGCAGACCGCCGGGTGGTGGAGATGGGGTTCGGCCGCCCGCTGGCGCTGGCCCTGCGCCGCGTGGTGGCCCTGAACGGCAGCGATCTGCCGGCCACCTGGGCGGAACGGCTGGCGGCCACCCACCCGCCGGCCCGCACCCGCGTGGCCCGGATCGACGCGCTCCTCCGCCAGCGGCGCTGAGCCCACCGCGGGCCGGCAACTCCCGGACCGGTAGCAGCATCAAGGCCGTCACACCCTTCGGGTAGCGTCCGGCGTCATGCCCTCCGATGCACCTCCGCCCGCCATCCATGCCCAGGCACTGGCCAGGTCGTTCGGCGACAAGGCCGCCGTCGCCGGGGTCGATCTCGCCGTCGCCGCCGGCGAGATCTACGGCTTCCTCGGCCCCAACGGTGCCGGCAAGAGCACCACGGTGCGCATGCTCACCACCCTCCTCGCCTCCACGGGTGGCACGGCCACCGTGGCCGGGTTCGACGTGCGCAGCCACCCGGAGGCCGTCCGCCTGCGCATCGGCGTGGCGCTGCAGGAGGCCGCGCTGGACCCCAAGCAGACCGGCCGCGAACTGCTGGACCTGCAGGGCCGGCTGTACGGCCTGCCCTCGGCACACCGTCGCCGCCGGGTGGCCGAACTGCTGGAACTGGTGGACATCGGCGACGCGATCGACCAGCGCATCGGCACGTACTCGGGTGGCATGAAACGCCGGCTGGACCTCGCCGCCGCGCTGGTCCACCAGCCGGAGGTCCTGTTCCTCGACGAGCCCACCACGGGGCTGGACCCCACCAGCCGCGCGGCCGTGTGGGCGGAGGTCCGCTACCTCAACCAGGAACTGGGCATGACCATCTTCCTCACCACCCAGTACCTGGAGGAAGCCGATGCGCTGGCCCACCGGGTGGGCATCATCTCCCACGGCCGCCTGGTGGCGGAGGGCACGCCCGGCGAGTTGAAGCGCAGCGTGGGCAGCGACCTGGTGATCGCCACGGTGGCGGCGGGCAGTGCCGAGGCTGCGGCCCGCGCCGTGCAGGCGGTGGAGGGCGTGTCCCGGGTGGAGGTGTCCGACGACGAGGTGGTGATGGCGGTGGACCACGGCGCCCGCGCCGTCAGCCCCGTCGCGGTCGCGCTGGCCGACGCCGGCGTCGCGGTGGAGGGCCTCACCTTGCGCACGCCCACGCTGGACGACGTGTTCCTGCACATCACCGGCGGCCGGCTGAAGGAGGACGCGGCATGACCACCGCATCCACCCCCGTCCCCGCCCGCGCCCATGGCGAGCGGGTGCACGCCCGCAGCGCCGGCTTCTGGGCGGACTGGCGCACCGTCGCCCTCCGCGCCCTGCGGCTGACCTGGCGCGACCCTGAGGCCTTCGGCCCGGCGCTGGCCATCCCGCTGTTCTTCTTCGTCGTCAACGTCGGGGCACTCCAGGCGTTCGTGGAGAGCGGCTCGCGCTTCCCACCGGGCTTCGACTACAAGGCGTTCCAGTTGCCCGTCGCCGTGGTCTTCGCCGTCACCGGCATCAGCCGGGCCCAGGCCCTGGTCACCGACATCCAGGACGGCTACCTGGACCGGCTGCTCCTCACCCCGGTACGGCGGGGCACCCTCCTTCTGGGGCTGATGACCGCCGACTTCGTGCTGATCCTCGCACTGGCCACGCCCGTGATGCTGCTCGGTCTGGCGCTCGGCATCCATGTGGCCACCGGTGTGGGCGGCGTCCTGATGTTCATCGCCATGGCGGGCTTCTGGGGCTTGGGCTTCACCGGCTTCCCGTACGCCATCGCGCTGCGCACCGGCAACCCGTCGGCGGTGAACAACTCGTTCCTGCTGTTCTTCCCGTTCGCCTTCCTCACCACCGCCTACCTGCCGGCGGAGGCGATGACCGGGTGGTTGGCCACGGCGGTGAAGTTCAACCCCACCACCTACCTGCTGGAGGGGATGCGCGCCGTCCTGCAGACCGGGTGGGAGTGGGGCGAGATCGGCAAGGCCTTCGCCGCCATCGGCGGCATCGCCCTCGTCAGCTTCACCCTGGCGTTCCGGGCACTGGCAGGCCGCGTCCGGCGCAACTGAACCGCCCGCCCGCCCGGCCGGGCGAGCGCCACAGGGCGGTGTTCAGCGCTCGGCGCCGATGGCGGCCACCACGGCGTCCAGCACGCGCACCAGGTCGTCCGGGGCAACCTCCAGGTCCAGCCCGCGGCGGCCGCCGCTGACGAACACGGTGTCGAACAGCACGCACGTCTCGTCGATCGCCGTGCGCAGCCGCTTCTTCTGGCCGAACGGGCTGATCCCCCCGACGACATAGCCGGTGATGCGCTGGGCGAGGTCGGGCGGGCACATCTCCGCCCGCTTGCCCCCCATCGACGCTGCCAGTTCGCGCAGGCTCAAGTGGCCGCTGACCGGCACGATGGCCACCACCTGCTCCACACCACGCTCGATCGTGAGGTTGGCGAGGAGGGTCTTGAAGACGCGCTCCGGCTCCACCCCCAGTGCGTCGGCGGCGACCTGGCCGTAGTTGCGCTCCCCGGCCTCGTGATGGAACTCGTGGACGGCGAAGGGCACGCCAACCCGTTCGAGCATCACGATGGCCGGCGTCGCCCCTTTCACGGGCGGCAGTCTGCCGGGTCGCGGGCCGCCCGCGCACACCCCTCGCCGAGAGGTGACATGATGCCTCCGTGGCTGCGACACTCCCGATGGGCGCCGACACGTCCTCCTCCTACCAGCTGACCGACCGCTACCGGCGGGACGACGGGCGGGTCTTCCTCAGCGGTTCCCAGGCGCTGGCGCGCCTGCCGTACGAGCAGTTGCGGGCCGACCGCCGGGCCGGCCTGCACACCGCGGCGTACGTGTCCGGCTACCCCGGCAGCCCGCTGGCCGGCTACGACCGCGACGTCACCGCGGCCGCGGCGCTGGCCAAGGAGGACGGACTGGACCTGGTGTTCCAGCCGGGCATGAACGAGGAGTTGGCGGCCACCGCGGTGATGGGCAGCCAGTTGGCCGTCACCCTGCCGACCTGCCGGTACGACGGCATCCTCGGCATCTGGTACGGCAAGGGCCCGGGGATCGACCGTGCCAGTGACGCGCTGCGCCACGCCACCTTCGCCGGCACCGCGCCGATGGGCGGGGCGCTGGCGCTGGTGGGCGACGACCCGAACGCCAAGAGCAGCACCATCCCCTCCAGCAGCGGCGCCACCCTGGTGGACCTCAACATGCCGATCATCTACCCGGGTGATGTGCAGGAGGCCATCGACCTCGGCCGCCACGCCGTGGCGCTGTCGCGGGCCTGCGGCGTGTGGGTGGGCGTGAAGGTGGTGGAGGCCGTCGCCGACGGCACCGGGTCGGTGGAACTGCAGCCGGACCGGATCGTGCCGGTGATCCCCACGATGGAAGTGGACGGCACCGTCTGGGTGCCCCGCCCGAGCGGCAACATCCTCACGCCGTACACCCTGCAACTGGAGAAGGAGTTCCACGAGGTCCGCCTGGAACTCGCCCGCCGCTACGGCGTCGAGAACCGGCTGAACACGGTGCCCGTGCGCAGCGGCGACGACTGGATCGGCATCATCGCCAGTGGCCACACCTACCACGAGACCGTGGAGGCCCTGCGCCTGCTGGGCTTCGAGCACGACGACGCCCTGCGCGCCGCCGGCATCCGCCTGTTCAAGGTGGCCATGCCGATGCCGCTGGACGCCGACCAGGTGCGCGAGTTCAGCATCGGCCTGCAGGAGATCATGGTCGTCGAGGAGAAGGCGGCGAACCTGGAATGGTTCGTGAAGGACGCGCTGTTCGCCCGCAGCGACCATCCGATCGTGTCCGGCAAGAAAGACCCCGCCCACGAGGCCCTCGTGCCGATGACCGGCACGTTGGAGGCGGACACCATCGCCCCACTGCTGCGGCGCCGGCTGGCCACCCGGCTGGCCGACCGGATGGCGCCGCCTCCCCCGCCGGCCCGCCGGCTGATCCCGCTCAGCGTCACCCGCTCGCCGTACTTCTGCTCCGGCTGCCCGCACAACTCGTCGCTGCCCGCCCCGGACGGGATGCTGATCGGCGCCGGCATCGGCTGCCACAGCATGGTCATGCTGATGGAGCCGGAGCGTCAGGGCAACATCGTCGGCCTCACGTCGATGGGCAACGAGGGCGCCCAGTGGTTCGGCATGGCGCCGTTCGTGACGGACGACCATCTCGTCCAGAACCTGGGTGACGGCACCCTGTTCCACAGCGGGATGACGGCCATCCGCGCCGCCATCGCCAACGGCGCCAACATCACCTACAAGGTCCTCTACAACGGCGCCGTGTCGATGACCGGCGGGCAGGACCCGTTCGGCCAACTGCCGGTGCCCGCGCTGTGCAAGGTGCTGCTGGCGGAGGGCGTGAAGCGGATCATCGTCACCACCGACGACCTCGCCAAGTACCGGATGGGCGACCTGCCCGAAGGGGTGCGGGTGTGGGGCCGCAGCCGGCTGGACGAGGCCCAGCGCCTCCTGTCCACCGTGCCCGGCTGCACGGTGCTCATCCACGACCAGCGGTGTGCAGCCGAGAAGCGACGGGACCGCAAGCGGGGCAAGATCGACGCCCCGCCGTTCAAGGTGGTCATCAACGAGAGGATCTGCGAGGGCTGCGGCGACTGCGGCGATGTCAGCAACTGCCTGTCCGTGCAGCCGGTGGACACACCGTTCGGCCGCAAGACCCGCATCGACCAGAACTCCTGCAACTTCGACCTCAGCTGCATGGACGGCGACTGCCCGTCGTTCATGTCCGTCACCCCGCGTGCTCGGCGCGGTGGCGCGGCGACCCGCCGGCGCCCGGACCTGCCCGAGGCACCCGACGTGCCCGTCCCCCCGGCCGCCCATCAGGACTGCACGGTCCGGCTGGCCGGCATCGGCGGCACGGGCGTGGTCACCGTCTCCCAGGTCCTCGGCACGGCGGCGATGCTGCAGGGCTACCACGTGCGTGGCCTGGACCAGACCGGCCTGTCGCAGAAGGCCGGCCCGGTGCTCAGCGATGTGCGGCTGACGGTGGACGAGCCACGCGCCTCCAACAAGGCCACCCGCGGTTCGGTGGACGTGCTGCTGGCGTTCGACCAGTTGGTGGGTGGCGCCGACGGCACCATCCAGGCGGTGGACCGCGACCGCACCTTCGTCATCGCCAACACGGCCACGGTGGCCACGGGCAGCATGGTGGTGCACCCCGAGCGCGCCTACCCGGTGGCGGAGGTCAGCGAGCGGCTGGGGGCCACCACGCAGGAGCGGCTGGACGTGGACGCCCAACGGCTGGCCGTCGCCCTGCTCGGCGACGACACGACGGTCAACGTGTTCATGCTCGGTGTCGCCGTGCAGACCGGCCGGGTGCCGGTGGACCCCGCACTGGTGGCGACGGCGATCGAGCTCAACGGCGTGGCCGTGGCCAAGAACCTCGCTGCCTTCGCCTGGGGTCGCTGCTGGGTGGCCGATCCGGATGCCGTGGAGGCCGCGGCAGCGGCTGCCACCGGCCTGCCCTCCCAGCAGGCCGACGACGACCTGCCGCTGCGCGACCGGCTGGCCGCCGACCTCACGGCGTACCAGAGCCGCCGCTACGCCGCTCGCTTCACCGCCGTCGTGGATCGCGTCGCGTCGCTCGACGACGACGAGCTCACCGAGGCGGTCACCCGCAACCTGCACAAGCTGATGGCCTACAAGGACGAGTACGAGGTGGCCCGCCTGCTGCTGCTGCCGTCCACACGGGCACAGGCCGAGGCCGTCGCCGGGAAGGGAGCCAAGGTCACCTGGCACCTCCACCCGCCGATGCTGCGGGCGATGGGCATGCACCGCAAGCTGCGGCTCGGGCGGTGGGCGCGGCCGCTGATGTGGGGGCTGCGGTCGATGCGCCGGCTGCGTGGCACACCGTTCGACGTGTTCGGCGTCGCCAAGGTCCGCCGGGTCGAGCGGGCGATGATCCGGGAGTACGTGGCTGCGGTCGACCGCATCGTGGCCGGCTTCACGCCGGACGGTCGAGACGGCGCCCTGCGGGTCGCCAACCTTCCGGACACGGTCCGTGGCTACGAGCACCTCAAGCTGGAGCGCGCCGCCGCCTTCCGCGCCGCCCTGGCGTCCTAGTCAGGACAGCGCGGCGACGACGATGTCGTCGACGGTGACGGAGCCCGCGTCCACGGCGCGGGCCAGGTCGGCCCTCATCTCCGCCTCCCAGAAGGCGTCCAGGTGGGCCGCGGTGGCCGCCACGGCATCGGCACCCGGGTCGGCCGCCAGTTGGCGGGCGATCTGGTTGGCCATCCGCACCAGTGCGCCGAGGCGGTGCTCCGGGTGGTCCACCTCCACCGTTGCGGCCGAATGGCCGGGCATCACCTGCACCGCCGTGACCTTGTACTCCGGGCAGTTGGTGGCCCAGTCGCTGTACTCGGTGGTGACCACGTTGGCGCCACTGACCGGGTGGTGGAACGTGGTGTAGACGACACCCTGCGGCATCCGGTCGCTGAGCCGGGCGTGCAACGTCGTGCTGCCGACACGGCTGGACAGCGTGACCTCCGCCCCGTCCTCGATGCCGCGCTCCTCGGCGTCGAACGGGTGGATCTCCAGCGCGTCCTCGCCGTGCCAGCGCACGTTCTCCGTGCGCCGTGTCTGGGCCCCGACGTTGTACTGGCTGAGGATCCGGCCCGTGGTGAGCAGCAGGGGGAAGCGGCGCGACGAACGTTCCTCGGTGGGCACATAGGGCGTGACGGTGAACCGGCCCAGGCCGCGCACGAACCGGTCGCGGTGCATGATCGGCGTGCCGCTCGGGTTCTGCTCGTTGCACGGCCATTGCACGCTGCCGACGCGATCGAGCATCTCGAAGCTGACGCCGGCGAACGTGGGGGTCAGCGCAGCGATCTCGTCCATGATCTCGGCGGCATTGTCGTAGTGCATGTCGGCGCCGAGGGCCGCGGCGATCTCACCGACGACCTCCCACTCCTGCTTCCCCACGCGTGAGGCCATCACCGGCCGCACCCGGTTGATCCTCCGCTCGGCATTGATGAACGTCCCGTCCTTCTCCAGGAAGCTGGTGCCGGGCAGGAACACGTGGGCGCACTTGGCCGTCTCGTTGAGGAACAGGTCCTGCACCACCACCAGTTCCATCGCCGTGAGGGCCGCGACGACGTGGACCGTGTTGGGGTCCGACTGGGCGATGTCCTCCCCCTGCACGAAGAGGCCCTTGAAGCCGCCGTCGATCGCGGCGTCGAGCATGTTGGGGATGCGCAGGCCGGGCCGGGGCTGGATGGTGACGCCCCACATGGCCTCGAACGCACCGCGGGCGGCGTCGTCGCTGACATGCCGGTAGCCGGCCAGTTCGTGCGGGAAGGAGCCCATGTCGCACGAGCCCTGCACATTGTTCTGCCCGCGCATCGGGTTCACGCCGACGCCGTCACGCCCCAGGTTGCCGGTGGCCATTGCGAGGTTGGCCATACCCATCACCATCGTGCTGCCCTGGCTGTGCTCGGTGACGCCCAGGCCGTAGTAGATCGCCCCGTTGCCGCCCGTGGCGTACAGGCGAGCGGCGGCGCGCACCTCGGCGGCGGGCACACCGGTGTGGGCCTCCATCGCCTCCGGGCTGTTCTCCGGCAGGGCCACGAACTCCGACCACTCGGCAAAGGCCTCGGCCTCGCAGCGGTCCTGCACGAAGGCCTCGTCGACCAGCCCCTCGGTGACGATGACATGCGCCATCGCATTGATGACAGCCACGTTGGTCCCGGGCCGCAACTGGAGGAAGTGATCGGCGCGGACGTGCGCGGTGTCCACCAGCTCGATCCGCCGCGGGTCGACCACGATCAGCCTGGCGCCCTCGCGCAGCCGCCGCTTCATCCGCGAGCCGAACACCGGATGGGCGTCGGTGGGGTTGGACCCGATGAGCAGGATGACGTCGGCGTGGTCGACGGAGCGGAAGTCCTGCGTGCCCGCCGACGTGCCGAACGCGGTCTTCAACCCGAACCCCGTGGGCGAGTGGCACACCCGGGCACAGGTGTCCACGTTGTTGTTGCCGAACGCGGCCCGGATCATCTTCTGCACGGCGAAGACCTCTTCGTTGGTGCAGCGCGACGACGTGATGCCACCGATCGAGTTCTGCCCGTGGCGGGCCTGGATGTCCGTCAGCCGTGACGCCGTGAAGGCGATGGCGTCCTCCCACGACACCACCTTCCAGGCGTCGTCGATCGACTCGCGGATCATCGGCTCCAGCACCCGGTCGGCGTGGGTGGCGTACCCCCAGGCGAACCGGCCCTTCACGCAGGAATGCCCCTCGTTGGCGCCGCCGTCCTTCTGCGGGGTCATCCGCACGACCTGGTCGCCCTGCAACTCGGCGACGAACGAGCAGCCGACCCCGCAGTAGGCGCAGGTGGTCTGCACCTTCCGGCGCGGCTGGCCCAACTGGATGACCGTGTTCTCCGTGAGCGTGGCCGTGGGGCACACCTGCACGCAGGCGCCGCAACTGACGCAGGCACTGTCGAAGAAGTTGCCGTTGGCCCCGGCGGCGACACGCGACCCGAAACCGCGACCCTCGATGGTGAGGGCGAACGTGCCCTGGATCTCCTCGCACGCCCGCACGCAGCGCGAGCAGACGATGCACTTCGACGTGTCGAACGTGAAGTACGGGTTGGACGTGTCCTTCGGCAGCCCGAGGTGGTCCGCCCCGTCCGTGCCGTAGCGCACCTCGCGCAGCCCCACCTCGCCGGCCATGTCCTGCAGTTCGCAGTCGCCGTTGGCGGCGCACGTGAGGCAGTCCAGCGGGTGGTCGCTGATGTACAGCTCCATCACGCCGCGGCGCAGCCGTTCCAGGCGCGGCGTCTGGGTGTGCACCACCATGCCCGGGCGGCACGGTGTGGTGCACGACGCGGGCGTGCCCTTCTGCCCGTCGATCTCCACCAGGCACAGGCGGCAGGAGCCGAACGGGTCCAGCCGGTCGGTGGCACACAGCTTGGGCACGGACACGCCGGCAAGGGCTGCAGCACGCATGACCGACGTGCCCTCCGCGACCGCGACGGGCAGGCCGTCGATGGTGAGGTGGACAGTGGCGGGCGCAGGGTTGCGCTCGCGGCGGTCCGGGGCCGGGGTGCCGAGGTCGGGCTGCCCCGTGTTGGTGCGGTCGATGATGGTCACTCGCTGCCTCCTTCCGGCAGGGCGGAGTGGAAGTCCTCGGGGAAGTGCCGCACGGCGCTGCGCACGGGCAGCGGGGTGAGGCCGCCCATCGCACACAGCGAGCCGTCGGCCATCACCTCGCAGAGGTCCTCCAGCAGTTCCAGGTTGGCGGCGACGTCCTGCCCGGCACCGATGCGGTCGATCAGCTCCACCCCGCGGGTGCTGCCGATGCGGCACGGGGTGCACTTGCCGCAGCTCTCGATGGCACAGAACTCCATGGCAAAGCGGGCCTGGGCGGCCATGTCCACCGTGTCGTCGAACACCACCACCCCGCCGTGGCCGAGCATCGCGCCGGCGGCGGCGAACGCCTCGTAGTCCAGCGGCAGGTCGAACTGGTCCGCCGGCACGTACGCGCCGAGCGGACCACCCACCTGCGCCGCGCGAACGGTGCGACCGTTCGCGGTGCCGCCGCCGAAGCCGTGCACCACGTCGTGCAGCGACAGGCCGAACTCGGTCTCCACGATGCCGCCACGGGCGATGTTGCCGGCCAGCTGGACGATCTGGGTGCCGCGGCTGCGCCCCGTGCCCAGGGCGGCGTAGGCGGCAGCGCCTCCGGCCAGCACCGCCGGCACCGTGGCCAGCGTGAGCACATTGTTGATGACGGTCGGCCGCCCCCACAGCCCGGCGATCGCGGGCAGCGGCGGTTTGGCCCGCACCGCCCCGCGCCGTCCTTCCAAGCTCTCCAGCAGCGCGGTCTCCTCACCGCAGATGTACGCCCCGGCGCCGACCCGCAGGTGAACGTCGAACGCGAACCCGCTGCCCAGTACATCGGCGCCCAGCCAGCCGGCCGCCCGGGCCGCACCGAGGGCAGCCTCCATGGCGGCGATCGCGTGCGGGTACTCGCTGCGGATGTAGACGTACCCCTCGGCGGCACCGACCGCCCAGCCGGCGATGGCCATGCCCTCCAGCAGCGAACACGGATCGCCTTCCATCAGCATCCGGTCGGCGAAGGTTCCGCTGTCGCCCTCATCGGCGTTGGCCACGATGTACTTCACGTCGCCAGGGGTGTCCAGCACGGTCTGCCACTTCACGCCGGTGGGGAACGCGGCGCCTCCCCGGCCACGCAAGCCGCTGGCGGTGACCTCGGCGACCACCTCGGCGGGCGCCATGGACAAGGCCCGACGCAGGCCGTCGAGACCGCCATGGGCCTCGTAGTCAGCGGCATCACGGGGGTCCACCACGCCCACGCGCGCGAACGTCACCCTCTGCTGGCGGCGCAACCAGTCCAGCTCCTCCACCGGGCCGAGGCACAGGGGGTGGTCGGCCCCGTCGAGCATCCCGGCCGCCAGCAGGCGGGGCACGTCGCGGGCGGTGACCGGCCCGTAGGCGACACGCCCGGACGGCGTGGCCACTTCCACCAGCGGCTCCAGCCACAACATCCCGCGCGAACCCGTTCGCACCACGGTGGCCCGGTCGTCGGCCTCGATCACAGTGGCCACGTCGTCCGCTCCGACGGCCAGTGCGGCGGCGTCACGCGGCACGTAGACGACCACCTGGCCGGGCGTGGGCGGGTCTTCGCGCGGCGGCACCACCCGCTGGCGCACGGCGTGCCCGACGATGCCCACCGCGTCGGCGGCATCCACGCCCACGTGCAACCGCCCGTCGACGGCCAGCGTGGGCCCCTGGGCACACAACCCCAGGCAGAACACCTCGCGGACCGACACGTCCTGCCCGTCGGCGGCATCCAGCGCCGCGGCCCACGTGGCCCGCCCGCCACGTGCCTGGCAGGCCTCACCTCGGCACACCTGCACGTCCGGCCCGGCCAGCGGCTCGGTTCGGAAGTCGTGGTAGAAGGTCAACACGCCGTGCACCTCGGCCTCACCGAGGCGGAACGTGCGGGCCAGCTGCGGTATCAGCGAGCGGGGCACGTAGCCCGCAGCGCTCTGCACGGCGTGGAGAGCAGGAAGGAGGCCACCGGGAACGTCGGCAAAGGGCCGGATGACGGCGTCGAGATCGGGCGTGCTGTCACTCAAGGGCTTTCATCGTAGGTCACCGGATCGGGCGGCGCACCTGACTCCCGATCGGCGGGCGACCGGCCTCACCCTGCCCGGCGGGTGCCGGGGCGGCGCGAGGCATCGCCATAGGCCCGGCCGTCCGCGTGCCCCGGCGCAGTGTCCGGCCGGCCGGAGCGGCGGGTCCACCGCCAGGTCAGGGACACACGGGGATTCGGAGTGTCCGCGGCGGGGATGCCGTGCAACCAGTCCGCTTGCGCCCGCCCGCCCATCACCAGCAGGTCGCCCTCCCCCGGCAGCAGCACCACATCGTCCGGCCCGCTGCCGGCCGGCACCTTGTCCGCCTGGGCCGCCGCCCACGGCCCTCTCGGACGGAGCACGAACGGGCGCCGCTGGCCGAGCACGACGATGGCGATCAGCGTGTCGTCCAGCCAGCGCATGGAGCGGTCGCTGTGCAGACCCTGGAAGTCCGTGCCGTCGCGGTACAGCAGGGCGGCGACGCCCTCCATCGGCTGCCGGTAGGTGGCTCGAAGGTGCAGATCGATCTGGCGGGTGAGCACGGTGGCGTCGGCCCGCAGCCCTGCACCCACGCGTTGCTCGGGCACATAGTGGTCGTAGCGCAGCACCTCCTGCTGCGACCATGGCACCTCGGCCGTCAGGCGCGCCAACGCACCCGGGGCGTCGCGCACGAACCCGTCCACCACGTCCACCCACGACGTGGCGTCGAGCGCGATGCGTCGCACCGGGGCACGGCGATCGATCTCCAACTCGGACGGTTCCACTGCGCCAGTATCGCAATCCGTGCCGCGGGCCGCGCACTACCGTGCTGCGCCATGGACGCTCCGGTGGAACGCCCCTGGTGGCCGGTCGGTGACCAGTTTCTCGATGCACTGCGCCACTGGCTGGAGAACAACTTCGCGCCGCACATCACCGTCCGCGAGTGGTGGCGGCGCCTCGCCGACACCGGCCTCACCGCACCCACCTGGCCACGCCAGCATGGCGGCCTGGGCGTCACCACCCGGCTGCAGGAGGTCATCGAACGCGAACTGGCCGCCGCCCGTGCGTTGGCACCGCCAGTGGACAACGACGGCTTCCGGGCCATTGCACCGGCCCTGCGCCAATTCCTGCCCGACGACACCCGCCGCCAGTGGCTGGAGCCGCTGCTGCGCGGTGAGCACACCTGGGACCTGCTGGTGGCCGAGCCCCGCCGCGAGCTCGACGACGTGCGCTGCCGGGCGGACTGGGAGTTCGACACCCTCACGATCACGGGTGCGAAGCTGCGTGGCACGCCCACCACGCACGCTCTGGTGATGACCCGCACGGACCCCGCGTCCACCGGGCGGCTCGGGCTCACCTGCGTCATCGTCGACCTGGCCGAACCGGGTGTCACCCTCGACGGCGATGTGGTCCGCTTCGACCGCCACACCGTCACTCGGCAGCGGCTGGTGGGCCATGATCGCCGCGGATGGGAGGTCGCGTCCGCGGTCATCCCGTACCTGCAACGCAGCCTGGCCGGCCGCATCCGCCGCGGCCTCACCCATGTGCCCGCCGGCGAGTACGCCACCGCACTGGACATGACGGTGGCGGATGCGCTGGCCGCCTACCGGCCGGCACCGCCTCCCGGCGAGGACCGTCGCCGCCGCTGAAGGGTCAGTGGCCGGCGACCGCGGCCGACCGGGCGGACTCCAGGCGCTCGGTGGTGAGCAGGCGGCGACCCACCACGAACAGGCCGACGTGGACGGCGCCGTCCACGAACCACACCGTGCGCAGTGCCATCGTGTGCGACACGCTCTGCTCGGCGATCCAGACGATGGCCCCGCCCAGCGCGGCGCCGATGGGCATCATCCCCCAGGCGAAGAAGCGGTACACGCTGTTGACGCGGCCGAGCAGGTGCGGCGGGATGATCGTCTGGCGGAGGCTCACGGTGATGACGTTCCAGGTGCTGCCGAGCAGGGTGCCGATGGCGAACAGCACACCCACGATGGGCCACCACGACACCAGCCCGACCAGCGTGTTGACCACCGCCGCCGAACCCAGGGTGATGGCCAGGCAGGTGCCGCTGCCCAGCCGCTTCGACAGCCACGGCGCCACGTAGCCACCGACGATCGAGCCGACGGCGAAGCCGAAGCCCATGATCGTGAACGTCACGGGACCGACGTCCAGCACGTCCTGGGCGTAGAGCACGAAGATCGACCCGGTGATCATGCTGGCCATGTTCATCAGGCCGAGGATGATGGCCATCGAGCGCAGCAGCGGGTGGTGCCACAGCCAGCGCACACCCTCCTTCAGTTCGGCTCGCCACGAACCGGCCGTCGCGGTTTCGGGGCGTTCGGCCTTGAACGTGCCGGGGATCAGTGCCACCAGGGCGGCCGCGGCGAAGAACGAGCCGGCATCCACGAAGAACGGGGCGGAGAACGCGATGACCAGCAGCAGCGAGCCGATCGGCGGGCCGATGAACGTGTTGGCCGCGGCCTCGATGCCCCAGATGCGTCCGTTGGCCTTCTCCAGGTGTTCGGGGGCGACGATCGACGGCAGGAACGTCTGATTGGAGTTGTCGCGCAACACTTCCGCGCACCCGAGCAGCAGGGTGGCCAGCAGCAGCACCACATAGAGCCCGGCGCGGGTGCCCACCACCTGGTCCAGTTCCTTCGGGGACGGCAGCGACCCCTGCTCGGCCAGTACGGCCACGGCGACACCCACGGTCAGCAGCCCGCGCAGGGTGTCCATGGTGACCATCGCCCGTTTGCGGTCCACCCGGTCGGTGATGACGCCCGCCGGCAGGGTGAAGAACAACCACGGCAGGCGCTGCACACCGGCCACCAGCGCGATCAGCAGCGGGTTGCGGGTGATCGCCGACGCCAACCACGGGTAGGCGATGGCGGACATGCCGTCGCCGATGTTGGACAGCGCGGTGGCGGTGTAGAGCTTGCGGTAGTTGGCCCCCAGCCGGGCCTTCTGCGGCGGTGCCGGCTGTGGCGCGTCGGGGTCGACGGTGGCGGTGTCGGTCATGGCTCGTCCTTCGGGGCGACGGGGCGGTTGGTGGGGAACAGCGCGAGCAGCACGGCGTACTCACGCCGCCCGCTCCGCGGCTGGCGGCTGAACTCCAGCGCCAGGGCATGCAGGCGGCGGCAGAACTCGTCGGCCCGCTCGTCGGGAATCCGCACGGCGCGCATGGTGAACATCGACGGCGTGGACGCCGGCGCGTCCATGTCGATCAGCCGGCGAGCGTCGGCCACGAACGGCAGGTCACCGTCGTGCACGCTGTCGGGGAACACGATCGTGCGCGCCGTGCGCCCGTAGAAGCGCTCCTCCATGGCCCGGCGGCGGCGGGTGCGGACCACCTGCAGCAGCCCGCTGTCCGCCAAGACGTCCACATGATGGGCGACGGTGCCCTTCGGCCGACTCGTGCGTGCTGCCAGTTCGGTGACGCTCATCGCCCGCTCCAGCACGAGGTCCAGCAGCAGCATCCGGTACGGCTCGGCCAGCGCCTTCAGCCGCGCCGGGGTGTCGGCCGAGATCTCCTCGGCCAACTCGTAGTCGAGTTGGTGGATTCCCCGCTGAACGTCCGACACTTGCCGAACATTAGAAGGATGCCGGACGTCGGTCAATGACGAATTCGCGGTGGGGATCGGCCGCGGTGGCGGCACAGTGGCGGGATGCAGCGCACGAGCACCCGGGGCCTGTTCCCGCCGATGGAACGCAGCGCGTTCCGCGAGGGGGTGCGGGTGATGGCGCCGATGGGCCTGCCGGTCGCCGTCTGGGGTCTGGTCACCGGCGCGGTCATGGTGAACGCCGGCCTCAGCGTGCCGATCGCCCTGCAGATGTCGGTGATGATGTACGCGGGGTCGGCCCAGCTGGCCACCCTGCCCCTGCTGGTCGCCGGAGCCCCGCTGCCGGTGGTGTGGGCCACGTCGCTGGTGGTCAACCTGCGCTTCGTCATCTTCGCGGCGGCGTCCCGCCGGGCCTTCGTCCACCTGCCATGGCAGCAGCGGCTGATCGCCGGCTATCTCAACGGCGACCTCGGCTTCGCCCTCTTCACCCAGAGGTTCCGCAACGCCACCGAGCACGGCAACCCCGAGCAGTGGGGCTACTTCTTCGGCATGAACACCTTCAACTGGGCTGCTTGGCAGGTGTCCTCGATCGTCGGGATCCTGCTCGGCAACATCGTGCCGGAGGAATGGGGGCTGGGGCTGGCGTCCTACCTCGCCCTGCTGGCCGTGCTCATCCCGATGGTGCGCGGCATGCCGGCGGTGGCGGGCACCGTGGTGGCCGCGGTGGTGTCGGTGGCGGCCCACGATCTCCCCCTGCGCTCCGGGCTGCTCGTGGCGGTGGCCGCCGGGGTCACGGTGGCGATGGCCACCGAGAAGTGGCGGCACCGCGTGCAGGCGGTGGCGGCATGAGCCAGTCCTGGCCGTACTACGTCATCGGCATCGTCGGGCTCACGGTCACCGTGTTCGCCACCCGTTCCAGCTTCTTCATGCTGCCGGCCCGGTACCAGCTGCCACCATGGCTGGAGTCGCTCATGCGCTACGCACCGGCGTGCGCGCTCGTCGCCGTCATCGCTCCCGGCATCCTCGTGCCCGGCGGGCATGTGGACGTCGGCTGGGGCAATCATCAGCTCGTCGCCGCCGTGGCCTCCGCCGCCGTGTTCGTCCGTTGGCGCAACATGCTGGCCACCATCACGGTCGGCCTGCTGGTGTTCACCGCACTGCGACTGTGGGCCTGACGGCGGGCTGTCCGGTCGTCGCCGAACGGGGCCCATCGCCACCGGCTCGCCGCGCTCGCCGCAGCGCCCAATGCCGTGCCCACCCCAGCGCAGCGGCGCCGCCCATCGGCCTGGCGAAGTAGTGCCCCTGGCCGGCGTCGCAGCCCAGCCCGCGCAGCAGCGCCAACTGCTCGGGACGCTCGATCCCCTCGGCCACCACGTGCAGATCCAGTGCCCTGCCGAGCGCCACGATCGCCGACGTGAACGCCCGCTGCTGGGGTGACGACTCGAGGTCGTCGACGAACGGCTTGGCGATCTTCACCACGTCCACCGGCAGGGTCTGGAGGTGGCTGAGCGACGAGTAGCCGGTCCCGAAGTCGTCCAACGACAGGCGGATGCCGAGCGCCTTCAGCCGGTGCAGCGTGTCCACCGCCCGGTCGGCCTGCTGCGACAGCACGTTCTCGGTGATCTCCATCCCGAGGCGCCGGGGGTGCAGCCCGTGCGTGGCCAACACCGCCTGCACCGCCGCGACGAAGCGCGGCTCCTGCGCGGTGCGCGGCGACAGGTTGACGTTGACGTAGGGGACCAACCCAGGGTGCTCCTGGTCCACGCTGGCCAGCCAGCGGCAGGCTTCCTCCAGGGTGGCCTGGTCCACCGCGCTGATCAGCCCGGTCTCCTCGGCGAGCGGAAGGAAGCTGTCCGGCGAGAGCAGGCCGAGGCGCGGGTGCCGCCAGCGCACCAGCGCCTCCACACCCAGCAGGTGCTGGTCGTCCAACGCCACGATCGGCTGGTAGTGCACCACCAACTCCCCACGGGCCAGCGCGCGCTGGAGGTCGCTGTGCAGATTGAACCGGTGCAGGCTGGTTTCGTACATCGCCGGCTCGAAACCGACGATGCAGTGCTTGCCTTGCGCCTTCGCCGTGTACATCGCCGTGTCGGCGCTGCGCATCACACTCTCCGGGTCCGCTCCATCGTCGATGCGGGCGATGCCCACGCTGGCGCGGATGACCACGCGCCGGTGCGCCACGAACACCGGCGCGTCCAGGCTGGCCAGCAGGCGCTCCGCCAACCGGGATGCTTCGCCATCGCCCACGCCGTCGAGGTGGATGGCGAACTCGTCGCCGCCGAGCCGGGCAATCGTGTCCTCCGGCCGCACGGAGGCCACCAGCCGACCGGCCACCTCCACCAGCAGGGCATCGCCCACCGCGTGCCCGAAGCTGTCGTTGACGGTCTTGAAGTCGTCGAGGTCCACGAACAGCACGGCACCGGCGGCCGCGCCGCGCTCGGCGATCGCGGCGTCCAGCGTGCTGCGGAACAGGGTGCGGTTGGCCAGCCCGGTCAACGGGTCGTGCAGCGCCTGGAACGTCAGGCGGCTCTCCAGCACCCTCAACTGTTCCAGCGACTGCTCCAGCCGGCCGTTCTCCAGCGCGGTGGCCGTGTGCAACGCCAGCGTCTCTGCCAGGCGGACGTCGGTGTTGTCGAACTCCATCACCTCACTTCGCCGGTCGGCGATCACCATCGCACCGAGCACGCCGTGTTCGCCGGCGAGCGTGGTCACCAGGCCGTCGCGGTAGCCACGCAACGCGAGGTAACTGCCATCGAGCGGGTCGTCCGGATCCAGCAGGCCGGACGGGCGGGTCTGCACCAGCGCCACCAGCACCTCGTCGGCCTGGTCCCGTCCCTGCTCGAAGCGCCGGCCATCGCGACCGACCCGAGCGGACACGGTGTGGTCGCCGGCTGCGCCGAAGTACACGAGCTCGGCGGACTCGGCGTTGAACGTGTCGCAGGCGTGCTCCAGCAGTTGCAGCACCGCCGGCTCCAGGTCCGGCGACCCCTGCAGCAGCTGGGTGGACTGGTACAGGAAGTCGAGTCCCTCGTGACGGCGTCGCTGGGTGGTGTACGCCCAGTTGGCGAGATAGGTGCCCACCACGGGGATGGCCAGCATCCAGGCGACACCGGGCCGCATGTCCACCACGACGACGGCGATGACGGCGAGGCTGGTGGTGAACACCGTGGTGACCCCACCGAACGCCAGGTCGGACCACAGGTCGGCCGGCTTCCAGGCTCCGGTGGACATCGAGATCACCACCCACACCAGGAACACGGACAGGGTGGCCTCGGCCATCAGTGCCCCGGCGAGGGACGTGAGGCTCAGCGAGTCCAGCACACCGAGATTCGGCGACAGGCCACGGAAAACGGCCACCGCTACCACGTTGGTGAGCATGAAGACGGACGAGTTGAACAGCAGCTTCAACAGGCCCTGCTTGCGATGCAGCACCAACGCCAACCCGGCGCCCAGCAGTTGGGCAGCGAGCACGGCGAGCGGCGGGGCGAAGCACAGGCCGAAGGCCAAGGGCAGCTCCACCAGCGAGAACGTGTGCGCGTCGGCGCGGATGCGGAGGTGCACGACGAAGATCTCCGTGGCCGCGAAGGCCGGTGCCAGCACCGCCAGGGCGAACCAGCCGGACCATGCCGTCGGAACCATCCAGCCCTGCGATCGGGCCACGGCGACCGCCAGGACCGCGGCGACCACCCAGATGAGCAGGCTGAGCACCACGATCTGGGCGCGGGTGGCAACTCCGCGCATCGCGGGGGCCGTCTCCTCGGTCGTGAACGTGTCCGTCGGGGCGGCGGTCATCTCAGCCCCACTGCTCCGTACTCCACACCTCGGAGCTCCACGACGAACCGGACCAGCTGGACCCCGACCAGCTGGAGCCCGACCACGACGACCCCGACCAGCTGGAGCCCGACCACGTCGAGCCCGACCACGTCGAGCCCGACCACGTCGAGCCCGACCAGGTGGAGCCCGACCAGGTGGAGCCGGTCCAGGTCACCAGCGACCAGTCCGTCCCCGCCCAGGCATCGCCGGCCCAGATCGACCCGTGCCAGCTGCCACCGACCCACGCACTGCACGCAGAGCCACGCGGGAACGGCATTCCGAAGATGTCCTGCTCACCCGTGAGCGGCACGCCCTGGTTGGTCACATGACTGTCCCCACGGCTGGCCTCCAGGGTGCCGACGCCGCACGACGCATCGGGCCGAGCCGATCGCGCCCGCGGCACGGGCATCTCCAGCATGCGGTCCAGGTCCAACGCACCATTGCCCTGCACGGTCGCAGACGTCCGCCCGAGCGGACGCGCCGCCCGACGCAGCATCGCCGACACCTGGTCGGGGGTCATCTCCGGATGCTGTTGCAGCAGCAGGGCCACCGCGCCCGAGGTGACGGCCGCCGCTTCGGACGTACCCGATCCGCGGAAGTAGCGGTCGCCCAGCCGCCCCTCGGGGAAGTTGAGATCGACGAACGAGTTCGGTACACGCAGGCCCTGGAGCTTGCTGCCGACGGCCACCAGGTCCACCGCCCGGCCACGCCATGCCGCGACGGCCGAGTACGACGGCACCGAGTCATCGCGGGTGGAGGACGTGCCGTTGGTGTCCATCGCCCCCACGGCGAGGATCATCGGGCTGTACGCCGGGCTTGCCAGGCCCCGCGACGATGAGTGGCCGCTGCTGGCCCGGTTGCCGCCCGCCGCGACCACGACGATGCCTGCCGCCCAGGCGCGCTCGGCGGCCTGCGCCAGCGGGTCGATGGCTGCCGGCTGCAGCGAGCTGGTGCCGAAGCTGATGTTCAGAACCCGGATGTTCAGGCCGTTGTCCTGGCGGTGGTCCACCACCCAGTTGATCGCAGCGATCACCTGGGTGACGTCCACGCCGCCGTCGGCCACGCCGACCTTCACACTGACGATGCGCGCGTCGGGGGCCACGCCTCGGTAGGCGGACTCGGGGGCTTCCGAGTACGGCGACGTGAGGGAGGCGTCGTGGCCGGCGATCAGCCCGGCCATGAACGTGCCGTGACCGTTCGTGTCCAAGCGCGCCAGCGCCGGGTTCTGCGACTCGAACGAGAGGTCCGGCCCATGGATCACCTTGCCGGGCGCATCCAAGCCGGCGACCGGGGACACGCCGGTGTCGATGATCGCCACGTCGACGCCGGCGCCGGTGTAGCCGGCGTCCCAGTAGTCGGTGGCACCGAGGATCTCGGTGACGGACTTCATCGACCAGCCGTCGCCGCCGTGCTCCCTGGAGTGTGCCGACGCCGGCGCGACGGTGCCGAGCACGATGGTTGCTGCGGCCGCCAGCACCCCGACCGCAAGTCGCAGCGCAGTGGTGGAGCGCGCCGGGCGGCCGCCCCACGATGCTCCCTTTCTCTGCCTCGCTCGTGCTGCCACGGCCCGTCCTCCCGCCGCACGCCGTTCCCGTCGGCGCGCTCCGAACCGCAATGAAAGGCCGCGCTATCGGCACCTGGCAAGCGATCTGGAACAACCTTGTGCGACCTCTGACGAAGCTGCCCAGGCCTTGCCAGAGCGACCGCGGCGTGTCGCCGGCCACCGCCGCGACCACACTGAGCGTGCACAATCCGATGCTCGCATCGGTTCAGAGGAAACCGTCGACCGCCCTCCGTGAACCACCGTCACGCGAGGCGCGGCAAATCTCACGAACGGCGTCAGGATCTCACCCAGTGTGAATGGGACTCGACGTGCTGCCGAGCTACAGCGGCGGGCCGTGGTGGCGCTTCTCGCCTTCCCAGCCGTCGCGGTGCACGAACCGCTCGACGGGTTGGCGATTGACCGGACCGAAGTCGCGGGCGGGCCACCCCATGGGGATCAGCGCGGCGATCTTGATGTGCTCGGGGATGCCGAGTTCGGCGCGGATGGCGGGTTCCGCGGCGCGGTACAGCGAGGTGAACACGGTGCCGAGGCCCAGTGCCCGAGCCGCAAGAAGGATGTTCTGCGCGGCCGGGTACAGGGCCGACCAGGTGAACTGCTCGCGCGGGGCGTCGTAGGGATAGATGACCGGCCCACACACCAGGATGATCACCGGCGCCGTACCGAGTGTGTCGATCAGGTTCTGGGTGCCCTGCAGCATCAGGCGACTGGTGCGGTCGTGATGCGGCATCTGGGCCACGCGGTCGCCCATGGCGTCGCGCACCGCAGCACCGATGGCTGCCCGCTTGGCCTGGTCCGTGACGACCACGAAATCCCAGCCCTGGCTGTTGCCCGGGCTGGGCGCGCGCGTGGCCGCCCAAATGACCTCATCGATCAGCTCGTCCGGCACGGGGTCCGGCTTGAGGTGCCGCATGGCGCGGCAGGTGCCCATGGCCTCGAAGACGTCCACGAGGCGAGGCTAACAACCGCCCTGCGGGCGGCTGTGCTCAGCCGAGTGCCGACTTCTCCAGGATGTGGATGCCGCAGGCCGAGCCCAGGCCGATGACGTGCGCCAGGCCCACCTTGGCGCCCTCGATCTGGCGGTCGCCGGCCTCACCACGCAGGTGATGGCAGACCTCCCAGATGTTGGCGATGCCGGTGGCGGCGATCGGGTGGCCCTTGCTCTCCAGGCCGCCCGACACGTTGACCGGGGTGCGCCCATCGCGCCAGGTGGCGCCGGAGTTGAAGAAGTCCACCGCGCCGCCTTCCTCGCACAGGCCGAGGTTGTCGTAGTGCACCAGTTCGGCGGTGGCGAAGCAGTCGTGCAACTCCACGAGGTCGAGATCCTCCGGGCCGACGCCGGCCTGCTCGTACGCCTGCTTGGCGGCGACCTTGGTGAGCGTGTTCACGTCGGGCAGCACCTGGCAGGCCTCCTGCCACGGGTCGCTGGTGAGCACCGAGGCGCTGACCTTGATGGCCCGGCGCTGCTGCTCCAGCGACATCGTCTTCAGCTTGGAGCCGCTGACCACCACCGCAGCCGCGGCGCCGTCGCAGTTGGCCGAGCACATGGACCGGGTGTTCGGGTAGGCGATCATGACGTCGTTCATGATCTCCTCCAGCGTCATCCGCTTGGTGTAGGCGGCCAGCGGGTTCAGCGTGCTGTGCGCGTGATTCTTCTCGGAGATCTTGGCGAACAGCTCGAACGAGGCGCCGCCGTACTTGTGGCCGTACTCCATGCCCACCTGGGCGAACGTGCCGGGCATCGCATCGGTGCCGATGCGACCGTCGGTGCCGGTGACGGCGCCGTAGCGGCCGCTGGGCGTCCACTCCTTCTTGTCGCTCTTGGCGCGACCACCCGCGCCCAGCAGGCCGGCGCCGGCCAACTTCTCCACGCCGACGGCCAGACCCATGTCGCACTCGCCGGCCTTGATGGCCATGATCGCCGTGCGGAGCGCGGTGGCGCCCGTGGCGCACGCGTTGGACACGTTGAACACCGGGATGCCGGTCTGCCCGATCTGCTTCTGGATCTGCTGGCCGATGCCCCCGCCGCCCATCAGGCAGCCCGCGGCGAGCACGCCCATGTCCTTCATGGTGACGCCGCCGTCGGCGAGTGCGGCCATGGCGGCCTCGGACGCGAGGTCCACGGTGTCCTTGTCCGGGTGCTTGCCGAACTTCGTCATCTTGATGCCGAGGATGTAGATGTCGTCAGCCATCGGGGTGTCTCCTTGTGTGCGATCTGGGTGTGCGGTGGGTGCGGTTCGGGTGGGACGGGTCAGGCGGGCTCGAAGCCGAAGCCGACGGCCTCGACCCCGTTGTCGTCCAGACCGAGGGAGTAGGTGGCCAGGCGGACCTTCATGCCGAGCGACACGTGCTCGGGGTCGGGGTCCACGTTGATGAGATTGCCACGGACACTGGTGCCGTTGCAGTCCACCACTGCGGCCACGAACGGCACCGGCACGCCGGGCGCCGCGAACGTGACGATGGTGAACGCGCGCACCTCGCCCTCGGTGGGCACGTCCACCTTGCGGAACTCGGTGCCGAAGCAGCCGGCGCAGGCGTTGCGGCGGTCGAAGTAGCGTGCCCCGCAGGACGTGCACTCGTTGGCCTGCAGGTGCGGCGCATCGCCGAGCACCAGGTAGTCGACCAAGGGAATCTGGGCTGTCACGGCTCCTCCTCGAGCATGTGCGCGGACGTGAAGATGTGCCTCACGCTACGACGCCCCCGCCCCTCCGCCGAAGTCGGACGGGCCACGCCCCCACCCGAGTGCGGACGCGCACGCCGATGCGGTGGTCGGTCTCGTCCAACGCCATGGGTGCCGATGCAACCCGACGCGCACGACACCTGACAGGGGCGAAGCTCCCGCCTGCTCGGCGGCCTAGATGCCCAGCGACTTGGCGATGATGGTCTTCATCACCTCGGTGGTGCCGCCGTAGATGGTGGTGACCCGGGCGTCCGCGTAGGCCCGCCCGATCGGGTACTCGGTCATGAAGCCGTAGCCGCCGTAGAGCTGCAGGCACTTGTGCACCGCCGACTGCTGCAGTTCGGTGCACCAGTACTTCGCCTGCGCGGCCTCGGCGGCGGACAGGGTGCCCTCGTTCAACCGCACCACGCACTGGTCGACGTACGCCTGGGCCACGTCCACCGCCGTCTTCACCTCGGCGAGCACGAACTTGGTGTTCTGGAACGCCGAGATCGGCTGGCCGAACGCGGTGCGCTCCTTCACATAGTCCACCGTCCAGTCCAGCGCGGCCCGCGCCGCCGCCACGCCCATGACGGCAATGGACAGGCGTTCCTGCGGCAGGTTGGCCGTGAGGTAGGTGAACCCACGGCCTTCCTCGCCCAGCAGGTTGGCCACGGGCACCCGCACGTCGTTGAAGAACAGTTCAGCGGTGTCCTGGCTGTGCAGGCCGATCTTGTCCAGGTTGCGGCCGCGCTCGAAGCCCTCCATCCCCCGCTCCACCACCATCAGCGAGATGCCGGCGTGGCGCTGTGAGGGATCCGTGCGAGCGGCGACGATCACCAGGTCGGCGTTGATGCCGTTCGTGATGAACGTCTTCGACCCGTTCAGCACGTACACATCCCCGTCACGCACCGCCGACGTGGTGATGCCGGCCAGGTCCGAGCCGGTGCCAGGCTCGGTCATCGCGATGGCGGTGATGAGTGTGCCGGCTGCGATGCCGGGCAACCAGCGGGCGGCCTGCTCGTCGTTGCAGTACTCCAGGAAGTACGGGGTGAGGATGTCGTTGTGCAGGGTGATGCCCAAGCCCGCGCCGCCGATGCCCGCTGCGGCCAGCACCTCGGCCATCACCTGGTTGAAGCGGAAGTCCTTCACGCCGCCACCGCCGTGCTGCTCGGGCACGGCCATGCCGGTGAAGCCGTAGGAGCCGGCCTCGGCGAAGATCTCCCGCGGGGCGATGCCCGCGGCCTCCCAGTCCATGTACTGCGGGGTCATCCGGTCGGCGACGAAGGAGGCGAACGAGTCGCGGAACGCCAGGTGTTCGGCCTCGAAGTGGGGACGGTGGACGGCATCGGTCATAGCAGAGACGGTAGTGGGGCGGGGTCACCGCCGGCCAAGGGCCGGGTCGGGCCATCGGACCCTTTCCCCGGCGATGCGATGCAGGCACGATCGTCGCGTGGGTGTTACGGCTCGCGTCCGCACCATCGTCGGGCTGGAGGTGTTCGAACTGGTCGGTGCGCTGGTGGGAACGGTGGGTCTGCTGCACGACGGCTACGAGTTCATGGGGCGCACGGTCGAGACCAGTGAGTTGCCGTTTCAGAGTTGGGTGGTGGCGGGTCTCAGCCTGCTGGTGGCCAATGGGCTGGTGCCGGCGATCGCCCTCGTGCTGGCCTGGTGCCACCATCACCGAGCCCGCATGGCCCACCTCCTCACCGGCGCGGTGCTGATGGCCTGGATCGTCGGGCAGGTCGCCGTGATCGGGCTGGTGTTCGTGCTGCAGCCGGTGATGTTCGTGGTCGGCGCGGCGATCACCGCCCTCGCCGCATCGCTGCCGGCGCAGGTGCCCGGACGCGACAACGGCCGCCGGGGCACGGACACCCCGACGGCCGTTGGCTCCTGAGGAGGATCAGGCGCCGGCGGCGTCCTTCGGGGCGACACCAAGGTCCTCCAGCACCTGCTGGCCGATCGGCGTCTTGCGCTTGCGGATCTTGATGATCTGGTTGCGGCTGGCCAGCGCCACGGCGGCCAGCAGCGACACACCCTCGAACAGCGGGCGGATCCACTGCTGGGTGGTGTAGATGAGGTTGAGGCCCTTCACACCCCACGCCAGCGCGTAGAGGGCGATCATCGCGCCCCAGACGTTGGGACGCCCCTTCAGCTGCGATGCACCGAAGAACACGGCAGCGACAGCCGGGAACAGGTAGCCAGGGCCGATCGACTGGCCGTACGTGCCGACCTTCCAGGAGTACACGACCCCGGCAAATCCGGCGACGAGCGCCGACGCGATCAGCGATCCCCAGCGAAGCCGGTCGGTGCGGATACCGGTGAGGCGCGCCGCCTCCGGGTTGCCACCCGTGGCGAACATCTGCCGGCCGAGCGGCGTGTGTTCCAGCACGTACCACACGATGATCGCCAGAATCAGCAGGTACCACACGAAGCGCTGCAACCCCAGGAACGGGGCCGCGCCGACGTTCTTGTACGCGTCCGACAGCTCGCCGCTGATGGTCTGCGGCGAGACGAACAGCACGAACGCGGTGAGTATCTGGCTCATGCCGAGTGTGGCGATGAAGCTGTCCACCTTCAGCTTGACCACCACGAAACCGCTGATGGTGCCGGCCACGAGGCAGACCAGCAGACCGAGCAGAAGGCCCACACCTTGCGGCCAGTCCGTGTTCTTGGCGATCCAGTTGATGACCACCAGGCACGCGGACATGTTGAGCCCGATCGACAGGTCGTAGGTGCCGGTGGCCAGCGGGATGAGGAACGCCAGCGCCAGCACACCATTGATGACGTTCTCCTGGGTGACCAGTTTGAACGACGTGGTGGTGAGGAACGTGTCCGGGCGCAAGATGGTGAACAGCACCATGAAGAACGCCCACAAGTACAAGGCGCTGTACTTGTCGAGCCTGAGTCGGTTGATCACGCGCTCCTCCTGGAGGTCTGCAGCTGGGTGTGTTCGATGGTTTCCGCGGTGATGTCGCTACCGCTGATCTCGGCGACGATCTGGCCGTCGACGATCACCAGCACGCGGTGGCACAGCCGGACCAGTTCGTCCGTGTCCGTGCTGGCCACGAAGGTCGCCACCCCTTCCTGGGCGGCCTGGTCGACGAGGGCGTGGATCTGGTCCTTGGCCCCGATGTCGATGCCCTGCGTGGGTTCGGCCAGCAGCAGCACCTTTGGCGTCAGACGCAACGCCTTGCCGAACATCACCTTCTGCTGATTGCCGCCGCTGAGCGCACCGATGGCGGCCTCGGGGCCGGGCGTCTTGATGGACAGCCGGGCGATCCAGGAGTGTGTCTCCTCGCGCTCGCGCCGGTGTCGAAGGCGTCCTGCCACGAAGTGCGGAGTGAGGTCGCTGAGCGTCAGGTTCTCGCGCACCGTCATCGGGCCCACCGTGCCGCGGACCTTGCGGTCGGCGGGCACGAAGGCGATGCCGGCATCGATGGCCGAGCGGGGGTCGAAGTTCTTGATGACCCGACCGTCCACCACCACGTCTCCCTCGTCGCGAGGCAACTGCCCGGCGATCAACTCGAGCACGTGCTCCCTGCCCGAGCCGGTGATGCCCGCCAGGCCGACGATCTCACCCTCGTGCACGTCCAGGTCGATGCCGTGGACATTGCCACCGTGCAGATCGCGAACACGGAGCACCGAACTGGCCTGGCTGCCGAACACGCTGGCCGTCGCCGCTTCGATGCGGTGGCCGACGATCAACTCGACCAGACCGTCGTGGTCCAGCCCCGCCACCGGCACGGTGGCGATCTTGTGGGCATCGCGGAGCACGGTCACACGGTCGGCAAGCTCGAACACCTCGTCGAGGTGGTGCGACACGTACAGGATGGAGACACCGCGCTCCTTCAGCCGGTGGATCACCTCGAACAGTCGCTCCACGTCAGCGCCGGGCAACGTGGCAGTGGGTTCGTCCAGCACCAGGAGATTGGCACCCTCCTCCCAGCCGGAGATCGCGCGGGCGATGGCCACTGCCGTCTTCTGCGACGGCGGCAGGCTGTCCACTGGTTTCTTGACGTCGATACTGCCCAGGCCCAGGGCGTCCATGGCTTCCCGCGCCCGGCGCACTTCCTCGCGCCAGCGGATCTTTCCGCCGAACCCTGTGGTGTAGCCGACCGTGAGTGCGATGTTCTCGACTGTGCTGAGGTTGCCGATCAGCCCGAGGTCTTGGTGGACGAAACGGATGCCCGCAGCGGCCGCGGCATCGCCGTCGCCGAGCGTCAGCGGCTCGCCGTTGGCCCAGGCGCTGGCACCGGGATCAGGCTGGTGATAGCCGGCAAGGACCTTGATCAGCGTGGACTTGCCGGAGCCGTTCTGCCCCACCAGGGCATGCACCTCGCCCGCCGCGACGTCGAGGTCGACATCGACGAGCGCGGACTGGCCAGGGAACGTCTTCGACAGATGTTCGATGCGGAGCGCGTCGGCCACTCCACCTCCCCCCTCGTTCGCGGCGCCCGACTTTTTGGGCTGCCGTTCAACAAAGACTAGCAAACTGGTCGCGGTATCAATAAACTGCCCGACCACGAGACATCACTCCTATCCACTTGTCTCGTTCACGAGGGGGAATCCATGAGAAAGTTCCGTTCCGTTCTCGCCGTCATGGCGGTCGCCGGCATCGTCGTCGGCGCCTGTGGTGACGACGAGAAGTCGACCGACACCACGGCTGGCGGCAGCACCGAGACCACTGCTGGCGGCGGTACCGAGACCACTGCTGCCGGCGGCGAGGACGCCGGCCTGGCTGCAGCCCGCGCCAACGTCGAGGCCCACCTCACGGCCGATGGCGCGATCGGCGTCACCATCCCGCTCACCGCGGTGCCGGAGAAGAAGACGATTGCCTGGATGGAGTGCGACGTGCCCACGTGCGCGGCGTACCTCACCCCTGGCTTCAAGGCTGCCACCGCGGCGCTCGGTTGGGATCTGCAGATCTTCCCGATGACCAGCGCCGACCCCGGCCCCGGCATCCAGGCCGCCATCGACTCGGCGCCGGACTTCATCGCGATGACCGGTGTGGTCGCTGCCCAGTTCCAGCCGCAGGTGGACGCAGCCAAGGCTGCCGGCATCCCGCTGCTGTCCTGCTTCGGCACCGACGACCCCAGCCCCGAGCTCGGCATCTACATGCAGTGCGGTGACGAGAACTTCGTCTCCAAGACCGGCCCGCTGATGGCGGACTGGGCGATCGTGGACTCCGAGGGCGCAGCCAACGTGCTCATCGTCAGCATCCCGGACTTCCCGGTGCTCGTCGTCGAGACCGACGCCTACAAGGCGCAGATGGAGAAGAACTGCTCCAACTGCAAGTACACCGAGTTGAACGTCACGCTCGACGACCTCATCCAGGGCAAGGTCCCGGACCTGGTGGCCTCGGCCCTCCAGGCCGACCCGAGCATCAACTATGTGTTCAACTCGTTCGGCGACCTGCCCGGCGGTGTCACCGCCACGCTCGCTTCGGCCGGCCTCGCCGACCAGGTGACCGTCTACGGCCAGGACTTCAGCACGATCGACCTCGAGGAGATCGTCGCCGGTACGCAGGGCGCCTGGAGCGCCGACCCGAAGGGCTACGCCGCCTGGTTGATGGTGGACGCCGCCGCCCGCCTCAGCCTGGGCATGGAGCTCACCGAGGAGCGCGCCGCCGCCGCCCTGCCGACCATCATCATCGATGAGCCGGCCGAGGCCCAGGCGATCATCGACGTCGGTGGCGACTGGATGCCGCCGGGCGCCGAGGATGCCTTCAAGGCCCTCTGGGGCGTCTGACGAAGGTCAGCCAAGGTGACGGCCAGGCCGCCACCTGAACCAATCAGTGAGTGCCGGCCGGCGCTGGGGAAACCCGGCGCCGGCCGGTGCCGTTTTCGACGGCCTGCCATCCGCTTACTTGAGAACGGTTCCAGCGGCGCCAGATCTTCGTGCCCGCCCCGTGGCCCGATGACCACCTTCGGTCTGCCCGTTCGCGTCCGCCGACATGCTCGTGCTGCTCGGCCACCGCACCGGACTCGGCCCGGTCAACGGCGCCTCGCCTGCCTGACGCGATGCGGTCACCGGCGGTTCGATGACGCGTCGGTGACGCAGGTCCGCTGAGGTCGCGAGAATGGTCGGCGTGACGCGTCCGATGAGGTACACGACGCCGGTGCCCGGCGACCACCTCGTGCTGCGGCCGCGCCTGATCGCCGGCGCCGCGGCACGGTTCGACCACCGTGTCACCATGCTGGTCGCGGCCGCCGGGATGGGCAAGACCACCCTGCTGGCCCAGGCGATCGCGGAGAACGTCTTGGCGCCGCGGGGCACCGACGTCTGGCTGGCGTGCGAACCGGCGGACTCGGACGCTAACCACCTGCTGGGCGGTCTGGCGCACGCGGTGGTACGAGCGGGCCTGGCCGACGCACCGCCTGGGTCGCTGGCCGCGTTGTGCAACTGCCTGGCGGCGCGTACCACAGGGCCGCTGTGCCTCGTGCTGGACGACGCGCACGAGATCGAACCCGGATCCTCCGGCTCGGCACTGCTCCGCGACCTCGTCGCATCGCTGCCGCAGGGTGTGGGTCTCTGGCTGGCCGCTCGGCGCGAGCCGGCCGTTCCACTCACCCGGCTGCGGGCCCAGCGGCAGGCCCACGCCATCGACGCCGCCGATCTGCTGTTCACCGACGCCGAACTGGCGGGCGCGGGCGGCCACCCCGGCACGGGCGGCTGGCCGGCGCTGGTGACCCTCACGGCCACCGACCCCACCGCACGTGCCACCGACCTCGCCCGCCAACTGCTGGCCGAGGAGGTGGTGCCGTCGCTCGACCCTGCGGCCCGTGAGTTGCTCGGCGTGGTCGTGGCCACCGAGGGCGCGGGAGACGACCTGGCGGGCTTGATCCTCGGTCGAGCGGTCCACCTGGCCACCGAGTTGCCACCCATCCCGCTCGTGCACCGCGAGGCCGGCGGTGAATGGGTGCCGCACGCACTCTGGGCCGGCCTGTCCGATCTCGTCATCGATGCCCCGACACGCCGGGCGACGCGGGCCGCCGCGGCCCGCTGGTGGTTGGACCGCGGCGACCTGGCCCGCGCCTTCCCGCTTGCCGACGGCGACGAGACCATGGTGCTGGACATCCTCCGGCGGGTGGCGCTGGCGCCGGTTCCACCGCCAGCGCCGGTGCTGCGGGAGTGGCTGCGCGACCTGCCCGCCCACATCCTCGACCTGCCCGTGGCCGCCCTGGTCGCCGCCCACGCCAGCCGGCTGGAGGGCGCGGCCCCCGCTGTGATGATGCCGCTTCTCCAGCGGGCTGAGGCGGCGGCCCGCTCCACCGGCGACAGCGACCTGGAAGTGGCCGTGCTCGGCCAGCAGGTGTTCGTCGCCAACCTGCAGCGCGACAGCGGCGGCGTGCAGGCGGCCCTGGCCCGCGTGGTGGAACTGTGGGCCGGCGGTTGCGCCGCTGCAGCCGGGCTGGCTCACCTGGCCTCGGCGCTCGTCGCCAATGCCCGAAACGACAGCGCGGCGGTGCTGCGCGAGTTGGAGCAGGTGGCGGTCGGTTCGCTGCCCGCGCCGCTGGCCGCTGCCGCGGCCTTCTTCACCGCCAACGCCCTCCTCGACCTCGGCCGCAGCGAGGCCGTGGCCCCCGCCGCGGAGTGCCTGGCCCACGGCCGCACCATCCCGGGGATGCTGGAGGTCGAGTACCGGGCGCGGTTGCTGACCGGCGATGTCGACGCCGTCCTCCACGCCGACGTGCCGGGCCTCGGCGCCGAGTACGACGAGCGGGATCGGTTGGTGTCGTCCGTGACGGCGGCCTGCGCGGCGGCAGCGTTCGGCCGTGTGGACGAGGCCGAGGCCCATGCCACCCGCGCCCATCGCCTGGCGGCGGGCCAGAGGGTGGGGCCGACGCTGCACAACCTGGCCGTGGTTGACATCGTCACGGCCTACTGCCGTGGGAGAAGGGCAGAAGCCACGGCACTGGCGACGGACGCGCTCGAGGCCTTCCCCGCCCACGGGGCCGGCGCCGGGCGCTGGCGGCCACTGCTGGTGATGCTGTACCGCATGCTGCCGGAGCAGCGCGACGAGCTCGCCGCCCTGGCCACGGGCCCACTGTGGGAGCGCCAACTGGACATCGCTCGCATCCTGGCCGCCGCCGAGCTCGGCGACTTCGGCCCGGCGAGCGCCCCCGCATGGCCACCCCCTGGCGCCACCGTGCTCGCCGGGCTGGCCGATGCCACCGAGCTCGCCGCCGTCGGCACGGCCGCCGATCGCGCTCCCGCCCGTGGGCTGGCCGCGTGGCTGCTGGACCGCTTCGGCGACCGCTGCCGGGCGCACCTCCGCGCCCTCACCCACGACCCTCGCGACGAGGTGGCCGCCGCGGCCGCCGAACTGCTGGGGACCGTGCCGGTGCCGCCCGTCGAGCCGCGCACCATCCGCCTGCTGGGCGGGCCGGAGCTGGAGATCGGCGGCCGCACGGTGGACACGGCGGACTGGCGACGCGAACGAGTGCGTTCCTTGCTGATGTTCCTCGTGGTGCATCCACGCTCCAGCCGCGAGGCAGCCATTGCGGCCATCTGGCCCGACGCCGACCCGGAGGCCGGGCGGCGAAACCTGCGCAGCACGCTGCACCTCCTCCACCGGGTGCTGGAGCCCGAACGCGACAGCGGCGACGCCCCGTACTTCGTGCGCGCCGGCGGCTCGTCACTGAGGCTGCACCGCGGCGAGCACCTGTGGATCGACCTCGACGAGTTCGACCACCGCCTGAGCAGCGCAGCGGACGCGTTGGATGCCGGCACCCCGTCGCAGGCGATCGGTGAGCTGGGGGCGGCGCTGGACCTCTGGCGGGGCGAGCCGCTGGGCGGCGCCACCGCGCCAGAGTGGGCGGTGCGTCACCAGGACCGCTTGCGCGGCCGCTTCGTGGACGCGTGCATCCGCTGCGCCGAACTGCTGGCGGCGGCCGGCCGCCACCGTGACGCCGTGGCCAGGCTGCACGACGCCATCGCCGCCGACCAGTGGGCCGAGCGGGCGCACATGGCGGCCGTGGAGATCCAGCTGGCAGCGGGCGACCGGGCGGGGGCGGTTGCCGCACTGCGCCGGCTGGACAAGGTCCTCGCCGAACTGGGGGTCGGCCGCGACCCGGTCACCGACGCCCTCGCCCGCCGCCTGGCCGAACCTGCTCAGCCGCCCGCGCAGCCCTGATCCAGCAGCGAGTCGTCGGTCGCCAGCGGGCACAGATAGCTGGGCAGCGGGTCGATCTGGGCCGACGCCCGGAAGCCGGAACCATCGTTGGCGTAGAACGTCACGTACGTGGGGCCGAAGACTCGCAGTAGCCACTCGATCGTCGTCTCCGCGACGGCCTGGCGGGCAGCACCCTCGGGGCCGGCGAAGAACATGTCCGGCGTGGTGCCGTTGATGTTCGGGCCGTAGGGGATGCTCATCGACAGCACGCCCTCGTCCAGCGTCACGTCGATCGGGAATCGGTCGCGGACGGAGTAGTCCGGCCCGAGCAGCTCGCAGCCACCCTTCCCCGGCTCGAAGGTCGACATCTCGGCCACACCGTTCTGGTCGTACGGGGCATAGCAGTTGAAGTACCCACCACCGACCAACGGCGTTTGGAGGCCCACGGTGCCCGCCGTGGCCAAGCCCGTGACATCCGGTCCGAAGCTGAACACCACATTGCCGTCGACGATCTCGAACGTGGAGGTGCCCTCCAGCTTCAGGTCCGCACCCCAGGCGTCGCCCAACGTCACCGGCTGCGACGTCGGCGGCTCGACACAGACGATGCCCACGCTGAACGCCATCGTCCATGTCGGAGCGTCGCTCCCTGCAGCGCGGTACTTGCCGAACTGCCAGACCTGTCCGGATCCAGCAGCCATGCACGTCACGGTCCGCGCCTGGAAGTCGAAGTTGAAGACCGTGTTGTCGCTGATCAACCTCTGCAGCTGGAAGTTGGGGTCGGTGACCAGCGGCAGCGGGGCGGTTTCGCCGACGGCCGCCGTCACCGTGCCCACTTCCTCCCACGAATTCGGTGACACCAGGTCCACGTCTGTCGCGACCTTGAACTCCGAGAAGTGCGGAATCTCGGCCGTCAGCGTGCCGTCGTCGGCAGGGTCCAGCGCCAGTTGCTCCGTGGTGCCTTCAGCGCTCGTCAGGGTGGCGGACCAGGCAACGATCGCACCGAGGTCGAGGCTGGGCGTCGCGTCGAACGTCGCGGTGGCCGGGGTGGCGAACTGCAGGCCATCGGGCTGGAGGTCGTACGTGAAGGTCCCGTCGGGGCCGTCCACCGCGGTGACCGTGATTGCCGTGCCGGCGGGCACCGCGCCGGCGGGCACGTCCAGCGTGAGCAGACCGTCGTCGGATGCGATCGACATGGCCGCCGCGGCGCCACCGGTGGTGTCCGCTCCGCTCGAGCCCGCAGTCGCGGATGCGGTGGAGGCACTGTCGCCGCCTCCCCCACACGCGACGGGCAGCACGGCGGCGGCGAGAACGAGGGCGAGGGCGAGGGGTCGCTGGCGATGGCGCATGCGGCGACGCTGCCGCAGGTGCGTCACCGAAACGTCATCCGCCGGTGCGCGCCTGATGCTGCAGGTAGGAGCCCTGCAGCCGGCCTCGCAGGAACTCGCCGAAGTGCACCGGCTCGAAGCGCGGCCCCTCGCCCGCCGGCACGCACACGGCCAGCGGCGCGATCGTGGTGCTCACGTGCGGGTCGAAGAAGAACGGCACGGAGTACCGGTCACCACCTGAACGGTTGTAGACCCGGTGCGGGGTGGCGCGCAGCACGCCGTTGCTCCAGCGGTGCAGCATCTCGCCCACGTTCATGACGAACGCGCCTGCCATCGGTGGCACTGCCGCCCACTGCCCGTCCGGCGTCTGCACCTCCAACCCGCCGGCGCCGTCCTGGGCCAGCAGGGTGAGGAAACCGAAGTCGATGTGCGGCGCAGACCCGTAGAGGTCGTCCGGGGCGCTGGCGGGGCGCGGCGGGTAATGGAGCAGGCGCAGCCAGGTGGTGGGCGGGGCGAAGTGACGCGACAGTTCACCGGGTGCGCAGCCCAGCCCTTCCTCCACCAGCCCGATCAGGCGCATGCCCAGGGCCACCATCGCCCGCTGGTAGGCCTCCAGGGCAGGCCGGAAGCCGGGCAGCCAGAGAGGCCACTGGTTCGGGCCGGCGAGGTAGTGGCCGGCCCGCACCTGTTCACCGCCGGCAGGGTCCTCCCGCAGGGCGATGAACGACTCGCTCTGGTTCGGCTTCGTCACCACCGCCAGCGGGGAATGCCGGGTGGTAGAGGTGTCGATGGCGATGTACCCACGGTGCCGCTCGTCCAGCGCGATCGACGCCTTCTGCTCGGCCGCCGACGCGTGGAATTCGTGCGATGCCCGGAACACGGCCGCCACCAGATCCTCCGGCACCCCGTGCCCCACCAGGTGAGCGAACCCGTAGGTGGCGTAGGCGTCCACCAGGCGGGCGGCCGCGCCGGGCACCGTGGGGTCGATGGTGGGGATGGTGGACACCGCCCGCACGCTACGCCCTCCGACTCGCCCGCCACGGTGCCGGTGGGATAGGTCTCGCGCCATGAGCCAGCGCCTCACCGCCGATTCCCTTCGGGCGGACGTGAGGGCGTGGGTACGTGCCAACTGGGACCCTGCCATGACGCTCGTCCAGTGGCGCACCTCCCTGCTGGACGCCGGGTGGGCGGTGCCGTCCTGGCCGGAGCGCTGGTTCGGCAGGGGCATGCCCGCCTGGGCCGACGACGTGGTCCGCCGCGAGATCGCTGCGTGCGGGGCAGTCTCCTCCGTGCCATCCGGGTTGGCCGGCCCGACGATCCTGGAGCAGGGGCCGGACACCACCCGCGAGCGGTTCCTCCGCCCGCTGCTCACCGGCGAGGAGGTGTGGTGCCAGTTGTTCAGCGAGCCGTCGGCGGGCAGCGACCTGGCCGGCCTCACCACCACTGCGGTGCTGGACGGCGACGAGTGGGTGCTCAACGGGCAGAAGGTGTGGAACACCAGCGCCCACCATGCCGACTTCGGGATGCTGGTGGCCCGCACCAACTGGGACGTGCCCAAGCATCAGGGCATCACCTACTTCGTGCTGCCGATGCACCAGCCGGGGGTCGAGGTCCGCCCGCTCCGGCAGATGAACTTCCACTCGTCGTTCAACGAGGTCTTTCTCGCGGACGCCCGTATCCCGAAGGACTGGGTGGTCGGTGGCGTCAACCAGGGCTGGTCCGCGGCGCTGGCGACGCTGGCGCACGAACGTCGCTTCGGCGTGGCCGTCACGGTGGACCGCCATCCGGTGGACCCCGGCCCGGCGGCCGAGGAAGCGGCGGCGGAGGCGCGGGAGACCCTCAAGGTCTACTCCTGGTACCCGCAGCGGGCGGGCCGGGCGGATTTGGCCGTGCCCCACGCCCGCAGCGCCGGCCTGGCCGGCGACCCCGTCGTCCGCCAGGAGATCGCCCGGCTGCTGACGCTGCAGCGGGTCAGCCAGTGGACCGCCGAGCGGGCCAAGGCCAACCGGGCGCTCGGCCGGCCGCCGGGGCCGGAAGGGTCCATCGGCAAGCTGGCCATCAGCCACGTGGCCCGCCAGGCCGCCAGGGTGCATTCCAGGCTGGGCGGGCCGCACTCGATGCTTGCGGGCACCGACCCGCACGCGCCGCTCGACGGGTTGCTGGCCGAGATCCTCATCTCGGTGCCCGCCCAGTCCATCGCCGGCGGGACCGACGAGATCCAGCGCAACATCCTCGGGGAGAAGGCGCTGGGCCTGCCGAAGGAACCCGACCCCGGCAAGGACCTCCCCTACCGCGAGGCCCGCAACCTCTGAGCCGCCGGTCGATCAGGACGCTGGCGGGTAGAACCTCCGCCGGGCGGCCAGTGAGGCGTACACCAGCGCCACCAGCACGGGGACCTCGATGAGCGGGCCGACCACACCGGCCAGTGCCTGCCCCGACGACACGCCGAACACCCCGATGGCCACCGCGATGGCCAGTTCGAAGTTGTTGCCCGCCGCGGTGAACGCGATCGAGGCGTTGCGGTCGTAGGGCAGGTGCAGGCGCAGACCGATGGCGAAGGTGCCGAACCACATGATCGCGAAGTAGGCCAGCAGCGGCAGGGCGATGCGGGCGACGTCCCACGGCTGGTTGGTGATCTTCTCGCCCTGCAGCGCGAACAGCACGACGATGGTGAACAGCAGGCCGTACAGCGCGACGGGGGCGATGCGCGGGATGAACCGCTGCTCGTACCACTCCGTGCCCTTGGCCCGCTCGCCGAACGTGCGCGTGAGGAACCCGGCCAGCAGGGGGATGCCGAGGAACACGAGCACGCTCTTGGCGATCTCCCAGATGGTGATGTCGATCCCGTCACTGTCCAGCCCAAGCCATCCGGGCAGCACGTCCAGGTAGAACCAGCCGAGCAGCGAGAAGGCGAGGATCTGGAACAACGAGTTGAGTGCCACCAGCACCGCCGCCAGTTCCCGGTTCCCGCAGGCCAGGTCGTTCCAGATCAACACCATGGCGATGCACCGGGCCAGACCGACGATGATCAGACCGGTGCGGTACTCCGGCAGATCCGGCAGCATCAGCCAGGCGAGCGAGAACATCACGGCCGGCCCGACGACCCAGTTGAGCACCAGCGAGAGGGCGAGCGCCCGCCGGTCGGCGACGACGTGCCCGATGCGGGTGTACTTCACCTTGGCCAGCACCGGGTACATCATCAGCAGCAGCCCGATCGCGATCGGCAGGCTGACGGTGTCCACCTTCACCTTGTCCAGCGTGTCGTCCAGCCCGGGGAACAGGCGACCGAGGCCAAGACCGAGTGCCATGGCAACGCCGATCCACACCGGCAGCAGCCGGTCCAGCGTGCCGAGGCGACCGGGCCGTTCCGCCTGCGGTTCGGTGATGAGGTCTGGCTGGCTCATGTCGAGGTGTGTGCGGCGACACCACCGCGTAGTCCGGCCTCCAGGCTGGCAAACCGGTGCGCGGCCAGCCACAGCCGGAGGAGATGCCTGCGCCGCGCAGGGTCGGGGGGGTCCTCGTAGGCCTCGCGGGCGTGGAGGATGCGCCCGTTGTTGAGCAACTGCACATCGCCCGGCTGGAAGTCCATCTCCAGATGGAACGTGGGATCGTTGGCGAGATGCTCGAGCAGTTCCATCGCTTCCTCCTGAGCGTTCGTGAGCCGCGGCGCGTCGGCGTGCTGCTGTGAGTCGCGGATGTACCAACCGAGGTAGAACAGCCGGGGCACGCCATCGAAGTCCGTGATCGGCGACAAGAGGAACCAGGGTGCCTCGCCGTCCGGGATGTCGCCCTGCCGGTCCCAGCCCACCGGCTCGTAGAGCGCCTCCAGCAGATCCGGTCGTGTCGCCAGCAACTCGTTGTAGAGCGCCCAACTGGAGACGATCCTGCTCTCCCCGCCGCGCTGGGCAGTCTGCAGGCACAGCAGGCCGATGATGTCTGCGCCGTCGGTGTGAAAGTCCTGCCGCTCGCGGGTTCGGTAGAGACGGACCTTCCCGGCGCTCGGTGGAAGGCGTTCGTCGCGGACGTGCGTCAGCAGTTCACCCTGCCGGTTCTGACCGACCGGAGATCCGAGATGGGTACCGAGGCCGAAGTACGCAAGCTCCGCCTCGTGCTCAGTGAGTTGGTCGATCGGGAAGTTGCGCAGGAGGACGAACCCCCTCCCGTGCTCCAGCATGTCGCTCCACGCAGCGATCGCCGTGCCCAGGTCCGGCAGGGCGAATTCCTCGGCCGTGAGGGTCCGGACGGTGTGTCCGCGCGCTGCTGCCCTCCGGGCGGCCTCCACGATCGCTGCACGCTGCCCATCGTCCAGCTCGACGGACCACTGCCGGTCGGCAGCCACGTCGGCCGTGCGCCACACCGCGGCTCCGTGCTGCGGCCGCCGCGCCGGCACCTCTCGACACCTGTCGGTCATGTCAGCAGCAGGTGCTGGCGGGGGCGGTGAGTTCCACGGGGGTGGACGAGCAGCAGGCGCTGGCCTCGGTGGCCACCGGCACGTCGTGCATCACCGGGGCGTCGGCGAGCACGGTGTAGACCTCCCACGGCTCGGCGTCGGGCCCGTGCACCCACACCTTGTCCTGCACGGCGTAGCAGCAGGTGGTGTTCTCCTCCACGTCGGCGAGCAGCCCTTCGGCCCGCAGGCGGTCGGTGGCCGCGGCCACCAGGTCGCTGCTCTCCACCTCCACGCCGAGGTGGTTCAGCGTGCCACCCTGGCCGGGATTCTGGATGAGTACCAGCTTCAGGGGCGGCTCGGCGATGGCGAAGTTGGCGTAGCCGTCGCGCACCTTGGCGGGCCGGCTGCCGAACAGCTTGGAGTAGAACGTGATGGCCGCGTCGAGATCATCGACGTTCAGGGCCAGTTGGACTCGTGACATGGTGTGCTCCTCGATACATTGACGTTTGTCGATGCCGTCATCCTACACATTCATCGATGATTGTCAATGCGTTGTCGGACGCTCCCAGTCGGACGCTCCCAGTCGGCCGCCCACACAGCATCTCATTCGCCGGCCTCCACCGTGGCCAACGACACCGTCACATCACTGGGCATCGGCGGCAGCCGCAGCGCCAGCAACCAGGTGACGGCCACGAAGGCGGTGGAGCCCCAGAGCGCCGCCGGCAGGCCGCCCCACAGGTACAGCACACCCGACAGCAGCGTGCCCACCAGCCGCCCGGTGGCATTGGCCGAGTAGTAGAAGCCAACGTCCAGCGCCACCTCGTCGTCGTCGGCGTACACCAGCACGAGGAACGAGTGCAGGGAGGAGTTCATCGCGAACACCACGCCGAAGACCACCAGCCCCACCACGATCGCCACGGTGACGGCGACATCCACGGCCACCAGCACGGCGATCGCCGCGGACACCGCGCCGAGCAGCAGCGCCCACTCCTGCGCCGCCTTCACCTCGTCCACCTCTCGCCCACCGCGGGCCAGCACCCGCGGCGCGACCGACTGCACGACGCCGTAGCCGATGACCCACACCGCCAGGAATCCGCCCACACCCTGCTCCGACCAGCCGAGATGGTCGGCGAGGAACACGGGCAGCGCCACCACGAACCAGATGTCGCGGGAGCCGAACAGGAACAGGCGGGCGGCCGACAAGCGATTGATGGCCATCGACTTGGAGAGCACCGACCGCAGCGGTGGCTTCTTCTTCGAGCGGCCGATGTCCTCGTTCAGGAAGACCAGCAGGCCGACCACCGTGACTGCCAGCGCGGCGGCCATCGCCCACAGCGCCCCGTCGTAGCCGAGCCCGGCCAGGAGGGCGGCACCGACGAAGAAGCCCACACCCTTCAGTGCGTTCTTCGAACCCGTCAGCACGGCGACCAGGCGGAACAGCGAGCCGTCGCCGGCGACCGTCTTCACCGCGCTCTTGGAACTCATCTTCGTGAGATCCTTGGCAATGCCGGACAACGCCTGCATCGCCATCACGAACGTGACCGAGGCCCACCGCTGCCACGACGGCGACTCCAGGGTCAGGGCGATCAGCGCGATCGCCTGCAGCCCCAGCCCGGCGACCAGGGTGCGATTCAGCCCGCGCCGGGCACCCACCCAGCCCCCGAGCAGGTTGGTGACGATGCCCATGAACTCGTAGGCGAGGAAGAGGAACGCGATGGCCACCGGCGAGTAGCCGAGGCGGTTGAAGTGCAGGAGCACCAACATCCGCAGGGCGCCGTCGGTGACGGTGAACACCCAGTAGCCGGCCGTGACCAGCGCGTAGTTGCGCAGTTTCATGCACCGGCCTCGAGCGTGGCGGCCACCTTTGCGGCCAGTTCGGCCATCCGGTGCACGTACCCGAACTCGTTGTCGTACCAGACCAGCACCTTCGCCATCCGGCCGTCGATGACCATCGTGGAGGGTCCGTCCACGATGCCGGAGCGGGTGTCGTTGGTGTAGTCGGCGGACACGAGCGGCCGGGTCTCGAAGCCGAGGATCCCGCGCAGCTCACCGTCCGCCGCGCCACTCAGCAGGCCGTTGATCTCGTCCACCGTGACATCGCGCTGCATCGTGAACACGCAGTCGGTGAGCGAGGCGTTGAGCAGCGGCACCCGCACGGCGATGCCGTTCAGCTTGCCCTTCAGTTCCGGGTAGATCATCGTGATCGCCGTCGCCGAGCCGGTGGATGTGGGCACCAGCGAGTTCAGCGCCGACCTGGCACGGCGAAGGTCCTTGTGCGGGGCGTCGACGATGACCTGGGTGTTGGTGACGTCGTGGACCGTGGTGATGGCACCGCGCTCGATGCCCACCCGCTCGTGCAGCACCTTCACCACCGGGGCCAGGCAGTTGGTGGTGCACGACGCGGCGGTGACGATGCGGTGCGCTGCCGGGTCGTAGAGGTGGTCATTGCAGCCCATCACCACGTTGAGCACGCCGTCGCTCTTCACCGGGCAGGCCACCACCACGGCCCGGGCGCCGGCGGCGAAGTGAGGTTCGAGATCCGGCGCGGTCTTGAACTTGCCGGTGGCCTCCAGCACCAGATTCACACCGAGGTCGCCCCACGGAATGTCGCCGGGCGACGCGTGCGCCGAGAACGACACCACGTCGCCGTCGATCCGCAGGTCGGCACCGGCGATGGCCACCTCCCCGGGGTAGCGGCCGTGCACCGTGTCGAACTCCAGCAGGTGGGCGGCCGTCTCCATCCCGCCCTTCACCTCGTTGATGTGCACCAACCGCAGGCCGGGGTGCTGCCGCAGGGCTCGCACCACCAGGCGGCCCATCCGCCCGAAGCCGTTGATGCCCACGCACACCGTCATCGCTGCCGATCTTCCCTTCGTGCCGGCTCGCCACCCTGGAGGGTCAGCGAGCCGATCCGTTCGTCCAGTTCCGCCACCACGGCGTCGAACGCCGCGGCATCGCCACGCTCCACCGGATCGGCGATGGACCAGTGCCACCAGCCCGGCGACGGCTCGAGTTCCTCGTGCACCAGGTCGCACACCGAGATGACCTGGGTGCCGGCCGGCACGTCGCCCAGCAGGGCCGGCTGGGCACCTGCCAGCGACAGGCCAGCACGCTTGGCCGCGGCCACGGCGCCCCGGTGCACTCGCGCCGCCGGCCGGGTGCCCGCGGACGAGGCACGGCAACCCGTGCGGGCGCGCCACAGCGCGGCGGCCAATTGCGACCGGGCCGAGTTCTGGCTGCACACGAACAGCACCTCACCCTCCGGCAGCCGGCCGGCGATGCCCAGCCCCGTGAGCGCCGGCCGCACCAGGCGCACGTACTTGCGCCGGCCGTCGCCGGCAGACGCGGACCGGGCCACCAGACCGGCACGCTCCAGCACCTCCAGGTGATGCGCAAGCAGATTCGACGGCAGGGCCAGCCGGGACGCCAGTTCCGTGGGAGAGCGGTCGCTGACGGCCAACTCCTCCACCACCGCCAGCCGAGCCGGCTCACCGAGCGCCGCGTGCAGCGCCGCACGGTGTTGCAGGTGCGCGTCGTGGGACCAGTCGCCAGTCATCGACGGCATGATATCCACTCAACATCGATTGAGTCAATAAGTCCTGATGCACTCTGAGGGACGGCGCACTCGAACCGCTGGCCGCGCGCAGCGTTACCCTTCGGTCATGCCCACCGACGCCACCGTTGCCCAGCAGGCTGCACCGCACTCCACGACGGCGGCATGGCTGGCCATCCCCGCCGTGCTGCATGTGGATCCCTCACCCGACGGGCGGCGCATCGCGGTCACCACCACGCAGATTCCCCTCGGCACGCATGACGAACTGTCCAACATCCAGATCGTCACGGTGGCCAATGGCTCGAGCCACCCGCTCGATGCGGCGTGGCCGGGCGACCACACCGCCACCTGGTCGCCCGACGGAACCCGCCTGGCGTTCGTGACGGCTCGTACCGGCCGCCCCCAACTGGCCGTGTGCGACACCACGTCCTCCGAGCCGATCGCGATCAGCAACCTGCCCGGCGGGGTCACCGGTCCGGCCAGCTGGTCGCCCGATGGAACCACACTGGTCGTCGCTGGGCCGCGGGGACGGCTGGTGGATCGCACCCAGCCGTGGCGAGTGACCCGGCCGGTGCAGTGGGGTGACGGCGTCGGGGCGCTCGACGACCCTCCCCAGCTCTGGGTGTGGGACCCCACGCACGGCACCAGCGAGATGATCACCGACGACGAGTGGCGATGGTCGCTGCCGCGCTGGGCTCCCGACGGTTGCCGGATCGCAGCCCGCGCGTCGTTCGACCCGGACGGCAACCGGCGCGGGCAACACCTCCGCCTCGTCCAGCCGGACGGTGGGTGGGGTGCGCCTGCCGTGCCCGGTGGCTTCGCCGTCGTGCACGCGTGGGCCGCCGACGGCAGCCTGCTCGTGCTGTCCATCCAGCCCGAGGGGTGCCCCGGGGGGTCGGAGGCCCAGTTGCACCTGCTGCGTACGGACGGCACGACCGACCGGCTGGATGGTGACGCGCCGGCGCCCCTCGGCGGCACCGTCTATGGCGACTCCCCCGCCGCAGTGGGCGACATGTTCGAGTTCGCCCTCCTCGTCGCCGGCACTGAGGCGTACGTCCGCACCCAGCGCGGCGGTCGAATGGGGGTGGCCCACTACTCGCTCCCGACGGGCAACTGGCGGGTCGTGGTGGACGGTGACCGCTGTGCCACGCCGCTGGCCGCCGGCGCCGACACCCTGGTGATCGCCGACCAGTGCGCGACGCAGTGGTGCGCGCTGGCGCGGGTCCCGCTCGACGGCGGGGGACGGCCGGCTGCGATTGGGCTTCCCGGGCCACAGGAGCCACCCACGGCCGAGGTGCATCGATTCGCGGTCGCCTCCCCGCACGACGGCGCACCGCTGGACGCCTGGCACCTGCGGCCGGCCGGGGTGGACGGCCCGCTCCCCACCGTGCTGCTCGTCCACGGCGGGCCCAACGCGGCATTTGGCGAGTGTTTCCTGCTCGACGCACAGGCGCTGTGCGCTGCCGGGTTCGGCGTGCTCTACACCAACCCGCACGGCTCCACCGGGTATGGCGACGCGTTCACCCACTCCGCCATCGACCAGTGGGGCGACGTGCCGTCCGCGGACGTGGTGGCGGTGGTGGACGACGCGGTGGCCCGCGGGTGGGCCGACCCGGCCCGGCTGGGTGTCGCCGGCAACTCGTACGGCGGCTACCTCAGCGCCTGGCTGATTACCAGCACCGATCGTTTCGCGGCCGCCGTGATCGAGAATCCCGTCACCGACCTGCTCAGCATGTACGGCACCAGCGACATCGGGGTGACGTTCCTGCCGATGCAGATGGGCGCAAGTCCGCTGGAGAACATCGAGCCGTATCTGCGCTGGTCGCCGCTGCTGCGCGCCGATCGATGCCACACCCCGGTGCTGTTCGTCAGCGGGGCCGACGATCGGCGTTGCCCGCCCTCACAGGCATTCGAGATGCACCGGGTGCTGCGTTCCCTCGGGCGGACCAGCGAGGTGCTGGTCCTGCCGGGCTCGTCGCACGAGGGGACCACCTACGGGCCGCCTGCGGCGCGGCTGGCCCACGACCTCGCCTTGGTCGATTGGATGCACCGGTGGCTGAGGCAGCCCGGCGACGGCTGAACTGCCATGCTGGACCGATGGACCTCCGCGACCTCCGTATCTTCACCGAGCCCCAGCAGGGCGCCAGCTACGGCACACTGCTGGCCGTGGCCCAGCGGGCCGAGGCGCTGGGCTTCGGAGCATTCTTCCGCAGCGACCACTACCTCGTGATGGGCGGCGGCGACGGCCTGCCCGGCCCCACCGATGCGTGGGTGACGCTGGCCGGCCTGGCCCGCGAAACGTCCACCATCCGCCTCGGCACGCTGGTGTCGCCGGTGACGTTCCGCAGCCCGGGGCTGCTTGCCATCTCCGTGGCCCAGGTGGACCAGATGAGCGGTGGCCGGGTGGAACTGGGCCTCGGCGCCGGCTGGTACGAAGCCGAGCACACGGCGTACTCGTTCGACTTCCCGCCGCTCGGCCGGCGCTTCGACATGCTGGAAGACCAGCTGGCGATCATCGACGGCCTGTGGCGCACTCCGGTGGGTGAGACCTTCACCTACGAGGGTTCAGCCCATTCCGTGGCCAACTCGCCCGGGCTGCCCAAGCCGGTGCAGGCGCCTCCGCCGATCGTGATGGGCGGCGGCGGCGCCAAGCGCACGCCGACGTTGGCCGCCCGCTACGCCGCGGAGTTCAACACTCCGTTCGTGCCGCTGGAGCGGTTCACTGTGTTGTGCGACGGGGTGCGGGCCGCCTGCGCGGCGATCGGCCGCGACACGCCGCCGGTGTTCTCCGCGGCATTGGTGGCGTGCGCCGGCGCCGACGAGGCGGAGGTGGAACGGCGCGCAAAGGCCATCGGCCGAGAGCCGGCGGAATTGCGTGCCAATGGGGCCGCCGGCACTGTGACGGAGGTGGCCGGCACCATCCGCCGCTGGCGCGACGCCGGTGCCGAGCGCATCTACCTCCAAGTGCTCGACCCCACCGATCTGGACCATCTGGACCTCATCGCCCGCGAAGTTGCCCCCGCGGTGTGAGGACCGACAGGTCAGAGCGGGCGGACGTTCTGAGCTTCATCGCCCTTGCGACCGGGGCCAACGTCGAACTCGACGGCCTGGCCCTCCTGGAGGACGCGGAAGCCCTCGGTCTTGATCTGCGAGTGGTGGACGAACAGGTCGTCGCCACCCTCATCACGGCGAATGAACCCGTAGCCCTTCTCTGCATTGAAGAACTTGACGGTACCGGTTGCCATTCGTGGCCTCATCTTTCAACGGGGCCAATGTTCGTGACCCTGAAGCCCCCACGCTATCTGTGATCGGACCGTGCCGACCACCAACTCGGCCCAACAGTCGTTCCGGGCCATCCCGACCCGACCCCTCACCGCACTCGGGCCTCGGCCCGCGGCGGCGCCCAGAGCGGCACGCGCGTGACCGTCCAGTGCTCGAACGTCGACTGGAAATCTGCCAACGACAGGTCCAGATTCACGATGGACAGATGGGCGTGCCGGCCGAAACCCGGCACCTTCACGCGCGTCATGGCCACGTAGGCCAGACGGCGAGACTCGTGATCACGGTCGATGCCCATCACCAGTGCGGGGGTCTCCCATCCCTTGAAGCTGTGCACGGTGCACCCCTTCACCCCGGGCGCGTCGGGCCAGAAGCGCCGCTTGCGACGCGCCCGGTCACCGGCCCGCGCCGCGAAGATGTGGTGCACGGGGTAGCCGGCGGCCTCGATGACGCGCACGGCGGCCAGACCGTCCTCGTGGTGCTCGCACAGGAACACCACGTCGTTGGGGTTGAGATCCGGGTTGGCCGTCAGCAGGCGCACCACCTCGTGCCCGATCTCCGGGCCGAGCTCCACCCGCGAGCCGACGTTCGTCCACCGCCGGAGGGTGGCCGACGCCAGCCCGGCGATGTCCATGTGATCGGGCGGCACCTCCGCCGCCAGGCGTTGTCCGTCGAGATGCCGGCGAGCGAAGGCGTTCGCCAGCGGGATCAGGTCGGCCGGCATGCGGTAGGAGCCGCGCAGCTCGGTCCACGGCCCCGAGAACCCGGCACCGAGCATGCGGTCCTCGTCGGTCCAGGCCTTCTTGTCGTAGACGTCCTGCGTAGGGTCGGCGACCAGCAGCATCTCACCGTCCGGGTCGACCACATGGGTGCGCAGCAGGTTCCACCACTCCAGCGTGAAGTCCTGCCCTTCGTCGACCAGCACGGCGTCGAAGCGGCGGCTGAACCCGGCCTCGAAGGCCGCCGCCGCCTGCGCCACCGAGGCGTCCCAACGGTCGACGCCCGCCGGCGGGTCCGTGCGGAAGCCGGTGGTCGCGGCGTCCTCCACGACGCGATTGCAGAACGCGTGGAACGAGGAGCACGTGACCAGCCCGGGGTTGGCCCCGGTCTCGCGGCACCGCGCCACCATCAGCGTCGTCAGGTAGTTGGCCAGGGTGGTGTTGAACGTCAGCACCAGCACCCGCTTGCCCTCCGCCGCCAGGCGGGCGGCACGGGCCGCGAGGCCGAACGACTTGCCGCAGCCGGCCGGCCCGCGGACGCGCCGGCGCCGCGCAGAACTGGGGTTGGTGGCGATGTTGCGGGCACCCTCGCTGAGCCGGATCGGGGACCGCAACTCGCTGACGGCATCGGCCTCGCGAAGGTGGCGGAGCAAGCGGGCGATCGAGGCCGGGTCCGGGCGCGGGCAGCCCGGCTGGACGATGAACTCCGGCGCGCGGTGGAGCGCATCACCCCCGAGCACCCGCACACCCAACTCGTCGGGTGTCACCCGGTGGCGTTCCAGCAGGCGCTCGGCCTGCTCGGTGGAGTGGTTGGGCAGCACCACCACCGCCCGCACCACCTGGGTGGGCCGGTCGGGGTCGTCCGGCCCGGCGAAGTAGTGGTCGAAGATGGTCGAGCGGTAGCGGTAGGCCTGGTAGCGGGGCGCTTCCTTGGTCGGGCGCCAGGCGCCGTCGGTCATCATGTCGATGGAGCCGTCGTCGTTCTGCCGGTACTTCCCGTATCTCCAGTTCTTCACCTCGATCGCGCACACACCGTGCCGCGGGTGGACCGCCACGAAGTCGGGCACGTCGTGCGCCAACCGCGGCTGGACGTACACCGTCCAGTCGTCGCCGAGTTCGGCGAGGCGCATGGCCACCCTCCGCTCCCCGTCGTTGAGCGGCTCCAGCAGCCGGTCGCACTCGTCCAATGTCGGTCGCATGACGGCCACCGTCGTCCACCTCTCCATCACGCCAGCACTGTCACCGCGCATTGGCTCGGGTTTCTCATCGGCGCATTCCCCGCCGACATTGAGCGTCGCGTCAGCGGGACCGTCTCGGACCGGTGACACCGAGGCGGCGAGGTCGGCCGCCCTCGGCATCCGACACTTGGTTGACGTACTTAGCGGATCGGTTATATAACTAACTCGTGAACTTTCTCTCGGACAGCGACCTGCCATGCCGATGACCACCCCCGACCGGTTCGATCAGGTCTTCGCCGCGCTGGCCGACCCCACCCGGCGTTCCATCGTGCGCCGGCTGGCCGACGGCGAAGCGACGGTGCTGGAACTCGCCGAGCCCTTCCCCATCAGCCTTCCTGCCATCTCCCGCCACCTCAAGGTGCTGGAGCAGGCGGGCCTCATCAGCCGCGGGCGCGACGGGCAGACACGGCCGTGCCGGCTACGGCCCGAGCCCCTGCGGGAGATCGCGGCGTGGGCCGAACACACCCAGGCCGCGTGGGAACAACGGCTGGATCGCCTGGAGGCGCACCTGCGGCGCAGCAGCGACCCGGCCGCTGCCGACCAGAACACCGCCCATACCCCGAACACGGAGACGCCATGAACACGACACCCGCCCACCCGACCGCCGCAGCTGCCGACCCGGCCAGCACCTGGAGCCTCGATCGCGAGGTCGTGTTGGTGCGCGTCCTCGACGCTCCGCGGCAGGCAGTGTTCGCCGCCTGGACCGACGCCGACGCGTTCTGCCAGTGGTTCGGCCCCGACGGGTTCACCTGCGTGGTGCACGAGATGGACGTGCGGCCTGGCGGCCGGGCGCGTTTCGACATGACCGCTGCCGACGGCACGCTCTACACCAACCGCTTCGACTACCTGGAGGTCGTGCCCGGCGAGCGGATGGTGATGGACCACGGCTCCGACGTGGACGACGACCCGTCACGCTTCCGGGTGACGCTGACGTTCGACGAGCAGGCCGACGGCAAGACGGTGCTGACGCTGCGGCAGCTGCACCCCAGCGCCGAGCAGCGCGCCGCGGTCATCGGCTTCGGCGCGGTGGAACTGGGCCTGCAGACCATGCAGAAGCTGGCCCGCCACCTCGGAGTCGCCTGACCCACCGCGGCGAGGCGCCACACACCACTGTCAGATGGCGCGCATGCGGTTGTTGCGCGGGTTGAGCTCTCCAGGGCCGGAGTACCGGTGTACGGCACACGCGGGCCGGGGGGCGGCTTCCAGATGCTGGACACGTTTCAGCAGGCCGTGCCTCCGCTGCCGGCCGGGCTGATCACCACCAACGGCCACCTGCGGCGAGTCAGGGTCCGGATCTCCCCGGCTGCGCTGCAGCGCGCCCAGGTGACCGGCCGGCCGGAAGGCTGGCGACCGCGGCCCGGCGCCCAGCCGGCGCCCGGTCGACCCGACTGGGTGGAAGGGTCGTTCCGCTTCGACTCCTCTGACACTGCGGTTCGCGAACTCGTCGCACTCGCCCTGGATGTGGAGGTGCTGCTGCCCGCCGAGTTGCGAGCGGCGATGGCCACGTTGGGTCGCTCCATCGCCCGCCGTCACTCGTCGTAGGCGTCGAGGTGTTCGGCGTTGGGCGCCATCGCGAGGAGGAAGCCCGGGTCGAACGGGTAGTACTTGGCGCGGGTCGGCCGGTCGCCCGTGAACCCGGCGACCGCCTCCTCGCAGTCCCAGAACGTGAGCACCGTGAACTCAACGATCGAAGAACCCGGCCGGCAGAGCACGTAGGCGCCCAGATTCCCCGGCGTCGACCGGCAGTCGGGTAGTGCCACCGTCCTCATCAACGCCAGGTACTCGTCGGCGTCGCGCGTCTCCACGTGACCGCGCCACACCCTGGCGATCACGACCGCACCAGCGCCGCGGACGAGCGGGGCTCGGTGTCGGGCTCATCGGCCAACGGAGCATCGTGGCGGTGGAGCACGGCAGTGGCGACGGCACCAGCGGCCATGATCGCAGCGGCCACCCACATCGCCGACTGCAGCCCGTCCACGAACGCGCTGCGGGCGGCAGTGACGAGCTCGCCACCCCGAGGGCCGAGCTGATCGGCGGCGTGGACGACGAAGGCCAGCGACTCGCGGGCACGCTCGGCGACCTCCGGCGGGAGTGCCGCCGCGGCCGGGCGGAGGCCGTCGTGGTACCCGCTGGTCAGGAGGCTGCCCAGCACCGCGATGCCGATGGCCCCGCCGACCTCCCGGGCGGCGTCGTTGACGGCCGAGGCGACCCCCTGCTTGGAGTCCGGCAGCGAGGTCACGATGGCCGACGTCGCCGGCGCGGTGGCCAGCCCCATCCCGGCGCCCAGGGTCAACAGCCCGGCCAGCACGTGCCAGTACGTGCTGGACGCCCCGAGGCCGGCGAGCACGCAGAACCCGGTCGCGGCCAGCGCCAGGCCGGCCGAGTTGACGCGTGCCCCACCCAGCCGCCGCGCCAGGCGCGGCGCGACCTGGCGGGACATGGCACCGATGGTCATGCCCATCGGCACGAACGCCAGCGCTGCCCGCAGCGGCGAGTAGTCGAGCACGAGCTGCAGGTACTGGAGGCCGATGAAGACGAAGCCGAAGAACGCGAGGAACTGCAGGGTGATGGACAGGCTGCCGCTGGCGAAACCGGCCCGGCGGAACAGCCGCGGGTCGAGCAGCGGTTCCTCGCGGGACAGCTCCCACAGCACGAAGCCGACCAGGGCCGCCGCGCCCACGAGGAACCCGCCCACGACAAGGCCGTCGGACCAGCCGCGGTGCGGGCCCTCGATCATCGCGTAGACCGCCGCCGACAGCCCGCCGGCGGAGAGCAACCCGCCCACCGGGTCGACCGCCGGCGCGTGGGCGTCACGCGACTCCGGCGCCCAGCGGGCGGCCATCACCAGTGCGATCGCCGCCCAGATCGCGTTGGCCGCGAAGACCCAGCGCCAGGACGCGAACTCGAGCAGGGTTCCGGACAGCAGCAGGCCGATGACGGCGCCGCCGCCGGCCACGCCGGCCCACGTGCCAACGGCACGCGAACGCTCCTCCGGCGGGAAGGTGGTGGTGATGATGGACAGCGTCGCCGGCATGGTGAGGGCGGCGCCGACGCCGGCGATCGCCCGGCAGGCGATCAGCACCCCGGTGTCGGTGGAGAGCGAGGCCAGCCCGTAGGCGAGGCCGAACACGAGCATCCCGAGCATCAGCAGCCGTCGTCGGCCGAAGCGGTCGCCCAGCGCGCCGGCGGGGAGGAGCAGCCCGGCGAACACCACGGCGTAGCCGTCGACCAGCCACTGCTGCTGGGTCTGGTTGGCGCCCGTGGCCCGGGCGATGACCGGGAGGGCGAGGTTGAGCGAGGCGACCGCCGAGACGACCAGCGCCAGGGCGAACACCATCGAGAGCATGACCTTCCTGCGGAGTTGGACCTCCATGGATCTCACCTTTCGTTCGAGGCCCGCCTGCTGCAGGCCGTGTGGTGAGTGCACGATGAGCGCCGCCGGTGGCGGATCGCTGTCGATCCGCTGTCGGTGCCCGCTGTCGCCGGACGGCAGTTCACCTCAGCGGGTTGACAGCGGATGTTCAGCGCGGTTGTCGACCCTGGGGACGTCCCCGCAACGGGCGGGGCGATCGGCCCGAGGAGGCAACCATGTCAGCATTCCTGTTCCGGCTCGGACGCCGGTGCGCTCGCCACCCGTGGCGGGTGTTCGGCGTCTGGCTCGCCATCGCCGCCGTGGTGCTCGGCGTCAACGCCCAGCTGGGCGGCACCACCAAGGACAACTTCGCCGTCCCCGGCGTCGAAGCCCAGCGGGCGAACGACCTCCTCGTCGCCAACTTCCCCCAGTTCGCCCGCCTCTCGGGCCAGCTGGTCTTCCACGTGGAGGAGGGCTCGATCACGGACCCGGCCAACGTCGCGGCCATCGAGCGCGCACTGGCGGAGGTTCGCAGTGGCGAGGACGTGACCGCCGCGTCCGATCCGTTCGATCCCGCCGGCCCGACGGTCAGCGCCGACGGCACGACCGCCTTCTCGACGGTCTACTTCGACCGCGACTCCATCGAGGCACGGCACACCTCGGCGATCGACGATGCGGCCGAGGTGGCTCGCGACGCCGGCGTGCAGACGGAGCTCGGTGGGGGCCTGGTGTCCGCCACCATCGAGGGCAACGAAGGGGTCGGCCTGGCCGTCGCCGTGATCGTGCTGCTCATCGCGTTCGGCTCGCTGATCGCCATGGCCGTGCCAGTGGTGACGGCGCTCATCGGCCTTGCACTCGGCCTCGGCGGGGTGGGCGTGATGGCATCCTTCGTCGACACGCCGGTGACCTCCACGATGCTCGCCTCGATGATCGGGCTGGGCGTCGGCATCGACTACGCGCTCTTCGTCGTCACCCGGCACCGCCACGAGCTGACCCAGGGGCGCTCGGTGGAGGACGCCGCCGGTGCGGCGAACGCCACGGCCGGGCAGGCAGTGCTGTTCGCCGGCATGACCGTGGTCATCGCGATCACGGGGCTGGTGATGGCCGGCATGCCGGCGATGACCTACATGGGGTTCGCATCCGCAATCGTTGTGCTGTTCGCGATGTTGATCGCCGTGACGCTCCTCCCCGCCTGCCTGGGCATCGCCGGCCGGCACATCGACCGCTGGTCGATCCCCCATCGGAAGGACCGCACCGGCGAGGGCCACCGCACGTTGGCCGGCCGTTGGGCCGACCACGTTGGCCGTCGTCCGTGGCGCTACGCAACGGTCAGCCTGGCCGCCCTGGTGACGATCTCACTGCCGGTGTTGGGCCTCGAGATGTGCTTCGCCGACGACTCCAACACTGCCGCCGATGCCACCCAGCACCTCGCCTACGACCTGCTGGTGGACGGCTTCGGCCCCGGCTTCAACGGCCCGTACGCCGTGGTCGTCGACCTCGGCCCCACTGCCGACCCGGCGCCGATCGCCGGCCTGA
>JACJWF010000016.1 GCA_020637295.1 Acidimicrobiaceae bacterium | reverse complement strand
TGGTGAGGGGAACGATCTCGATGCCCAGATCGTCGGCGACGCTCTGGGGCAGGTCGCAGGCGGAATCGGTGACGATGCGGACGCGATTGGTGCTCACGAGGGTGGCAGGGTACTCGTCGCGGCGTCGGGCGACAGCCCGGAGTCGTCGATGACGGCACCCCGGTCCCCTGTCGGGCCACCCGACTCGGACTCGGCGCGGGGGTACTGGTCGGCCGCAGCTCGGCTGGCCGGATGGCGCCCGAACGCGGTGTCGGCGCTGCGTTTGCGGCGGTTCTGGCGGACGTGGCGCACCCACCAGGTGGCCACCATCAGCAGCGCGGCGAACGTGATGAGGTTGCCCAGTCCGGCCAGCGCGGTGACGCGGGCGGTGAGCGGCACCGGCGGCCCGAGGCGGACGTTGCCGACCGGCGTGAGCACCTCCAGCGTGACGGGGAACTTGCCGTTGGAGCGGGCCTCGATCGGCACCCGCACCTCCGTGTACTCGCCGGGCAGCAGTTCCACCACCTGCTCACCCTCGGGGAACAGGAGCTTGGAGCTGCTCATCCTGATGACCACGGTGAGCGTCGTGTCGCCGGTGTTCTGGATCTTCAGTGGGATCTCACTGCGCCGGCCGGTGAGCGAGAAGGAGAACCCGTCCGGGGGTACCACCGCGGCGCGGATGGCCGAGTACTCGGCGCGCAGCTCGGCGGCGATGGTGGTGACCTGGTCGTCGGCGAGTGCCTCGGTGGGGATCAGATCGATGAGCCGGGTCCAGCCATTCGGGCGGGGGTCGCCCTCGGGCAGCATGCTGGCCGTGGCCGCGGCCTCCACCCGCAGCGCGCCGGCGAGTGCGGTGCGGGTGAGCAGGTCGCCCGGCACGGCGTCCGGCAGACCGACCACCACCTCCTGCCCGTCGTACAGCAACTGATCGGTGCGCACGCCGAGGTCGTCGAGGCTCATCGGCCGCAGACCGGGCGTGTCGGCGATGAGCGCGGTGATGGCCTGGACGGTGGCGGTGTTCGGCAGCGACAGGTCCGGTGTGGCGAGCGTGAGGCCGTGCCGGCGCGGGTCGCCGCCGAACTGGACGATCTGTTCGCGGGCGGCGAGGAGATCGGCGACGGCGATGATCGAGGTGAGCGTGGGCGTGGTGGTGCGCTGGGCCAGGCGATCGTCGGCGAACCGGTCGACCACGGCGAGGTCCACCGTGACCCCGCCGCCGACGTCGAGTTGCACGAGTTGGGTGCTGTCGGTGAACCCGCCGAAGGTGTCCGGGAGGTAGTCGTACACCGAGACGGGCATGACCAGCAGGCGGGTGCCCAGGTCACGCAGCAAGCGGGCGCCGCCCTGGCTGATGTCGTCGGGGATCAGCCGCGTGGTGCGCCGCGCTGAGGAGTTGGTGGTGGTGGCCAGCAGGTCCTCGCCGTCGCGGAGCCACTCCGTGTAGAGGTCGGTCTCGCCGGCGGCCGCCGCGGCGGAGGGGTCCAGCGGCAGGGATGGCAACGACAGGGCGTCGTGACCGACCCCGTTGTTGAGCGCCGCACTGATGCGGGCTTCGAGGGCTCGCTGGGTGTCGTCGCCGCGGGCGAGCGCGTCCAGCAAGGCGGGCGGCACCTGCGCGCTGACCGGGATGGCCACGGCCTCCAGCACGTCGGCCAGGTGGGTGAGCTCGGCCATGGTGGCGTCGTCCAGCACCACCTCCGTGCTGTCGTCGAGGTGAACGGCGGAGGTGGTGGCCATCGCCATCGCCACGGGCAGGTCGCCGACGAACGGGTCGTCGCCGTCGGGCAGGCGGTGCACGAACGTGGTCAACTCGGCCAGCACCTCGCCGCTGCTGCGCACCTCCACCACCAGTGGATACACGCCGGCGGCCGGCAGTTGGAGGGCCTCGCTGGTGCGGGTGCGGGCCTCCAGGGGCACGCTGACCGAGAGTTGCTGCCCGCTCGGCGGCGGGAGGTCGGCCAGCCGCAGGTCCACCGTGTCCACGCTGGGCGGCAGTTCGCCGTCCACCGCCGCCTGCACGGCCTCCCTGCTGTCCACCGCCCGGTACGCCCCGACGACCATCGTCGCATCGGCGAGCGCTGCGGTGTTCACGCTGGCCGGTAGGGCGACCACCAGTTGGAGGGTGCCGTCGGCGGCGACGTTGAACGTCTGCGAGATCAGGCCCAGCCGTGGCCCGGCGGCGGGGCTGGGTGGTGCGCCGGCGGCCGGAGTGCCGGTGGTGAGGGCGAGTGCCAGCCCAGCGGCCAGCGCCCACGTGACCCGGCGGCACGGGTTCACGCCAGGCTCCGTTCGTACACCCGCAGGCGCTCCGGCAGGCGGTGGAAGCCCATCGCCAGGTACAGGGCCAGCGCCCGGTCGTTGCCCGTCGGGGTGTTGACGAGCACCCGCTGCACGCGCCAGCGGGCCAGCCAGTGCAGGGAGTCCGCCACCAGGTGGCGGCCGGCGCCACGGCCCTGGACGGAAGGGTGCACGGCCAGCCGTTGGAGGAACCCCTGGCGGGCGTCGCGGCCCGTGATGGCGTAGCCGTCCAGCCGCTGCTGCCCGGCGGTGGCATGGAGGCCGCGCGCCCGGTGGCGCGGGGTGGCATGGCGAACGTCGTCGATCGCCGCAGCGTCCAGTTGCCAGCCGCCGCCGAACGCGGCGCAGTCCACCTCGCTGGCCGCCGGGTCGTCGGCACCGGTGAGCCGCCGGGTGGTGAACCCATCGTTCGCATCGTGGCCGGCGGTGCGCGGGTCGTCGTGCTGCAGCAGCACCAGTTCCTGCGCAATGTGGTAGCCGGCGCGTTCCATGCAGCCGGCCGCGGCCGCGCCCACCGCGCCGGTGCGGACGGAGCGGTAGCCCACGGCTCGGAGCGCGACCTCCCAGCGCTCCAGGTCCGCCGGGGTGGGCAGGCGGGCCTGGCGGAGGAGGACGAGATGGGCGACGTCGGGCTGGAACGGCCACGGCCGTACCCGCGCGGTGCATCCCGCACCGTGCAGCAGCAGCGGCGCGTCGGCACCCGGCCGCGACAGGGCCAGCCGATCGGCCTCGTTCGTCATCCCTGCGAACGGTAGCGTCAGACGTGATGACCGTGCTGTTCGCCACCCATCCGGCCTACCTGGAGCACCTGGCCGGCCCGCGCCACCCGGAGCGCCCGGAGCGGTTGAACGCCGTGCTGGAGGGTGCCACCCGTGCCGGGCTGGGTGATGCGCTGGTGGCGCTGGACCCGCTGCCGGCCACTGCAGCGGAGGTGGAGCGCATCCATCCGCAGCACTACCTGCAGCGGATCGAAACCATCTGCCTCACCGGTGGCGGCCGGCTGGACCCGGACACCTATGCCAGCCCCGGCTCGTACCAGGCGGCGCTGCTGGCGGCGGGTGCGGGCCTCACCGCCGTGCGGGCGCTGCGCGACGGGCGCGGCGACGCCGCGTTCTGCGCGGTGCGGCCCCCTGGGCATCACGCCACACCGAACGAGTCGATGGGGTTCTGCTTCGTCAACAATGTCGCCGTGGTCGCCGCCGCGCTGGCCGACGAGGGCGAGCGGGTGCTGATCTTCGATTTCGACGCTCATCACGGCAATGGCACGCAGGATGCGTTCTACGGCGACCCGCGGGTGCTGTTCGTCTCCATGCACCAGTGGCCGCTGTACCCCGGCACCGGCTGGCTCACCGAGACCGGCGAAGGCACGGCCCGCGGCCACACGATGAACGTGCCGCTGCCGCCGGGGGCCACCGGCGACGTCTACCTGCGAGCCTTCGACACCTTGATCGCCCCGGTCATCGAGCGGTTCGCACCCACGTGGGTCATCATCTCCGCGGGGTTCGACGCCCACCGCGCCGACCCCATCACCGACCTCGGCCTCGCCGCAGGGGACTACGGCCCACTCACACGGCGGGTGCTGGCCGTCGTGCCCAGGGGTCGGCGCCTGGTGATGCTGGAAGGTGGCTACGACCTCGACGCCCTCATGTTCGGCAGCGCCACGGTGCTGCGCGAGATGGCCGGGCTGGAGGGCGAGGCGTTCGAGGAGACCACCTCCGGGGGCCCCGGCAACGGCGCGCTGGCGCGTGTGCGCGAGCACTGGGAACTCGAAGGGCTGATGTGATCCCTGCCCGGTTCCAGCCGGTCCTGCAGGAAGTCGCCCCTCTTGCCGAGCGGTTCCGTGCCGCCGGGTTCCGCCTCTACCTCGTCGGCGGCACCGTCCGCGACCTCCTGACGATGGACGGCCCAGCGCCCGATGACGCGGCGATGGACTTCGATTTCACCACCGACGCCCGCCCGCCGGACATCAAGCGCCTGCTGGACGGGTGGGCCACCGCGGTGTGGGCCCAGGGGGAGAAGTTCGGCACGATCGCAGCGAAGACGGTGCGGCCGGAGGGTGAACGCACCTACGAGATCACCACCCACCGTGCCGAGGCCTACCGGGCGGACTCACGCAAGCCGGAGGTGCAGTTCAGCGACCGGATCGAAGCGGACCTGTCGCGCCGCGACTTCACGATCAACGCGATGGCGCTGGAGTTGACGGCCGAGGCACCGACGTTGGTGGACCCCTTCGACGGCGCTCGCGACCTGCTCACCCGCACCCTGCGCACCCCGCTCGGCCCCCACGAGAGCTTCAGCGACGACCCGCTGCGGATGCTGCGCGCCGCCCGCTTCATCGCCCGCCTCCAGGCCACCCCGGAACCCGGCCTGGTGGAGGCCGTCACCACCATGCGCGACCGGCTGGAGATCGTGTCGGCCGAACGCATCCGCGACGAACTGGACAAGCTGATCACCGTGCCGCACCCCACGGCCGGGCTGTGGTTCGTCATCGACACCGGCCTGGCGGAGCAGTTCCTGCCCGAGCTGCCGGCGATGCGGCTGGAGCAGGACCCCATCCACCGCCACAAGGACGTCCTCACCCACACGCTCGCCGTCGTGGAGAACGTGCGGCCGCTGCCCGAGTGGCGGGCCGAACGTGGGGCCGACTGGCCGGACTTCGACTTCCGTCGCACCCGCCTCGCCGCGCTCTTCCACGACGTGGGCAAGCCACGCACCCGCGGCTACCAGAAGGGCAAGGGCGTCACGTTCCACCACCACGACGCGGTGGGCGCGCGGATGACCCGCAAGCGGATGGAAGCACTGCGGTACAGCAACGACGACGTGCAGGCCGTCACGGATCTGGTGGCCTTGCACCTGCGCTTCCACACCTACTCCCTCGGCTGGACCGACGCCGCCGTCCGCCGCTACGTCCGCGACGCCGGCCCGCTGCTGCAGGAGTTGAACGTCCTCACCCGCTGCGACTGCACCACGCGCAATCCGAAGAAGGCGCTGATGCTGGCCAAGCGGATGGACGACCTCGAGGTGCGCATCGCCGATCTGGCGGCCCGCGAGGAGCTGAAGGCCATCCGGCCAGAGCTCGACGGCCGCCAGGTGATGGAGCAGCTGGGTCTGCATCCGGGGCCGCTGGTGGGCGCTGCGATGGCCTTCCTCCTGGAGATCCGGTTGGAGGAAGGGCTGCTGGGCGACGCCGTGATTCGCGAACGTCTCGACAAATGGTGGTCAGAAAACTACGCTGAGTAGCGAGTGTGTCGCGACGTCGGGGAGTCGCGCCGTCGGCCGCGGCACACGAGGCGGACCATTGACCAGCACGATCAGCACTCCGGTGTGGAGACCATCCACAGCAGCTGCTCGTTTCGACGCGCTCGGGGCCATGGGAGTGCTGGTCGCCGTGTTCGCCGCCGCCCACCTGTTCGGCGACGGCTCGATGGGGAACTGGGACTGGTGGGTGGACGTCGGCCTGCTGGCGGTCGACCTCCTCGCCCTGCGCGGTGCGGTGCGCCGCGCCCGCATCGAACCACGCGGGGACTGGCGCCTGGTGGCGGTCGGTGTGGGCGGGCTGGCCGCCAGCCAGGTGTTCCTCGTGCTCCACCTCGGCGACTGGCTGGGCAGCCAACTGCTGTCGCCGCCGGATCTGGCGATGTTCGTGTGGTTCGGCGCGATGGTCGCATTCCTCGTGCGGCACCTGCGGCCGCAGGCCCGCTGGACCCGGTTGGTCCACCTCACCGAGGCGGCCATGGTGACCGCGGCGATCCTGTTCATCATCTGGGAGACGCTGCTGCTGCCGGCGGTGAAAGACCCGTCGACGATGAGCCTCAACGCCCAGGTGCTGATCGTGCTCTACCCGGCGCTGGACCTCTTCGCCGCCAGCGTGCTGGCCCTGCTGCTGCTGGTGGACCGCTCGCCCGCCCGCTGGCTGCTGTTCGCCACCTTCGTGTGCAACGCGGTCGGCGACGTCGCCGCAGGCATGTCGGCCGACTACCCCACCAATGCCACCTTGTGGGTCGCCGCGCCGGCGTGGGTGGTCGCGGCGGTGGCCCTCGTGGGTGCGACCGCCGCGCCTGCGGGCGCCCGGCTGACGGCTCCGCGCCCGAAGGCGATGCGGCTCTTCATGGTCAGCGTGTTGATGGCGGCCGCCGTGTGGCTGGCCACCATCAGGTACGTCATCGGCCACACACCCACAACCGCGGTGTCGATCGTTCTCGGTGTGGCCGCCGGAGCGCTGTGGAGTGCGGGGCGGGTGGCGGACTTCCTGCAGGCGCGATCCTTCGCCGACCAGTTGAGCAGCAACATCGCCGAGCTGGAGCACACCCAGGAGGAGTTGCGCGCCCTGCTCGACGACCTGCCCGAGGCCGTGGTGGTGATCGATCGTGCGGGGCGGATCCGCGAAGCCAACCGGCTGGTGGCCGAGCTGGTGGGTCGCTCGCCGGACGATGTGCTCGGCCACTACTTCGTGGACCTGTTCCCGGCCGGCGACCGCGATCTGCTGGTCGACCTCTGGCGGCAGATGCGCTCAGCCGCGCCGATGTCCAACCCGACGTTCCGGATCGTTCGCCCCGACGGCTCCGTGGTCTACCTGGAGGGCGACGCCAACCTGCCGATCCGGGACCCGGACCGCGTGGTGCTGGCGCTGCGCAACGTCACCGACCGGATCCGCCAGACCCAGGACCTGGAGGTGGCCCGGGAGCGCTTCGGGCTGGTGTTCGACCGGGCACCGATCGGCATGGCGGTGACGACGTTCGACGGGGCGACCATCCTCGAGGTCAACCGCCGGTTCGCCCAGATGCTCGGCTACACCGCCGACGAACTGGTGGGTCGGTGCATCGACGACTTCATCCACGCCGACGACAACGCCCGCGCGGCCGGGGTGCGCGAGCGGGTGCGGCTGGGCACCACCGCCGAGATGCGGTTCCTCTGCAAGGACGGCTCGGTGGTGTGGACCAGGGTCCTCGTCTCCATCATGGTGGACCCCGACGGCACGGAGTTGGTGGTCGGCCATGTGGAGGACGTCACCGAGCAGCGCCACAGCGCCGAGTGGATGGAGTGGGCGGCCACCCACGACGGCCTCACCGGCCTGCCCAACCGCTTCCGGTTCCTGGACACGTTGGGCACCTTGCTGGCCGCCGCGCCGCTCGGTTCGGTAGCCGTGCTGTTCATCGATCTCGACAACTTCAAGGTGATCAACGACAGCCTCGGCCACGAGGCGGGCGACCAACTGCTGATGGCGATGAGCGAGCGCCTCCGTGCCGTGGTGCGCGACCGCGACATGCTCGGCCGGTTCGGTGGCGACGAGTTCATCGTGCTGCTGCGCGACGTCAGCGGCACCCATGACCCGCGCGACATCGCCGAGCGGTTGCGTCACGAGATCGCCCAGCCCGTGCAGATCGACGGCGGTGAGCTGTACGTCACCGCCAGCATCGGCATCACCATCAACGACCGCGAAGGCATCACCACCACCGAGATGCTGCGCGACGCCGACGCGGCGATGTACCGCGCCAAGGCGCGGGGCCGCGACTGCGTGGAGATCTACTCGCCCGGCAGCCACGACGCCAGCGTGCTGACGCTGCGCACCAGCAACGAGCTGCGGCGGGGCCTGGAGCGCGGCGAGATCGTGCCGTACTACCAGCCGGTGGTGCAGCTGGACACCGGGCAGCTGATGGGCTTCGAGGTGCTCGCCCGCTGGCGGCACCCCGACCGCGGGCTGATCGGGCCGGACCAGTTCCTGCCGATGGCGGAGGAGACCGGGCTGATCGGCGAGCTCGGGTCGGTGGTGCTGAGGTCGTCGCTGGCCCAGCTGGGGCAGTGGCGCAACCACAGCGGCCGCTTCGCCGACCTGTCCATCTCCGTCAACGTCAGCGTCCGCCAGCTGATGAGCACGGTGCTGGTGGATGTGGTGTCCGAGGCTCTGGCAGAGTCCGGTGTGTCCGCCGCGGCGCTGTGGTTGGAGATCACCGAGACGGCGCTGATGGCCGACGTCAAGGCGGCGACGGTGGCGTTGCGCGAGCTGCGCAGCCTGGGCCTGCACCTCGCGGTGGACGACTTCGGCACCGGGTATTCGTCGCTGACCTACCTGAAGCGGTTCCCGGTGGAGGCCATCAAGGTGGACCGCAGCTTCGTCAACGGGCTGGGCATCGATTCGGAGGATTCCACGATCGTCGAGGCCGTGATCAAGCTCGGCCACTCGCTGAACCTGATGGTGGTGGCCGAGGGCGTGGAGACCCCGCTGCAGCTCAGTCGGTTGCGCGAGGTCGGTTGCGACCGGGGGCAGGGCTACCTGTTCGGCCGGCCCCGTCCGGCCGAGCTGATCGAGCGGGAGTACTCGCTGGCCTGAACCGGAGCGGGCCGGCGTCGGGGCCGTTCACGTCCAGTTGGGGATGACGTCGGCCTTGATGCCGATGATCGCGATGCCGACCAGCAGCAGCCCGCTCACGACGCTGACCGCGGTGTGGTGGCGGGTGAGGAAGCGGGTGACCCGCCGCTGCAGCGGAGTGGCCAGGAACGGCAATGCCACCAGCGGCCAGCCGAAGCCGAGGCCGAACGCCAGGAAGTAGGCGAGGCTGTCCACCAGCCGCCCGGTGCCGGCGACGCTCCCGATCGTGAACGCCGACAGCACCAGGGGGCCGGTGCAGGGAAGGGTCATCGGCCCGAGGGCCATGCCGTACAGGTACGCCGTGGCCGATGGGCTGCGCAGCACGGGTGCGCTGGTGGTGGAGAGGCGGGCGAACGGGTTGCGGCCGAACAGCATCGCCAGGCCCAAGGCCAGCACGCCGAGGTAGAGGACGGGGAGCACCCAGTCGAGGACGTCGCCGAAGGCCGTGCTCAGCAGGTGGAGCACGAACCCGATGGCGATCATCACCGTGAGGACGCCCGCCAGCACGAGCACCCCGAGGAAGGGCAGCACCCGCCGGGCCCGCTCGTTGCTGCTCTGGTTGGCGAACATGACGAACATGCCCGGGTAGAGCGGCAGCATGCAGACGTTGCCGAGGATCGCGCCGTTGCCCAGCGCGAATGCTTCGAGGTACTCGTGCACGCGGGCCTCACATCGCTGCGGTGTGCACGGCGTGCACGATGGCGTCGGGGTCCTCGAAGCCGGTGACGAGCTCACCGACCGCGCCGTGCGGGTCGATGACGTAGTGCGGGGTGCTCGGCGGGTTGATCGACGTGTTGCCGAGGGCGTCGGACACGGCGGCGAGGAACTCGGGGGTCATCACCGCGAAGCGGATGTGGTCGAAGCCGTTGTCCGCGGCGTACTCGGCGATGTCTGCGGCGGAGAGGTCGGTCTCCACGCTCAACGCGATGACGACCGCATCGTCACCCAGCTCCGCGGCGGCGGCGTTGGTGTCGGCCAGTTGCTGGCGGCAGTTCGGGCACCAGGTGGCGAAATGCTCCACGAACACGGGCGTGCCCATGAAGTCGCCGAGCGTGAACTCGTTGCCGTCGATGTCCGTGAGGGTCAGCTGCTGCCAGGGGGCCAGCATCATCTCCCCGTCCATCATCGAGTCGTCGGTCATCATCGAGTCGTCGGTCATGTCGTCGGCCATCGAGTCGTCGGTCATGTCGTCCATCATCGAGTCGTCGGTCATGTCGTCCATCATCGAGTCGTCGGTCATCATCGAGTCGTCGGTCATCGCCTCGGTCGCCGGCGGGCTCGTCGTGCCGGCGGTGTCGTCGCCGCACGCCGCGGCCGTGAAGGCCAGGCCGGCGACGGCGAACAGCAGGGGAGTGGTGCGCATGCAGGGGGCTCCTTGATCGGTGCGGCGGAAGTGCCGTGGCCGATGTTCCGCGGCACCTCTTGCCACCCGCGAGCAGGGTGCGAAACGTTTGCGAAACTCTCCACTTGGGGGCTTCCGCGTGGCCCGGGTGGTCCTTATGGTGAGCGCATGCCTGGTGCCCGCATCCTCGTGGTCGACGACGAGCCGACCGTGCGCGAAGTGGTGTCGGAGTACCTCCGCCGCGACGGGTACGAGGTGTGCGAGCTGGATCGTGGCGACACCGTCGCCCAGACGGTGGAGCGCTTCCGTCCCGACCTCGTGGTGCTCGACGTGATGCTCCCCGGCGCGTCGGGCATGGATCTGCTGCGCGACGGCAGGGTCGGCGGCGTGCCCGTCATCCTGCTCACCGCCCGGGTGGAGGAGGCCGACCGCATCCTCGGCCTGGAGTTCGGCGCCGACGACTATGTCACCAAGCCGTTCTCACCGAGGGAACTGGTCGCCCGGGTGCGCACCGTGCTGCGCCGGGCGAAGGGCCCGGTCGCCGACACCGAGACGCTGGTGTTCGACGGCCTCCGCGTGGACGTGCGCGCCCGTGAGGTGATGGTCGGCGACCAGCCGGTGGGGCTGACGGCCAAGGAGTTCGACCTGCTGGCGTTCCTCGCCGCCGCGCCGCGCCAGGTGTTCAGCCGGGCCCAGTTGCTGGAGCAGGTGTGGGAGTCCTCTGCCGAGTTCCAGGACCCGGCCACCGTCACCGTGCACGTGCGGCGGCTGCGGCAGAAGCTGGAAACCAATCCCGACGAGCCGCGCTGGATCACCACGGTGTTCGGCGTGGGGTACCGGTTCGAGCCATGAGCACCCGCCTGGTCATCTGGCTCGCCGCGCTGGTGGTGGCCGCCGGCCTGCTGGCCGAACTGCTGCTGGAGCCGCCGAGCGGCGACGAGCGCCTGCACCTGCTGCTCATCCTCGCCGCCCCGGCGGTGGTGACGGCAGCGCTCGTTCCCCTGCTGCGCCGCTGGGTGTCCCGCCGGGCCAGCGTGGCCGGCGCGGCCCTGATGGTGGGCGTGTGCTCGCTGGCCATCGGCGCCGCCACCACGTCGGCCGCATCCAACGCGATGTTCCTGTCGGACCACGACTTCCGCCTGTTCCTGGTGGTGCTGCTGCTGTCGTGCGGCCTGGCGCTGCTGGTGGGTGTGCAACTCAGTGCCCCGATGGCGCGCGACATCGCCCGTCTCGGCGACGTGGCGGAGGCCGTCGCGGCCGGCGACCTCTCGGTGCGCACGGCCATCACCCGCCGCGACGAGGTGGGGCGCACCGCAGCGGCACTGGATTCGATGGTGGCGGCGCTGCGCGCGGCAGCGGAAGAACGCGCCCGCCTGGCCGACGCCCGGCAGATGCTGTTCACCAGCGTCGGCCACGACCTGCGCACCCCGCTGGCCGCCATGCGCGCCGCGGTGGAAAGCCTGCAGGACGGGGTGGCGACGGACCCGGACCGATACCTCGGCGTCATCGGCTCCGAACTGCACAATGTGGAAGCGCTGCTGGACCAGTTGACGGCGTTCGCCCGCATCGAGTCCGGTGCGCCGCTCGGCCCCCAGGAGATGGTGGCGGTGGCCGAGGTCGCCGACGAGGCCGTGGAGGCCCTCGGCCCGCTGGCCGAACGTCGTGGGGTGAAGTTGGCGCTCGTGGCGGACGGCCCGGGCACCGTGCGCGCCACGGTGCTGGACGTGTCGCGCTGCCTGCGCAACCTGGTGGAGAACGCGATCACCCACTCGCCGCACGGCGGGTCGGTGCGGGTCGAGGTCGGTCCCGCCGCCGATGCCGCCGGCGAGCCGGGGGTGGAGGTACGCGTCCTCGACCAGGGGCCCGGCTTCCCGGCCGAGTTCCGAGACCGTGCCTTCGAGCCGTTCACCCGCGCCGACCCGGCGCGCACCACCCGCACCGGCCATGCCGGCCTCGGCCTGGCCATCACCCGCGCACTCGCGCAGCAACACGGCGGCCGGGCCTGGCTCGGCGCCGGCCCCGGCGGCGACGTCCGCCTCTGGTTCCCCACAGGAGGTCACCGATGACCGAGTTCGACAACCAACCCGACCGCGCCGACGAGGCGCCCGACGCCACCGACCGCGCCGGCGTCGCCGACGACGCCGATCTCATGGAGGTCGATGCCATCGGCACCCCGGCGGTGCCGCCCCGCCCCGCCCGCCCGTGGTGGCAGGGGGCGTGGGCCGGCCTCGCCGCCGGTGGCCTCGCCGTGGCCGTCGGCATGCTGATCGCCGCGATCACCGACGTCGTGTCTCCCATCGACGCGGTGGGCAGCGACGTCATCGACCGCACCCCGCGGGCGGTGAAGGAGTGGGCGATCCGCAACTTCGAGACCAACGACAAGTTGGTGCTGCGCATCGGCATCTTCACCGTGCTGGCGCTGGCGGCAATGGTCATCGGCGCGCTGGCCACCAAGCGGGTGTGGATCGGCGTCGCCGGGATCGGCGCGTTCGGGGTGGTCGGTGCACTGGCTGCTGCGGGCCGGCCGGGCGAGGGTGCGGGCTCCGCCGTTCCGAGCCTCGTGGGGGCGGTGGTCGGTGCGTCGGTGCTGTACGTCATGCTGCGCCGGCCGGCCGTCGAGGTTCCCGGGCCGTCGGCGGCGCCGCTCGGCTGGGACCGCCGCCGCTTCCTCGTCACCAGTGGCACCACCGCGGTGGTGGCCGCCGCTGCCGGTGCCGTGGCGCACCGGATCACGTCCAACCGGGAGCGCGAGTTCACCTCGCAGGCTGCGCAGCCGATCCCCGAGTTCGGCGACACCGGGGTCACGGTGGACATCCCTGCCGGCGCTGACGCCGATCCGAACACCCCGTTCATCACGCCCAACGACGACTTCTACCGGATCGACACGGCGCTCTCGTTCCCGCGGGCGGACGTGGAGAACTGGTCGTTCACGATCGAGGGGATGGTGGACAAGCCGCTCACTGTCACCTATGCGGACCTGCTGAACCGCCCCCAGGTGGAGCGGGTGATCACCATCTGCTGCGTGTCCAACGAGGTCGGCGGACGGTACATCGGCAACGCCGTCTGGCGGGGCGTGATGCTGCGCGACCTGCTGGAGGAAGCGGGTGTGCAGGACGGCGCCGAGCAGGTCTACAGCACCAGCCTCGACGGCTGGACGTGCGGCTTCCCGGTGGGGGCCGCGCTGGACGGGCGCGACGCGATGGTGGCCGTGGGCATGAACGGCGAGCCGCTGCCGCTGGCGCACGGCTACCCCGCCCGGCTGATCGTGCCCGGCCTCTACGGCTACGTCAGCGCCACGAAGTGGTTGTCGAAGATCGAGCTGACCAACTGGGAGCGCGAGGGCTACTGGGTGCCGCGCGGCTGGTCCCGAGAGGGGCCGATCAAGACCCAGTCGCGGATCGGCTACCCCCGCCACCGGGTGCCGATCGACCCCGGCCCGGGGAAGATCGCCGGCGTCGCCTGGGCGCAGCACCGCGGCATCGAGAAGGTCGAGGTGCAGATCGACGACGGCGAGTGGCAGGTGGCGACGCTGGCCACCGACGTCACCGACGATGCCTGGCGCCAGTGGGTGCTGGACTGGGACGCCACCAGTGGCGATCACCAGGTGCGGGTGCGGGCCACCGACAAGACCGGCGCCACCCAGACCGAGGAGCGCACCCCCGTGGCCCCCGACGGCGCCACCGGCTGGCACACCATCACCGTCCGCGTCCGCTGACCTCCAGCACTGCTGCGGCGCCGCTTCCGGGCCAGCGCTTCTGGGGCTGAATCTCGCCAAACTCGGAACTGGGGCTGGATCGTTGCGGGTTCCGCGCGATTCCGGACCACAGTTCGTGCGTGCACCGGCGCGGTGTACCGCCTACACGCCCTGCTTGCGGGCGCGGAGGACGAGGACGCTCGGGGTGAGTGGCTCGCGGACGCGGCGGTCGTTCAGTTCGTGGATCTGGTCGAGGTGGAAGTTGCTGCGTTCGAACATCATGTAGAGGTCGGCGAACGTGGCCGTGGCCGCGCCGTACGCGTAGCGCGGGTGGGTCTCGCTGCCGAACATCGCCGCCACCGGGTGGATCATCGCCACCACGAACGGCGCCCCCGGCTTCAGCACGCGGTGCACCTGGCGGAGCAGGCGGGGCACGTCGTCCACTGCCGCCAGCGTGTGGATGGCGAGGACGAGGTCCACCGACGCGCTGGTGGCGAACCCGAGGTCGGCGAGGTCGCCCTCGTGGCATTCGACCCGCACCTCGGCCCGCTCGGCGGCGGCACGGAGGTCGGCGATGGCCTGGGCGTCGGGGTGGAGGGCGATGGCCTTGGCGCCGGCCTGGGCCATGACGATCGAGTTGGGGGTGGACGCACCGTTGATCCCGAGCTCGATGACCCGCTTGCCGGCCATGTCGCCGCACAGGCGCAGCTCGCTGTCGTCGGCGACATGAGGGCCGTACCAGATGCTCATGCGCACCAGTGTGGTCCCTGCGGCGAGACGGGTGGCGGATGACCGTCGGGCCCACCGGGGTAGCCTCGTGGGCCATGGCATTCGGTGTCGGCACGCTGCGGGGCAACGGGGTGGTGGACCACCGCCTGGCGCGCCGGCACCTGATCAACGAGTTCCGCCGCGGCCGGTTGCGCCAGGACCAGGTGTGCGACGCCCACCCGGAGCTCATCCGTGCCGCCCGCAACGTGGGGTCGCCGGCCAGCATCGCCTGCCCGATCTGCGAGGTGGACCAGCTGCGCCTCGTCACCTATGTGTTCGGGCCCCGCCTGCCGGCACACGGTCGCTGCGTCAGCACGGCCGAGGAGCTGGAGAAGCTCAACGCCCGCCCGGACGAGCTCACCGCCTACGTGGTCGAGGCTTGCACGGAATGCCGCTGGCACCACCTGCTGCGGGTCATCCCCGTCGGCCGGGTGCGCGGCCAGGCCCGCCGCACGTCGTGACTCGGCCGCAGCCGTGACCCACCATCTGTTCGTCTACGGGACACTGCGTCCGGGCGAGGTCCGCTGGCACCACCTGGAACCGTTCGTCGTCGGCCAGGGCGTCGTCGCCACCGTGCCCGGTGCGTTGTACGACACCGGGCTGGACTACCCGGCGGCCGTGTTCGGTGGGCCTTCGCTGATCCACGGCCGGGTGTACGAACTGGCCGTGGCCCGGCTGGACGACGCGCTGGCCCATCTGGACGCGGTGGAGGGTGCCGTCCGTGGCCTCTACCACCGGGTCGCCGTCGCGCCGTCGGTGGGCGGCACGGCGTGGGCCTACGAGTGTGGTGATGCCGCGCTGCTGGCGACGTCCATCGCCTCCGGCGACTGGCTCACCCGCTGATCAGAACGGCGACAGGCCGAAGCGGTTGCGGATGCTGACGGCCTCGCCCGTGTGGGTGTGGCCGTGGCCGAGCACCGGCCACTGCACCAGCCACCAGAGTGCCTTGCCCTGCCACATCGCGTACAGCCACGGCAGCTCGTCGGGGTCCAGGCCGGCGCGGTGGGTGAGCCGGTAGGCCGTGTTCGGCTCGATGTCGGTCGCCAGCGAACCCAGCCGGTCCAGCCAGGCCGCAGTGGTGTCGAAGACGTCGGTGACGTAGGCGGTGACCGCGGCAGGGTCCGCCACGGCAGTCCACTGGCGGGCTTCCGCTTCGGCCAGGCACACCGAGGCCGGCGCATCAGCCAGGCCGAGGCCGGCGCGGTGCGCGGCGAAGCGCGGCTCGCGATTGCGGATGACCACGTTGACGGCGAGGTCCTGGTGTCGGGCGAGGTGGAGCAGGAGGCCGGCGATGGTGGACCCGCCGCCATCGGCCTGCTCGTGCCAGCGCTCGGTGGGGACGATGCCCATCACCGAGTCGAAGAGCTTGGTGCGCAGCGACGCGAGGTCGGCGGTCATCCATCCGTGCAGATCCACGGTCGCGACCGTACTCGCTGGGGCCGGCCCCGCTTCCTTGTCACACCCCCGCGCGCATGATGCGCCCGTCCACTTCCCCCGGATTCCAGCTGTTGAGAAAGGAGTAGCGTCGTGTCCATGGTTGCCACATCCGTCGACAACCCTGGCGACGTCGTCTACCCGGATTGCGACGGTGCGCCGATGGCGGACAACCCCACCCAGGGCCGGGCCATCCGGTACCTCGTGCACGGCTTCGAGCGGCTGTTCCACGGCCGTCCCGACGTGTTCGTCGGTGGCGACTTCTTCTGGTACCCGGTGGAGGGGCAGCCCACCATCGTGCAGGCGCCCGACGTCACCGTCATCGCCGGCCTGCCCGGCCCCATCGCCGACCGTGACATGCCCAGTTACCGCCAGTGGGTCTACGGCGGGTACGTGCTGCTGGCGGTGGAGGTGCTGTCACCCAGCAACACCTGGCGCGACATGGCGCGCCGGCTGGCGTTCTACGACCGCTACGGCGTGCACGAGTACTGGGTCTTCGACCCGTACGAGGGCGTGCTGCAGGTGTATGCCCGCCAGGGCGACCGGCTGGCCCTCGTCGGCGGGGAAGAACCCGTCGTCTGCCCCGTCACCGGGGTCACCGCGGCGGTGGTGGAGGGGCGCATCCACGTCACCGAGCCCGACGGTCGGGTCTGGCTGACACCGCTGGAGGAATCGCTCCGGCTGGAGGCCGCGACCCAGCGCGCCGACGCGGCGGCCGAGCGCGCCGCCGTGGAGGCCCGGCGCGCCGATGCGGCCGTGGCGGAGGCCGCGGCACTGCGTGCCGAACTGGCGCGTCTGCGCACTGCTGGAGGCTCCGATGCACCGTGACCGTCTCTCCCGCGGAGCCGCTAGGCTTGCCCGGTCATATTGGCCCTGCCCCACAGAGGGGCCCCGGCTCCGCCGGGTCCGAAGGGAGGAATCACACGCATGATGCGTGCCTATGAGCTCATGGTCATCCTCGATGGTGACCTCGACGACGCTGCTGCGCAGGACTGGGTGAAGAACATCACCTCGTCCATCACCAAGGCGGGCGGCCAGGTTGCTGGCAAGCCCGATTGGTGGGGGAAGCGTCAGTTCGCCTACCCGATCAACAAGAAGGAGTACGGCTACTACGTCGTCTACAACCTTCTGGCCCCGGGTGGCGCCCTCGACGAGCTGGAGCGCTCGTTCCGTATCGCCGACGATGTCGTCCGCCACAAGTTGCTGCGTCTCCCCGATGCCGAGGCGGCTCGCCGCGGCCTCACGGACGCCGCCTGACACTTCCGGCGTTCCGACGCCACATCCCGTAAGGAGCATCCACCATGGCCGACAGCACCGTCACCCTCGTGGGCAATCTCACTCGCGATCCCGAACTCCGCTTCACCCCCGGTGGGCAGGCGAAGGCCAACTTCGGCCTCGCCGTCAGCCGCCGGTACCAGGTGAACAACGAGTGGCAGGAGCAGACCTCGTTCTTCAACGTCGTCGCCTGGAGTGGTTTGGCGGAGAACGCGGCCGCCAGCCTCAACAAGGGCAACCGGATCATCGTCACCGGTCGTCTCGAGCAGCGCAGCTACGAAACCCAGCAGGGTGAGAAGCGCACCGTGGTCGAGATCATCGCCGACGAGATCGGGCCGTCCCTGCGGTGGGCCCGGACCGAGATCGAGCGCATTGGGCGTGATGGCGCCAACAGCGGCGGCAGCAGCGGCGGCGGCGGTGGTGGTGGTGGCTACTCGGGTGGTGGCAGCAGCGCCGGCCGGGCACCCGACCCGGTGTACGGCGACGAAGAACCGTTCTGAACCAAGTTCCCCCAAGAGAGATGCGATGAGCAGCAAGAAGAACACCAAGGGTCGGTCGCCCAAGGACGCCAACCCGAAGAAGATCAAGAAGAAGACCAGCGTGCTGGTCACCGAGAAGGTCGAGTACGTCGACTACAAGGACGTCAACCTCCTCACCCGCTTCGTCAGCGACCGCTCGAAGATCCGCAACCGTCGGGTCACCGGCAACGACGTCCAGCAGCAGCGCGACATCGCCAACGCGATCAAGAACGCTCGCGAGATGGCGCTGATGCCGTACACCAAGCGCGTTGCCCAGACCCGCACCTCGCGCCCGCCGCGCGACGGTGAGGGCCGCGGCCGCGAGCGTGCCGAGGACCAGGTGGCCGAGAACCAGGTCGAGGGCACCGAGGTCGAGGACGACGCCACGGACGAGGCCGCAGGCGTCGAGGAGGGTGAGTGATGAAGGTCATCCTCCGCGCCGACCACAAGGGCCTCGGCAAGCGTGGCGACATCGTCGACGTCAGCGACGGCCACGCCCGCAACTACCTGTTCCCCAAGGGTCTGGCCATCACCGCCAGCGAAGGCGCGGTCAGCCAGGCGGCTGCCATGCGCCGGGCTCGCGATCTTCGCGACTCGCAGGACCGTGAGGCCGCCCAGACCATCGCCTCGGCGCTGGTTGCCAAGACCATCACCATCCCGGTGAAGGCTGGTGCCGAGGGTCGGCTGTTCGGTTCGGTCACCGCGGCCGACGTCGCCGACGCGGTGCAGGCCCAGGCCAACATCTCGCTGGATCGGCGCAAGCTGAACGTCGAGCACATCAAGACCACGGGCACCTACCAGGTCAGCGCCAAGCTGCACTCGGACGTGGAGTTCCCGATCACGGTCGAGGTGGTCGCCAAGTAGTCCCGGCGGCGCCGCTCGCCGGCCCGCCATCCACATCCACAGGGTTGTCCACAGCCCCGTTCTGCTTGCACGCGCAAGTGAGGACGGGGCTGTGCCGTTCCGGGATGCGGAACTGTCCACACACTGTCCACAGGGTTCACCCCTCTAGCGATCCACAGGCCCCGCACGGCAAGGTAGGTCCACCATGAGCGACGACGACCCGTTCCTCCACGAACCACCCCGCGATTTCGGCCGCGGCCGTGGCCGCGACCAGGGTGGCCCGCGCCGGGTGGAGGCACGGGTGCCGCCGCACAACCTCAGCGCCGAGGAGAGCCTGCTCGGCGCCCTGCTGCTGAGCCGCGAGGTGGTCGGCCAGGTCGCCGAACTGGGGGTGCTGGTGGAGCACTTCTACAAGCCGGCGCACCAGCACATCTACGCCGCCGTCCGCGGGCTGATGGCCCAGGGCCAGCCGGTGGACATCGTCACCGTGGCAGACGAACTGCGCCGCAACGGTTTGCTGGACGAGGTCGGTGGGCCGGCCGCCCTGCTGGACCTGCAGAACGCCACCCCGGCCATCTCCAACGCGGCCCGCTACGCCAAGATCGTCCAGGACACGGCGGTCCTCCGCAAGCTCATCAGCGTCGCCGGGGAGATCACCGAGCTCGCCTACACCGAACCCGACGACGTCACCAAGGCTCTGGACGAGGCCGAGACCAAGGTCTTCGAGGTGGCCGAGGACCGCGTGGTGGATTCCACCCGCCCGCTCGGCGACCTGCTGCCGCTGGCGATGGACAAGTTGCAGGAGACCTTCGAGCGCGGCGACACCATCACCGGCACCGCCACCGGCTACGACGACCTCGACGAGATCCTCTCCGGCCTCCAGCCGAGCACGCTGAACATCGTCGGCGCCAGGCCAGCCATGGGCAAGACCGCGCTGGGGCTGGGGATGGCGACGCACATCGCCAAGAAGACGCACAAGCCGGTGCTGGTGTTCTCGCTGGAGATGGGGCACGCCGAGCTCACCCAGCGAATCCTCTCCGCCGAGGCGGAGGTGGACTCCAGCAAGCTGCGCACCGGGCGGCTGGCCGAGGGCGACTGGACGAAGATCGGCCGGGCCATCAACCGGATCGACACCATCCCCCTGTACCTGGACGACAATCCGCGGGTCACCGTGATGGAGATCCGCGCCAAGGCCCGCCGGCTGAAAGCCCGCCACGGTGGGCTGGGCATGATCCTCATCGACTACCTCCAGCTGATGAGCGGCGGGGCCTCGGCGGAGAACCGCCAGCTGGAGGTCAGCGAGATCAGCCGAGGCCTGAAGATCCTGGCCCGTGAGCTGGAGGTGCCGATCGTGGCCCTCAGCCAGCTCAGCCGAAACCTGGAGAGCCGGTCGGACAAGCGGCCGATGCTGGCCGACCTCCGCGAGTCCGGCAGCCTCGAGCAGGACGCCGACGTGGTCATGTTCCTGTACCGCGACGAGGTCTACAACCGGGATTCGCCGGACAAGGCGGCGGCCGAACTGATCATTGCCAAGCACCGTTCCGGCCCCACGGGTGTGGCCCGCCTGGTGTTCCGCGGCCAGTACACGAAGTTCGGCAACGCCGCCCGCGGCGTGTAGCCACGGCGTCCGCCTGGGCTCAGGCGTCCAGGTCCTCCGGCCACGGTCGCAACGTCACCGTGTTGGTGCCGTAGTTGGCGACAGCGATCCACCGCCCGTCGGGCGACACGGCCACATCGTGGGGGAGTGAGAACCCGCGCAGCGTGCGCACGTGCTGCAGCCGGTCCCCGGCGACGTCGTACACGTGGACCGCGTCGCGGGCCTGGTCGGCGACGAGGGCCAGGTGCCCGTGCACGCAGCAGCCGTCCGCCGTGGACGCCGGCAGGTCCACCTCGTCCAGCACCTGCTGGTCGGCGAGGTCCGTCCCCAGCGCCACCAGCACCAGCCGAGCCTGGTGGCATGTGGCCGGGTCCTGGTCGAGCGGTTGGCGCATCATGGCCACGACCATCCGCGCCGGGTCGGCGAAGGCGACGTCCTTCATCACCCAGCCGTCCTTCCGGAACGAGGCGATCTGCGCACCACTGACGGTGGAGACGAAGGCCACCTCTTCGGCGCCGGTGTTGGTGGCCACTGCCGCGAGGCCCGGGGTGCCCGGCCTGCCGGGTACCCAGGCGGCGCCATGGGCGAACCCGCCGCCCGGCAACCGGATGGATCCCTCGTGGCGAAGTGCATGGCCGTCGAGGCGCAGCACCGTCACCCCCTGGCTCTCGCAGTTGGCGGCCACCACCTTCCCATCGGTGACGTCCAGGAGGTCGACGCTGGCCGGCACCCCGTCTGCGGTGGTGGGCAGCGACCCGACGATGGCCGCCTCGCCGCTGGCCGGGTCGACGCTGACGACGAAGGCCTCTTGGCCGAGCAGCGACGCCGTGACCAGCAGGTCCGGCCCGGCGAACGCGACTGCCGTGCAGTGCGCCCACCTCGAGCGGTTCCCCGCGTAGAACGGTCGGGCGTGTGGGGCGCGGTGGTTGGTGGGCAACGGCAGGTGCCGGTCGCCGGCGCGCTCGGCGAGCACGTCGGCGGTCGGGAGGATCGCCGACCATGCGGTGGCCAGCGCGGCGTCGGCGGCGGCCGAGGAGTAGAGCGCCTGTGCTCGCGCCCGGCCGGCATCGCCCAGCCGTCGCCGCACCGCCGGGTCGCGCAGCCAGCGGAGGCGGTGGGCCATCGCCGGCAGATCTCCGAACGGCACCACATAGCCCGTCACACCGTCGACCACCACCTCGGGGATGGCGCCCCGGTCCCAGCCGACGGCCGGCAGGCCGGCGGCCATCGCTTCCAGCATGGTGCGGGAGAACGCCTCCTCGCAGGTGGAGAGGTTGACCACCACGTCGGCGAGCGCCAGCGCGGCGGGCGGGTCGTCGGCGGCCCCGGCGAACTCCAGGTTGCCCGGCACACCGGCGGCCAGCAGGCGGTGGGCGTAGGGCGTCAGCGGCCCGATCACCCGGCACACGATGTCGGTCCGGTCTGCCAGAAGCGCCGCCAGGGCCACGAAATCGGCGACGCCCTTCTTCTCCTGGACAGAGCCGACCAGCGCGACGCGCAACGGGCCGTCGGGGCGGGGTGGGCCCAGTGCCAGCAGGTGTTCATCAGCCGGTGGGGGCACCACTGCGGTGCGACCGGCCATCGGGTAGGTGTCGGCGGCGGCTCGGCTGGTGGTCAGCAGGTAGTCGGCGTCGCCGGCGACAGACGCGACGATCTCGTCGGCCGGCGCGCCCAGCCATTCCTCGAGCTGGCGGTCACCGGTGGGGATCTCGCGGGCGAACACGACGGCTGGGATGCCGGCGCGGCGGGCCGCCAGCAGCGCCTCACGTGGGACGACGGTGTTGGTCTGCACGGCGTCGGCGCCCGTGTCGGCGATCAGCCGGTGGGCGTGGGCGACGGCGCCCGTGTCGGGATCGTGGCGCGGGCGGCGGAAGGGCACCGTGGCGAAGTGGACCGCGGTGGTGAGCGCCTGCGCCGCCTCGACGTAGCGCGTGTCCGCACCGGCGGGCAACACCAGCGCCGTGTCGATCCCGATGCGGTGGTACGAAGCCAGGAGGGCCAGCAGGCTGCGCTCCGCCCCGAACCACACCGGCCCAGCCGCGTGGCCGACCACCAGCACCAGGCGGGCGCCGGCACGCCGGGCAAGGGCGCCGGGCAGCGCCGGTGCGCCGGCGTCGGTCATCGGCGGGCCGGGCGTGACGTCGCAGCGGGCCGTTCCCGGCCGGGTCGGCCGGCCCTCCCGTCGGCCGGACTGCACATAGTGGACCAGCGGGTTCAGGCCGGCCGCGGCGACGTCCGGGTTCGCCGCCAGGTACGCAGTGGTGCAGAACGCAGGGCCAGGGTCGCGGCCCAGTTCGGCGCCGATCGCCAGGTAGTGCTGCTCGGCCGTCAGGCCCGTGCCCGCCACGTCGGGGTAGCGAGCGAGGTACCACGCAGTGTCGAGGAGCGGGTCGTCGCGCAGCAGGTCGCTGAGGCCGTCGTTCATGGCCGTCACCCGGCAGCGCGGGCCGCGTCCAGTTCGGCGAGGAGGTCCATCCGGGCCAGCCGCTCCCGGTGCAGTTCGGCGCGCAGGGCGGCGGCCTCGGCCCGTTCGGCGAGGAGGAGCCGGGTGAGGTGGGCGAGTTCGCCCGTCTGCCGGTCGACGGCGGTGGCGTCCATCCGGCGACGATAGCGCTGCCGGCGGATCGGCCGAGTAGCGTCTCCGTCCAGGTGTGCCGGGAAGTCTGGTCGGCGTTGAAGTTGAGGCTGCCCGTGCAGCCGACCTGATGGAGGCAACCCTTGATCGCTGCTGCGTTCGACTACATCCCCTATGTCGCTGCGGCCACGGGCCTGTGCGGTCTGGCCCTGGCGGCGTACTTCTACCGCCTGGTCACGGCGGAGTCGCCGGGCAACGAGCGGATGGTGGAGCTGATGACCGCCATCCAGGCCGGTGCCCGTGCGTTCCTGCGCCGTGAGTACCGCTGGGTGGCCGGCTTCGTCGTCGCCGTCGCCGTGCTGATGTTCGCCCTGCTGGACTACGGCCGCCCGTGGGGCGCCATCACCTATGTGTGCGGCGCCGTCTTCTCGGCGACGGCGGGCTTCGTGGGGATGGACATCGCCACCAAGGCCAACGCCCGCACCACCCACGCCGCCATCGACGGGGCCCACCGGGCGCTGCCGCTGGCGTTCCGGGGCGGCGCGGTGATGGGCTTCACCGTGGCGGGCCTGGCCCTGTTCGGGATCTCCACCTGCTACCTCGTGTTCGCGGTGTGGATGGACGTGAAGGACGCGTTCGAGATCATCACCGCCTTCGCGCTCGGCGGCTCCTCGATCGCCCTGTTCAGCAGGGTCGGTGGTGGCATCTACACGAAGGCCGCCGACGTGGGGGCGGACCTCGTCGGCAAGGTGGAGGCCGGCATCCCGGAGGACGATCCGCGCAACCCGGCCACCATCGCCGACAACGTGGGCGACAACGTGGGCGACGTGGCGGGCATGGGTGCCGACCTGTTCGAGAGCTACGCCGGGTCGATCATCGCCCCCATCGCGCTGGCCGCGTTCATCACCGTGCTCACGCCGGACGCCACGCCGGAGTACTTCGTCTTCCCGCTGGCGGTCGCCGCCGTCGGGATGATCGCCTCGGTGGTCGGCGCCTTCTTCGTGCGCTCGGACGACTCGCTGGAGTCCCACCACCTGGCGCACGAACTGCACCGTGGCACGAACGTGGCGATGGGGCTCACCACACTCGGGGTGGTCGGTGTCACCGCCCTGCTGTTCGGCGACAGCGACCAGAACGACAAGTGGTGGGGCCTCGCGGTGGCCGTCATCGGGGGCCTCATCGTCGGCTACGCCATCGGCAAGGTGGCCGAGATCTGGACCAGTTCGGACTTCAAGCCGGTGAAGTCGATCGCCCAGCAGGCGGAGACCGGCCCGGCAACCACCGTCCTGTCCGGCATCTCCGCCGGCATGATCTCCGTCGCCGCCAGCGTCCTGCTGGTCGGCGTGGGCATCGGCCTGGCCTACTGGGGCGGTCAGCAGGCGGGTGACGGGTTCGGCGTGTACGGCATCGCCGTGGCGGCCATCGGCATGCTCGCCACGACGGGCATCGTGGTCAGCGTGGACGCCTACGGCCCGATCGCCGACAACGCCGGAGGCATCGCCGAGATGGCCCACCTGGACCCGAAGGTCCGTGAGGTGACGGACAGCCTGGATGCCCTGGGCAACACCACGGCGGCGGTGGCGAAGGGTTTCGCCGTCGGCTCGGCGGCCCTCACCGCGCTGGCGCTGTTCAAGGCGTTCCAGGCGTCGGTGGCCAAGCAGGGCACGATCATGTCGCTGGACCTCGGCAAGGTGGAGGTGTTCGTCGGCCTGCTCCTTGGGGCGATGCTGCCCTTCCTGTTCGCCGCCCTCACGATCGACGCGGTCGGCCGGGCCGCCAAGCAGATGATCGAGGAGGTCCGCCGCCAGTTCCGCGAGATCCCGGGTCTGCGCGAGGGCAAGCCCGAAGCCGTGCCGGACTACGCCCGCTGCGTGGACATCTCCACCGAGGCCGCGCTGAAGGAGATGCTGATCCCCGGTGCGCTGGCGCTGGTGGTGCCGCTGGTGATCGGGTTCATCGACGTGGACGCGCTCGGTGGCTTCCTGGCCGGCGCCCTGGTCGTGGGCTTCTGCCTGGCGATCTTCATGGCCAACGCCGGCGGTGCGTGGGACAACGCCAAGAAGTTCATCGAGGGCGGCGCCCACGGCGGCAAGGGCTCGGACCCGCACAAGGCCGCCGTGGTGGGCGACACCGTCGGCGACCCGTTCAAGGACACGGCCGGCCCGGCGATGAACATCCTGGTGAAGGTGATGACCATCGTGGCCCTCATCTTCGCCCCGGCCTTCGTGTAGGCGGCCGGAGGGTTCCTGCGGCGTCGCTGCCACACTGGTCGCCATGTTCCTCGGCAAGGACCTCATCGTCTGGCTGCTGCTCGCCCTCGGCGGCGCGCTCTTCGCCGGCAACGTGATGGCGTTGGTGCGGCCGCCCGCCATCCAGCGCAACGAGGGCGATCTCGCCCGCGCCCCGCGCAGCCGCAGCATCGCCATGGCGGCGCTGGGGTTCGTTGTGGCGGTCGCCGCGCTGGGCGCCCTGATCGCCCGCTGACGCGCCGTCCCGCATCCGGGTGGCTCGGCCCGTGCCCGGGCGGTATCCTGCTCGGGCCTTCGCGGATGTAGTTCAACGGCAGAACATCAGCTTCCCAAGCTGAGAATGCGGGTTCGATTCCCGTCGTCCGCTCTCGCGACGAACCCCTGCCACCCGGCAGGGGTTCGTGCTTCTCCGGGTCGTGTCGAACGCGTTCGACCGACCGCTCGGTCAGGGGCGCCGAGCATCTCTGGAACAATGGCGCCGTGGAGTTGCCCGACGTTCGGTTCGCCGGGGGCGATGGGGTGCGCATCGCCTACCAGGAGTTCGGCTCGGGCCCGCGGGTGCTGTCGATCCCTGCGCTGGTCTCCAACCTCGACGTGATGTGGGAGCACGAGGTCTACCGGCGTGTGCTCGAGGTGGCCCGTGTCCACTTCCACAATGCGGTGTTCGACAAGCGCGGGATCGGCCTGTCGGACCGGTTCGACCGTGCGCCGACCCTCGACGAGCGGATCGACGACATCATCGCCGTCATGGACGCGGTCGGCTGGGAGACGGCGACCATCTCGGGGATGTCGGAGGGTGGCCTGATGGCCCAGCAGTTCGCGATGCGCCATCCCGAGCGCGTGGAACGGCTGCTGCTCACCAACACCGCCGCCCCGCTGAGCCTCGACCATCGCATCCGTGAGTTGGGCGGCGACGACCACCGGCCGTGGCGAGACGTGATGGCGGACTGGGAGGCAGTGGCTGCGGTATGGGGCGAGGATGCCCATCGGTTCGTCGAGTTCACCTCGCCCAGCAAGGTGGGCGACGAGGCGTTCACCCGCTGGGCGAACCGGCTGTGCCGGCTGTCGGCCACGCCTGCCGGCTTCCGCCGCCAGCTGGACAGCGTGCTCAGCCTGGACACCAGCGCGCTGGACCTGCAGCAGATCGACGTCCCGACCCTGGTGGTTCACGTGCGGGGCGACCGCTCGCTCGGTGTCGGCCACGGACGGGTCCTCGCCGAGACCATCCCGGGCGCCGAGTACCTGGAGGTGGACGGGGCGGACCACTTCTGGCCGACGCTGGACAACTGGCGTGACGTCGTCGATGCCCACATCGAGTTCGTCTGCGGCTCGGCGCCGAAGCGAGGGACGCGGCGGGAGTTTGCCACCGTGATGTTCACCGACATCGTCGGCTCCACCGATCTGGCCCGCTCGCTCGGCGACCAGGCGTGGCGGGCGACCATCGAGAGCCACGACCGTCTCGCCCACCGCAAGGTGGCCCAGTTCGGCGGCCGGATCGTGAAGAGCACGGGCGACGGGATGCTGGCCACGTTCCCCATACCATCCGCGGCCGCGGCCGCGGCGAGGGCCTTCCGGGCGGAGCTCGCCGCCATCGACCTGCGGGTCCGCGCCGGCCTGCACGCCGGGGAGATCGAGGTGCACGAGAACGCCGACATCTCCGGCATCGCTGTCAACGCTGCCGCCAGGGTGGAGCACGCGGCAACGGACGGCTCGATCTTCGTCTCCAACACGGTGCGCGAGATGCTGATGGGCAGCGACTTCATGTGCGACGACCGCGGCGAGTTCGACCTCAAGGGCCTCGACGGCCGCTGGCGCCTCTACGAACTGAGCTGACCGCGCTCAGGCCTTCATCTTGGCGGCGATCCGTTCGGCGATCATGACGCAACCGAGGTAGGTGTTGCCGGACGGGATGGTGGGCATGACCGAGGCGTCGGCGACGCGCAAGCCGTCGATGCCGTGGACGCGGCAGTCGGCGTCCAGCACCGTCCCCATCGGGCAGGTGCCGACCATGTGCGCGTACGACAGCAGATGCCGCTCCAAGCCCTGCTGCACCGCATCCTCCGCGGCCAGGTCGATCGGGTCGACGGGCTCGGCACCGAGGCGCTGGTAGGCGTCGGTCCGCTGCCAGGCGACCAGCTTGTCGAAGGCGTGGCGGTAGCGGGCGTGGGCGTCGGCGGGCAGCGAGGGCAGGGTGACCACCGGGCCGTTGTCCGGCGAGTCGCCGAACCGCACGGTGCCGTCGCCGCCGGATCGCAGCAGGAACACCGACAGCAGGAACCGGGGCCGCCCGCCCAACGGGAAGGCGGTGATGGGGAAGGCGTGGTAGTCGATGTCCACCCCGTTCGACGCGCCGACCAGCAGAGCCTGCGCCGGCCCGCCGGTGCCGGGTTCCGGCCCGTCGTACTCGTAGGGGATGGCCGGGCCGAGGTGGTCGCTCATCGTCTCGCCCACCGGCAGGTCGGCCACGGCGCGGATGCCGTGGTCGGCGAGGTGCGCTGCCGGCCCGATGCCCGAACGCATGAGCAGCAGCGGCGTCCACAGCGCGCCGCACGCCACCACCACCTCGTCCGCCGCGAGGTGCTCGCCGGTGCGCAGCACCACGCCGGTGGCGCGGCGGCCGTCCAACGTGAGGGCGGCCACGTCGCAGCCGGTGCGGATGGTGAGGTTCTGCCGCGCCCGCACGGTGGGGGTGAGGTAGGCGAGGCTGGTGGACACCCGGCGGGCGTCGGCGTCGATCGTCGCGGGGAACACGCCCAGCCCGGGCAGCTGGGACGCGTCGTTGATGTCGGCGACGGCCGGCTCGCCGAGCTCGCGCATCCCGTCCAGATAGGCGATGTGCGCCCGGGAGTGCTCGGTGCGGGTCCAGCGGCGGACGGGCAGCGGCCCCGAGTCGCCGTGCAGTGGTGACGAACCGAAGTCCAGGTCGCGCTCGGCGGCGATGAAGGTGTCCTCCACATCCGCCCAGGCCCATCCGTCCAGCCCCATTGCCGCCCAGCCGTCGTAGTCCACGGGCAGGCCGCGCAAGGTCGCCATCCCGTTGGCTGCCGAGGTGCCGCCCAGCACCCGGGCCTGGAACACCGGCACGTCGGCGGGCGGGCCCTGCATCACCGTGAAGGCGGCGGGTGCATTGCCGATCCACGCCTCGGGTGTGCGCTGCGGGGTCATCAGCACGTCGTCGTAGGTGGCGTCGTCGGCGCCGATCTCCAGCAGGGTCACGGTGAACCGGCTGCTCTCGCTGAGGCGGGCGGCGAGCACGCAGCCCGCCGTGCCGCCACCGACGATCACCACATGCTCCGGTCGCTGGGTCATGGACACCATCCTCTTGCTGGACTTGCGGGGATCCGCTTGACAGCTTAGGTCGTTCAACCTAGGCTTAGGTCGTTCAACCTAATCGAGAGCAGTGATGACCGCAACCCCCACACGCCAACGGATCCTGGACACGGCGCTCGAGCTGTTCAACCGCCACGGCTACGCCGCCACGTCGCTGGCCGCCATCGCTGCGGCCGCTGGAATCCGCCAGGGCAACCTCACCTACCACTTCCCGGCGAAGCTGGACCTGGTCGTCGCTGTGCGCGACGACGTCACTGCGGTGCTCCGAGCGCGGGAGGCCGCGGGCAGCACCGCCGACGTGTGCGCGGACTACGTGCAGCACGTCACCTCCTCCATGGAGATCGTGTGGCGCTGCCGCTTCCTGCTGCGCGACCGGGCCCAGTTCGTGGGCATGGAGATCCCGCCTGGCGCGCCGCCGGAGTTGGTGGCCGACCTCCGGCGGCTGGAAGGGTTGATCGCCCGGTTCGGCGAGGAGGGCCTGCTGCGTGCCAGCCTCGATGTCGATCTCACCGTGCTGGCCCGCTCGCTGTGGGTCGTCAGCAGGTACTGGCTCGACCACCTCGACGAGTTCGAAGAGGTCGGCGACATCACCTGGTCGCACTGCGCCCGTGGCATCGAGCACCACCGGGCCATCCTCGACCCCTGCCTCACCGCCGAGGGCCGCCGCCGCCTCGACCATGCCTTCCGCGCCGTGGAGCGGCAGCGCTTGGCGTCCTGACCCGCGGCACGTCACCACCGAAACCGCACCCGCACCGCTCGATCGACCAGAAATGAGGACATGACGATGGACATCGGACTGCTGTTCTTCCCCCACCCCACCAACACCGCCATGCTCGCTCAGCGGATCGAGGGCCTCGGCTTCCGCAGCCTCGTGCTGGCCGACACCCAGAACCTGGCGCCCGAGACGTGGAGCCAGCTGATGCTGGCTGCTGGCGCCACTACCAGCATCGAACTCGGCACCGGCGTGACCAACCCGGTCAGCCGCGACCCGGCGGTCACCGCGTCGGCTGCGCTCGGCGTGCAGGTGGCCAGCGGCGGCCGGGTGGTGCTGGGGATCGGGCGAGGTGACTCCTCCATGGCCAAGATCGGCCGCCGGCCGGCCTCGCCCGCCGACTTCGAGCTGTACCTGCAGCGGCTCCGTGCCTACCTGGACGGCGAGACCGTCGACCGTGACGGGTCGCCGAGCCGGATCGAGTGGCTCGACGATCTCGACGTCCAGCGGGTGCCGATCGAGGTCTCTGCCACGGGCCCGAAGGTGATCGAGATGGCGGCTTGCGTCGCCGACCGGATCTGCTTTGCCGTCGGTGCCGACATCGAGCGGCTGGAGGAGTGCGTGGCTCGCGCCCGAGCCGGTGCGCAGGCAGCAGGGCGCAACCCGGCCGACCTGCGCCTCGGCGCCTACGTCAACTGCGTGGTCAACGACGACCCGGCGGTGGCCCGCGAGGCGGTGCGCGGTGGGGTGGCCAGCTTCGCCCACTTCTCCGGGTTCCCGGGGATGAAGATCGACGAGTTGCCGGCCGCTGTGCAGCAGGCCGCCGAGTCCATGCGGACGGGCTACGACATGACGCACCACGGCGCGGCCGCCGGGTCCCACGCCCAGGCGTTGACGCCGGAGTTCATCCACCGGTTCGGCATCGCCGGGCCGCTGGACGAAGCCCGCACCCGGCTGCGCCAGATCGGCGACCTGGGCATCGACTTCGTGCGCATCATCCCCGGCTCACGCGACGCCCCCGGCGAGGTGACCCTGCCGTCGATCGCTGCCCTCAGCACCCTGGTGGGCGAGTTCGCCTGACGCACTGCAACCGAACCGCTGTGCTCACCCAGCTGTGGTGAACGTCGGTCGCGACCCCTCCCGTGCCCACTCGAACAGGGTGAACTCCACATCCTCCGCCGTGTAGCGGCCCCCGTCGGTGCCGATGGACGCGGCATCCGCCCACGCCTCGGCAGCGTGCAGGTAGGCGACGTACCGGTCGCCCCAGTCGCGGCTGCCCCCCGCCGCCATCACGCTGTCCCAGTGGATGCCATCCGCCCCGAGGCTCTGCCAGACCAGCGAGTCCAGGATGAGCGGGCGCGGGCCGGTGAGCGGCGTCGTGGTGCCCACCACCCACATCCACTTGGTGTGGAACGACGGCCCGACGCCGGGGAGCCGGCGATGGAGGCGGTACGCGCCGGCCACGTCGCCCTCGGCGATGAGGGCTCGGGTGTGGACGAGCGTGTCGATGGTGGAAGCGCCTGCGGCAAGGGCCGCGCCCGTGTAGCGGGGCCCTCGCCCGTTGGTGACACCCGAGCCCCAGGCCATCGTGAGCACGAACAACCGGGCCACCTCGTCGTGGTGGGGCGCATCCCAACTGATGCGACCGGCCCGCTCGGCAAGGTCGGTGCGGCGGATCTCCTGAGGGATCGCGCCGAGCCCGGCGATGGCCGGGTACCTCGCCCAGGTCTCGGGGTTCACCCGAACGGGGCTCTGCTCCTGGGCCCGGCACAGATCGGTCAGCCGGATGCCCAGCGTGGCGTCGTGGTTCATCTCGCCCTCCGGTTCGTCGAGTGGTTCACCGATCAGCAGTCGTGCGGCGCGCTCGGCCGCGGCGCGCCGGGGGAACTCACCGACCAGCACTGTGAGCTGCCCGACCAGTGCGTGCAACAGCACGCGCCCCTCGACGGTGGTGGTGAACCGGAAGCAGCTGATCCGCTCCGGCCGCAGGCCGTACTGGCCGTCCTCGGTCATCACGATCGGCATCTCGATGGGCATCACTCACCTCTGAACGCATTCTGCCGACGGGGTGTGACATGGATCTGCGGGGCGGCCGGGTACCACGGCGGTTCAGCTGAACCGCCGTGCCCACGGGTGGTGACGGGACGGGCACACAGGAGACTCCCAGGCGACGCCATGCCTTCTCTGAGGCCGCCCCCGTAGGTTGGCGCCAGCAACCGGCCGCACGGCCAGCCAGCCGACGAGGAGACCCCGATGTCCGAACTCTCACCAACCTTCGAAGGGCGGCCCCTGCCCAGGCCGGACGAGCCTGCCTACGACCAGGGCCTGCAGTTCGACCTCGGGACCCTGTTCTCCCGCCGGCGGGCGTTCGGCCTGTTCGGTGGCATGGCCGCGTCGATCGCGCTGGCCGCGTGCGGGAACGACGACGGCACCTCGTCGTCCGGTTCCGGGGCCACCACCACGGCCGCCACGGAGACCTCCACCGGGTCCACCGGCGCTGCGGCGTCTGCGGTCGACGTCATCCCCGAGGAGACGGCTGGGCCCTACCCGGGTGACGGCTCGAACGGGCCCGACGTCCTGTCGCAGTCCGGGGTGGTCCGCTCCGACATCACCACCAGCTTCGGGCAGTACAGCGGCACGGCCGAAGGGGTCCCGATGTCGATCACCTTCCAGATCCTCGATGCGGACAGCGGCGGGGTGCCCTACGCGGGCGCGGCGGTGTACGCCTGGCACTGCAACCGCGAAGGCGGGTACTCGCTGTACTCCGACGGGTTCACCGAGCAGAACTACCTGCGCGGGGTGCAGGAGTGCGACGCCAACGGCACGGTCACATTCCAGAGCATCTTCCCGGCGTGCTACTCGGGGCGCTGGCCCCACATCCACTTCGAGGTCTACCCCACGCTGGCGGATGCCACCGACGTGGCCAACAAGATCGCCACCTCGCAGATCGCCATGCCGGCCGATGTGTGCAGCCAGGTGTTCGAGAACATGGAGGGCTACGAGGCCAGTGTCGCCAACTTCTCCCAGGTCAGCCTGGCGACGGACAATGTGTTCGGTGACGACGGTGGCGTGCACGAACTGGGCACCGTGTCCGGCATGGTTGGGGAGGACCTCGGCGTGTTCCTCGTCGCGGCGGTCAGCGCCACCACGCAGGCAGTCGTCGACGCCCCGTCCGGCGGTGGTCCTGGCGGGGCGCCCCCCGGCGGCCAGCCCTGACCTCACCCGGGCGCGGCGCGCCCGTCGCCGCCACTTGGGCGGGAGTTGAGATCGCCGACAAGAGTAGGTATGGTTCCTATTGTGATTCGTCGACTCGCCGCCGCTGCACTCTCGCTCGCCCTCGTCTCCGTCGCTGCCGGGTGCAGCGACGACAGCGGAGGTGAGCACACGGGCGGGCCCACGGTCGTGGTCACCTACTCCGTGCTCGGCGCCGTCGTTCGCGACATCGTCGGCGACAGCGCTGACGTGGTGGTGCTGATGCCCAACGGCGCCGATCCGCACGAATGGAGCCCGTCGGCGAAGGACGTCGAGGCGATGCTGAACGCCGACGTGCTGGTGGAGAACGGGCTGGGTCTCGAAGGGAACTTGCAGGACCCGCTCTCCGAAGCGCGGTCGAACGGTGTCCGCGTGTTCACCGTGTCGGACCACATCACGGTGCGGAAGGTGAAGGCCGGCGAGGGAGCGGACGCCGAGGATCCGGATCAGGCGCCGGGCGCGGACGATCCCCACTTGTGGATGGATCCCCTCACCATGCAGCAGTGGATCGAGCCCTTCGCGGCCGAGATGAAGGCGGCCGGCGTGGACGTGTCCGCCGGCGCGGCACGGGTGTCGAGCGGCCTCGACGAGTTGAACGGCGAGATCGAGACGATGGTGAACACGATCCCGGCGAACCAGCGCAAGTTGGTGACCGGGCACGAGTCCATGGGCTACTTCGCCGAGCGCTACGGGTTCCGGCTGATCGGTGCCATCATCCCGGCGGTCACCTCGCAAGCGGAGGCGTCCGCGGGCGAGTTGGCCGATCTGGAAGCCAAGATCCGCGATGCGGATGTGCCGGCGATCTTCGCCGAGATCGGCACGTCGGCGGCCACAGTCGAGGCGGTGGCCGCCGACACCGGCACGAAGGTGGTGGAGTTGTCGACCCACAACCTGCCCGACGACGGCACCTACCGCTCGTTCATGCTCGCGATTGCGGCAGCCGTCACCGGTGCCCTCGCCTAGCCTGCGAACAGTGGCGAGGTCGCTAGCGTGAGGTCCTTGATCTCGCCGTTCCTCAACAACCCGTTCATGACCCGGTCGTTGATCGCGGGCATCCTGGTGGCGGTGTCGTGTTCGATCGCCGGCACGTTCGTGGTCCTGCGCGGCCTCGCCTTCCTGGGCGACGCGCTGGCCCACGGCGTGCTCCCCGGCGTTGCCGGTGCCCTCCTGCTCGGGGCCCCCGGTGTTCTCGGTGCCGCCGTCGGGGCCGGGCTGATGATCGGCGGCGTCAACCTGGTCACCCGCAAGTCGCGGCTCAGCAGCGACACGGCCATCGGGCTGCTGTTCGTCGGCATGCTGGGGCTGGGCGTAATGATGGTCTCCCGATCCACGTCGTTCACCGGCGACATCGTCGGCATCCTCTTCGGCGAGATCCTCGGTGTGTCCCGCAGCGACATCGTCCAGCAGGCGATCGCGCTGGTCGTCGTCGGCGTGTTCGCCCGCGTGTTCGCCCGCCCACTGCTGATGCTCTCCTTCGACCCGGAGCAAGCGGACATCGCCGGCTGGCCCTCCCGCCGGTTCGAGACGCTGCTGCTCCTGATGGTCACCGTGTGCGTCGTCATGTCCTTCCAGACGGTGGGCACGCTCCTGGTGTTCGGCATGCTGCTGGCGCCCGCCGGCACCGGCGCACTCATCGCTCGACGGGTGTGGGCGATGATGGCCTGGGGCGCGCTCTTCGGTTCGCTGTCGGTGTGGGCCGGCCTGCTGATCAGTTACCACTTCGACCTTGCCGCGGGGGCCAGCGTCGTGGTGGTGGCGGTCGCGCTGTTCTTCGTCGTGTTCACGATCCAGGCCGTGCGCGAGTCGCTGGCGCAGCGGCGCACGGGCAGCGTCGCACCGGTCGGGTGAGGCGATGACGCCCGTCCTGGCAACCAGCGATCTTGCGGTCGGCTACTCCGGCCGGCCGGTGGTGGAGCACATCGACCTCACCCTGCTGCCCGGCCAGGCGCTGTCGCTGGTGGGTGTCAACGGGTCGGGCAAGTCCACGTTGCTGAAGACGATCGCCGGCCTGCTGGAGCCGATCTCCGGCGAGATGAAGGTCTTCGGCGACGTGCCGGGCGCAGCACCCAACCGCGTGGCCTACCTCGGCCAGTTCCACGCCGCGGCCGAGGGGCTGCTGCCGATGCAGGTCCGCGATGTGGTGCTGATGGCCCGCTACCGGCGGCGGGGTCTGCTCGGCCGTCTCACCCGTGCCGACCATGCAGCCGTCGAGGCCAGCCTGGAGCGCTTGGAGATCGGGCGGCTCGCCACCAAGCCCCTGCGCGCCCTGTCGGGTGGTCAGCAGCGGCGGGTGCATCTCGCCCACGTGCTGGCCAGCGAGGCGGACCTCCTGCTCCTCGACGAGCCCACGGCCGGCCTCGACGCAGGGGCCAACGAGCGTTACGCCCAACTCATCCGCGAGGAACTGGACCGTGGCGCGTCGGTGGCGGTCGCCACCCACGATGTGCGCGATGCCGCCCGGGCCGATTGCGTGGTGCTGCTCGCCGGGCGGGTGATCGCCGCCGGCGCACCGCGCGACGTGCTCACCCAGGAGCAACTGGCGCACGCATTCGGCATCGCCCTGCTCGCCATCCCGCACGGCGACCACACCGACCTGATCGTGCCGGAGGACGCGCATGCCCACGACGAGCACGGCATGCACGACCGCCACGGCCACGCCTGAGCCGGGCCGTCAGGCGCAGTTGGCGCAGGTGCCGATGACGTCCAGCCGGTGCCCGGCCGGGCGGAAGCCGGAAGCGGCCACGGCGTCGGCCAACCCGGCCTCGAGCGCTCGCTCCAGGCGCTCCGGGATGACGAAGTCGTCCACCGCGCCGCACGTGCTGCAGATGCTGTGGTGGTGATGGCCGATGAGGTCCTCGGCCAGTTCGTAGCGGGTGCGGTCGTCGGTGCCCAGCACCTTCTGGACCACACCGGCGGCCTCGAGGTCGGTCATGTTGCGGTAGATCGAGCTGAGGGTCAGCTTCGGCCGCTGCTCCACGAGCTCGGGCATGGATGCCGGCCGGCTGAGGTCCGCCAGCAGTTCCACGAGCTGGCGCCGACCCTTGGTGTACACGAGATCGGCGTCGTGGATGCGACGCTCGACCAGGCGGTGGAGATCGCTCAGGTCGGCGGGCATGGCAGCCAGCGTACCGGCCCCCGCCTTCCGTCTTGAATCGGAATCATTCCGACGACGACGCAGCGCGCCGGGGTCAGCCTGCCGCGTAGGCCAGCACGATCTCGGCGATGCGGGGGCCGTGGGTGTCCTGCAGGAAGTGGGCGGCGTCGTCGAAGGCATCCCACGTGGAGTGGGGGATCAGGCCGTGCCACTGGCGGCCCCACTCGCCGGTGAACACGTTGTCGGCCAGACCCCAGATGAAGTGCACCGGGAGGCGGGTGGCGTTGATGGCGTCGAAGTGGCGGGCATGGGCGTCGCCATTGCCCCGTACGTGGTCGTGGAACGGGATGCTCAGCGGGAACATCCGCGGCCCGGCAACGGCTCCCTCGCCGAGCCCGTCGAACGGGGCGTCGTAGGCGCGGCGCACGGCTTCGGCCTCCTCCGACAGCACGGCCTCGCCGCCCTGCAACAGGGGGACCAGCACGTCCTGCGGCGCCCCCCGGCCCGTGCCCACCACCATCAACGTCCCCCAGTTGAACGCGGTGGGGACGTGCTCGCGGAACAGCCCGCCGGGCAGGTTCTGGGTGATCCAGTTCTGGATGCCGGGCGAGTACTCGTAGCCGTCGTGATGCAGCCAGGTGTTCATGATGACCAGGCGGCTGAAACGCTCCGGCATGGTGGCCACCTGGGCCAGGCCGGTGGGCCCGCCCCAGTCCTGCACGAAGATGGTGATGTTGCGCAGGTCGAGCGTCTCGATCAGACGCTGCAGGTTCGCCGTGTGGCGGGCGATCGTGTACCAGTCCGGGTCGGTGACCTTGTCGCTGCGGCCGAAGCCGATGTGGTCAGGGGCCACGCACCGGTAGCCGGCCACCAGCAGCGGCGGGATGACGGAGCGGTAGAGGTAGCTCCACGTCGGCATGCCGTGCAGCAGCAGGGCGACGGGCGCGTCCGCAGGCCCCTCGTCGAGGTACGCCATCCGCAACCCGTCGAGGTCGTGGTAGTGCGGCTCGTACGGGAAGTCGGCCAGCCCCAGGAAGTTGGTGTCGGGTGCGCGGACGACGGGCAGGTCGGTGGTCACCCCACCATTGTGGTCGATGGCTCGGCGCCGCGGCGCCGGCGGGTGTCCAGCAGGACGGCGCTGGCAGCCCCACCGCCGGCGGCAGCCAGCGGGAACGGGTCCGATGGGTCGGCGGGGGTGGACGTGCTGACCGAGCGGGTGGAGCCGTCGGCCGCGGCACCTGCCACGGTGATGCCGGCACCGTCGTCGGCATCGGCCGGCAGGACGGTGTCGATGCTGCCGAACGAATCGGCCCGCACCACGAACGTCTCGCTGCCGATGGTGACGGTGAGCTCGGCGTTGGCGGCGAACCCGTCGCCGGCGACGTGCCAGCCGCTGCCGTCACGGCCCACGTCGATGGCGCCGGCGCTGCCACCGTACCCAGCGCCGCCGGTGCCGGTGGCGTGGGCCGCGGCGCTGACGCCAGTGCCCACCAGTGCCCCGGCCGCGGCGCCGAGGAGGACGCGCACTGCCGTGCGGGTGCGGTGTCGGGTGCGGTTCATGTGCGGGAGTGTGCACCGGCGCCCACCGCGAAGCGACCCGTGCGGGTGACTACTGAGCGCCTCCTGATCCGCCGTTGATCTTCGGCAGTGGCCTTGGCCGTGGCTTGACGGCACCTGCGGGAAAGCTTCGTCCGGCCCTCATCGGCACCTGAACCTCCGCCCTCATGGTGGGATGCCATGGAGACCGAGACCATCCAGACCACCGCGCCGGCTGCCCGACGCGCCATCACACCCGCGACCACCGTTGCCCGCACCGGTGCGTCCCTGCTGGCCGGCGTGGCCGTGCTGCAGGCTGCCGGCAACCTGCTGTTCCACGGTGCAGTCAGCCGTGGCCTGCCGACTGCCCAGTACGCCGACCTGGTCACCCTGCTGAACGTCGTGCTGCTGCTGTCCGTGCCGCTGGGCGCCGTGCAGGTCGCGGTGGCCGCTTCCAGGGCGCGCCACCCGCAGCACGATCCGCAGCGCATGCTGCGCCGCATCGGTGTGGCCCTGGCCGTGGCGACGCTGCTGGTCATGGCCGCCGCCGCCCCGGTGGCCGGCTTCCTCCACCTGCACTCGGTCACCTCGGTGCTCCTGGTGGCTCCTGCCCTCCTGGCCGCCGGCATGGCCGCCGCCTGGAGGGGGCTGCATCTCGGTGACGGGCGCGCCCGCCTGGTGGCCACCGCCATCGTCATGTCCACGGTGGTCCGCCTGGCGCTGGGTGCGCTCCTGCCGATCTGGTGGGGCATGCACGGCGCGCTCTGGGCGACCCTGCTGGCGGAGATGGCCGGGTGGACCTGGCTGTCGATCCGCCGCCCGGCCCGCGCCGCCCGCCTGCCGGGCGCCGGTGCCACCCATCTCGCGGTGCCGGTCCGCGACGGTGTCCGCTCGTTCTCCGCCGTGGCCGGCCTGTGGCTGTTCACCGGCGTCGATGCCCTGCTCGCCCGCCACTACCTCGCCGCCGACGCGGCCGACCAGTACGTGTCCGCCGGTGTCATCACCCGTTCCGTCCTCGCCGTGCCCGCGGCCGTCGTGATGGCCTCGATCGCCGCGTTCGCCGCGTCCGACGCTGCGGTCGCCCGTCGCACCGTGCGCCGGGTGGCCCTGGGGCTGACCGCGTGGGCCGCCCTCGTGGTGATCGCCCTCGCTGTGGCCGGCAACCTCGTGCAGACCGTCCTGTTCGGCCGCGTCATCGCCGACCACGCCCTGCTGGTGGGCCTCGGCGCCGTCGCCGGCGTGAGCGGCCTGGTCACCCTGTTCACCCACTTCCACATCGCTCGCCGGTCCTCCCGGGCGCTGCTCACCTGGGCTGGTGCCGCGGTGGAGATCGCGGTCATCGCGGTCGCCCATGGCAACCCCGGCCAGGTGGCCCTCGGTTCGGCGGCCTCCCTCGTGTTCGCCGTGGTGATCATGGGTGCCAGCGCAGCCGCGAAGGGCGGGGAGAAGGAGTTGACGGCGCCGCCGGCCACCGCCCTCACGGCGCCCGCAGCCCACCTCGACCAGGCTCCTGCCGAGGACGCCGCCGGCACCACGGTGCTGCCACCGTGGGCCGCCGATGATCGCCTGTGGCATCCCGCCGACGCTGCCGTCGAGCTGTCCGTCGTCGTGCCGTTCTACAACCCTGGCCCCAGCGTGGGCACCACCGTCCAGTCGATCGTCGATCTGCTCCGCGCCGAGGGCATCGGGTTCGAGGTGATCGCCGTCAGCGACGGCGCCACCGACGGTTCCGAGGCGCACGTCCGCGCCGTGGCCGCACCGGAGGTGCACCTGATCGTCCAGCCGGTGAACGGTGGCAAGGGCTCGGCCGTCCAGCGCGGCTTCGCGTCCGCCCGTGGCAGGTTCATCGCCTTCATCGACGCCGACGGCGACATCGACCCCGTCCACCTCGTGGACTACCTGCACCGTGCCCGCCAGGGCGGCGACATGGTGTTCGCCTCCAAGCGTCACGCCGACTCCCACTCCGAGTCGTCGCCGTTCCGCAAGCTGGTGTCCCTCGGCTTCATGACCGTCACCGGCACCCTGTTCCGCCTCGGTGCCAGCGACACCCAGACCGGGTGCAAGGTGCTGCGCCGCGAGCTGGTGGCCGACGTGCTGCCCTGGATGCAGGAGCGCCGCTTCGCGATGGACCTCGAGCTGTTCGTGGTGGCCAAGCGCCGGGGCTTCACCGACCTGCGCCCTGCGCCCGTCCACCTCGGCGAGCGCCTCTCCGGCTCTACCGTCACCCGTGCGGCGATCGTCCGCACCTTGCGCGACACGCTCACCATCTGGCACCGGCTGCACGTCCGCCGCGCCTACCCGGTGCGCGCGGTGGCGGCGCCGGCGGTCCCGGCCCATGTCGTGCTCGCCGGCGGATCTTTGCCGACTCCCGCCGTGGCCTTGATCGCCGCTTGATCCACGACGAGGAGAGTGTCGTCAACCGCTCGAACGAGCACACGACACCCACTGAGTGAAAGCACGATCCCCCATGCGCATCCTGATGACCACCTGGCGAGACGGCACCCACCCGGCCGCTGGCGGCGCCGAGGTCTACACCGAGCAGGTGGTGGCCCGCTGGGCCGCCGCCGGCCACGAGGTGACCCTGCTCACCGCAGCCGTCGACGGCAGGCCTGCCGACGAAGTGCTGCACGGTGTGCGGCGCATCCGCCAGGGCGGCAAGCTCGGCGTCTACCGCGCTGCCCGCCGCTGGTACCAGAAGGAAGGGCGCGGCCGGTTCGACGTGATCATCGACCAGGTGAACACCCGGCCGTTCTTCGTGCACGAGTGGCAGCCCGATGCCCCGGTGGTGGCCTTCTACCACCAGACCTGCGAGGAGATCTGGCACCACGAGATGCCGTGGCCGCTCTCCACGATCGGTCAGCGGTACCTGGAGCCGCGTTGGCTGGCCCGGATGGCGGGCGTGCCGTCGATGGCCGTCAGCAACAGCACCCGCGACGCGCTGCTGCGCTTCGGCGTGAAGGACATCACGGTCGTACCCGAAGGCCTGACCCTGCCGGGTGAGGTGCCCGCCGTGCCCAAGGAGGCCACGCCCACGCTGGTGCACGTCAGCCGCCTGGTCACCTACAAGCAGGCCGACCACGTGATGGAGGCGGTCCGCCTGGCCCGCCGCGAGCTGCCCGACCTGACGCTGTGGTTCGTCGGCGACGGCCCGATGGAGCGCACCCTGCGCAAGCAGGCCCCCGAGGGTGTGGAGTTCCTCGGCTACGTCAGCGCCGAGGAGAAGCACGAACGGATGGCTCGTGCCCACGCCATCGTGATGGCCTCCACACGCGAAGGATGGGGCCTGGTGATCGCCGAGGCCGCTGCCCTCGGCACCCGGGCCATCGCCTACGACCGTCCCGGCCTGCGCGACGCCGTCACCGCCGCCGACGGTGTGCTGGTGCCCGCGACGCCCGAGGCCCTGGCCAACTGGATCGTCCACACCCTGCCCACCTGGGTGGCCGAGCCCCCGGCCGCCGTGCCCGGTGGCGGCGTGGAGGACTGGCAAACGGTCGCCGACCGGGTGTTCGACGTGGTCGGCGCCGTGGTCCCCGCAGCCGGCACCCACGGCGAGATGGTGGGGGCGAGCGCATGAGCCGCCGCTTCTGGCGCCTGGCCCGCCTCCTGCAGGTCGTCGCCGCCACCGCATTCCTCACCGGGGGCCTGCTCGGCGGCAGCGCCGCCGGCAACCAGATCGTCGTCGCCGGTTTCTTCGTCCTCCTCCTCTCCGTGGTCCTCGCCTGGCCGGGTCTCCCCGCCGCGATGGCCGCAGCGGACCCCGACGGGTCCAACTCCTGAAAGGCACTGCCATGACCACCGTCAGCTTCATCGTCCCCACCAAGAACGCCGAGCGCACCATCGCCGCCTGCGTCCGATCCCTGCGTGGCCAGCACCTCGAGCCCGGCGTGTGCGACCGGGTGGAGGTCGTCCTCGTGGACAACCACTCCACCGACCGCACCGTCGAGCTGGCCACCCCGTACGTGGACCATGTGGAGATCGCCGGCCCGGAGCGTTGCGCCCAGCGCAACCTCGGCGCCGCCCGTTCCGCCGGTGACGTGGTCGTGTTCGTCGACGCCGACATGGTGCTCGAACCGACCATCGCCGTGGAGAGCGCCCGGGCCATCGCCCATGGCGACCTCGACCTGCTCGTCCTGCCGGAACTGGCCTTCGGCGAGTCCTTCTTCGCCGAGTGCCGCTCGCTGGAGAAGCGCCTCTACCTCGGTGACGCCTCCGTCGAGGCCGGCCGGGCCATCCGCCACACCCTGTTCGACACGGTCGGCGGGTGGGACGAGACGCTCACCGCCGGCGAGGACTGGGACCTCACCGACCGCCTCCGCCAGGCAGGCGCCCGGGTCGGCCGCACCGCCGGCCATGTGTGGCACGACGAGGGCCATGTGCACCTGCTGACCCAGTTCCGCAAGAAGCGGTACTACGGCAAGTGGGTGGCGGAGTACCTGCGCCGTGACGGCGCCTCCCGCCACCTCGCCCGCACGTCACTGTTCTCCCGCCCGCGGATGCTGCTGGCCGAGCCCCGCCACGCGGCCGGGCTGATGATCCTGAAGGCCGTGGAAGCGGCCGGCCTGGCCACCGGCATGGCCGGTGCGTGGCGCACCCGCACGGTGTCGTGATGAAGATCGTCCACGTCATCAGCGAGTTCTCCGCCCACGAGGCGATGGGCCGCACGATCGCCGAGGTCGTGGCCCGCGTGCCGGGCGAGCACGTGCTCGTCACGGTGCGGGTGCACGACGGCGCCGACCGATTCGCCCGGGTCCATGAGGTCGGCGGGTCGCTGGCACTGTTCGCGCTCCAGAAGTCGGGGGCCATCGCCGAGGTCCTCGAGGCCGAGCAGCCCGACGTGGTCCACCTCCACGGCGGCGCCCTCACCGCCGCCTGGGCGCTGTCACCGGCGCTGCGCAGTGCCCCGATGGTGCACACGGTCTATGGCTGGCCGCGCCTCCCCCGCCTGCGCCAGTGGCGGCTCGCCACGGTCGGCCAGATGCGCCGCTCCAACGTGCTGCGCGCCCGCGTGGCCGTCACCTCGCTGCTGCGCCCCCGCCTGGCCCGCCTGATGCTGCGGATCAGCAACACCTCGTCCGTCCTCACCCCCGACGGCGATGCGCTCCAGCGGCTGTCGTCCAGCCGGGTGCCGGTGCGGCGGTTGCCGTCCGGGGCCGCCCTCGACCCGCGCCGCGCCGAGTGGCGCGACGAGGCGCCGGTGGTGGTGTTCGCCGGCCGTGCCGAGATGGTGCGCGGGGTGGACGTGCTGCTGCGCGCCTTCCCGGTGGTGCGCAGCGAGGTGCCCGGCGCCCGCCTGCGCCTCCTGCTGATCCCCACCGCCGACCTGCCCGACGTGTTGGCCGCCGTTGACGCCAGCGGGCTCGGCGACGCGGTCGAGGTGGTCACCGACCCGGTGGCCGATCTGGCCGCCGAACTGGCCGCGGCTCAATTGGGCGTGTGGCCGTTCAAGTTCGATTACACCACGTCGCCGCCGGCGATGGCCGTGGCCGAGGCGATGGCTGTCGGCTTGCCGGTGGTGTCCACCGACGTCACGTGTGTGCGGGCCATCGCCCAGGACGGCGACAACGCCGTGCTGGTGGCGCCGGGCGACCACCGCCGGCTGGCCGGGGCGATCGTCCAGGTGTTGAGCGACGAGTTCCGCTGGACGGGCCTCGCCGATGCCGGGCGCCGCACCGTCCAGTTCGATGCCAGCTGGGAGGCTGCGGCGTCGGTCACCGGCGACAGCTACCGCGAACGCATCGCGGTCACGAAGGAGCGCTCATGAGCACGTCCACCACTCTCGCCCCCGTGGCCGGCGACGCGTCCACTCCGGTGCTCGCCGCGCCCGACCGCACCTCTGCCGTCGCTCGCCTGCGAGCCGCCCTCGACGATCACCACGGCGTGGCCGTGGCCCTCCAGGGCCCTGGCTCGGCACTGGCCGAGTGGACCGCAGCCGACGACCACCACGACCTCGACCTGTGGGTGTCAGCCGATGGCCTGCACGCCGTGCGCGCCGCCCTGCGCACCGTCGGGGCCGTGCACGTGGGCGCGGCCCACGACCCCCGCCGCCTGCGCCACGAGCAGTGGTGGCTCCCGTCCGCCGGCCGCGCCGCCGTCGTCGACATCACCGTTGGCGACCTGCGCGTCGGCCCCCTCCTCCTCGCCACCGAGGGGGAGGTGGCGGTGTCCGGTGCAGGCGCCTCCCTGCCCCGCCTCACCGGCACCGCCGCCGCGCTCGACCTCTTCGTCCGGCCGCTCCTGCGGGGGCGCGTCGTGGGTGGTGCCCGGCTCGCCGAGGCTCGCACCGCCTGGGCGGCCGCCGCACCCGCTGCCCGCCGCCAGAGCGCAGACCGCCTGGCCACCGCGCTCGGTCGCCGCCTGGCCACCGAGGTGGTGGCCGTGCTCGAGGGCGCGACGGCAGACCAGGCGTTGGCCCCCCGGGCGCGCCGCCGCCTGGCGCTGGCCTCGCTGGCCCCGCGCCGCATCGGCGCCACCTGGGCCGACCGGCGGAGCATCATCCCTGCTCGCCGTCGCTCCCCGCTGGGCTTCCGCCGCCGCGGCGTGGTGGTGGCGCTGGTCGGTACCGACGGCTCCGGCAAGTCCACCGTCGGCGACGCGCTCGGCACGACGCTCGTGCAACTCGGCTACCGGGTGGAGCACGCCTATTTCGGCATGGCCCGCGGCAACCTTCCCGGCGTGGGTCTGGTGCGCCGCCTGGCTCGTGGCTCGGACGCCGCCGCGGTGGCCCCGCAGCGACGCCCCGAGGCGCAGGCGACCGCCGGCACCACCACCGGCGCACCCGTGTCGCTGGCCCGCCGCGTGGGCGCCTGGGTCTATGCCGCCGACTACGCCTGGCGCGCCGCGACCCGGCTGTGGCCGGCCCGCCGGCGCGGCAGCGTGGTGATCTGCGACCGCTGGGTCAGCGACCTGCGCCGCTCGCCGGCGCCGGGGCACCCGGCCTCGCGCCTGGCCGAACTGCTGGTCGGCGCGCCCGACGTGCTGGCTCTTGCCGACGCCCCGACCGACGTGATCGCCGCCCGCAAGGCGGAACGCACCCCCGCCGAGATCACCGCGGAGCAGGGTGCCCTGCGCGGCCTGGTTGCCGAGCTGGACGGGCAGCGCAGCGCGCTGCGCCGCCGGCCGGCCTGCCGCGCCCTCACGGTGCCGACCGACGGCAGCGTGGCCGACGCCACATGGCGGCTGGTGGCCGAAGTCGTGGCCGCTGTGCACCGCTGACGCCACGGGGCGGCGGCCCACACCTGAGCAGAGTCCGGGCGGTTCTTGACCGTGGGTTGATCTGGCGATCGGAGGATGGTGCCGTGATCCTTCCCCGGTTCCCCCGCCTGCGCAGCCTGTCGCCGTCGCAGCGCGCTCACGGCGAGGACCTGGCGCTGTTCACCGCGGTCGCCGCTGCGGTCGTCGGCCCGTGGGTCGGCAGGGGGTGGCTGTTGCTGCTCGACTGGACCGCTGGGCCGCGCACCACCGTCACGCCCGGCGTGTACGGGCTGGACGCCAACCAGGCCGACGCGATGCCGGCCCGCCTGGGCTTCGTGATCCTGCGGACGCTGGTGGGGGCACAGGCCGCCGCCTGGGTGCCGGTCGCCCTCGCCATCGTGCTCGGCGGTGTGGGCATGGCCCGCCTGATGGATGGTCCGCGGGTGCGCCGCTGGACTGCCGGCCTGCTGTTCACGGTCAACCCCTGGGTGTTCGACCGCATCCGCGCCGGGCACGTGTGGCTGCTGCTCGCCGTGGCGACGCTGCCGTGGCTGCTCCGGTCCGCCGCCGCTGCCCGCCGCGAGGGCCGTTGGTTCCGGGTCCGCACCGCTCTGTGGCTGGCCGCGGCCACCGCAGTGTCGCCCCACCTGTTCTGGATCGGTGGCGCGCTGCTGGCCATCACCTGGCTGTTCCCGCGGCCGCGCTGGCGCGACATGGTCCGCCTGGTGCTGACGCTGGTGGGCGCCGTCGCGTCCGCCGGCTACGGCGTGGTCGTTGCACTGGTCGGTGCCCGTACCTCGTCGATCGATGCCCGCCACCTGGATGCCTTCGCCACGCGTGGCGGCGGGATGCTCGGCACGCTCGGCGAGGTGCTCACCCTCCAGGGCTTCTGGCGGGAGGGCAGCGAGCCTCGCGATCTGCTCGGCCCGTTCTGGCTGCTCCTGGTGGCGGGACTGTTCGCCGTGGCCGCCCGCGGGTGGTCGTCGCGCCGCAGCGCTGCCGGCATGGCCCGCTCCGTGCCGGTGGTGATGGTCGCCGGTGGTGCGCTGCTCGCCGCCGGTGATCGTGGCCCGCTGGGCCCGGTGTACCGGCTGGCGTTCGACCACCTGCCGATGTTCCACGTGATGCGCGAGCCGCAGAAGTTCGCCGTGCTGGTGGCGTTGGGGCTGGCCGTGCTGGCCGGGCACGGGGCCGAGGCCGTCGCCGCCCAGTGGCAGCAGCGCCGCCACCTGCCGCGCCCGCTGGCTACAGCGCCCCTCCTGCTGCTGCCGCTGGCGCTCACCCCGACCCTGTTCTGGGGCCTCGGTGGCGAGGTGACGGCCAGTGCCTACCCGGGCTCGTGGGCGCAGGCCGAAGCGCTGATGGGCAGTGGCGACGGTGCCGTGCTGGTGCTGCCGTGGCACGAGTACCAGGCCTATGACTTCACCGCTGGCCGCACGGTGCGCACGCCGGCCGCGGCGTACTTCAGCCGCGACGTGATCACCAGCGAGTCACCCGAGCTGAGCGGCATCCCCGCCAGCACCAACTCGCCGCGGCACGCCTACCTCCAGCAGGTGCTGGCCCGGGCGGCGTCGATCCACCACCTCGGCCGGCTCGTCGCCCCGCTCGGGGTGCAGTACGTGCTGGTCACCACCACCACGGCCGACCCGGAGCTGCCCAGCTGGCTGGACGACCAGACGGATCTCCACGAGGTGCTGCGCACCGACGACCTGGTGCTGTACGAGAACACGGTCGCCGGCACCGGCCGCGTCGGGGGCATGTGCACCGTGACCTCCGTGGGCGAGTACGTGGACCTCGTCGAGGCCGGCGCCGTCGGCACCGAGGCCGTCGTCGTCGACACGGCGTCCGCCGGAACCGACACCTGCCCGCGCTCCACCTCCGCCGGTGGGCTGAGCGCGGAGAGCGCCACCCGGTACGCGGTGGCGGACGGGGAAGCTGGGTGGGTGGTCGTGCCGGCAGTGGCCGCCAACGGCTGGGCCGTGGGCGGCACCCGAGGCACCACCACGGTGCAAGGGGTGCTGGCCGTCCGGGTCGGTGAGGCGGCGACCACCGTCGTCTACACGCCGTGGACCGCGGTGCGCCTCGGGTACGTGCTGTCCTTCCTGAGCACCGCCCTGCTCGTCGGGCTCGGCCTGCTGGAGCACCGGGAGCGGTGGTTGGACCGGCGCCCGGTGGTGGTGGCCCGCCGTCACCTGGCCGCGTGGTGGGCCCGCTTCCGCCGCGGCACGGCACCGGCCTACGTGGGCGTGTGGCTGGTCGCGACCGGCAGCGTCACGAGCTGGTTCCGGCCCGGCACGTTCATCGCCACCGGCGACATGGCGCCGTACATCCGCACCGGCTGGCAGGCCGAGGGGTGGTGGTCGTGGGGCCACAACATCACCGGTGCCGGCTCGGCCACCTACACCGTCGCCCGCTGGTACGAGCTGCTCCTGTCGCGCACCGTGCTGACGCTGGGCGGCACGGACACGCTGGCCCAGCGGCTGCTTTACATGACCATCTACCCGATGGTGGCGCTGGCGGTGGCGTCGGTCGTCGCAGTGTTCACCCGCAATCGCCTGGCCATCTTCGCCGCCGGTTCGTTCGCCGTGCTCAACGGCTTCTTCCTCACCCGCCTGCCCAACCCGCTGAACATCATCTCCGTCGGCTCGACCGCGCTCGTTGCCGCGGTCGGGTTGCGCGTCGCCAAGGGTCAGAAGGTGCGGGCGTCGCTGCTGGCGCTGGCGATGCTGCCGATGTCGTTCCTCGCCTACAACCCGCCGATGCTGGTGGTGGCCCTGGCGTGGACGGCGGCCGGCGTGCCGTTGCTCGGGGTGCTGATCTTCGGGCGGCCGGCGGTGACGCGGATCCTCCGCTACGCCCTCAGCGCCGCCCCGTGGGCGCTGCTGGTGAACGTGTTCTGGCTGCTGCCGTTCGCCCAGGCGTTCGGCGGTGGCGGTGGGGCATCGGCGACGGCGCAGACGGACCCGACGGCGTGGGCGTGGTCGCAGGCGGAGAACTCGATCCCCAATGTGCTCACCCTGTCGGCCAACTGGGCGTGGCACAAGCCCCAGTACCTCCCGTTCACCCCCGCCCTCGACGAGCCGTGGTGGTACTGGCTGCGCTTCCTCCTGCCGGTCCTGATCGCGTTGGCCCCGTGGGTGGCCCGTCCGCGTCACCGCCGCGCGGCGGTCACGCTCAGCACATTCGTGGTCGTGTTCACCTTGCTCGGCAAGGGGCTGCAACCTCCGCTGACCGGGCTGAACTCGTTCCTCTACGCGCGAGTGCCCGGCTTCTGGCTGTTCCGCGAGCCGATGAGCAAGCTCGGCCAACTGCTGGTGCTGTTCGACGCCCTGCTCATCGCCCTCCTGATCGACGGCGCGGCGGCGCGGCTGCGGGGGCGTGCCCGCCTGCCGAAGTGGAGCGGGCGCGGCATCCTCGCCGCGGCGGTGGTCGGCGTGCTGGTGTGGCCGTACCCGCTGTTCACCGGTGCGGTGATCCCCGACGTGCGTCCCAAGCAGCCGTCGGCGCATGTGGCCGTGCCGTCGTACTGGCGCAGCACGGCGACGATGATCGACGAGGATCCGACCGCCGGCAAGGTGCTGGTGCTGCCACTCGACGACTACTACCAGATGCCCACGACGTGGGGCTTCTCCGGCTCGGACACCCTGCCGGGCCTGGTGCTCCAGCGGCCCGTCCTGCAGCGCAAGCCCGACGGCTACTTCGGTGACACCCCTGGCGTGGCCGCCCAGGTGGACGCCGTGGAGCGCGCCCTGGTCACCGGCGACACGGCGGCCGTGGCGCCGCTGCTGGAGAGCCTGGGTGTCGCCTTCGTGATCGTCCGTCACGACCTCCAGGTGGGCGATCCGCTGCGCACGTTCACGGACCCGGATCTGTTGCGTGCCGCGGCGGCTGCCGTGCCCGAGCTGGAGGAGGTGCAGCTGGGTGCACTCGACGTGTACCGGGTGGGTGACGGCAGCGACGTGGTGCGCACCACCGCCGACCCGCTGGTGGTGCCGGCCGACCCCGACGCCATCGCCGACATCGTGGCCAGCGTGCCGGACGGCACGGTGGTGACCGGTGCCGAGGATGCGGCGACCGTGACCATGCGCGAGACGGTGCCGGGTGACGACGCCCTGGTGACCGACGACGCGGTCTGGTGGCCGGTGCCGGCCGTGGAGACCGGCGCACCGTCGACGACGTTCGAGACCACCGGCGGCACCTACACCCTGTCGCAGCGCAACCGGGCGTCGGTGGCGGTGGTCCCGGCCGAGACGCTGGACCCGGAGAACCCGGACGAGTCCGTCCTCCTCCTCGTCGACCCCACCGTCGTCGTGGTGGACGGGGAGGCGGTGTCCGTGCGCGACGCCGTCACCGTGCCGATCACCGGGCAGGGCGTGGTGGCGGTGACGGCCGGCAACCGGAGCGTGTCGCTGGACGGCTGGCTCCAGGCCGACCTGCCGGTCGGCACCAGCGGCGCCGAAGGCCCGCCCGAGGTCATCCTCGACGCGGCGACCGACGTGACCGCCTATGGCCTGGCCGACGAGCAGCCGACGCTGGCCGCGTACTCCGACGTCTACGACTGCAACAACTACGAGCCGCGGCCGCAGGCCGAGCTGCAGCTGACCGCCGACGTGTTCTCTGCGGACGGGATGGAGCACGTGCAGCTCGGTGCCGCCGACCACGCCGCCTGCGTCACCTCGGCGATCGACGGTGTGACTGCCGGCGATACGGTGCGCGTGCGCATCGAGTACCGCACCGTGGAGGGCAAGCGCCCGCAGGTGTGCCTGCTGGAGACCTACACGGACGGCACCACCGCCTGTGTCGCCGACGCCCGCCTCCAGCGCGACGAGGAGTGGGGCCGCTACGAGCTGGTGCACACGCTCGGCGACGACGTGGTGTCGGCCAAGGTGGTGCTCTACGCCAACGTCGGCCTGCGGTTGTCCGACCCGACGGTCAGCGAGTACCGCGGCCTCACGGTGGAAGCCCTCACGGCGATGGGCTCGGCCACGGTGGCCCCGGGCGACGTGCCGCCGGTGACGGTGGAGCTGGCGGCGGGCACGCACACGCTGGAGCTGCTCGGCGGTGCATACGGCTCGGTGCTCGCCCCCTTCGAAGCGTTGGAGGACTGCTTCCGCTACGACGACCTGAGCGTGGAGGAGGCCCAGCTGGCGGCCACCACTGCGACGGACGACGGCACCACCGTCTACGAACTGCGGGCCAAGGACCACATGGCCTGCATTGCTGCGGCCATGCAGGACTACGGCGGCGCCGGGCTGTACACGTTCGAGTACGAGTACCGCTCGGTCGCCCTGCGCAAGGCGAAGGCCTGCATCTACGAGCGCGGGCCGAACGTCTGCGAGCCCCTGCCGGCCAACGGCAGCGAGACCGAGTGGACCACCTACGAGCAGCAGATCAGCCCTCGCCTCGCCAGCCTGGAGACCCGCCTCTACCTGTACGGCCTGCGCGACCTGGCCGGCGAGGACCAGTCGATCGTCCAGTACCGCAACGTGAGCGTGACGCCCACCGCGTCGGCGACGGCGGTGGTGCTGGTGCGGGTCCCCGACGGGCAGGCCACCGTCGCCGCGCCCGTGGAGGTGCTGCACCCGACGCCCGCCACCTACACCGTGACCCTGGACGGCATCACCGACGGTGCCGTCGTCACGCTGGCGGAGACGTGGGCACCGGGTTGGTCGCTGGCCGGGCTGCCCGAGGGCGTCACCGCCACCCGCCTGCGGCTGGACGGGTACCAGAACGCCTGGCAGTTCGACGGCTCGTTCGCCGGCGAGGTGAAGATCCGGCTGGTCTACGCGCCGGCGCTCACGGCCCGGACGGCCTTGAAGGTGTCGGCGCTGGTCGTGCCGATGGCCTGGCTGTGGCTGGTGGTGGGTGGCCGGGTGCGCCGCCGCCTGCGTTGGTGGCGGATGACGAGGAGCGGGCGATGAACGCCGGCGAGGAGGAGCAGGCAATGGACGAGCAGGCAATGGAGGAGCAGGAGCGGGCCGCCACCCGGGCGGGGAACCGCCGCCGCACCGTGCGACGCGTGGTGGCAATCGCCGTCGTCGCCGCGCTGGTGTGGTGGTGGTGGCCGCGGCCCGAAGCGCGCCCCGCATCCGTACGGGTCGCTGCCGTCGGGGCCGTCGCCTGCGCGTCGCACGACCCCCGGTTCGCGGACGGCGCGGGCACCCCCGCGACGACGGACCCCGACGATCTCGGTGGCTGGTGCCGGCAGGCGGAGGTCGGCGCGCTGGTGACCGCGGCGGCGCCGGACGCGCTGCTGGGCCTGGGTGACTATGTCTACGAAGAGCCTCGTGGCGCGGACTACCGCAACGTGTACGACCCCGCCTTCGGTGGCCTGCGCGGCGACACCTGGCCGGCCATCGGCAACCAGGAGTACAAGGTGCACGAGGCCAACACGTTCCACGACTACTTCGCCGGTGTGCCGGACGAGGGCTGGTACAGCTACTCGCTCGGCCAGTGGCACGCCGTGGTGCTGAACAGCAACTGCGACATCGCCGGTGGTTGCGACGAGGGCTCGCCGCAGTACCAGTGGCTGGCCGCCGACCTCGCCGCTCACCCGGACCGGTGCGTGATCGCCTACTGGCACCACCCGCGCTGGTCGACCGGGCTGAACGGGTCCGACGACCGCACCGACGACCTCTGGCGGCTGCTGGCCACGGAGGGCGCCGACGTGGTGCTGACCGGGCACGAGCACGACTACGAGCGCTTCGAGCCGCTGGATGCCGACGGGCTGCCCGACCCCGAAGGGGTCACCTCGTTCGTGGTCGGCACCGGTGGCCAGGCCGTCTACGCGCCGGACGAGGTGGTGGGCGGCGGCGACCTGGCCGGCTCGCGCCGGGCCGAGGCCGTGGGCTCGGCCATCCGCATCGACGACCGCTTCGGCGCCCTGTTCCTCACGCTCGACCCCGACTCGTTCTCCTGGCAGTTCGTGGACATCACCGGCACGGTGGTGGACGACGGCACTGCCGCCTGCTCGAAAGGACAACCCCAATGACCCCGCCCCTGGAGCTGACGGCGCTGCGCGACCTGCGAAGCCGCCTCGCCGAGGTGATCGGTGACCTGGACCGACTGCTGGAGCCGGATGCCACGGTGCCCGCCCACCGGCAGGCGGCCGTGGCGGACCTCGACCTCGACCTCACGCGTCTGGCCGCGCTGGAGGAGCAGTTGGGCGACGCGGCGCGGGCTGCCGCAGCCAGCTTCGCCGCCGCCCTGCCCCGCCGGGTGGAGCAACTGGCCGACGCCGTCCGCGCCGGCGATCCGGCCCGGGTCGGGCAACGGCTGGCGGAATTGCGCAGTGCAGCCGGGATGTTCGCGGCAGAGCGGCTGGCGGCCTGGGCCGGTGAGCGCGAGGCCGCCACCCTGGACATCGCGTCGATCGACCAGTTGCACGTGGTGGCCGCGCGGGCGGCGGTGGCGTTGGAGACCTGGTCACTGGACGCCGGCACATCGTCGTCGTCGTTCGCCGCGACGCCTGACACCGCCCTGACACAGGAATGACCTGGCCTCGCCAGGCGGTTGATCGGGCCTTGATGTGCGACCCCGATGCTGGAACCAACGATCGGTTCGATCATCGGAGGAGTTCCATGTCCACCCCCAACCCCCGACGGCGCCGCGGTGCCGTCCTGATTGCAGCGGCGCTGTCGATGCCGCTGCTCGCCACCACGGTGGTGCCGACGGCTGCGGCCGCCGGCCCCGCGGCCCCGGCGTCCGTGTCCGATGTGCTGCCGGCACCTCGAGGTCTGCGGGCCACGCGTGACGCTGCGGAGCCGAGCACCTTCGTCATCTCGTGGCGAGCGGTGCCCGGCGACGTCCACCACTACAACGTCTCGGTGTTCAGCCGCGGCCACGACTCGGTCCGCATGGTCGGTGCCGACACGACGTCACTGAAGATCACCGGTGGCGACCTCAGCGCCATCTACCGGATCACCGTCTCATCCCGCGACGCCGCCGGCGCCGGCACGACCAGCGGCCCGATCTGGTTGTGGCCCGCAGTTGCCAGCGCACCCGCCCAGTTGAAGATCGTCCGCGATCCCGGCGGCACGTCCATGACCGCCACGTGGGGCACCCCGCTGCGGCAGGGCTACACGCCCGTCGACCACTACGAGTACACGCTGACCCAGCTGTCGCGTTCCGCCGTGGTGGCCGAGGGCACCACGACGGAGGGTTCGCTGGCCATCGGTGACCTCGACCCCCAGCGCCAGTACGTGCTGAAGGTCCGCGCCGTCAACCAGCAAGGGTCGGGTTCCACCGGCGTGGCCGTGCTCGGCAACGACCGTCCGGGCGCCCCGCCGCGGGCGACGGTCACCCGTGAAGAGTCCGACCCGGGCACCGTCGTGGTCAGCTGGGTGGCACCCGCCTACGGCGGCTACGCGCCGATCGACCACTACGAGGTGTTCTACGGCGTCGGCTGGTTGCGGGCGTCGATGAGCGTCCCGGCCGACCAGTTCACCGCGACGGTGCCGCTGGACAGCAGCCGGGTCGGCCTCGTGGCCGTCCGTGCCTGCAGCGCCGCCGGCTGCGGCCAGCTCAGCACGGTCACGACCGTGACCGCCGTCGTCGGCGTGCCGACGGACCAGGACACCGCCTCGACCAACCCGATGGTCGACGTCCAGGAACAGGACGGCACCATCCGCGTCGAGGTGAACGGGGTCATCGGCTCCACCATCCGCTACCCGCGCCTCGTGGTGCGGATCCTCCCCACCGCCGAGAACGGCGGCTTCACCGACACCCAGTGGGGCCAGAACGGCGCCCAACTGCTGACCTTCCGCACCGTGCCCACCGGCACCTACACCGTCACCGTGCACGGTGTGACCGGCAGCGGCAGCGAGGTGGAACTGGCCCGCAAGCTGGTGATCGTCGGCGACGCCGGCCTCACCGTGCCGGCCGACTGGAAGGTCGTGTACGGCCGGGCAACGATCGGCACCAACGTGGTCGACATGCCCAACGCCGGCGAGCACCGGGTGCTGTCCGTGCGCCCCCGCACCAGCCAGGACATGGTCCTCACCACCACCGCCACGCTGCGGTACGGCTGGGGCTACGGCATCTGGTTCCGCGCCGGGCTGAACGCCAACAACAAGATCGACGGCTACACGTTCCAGTACGACCCGATGTTCGGCAACAAGTTCATCATCCGCATCTGGAACGACGGTCGCGAGTGCTCCGTGCCGCTGGCCACCTCGCCGTTCCCCCGTGGCTTCCAGGAGAACGTCGCCCACCTCCTCACCGTGGTGGTCCAGGGCGACGCCGTCTGGGCGACGGTGGACGGCGCCGAGATGTTCCGCATCGACAGCCTTACCCGGGCGCTGTCGTCCGTGAACTGCGCCGGCTTCAAGGCGCCGACCGGTACGGGGGTCGGGTTCCGCACCTGGTCCACGTCCTCGGCGGTCTTCGAGAACACCACGCTCAGCTGACCCGCTGACCCCTGGGGGCTGACCCGTGGGTCAGCGCGGATCCAACTCCAGTCGCAGCTCGGCGATCACCCCTCCACCAGGGTGGTTGCCGAGCTGCAGCGCGCCCCCCATCGATTCCGCCAGGGCGCGGGCGCGAACCAGGCCGACGCCGGCGGTACGGCCCTCGGCCACCCACTCGCCGACACCGAGCTCCAGCATGGTGGCCACCACCGTGGGGTCGATGGCCGGGCCCCGGTCGTGCACCGTGAGCGCGCACTGGTCGCCGTCCTCGCCGATGGCCACCTCGACCACGCCGCCGGGCTCGCTGTGGGAGACGGCGGCGGCCACCAGCATGTCGATCAGCTGCTCCAGGGCCGCGTCGTCGGCGTGCACGTGGTGGCTGCCGCCCGGCGCCAGCAGGATGCGCACACCGCGGGACGCAGCCAGCGGCCGCCGCTGGTCCACCACGTGCTCGGTGATCGCCCGCACCGGCACGCCGCCGCGGAGGGTGCGTGGCGAGGCGGCGTTGAGGTCGATGACGTGCTCCACCAGTTCCAGCAATTGGCGGCCGGCTTCGTCGATCCGGGTGACGGCCTGCCCGGCAGTGGGCGACAGGGCCTCGAACCGCAGGAGCTCGGCGAAGCCGATGATCGCGTGGAGTGGTGTGCGCAGCTCGTGGCTGACGCGGGCCAGCATGTCGTCTCGCTCGCGCACGGCCTGCTCGGCGGTGGCCAGCGCCTCGGCCAGCCGGCGCTCGTGCTCGTGCCAGGTGATGGCGTGCGCCACGGCCTCGGCGATGGCCGTGGCCGCGCCCACCACCTCCTCGTCGCTCCGCCGGGCCTCGTGCAGCTTGTTGCAGCCGATCAGGCCGCGCAGGGTTCCGTCCACGTGTATGGGCACCTGCATCACCGCCTGCACCCCGAACATGCCGAACGAGTGACGCTCGTTGCTGCCCTCCTCGGGGATCTCGTCCAGGCTGGCGACGTTCAGCGTGCGGCCGTCCTTGGCGAGCTGGACGGACCACGGGAAGTCCGCCGTCGCCAGGTCGACCACATACTCGCGGTGCGAGGGGGTGCCGGCCCGCAGCCACTCGTGGCTGTTGCGGAAAGTGCCGTCGCCGTCGTACATGGTGACGTAGACGCGGTCGGAGCCGTCCAGCTCGCCGAGCGTCGCCAGCGCTCCCTGGATGGCGTCGTCCAACTCCTGGGGCCCGGCCGCCAGCAGATCCAGCGTCGCGCGGGCGACGATCGCGGTGACGCGCGGCGAGAGCGATCGAGGCCCCATGACCGCCAGTCTGCCCCGCGTACGGCGGCGAGCGACAGGTTCTTGACCTCGGGGCGGCCAAGAATTGATCTGGCCTTGATCTGGGGTGCCGGGGCTCACGTCGTAGCGTTGCGGTGGTGGACGCGATGGATGGGTTCTCGCCGGATGGGCTGTCGTGGCGGGCGGTGCTGGATGCCTGCCCGCTTCCGGTGTCGTTGGTGAGCCTGGATGGCCGGCAGCTGTACGGCAACCCGGCCTACGCCGAGTTCCTGGGGTACGACGTCAGCGAGTTCGCCGCCCTGGACGTGAGCCGGGTCACCCTGCCCGAAGACCAGGCGTGGACCACCAACTACCAGCGCCGGCTGATCACCGGCGACCTTGCTCAGTACTCGTCGGTGAAGCGCTACGTCCGCAAGGACGGCGCCCAGGTCGCCGGCCTGCTCACAGCCCAGGCGGTGCGTGAGGGCGACGAGGTCAGGGCCCTAATCGCCACGATCACCCCGATGAACCTGCCGGAGCCGATGGCCGCCCCGCGCCTGCGCAAGCTGATCGAAAACGTCAGCGACACCATCTCCCTGGTGGACGAGAACGGCCGGATCCTGGAGACCGCCGGCCGCTACACACCGGTGATGGGCTACCCCAGCGAGTTCTGGGAGGAGCGGACCCTGTTCGACCTCGTGCCGGAGGAGGACCTGCCGCAGCTCGCCGAGTTGCAGGAGAAGGTCTTCGCCGGCCCGGGCGACCTGATCACCGGGGAGATCCGCCTGCGCAACTCGGAGGGCGGCCTGGAGACGGTGGCGGTCAGCGCCGTCAACCTGCTGCACGACGAGGACATCCGCGGCATCGTCCTGACCACGCGGAACATCACCACCTTCCGCCGTCTGATCGAGGAGTTGTCGCGCAGCCGTGACGAGGCGTTGGCCGAGGCGGAGCTCCGCTCCCGCCTGGTGGCCACGGTCAGCCACGAACTGCGCAATCCGATGCATGCCGTGCTCGGCCTGTCCGAACTGCTGTCCCGCGGCGAGGTGGACTCGGCGGCCGACCTCGCCGGGCTGCTGCACCGCCAGGTGGGCGACCTGGTGCGCATCCTCGACGACCTGCTCACCAGCAGCAGGCTGGAGGCGGGGGCACTCACCCTCATGCCCGAGCCGGTGGACGTGCGCGCCGTGGTGGCAGACCTCGTGAGCGTGTTGGCCGCCACGGCCGCCGACGGTGTGGAGGTGGCCGCGTGCGTGGCGGACGACCTGTCGGCCGAGGTGATCACCGACCCCGTCCGCCTGCGCCAGCTGATCGCCAACCTGCTGGGCAACGCCATCAAGTTCACGCCGGCGGGGCGGGTGACGGTGGAGGTGGCGACGGACCGCGCCGTGCTGCGCGTCGTGGTGCGCGACACCGGGGTCGGCATCCCCGCCGACGCGGTGGACCGCCTCTTCGAGCCGTTCGAGGTCGGCGACTCGCCGGGCACCGGTGCAGGGCTGGGCCTGTCCATCGTGCGGCGGATCGTGGAGTTGCTCGGGGGTGAGCTGTCGTTCGAGAGCGAGGTGGGTGTCGGCACCGTGGTGTCGTTGAAGCTGCCGGTGGGCGAGGTCGCCCCCGCTGCCGCAGTGCCGCCTCCGAGTGGGCCACTCGACGGCGGGCTGCACGTGCTGGTGGTGGAGGACAACCCGGTCAACCAGCAACTGGCTGCGGCCCAGCTCGAGCTGCTCGGCCACCGGTGCGTCATTGCCGGGACCGGCGAGGTCGGCCTGGCGCTGCTCACCGAGCCGGGCGCGGCACCGTTCGATGTGGTGCTGATGGACTTCCACCTCCCGGGCATGGACGGCCTGGAAGTCACCGGCGCCCTTCGGCAGTGGGAGCGCGACCATGGCCGGCCGCGAACGCGGGTGGTCGCGGTCACCGCCAGCGCGGCGCTGGGCGACCGCACCGCATCGCTGGCCGCCGACATGGACGACCATCTCTCCAAGCCGGTGCGCCTGGCCGACCTGGAGCGCGTGCTGCGCCGCGAGGCCGCAGCCGACCCGATGGATGTGACCGGCGCCCCTGCCGTGGTGGCGGGTGCAGCGGCAACAGCGCTCGACGGCACGGTGCTCGACGGCACGGTGCTCGACGGCCTGGTGGAGGAGCTGGGCGACCGCGCGGTGGTGGAGGGGATGGTGCAGACCTACCTCGACGAGCTGGAGCGGCGCACCGAGGGGATCATCGCCGCGGTGGCGGCGGGAGAGGAGCACCGCCGCAGCCTGCTGGTGCACACGCTCAGCTCGAGCTCGCGGTTGGTGGGCGCCACCGCGCTGGCCGAGGCCGCCCGGCAGTTCCCCGGCGAGGTGGACGAGGCCGGGCTGCGTTCCACTGCCGCCGGTGTGGGTGCCGCGCTGCGCCGCTGGCTCAGCCCCTGAAGCCGTAGCCGACGCCGCGCACGGTGCGGATGACGCTGGGCTCCCCCTCGCGGTCCACCTTCTTGCGCAGGTTGGCGATGTGGACGTCGACCACGTGGTCGTCGGCGTACCAGTCCGGGCCCCACACGCGGTCGAGCAGTTGCTGGCGGGAGAACACCACCTTCGGCGAGCCGGTGAACATGTTCAGCAGTTCGAACTCGATGCGGGTGAGCTCCACCGGCACTCCGTCCACCGCCACCTCGCGGGCGGCGACGTCGATGGTGATCGCGCCGATCTCGCGGCGGTTGGCCTGGGCCGGGCCGGTGGACCGCTGGCGGCGCAGCAGGGCCTCGATGCGGGCATCCAGCTCGCGGGGCGAGAATGGCTTGGTCATGTAGTCGTCGGCCCCGAGCTTGAAGCCGACCAGCTTGTCCACCTCGTCGGCGCGGGCCGTGAGCATGAGGATGTAGGCGGAGGAGTGGTCGCGGATGTGACGGGCGAGATCCAGACCGTCGCCGTCGGGCAGGCTGAGGTCCAGCACCACCAGGTCGGGCGGCACGGCCAGCAACTGGTTGCGGGCGTCGGCCGCGGTGGTGGCCACCCGGATCTCATGCCCGGCGTTGCGCACGACGGCACTGACCATCTGCGCGAACTCCGGGGCATCTTCGACGATGAGCACCCGCGCTGGCTCCACGGCCCGATGGTACCCCCCACTAGGCTCGCAGCGTGATCCTCTCCGACGGCACCCTGCGCGAACTGCTCGGGTCGGGCCGCATCATCCTCGAGCCCTACGACCCCGCGCTGGTGCAGCCGGCAAGCGTGGACGTGCGCCTCGGCACCGAGTTCCGGGTGATGCGCAACAGCCGCCTCACCCACATCGACCCGTTCGAGGAGCAGCCGAAGCTGATGGACACGGTCAGCGTGCCCGAGGGCGAGCCGTTCGTGCTCCATCCCGGCGAGTTCGCGCTCGGCCACACGATGGAGACCGTCGGCTGCCCGGACGACATCGTCGGCGTGGTCAACGGCAAGAGCAGCCTCGGCCGCCTCGGCATCCAGGTCCACGCCACGGCCGGGTTCATCGACCCCGGCTTCAAGGGCACGGTGGTGCTGGAGCTGTCCAACGTCAGCAACCTGCCGATCCTCCTGCGGCCGGGCATGAAGGTCGCCCAGCTCGTCTTCCAGAAGCTGGACAAGCCGGCCGAGCGTCCCTACGGCCACCCGGACCTGAAGAGCAAGTACCAGAACCAGCAGGGCGCCGTCGCCAGCAAGTACAACCAGAACACGATGTAGGTGCTGCGATGACGGCGCTGGACGATGCGGTCGCCCAGCTGCGCGACGCGCTCGCGGAACACGACCGTCGGGTGCGGCAGGCCGATCTCACCCGTGCCGCCCGGGCGGAACTGGACGACGACCGCCGGCTGCTCGAGTTCCTCGAATACGAGCAGGATCGTCACCGTCGGGTGCTGGCAGCGTTCGACGGTGATCGCACGGCCCGCAGGTCGCTCGGGTTCGTCTGGCGCCCCGACAGGGCACGCCAACAGGCAGAGGACGCGCTGGCCGAGACGACGGCGCAGCTGGCCGAACAGCAGAAGGTGCTGGACGCCCGCCGGCTGGAGATCGAGCGTCGGGGGACCGCCGATGTGGACGACAGTGCAAGACGAGTGGAGGCGTTGAGGTCGGTGGTCCGGTCGCTGCTGCGCGAGGCCGACCCGGGTCGGTACATCAGCCTCGTGGAGCACGAGCAGGCCCGCGAGGCAGCCCGAATCCACCTTGCTGCACTCGATCCGGCAGAGGAAGCATGTGCCGACGCGTTCGGTCGGGTGAGGGGCGCGTGGCACCGGATCGACCAGTTCCGCGACTACTACCGGATGAGGGGAGCAGGCAAGGCCCAGATCGCGCTTGTCCTCGACGAGGTGCTCGTGCAGGTGGACATGCTCCGCCCTGTCCTGGACCGCCTTCGGGCGGAACTCCGTGTGGTCGAGCGCCGACTCACGGATCTGGCGGACATGGGGTCGTTGAGCGAGGAGGTGTACTTCGAGCGGTGGTTCGGCGAGTACCACCTGGAGCTGCAGGTGTTGCTCCGCCTGGAGCACTTCGAGGTGCAACTGGAGGACTGCGCAGCTGCCCTCACTGCGGTTCGCGACCAGCTCGTCCGCCGGAGGGCCACCACCTGTGCCGACCTGGAGCGTGAGGAGCAGGCAATTCGCGCCGTGCTCGGGATCTGACACGCTGGGCCGGCCGCTCCCGTCGCGGCCGGCCACAGGTGCGCCAGCAACTCAGACCGCCAGCACCTCGACGGACAGGATGCCCGGGCTGCCGACACCGAGGTCGGCGTGGTAGATGCGGTAGACGGTGTGCTCGCTGAACAGGTCGGCGTCGGCACGGTCGATGGAGAAGCGCACCCCGCCCACGTCCATCCACCAGCGGTCGATCGTCATCGAGGGCGTCTTCACCGGGCGGCCCTGGGTGACCTGCACCGCGGGCCGCTCCATGGCCCGGGCCTGGCGCAGGTTGAGCATCGACACGGCCGTCACGAGCGCCACCATCACCGCGCACGCACCACCGGCGATCGTCAACTGGTCGGCGGGAGCGCCCTGCGCGGCCAGCATGACGATGGCGACGACGACGGCGAAGGCCAGCAGCACCAGCACCCGCCACGGCCGGCGGCGAGCCATGCCGGCCATGTTGGTGAACATCACCGCCTGGTCGGGCGACAGCTGGCCGGCACGGTTGGCCGCCAGGTCGACGGCGTCGAAGGAGAACACCTGGGCCAGCGTCGGCTGGTAGCCGCGCCTCATGAGGCACCGGCCAGGAAGGCGGCGTCGAGCGCCTCGATGCGGGCGGTGACCGCGCGGGTGAAGTCGTCCCCCAACTGGATGTCGGTGCGCAGGCGGTCCACCCAGTAGGTGGAGATCTGGCTCCACGAGATCACGTCGATGCCGAACGTGGCATACATGGTGTCCAGGTCGTTGGGGCGGCGGCGCGGCTCGGTGGTGTTGGTGTTGATCATCGCCGTCATCTCCACGTACTGCTCGTACGTGGCAGTGGCCGCCGGCCCGCCGTGCTGGGCCAGCGCCGCCTGGTAGAGCGGCATGTAGGGCAGCACCACGTGGCGGGCGGTGGTGGGGTCCTCCATCCGGGCGTTCCACCCGGCGCGGGCAGCCTCCCACCGCTCCCGTTCCACGCCCTGCTCCGCGGCGATGCGGGCGAACGTGTCCTCGTCGTCGCCGACGCGGGCCATGCGGGCGCACAGGTCGGCGTACTGCTCCAGGGTGACACCGGCGATCGGTGCCAGCGCGTCCGAGGCGTCGGTGGTGGCAGCGGGGGCGTTCCCGCGGAAAATCTTCAGCAGCTTCATGGCGGCGATCGTCGCTGACCGCGCCGCGCCGCGCATGAGTACCGACTACCCGGTCGTCGCGCCGTCGGTACTCAGCGCGCATCGGCGCCGGCCGGATCGGCCACAATGGCGCCGATGGGACGCGACGACTGGTCGCTGGTGGGTCGCGAGGACCTCGTGGAGGCGGTCG
>JACJWF010000015.1 GCA_020637295.1 Acidimicrobiaceae bacterium | reverse complement strand
GTCTCCGAGGAGCGCGACGACCGCAACCTGGAGGTGGAGGGCGAGTTGCCGGCGGGCCTGCGCGGCATGTTCGTGCGCACCGGCCCCAACCCGCAGTTCGCGCCCATGGGGGCGTACCACCCGTTCGACGGCGACGGCATGCTGCACGCCGTCTACTTCGACGGTGACGGCACGGCCCGCTACCGGAACCGCTGGATCGAATCTCGCGGCCTGCTGGCCGAGCGCGCCCGCGGGCACGCGTGCTATGGGGGCATGAGCAACTTCCAGATCCCGCCGCCCGACGTGCTGGCCGAGGGCGGGATGCTGAAGAACACGGCCAACACGGCGACGGTCCGCCATGCCGGCAAGTACTTCAGCCTGCTGGAGGCCGGCCCGCCCACCCAGTTCGACCGCGACCTCAACACGCTCGGGGAGTACGACTTCGACGGCAAGCTGGAGGGTCCGTTCACGGCCCACCCCAAGGTGGACCCGGTCAGCGGCGACATGCTGTTCTTCGGCTACAGCCCGGTGTCGCCCTACCTGCGCTACTCCGAGGTGGACGCCAACGGCGTGCTGGTCAACAGCACGGTCGTCGACATCCCGGCGCCGGTGATGATGCACGACTTCGTGGTCACCGAGCACTACTCGATCTTCCTCGATTCGCCGGCGGTGTTCGACCTGGAAGTGATGCTCAACGGTGGCGACCCGATGAGCTGGAAGCCGGACAACGGCACCCGCCTCGGGGTCATCCCCCGTGGCGGCAGCAACGCCGACGTCCGCTGGTTCGACATCGAGAACTGCTACGTCGTCCACTTCTTCAACGCCTGGGAGGACGGCGACACCATCGAGATCCGCGCCCCGCGCATGCCGGACATGCCGGGCGGCTTCCAGTTCGACAAACCCGGTGCGGCGCGGGAGCCGATGCCGTGGCGCTGGACCATCAACCTGGCAACGGGCGTGGTCACGGACGGGCAGATCGGCGACATCGCCTGCGAGTTCCCGCGGGTCGACGACCAGCTGGCCGCCCACCGCACCCGCTACGGCTACGCCTGCCCGCAGCGCTCGTGGGAGTTCGAGTTCGACTTCGAGGGCGTCGTCAAGCACGACTTCGAAACCGGCGAAGCGACGGCCCACTACTACCGCGACAGCGAGGTGTCCGGCGAGCACGTGTTCGCGGCGAACCCGGACGGCACCAGCGAGGACGACGGCTGGCTGCTGAGCTTCGTCACCGACCGGGCCACCGAGCAGTCGGAGCTGGTCATCCTCGACGCCCGCGATGTGGCGGCCGCGCCGGTGGCCCGGGTGAAGATGGCCACCCGCGTGCCGCTGGGCTTCCACGCCAACTGGTTCGCCGACTGACTCGGGGCGTCGCCTCAAGAGTTCGTCGATTCCGACCACATCTGTAACGCAGGCGTGCTGTCTGCCGATCTCTACCGCAACGATCACCGGGCGGCAGACCCATTGGGAGGCACACTCATGCATCGCAGCAGGATCCTGCTCGGGGCCATCATCGGCGCAGCAGCGTTGGTGGTCGGCGCCGGCGCCGCCACCGCCGGCGCGTCCGCACCATCGCCACGCGACACCACGCCGGTGCCCACCACGGTCACGTTGCCGCTGTTCGGCGCCCAACTGACGGTGGAAGTGGCCACTGGCCCGGGTGGGGCGCTCACCAGCGTCACCGTCAACCCGGCGGACGGCCTCACCGCCACCACCCTGCGCCCGAACCGGGTGGTGTTCGAGAATGCCGACGGCACGGGCAAGGTGTCGGTGGGCAGCGATCACGGCGCCCAGCGGGCCACCGCCCGCGGCGGCAGCCTGGCCGACATCAGCGGAGACGGCAGCTGGTCGGGCGACGTGTTCGGCACCGGGGTCGCCACGAGCGTCAGCTTCACGGTCGGCGCGACCGGCGACGGCGGGCCGGACATCACCGGTGTGTCCAGCGACGACCCGACGGCCGTCATCGGCACGACCGAGTACGGCAGCCACAGCCACCACGGCGAGGACGAGCAGACCGCCGTCGCCAAGGTGACGTTCAACACAACCGGGCAGACCCGCAGCCTGTACATCAAGGTGGACGTGGAGACCGAGGACGGCAGCAGCCACGCCAAGCTGAGCATCTCGCTCGGCCGCATCCACGGCACTGCGCTGCCGGTGGAGCAGGCGGTCGGTGGGAAGACCTGGTCGGGGCTGCTGTGCGACGGCAGCACGGCGACCATCGAGTACACGGTGAACGAGGACGGCACCCTGACGCTCGGCGCGGTCAGCCCCGACACCGCCGACGCCCGGGCCGAGGGCGGCCACATCGGGGTGGTGTTCTCCCACGACGAGGCCGTGAAGATCATGTCCTGGCTCGGCGAGGACGGCATCACGGTGAACGTGTGGGAGCGCATCCGCTGCAAGGACGCCGCCGATCCCGCCGTGAACACTCCGGTGGACACGTCGGCACAGGACGGCGAGCGCGATTGCGACGGTCGTGACGGCGACCACCGCGGTGACGATGACGGCGACCGCCACGGCGACGGCGATCACGGCGATCACGACGGCGGCGATCGCGATGGTGGTCGTAGTGGCGGCGGCCGCGGCGGCTCGGGTGGCGGCGACCACGGCCACGGCTGAGCCGGTGATCGCCACGGTTCGCAGGGTGTGGTCCCTCCTCGGAGGGGCCGCACTCGTGCTGTCGCTGGCCGCCCTCACGGGGTGCTCGGACGAGGGCGCGGCGCCGTCGTCCAGCGATGCCGTCTCCACCTCCTCCGTGCCGGTCAGCACCACCGGCCCGTCGGTGGCGAGTACGGCCGCACCCACGACGGTGGCCGCCAACCCCGGCGTGCTGCTGCAGGACGCGTTGGCCGACCTTGCGGCCGGGTACCACTTCACGTCCACCGTCACCGTCAACGGCGTGCAGTCGGTGGTGGCGGATGGCGACCGCATCGGTGACGCCAGCCGGCTCACCATCACCGGCTCCAACGCCACGGTCGCCTACGTGATCACCGCCGGCGGAAGCTACGTGAAGCCGGAGGACGGCGACTGGGAGCGCCTCGACGTGTCCCCGGCGACGAGCGACCCCATCACTGCCCTGTCGTCGCCGTCGGGGATCGCCCCGCTGCCCACCTCCGACGGCTCGGTGCAGGTGCGGGTCACCGTTGCCGCCACGGCCCTGGGCATCGCCGCCGAGGGCTCGGTGGAGGTGGACGTCACGCTCGTCGACGGCGCAGTCGCACAGGTGACCTACACGGCCGCGATCGAGGGCGGCACGGCCATGGTGGTGACCGTCATCGGCCCGGTCGCCGATGCCTCGCCGATCGTCCCGCCCATCTGACCTGGCCGGCGTCAGCAGACGGTGATGACGGCCACGTGGGCCACCCGGTCCGGGTCCTCCATGTCGGCGTCCTGATAGATCGGCGCCGTCACGAGATGCAGATCGGCGATCCGGCCGTCGCTCACCAGCCGGCCCAGCGCCGGGCCGAAGCCTGCTGACGCGAAATGGGCGGCGTTGATGCCGATCGCTGCCCGCCCACCAGGCCGCAGCAGGGCAAGCACATGGGCCAGCGCCTGCGGCCCGACATGGCCGTGGGTGAACGTGCCGACGCTGATGGCCCCGGCATACGTGCCGGCAGGGATGGCCAGCGGCGCCGTGAGGTCGGCTTCGATGAGCGTGCGGTAGACGGGGACGCCGTCATGCCGCTTGGCCGCCGCCTGCGCCAGCATCTCCGGCGAGATGTCGATGCCGTCGACGGCCACGCTGGTGGCGCGGCGCAGCGCCTGGCCGGCCAGACCCGTGCCGCACCCGATGTCGACCACGGCCTCGTCGGCCCCGACACCGTCCAGCCCGAAGTTGGCGAAGACCTCGGCGACCTGCTCGTGGTACTGGTAGCCGCTGTCGACGATGAAGCCGCTGTCGTAGGTGGCGGCCCACTGGGCGTAGAGGGCCCGGTTGGCATCCGGCCCGTCCAGCGCGTAGGCCGCGGCCAGCAGTTCGTCGGGTGTCATGCGGTGGCCTCCTCTCGGTGGTTCGCTGCAGGGGGAGCGACGGCGATCTGCTGGCAGCGCTGGATGCTGCGCTCGATGGCCCCGCGGTCGTCGATGATGGCGGCCGTCAGCCAGACCCCGTTCTGCACGACCAGGATCTCACCCGCCCGCCGCGCCGCGTCGGCGGGCGGGAGGTCCGGCATCGCCGCTCGGACCAGGTCGGTCAGCGCGTCGAGGTAGCGGCGCTGGGCATCACGGTTGATGGCGGCGTACGCCTCGTCCACCGATGCCAGGGACCACAGTTGGAGGCGCAGTGCCAGGTACCGGCGCTCGAGGAAGCGGGGCTCGCCGATGCGCCGCAGCGCGCGCAGCAGGCGCTCGCGCGGGTCCTCGGTGCTGCCGTCGCCCTCGACGATGGTGAGGTCCTGCTCGCCGATTCGGCGCAGCGCGGCGCACACCAGCGACGTCTTGTCGGTGAAGTAGTAGTTGGCGAGGCCCAGCGACACGTCGGCCTCACGGGCCACGGCGCGCATGCTGGTGCCGCCGATGCCGTCACGGGCCAGCACCGTCAGCGCGGCATGGAGGATCTCCGCCTCGCGGTCGCGCGGCTGAGCCGACGTCGCTGCCGTCACTGGGTGGCCGTCCCGCGGCGGTAGGCGTCGATGACCAGCCCGTGGAAGTGGTGGAGTGCATGCTCGGACAGGCCCGACCCCGTGCGATCGGCGACGATCCGCCCCTGCTGGAACGCCGGCGTGCGCATGCCCCGCTGCACGCTCTCGACGATGGCGATGTCCTCGACCTGGAGCACCTCGTCCAGGTAGCGGATGGTGTCCAGCTCGGCGGCGGTCGGTTCCGCGGTCTCCAGGAAGAGGTCGTAGGTCTCCAACGTGCGGTCGGGGCCTACGGGAATGATCTGCAGCACCATCATGTTGCCGCGGCCCGGATACCGGAGCAGGCACGTGTTCGGCCACAGCCACCAGACCGCGTGATCCGTGACGGTCGCGCCGGCCACGTCGTAGGCACTGTTGGCCGATGTGCCGGCCTTCGCCATGTGGCTGGAGTAGATGCCGTGGGTGGTGACCCGGTACGTGTCCATGTCCACCAGCGACACGAAGTCCTTGTGGGCGACGTGGCAGTGGTAGCACTCGAGGAAGTTGTCCACGACGTTCTTCCAGTTGCTCGCGATGTCGTACGTCAGGCGGTGGGCGAACGTCAGTCGCTCCACGTCGGGCGCCCAGCGGCCGATCTCGGCAGCCAGGTCGCCGGACTGCCGGGCCAGGCTCGGCGCGTCCGGATCCAGATTGACGAACACAAAGCCGGCGAACTCCTCGAGCTCAACGGGAACGAGCGACTGGTCGCCCAGGTCGAAGTCGACCAGGTCGTTGGTGTGGCGGGCAGCCACCAGGCGGCCGGTGAGGTCGTAGGTCCAGGCGTGGTACGGGCACACCATCGTGCGGGCGCGACCGCGCCCGGCCACCAGTTCGTGGGCGCGGTGACGGCACACGTTGTAGAACCCGCGCAGCGTGCCGTCGGCCGCACGGGTGACCACGACCGGCATGCCGGCCACGTCGCCGGCGACGTACTGCCCGGCCTCCCGCAGGCGCTCGCCATGGCACCACCACTGCCAGGTGCGCCGGACGATGGCCTGCTGGTCGACATCGAACCAGCGGGGTTCGACGTAGGCGCGGGCCGGGAGGGACAGCGATGCCGCGGGGTCCTCCGCGTGGCCCGCGGCCATTGCCGCCAGATCCGGATCCGTCATCGGCGCAGCGTACCCCACTTTGAACGGTCGTTCAGACGATGGAGGCGAGGATGAGGTCGCCGCTCCCGCCGGGCGGTGGGATGATGCTGCGATGGAACGGTTCACCACGTCCGACGGCGTCGCCATCGCCTACCACCGCTTCGCCGCGTCGGGCCCCGCCGTCGGCGGCCGACCGCCCGTGGTCCTGCAGCACGGGTTCGCGGCCAACACCGATGTCAACTGGGTGGCACCGGGTGTGGTGGCCGCGTTGACGGCTGCGGGGCGCGATGTCGTCGCGGTCGACGCCCGTGGCCATGGGAGGTCGGACGCCCCGCACGACCCGGCCCTGTACGGCGAGGCGCGGATGAGTCGCGACCTGGTGGAGTTGTTCGACCATCTCGGGCTGGCGTCGCTGGACCTCGTGGGGTACTCGATGGGCGCGATCATCTCGGTCATCACCGCGGCCGCCGAGCCGCGGGTGCGGCGGATGGTGATCGGCGGCATCGGCGGTGCCGTCGCCGACTTCGACGGGACGCCACTGCGGCACCTCGATCGGTCCGCCATCACCGCCGCGCTGGAAGCAGACGACGTGGCGACGGTGACGGACCCGGGCGCCCGGGCCTTCCGCCGCTTCGCCGACTCCACGGGGGCCGACCGGCTGGCCCTCGCCGCGCAGATGCGCAGTGCCCACCACGCGGCCATCCCGCTCGGTGACATCACCGCGCCGACGGTGCTCCTGGTCGGCGACGCGGACCCGCTGGCGAACGGTGCCGAGCGCCTGGTGGCGGCCATCCCGGGTGCGGCCCTGCGCGTCCTGCACGGCGACCACCTCAGCGTGCTGGGCGATCCGGCGTTCGCCCCGGCCGTCGTCGACTTCCTCGCTGGCTGATGGCCGGCGCGCCGACCATCGTCTCCGTCTGCGGGAGCCTCGGCGCCGGCTCGGCCAACCGGGATGCGCTCGACGTGGCGGCGGGCCGGCTGCGGACCACCGGTGTGGTGCACGACGTGCCGCACGTGGCGATCGCGGCCGTCCCCATGTTCGACCCTGCCGCGGTCGACGACCCGCCGCCCGCGGTGGCCGAACTGCGAGCGGTGCTGGAGGCTGCCGACGGCGTCCTCATCGCCGCACCGGAGTACGCCGGCGGGCTGGCCGGCGGGATCAAGAACGCCCTCGACTGGCTGGTCGGCAGTGGCTCCCTCTACCACCGGCCGGTGGCGGTGCTGAGCGCCGGCACGACCGGCGGTGGGTTCGCCATCGAGCAGTTGGTGCGCACGCTCAGCTGGCAGGGTGCGTTGACGGTGGCCACGCTGGGCATCGCCGCGCCGGCCACCAAGATGGACGGTGGACGGTTCACCGATCCGTCAACGTTGGCTGGGATCGAGGCGTGGGCGGACCGGCTGGCGACGGCGATCTCGCTGCCGGCGCCGGCGCTGCTGGCACGGGTCCGCGAGGTCGTGTCGCCGTTCGGGATCGACGCCGTCCGCTTCGGCCTGGCCGACCAGTAGCCGGCGCCCCAGTCGTACACGGAGGGCTGTGCTCTGCTGAGCTAGCACCATGCAATTCGGGGTCTTCTACGAACACCAGCTCCCCAAGCCGTGGAGCGAGGACGACGAGTTCCAGCTGCTCCAGGACGCGCTGGCGCAGGTGGAGCTGGCCGACCGGCTGGGCTTCGGCTACGCGTGGGAGGTGGAGCACCACTTCCTCGACGAGTACTCCCACTCGTCCGCGCCGGAGGTGTTCCTCGCTGCGGCCGCGTCGCGCACCCGCAGGATCCGCCTCGGCCATGGCATCCGCCAGGTGATCCCGAAGTACAACCACCCGGCGCGCACGGCAGAGACGCTGGCCACGCTGGACCTCATCTCCGACGGCCGGGTGGAGTTCGGCATCGGCGAGGGCGCCACACGGCTGGAGCTCCACGGCTTCAACATCCCGGCCAAGGAGAAGCGGGCGATGGCGCTGGAGGCTGCCGAGCAGATCGCCAACATGCTGGTGCTCGACCCCTACCCCGGCTACGAGTCGCCGACGTTCTCCATGCCCTGCCGCAATGTGCTGCCCAAGCCGCGCCAGAAGCCGCACCCGCCGATGTGGATGGCCTGCACCAACCGGGAGACCATCAAGGTTGCCGCCCGCAACGGCATCGGCGCGTTGGCGTTCAGCTTCGTCGACCCCGACGAGGCCCGCACCTGGGTGGACATGTACTACGACATCATCCGCAGCGAGGAGTGCGTGCCGCTGGGCCACAGCGTCAACGCCAACATCGCGCTGGTCACCGGGTTCTCCCTGCACGAGGACCGCGCCGAGGCCATCCGCCGCGGCCAGGAGGGCTTCGAGTTCTTCGGCTACGCCCTCAACGCGCTGGTGGCCCACGACCAGGTGCCGGGCCGCACCACGGTGTGGGAGGAGTTCCAGGCCCGCCGCGCCCCGGACAGCGTCGAGCGCCGGCTGGCCGCCGCGGAGGCCCAGGGCGAGGAGTACGCCAGCTGCATCGGCACAACCGCGGACGCGCGGCGGTGGCTGGAGCAGATGCGTGCCGTCGGGGTGGACCAGGTGATCTTCATCCAGCAGGCCGGTCGCAACCGCCACGAGGACATCTGCTCGTCGCTGGCGCTGTTCGCCGCAGAGGTGATGCCGGAGTTCACCGCCGGCGACGCCGAGCGGGTGGCCCGCAAGGCCGCCGACCTGGCCCCGTACGTGGAGGCCGCGCTGGCCCGCAAGCAGTGGATGCGCCCGCTGGCGGACGACGAGATCCCCGTGGTGAAGGCGTCCGTCGCCAAGGCGCAGACGTCCGGCAGCCTGGCCTGACCGGGTGCAGTAAAACGGCGGGTGCCACGTTCACTCACGGAGGACAGGATCCGACATGCGCATCGAGCCGATCTCCGCTCAGCACCGGCAGGCCCTCGTGGACTTCGTCGGCGAGATCTCCCAGCAGGACCGCTACTTCGTGGACCGCACGCTGATCTCCCAGGTGGCGGTGGCCAGCTGGACCCAGGCGGTGCCGGAACGCCGGCTGGTCGCGGTGGAGGACGACGGTTCCATCAGCGGTCTGCTCACCGTCGCCCGCGGCACGGGATGGAGCGCACACACCGCCGACCTGCGGCTGGTGGTGAACAGCGCCTGCCGGGGCAGGGGCGTGGGCAAGGCGCTGGCCCAGGCCGGTGTCGAGCTGGCCGAGAGCCTGGGGATCGAGAAGCTGTCGGTGGAGACGATGAGTGCCAACAACGGCGCGCAGGCGACGTTCGTGCCGCTCGGGTTCGCCGTGGAGGCCCGGCTGCCGGGCGGCATCCGCGACGACAACGGCCAACTGCAGGACATCGTCATCCTCAGCCGCTGGCTGACGGGTGGTGACGGCGCGTGAGCGGAGCTGCCACGACGGTGATCCGGCTCTGGCCGGACGGGCCGCCGACGGTGATCGACGACGTGCCGCCCGAGGTCGCCTACACGGTGAAGGCCGGCATCGCTGCGGGGATGACCTTCTTCCGCAACATCTCCGACTCCACGCTCACCGTGTTCGAGCCGGCAGCGGGGACGGCGAACGGGGTGGGCATCATCGTCGTCCCGGGTGGCGGGTGGACCCTCAACGCGTGGGGCCACGAGGGCATCGGCGTGGCCACCTGGCTGACGGCGCTCGGGTACACGGCGTTCGTGCTGAAGTACCGGCTGCAGGCGTCGCCCGCCGACCAGGCCGAGTACGAGGCGCGGTGGGGTCAGGTCGACGAGATGCTGGCCGCACCGGTGCCGTACGCCGGGAAGCCGGCGGCCATCGGCGACCTCGGGACCTCCCGCCGCTACCTCCAGGCCCGGGCGGCGTGCGCCGACGACGGGCGCCGGGCCATCGAGGTCGTGCGCGCCGAGGCGACGCGCTTCGGGCTGCGACCCGAGGCCATCGGGATGATCGGGTTCTCCGCCGGTGCCTTCCTGATCGTCGATGTCGCGCTCGACCCCAGGACCGAGCAGGTGGCGTTCATCGCCCCGATCTATGGCGGCGAGACCCAGGGGGCACCGGTGCCCGCGGACGCGCCGCCCCTGTTCACCGCCGTCGCCCAGGACGACCTCCTCGTACGGATCGTGGACGGTCTGGCCGCCGAATGGGCTGGCGCGGACCGGCCGGTGGAGGTGCACCGGTTCGCCCAGGGTGGCCACGGTTTCGGCGTGGTGCCCCAGGGCCTGCCGTCGGACGCGTGGATGGATCTCTTCGTCCGCTGGCTGCGCACGGTTGCGCCTGCGGAGCCGCGCCACTCCTGACCAACGGCGTCGCAGCAAGGGCCGGCGGAGCCTCCACTACGCTCGCCGCGTGGAAGAGGGTTCGCTGTGTGTGCTCGGCCACGTATCCGTCGATGGCCGGCGGGTCCCGTCCGCGGCAGCGGCATCCCTGCTCGCCTACCTGGTGGTCCACGGGCCGGGGCCGGTGATGCGCGACCAGGCGGCGTTCGCGCTCTGGCCGGACCGCGATGAGGGCAAGGCCCGGCGCACCCTCAGCGACACGGTGTACCGGATGCGGGCAATGTTTGCCGACGGCGCGGCGTGGCTGGTCGCCTCGGGCGATCGTCTCACGCTCGAGCACCCGAACATCGACCTGTGGCGGCTGCGCGACCTGGCGAACCACGACGACGTGGAATCGCTCGCCGCCGCCATCGGTCTGCATCTCGGTCCGCTTGCCGACGGCGTGGACGACAGCTGGGTCGACTTCCCGCGCCGGGCCCACGAGGAGGTCGTGCTCGGGCTGTGCGAGCGGGTGTGCGCCTCCCTGCCGCCGTCGCAACGGCTCCCGGTCGCCCGCCGGTGGGTGGAGATCGACCTGTACGGCACGCAGTCGCACCACTGCCTCATCGAGACCCTGCTCGCGTTGGACCGACGCGACGCGGCGCGCCGGGCGATCGACGACTACCGGGCCGTGCTCGACGACCTCGGGTTCGTCGACGCCGAGGTCGACCGCTGGGCAGCGCTCACTGCCGACGACGACGTGGCCGAGGTGCCGTTCGTCGGTCGCCGCGCCGAGCGCGGCCGCCTGCTGCGTGCACTCGACGACGCATGCGACGGCCGGGGTGGCGTGGCGATCGTGTTGGGCGACGCGGGGATCGGGAAGACACGGTTGTTGGCCGAGGTGGTCGACGCCGCCCGGTGGCGTGGGGTGGACGTCTCCAGTGGTGGCGCGCTCGAGCATGTGGTGCCCCGGCCTCTCGCACCCCTCGATGCGGCGCTTGTGGACGCGTTCGACGAGGTGCGCATCGCGCAGGCTCATCAGCACCTCGCCGCCGACGTCCGCGGTGCGCTCGGTGCAGTCGTTCCCGGCCTCTCGTCCGCGCCGGTCGGCGGGACGGACACGACGATCGAGCGCGCCGTCGCCCTCGCACTCTCGTGGTTGGCGGCACCACGGCCGCAGCTCATCGTGCTGGACGACGCCCATTGGTGCGGCTCGGAGATGTGGGCGACGTTGCAGGCGATCGCCGAGGATCTGACCACCATGCGCGTGCTGGTGGTGGTCGCGGCCCGCCGCGCCGAGTCGCTGGAGGCCGGTCACCGGGCGGCCATCGGTGCCCTCGAAGCGCTGGGTGCCCCCGTGGTGCACCTGGGCGGCCTGTCGGTGAGGGACCTCGACGAGCTGTTGCGGGCGATGGGCCGCGATGGCGATGCTGAGGACCTCCACGACCGCAGCGGTGGCAACCCGCTGGCCGCGCTGGCGGATGTGGACGCCGAGGTCCACGGGGTGGAGCGCGTGTGGGCCTCGGTGGATCGGTCGCTGGCTCGGCTCGGCGCGGCGGCGCACCGGCTCGTCCAGCAGGCCGCCGCGCTGGGGCGCTGGGTGGAGTACGACGTGCTCGCCGTGGCCTGCGAGCCGGACGGGGGTGACATCTTCCGTCGGGTGGTGGCGGCGGAGGAAGTCGGCCTGCTCGCCCGCCGTGCCGGCAGGTTGACGTTCTCCCACGACCTGGTCCGCAGCGCAGTGCTCGCGACCATCGAGCCCGAACGGATCACGGAGTTGCACCGTCGCGCGCTGGCCGCGCTGGCTGCGGTGCTGCCCACGGCCACAGAGCGCCTGCTGGGCCACGCCGAAGCCGCAGGCGATGTCATGGCCGTCGTCGCCTACTCGATCGCTGCGGGTACCGATGCGCTTCATCAGTCCGCCTACCGGACGGCCGAGGCTCACTTCTCGCGCGCCCTGGAGGCCGGCGCCGACGCCGGCGACTCGTTCGCGATCCAGACAGCGCTCGGCGGGCGGATCCGGGCCCGCGACCGGCTTGCGGACCGGGAGGGGCAGGGCGCGGACGTGCAGACCCTGGTCGGGCTTGCCGAGCCGCTGGGCGGCGACCACCTGGCTCAGGCGATGGCCCGCCTGGCCGAGTACCACTTCGCCCTGTCCGGCTTCGAGCAGGCCGTGGCGGCGATCGAGCGCGGCATCGGGGCGCCGGTGGCAGCGCTGGTGCGCGCGCCTGCGGGGCAGGCCGACCTGGCGCGCATCGCCTGCCTGACGCTGCGCGAGCTGGGCAGGTACGAGGAGTCGGCGGCGATTGGTGAGGCGCTGGCCGGCCACTTCGACGCAGCGGGCGACGAGTTCGGGGCCGCGCTGATGACGGACATCCTCGGTGGCATCGCCTGGCGGCGGGGCGACTCGCGGGCTGCAGCGGCGCTGCACCAGGAGGCCGCGGACCGGTTTGCCGCGATCGGGGCCCTGGGCGCGGAGGCCCGCGCACTGAACAACCTCGGCACCGCGCTCTGGGCAGTCGGCGACGATCACGGGGCCGAGGCAGCGCATCTCCGAGCGCTGGACGTCTGCCGCGAGCTCGGCGACCGGCAAGGCGAGGGCGACAACCTCGACAACCTTGGTGGCGTGGCCTACGTCCGTGGCGACCTGCGCACGGCGATCGAGCTCTACCGCAGCGCGCTGACGATCCGCCGTGACACCGACGACGCGTGGGGTGTGTCCATCAGCCTGTCCAACCTCGGCGACGCGCATCGTGCCCTCGGCGAGCTGGACGATGCGCTGCGCCTGATCGACGAGTCGCTGGAGGTGAACCGTGCCGCCGGGGTGGTGCGGAACGAGGCGACGACGCTGCAGGGCCGCGGGCTGGTCCTTGCCGACCTCGGTCGGCTGGACGATGCGCTTGCCGACCTTCGCGCCGCCGAGCGCCTGCATGCCGAGCTCGGGGACCGTGCGAATCTGCTCGAGACCCGCAGCGGCATCGTCCAGGTACTGGCCCGGACGCGGAGCGCGGACCTCCTGGCAGCGCGTGACGCGCTGGCGGCCGAGCCACTGGACGACGAGCCGCCTCGATCGCGCCAGTCGGTGCATGTCGCGCTCGCGTCGGCCAGCGCGACCCTGGGCGACGCCGCTGCCTCGCGGTGGCACGCCGCCGCAGCGGTGAGGGCGATGGATGCCTCGCTGGCCGGCCTCGACCCGGGCGCGGCGTCGCTGCGCCGCACCGCGGTTCCGCTGCACCGCGCAACGGTGGAACTGGCCGAGCGCGAAGGCCGGGTGATCATGGTCGACCTTGCACCTGCCGATGCGCCGCCGGGCGCCGCAGCCACCACGGCGCAGCTCGTCCCCGTGCGGTGGAGTGTGGAGCTTCCGGGTGACGAATTGCTGCCCGAGGGGGCGGGGCGCCGCCGTGTGGTGCTGCTGCGGCTGCTCGCCGAAGCGGCAGCGGCGGGTGGCGCGCCCACCGACCAGCAGTTGGCCGCGGCATGTGGTGTCACCCGGCGCACGGTGCTGCGCGACATCGACGCGCTGCAAGCCGACGGGCACGAGGTGCTCACCCGCCGGCGCCGCGTGTCACACACGCAGTGAGAGCAGTGGCCCGCGGCGAGAGGCCCGCGAGAGCAGGAGCGTAGGACTGCACCCATCAGCGTCGTCATTGCGAGGTCATCGATGGGTTCCAACTCCGCTTCCCCGGGCTGCACCGAACTGCACACCATGCAGGCCCTGATCGCCGTGTCCGCGGCTCGCCTGGCCGCCTGGCGGCCCGGTGACCCGGCGTTCACCCGGTCCGGCCCGCGCGTTGCGCGGCGGCCGGGGGAGGGCGCGGTGTCGGGGGTGCGGCGATGAGCGTCGTCGTCGCGACCGCAACGGATCCGGGCCGCCACGGCACCTTCCGGTCCGCCCTCAGCCATCGGCCGCTGCGGACCTACCTCCTGTTCCACACGGTGATCAGCGTTGCCCAGCCGTTCGGCACCGTCGCCATCGCCGAGGCGCTGTATCGCCAGTCCGGCTCGGCCACCTGGGTCGCTGCGGCGGTGGCCGGCAGGCTGGTGCCTCATCTGCTCGCCTCGGCCTTCGCCGGCGCGATCGCCGACCGGGTGAATCGGCATCGTCTCCTCACGGTCACCGCGGTGGCGCAGGCGGCGGTCACGGCGGTGCTGCTGGTGTGCGTGCTGACCGCTGCCGCGCCGGTGGTGGTCGTCGCGCTGGTCACGCTGGCGAGCATGTGCGGCACTCCGTGCTACCCGACGGTGCTGTCGCTCGTCCCGGGCGCTGTCCCGCCGGGCGACATCGCTCCGGCCAGCAGCCTGATGAACGGCGCGGAGAGCGCAGCGTGGCTGATCGGTCCAGCGCTCGGCGGCTTGGCGCTGGTGTTCCTGCCGGTCGGCGGCGTCCTGGCGTTGAACGTGGCGCTGTTCGCTGTCGGGGCCGCGGTGCTGCTGACCAGAGGATGCGAGGCGCGGGCCTCGCACGCCGTGCCCGGCGAGATCGGGGAGTCGATGCTGCGGTCCATGGTCACCGGCGCCCGCGTGATGTTCCGGACGCCCGATGTCGCCGCGCCGCTGCTGCTCGTCGTCGCCGTGAACATCGTCATCGGCGGCTCCTCCGTCGGCATGCTGCTCGTCGCCGACGAGATCCTCGCCGCCGGCGAGGGTGGCTTCGGGCTGCTCAACGCCGCGCTGGGCGTCGGCGGGTTCCTCGGGTTCATGTTCGCCAACCGGCTCGCCGCGATCGGCAGCCCGTTCGCCGGGCTGGTCGTGTCGACGCTGCTCGGCGGCGTGCCCTTCGCCCTGTTGAGCCTCACCGGCGAGGTGTGGGTCGCGGCGGTGATGGTCGGCATCGCCGGCGTCGGATGTGTGCTCACCGAAGTGGTCGCGCTGACCGTGATGCTGCGGGTCCTGCCGCCGGGCGTCCTGGCGCGGGCCTTCGGCATCACGGACTCGCTGGTGGTCGGCTCGCTGCTCCTCGGCTCGCTGCTCGCCCCGGCACTGGTGGCGCTGATCGGGACCAGTGGGTCGCTGCTGGTGGTCGGCGCCGTCATCCCGGCGGCTGCCGTCCTGGGAGGGCACCACTGGCGCCGCCTGGCCGTCGGCCCCGATCGGTCGGCGGTGCAGCAACAGTGACGTGGGCGAGCGGGGTCGAGCTTCCCGGCCCGCCCTTTGCTCGCGCTCCGACACCACATGGACCATCGCGCGGTCGTAGGTTCGGGTCACGTTCGCACCAGGGGGATCGACGTCATGGCACTCACCATCGCCGCGCAGAAGCCCATCCACCAGACCCACGCCGTGGAGGTTGACGGCGCGGTCGACGCCGACGGCCACATCCTCGAGCCGCCGACGTTGTGGGAGGACTACATCGACCCGCAGTTCCGTGACCGGGCGCTGCGCTTCAACCTCGACGAGCACGGCTTGGAGGAGCTGGAGATCGGCGGACGCCGGTCGACGATGAGCCGCAACGGCTTCCCTTCGACGCTCGGGGCGATGGGCGCACCGGACCTGCCGGCGATGCAGAAGGACCCCGACCGCACCTACCTCCGTGAGGCGCCCTACGGGTCGATGGACCCACAGGAGCGGATCAAGGTGCTGGACGCCGAGCACATCGACATCGCCATCCTCTACACCACGGTCGGGCTGCTGTGGGAGGCCGAGGTGGACGATCCCGAGCTGGCGCAGGCGTACACGAAGGCCTACAACCGCTGGATCTGCGAGTTCTGCGCCGGCGAGCCGCGGCTGGTGCCCACGGCCCACCTTTCCCTGTCGGACCCGGCGGCCGCGGCGCGGGAGCTCGAGCGGGCCGTTGGCGAGGGTGCGAGGGGCGGGTACGTCGCGCCGTTCCACCACCGCGGCGTGCCGCTCGGTCATCCGGACAACGACCCCGTGTTCGCCGCCGCCCAGGACCTCGACGTGCCGCTGGCCATCCACCCGACGTTCGAACCGCAGTGGACAAAAGGCACGCGCATGGGCACGTGGGAGAACGTCAAGCAGTTGCGTCTGCTGGCGTCGGTGAGCGCGTCGGACGGGGTGCGCCAGCAGTTCACCACGCTCTTCGACTACGGCGTGTTCGACAAGTTCCCCCGGCTGAAGGTCCTCGTGCTGGAGTCGGGCGCCGGGTGGATCGGCTACTGGCTGGACCGCATCGACGCCGTCTACGGCCACACGTTCATCGGCAACCGGGTGCCGTTGCAGCACAAGCCCAGCGACTACTTCCGCGAGCGGGTGTGGATCAGCGCCGACCCGGACGAGCGGATGGTGCCGGCGCTCGCCGAGCGGTACGGGATCTCGCGGTTCATGTGGGCGTCGGACTTCCCGCACGCCGACCACACGCCCGAGTACGTGCACGACCTCAACGAGCTCGTGGCGATGTTCCCGGAGGACCAGCGGCGGGCGTTCGCCGGCGACAACGCGCGGGCGCTGTTCCAGCTGTGAGCGTCACCCGCGCCGGTGTCGTCGCTGCTGCGACGAACGTCGGGCTGCACGTGCGGCACACCCCGTGCATGACGGTGGAGGCCCCGTTGCCCGGCACGGCAGCCACCGTGCCGGTCGTCCTGAAGCTGGAGTCGCTGCAGGTCACCGGCTCGTTCAAACCCCGCGGCGCGGTCCACTCGCTGCTGTCCAACGGGGCGCCCGAGGTGGTCGCCTGCTCCGGTGGCAACCATGGGCTGGCGGTGGCATGGGCGGCGCAGCGGCTCGGCCGGAAGGCCACCGTGGTCGTGCCCGCGTCGGCTGCGGCCACGAAGGTTGCGGCCATGCGCGCCTGCGGGGCGGAGGTGGTGCAGCACGGCGACATCCCGGCGGAGGCGTTCGTGGTGGCCGAGGCGATCGTGGCCGAGCGCGGCCTGCCGCTGGTCCACCCCTACGACCAGGTGCCGACGATCGAGGGTCAGGGCACGCTGGGTTTGGAGTTGCTGGCCGACGCACCGCAGGTGACCCACTGGCTGGTGGCCGTGGGTGGGGGAGGGTTCCCGGCCGGGGTGGCGCTGGCGCTGGACGGCAGCGGCGCCGTGGTGGTGCCGGTGGAGCCGGAGGGCTGCCCGTCGCTGTTCGAGGCGCAGCGTGCCGGGGGCCCCGTGCCGACGAAGGCGGAGGGCATCGCCCGCACCAGCCTCGGCCCGCCGTCGCTGGGCGACCTGGCGTGGGACGTGCTGCGCGACCGTGTGCCGGCCTGCACGCTGGTGAGCGACGAGGCGATCGCCGCCGCCCAGCAGTGGCTGTGGCAGAGCACCCGCCTGGTGGCCGAGCCCGGCGGGGCGACGGCACTCGCCGCCCTGCTGAGCGGGGCGTGGGAGCCGCCGCCGGGCGCCACGGTCGGCGTGGTGGTCTGCGGCGGCAACGCCGACCACCTGCCCTGAGGGCTCACAGTAGGTTGTAGACTTGAGGTATGACATCGGTGTCTACCACCACCATTCGAGTCAGTGTGGAGCAGCGCGATCGGCTCCGTCGTCTTGCCGACGACCGCAGCGCGACCATGACGGACACGTTGGATGCCGCACTCGAAGCGTTGCGCCGCGAGCGCTTCTACGAGGAGATGGCGTCTGCGGAGCAACGCCTCCGTGCCGACCCGGTCGCCTGGGCGGCCTACGTGCGCGAGCGTGACGCCTGGCTGAACCCTGATCTGGCGGCGTCGTGAACTTCGGTGACGTCGTCATCATCGACTTCGGCACGCCGCTGGGCTCCGAGGCGGGGTTCACCCGACCTGCCGTCATCGCGACCGCGGACGCGTTCCTGCGGTTCCGGCCCTCGACGGTGTTCGCGGTTCCCCTCACCTCGACACCGCGGACCTTCCCAAGTCATGTTGAGGTGGAGCCCGACGGGCTGAACGGTCTGGATGTGGCCAGTTGCGCGCTGGTCGAACAGATGCGCGCCGTCGCCGTCGAGCGTTGTTCCAAGCCGCACGGCAATGTCGGGCTGGTCGTGTCGCACCAGATCCTTGACGTGCTGGCGATGATCGCCGGCATGCCGTGACACGCCATGAGCGCTGCTACCCGAGGAGTGGCTTCGAGGCCGCTTTGGCGCAGGCGATGTCGCGCTAGCGGCCTTCCCAGCCGGGTAGGTCCTGGCCGTCCATCCCGGCCGGCGGGCGGGTGCGGGAGAGCAGTTCGCGCATCACCTCGTCCACGGCCTCGGGGTCGTCCACCGGCTTGGCGGTCGGCCCGCGGTGCCAGCCCTCCGCCACGGCCAGGATGCGGCCCGACGCCTCGAACACCCGGCCGGTGATGCCGGCCGACTGCGGGCTGGCCAGCCAGGTGCACAGCGGGGCGATCCAGCGTGGCGAGCTGGCGGCCTTCTCCTCCTCGCTGCGCTCCGGGCCGAGGTCTTCGGTCAGGCGGGTGAGCGCGCCGGGGGCGATGGCGTTGACGGTGACGCCGTAGCGCTGCAGCTCCAGCGCGGCGATGAACGTGAACCCGGCGATGCCCTGCTTGGCCGCGCCGTAGTTGGTCTGGCCGACGTTGCCGTAGATGCCGGAGACGGAGCTGGTGTTGATGATCCGGGCGTCGTTGGTGAGGCCCGCCTTCGACCGGTCGCGCCAGTAGGCGGCGGCGTGGTGGGCGGGGGCGAAGGTGCCTTTCAGGTGCACCTTGATGACGATGTCCCACTCCTCCTCGGTCATGTTGGTCAGCATCCGGTCGCGCAGGATGCCGGCGTTGTTGACCACCACGTCGAGACCGCCGAACGTCTCGATGGCCTGGTCGATCATCGCCTTCGAGGCGGCCCAGTCGCTGACGTCGGCGCCGTTGGCCACGGCCTCGCCGCCGAAGGCGCGGATCTCCTCCACCACGTCGTGGGCCGGGCCGGCGTCCGCACCGCTGCCGTCGCGGGTGCCGCCGAGGTCGTTCACGACCACCTTGGCGCCCTGCTCGGCCAGCATCAGCGCGTACTCCCGGCCGATCCCGCGGCCCGCGCCCGTCACGATGGCCACCCGGCCCTCACACATACCCGGCATGTCGACGCCTCCTCTGTCGCGTGTTCGTGCCCCGATCTTCGTGCACTCACCCCGCCCCGAACGACCCGAGTGCCACCCTGCCGCCCAGAGTGCCAGCCCCCCGACCCGAGTGCCAGCCTTCAATCGAGTGCTCACTCCGACCCCGGAGTGCGAGTGAGCACTCGAAGCCTCAGGAGTATTCGGGCCGGGACAGGCGGGGTCGGAGAGGGCGCCGGTCAGGTCGGCGCTCGGCCGCCGGCGAGGTCTTCGATCCAGCGGGCGGCCTCGGTTGCATCGGGGGAGGCCTGGATCTCGGCGGCGACGGCGTGAGCGGCGGCGCGAATGGCCTGATCCGTGCTTGCCGTCCGCACTGCGGCGGCGATGGCGTCGGGTCGCCGGTCCGCCGGGTCCACCCGCACGGCGATGCCCCGGCGGGCGGCCGCGGCGGCGTTCTCGAACTGGTCGGCGCCCAGTGGGATGCACACCTGCGGCACCCCCGCGGCAGCGGCGCCCAGCAGGCTGCCGGACCCGGCGTGGGACACAACCGCAGCGGCGCGGTCCAGCACCAGCGCCTGGTCGACGAAGGGTGCGACGCGGACGTTCGCCGGCACCGCGACACCCGGCGGGAGGCCGGCGGCGCCGGTGGTGACGAGCGCATCGACGTCGAGGGCCCCGAGCGCGTCGAGCAGTTCGGCCCACGGGGCCATGGCGCCGAACTCGGTGCCGAACGTGCCGTAGACACCCGGCCGGTCCGCACCGAAGCCGGCCAGCACGGCGGGGACGTCGGACGTCAGCGGAGCGCGGGGTGGACGGATGCGGCGAACCGCCGCAGGAGGTGCTGTGTCGTCCATCGACGCCGGCATCGGGTGCAGGTACAGCGCGCCGAAGTGGAGGTCCTCCGACCCCCGGGCGAGCCCGATGGCGTCGACGTGGACGGCAAGGGCCTCGTCCGCCATGCGCAGAGCCGGTGCAGGAACGAAGCCGCCGAAGCCGACCGTGGCCACGGGAAGCCCGGCGCGGTGACCGACCAGGGCCGACGACAGTTCCGCCGGCTCGCGAAGGATCACGTCGGGGCGGAAGGTGGTCACCTCCGCCGAGACGCCCTCCAGGGTGCTCGGCGTGGCCAGCAGCGCGAAGTTGATGGTGAAGGCGAGCGCCCGCACCTCCCCTGGCGGGATGCCGGCGGCGCGCTCGGCCATGATCGCCATTGCCCGGGGGAGCCGCTCGGCGATCGGCATCCCGTGGGGCCGGACGGTGAAGCCCTTGTCGGCCAGCGTCGGGGCGGAGTCAGCCGCCGTGACCCAGCGGACCTCGTGCCCCCGCGACCGCACGGCCTCCGCCACCGGCAGCATGGGGGCGATGTGCCCCCAGCCCGGCGTGGTCACAACCAGCACGCGCATGCGCCGGATTCTTACACGGCGCGCGTGGCGGCACGTTCAGCCGCGTCGGGCTGCCTCGATGGCGGCGACGTCGATCTTCTGCATCGTCATCATCGCGTCGAAGACACGCTTGGCCGCTGCCGGGTCGGGGTCCGCCATGCCGTCGGTCAGCGCCCGCGGGGTGATCTGCCACGACAGCCCCCACCTGTCCTTGCACCATCCGCAGGCGCTCTCGATGCCACCGTTGCCGACGATGGCGTTCCAGAGCCGGTCCGTCTCCTCCTGGTCGTCGGTGGCGATCTGGAAGGAGAACGCCTCGGACTGGCTGAACGCCGGGCCGCCGTTGAGGCCGAGGCAGGGGATGCCGGCGACGGTGAACTCCACGGTGAGCACGTCGCCCTCCTTGCCGTCCGGGTAGTCGCCGGGCGCCCGCATGACGGCGTCGACCGAGCTGTCGGGGAAGGTTGCGGCGTAGAACTGGGCGGCGTCGAGGGCATCTCTGTCGAACCACAGGCAGATCGTGTTCTTGGGCTTCATCGGGGTCTTGCTCATCTTCTGGACCGTACCCGTCTGTCCACCTCCGAAACCCTGCACAGATCCGAGTGCCAGCCCGCCGCCCCGAGTGCCAGCCCGCCGATCCGAGTGCCAGCCCGTTGATCCGAGTGCCAGCCCGTTGATCCGAGTGCCAGCCCTTCAGCGAGTGCTCACTCCGACCCCGGGGTGGGAGTGAGCACTCGGAGCGTGAGGGGGACGGCGTGAGGGGCACGGCGGGGGACGGGGGGACGGCGGGGGACGGGGGGACGGCGAGGGGGATGGCGAGGGGGATGGCGGAGGCGGGGATGTCGGGACGACGGTGACCTGACCTGTGCGTAGCATGGCCGCCTGTCGATCGGAAGGACGCCGATGGGGAAGGTTCGTGATTCGGCGCCGGCGGTGCTGGCGCGTGCCAACCTGCGCGCCTCGCCCGGGCTGGCCGTCGCCTACTGGGCGCTGGTGGTGGTGCGGGCGGTGCTGCCCGCCGTGCTGACCCTCGGGCTGGGCGCGCTGGTGCGGGCCGTGCAGGAGGGCCGCTCGGTCACCGGTGCGCTGGTGGCGGTGGGCGCCACGTTCGCGCTGGTCAGCGTGCTCGGACCGATCCACACCCAGGTGGCCGCGCTGGTGGGCGATCGCACCTCCGGCCACCTGCAGGCGGAGCTGACCCGGGCGTGCTCCAGCCCGAAGGGCATCGCCCACCTCGAGCGGCCTGGATTGGCCGACGAACTGGTCGCGGCCAGAGACTTCGACCTCGGCATCCTCGGGCCGCCGATCTCGGTGTCGATGGGCTTCGTCGCGGCCGGGTTGGTGGAACTGCTGGGCGGCGCGGCGCAGGCCGTCGCGTTGGCGACGGTCACGTGGTGGGGGGCCATCCTCATCGGCGGCGCATGGGCGTCGACCCACTGGCTGCTGCGGTCGTCGTCGTTCTGGATCAACCGCGACGAGACGAACGTGAAGGCGGAGCAACGCCACGCCGACTACGCCTACCGCCTGGCGGTGGAGGCCGCGCCGGCGAAGGAGGTCCGGCTGTTCGGCATCGGCGGGTGGGTGGTGGACCGCTTCGCCGCCCGCCGCCGGCGCCTGCTGGATCTGCAGTGGGAGTCCATGCGCTTGAAGCAGCGGTCGCTGCTGACGGTGTTCGCCGTGCTGGCGGTGGTGCACGTGGTGGTGCTGGTGTGGCTCGTCCGTGGCGCGCTGCACGGCGACCGCACCCTGGCCGAACTGGTGGTGGCGGCGCAGGCGCTGGTGGGCGTCACCGCGCTCGGCGTAGGGGCGTCGTTCTCCTGGGCGCTGGACTCTGCGGCGGCGCCGGTGAAGGCGGTGTGGAAGCTGGCTGCACGGATGGCGGATGAAGGCGCGCTGGCGGCGTCGCCCGACCCGGCCGCGGATCCCGCGGGTCTGCCGGAGCGGGAGATCCGCTTCCGCGACGTCGCGTTCACGTACCCCTCCGGCGGCGAGCCGGTCTACGAGCGGCTCAACCTCACCATCCCGGCCGGCCGGTCGTTGGCCATCGTCGGGCGCAACGGTGTTGGCAAGACCACGCTCGTCAAGCTGCTGTGCCGCCTGTACGACCCCACCAGTGGTGCGGTGGAGGTGGACGGGGCGGACATCCGTCGCTTCGACGTGGACCAGTGGCGCGAGCGGGTGGCCGTGGTGTTCCAGGACTTCGTGCGCCTGGAGTTGTCGATGCGCGACAACGTGGTGCCGGCGTCGATCGGGGCGGGCACCGACCCCGCGGTGGACCCGGTGGTGCAGCGCGCCCTGGTGGTGGCCGGCGCGGAGGGCCTGGCCGAGCTGGACCGGACGCTGTCGAAGGCCTACGAGGGCGGCACCGACCTGTCGGGCGGCCAGTGGCAGCGGGTGGCGCTGGCGCGTGCGCTCGCCGCCGTGGAGTTGGGCGCAGGCGTGATCGTCCTCGACGAGCCCACCGCGCAGCTGGACGTGCGCGGCGAGGCGGAGATCTTCGAGCGCTTGCTGGACGCGACGAGAGGGCGCACGACCATCCTCATCTCCCACCGCTTCTCCACGGTCCGCCACGCGGACTGCATCGTGGTGATCGAGCACGGGGAGGTGGTGGAGCAGGGCACCCACGAGGAGCTGATGGCACTCGATGGCCGCTACCGCACGATGTTCGACCTCCAGGCGGCTCGGTTCGCGTTGGGGCTGGACGCGGAGGAGAGCGAGGACGGCGAGGACGTGGACATGGACCATCTCGACCATCTCGACCACCTCGACGGTGCGGGTCAACTGGACGGTGCTGACGGCATTCACGGCGGGGAGGTGGACCATGGCTGACGAGCCCGACACGACCGACCCGATGGGCGAGCTGCCCAAGGGGTTCCAGTCGATGCGGTTCCTGCTGCGCCTCGGCTTCCGCTATCAGCCGGCGCTGCTGTGGGTGTCGTTGGGCATCACCATCGCGGCGGCGATCCCCGACGCGCTCTTCGCGCTGTGGATCGGCATCCTCGCCCGGGCGCTGCAGACGCCCGATTCACCGGACCGCACCCAGTTGATCGTTGCCGGTGTCGGCCTCGGGTTCTCCTGCGTCGGCGGGTGGCTGCTGCGCGCCGGCGGCGACCGCATCCACCTGCGCTTCCGCCAGCGCCTGGCCGTCGCGCTGGAGACCCACGTCGCCCGCCTGCAGGCGACCACGCCGGGCATCGAGCACCACGAGCGGCCGGAGATGCTGGACCGCCTGGCGATGCTGCGCGACCAGGTGTTCACGCTGGACCATGTGTTCCTGTCGATCTTCAGCGGGTTCGCCGTCCTGCTGCGGCTGGTGGTGGTGATGGTGGTGCTGGCCACCGTGCACCCGGCGATGCTGCTGCTCGGCCTGGCTGCGCTCCCGCCCGTCTGGGCGTCGGCGCGCCGCGGCAGGGCGGAGTCGAAGGTGTGGGAGGGCGCCGCGTCGCAGCGCCGCCTGGCCCGCCACCTGTTCGTGCTGGGGGTGGACGCCGGCTCGGCGAAGGAGCTCCGCGTGGCCCGAGCGACGGGTTCGATGGCGGCGGCCCGGGCCGGTGCGTGGGACACGTTCGTCACGACGATGGAGGCCGCCCGCGTCCGCTCGGCACTGATCCAGGCCAGCGCGTGGGCCGTGTTCGCCGCGGCCTTCATCGTCGCCATCCAGGCGGTCATCAACGGCTCCGGCGCGGACCGCGCCGCGGACACGCTGATCGTCATCGCCGCCGGCTCCCGCCTCACCGCCTACATCGGCGCGGCGGCGACGGAGGTGGACAGTGGCGGCTTCTTCATCCAGGGCGCCCAGCGCCTGCTGTGGCTGGAGCAGTTGGTGGCCGACCGGCGAGAGGATGCCACGGGAACGCCGCCGGCGCGGCTGGAGCATGGCATCGCCCTGCGCGACGTGTCCTTCACCTACCCCGGCTCGGACCGGCTGGTGCTCGACCATGTGGACCTGGAGCTGGAAGCCGGGTCGGTGGTGGCGGTGGTGGGCGAGAACGGCGCCGGCAAGTCCACCCTGATCAAGCTGCTGGCCGGCATGTACCGGCCGACCGAGGGCCGGGTGGAGGTGGATGGTGCGGACCTCGCGACCATCGACGACGAGGCGTGGCGCCAGCGGATGGCCGGCGCGTTCCAGGACTTCGTGCGCTTCGAGTTCGCCGCCCAACACACCGTCGGCCTCGGCGACCTGCCCCGGCTGGACGACGAGCCCGCGGCCGCGGGTGCGGTGGAGCGAGCCGGTGCGGTGGACGTGGTGGAGCGACTGCCCGAGGGCTTGGCCACCCAACTCGGCCCCACCTGGCCAGGTGGTGTGGACCTGTCCGGCGGGCAGTGGCAGAAGCTGGCGCTGGCCCGCGGCCTGGCCCGCGAGGCCCCACTGCTGATGGTGCTGGACGAGCCCACCTCGGCGCTGGACGCCGAGACCGAGCACGCCCTGTTCGAGCGCTTCGCCGGCCAGGCCCGCACCGCCAGCGAGGGTGGCGGCATCACCATCCTCGTGTCCCACCGGTTCTCCACCGTGCGCATGGCGGACCGCATCGTCGTGCTGTCCGGCGCCCACGTCGTGGAGCACGGCACCCACGACGAACTGATGGCTCTCGGCGGCACCTACGCCGAGCTGTACACCATCCAGGCTGCTGCCTACCGCTGAGCGGCGACGAGGGTGGCGACTTCGGCGATGTGGGCGGGTTCCATCCCGCAGCAGCCGCCCACCAGCCGGGCGCCCATCCGCAGCCACTCGGCCACGAACCCGCCGTAGTCGTGTGGGTCGAGGTCGTCGCGGAACGTCGCCAGACCGGCGTTGGCCCGCACGTCATCGGCGTGGCCGGCGACGAAGCGGTTGGCGTAGCCGCCGGTGGCCATGTGCGCCGGCGCGTGCTCCAGGGTGGTGGCGATCGCCGAGGTGATGGTTTCCGCCGGGCAGCAGTTGAACAGCACGGCGTCGGCGCCGAGATCTGCAGCGGCGTGCACGGCGTCGACGATCGGCTCGCCGGAGCGCAGCGTGCCGGGCACGTGGTCGTCGAGTGTGTAGGAGATCCACAGCGGGAGGGGCGAGCCCGCCCGGTCGAGTGCGGCTCTCACCGTCTGGGCTTCCTCGATCGACCCCAGCGTCTCGCCCAGCCACACGTCCACGTGGGGCGCGAGGCCGTCCACCAGCGGGTCGATGACGGCCGCCGACCGTTCGGCGACGAAGAGATCGGGCCGGTACGAGCCGAAGAGCGGGGGCAGCGAGCCGGCCACCAGCACGGGCCGCCCGGCCTCGCCCGCGGCCTGCCGGGCGAGCCGCCCCGACAACTCGGCCAGTGCCCGGCCGTCGGCGGCGAACCGTTCCTCGCCGATGTGGAACGGCACCAGCGCGTAGCTGTTGGTGGTGACCAGCTCGGCGCCGGCCTCGATGAAGTTGGTGTGCGCCTGCACCACCCACTCCGGGCCCTCCCACAAGGCGATTGCCGACCACTCCGGCTGGCGGAACGGGGCGCCGATGCGCAACAACTCTCGTCCCATCCCACCGTCGAGCGCCAGCGGCCGCCGGGCCGTCGAGGCACCTGGATTCGTGCTCATCGCGTCATCGTGCCACGGCCACCGGCTGTGGACCGGCGACGGTGGGCGGTACGGTGCGACGGATGTCGAACGGGTTCTCGCGAGCAGGGTTGGATCGGTTGGGTGCGCTGCTGCGCGGACAGGTGGAGAGCGGGCATGCGCCCGGTGCACTGGTGGTCCTGGCCCACCACGGCGAGGTGCGCGTGGAGTCCTGCGGCGTGCTGGCCTTGGAGGGGCCCGGCGCCGTCACGCCCATGGGCGCGGACACGATCTGCCGCCTCGGGTCGATGAGCAAGCCGATCGTCGCCGCCTGCATGATGACCCTGGTGGACGACGGCACGCTCGGCCTCGACGACCCGGTGGAGGCGTGGTTGCCGGAGCTGGCCGACATGCAGGTGCTCGCCCACCCACACGCCGCGCTCGACGACACCGTGCCGGCGCAGCGGCCGATCACGGTGCGCGACGTGCTGGCCTTCACGCTCGGCACGGGCATGGTGCTGGCCCCGCCCGGCGAGGCGCCGATCGCCGATGCGCTGGAGGGGGTCTACGGGGTGCCGCCCGACGAGTGGATCGCCCGGCTCGGGGCGTTGCCGCTGGTGCACCAGCCGGGGGAGCGCTGGCTGTACCACACGGGGTCGGACGTGGCCGGCGTGCTGATCGCCCGGGCCACGGGCCGGTCGTTCGGCCGGGCGCTGCGGGAGCGGATCTGCCAACCGCTAGAGATGAGGGACACCGGCTTCATCGTCCCTGAGGAGCACCTGCACCGTTTCGCCACCGCCTACGCGCTGGACGAGGCCAGCGGGCAGCTGGTGGTGGACGACTTCTCCCACGGCACGTTCCGCGGCGTGAAGGTGTTCGAATCCGGTGACGGCGGCCTGGTGTCCACGGCCGACGACTTCCTGGCGTTCGCCACGGCAATGCGCAACGGCGGGTTGCACGAGGGGGTGCAGGTGCTCTCGCCGGGTGCGGCGGCGGCGATGACCACCGACCAGCTCTCCGCCGCCCAGAAGCAGGTCAGCGGCTTCTGGCCCGGCTACTTCGACGAGATGGGCTGGGGCTTCGGCGTGTCCGTGCGCACGGTCGACGCGCCGGGCGGGCCGTCCGTCGGCACCTACGGCTGGCCCGGCTACTTCGGCACCGCCTGGTACAACGACCCGGCGGCCGACCTGACCACGATCGTCATGTGGCAGAACTGGCAGGGTGGCGACCAGCGCCTACCCATGTGGCAGGACCTCTGGGCTGCCGTCTACGGCGCGCTCGACCGTTCGTAGCGCCGGCCACCTGGGGCGGGGGCCAGGCCGCCAACCCGACGAACGTCGGAATGGGTCTCGATCAGGGGCAGCTGACGGACAGCTCGAACGGACGTGGTTCAGGGTTCGAGGTCGAGAACGCGTCGCCCGTCACCAGGTACTGGTTGTTGCTCTCGCTGACGGCAGGAGTGGCCAGCGTCCAGCGTTCACCGGTTTCACCGTTGCTGATGTCGAATGCCCATGCGCCCTCGCCGGACTCCATCGAGAAGCTCATGAAGGCTCCCGTCGACAGTTCGAGGCCGGCGCTCTGGATGATCGCCCCGGGTTGGGTGACACCGTCGACCACCCGGACCGCGCCGCAGGACGACTGCCACTGGAAGGTGGTGCCGTCGATCGTGAACGTTGCCGATCCGAACTGCCCGCCGGTGTCGCCGCCCGTGTCGGTCCCGTCGTCGGCGCTGATCGAGTCGGACTCCGTCGGTGGTTGGATGACGGGCGCACCGCCGTCGTCATCTCCTCCGCAGCCGGCTGCCAGTTGGAGTGCGGCGGCAACTGCGAACACTGCCATACGTGGGAGGCTGGGCAAGGTGGTCATCTGGGGGTCTCCTTCGGGAGGTGGGTGACGGGCGGTGCGGTCAGGCGAAGAAGGCGGCAGCCAATGCAGCGAGCACATCGCGGGCTTGCGATCCGCCGAAGACGAGCTGGTAGCCGGGCGGGCAGACGGCGAGCGTGTCGTGGACGGAGCCGACGTCGACTCCTGCGAAGGCGGGGTGGCCGGCGATCGACAGGGTCGTGACGTCGGAATACAGCTGTGCTGACGTCTCACAGACGGCCTCGGGCGTGGGTGCATTGCTCTGATCGATCAGCACCATGGCCACACTGAAGAGCTCGCCGTCAGGCAGGCTGTAGAAGCAGGTGCGGAGACCTTCGGTTGGTCCCGACACGTCCACGCCGAGGATGCCGGTCGCTTCGTCCGCCGTCAGGTTGGCGCACAGGTCGTCGGCGTTGAAGGACGCTGCACCGTCGCTCGGCGCGGACACGTTCGTGGCTGGTTCGCTGCCGCCCGCCGCGCCCTGCCCGGTGGTCTGAGCGACGGTACCGGCCGCGGACCCTCCGGACCCGGAGCACGCCAGGAGCAGGCCGCCGGAGAGGCAGAGGGTGATGGACCATGCTGCGAGGCCGTTTCGCATGGCGCCGCACGGTACGCGCGCCCACCAAACGTCGGCTAAACGTCCTCCGTCAGGCCCGCTCCCGGTGCCCAGTGCTCCGCCACGCTGCCGACCAGGTCGACCACTTCGGCGGCGAGTGCCGAGGGCGCCGCGTGCACGGCCGGCCCATCGCGTCGAAGGCGGTCGGCGACGTCGGCCTGCAGGCGGGGAGATCGGCGTACGCCGGCGGCGACGTATGCCCCGTGACACCATGCAACCCACCGCTCGGCACGATCGAGCTCGCCGGCAGATTCCGCCACGGCCGCGCCGGCCAGCACCAACTGGCACACGTCGACGGCGCTGTGATGGGGCAAGACGATGGCCACCTGGGCAACCGCCTGGGCCGCGCCACGCGTGTCGCCGCCGGCCGCCAGTGCGAGCGCGAGGGCGATGCCTGCGGTGCACCCGAGCGGCTCGTCATGAAGCGTCCGCGCCGCGTGCTGCGCAGCAAGCGCGTCCTTCGTCGCGGCGTCGGCATTCCCCCGGAGCCGATGCATGTGCGACCGCAGCGCCAGTGCCAGTCCGAGCTCCCGCTGATCGCCGGCGGACTCGAGCTCGACCGCTGCGAGATCGAGGTGGTGCAACGCGTCGTCGACCCGGCCGAGCTCGGCGAAGGCGGCGCCGGTGCGGCAGTGCAGCACCGCATCCGCCCACGGCCAGGCGTGTCGCGACAGCCTCCCTCGGGCATCGGCCAGGTGCCGGAGCGCCTCGTCCGGCTTGCCCTGCCCGGTCGCCAGCTGGGCCTGGTCGAGCCGGCAGCGGATCACGACGTCGTCCTCTCCCTTCCCGATGGCGAGCGTGACGGCGCGTTCGAGGGCGACGTGTGCGTCTGCGTGGGCGCCGCCCATGTAGAGCAGCCATCCCAGCGTCCGCGCGCCGATCGGGTCCAGGCCGTCGCCGCCCGCGGCATCGGCTCGACGGAGCAACGCGACCCCTTCGGCGACGCGGAAGCGTGCGAACCAGTACCGCCAGATCGAGCTGGCGATCTCGACGGCCGCCTCGACGTCGTCGTCGTCGATCGCGTTCGACATCGCCGCGCGGTAGTCGTCGAACAACTCGTCGACCTCGCGGAACCGGCGCGGCTCGTCGCTGGTGCCGGTTCCTTCGAACGTCGTGTGCGCGTGGGCGCGGATCACCGTTCGATGCTGCCGGGTGGCCGTCGCTCGGGCTCGGCTGTCGGATCGCGCGAGTACGGCCTCGCGCACTGGTTCCAGCAGGCGATGCCGCACCCGGCCGTCGGACCGGTGGTCGGACTCGATCAGTGAACGGTCGAGCAGCGATCGCACTGCGGCGGTGATCGGGTCGGCCGCGAGGCCGGACGAAGCGTCCTCGATCGTCGGCAGCAAGGCATGCAGCATCGCGATGTCGAACCATCGCGCCACGGACGCGGCGGCCTGCATGACGGACAGCTCCACGGGATCGAGGGTGAGGAGGTTGTCGGCGATGGTCTCCGTGAGCGAGCGGGGGCCTGTCTCCACCTGCCCCAACCTGGCGACACCCACCGAGGGCACCCAGGCTGCGGCCAGTTCGATGGACAACGGGACGCCGTCGGCCTGGATCACCGCGGCTCGCACGTGGTCGATGTTGTCCGCCGTCAACCGGAATCGTGGCGCCACTGCCCGTACCGAATCGACGAAGAGCTGCACGGCCGGGTTGGCGACGAAGGCGTCGAGGTCGATGCCGTCGTCGGGCACTCGGAACGGCGCCAGCACGATCCGGCATTCGCCACGGCACCCAATCCGGGTTCGGCTCGTCACGAGGGCGCTCACCCGTTCGTCGGCAGCCAGGAGTTTCGGGAGAAGCCTGCGCAACACCGCGGTGTGCTGATCGGCGTTGTCGATCACGATCAGGGTGCTGGACGTCGGCGGCGTCGCCCCCGAGCGACCACGTTCGGTGACCACCCGGGTGACCTCCTCGCGGACGTGCGATGGGTCGGTCAGGCCCACCAGGCTGATGGCGCGAACCCGGTCGCCGGAGCGTCGGCGGACGAGGGCGACCTCCTGTGCGAGCCGGGTCTTGCCCATGCCCGGCGGGCCGAGGACGGTCACCAGGCGCCTGTCGGCGAGCGTGGTCAACACGGCATCGAGTTCTGCGTCGCGCCCGACGAGCGGCGCGCCGGCGGGACCGAGCACCTCGTCGTCCGCCAGGCTCGCCTCGTCGGTTGCGGTGTGCAGGAGCAGCCGACGTTCGAGGTCGACGAGCGCGGGCCCCGGCTCGAGCCCGGTCTCAGCGGCCAGGAACTTGCGGTACTCGGTGAACGATCGGACCGCGCCGACATGGTCGCCGACTGCATACCGTGCGCGCATCTGCAACTCCCGGTATGGCTCGTGCAGCGGCTCGTCGGCGATCGCGCTGTCGAGTTGCTCGATCGTCTCCGCGGCGCGATGCGCGGCGATCATCGACCGGACCCACACCTCGACGACGCGGCGCCGTCGCCCGTCGATCGTGGTCGCCACGGCCCGACCGTGGGGATGATCGTCGAGCTCGGGCAGGGCTCGCCCTCGCACCCGACCGATCGCCCTAGCGGCGAGGTCCAACGCGACGGCGGGGGCGCGGTGCTGCTCGCGAACCGCCCGGTCGACTTCGCTGCTGAAGGCGTCCACCGTCAGCAGCACGTCGGGATGAAGGCGGTACGTGGAGCCGTCGGTGACGATCGTGTCGCCGAGTGCCGTGCGGATGGCCGACACGTGGATGTGCACCATGGATCGTGCCGACTTCGGCACCTCACCGGGCCACATGTACTCGATGAGCCGCTCGATGTCGATGGCAGTGGGCGCCACGGAGGTCAGTACTGCAAGGAGGCGACGCTGCGCTGGCCGGAGCGCGACATCGCAGCCATCCCGGCGGACACGAATCGGCCCGAGCGTGCAGATCTCGATTGCGGCGGTAGAGGATGGACCTGCACCGGGCGACACGCGCCCAGCGTACCCGTGGGTGCTCAACCGGGTCCCGTGGGTCGGGGGTCGGAGCGCTGCAGTGGCCGCTCCCGTACCGAACTCCGGCGGCCAGATGCGAGACTTCCCGCTGTGAAGCGGCAGAAGGTTGATGCGTGGTTGGTCGGGGTGGCTCCCGGTGAGTCCCTCGTCGAGTACCTGGCCGGGGGCCCGGCCAACGGTGAGTCGTTGGATGCCTCGGACTCGCCGGGCTCCCGCCACCCTGCGGATCTCCAGGTGCAGGTCGGGCTCCGGGGTCTCGATGCAGATCGACGCATTGCTCCCTACTCCAACCTCTGCGCCGTGCTCACGTCGCGGCGGTTGCTGATCGCGAATCTCGGCGGGGCATGGGGTGCTCGGCCGAAGGATCTCCTGCAGGAGGCACCACGCGGCGGGTTCCTGTGCGAGTGGTGGATCAACGACGTGTCCGAAGCGCCCTCCGCGGCCTACTTCAATGCCGTGTTCCGGTTCCGCGACGGAGCGTGGGCCGCCCTCGGCTGCGCGACCAAGCTGCTCGGCCGGACCGTCGCCGCCGCGGCCGACGCGGAGCGTTTCGTCGCCGCGCTCGGAGCCGACGGCACGCAGATCGACTGGCGGCCGACCGGCTCCTGAGGGGTGGAGTGCCGTGGTGCCTCCGCCCACGGTTCGGGGGCCGGTTCGTCGGCGTGACACGCTGACCGACCATGACCGCACGAATGCCTGCCCTGTCCCTGGCCGCTGTTCCGGGGCGTCGCGCCCAGACGCTGGAGCTCGCCCAGGAGATCGAACGTCGCGGGTTCTCGGGCATCTACTGCCCGAGCTTCGGTGATGCGGTCGGGCTGTGCCTGTCGATCGCCCACTCGACGACGGAGATCGAGTTCGGCACGTCGATCCAGCCGATCTACCTCCAGCACGCGGTCGCGCTGGCGACGTCGGCCTCCTATCTGCACGAGGTGTCTGGTGGTCGCTTCCGGCTCGGTGTCGGCGTCACCCACGGCCCGGTCATCAGCCGCCTGCGTGTGGAGACCGGCCGGCCGCTGGCCGACATGCGTGAGTACGTCGGCGTGATGCGCACGGCCGCGGAGTCGATGGGCGGCCTGCCGCCGGTGGTGCTGGCGACCCTGCGCGACAGGATGCTGGACCTCGCGGTGGAGGTCGGCGACGGCGCGGTGTGGGCCAACGCGGCACGCAGCCGCATGGCCCATTCGCTGGCCCGTGTGCCTGAGGATCGGCGCCCGGCCGGGTTCTTCGTGGGCAACATGATCCCGACGGTGATCGACGACGATCTGGAGGCAGCCCGGGCGCGGAACCGGGCCACCCTGCAGGGCTATGTCGCCCTGCCGAACTACCGGAACTACTGGATCGAGGCCGGGTACGAGGCGGAGATGACCGCCGTCCAGGTGGCACTGGCGGCGGGCGACAAGGCGGGCGTGATGGCGGCGATGAGCGATCGTTGGCTCGACGACTGCACCCTGTCGGGCCCTGCCGGCCGGGTGCGCGAGGGCATCGAGGGGTGGTTCGATGCCGGCGTCACCACGCCCATCGTGGTGCCGTCGTCCACGTCCGGCGGCCAAGCCAAGGCGTTCGCCGAGCTGTTCGCCGCCTTCGCCTGACCCGTCAGGCCGGCGGCATCCGTGTGCCCGATCGGCGGACGCCGGGCCTGAGCGGCGCAGTAGTGTCTGGCCGTGCTCGGAGCCATGTCTGGCGTGGTGCACGACGGGATGCCCACACGCCGATTGTGGCGTGGGCTGCTGGCGTGCGCGTCGATCTCTCTTCTTGCGGCGTGTGGCGGGGCGGACTCGGCTTCGCCCAGCACCAGCGTCGTCCCGACTGCCCTGGTGACACCGCCGCCGATCCGCACCACCATCCCCTCGACGACGCTGCCCGAGACGACGAGCACGTTGTCCTCCCCCTCCACCACGACCGGCCCGGCGATCGACACCAGCTACGGCGTGTACACCGTGCAGCCCGACGGCAGCGTCGTGCCCGTGCCCACGGCACAACACCAGGTGCTGTGGGACCTGTTCCGGCGCGTGCTGGGCGACGCGGCGACCGTCCGGTACATCGAGAGCTTCACCGTGTACTTCGACGCGCACCGCAACGTGGACGCCACGGTGCTGGACGGTCAGACACCGGGCAAGCGCCAGGTGAGCGTGAATTCCGCCTACGCCGATGACTTGGCGGCGCTGACACGGACGTTCATCCACGAGTACGGGCACATCATCACGCTCGCCGGCGACCAGGTGAGCACCGGCGGTGGCGGCTGCGGCACGACGGCCGTCGACCAGGGGTGCCTGAAGCCGGACTCGTACCTGAACGGCTTCCTCGATCGCTTCTGGTGGGTCTACGGCTCGGAGGCGTTCGACGCGCTGTCGTCGCCGGCGGCGAACGAGGCCTTCTACGTGGCCCACCAGTCCGACTTCGTCACGAGGTACGCAGCGACCGATCCGCTGGAGGACATCGCCGAGGTGTGGGCCGAGTTCGTCATCGGGGACGCGCCGGCGGGCGCGACGGTCGCCGAGCAGAAGATCCTGTACCTCTACGGGTTCCCCGCGTTGGTCGACCTGCGCGAGCAGATCCGGACGCGGGTCGGCGACGTCATCGGCGTGTGACAGCCGCCGTGGGTCACCGGAGGGGTTCGCCGGGTGCGAGGTTGCGGGCGAACAGGTCGAGGAGCTCGGTCCAGTGCCGGTCGTCGGCGACGGGGTCGTAGGCGGGCCGGTCGTCGAACGCGAAGCCGTGGTGCGTGCCCCAGTAGACCTCGACCCGCCCGCGGGTGCCGGCGGCGACACGGGCCGCCTCGAGGCGGGTGATCATGTCGAGGGGGACGTAGTCGTCGTGCTCTGCGGCGGCGACGTAGATCTCGCCACGGATGTCGCCGAGGCGGTGGTGGGGCGAGTCGGCCGAGTCGATGTGCAGACGGACGCCGTAGAACGATGCTGCGCAGCGCACCCGTTCGGCCTGCTCGGCGGCGACGAAGAGGGAGAACGGCCCGCTCATGCAGTAGCCGACCGTCGCGATGCGCGTGGCGTCCGCGGCGGGGTCGCTGTCGGCGTGCTCGATCAGTGCCTGGGCGTCGCGGGCCACCATGCGGTTGCCGACGGCACGCATCAGTTCCGCCATGCGCGCCAGGGATTCGGCAGAGGTGAAGTCGAGCTCGAAGGCGGGGGTCTGGCGGTAGTAGAGGTTGGGCAGCATCACGTAGTAGCCGTGGCTGGCGATGGCGGCGGCCATGCGGTGCAGCAGCGGCCGCTTGCCAGGTGCGTCCATGAAGAACAGCACCGTGGGGTGCGGCCCGCCGGTGGCCGGGTGGACGACGTGGGTGCCCATCGTGCCTTCGCCAGTGACGATGGCGACCTCGGCGGTGTGCAGCGGCAGGGGCAGTGGCTGACGACGGGACATGACCGCCAGCCTTGCACGGCCAGCGGCGACCTTCTACGGGAGCACGCGCTCGATCAGGGCTCCGATGCGCGTGAAGCGCGCCGCGGCGCCGGTGCTGGAGAGCCCTTGTTCGGTGACGATCGCTTCCATTCCGAGAGACGTGGGCGAGTCGAACAGTTGCCGCGTGCGCTCCGCCACGCGCAGCTCTTCCGCGCGCTTGAAGTCCTCTGGCTGCACGCCGGCGGCGTTGGCAACTTCGAGGCATCGCCAGATGTCGACGAAGTCCGTTCCCTTGAGACGAACCTGCGTCGCGCCGGCCTTGAGCACCAGCGCTGCGATCTCATCTGGCACCAGCAGCGTTGCGGCGAGGCGCGTACCGTTCAGCCGATACATCTCGAGGTCGACCGCGACAGCCGGCCGCTGCAGCGCAACTGCAAGCCCAGGCACCTCCGTAGTCACCAGGTGATCGCCGAACTTCCGGTCAGAGCGGGCCCGAGACCTGTAGGCCGGCACGAGCACGTCGATCATCGCGGATCTGATTGCAGGTTCTCGTCCGAGTTCCAGTTGCGGCAGGTCGGTCACCTCCTTGATAAACCGGTTGCCCGCGATCCTCTGATAGCCGCGCCGGATGAGCGCGTCGATCAACGTTGGCTCGTTCACGACGACCGGCGGCACTCCAAGGTCGGTGTCTCCGGTCGCGCGGTACAACTCGGCGCCGAGTCCCCAACGTGCGACCAGCAGCGTCACCATATGGCCTCCGATCACCCGGTAGGGCCGCTCCCCGAGCAGTTCGGCCACGTCCGCAGGCGCGACGAAACCCACATCATCCGCCACAGACGTCGCGGGGAGAACGAGCGCGGTCATGGCTGACCGCTGATCCACTGGCGCAGCACTCCTGCGGCCTCCTCGCGCTCGGCCCCACCGAGATCGAGCAGGTCCCACACCATCTGGACTGGATCGGCCAGCGGGATCTCCACGCCTTTGTGCTCGGCAACGCTCGGGTGAGCCGGAAACACCGACATGTCGAGCGGCGTCCTCACGATCACGTTCGCGCTGTCGCGGCTTGCCGTCGGGACCGCGCCGAGTTCGCGGTCGGGCACGCCGCCACGGCTGTAGAGGATGAGGGTGGTCGGCCTTCTCCACGGGGCGATGAGATCGGGGCCGACGTCAGCGGACACGACGAGGTCGCCGAAGTTCGGAGAAGCCTTGGCCGCACGCAGGGCCGTAGTCAGGGGTGCGTCCAGTGAGTAGAGGTAGCGAGCGGACCCCCCTGGCCCCCGGTACTCGGCCAGGAACCGGTCGAGGAGCGCGTCCCGATCCACCACTCGTCGCTCACCATCAGCAGACCTGGCGACGAACCCGAGGTCCGACAGCTTCGTGATCACTTGTGAGGCGCGCGGCTGTGTGACACCTGCGATATGAGCAAGCGCTGACACCGTGGGACTCGGCTGGCCGCGCCACTCCTGGATGAGGTGTCGGATGATCGCCCCGCTTCCTGAACCCGTCGGCAGCTGTCGGCTCACCGAGCGCTTGGGAGCAGACACGGACCGATGACGGAGCAGGAGGCCCGGCGCCGCAAGCGAGTAGTTGCCGTGCTCGTCGGCCCATGACCATCCCGTCGCCGACAATGCCTCACCGACCGCCGGGCTGATGAACGGTGCGGCGAGCAGGGGCCGAGCCATTTGTGCGACACGTTCTCGTTGCGCTTCCAGGTGAGGTACCTCGTTCGGGTAGGGGGCTCGGGCCTTCAGTTCGATGGCGAACACGACGTGCCGCCCGTCGACATCGAGTTCGAGGTATCCGTCGACGAGGTCATGGCTGAGGCGGTCGACACGAAGACGCGCGTGGACGCCGGTCCCCCGTAGATCCTCTACCACGTTCATCAGCACATGGTGCAGTATAAGCACCGTGCTTATACCACTGCAATCGGCTGATGGTCAGCGTCGGCCGTCAGCCGTTGATGGTGCTCCCTATGAGGCCTGCTGGAAGGCGTCGAAGCGTTCGGCCAGGAGGTCGCGGTCGGGGCGTTCGTGGCGGGCGTGGGGCAGTTGGCGGAGGCGTTCGCCGTGCATCTCCTTGATGGCGTGCTGGAGGGTCGGGCCGTCGAAGGTCTCCAGCACGGAGTGCCGGACGTGCACGACGTAGTCGGGTGAGATGCCGATGAGCTGCTTGTCGAACGCGCCGTGGTGGATGTTGCACAGGGCCAGCCCGTTGGTGACCTTCGCCGGCCCGCCTTCCGAATCCGGCTTGATGTGTGCGGCGTCGAGCAGTTCGGGGAACGGCAGCCGGCAGACCGCGCACTTGCGCTCGTACGCGTACAGCACGGCGGACCGGAACAGGGGCTGGTGGTGCCGCTGGCGGACGATGCGTTCGTTGTAGCTGCGGGCGAACTCGATCACGTTGGCGTCGGTGCCTGCCGGTAGGGCTCGTTGGCCGGCCTCGACGGCGACGACGAACTGCTGCTGGTCGGGCTCTTCGGCCACGAGCCAGACGGGGAACTCGGGGCGGAACACCTGGGTCCTGCCGCCGGGTGCGTATCCGATGCCGATGAACCACACCAGTGGCAGGTGCAGTTCCATGGCCGTGCGCAGCCACACGTTGTCGGGGAAGTCCGGGTTGTGCCCGCGCCACTTGTAGCGGAGCATGCCGTCCTCGCCCACGGTGTCGTCGTAGGGGCGCTTGGTGTCGTCCGGGGAGTAGGCGGTGAGGATGCTGATGGCTGCGGGGGAGTGCTCCTTCACCCGCCAGATGCCGGTCTGCGTGCCGACCAGCCGATGCCGCCGGCCGTTGAACTCGAACTCGCTGAGCTGGTCGCGGGTGAGCCCCTCGGTGACGAGCGTTCTGGTCCGGAGCCAGGCGAAGACCGTCTCCCGGAATGCCATGTCGTCAAGTCCGCCAGCCGGCACGGAGCGAGCCTAGTTCGCTATCTGGAGTGCCTGGTCAGGTTCCGCCTGGAGGTGCCGATAGAGAACTCGTGACACAGCTGATCGAGACACGGTGGAGGAAGCACGGCAAGGACCGGGTGTACCTGAAGACCTCGGACGGGGAGCAGGTCGGCCACATTGATCTGGTCGCGAAGAACGTGGTAGCGGCCGTCGATGGATACGAGGACGAGCTGGCCGAGTGCCTGGCCCGATGGACCGATGGCGACGCGTCACCCGAGGAACCACCGCCGGCAGGGGCAGATGTCGATGCGGCAGAGCCGTCGCGTGGGTGGGATTCACCCGAAGCCGACGAGGCGCTTTCGGACCCTCCCGCGGCTGATGCCGAGGGCCTCGACCTGGCGACGAACGTGGCGGGTGCCGCCGCGAGGGCGAAGCGGAACGAGGTCAATGCGCAGGCACCGGTGCTGAACTTCGTGGCTCGCGTGCTGGGTGTGAAGACGGAGGAACGGGCCTGGCGGGTCGGGGCGAAGGGTGAGGAGAAGGTCGCCGCCGAGTTGGGGCACCTCGGTCCGAAGTGGCGAGTACTGCATGCCGTTCCGGTGGGCGACCGTGGCAGCGACATCGATCACGTGGTGATCGGGCCGGCCGGGGTCATCACGCTCAATGCGAAACGCCATCCGCGCGGCAAGGCATGGGTGGGCGAGCGGGCCATCATCGTGAACGGCCAACGCACCGACTACTTGCGGAACTCCCGTTATGAGGCGCAACGAGCTGCTCGGCTGCTATCGACTGCGTGTGGGCGCCCTGTCGAGGTCAGCTCGGCCGTCGTGTTCGTGGACCTGGAGCACTTCACGGTGAAGCAGATGCCCGCGGACGTGCAGGTGACCACGCGTCTCCGGCTCTTGAAGTGGCTTCGCTCGCTCCCGGTGGTGCTCGACGACGAAGCCGTCGACGAGACCTTCACTGCGGCGCGATTGGCCAACACCTGGAAGTGACGGTCCGAGGGCGCGTTGCCCTTGCTGTTCACGCACGGCTGCGAGACTTGCGACGTGGCAGCCGATGATGTCCTGATCGAGCGCCTCCTTCGAGTCATCGACGAAGGCCGGCGAACGGCGACCTACAAGCTGGCCCTGCTGCTCGGGCTGATCGATGCGGCGGCTTCCTCGCCGGGGAGTTCGAGCCTGCCAACCCGACTCGTGGCTGAGCGGGTGCTCGATCTGTACTACCCGCAGACTCGCAACTTCGTCGACGCCGGCGGCGCTTCATTGTTGCCGCGCCAGATCACGATGAAGTCATCGCCCGTTCTGCGAGCGGTGGAGCGTCTGCGGCTGACCACCGAGGCTCGCGGAGGGCGGAGCTCCGCCGACGCCGCACGGGTCGCGCCACGCGAGTACTCGGATGCGCTGGACTCCGTGGAAGACACCTTCGTCCGGTATCCGATCCCACTGCTCCAAGTAGTCGGCTCGACCACCATCCCGTTCCTGTACGAGGTCGACTGGTCCGAAGGCACCACTGCGGCGTCGCTGCGGCGACAGGGCCGCGACCAACTCCGACTGCTGGACGGCGTGGTGGATCGCCTCGTGGTGCTCGGCCCGATACTGCGGCCGCTCATCGAACTGCACTGGGTTCGGGATGTCGCCCGGTGGTCTGGGATAGCGACCGAGGACGAACAGCTCCGCTCGCATCTCTTCGGTCGGGAACGCGCCGCCTTCCCACGGGCGTTCGTTCGAGACCTCACCGATCTCCAGGACGGCTCCTGCTTCTACTGCGGAGATCGGCTGGGCAAGAAGGTGGAGGTGGACCACTTCCTCGCTTGGTCTCGCTGGCCCAACGACGCCATCGAGAACCTCGTCGTTGCCGATCGATGCAACTCCGCGAAGAGCGATCACGTCGCCGCGACGGCGCACCTCGCTCGCTGGCGACTTCGGCTGGAGACGGCGGCCGGACCTCTACGCGACGTTGCGGAACGCCATCGCTGGCCCACGGATCCGACCCGAACGTGGGCCCTCACCCAGAGCACCTACACGCATCTCGCTCCCGGCACGCCGCTGTGGCTGCACGGACGCGAGTTTGAGCTGGCGGATGGCCCGTGGTGGTGAGGTGGATCGGACCGTGAAGGAGTGCTGATGGAGCTGGACGAGATCCCGCGGATGACGTTCAACCGACTGGTGTCGGCTGAGCTCGAAGCGCAGCTGTCGCCGGGTGGAGTCGTGCGACCGCTGATCGACATGGGGTTGGCGGACCCCAGGGTCGACATCCAACTGAGAACCGCAGGTGGTACCTCGTGGGCGACCATCTACCTCGGGCTGACGTCGGTGTTGGACGTCGTCGAAGGACGAGGAAGGTTCCGGTTCCGGGCGGCGCGCAAGCACCGTGAGTCGGGCCGCTTCGAGGACTCGTGGAGTACGCCCACTTCACCTGCCGCCCTTCCTGTCGACGGCGTGGTCGAGTATCTGGCGCGCATCCTTGCGGCGGGCGCCGTCGATGCCCGCTACACGCGTCGGGAGGGGCAGGTGCAGACCACCATCTCGCGTACTCCGAATCTCGAGTTCGGGATGGTTCAGCGCGAGGCGCTCCCGTCCTTTCCTTCGAACCCAGCCCGTGCAGCCTTCGTGGATCGCCTCATGGAACCGACACTGGCAGCGCTTCAAGCTGCTCCAGAGCCGCCCAACTGGTGGCCCGGCGTGAGGGACGGGGGCGCCATGCCTCGCACAGGACTCGAGACCGACCTGATCGGGATCGACAGTCGCGGCCGTCTCCTCGTGGTTGAGGTGAAGCCCAGCGAGGAGGTGAAGGGCCTGGCCTGGGCGCCTGGGCAAGTGCGGCTCTATGCCGAAGTGTTTGCCGCGTGGGCGTCGACCGACCCGGCTGCGGTCGCCTCCTTGAACGCGATGGCCGACCAGCGCTCCCGCCTTGGCCTGCCCGTCACCTCGCACCGCCTGGCAGAAGGATCTCCTGTCACGATCGCACCCGTGATCGCAGCGGGTCCGACGCCGATCCGTGGCCTGGTCCGCGACCGGATGCAGCGGGTCCACGACCAGCTGTCGACGCGGCCGATGGTGTTCGGATCCCGCATCGAGCCGGTCGAGTTCTGGCAGTTCGACCTCGACGGCAACCGCAGCGATGTCACGACCCTCTGACACGAGTGCGTTGAGTTGACGACATGGTGACTAAGCCCGACGACTCGACGTTCAAGATCGCGGCCCGACGGTCAGCGATCGCGTGGAAGCTGACCTCCGCCACGCTCCCCGAGGCTGCGCGTGACTTTGGGGCGTACCGCCAGTACCCGGCTCTGCCGTTCTGCCTGCCCAAAGAGTTCAACCACTGCAACCTTCTCCCAGGGGCGCGCTCGTCTGCACTGCAGCGCTTTGAGGCAGCTGGTATCCCCTGGCACGACGGCGTCGCCGGTGGACCGAGCAACCACCTTCTCAGCTCACAGGTGCAGTGCGCGAACACGCTGGCGCCGTTCGTCGAGGACCCCGACGCATTGGCGGAGATCTTCGGTGATTCGCTCCCCATCGCTCAGGTGCTGCCGTTCGGTGCGCGTGATGGCCACGCACACCTGTCTCCCTTCGACGCAACCGATCACGTCGTGTTCGAGTGGCAGGGCCTGGCCAACCACCTGAACGAGTGGAACGGTGTACCGACGCGGGGAAGCCAGGCGACCAGCGCCGACGCTGCGTTGCGCTACGAGGCGACCGACGGGGCGATCGAGCTCGCGCTCATCGAGTGGAAGTACACGGAGAGCTACCCGAGCGGCAAGCTCTCCACCTCGACCACTTCGAACGCAACACGACACGCCCGCTACTCCCCGCTGCTCGGTGCGGACGACAGCCCACTGGACATGAGCAACGTCGATCTCGACGACCTTCTCGTCGAGCCCGTCTACCAACTGATGCGCTTGGTGCTGCTCGGCTACTGCATCGAACGGGCGCACGAACAGGATGTCGATCGCGTTCGTGTCCTCTACGTGTCGCCCTCGGCGAATGGTGCGCTCCACGCGTCCCCGTGCAGCGACGGCTATCGGAAGGCTGTGGGCCCCAGCTCGTACCATGCGACCTGGCCGTCACTCCTTCGACACCCTGACCGCATGGTGTTCATGGACAGCCGAGCGCTACTCGATCCGAGACTGCCCTTGGACGACGAGTTCCGCGCCCGCTACTCGGCCCTGGGCGGCACGGGGGACGAGTACCACGAGCAGCGCAGCTCGTAACCGACTTCGGCTCCACTCGGACTGAGAGCGGTCCCGCCGCTGGTGGCCGAGTTCCACAACCATGGGCGGACGTGCCGCAACGGTGACTGAGGTTCCTCGGCGGCGACTTGGTCCCGCATCTCAACCCGCAGTCCGAGCAGGTCGTCCAGATCGAGACCGGGGAGGTCGATCGCCCGCTGCTGCCTGTCGGACGCAGTTTGCTTGACCGCCGTGACGGCGGCACTCGCCGAGTCGACGCTGGCTGTGAGCGGGGCGTGCTGCTCTTGGAGCACGTTGGCACGCCACTCGGCCGGTGAGATGTTCAGAAGGTCGATGGCGGCGCAAAGGCCGTTCACCACGGCGCGCTGAGACTCCGACGCCGGCGAAGGCCAGGCGCTGCGCAGGAGGGGCTGGACTTCCTGCCACGTGACATGAGCGAATCGTGCCCACGGCTCGCACTTCGGCGCCGGCTTGGAGAGGGGCGGGGTGAGGTAGGTCAGGTCGATCTGCGAGTCAGGGAAGTAGTGGCGGCCGAGCTCGAGGTAGAGCGGCAGTTGGCCGCGGCGATGACTTGCGGCTTCGGTCTTGAGTTCGATCATCCACAATCGGTCGCGCCAGACGACCGCGTAGTCCGGCGCCCCGCCGCGCTCGTCGTCCGACCGCCCGCGAAGTTCGAACTCGTCCACGAACTCCAGAACGTCGCCACCCCATCCCGAGTCGAACGACAGGGCGTGGAGCTTCCGAAGGAACTCGACACCGGCCAGTGATGCCATGCTGCGGGTGTTCCACTTGGGGTAGGGGGCGTCGAGGATCAAGGTGGTCAGCAACCGTTGGATCGACTCCTCACGCGACGTCTTCAGCCGCGTCAGGAGTTCGCGTGGCGTCTCGTACTCCACCCGACGAAGCGTAGAGGAGCGGGCAGAGCTACTTGGTCGCCACGAAGTGATCGTTCTGCAGCGTTGCCTCGCCGCTCCAGCGGTAGGCCACGAGCTGGCCATGCTTGGCGATGCTGTAGTCGACGCATGCTGTGGTGGGTGTGAGGGTTGCCGGAGCGCCGGTGTGCCAGTAGTGCCCGAACAGGACCGGAACCTCGTCGGTGTAGACGAGCTTGCTCATGTCGACGGCCGTGTCGGGGAGCGGCGGGAAGGGCGTGCCGTCGGTGGAGCGCGTGCCATCCGGTACGAGGGCGACATCGCGGAGAGAACGAGCGTCACCCTGCCACCAGGCGAGGCGGGCGTTCTGGCGAGGGTGTCCGTCCTTGTCGAGGTATTCGAGCCCGCCCATCGAGACCTCGGGACCTTTCAGGATCGTCTCGATCGCGTCATGGTCGGCGGTGCCCTTCGTGCAACCGTCGATGAGGACGGGCGTGCTGAGAGTTCGGTTCGGGCCGAGCAGGGGTTCGAGGTGCGCGATCGACTCTTGGTGCCAGCAGGCGTGGATCACTCGCAACCGCTGCCCACTGACCTCGAGTTCCAGCCAGAGCGGAAGGGTGCGGAACCAGTCGATGACCCGCTGGTGTGTGGCCGAGTCGTACCCGACGTCGTCGAGGAAGGCAGCGTGTTGTCCCGTGTTCTTCGGTGTGTGGCGGCGGAGGTGATCGCCGGGCCGGTCCGGATGTGGTGTCGCGTAGGCGATGGCGTTGAACTCGTGGTTGCCCATGACGACGTCGGCGTACCCGGCTTCCACCATGCGGCGGACGTGGTCGACCACCCCGACCTGCTGCGACCCGCGGTCGATCAGGTCCCCGACGAACACTGCAATTCGATCTGGATGCGAATATGCACCGTGGCGCTCCCGGTAGCCGAGCTCACGGAGTAGGCGGGTGAGCGCGTCGAGGTGGCCATGGACGTCACCGATGACGTCGTAACCGCTGCACTGTCGATCCATCGGCCCTCTCTAATTGATCTCCGGCAGCACCACCTGCGCGACTCGGTCGAGTCGGCGCTGCTGCGCTGAGTACAGCCCCAGCAGGTCAATCGCGATGCCGTCGCCGTCGTGCCGCCAGGCAAGCCCTCGACGGACATCGACGATTGCGGCGGCCTGCCCGTCCGGATCGAGCACGCCCCAGTACCGGTACGCCGGCTCGTTGGCGAAGTCGTCCGGCATTGCCTCGAACGCAATGCCTGGGACGGATCGTGACCATTCCAAGACCCCACTCCAGTCGCCGGCGCTGTCGTGGAACGCGTTGCGGATGTCCCATCCGTCGCGTCGGATCGACATGGTGGTCGCGAGGTGACTGAGCAGCAGCGGCCCGATCGAACCGCGAACTGTGCGTGGGGTGGATGTCGGGCTGGTCAGGCCCTCGACACGTTCGAGTTGCTCGACCACGTAGCGCCGCCGGTTGGGCGTGGCGATCACCTCGAACCAATTGAACCTGTCGTCTTCGCCGGAGGAGTCCGTGCTGCCGAACCAATGCTCGTGAGTGAGGTGGCCCGCCACGTTGAGGAACACCACCAGCCCCGTCGACGGGGCTGTGTCGGTGCGGTACACCGACACACAGTCGTACTGGCCGCCGCCAGGGTGCGTCTCCACGACCGTGAGCCGCTTGGGATGCCGTCGAATGAGCTCAGCGGCGACCCACCAAGCCGCGGCCCGCGCCAGCGGGTACGGGACTTGGACCGACTCGCCAAGCGCATGGAGTTGAGCGTCGAGGTGCAGGCGGGCCATCAGTGCTCCCTCCTCATGCTCGCCGATCCACCTTCCACCGTGGAGCCACGTCTGCCGGGTTGCTGTTCAAGCCCAAGGTCCTTCAGGAACCGACGGATGGGTTCGCCCGCCGCCGTTTCGAGATGGGGAGAGCGTGCGAGCTGGAGCAGATCGGTGCGGACTGCGCGCTCCTCCTCGTCGAGGAGCCCTGCGAACGTGTCGTCCAGAAGGAACTCGCGGCTGGTGGTGGCGTGCAGCGTCATGACGTCGAGGAAGATCTCCAGGATTCTCGCCGCCTCGGTCGTGACAACTCGATCCTGTGGAGTGGGCCGGTCCTTGACGCTCATGGGAACGACGTCCAGCTCGTCCCTCCAGAGGTCGGCGGCGAGTGGATCCCTGAAGAGCGGCAGCACGGTCCCGAATGGCGCGCCCGAGGTGCCGCCCTGCTTCTCATGGCGCGCCAGTCGCACCTCGTACAGCAGCTCGTGGAAGTCCTCATCGGAGAGCGAGTAGCCGACGAAGAGCATGTGACGCATCATGAGCATCGCCTGGACGAGGCCCATCAACGCGCCGTACTGGCGTGGCATGTTGAGGTAGTCGGATCGGGTGATGACGATCCGGCCCGGATCGTCGATCGACCCGTGCAGCTTCAGGAGCCATCGACCCTTCGCTCCGCTCGGGTGGTCAGGGAGGACGGCGAGCTGACGACCGTCGGTCACCGCCGCCACCTCGAACAAGGTGTCGTAATTGGTGGTGACGGCTTCGCAGGTCGGAAGCGAGGCGAGCAACCCGTGCACGAGGGAGTATCGCTGAGCGGAACCGATGACGTCACAGACGGTGCTGCGGAACCGATCACCATTGGGCTGGGCGGCGAGAATGGCTGCAGCGTCGCGGGGGTCGCGACGATCGAGCTGTCGGCACTGCTCGCCGGTGAGGCCGAGCCGTTCTGCTGTCGTGGTGAGGAGATCCCTCCACGTCGGTAGACCCGCTCCTGCACTGACGCCAGCGCCGAGAAACAACACGAGATTGCCACTGCGGGCGTAGTCCGCAAGCCGTTCTGCCCTCTCCATCAGCCTGCCCTCGGGGTCGACACCTTCGGGAAAGGACGGGTGACACTCGACGCGCCGGATGTGTTGCACCGCGGCGTATGCCTTTGCCGACCAGGTCACGAGAACGACATCGACGTCGTGGGTGTCGGCAGCAGCGTTGAGCGCGTGCAGAATCGTCTTGATCAGTGCACCCTTCCGGCTGATGGCGCCACCTTTGCCGGAGCCGACCAGGTTGACCGCAAGACGCTGCTTCGCCCGCCCGTCCCCGGGAGCGAGGTCACTCCTCGCCCGCTCGGCGAATGCTGCGATGACAGACGAGAAATGCTCGGTGGGTGTGCGTTCGTCGGCCCCAACTCTTCCCAGCCAGACCCGCGGACCGTCTCCCGGCGGACGAGGATGGGGGATCACGCTGTTGTCGCCCCACGTGGTTCCGGGGCCGAGGGTTGGGGCCATCTCCCGCCATGGTGCCTCGATGACGAATCCCTCGTCCGTCGGGATGAGCACGTCGTCGCAGGCCAGTTTGGTCAGGTCGCCACGAATCACGAAGAGATGTCCCGGCACGCATCCATCTTCGCACAGCACTTTCTGCTCGACCGATGGAACTTCCTGCTCGAGGTCTGTCCGACCGTTCGGCGGGCCACCGCCCGCTTCGCGCCATCACCGAAGTCTGCCCTCTCAGTTCTTGGTGATGGACCAGGGGCCGTCGGCGTTGATCACCACGAAGGCGGGGCCTCGCAGGGGGACGTTGCCAGAGTAGGTGCCGATTTCGTTGACGGCGAGGTCGGTGGAGTCCGCCCCGTACACCCAGACCACGAAGTTGGAACTGCCGGTGTGGGTGATGGCGTACACGCCGGTGTCGTTCAGGAACAGCACGTCGTCGCCGGTGCCGGTGATGGCCGAACCGACGAAGCGGACGTCGTGGGTGATCGGCATCAGGGAGATGGACCAGTCGCCGTCGGCCTCCACCTGCAACGACATCGTGTCGGCGTTCATGTTCACCGGCACCCGCCCGTTGTAGCGGCCGATCACGTTGACCAGCAGGTCGGTCTCCTGCAGGTCGAAGCCCAGCGCCCAGATCACGAAGTTGGAGCGGCCGCTGTGGGTGATCGTGGCCACCATCAGGTCGGTGTCGGGCAACTCCACCACGTCGTCGCCCCGCCCGCTGAAGACGATCGGCTGCGGCGGTGCGGTGGTCGGCGGCAGGGTGGAGGTGGTGGTGGTCGCCCTCGTCGTGGTGGTGGCCCGAGTGGTGGTCGGTGCGACCGTGGTCGTGGTCGCTGCCACGGTCGTCGGCGCGTCGGTCGCAGTGGGCGGTGCGTCCGTTGCCACGACCTCGGCGACGCTCTCCACGGTGGTGTCCGCGGACGCGTCCTCCTTGTCCTTCTTGGCCCCGCCCGCAGCGCCGGCGGCGATCAGCACGACCGCAGCCGTCAGCCACGCCCACGCGGGGAACTTCCACCAGCGCCGCCGGTACCAGGGCAGCGCGGGGTTCGACGGCGCCGCGGACGCATGGGTTCCGGCAGGGGGCGGCGGCGGCGGGGGCGGCGGGAACGCAGACGACTCGTCGGTCATGGCGCATCCTCTCGATCGTGGGTGCGGTGGTTCCGCCCCCGGACACGATGCGAACGCGCCGAGCGGTCTGCGGTGTGATCGCTGCCACCGCCGAAGCGATCGCGGAGCGCTCCCGTGGTCAGGAGGTCGAGGCGGTCACGTCGTCCTGGGCGCCGTCGAGGTGGTCTCGGGCAGCTCCCGATCGATGTCACTGGGCTGCAGGCCATTTCTCTCGATGTAGTCGATGGCACGACGTAGCGCCTGCAGCTTCCTCTGCAGCGCCTTCACGCCCGGTGCGGACCGATCAGAAAGCGGGCTCAGCCGAGCGAGCTCGCGTCGCATCTCGCGTTCCGCGTGATTCAGGTTGCGCCATGTGGTCGGGTCCTGGCTGAGGCCCTGGATCCTCCGCAGGATGACGGTCGTCAGCTGCGTCGCCACGACGGCCTCAACCGATTCGGCCGTTGTTCCAGGGGCTGCCAGTCCTGCAGCGATGCCTCCGCCGCCGGCGCCGACCAGAGTGCCAGCCGTCACGAGCCCCCCGAGCATCCCGCCTGGCCCGAATGCCGCAAGCGCGCTCGTCGTCGCTGCCGCGCCCGCCGCACCCGGAGCGGCCGCCAAGGCGAGACCGCTCGTCACAACAACGAGGGCAGCGGCTCCGAGGCCCAGCGCTGTCCACTTGAACCAGTTGGTTGGCCCCTTCAACTCATCCTTGGCTTGCTCGATGGCCTCGAACACGTGTCGGCCGAGCTTCCGTCCGAGTCGCATGTCGAGAGTGAGTTGCTCCAATGCCTTCTGACGCTTCGCGTCAGACACATCGATCTCGAAGGGCCGCAGCACGTTTCCGGATGCCAGGATCGTCAGCGGCAAGACAGCGTCATCCGTGGACCAGTGACCTGGAAGGCGAGGTTCTGACGGCTGGGACGAGGGGTCGGAGAGGTCGACTGCGAGTTCTGCGATCACTCTGGGTAGGGCCCTGCTCTCCTTACGGTTGCGCGTCGCAATCTGGTCGACCGCCGCTGCCTGTACCTGTCTGAGCGCATCGTCGTAGCGGGCCTGTGTGTCGCCCTCGAGGTGCCTTGCAGTCAGATGCGCATAGCGAAGAGCGAGGACAGCGAGGGACTCCACTGGGTCGAGAGCGATGTCTGGCGCCGGTGGGATGTGCACGATCTCGGTCGATCGCGAGCCGAAGAGCCCGCGGCCGATCGCTAGGGCGACGGCGGGATTCTGGAGGTACTGCTGTGCGCTGTGGGCCTTGAGAGGACTAAGCGCCTGCCTCACAGGGGCGCTGATTCGCTGATCCAGGACCCAAGGAAATGCAGATGAGACGCCGCGCCGGGCGGCGACTGCATCCACAGAGCTCCAGAAGTTCACCCACCATGCAAGGTTCGCAGGAGGCTCGGCGAGGTTCGTCCGAAGGTCGTCAACATGGAACTTCTTGTGGGCCAGTGGGCTCCCCAGTGTGACCATTCCGGTCACCTCAAGATCTGTATGCAGCCGCCGAATCAGATCGGCGGCGATTACCGACCCCAGGCTGTGACCGACGATCACCACCCGGCCAGCGTCAGGAAGCTGCTTCAGTACTCTGTCGAGGACCCACGCGCGAATCTTCGGCTCGTTGAGGTACTTCTCGGCTTGGGCGAACGCCTTGAAGTCCAGTGCCAGCGGCATGGCAGCGTTCGCGCCGGGTAGGCCCTCGCCCTCGTCGTCGGGCCCCAGGAGTCGCTCCATGGCCGTGCGCCGGCGTTCGTAGTCACGGCGGTGGGCCTTCGCCTCGTCGCCTCGTAGTGCCTTCGCGATCACCTTGGGAAGGGGAACCTCGTCGTCAACCCCATTCAGACCCTTCGGGTACTTCGGTGCGACCACGATGACGTCTGACAGGCTCGGATAACCGAGGCCCATCAGGGCGGATTCGAGCGTCTTCTGCCATCTGTTCTCGGGGTCCCCATCGCCGACACCATGGAGAAAGAGCAGGATCTTTGGCTTCGTCATTGGGACTCCGCGGCAGGTTCGACCGTCATCTGTTGAATGTAGTTGGCAACGACATGAGTGAACGCTCGTGTGATCGCGCCCGATCTCAGCGGCCGGCGCCGCTGGGGACTCCTACGGCTTCGGCCAGCGCGGGCGGGCCGACCAGGCGCAGGGATGCGACCGCCCGACTCGCGCCGATGTAGAGCAGCTGCCGGTTCGGTTCGCCGGTCATGTCCACCAGCACCACGGCGGTCCGCTCAAGGCCCTTCACCCGGTGCACGGTCTCGCACAGCACGGCGTCTTCGCAGCGGTCCTCCCAGGTCGCCAGCGGGCAGCCTTCCGGCTGGTCGGCGAATAGGGTGTCGCGGGCGTCACGTCGGGTCGTCAGCACGGCGATCTGGCTGAGCGGCACGCCGAAGTCGTCGGTCCATCTCTTCACCGCGTCGCGCACCCGCTTGCGCACCTCCCGGTGCCCGCCCGCAGCGAGGTGCGTCACCGCATCGCCGTACGGCGCGGACGGCAATGGCTCCGGCCCGCCGAGGCGCTGCACCACGCGTGCGATGGCCGCGCAGTTGCGCAGGTTGAACACCATCGGCAGGCCCATCATGTCGGCGGGCGGCTCCCACGGGTCCACGTAGATGGCCTGGCCGGCGTCGGCCACCACCAGCAGCCGCCGGGCGCCGGCGGGGTCCAGCCAGCGCTCCAGCGCAGCGAACCAGTGGGGGTGGAAGTCCTGCCCCTCGTCCACCACGATCGTGTCGAACGGCGCGCCGATGCGGTCGGCGTGGAAGGAGAGCGCGTCGGGGATCGTGTCGCGCCAGTACTCCGCCGTCGGGTTGGCACCCACCCGGAACCCGTGCGGCTCCAGTAGGTGCACGGCCACGTCGTGGAACGTGCTCACGGTCGCGCCGGTGCCCTCGAGCCGTTGCGCCAGCAGGCCGGCCATCGGCTTGTTGAAGCACACCACGGCGGTCCGCTCGCCACGGGCCACCGCCCGACGGGCCCATTCCAGCGCCAGCACGCTCTTGCCGGTGCCTGCGCCGCCCTGCACCAGCACCCGCCGGTTGGTGTCCATCCCGGCCAGGTTGGTCATGTGCAGGCGGGTCTCGTCGTCCAGCTTCTTGTGCGCCCACTGGAGCACGCGCCCCTCGCTGCCGTCGAGCTCGATGTCGGGCCGCAGGGCGTGCAGGAAGCGGGCCAGCTGCTCGGGCGGGATCGGGTCGTGCGTGCGTAGCACCTTGGCGACGGCGTCCTCCGGAAAGGCCAGCTGGGCCTTGGCGAACACGATCTCGGCCGGCGTGTCCGGCCCGTACCCCTCGGGTGCCACGTCGCCGACGTCGGGAAACGCAACGGCGTGGGTGACGAACAGCCGGCGCATGTCCACCCCTGCCGACCGCATCCGCGCCAGCAGCGCGTGCTTGTTCTTCATCGCCTGCTCGGCGGGGGAAAGGCGTAGCGCGTGGTCGTTGGAGAACCACCGGCCCTTCTCCACCCGCATCACCCCGCCCTTCACCTCCACCACCAGGGCGCCGCGGGCGGGGCAGACCAGCAGCAGGTCGATCTCGTGGTCCTTGTGGTCCACCAGAATCGGGATGTGGGGCACGACGATCCACGTGTCGTCCAGCCCGGCGAGGAACCTCTGGCACATCCTCTGCTCTGAGGGCTGGAGCGTGGTGACGTCGAAGTCCGCCGGGAGCAGCCGTGCCATCTGAACAGTTTGGCCGATTCGCTCCCGACGGGTGTCCCGACGTTGAAACGTTCGTTTCAAGAATCGCCAAGCTGCCAACGCTGACCCCATCCATCACGCCACGCCACGGCCGCTGCGTTCCCACGGCGTCCCCCTTCGCAAGGAGTTGCCGTGAAGCCCACGCTCAAGTTCGACCGCACCCTCGTCACCGTGCTGGTGGACGAGGTGGTGCACGTGCTGCTCGAACTGGCGGCCCCGCCGGCGACCCCGCTGCAGCGTCCCCCGCTGGACGTGGTGGTGGCGCTGGACCGAAGCGGCTCGATGGCCGGGGCGCCGCTGGCGGCGGTGACGGCGGCCACGGCCCAGCTGTTGCGCCTGGCCGGGCCGGACGACCGCGTGGGCGTGGTGGCGTTCGACGAGGACGTGCAGCTGGTGCTACCGCTGAGCCGCCACGATCCGGACACGGCAGCCAACGAGGTGCTGGCGCTGCGGTCCGGCGGGTCCACCAACATGTCCGGCGGGTGGTTGAAGGCGCTGGAGCTGCTGGCGGGCGGACGTCGGCCTGAGGCGTTGCGGCGCGTCATCCTCCTCACCGACGGCCACGCCAACGTCGGCATCACCGAGCCGGACGAGATGGTGGCGTTCGTGCGTGGCGCGCAGGCCCAGGGCGTGACCACGTCGTGCATCGGGTTCGCCGACGGCTACGACGAGCACCTGCTGGCCGCCCTGGCCGACGCCGGCATGGGCAACGACTACTGGTGCGATGGGCCCGACCAGGCCACCCGGGTGTTCGCCGACGAGTTCGGCGGGCTGGCGTCGGTGGTGGCCCAGAACGTGTCGGTGGAGGTGCGGCCCTCGGCGCGGGTGGCAGCCGCGGCGGTGCTGAACGAGTTCCCGGTCACGGAGGTGCCGGGCGGGTTCCAGGTGGCGATGGGTGACGCCTACGGGGGCGAGCGCCGCAAGTTGGTCGGCCGCTTCCACCTCCGCCCGGCCGCCGACCCGGGGCCCGTCCAGGTGGCGGACCTCGTGGTGCGCTGGGCCGCCGTGGCCGGCGAGGTGGCCTTGCACACGGTGACCGTGCCGGTGGTGGTGACGGCCGGCGACACGGGCACGCCCGACGCGGCCGTCGACCGGGCCGTGCAGGAGGAGGTGCTGCGCCTGGAGGTGGCGAGGAACCGCAGGGATGCCGGCGACGCCCTCCGCCGTGGCGACGTGTTGGGCGCGAGCGCCCTGCTGCGTGCTGGCGCCGTGCTGGCGAGCGGCCTGCCCGACGGCCGGGCGGTCGCCGACGAGCTGACCCGCGACGCCGACGCCATGGAGGAGCACTCGTGGAGCGAGGTGGACGCCAAGCGGATGTTCTCCCGCTCCCGGGGCACCTTCAAGGGCCGCCGCACCGACTACTCGGGCCCCACCGACCCCCAGGCTTGACGAATGCTTGACGGTGGCCTGCCCGGTCGGGAAACCTTCGCGCACCCTTCGTTCACACTGACCTTGTCCCACTCAGTCAGTGCCACGAGGAGCGTGCCGATGACCCACACCAAGCCCACCGATCGCCTCGACGCCGCCATCCGCGACTATGTCGAGGCGGTGTTCCGCGAGGTGATGCGCGTGGCGGCACGGGTTCGTCGTGGCGACCCCGGCGATCTCGCCGACGAGATCTCGGCCGAGGTGCTGGAGCAGCCGGAGGCCATCATGGCCCGCTACCCCGACCCCGTTCGCTACGCGCGGGAGCGTGTGCGCCACGCCGGCATCAGCCTCGACCGTCGGGATCGTGTGCAGCGTGGCGAGGGTGCCCGCCTGTTCGCCGACGGCGATGGCCAGCTGCGTCCCGGCCGCGTCGGTGTCGCCGGCGACGCCGCCGTGGGGGAGGGCGGGCCGTCCCTGTTCTCCCTGCTGGCCGACCCCCGCTCCCGCTTCGACGAGGCCGCGGTCGACCAGCTGGTGGCCGGCGCCCTGCTGCGCCAGTGTCTCGGCCAGGCCTCCCGCCAGCAGATCACCGAGCTGCTGCTGGTCGACGCGCTCGGCTACGAGGTCACCGACGTGGCCGCGCTGTTCGGCCAGTGCCGCGAGACGGTCAGCCGTCGCCTCAGCGCCACCCGCCGCCTGGTGCGCGACCAGCTCGTCCGGGCGGGCGCGCAGGAAGGGGCGGGGCGGTGACCTCCGCCCACGTCCTCCTGCGCTACCGCCCGGGTGCAGACGTGCTCACCGGCACGGTCACGGTGCCTGCGCCCGCGGACGCGTCGGGGCGCGACGTGGACGAGGTGGTGGAGACCCCGGATGCGGACACCACGCTCACCTGGCGCGACGGCGTGCTGTCGTCGTTCCAGCTGGTGTTCGCCGCCGCCCGCACCGGCCAAGGTCCGCTGCCCTTGCCGCCGGCCTTGTGGCCCACGGTGGACACGTTGATCGTCACGGCCCTGCACGCGGTGGATGACGTGCACGACGTCGGTGCCCGCATGAGGGCCCGTGCAGAGGCGACGTGCGAGCTGCCAATAGAGGCGTTGATGCGGCCGGCGCACGCAGACGTCGCCGGCTCGCCCCACCAGCTGGCGCTGGCCCGACGAACCGCCGAGCGACTGTCCAGGTCGCTCTCCCAGCTTGCCGATGCCGTCCATACCAGGGTGCCCGTCGACGACGAGGTCGAGGCACTCCATACCGATCACCTGGCACGCCTGCTGAGAGAGCTTTCCACGACACTCGATCTCCACGACACCACCGCCCCCGGCGCCACCGCGGCGACGCGGGTTGCGGCGCGCGCAGGGGAGACATTCGCGCCGGCGGAACTGGAGCTGCTGGAAACGGCGTTGACTGAACTCGATGACCCAGCGGAATGGAGTCTCGCTGAGGAGTCGCTCGAGAGCCTCTTGACGGCTCTGATCAGTCAACCAGACCGCTAGCTCGATGAGCTCATGCCGCGCATACGGGGCGAGGCGATGAAGCCACCGAACGTCGCTGATGGTCGACCGATCCGTGGGGACCTCTTGGTCGTTGTCGACGAATCCAGTCCCGACAATCGAGCGGGAGGGGTTGCCTATGTCGTCACCGCCGCTGCAGTGTTATCGCTGCCCGACGTCGTCACTGGTCTCTCGGAGATGTTCCCGGCGCCACGTCAGCGACCCTTCCATTGGGCAAGGGAGGGGCCGGAGGCGCGGAATGGGATCCTTGATGTCATCATCTTGACCGGCGTCATCTCGATTGCTCACTGTGCACATGTCTCGCGGAGAGGGCAGTTGGCTGCTCGCCTCGAGATGCTCGCTGACCTCAGCGATTGGGCTGCCGCCGAGGGGGCAACTCACGTGATGATCGAGGCGAGTGACGACGTGACGATCGGTCGCGATCGCAAGGCTCTCATGGACCGTCATCGGGACAGCGGCGGAGTGCCCTTCGCGTACGACTGGCGGTCGAAGGGAGAACGGGCGCTGTGGGTAGCCGATGCCATCGCGGGATCGGTGGGCGAGTTCGTCACCGGGAAGAACGCCTCTTGGTTTGAGAAGCTGGTCGCCGCAGGAGCTGTCGACCTCAGGTTCCGCGGAGAGCGCTGAAAAGTGCGAGAGTTCCGGCTCCCGTCCTAGACGATCCTCAGGGATCCTCGGCCTGGCACTCCGGAACTCGCGTCTTCCTCGCCGATCAGTACGGTGAGGCACCGCCATTATCGGCGGCCACAACGAAAAGGGCAACCCCGGCCGGTCGTCGCTGCGCAGCTCAGGCGCCGAGCATCGCGCCGAGCAGCTGGTCGGTGAGTTCCTCTTCGTAGACAGCGTGTCCGTGGCTGGCCATGACATCTGCCAGCTCCGGATCCCATGGCGTGGCTGGCACGGCTCCGCCGAGGCGGGGCCGGTCCCGCGTCGCTGCAATCGCAGCCCGGTAGGCCCCGGCGGTCATGAGCCACGGCGTCGTACCGGCTCTGGCTTGAAGCCAGGCGGTGATGCCGAGGCCGGCCGCGTCGAAGTCGGCGTGCTGATGGAGGGTCGCGCCGAGCGCGCCGAGCTGACGAAGCAGCACCACGACCGCCAGCGACGGCCGGCCGGAGGAGCAGATGATGGGCGGCCCGGCCCACGCCAGGCTCGCCGCTGCCGCGACGATCGCCGGGTTCTCGACCACGAAGGCGCAGCCGTCGGCGGGAAGGGGTTCGATGGGCCATCTCCGGAGCTCGGAGAGGGTGAGGATGATCGGCTCTGCTGCGGCACTGTGGCCGGCTAAGCACGAGGCCAGTGGACAGCCCACTCGCGCGCCGATGCCGAGGCTGAGGACATTCGACGACAACGAGTCCGGAGTGACGCCGACGAGCTCCCAGAGCGCACGGGCGTCCTCCGCGCTGTCCGGCCCCGGTACGCCAGCGGCGTCGGCAATCGCGGCAAGCGTCAGGCGGGCGAGTGGTTGACCATGATCGAGGGCGTGCGAGTCCCCCATGCACAGGTTGGCGAAGGTCGCCAACGGCATGCCGACCGGTGGCACCTCGGCAAGTGCAGCCAGCACCTGCACGACGCGCCCGAGTCGCACCCGGTGGGCGTCGACGTCGCCACGGATCCCTTCCGCTCGCACCAGCGCCGGCCACTCGCGGAGTGGCCCGACGTTGGCGATCACGAGCCTTCGGCACTGCTCCGTGAACCAGTCCCACAACGCATCCCGCGCCTCGCGCTGGGCCGCCCGTTCCGCGGCGCGGTTGCCCAGCGGGCCATGCAGCCGCTCGATGACGGTGCGGAGGTCGCCGGGGTCGCTGAGCCCGACAGCGTCAAGGAGTTGGGTGATGGTCAGCGACGTGTCGGCGGGGGGCAGCGTGGCGATGCCAAGGAGATCGGCGAGGGCACTGCGTTGGTCCTCCTCAAGACCCTGAAGCCGGATCCGTGAGGGTGTTACGCGGCCGTCGCCCAGCCTCCGGGCCAGCTCAACGACGATGGGCCTGAGTGCCGGCCGACCAAGGCGGGTGCAGGCGTCGTCGAGGCGGCTCACGAGGCCGCCCGGTCGATCATGCGGTGATGGCCGTCCCAAGTGAACCGCGTGGACGTGACCGGCTCGTTGCCCACCGGAGGGTGGAGGTGATGGATGGCGATCCCGTCAAGGGTCGCGTACTGGCACCACTCGTGGTCGCTGGTGAAGACGGCGTCGAGGTCCCAGTCCGTGAAGCGGGCGAACAGCTGGGACCGGTTGGTGGGGTCGACGCCGGCGAACAGCTCGTCGAGCATGATCAGCCGCGGGCACGCTGCAGGCCGGCCGTCGGCGGCGGTGTAGTGGGCGGCGATGGAGGCCAGCATCGGCAGGTGCAGAGCGATGGACCGCTCGCCGGTCGACAGCTTCTGCAGCCGCTTGGCGGTTGCAGGCTGAAAGCCGTCCCAGTCGCGGTGGGCCAGCTGCAGCGTGAAGCGGTGCCAGCGCCGGTAGTCGAGGGTCTCGCGAAGCCGTGCTTCCCATGGTGCATTCGCCTCGAGGTCGGCGCGGGCCTGCTCCACGCGGGCACGAACGAAGGCCTGCAGAGCGGCCGTTTCGGCGTCGGTGAGGTCGCTGGGGTCGCGCAGCAGCAGCGCCCGGGCCGAGCGCACCGCGTCGGGCTGCTGATCGTCGACATTCCAGGTGAGCCGAGCCTGCACGCCGGCAGCCTTGGTGCGCACCTGATCCAGCTGGCGGTTGATGCTGCCGACGAGATCGTTGGCATGGCGGATGCGCGAGGCGAGTGTGCGACGGATGTCGCCGGCCAGCACACGTGAGAAGAGCTGCTCCTCCTCGTCACGGAGCTCTGCGGTCGCGCTGTCCACGTTGGCGCGCAGCGCACCCGCAAGCTGGCCGATCCGTCGCCGCTGCCCGCCGACCAGCGCGGTGAGATCCGTCCAGCCGTCGTCGTTCGGTGTTCGCTCGATGTCGGCGGTGACGAGGCGCTGCCGGGCCACGTGGAGCTGCTCTTCGACCCGGGCGCCAGCCTTTTCCCGCGACGGCGAGGTCGTGTCGCCGACACCCAGCGTCGCGGCGATGTCGCGTGCGGCGGTGAGCACCGCCGTGACACCGTCGAGGTTCGTCGGAGATTCCACGTCGGCATCGGTGCCGACGCCACGGGCGAGGGCGGTGACCAGGTGGTGATGCGTCGCCGCACGGTGGGCGTCGGCGTGGGCGCGTTCGGCCTCTGCTTGTTCGACGCGCTCTTCGAGGGCCCCGATGCTGTGCTGAAGCTTCGGCTGGTCGCTGCGGAGGGCGGTGTGCTCGGCTTCGTCCATTGCGAGCTGCCGTTCGAGGGCGCTGATCCGCTCCAGCACGTCGTCGTAGCGCGAGCCGAGCGCGTCCTCGATCGCAGTGATGCGGGAGACAAGTGCAGCCAGTGCCTGCTGGTGCCGGACCTCCGTCTCTTTCGCCTCCGCGGCGGCCTCGGATGCGCCTGCGCGGTCGCGCTCTTCGCGCTCGACGGCAATGGCGGCGGTGTGCCGGTCGCGCCAGCGGCGAGCCCACGCCGACGTGCTGCGTTCCAGCGTGACGAGCGCGTCGGTCAGGTCGTCCAGCCCGGCCGGGTCGGCGGGCACCTGGTGGTGGGCGGCCTCCACGGTGAGACGGCGCAGCGCCTCGCGCACTGCTCGCTCGCTGGTGTCGAGCCGCTCGCGGGCGACGGCGTGTTGCCGTTGGGTCTGGGCTTCGCCGGCCTCGGCGGCGACGAGGCCGCGTTCTGCATCGGCGACGCGGCGCCCGCTGGGTGCGGTGGCCAGCTCGGCGGCAGCCGCGTTCCATCCGCGGGTGGCGGTGTCGATGTGCTCGCTGAGCAGCCGGTGTTCGTCGCGGTTGGCGGCGATCTGGGCGTCGAGTTCGGCGAGGCGGGCGCGGCGCCGGCGCTCGCGGGCCTCTGCGCCGAGGAGTTCGGCGGCTTGAACGCGCCCGCGGCCGACGGCAGCGCCGACACGGAACGAACCGTCGCGCCCGATCTCGAGGTGGAATGAGCCGTCGCTGGTGGCGTGGGCACCGGCAACGTGGGTGCCCCGGACGGTGTCGACGACCCGGATCGAGCGAAGGACGCGGTCGATGAGATCCTCGTCGAGGCCGGCGCCGGCGATCGGTACGAGGAGTGATCGCAAGGTCGGGCCGTCGACCGGCGCCGGGATGAGGTGGACGTCGGCTCGCGTGAGGTCGACGCCGCCGTCTGGGCGGACCCAGGCGTCGATGAGACCGGCCGCGGCAAGCGCCGCTTCAACCCCGTCGAGTTCGGTGTCAGCGGCGGAGGGATTGATGTCCACAGCGCGCCAGAGCGGCGCACCCGGTCGCTCACGGCGATCGGCGCGCCAGGTTGGTGGCACCGGTTCCACCACCGAGCCGGAGGCGAAGTGATCACGTTTCGCGGAGAGGTCGGCGAGCACGGCGTCGAGCTGCTGCTGCTTGTGGCGCAGCCCGGTGACGTGCCGCTCGTGCTCGCTGCTGAGGTCGTTGCGGAGCGTTGAGAGTGCAGCGGCGACGGTTTCGGGAGACGACAGGTCGTCGGGGAGCGCAGCGAGGATGCGGTCGGGTGACAGCTGCCGGCATGAGCGCGCCCAACCACGCACGTCCTGCTCGAAGGCGTCGACGGCGCCGTCCAACGCCTCGCGCGCCAGCCGGGAGGCCTCGACTGCGGCGTCGAGCGCCGTCATGCTGTCGGCGAGCGCATCGGCGTGCGCCTCTCGTTGCTGCATCGCCTGCTGGTGCTCGTCCAGGGCGGCACGCACGTCCTTGATCGACTGGCGGCGGGCCGTGATGTGTGCTGCCATCAGACGCTCGCCGTGGTCGGCGTCGGCAGATCCTTCCGCCGACGCGGTGGCCTCGGCCGCGATGGTGTCCGAGTTCGCGGCATTCGCAGCGATGTCGAGCTGCTGGCGGGCATGCACGAGGTTCGCTTCGGCGGTGGACGCTGTGTCCGACGCGTTGGCGACGGCGGCCTCGGCGTCGCCAACCCTGCGCAGCGCCTGGGCGAGCGTGCGTTCCGCCGTGGCGACGTCCGTGCGGCGCTGTTCGATCTGGGCCCGCAGTTCCAGCAGCCGGGAGCCTTCCCGGTAGGCATCGCTGTCCTTGAAGCCGTCGATCTCCGCACGAGCGGCCCGGATGCGTTCATCCAGCTTTCGCTCCCGGTCGGCGACCTCCTGCGCCCGCTGCTGCGCCGCGGCCAGGGCCTCGGCTGCCTCGCGAGCGGTGCGGGTGACGGTGTCGCGCCGCGACTCTGCCGAGCGGACCTCGTCGGCCAGCCAGGCGATGACCTGGCGCGCATAGGTGCGCTGCCGGCTCGCCAGGAGGTCGACCTCCTTGAGGTCGCCGCGCAGCGCATCGAGTTGCGCCCGCCGGCGGTCGAGGCGTTCGAACCCCTCGGCCACTGCGGCGATGTCGTGGTCGTCGAGCGGGGGGAGGGACTCCGACATCACCTCGGACAACTTGTCGAGGTCGAGGTTCTGCGACAGCTTCTCCTTGCGGAGCGCGAGGAGAGCGGTGACGACCGAGGCATAGCGGTCCGCACCGAAACCCTCGTAGAGCGCTGCTCGCACGGCCGCCCGGTACTCGTCGGCGGTGCCGTAGACCCGTCCGCTCTCGGAGAGCGCCTCCTTCAGTGTCTTCAGCGACAGGGGCACGCGTTGATCGTCGAGCAGGTCGAGCCCCTCGCCGATGCGGGCGGTGCTGGTGAAGTAGTCGACGTCGACCCGCCGGGTGGACTGGGAGGCGCGCAGCCTGGCGCCGATCGTGAAGGCGGCGTCGCCACGTTGGAACTCGACCCACACGAAACCGGTGCGGGAGGGTTCGTCGCTGCCGGTCATGATCCGGTCGAACAGGCCGCCGCGCGACTTGGCAGCCGAGGTGAGACGGTTCGGGTTGGTGTCGGCGTCGAGGAGGAACGGCAGCAAGAGCTCGAGTGCCATCGACTTGCCCGATCCGTTGGGCCCGCGGAGGAGCAGGCGCCCCTGGTGGAAGCGGAAGGTCTCCTCGACGTACCGCCACACCGAAACGAGCCCAGCCCTGGCCGGCACCCAGCGATCCGTGCGGACCGGGGAGCTGAACGTGCCCGTGGTGGTCGACTCTGCCGTGGTAGTCACGAGGGCTTCTCTCCGGTCGCCGCGCCCGCCGGCGGGTCGTCGAAGAGCGTGCGTGTTCCCGTCCGCACCGGTGCGCCGACGCTGTAGCGGGCGATGGCGGCCCGGCCGGCGACACCTCCGTCGGGTGTGCGCCGGGCCAGACCGAAGGCTTCGAGCAGCTCGGTTGCTTCGGTGGTCAGGGCCTGGCGGCCGTCACGATCCCGGTGGGAGCGGGCCCAATTCGGGAACCGCTCGAACACGGTGTCCACCGCCTGCTCCAGCTGGGCCGGCGTCAGCTCTACGGGGTCGCGGTGCCGCCCGTCGGCCCGGGTGAGCAGGTCGTCGACCAACAGCAGCGCCAGCTGGTGGGCGTTGCCGTGCGGGCCTGGGAACTGGAGGTCCGTCGCCAGCGCGTCGGGGTCGACCGCCAGCAACCCGTCAGATCGTTCTTCCAACTCGAAGCCGGCCTCGGCGACGCGGCTGCGCAGCCACTGCCGGCCGGCTGGGTTGTCGAGGTAGCCCCGTTCCTCCTCGTCGAGGTCCTCGAAGTAGACAACGGGGTCGTCGACCAGCCGGCGGCCAATCATGTGGCGGATCCTGCGCAGCCGCTGCTCGTCATCGGTGCCTGCCTGGTGCGCGTCCGCTTCTCGGCCACGCCCGTATCGCGGTTCGGCCCCGAGGTACACGGCTGCCGCAACCGGGCTGACGTCGTCGGCCAACGAGGAAGGTGCCACCGTGGTGACCAGCAGCCGGTGCAGCCGCATCGTGTCCGCCTGCAACAGGGCGTTCGCCTCTTCGGTTTCCACGAAGTCGTCCACGGTGCCACCAGAGGCGCGCAGTGCCTGCCACTCGATCAGTGTTCGCAGCACGTCCACCAGGGCGACGCGCTCGCGATGGCGGCTCGTGTCCAGCCCGGCCTCGGCGCAGATCGCCCGGGCGAGGAGTCCGACGGTGGTGACCGGGTGCTGCACCAACTGAGCGGCGACGAGGCACAGCAGCTGGTAGCGGCGGCGATCGAACGCCTGATGGCCCCCGCGGGAACGCCGCAGCGGCCGGGACACGTCGACCTTGGCGCCGCGGGAGCGCTTGGCGAGCCGGGCGAACCCGGCACCGGGGTCGATGGTGAGCTGCCAACCGCACGTGTCGTCGAACCAGGCGACGAGCCAGTCGTGGTGCCGGACGACGTCGCGGAAGCCGTCCGGTTGATCCTCGGAGTTGAGCATCGGTGAGCGCAGCAGCAGGCGGATGGCCCGCGAACGCTCGGCGGCGAGGTCGGTGGCAAGTACGTCGCTACGCACCGGCGGCCACCTTGCGCAGCCCGTGGTCGTGGCGATGGCCCTCGGCGCTGGCGCTCTCAGAGGTGGCGCGTGCATCGCTCGTCAGCGAGATCGTCACCCTCATGTCGGGGGCATGCAGCACGCCCGCCTCTGTCCGCAGTGCGGTCACCTCGCCGCGACCGTCGTCGAGCAGTACCACCTCGACCTGCCCGTCCAGCGACAGTGCCCGCCGTGCGCCGTCGGAGCCGAGTTCTGCGTCCAGGCCCGCGGCCAGGAGGTCCAGCAGCTCTGCGAACTCCGCCGCAGGAAGCCGATCGAAGTGCGAGAGCCGGACCGTGCCGGAGGTGGCCAACGCGGCTCTGATCGCACGGTGCGCCAGCAGGGCCTCGGCTTGCTCGCGTTGGCGAGCCGCCCGCAACGCGGCAGGGTCGGCAATCGGGCGTACGCGGCCACGGTTGGCCAGGCTCCCACTGGTCCGCAACGACGGGGCGACCTCCACCGGTGTGGTCTGCGACCAGGACCTCCGCACGTCGCGTGCTTCCCCGTCCACCGGAGACAGATGAGCATGGCGGGCCGGCCACAGCCCGAACGCCACGCCGAACAGGCGGTGCGCCTCGTCGTCGTCAGCACAGTCGGCGAACCACCCCGCCAGGCGTCGCAGATCGTGCGCCACCGACGCGGCCCGGCGGCGTTGGTCCCACCGCCGTTCGAGCACCCGCAACAGCTCGACGATTGCCGTGCGGGCGATACGCAGCAGGCCGGTGATACGAGCCTCGGAGCCATCAGCCGGGGTGAACCATTCTTCGAGCCCGGCCCAGCGCCGCCGCCGTTCGGCGATCCACTCCGGCCGCGGATCGCCGGCCGCGGTAGGTGCCAGGTTCGCACCCTCGACCGCCACATCCAGCAATGCGGGAACGCCCCACGCCTGCAGCCGCTCGACGCCGGAGCGAACCCGGCGGTGGCGGCGCTCCACCCCGTCGGCGTACTCCTCCAGGTACATGACGGTGCGCCGTTTCACCTCGAGGAACACGGCGTCGTCCGTGGCGTCCTCGCGGAGGAGTGCCTGCAGGTGCCCATTGAACTGGCGGACGCTGGCCACCAGCGACGAGAGGTGGTTCTCCACCTCCGCCAGCAGGAGATGTACCCGAGCCGCCCGATCGTCGAGCGCTGGACCCTCCAGGAGGGCAGCGAGGTCGCCAAGGCGGTCGCCGATGGCGTCGAGGACGGCCGGCTGGAGGCCGATTGCACTCCGGAGTTGGCCGAAGGCGTGCAGCACCCCGCTGATGGCGGCCTCGCCCTTGCGGGTGAGCGACCACTGCAGGTTGCGCCGCTCGAAGTCTTCCGGGCTGGCGTAGGACGCCGCGTGATTCTGGGTGACCTCCAGCAGGCCCCAGCTGGTGAGCTGGGCGAGGGCCCGTTGGAGCGCCGCCTCGTCGACCGGCTCGTCCCACCCGGTTGCGTCGAGCGCCGACCGCACCTGATCGATGTCCAGCGCCGGCGCCGTGACGGCGGAGTCGTCAAATGCCGACATCAACGCCATGTGGAGGTCGCGCCCATCGGTGGTGGTGAAGCGGAACAGGTCGCCATCCACCCGCCGCCAGACCCGTTGGTGCTCCATGGCCGAAACCATAGGCAAAGGGTGTGACAATCGCTGCCGCTGGCGACGGTGTGCCGGGTGTCGCCCGCTGTTGGAGCGGATGGCCAGGCAACGCTCGGCGATGCGCTCTTTGTCCACGCCCCCGCCACTCGAGGCGAGGCCCGAAAAAGCAAAACCCCGGGCGCATGCCACGAGGGCATTGGCGACACCGGGGAATTGAAGCCAGGTTACCCTATGCCGCTGTGCCATTCAACACCGGCTTTGAGCCAGCAGTCAGCAGCGCTCGGCTGAGCACCTACAGACAGATCGCGCAGAACGACGATCACGCGTGGGAGCTGTACCGCTGGAACATCGACCTGGCAGCCGCGTTCACCTCGCTGGCGTGCGACGTCGAAGTGGCACTACGGAACACGCTTCATGATCGGTTGGCCACCCACTTCGCCCGCCCCGATTGGTGGGCCAGCAATGACCTCGTGCTCGACGACATCACGGCCTCAACCCTGTCCGCTGTCGTCCACCGACATCGGAGGCAACTCGCCAAGGGCACAGTGGGACCGGGAAAGATCGTGGCCGACTTGATGCTCGGCACATGGGTCATGCTGTTGAGCCGCGGTGGAACCTCTGCGCTCGGTCGGGCAATCGACTACGAAGCCAAGCTCTGGCGGCCCGCCCTGCGCTTCGGCTTTGCGATCGGCACGCACACCGCCACGGGGAGACCGCGACGCCCCACCCGCGATGCCGTCCACCAGCGCGCCTCGAACCTCCAGCGCCTGCGAAACCGCGCGGCACATCACGAGCCGATCTTCAACGGCGTCACGGCCGCCGGGACCAACAACTTCGTTGCCTTGATAACGGTGTGGGAGGAGTCGGTTGAGCTCCTGGGATGGATGGCGCCGGACCTGGCTGCGCTGCATCGAACCCAGCAAGCTCTCCCAGCGGTGCTGGCTGCCCGGCCGTAGCTGGTTCGGGTCAAGGTTCCCCTCGACGGCGAGCGGCCCATGGTCAGACGTCCAGGCGCTCGACGGGCTGGTTGGTGATGGCGGCGATGAGGTCGAAGTCCTTGTCGACGTGAAGCACGGTGAGCCGGGAGAGTTCGGCAGTGGCCGCGATCAGCAGGTCAGGGATTGAGGGAGCGCGGTGTTGGCCGCGGTCGGCAAGCAAGGTCTGAATCTCTACCGCGCGCGTTTCGATCGCCGGCGTGAGGTGTTCCACGGGCATCAGAGCGACGGGTGGCTCACCGAGGGTTGCCCGGTGATCGGCGCCGTTGCGAGTGGAGAAGCCGACTTCTAGCAGGGTGACGGTTGAGATCCGTACCAAGCCGCGCTGGATGCGCTGCAACCACTCGTCGCTGGCCGAGTTGATTCGGTTGAGCGCCGACTTGTCGATCAGCCACCCGGCTACCGCCATGCGTCTGCCATCACGTCGGGGTCACCCAAGTCGGCAGTCCGTTCGGCGAAGCGGTTCAGCTGCTCGCGCAAGAGCTCCGGCGGCCGTTGCTCGGCGAGCAACCGGCGCAGGTACTCGGCGCGTGTCTGGCCTGCCCGCTGCGCGTTCGCGTCGAGTGCGGCAACGACGTCATCCGGCACGTCCCGAATGAGGATATCGGTCATGAGGAGAATGATATCGCACAACGGATGCAGGCTGGCGCCCGGGTGTTCATGCGGGGACGCTGCGCACGGTGGCATCACGCAGTAGTTGCGGCATTGCGTTCCTCAGGGGTGTGCGCCCATCCACGCGCTAGAGGAGGTGGGGTTCGTGACCGACCTTGAGATCATCCGCGCTGAACTCGTCGAGAAAGTCTCCGGTGGTGCGTGGCGATGGCGGGCCATGTTCGGTCAGCCACATGTCGGCATCTCCAGGCTTCGTCACTTCGGATTGTGCGTCGGAGATGAGGTGGTGATCGAAGTGGCGAAGGCCCGTCGGGGCTGGGAGCTTCGTCGGGTCGTTCAGGTGCCGCCCACGGCAACTGCCGTCGATCGCAGAGTGGATGAGGACCTGCCGGCCGCTATGGAACCTGCGGCGCCCGCACTCCAGATCGGAGACCTCGTCCTTGCCCGCGTTCGCTTCACCAAGTCAGACGGCACCGGGAGGGCCAGCAAGTTGCGGCCTTGCGTGGTGATGGAGATCGGCTCGCTGGAGGTCGTCGTCCGCCCCGTCTACGGCAGCGGCTCATCGATGGCAAAGACGGGCGGCTGTCGCCGGCTGCTCCACTGGCGAGACGCCGGCTTGCACAAACCAAGCTGCGTCGGCGCGGAGGACATCTATCTGCCCGTCAGTCCTGCACCCCGTCGAACCGGCACCCTTCACCCCGAGGATGTGCAGCGGTTGATCGACGAGAATCGCTGAGGCTGCTCCTCCCGCCTTCCGAGCGGTTGCGCGAATACTCTCTGTAACCAGGGTCGCAGAGGGCGAGGTAGGAGTTGTCGGAGAATCTGCCGTTGGTTCGAGACGCTTTGGCGAGCGTGGTCGAGGCGGTGGCCGACGAGTTCCGGGCAGCGCAGAGCCAGCCCACGAGTCGATTCCGGTTCTTCAACGGGCGTTGTGTGACCCGAACCGGAACTTCGGCACTGTGGGCGTGGGAGTTCGACGGCGATGTTTCGCTCCAGCCCGATGCAGAGGGGGAGCTGCTGTTGCCCGGCTATGAGCCGGCACGGGCGACGGTGATTTCCGTTGACGACTTCGAGGTGTTGTTGTCGACACAGAGTGACCTTGGGGACAGCGCTCGATCGGCCGACTTCGTTGCCCAGCCGCTCTTCATCCTGCGGGCTCTTCAAGAGCGTCTCACCGACGCAGGCCAGCGCATGTTCGACAGCACGATGCTCGAGCAACTCCTCGACCTGACCGAGATTCCCGATCCGGAATCCGACGATGGCGAGCCGCGCCCGAGCGAGCCTCGTGACGAGTACCCGTCCGACCCTGACGAGACCGACCCACCTCCGGCAGACCTCAGCTACGAGCAGTTGCTGGCAGCGGAGCACGCCACGCAAGACGGATTGCGGTTTGTCTGGGGGCCGCCCGGCACTGGCAAGACGGCCACCCTGGCGGCGGCCGTGTCCGCGTTGGCGTGGTCGGACCGCAAGGTGATGATCGTTGCCCACTCGAACGTCGCTGTCGACGTGGCGATGGCCCGGATTGCCGAACAGTTGGCCGACAGCACGCTGGTCAGCGAGGCCAGGGTGCTGCGAGTCGGTACCCCACACCTGCCGGAATTGGTCAGGCATCCGGAGGTTCTTCCATCGGCGATCGTGTTGCGGCAATACCCCGACATGGCAGAGGGGTTGCGCACGCTCGAGGCCGAACGTCGCCGGCTGGGGGCGCTGATGCTGACTGCGCCGGACAAGGCGCCCGTTCTCCGACAACTGGAGGACGTCCGACGTCAGCTCAACGCGCTGAGTCACCAGATCGCAGCGCAGGAGAACGAGCTCGTTCGGAACGCATCCGTTGTCGGGTGCACGCTTGCCAAGGCGGTGCTCGACGGTGTGCTGTGGTCGTGGCCGAAGGATGCGCTGGTGGTCGACGAGGCCAGCATGGCTGGCTTGCCGTACCTGATGGCGCTTGCAACCGAGGCTCCCCGAACGATGGCGTGCTTTGGTGACTTCCGCCAACTTCCCCCAGTGGTGGTGTCCCGTTCGGCCGCCGCAACGTCCTGGCTGGGGCGTGACGTCTTCGAGCTAGCCGGCGTGGTGGAGCGCATCGAGGCTGGCGAGCACGACCCTCGTCTGGCCGTGCTTCGGACGCAGTACCGGATGGGTGAAGTGATCGCCGAAGGGGTCAGCCGGGTGGCCTACTTCTCGCTGCTTTCCAGCCACGTCGACGCCATCGCGCGCGCCCACCAGCTCAGCGACCTGGCGCCGGAGCCCGGGTGCGAGGTGGTCATCGTCGACACGTCGGACCTCGACGCATACGCGGAGAAGGAGGCGGGGCCGCAGGCGTACTCAAGGTTCAACCTTCGAAGCGCTGCCTTGGCGGCCGGGTTGGCAGAAGCGACGGCTGCCGTCGGGCGCAGCGTTGCCGTGATGTCGCCGTATCGGGCGCAGGTGGCTGTCGTACATGCACTGGTCAACGGCCTTCGCGACGTCTCCGCGGCGACGATGCACAAGTTCCAGGGTTCGGAGCGGGATGTCGTCGTCGTAGACCTGGTTGATGCCAACCCGTTGAATGGGCCGAGCCGGCTGACGGGGAAGGATCGTGATCTCACGCTGCGCCTTCTAAACGTGGGTATTTCCCGCGCTCGCGGGAAGCTCATCCTGCTTGCCGATCTCGAATTCATTCGGTCTACCTCTGCTCAGGACTCCCCGGCCGTGCTCTTCCTTGACACCTTCCTGGAGCTGGGGGCAAAGGTTGTTGCTGGCACGGACCTCCTCCCCAGCAGCGCTGGGAAGTCGGTGAGCTGGCGGCCGAACTGGTGGACGGCGGTCGATGAGCTGCTCGCCGGCTCTGAAATCGAGCGGGTCACCATGGGCCTGCCGAGTCGGATCGAGTTCGACGCCACTCTTGAGGAACGGCTGGACCATCTGCGCGGACGCCTCTCACGCTTGACGCTGCATGTGCCGATGACTACAGGCGCGGCGTTGGACGGGAAGGGCTACGACCTTCGACTTCGGCGGATTGCCGCGTCGCCGCTGGCGATCGTCCCCGGACGAGGACTGGCGGTGGGAGGCGCACACCTCGACAGCCCGGTTGCGTTGTTGAGGGGTGATGCCATCGGCGCGACGGTCCGACGACTGCTCGACTTGGAGAACTGAACCTATGGCCCTCTTGATCCCGGACTCGCTGCGGAGCCGGAAGGACGTCCCAGACGCCGTGCGGCGGATGGCCGGCGCGCTGGGAACCGCGCTCGATGACGACGTCACGGTGTGGTACGAGCCGCTGTTCGATCACGAAGGCTCCAGGCCGGACCTCGTTGTTCTGGACCCTCGCAGCGGCGTCGTCGTCATTGAGGTGCTGAAGGGCACTGGTCGCAGCAAGCTTCTTGGAGCTGTTGGCGGCGAGATCCGAATGGAGAGCGACGGCAAGGAGTCCACCGTCTCGAGCCCGATCGATCGGGCCGAAGCGTTCGCGCAGTTGCTTCGAGCCGCGGTGCAGCGCCACCCGACGATCGCAGACGTGCCGATCGGAGCCGTTGCAGCCTTCACCGGCGTCACGCGGGATCGCGGCACAGCGCTCAACCTGGGCACTGCGATCGACCTGCGTCGCTGCCTGTTCAAGGACGACATCCAACGGGCGGCGGAAGAGGCAGACCCGTCCCCGCTCCTGCGCGCATTCGTTCACGCGACGGGCCGATCGCTCTCGGGGTTGAGCGAGGCGCAGCTGGATCTTCTCCGAGGGGTGATTCATGCGGACGCAGTGGTTCATCCGCCTGAGGTGGAAAGCGGTGCACTGTTCAGCGCGGCAGCGGTCGACGGCGACGTCATGAAGGTGATGGATCGTCAGCAGGAGCGTTTGGCGAAGTCGATCGGCAGTGGCCACCGGGTCATCCGCGGTGTTGCTGGCAGCGGGAAGACGCTCGTGCTCGTTCACCGGGCCCGCCTGCTGGCGCGCGTGATGCCCACCAAGCGAGTGCTTGTCACGTGCTTCACTCGATCGCTCGCCAGTCAGCTGCGCGCTCAGTTGACGGACCTCGAGAACGTCGAGGTCCGGCACATCGACAAGCTGATGACGGATGCCATCGAGGGCGCTGGGCTCGAGCATCCCGGCTACGACGGTGACGAGCCCAAGGTGGCCAAGGCCGCACTGACTGCCATCGAGAAACGCGAGCCACCCAAGTACCGGGCTGTGCTGATCGACGAGGCCCAGGATTTCGACACTGAGGCCCTCAAGTTCTGCGTGAAGCTGCTGGAGGCAACCGATGTCGAGGAGCAGGACTTGATCATCGTTGCCGACTCCGCCCAGAACATCTTCCGGAAGAAGTTCGCCTGGAGCGACGCTGGAGTGAAGGCGCAGGGACGGACTCGCCTGCTGCGCACCAACTACCGCAACACTCGAGAAACCCTCGCCTTCGCTCATGCCTTCCTCACCGCCGACAAGAGCATCGAGGTGCAGCAGGTACTCGACCCGGACGACGGCGAGGCGATCATCGCCGCCCAGGCAGCGAAGCGTTCAGGGCCGGTGCCTTCCGTCATTGCCGCCGGCGACCTCGCCGACGAGGTCGCGAAGGTGGTGGAGGCGGTGAAAGAGCGCTACCACCCGCGTCTTCCTTCTCGCTCAATCGCTGTCTTGTACAGCGAGCGCAGCCCCCGGATGGGCGACGTCAACGGCCAGCTTGCGGCGGCGCTATCAGCCGCGAAGCTGCCGTTCTTCTGGGTGACCGACCCCGACAACAAGGGCAACCGGGATCTGGTTGGCGAGGCGGATCTCCCCATCGTGCTGTCGACCGTTCACTCGGCGAAGGGTCTTGAGTTTCCCTCCGTCGTGCTCTGCGGCTTGGGGACGCGGGGCGATCGCACCACGGCTCGCAAGCTGGTGTATGTGGGAATGACCCGGGCGATCTCCGACCTCACCGTCGTCGTAGGCGGTGAATCTCCCTTCCGAGCGGACCTCCTCCGCATGCACGACGAGCTCGGCGGTTGACGCGATGCCGACGCGGATCGGCCTGGTGGGGTGCGTGAAGGAGAAGCGGTCGTCGCCGGCCCTGTGGCGACGCTGGAGCCATACGACGTCACGCTCGTAGGCGCCGGCTGCCAGACCAAGCGGGAATGGGCGGGTGTGGGCCGCCTCCGGCTGCGTCGCTCCAGAGGCTTGCAGTCTCCCCGGCTGGACGTTCACGGGCACGGAGCCTCGGTAAGTGGGAATAGATCGATGTTGACGGTGTCTTGGTTGAGCGCCTGGTCACCGTATGCTCGGTAGCGCATCAGGCCCAGTCGATCGGGCATGAGAAGTTGGAGCCGAGCAATGAGGTCCCTCGCTCTGCCCGCGCCTGGCCTGATTTCTGGACCCCCGAAGGCAATCGCGAAGCCGACGGACGCATCTGCTGAGATGCCTCGCTCGGCGAAGCCAAATTGGATCTGAGCCTCGGCTTCGGCGACGAGTTGTTCGTCGCTCCAACTCCGGCTCAACGTGACGCGAGTGATCTGGTCTTCACCGCCGAGGGCGACGCACATTGGCACTGGCACGGTTGTGGGTATCAACGTCCCGGACTGTTCCACTGACGTCGTCGACGTGGATGCTGGTGCTGAGGTCGACGTCGTCGCTGCCTCACCGTCATCCTGCGTGATTTGCGGTACGAAGAAGGCAACCCCGCCTAAGAACACCACCAGAAGGCCGAGGAGCAGGTCGGTGTAAAGCCAGCCTGCCAGTCCGGCAGACTCATCGAGTCCGGAGGGCGGGTCCAATGCCCTTCCTGACTGCCTCATGCCCGGCTCCGAAGAAGTTGCTCAAGCCGGCCGTGCATCGCCTCGAGGTCGTCGCGAAGCTGCTTGGTCCCAAATTGCACGCCGGCCGCTGTCCGCTTGAGTTGGTCGTTGACCTCTTCGAGGCCAACAAGAGTGTCGGCCAGAAACCGGTTCATGTCGCCGCCCATCGTTCCGGCAAGGGCGGCGACCGCATCGACGAGAGACTCAACCGATCCCGTCAAGTGGTGGGCGAACTGATCTGTGAGCCTCTCGACGTGCGCGCCGAGTTCGCCGACCTTCGGCGTCAGGGCATCGACCCCTACCGTGGCTTGCTCCATTCGCTCAGCCGCCGCATGCACATCGCGCGCCGCCTGACCGAGATCGGACAGCGCCGCTGCGAGAGCCTCTGTGAGGGACTCCGGATCGGCTCGTTTGCCGCTCTGAAGAGCCCTCGACAAGTTGAGACCTACCGCAACTCGCTCAGCCTGCGCCACAATCTGCTGACGGTCGTTGACGGCCCGCGCCCGGCCGTGGCACGCGCTTCCAAGCAACGTTGTCAGAACAATGAATGCAACGATCAGTGAGTCGAGCAAAGCAATGTGTTGAATGCGCCAAAAGGGCTGGAGATAGCTATCGCCGTCGCCGCCAGACTGCCAGAATTGAAGGAAATTCACTTCCGTCCCTGCATGGCTGCTCGAGAACCTTCCGAACGCGTCCGTTGCACGATGAATTGCCCACCATGTCAGAGCCACCGGAATGAAAACTGCGACATTTCGAAGAACAGTGATGAAGCGCGCGAACCGCTCCATCCGCGCACCAGCCCTCATCTTTGGATAGGGCAACAAGTCCAGAGGTTCCAGACTGGCCCACATAGCGAGATCGCTTCCGTTCTGGAGGCCGTCGAGAACACCGAGTACATAAGGGTCGTCGGCGACTCTCCACTTCTTGGACCACTTCGACAGCGTGTCAGTGGCCGTCACGACTCGGTGTGTCGGTGTCGGAGGCTGGTCTTCCTCGTGCTGATCCTCAGTGTCACTCACGGTTGGATCGCCGTCGGTATCAAGATCCAGCTGCGGGGGCGACAGTTTGCGCTTGGTGGCCATCTCTACCTCGTCTCGGCGCGAATCATGTGGCGGAATCCTTGGCATCTGTAACCAGCACGTCCAGCCAAGGGCCAACTTCGCCAGACGACGTCACAACCCTCACGCTGAAGTACAGCTGCTGGAATGGCTCAGGGAGATCCAGGACCACCGACGTCTCGCTGGTGGCGTCACGGTACCAAACGGATGAACCGGGCTGTGAATAGCGGTACTCGTAGCCTTGGAGCCCGCCCTGCGCTGTGGTGTTGGGTTGCCAGCTGGCCTCGACTCTGCCGTCGATCAGCGCGACCTGGGGCACACCGTCCAGGCCGCTTGTGACCGGGTCCGGCCAGTAGTAGAAGAATCCAGGCTCGGCGGAGTCTGATGAATACCCAACTCGAACTCCTCGAATCGGCTGGATAGTAGCGCCGCCAAGTCGCTCGTTGATCGGACTTACCGAAGCAGGGGTGCGGACCACAGTGTTCCAGATCTCACCGTCATATGTCACCTGGATCCACATCTCGCCCTGGGCTACAGGAGCTCCTGTCCACGTAACCCAGTAATCACCGGGTGTTCCACGCACAGTGAGGAAGAGGCTGGCAGAGGCCTCAGAGCGCAATGGGTTCGACAGGAGACTTCGAGCTGCGAGTCCAACTCCGCCCAATGTCGCCAGCCCGATGACGATCCAGGCGCTTCTGCGGATTGCGCGGCGCCGTCGCATGCGTTGATACGCCAGTCTGCGGGACTCCAACTCGGCCGGGCTCAGGAGCTCAAAGTGCGGACGCGTCTCCGGTGGCGATCCGACGCCACGCGACCGCCGCGGAGCTGGTGGCCTTGGAACGGGCGTCGGCAGCGGTTCGATTTGAACTCGTTGTTGGGCGAAGCGGCCGCCGAAGTACACAGTTCCGGAAGGTGTGGCGGTACCCGGAGCAAGTCGAACCATGCCGTCGAGTCCGTCAGGCGCGTCAATGGTGTTGACGGGAGTGGGCTCGCCCTCGCTTCGAACGAGGGAAGTCTGCTTCGGTCCGTGTTGAGTTTCGACAACGAGAAGCGCCCGGTTGACAAACGCAGTCCCTGGCCATGAGAACTGTACGGTCGCTTCCCCTCGACGAGTTCTCACCTCGAGAGGAAGATCAGGAAGCTCAGCGTGAGCGATCTGGACTGCTCGCTCCAGCCAAGCGTCACTCTCCAGGGGGCCAAGCCCAGCCACTGAGAGGTGACTGGCGAGTTCGCCGAAGCGTGCGTCGTAGATGACTTGATGCAGCTCCTGCGCTGACGTTGGGGGTTCCTCCAAGACGAGACGTGGTCGAACATCCAGTTGAAAGGGTGATGACGTCAGCGAGCTTCTACGCAGGAGCGTCCGATACTCGAGGCCGGAGCTGGCGTCCACGCTGGCCTCGAACTCGAGCTGGGCCCGCGCCTGCGCCAAGAGGTGACGGTCGGCGACGCCACGGGCCCCGGCTTCGCGAACGACCCAACGCGCAAAGCCAAGTCGCTGAGCAACCTGGAGTGCATCCTGTCGTTGGCCGCGGGTACGTCTACTCCTGAGCGAATCTCCCAAGGAGTTGAAGGCGGCCTCCGAGCCGTGTGCATAGGTCTCTATCAGCTGATCGATCAGATGTCCGTCGGCGGCTGCCGATCCGACGAGCTCAGAGGCCGACTCGCTCGGCCGAGCATCCATGTGGCCTGCCAGGAAACGCGTTACCAAGAGCGAGAAGCGACTGCGGTCCACCTCCAGAGGAGAGAGCCCGTGCGGTACTTCCCATCCTGGGCTTTCCAAGGCGGAGGTTGCCCGGGTCTCCGGTGTCGAGATTGAATCTGCGTCTAGGAAGAAGATGCCGGGGCTTGTTTCAAGACGAGCAAGAAGATTGCGGTATGAGATGTCGCCGTAACAGAGACCATGCGAGTGCAAGACGCTCAGTGAGTCGAAACAGTCGATCGCGATTGCGAGCAGATCAGCTGTGTCCGCCGGGTTATCGCTGCTGACGACAGGCGACGACCAGTAGTCACGGTTCATGAGGAAAGTCAGCTCTGCCTGCTTCATCTGCGTGCGGCCTGCGGCCGTGAGCGTGAATGTGCAAGAGGGTGGCGCCATTGGCATTGCGAAGCCGTAAATCGCACGTTCGGTGCCAAACAACTCCACCGGCCAAGCGAACCGGGTCAACAGAAGGTAAAGGTCGCTCGGGCGTGCCCAGCGGACGATCTCCACCAGTCGGGTCAGGTGGGCAGTCTCTGGTCCCCACAGCGGGTCGACAAGGACTTTGACGCAGCGCCTTGGGTTGCGAGGGTCCCTGTAGATGGTGCCATACCGACCATCACCGATCCTCTCCGCGCCCGAGAGGTCAGGCAGAGGCTTGCGACCGTCAGCCTTGATCCAGCTCTGGATCTCCTTGAGGGTGACGTCGGTCTCCGACGATACGGCTGCTGACGGTGTCGCCACTCTCTGTGCCTCCGTCAGGACGTTGGGCCGACCGGTGCTGGCCCAGAACTAGGCGGGGGCGGTTTGGGGTGCGTTGAGATGGGAGGGCGGTTCGGTGGCGATAGATGGGACCGGAGGATTGGCCGTGGCGGGGTTGGCGCGACTGGCGGGATCGGCGCGGCTCGTAAGACGGGGCGACCTCCGTAGCGGTAAAGGTCCTCAAGCGTACGTACCCAGTCGGATGCGGTGGGTCGGGTGCCATCAACAACCGACTCTTCGATGAGCTGGTGCAGCGCCCTCGGAACATCCGGTCTCATGCTTGAACGAACCGCATCTGCCGTGACCGCCGTCCTCGGGTCGCTCCATAGGCTTCGGAAGGCGGCAACCCCGAGTTTGTAGACGTCACTCGAGCCGCTGGTTGGCCCGCCCCTGAGGTACGGGTCCATCCAACCGGGACTCTCCTTGTGTCCGCTCGGTCCCTGCGTTCCCTCAAAACGAAAGCTGTCGCAGTCGATGATCAGAAGCTCTGTTGGCTCGATCGACCAGAGAAGGTTGTTGCCAGAGATGTCCCCTAGAACAATATGGTGTCGATGTAGAAGCTCAATAGTTCTGGCCAGTTCAAGCAGGAGTTCCACGATCTGTTGATCGGAGGGTGACGGAATTTCCGAGAGCATCGCCGCGACGTGTGCTTCCGAGCGATATGCCAGGTAGTTCCAACCGCAGTCGACTCTCCTGGGGTTGCTCGCGAGCCCGTGTCGTCGACGGAATGCATCAGGTATTTCCGACATGACAAACCCGCACGCGTTTCCGCTGGCAACTACTACCTCCTCGGGCCACGTCGTTCGTTGGAGCAGCCAAGACCGCTCATCAGGGTCGAGGGACGATGGAAAGTCAATGATTGATATCAGCTGCGCCAGATCGAATGAAGTAAGGGTTTTTGGTCTGTACTCTTTGAAGATCCGCCGAGGTTGCGAACGGATGCGAAAGACGACCGCCTCTCCGCCCTGGCCAATCTCTTCGAGATCGGCGGCAATCGCGTTACGACTAACAGTTCTCATAGATCTAGATCCGTGAACCCATCCAAATCATGACAGCAGTTCGGTCGTCGTCAGCACTGGCGAACTCAAATGAAGCGTCCCGCACGAACTCGAGCATTCCAACGGGTTCCTTCCAGCGTGCGGCGAGGTCGTCTCCGAGAAGAGTCTGTCGGCCCTCAAAGTGTAGGTATTTGCCGATTCCGTCGGTCGAGAGCAGGAGAGCCTGACCGTCAGCGAGAGGTACCTCAAAGATGCGCATGGCATTCGCACCCAATGCACCTTGGTCTATGGCGCTGCTCCAGAGTCCGGACTCGCCGGGCAGGGTACCGTCGATCGCCTGCCACTGACCGTTGCCCAGCCGAAATGCGGGGCTGTCACCGATGGAGCAAACCACGGCAGCCCTGCCAGCGCCCACCGCAGCTGATCCACCAGCAGGGACCACAGCGATCGTCAGCGTGCATTGAAGGTCGGCGTGGCGCAGCTCACTGGCCGGAACTCCTGGCGCATCGAACTCCATCTCGCGATACGTGGTGACTGAGGTTGTGACACGCCCGAGAAGTGAGGCGGCCTGATCGGCCGCCAGCACCTCGAGGTAGTGGTCAGGTGAGGCTTGAATCATAGAACCGAGAGCCTGAGCCGCTGAATAGGAGGCGAGGCGCGCGCCGAACCCCGAGTGGGGTGACGAGCCCACGCCATCTGCCACGGCGACTATGAGATACTCCCGGTGATCGTCCAGCGCGATGGTCCGGATGGCGAATGAATCCTGGTTTGGTTCGGCCCCGAGTCGGTGTCGATGTCCTCGCAGCGACGTTGCTGCGACCGCAAGATCGCCTACGGTGCCCACGTGGGTGCGAATGTCGTTGCCCTCCAGGCCATCCGACAGCTTCCACCACTTCTTCGCGCTCCACCACGGCTCCGAGCCGAACGTCGTCCTCTCCCCGTATGTGTGTACTGCGATGGGCCCCGTCGGTGAGGGTGCGACTACCACATCGTCGGCTGAAGGCTCATCAGCCGTTGCAGTAGGCGGCGAGGTAGGGGATGCATCGGAACCCGCGGCGGAACTGACGGGAAGCGATGACTCCCCAGATTCTGAGAGAGGCCACGCCGGGGGCTGGAAGCTCTGATCCTCGGAGATCGTGTCGCTCAACTGGGCCGACGTACTCTCTGCGCCATCCGCGGCCTGGCTGAGAGGATTGTCATCCTCTGCGGAAGGTGAGCGCAAGCGCTTCGGCCCGAACACGCAGGTCAGAGCTCTTCAAGAGGGACGGACTCAAATCCGTCGATCTGCTGAGGAACGATGATGTCGGGAGGCCCAGCTGTGGCCGTCGACGAGGTGGTGATGATCGTCTTGCCGATGCTGCTCATCACCGAGGCGAGCGCGCGGCCGGCGTTCGATCGATCCTTCCCAACAAAGCATCGAAGAGTGGCGATCTTGGACAGGCTGGTCGGATCAGCGCCGTCGACTCCAAACGCAACGATATGAGGGTGGTACTTGTGAGCCATCAAGTCTCGATACGAGCTATCCCAGTCATCTGTTGGCTCGCCATCGCTCATAAAGAATGCACAGGGTCGATAAACCCGGTAGCTCTGTGCCTTGAGTGCTTCCACGTCAGACTCAATGCAATTCTTCAGGAGCTCGAACGCGCGTCCATAGTTCGTCATCCCCGCAGGCTGCACCCCGGGCATGTCTGGGACATCTGTTACCTTCGCCAATGGAAGAATCAGTTGAGCATCATCCGAAAACGCGATGATAGCGAGGCGGCTCTTGTCCACTGCTAGCGGATCTGCCGCAATTGTCGCATGCAGCTCGGGGAGTGCCTGATTGATCGCGTCGATGCCGCCGTTCTGGCCCATTGACCCAGATTCGTCGCACACGATGTAGAAGAGCAGAAGCTCCTGGCCTTCAGTCGTCGTCACACGTCCTCCTTCGCGCTGAGCCGTTGATGATTTCATCTGGCTTGCTGGAAGTCAAGAGATAGGAGGCTTCGCTCTACTTGTCTGTGATGCAAGCTTCGTCCGGATGTGTGGCAGTTCGCCGTGACCGGTCAGCTAGGTCGCGGCATGTCGACCGACCGAATACTCTGCCTGGAATCCGGAAGGGCGAGGGGTTGAGCGTGTCGAACGAGTCTTGGTCGAGGTAGAGCCTTGAGGATCGGCCTGGTGGGGTGCGTGAAGGAGAAGCGGTCGTCGCCGGCCGCTGCCTGCGATCTCTACACGTCGGCCCTCTTCCGCGGTCGGCGACGATTCGTGGAGCTGTCCTGCGACAGGTGGTACATCCTTTCTGCCCTGTACGGGCTGGTGAATCCTGCGGCGACGCTGGAGCCATACGACGTCACGCTCGTGGGCGCCGGCAGGCAGACCAAACGGGACTGGGCAGCGCGCGTCCTCCAGCAGATCGACAGCCAGCTCGGATCGGTCTTCGGGGTGGTGATCGAGGTCCATGCGGGCGCTGACTACCGCGATTGGGGGCTCGTCGACGGGCTGCGTGCGCGCGGCGCAATGGTCAGCGTGCCGACCGAGGGCCTCACGCAAGGGCGACAACTTGCGTTCTATGCACAACGGCCCGATGGCGAGGCAACCACGTGACAATGCTCGACGACTTCTACGACCTGCTCGATGAACTGCAGCAACGCCTTGGCGGCACGCGGGTGCTGGCAGATTGTGACGGCCGCCAGGACTGGCCGCAGCGGGGCGTGTACTTCTTCTTCGAACCCGGCGAGGTCCGGGCAGATGGACGGCCACGGGTGGTGCGTGTCGGCACCCACGCACTCACCAGCGGCTCGTCCACGACCCTGTGGAAGCGGCTCAGCCAGCACCGTGGCCATGTCGGCGGCAACCATGCCGGGGGAGGGAATCATCGCGGGTCCATCTTCCGCCACCATGTCGGCACGGCGTTGTTCGCTCGGGATGGCGACCCACTCGGCCTCGCCACGTCGTGGTCCGATCGAAAGCAGCGCAACAACGCCGAACACCCACACGAGGTGAAGGTCTCGCACCACATCGGCTCGATGCCGTTCCTCTGGCTGGTGGTGAACGACCCGCCGGGGCCGTCCAGCGATCGCGGCGCCATCGAGCGAGGAGCGATTGCACTGCTGTCGGCACCGTCGAGTCGCGCAGCCGACCAACCGTCTCCCGGGTGGCTCGGCCGCTTCTCCGATCGGCCTGCGATCACGTCGTCCGGACTGTGGAATGTGAACCACGTTGGTGAGCAGGTCGATACGACGTTCATGGACTCCCTAGAAAGGAACATCTCAGGCAATGGATAACCAGCCCGTAGTCCCTCAGCTCACCGACGTCATCCCGTTCGAGTTTTCATCGGTCGACCTTGCGACCAATGCCGACGTCCTCCCATCGGCCGCGACCATGGCCGGCCTCGCCCAGCTGGCTCAGGGAACGCCCAAGATGGTCGAAGCGCTGCAACATGCGTTGACCGCCGGCACGACGTTCCGAGTTACCTTCTCGCCGGAGGCGATGGCCAGTTACGCAAGCGGCGCAGCTCGACTCATGCAGACGCAGTCCGGAACTGCGGCCGTCATGCGCAACGCGGCGACGGGGCAGATCATGGAGCATGGCCGCGTGGTCGCCGAACACGCATCCGCAGGGGCAGCCGCCGCCGCAGCAGTTCCGATGCTGGTTGCCGCGGCCGCGACCTACGCGCAGCAGCGCCGGATGGAGGAAGCGCTCAACGCCATCCAGAAGGCCGTCGAGGGCCTCGCCCAGCGGGCCCTCGACACGGAGAACGGCGTGTGCCTGGCAGCGGAGCAGTTCGCCATGATGGCCGCACAGGCGATCCAGTCGGGGGGAAGCCTGGGGCCGTACATGCGTCAGGAGCTTGCGCTCCATCGGCAGGCTGTCGGTGCCGTCCACGAGGCCCGCCATCTCTACGTGGAGCGGTTCGGCCGTGAGCTGACCGAGGCACAGAACCGCCTCGAACAGAAGAAGGGTGAGGCTCATCCCTGGGTGAAGGTCGTTACGGACAAGGTGAAGGACGAGCGGCTGGTCGAGGAGTTGGAGCTCTACGCACTGTCGCTAGTGACAGATGTGCGGCTCGCGCTGTTGAGCGCTCAAGCCATCCTTGAGGACGGTGGCGCCGAGTCGGCGGCCGCCCTGGCCGAGGCCACCGCCCGCCGCTTCCGGGAGCGCTTCTACGCCTACTTCCGCCGTGTCCGTCCGCTCGGGGAGATCGCCCCGGAGCGAAGGATCTGGGACAAGTTGCCGCTGGTCGGTGAGTCCGAACAGCGCGCCTTCGGCATCATCCAGGAGCTCGTGAAGAAGCTCCAGGCACAGGTTGAGCCGCTCATCCCACCCGAGGAGCAGGATCGCGTTGCCTACATCGACGTCGGCCCAACCGCGACGCAAGCGGTCCTGCGCCTGGTGGAGGCAGCGTGAGAGCGTTAGGTCTGTCGGTTCTCAGTGTTCAGTCAAACGAGATGTCCTGAGCGGCGAGTGGAAGTGCCATGGACTGGGAGGCTGCCGAGCGTCGGGCGTGTGACTGGCTACGTGTCAACGGATTCGAGGACGCAGCGCTGACGGCACGCGGGGCGGATGGAGGCATCGACATCATCAGCAGCCGGCTGGTGGCACAGGTGAAGGCGCACTCCGCCCCTATCGGCCGTCCGCCGATCCAAGCCATCTACGGCATCGCTGCGGCGTCAGGGAGGCAGGCTGCGGTCTTCTCGGTGTCGGGCTACTCCTCGCAGGCCGTCAACTGGGCCACCAGCAATGGAGTCGCCCTCTTTCGGCTCGACGGTGGAAGGGTTGAAGCAGCAAATCCTGTCGCCACTCACTTCTCCAATGATGACTCAGGGCATGGAAGCGCCTCGTTTCGCCACCGAGCGGATCTGACAGTGCGGGAGCAACGTCGAGCCCTCACCGCCTTTGCATCAGGACTCGGCACACGGTTGCGCCGAAGCGAGAGCCACGCCGTTGTGCGTGTGCTGGCCAAGGCCGAAGAGCTGCACCTCGTGACGAGGGCCAGCAGAGGGTTCCATTCGTCGGGCCCCTCGCTGGTCACCGACTCCCGTCTCATTCTCCTCGAACAGAGTGGGCGGGCGCGTTGGTGGTCAGTCGGCGCCATCTACCGACCCACCATCAGCGGTCGGACGTTGTCCTTCGTCTGCGATGGTCGTCGGGAGCGGCTGATCCTCCAGAGCAGTCGTACTGCTCGTGACGTCCTCCGACGACGGCTGGGGGTGGAGGCGGCCAGCGACGATCTCGAACCCCTTCCGCGCAAGGTGAGGGCCGTACCCTCGCCGCGGGCGATGTCGGAACCTCAGCCAGAGCGCCCAGCGCCGCTTGCGCTGGCCGCCAGTCGAGGCTCTTCGGTCGCCAGACGTCTTGAGAGTCGAGCGACGAGCTGGTGGCGGTCAACGGGGTCAGACGTCGCGCAGCGAGTAGGTGGCGGACTCAGGGCGACCATGCGGGCAATACGACGTCGGACCGGCGGAAGATCCTGGCTCGTCAAACTCGCAGCAGTTGGCGTCGGCTTGCTGGCGGGCACTCTGGTGGCGGGGGTCGCTGAGGCAATCTGGGGTCCGTGGGACAGGGGGCAGTTGCCGGGCGCCGTCGCCGCTGCATCGCTTCTGGCCTGGGTCGTCGCTGGCGTTGGCTTCTGGATGTTCAGGACCCGAAAGTCGCAAACACAAGGCGCGACCGGTCAAGGATGGTCTCCACCGAGCGCGGACGGCGGCAGCAGCGATTGTTGACCAACTCAGTGTCGGGTTGAAGGCCTCGAGCCCACCTTGAGGTCCGTTGGCGCACCGCAGATGCACAGCTGGCCCGTCCCAGGCCACGGCACCATCCGCGCCGCGTCAAGGGGTTCGGTCGCTTGCGGGGACGCCACTCACGGGACGACCAGCGGTACCCGGGTCCCCCAGTGTTGGATCTCGATGACGGTCGCAGCGATGGTCTGCGGCGCCCCACCGTTGAGGATGCCGTTGGGGAAGTAGGCGCCTGCGGACTGCAGGATCGGATAGACGATCTGCTGGTTCGCTGTCAGCCGTGCGCCGACGCCGTTCTTCACTTCGATGAAGCGCAGCTTGCCGAAGAGGGATCGTGCGACGAGATCGATTCTGGCGCGGGTGCCATCGGCAATCACGTCCACTTCCTGCGCAGCGATCCGTTCGACACGTAGTGCGGCGAGGAGCTCTGACCTCGCCGTTCCGAGGTTGCCGCTGGCGAGCGAGGTGGCCTGACCGGACCTGACTGCCCACGCAAGCGCCTGCCGTGCCCGGAGCACGCCGAAGATGGAGTTCCCAAGGTGCACCGCAGTTGCCGCGACGCCAACCGCGATGGCTGTTTCAGCCAACGCAAGTCCGCACTGAATCAGTTCGGCCTTGGAGCAGGACTGCACTGCTGCAGGAACCGATGACGAGACAGTGATCGCGGCGTCACCAGCCATCAGAGTCACAGCGATGGACGCAACCGGCAGGCACGCAGCGACAGCTTGCGGGGAACACGCTGCGATGGCCAGCGCAAAGGTGCCAGCGGACAAGACGAGTCGTGCGAGCGGGTTGCCGATGATGAACTCCACAGTGTCCCTGACGAACTCGACGACTCCGCCGACGATGTCGGTGACGGTGTCGATGGCTCGGGACAGGAGTGAGCCGCCACCGCCGGACTCCTCCGCCAGCAGCCCGAGAACAAGCCCACTCGGGGATGCGTCGAGGTAGGGGTTGAAGTCCGCTGCCTCTCCGGTGCCTGGATCGATGACGGGAACGGTGACCGTCACCGCACCGTTCACCCGGAATCGAGGGGCCAGTCGGGACACCTCAGCCACCACCATCTGCTCTGCCAGGTTCCCGAGGTCCTTCACACCTACCGGCGTGATGACGTCAGGAGTGGCGGCCACGATTGCAGCACCGATCTGGTCCAGCGGCTGCGGCTCGGGAGCCACGAGAACTTGTGCTGAAACACCCAGGGATGCTGCTTCGAGATCACTGCTGTCGTTCGTCGCGGAGACGGGGTTGCCAAGCGAGCTGGGGAGCGGAGTGCGCAAGGACCCGTCCTCGGCGAACAGGCGCTCCACGAGGTGCTTGTCGCCCTCGATGCCTCTACCGTCGTCGCCGTAGGTGACCGTTGTCTGCTCTGGAGCTTCGCCCGGCCGGGAAGTGAGAACCGACGATGCCCGGCCCTGTGTGTCATAGGTAATGGTCGAAGTTGAGTCGTTGGCCACCAGGGTCGCAGGTCGGCCGAGCGCATCGAACGTGATGGTGCCTGCGCCGTCTCGGTCGGTGGCTAGGTTCAGTGCGGCCAGGTAGCCGCTTTGTTGTTGGTGGCTGTCGATGCGCAGACCATCGGATGAGTAGCCCGTGAGCACTCCGTCGCTCACCTCGTAGCTCTGGCCGGCCTCTGCACCCCGTTGCTGGACGGTGAAGGACTGCCCGCTCCAGCTGATGTCGACCGCAGTGTCATCGTCCCAGCTGACGCTCACGAGTCGTCCGTCAGCGTCCGTGCCGATGTGGAGCGAGTCTCGGTTCGAGACGTCGACTCCTGAGAGACCTCCAGACGTCCACGTTGCATGTAGCGAGTGGTCGCCGTCGGTGATCGTGACGAGGTGGCCGGCCTGGTCGTAGGCGAGCTCGTAGGCATTGGAGCCGGAGGTCACTGCAGAGAGTCGTCCGGCAGCGTCATATGTCCAGTTCTCCGCGTTGATCGCAACGACCCGACCCGTCGCGTCGTATGAGTAGTTGAAGGTTCCCTGGCCGGTCTTCGCCTGCTGGAGCCGTCCGTTCGCGTCGTATTCAAAGCGATCGTCTCGATCGTGACCGGCACCGCTGGACTCGATGCGGGTCACGCCGTCGAGCCCGTACTCGTACGTGGTTGTGATGTCGCCTGGCTCCTCGGATCGAACGAGTCTGCCGCCGTCGTCGTACTCATACGCCCAGCGCCCCCCGTCGGGCGAGTGGTAGGCCAAGAGCTGGTCGGCGACCGACCAGTCGAAGCGCGCAATTGTTGAGCCGACAGATCGCGCCACAGGTCGGTCTCCATCGTCGAAGGCCCACTGGGTCGTCGTCCCCGACTCGTCATCGAAAGCATCGGCTCGACCGTCGGCGTCATAACGAATGGCCGTCGTCGCGCCGTTGTGCGCAGTGGCCACCAGTTGGCCAGCGCGGTACGTTCCGGTCCACCTGTCATCTCCGGTTCTGACCTCGACGATGCGCCCAGCGGCATCGTAGGAATAGCGCACCTCGTCGGAACCCGACGCCGCCGCAGCCAGCCGACCGTTCTCGAATGTGTAGGAGGTTGAGGAGAGTGGATGACCATCGAGCGTGTCAACTGTCCCGACCAGTCGACCGAGCGAGTCGTAGGTACTTGTTGACTCGAGCCGGCTGCTACCCCGGATTGTTGTGACGATTCTTGATCGGTCGAACTCGAACGTTCGGAGCCGCTGCTCGACCAATGATCCATCGGCCTCGTACGAGCGGCGGTCGATCTCGCGACCGATGCTGTCCATTCTGCTGACCGTGTACGTACCGTCGGGCGCAGTGACGGTGACGGTGGCGCCGCCTTGTGATTCGTCGCGTGTGGTGGTTCGCCATGATCGTTCACCGGGCTCGACCATCGTCGAGATGTGCCGGTTGGAGTCGTACTCGTAGCGTGTCGCTTGCCCGCTGGCGTCGGTCTCCTCGACGAGCAACCCAGCGTCGTTGTAGCTGCGCCGTCGCGTGTCGCCACCCGGCAGTACTTCCACGACGAGGCGTCCCGCGTTGTCATAGGTGTATGAGGTGACGCGCCCCAACGGATCGCGCTCCGCGACGAGCTGGGAGCGGGCGGTCCAATCGGCGGTCCAGACCCGCCCGCTTGGTGACGTGGTCGACGTGATGTTGCCCTCGGCGTCGAAGATGTATGACCACTCGCTGCCACTGGCCGTGGACCGAGCTGTCGGATTGCCAAGCGCATCCCTGTTGATCGTCGTTCGCGCCCCTGTGGCGTCGACGACTTGACTGACGAAGCCGTCGCCGTACTGCAGTTCGTCACGCCCTCGTCCCGGGCTGGTTACGGCGGCAGGCAGAGGTGTGCCATCCACGTACTCAAACGTCGTCGCCTCTCCCTCACGCTGGATCCGCGTCACCCTGCCGAGTGTGTCGTAGTCGATGTCCGTCGAGGTTCCGTTCTCGATCTCTTGGACCACGTTGCCGCGCTCGTCGTACACGCGCCGAAGGTGATGGAGGACTTGGTCTCCTGGTTGGACGTAGTCGATGGCCTCCACAAGGAAGCCTTGATCGTCGAACTGCCGTTCAGCCACGGTGAGGTCGCCCGTACTCGCGTGGATGAGACGGCCCGCATCGTCGTGGAGAAATCTCATGGTGGTGGTGCCGACGACGGTCGTTGCACGTTGGTCGTAGGCAATGGTGATGTGTTCGCCTGAGGGGAGTGATTGATCCGCCGCTCGACCAGCCTCATAGCCAACGTGTGTCGTGCCGATCGGTGTCGAACGCTCGAGCAGCAAGCCGTCCGAGTTGTAGCGGAATGACTCGCGAAGACCGGGTGCATTGACGGCGACCAGTTCGCTGTTCGCGTAGGTGTAGCTGACCTGACGGCCGTCGTCGACGGTAGCCGTCGTGATCCGACCATTCTCCGATGTGAACTCCAGCCGCGGGCCTTGAGAGGACACGATTGACGTCGGGAGACCGTCGACGCGGTCGATCTCCACGCTCTGGCCGTACGGACTCGTCAGCATGACCAACGCGCCGGTCGCGTCGAAGTGCCAGCGCTCACCCGTCGGCCACGTCAGCTCGGCGCCGCCATCACCGACGCTGATCAAGGGCTGGCCGGTGACGGTCCACCCCGCCGGTGCCTCCGTACTCCATAGAGGGTAGAAGCCTGCTGGAGCGTCGAGTGTCCAGACCCCATCGTGCCGCGCGAGGGTCGTGTCGTAGACGGTCGCCCATCCCTGTCCAAACCAGCCGACCGTCGCGCGGCTCGACCGATACACGCGGGTGAGCTGGACGGCGAACAGGCCGGATGGGAACAGCAGATCTGCAGTCGAGAACTGGTACGCCCCGTCGCTGGTGTTGATCCCATCACCAACACATCCGGCGATGTCGCATGACCGGGGAGCATCGATCTCGATGCCTTGATTGGCGCCGTCCAGCGGGTTGCCAGGCCCAGACGACGTGCAAGCGATCGCAAGCATCGCCAGGGTGATGAACTGGGCGAGTGCGACGACTCGTCGCGGACGGTGCAACGCAAGTCGGCGCACGTTCCGAGTCTCGCGCGTTGACTGAGGTGGCATTCGTTTCGGCACGCCTATGCGCAGCTGAGGACTTCAATGCCCTGTGCGGTGATCTCGAAGATCGCCAACTGGCCGAACTGGCGCCCGAGTGAGACGGCGTCAATCCGTGAGAGCCCCACTACGGCGAAGCTGTCCTCGGCCCAGGTCCCGTCGGTCGCTCGACCCTCCGCTGGATACACCTGAGCACGGGTCAGCCGAAGCGCAGCCTCGAGCGCAACGTTCGCTGCGTGGTTGGCCTCATCTGTTTGCAGCTGGCCGGGGTTCCAGCCGGTGATGACGTGAACGGGTGACTCCCAGGGCAGGGGTGCAGGCGTGGAGTTCGGTTGCACGCAGATGGTCGAGGATCCGACGTGAATGTCGATGCATGTCGCTGAGAAGGCAGTCCAGGCGTCGTCACCCTGCACGTACGGCGAATCGGGGGCGGCTTGCTCACGGTCGATTGGCCGAACGTACCTCACGACTCGCCGATTCGTGTTCAACTCTCGGCCAGCAAAGCATTGCCGCTATGGAGGAGTGACGTGACAACAAGGGACGGGAGCCCGGCAGGCGACACCGACGCGGGAGGTGTCGAGCAAGTCCTGTATGTCGTGGGTGGCTACGTGGGCTCGCACATCGTCAGCGCAAGGACCTTGGCAGCGGCGAGGGCTGCCCAGGAGGAGGCCGATGCCACGCCCTACTACTTGGACTTCGGCGAACTCCGCCGGTCCGGAGATCTGGAGATGCTTGCGGACGAACTCGAGCGCCATGACCTCAGCCTGCTCGACTACGTCGCTGCGATTGAACGCTCTGCAGGGCGGGCCGCCGCCGTGAAGGAGTTGGGTGACCGGCTGGCCGCACTCGGCGACGTGAGCTTTGCCGGCGATGACGACGCAAATGCCCCCGCGGACTCCGATCGTCTCCGGTCCGAGTCGGATCTTGACGAAGAGGTCGAAGACCACTTCGGCCACGTACTCGAGACAAAAATGAGCGGCGACGTGCCGGCTGACATCTTTGACGAGTTCTGCGTCCGACAGAGCCCGATGTTCGTCGACTACGAAATCTCATACGTCGAGGACGAGCGGCTTGACGCGATGATCGCAGCGCTCGAGGCGCGTGGGTACACCGTGATCCGCGACTAGTGCACGTGCAGGGCGACACGAAGGGTCGGCAGAGTTCTGGCTTGTCTGTGGTCGATGCCGGGCAGGGTGACTACGTCGTGAGTCGGATGGATACCCGCTGTTGGCGGCCGTTGCGCTCTACGTCCACCCAAGTGTCTCGGTCCAGCAGCGGCCGGCGCATGATGTCGAACAGATCGGCACGACACGTGATGGGTGTGCCGGCCACTGCGACGAGGAGGTCGCCGGGCGAGAGGGGGTGGTCGTCGGGCGCCGCAGTGACGCGGAGACGTTCGCCCTCCATCCCGTCTACCTCGTGATCGATTGCCGCGAGAGAGACGCCGAGGCGGGGGCGGACGATCTCGCCGTGCTCCAGCAGCTCTGGGACGAT
>JACJWF010000014.1 GCA_020637295.1 Acidimicrobiaceae bacterium | reverse complement strand
GCTCTCGACGAATCGGCTCCCAACGAACCGGCTCCCGACAGCGGCGATCTTGCGGCAACGACGGTGTCCCCTACGGACCAGACGGCCATCGACGATCCAAGCGTCGACACCGTCGTAGCGACGCTGCCGCCAGCGCTTGCAGTTCAGCGCCAGGAGGCCGCCGTACTTCCGCACTTCGTGCGTTTCGCGCAACAGAGACCTGACACCACCATCACCATCCGGTCGGGGCGTTTCGAGCCGGTGCGTCCCCAACTGGACGACGTGAACACGGCGAGCTTTCGATTCGGCCGAGGTCTCGGTGGCGTGATCCGACATCTTCTGCACTCCCGTCGACCCTGGGGAACCGACCCGAAGTTCGCCCCGCCCCTGCCGACGGATCGGGACAACCTTGCCTTTCCCGTGCTCGGCCCGATGTGGTTCGGCAACTCTTGGGGGGACTGTCGGGGCTCGGCGTGCGAACGTCAGCATGTCGGCACCGACATCATCGGCGTTCGAATGCAGCCGATACGTGCAGCTGTCGACGGCACGATCGACTCGGCGCGTCCAGCCGACGCAACAGGCATCGCAGGTGCGCGCGTCACGATCGTCGCCGACGACGGGTATCGCTACCATTACTTTCACCTCAACAACGACACGCCAGGTACCGACGACGGTGAAGCCGAGCATCACTGGACGCTGCCGCCTGCGCTCACAACCGGCCAGCGCGTCAGCGCCGGCCAGATCATCGGCTACCTCGGCGACTCCGGCAATTCGGAACACTCCGTTGCCCACCTCCACTTCGAAATCCGAGATCCCGCCGGCACCCCCGTGCCGTCCTATCCACTCCTCGTCGAAGCTGCCGCACGAGAGACCTGCAGCGTCGGACTCGGCCCCTGGGTTGTGCCCCTAACCTCGTCTGCAGCAACCACACCCGTGAGCACTCGATCAGAAAACCTTGCCGAAAACTCGCCGCCCATCGCTCAGCCGAAGCGAGTCGAACACGCCACGATTCGAGCAGGCTCCTTGAGCGGTGAATGGTCGATCGACAGCGAGGGACGAGTAACCGCCTGGGGAGCAGCGGCACTCGTCGCTCCGACGACATCCTGCCAACCTCACAGTGCGATCTACCGCTCCGACGCGTCCCTCCCAGCCGCCGAACTGTCGGCACGACTCGACGACGGAGCGACCAGGCTCGAAGAGCCCCCCAGCAACACCGGTATCTCCTGACATGGCGACCCACGGGCCAACAACTCCGCCCACCCCGCCACAGACGCGTCCGAACGTCGTAATCATCGTTGATCCATGGACGATGCACGCCGAAGCTCTCGCAACGGCCGTGCGCAGAGTCAACGGCTCGTACACCGCGTGGACCGCCGGTGACGGACGCACCGCACAAGCACTTGCGAACTGCTCGGACGTCGTATCGGTGTACATCGCCCACCACCTCGCGGATGTGCCGCCACTGACTCTGGTGCACTCACTCCGCGTGATGAAGCCCAACTGTCGTCTCGTGCTCGGTCTCGCCACCGTTGATGCGATCAACACGCGCGCCGCAATCGACGCAGGCGCGACGGCCGTCGTTGGGCCGCGCGTACCGCTCGGCGTTGCAGTCGGCTACCTCACTGGCCGGGCCCCGACCCTACGGCGCACGACCGAAGGCAGCGACGCTTCGCAAGCGGACCGCCAGCACCGCGGAAGGGTCGCCGGGCTGACACACCTCTTTCGCCGAGGACCCCATGGTTCGGAGCACCCCTGATTCAAGTGTGTTGCTCACGGTTGGGCGTGTTGTCCGCTTTCGTCGACCCGCTCGGCAGGGCTCGTGGTAACGCCGTGGTAACGGACGGTCCACAACAGGGTGGATTTCGTGGCACAGGCTGGACTGACTGATTCGCGTCGTGCCTGCTAGATGGCACTGGACGGTACGCGTTGGTACTGCCTGGACTGGCTTTGGCGCGATTCCTAAACCGCAGGTCGCAGGTTCGATCCCTGCCGGGGGCGCTGCGCGATCTCGCGTGGTTCGGTGCGCCGGCGCTGGCCGTCGTCACTCCGTCGTGAAGGCCGCCTTCTTCAGGTCGCCGTCGAGGAACGGGGCGTCGGCGTCGTAGGTGCCGTTCGCCAGGAGGTGCTGGGCAGTCGCCGCCACGGCGCCGTAGGCGATGTTCGCCAGCGAGCCACCCACCGAGATGCGACGGGCGCCTCGGGCGGCCAACTTCTCGACCGTCGGCCCGCCAGGCAGCAGCAGCACGTTCACCGGTGCTCCCAGCGCGGCCACGGCACCGATCTGCTCGGCCGACCAGATCCTCGGCGCGTACAGCACCTCGGCCCCGGCAGCGAGGTAGCTGCGAAGGCGCGCCATCGTGTCGTCGAAGTCGTCGACGCCGTGCAGATGGTTCTCGCAGCGGGCGGTCAGCACCAGACCGCGCTCGGCCGCCGCGGTGGCGGCCGCACGCACGCGCTCCGTGGCCACGTCGATCGGGTCGATGCTGCCCGTTGCCGGGTTCCAGTCCTCGATCGAGAACCCGGCCGCACCCGCGTCGGCCAGCAGGTGCACCGTCTCGGCAATCCCGTCGGCCGTCTCGGCGAAGCAGCGCTCCGAGTCCACGTTGAGCGGCAACGGGGTTGCGGCAGCGATGACGGCGACGTGCGCCACCAACTCGTCACGCCCGACCTGCATGTCCATGCGCCCGAGCGTCGCGGCGAAGCCGGCGCTGGTGGTGGCCAGCGCCGGGAAGCCGAGCGCGGCCAGCAGGCGGGCGCTGCCGGCGTCGAACGGGTTGGGCATCACGAAGCAGCCCGAGGCATGCAGGGCGCGGAATCGATCGGTGGCAGCGGTCATCGCGGCAGTCTTCCAGGTTCCCGGCGCGCCCGATCCCGGCCGGGCCCCGACAGTTCAGACGTCGAAGGAGAGGTCGTCGCCGTCGTCCCAACTGTCGACGTCGTCCATGTCGGCGAGGTCGCCGCCGAACGCTCCGGTGTCGGCGTCCAGGTCCGTCGCCACGAACGTGTCGTCGGACCAGGTGAGGACCCCGAGATCCGCGTCCGCGTCCGTCCCGCTGTCGTCGCCCTCACCTTCACCCTCGATCTCGATCAGCGCCGGGTCGATCCAGCCGTCGCCGGCCCCGTCTCCGTCGGCGTCGTCGACGTCGGTCTCGCCCACGTCGACCACGCCGTTCACGCCGACCACACCGTCATCGTCCATCTCGATCAGATCGGGGTCGATGCCGTCGTTGGCCGCGGTGCCGAAGCTGTGTGTCGGGTCGAGCTGCTGGGCCTGGTGCACCGTGTCGGCCGCATCGGCGCGCGCCTGGGCGGCTGCGTCGCGCACCCGGTCGGCGCCGGCGACGCCACGTGCCTCCAGGTCGGCGGCCGCAGCGTCCAGCCGTTCGGCTTCGGCGAGCTGGGCGGCCGCCGTGTGCATCACGAGGGCGGCGTCCTCCATGTCGTCGGCGCGTTGCTCGTCGGCATCTCGCCGTTCGTAGTGGCCTTCGCCTGCGGTGCGGAGGTCGTCCAGGTGGCGCTCGACGTCCGCCTTGCGGGCCAGCGCGGCCTGCTGGGCGGCGACGTCGTCCGCAACCCAGTCCGACGACTCCTGCGCACGGTGCATCGCCCGCTGCGCCTCCTCGCGGAACTCGGCGGCGTCGGTGATGTTGCCGGCGGCATCGGCCTCGGCCGCCTTGCGGTCGAACTCGTTCGCCTCGTCGAGGAAGCTGGTCGTCCAACCGCGATGGAGGGCAGCCTGCTCTCCGGCGACCTTGGCCTCGGCCTCTGCCGCCGCCCCGGCCCGCTGCAGTGAGGAGTGCTGCCTCGCGCCCTCCAGGTACTCCTGGCCCCTTTCGTCGAGCATCTCCTCGCGCGCTGCAGCGGCCCGCCGCTCCATCGTCGATGCTTCCTCGGCCAGCTCGGCGGCGGTGTCGAACGGATCGTCCATCGCCTGAACGTACGCCGATTTCGTGCCCTTGTGAACAGGGAGGTCTCCCGGTTGTGTCAGCGGTGGCAAGCCTGCCCGGCGCAGCGCCTAGGGCAGGTCGCTGGGCACCGTGACGTAGCGGTCGAGGTCGCCGGAGTCCGCGCTGCGGCCGGATGGGGCCACCACGAACAGCGCCCAGTCCCGCCGGGCCAGCGCCACCTCCAGCCGGTCGGCCTCGGTGAGGGTGCGGCGCCGCCAGGCGAGGACGGACCGCGGGCCGTCAATGCCGATCTCGGCGAGTGGCAGCACGTCGGCGAGCGGCGCATCGCCCTCGTCGAGGTCGCCGCTGGTCACGTTGACGGCGACCACGTAGGTCCAGACCTCGCCGCAGGACGTGGTGGCCGTGGCCGTGGCCCATGCGAGGCGTTCACCGCGGGCCGGGCCGCCGAACAGGCAGTCGTCGATCAGCGCCAGCGGCCGGTCGACGTGACGGATGCGGCCGTCGTCGTCGCAGGTCCGGCGCACCACGTCCACGTCGGTGTGGCCGATGCGGTCGCCGATGCCCACCGGCCCTGCGGACATGCACGCCAGCAGGGCTTCCAGTTCGCTGTGCGGGTCGCCGTCGATCGGGTCGGCGCCGGGTGGGGGAGCCTGGGTGAAGAACACGTCCTTGAAGGCCGGCAGGCCGAGCGCGCCGGTGATCCGGTTGACCGTGAGGTACCAGATCCAGAGGAAGGCCGGGTCGGCGGCGAAGCGGTAGTCGTCCGACGTGCGGATGGCGATCACCTCGTCCAGCGTGGCCGCCTCGAACATGTCGGCGGGGGTGGCCATGCACCACATCAGGCCGATGCCGGTGTCGGCCGCGTGCTGGGCGAGCGCCCGCTGCCACGCCAGCGCCCGGCCCGGTGCGGCCCGCAGGGCGCGTACGCCGAACCAGTACATCAGCATCCAGTCCTGCTCGATGCAGCACGCGCCCCAGCGGAGGGCGTCGTCGAACCAGCGCCGGAAGAACGCCGGGTCCTTCGGCTGTGCGGCCAGATCGTCCACCCACCATTCGCTGTCGTCGGTCACGTACGGCGAGGCGGGGGAGATGTGGCGGGCGTGGAACGCCAGCGGCGGGTTGCCGAGCGCTGCCGTCCACCGTTCGATCGCGTCGCGGCCGTCTGCCCGGATGGGCGCTGCGTCGAACGCGTCCGACCGCGGCAGCCACTCCATCATCCCGGTCGGCGGCACCTCGTGCGGGTAGCCGATCTCGTCGATCGGGCGCGGCGTCTCGTGGCGGTAGAACCACGAGTCCAGCTCGACGGCGTGCACGGGCACGCCCCTGGAGCGCAGGTCGTCCACCACGTTGCCGACGGACGTGGCGATGGTCTGCCCCGGTTCGGTGCGGTACCAGTAGGCCGCACCGTTGTCGGTCCAGTACGACAGGTGGGAGGTCAGCGGGTTGTGGTCGCGCCGCCGGATGGTGGGCGTGCCGCCGCATCGTTCCCGTGCCCACGCAGCCAGCACGTGGGTGGGGCTGTCACCCTCGTACACGCCGAGGGTGGCCGTGAAGCCGGCAGGCACCTCGTCGAGGTCGCCGTGCCATCCCCACCGCAGCGCCGGGCCGTCCACCGCGATGACCTGCTCGTGCGTGCCTGCCAGGGGAGCGAGGAGGGTGGTGTGCGCCCCCGTGCGGACGAGCAAGAGCCCCATCGCCGGTGGCGACTGGAGGTTCGCCGCGGGGCGGAAGTCGAACGCCAGGTCGCGCCCCGCGACCACCGGGAGGGCGAACTGCGTGAACGCCAGCCCGAGCAGTTGCGGCTCGTCGCCCGGCGTCTCGACGAGGGTCAAGGGGACGGAGGCCGCGGGGCGGGAGAACCGCCCGCTGGCGATACCGGCGAGCGCCCGCGTGCTGCGCAGGTGTACCCGCCGACCGCCGGCGGTGTGCTCGACGGACACCTCCACGCCGTCGGGCCCGGTGAACTCGCCGATCGCGACCAGGGTGAGCGGCTCGGCGGCCACCTCAGCCACCCCGGGCGGCGTGGAACGCGGCGTGGATTTCCGGTCGCAGCCGGCCGCGGTCGGGCACGTCGTGACCGTGGGTCCGGGCCCAGGCGCGGATCTCTGCGGTCGTTGGCTCGGCGGCCGGCACTGCGCCGGCCAGCGGCAGTTCGGCGGCACGGTCGGCGCCGAGTCGCGTCTCGTGGTGATGCGCCAGCGCAGCACCCAGATAGCGGTAGGTCCACTCTTGGGCCAGCGGGCGCGTCTCGCAGAACACGATCGGCACGGTGGGGAAGCGGACCTGCGCCTCCGCCAGGCCCTCAGCCACCAGGGCGGGCCGCACCCGCTCCAGCTTGAACACCGACGACCAGCGGTCCTCGACCACCAGTGCCCCAGCCGGCAGCGCCGCCAGGTCGGCCAACAGGTAGCGCAGCTTGCCGGTGGTCAGGGTCGACACGAGGTCCGCCAGGCTCTTGCGTTCCACTGCGGCAACGATGCTGCCGCCTTCGGCGACGCCGTAGTCACCGGCGGGGAGGGCGCGCCGCACCGTGGTGGCCTGCTGCCGCTCGAACTTCCACGCGTATCGCTCGTGCGAGTCGACGATGATCTCCAGGACCTGCCCGGCGGCCCGAGCGGTGGGCAGCGCCACGGCCGGGCGGGCCTGCTTCGTGGTGCGGGCGGTCTGCCAGAAGATCACCTCGCGCCCGCGGGCGCGGGCGAACACGAACTGGGACCGCTGCTCGCGGGCGCGGTCGAGCACGAGGTCGATCGAGGCGCCTCGTCGGACGCACGAACGGACGGGAATCCGCTCGATCACCTCGAGGTCCTCCGGCCAGTCGTCGGCGCGGTGGCAGTAGACCTTGGATGTGCGCGGCCAGGTGTCGCGGACCTTCAGCGCGATTCCCTGCGGGCCCAGCGGCACACGCACGAGGTAGGGGAGGGAGGAGCCGGGGTCCGGGTTGCGGGCGATGACGAACTCCATCGCCGGAAACCCTGTCACACCCCTCTGGTTGAGTGGGGCCATGGAGACGGCGGCGAGCATCGTGGATATCGAGGTGGGCATGTCGCCCGCCGCGCTCGATGCGCTCGCCGCCGAGGTCGAGGGGGAGCGCATCCGGGCCACGGCGCGGGTGGCCCGGATGGCGCATCAGGTCGGGTGCACCGGGGTGCACCTGGAGGACGGTCACCGCACCGTGCGGTCCTGGCTGATGGCGGCGTGCAACCTGTCGAAGGTCGAGGCCGGGCGCCTGGTGCGGATCGGCGACATGCTGGCGCTCTACCCGTCGGCGGCCGCGCTGGCCCACCAGGGTCGGTTCGGTGTGGCTCAGATGGGCATGCTGGCGCGTGTGGTCGCCAACCCCCGTGTGGCCGATCGGCTGGCCGAGGCGGAGGAACTACTGGTCGGCCACGCGGTCACGCTGGACGCGGAGGACTACGCCGTCTTCCTGGCGCGGTGGGAGGCCCTGGCGGACGAGGACGGCGCGCACCAGCGGCACGAGCGGGCGCACCGCAACCGGCGGGCTTCGGTGCACACGGTGGGGGAGCGCTCCTTCCTGGAGGCCGTGGGCGGTGTGGTGCACGGTGCGATCATCCAGGAGGTGCTGGACCAGTTCGCCCAGGCGGAGTGGTGGGCGGACTGGGAGGAAGGCTTCAGCGTCCACGGCGACGACATGCGCGCCGGCCTGCTCGCCCGCACCGAGGCACAGCGGCGTTTCGACGCGCTGGTCAACATCTTCCAGACCGCTGCCACCGCTCGGTCGGCGGGCGACGCACCGGCCGTCACGGTGAACCTGGTGATGGGCTATGAGGCGTTCGAGCACCACCTGGCGAAGGCGCTGGGTGAGCAACCCTCCCCGCTGGACCCTGCCAACCCGCTCCACCGCTGCGAACTGCCGGACGGCACGCCGGTGGACCCACGGGACGCGCTCATCGCCGCAGCCATGGGGCACGTGCGTCGCCTGGTGCTGGACTCCAAGGGTGCGGTGGTGGACCTCGGTCGCCGCCAGCGTGTGTTCACCGGCCCGCTGCGGGAGGCCGTGTTGCTGAGCGCCCTCGTCTGCGTGTGGCCGGGGTGTTGCCTCCCGGCGGACCGCTGCCAGGCGGACCATGTGCTCCCGTGGGGGCTGGCGGGGCCCACCGTCGGCTGGAATGGCGCCCCGGCGTGCGGGCGCCACAACCGCTGGCGCTCTCTCGGGTACCGCGCCTGGCGCGACGACGACGGCCAGTGGCATCACGTCCGGCCGGACGGCAGCGAGATCGGTTGGCGCGGCACCGCGCTGGCAGCGGCCCACGCGTAGGGCGGGCGCGCTCTGGCTAGCTGTGCTGGTCGATCCAGTCCACCATGGCGGGCACGCCGTGCCGGTGGGCGGTGCGGCCGATGAACAGGCCGACATGGCCGGCGTTCAGTTCGAGGTCGGTGACGTCGGGCGACCCGAGCAACCCGCTCAGCGGGCGGGTGGCGTCGGCCGGGACGATGTGGTCCTTCGAGCCGAAGACGTTGAGGAACGGGACGCGGATGTCGTCCAGCGAGATGCTGCGCCCGCCCAGCTCCAGCCGCCCGGTCATGAAGCCGTTGTCCTGGCCCATCATCCGCACGGTCTGGCGGAAGGCCCGGCCGGCGAAGGGGATCTGATCGTTGCCCCACATGGTGATGGCGTTGTGCGCCGCGACGTACTCGTCGTTCCACAGGTTGGCCAGCAGGTTGACGTTGGCGGAGAGCTCCGCCACCGGCGTCAGCGACCGGATGGCGTTGCCGATGACGTTGCCCGGCACATTGCCGGACTCGTCGATCACGAGCTCCGGGTCGAACGCACCGCCGCCCGCTCGCAACTGGGTCGGCAGCTTCGTGCTGTCCACCGGCGTGGCCAGGGCGATCAGGGTGTTGATCGGTGCGTCGGGGTGGGCCGCGGCGTACAGCAGCGCGAGGACGCCACCGAAGCAGTAGCCGAGCACGTTGGCCGACTCCGCCCCGCTGAGCTCCGTGGCCACCCGCACGATCTCCGGCAGGTAGTAGTCGCTGTAGGTCTCCAGGCCGTTCTCGGCGTCGGCGGCGTCAGGGATGCCCCACTCCACCAGGTACACGTCCACGCCGCGGGCCAGCAGCACCTCCACCACGGAGTTCCCGGGCACGAGGTCGAAGATGTAGCTGCGGTTCACCAGGCTGTGCACGAGGATCAGCGGCGGCCCGCCCCGCCGTGCGTCGCTGCGGTAGCGCCACAACTCCACCTTGTCGCGCTGCCACACCGTGTCCCGCGGGGTGCTGGCCAGCGGCGGGCGGTCCATCCGTGCGTAGTGCAGCAGGCCGTTGTGCACGCCGCGGGCCGTCCGCTTCACGGTGGTGACCGTCCGGTCGACGAGCCGGGTGATGGGGTCCTTCTGCCCGTCGCTCATCGTCCGTCGCCCCCGTCGTCCAGCGCGGCGAGCTTGGCCTCGAACTCGTCGAGCCGCTTGTTCAGCAGGCGGAGCTGCCGCTCCAGGCCGGCGATCTGGTTGGACACGTCCCGCACGTCGGTGCCCGACGGCAGGTTCATGGCGTGCAGCCCGCGCTTGATGAGCGTCGCCGCGTCGTCCATCGCCCGCCGCTGGACCGCTCTGCCGAGGGAGATGGCATCGATGACACCGGGGTTTCCCATCGCCTTCTGCAACGGCGGCGCCACCTGCTGTTCGACGGCGTCGTAGGTCTTCTTCCACAGTGGCTGCGCCATGCGGCGATCCTAGTGACGGGTGTCCGGCCGTCGATCCGGCAGGCAGGTGCTCAGAAGTAGGCGCTGACTCGACTGGCGTCGGACGCCACGGTGGCGGCGTCGACCAGGTCCGCGGCCTGCGCCGTCAGCAGGGTGGTGATGCGGTCGACGATCTGCCCGCCGGCACCGCTGTCGTAGAGGTCGGCCTGCAGGCGCGAGGATGCCGCCTGCACCATGGCGGTGAACTCGGCCACCTCGGCCCACCGGGTGGTGAGCGGGTTCGCCGTGCTCCCCGGCCGTCCACCGCCGGGTCCGCCTCCGGCCGGCATCCCGCCCTGCCCGCCCTGCCCGCCCGGTATCGCGCCGCCACCTGGCATCCCGCCGGCCCCGGCGACCCCACCGAACGCCAGGTTGTGGTCCCAGGCGACGACGGTCATCCGGTTCGTCACCTCGCTCCAGCGGAGGTAGCTGTTGTTGCCCGGGCCGTCGATGTCGTCGAAGTTGTCGACCAGCGCCTCGAACGCCAGGTAGGTGGCGAAGGCATCCACCTCCAACTGGTTGCCGAGGTCGCCCTCGAACTGGCTGTCCGTGCTGTTGTTGACGAAGTCGAGGAAGCCGAGCAGCGGGTCCAGCAGGTCCTCGTCGGTCCGGGTCTCCTGGTCGAACACGTCCTCGTAGGAGGCATGGTCGTCGCCGCGGTAGCTCCAGTCGCCGCCGCTCTCCGCCTTGTACAGCACGCCGGCGTCGGTGAAGTTCTCGGCGTCCCATTCGTCGTCGAGGTGCTCGATGACCAGCCGCAGCACCGGCCCGCGGCCGTTGGCCGTCAGTCGGGCGTGGACCGCCTGCTGGGTGGCCAGCCCGGCCAGGCCCAGCAGTTCGAGGGCGACGGCCTCGTTGATGGCGGTGGTCGAGTTGTTGCTGCGGATCACCAGGTCGTGCATGCCCTGGTGCGCCTGGCCGTCGACGTACTTGTCGAGCCGCACCAGCCAGGGCAGCGTCTCCGGGGCGGACGAGTCCGCCGTCCCGCCGGGCCCACCACCGGGCCCACCGGCCTGCCCGCCGCCGGCCTGGTTGCGCAGCCCGAACAGCGAGGAGTTGCCCTTCAGACGGATGCCGGCCTGCTGGTACGTGGCGCCGTCGATGGTCACGGTCGCCTCGATCCAGACCTTGTCCTCACTGTCCACGTACGCCTGGATGGCCGCGTCGTAGTCGGCCTGGTCGAACTCCAGCACCAGGTCGTGCACCAGCGTGTGATCCCAGAGTGCGACGCCGGAGTGGTCGGTGGTGGTGGTGCTGCTGCTGGCGCTGCTGTCGCGGGTGCCGTCCTCCGCATCGTCGACGGGCAGGGTCATGCCGTCGGCGGAGGCGCAACCGGCCGCAGCGACCGTCATCGCAACCGTGCCGGCCAGCAGGGTGCGGCGGGAGACCGGGTCGGAGAAGGGGGAGGTCGGGTTCGGGGTCATGGCCACAGGGGACCACGCCCGCATCGGACATTGCCGAGAGACGGCTGGGAGTTCGGTGAGAGCGCCGCCGCGTCAACCGGGTGCGGCGACGTGCACGAAGTGCGGCCCGCCGGTGGCGAATCCGGCCTGCAGCGCTGCCGTCAGCCCTGCCGGCGTGTCCACGGAGACGGCGTGCCACCCGAAGCCGCGGGCCACGCTCAGCGGGTCGGCCGAGGTGACGTCCACGCCCATGCGCGGTGCCGCCACCCGGTCGAACGAGGCGCGGATCTCGCCGTAGCCACGGTTGTCCCACACGCAGAGCACGATGTCGGCGCCGAGGTCGGCGGCGGTGGCCATCTCCGCCACGGTGAAGAGCCAGCCGCCGTCGCCGGCGAGCGCGAACACCGGCCGGCCGGGGTCCGCCACCCAGGCGCCGATGCCCATCGGCAGCGCGCAACCGAGCGTGCCGAAGCCGTACGGCGCCAGCCAGCGGCGCGGCGCCTCCGCCGTCAGCACGGCGTGCGCCGCGTAGGCGAGCTGGGTGGAGTCCAGCGCGACCGTGACGTCGGCGGGCAGGACGGTGGCGATGGCGTCGACCCACGGCAGCAGGTCGGCACGTGCGGCCTCGTCGGCGTGGGCCCGGAGGATGCCGGTCGCAGCGGCGCCGTCGCGGATGGCGCGGGGGAGTTCCTCAGCGAGGGCGGCCAGGGTGGCAGCTGCGTCGGCGACGATGCCGACCTCCGGGGTCATCCGCCGCATGATCTGCTCGGCGTCGATGTCCACCCGCACCACCCGGCCGGCGCAGTCCAGCGCCCGGCCCCCGTTGTAGAGGTCGGTGTCCGAGACCTCGGAGCCGACGACCAGCACGGCGTCTGCGGCCTCCACCGCGGCCTGCACAGATGGTGCCGACAGCAGCGTGCCCACGCACAGCGGGTGGCTGGAGGGCAGCACCCCCTTGGCGTTGCCGGTGAGAAGGACGGGAGCGTCCCACCGCTCGGCCAGCCGCCTCAGCTCGTTGCCGGCGTCGATGCAGCCGCCACCGGCCACGATCACCGGTCGCGTCGCGGTGGTCAGCACGTCCACTGCCTGCGCCACGTCGGCAGCGGCGGGCTGGGTGTGGCCGGCCGCCGCGGCCACCGGTTCGTACGGCGCGACCCACCGCTCCAGCACGTCGGTGGGGAAGGCCAGGTGGACGGGGCGCGGCCGGCCGGACCTGAACACGTCCCATGCACGGGCGACGAGCGCCGGCACGTCCGCCGGGTCCAGCACGGTCTCGCTGAACGCACAGACGGTGCGGGCCACGGCGGCCTGGTCGTCCAGGTCGTGCAGCGGCCCGAGCCGACGGCCCAGCGCGTCCGTGGGCGTGGTGGCGGCCAGCACCAGCATCGGGCGGGAGTCGTGGAACGCTTGCGCCATCGGGGTGAGCGCGTTGGTGAGGCCGGGCCCGCTGATCAGCGTGCACACGCCCGGCCGTCCGGTGACCACCGACCAACCGTCGGCCATGAACCCGGCGCCCTGCTCGTGCCGCGGCGAGACCGCCCGCACCCCGCTGCGGTGCAACCCCCGGTACAGCTCGATGTTGTGCACGCCGGGGATGCCGAACACGACGTCCACCCCGTAGTGGCGGGCCAACAGGTCGACGACCGCCTCGCCCACGCGCATCGACCGGTCGGCGCCGGGCATGGCTCAGACCCCGGCGATCTGCTCGGCCAGGCCGCGGATCCGCCCGCACGCTTCGGCCATCACGTCGCGCTCCACGGTGAGGGCCACCCGCAGGTGGCCGGCGCCGCCCGCGCCGAAGCTCTCCCCGGGCATCACCACCACGCCGCACTCGTCGAGCAGGCGCCAGGCGAAGTCCAGCCCCGACAGGCCGGTGGGCCGCACGTCCACCATCACGAACATGCCGCCCTCGGGCATGCGGGCGTGCACGGCGGGCGAGCCGGCGAACGCGTCCACCATCGCCTGCGCCCGCTCGTGGAACGCGTTGCGCATGGCCACGGTCTCCGGGTGGCGCTCGGCCAGGGCCACGGCGACCGCATCGGCGAGGAACGGCTGGCTGCCGAACAGCATCGTCTCGGTGATCAGCGTCAGCTTGGGGGCCATCCCGGGCGGGCAGGCGGCCCAGCCGGCACGGAACCCCGGCAACGCATGGGACTTGGAGATCGACGCCACGGCGACGGTGCGGTGGCGGAGCTGCGGCCGGTCGTAGGGGGAGGAGAACGGCCGGTCGAAGGTCAGCTCGGCGTAGACCTCGTCGCACACGATCCACAGGTCGTGGCGCTCGCACACCTCGCCGATCGCGTCCAGCTCCTCGGCCGACAGCACGGCGCCGGTGGGGTTGCTCGGGGTGTTGAGCAGCAGCACCCGCGAGCGGGGCGTGATGGCCGCCTCCAACGCCTCGGGGGTGAGGTGGAAGCCGTCCTCCGGCCGGGTGGGCACCGGCACGAAGGTTGCGCCCGTGCCGGCGACGACCCCTTCGTAGGTGGCGTAGTACGGGTCGGGCACCAGCACCTCGTCGCCGTGCTCCACGAGCGTGGCCATCACGGAGAACAGGCCGTGCTGGGTGCCGGCGGTGTACACGATGTCGGTGGGCGCGACCTCGAGGCCGGAGCGGCGGGTGAGGTGGTCGGCGATGGCCTTCAGTGCCCGCGGTTCGCCCTGACCCGGCGCGTACCGCGTGCGCCCGCCGCGCAGCGACGCGACCGCCTGGTCCACCACCGCACCCGGCGGCGGCAGGTCCGGTTCGCCGATGGACAGGAAGATCAGCGGCTCACCCGCATTGGCCCGATGGCGCCCGGCCATGTGGACCGCCCACTTGTCGCTGCCAAGCCCATCCAGCCGTTCGGTGATCGACGCGTACCGCATGGCTCGACTCTACGGACCCACCGACGAGTACGGTCGCGCTCCAGTAACCGCAGACAGCACGGCACACAGCACGGCGACAGAACGAAGGGGACCCCGCATGCCCGGTGGCGCACTCAAGATGGCCAGCATGGACGATCTCGACCTGAGGATGAGCGACAAGGTCCGCCCGCTCTACGAGGCCGTGAAGAACTTCATCCGCGACGAGGTGGACCCGATCACCGAGGAGTTCTACCGCCTCGGGGCCACCCGCACGGAGCGGTGGAGCTGGGCCCCGGGCCAGCTCGAGCTGCTGGACGGTGTGAAGGCCAAGGCCCGCGCCCAGGGTCTGTGGAACTTCTTCCTCCCCAACGCCGAGACCGGTGAGGGCCTGTCCAACCTGGACTACGCCTACATCGCCTCCGAGCTTGGCAAGAACCGCCTGGCCAGTGAGTGCCTCAACTGCTCGGCGCCGGACACCGGCAACATGGAAGTGCTGGAGCGCGTGGGCACGCCGGAGCAGAAGAAGCAGTGGCTGGAGCCCCTGCTGGAAGGCAAGATCCGCAGCGCCTACGTGATGACCGAGCCGGGCGTGATGAGCTCCGACGCCAAGCAGTTGGAGACCAGCGGTGTGCTCGACGGTGAGGAGTGGGTGATCAACGGCTCCAAGTTCTACGCCTCGGGCGCCGGCGACCCGCGCTGCAAGATCATGATCGTCATGGTCCGAACCAACCCGGAAGCGGACACCTACAAGCAGCACTCGCAGATCCTCGTGCCGCGCGACACGCCGGGTGTGGAGATCGTGGAAGGCATGCGCGTGTTCGGCGACGACGACGCCCCGCACGGCCACATGCACATCCGCTTCAACGACGTCCGCGTCCCGAAGGACAATGTGCTGTGGGGGCCCGGCAAGGGCTTCGAGATCAGCCAGGTCCGCCTCGGGCCGGGCCGCATCCACCACTGCATGCGCTCCATCGGCGTGGCCGAGCGGGCCATCGAGATGATGGTCGACCGCGGCGTCAGCCGCGAAGCCTTCGGCAAGAAGCTGGTGAACCTGGGCAAGAACATGGAACTCATCAGCCGGGCCCGCATCGAGGTGGAAGCGATGCGCCTGATGGTCCTCCGCGCCGCCAAGGCGATGGACGTGCTGGGCAACGCCGAGGCCCGCGTGTGGGTCAGCGCGGTCAAGGCGATGGTGCCGGAGAAGTGCTGCGACATCATCGACGAGGCCATCCAGATGCACGGCGCCGCCGGCATCTCCCAGTGGTTCCCGCTGGCCGACATGTGGCACAGCCAGCGAACCCTGCGCCTGGCCGACGGCCCGGACGAGGTGCACCACCAGGTGGTCGCCCGCGCCGAGGTGAAGGAGCGTGGCGAGGCCCGGGCCCGCGGCGAGGGCTCCACCTACAGCCACCGCGGCCGCATCTTCACCGGCCCCTGATCCGGCGGAACTTCCAGCCCGGTAGGTGGGGGCCGTTGGCCCCTTGCCTGCCGGCGCTCCGTTGGCAAGACTGACCTTGTGAACGGTTTCCCGAAGACCGCGACCGCGGTGCTCGATCCCTCGTCCGGGTTGGCGGCGCTGGTGGAGGTGCTTCGGGCTCACGGCTTCCAGGTCATCGCCCCCGTCGCCCGCGGCGGCGTCATCAGCTACGACGCCGTCCGCGACGGGGACGACCTTCCCACCGGCGTGCGCACGGAGCAGGCACCAGGGCACTTCCGCCTCACCACGGACGGTTCCGGCACCCGCTTCGGCTGGACCCCGGCGGCGGATTCCTGGCGGCGCTGGTTCTTCCCGGCAGAGGAGGAACTGCTGCGCATCCGCCGCACGGACGGCTCCTTCGTCGTCTCCCGGCCCGAGCCCCCGGCGCGCCCGCTGGCGCTGCTGGGCGCTCGGGACTGCGAGGTCCGTGGCGTGGCCGTGCTGGACCGGGTGCTGCTCGAGGGCGAGCACCCCGACCCCCGCTACGCGGCCCGCCGGCGCGACGCCTTCGTCGTGGCCGTCACCTGTGGGGTGCCGGCGGACACCTGCTGGTGCACCTCCGCGGGCGGCGGCCCGCATCCGGAGGCCGGGTTCGACATCCGCCTCACCGAGGTTCCCGGCGATGCTCATCGGCTGGTGGCCGAGGCCGGCACCGAGCGCGGTGCCGATGTGCTGGCCGCAGTTGCCGCCCGGTGTGCCGCACCCGAGGCCGGCGATGCGGATCTCGCCGACTGCGCCGCCGTGGCCGAGCGGGCGGCCGCCGGCATGCGCCGCCCGGTGGATGCCGCCACGCTGCCCACCCTGCTGGCCGGTGCCGACCGCCACCCCCACTGGGACGACGTCGCCGCCCGCTGCCTGTCCTGTGCCAACTGCACCCTGGTGTGCCCCACCTGCTTCTGCGTGACCATCGACGATGTCACCCCGCTCACCGACGACGGCTCGCCCGCCACGGAGTCCGTCCGCCGCCAGCAGTGGGCGTCGTGCTTCCAGCTGGATCACTCCAACCTGGGCGGGCGCCCGGTGCGGTCCACCACCGCGTCCCGCTACCGCCAGTGGCTCACCCACAAGCTGGGTACCTGGCAGGCCCAGTTCGGCACCAGCGGCTGTGTGGGATGCGGGCGGTGCACCACCTGGTGCCCGGCCGGGATCGACCTGCCCGTGGAAGCGGCACTGCTCGCCGTGCCGAGCGAAGGAGACGTTGCATGAACGAGATCATCGCCGCCCTCACCGGCCATCCCTTCTTCACCGGGATCGACCCGGCGCTGCTGGAGCGGCTGGCCACCGTCACGACGGTGAAGGAGTACCCGGCCGGCGCGTGGGTGGCCCGTTCGGGCGCGCCGGCGGACACGTTTCACGCCGTGCTGTCCGGCCGTGCAGGGATCGAGATCGCCGCCGCCGACCGCGACCCGTTGCTGGTGGCCACCGTGCACGCCGGCGAGATGATCGGCTGGTCGTGGTTCGTCGAGCCACACGAGTGGCACTTCGACGTGCTGGCGCTGGACCCCCTGCGCACACTGGCCATGGACGCCGCCGCGCTGCGCGCGGCCTGCCGGGCCGACCATGAGCTCGGCTACCAGGTGGCGCACCGCCTCGCTCGCCTGCTGGCGTCCCGCCTGGTGGCCACCCGGCATCAACTGGTGGACGTGTATGGACGTGGCTGCTGACCCGCGGGTGGGCGCGCTGCCCACCGACCCGATGGAGCCCGTGCCGTACCGCGTGGTGGAGCGGGGGCAGGAGACCGACGACGTCGCCAGCCTGGTGCTGGCCCCTGTTGCCGCAGCACTGCCGGCGCCGGGGCCCGGCCAGTTCATGATGATCTGGGCACCGGGGGTCGGCGAGATCCCGATCTCCGTCAGCCGGGTCGTTGCCGAGGGGCACCTGGTGCTCACCGTCCGCTCGGTCGGGGCGGTCAGCGCGGCGGTCGTCGGGCTCGGGCCGGGCGACGTGGTGGGCCTGCGCGGCCCGTTCGGCACGCAGTGGCCCGTGGCCGACGTCGCCGGGCGGCGCGTGCTGGTGGTCGCCGGCGGGCTCGGCCTGGCCCCGCTGCGGATCGCCGTGGAGCAACTGGTGGCCGCCGCCCCGGCGCACCTGACCCTGGTGATGGGTGCCCGCCAGCCGGACCAACTGCTCTTCCCGGACGACCTGCGGCGGTGGGCGGCAGCCGGCGTGGGCGTGCATGTCACCGTCGACGCCGCCGATCGCGGCTGGCACGGTGCCGTTGGCACCGCCACCGCCATGGTCACGCGGATCGGCTGGGCGCACGACGCAGCGTTCGTCTGCGGACCAGAGATCATGATGACCACCGCCGCCCGCGCCACGGTCGCGCTCGGCACGCCGGCGGACTCGGTGTGGGTCTCGCTGGAGCGCAACATGCACTGCGGCATCGCCCGCTGCGGCCGCTGCCAACTGGGGCCGTACCTGCTGTGCCGCGACGGTGCCGTGGTGCCGTGGACGGAGTCGATGGCGCTGTTGGAGGTGAGGGGACGATGACCCGGCCCACCGTTGCCGTCTGGAAGTTCGCGTCCTGCGACGGCTGCCAGTTGACGATCCTCGATTGCGAGGACGAACTCCTCCAGATCGCTGCCGCGCTGGATCTGCGGATGTTCCTGGAGGCCGGACCCGAGGAACTGCTGGACCATTACGACATCTCGTTCGTGGAGGGTTCCGTCACGACGGCCCACGACGCCGAGCGGATCCGCGACATCCGGGCTCGCTCCGGCATGCTGGTCACCATCGGTGCCTGCGCCACGGCCGGCGGCATCCAGGCACTGCGCAACTCTGCCGACGTGGCCGAGTACGCCGCTGCCGTCTATGCCCGCCCGGACTGGATCGCCACGCTGGCCACCAGCACCCCGATCGCCGAGCACGTGACGGTGGACCTGGAGATCCGCGGCTGCCCGATCAGCAAGCACGAGTTACTGGCCACCATCACCGCGCTGCTGGCCGGCCGCCGCCCGCCCGTCACGTCGGCCAGCGTGTGCGTGGAGTGCAAGCAGCAGGGCAACCCGTGCGTGCTGGTGGCCGGCGGCACCACCTGCCTCGGGCCGGTCACCCATGGCGGCTGCGGGGCGCTGTGCCCGTCGTTTGCCCGCGGGTGCTTCGGGTGCTTCGGGCCCAGCGAGGCGGCCAACGTGCCGGCACTGCGGGTGGCCTGGCGTGTGGCCGGCCATGACGATGACGAGTTCGACAGGGCGCTGCGCACGTTCAACGTGGAGGCACCGGCATTCCGCGAGGGTGCGGGGAAGGGGCAGGCATGACGCACGAGCATCGGGCTCGCCGGTTCGAGGTGGAGGCGCTCACCCGCGTGGAGGGTGAGGGGGGCCTGATCGTCGAGATCGAGGAGGGCAAGCTGGCCGACGTGCGGCTGCGCATCTTCGAGCCGCCGCGCTTCTTCGAGGGCTTCCTGCGCGGCCGGATGTTCACCGAGCCGGCGGACATCACCGCCCGCATCTGTGGCATCTGCCCGGTCGCCTACCAGATGAGCGCCTGCCAGGCCATCGAGGCGGCGTGCGGGGTGGAGGTGGATCCGGCCATCCGCGACCTGCGTCACCTGCTGTACTGCGGTGAGTGGATCGAGAGCCATGTGCTGCACATCCACCTGCTGCACGCCCCGGACTTCCTCGGCTACCCCAGCGGCATCGCCATGGCCGCGGACCACCGGGCGGAGGTGGAACGTGGCCTGCGGCTGAAGAAGATCGGCAACCAGATCGTGGAGGTGGTCGGTGGCCGCGCCGTCCATCCGGTGAACGTGCGCGTCGGCGGGTTCTACAAGGCACCCGATGCGCCGACGATGGCGGCGCTGGCCGAGGACCTGCGCTGGGCGCTGGCAGCCGCGGAGGACGTGGCCCGCTGGGTGGCGACGTTCCCCATGCCTGCGCACGAACTGCCCGACGGCACGGCGCTGGTGGCACTGCGTCACCCCACCGAGTACCCCATGCTTGGCGCTCGCCTGGTGAGCACCACCGGCCTGGACATCGCCCCCGACCAGTGGCGGGACCACTTCGCCGAGGAGCACGTGGCCCACTCCACCGCACTGCACGGCAAGATGCTGGCCGGCGGCGACTACCTGGTCGGCCCGCTGGCCCGGTTCGCGCTCAACGCCGATCATCTCGCGCCGCGGGCCGCCGCGCTGGCCGCCGAGTTGGGGCTGACGCCGGCGGAGCGCAACCCGTTCCGCAGCATCCTGGTACGGGCGATCGAGACCGTCCACGCCTGCGAGGTGGCGTTGGCCATCGCCACCGCGTACACCCCACCGCCGCGGGCGTTCGTGCCGGTCGATCCGCGCGAGGGCGCCGGCTGCGGGTGGAGCGAAGCGCCGCGCGGGCTGCTGTTCCACCGCTACGAACTGGACGCCGAGGGCCATGTGCTGACCGCGCAGATCGTGCCGCCGACCTCGCAGAACCAGCCGACCATCGAGCACGACCTGATGCACCTGATCGAGCACTCGCTGGACCTCGACGACGCCGCGCTGGAAGCCATCTGCGAGACGGCGGTGCGCAACTACGACCCGTGCATCTCCTGCGCCACCCACTTCCTCGACATGCGGGTGCACCGGCGGTGACCACGGCACATGGCGCGGCGCCCGTCGTGACGGTCATTGCCATCGGCAACCCGTACCGGCGCGATGACGGGGCCGGGGCGGCCGTGCTCGCCGGCCTGGCCGACGAGTTCGGCGACGACCCGCGGGTGCGGCTGGTGGAGTTGGACGGTGAGTCAGTGCGCCTCGTGCAGGCGTGGGAGGGGTCCGAGGTGGTGTGGCTGGTGGACGCAGTGCGGAGTGGCCGCCTGCCCGGTTCGGTGCACGAGGTGGACGCCACCCAGCTGGCCGACCTGGACGACAGCGGGCGGCGGCTCGGTGGCGGTCACCTGATGGGGCTGGCGGAGGCCGTGGACCTGGCTCGGGCACTGGACCTGCTGCCCAGGGTGTTGCGGGTGCTCGGCATCGAAGGGGTCGACTTCGACCACGGCGAGGGCCTCTCCGAGGTGGTGCGGCGCGGGGTCGCCGAGGCGGTCGCCGTGCTGCGGCGCGACCTCGAGCGGACGCTCGGCCCGGACCCCGAACCGGCGCGCTGACACCCGGCGACGCAGGCTGGGATCGGCCGGTCGAGGCCAGGCCAGATGGTACGGTCGCCTTCTCGCGGCCGGATTCGACGGCCGGCAGGGGAGGGCGACACAACGTGGGCGAGCCGAAGCGCAAGGTCATCCTGGTCACGGGGTCCGCAGTGGCGGCGGCGGCGACGCCCTTCGTCGGCGTCGGCACGGCCCACGCCGCCGGGTTCGAGGTCACCAACCTCAACGACAGCGGCGCAGGCTCACTCCGCGACGCGATCGAGCAGGCCAACGCGGCCGCCGGCGCCGACATCATCACCTTCCAGGCGGGCCTCAGCGGCACGATCGTGCTCACCACCGGCCAGTTGACGATCACGGACTCGGTGGACATCCAGGGGCCGGGCGCGACGGTACTCGCCGTCAGCGGCAACAACGCCAGCCGCGTCTTCTACCTCTACAACAACAGCAGCCTGATCGACGTGTCGGTGTCCGGGCTCACCATCACCGGCGGCAACGCCGTCGAGGGCGGAGGGATCAAGAGCAAGGACGAAACCCTCACGCTGGACGGTGTGGTCATCAGCGGCAACGCGGCCACTTCGGACGGTGGCGGGCTGTGGGCCGACGGCTTCAACATGGTCCTCACCATCCAGAACTCGACGCTCAGCGGCAACACGGCCGCCGACGACGGTGGCGCGATCTACGTCGAGGACACCGGCGGGCCGATGCTCATCACCGACACGGTCATCAGTGGCAACTCGGCCGCCGACGACGGCGGCGGCATCTACTTCTACGACCCCGACGACGACATCACCATCCAGCGGGCCACCATCTCGGGGAACGACGCCGGTGGCCTGGGCGGTGGCATCTACCTGTACTCGCCGGACAACGGTGTGTTCACCATCGACGCCACCACCATCTCCGGGAACAGTGCTGCGTCGGGGGCCGGCGCATGGCTGTATGCGCCGGATCACGGCTTGGTCATCCGCAACACCACGGTCTCCGGCAACGTCTCCGCGGGCGGCATCGGCGGCATCTACTTCGACAACCTGTACGACGGCGTCATCGAGCATTCGACGATCACGGGCAACGAAGGCTACGGCCTGTTCGTCGACAGTACTGCCGTGTCGCTGGACCACACCATCGTCGCCGGCAACTCGTACGCCGACCTGTACGGCGGCGGCACGTTCGACGCCAACTGGTCGCTGCTCGGCACGGCCCCTACCAGCGGGGCCGACAACATCATCAGCAACAGCCCCCTGCTGGAACCGCTGGCCGACAACGGCGGCCCCACGCTCACGCACATGCCCCGCCTGGACAGCCCGGCGCTCAATGCCGGCGACCCCGCCGTCTCCGGTGCGCCGGCGACGGATCAGCGCGGCGAGGCGCGGATCGTCGGCGTCATCGACATCGGTGCGGTGGAGCGTGCAGGTTCCGCGGCCGTCGACGACAACTACGCCGTGGCCAAGAACACCACGCTCAACGTGCCCGCGCCCGGTGTGCTCGGCAACGACACGGTCGACGGTGTGCCGACGGTCGGGCTGGTCACCAACGCTACGCATGGCACCCTCACGCTCAACGCGGACGGCTCCTTCAGCTACACGCCGATGCTCGGCTACCACGGCACGGACACGTTCGTCTACGACATCACCGACGGCGACCTCACCGTGACGGCGCTGCCGCCGTCGGCCACGGTCACCATCACGGTCGGCTCGAACCAGCCGCCTGTCGCGGTCAACGACTCGATCACCGCGATCACGGCGGTGGGCACGGCGATCCCTGTGTTGGCGAACGACAGCGACCCCGACGGCGATCCGCTGTCGATCGTCGCGGTGACGCAGGGGTTGAAGGGCACGGTGGTCATCGACGGCAACCAGGTCCGCTACACCCCGCTCTCCGGCGCCACCGGCAGCGACTCGTTCACGTACACGATCAGCGACGGCGAGGCCACGGCAACGGCCACGGTGACGGTGCGCATCCAGGTCGGCTCCATCCCGGCAACCGGCCAGTCGTCGTGGGAGCTCGTGTTCGGCGCCACCTCCGTGCTCGGAGCCGGCCTCGTGCTCACCGGGTTGGCCCGGCGCCGGTCTCAGCCCTCGGGCACCAGGTAGGGCTGCGCTTCGGCGTGTGAGCGGCCGCTGGCGGCGAGGCCGGCGAGGATGCACTCGTCGATGTTGCGGTGGATGAGGCGCAGGCGCGCCTCCTGATAGTCCCCGAACGTCACGCCCCGCTTGCCGGTGCTCTTCAGGCCGGCCTGCACCCGCGGGAAGTTGGACATGTCCTGGGCGAACACGTCGGCCAACTGCCCCATGCCGGCTGCCTCGTGCCACTCCTGCTCGAGCGTCAGCCGTTGGCACTCGGCCGGGGCCGGGCGTTCCTGCCCGTCGGGCACCGGGGCCATGCGGTAGACGTCCATGAAGCAGGTGTCCGGGGTGGCACCGGGACGCCAGCGGTACACCAGCGGCTGGCCGATGCCCGCCCACGGGGCGAACGCAGGGAACAGGTGGTACAGGTGGGCGTCGAGGATCTCGGTGTCGCTGTACGCCGACAGGTCGGTGCCGTAGCGGGCGCCCATGCCGGCGCGGAAGACCTCGGCGGCCACCTGGCGGGCCGTCTTCCCTTCGGGCACCGGTGCGTTCGTGGCCGAACCGACCCGCTGGGCGGCCTTGGAGGAGAACGCCAGGTAGGCGTCGAGGATCTGCTGCTGGGGGATCTCCGCGAGGTGGGGGCTCTGGATGCCGAAGCCGTTGACGAAGCGGGTGACGTACTTGCTGTCCGGCCAGATGGAGTACTCGCTGTTGTCGTCGCCGGCGAACTCGACGATCTGGGGGTGGGTGGCGATGACGTGGTAGCCCTCGCTGAAGGCCTCCATGCAGACCTTCCAGTTCGCCGGCACCTCCTTCACGGCGTGGAACGTGCAGTACCGGTTGGCGTAGTCGAAGCTGTCGGAGAAGTGGTCGATCAGCTTGGCGGCGACCTCCTCGAACGGGGCGGCCGTCGGGTCCATATTGACGAAGACGAAGCCCTGCCACTCCGCCACCTGGGCCTCGGGGAGGCAGGAGCGGGTGGCGTCGCAGGTGATGTGGGGGAAGTCCCACCCGCCGGGGATCTCCGCGAGCGTGCCGTCGAGGTCCCACCGCCAGCCGTGGAACGGGCAGCGGAAGGAGGCCACCCGGCCGTCCTCCGTGCGCAACTTGGTGCCGCGGTGCAGGCAGGCGTTGTGGAAGGCGCGGATGGAGCCGTCGCGCAGCCGGGTGACGAGGAGGGACTGGTCGGCGACGTCGTAGACGACATGGTCGCCGGGCTGGCGGATCTCGTCCGCCAGGCAGGCCAGCTGCCAGGTGGAGGTCCACATGAACTCGTTCTCGAGCGCAGCGAACGCGGGGGAGGTGTAGCGCGCCTTGGGCACGTCGGCCTGCCCCTGGGGCACGTAGCTCTCGTCGAGGAGCGCCCGCGGCACCGGGCCGGTGTCGGCACGGTGGAGGTCCTGCACGCTCGGCCCCGGGCTGCGGCGGGCTCCGATGGTGATCTGCTGCTCGTCGTTCGTCGTCGTCATCCCGGCCCCCGCTGGTTACTGGTGTCCGTCAACAGTAACTGGTGCGGGAGGGGCGTGTGTCACGCAACCCGTCGGCGCTTCGGGGCGACATGGCCGTACTGCTCCAGCGACGCGGCGGCGCTGAGCACCATCGTGTCGAGGTCGATCATCGGCCGGCCCAACAGGTTCCGGACGAGGGTGTTGTCCACCCGCTGGGGGTTGCCGAGGTCGTTGACGGCGAGTGCTGCCGTCTTGTCGAACTTCGCCGTCAGCCGCAGGGCCCAGCCGGGCAGCTTGCCGGTGGGGACGCGGTAGCCCTTCGGGTTGTGCTCGCGGGCGAGGATGGCGGCGACGTCGCGCAGCGAATGGCTGTCGATCGCGCACAGGTGGCGATGGCCGGGCGCGTCGGCCGCGGTCATCGCGGCCACGTGGGTGGCGGCGACGTCGCGGGCGTCCACCATCGCGTACGTCAGGTCCGGGCAGGCGGGGAAGTCGCGGTCCATCAGCTTCTTCACGGCCTCGTGGGAGGTGCTCATCGCGTCGCCGTACATCGGCCCGAGGACGAGGCCGGGGTTCACGGTGGTCAGCTCCATCCGCCCGCCGGCGTCCTGTTCCATGAAGGCCCACGCGGCGCGTTCGGCGATGGTCTTCGACTGCTCGTAGGCGCCGATGCGGCGGTCGTCCGGGTTGGACCAGTCGGCCTCGGTGAAGACCTTGCCGGTGCGGTCCACGCCGTACAGCACCGCCGCCAGCGAGGACGTGAGGACCACACGCGACACGCCGGCGTCGAGCGCGGCGCGCAGCACCCGCAGGGTGCCGTCGCGGGCCGGGACGATCAGGTCGTTCGGGTCCTCGGGCGGGGCGGCGGGGATCGGGCTGGCCACATGGTGGACGTACGTGCACCCGGCGACGGCCTCGGCCCAGCCGTCGTCGCTGGTGAGGTCGGCGGCGGCGATGGTGAGGCGTTCGGCGGAGCCGGGGTCGGCCAGGTGGGGGGCGAGGTCGGCCTGCAACTGGTCCAGCGAGGAGGCCCGGCGGGCGGTGCCGCGCACCTGGTAGCCGGCGTCCAGCAGTTGGGCGACGACATGGCGGGCGATGAACCCTGTGGCGCCGGTGACCAGGACGGTGGTGCCGGCGGGATCGTGATGGGTGGTCATGGCGAAGTCCTTCGGGTAGGGCCGCGCGTGTCAACCGGCGGCTGGGTTCGGGGCGGGTGCGGCCAGGAGGCCCCACGCCGCGTCGCGGGTGAGCTCGGCCAGGTGGTGGTCGATCGGCCGGCCGGTGGCGCGGCATTGGCGCACCACCCCGACGAAGCCGCCGAACACCTGGGCGGTCAGCAACTCCGGGTCGCCTGGGCGCACGGCGCCGGCGGCCTGCCAGCGGGCCAGCAACCCGCCGACGGTCGCGTCGACCTGGGCGGCGAGTGCCCGCGACTCGTCGTCGAGGTACGGGTCGTGATGGTGGAGCTCGAGGAAGCCGAGCGCGGCGGGATGCTCTGCGGCGAACCGGCCGAGCCGGTCCCACACGGTGCGGAACACGTCCGCGGGCGCCGTGTCGAGGTCGACGCCGTCGAACAGCGCCATGGCCATCCGCCGCTTCTCCCGCCGGTACAGCTCGTTGGCCAGCTGCTCCTTGCCGCTCACGTAGCGGTAGATGGAGCCGACAGCCACGCCGGCCCGCTGGGCGATGACCGGCACCGGCGTGGCCGCGTAGCCGAGCTCGTCGAACACCGCGAGGGCGGCGTCGAGCAGCACGTCGAGTCGGGGTGGGGTGACGGTGGGAGCCATGGGAATGAACATTCATTCACAGATCTGGCGCCGATGTCAAGGGTTCGGGGTGCGGCGCGGCAGACTGCGGGCATGATCGTCAACTGCGTCGCCTACCAGGACGGTCGCCGCAGCGCCGCCTTCGAGCGGCTCGACGACCTGGAGGGCTGGCGCGACCGCTGCGAGGGCTTCGTCTGGCTCGGCCTGCGGATGCCGACGGAGGCCGAGCTGGATCAGGCCTGCCGTCTGCTGGACCTGGACGACGTGTCCGCCGCCGAGCTCTTGAAGCCCCATGCCCGTCCGGTGCTCAGCCTGGACGGGCCGACCGCCTACCTGGTGCTGCGCACCGCCCGCTACGACGACGCCCACGAGAACATCGTGCTCGGCGAGATGACCGTGCTGGTGGGGCCCGATGCCGTGTGCAGCGTGCGCCACGGCCAGGCCAGCGCGCTCGCGGAGCTCCGTGCAGAGATGGAGCGCACGGGCCAGGGTCTCGACGGTGGGCCGTGGGGAGTGTTCGCCGCCATCGTCGGCAAGGTCATCGACGACTACGGGCCGGCGCTCGACGGCTTCGAGAACGACGCCGTGGAAGCCGAGCGCGACGTGTTCAGCGAGAGCCGCTTCCAGCCCGTCCGCCGCCTGTACAAATTGAAGCGCGAGGTGCGTGAGCTGCTGGTGGCGGTGGACGCCCTGCAGGACCCGCTGGCCCGGTTGATCCGGGCGCGGGAGTCCACGATGCCGGAGGCCGCCGCCGACGACCTCGACGAGGTGTCGGAGCGCCTGGACCGCACCGTCACCCGCATCCAGTCGCTGTCCAACCTGCTCGACGCCGCGCTCACGGCCAGCCTGGCGCAGATCTCCGTGCATCAGAACGAGGACATGCGGCGGATCAGCGCCTGGGTGGCCATCGCCGCCGTGCCCACGCTGGTGGCCGGCATCTACGGCATGAACTTCGACCACTTCCCCGAACTGCACTGGCGCCTCGGGTACCCGGTGGTGCTCGGCGGGATGCTGGCCGTGGCGTTCGGCCTGTACCGCCGGTTCAAGAAGACCGGCTGGTTCTAGCCGGGCGGCGTCAGGCCTCCACGCCGGCGGCGTGGCGGGCCAGGGCGCGGGCGCGGTCGAGGTCGTAGTGCTTGCGGGTGACGATGCGCTGGGCGTAGAGGCCGCCGCCGGCCTGGATGGCGGTGACCGCCTGCCAGCCGCCGTACGCGTCGGCGGTGAGGTCGCGGATGAGGTGGAACAGGCGGGTGCGGTACTCGCCGTCGCCGCTGGCACCGGACATGTACTTGCGGGCCAGCCCGCCGACCTCGGCGCTCTCCAGGTCGCTGATCGACGGGGCGGTGACGATGGCCCCGCCGGCGATGTCGTGCAGGTGGCGGACCATCAGCGAGTAGTTGGCCGCGCCCGTGTACTTGCCGGCGTTGGTGTACAGCTCGTCGGGGAAGGCGGCCCCGAACGGCCCGATCTGGGCGTGGGTGAGGCAGGCCTCCAGGCACGCCCGCACGACGGTGGCGTGGATGATCATCTCGGAGATCTTCTCCTTGATGTGGGCCTCACCGGCCAGGCCGTTGCTCTCCGCCACCAGCTGGGCCAGGCCGACCAGCATGTCCGCCTGGTCGGCCATGCCGGACAATCCGCCGAGGCGCTCCCACAGGCCCAGCGAGTGGGCGAACATCGCCGCCAGCGAGACCTCGCCGTCGAGGAAGACGCGGTCGCGGGGCACGAACACGTCGTCGAAGATCACGAAGCCCTCGGGCGCGGCGTCCTTGCCGGAGACCGGGAAGTCCCGCGTGTCGGCGTGGCGCGGCGCGTAGGTGGTGTTGATGATCTTCACGCCGGGGGCGTTGACGGGGACCATGCAGGCGATGGCGTAGTCCTCCTCGCCGGCCTTCATCGCCTTGGTGGGGATGGTCAGCAGCTCGTGGCCGAGGGACGCGCCGGTGATGTGCAGCTTGGCCCCGCGGATGACCACGCCGTCGGCCTGGCGGTCCACCACCCGCACGTACTGGTCGGGGTCGTCCTGCTTGCCGGGCGGGCGGGAGCGGTCGCCCTTGGCGTCGGTGATGCACTGGGTGATGCGGATGTCGCGGCGGTGGGCGTCCTCGATGAACGCCTGGATCGGCTCGATGTAGCCGGGCGCGGCGTCCTTGATCCGCCCGGCCGCGGTGGCCAGGGTCATGATCGACGTGTAGGTGACGTGGGCCATCATCCCGGCGTGGTGCACCACGTCCACCTTGGCCCGCAGCTCCTCCGGGGAAGTCGGCACGCCGGCCAGTGGGCTCTGCCCGTCCACCGCGTTCGCGGCCAGCCACTCGTAACCGGCGGCCACCCGGTGCACGGCCGCGCCGAGGACGGTGTGGCCGGGCAGGTCGGTGACCCGCTGGCCCTCGAAGATGGTGATCCGCCCGTCGTCCAGCGACTCCAGGTACTCGGCTCCGGTCAACATGGTCGCGCCCCCTTCTGCGCCCGTGTGGATGCGGGGAGTCTCGCGACGGCGCGGCGGCGCGAACGAGGCGGAGGGCCGGCAGGGCCCGATCCGCGGCTGGGGTCAGCCCAGGCCGGGGAAGCCGGCGTAGGCATTGAGGGCCGGCTGGCCGCCGAGGTGGGCGTAGAGCACCGTCGAGCCGGGAGGGATCTCCCCGCTGCGGACCATGCCGATGAGGCCGGCCATCGACTTGCCCTCGTAGACCGGGTCGGTGATCATGCCCTCGGTGCGGGCAGCGAGCTGGATGGCCTCCACCGTCTGGGCGCTGGGCACACCGTAGGCGGGCTCGGCGTAGCCCTCGACCAGCACGATCTCGTCGTCGCGCAGGTCCCGGCCGAGGCCGATGCGCGCCGCAGTGTCGCGGGCGATGCGGGTGATCTGGTCCAGCGTCTGGTCGTACGTGAGCGAGGCGTCGATGCCGACGACGCGCCGGTCGGTGCGGTTCTCCAGGGCGAAGCCGGCGATCATGCCGGCCTGGGTGGAGCCGGTGACGGAGCACACCACCACATGGTTGAAGAAGGTGCCGAGGTCGGCCTCCTGCGCGGCGACCTCGCGGGCCCAGTTGGCGAAGCCCATCCCGCCGAGCGGGTGGTCGCTGGCGCCGGCGGGGATGGCGTAGGGCGTGCCGCCGGCGGCGCGGACGCTGTCGATGGCCTGGTTCCACGAGTCGCGGAAGCCGATGTCGAACCCGGCGGGGTCCAGCCGCACGTCGCCGCCCATGATCCGGCTGAGCTGGATGTTGCCGACGCGGTCGTAGACCACGTCGTTCCAGTCCACCCAGCGCTCCTGCACGGTGACGACCTTCAGCCCGAGATGGGCGGCCACGCCGGTGACGGCGCGGGTGTGGTTGGACTGGACGCCGCCGATGGACACCAGCGTGTCGCACCCCTGGGCCAGCGCCTCGGCTGCCAGGTACTCCAGCTTGCGCACCTTGTTGCCGCCGAAGGCGATGCCCGAGTTGCAGTCCTCGCGCTTCGCCCAGATCTCCACCTCGCCACCGAGCGCGGCGCTGAGGCGGGGGAGGGGCTGCAGTGGTGACGGCCCGAACATGAGGGGCACCCTGGGGTAGTCGTCGAGCGTCGGCATGGGCACACATACTAGAGTCCGGCTCCACAAAGGAGGGGGCGTCATGGGAGATCGTCTGCTGGGCAAGGTCGCGGTCGTCACGGGTGGTGCCAGCGGCATCGGCGAGGCCACGGTGAAGCGGTTCGTCGAAGAAGGCGCGCGCGTGGTGGTGGCCGACATCCAGGCCGATCGGGGCGCTGCGCTGGTCGCGTCGCTCGGCGACGTGGCGCGGTTCGCCGCCTGCGACGTCACCGACGAGGCGCAGGTGGCTGCCGCCATCACCACGGCGACGGACACGTGGGGCCGGCTGGACTGCATGTTCAACAACGCCGGCATCGTCGGCGCCATCGGCCCGATCGCCGAGACGGACTCCGCGGCGTGGCTGCGGACCATCGACATCCTGCTGCACTCCGTCTTCTACGGCAGCAAGCATGCGGCGCGGGTGATGATCCCCCAGGGCTCCGGCTCGATCATCTCGACGTCCAGTGTCGCCGGGGTCATCGGTGGCCTCGGGCCCCACGCCTACACGGCGGCGAAGCACGCCGTCGTCGGCCTGACCAAGAGCATCGCCAGCGAGGTCGGCCGGCACGGCGTCCGCTGCAACGCCATCGCCCCCGGCACCATCCCCACGCCGCTGACGGCGCAGGTGGTGTCCGGTGACCCGACGGCGATGGAGCAGGTGAACTCCTACGCCCAGCACACCGCCCGCACCTCGTTCGTGCCCGACCCGTCGGACATCGCCAACGCGGCGCTGTACCTGGCCAGCGACGAGGCCCGCCTGGTGAGCGGGCACACCCTCGTGGTGGACGCCGGGCGCAGCGTCAACGGTGGCTCGGCCCGCTTCGCCACGGCGGAGCCGGGGACGCTCGACGCCACCCGGCCGGGCTGACACGATGGCCGGCATGATCATCATCGCCGGAACGCTCGACTACGCCAGCCAGGAGGCCCGCGACGGCGCCGTGGCCGCCGGCCGCGAGCTGCAGGAGGCCACCCGCCGCGACGAGCCCGGGTGCCTTGCGTACACGTTCGCCGCCGACCCGGTGGTGCCCACCCGGATGCAGGTGTACGAGCTGTGGGAGAACGAGGCGTCGCTGGCGGCCCACTTCCAGCACCCGAACTACTTCGACATGCGCACGGTGCTCGGGCAGTTCGAGCGTGTGGGCATCCCGGCGATCGCCAAGTACCGCTGCGACCTCAGCGAGCCGGTCTACGACCGCACGTTCACCCCGCGGGCGGACTTCTTCACCGCCGAGTAACTGTCGTCTATATTGAGAAAGCCGCTGGTGGGGACCGCGGCGCATCTCAATCGAGGGGACATCATCACCATGCTGGGCGACCGCTGGATCACCGACCGCGTACCGACCGACCGCTTTCCGAACTACACCCGCGGCAACGCGCAGGACGTGATGGCGGACCCGGTCAGCCCTCTGGACTGGACGTTCGTCTGGGAGAGCGGCATCGTCCTGGGGTGCCGCGACGGGTTCGTCGCCCTTGGCGTGTTCGACGCCGACGAGTACGACCTGGAGAAGCCGGAGACGTTCGGCCTGTTCGGTGGCTACTTCTACAACTCGCTCACCCAGTCCCGCCTGTTCGGCGTGCGCTCCGGCGCCGGCTGGCAGGCCATCGACAACGCCTACTTCGACGACCCGTCGGCGGTGCCGCCCTACGAGCCGGCCGACTGGCACGACTCGCCCCGCCATGCCGAGAAGCTGGCCAAGCAGATGGGCTGGTTCATGACCACGCCCAACGTGCCGGAGGTCGATCGCCAGAAGATCGACGCCAAGGCGGTGCGCGACAGCCGGCCGGACTTCGACGGCCAGACCATCGCCCAGATCATCGGCCGGGCGCGCAGCCTGCAGCGGCACGTGCGGGCGATGTTCGACCAGCACGCATGGGTGTCGCTCGGGGCCTCCGTCGGCCCTGGTGTGCTGGCCGCGCTGACGGCGGAGATCGACCCGACGATGGTCACCAAGCTGCTCACCGGCGTGGGCGGGGTGGACTCCGCCGAGATCGCCAACGACATCTGGGACCTCTCCCGAAAGGTGCGCCGCTCGGCGGGCCTCACCGCCCTGTTCGACGGCGGCGTGGCGGCGCTGGGCGACCGGCTTGACTCCCTGGGTTCGCCGGACGCCGCTGCCTTCCGGGAGGCCGTCGACGCGTTCATGTACGAGCACGGCAGCCGTGGCCCGAACGAGTACGACTTCTACAGCTTCGCCTACGAGACCCGGCCGGAACTGCTGTGGTCGGCCATCGACCGGCTGCGCCGCAACGACGACTCGGCCGACCCCCGTGCCGCCGAGGCTCGCGGCAAGGCAGAGGCCGCCCGCCTCGCCGACGAGCTGCGGGAGATGTTCAAGGACAACGCCGAGGCGCTGGGCACGTTCGAGGCCGGTCTGCACTCGGCCAACGTGTTCATGGCCTCGCGGGAACGGTGCAAGACCAACCTCATCCGGGTGATCCACGAGATGCGGATGTGCTTCGACGAGATCGGTCGCCGGATGGTCGCCGCCGGGCACCTCGACCACCACCGCCAGATCTACATGCTGCTGGAGGACGAGGTGGACGCCTGGCTGGCGGACCCGGGCCCGTGGCGGGCGAAGCTGGCCGAGCGCGAGGTGGACTACCTCTCGCTCTACGACCTCGAGCCGCCCTACATCGTGGACCGCCAGGCCCCGCCGCTGGCCGAGTGGAAGCGGCGCTCGGCGCTGGCCGCCGCCGCGCCGGTGGCCGTGGGCGACGTGCTCAGCGGCGTCGCCGGTTCGCCCGGCGTCGTCACCGGCACCGCCAAGGTGCTGCACCATGTGGACGACGACGTGGAGCTGGAGCCGGGCGACATCCTCATCGCCCCGCAGACCGACCCGTCGTGGACGCCGCTGTTCCTTGCCGTCTCCGGCGTGGTCGTCAACGTGGGCGGCATCGGCACCCACGCCGTCATCGTCAGCCGCGAGCTGGGCATCCCCTGTGCGCCGGCTGTGGCCGACGCCACCCAGCGGATCCCCAACGGGGCCACCGTCACGCTCAACGGGCACGAGGGCACCGTCACCATCGACGCCCTGCCCTGACGGTCCCGCTGTGGCGGCCCGAATCGGCTGCATATTTGTAGGTCCATACAATTATACTCGGCGAGATGCGCCCGAGCCCCCGCCGATGACCGTGACGACGGTGGAGGACCGCGACCGGGCGCCGTCCGGTGAGGCCGGTCGTGCCCGGGCGTGGGCGGCAGTGTGCATCGCCGCGGCCAGCGCGTTCCTGTACGTGGCCGACTCGGCCTTCGTGTCCTTGGCCATCCCGCAGATCGAGGCCACGTTCCCGTCCGTCCCGCGGGCGCGCATCGGCTGGGTGGCCACGGCGTTCATGGTCACCCAGGCGTCCCTGCTGCTGATCGCCGGGCGGTTGGGCGACCGGCGCGGCCGCCGCCGCTACTTCGTCCTCGGCCTGGCCGCGTACGGGGTGGGCGCAGCCATTGCCGCCGTGGCGCCGGGGCTGTGGTGGCTGCTGGGTGCGCGGGTGGTGCAGGGTGCCGGCGCCGCGCTGTTCGCCGCCGGTGCGCTGGCGCTGGTGCTGCCGCTGTTCCCCTCGGCGCGGGCCGCGCACGTGGTGGGGGTGTGGGGTCTGGTGGGCTCCGTCGCCGGCTGGCTGACGCCGGTGCTCGGTTCGTGGCTGGTGGGCATCAACTGGCGGTGGGAGTTCGCCGTGCTCGCACCGGCGGCGCTCGTCGTCGCCGTGATGGGCATGCGCCTGTTGCCGGAGCCGCCGCCGATCGACTCCCCGCACCGGACGGACCGGGTGGGCCTGTTGCTGGCGCCGCCCGCCTTCGGTCTGGCGATGCTGGTGCTGTCGCAGGGGAGCCGGTGGGGGTGGGCCTCGGCCCGCACGCTGGTGCTGCTCGCGGCCGTCGCCGTGCTGCTGGTGGCGTTCGTCCGCCGGTCGTTCGTCGCCGCGTCGCCGCTGCTGGACATCTCCCTCCTGCGGATCCACGGCTACCGGGCCAACATCGTGGCCGGCGTGCTGCAGCAGGCGTCGTTCTTCGGCTGGTTCCTCACCGCACCGCTCGTGATGCACAACGTGTGGGGGTGGGACGGCTGGCACATCGCCGCCGGGCTGTTCCTCAGCCAGATCACCTCGTCGATCGGGTCGCCGCTGACCGGGCCGATGGTGGACCGCATGGGCGGTGCGATCACGGTGTCTCTCGGTGCGGTCCTCAACGCCCTCGGGGCGATGGGGATGGTGTTCGTGCTGCCGATGACGTCGGGCTCGTTCGCCGCGTACGTGCCGTGCGCGCTCCTGCTGGGCTTCGGCTGCAGCATCTGTGGCACGGCCACGTCCGGGGTCGCCCTTTCCTACATTCCCGCCCACGACCTCGGCGCGGCGAACAGCCTCCAGCAGCTGGTGCGGCGGATGGGCGGGGCGCTCGGCGTGGCGGCGTCGGTGGGCCTGCTCGGTGAGGCGGACGGGCGCGACATGCTGCCGGGCGCGCAGCGGGCGTGGGCCCTCTCCGCGGTGCTGGTGGCGCTGCTGATCGTGCCGGTCATGCGGGCGCGCCGGGCGCCGGCGCGGTAGCCGCTTCGAAGGCGCGCACGCTCACCTTCTCCTCCGGCCGGGTCTCCGGGTCCTCCAGCCGGCGGCGGCAGGCCTCGCGCACGTACGGCAGGGGGTCCACCACGCTGGTGGCGGCCAGGTACTCCGCCACGACGCGACCGCGGAGGCGGCGGACGAAGGGGCGGAGCAGCCGCGGCACGTCGTCCACGTCGCTGGTGGCCATCAGCATCCAGGTCATCGCCACGTCCAGGCCGGCCGGGCCGAGGCCGGCGTTCGTCCAGTCGATCACCATCGCGCCCGACCCGTCCACCATCACGTTGCCGGGGTGGTAGTCGAGGTGCAGCACGGTGCTGCCGTCCGCGGCGACGGGCAGGTCCAGCGGTTCGGTGACCACCTGCAGCACGGCGAGGTGCATCTCGCCCAACTGCCGGCCCAGTCGACCGGCACGCCAGGGGCGCACCTTCAGTTCGTCGAGCATGGCCCGGCCGCGCACCTTCTCCATCACGATGTCGGTGTCGTTGGAGTCGAAGACCTTGGGCACCGGGGCGCCGGCCGCCCGCAGGGCCTGCATCGCCGTGACCTCGCGCTGGACCAGCGCCGGACGTGGCTCCCGGTAGCGGCGCAGCACCCGGCCGTCGCCCAGGTCGTAGACGTCGGCCGTCCGTCCACGGCCGAGCAGGGGCAGGTCCATCACGGCATCCTGCCACGGCCCGCGGGCACGGTCGGCTCGGCTCGCCCGGCGGTCCTGCACGCTGGCACGCTGTCCGGATGACGACCACACGCGACGAGGCCACCGTCCTGCGGGAGAAGTACCGCGAGGAGCGCGACAAGCGCTTGCGCGCCGACGGCAACGAGCAATACGTGGAGATGGTCGGGCAGTTCGCCCACTACCTCGACGACCCGTACGTGGCGGTTGCCGAGCGGCCGCCGCTGTTCGACGAGGTGGAGGTGGCCATCGTCGGTGGCGGCTTCGGCGGGCTGCTGGTGGGCGCCCGGCTGCGCGAGGCCGGGTTCGAGGACATCCGCCTGATCGAGAAGGGCGGCGACTTCGGCGGCACGTGGTACTGGAACCGCTACCCGGGTGCGGCGTGCGACGTGGAGAGCTACATCTACCTGCCGCTGCTGGAGGAGGTCGGCTACGTCCCGAAGCGCAAGTACGCGGACGCGCCGGAGATCCTGGAGCACAGCCGCAACATCGCCCGCCACTTCCGCCTGTACGACAACGCCTGCCTGTCCACCGAGGTCACCGACGTGACGTGGGACGACGGCGAGGGCCGCTGGGTCATCTCCACCAACCGTGGCGACCGCATGCGCGCCCGCTTCCTGGTGATGGCCAACGGGCCGCTGCACCGGCCCAAGCTGCCGGGCATCCCCGGCATCGAGCGCTACGCCGGCCACTCGTTCCACACCAGCCGGTGGGACTACGAGTACACCGGCGGCGACAGCACGGGCGGGCTGGACCGGCTGGCGGACAAGGTGGTCGGCGTCATCGGCACCGGCGCCACCGCGGTGCAGTGTGTGCCGCACCTCGGGGCGGCGGCGAAGCACCTGTACGTGTTCCAGCGCACGCCGAGCAGCATCGACGTTCGTAACGACCGGCCCACCGACGCGGAGTGGGCGGCGTCGCTGCAGCCCGGCTGGCAGAAGCGGCGGATGGACAACTTCAACAACCTGGTCAGCGGCATCCCCGAGCCGGAGGACCTGGTGGGCGACGGCTGGACGGACATCATCGGCAACCTGCTGATCCGCATGCGCAACGGGGAGAGCGACACCAGCCCGGAGGGCCTGGCCGCCACGATCGAGCTGGCCGACTTCGACAAGATGGAGCAGATCCGCGCCCGGGTGGAGGAGATCGTGCAGGACCCGGTGATGGCCGAGGCGCTGAAGCCGTGGTACCGCCAGTTCTGCAAGCGGCCGTGCTTCCACGACGACTACCTGCCCACGTTCAACCGGCCCAACGTGACGCTGGTGGACACCGAGGGTCGGGGCGTGGAGCGCATCGACGAGACCGGGGTGTGGGCCAACGGCCAGCACTTCGACCTCGACTGCCTGATCTACGCCACCGGCTTCGAGGTCGGCACGGAGTACGCCCGCCGTGCCGGCTACGAGGTGCACGGCCGCGGCGGGCAGACGATGACGGAGAAGTGGGCCGACGGGGCGGCGACGTTCCAGGGGTTCCACATGCGCGGGTTCCCCAATCTGTTCCTGGTCAGCATCGTGCAGTCGGGCTTCTCGGTGAACTTCCCGCACATGCTGGACGAGCAGGCCAAGCACCTGGCCTACCTGCTGGACGAGGTGCGCCGCCGCGGCGCCGAGGTGGTGGAGACCACGCAGGAGGCCGAGGACGCCTGGGTGCAGACCATCGTGGACTCGGCCCGCTTCAACGTGCAGTTCCTGGAGGCCTGCACGCCGGGCTACTACAACAACGAGGGCCGCCCCGCGGAGCGCACGGTGCGCAACGGCAGCTACGGCGGCGGCTCGCCGGCGTTCACCCGCATCCTGGAGCAGTGGCGGGCCGAGGGCGCGCTGGAGGGGCTGGAGCTCAGCTGACCCGCACGGGGCAGGCCACCAGGCCGCGCAGGCGGGCGCGCAGGGCCACCACCAGCAGCACGATGCTGAGCACGGCGAGGTAGGGCTGGATCGGCTCGAACCAGCGGCGGGCGCCCACGGTGCCGACCGCCAGCAGGACGATCTTGTTGCACACCGGGCAGCCGACGGCGAAGAAGGACAGCAGGCCGCCGAGGCCGCCGCGGCGGGCGGTGCGGCGGTCGTCGTCGCTGAGATCGACGGCGTCCTTGGTGGTGCCGTCGGTGTCGGTGACCGGCTCGCGCACGTAGGTGGCGATCAGCAGGCCACCGAGGACCGCCGTGATCGCCAGGACCGGGTACGACCACCAGGTGACGGGCACGGGCCTGCCGAAGACGGGGTTGGGGATGACGTCCGTGGGCAGCCCCACCAGCAGCGCCGTGGCGATGCCGCCGAGCACGGCCACCCACCACTGGCGCGGGGTGAAGCGCTGCAGGCCGGTGAGGGTGCCGGGGGCGGGGGTGGAGAGCACGGGGTCAGGCTACGCCCCGGCTACCCTCGCTGCCATGCGCCTCACCCCCACGGACCGGGACCGGCTGCTGATCTTCACCGCCGCCGAACTGGCCAGGGCGCGCCGGGCCCGCGGCCTGCAGTTGAACGTGCCGGAGGCCACCGCGCTGATCGCCGACACGGTGTGCGAGGCGGCGCGCGACGGGCGCCGGGTGCTGGAGGCCGCGGCCGCGGGCGCGTCGGTGCTCGGGCCGGACGACGTGTTGCCCGGGGTTGCGGACATCGTGCGCGAGGTGAAGGTGGAGGCCGTGTTCGCCGACGGCACGCGGATGGTGGTGGTGCGCGACCCGTTCGGTGAGGGCGCCGGGTCGGGGCAGGACGCGCCGGGGGCGGTGCTGCCCGCGGAGCACGAGCCGGTCACGCCGGAGGGGATGGTGACGGTGGAGGTCACCAACACGGCCGACGTGCCGGTCAGCATCACGTCCCACTTCCACTTCTTCGAGGTCAACCCGCGGCTGTCGTTCGACCGGGCCGCGGCGTACGGGATGCGGCTGGGTGTGCCCGCTGGCTCTGCCGTGCGCTTCCCACCGGGTGGCACGTTGGAGGTGCCGCTGGTGCCGATCGGTGGGGCGCGGGTGGCCATCGGCTACGCCGGCCTGGTGGACGGGCCGCTGGACGCCGAAGGTGCACGTGAGGGCGCGCTGGCGCGGGCCCGCGAGCAGGGGTACCTGGGGGCCTGAGATGACCGGCACCAACCATCACCGCTACCGGCACTCGCACGGCGAGCTCGAGCACACCCACGAGGGCGGCGACGCGCCGCACAGCCACCTCCACCCGGACGAGATCCTCCCCGACGACTACGCCGCCATCCACGGGCCGACCGTGGGGGACCGGGTGCGCCTCGGCGACACGGGCCTGGTCATCGAGGTGGAGTACGACGCCCAGCAGCGCGGGCAGGAGTTCCTGGCCGGGTTCGGCAAGACCGCCCGCGACGGCCTGCACCTGAAGGGCGCGGCGGTGCGCGAGACGTGCGACGTGGTGATCTCCAACGTGGTGGTCATCGACGCGACGCGGCGGATCGGCAAGGTGTCGATCGGCATCCGCGAGGGGCGGATCAGCGGGGTCGGCCGGGCCGGCAACCCGGACACGCTGGACGACGTGGACGTCGTGGTCGGCACGGGCACGACGATCATCAGCGGCGAGGGGCTGATCGCCACGGCAGGGGCCATCGACACGCACGTGCACCTGCTGTCGCCGCGGATCATGGAGGCCTCGCTGGCGTCCGGTGTCACCACCATCCTCGGGCAGGAGTTCGGGCCGGTGTGGGGTGTGGGCGTCAACTCGCCGTGGGCGCTGCGCCATGCGTTCAACAGCTTCGACCAGTGGCCGGTCAACATCGGGTTCCTCGCCCGCGGCTCGTCCTCCGTCGCCGACCCGCTAGTCGAGGCGCTGGTCGAGGGCGGGGCCTGCGGCTTCAAGGTGCACGAGGACATGGGCGCGCACACGCGGGCGCTGGACACCGCGCTCACCGTCGCCGAGGCGCACGACGTGCAGGTGGCGCTGCACACCGACGGGCTGAACGAGTGCCTCAACGTGGAGGACACGCTGGCAGTGCTGGACGGGCGCACCATCCACGCCTTCCACATCGAGGGCTGCGGCGGCGGGCACGTGCCCAACGTGCTGCGGCTGGCGGGCGTGCCGAACGTGCTCGGGTCGTCCACCAACCCGACGCTGCCGTTCGGGCGCGATGCGCTGGACGAGCACTACGAGATGATCTTCGCCGCCCACGGCCTGAACCACCACAGCCACAGCGACCACCACCTGGTGAAGGACCGCATCCGCGGCGGCACGATGGGCGCCGAGGGCGTGCTGCACGACCTGGGCGTCATCGGGATCACGTCGTCGGACGCGCAGGGCATGGGCCGGGCGGGGGAGACCGTGCGCCGCACGTTCCAGCTCGCCGCCCGGATGAAGCAGGCCGCCGACACGGGGCCGACCCGCCACGACAACGAGCGGGTGCGCCAGTACGTCGCCAAGCTCACCATCAACCCGGCCATCGCCCACGGCCTGGCCCACGAGATCGGGTCGCTGGACGTCGGCAAGCTGGCCGACATCGTGCTCTGGCGGCCGGACCACTTCGGCGCCAAGCCGCAGCTGGTGCTGAAGAGCGGGTTCCCCGCCTACGGCGTCACCGGCGACCCCAACGCCACCACGGATTCCTGCGAGCCGCTGGTGCTCGGGCCGCAGTTCGGTTCGTTCGGTGCCACCGCGGCCGACCTGTCGGTGGCGTTCGTGGCCGGCGCCGCGGTGGAGGCGGGGAACGACCGGATGACCACCCGCCGCCGCCGGGTGACGGTGAAGCGCACCCGGGGGATCGGGCCGCGTGACCTGGTGATGAACGACCGGCTGGGCACCGTGGATGTGGACCCCGCCGGCCACGTGACCCTCGACGGCGAGCCCGTCTACGTCGACCCGGCGGACGAGGTGCCCCTGTCCCGCCTGTACTTCCTGTGAGGTTGCCGCCATGACCACCCCCCGCCTCGCCGGGTTCTCGATGCCGCCGGAGTGGGCGCCGCACGAGTGCACCTGGATGGAGTTCCCGCCGGCCAACGACGCCTTCGCCGAGGACCCGGTGGAGATGGAGGCCGCCCGCGGCGTGTGGGCCAGCGTGGCCAACACCATCAACCAGTTCGAGCCGGTGCGGATGGTGTGCGACGTGGGCGACAGCGAGGTGGCCCGCCGCCTGCTGGACCCGTCGATCGAGGTGTTCGAGACGCCGCTCGGCGACTCGTGGTGCCGCGACAGCGGGCCGACGTTCCTCACCCATCCCGACGGTCGGCTGGGCGCCACGCACTGGACGTTCAACGCCTGGGGCGACCGGGGCTTCAGCGACCCCACCGACGAGCGGCACGTGGGTGCGTTCATCGCCGGGCTGGCCGGGGCGGAGCTGTTCTCCAGCACGATGGTGAACGAGGGCGGCGGCATCCATGTGGACGGCGAGGGCACGGTGATCTGCACCGAGACCGTGCAGCTGGACGTGCGCCGCAACCCGACGTGGAACGCCGAGCAGGTGGAGACCGAGCTGAAGGCGTACCTGGGCACGAGCCACACCATCTGGGTGCCGCGGGGGCTGACGGCCGACTACTCCAACTACGGCACCAACGGCCACATCGACATCGTCTGCTGTTTCGCCGAACCCGGCACGCTGTTGGTGCACGTGCAGCACAACCCCGAGCACCCGGACTTCGAGGTCAGCAAGGAGCACCTCGACGTGCTGCGCAACAGCGTGGACGCGGCGGGTCGTTCGCTGAAGATCGTCGAGGTGCCGGCGCCGCAGGCGCTGCGGTCGCCCGACGGCGAGTTCGTCGACTGGGGCTACCTCAACCACTACATCTGCAACGGTGCGGTGATCCTGTGCACGTTCGACGACCCCAACGACCAGGTGGCCATCGACATCCTGCGCGAGGCCTACCCGGGGCGGGAGATCGTCCCCCACGACGCCCGCGGCATCTTCATGTGGGGCGGCGGCATCCACTGCATCACCCAGCAGCAACCCAAGGTCTGACCCTCCCCGCACCGCCCCCCCTGGATTCTGGGGCTGCATCTGACCGCGCCGGCTTCTGGGGCTGGATCGTTGCGGCTTCCGACTGAATGCGGACCTCAGAAGCGGGAGGGCGGGGGTACCGACGGGGTGGTCAGACGGCTGTTCGATCGACTCACCGAATGTCTCTCTCGTGGGGACAGGCGGTGCCGACCTGGGGGATGCCGCCCCGAGCTGCCGAGATGCGCTCCTCGACCGAGGTGTCGGCGTCGGGGAAATTAGGGTCAGCTGGATGAAGGCTGGTCCACCGCCTGCTCGCCGCCACCGCTGCAGCCCAGGACTCGCAGGTCCGGTATCTAGAACGCTGACACGACGTTGCTGGCCGCCCGACGAGGAACCGGGATGAACCGACTCGCTCTCGCCCTTCTCGCGATCATCCCTGTCGCAGCTGTTGCTTGCGGCGACGGGGACTGCTGTGTCACTACTCCTCCACTCCCGGACACGATGGAGTCGGCAGAAGTGGTCGTTCTCGCTGACACCGTCGAGGCGAGTCCGGGCGGCGAGGTCGCCATCCGTCCAGTCTTGTGGTTCAAGGGATCGCTGCCGCTCGACGGCGACGGTCTGGTCCGCTTCGATTGGACACCGCTCGACGCCGAGTCGGAGGGTGTGTGGGCCTTCGGTGCCGACGGTCGGCCGGTCTGGGATTCCGCGGTGGCCGCCGATCCCAACATGCCCAGCTACCCGTGGTCGATGGAGAACTCATTGGTCTCGAATGCACTTCACACCGTCTTTCCGGAGCTCGTTGAGCAGGAGGCGGCGCGTGCAACCGAGGCGTCCGACCTGATCGCGGAGGTCGTGTACGACCCCGCCTTCCTCAACACGACCGGAGACCCGTTGGACGGTTACACGGTGTGCGTGGTTCGCGTGCTGGCCGGCGATCCGATGGACAACGGAGACCAGCTGCAGGTGTTGCCTTCCGCAAAGGCTCGCATACCCTGGAGCGGGAGCTTCTTCTTGGCGTTGCAGCGTGATGGGGACCAGTGGGTTGAGACGCCAACGTGGCTGTGGTCGTATTGGGAGGACTACTTGGACTCGCGACTCTTCCCTGGTGTCGACCACGAGTTCTCCCCACAGAACCCCCGTGGCTGCCCCTAGTAGCAGGAAGGGACCGGCCCGACGGACTGCACCTCCAATCTTGTTGGGAACCGCGGCGCCGTTGCCGTAGCGGCACCGGCGGGGCGGCAGCGTAGATCTGCCGCAACTACTCGCTGGACACCAAGCGCGCGAACGGGCATCTGCGCTATCGGCCGCCTCGGCCTGGACAAGATGGCAGGGTCGCGGGCACGCTTCTGATCGTGCGGCGGTATGCAGTGACGCGATTGGTCGTGCTGGTCGTCTCGGGCCTGGCGATGACGGCATGCTCGAACGGCTCGACTGGTTCAGATTCATGCCGCGACGAGGCTGACTGCGCCACCACTGTCCAGACTGCTTCGACGACGGACGGCCGGCGGGAGTCGACGGCCGCCGCTTCCACGTTGGCAGTCGACGCGACCTCAACTGTCCCCGCATCGGCTCATGCGTGGAACGCAGCCGACGCAGCAGTGCTCGGAGTCGAGCCTGAGGTGCTCTATGTGGCGGCAACTGGTAGCGGCGCGGGAGAGTTCGGACTGGAGGACTGCCGCGAATGCGACCCGGGTCGCCCCTGGCAACCTCTGGTCGATTCCGCTGGTCGGATCATTGTCGCCGACACAATGAATCGCCGATGGGTGACGATCGAACAAGGGTCCTTCCTGACGGTGCCGTATCCGTCCACCAGCGACGTCACTGGGCTCGCGTTGGGCCCAAATGACATCGTCTACGTGCTCTATGCAGAGGCTGACGGATCTGATCTCCTGGCGGCGTACTCGTCGTCGAACCTTGCTGAGCCACTGAGGTCTACCGCGGTCACTGCGCCCCGCTTCTCGCGGCTCACCTTCGTGGCCGACACGGTCCTTGTCAACGGCGGACAACGAGTTCCACTGGTTGAGGGGCACTCGCGTCGCCCCGTCGTGACACCTGCGTTCAACTCATCCCCACCAACCCTCGCCGTCTCATTCGAGGACGGCAGCGCAGCCAGTTGGCTTCTTGCCGACAGGCAGTCACCGATGCTTCCCGAGGGCCTGGAGAACCAGTCGGTGTTCGTGGCCGGGGTCGACGACAGCCACGCGCCGACTCAGACGTTCGTTGGCTACGAACTCACCCCTGACGGGTTGGCAAGCGGCGTCGCGATGCCAGGTGGAAGCGACGCCCTCAACGGGGGCCTCTTCGTGGATGGCGTCGGCATCGTGAGACTGCGCCACGATCTCAGCCGCGACGTTTGGCTGATCGAACGCTTTCCCCTTCCCTCCACCATCGGGTGATCACGCAGTCGAAACGGGGCGAACGGAAGCCGTGTCCACCGGCGTTGAGGTTGCCCATCATCGTGGTGGTAGCCGAAGTGTGCTGGACGACGGATCGCGGGTTCAGGCAGGATGCGTTCTGTGAGGGCACGGCGTGGATCTGCTCGCCTGTTTGTGGTGACGGTCGCTGTCGCTGTGCCGATGGTGGTCGCCTCCGGATGCGGTGATTCGGGCAAGCCTGCGGACGGGCCGGTCAGTCTCATCGATTCGACCAACTCGTCGCCGGGTCCTGTTCCCGTTCCCGGATACTCCGTTCCGGGAGTCGTGCCCGCTCATGGGATGGCGTATCGCACGGTGTCGGGAACGGTCGTGGCGACGCTCGCGGGCGAGGTCCTCTTCACCATTCCGGGGGTGCATGTCATCGATCGCTCCCGAGATTCGGCGACGATGGCGGCGGTTGTCGCTTTCGACACCGACACAGGGAACCCTCCGCAGGGATACGAGCTCGATATCGGCGCGGTGATGATGCGGACGATCGGTCCAGCCATGGACGTTTCGCCGTACGCGGCGGGGTGGGTCGCCGAGGGTGCGCCGAACGGGTGCATGCGTGACGCGAGGCGGGCAGGGTCGCCGCTTCTTCTGTGCTCGCCTGACGGGATGGGGCCAACCGAGCTCGCCCGTCTCGTGGATGGCGACAGTGCGCAGGTCATTCCGTTGTCGCCGGTGCAACCGGAGGGAATCTGGGTCGATGCGGTTGCCGGGCCTGAGGGTCTTGTGGCTGCGACGTGGAGTGGCGAATGCGAGAGCCTCAGCGCCTACCTGATCACTCCGGACAATCGGACCATCCCGTTGCTGGAGGGCGGGTCCTCTGCAGTTCAGGGGTGGACGGACGCCGGTGTGCTCGTGTCCCGGTTCGCTGGCTGTGACGGCGATGACTCCGAGGCTGGCCTCTATCTGGTGACCACGGCAGGGGTCGCGTCGCTCATCCCAACTCCAGGTGCGATCGAGACGCCCGTCGTCTGGTGAACCCTGGAGATGTCCGATCGCGGCACGCTTCTCGCGCCCGTCGTGTCACGGAGTCCGGTGGACAGGCCTCTACGGTTCGTGCACGATGCGACGTGTGCGCGCGTCGAGTCGACGATTGTGGAGATGCCTACTCGTGGGCTTCGTGGGGACAGGCCTGTTGTCGTCCTGCGGTGAGGCGACCTCGACCCGAGACGCCGAAGTGTCAACCGACGTCACACCTGGGTCATCGTCGCCGATGTCGCCGGACAGCTCATCGACGTTGCCTGCAACTACTTTGGGTGACGCGCTTCCTTCGACCGCCGTGACGGTTACGCCAGACGCCAATGCAGTCGTTCGCCAGTGCTCCGCCAGCGATCTGTCGCCGTCGGGCGAGGTCCAGGCTGACGCTGCGATGGGCAACTTAAAGCTGGTCGTGGAGCTGCGCAACACCAGCGATTCAGCGTGCGTCATGCCCCTGGTGCCGACCTCGTTGTCGGGGGTCGATCCCACCGGGGTGGTGCTGTTGTCGGCCTTCATCGGCGACACCTACTTCGGAAATCCATCACCCTTGGATGGGGCGCTGGCGCCAGATAGCCAAGCGGTCGTGTGGATCGGAATCGGGCAGCCGGCCAACTGCCCGGACGCGCCACGCCAGACCTGGAGTGCCCTTCAGATGGGCCTGCCGGATGGCAGCACCATAGGGCTTGCCGTTGCCGTCGACACCAGCTGTGGCGCGCCCAGTGTCAGCCGCTTCGGCAGTCCTTGACCCGGGCGCAGGACCGGTGGCACCGGCACCGGCTCGGTACTCGCCAGCGACTGCATTCGCTGTGGCGACGGCCATGACAACACTGCCATCGAACCAGAGCGTAAGGTCGTATTCATATGTTCTTACCGCGACATCGACCGTCGTTTTGCGCTCATGCACTGCATGCGATCGTCGCGGTGTGCCTGATGGTCGGAGCCGCCGCGTGCGACAGCGAAGCGGGAACGACCGGCTCCACCGGTTCGAACCCGCCCGACCCCGTCGGGTCGGAATCGACGAGTGCTGGCGCGCGTCCTTCGGATCCGTCCACCGTGCAGGGTTCCTCAGAGCAGGGTCCGGGTGAATCGACGCTGATCGTCGATCTTGACGCACCCTCACGCGTAGGTGATCTCGTTGATCTCATGACCGTCGAGTTGTCGGCGGCGATGTCAGGTGACGGTGCAGGGGCGCCACTGGCTGTGTACATCCCTGACGGGGACGGCGAGTCGTACGGGCCCAGCGTAGTTGCCCGCGACGCTCTGGCCACGTACGTCGCCGACATCGTCAACCAGCGAGTCCTTCGACTCGCCAACGACGGCTCCCTCACGGAGATCACCCTGCCGATGCCGGTCAACTACTTACGCGACCTGTCAGCGATGGTGATCGACGAGGACGCCTCCACCATGTATTTACAGGTCATCGACACCGTGCACGCGATGGGCATCAACGACTCGCGAGAGCAATGGCAAGTCCAGGTCGCTGGGGCGGCCCCTCGAACGCTCACCATTCACGACGGTGTCGTCACCGTACGAACGGGTTCGAACTGTGTCACGCTCGCCGCAGGCACTGGACAGGTCGTCGAAGGTGGTGACGCGCGTGCGCTCTGTGTCGTTCCGGACGTCCACGCTGGAGCCGCCAGGGTGCTCGTCACCCTCAGTCAGCAGAACATCGCGTCGGTGACCCTTACGACGACGCGAGGCACGGTGCTGCGAGTCGAGATCGGAGAGGTTGACACCGAAACAAACACCATCTACGGCACAGCAGATCTACAACTCGATGACGGACAGACACGACTCACGGCATTCGCCGTCAACACGACTTCGTCGACTGTGATGACACTTCCTCACTCCGCGAACCGTCGCCTGGAGACGGCCATGCCAGTCACCGACCACGCAGGCACCATCGGGATTTGGTACGACGACACCACGATCCGGGTATCCACCGTCGCGTGGGACGAGTAGTCAGCAGGGACCCTATGGCCTGCGCTCTCCGCGTCACTCAGTCAGAAGCAAATGGTGCAACACAGAGCAGCTGAACTCGGAACAGGCCAGAACGGCGAGGACGTGTCCATCTGGCGAGACCGAGATCGACGGAACAGAGAAGTCAACTCCGCCCGATGCCGGGAGCAGGACGCGCCCGCGTGAATCTGGTAGTCGGGGCCGCGTGAAACTGGTAGTGGAAGCACGCACTCCAGCCGGTCAGCGTCGATCCTCAGAACCTCGTCACGACGCTGACGCCGGGGGCGGCGAAGCGGGCCATGGCCGGGAGGGCGTCGGGGATGTCGGCCAGCGACAGGCGCTGGTGGATCACCGCCGTCGGGTCGATGCGTCCGTCGGCCACCATCGCCAGCACCTCCGGGATGCGCGAGGCGGACAGGCCGTGCACGCCGCGCACCTCCAGCTCGTCGCGGATCACGCGGGAGATCGGGAAGTCCGCCGTGGCCGCGGGGAAGAGGCCGATCTGGACGTGCCGCCCGAGCGGGCGGAGGGACAGGATCGAGTTGGTCGCCGTGACGGCGCTGCCGAGGCACTCGACCGAGACGTGGGCGCCGCCGGTGAGGTCGACGACCGCGCCGCCGACGTCGTCCGTGGTGGACGCATCCAGCAGCAGGTCGGCACCGACATGCGCGGCCAGTTCGAGCGCCGCCCGGTTGATGTCCACCGCCAGCACCTGGGCGCCGAGCGCCCGGCCGAACGCGACGGCGGCCAGGCCGACCCCGCCGCAGCCGTGCACCACCAACGTCTCGCCGGCTTGTAGGCGGCCCTGCTCCACCACGCCGCGGTAGGCGGTGGAGACCCGGCAGCCGACCAGCGCCGCAGCCTCGTCGCTGACGGCCTCGGGCACGTGCACCGAGTTGACGTCGGCGTAGGGGATGGTGGTGTGGGTGGCGAAGGCGCCCCAGCGGGTGAAGCCGGGCTGCTCCTGCCGGCGGCACACCTGGTGCTGGCCGAGGCGGCACGGCTCGCACTCGCCGCACCCGCACACGAAGGGCACCATGATCCGGTCGCCGATGGCGACGCGCTGCACCCCGGCGCCGACCGCCACCACCCGGCCGACGAACTCGTGGCCACCCACGTGTGGGCAGACGATGTCCGGGTCGGTCCCGTGCCAGCCGTGGTAGTCGCTCCGGCACAGCCCGACGGCCAGCACCTCCACCACCGCCTCGCCGGGCGCAGGGGAGGGATCGGGCGCGTCGACCACCGTGAGCGGCCCGTCGAACCGCTCGTAGACGGCGGCCCTCACCGCTCCACCTCCGCATCCGGGAAGGAGTAGTTGCCCATGAAGCCGGCCTCGATCGCGGCGATCGCACCGTCGGCGTCGCCCTCCCAGTCCAGCGCCCGGAACTGGGCGCGGGTGCGGCGGGCGGAGAGGCAGCGCAGCAGGGTGAACGCGTCCGCGGTCACCGTCGCTCGGACATGGGTCTCGTCGCCCAGCACCCGCTCCACCAGTTCGGTCCGCACCCGCACGCCGCCCCAGCCGTTGGCCCGCAGGGTCTCGTCGGCGAACGTCAGGTAGTGGTGCAGCGCCGCCGCGACGGTGGTGGGGTCGTCGTCGGGCGGCAGGCCCAGCGCCACCCGCACGTCCTGATGGTGGCAGTGCAGGTCGGCCACGAAGTGGGCGCCGAAGTCGTACCCGAAGGCCCGCAGCCCGTCGGCGAAGCGCGGGGCCTCCACGTCCCACTCGGCCAGCACCTCGTCCAGGGGCCGGCCGCGCCTGCTGGCGACCTGGGCCTCCGTCCACGCGTTGCCGCCCGGGTCGTCCGCCGGGTCGGGGATGCGCAGCGCGTTGAGGTCGGCGCACAGCCCGACCACGTGTGCCACGGTGTCCTGCACCGTCCACGCCGGCGCGGAGGGAACACGGGTTGCCAGGCCACCGCCCGCGGCGCGGACGGTGGCCGTGAACCTGGCCCGGGTCGCCTCGTAGAGGTCGCCGGGGTCGGGGGTCGTGGTCATCGCGCCCGTTGTAGCAGGCCTCGGCGGCCCTCCTACGATGGCCGGCATGGATCCTGCTCAGAAGAAGGTCGCCCTCCGGGCCATCAACTACGGCCTGCACGTGCTCACGTCCACCGACGGCGGGGAGTACGCCGCCAGCGGGGTCAACTGGGTGTCGCAGGCCAGCTTCGAGCCCCCGCTCGTGATGGTGGCCGTGAAGGCCGACAGCGGCGCCGCGGCGCTGGCCGGGCGCACCGGTTCGTTCGCCGTCAACGTGCTCGGCGCCGACCAGCTGGACATCGGCAAGGCGTTCTTCCGCTCCACCGTGATGGAGGACGGCATGCTCAACGGCCAGCCGTTCGAGCCAGGCCCGGCCACCGGCTCGCCGCTGATCACCGCCTGCGCCTATTGGTTCGAGTGCCGCGTGACGGACACGGTGGAGCGCGGCGACCACACCGTGTTCGTGGCCGAGGTCGTGGACGCGGGCGTGCGCGACGACGCCGTCACCCCCATGGTGCTGCGCGACACCGGTATGAACTACGGCGGCTGAGCCGCCGGCGGTCCTGACCATCGACCGAAACCTGCGTGTGACGCCCGGTCGCATCCGGCAGGATGTGCAGCCGTGAGCAGCATCGTCGTGTCCGAACTTGAGTACGCCCCACCGGGCGCGGATTCGCTGTTCTTCGACGTCTCGTTCACGGTCTCGCCGGGGGAGCACGCGGCCATCGTCGGTGCCAATGGCGTCGGCAAGAGCACCATCCTGCGCATCCTCTCGGGCGAGCTGGAGACCGACGAGGGCGAGTTCGCGCTGGGCGGCACCGTCCTGCGGATGACCCAGGACGTCGGCATGTCGAACCCGGCCGACAGCCTCCGCGACATGCTGGTGGAGGTGGCACCCACCGCCCTGCGGGAAGCCGGGCGGGCCCTCCACGCCGCCGAAGCCGCGATGTACTCAGGCGAGGACGACGGCACCGGCTTCGCCGAAGCGCTCACCCACTGGGGCGACCTCGGCGGGTACGAGTTGGAGGCCCAGTGGGCTGCGGCCGCCAAGCGCAGCGTGAAGACCGACGTGGAGGACTTCGCCACCCGCCTGGTCGGCGAGCTCAGCGGGGGCGAGCGCAAGCGCCTGGTGCTGGACCTGCTGCTGAACAGCGGGGCGGACATCCTGCTGCTCGACGAGCCGGACAACTACCTCGACATCCCCACCCGGCTGTGGTTGGAGGACCAGCTGAAGGCGTGCCGCAGCACGATCCTGATGGTCAGCCACGACCGCACCCTGCTGGAGCGCGTCGCCACGAAGGTGGTGGTGATCGAGGGGTCGGGCGCGTGGGTGCACGGCGGCTCCTACGCCACGTTCCCGGAGGCTCGGGCCCGCCGCCAGGAACTGCTGGGCGACGCCTTGAAGCGCTGGCACGACGAGGAGCGCCGCCTCTTCCACCACATGAAGATCATGAAGCAGCGGGCCGCGCAGAACTTCAAGAACGCCACCAAGGCCAACGCCGCGGAGACCCGGTGGGAGAAGTTCGTGGCCGTCGGCCCGCCGCCCCCGCCCGTGCCGGACCAGCAGATCAAGGTGCGCCTGCGTGGGGCGGACTCCGCCCGGCGGGTGGTGCAGATGCTCGACGTCAGCGTGGGCGACCTGTTCCTGCCGTTCAGTGACGAGGTCCACTTCGGCGAGCGGCTCGGCCTGATCGGCCCCAACGGCACCGGGAAGACCCACCTGCTGGCCGCCCTGGCCGGCACCATCCCCGCCGACCACGGCACCATCAACTTCGGGCCGCGCACGTCGGTCGGCATGTTCACCCAGGTGAACGACCGGCCGGAGTTCCGCGGCCGCACCTGCATGGACATCGTCCGTCGCCGCATCTACGACGAGGAGCAGGCGATGAAGGCGCTGGCCCGCTACGGGCTGGCCCAGCAGTCCCGCCAGGAGCACCAGACGCTCAGCGGTGGTCAGAAGGCCCGCCTGGAGATCCTCTGCCTGGAGCTGGAGGGGCACAACGTGCTGCTGCTCGACGAGCCCACCGACAACCTGGACATCGAGTCCAGCGAAGCGCTGGAGCAGGCGCTGGACGGCTTCGTCGGCACCGTCATCGCGGTCAGCCACGACCGCACGTTCCTCGCCACGCTGGACCGGTTCGTGATGATCACCGACGACGGCGAGATCATCTCCCTGCCGGACTTCCCGCTGGCGTTGGAGGCCTTGCAGCGCCCGGCGGAGGCGTCGCGCATGCGCCTTGCCAAGCCGCTGACCTGACGTGCGAGACTCGGCGGTGTGAGCAACACGCACTGGATCGTGGAGGGGCGCGTCGATCCGCGGTGGCCGATCAACACGCGGGGCAACATCGGTGAGGTCTTCCCGGAAGTGCTCACGCCGCTGTCCTACGCCCTGGCCGTGAAGGCGGCGGAGGCCGGGTGGCGGGAGGCCTACCGCAACATGGGCATCGCCTCGGCGAAGGACTTCCGCGACGCGGAACCCGTGATCATCGGCCTGTACGGCGGCTACGGGTACCTCAACCTGTCGTACCTGCGGATGCTCGGGGTGCGGGCGCCGGGCTCGTCGGCGGAGGCCATCGACGTCAGCTTCTTCGGCGAGGGCAACCCGCCCCCGTATCAGCGGCGCAAGGGCGACGTGCGCCCGCTGAACTCGGCGAAGATCCTCGCCACCGTCATGAAGGCCTTGAACCAGAAGGCGATGCCGGCGGCGGTGGCCGACAGCCAGGCGGCCGTCGCCGCGTGGGATGCGCGCCAGCCGGACATGGAGACGGCCGACGACGCGACCCTGCTGAGTTTCCTGCTGAGCTACCCGCCGGTGATCCAGCGTGTGTTCCGCAACCACATGGTCACCACCGGTCTCGCCGCCATCGTGTCCGGCGTGCTGGCCGACGCGGCCGCGGCCGCGGGGGACCCTGGGCTGGTCACCCAGCTGCTCGGGGCCGCGGACGACGTGGTGTCCGCCCGCTACAGCCAGGACCTGTGGAAGGTGGCCCAGCTCGTGCGGGCGACGCCCGCCGTGTCGGACGAGTTCGACCGGGGGCTGGCCGGGCTGGCCGAGCGGCTGGAGGGCGTGCACGGCTCGGGCCCGGTGCTGGCGGCCTTCGCCGGGTTCGTCTCCAAGCACGGTCACCGTGGCCCCAACGACTGGGAGCTGTCGGCACGTACGTGGGAGAACACGCCCTCGCTGGCGTGGGCGGCGGTGGACCGCATGCGCCTGGCGGAGCACGACCTCGCGCCCTCGACCCGGCTGGGCAGCAACGACGCCGACCGGGATGCCGCGGTGGCGAAGGTGAAGCCCCACGTGAAGGGGCTGGACGCGCTGAACTTCCGCCAGGCGGTGCGTGCGGCCCCGTGGTGGGCCCGTGGCCGTGAGGCCACCCGAGACCTTGCCATCCGCGCCCACAACCCCACCCGCAGGGCGTTCTTCGAGCTGGCCCGGCGGGCGGCGACGCGGGGCGGTACCGCGGACTTGCGTGACGTGGCGATGCTCGACCCCTTCCGGGAGCTGCCGGAGTACGTGCGCCGGCCGGAACCGTTCCTCGCCGTGATCGCCGAGCGGGCCGCCCTGCGTGACCGGTTCGCCAAGGTGACCCCTCCCTTCTTCATCACCAGCCAGGCCGAGGTGCCGTCCATCGAGGAGCTGGAGGCGCAGGCGGCGTCGGTGCCCGCCACCGGGGCTGCCGTGGGTGACGTGCTGAAGGGGTCGCCCGGCTCGCCCGGTGTCGCCCGCGGACGCGCCCGAGTGGTGATGGACCCGGCCGACCCCGACGGGCTGGAGCCGGGGGAGGTCCTGATCGCCCCGCTCACCGACCCGGCGTGGACGCCCTTGTTCCTGCCGGCTGCCGCCGTGGTGGTGAACGTGGGCGCGCTGATGAGCCACGCCGTGATCGTCAGCCGTGAGCTGGGCATCCCGTGTGTGGTGGCCGTCGAGGGCGCCACGGACCGGATCGCCACCGGCACGATGGTCGAGGTGGACGGCGTGGCCGGCACCGTCACTGTCGTGGAGGGGTGACCGCCGGCGCGATCAGCGCAGTGGTGTGTCCGGCTCGTCGCCCCAACGCCAGAAGCTCCGCCCTTCGGCAGCGCACATCGCGATCTGGCGATCCCTCCCCGAGTTCGGGTCGCCGGCCTGGTAGACGATCTCCCCGCGCCATTGCAGGTTGCCGCCACAGGTGGGACACATCTCGGGTTGGAAGCGGCGTCGACGCATCGCCTGGATCGACCGTCGATGCGATCGCAGCGCCTCCTCGGAGCGTCGATCCCGCGCGACGAGCTCCCGCTCCAGCCAGTCGGCGATGGACGCTGCGCCGACAGTGGACCGCCCGAGCGAGGTGCTTCCCTCGGACCACCATTCGACGGGCGGGTCGTCACCCAGCGACGTTCGCACGAACTCGAAGACATAACCCTGGTGGCTCGAGATGACGACGGCGTCGTCCGGCAGGCGGAATACCTCCTCATCAGGGTGTTGTGCCCGGTTCTCCTCCAGCAAGTCGATGGCCCACCGGCGAACCTGGGCGATCTCGCCGAAGCAGACCTCGGTCCCGCCCATGAGGCCGCCACCGTCTCGTCCGAGCACCCGCAGGAAGGTCTCGTACGAACGTGGGAGGTCGACCCCTTGGGCGCGGCGGACCTCATCGATCTCCTCCGGCGTGCAGCCCCAACCATCCAACTGCGCCGCCAACGCCTCGATCCGCACGGACACCGAGTCGTTCTCTGGCACCTGCGCAGCGTGCCTGCAGACGCGGGCACCGTCAAGAGGTCCGCGACGCGTTCCCGCGGCTGCCCGCCCATCCGTCCAATCGCGACACCGTCCCGCGGTCGGAGCGGGGGTACTTCTCTCGGTCCAGCGACAACGGTGGTTCCCGGGGTGACAACGGCAGTTGTCGCTGAGCCCACGACACAACCCGGGCGGCGACACTACGGTGGCCATCTCGAGGCGTTCCTGCCTCTGTACGATCGTTCCGTGGTGGCCCTGAGCCTGCGGATCGATGGCATGTTCTGGCTCACGGTCTTCGCCGCGATCGGGCTGGTCCTCACGAGGTTCGTGACCGGCGCCTGGCCATGGCAGGGCGAAGACGCTGCTCGCGACCGGCGCTTCTACCTCGGCGCGCTGGGCCTCCTGGCCGTCGGTTGGCTCGTCGTCGTCATCGTCTGAACCTGCGCCGCGACGGCGGCCACCAGATCCTGCTGGGCGCCGACTTCGGGGCCCGCCATGGGGCGGTGGGCGGCCACGTGGGCGAGTGCAGCGGGCGCGTCCATCCCCATCCCGATCAGCAGGCAGGCGGCGACGGTGCCGGTGCGGCCGATGCCCGCGGCGCAGTGCAGCAGGAGGTGCTCGCCGGCGTCCAGGCGGCGGCGCAGTTCGGCCAGCAACTCCAGCGCCCGGTCCAGCGGGGGCGCGTGCAGGTCGTGGATCGGGAACCACACCGCAGTCCCCGCCGCGGCGGCCGAGCGCAGCCACGCCAGGTACTCGGGGTAGCGGTCCTCCAACTCGTACGCCTCCACCAGGCAGACCACGGTGGTCGCCCCGGCCCGGGCCACTGCGGCGTCGTGGTCCGGGCCAATGGCGTGCTTCCCGCAGGCCGAGAGGCCACCGCGCACGCCGCTGGGCAGGGGGATCCGGTCGATCCCGCCATCGCGCCCGCGGGCGCCCAGCCAGCCCAGCCCGTCCGTAGGTGGGCCGATTGCAGCCAGCCCCGCCCGCACCAGCAGCGCCCCGTGATGGCGGGCCTGCTCCATCCACGCCGGGTCGTCGGGGGTGAACGCCCGGCGATATGCGTCCCGGGCGGCCACGGCTCGAGGGTCGGTGGCATCGCCATGCGTGTGCCACCACAGTTCATCCCGCGCTGCGGCCAGTTGGCGGGTGTCGCTGACCGTGCCGAACTCCACCGTGACGAAGTGGTGGGCAGCACCCGGCCAGCAAGATGCCACCCCGGGGGCGATGCGGCCGGGTGTCGACCCGTCGGTGGCGCGCACGGCGTCCGTGCCGAACCGGGCCACGAGCCACTCGTGGTTGGGGCTGCCTGCCGGCCCTCCGGCCAGCAGCACCACCTCGCCCGGGCCGCCCTCGCCGGTGTGCAGGTCCACCACCAGCACCTCCCGCAGCGCGCCGCCGGGGTCGGCCAGCCCAGGCAGCGTGACCGCCAGGAGCAGGTTCGAGTCCTCGGTGGTGACGCCGGCGTAGTGCATGCCGTCCGGGTGGGTGTCCTGCCCGCCACTGATGGCCGCGGCCACACGGGCCAGACCCAGCCGGTCCACGTGGGCCTGCATGCGGGTGAGGAACTCGCGGGTGTCGCCGAGGTCGGCAGGGCACAGATCGGGGTGCAGATCGGCGTAGTCGGGGTTGGCCGGGAACGGGGTGCGGCTGCGCGCCCAGTTGCGGTTGAGGTCCACGTTGTGCTCGTTCTGGCGGCGCAGCCAGGCCATGCCCCAGGGGTTGACGGCGTGCACCAGCAGCACCCCGGTGCGCGGCGGCAGGGCCGGCGGTGCCTCCAGCAGATCGCACTGGATGGCCGAGCCCACGAAGCCTTCCACCCCGTGGACCCCGGACAGCAGCACCAGCAGGCGCTCCGGCTGCGCCGGGCCGAGCAGGGCGACATCGATGGTGAGGTCCGCACCATCCGGGCCGGCGCCGTCGATCGGGGCCGAATGGAGGGTCGCGCCGGCGACGGTGGCAGCGTGGCGGAAGCGGGCGCGGCAGGCGGCGTAGTCGAGCGGCGGTGTGGTCATGCGAGGAACGGGGCCACGAGCGCGGCGGTCTCGTCGAAGCGTTCCCAGTACAGCATGTGGCCGCAGTCGATCTCCGCGGTGGTGAGGGCGTCGCCCAGCAGGGCCGCCAGCCCCACACGCACTCCCGTGTGCACGAACGGCGCCTGGGTGGCGGCCACCAGCAGCGTCGGCCGCGGTTCGGGCAGCGACGGCAGCGGCGCACACATCTCGCCCCACCCGGCCACCACCGCCGGCACGTGGAACCGCAGCCGGTAGCGGTCGTCGGCGCCCTGCTCCAGATGCTCGGCCAGATCGGCCACGACGGCGTCGCGGCCATGCGCCGCCACGCCCGCCGCACGCTCCTCCAGTGCCGACTCTGGCGACGACCACCCCTCGAACATCATGTTGCCGACGGCAGCCTCCTGCGCGGTCGCCTGGTCCAGCAGCAGGGCGGGGTCCAGCAGCACCAGGCGGCGCACTCTGCCCGGGTGGGCGGCCAGGAACGCCAGCGTCACCACGCCGCCGTAGGAGTGGCCGACCACGTCCACCGGCCCGGTGACCCCGTGCGCGTCCAGCGTGTCGGCCAGGTCCTGCACCAGCTGGGCGACGTTCCACGGGGCGTCGGCGGTGGAGCGACCGTGGCCGCGCAGGTCCGGTGCCAGGGTCCGCCGGTGCGGCCATGCCTCCTCCGCCAGCCGCCGGAAGCGGCCACCGTGGGCGGTGATCCCGTGCACGGCCAGCAGGGGAACGCCCGCAGGGTCGCCGAAGGAATGGGTGTGCAGCACGGCCATCGCCGCAGCCTACGGTGCGGCCCGCCCACCGTCACCCGTCCGCGGGCCGTGCGTGGGCCATGGCCAGCGGGTCCAGCACACGGGCCAACTGCTCCTCGTTGAGCACGCCGCGAGCCCGGGCCACATCGATGATCCGCCGGCCCGTGGCCTGCGCTTCACGGACGATGGACGTGGCCGCGTCGTAGCCGATCGCCGTGTTCAAGGCCGTGGCCAGGGCGGGCGTCGACTCGGCGTAGGCCCGGCAGCGCTCCTCGTCGGCCTCGATGGACGCCACACAGCGGTCGGCGAACGAGCGGGCCGCCCGCCCCAGCAGGGTGATGCTCTCCAGGAGGTTGCGCGCGAGCAGCGGCAGGTACGCGTTCAGCTCGAACTGGCCCTGCGAACCGGCGAGCGCCACGGCGGTGTCGTTGCCCATCACCTGGACCGCGACCTGGGTGACCACCTCGCACAGCACCGGGTTCACCTTGCCCGGCATGATGGACGACCCCGGCTGCAGTTCGGGCAGCCGCAGTTCGGCAATGCCGGTGCGCGGACCGCTGGCCAGCAGGCGGATGTCGCCGGCGATCTTGAAGAGCGCGACGGCGGCAGTGCGCACATGCCCGGACAACTCGACGATCGAGTCCTGCCCGGCCTGCACGGCGAAGTGGTCGGGCGCCTCGCGCAACGGCAGGCCGGTGCCCGCGGCGAGCGCGGCGATGGTGTCCGCACCGAACCCTGCCGGCGCGTTGACGCCCGTGCCCACGGCTGTGCCACCGAGGGGAAGCCGGCCCACCCGCTCCCGGCAGGACTGCAGCCGCTCCACCGCCTCCTCCACCTGTGCGGCGTAGCCCCCGAACTCCTGCCCCAGCGTGATCGGCGTGGCGTCCATGTGGTGGGTCCGTCCGGCCTTCACGACGTCAGCGAATGCGACCGATCGCTCGCGCAGCACGGACGCGAGCCGCTGCAGCGACGGCACCAACTCGCCGTCCAGCAGAGTGAGCGCGGCGATGCGCAACGCCGAGGGGAACACGTCGTTCGTCGACTGGGACGCGTTGACATGGTCGTTGGGATGGACCTCCATCCCGGCCAGTCGCGTCGCCAGCGCGGCCACGACCTCGTTGACGTTCATGTTCGTCGACGTCCCCGAGCCCGTCTGGAACACGGACACGGGGAACAGGGCCAGTGGCAGGTCCTTCTCCAGGTCCTCGCACACCGCCACGATCGCTGCAGCGATCTCCGGCGAGACATGGGTGGCATCGGCGCGAGCAGCGTTGGCCGGGGCAGCGCAGCGTTTGACGGACAGGAGAGCGCGAAGCAGGGCCGCAGGCATCGGCTCCGTGGTGACGTCGAAGTTGTCGAGGGCGAGGCGGGTGTTCTTGCCGAACACCTCCTGCGGCGGTGGTGTGTGCGGGTTCATGCCCCACCCTCCACCCGGCCGCCGCCGCTGGCAACCACCAATCCAGCGCACGTCGCTCGACGCGAACGCTCGTAGGGGCGCCGAATAGGGTGCGCCCATGGCCGTCATCTCCTTCAGCCGCCGCCTCCACGAACTTGCCGAGGCGCAGCCGGATGCGCCCTCGCTGACCATCGGCGACACGACGCTCAGCCGCGCCGAGCTGGTCCGCCGGGGCGACGACCTGGCCGTGCACTTCGCCGCCCACGGCGTGGGCCTGGGCGACATGGTCACCGTGGCGGTGCCCAACAGCATCGACTGGTTCGTCGCCTACCTCGCGATCTGGCGGCTCGGCGCCATCCCCCAGCCGATCTCCTGGCGCCTGCCGCCGCGGGAGTTCGACGCCATCATGGAGCTGGCCGACCCGAAGGCCGTCGTCGGTGTGGCCGAGGGCAGCGTGCCCGGCCGCCTGTGCATCCCGACCGGCTTCGTCGCCCCGCCCGCCGATGCATCGCACCTGCCGGACGCAGTCTCCCCGGCATGGAAGGCACCCACCAGCGGTGGCAGCACCGGCCGCCCGAAGCTGATCGTCTCCGGCGACCCCGCCACCATCGACACCGAGGCCCAGACCCCGATGTTCCTCGGCAACGGCTGCCTGGTCATGCCCGGGCCGCTCTACCACAACGGCCCGGCGGTGTGGAGCTGCCAGGCGCTGCTCGGCGGCAGCCACGTGGTGGTGCTGCCGAAGTTCGACGCCGAGGCCACGCTGGCCGCGATCCAGCAGTACCAGGGCACCGTGCTCTACACCGTGCCGACGATGATGAAGCGCATCTGGCGCCTGCCCGAGCACGTGCGCGACGGCTACGACCTGTCCAGCCTGAAGGTGGTCTGGCACCTCGCCGAGCCCTGCCCGGAGTGGCTGAAGCAGGTGTGGATCGACTGGCTGGGCGCCGAGCGCATCTGGGAGCTGTACGCCGGCACGGAGGCCCAGACCGCCACCATCATCAACGGTGTGGACTGGCTGGCCCACCGCGGCTCGGTCGGCAAGAGCGTGCCCGGCACGGTGATGATCACCGACGACGACGGCAACGAACTGCCCGCCGGCGAGATGGGCGAGGTGTGGTTGCGCCCGCCGGACACCCGCGACACCCCCACCTACGAGTACCGCGGCGCCACGGCCAAGACGCTGCCCGGTGGGTGGGAGAGCCTCGGCGACCACGGCTACCTCGACGCCGACGGCTACCTGTACCTCGGCGACCGGGCTGCCGACATGATCCTCAGCGGCGGCGCCAACATCTACCCGGCCGAGGTGGAGGCCGCGCTGCAGGAGCACGGCGGCATCCACTCCTGTGCCGTCATCGGCCTGCCCGACGAGGACAAGGGCAACACGGTCCACGCCATCCTCGAAGCCGACCCGGCGGAGATTGACCTCGACGAGCTGCGCACCTTCCTCGGCGAGCGCCTGGTGGTCTACAAGCTGCCGCGGACGTTCGAGTTCGTCAGCGAACCACTGCGCGACGACGCCGGCAAGGTGCGCCGCAGCGCGCTGCGCGCCGAGCGCATCGCCGCTGCGCAGGGGCAGGGGGCCTGACATGGACCGCCTCACCGGAGAGACCGTGGAGCTGCTCCAGGCGCTCATCCGCACCCGCTGCGTCAACGACGGCACGGCCGAGAGCGGCTTCGAGACCCGCAACGCGGACATCCTCCGCCAGTACCTCGGCAGCACGGGGCTGGACCTCCAGTCCTTCGGGCCGACGCCGGAGCGCCAGTCGCTGGTGGCCCGCATCGAGGGCACCGACCCCAACGCGCCCACCCTGTGCCTGATGGGCCACACCGACGTCGTGCCCGTCAACGAAGCCGGCTGGAGCCGCGACCCGTTCGGCGGCGAACTGGTCGACGGCGAGGTGTGGGGCCGCGGCGCGGTGGACATGCTGAACCTCACCGCCTCGATGGCCGTCGCGTTCAAGCACCTGGCCACCACCGGCTTCCGCCCCAAGGGCGACCTGATCTACTTCGCCGTGGCCGACGAGGAGAGCGGCAGCGCGCACGGCATGCGCTGGATGGCCGACCACCACCGCGACGCGATCGCGGCGGACTACGTGCTCACCGAGAACGGCGGCCTCCACAGCGGCCCGAAGGAGCAGCCCTACGTCGGCATCAACGTCGGCGAGAAGGGCGTGGCCTGGCGGAAGCTCCGCGTGCACGGCACCCCCGGCCACGGCAGCACCCCATTCAAGGCGGACAACGCGCTGATGACCGCGGCCGCCGTCGTGCAGCGGATCGGCGACTACCGCCCTGCGCCGCGCTTCCACGAACTGTGGCGGACGCGGGTGGAGACGCTCGGCATCCCGGAGGACGCCCAGCGCGACCTGCTGGACACCGAGCGGATCGACGCCTTCCTCGACGCCCTGCCCGTGCCCGGCCCCGGCGCGCACCTGCACGCCTGCACCCACACCACGTTCTCCTGCAACTCGCTGCACACCGGCGGCCAGCCGTTCAAGACCAACGTCATCCCGGACGTGGTGGACATCGGTGTGGACGTGCGGACCCTCCCCGGCGAGACGGCTGCGGACGTGGACGCCCACCTGCGCGCCGCGCTCGGCGACCTCTACGACCGGGTGGAGGTGGAGGTGGTGATGAACGACCAGGCGTCGATCAGCCGCACCGACACCGCCCTGTGGGACGCGCTGGCCCGCAGCATCGCCAAGCCGTTCCCCACCGCCCGCCCGACGCCGCAACTCGTCGTCGGTTTCACCGATTCGCGCATCTACCGCGAGATGGGGGCCGTGTCGTACGGCGCCGGGCTGTTCAGCCCGGACATCGACCCGGCCGACTTCGGCCGCCGGTTCCACGGCCACGACGAGCGCATCGACGTGGAGAGCCTGCGCCTCACCACCGACCTGTGGCTGGACGTCACCCGCGATCTGCTGTCGTGAAATTCGGCCCTCGCCGAGCGCACTAACGTGCCCGGGGAACGTTTCGAACGGGACGGACGGGTACATGGCAGGACTCGACGCGACCACCTCGGTGGTGGCTGCGGCGGTGGTCGCCGTTGTGACGGCAGCGGTGGCCATCGTTGCGGCGCGGACACGCCGGCACCGGCGCGAAGGCGTGCGCGCCCCTGCGACGTGGACCACCACGAAGGGCACCGTGCTGAGCAGCACCGTGCAGGTGGGCCGCCGGGCCGGTGATGCGCTGGAGACGCCGCTGGTGCTGTACGCCTACCAGGTCGGCAACCGGGTGTTCCAGGGCAGCACCGTGCGCATTGCCCGGGGGGAGGCCAGCGCCTCGCGGCTGGCGGCACGGTACCCCGCCGGCACCTCGGTGGTGGTGGCGTACGACCCCGCCGACCCGTCGAACTCCACGCTCGAACGCTGAGCAGCGAGCGGGCGTAGCATCCGCGCCATGGCATCGATCGAGTCGACGTACATGGAGCGCACTCCGAAGAGCGCGACGATGGGGCCGCGCGCCCAGAAGGTGATGCCCGCCGGCGAGACGCGCGCCGCCGGCTACCACACCCCGTACCCGCTGACGGTGGCGTCGGCGAAGGGCTCCACCCTGGTGGACATCGACGGCAACGAGTACTTCGATTTGTCGAACAACTTCACCAGCCTGCTGCACGGCCACGCCTACCGGCCGATCGTCGATGCGGTCGCGGCCGTCATCGGTGCGGGCACCGCCTGGCCCGCCCGTAACAACAGCCAGATCGAGTTGGCCGAACTGATCGCCGGGCGGGTGCCGTCCATCGACCTCGTGCGGTTCTGCAACTCCGGCAGCGAGGCCAACATGCTGGCCCTCCACGTGGCCCGTACGAACACCGGGCGCCACAAGGTGCTGATGGCCCGCTTCGGCTACCACGGCAGCCACGAGGTGTTCGAGGCCGGCTTCTTCGGCAACGAGGGCGAGAAGCACTGGCCGCACACCATCACCGCGCCGTGGGGTGACGCCGACGCGTTCGAGCAGGTGCTGGCCGCGCACGGCGACGAGATCGCTGCGGTGTTCCTCGAGGGGTTCATGGGCTCGTCGGGCCTCGTCAGCGCGCCCACCGAGTTCTTCCAGCGGGTCATCGACGCCACCCACCGGGCCGGCGCCGTCTTCGTGCTCGACGAGGTGATCTCGCTGCGGATGAACACCGGCGGCCACCAGGTGAACCTGGGCATCACCCCGGACCTCACGACGATGGGCAAGATCATCGGCGGCGGCTACCCGGTGGGTGCCGTCGGCGGCCGGGCCGACCTGATGAGCCTGCTGGACCCCGGCCGCGGGAAGATCTTCCACTCCGGCACGTTCAACGGCAACCCGGTCACCACCGCCGCAGGCATCGTCAGCTATGGCCACCTCACCAGCGACAACATCGCTGTGATGGCGTCGCTGGCGGAACGACTGGAGGGCCACCTGGCCGACGGTGCCGCTGCAGCCGGCGTGCCGTTCGCCTGCCGGCGGATCGGCTCGCTGCTGAACGTGTACGCCTCGCCGGTGGCCCCCGCCGCCAACATCGTGCGCGAGGACGCCGACGCGATGCGCCTCTTGCATCTGGCCGGCATGAACCACGGCCTGTACTTCGCGTCACGCGGGTTCATCGTGCTGAACACCCAGATGACCGAGGCACAGATCGACGAGGCCGGCGAACGGTTCGCTGCCGCCTACCGCGACGTCGCTGCCGAACTCCCGGGCTGAGCCGGCGCCATCAGGCAAGCCGGGTCTTGGACGAACCTTGGGTGAGTTCTCACCTGACTCTCACCAGATCGGCCGCCGTCCTCTCGTACCGTCCCGGGCCATGGAACTGTCCACCCTGTTCGGGCTGCCGGCCCACCCCCTCCTCGTCCACATTCCAGTGGTGCTGGTGCCGTTGGCGGCATTGATCGCGATGGTGTTCGCGCTCCGCGCCGAATGGCTGGATCGGTTCGGGTGGGTGCTGGTGGCGGTGTCCGGCGTCGGCGCCCTCGGCGCCGTGCTGGCGGCCGGCAGCGGTGAAGAGTTGGAGCACTCCGTGAAGCGCTCTGCTGCACTCGCCGACCATGCGGAGATGGGCGACGCCGCCCGCGGCGTGTCCCTGCTGTTCTTCCTCGTCGTCGTCGCCGTCGTCGGTGTGCGCTGGTTCGCCCGGCGTCGCGCCCAGGCGGCGGACGGCCACGCGTCGTCGGGCGGGTTCTGGACCTTCGTGCGGTCTCGCGCCGGCGCGATCGTGATGGCGGTGCTGCTGGTGGTGTCCGCCGGCGCGGCGACGTACACGGTGGTGGCTGCAGGGCACCAAGGCGCCAAGGTGACGTGGGAGACGACCAACACGGGCGGCTGACGCAGCGCCGCCGCGCCGACCTGTCACATCCGGCAGTCCTCCGTCGTCGGATGGACATGAACACACGACGAGTGGACACGATCGTGGTGGGTGCCGGCCTGGCCGGGCTCATCGCCGCCAGGACGGTGGCTGCCGGAGGCGGCACGGTCACCGTGGTGGATCCCCAGCCCCCTGGTGGCCGCGCCCGCACCGACGACCGCGGCGGGCACCACTGGAACCGCGGCCCGCACGCCCTGTACCGCGGTGCCGCCGCCGAGCGACTGCTGCGCCGCTTCGGTGCGCCCCTCGCCGGTGCCTCGCCCTCGAGCGGCTTCCACGGCTCGTTGCGCGGCAGGGTGGAGCCGCTGCCGGTCGGTGCGGCCAGCCTGGTCCGCAGCCGGCTGGTCAACGCCAAGGGCAAGGTCGCGTTGGCCCGGTCGCGGGCCCGGCTGATGGACGCCGACCCGGCGGGCCTCGGGTCGCAGACGTTCGCCCAGTGGCTGGAAGCGCTGCGACTCCCCGACGATGCGGCTGCGCTGCAGCGCATGCTGGCCCGCGTCGGCACCTACAGCTGTACGCCGGAGATCGCCGCGGCGGACATGGTGGTCGGCCAGTTGCAGCTGTCCATGCGGACCGGCGTCCTCTACGTCGACGGTGGCTGGCAGGTGCTGGTCGACGCGCTGGCGGACGGCCTGGACATCCGCCCGGAGGCGGCCGTGGCGGTGGGCCGCGACGGCGAGGACGTGGTGGTCTCGCTGGACGGCGGGGGAACACTGGCCGCCTCCACCGCCGTGGTCGCGCTGGCGACACCCGACGCCGCAGCCACGCTCACCGGGCGGGTGCCGTTCACGGTCGGCCCGCCCGTGGAGGCCGCCTGCCTCGACCTGGCGACCACCGGCCCGTCGCCGGTGCCGCTGCTGTTCGGCATCGACGAGCCGCTGTACCTCTCCGATCACGGGGCGTTCGCCCGCCTGGCACCCGAGGGTGGGTCGGTGGTCCACGTCGCCCGCTACCTCCGCCCCGGCGAGCAGCACGACCCGGCGGCCACCCGCGCCCAGCTGGAGCAGCATGCCCTGCTGGCCGGCATCACGCCGGCGATGATCGTCGACGCCCGCTACCTGCACCGCATGACCGTGGCCGGCGCGTTGGCCGTGGCCGAGCACGGTGGCCTCGCCGGCCGCCCGGCCGTCACCGACAGCGGGGTGGACGGGGTGTTCCTCGCCGGCGACTGGGTGGGTGCGGAGGGGCACCTGCTGGACGCATCCGCCGCCAGTGCCGAAGCCGCCGGGACCGGGGCGCTCGCCGCAGCGGCGGCTGGCAAGCTGGTGGGCCGATGAACCAGCCCACCCACGACGAGGTGTTCGAGGCCGAGCGCGGCCGGCTGCACGGGCTGGCGTACCGGATGCTCGGTTCGGCCGCGGACGCCGACGACGTGGTGCAGGAGACCTGGCTGCGCTGGCACCGCCTGGGCGACGCCGGTCGTGCCGCCGTGGACCGGCCCGCAGCGTGGCTGACCACGGCGGCATCCCGCATCGCGCTGGATGTGCTGAAGTCCGCCCGTCGCCAGCGCGAGCACTACGTCGGGCCATGGTTGCCGGAGCCCTTGCTGACCGCTGCCGACCCGGCCGACACCGTGGAGTGGGCGGAGTCGCTGACGCTCGGGTTTCTGGTGGTGCTGGAACGGCTGGCGCCGGTGGAGCGCGCCGTGTTCCTGCTCGGCGACGTGTTCGGCGAGCCCTACGCGGCCATCGCCGCAGTAGTGGACCGCAGCGAGGAGGCCTGCCGGCAGATCGCGACGCGTGCCCGTCAGCGGGTGCGCGACGAGCGGCGCAGGGTCACCGGCCCGCCCGGCGCGGCCGAGGCCACCGATCTCGTGCAGCGGTTCATGGCTGCGTGCGCGTTCGGTCAGGTGGACGAACTGCGCCGCATCCTGCTGGACGATGTGGTGCTGGTCAGCGACGGCGGGCGCGACGTCCATGCCGCCCGCCGGCCGGTGGTCGGCGCGGAGCGGGTCAGCCGCTTCCTCGCCAACGTCACGCGGCGGATCCCGCCGGGTGTCACCGTCGAGGTGCAGCAGGTCAACGGCGAGCCCGGGCTGCTGTTCCGCCGGGGCGGCCGGCCCTCGATGGTGATGGCGTTCGAGATCGACGGCGAGCGGATCGCCGCCGTGCGGCTGGTCCTCAACCCGGCCAAGCTGCAGCGCATCGGGGCTTCGACCGCGTGACCCTCTGCTGACCGGGCTGGAGGGTCGAGGGCCTAGGGTGCCGGTCCATGACCGTGCGCCATGCTGACCGCCCCCTGCCCCAGTGGTACGACGACGCCAAGTTCGGGATCTTCATCCACTGGGGCGCCTACGCGGTGCCCTGCTACGCGCCGGTGGAGCGCGACATGGGCGACCTGATGCGGGCCGGCAACTGGGAGGAGATCTTCCGCTGGAGCCCGTACACGGAGTGGTACCTCAACTCGTGGGCGCTGGAGGGCAGCCCGGTGGAGGCGCATCATGCCGCCGTGTACGGCCCGCAGGTCGGCTACCGAGACTTCGTGGACGAGTTCCTCGAGCGCTCGGCTGGCGCGTCCGTGGCGGACTGGGTGCCGCTCTTCCAGCAGGCCGGTGCCCGCTATGTGGTGCCGGTGACCAAGCACCACGACGGCGTCCTCATGTGGCACAGCGACGTGCCCAACCCGTTCCACGAACGGTGGATGGCCGCCCGCGACCACATCGGTGAGCTGGCCGACGCGGTGCGCGCCACCGGCATGCGCTTCGGCCTGTACTACTCCGGCGGCATCGACTGGACGTTCAACCCGCCGCCGATCCCGGACCTGATGGGCCTGTTCCGCGCCGTGCCGGACTCGCCCGAGTACCGCGAGTACCTGCTGGCGCACGTCCGCGAACTGATCGCCCGCTACCAGCCGAGCGTGCTGTGGAACGACATCGGCTGGCCGGCCTCGCTGGACCCCGCCGACATCATCGGCGAGTACTACGACGCCGTGCCCGACGGGGTGGTGAACGACCGGTTCAACATGATCGCCGTGGCGCAGGGGCGGCTGCACGCCGATTTCTCCACGCCGGAGTACAGCACCACGGCCGGCGCCGGGAAGTGGGAGGTCTGCCGGGGCATCGGCCGCAGCTTCGGCTACAACCGGATGGAGAACGAGTCCACGATGCCCACGGTCGACGACCTGGTGTGGATGGTGGCCGACATCGTCGCCCGCGGTGGCAACCTGCTGCTCAACGTCGGCCCGACGGCGGACGGGCAGATCCCGCTGGCGCAGGCCCTGCGGCTGACGGCGCTGGGCTGGTGGCTGCGGGTCAACGGTGAGGCCGTCTACGGCACCCGCGCCGGTGGCGCCGGCACGTGCGCCGACGGCCGGCCGGTGGGGTTCACCACCCGTGGTGACACCTTGTACGCCACCGTGCAGGGCGCGCCCGCCGGCTCGGTGGCGTTCCCCGCTGCGCAGCCTGCGGAGGGGGCCGAGGTGCGGATGCTCGGCAACGCCCGCAGCCTGCCGTTCACATGGGCCGACGGCCAGTTGACCGTCACACTGCCCGATCACCTGCCCGCAGCGCCGGCCACGGTGTTCGCCGTGGAGGGCGGCTCGACGGCCTGACCGGCGCCCGATGCCCGGCCGCTACCTGGCCCGCTTCTGCACGTTGGCCCATTCGTCCTTCAGGCCCACCGTACGGTGGAAGACGCCGGGCAGGTCGTGGTCGGCGGCGAAGTAGCCGAGCCGCTCGAACTGCACCACCTGGCCGGGGGTCACCTCGGCCAGCGCGGCCTCGGCCTTGCCGGCCACCACCGTGCGGGAGTCGCGGTAGAGGTCGTCGAACGGGTCGCCGGTGCGCTCGCCCGGCACCTCTGCGGTGAACAGGCGGGAGTACAGGCGGGCCTCGATGTCCACCGCGTGGGCGGTGCTGACCCAGTGGATGGTGGCCTTCACCTTGCGGCCGTCGGGCGCCTGGCCGCCCTGGGTCTCCGGGTCGTAGGTGCACAGCACCTCGGTGACGTTGCCGTCGGCGTCGGTCTCGTAGCCGGTGCAGCGCACGAAGTAGGCGCCGCGCAGGCGGACCTCCGCGCCGGGGGTGAGGCGGTAGTACTTCGGCGGGGCTTCGGCCATGAAGTCGTCGGCCTCGATGTACAGCTCGCCGGTGAACTCCGCCAGGCGGGTGCCGTCGGCCGGGTTCTCCGGGTTGTTGGACAGCTCCACCTGCTCCACCCGGCCCTCCGGCCAGTTGGTGATGCGCAGGCGCACGGGGCGCAGCACGGCCATCCGCCGCAGCGCGGTGCGGTTGAGCTCGTTGCGGATGAACCACTCCAGCAGCTCGATCTGGTGGCGGCTGTTGGTCTTGGCCACGCCGATGAAGTCGCAGAAGGCGCGGATGGCCGTGGCCGGGTAGCCGCGGCGACGCAGCGCCCGCAGGGTGGGCAGGCGTGGGTCGTCCCACCCCTCGACGATGCCGTCGTTGATCAGCTGCAGCAGCTTGCGCTTCGAGGTGATCGTGTGGGTGAGCTCCAGCCGGGCGAACTCGGTCTGGCGGGGCTGGTCGCTGGGCAGCGGCAGGTGCGCCAGGTACCAGTCGTAGAGGGGGCGGTGGCTGTCGAACTCCAGCGAGCACAGGCTGTGGGTGACGCCCTCGATCGCATCGCTCTGGCCGTGCGCCCAGTCGTAGGTGGGGTAGATGCACCAGTCGTCGCCCGTGCGGTGATGGTGCTCGTGGCGGATGCGGTACATCACCGGGTCGCGGAACTGCATGTTCTCGTGCTGCATGTCGATCTTCGCCCGCAGCACGCGGGCGCTGTCCGGGAACTCGCCGGCGCGCATGCGCCGCAGCAGGTCCAGGTTCTCCGCCACGCTGCGGGAGCGGAACGGGCTCTCCACCCCGGGCTTGCCGTATCCGCCGCGCTGGGCGCGGATGGTCTCGCTGTCCTGGTCGTCCACGTAGGCCAGGCCGTGCTCCACGAGGTGCTCCGCCCACTGGTAGAGCTGCTCGAAGTAGTCGCTGGCGTAGACCACGGCAGCAGGCTCGAAGCCCAGCCAGCGGATGTCGTCGACGATGGCGTCGACGTACTCTGTCTCCTCCGTGATCGGGTTGGTGTCGTCGAAGCGCAGCATGCACACCCCGCCGAACTCCTCGGCGATTCCGAAGTCCACCGACACGGCCTTGGCGTGCCCGATGTGGAGGTACCCGTTGGGTTCCGGTGGGAACCGCGTCTGCACCCGCTGGAACGTGCCGGCGGCCAGGTCGGCCGTGACGACGTCGCGGACGAAGTTCGCCGCGGCGGGGGTGTCGGGTGCGTTCGGGGTCTCGGTCATCGGTCTCTCACGGGTCGTACAACTCGTAAGGAAGGTACCCGAATCCCTCGCCGACAGGGCATAAGGTTTGGCCGATGGGCGCACCGGTCCGAGTGCTGGTGGCCAAGGTCGGCCTCGACGGTGCCGACCGTGGAGCCACCGTGGTCGCGAGGGTGCTGCGCGACGCCGGTCATGAGGTGATCTTCTCCGCCATCGGCCAGACGCCGGCGATGGTGGCCGAAGCAGCGGCGCGCGAGGCCGTGGAGGTCGTGGTGGTCACGATGCCCAACGAGTTGGCCGACTACCTGGCGGCGATGCTGCAGCACGAACTCGCCCACCTCGGGGTTGCGCCGCGGATCGTGGTGGCCGGTCTCGTCGTTCGCCACGCCGAACCCGGGTTGCGCGCCGCCGGGGTGGCCACGCTCAGCGCGGCGCCGAAGGTGGCAGAGATCTGCGCCTCCGTCGAGCCGCACGTCTGCGCCGCGGCCTGAACAGAACGGCAGCGGCCGCCTGGGCCTACGGCAGCGGGCCGAAGCGCCGCTGCAGCCGGCCACCAGCCGCGGGCCCCGTCGTAGGCCACGACCGCCAGGGTGATGACCAGGAGGATGGCGTGGCTGGCCTCGGCGTCGCGCCTCCGCTGGTCCAGACGGGCCAGCTCCTCGGGGGTCCGGTCGCGGGGCAGGTGTAGGTGCGGGTTGAAGACCGCCAGCGGCCCGCGGCGCAGGATCCACTTCACGATCCGTACGCCCACCAGTTCGTAGACGCGGCCGTTGGCTTCCCAGGCGCGGAGACGGTGGTAGCCGGCCGCCAGGCGCGGCGTGACCAGGCGGCTGATCGTGCCCAGCCATGTCATCGGCACCCACACGACGACGAGTTCGAACCACAGGCTGTCGCCGCCCAGCCCGCGCCAGGCCAGCGTCAGCAGTGCTGCCGCGACCGCCGTGGCCGCGGCGACCCCGGCCCAGCGGTCAGCTGCGCGGGACCTTGCTCCAGGGGAGGTCCTTGTCCACGCGGGGCTCGCCCGGCAGGCCGAGCATCTGCTCGCCGAGGATGTTCTTCATGATCTCGGTGGTGCCGCCCTCGATCGAGTTGGCGCGGGCGCGGAGGAACGCATAGCGGACGCCGTGGCTGAGGCCGTCCACGCTCAGCTGCTCGGGCCGGCGGAACGTGTAGTCGTACTCGATCATGCCGTCGGCGCCGAGCAGGTCGATGCAGAAGGACGTGCACTCCTTGTTGAACGTGCTCATCGCCAGCTTGGCGATGCTGCCCTCCGGCCCCGGGTTGCCGGCCTTGGCGTTCGCCGTGGCGCGGGCGTTGGTGAGCCGCTGCGCCTCGCTGGTGCAGTACAGCTGCATCAGGCGGTCGCGGGCGGCGGCACTGCGCTCGGACTCCGGCGTGTCCTGCCAGATCTTGATGGCCTCGTCGATCGGGCCGCGGCGGCGGGTGGTGCCACCGCTGCCGGAACCGATGGCCGTGCGCTCGTTCATCAGGGTGGTGAGCGCGGCGCGCCAGCCTTCGCCCTCGGCGCCGATGCGGCAGTCGTCCGGCACCCGGGCGTCGGTCATGTAGACCTCGTTGAACTCGGCCTCGCCGGTGATCTGGCGCAGCGGGCGGACCTCCACGCCGGGCAGGCGCATGTCCAGCGCGAAGTAGGTCATGCCCTTGTGCTTGGGCTGCTCCGGGTCGGTGCGGGTGACGAGCATGCCCCAGTCGGCCAGGTGGGCGAGCGTGTTCCACACCTTCTGGCCGTTGACGATCCATTCCTCGCCGTCCTTCACGGCCTTCGTGCCGAGGCCGGCGAAGTCGCTGCCCGCGCCGGGCTCGCTGAACAGCTGGCACCAGCGCTCCTCGCCGGTGAACATCGGCCGCAGGAAGCGGCGCTTCTGCTCGTCGGTGCCGTGGGTGACGATGGTGGGGCCGGCGAGCGCGATGAAGAACGTGCTGGGGTCCTGCGGGGCGGCGCCTGCCTTGCGGCAGCGCTCCTCCACGATGCGGTTGAGGTTGGGCGGCACACCGAGGCCGCCGAAGCCCTCGGGGAAGTGGACCCACGCCAGGCCGGCGTCGTAGCGGTGGCCGCGGAACTCGATGTTGCTGCACTCCGTGGGCGGGTGCTCCTCGAGGAGGCGGTCGATGGCTGCGTTGACGCGGTCGGTGTCGCTCATGCCGGGAAGTCTCGCCGCGGGGAGAGGCGCAGTTCAATCCGAACGCGCCGGCTGCCGGGCGAATTCACAGACCCAGCGGCAGGATCTGGCTGCGCTTCACCACCTTCATCGCCAGTTGCGAGGTGAGCGTCTGCACGAACGGCAGGCCGGCCAGGCGGTCGATGTAGAGCGCCTCGAACGCGTCAGGGCCGGAGGACACCACCCGCAGCAGGTAGTCCGGCTGGCCCATCATCCGCAGCACCTCCATCACCTCGGGGATCTCCGAGACAGCGCGCTCGAACTGGGTCATCGACGAGCGGGTGACCTCGCTGAGGGTCACCCACACCAGCGGTTCATAGGCACGGCGGGCCATCTGCCGGTCCACCAGCGCGGTGTAGCCCGTGATCATGCCCATCGCCTCCAGCTGGCGCACCCGGCGAAGGCAGGGCGAGGGCGTCAGGCCGACGCGGTCGGCGAGGTCCTGATTGCTGAGCCGGCCGTCGCGCTGCAGGTGGTAGAGAATTGCGCGATCGATGTCGTCCATGGCACCAGATTCTATGCCGGCGACTTTCCTGGCTGATCTTGCCAGCGCCTGCCAGCGCGGCTTCGTCATGATGTCGCCATGCAGTACGACGTCGTCTGGCCCCGTTCGCCGCTCGCCACCGCCCGCCGTCCCCTGGCACCCCGGTTGGGTGGCGGGCCGGCACACGGGCTGGCCGGGAGGCGGGTGGGCTTCCTGTGGGACTACATGTTCCGCGGCGAGGAGTTGTTCCCCGTGCTGGCCGGCGAGCTGCAGGCGATGGGCGCCGACGTGGTGGGGTACGACGCGTTCGGCAACATCCACGGGCCCGACGAGGCCCAGTTGGTGGGGGAGATCCCCTCCGTCATCGCCGCCCGCGGCATCGATGCGGTGGTCAGCGGCGTCGGCGCTTGAGGCAGCTGCACGCCCGCCGTGTTGCGGGCATCCGTCGCCGCCGAACGGGCCGGGGTGCCGTCGGTCTCGTTGGTGTCCCCCGGGTTCGAGCGCCAGGCGCTGGCCACCGGCCGCGGGCTGGGCTTCGACGGCATGCGCCTGGCCGTGCTGGACGCCCACCCCGACGGCCTGTCCGCCGACGCCCTCGTCGCCGGCTTCCTGGCCCACACCCTCCCCCAAGTTGTCGCGGGCCTGACCGTGGAAATCCCGGTAGACGCCGCGACAAGTTCGGAGCCGGGGGCGCTGGACGTGGTGGCGAGCGGGACGATCGATGAGTTGCACGACCTGTTCTGCGAACGGGGGTGGAGTGACGGGTCGCCGTTCGTGCCGCCGACTCGCGAGCGGGTGGAGGCGTTCATCGCCGCGACCGGGCACGACCCGTGGCGGTCGCTGGGCGTGGCCCGGCCGAGCGGACGGGAGATCACGGTGTGGTCGGTGGCGGTGAACGGGGTGATGGCCGGATGCCGGCCGGAGCATCTGCCGGTGCTGCTGGCGGTGGCCGAGATCCTGGCTGGCGACCGCTACGGGGTGGAGCACAGCGGCAACACCACCGGGGCCGACGCGCTGATGGTGCTGAGCGGCCCGGTGGTGGCGGAACTCGGGTTCCACCACGGCCCGGGCGCACACCGTGAGGGGCACCGGGCCAACACCACCGTGGGCCGCTGGCTACGGCTGTTCCTCCGCAACGTCTGCGGTTTCACCGGCGACGAGCACGACAAGGCGACGTTCGGCAACCCGGCCAAGCCGGTGCTGGCGGAGGACATGGACGTGCTGGCGGAGTTGGGCTGGCCGTCGCTGGCCGGTGCCTTCGGATTCACGCCCGGCGACTCCGTGGTGACGCTGGCCCGGATCAACTCGACGGTGATGATCGGCAGCGTCTTCGGCTCGACGCCGGAGGAGATCGTGCCGTACCTGGCCGACGGGCTGGTGCGGGCAACGGGATGGGACCTCACCCACGTCTACGGGCTGGGCCGCGCCCAGTACCGGCCGCTGCTGCTCATCTCGCCGATGATCGCCCGCACGTTCGGTCGCGTCGGCTGGTCGAAACGGCAGGTGCAGGCGGCGCTCTACGCCGCGGCCTGCATCCCCGCCTGGAAGTTCGAGGCGCTGATCGGGCAGTGGAGCAACCTCACCGCCGGCCGGCGCACACTGGTGGACCTGGCGGCGGCGGGGCTGGTGCCTGCGGTGTTTGCCGAGTCGGACGACCCGCAGCGCCTGGTACCGATCGTGACGGAGCCCGGCGACATCCTGATCGCGGTGGCCGGTGACCCGAACCGGGCCAACGCGCTGGCGATGGCCAACGACGGCCCCCACGGTTGGTGGACGTCGCGGTTCGTGGACACCGCGCCCAGCCTGGACCTGGCCTGCCGCATCGGCGACGAGGAGTGCGGGGCCTAGGACCGTGCGGCCGGCGCGACCACCGGGATGCCGAGCGCCGTGGTCGCCGCGGCGAGCCGCTCGTCGTAGGCGACCATCCCGTCCAACTCGTCACCCAGCGACAGCGCGGCCGCGAGGTGGAGGGCGTCGAGCGTCCGGAGTGTGGTGGGGCCGAGGATGGCCGCGGCCTCGAACACCTCGGTGGTGACCTGCAGGAGCACCAGCACGTCCAGCACGGCGCGGGCCTGCACCATCCGGTCCGGCTCGGCCCGCCGAACGGCGCGGAGGAGTTCGGTGCGGGCCAGGTCCGACGACACGAGCGGCTGGTCCACCGATGCCAGCCAGGCTTGGAGCGCCTCGGACTCCGCCTCGGCCACCACCAGCTTCGTGAGGGCTGAGGTGTCCATGTAGTAGGCCACGTCAGCTCCGCTCGTCGGCCCGCATCTCGGCCAGCGCGGCGGTGAGCGACGCGCCCGGCCGCGGCGGCTGCAGGTCTGCCACGCGGCGCCGAGCAGGCCGGGCGCGGCCGGCGGCCACCAACCCCTCCAGCCGTCCGGCCGGCAGCGGGGTGATGCGCGCCACGGCGCGCCCGCGGTCCGTGATGGTGATGGTCTCGCCCGCGGCCGCGTCGGCGACGACCGCCGATGCGTTCTGCTTGAGCGCCCGGATGCCGACCTCAGCCATGTGCTTCAATGTAGCACTTCGGCCAGGCGCGGCGACGGCCGGTTCGACGGTGTAGGCAGCTCGATGCATGCCCGCAGGCAAGCAGAAGGGCGTGACACCTCGCCTTCCCCCGGGATGGACGCCGAATCGGAATCGAACTGAGTTGAACGAGGGCACTGATGCCGCCGGCGGCGGCACCGGCGACGGCCCCGTCCACGGCGCCTACGTCAGCGGGAGGGCGTCGGCGAGGATCGGTTCCAGGGTGAGCTCCGGCTCGTCCGACATCAGGCGCTGGAGGCGGTAGCGGTTCTCGAACAGGGCCACCAACTCGCCGTCGCCACGGGTGAGGATGCGGATGCCGCCGATCTGGCGCAGGCGTTCGGCCGAGGCCCGGTCGGTGAGCCGGATGGCCTGGTACGGGGCGCTCACCACCTCGCTCGGCGCGCCGAACTCGGAACCCAGGCGGTGGGCGAACACCTCGAACTGCAGGTGGCCCACGGCGGCCAGCACGTTCTCCGTGTCGCCCATGTCCGGGTCGCGCAGCACCTGCACCACGCCCTCCTCGTCCAACTGCTCCAGCCCTTTGCGGAACTGCTTGAACTTGCCGTTGTCCAGCGGGCGGGCACGGGCGAACACCTCGGGGGCGAACCGGGGGAGCGGTGGGTAGGTGACGGCCGAGCCGTCGTAGCCGGCGCCGTACAGGGTGTCGCCGATCAGCACGCCGGTGGCGTTGACCAGGCCGACCACGTCGCCGGGGTAGGCCTCCTCCACCGTCTCGCGGTCGGCGCCGAACGCGGTGGTGGCGTACTTGGTGGTCATGTCCCGCCCGGTGCGCGAGTTCGTGACCGTCATGCCCCGCTCGAAGCGACCCGAGCAGATGCGGGCGAACGCGATGCGGTCGCGGTGCGACGGGTCCATGTTGGCCTGCACCTTGAACACGAACGCGCTGAACGGCGCGTCCAGCGGCCGGCCGGCACCATCCAGGGCTTCCCGCGGTGACGGTGCGGGGCACAGGTCCACCACGGCGTCCAGCAGTTTGCGCACGCCGAAATTGGTGAGCGCCGAACCGACGAACACGGGCGTGCTCTCGCCGGCCAGGAACGACGGCATGTCCACGTCGGCCCCGATGGCCTCCAGCAGGCCCAGTTCGTCCTCCGCCGACGCCCAGGCCCGGCCGACGCCGGCCGCACGTGCCTCGGCGAACGGCATGTCCGCCTCCAGCGCCGCGGACGCGCCGCGGGCCGTACGGGTGAACGCGGTGTACATCCCCGTGCGCCGGTCGATGACGCCGTGGAAGTCCTCGCCGTTGCCCACCGGCCAGGTGACCGGGGTGGGCCGCAGGTTGATCTGCGCCTCGATCTCGTCCAACAACTCCAGCGGCTCGCGCGACGGGCGGTCGTACTTGTTGAGGAACGTCAGCACCGGCAGGTTCCGCGAGCGGCACACCTGGAACAGCTTCAGCGTCTGGCTCTCGATGCCCTTCGCCGCGTCCAGCACCATCACCACGGCGTCCACGGCGGCGAGCACGCGGTAGGTGTCCTCGCTGAAGTCGCGGTGGCCCGGCGTGTCCAGCAGGTTGACGGTGTGCCCTCGGTAGGGGAACTGCAGCACGGTGGACGAGATGGAGATGCCGCGCTGCTGCTCCAGTTCCATCCAGTCGCTGCGGGCGCTGCGCCGGCCCTCGCGGGCGTGCACCGCACCGGCCTCCTGCACGGCGCCGGAATACAGCAGGAACTTCTCCGTGAGGGTGGTCTTGCCGGCGTCGGGGTGGCTGATGATGGCGAACGTGCGTCGCTGCCCAGCCTCGGAGATCACGTCGGCACCCACAAGGATTCAACGCTACCGGGCAGGACCGAACCGCCCTGAGGTGCAGGAACACTCTCAGGACTTGTAAAGGTGCCCTAACTTCCGTTAGGTTGCCTTTACATGTTCGCCAACTTCCTCATCGGCCTGCGCGAAGGCCTGGAAGCCGCCCTGGTGGTCGGCATCCTCGTCGCCTACCTGGTGCGTACGGAGCGCACCCATCTCCTGCGGTGGGTGTGGGCGGGTGTCGCCGTTGCCGTCACCGTGTCGGTCGCGTTCGGCGCCGCCCTCACCTACGGCCCGAAGGGGCTGAGTTTCGAGGCCCAGGAGCTGATCGGCGGCTCGCTGTCGATCGTGGCCGTCGCCCTCATCACGTGGATGATCTTCTGGATGGCCCGCACGGCGCGCACGCTGCGCGCCGACCTGCACGCCCGCATGGACACCGCCGCCACGGCCGGCCCGGTGGCGGTGGGCGTGATGGCCCTGCTGGCTGTGGGCCGCGAAGGGCTGGAGACGGCCCTGTTCCTGTGGGCCGGCGTGCGCGCCACCGGCAACACCACCGACCCGCTGGTGGGTGCGCTGCTCGGCCTGGCCGTGGCCGTGGTGCTCGGGTACCTCGTCACCAAGGGTGCGGTGCGGCTGGACCTGGCGAAGTTCTTCACCTGGACGGCGGTGCTGCTGATCGTCGTCGCCGCCGGTGTTCTCTCCTATGGCATCCACGACCTGCAGGAGGCCGGCGTGCTGCCCGGCCTGAACTCGCTGGCGTTCGACGTCAGCGCCCAGATCCCCCCGTCGTCCTGGTACGGCACGCTCCTCAAGGGCACCATCAACTTCTCGCCGGCCACCACCTGGTTGGAGGCCTTCGCCTGGCTGGCCTACATGGCCGCCGTGCTGCCCCTGTTCCTGCGCACCGTCCGGGTGCGCGCCCACGTTCCCCCCACCCCTGCCCCGGAGAAGGCCCTCGTATGAACCGTTCCATCCCGATCCTCGTCGTCGCGCCCCTGGTGCTGCTGGCCGCCTGCACGGACAACGACACCGCCTCCGGCAGCGACTCGATCGCCGTCACCAGCACGGACGACGCCTGCCGCCTCTCCACCACCGAGGCGCCCAGCGGCAACCTGGTGTTCGACGTCACCAACGACGGCTCCGAGGTCACCGAGTTCTACCTGCTGGCCGAGGACGGCCTGCGCATCATCGGCGAGGTGGAGAACATCGGGCCCGGCCTCACCCGCCAGCTCGTCGTCACCGCCGGCCCCGGCACCTATGTCACCGCCTGCAAGCCGGGCATGGCGGGCGACGGCATCCGCAACGAGTTCACGGTCACCGATTCCGGCTCGGCCGTGGGACCCACGGGCGCGGCCGGCGACCTGCTGCAGTCCGCCACCGAGCAGTACCACGAGTTCGTGGAGCACGAGGCGGAGGACCTGCTGGAGAAGACCGAGGAGTTCGCCGCCCTCTACACGGCCGGCGACGACGACGGCGCCCGTGCGATGTACGCCGACGCCCGCACCCACTGGGAGCGGATCGAACCGGTGGCGGAGTCGTTCGGTGACCTGGACCCGCGGTTGGACCTGCGCGAGGCCGACCTGGCCGAGGGTGAGGCATGGACCGGGTGGCACCGCATCGAGAAGGACCTGTGGCCCCCGGCCGACGGCTACACGGCGGCCACCGCGGACGAGCGTGCCACCCTGGCCGACCAGCTGGTGGCCGACACCAAGGAACTGGTGGAGCGCGTGGAAGACCTGACGTTCACACCCGACCAGCTGGGCAACGGCGCCAAGGAGCTGCTGGACGAGGTGGCGACGGGCAAGGTGACCGGCGAGGAGGAGATCTGGTCGCACACCGACCTGTGGGACTTCCAGGCCAACGTGGACGGCGCCCGGATCGCGTTCGAGGTGCTGGAGCCTGCGCTGCGCACGAAGGACGACGCGCTGGCGGAGGAACTGAAAACCCGCTTCGCCGAGCTGCAGGCCCTTCTGGACCAGTACCGCGATGGTGACGGGTTCGTGCTCTACACGGACCTCTCCGCCGACCAGGTGAAGGAGCTGTCGGACGCCGTCAACGCGCTCAGCGAGCCGCTCTCCCGGCTGACGGCCGCAGTGGTGCTGTGAACACCGGCACCGCTGCGCCCGGCTCGGGGATCAGCCGGCGCCGCCTGTTGGTGGGTGGCGCCGGCCTCGCCGGCGCGGGCGCGGCGGGCGCGCTGGCCGTTGCCTCGCTCGCCGGTGGCGACGCCGCGGCGCAGGCCACGGGCGGCGGCGTGGTGCCGTTCCACGGCGTCCACCAGGCGGGTGTGGTCACCCGTCAGGACCGGCTGTACTTCGCCTCGTTCGACGTGATCACCGACGACCCTGGCGAACTGCACCGACTGCTGGACGACTGGACGGTCGCCGCCGCCCAGATGACGGCGGGCCTGGAGGCCGGCGAGTACGGCGCAGTGGGTGGGCCCTACCTGGCGCCGCCGGAGGACACCGGCGAGGCGCTGGGGCTGCCCGCCGCCAACCTCACCATCACGGTCGGTGTCGGTCGCTCCCTGTTCGTCGACGGGGACGGCCGCGACCGCTTCGGCCTCGCCGCCCGGCTGCCGTCGGCGCTCATCGACCTGCCGCACTTCCCTGCTGACGACCTGGACCCCGCCCGCTCCGGTGGGGACCTGTGTGTACAGGCCTGCGCCGACGACCCGCAGGTGGCCTTCCACGCCGTGCGCAACCTGGCCCGCATCGGGTTCGGTGTGGTGTCGCTGCGCTGGTCGCAACTCGGGTTCGGCCGCACTTCCAGCACGTCCACCAGCCAGGCCACGCCGCGCAACCTGTTCGGCTTCAAGGACGGTACGGCCAACATCAAGGCCGAGGAGGTCGAGGAACTGGACACCCATGTGTGGGTGCAGCCCGGCGACGACCCCGGAGCGGAGTGGCTGGCCGGTGGGAGCTACCTCGTGGCCCGGCGGATCAACATGCACATCGAGACCTGGGACCGCACCTCGCTGGCCGAGCAGGAGACCATTGTCGGCCGCACCAAGGGCAGCGGGGCCCCGCTGTCGGGCGGCGACGAGTTCACCGAACCGGACTTCGCCGTCACCGGCCGCGATGACCAGACGCTGATCGCCGAACGGTCGCACGTGCGCCTGGCCCACCCGACCGTCAACGGTGGGGCGCGCATGCTGCGCCGCGGCTACAACTTCACGGATGGCAGCGACGGCCTCGGGCGGCTGGACGCCGGCCTGTTCTTCATTGCGTTCGTCCGCGACCCACGGATCCAGTACGTGCCGATGCAGACCAACCTGTCCCGCCACGACGTGATGATGGAGTACCTCGTGCACACCGGGTCGGCGCTGTTCGCGGCGCTGCCGGGCGTGCCGGACGGGGGCTCGTTCGCCGACGCGTTGTTCGACTGACGCCCTGTTCGGCTAACGCCGCGGCCGGTTCACGTCAGGTTCACCGGCCGTTCTCACGGTCCTCCAAGGTGCGCCCTTCACGATGAAGGCACCAAGAGGGACCCAGAGGACGAAAGGGAGCGACGATGTCGCAAGGACTTGTGCTGGCAGTGGATCTGGTGGCCGTCGTGGTGATGGCCACGGCCGTGTACTTCCCCCGCCACCGGCGGCGGGACATGGTCTTCGCCTACATCGGCGTGAACATGGGGATCGCCGCCGTCACCATCGCGCTGGATTCGGCGGCCGTCGGCGCCGGGCTGGGCCTGGGCCTGTTCGGCCTGCTCTCGATCGTGCGGTTGCGCTCGTCCGAGCTCACCCAGGAGGAGGTGGCCTACTACTTCGTGGCCCTGGCGATGGGCTTGCTGAGCGGCTTCGAGCTGGAGCCCGCCTGGCTGAGCCCGGCACTGATGGTGCTGCTCGTGGCGACAGTGTTCGGGGCCGATCATCCCCGGCTGCTCAGCGGGTACCGGCAGCAGGTGATCACGCTCGATGCGGCCTACACGGACGAGCGGCTGCTGCGAACCCGGCTCGAAGAACTGCTGGTCGCCGACGTGAAGCACCTCGTGGTCGAGCGGGTGGACCTGGTGCGCGACACCACGGTGGTGGACGTGCGCTACCGGTTGCGGGATGCAGCCGTCACCCCGCCCGCCGCCGGCCGGGAGATGATCGGAGCGGTGCGATGAGCCCGCTCGTGCCGCTCGTGCAACTCGCCGGTGGGCACCATCCGATCTCGCTGGACGAGGCCGTGGACGGCGCGGCGATGATGACCCGAACCGACCGCAAGTACCTCGTCGGCCCGGACCAACTGGCAGCGGCTGTCGCCGGTCTGCGCGACGGGGTGCGGGTCCTGGAGATCGAGGGCCACCGGGCCTTCCCGTACCGGACCGTGTACTTCGACACGCCGGACCTCGTCTCGTACATGGGTGCTGCCCGCGGCCGCCCGCACCGGTTCAAGGTGCGCACTCGCACCTACCTCGACAGCGGCACGTGCTGGCTGGAGGTGAAGGTGCGCAACGGCCGGGACCAGACGGTGAAGCACCGGATGGAGTACCGCGTCGACGACGCCGATGTCCTGACCGCCGACGGCAGAGCGTTCGTCGCCGAACTGGTCGACCTGCCGGGCGTCGGCCGCGAGTTGAGGGCGACGTTGGCCACCGCGTACACCCGCACCACCTTCGTGGTCGACGCGATGCGGATGACCGTGGACGCCGACCTCGTGTGCACCCACGCCGACGGCCGCTCCGTCGGCGCCCCGGACCTGCTCGTGGTGGAGACCAAGAGCGCCGGGCCGACCACGCCGCTGGACCGCTCGCTCTGGGCAGAAGGCCTGCGCCCCGTGTCGATCAGCAAGTACGCCGTCGGGATGGCACTGCTGGACCCCTCCCTGCCCGCCCACAAGTGGACGCGGGTGCTGCGCCGCCTCGGCCGCACCCCTCTGAACGAAAGGACGCCGCGATGACCCCCCGTCGCCGTTACCTGCTCGCTGCGGTGAGCGCCATGACCCTGCTGACCGCGTGCGGCAGCACCACGAGCACCTCTGGCCAGTCGGCGGACCCGACCATCGTGTCGATCGCCGGTGACGGCACCGAGACCGGCACCGAGACGGGCGCGGACGCCACCTCGTCCACCGGTGACGGCACCGGCACGGACACGTCGGGCATCGACGAGTCCGGCATCGACCGTCACGACAGTGCCGGCGACCTGGAGTGGGACGCCGCCGAGGAGCAGCAGATCGATCTCTCGTCCGGGTCCGTGACGATCGAGAACCCGGGTACCTACCGGCTCACCGGCACGCTCGCCGATGGCCAGGTCACCGTTGCCAGCGACGGTGAGGGCAAGGTGCGCCTGATCCTCGACAATGCCTCGATCACCAACTCCACTGGGCCGGCCATCTTCGTGGAGGCTGCCGACGAGGTGGTGATCGTCCTCGCCGACGGCACCACCAACTCGGTGAGCGACGGCAGCGGGTACTCGCTGGCCGACGGCGGTGAGGCGGCCATCGCCAGCTTCGCCGACCTGACGATCACCGGCTGGGGCGCCCTCACCGTCACCGGCAACACCAACGACGGGATCAACACCAAGGATGGCCTCGTGTTCGGTGGTGGCACCGTGCAGGTGACCGCAGTGGACGACGGGATCCGCGGCAAGGACTATGTGGTCGTCGACGGGTCGGCGGTCACGGTGGACGCCGCGGGCGACGGGGTGAAGTCCGACAACGACGAGGACGAGGGCCGTGGCCAGGTCGCCGTCGTCAGCGGCTCGCTCACCGTCAGCGCCGGCGACGACGGGGTGAAGGGTGAGACGTCAGTGACCGTCAGCGGCGGCACCGTCCTGGTCACCCGGGCCTACGAGGGTCTGGAGGCCGCCACCGTCACCATCGACGGCGGCACCGTCGGTGTCACCACGAGCGACGACGGGCTGAACGGCAGTGCGCTGGTGATCAACGGTGGTGACACCACGGTGGATGCGCTCGGCGACGGGATCGACATCAACGGATCGATCACGATGACCGGCGGCACCGTCACCGTGGTGGGCCCGACGGAGAACATGAACGGCCCGATCGACTACGACGGCACGTTCGACATCTCCGGCGGCACGATCGTTGCCACCGGCAGCGCCGGCATGGCGATGGCCCCCAGCCAGTCGTCGTCGCAGGGGTCGCTGCTGGCGACGTTCGCCACACAGCAGGCCGGCTCCACGGTGGAGGTGCGGGCCGCCGACGGCACCGTGGTGCTGGCGGTCACCCCCTCCCGCCAGTTCGCATCCATCGCCCTGTCCACCCCGGCGCTGCAGGACGGCGTGACCTACGAGATCGTGGTGAACGGCACGGTGGTGGCCTCCACCACCACAGCCGACGCGGTGTCGCAGAGCGGGCCCGGCGGCGGCCAGGGAGGCCCCGGCGGCAACCGCCCGCAGCCCTGATCGGGCGGACCTACGATGCGGTGATGGCCGACTACCTGGTGCTGACCCTCGACGTGAACGATCTGGACCGCCAGGCGGCCTTCTGGTCGGCGGCGCTCGGCTACGAGGTGAGCGGTGGGGTCGCCCAGTACCGGGCGCTCTCGGACCCGGCCGGCCGCAGCCCCAAGCTGCTGCTGCAGACCGTGGCCGAGCCGAAGGCGGCGAAGAACCGCCTGCACCTCGACCTGCACGTACCGGACGTGGAGGCCGAGGCCGCCCGCCTGGAGGGACTGGGCGCCGTACGCGTGGGGCGCAGCGACGAGTTCGGGATCTCATGGATCGTCATGAACGATCCCGAGGGCAACGAGTTCTGCGTCGTGCCGAGTTGACCGGCCGCCGATCGGTCGGCCTCAGCCGACGGTGATGACGACGGCGCGGTCGCCGTAGGGGATGCGCTTGCGCTTCAGCGTGCCCATGACGGTGCCGAGGAACTTGGTGATCTTCGTCATGAAGCCGTACTTGGCCTTCACCTTCTTCTGGATCTCGGCGTAGCGCGGGTCGTCGGCGGCCACCACCACGGCGGTGCCGTCGACCGGCGATGTGCCGTCCTTCACCCGCCCGCGGGCGTCGCTCGGCTGGACGACGACCTTCGCCGTGTGGGCCAGCCGCTTGGCCTTGCCCGACCCGCTGCTGGTCCAGAACCCGATGGTGCCGTCGTCCAGCCCCACGCACCACACGGGGGTCGCGACTGCATCGCCGCTGCGCTTGTAGGTGGTCAGCAGGACGTACTTCTCGTCACCGAGGCCCATCGGAGTCTCCCTTGTGGTCGGTTTGCCGGGAACGGCCACCCTAACCCGCCGCCGGAGCGGCCTGGTTCAGGCCATGCTGCGCCAGGCGGCCAGGCGCTCGGCACTGTCGTCGCCGGGCAGCGGAAGTTGGCAGACCACCCGCAGGCCGGGCCATTCGCTCGGGGTCAACTGCTGGTACTCAAAGGCCAACTCGCCGGCGCGGGGGTGGTGGTAGCGGCGGACCCGGGTTTCGAAGCCGGCGACATCCTGTTGCGGCCACCACTCGGCGAACGCGGGGCTGGCGGCGCGGAGCTGCTCCACCAGGGTCACCACCTGGGGGTCGGCGCCCAGTCGGGCCGTGCCGGCGCGGAACTCGGCGAGGATGCGGCGGGCCTGCTCCGGCCAGTCCGCCACCAGCGCCTGGGCGGTCGGCTCGGCGAAGATCACCCACAGCAGGTTGCGCTCGGGCAGCACCAGCCGGTCGATCATCGGGTACAGCCGTGATTGGGCGCGGTTCCACGCCAGGAACTCCCACCGCGGCCCCAGCACGTAGGCGGGCGCCGGCTCCATCGCCGTGATCAGCCGCACCAGCGCGTCGGGTGCGTCGGTCAGGTCGTCCACGTCGCCCTGGCTGTCGCCGGCCGGGCGGCTGGCCAGCGTCAGCAGGTGGCGGCGCTCCGCGTCGTCCAGCCGCAGGGTGCGGGCCAGTGCCTCCAGCACGTCCACCGAGGCGTTGATCGGGCGGCCCTGCTCCAGCCACGTGTACCAGGTGACGGACACGCCGGCCAGCAGCGCGACCTCTTCGCGGCGCAGCCCCTTCGTGCGCCGGCCACGGCCTTCGGGCAGGCCCACCTCAGAGGGGGTCAGCGCGTCGCGGCGGGCCCGTAGGAACTCGGCCAGCTGGTCGCGACGGCGATCCATCCGTCAGCCACCGTTGGCGGCCGGCTCGTAGCCGCGGCACGGCTGGCCGCGCAGGGCGCCGCAGGCGGGCGGGGCCGGGGTCGGCACCTCCACGCCGGCCACCACCGGCAGCACCAGGCGGCTGGGGTGGTCGGCGCCGTAGGCGATAGTGACGGTCTCGCCGTCGCTGATGGTGCGGAACTGCCACACCGCCCGGTTGTTGCCCGGGGCGTCGATGGTGAGGCGGATACGGCTGCCGGCGCGGAAGGCGTGGGCGAAGGGGAAGATCTCCACCCGCACGGGCACCAGCGTGTCCTCGGGAAGCGGTTCGGCGTCGGCCTCGAGGTGGGTCTGCACGGGGCGCAGTTCGGTGCTGGCGGCGTCGTTCAGCGTTCGGTGGCTGGCCCGCAACCAACCGCTCTGGACATAGATCTCCGTGCCGTCGGGGCGGATCTCGGTGATGGTGACCTCCAGGTCGGTGTCCGCCGCGGAGGACGAGACCCACAGGTCCACCGAGCCGGAGCCGACCACCACGGTGTCGTCGGCCAGCGGCGCCGTGGCGTAGCCCAGCCCCGTGCCGTCGGGGAGGGGCAGCCAGTTGTACTCCACGTCGGCGCGCCACACGCCGTTGCCGTCCCCCTCGTAGAACGTGGCGGGCAGGGCTGTCGGGTCGGCGGTGTAGCTGTCCTCGCCGGCGGTGGCCGCAGCGGTGTCGGCCAGCACGCCGCCGGCATCCAGCGACCAGGCCTGGGCGGTGGCGTCGGCCACGGGCCAGCTGTCGAACGTGGCGATGAACCCGGGCTCGGGGGTGCCGGCGGAGAAGTCGTCGTTGGCGCCCTCGTCGAACAGCACGCGGATCGGCGGCTCCGCCTCGAACGCTGCCAGCGCGTCGTCGTAGGTCATGCCCTCGAAGCGGTTCTCGAACGGAGCGAACGTGGTGACGCCCCACAGCGCCCCGCCCAGCACGGGTGCAGCGATGTTGGCGAAGCTCAGGTCGGGCACCGCCTTGGCCACGTAGAGCTGCAGGAACTCCATGGTGCGGGCGAAGATTCGCGGGCTGAGGGATTCCGTGTGCAGGCCGTTCACCAGGTCGGCGTAGACATGGGGTGAGCCGGTGAAGGCGGGCAGCATGGCGGGGAAGTGGCCGCCGGTCTGCTCGTCCTGCCAGGCGCCGGCGATGAAGACCGGCACGTCGATGCGGTCCACGAAGGTCACCGGTGCCAGCGCGTCCCCCAACCCCGCCGAGTAGAAGGGGTTGTCGTCGATCTCGGTCACGAGGTCGGGGTTCTGCAGGCGGAGCTGCTGGTTGTCGGCGCAGCGCACGTCGCCACCGTCGGCCTGGTCGCGGGTCCAGCCCTGCCCGTAGGGGGCGGCCTCCTCCATCCGCTGGGCGGTCCACTCCACGGCGAAGCCGGTGTTCAGCATGCCCCCGGGGTAGAGGGTGCTGCGGTAGCTGTCGTCCAGCACGGAGAGCGGGGTGATCGCGGCCAGGCTGGGCGGCTGGGTGGCGGCCACGAACAGCTGGCTGATGCCCGGGTAGCTGATGCCCACCATGCCGACCTTGTGGTTCAGCACCCACGGCTGGGCGGCGACGGCCTCGATGACGTCGTAGCCGTCCAGCGACTGCACGGTCTCGAAGAAGCGGTAGCTGCCACCGCTGCAGCCGGTGCCGCGCATGTTGACGCCCACGTAGGCGAAGCCCTGGAGCGTGTAGAGCTGGGCGAAGGCGCTGCTGCCGGGGTCGCTGGGGGCGTACCCGCTGTACTCCACCACGGTGGGGTAGGGGCCGTCCTCGGCCGGGCCGGGGAGGATGACGTTGGCGCTCAGCGTGGTGCCGTCGCGGGTGACGATGTAGCCGAAGCCGCCGTCCTCCGGCAGCAGGGTCTGCTGCTCGGTGTAGAGGCTCGGGTCGGGCACGTCGTCCGGCGAGGCGACCGTCAGCTCGTCGCTGGTCTCGTCGCCGGCCGTGATGCGCCAGCCGTCGCCCGGCGTCAGCTCGCGGAACAGCACGGCGCCCTGCTCGTCCGCCTCGCCGGTGGCCGCCACCGTGCCGTCGGGGGCCACCGCCTCCACGGCAGTGCCGGGGTCCAAGCCGAGCACGGCGATCTGCTCGGTGCCGGGCTGGACGGTGAAGTTGGCGGTGCCGGGCGTGGTGTCCAGCGTGGCAGGGGTGGTGTCCGCCGTGGTCGCCTCGGTGTCGGCGGAGCCGGTGGTGGCGGTGGAGCCACTGTCGTCGCTGCAGGACGCGATGAGCAGGCCGAGGGCCAGAGCGGGTGCCAGGAGGGGGTGGCGATGCCGGGCAGTCATGCCGCCGAGTCTCGCACCTCAGGGCAGGTCAGGGCATCGCCCAGCGGCGGAAACGGTGAGAGACGGGGTGGCCGCGGACGCGTCGGCAATGGCGGTGCACACGGCGGTCTCGACGGATTCGAAGGTGCAGTCGGGGCGGGTGACGCTGACGGCGCCGATCATCAGGTTCACGTCGGCCTCCAGCACGGAGCCACGGTCCAGCAGTTGGGTGAGGAAGGGCTCGATGTCGGGGCCGAGGTCGTCGCAGGCGATCGGGGGCACGGTGGTGGCGACCGTGGTGGATGGCAACGGCTGGGCCTCGGCGTCGCCGCCGGCGGACCAGCGCTCGTACACGATCCAGCCCGCCAGCGCGACCAGGACGATCGGGGTGACCCAGCGCGTGCGATGCGCCCAGGTGGGAGACTCGGGGTCCTCCAGTTGGCGCTTGCGCATGGACGCGAGGGACCCTGCGACCATCGCCCCGCCGACCACCACGACGATCACGTGGAAGATGGCCACGTTGCTGCCGTCGTACCGCCACCCGCCACCGTCGATCACCACGACGCGGTTGGTCACCAGCGCCCGCTCCACCACGACGCGGTCGCCACGGTCCGCCCGGTCGTAGACGTCGCGGGACACGCCGGTGTCGAACTCGCCACCCCGCTCGTCCACACCTTCGAGGGAGTAGCTGCGTTGGCCGCGGCGGTCGGTCGAGGTGTCCAGCGAGATGATGACGGCATCCAGCCGCTCGGTAGGACCGTAGCGGTCGAACAGCAAGGTGGCGCCCCACAGCAGCCCGGCCAGGCCGACGCCGAACCACACGGGTGCATCCTGGGCCCGGAAGAACCGGCTGCGCCCGCGCCGCTTGTCCGCACTCATCCGGGCGACGTTAGGCGCTTCGCCCACCGCCGATGTGCACGCGCGGGCAGAATGGCGGGGTGATCGATCTCCAGGCACTGCTGTCCGACCTCGAGTTGCTGGTGAACACCGAGTCGCCGTCGCTGGACCTGCCGCGGCTCGCCGCCTCGGCGGCGACGCTGGCCGACCTCGTCACCACCCGCCTCGGCAGCGCCCCGCAGATCGTGGAGAGCCCGGCCGGGCCGCACGTGTGGTGGCAGGGCGGCGGCACGCCGAAGGTGCTGATCGTCGGGCATCACGACACGGTGTTCCCGGCGGGCACCGTGGCCGAGCGCCCGTTCGCCGTGGTCGACGGGCGGGCCACCGGGCCGGGTGTGTTCGACATGAAGGGCGGGATCGTGCAGGCGCTGCACGCCGTCGCCTCGTTGCCGCCGGAGGCGCGCGCCGGCGTGGAGATCCTCATCACCGCCGACGAGGAGGTCGGCAGCGGCGCCAGCCGCGAGCTCATCGAGGAGCGGGCCGTGGCCTGCGGGGCGGTGCTGGTGTGCGAGCCGAGCGCCGACGGTGGCGCGGTGAAGATCGCCCGCAAGGGCACCGGCACGTTCGAGCTGGTGGTGCACGGCAAGGCGGCACACGCCGGGCTGGAACCGTGGAACGGGGTGAACTCCCTGGTGGCGGCGGCCGAACTGATCACCCAGGTGGCCACGTTCGGCGACCCCGCCACCGGCACCACCGTCACGCCCACAGTGGCGTCGGCCGGCACGGCCGACAATGTGGTGCCCGCCCTCACCCGGGTGAAGGTGGACGTGCGCATGGAGCAGGCGGGGGAGAAGGAGCGCCTGGAGGGCCTGTTCAACGGGCTCGGCACCACCGTGGAAGGGGCCCGGATCGAAGTGCTCGGTGGGGTGAACCGACCGCCGATGCCTGCTACCGCGTCGGCAGCCCTCCTGCCACTGGCCCAGGCGGCGGCCGCCGCTCTGGGTGCCGAACCGCTGGCCGGCATCGCCGTGGGTGGCGGCAGCGACGGCAACTTCACGGCGGCCCGCGGCGTGCCCACGTTGGATGGCCTGGGCGCGGTGGGTGGCGGTGCCCACGCAGATCACGAGCATGTGCTGGTGGACGCCCTGGTGCCCCGCACACGCCTGCTGGCGGCCATCCTGGAGCGGATGGTGTCGACCACGTGATGTGGTTTCTGCACGCTCCGTGAAAAACTGACCAAGGTCCCTTCAGCGAGCGGTCAGTCGCGCCGACATTGAGTGGTATCTGTGCCACGGGCGGTCACGACGGGTGAGGCAATCGCGGTGCAGGGAAGGGGCACCACGATGCGTGAAGACCAGATCGTCTCGATCCTCGACGAGCTCAACGGCAGCTCGGCGGACATCAAGGCGTCGGCAGTGATCTCCACCGACGGGCTGATGATCGCCAGCCTCCTGCCGCAGGGACTGGACGAGGACCGGCTCGGTGCGATGAACGCCGCCATCCTCACACTCGGCGAGCGCAGCGCACACGAGCTGGGCTGTGGCGACCTCGAACAGGTCATGGTGAAGGGCAAGACGGGCTACATCCTGATGACCCACTCCGGGCAGGACGCGGTGCTGTCGGTGCTGGCCAACCCGAGCGCCAAGCTGGGCCTGATCTTCCTCGATGCCAAGCGGGCGGCCGAGCGTGTCGCTGCCATCCTCTGAGGGGGCCATCGATGCGCGACATGACCCCTGACGATCTGCACGGCGAGACCGGCGTCGAACACTGGCTCACCTACGCCGACGGCTTCCGCCGCCGGATCCTCGTGGTGGACAAGGAGATCCCCTACCCCGAGGGCCGGCTCATCGTGTCCCAGACGGACCCGGCCGGCATCATCACCCAGGCCAACCAGAGCTTCGTCGCGATGTCCGGCTTCTCCGAGGCCGAACTGATCGGCGAGCAGCACTACATCCTCCGCCACCCGGACATGCCGGCCGCCGCGTTCAAGGACCTGTGGGACACCGTCCGCCAGGGCAAGAAGTGGACCGGTTACGTGAAGAACCTGCGCAAGGACGGCGCCTACTACTGGGTGTTCGCCAGCGTGGTGCCGAACATCCGCAACGGCCGCATCGTCGGCTACACCTCCGTGCGCCGCAAGCCGTCGCGCACGAAGGTCAACGAGTGCACGGCGCTCTACCGCTCGATGCTGGAGGGTGCGTCATGACGCTGGTCTTCACCGTCAGCCCGGACTTCAACACGAAGTACCTGCCCGGCTGGTTCGTGGTCAACACCTGGCTGCAGCGCCACCTCGGCGTGGCCACCCACTTCGAGGTGTTCGACGGGTTCGACGATCTGCACCGCTCCATGGAGGCCGGCTCGATCGACATCATCTACGCCAACCCGTTCGACGCAGCTCGCCTGGTGCGCGACTTCGGCTATGTGGCTGTCGCCCGTCCGGTGGGCCGCGCCGATGAGGCGGTGATCGCCTCTCTCGCCAGCGGCCCTGTGCAGCATGTGGAGGACCTCCAGCCCGGCACCCGGATCGCCACCACCGACGACCCCGACGTCCACATGATGTGCATGATCATGATCGAGCCGGCCGACCTCAACGCCACCAACGTGGCGATGCAGCGGCGGGACAACTACGTCCTGGTGGCCAAGAGCCTGCTGAAGGGGGAGGCCGACATCGGCTTCTTCCTGGCGGAGACGTTCGACGAGCTGTCCGGCCCGATCAAGAACCAGCTGCACGTGCTGGTCCGTAGCCAGATCTACGTGATCAACCATGTCCTGCTGGCCCACCCCCGCCTCGGCGACCAGATCGACACGCTGCGGGCCAGCGTGCTCGGAATGGCCGCCGAGCCGAAGGGCGCCATGGCCCTCCAGGACGTGAACATCCAGGGCTGGGAAGCGCTCGACCAGGAAGAGGTGGAGTTCATGATCGACCTGATGGTCGCCCTCACCGTCACCGGCTGAAGCAGCTGGGCGGCTGCTACCCGGCCTCCTGGGCGAACAGTTCGGCTTGTTCGATGACGAGGTCGACGGCACGGGCCTCTTTGTCGGGTGGGTAGTCGAACTGGGCCAGGAGGCGGCGGACCTTGGCGCGCATGGCCGCCCTCACGGACTCCTTGAGGTTCCAGTCGATCGTGGCGCTCTCCTGCACCGCCTTCACGAGGCCGCGGGCGATCTTCTTGAGCGTGTCGTCGCCGAGCTCCATCACTGCGGCGTCGTTCTGGACGACCGCGTCGTAGAACGCCACCTCGGCGTCGCTCAGTCCGAGGGCGCGTCCGCGGTCGCGTGACGCACGTAGTTCCTTCGCCAAAGCCACCAGTTCGGCGATGACCTGGGCGGTGGTGAGGGCACGGTTCTGGTAGCGGTTGATGGCCGCGTCGAGCAGTTCGCTGAAGCGGCGGGACTGCACGACATTCTCCCGGCGGATGGTGCGGATCTGATCGGCCAGGAGGCGACGAAGCAGTTCCATCTGCAGGTTGGGGCGGTCGGCTGCGGCCAGGCTCTCGAGGAACTCGTCGGACAAGATCGACAGCTCGGGCTTGTCGAGCCCGGCCTCGGCGAACACGTCGATGATGCCGTCGCCACTGACGGAGGCGGAGATCAGTTGGGCGATCGCCGTGTCGGTGGCTACTGAACCGCCGCGGCCGCCGTCGTCCGGCGAGCCTTCTCGGTCGGTCTTGGCCAGCTGCGCACGCACATCGGCGAAGAAGCGCACGTCGTCGCGAATCGCCATCGCGGTCTCGTGCGCGCCGGCCAAAGCAAATGCCTTCAGCAGTGCGAGCGTCTGGTCCATGAAGCGGCTGCGACGGTCGGGGTCCGCCAGCAGGAACTCGATGGCCAGCGCCTGTTGGGTCATCCGCTCCGCC
>JACJWF010000013.1 GCA_020637295.1 Acidimicrobiaceae bacterium | reverse complement strand
CTCCGTCAAGGACCGCATCGCCCGCCAGATGATCGAGGCGGCCGAGAAGGACGGGCGTCTCCAGCCCGGCCAGACCATCATCGAGCCGTCCAGCGGCAACACCGGCATCGCCATGGCCGCCATCGCCCAGATGAAGGGCCACCCCATCAAGATCCTCATGCCCACCAGCGTGTCGATCGAGCGCCGTCAGATGCTGGAGGTCTTCGGCGCCGAACTGATCCTCACGCCCGGCGAGGAAGGCAGCAACGGCGCCGTCCGCCGGGCCCAGCAGATGGCCGCCGACCATCCGGAGTGGTGCTTCCTCTACCAGTACGCCAACGACGCCAACCCCCGCGCCCACTACGAAGGCACCGGCCCGGAGATCTGGCGGGACTGCCCGGAGATCACCCACTTCGTGGCCGGCCTGGGTACCAGCGGCACCCTCATGGGCACCGGCCGCTTCCTGAAGGAGCAGAACCCGGACATCCAGGTGGTGGCCATCGAGCCGCCGCTGGGCGAGCGGGTGGAAGGCCTGCGCAACCTCGACGAGGGCTACATCCCGCCGGTGTTCGAGAACTGGCACGGCTTCGAACTGCTGGACCGCAAGCGGGTCGTGCGCCCGCGGGAGAGCCTGGAGTGGACCCGCCGCCTGGTGGCCGAGGGCGTCTTCGCCGGCATCTCCTCCGGTGCGGCCCTGGCCGGTGCCGCCAAGGTGGCCTCGGAGATCGAGTCCGGTGTGATCGTGTTCATCGTCTGCGACGGCGGGTGGAAGTACCTCAGCACCGGCGCCTACACCGACGACCTCGACGAGGCCGAGGCCAAGGCGGAGCAGATCATCTACTTCTGAGGCACCGGGGTGCGCCAACCCCGGCCGCGCCCACCTGCCTAGACTCGCCGCCGTGAGTTCGACGGGAACCCCCTCCGTGCGCGCGCACGCCGTCCGCTTGGCAATGGCCATCGTCACGTTCGTGACGGCCATCGGCGCCGTCGCGGCTGCGCCCGCTGCCGCCGCACTGCCTGCAGGGGCGTCCGCCTATGTGGCGGTGGCGCCGCAGCGCCTGGCCGACACCCGCCCCAGCCAGGGCGCGTATGGCTTCACCACGGTCGGGTCGTCCACCATCCGGGTGAACGTCCTCGCCGGCGACGGTGTGCCGGCGAATGCAATCGCCGCCGTCGTCAACGTCACCATCATCGGCGCCGCGGGCAAGGGCTACGTCACCGTCTTTCCCTCGGGGGAGGGGCTGCCCACCACCTCCACGGTCAACTCCGACGTCGCCGGCCGCACCATCGCCAACATGGCCCACGTGAAGATCGGGGCCAACGGCTCGATCGACCTGTTCCGCAGCACGTCGATGAACCTGGCGGTGGACCTGGTGGGGGTGTACGTGCCGGTCGGCGGTGCGGTGCCGGAGGGCCGGCTCACCACGCTGGCATCTGGTGCCGTGCGCATCTTCGACACGCGGGACCGCGGGTACGGCGTGAGCGCGGGTTCGATCACGCCAGTCAACCTCGGCACCGCCGGCCTGCCCACCGGGCAGGCCGCGGCCCTGGTCACCATCACGGCCGTCACCGGCAACCCCGGCTACTGGACGGCCTACCCCACGGGCGACACCCGCCCCAACGTCAGCACGGTGAACCTGGACACCGCCGGGCAGACCCGCGCCGGGCAGGCCATCGTGCCGCTCAACGGTCTGCAGACGTTCAACATCTACAGCGCAGGCGGCGGCCACCTCATCGTCGACCTGGTCGGCTGGTACACCGGATCGGGCAGCGCGGCCAGCACGGACGGGTTGTTCGTGCCCACCTCGCCGCTGCGCCTGCTGGACACCCGCCAACTTCGCACCCTCGCGCCCTGGGGTGGCAGCACCTACGAGTTCGCCGTGGGCGCACCCTTCTCCGGCATCTCCGCGGTGGCGATGAACATCACCGGCACCCAACCGTGGGACAAGGGCTACGTCACCGCCTATCCCGCCGGGGTCCCCCGTCCGGGCTCGTCCAACCTGAACGTCACCGGCTGGGACCAGATCATCGCCAACCACGCCATCTCGCGTGTGTCCGGGCGAGGCGTGGCGTTGTACTCGAACAGCGGCATGCACCTGATCGGCGATGTGGCGGGCTGGTTCCTCGGCACCCCCTCGACGGCCACCCAACCGGTGCCGGTGAACCCGAACTACACGGCCAACAAGGCCACCGCGGTCTACTCCGCGAAGGCCAGCGTGCTGGTCGGCATCAAGAGCGGCACGAACCTGGACGCCATCGCCAACCAGGGCTACGCCGCCACTTGGAGCGACCTGGCCAACGTGGCCACGCCCGGCAACGTGATGCTGTTCGCCCATCGCACCACCGGCAACGCGCCGTTCTACTACCTGCACGTGCTCACCACCGGCGACTCGTTCTCCCTGCTCGGCACGGATGGCAAGTGGTACAACTACCGCGTCGTGGACAAGCGGGTCACCTACCCCTACTACTCCACGATCGCCAACATCTCCACCAACAACGGCCCGATGACCGCCCAACTGGTGGCGTGCTCGAAGCTCAGCGGCCAGCCCACCAGCACGTACTACCGCATCGTGGTCACCGGCCGCCTCTACAGCGTCACCTGACAGCCTGCGGTGCCGGCAACCGGCCGCCCCGGCGGTTCATCCACGCGCCAGCACCAGCAGGAGGATGCCGCCCGCCACCAGGCCGGCGGCGGCAAGGCGCCGGCGGTGGTCGCCCTCGCCCAGCAGTCGCCAGCCCGCCAGCGCGGCGAGGACGACGCTGCATTCCCGGAGCGCCGTCACGTACCCCACGGGGGCCAGCCGGAACGCCACCACCACCATCCCGTAGGTGAGTGTGCTGGCCGCCCCGGTGAACAGGCTGGTCCTCCAGCGGCGGCGCAGGACGGCCACCATCTCCGCGCCGCGGCCGGTGGCGAGGGCGTAGGTGGTGTTCGTGGTGGCCGTCGCGATCATGGTGGCGAACACGTAGGCCACGGTGTCCGGCTTGGCCCGCGACCCTGCCGCGTCGAGCACCGAGTACACCCCGATGGTGGCGGCCACGGCAAGGGCGATCATCACGTGGGGGCGGGCGCCACCCACCGCCAGCAGGCCGAGGCCGGCGATGACCACGGAGATGCCGGCGACGTGCCATCCGGTGAGGTGGTCGGAGAGGAACAGCACGCCACCCACCGCTGCCAGGGCCGCGCCGCCGCCGCGGGCGATCGGGTAGCCCACCGAGAAGTCGCCCACCGTGTACGCCTTGGCCAGCAGCACCACGTAGGGGATGTGCACCAGCCCGCTCATCGCGGCGAACAGGTAGGCCTTGCCAGGCATGCCGAACAGCACATGGTTGCCCACGGCCAGCGGCAGGCACAGCAGCCCCGCCATCAGGAACTGGGCCCACAGCACCATGTGGCGGTCGCCGTCTGCGGCCTTGGCGACGAAGTTCCAGCCGGCGTGGATCACGGCCGCGCCGAGCGCGAGGAAGGTGGCGAGCAGCACGGTGGGCTCAGGCCGCCGACGTGGCAGAGGTGCGGTGGCCGGAGCGCACCCACCGCCGGCCGAACAGGAAGATCACCGGCAGGGTGAACAGCAGCGGCCCGATGAACGCCACCGGGCGGTACAGCCACCAGCCCAGCGTCGGCTCGCGGGCCTCGTTCTCCTCCCCGGCGAGGGCGTAGCGGGCGGCGCGCTCCAAGGCCATGCCCGTCGTGTGGAAGAGGAAGAGCGGCAGCGAGAAGCGGTTGATCGTCTCGTTCGCCCGCTGCCAGCGGGGGCGTTCCAGCCGGCGCTCCATGGCCGGGCGCAGGGTCTCGGCGACACCCGCCTGGAACAGCACGAGGGCGACGATGCACAGCGTCGGCGGTGCCATGTTGGAGCGCTCGCCGGGCACGCCCACCATCGACCCCGGGTAGAGACCGGAGAAGACCAGCCCGGCCAGCCCGGCCAGGCCCGCCCACAGCAGCGTCCAGTCCGTGCGCCGCGTGGCGTGCACCAGCCGGTCGTAGAAGAACCCGAGCTGGTGGCACAGCCCCCACACGGTGATCATGTTGACCAGCCCGAGCCACTCGTACCCGTAGCGGAACCGAAGGATGTCCACCGCGCCGGCGGCCGCGCCCAGCCAGACGAGCACGATCGTGTCCCAGCGGCGGTGCAGCCACAGGAACACGGGCAGCAGCGCCACCAGCACGAGGTACACCCCCATGAACCACAGTGGGCTCACCACCAGCAGCACGCCACGCCCGGCCCACTCGGCGTTGAACACGTTGCCGAGCACCACGCCGAGGGTCACCCACACCGCCAGCAGGATGAGGGCCGGCACGGCCAGCCGGGTGATCCGCTTCCACACGAAGCCGGCCAGCCGCTCGCCCCGCCTGCGGGCGCGCTCCCAGGCGACGAGGTGGGAGTAACCGCCGACGTAGAAGAACAGCGGCATCACCTGCAACAGCCAGGTGGCCGCCCACAGGCCGGTGGTGAAGCCGATCGGGTTCGTCGCGTGCGGGCCGTCGTCTTTCCAGATGACGATGGTGAACACCCAGTGCCAGGCCACCACCACCAGCAGGCTGAACGCCCGGAGGAAGTCGATGTACGTGTCGCGCTCCGGTCGCGCGTCGGCAGTCACGGGGTACGCTCGGCTCGTGGCGGTCGTTGCACGCGCTGAGCGTACGCCGTGGGCGACGGTGGTTGCTGCCGTCGTGCTCGTGCTCGCCGCCGCCAACGTCCTCACCAACCGAGTGCTGCCGGGCTGGATCTACATTCCCTGGAACGTCGCCGTCGCGGTGGCGATTGTGGTGCTCGCCCGCCGGGTCGTCACGATGCCGACGATGGGCCTGGGCGAGTGGCGGCGCGGTGCGTTGTGGGGTGTCTCGCTGTTCACCATCACCCTGGTGCTGCTGCTGGTGGCAGTGGCCATGCCGGCGTTCCACGACCTCTACCAGGACCGCCGGGTGGACGGCGGCACTGCGACCTGGGTGTACCACGCGTTCATCCGCATCCCGCTGGGCACGGCCCTGCTGGAGGAGGTGGCCTTCCGTGGTGTGCTGCCCGCGCTGTTCGCCGTCCGCTGGGGTGTGCTGCGCGGGTCGGTGGCTGCGTCGGTGCTGTTCGGGGTCTGGCACGTGCTGCCGGCCATCAACCTCAACGAGGACAACGAGGCGATCGCCAAGATCTTCGGTCACGGGCCGGCCGGCACGGTGGCGACGGTCGTGTTCGGCGTCGCCGGCACCACGCTGGCCGGACTGTGGTGGTGCTGGATCCGCTACCGGGCGCACAGCGTGCTGGCCACCGTCCTCGCCCACATCGCCACCAACTCGATCGCCTACACCATCGCCTTCGTCATCTCTCGGTAGTCCGGCAGTCGGGGGCGCCCACCGTTAGCCTTGACCCGATGGATCGCCCGATCGGGATGTTCGACAGCGGCTTCGGCGGCCTCACCGTCGCCCGTGCCGTCATCGACCTCCTGCCCGACGAGCACCTCGTCTACATCGGCGACACCGGCCGCTACCCGTACGGTCCGCGCCCCCAGGAGGAAGTGCGCGAGTTCGCCCGCCAGATCGCCTGGAGCCTGGTGAAGGAGTTCGACGTGAAGGCCGTGGTGGTGGCGTGCAACACCGCGTCGGCAGCCGCGCTGGAGGACCTGAAGGCAGAGCTGCCCGTGCCGGTGATCGACGTGGTGGAGCCCGGCGCCGAGGCGCTGGTCCGCGCCACGCGCAGCGGCAGGGCCGGCGTCATCGGCACCGTCGGCACCATCGGCTCCGGCGCCTACGACCGCGCGGTGGCCGTCACCGGGACGGAGGTGGAGCTCACCGCCACCGCCTGCCCCGGCTTCGTGGAGTTCGTGGAGCGCGGCCAGACCCACGGCGAGGAGGTCACCATCCTCGCCGAGCGGCTGCTGGCGCCGGTGAAGGACGCCGGCGTGGACAGCCTGCTTCTCGGCTGCACCCACTACCCCTACCTCGCCCGCGTGATCGGCGAGGTCATGGGCCCCGACGTGGTGCTGGTCAGCAGCGCCGACGAGACTGCGTTCGTGGCCCGCGACGAACTGGCTCGCCTGGGCTTGCTGCGCGCCCCCGGCGGCGAGCCCGCCGAGCACCGCTTCCTGTCCAGCGGCGACATCTCCTGGTTCGCCGACCTCGGTGGCCGCCTGCTCGGCCCGGAGCTGCGCGGCGCCGCGCAGTGGCACCCGATCTGACCCACCCGCCCGCAACCCATTCGCCCACCACCCATCGCCCCCCGGAGGAACCCACCATGCCCCGCCCCGACGGCCGCACGCCCGACCAGCTCCGCCCGATCTCGTTCGAGCGCGACTACACCGAGATGGCGGCCGGCAGCGTGCTGGTGACGTTCGGCAAGACGCGGGTGCTGTGCACCGCCAGCATCGACGAGGACGTGCCCCGCTGGATGCGCAACAGCGGCAAGGGCTGGGTCACCGCCGAGTACTCGATGCTGCCGGGTGCCTCGCCCGAGCGCATCGACCGCGAGGCCGCGAAGGGCAAGCAGAGTGGTCGCACGGTGGAGATCCAGCGGCTGATCGGCCGGTCGCTCCGCGCCGCGTGCGACATGAAGCTGCTGGGGGAGCGCCAGGTGATCGTCGACTGCGACGTGTTGCAGGCGGACGGCGGCACCCGCACCGCCAGCATCTGCGGCGGCTACCTCGCCCTCCACGATGCCCTCACCCGGCTGGTGCAGAACAAGGCCATCAGCCGTCACCCGCTGCACTCCTACTGCGCGGCCATCAGCGTCGGCATCGTCGGCGGCCAGCCGGTGCTGGACCTGCCGTATGTGGAGGACTCCACCGCCGAGGTGGACATGAACGTGGTCGTCCTCGGGGCGCCGGGGGAGGAACCGCGCTTCGTGGAGGTGCAGGGCACGGCCGAGGGGCAGGCGTTCACCCGCAGCGAGCTGGACAACCTGCTCGGCCTGGCCACCAAGGGGTTGGGCGAGATCATCGACCTGCAGGCGGCCCTGGTGGCCGACCCGGCGCCCACGAGGACGCTGGGGCGATGAACGCCGCAGCCCCGCCCCGCCTGGTGAGCGCCACGGCCAACCCGCACAAGATGGCGGAGATCGCCGCGCTGCTGGACGGCCTGGTGGAGATCCTGCCCCGCCCGGCCGACGTCGGCGAGGTGGTGGAGGACGCCGGCTCGCTGGAGGGCAACGCACGGCTCAAGGCAGCGGCGGTGTGTGCGGCGACGGGGCTGCCCGCGGTGGCCGACGACACCGGCCTGTTCGTGGACGCGCTGGACGGCCAGCCGGGCGTCGACACCGCCTACTACGCCGGCCCGACGGCCACCTACGCAGAGAACCGGGCCAAGCTGCTGTGCCAGCTCGACGGCGTGCCCAACCGCACCGCCCGCTTCCGAACGGTCGCGCTGGTGGTCTACCCGGACGGCAGCGAAGTGGCCGTGCAGGGTGTGTGCGAGGGGATGATCGCGACGGCGGAGCGGGGCGAGCGCGGCTTCGGCTACGACCCCGTGTTCATCCCGCTGGAAGGTGGCGGGCGGACGTTCAGCGAGATGTCGGAGGACGAGAAGAACGCCGTCTCCCACCGCGGCCGAGCGTTCGCCGCGCTGGTGGATGCCGTGCGCAGGCGGGCAACCGAACACGACGGTTGAGGCTCTGGTCGGGCGTGGAGGTGGCCGGGCCCGACGACGAGTTCACCGCGCTGGTCGGCGATCGCCTCCCGGCGCTGCAGCGGGTCGCCCGCCTGCTGGTGGGCGGTGGCGACGTCGCCGACGACCTCGTGGCCGAAGCCATTGCCCGTACGCTGCCGCGTTGGCGCGCCGGCACGGTGGCCGACCCCGTCGCCTACCTTCGGCGGGTGGTGGTGAACCTCGCCCGCCGGCGCTGGCGCCGACGCCGGCTCGGGATCGATCGTGATCGGGCTGCGCTGGACTGGCTGCCGGCCGGGGGTGATGCCGAAGCCGGCGTGATCGAGCGGGAGCGCGTGCTGCGGGCGCTGGCGGCACTGCCCGCACGACGCCGGGCGGTGGTGGTGCTGCGCTTCTACGAGGACCTGGGCGAGGCGGAGATCGCCGCGGCGCTCGGCGTCTCCGTCGGCACCGTGAAGTCCACGCTGGCCCGTGCGCTGGGGCAACTCCGCGGCACGCTTGGGGCTCTGGACGAAGCATGACAGCGCGACCAGGCCCCTCACTCCGCGACGCACTCCACTCCGTGGACGCGGCGACGCTGCCGGGGACGGACGTCGTCGTCGCGGCGGTCGCTGCTGCAGGCCGCCGCCTTCACCGCCGTCGTGGGGTGCTCGGCTCGGCGGCCGCGCTCGCGATGGTGGCGGTGGCCGCCACGGTCGCAGTGATCGCCTGGCCGGACGGCGGTGGCGATGCCGTGGTCGCCCCGGCCTCCAGCACGGTCGTCGACAGCACCGCGCCTTCCACCACGATGCCGGTCGCGTCCGATCCTGTCCCGCTGGCGCCGGGCTGGCACGCCCTCGCGACCGCGCCGGCCGGCTCGCTGACGTCGGCAGAGGACTCCGCACACGTCGTGTGGACCGGAACGGTGGCGGTGGCGGTTGGCTCCCACTGGCCGGACGCGACGATCGACGTGTTCGACCCGGCGACCGGCGCCTGGACCGCCGCCGGAGCGGCGCCGCTGCGATTTCCCACCGTGATGTGGACCGGCGATGTCGTGCTGATGGTCGGGTGGGTCGACGCCCGTTTCAACACCGTGGCAGCGACCTTCGACCCGGCGACGGGAGCGGTGACGTTGGGAGCCGAGATGCCGTTCCGCTACCTGACCACGCCGTCGGACCCGTGGGTGTGGACGGGTGACCGGTTCTTCCTGATGACCTACAGCGGCATCGTGGCGTACGACCCCGCAACCGACCGTTGGGACATGGCCGCGGCAGCGCCGATCGCGTCGCGGACCGACGCCGCATCCGTCTGGACGGGGGCCGAGTGGCTGGTGTGGGGCGGCGCCGACCCGGCGACAGGCGACCCCCTGGCGGACGGTGCCGCCTACGACCCTGCCACCGACACGTGGCGGACGCTGCCCCCGGCCCCGATCGGCGCCCGGCTGGTGAGCGGGGTGTGGACCGGGACGGAGCTGCTGGTGTTGGCCGGCCGCAGCGGGAACGGGGACCACGGCATCGTCATGGCCTACGACGACGGTGCGGCGTACGACCCGGTTCGTGACGAATGGCGAGCGCTCACGGACGGGCCGGCCCATCCGGGGTTCGTCCCGGTCACCGACGGCCGGTTCGTCTACCTCTTCGCCAAGGGCGGCGTGGTGGTGTACGACTCGCTCGAGGACCGATGGATCTTCCCCGCCGGCGACGCCCCGTGCCACGCGGATGCTTCGCCCGTCTGGGCTGGTGCGATGGTCCTGCTCCTCGGGTGTTCGGACGGGACGACCGGCGGCGCTGCCTACGTGCCCGATCCCTGACCGGGGTGTCACCAGCCGCGGAGGTCCACCGGCCAGCGGTCCAGCACTTCGTGGCCGTTGACCACCCAGATCGTCTCGTGCTTGGCGATCGTCGGGTCGATGTGGGACGGGGTCACGCGCACCCGCTGACCGACTTCGGCGATGCCGGTGTGCGGGGTGAACGTGACGTGCTCGTCGCTGAGGAACCACACGTCCGCGCCCGGGCCGTCGAGCAGTTCGACGGTCGGGTTGCCGTGGTCGGTCGCCATTGCCTTCAACCCCACGTCCGCCACCGCGTACTTCGGTGTGGCGCTGACGACCGTGCCGATCACCCAGCACGCCTGCACGAACGGCAGGCCGAGTCGGGCGTAGTCGGTGTCCATCAGCGCGTAGCTGCCGGCTTGGACCTCGCCCACCCGATGGTGGAGGTCGTAGGTGCCGGTGCCGCCGGCGCTGACCAGGTCCCCGCCGACCGCGGCGTGTGCGGCGAACAGGCGGTCCATCGCCTCGTCCACCTTCGCCTGCCGTTCGGCCCGGTCGAGCACCATCATCAGGTGGCCCTCGTAGCCCATCACGCCGCGCACCGTCATCGCCGAGCGGCGGGCCAGGTCGGCGATCCGGCCGGCGTGCTCCGGAGGGCACCCACAGCGCGGCAGGCCGACGTTCACGTCCACCAGCACGTTCGCCACACCGGCCGATGCTGCAGCGTCGACGGTCTCGGCGCTGTCCACCGCCACGGTGACCTGGGCCCCGTGCTCGTGGCAGGCCGCCACCATGTCGCGCAGGCGGCGCACGTCGAGCACCTCGTTGGCCAGCAGCAGGTCGGCGCCCAACCCGGCCGCGGCCATGCCGGCAACCTCCCGCGGGGTGGCGCAGGTGAAGGTGGTGTGGCCGTGGGCGGCCTGGGCAGCTGCGAGGGCCGTGCACTTGTGGGCCTTCACGTGGGGGCGCAGCGTCGCCCCCGGTCGGGCCGCTGCCATGGCTTCCAGGTTGCGGCTGAGCAGTTCGTGGTCGACGACGAGGGCGGGGGTGGGAACGTCGTGGAGATCCATGCCGCGATCGTGGCAGGTCGGCAGCCGAGCGCGGGCATGGTAGGGAACCCGCCGTCGTGGAATGTGTTCCCGACGATGCGGAGGCTTAGGCTCACCTAACGTGAAGTCGTCCCGAGGGGCCGTGACCGGAGTGATCCCGCTCTGCGATGCGCCCGTGGGAGCCGTGGTCACGGTGGTGGAGGTGCTGGCGGGCCCGCACGGGCAGGGTCGCCGCCTGGAGGACCTGGGGATCGTGGCCGGCACGGAGATCCTGGTGGAGCGGCGTGCTCCGCTCGGCGACCCGACGGTGTACGAGGTGCGCCGGGCGCGGTTGGCCGTTCGCCGGGGCGACGCCCAGTTCGTGAGGGTCGCGGTGGGCGACGAGAACACGGGGCCCTATGTCGCACTGTGAGCCGGAGGCCACCGGGTCCGTCGCTGCCGGCACCTTGCACGTGGCGCTGGTCGGCAGCCCGAATGCCGGCAAGACCACCTTGTTCAATGCACTCACCGGCCTTCGGGCGAAGACGGCCAACTACCCGGGTGTCACCGTCAGCCGCCGCGAGGGCCTGGTGCACGTGGACGGGAGGGACCTCACGCTGGTGGACCTGCCCGGCACCTACGGGCTCGACGCCATCAGCCCCGACGAGCAGATCGTGTCCGATGCGCTGCGCGGCGAGCTTCCCGGTGTGGACAAGCCGGATGCCATCGCCGTGGTCGCCGACGCGTCCACGCTGGAGCGGTCGCTGCTGTTCATGGCGGACATCCTCCGGCTGGACATCCCGACGTGCCTCATCGTCACGATGACCGACGAGTTGGCGGCGCGGGGCGGGTCGCTGGACCTCGACGTGCTGGCCGTTGCGCTCGGGGTGCCGGTGGTCGGCGTCATCGGCCACCGCGGCATCGGGCTGGATGCGGTGCGCACCCTGCTGGCCAACCCCCAGGAGTGGGCCCGCCCGGTGCTGCCCCCGGCGGCGGAGAGCGGCCGCCGCTCCGCGTGGGTCGCCTCGGTCCTGCGGTCCGCCTACCGGCCGCCTGGCCGCGACCGCCGCACCCGTCGTGTGGACGCCGTCCTCCTGCACCCGGTGTGGGGCGTGCTCGTCTTCGTGGCGGTGATGCTGGCGTTCTTCCAGGCCATCTTCACACTCGCCGCACCGATGATCGACGGGCTGGACTCGGCGTTCAACTCACTGTCCACCCTGCTGAAGGACCACATCTCCGGGTGGCTCGGCGAGTTGCTCGGGGACGGCGTCGTCGCCGGTGTGGGCGGCGTGCTGGTGTTCCTCCCCCAGATCGCCCTGCTGTTCCTGATCCTCACCGTGCTGGAGAAGGTCGGCTACCTGGCCCGGGCTGCCTTCCTCGCCGACCGGCTGATGGGCCGCTTCGGGCTGGAGGGGCGCAGCTTCGTGTCGATGCTGTCGTCGTTCGCCTGCGCGATCCCGGGGATCATGAGCACCCGCACGATCCCCAGCGAGCGGCGGCGCATCGCCACGATGATGGCGGCCCCGCTGATGACCTGCTCGGCCCGGCTGCCCGTGTTCACCCTGCTGATCTCGGCGTTCGTGCCGGACGAGCGGGTGCTTGGGCCAGTCCGCACCCAGGGCCTGGCGCTGTTCGGCCTGTACGCGCTCGGGGCGGTCAGCGGGCTGTTGTACGCCGGGGTCCTGAACCTGTTCGCACTCTCCGGCTCCGCCGCCCCGGTGATCATGGAGTTGCCGCCGTACCGCCGGCCGACGCTGCGCGCCGTGCTGCTGCAGACGTGGGACGGGGCGTGGTCGTTCATCCGCAAAGCCGGCACGGTGATCCTCGCCAGCTCGCTGGCGCTGTGGCTGATGCTCAACATCTCCTTCGGCTCGCCGCCCCAGGGGCTGGACACGGTGCAGCGCGACTCGTGGAAGCTGGAGCACTCCGTGGCCGGCAACATGGGCAAGGCGATGGAGACGGTGTTCAGCCCGCTCGGGTTCGAGTGGCGCACGAACGTGGCCGTGATCGGCAGCCTCGCCGCCCGCGAGGTGTTCGTGACCACGCTCGCCTTGAGCACGGCGGCGGAGAGCGAGGACTCCCTGCCGGCACGGTTGCACGAGTTGCGCAACGACGACGGCAGCAAGGTGTACGACGCCGCCACCGTCGCGGCGATCCTGGTGTTCTTCGTCTACGCGTTGCAGTGCTTCTCCACCGTCGCCGTGCTGCGGCGGGAGACGAACTCGTGGAAGTGGCCGGCGATCGCCTTCGCCTCGATGTTCGTGTTGGCCTACGTGGGCGCGCTGATCGCGAGGGTGGTGGTGCATGCCGTCACCTGACGCCGTCAGCCCCGTCGTCGCGCACGTGCAGCGCACCGCTGACCCGAGCGTGCTGCGCTGGGTGGTCCACGAGCCGGTGGTGGCCGGGCCCAGGCGGGCGTGTGTCGTAGTGGGCGCTGGTGCGCTGGCTGGGCTGGTGTCCGACGGCGTGGTTGCCGCGGTCGTTGCCGGGCCGGGGTACCTGGAGCTGACGGCCGGAGCGGGTGGCTGGACCGACGTCGCGGCCGTCGACGCCGCCGTGTGCGAGGCACTGGCCGCCGGTGCGCCGTGGCTGGCGGCCGGGGCCGATGCGGGTGACGGCGCTGCCACGGCGGACCTTGCCGACCTGCAGCGGGTGGTCACCGCGGCCGCCGGCTCGCTGACCGCGTTGCACGGCGGCTCGATCGAGGTGGTCGCGCTCGAGGGCCCGACGCTGACCGTGCGGATGCACGGGACCTGCGCCGGGTGCTCGTTCACCGACGCCACGCTGGAGCGCCTGGTCCTCCCCGCCCTGCGCCGCGAAGCCCCCGCCGTCCAGACCGTCACCATCGCCCACGACTGACCGCACCGGCCCAGTTGCTTCTGGGGCTGGATCGTGCCATTCGGGATTCTGGGGCGATTTCATTGCGGATTCCGCCGCGATCCGGACCTCAGTTCCGGGGGAGGCTGGGCGTCGGAAGGGTACGGGTGCCGCTACCCGAGGGCTTCGAAGCGGGTGAGGATCAGCCGGTCCAGGCCCAACTGGCGGGCGAGATCCTGCGACGCCATGTCGTCGGCGTAGCACCACCCGCTGGTCTCGAACGGCCGCCCGGCCGCCGCTTCCGCGGCCGCGGCAACGAGGCGCGGCGCGGTGGGGCTGGAGAGGCGCACGTTGACGCCGTCGGCTGATCGTCCGGCAAGCTCGGCGAGGGCGACGCTGTTGACGCCGACGATGATCGGCGGGGGTGCCGGTTCCGTCGCCTCGACGCGCAGCAGGTCGATGGCATCGGCGACCGCCCGGTGACGGTCGGCCATCGCCGGCAGCAACGGGATGCCGCGGTCGTGGTGCTCCTGCGCCCAGCGACTGCCCGGCGCTGCGCCGGCCCCGATGCCGAGGCGGAGGCGGCCGTCGCTGATGCGCTGCACGCTGGACGCCGCAGCGGCGAGTACGGCCCGATGACGGTTGGCCACGTTGACCACCAGCGCCCCGACCCCGATCGTCGTGGTTGCCTCGGCCATCGCGCCGAGCAGGGTGAAGCACTCCAACAGCGGCCGGTCGCCCCCCAGCGTGGCCCCGTCGAAGTGGTCGAACACCCAGGTGGTGTCGTACCCGTCGGCCTCTGCCTGGAGGACCGCGTCGCGCAGCCGCGGCCAGTCGTTGTGGGCCGAGCTGAACTGGATGTCCACGAGCATCCCCCAAGGATGCCGTCCGCCGCGCCCCGTTCCGACCCGAGTGCCAGGCGCCCGGTCCGAGTGTCAAGCGCCCGGTCCGAGTGCCAGGCCTCATCCGAGTGCGTACTCGTACCCCGAGGTGGGGGTGAGCACTCGGATGGCGTTCCGCACTCGGGTGTGGGGGCTGCCACTCGGGTCGGACGGCAGGCACTCGGACGGAGGGCGGTGGGACGGGGGCGGCCGGTGGGTGCGGGCGGAGGGACTCGAACCCTCACTCCGAAGAACAGGAACCTAAATCCTGCGCGTCTGCCAGTTCCGCCACGCCCGCGTGGGGAGGTGCCAGCCTACTGCTGGCCACCGAGGGGCACCCATGCCGGCCACTGCGCGTCGGGGATCGCGATGGTGCCGCCGCTGCCATCGACGCCCACCACCTGCACGTCGGCCCCGTCGTCCGCGGTCGGTACGGTCATGGCCACTCGACGGCCGTCGGGTGAGAACCTGGCGCCGCCGCTGTTTGGGCCCACCCGGGTCTCCTGTCCGCTGGCGACGTCGACGACGATCGTGGCGCTGTCGTCCGGATCCGCGCAGGCTCGGCTGTAGACCAGCAGCGAGTCGAACGTGTCCGACACGATCTCGCTGCAGTCCTCGCGACCGGCGACCACCACGGGGCTTCCACCGTCGAGGTCGGTGACCCAGACGTCGATCTGATCGCCATCTTCGAACTTGCCCCACCACGCCAGATGGTCGCCCATCGGAAGCACGCATGACGAGGTGGCGCCGGCAGTCGGGTACACCTGCACCTCCGTGCCGTCGCGACGGAAACGGCCGACGCTCCACGTGCCGCCGCGCCGCCTCGCCGCGTAGAACTCATGGTCGTCGACGTGATGCGGGCAGAACCACTCGTCATCGTTGAGCACCTGTTCCGTGCCGTCCTGGGCGACCCGGATCATCGTCCCGTCGTCGTCCAGCAGCACCACTGCGCCATCCGCATCGACGTGGGGGAAGGCCTTCGCCCCGACGCGGCGCGGGCCCGGCAGGGGAATGGTCCACCCGTCCTCGCGGTGGCCGACGAGGCCGAAGTCGTCGCCGCTGTGCTGGATCGCGACGAGGTCGACGTCGCCTACGCCCAGGACCCGCGACGGTCCGTCGGTGCCGCCACCGGTGCAGCCCGCGAGCACGCTGACGAGGCCAGCCGCGAGACCGGCAGCGACCCGTCGCCGAACAGGCCTGCGGCGCCGCCGCAACGGATCGTGACGCACGTGCCGGAGAGTACCCTCGCCACCATGACGTTCACCGGGTTCCCTGCCGAGGCGTTCGACTTCTACGTGCGCCTGGGGATGGACAACAGCCGCCCGTTCTGGCAGGCCAACAAGTCCGTCTACGACACGCAGGTGAAGGCGCCGCTGCTGGCCGCGCTGGAGGAACTGGAGGCGTACGGGCCGTTCCAGATCTTCCGGCCCTACCGCGACGTGCGCTTCGCCAAGGACAAGACGCCGTACAAGGAGAACGCCGGCGCCTACGGCGAGGGGGAGGGCGGCACCGGCTACTACCTGGCGCTGAACGCCACCTCGCTGTTCGCCGGCGCCGGCTACTACGGGTTCGCCGCCGACCAGATGGAGCGCTTCCGCACGGCGGTGGACGCCGACGGCACCGGCGGTGACCTGGCGGCGCGGGTGGCGGCGATGGAGAAGAAGGGCTTCACCGTCGGGGCCATCAGCGAGCTGAAGACGGCACCCCGCGGCTACCCCAAGGACCACCCGCGGATCGCGCTGCTGCGCCGCAAGGGCCTGTTCGTCGGCAAGGAGTGGCCGGTGGCGAAGTGGATGCACACCAAGGCCGCGGTCGGCAAGGTGCGCGACGTGTGGGAGGCCGCCCGCCACGTGACCGACTGGCTGGACGCCCACGTCGGCCCGAGCACGCTCCCGCCGGAGGACAGCTGGCGCTGAGCCCACCCGCACCGCGCCGGCCGGCGAGCGGCCGAACCGTCAGGGCACGGGGATCCACACCAGCGCGAGCTGGGTGACCTTCACATCGGTGCGCTCCAGCGGCACCGTCATCGGGCTGATCTCCTTGGCCACACCCATCCACTTGGCGTCGATCGACGTGACGTCATCGGTCAACTCCGCCTCCAGTTGCTCGAGTTGGTGGTGGATGTGCTGGATCTTGTTCTCCTGGGCCTCGACCCGCTCCTTGGCGGCGTCGGACCGGCCGCGCTTGCCGGCCGCCGAGCCCAGCTTGCCGAGCACGCTGGTGCGCGACCGCTTGCCGCCGAAGATGCTGCCGAGGATGGACCCGGCGGTGGACAGCAGCTCGTCGTTGCGCTTGCCCTTGCGCTCCGCCTCCAGCACCTCGGCGCGATCCTGCGCGGCCTGCAACTGGCCCTGCAGGGAGGTGGCCTTCGTCTGGTACTTGTCCTTCAACTTGGCGATCTCCGCGTCGGCCTTGGCATCGGCCGCCTGGTAGCAGCGCTGGTAGAACGCGTCGGCGCCCTCGCCCGGCCGGCTGTACAGCTTGAGCTGGCTGTTGACCTGGATCTCGATGGTGCGGATGCGGGTGAGGTGATCCACCAGGTCGCGCTCCACCCGCTTGAAGAACGCGGCGGTCTTGATGGGCGCGTCGGTGAGCCGGTAGACGGCCTGAGCGGGGGTGTCCACGCGGAGGTCGCGGTCGTCCCAGTCGGCGGCGACGGCGCGGCTGACATCCACCATCTCGCCGAGCGGGAAGAGCACGGCCTCGAACTCCTCGTCGTGGACCAGCCCGGCCTTGGTGTCGTCGAACCGCATCGTCACGCGGGCGACCAGGGAGGCCTCCCACTGGGTGCCCCGCGGGTCGCCGCCAACCTCGGCCAGCCAGGGGGAGGCGACGTCGGCGAACCGAACCGGAACGCCGGACGCGACCTCCGGCATCACCGGGGTCGAGTGGCTGTCGACGTTGGGAGCGGCAGCGGGTGCCGCCGGAGGCGCAGGTGCCTCGGTGGGGGCGGGGGCCGGCGCGGGGATGGCCTGCGTCGGGGACGCCGGCAGCACGGGCGCGCCCGCGGGCGCCGCCGCCGCTGGTGTCGCAGGCGTCACGGCGGCACCCTTCTGGGCGGCCATCAGCGTGGCGATCTGGTCACGCGTCAGCGGGCCGCGCAGGTAGCTCATCGCCCAGCGGGTGGTGAACACCTCGGGCTTGTCCTTGCCGGCCCGGCGCAGCACGAATTCGCGCTTGCCGAGGCCGCTGATCGTGTCGCCCACGGCACCCACGTCCACGCCGCCGGTGGCCGCGCTCATCCCGTCCAGCAGGCGCTGCTTGTCGCGGTCGGTCTGCAGGCGGCCGATCATCCATGTGCCGGCGTTGGACAGGGCCTTGTAGTCCACGTCCACGGGGTTCTGGGTGCTGAGCACCACGCCCACGCCGAACGCCCGTGCCTGCTTCATCAGCGTCATGATCGGCTTCTTGGTGGGCGGGGCGGCGGTCGGCGGCAGGTAGCCGGCCACCTCGTCCATGTACAGCAGGGCGCGCAGGTCGGTGGTGCCGCTCTGGCCGCGCATCCAGGTGACCAGCTTGGACAGCACCAGCGTGGTGACGAACTGGCGCTCCTGGTCGCTGAGGTGGGCGGTGGTGACGATGGCGCAGCGGGGGCGGCCGTCCGGTGTGCGCAACATGGCGCCGATGTCCAGCGGGGTCCCCAGCATCCATGCCCCGAACGACGGCGAGGCGAGCAGCCCGTTCAGCCTCATGGCGAACGCCTGGCGCTCCTTCGGCGGGAAGAACTGGTCCAGTTCGAACACGCCCAGCTTGCGGATCGGCGGGTTCATCACCATGCCGACCAGCGTCGGCAGGTCCAGGTTGCGGCCGGCTTCCCACTCGTGGTGGATGAGGTTGCTGAGGAGGATGTGCTCCCGGCTGGACAGCGGGTCGGCGTCGATGCCGACCAGGCTGAGCAGGCCGCTGACGAAGCCCTCGATCTCGTCGCCCGTGGCCTCCGGGTCGGCGCCAGCGGGCGGGGCGGTGAGCGAGCCGACGATGTTCAGGCCGACGCCGCCGTTGGACCCGGGCGTGTAGATGGTGAAGTCGGTGGCGGCGCGCAGGGCGGCGATGCGGTCCGGGCCGATGCCCCAACCGGCGAGCCCCTTCGTCCACAACTCCGCCTGGGCGGCCGCGAACTCGGGGACGGTCTGGCCGTTCTTCGTGGCGTCGCCCTCGTTCACCCACGGCTCGAAGTCCGCCGGGGCGAGGGCCGGGAACGTGAGGCACAGGTTGGTGAGGTCGCCCTTCGGGTCGATCAGGAGGGTCGGCACGCCGGCATTGAGGGCCTCCTCGATGAGCACGATCCCGAGGCCGGTCTTGCCGGACCCGGTCATGCCGACGATGACCCCGTGGGTGGTGAAGTCGCCGCTGGGCAGCGCCACGTTGGTGTCCGTGCGCTGGTGTGCAGCCGCGTCGATCAGCCCGCCGAGGAAGAGGTCAGCCATGCCGGCGACGTTAGTGGAGCGACCCCAGCGCTCGCCTCCGGGCTGGGTACTCACCCGGGCGGACTGAGTAGACGGTGCTCATGCCCGCCCGCGATGGCGGCCCGATGATCGGTGCATGCGTCGACATCTGTGGTTGGTTCCCCTCCTTGTGTGCGGTTCGGTTGGTCTGCTCGGCGGCCGAGCGGCGGCCGCGCCCCCGCCGGACATCGAGGTGCACCGCGGCGACGTGTCCGGGGTGGACATCCCCGACGGCGGCTCCTTCGCCATGGGCCAGACCGTGGTCGGTGCCTCGTTCATCCAGTACTTCGTGGTCGGCAACACGTCGGGCACCGACGACCTGCACATCTCGTCGGTGACGGCGCCGCCAGGCTTCACCATCACCCAGGCGCCGCCGGCGACGATCGTGGGCGGGGCAGCGCACGGCCTCAACCTGCGCTGCGACGCCGTGGCGCAGGGCAGCTACTCGGGCGACGTGGTGATCGTCAGCGACGACCCGGACGAGAGCCCGTTCACGGTTGCCGTCAGCTGCACCGTCAACGCCTCGGGCACGGCGCCGACCATGCGCCTGGTGAACACCGGCGACTCGGCGGCCCTCGCCGACGGTGGCACGCTCGTCATCCCGGCCGGCGGCATCCGCTCCATCCGCATCTACAACGACGAGGGCGGCGATGCGCCGCTGACCCTGTCGACCCCCGCCCTCACCCCGGCGGGGCCGTCGATCGGCGGGTACGTGATCGACGACGTGGTCGCCGTTGGCGGCATGTCGATGTACTTCAACATCCGCTGCTCCACGACCATCTCCAGCAGCGGCACCCCCGTCACCGGCACGTTCCAGATCTCCATCGCCAACAACACCCTCGGCTCGACGAATCCGTACAGCTTCACGCTGATCTGTGGTGAGGCCGTGCCCGTGACGGACCCCCCGGTCACGGACCCGCCGGCGACCGATCCGCCGGCGACGGACGGGTCCGGTGGGGCGGGCTCCGGGGGAGCGACCACCCCTCGGGGCCTGCCCGCCACCGGCTCGTCGTCGCCCCTGCTGGCGTGGACGGCGCTGCTGCTGATCCTCGGCGGGGTGGGTGTGCTGCGCTGGCTGGCCTGGGGTCGGCGCAGCGCGGCCCGGCTCAGCGGAAGGTGACCCGGTAGGTGCAGCGCTGGCCGCCGTCCAGCAGGTGCTGGTGGCGCTCGACGTCGGCGTCGGGGCCCAGCGCCTGCTCGAACAGGGTCAGCTCGGCATCGCACAGGGTGCCGCACGTGTCCGCCGCGCCACGGATGGGGCAGTGGTGCTCCACCAGGTCCATGTGGCCGTCGCCGTCCACGGCCTCGGCCAGATAGCCCTCGGCGTTGCGCAGTTCGGCCAGGCGCCGCACACGGTCCGCCCCGCCGGGCGTGCCGTCCAGTGCGGCCCGGTAGTGGGCCACCTGGCGCTCCGCCCGGGCCCGCACCACGCGGTCCAGCGCCTCGTGGCCGAGTGCGGCGCGGATGGACTCGATGAGGTCCACCGTGAGATCGGCGTGACGATCGGCGAACAGCGGGGTGGCGGCCTCGGTGAGGCGCCAGTGCACCGGTGGGCGCCCCCGACCCACGGCCGGGGCGACGGAACGCTCCACCAGTTCCGCGGCCTCCAGGGCCTCCAGGTGCTGGCGGATGGCGGTATCGGTGAGCCCGAACTCGGTGGCAAGCTCCGGCGCGGTGGCCGTGTCGGCGCGCTTCAACCGCTCGATGATGCGCCGCTTGGCGCCCGAGAGGTCGGCGACGGGCATGAACACGAGCCTACCCATTTCCCAAGGAGGGGTTGGGAAAATGGCGGTCACGCGCGAACCGGCCGTCGGGTTGAGCGGGGACTCGGTCCGTGGCGCCGGTCGGGTGATCCGCGCGGCGGCCGCTGCGGTCTACGGTTGCGTGCCGTGAACGGAAACCAGCCGGGCGCGACATCTCAAGGGCACTCCGTGGGCGGAGTTGACGGTAATCGTGCACAGGAGGCTCAGGTGCTTGTAGTGGAGGGCACGCCTCATGCCGTCGGGCAGATCAATGAACTGGCGGCAAAGGTCTTCGTCACGAGGGGTGGTCGAATGGGTAGTGGCCTTGGGCTTCTTCTTGAAGGCCTATGGGGCTTCTACTGTGGCGCTCAACTAGCGCCACATGACGTCGAGATCGCGTGGCTGGCGGACAATCAGTACAACGACTTCGCGTGCGTCGAAGCCGCGGCTCCTTGGACTCCAGAGACACGTGAGGGTGAGTTGCTTCGAATCGAGGCAAAGTCGATGAATGTCGGGGCTGACGAGAGCAAGGGGCACTTCGACGAGCGTGTCCAGAGCATTGGCGAGAACGACCTCCTTCTTGTTCTTCTTTGGCGCTGGGCTGAGCTGGGCAGCGGGAGGTTCTGTCCGGTCGTCACTGACTACTTCGTTGGCAACGCCAGGCGAGTGGCGGAGTTGAGGGACGCTCTCCATATCGAACGGGGCGGGTGGTTCGTCAAGGACGGCGAGTGTCCAGATCATCCAGGCGAGGCGTGTCCTCACATCGGCGAGCCCATCAATGCGAGCGGCGTGAGGGAACGTAGGACCGGCCCTGAGGCCTGCAGGGGGACGGGCGCTTCCTACGCCGCCAACTTCGGCGGCCTCGTACGTATGCTCAAGTGCGCTGGTGCGTCGGCGAGACAGAGGCTGAGGAAGATTCGGCGCGAAGACGAAGTGGCCCACCAGTTCATCTCCTTCATTCACCGCAACCTGGCTTCAGAGGAGGTCAACGCGTTTGTCACGTCGGAATGGCGCGACGCGTACGTGACGCTTACTGGCAAGTCCGCGGGTGACATGGGCATCGCCGCGATTCGTGAGGAGTTGGCCACGGTCCCCAACTATCAGGACACGCTCAGGCGTATCCCCTGACTCAGGCGAGCTGCAAGTGTCGACTCCAGTTCATCGACATCTCGGGCGAGTTGGCGAACGGCGCTGCGCAAGGCGGAAACCGTCTGGGCGCGTGCCTCGAGTCGTTCCGTCGCCAATGGGTCGGGGACCCACACCTCCATGCTGGACAGGTCTCGTGCACTGAGTCGAGGCAGGTTCGCCCCAGCGACCAGTCGCTCATAGGTGGGGAGCATCGCCGCACTTCTGAGCTGCAAGGCGATGAGGTGAGCGAGGCCCGGTATGAGCGGCCTCAGCACGAGAATGTCGGTGCTGCACACCCCGCTAAACGGTGCAACGGCGGCCTTGCGGAGGTTCGGGCGGAGCTTGCCGAAGAGAACGTCGCCAGTCTCAAACCGGTTCTTCGCGGATCTGAGGTTCGCGGCGGATGCCAGCTCCGACGTGAGCGTTCCGGTCCCGGACTCGATGTGCTCCAGGCCCACATACCTCGCGTCGTCGGGGATCTGCTCAGGCTTCAGGGTTGAACGCCTGATCTCCACCAGTTCTGTGAGCGTTCTAGTCCCAGGTTGGCTAATGCTCATCTGAATCGGCCTTTCGCAGTGTGGTGACGAGCTGGGTGATCTCGTGCAAGCGGTCGGTGATGTCGTCGATTACTGCAGCGAACTCGCGGGTGTCGCCAACCGGCGAGCGCTCCACGGATGACTCCAGGTACCGCGATGGGTTGAGGATGTACCGATCCCGTTCAAGCGAGGAGGCTGGTCTGGCGACGGCCAGGCGACCATCCGGTGGTGTGCTGCCTCGCAGGACCTCAAGGATCATGGGAATGTCATTCAGGGTGCACTCTGTTCGGCGGTCGTCGAGCGTGTATCCGTCGGAAGTCGCTCGGGCGAACAGGATGTCCTGTGTCACCGCATGACCAGTCCAGAAGAGGAGGGCAGTCCTGACGTCCGTATACGGGCGGAATACGCCGGGAGGTAGCTCGACCACGGCGGTCAGCCCATGATCCTCCACCATCGAACGGCGGATGTATACGGCTGATGCGTTCGTGCTCGTCAGAACACCAAAGGGCACGACCACACCGGCTCGACCGCCCTCCTTCAGAGCGGACATCATGTGTTCAAGAAAGAGCATCTCCGTTCGAGAGGATCCGCATCGGTAGCTAGCTACGCGGTCGGCGGACACCATTCCCGCGAACGGCGGGTTGGCGAGCACAACATCGGCACGCGTCGTCGTATCGCCGAGACTGTCACCCACTTGCACCACGGAGTTCGGCACGTCATGCAGATAGAGGTTGCTCTTCGCAAGGCGCCCCACGGTCGTGTCGACCTCTTGGCCGATGTAGCGCGTCTCGGGGGAGGTCCGCCACCGGGACAGGTGCTCTGCAGCAGCGATGAGAAAGCCACCAGTCCCACATGCAGGGTCCAAGATCGTCTCGCCCGGGCGTGGATCTACGGCATCCACAATGAAGCGGATGATGTGCCTCGGGGTCCTGAACTGCCCGAACTGGCCAGCCGTGGACAGCTTGGACAGCACATACTCGAAGATGTCGCCCACGAGATCATGGTTCCGGTCCGTCACGTGCAGGTCACGAAGCACCTCGTAGCTGGCTTGCACCGTGGACAGGTCCCTCCAGGGCGAGTGCTCATCGGTGAGCGCCCTCGATCCAAGCCCGGTGCTGTCGTGCACGCGCTCCAGCGATGCTGCGACGCCGTCAACATCCCCTTGCCCTAGTGCTCGCTCCAAGCGCTCTCCCTCGGGTGACCGAGTAGCTGCGAGGATGACAGCGATGTACTCCACACAGGTGAGTGGGTTGCTCACTCCGCTCGACCAGATCCTGTCCCAGACCTGATCGACATCGGCCCGTATCCGCCCTGTCAGCATCTGCCGTACCTCCTATCGTGGATGGTACACGACGCCACGTCTGAGATGAGACGGGACGTCGTTGGAAGTCTTCGACTGGTGCGGTGACATCCGCACGATCCCAAGTTGGACAGTACTCGGGGGGTATCACAGAGAGGTCTGCTGCCAGCTCAGGGGCGCAAGGATCCGACATCTGCACACTTCCGATCGCGGCTGCGGGTGCACATAGCCCCAGCGCAGAGCGGATCGATGCCTTCGACGGAGGGAGTCCGTCGGCCTCCGCCCCAGCGTGCGGCTCTACCCGACGCGATGCGTTGCGTGCCGTCGCACCTCCGCACCACTGCCAGAATGTCAACCATGACTGCCACGCCTGCCGGCGCCATCCACCCGAGCAACGACCCGATCACTCATGCGCTGGAGAACCAGTTCGGCCTGGCCGACCGGGTGGTGGACGAGGCCACGCTGGCCAACAGCGTCGCCCGCTTCCGCGAGCGGGGCATCACCCTGCCGACATTCGCCGAGTTGGCGGATCCCAGCCGCATCGACCCGGCCCGCGTCGGCGACGCCGACCCGCAGGGGCCCGACGCCCGCAACCTGTGGCGGGTCCACTGGTACAACGACCTGGCGGGCAATCGGGTGGACGTGCCGCAGCACGTGGTGCTGCCGCCGTCGCTCACCGGCATCGAGAGCCCGATCATCGTCGTGTTCGGCGACCGCTTCCCGATGATCACCGCCCACAAGGTGCTGCCGGCCTACACCTGCCTCGCCCCGCGGATCGTCACCGGCCAGTTCGACCCCACCCGCCACCGGGCCATCTGGCCGAGCACCGGCAACTACGCCCGCGGCGGCATCGCCATCTCCCGCATCATGGCGTCGCGCGGCGTCGCCATCCTCCCCGCGGGCATGAGCCAGGAGCGCTTCGACTGGCTGGACCGCTGGTGCGAGAACCCGGCGGAGGACGTCATCCGCACCGTCGGCACGGAGAGCAACGTCAAGGAGATCTACGACGCCTGCAACCTGCTGGCCCAGGACCCGGGCAACTTCGTCCTCAACCAGTTCTGCGAGTTCGGCAACCACCTCGGCCACTACGAGGTCACCGGCCGGGCGCTCGGGCACGTCTTCGAGACGGTGCGGGCCGCCAGCGGGCGCGACCTGCGGCTGGCGGCGTTCACCAGCGCCACCGGGTCGGCCGGCACCATCGCCGCCGGCGACCGGCTGAAGGACGACTACGGCGCCCGCATCGTGGCCGCCGAGGCGCTGGAGTGCCCGACGATGCTGGAGAACGGCTTCGGCGAGCACAACATCCAGGGCATCGGCGACAAGCACATCCCGCTGATCCACAACGTGATGAACACCGACGTGGTGGTGGCCGTCAGCGATCGCGCCACGGACCAGCTGTACGCCATGTTCAACAGCGAGGACGGCCTGGGCTACCTGGCCGACCGGCGTGGGGTGCCGCGCCAGGTGCTGGACACCCTGCGCCACTTCGGCCTGTCCTCGGTGTGCAACGTGCTGGCCTCCATCAGCACGGCGAAGGAACTGGGCTTCGGCCCCGACGACGCGATCATCACCGTCGCCACCGACGGCGCGGCCATGTACCCCAGCGAGTACTCGAAGATCTCGGCGCGGGACTTCGGTGGCGGGTTCACCAACCTCGACGCCGCTCAGGTGTGGGGCGAGCACCTCGCCAACGTCACCACCGCCCACACGCTGGAGCTCACCGAGCGGGACCGCAGCCGCATCTTCAACCTCGGCTACTACACCTGGGTGGAGCAGCAGGGCACCCCGTTCGAGCTGTTCGAGGGCCGCCGCCACCAGTCGTTCTGGACCGGCCTGCGCCACTACCTGCCGGTGTGGGACGAGATGATCGCCGACTTCAACGCCCGCGTCGCGGCCGGCTGAACGGAACGCCGTCGTGATGGAACGCCCGCTGATCGGGGGATGGCGGTGCGCGGTGTGCGGCCGGACCGTGGACATCGCCGAGCCGTTCAGCTGGCGCTGCCCCGGCGCCGTCGGCGACGACCGCCACCACGCGCTGGAGCTGGTGCAGTCGATCTCGCCGCTGCGTTCGACCGGCGACACCAACCCGTTCCTCGGCTTCCGCCGCTACCTCGCGGTTGACGCGTTCATGGGTGCGCACGGCCTCACCGATGTGGCCCGCGAGGCGCTGATCGCCGGGCTGGACGCCCAGGTGGCGGCGGTCGAAGGGACCGGCTTCGTCACCACGCCGTTCTTCCGTGCCGACGAACTGAGCGCCGCGCTGGGCTTCACCCCCGACGGCGGCGTGTGGGTGAAGGACGAGACCCACAACGTGGGCGGCAGCCACAAAGCCCGCCACCTGTTCACCATCCTCGTCCACCTGGTGGCCGCGGAGCAGATGGGTGTGGCGCCGTGGGCGTCCGCGGGCGCGGCGGCCCGGCCGTCCCTGGCCATCGCCTCCTGCGGCAATGCCGCGCTGGCCGCCGCCACCCTCGCCGCCGCCGTCTCCTGGCCGATCCGTGTCTTCGTGCCGCCGTCGGCGAATCTCCACGTGACGAAAAGGCTGGGGGAGTTGGGGGCGGAGATCGTGGTCTGCCCGCGGCAGGCGGGCGACCCGCCGGGGGACCCGTGCGTGCACCGCTTCCGCGAGGCGGTCGCCGCCGGCGCCGTGCCGTTCAGCGTCCAGGGCACGGAGAACGCGTGGTGCCTGGACGGGGGTCGCACCATCGGGTGGGAAATGGCCCGCCACATGGAGGAGCAGATCGAGGGCCCGCCGTTCGACCGGCTGTTCGTGCAGGTCGGCGGCGGCGCGTTCGCCGCGTCGGTGATGGCCGGGTTCCGCATGAGCGGGATCACCCCGCGACTCCACGCCGTGCAGACCCAGGCCTGCGCACCCCTGGCGCGGGCGTGGGAGGCGGCCCGTGCGGCGGCCGTCGGCGGGCCGAAGCACGCCGCCGCGCACTGGGCCGACTGCATGTGGCCGTGGGAGCACGTGGGCGAGTCCGCAGCGGACGGCATCCTCGACGACGAGACCTACGACTGGCTGCCCGTCCTGGGCGCGATGGCCGACGGGCGCGGTGCGCCGGTGGTCGTCACCGAGGCCGACGTGCTGGCGGCCAATGAGGTCGGCTGCCGCACCACTGGCATCGACGCCAGCCACACGGGCACCGCCGGCCTCGCCGGGCTGATGGCCCTCCGCCGCGAAGGGCCGTTGCAGGTGCAGCCGGACGAACGCGTTGCCGTGATCTTCAGCGGCATCCGCCGCTGACGCAAGACTGGGGCGATGGGGACCACGCCGCTGACCATCTCCCACTACGTACCCGACGGGTCGGGGCCGCCGCTGCGGCCGGACATCACCGTCGGCGAGCGCCTGCGCCAGGTGGCTGCGGAAGTGCCGGATCGCACCGCGATGGTGGAGGGCATTCACGGTGGCGGCCGGCGGTGGACGTACGCCGAACTGCTGGCCGACGCCGAGCGCTGCGCTCACATGCTGCTGGACCACTTCACGCCGGGCGAACGAGTCGGCGTGTGGGCGCACAACCTGCCCGAGTGGGTGATCCTCGAGTACGGCGCGGCCCTGGCCGGCATCACCCTGGTCACCCTCAATCCCAGCCTGCAGCGCAACGAGGCGGCCTATGTGCTCGGGCAGTCCCGCTCCAGTGGTGTGTTCGTGGTGCCCGAGGTGCGCGGCAACCCGCTGGCCGCGGTGGCGGAAGCGATCCAGGTCGACCTGCCCGACCTGCGCCACATCCTCCGCCTCGACCAGTTGGGCGACCTGATGGCAGCGGCCGGCACCCACGCCCTGCCCACCGTGCAGCCGGATGACCCGGTGCAGGTGCAGTACACCAGCGGCACCACCGGCTTCCCGAAGGGCGTCGTGCTGCGCCACCGTGGCGTGGTCAACAACGCCATGGTCTGGGCCGACCGGGTGGAGGTGCCGGACGGCGCGTCGTGGATCTGCCCGATGCCCCTGTTCCACACCGGCGGCTGCGTGATGGCCGTGCTCGGTTCACTGGACCGCAGGGCCACGATGGTGCTGATGCCGATGTTCGAGCCCGGCCTGTTCCTCGAACTGCTGGAGCGTGAGCGCGGCCAGATGGCCGGTGCCGTCCCCACCATGCTGATCGCCGCGATGGAGCACCCGGACTTCGCCACCCGCGACCTGTCGTCGTGGACGGCCGTGGTGTCCGGTGGTGCGCAGGTGCCCGAGGCGCTCGTCCGCAAGATCGAAGCCACGCTCGGCGTGGACTTCACGATCGTCTACGGGCAGACGGAGTGCTCCCCGGTCCTCACCAACACGTTCCCGTCCGACACTCCGGAGGACAAGGGGCTCACCGTGGGCCCGCCGGTGCCGCACACCGAGGTGAAGATCGTCGACCCGGTCACGCTGGAGACCATGCCGGTGGGGGAGCAGGGCGAGCTGTGGGCCCGCGGCTACTTCACGATGATCGAGTACTTCGAGAAGCCGAGGGAGACCGGCGAGACGTTGGTGGACGGCTGGGTGCGCACGGGCGACCTGGCCACCATGGACGAGCGCGGCTACTGCCGGATCGTCGGCCGGCTGAAGGACATGATCATCCGTGGCGGCGAGAACCTGTTCCCCGTGGAGATCGAGGAGGTGCTGATGCGCCACCCGGCCGTGGCCGAGGTGGCCGTGGTCGGCCTGCCGGACGAGCGGTGGGGTGAGGTGGTGGCCGCCTTCGTCCGCTTCCTCGACGGTGCCGAGCGGCCCTCGGTCAACGAACTCCGCAGCCACCTGCGCAGCGAACTGTCCCCGCAGAAGACACCCACCCGCTGGTTCTCCGTGGACGCCTTCCCGCTCACCGGGTCGGGCAAGGTGCAGAAGTTCGCCATCCGCTCGGCATGGGAAGCGGGCGAGTACGAAGGGCGCGAGCTCACCGCATGAGCCGGGGCCGCGACGGGCGCAAGCCGCCGGGGATGAGCTGGGAAGGCTGGGTGGACCAGCAGATCCGCGAAGGCATGGAGCGCGGCGAGTTCGAGAACCTGCCGGGCAAGGGCAAGCCACAGACCGGCCTGTCGGAGTTCCGCGACGAGGACTGGTGGGTGAAGGCCAAGATGCGGGCGGAGCGGCTGAGCTACCTGCCGCCGACGCTGCGCATCCGCAAGGAGGCCGAGGAGGCCAAGGAGGCCATCGCCGCGGCGACCCGCGAGGACGTCGTGCGGGCAATCCTGGCGGACATCAATGCCAAGATCCGCGACATCAACCGACGCGGCGCCGCCGGGCCGCCGAGCACGCTGATGCCGCTGGACGAGGAGGCCGTCGTGGCCCGCTGGCGAGCGGCGCGATCAGCCGGCTCAGCCGAGTGACGCCGCCTTCGCCGCCACGTCCTCCACCACGTTCCACGCCCGGCTGGTGGCCGGCACCTTCCACCGCCGCTCGATCCAGCCGTTGAAGCCGCCGTCCATCCGGCCGCCACGCGGGAAGGCGAAGCACACGACGCCATCGTCCTGGTGGCGGACCTGCACACCGTGGCCGTCGACCAGCTCGGACAGGTCCGGGTCGGCTGCCGGCCGGCGGAGGAACGTCGCCTCGAACTGCCAGGCGTCGCCGTCCAGCCCGGCGAACGGTGTGCGGGCCACCAGCGCGGCCAGGTCGGCGGGCGTCCGCAGCAACACGTCGGCGTTGCGCATCCCGGTGGCCTCCAGCCGCTCCTGGATGGTGGCGGCCAGCTCCTCCGCCGGAGCGTCGGCGGCGAAGAGCATGTTCCCCGTCTGCAGATGCCACGTCACCCCGTGGCAACCGACGTCCGCCAGCATCGCCGCCAGATCGGCCATCCGTACCCGGTTGTGCGGCGACCCGTTGATCGCCCGGATGAACGCCACCCACTGCTGTCCCATACCCCCAGCCCATCACATCCCGCCCGTCCGACCCCACCCCGTCCCACCCCTGTCCACCACCCGCCCGCCACGCCGATCTCCCAAACCCTGCGAACTTGTCGCGGGCGTGATCGGGAGTTTCGGTGGTGGGGGCGCGACAAGTTCGGGGTGGCTGTGGGGGTTCGCATGGACCGGGTTGAACTTGTCGCGGGCGTGTCCGGGAGTTTCGGTGGTGGGGGCGCGACAAGTTCGGGGTGGGGGAGGGCAGACTGGGCGGATCATGGGTGTGCGCCTCGCCGACCTGTTGCCGCCGCCGGGGGCCGAGCCGGAGGACGTGCTGGACGCGTTCACCGGGTGGGCGACGTCGACGGACCGCTCCCTCTACCGCCACCAGGAGGACGCTGCGCTCGCGCTCGCCGCCGGCGACCATGTGGTCCTGGCCACGCCGACGGGCTCGGGCAAGAGCCTGGTGGCGGTCGCCGGCATCGCCCTCGCGCTGAACGCGGGCCGTCGCGCCGTCTGGACGGCGCCGATCAAGGCGCTGGTGGCCGAGAAGTTCTTCGACCTCGTCGACCTGCTCGGCGCCGAGCGCGTCGGGCTGGCCACCGGCGACGCAGCCATCAACGCCGACGCCCCCGTGCTGGTCTGCACCGCCGAGATCCTGGCCAACCACGCGCTGGCCACCGGCTCGGCCAGCGACGTCGGCTTCGCCTGCCTCGACGAATTCCATTACTACGGCGAGCGTGACCGTGGCTGGGCCTGGCAGGTCCCGCTGCTGGAGCTCACCGCCTGCCAGTTCCTCCTGGCGTCGGCGACCCTCGGCGACATGGCGGCCATCAACGCCGACCTGCGCGAGCGGACGGGCCGGGAGGTCACCGAGGTCACCTCCGTCCACCGGCCGACGCCGCTGTACCACCAGTGGCGGATGACCACGGTCGCCGACAGCGTGGTGGACGCGGTGAAGGACGGGCTGAGCCCGGTGTACGTGGTGCATGCCACCCAGGCCGCCGCCATCGAGCGGGCGCAGAGCTTGGTGAGCCTGCAGCTCACCACCCGCGAGCAGCGGCAGGCCATTGCCGCTGCGCTCGGCCCGGCCCGCCTCGGCCGCGGCTTCGGCGAGACGCTCGACCGCCTGCTGCGCAACGGGGTGGGCGTGCACCACGCCGGCCTGCTGCCGCGTTACCGCCGCCTGGTGGAACGGCTGGCGGGGGAGGGCCTCCTGCCGGTCATCTGCGGCACCGACACGCTGGGCGTGGGCGTCAACATCCCGATCCGCACCGTCCTCCTCACCGCGCTCACCAAGTTCGACGGCAACCGGGTGCGGGTGTTCACCGCCCGCGAGTTCCACCAGCTCGGCGGGCGCGCCGGCCGGCCCGGCTTCGACCCCGACGGCCACGTCTGGGCGCAGGCGCCGGACCATGTGATCGAGAACGCCAAAGCGCTCAGCCGTGCCGGCGACGACCCGAAGGCACGGCGCAAGGCCACCAAGGCCAAGCCGCCGGAGGGCTTCGTCCACTACGACGAGGCCACGTTCCAGCGGCTGATCACGGCCAGCCCCGAGGCGCTGGTGTCGCGCTTCGCCGTGTCGCCCGACCTCGTTGCCGCGGTGCTCTCCCGCCCCGACGGCCCCGCTGCGCTGAAGCACCTGCTGCGCACCAACCACGACCCCGCCGGCCGGCGCCGTGAGCACACCAAGCGGGCCATCGCCATCTTCCGCAGCCTGGAGGCCGCCGGAGTGGCCGAGCGCCTCCGCGGCCCCGATGGCCGTTGCGCGGGCGTGCGGGTGGGCTCGCTGGTGGAGGGTGGGGAGGACGACCGTGCCCTCCGCTTCGCCTCCCCGCTCATGCCGTTCGCCATCGAAGTGGCCGCCACGCTGGATCACGACGACCCCGCCTATGTGCTGGATCTGGCGAGCGTGGTCGAAGCCGTGGTGGAAGACCCCCGTCAGGTGCTGTACGCCCAGCAGAATGCCGCCAAGGCGTCTGCCGTGGCAGCGATGAAGGCCGAGGGGGTGCCCTACGAGGAGCGGATGGACCGCTTGCAGGAAGTGTCCTGGCCGCAGCCCCAGGCCGAACTGCTGGACGCCTGCTTCGAGACGTACCGCACCCAACACCCGTGGATCGTGGCCACCACAGGGATGAATGCCCCCTCGCCGAAGGCAGTGGTGCGGGAGATGCTGGAGAGCGGCGACACCTTCGCCACGTTCGTGCGTCGCTACCGGCTGGAGCGCAGCGAGGGCCTGGTGCTGCGCTACCTCACCGACGTCTGGCGCACCCTGGACCGGTCGCTTCCCGGTGACGCTTACACCGGCGAGGTGGAGGACGTGGTGGAGTGGCTCGGCGCGCTCATCCGGGCCACCGACGCGACGCTGCTGGACGAGTGGACCCGGCTCGCCGGTCAGCCCGTGCACGACCACACTGCACCCGCCGCGCCCCTGGCACCCACCGGCCCGCCGCCCTCCTGGCGTACCGCGGTCCGTCGTGCCGCGTTCGGGTGGGTGGAACTGCTGGCCACCGGTCGGCACGAGGCGCTGGCCGAGCGGTGCGGATGGCCGGCGGAACGGTTGGCCGGCGCGATGGCCGACTACTGGACAGAGTACGACGCCATCCTCAGCGACGGCGACGCCCGCTCGGCGCGCTGGTTCTCGCTGGCCGAGGCACCCGACCGCTGGACGGTCACCCAGCAGTTGGCGGACCCCGAGGGCGATGGCGCGTGGCGGTTCACCGCCACGGTGGACGTGGCCGCCGGACTGGCTGCCGGAGGCCCGACGCTGGTGCTCGAGACGCTGGGGCCGTACGACCCGCTCTCATGAGTCGCCGCCGGCCTGCCGATGACCCATCGATGGAATCGGACGCCCCGCGCCACGTGCTGGCACCCGCCGCTGGTGCGTTGGCGTCGATGCTGCTGCCCGGGGCCGGCCATCTCATCATGCGAGTGCGGCGGGTGTGGTCGATGGCGCTGCTGGCCACGCTGGACGCTGCCGTGTCGGCCGTGGTGGTGGCCGTGCTGGTCAGCGCGTCCAGCCGCGCCGGCCTGGCCGACCTGCTGGCCGACCAGCAGACGTTCATGGGGCTCGGCATCGGCCTCGTCGCGATGGCCGGCACCCGCCTGTGGGCCGCCGCCGACATCGCCTGGCGCACCCGACCGCAGCGCCGCCGCGGCTCGGCGATCGCCTCACTGGTGGGTGCGGCACTCGTCACCGCGGTAGGCGTGGTGCCCTTGGTGGTGGCGGCGGAAGCGGTGCGCCGCACCGACCGTGCCGTCGACGACGTGTTCGCCGATCACGAGGCGCTGACCGCAGTGCCCACCGAAGCCCGCCCGTCGCACGCTGTCTACGACCCCGCAGCCGGCACCACGGTGGACGGCGCGGCGGCCGGGGCCACACCGGTGACGATGCCGCCGGGGGAGTGGACCGGCCCGGTGGCGACCACCACCACGGTGCCCCCGACCACCACCCTCACCCTCCCGCCGATCATCGCCGAGGGCCGCGTCAACGTCCTCCTGCTCGGCGGCGACGCCGGCCCCGGCCGCTGGAGCTTGCGCACCGATTCCATGGTGGTCGTCTCGATCGACCCCATCACCGGCGACACGGCCATGATCTCCGTGCCGCGCAACCTCACCAAGCTCCCGTTCCCGGCCGGCACCCCGCTCCACGACGCCTACCCGGACGGGTTCCCGGAGATCGCCAACGCGGTCTATCCGCTCGTCCGCCTGCACCCCGAACTGGTGCCCGGGGCGGACGACGCGGGTGCGCAGGCGATCAAGTTGGGGATCGCCCAACTGCTCGGCATGCCGATCCACTACTACGTGCTGGTGAACATGGCCGGCTTCGTGGACGTGGTGGACGCCCTCGGCGGGATCGACCTCCATGTGCCCAAGACGGTGCCGTCGCCGGGGAACCCGCCAGGCTCCAAGCACGACGTGCCTCCCACCATCGAGGTCGGCGATCAGCACATGGACGGCACCATCGCCCTGGCCTACGCGCGGTCGCGTTCGGCGGACAGCGACTACCAGCGGATGGGTCGCCAGCGGTGCGTGCTGGCCGCCATCGCCAGAGCCGCCACGCCCACTGCGGTGGCGACCGGCATCACGTCGCTGGTGGACGCGTTCGGCGGCGCCGTACGCACCGACATCCCTCGCGATCGCCTGGTGGAGATGAATGCGTTGCTGACCGCGTTCTCCTCCGCGGGCGGGCTGCACGCCGTGCGGACCCTCCACCTTGCCCCGCCGCTGGTGGACCCGGCGCGCTGGGACCCGCTGGCCGTGCGGGCCATGGTGGCGGCGGTGGTGGAGCCTGCCGCGCCAGCGGCGACGTCGGCGCCGGTGGACGTGCCCGCGAACGTGCTGGCCGACGCCTGCTGACGGGCCTGGCGAGACCTTCCTACCCGGCGGTGACCTGGTGCAGGCGCCCGTCGGCGACGTCGTAGACGAAGCCGCTGATGTGGTCCTTGTGGAGCACGAACGGGCTGTGCAGCAGACGGTTGATGCTCTGGCGGGTGTCGGTGTACGGATCCGTGAACGACTCCAGCGCCCACCACGGCTTGATCCCCACTTCCGCTTCCAGTTCGGCCTTGAACGCGTCCTCCGTCACCGTCTGCAGGCCGCAGTCCGTGTGGTGCACGAGGATGATCTCCCGCGTGCCCAGCCGGCGCTGGGACAGCACGAGGGAGCGGATGACGTCGTCGGTCACCACGCCGCCGGCGTTGCGGATGACATGGGCGTCGCCGTGCGCCAGGCCGAGCATCTGGAAGATGTCCATCCGGCTGTCCATGCACGCCACGATGCACAGCTTGCGGCGAGGCCGCAGTGCCAGGTCGTGGTCGGCGAAGGTGGCGACGTACTGCTCGTTGTGGGCCAGCAGTTCGTCGGCACTCGGGGTGAAGGGCTGATCGGTCATCGCTGTTCGACCGTAGCCCCTCCGGCCGAGGTGCCGGCAGTGTTCGTGTGCCGGGTGGCACCGGCCGCGCGGCGGTAGCGTGGGCGCATGTCCAGCACGATCAACCCGATGGCCCTCGACGCGGGGATGGACCCGCGCATGGACGTGTTCAACCGCCTGCTGAAGAACCGGGTGGTCATGCTCGGCACGGATGTCAACGACGACATCGCCAACCAGATCTGCGCCCAGTTGCTGTACCTCGAGGGGGAAGACCCCAACGCCGACATCTGGCTGTACATCAACAGCCCCGGCGGGTCGGTCACGGCGGGCATGGCCATCTACGACACCATGCAGTTCGTCGGCTGCGACGTCGCCACGGTGTGCATGGGCATGGCCGCCAGCATGGGCCAGTTCCTGCTCACCGCCGGCACCCCCGGCAAGCGCTTCACCCTGCCCAACGCCCGGATCATGATGCACCAGCCGCTCGCCGGCCTGCGCGGCCAGGCCACCGACATCGCCATCCAGGCCGAGCAGTTGGCCTACACCAAGCGGCGGATGGCCGAGCTGATCGCCCACCACAGCGGCCAGGAGCTGGAGAAGATCCAGGCCGACAGCGAGCGCGACCGCTGGTTCACCGCCGAGGAAGCCAAGTCCTACGGCCTGGTGGACAAGGTCATCGTGCGCCGCGGCGAGATCGTCTGACGGCTTGTGCTGCGGCCGGTGGGCCGCTCAACCCGTGGTCGGCGGCACCTGCAACGGCGTCGTCGTCACCGGAGTGACGCCGCCGATCGTGGCGCCGCACAACTGGTAGGTGTAGGTGATCACCCTCGTGGCGGCCGGCTCGCCCTGGCGCGCCGCGTCGGCCATCCGCTGCACAGACTCCGCATCGTTGGGGTCCACCGTGGCGGCGGTCTCCATGTTGGTGAGGACGACTGCCCAGTCGTCCTCCACGGCCAGGGGTGCGCGGGCAGCCACCTGCCGCCAGGAGTCCAGCACGGCCTGTACATCGTCGGCGGTTGCGATGACCGGGTTGTTGAGGTCGTTGAGCCGGTTGCCCACCTCGGTGCAGTAGGCCCCTTCGGTGCGCTCGGGCGCGTCGTCGCCGCAGGCTGCCGTGACGGCGACCGTCCCGGCGAGCGCGGCGGCGAGGCCGAGCCGCGTGATGGGGGCGACAGTACGACGGGTGGACATCGCCGCCGGTTCTACCAGCCGTGACGGCTGCGTCGGTGTCAGGCCTCGACCTCGGCCAGCCGGGTTGGATCCGGCGCTGGGGCGGATATGGTGCGCCGCATCGGGCCCGTGCGGCCCGCCGTCGAGGAGCCGGGTCTCGTTCCTCCAACCCGTCCGGCGCAGGTGCGCCACGAGTGTTGGAGGTGGCGTGTGCTCGCCGCAGTTCGTTCCGCCACGGTGTTCGGGGTCGAGGGCCGCCCGGTCACCGTCGAAGTCCATGTCGCCACCGGCATCCCGTCGTTCCAGATCGTCGGCCTCCCCGACGAGGCGTGCCGCGAGTCGCGGGACCGGGTGCGCGCCGCCGTGCTGTCCAGCGGTCTGCAGTGGCCGTCGTGCCGGGTCACGGTGAACCTGGCGCCCAGCGGGCAGCGCAAGGGCGGGTCGGGGCTGGACCTGCCGATCGCCGTCGGCTTCCTGGCAGCCCACGGGCAGGTGCCGGTCGAGGCCTTGGCCGGCCTCGGGTTCGTCGGGGAGTTGGGGCTGGACGGTTCGATGCGGCCTGTGCCGGGGATCGCCCCGATGGTGGCGGCGATGCAGCCGTGCCGGCCGGTGGTGCCGGTGCCCGGGTTCCGCGAAGCGCAGGGCGTGGTGGGTGACGGGGTGCGGGTGGCGGGGTGCCTGCGCGAGTTGGTGGACGCACTGAACGTGGAGGCGCCGTGGCCCGAGCCGCCGGACACCGAGTTGTTCGAGGAGGAGCCACCCGTGCCGGACCTTGCCGATGTGCGTGGGCAGGCGATGGCCCGGATGGCCTTGGAGGTGGCGGCCGCCGGCGGGCACCACCTGCTGCTGGTGGGGTCGCCGGGGTCGGGCAAGACGATGCTGGCGATGCGCCTGTCGGGCCTGCTGCCGCCGCTGGACGCGGCGACGTCGCTGGCCACCACGATGGTCCACTCGGCGGCGGGGGTGCGGCTCCCGGCAGGCGGCCTGGTGCGCCGGGCGCCGTTCCGGGCACCGCACCACTCCAGCTCGATGGTGTCGCTGGTGGGTGGTGGCAGCACCTCCCTGCGCCCTGGCGAGATCAGCCTCAGCCACGGGGGTGTGCTGTTCCTCGACGAGCTGGGGGAGTTCGCCCCGGCGGTGCTGGACGGTCTGCGCCAGCCGCTGGAGGAAGGGGTCATCCGCCTGGCCCGGGCGCGGGTCAGCGCCACCCTCCCGGCCAGCTTCCTGCTGGTCGCGGCCACCAACCCGTGCCCGTGCGGCGGGGGTCCGCCCGGTCAGTGCGACTGCGACGAGGGTGCCCGTCTGCGGTACCTGCGGCGGTTGTCCGGCCCCCTGCTGGATCGCTTCGACCTGCGCGTGGGTGTCACCCGGCCGGAGGTGGACGACCTCCTGGCCAGCGGCGGCGGCGAGCCCACTGCGGTGGTCGCGGCGCGCGTGGCGGCCGCCCGCCAGCGGTCGCTGGAACGGATCGGCATGACGCCCGCGGCCATCCCTCCCGGCCGGCTGGACGACCTGGCCCCGCTTGCCGACGCCGCCCGCAACCGCCTGCGGGACGAACTGGAACGGGACCGCCTCACCGGCCGCGGCTACCACCGCATCCGCCGCGTGGCCCGCAGCATCGCCGACCTGCGCGGCGATGGCGAACTCGTGGAGGACGAGCACGTGGTGCTGGCGATGCAGATGCGGGTCAGCCTGCGGGTGTCCCACCGGGCGAGTGCGGCATGAGCGCGGGCTGCCCGCCCGAGGCGTATGCCGCGGCGCTGGCCGGGTTCGAGGGCATGACCCTGTCTCGGTTGGCGGCGCTGCTGCGGCACCACGACCCGGAGCAGGCATGGGCGGTCGCGCTGCGCCAGCAGCCCGCCACCGGCCTCATCGCCCACGTGCTGGCCAAGCGTGAGGTGCGCGATGCGTGGCAGCGCAGCGCGGCCGCCCGACGGCCCGACGAGGTGTTCGCCCGCTGCCAGGAGTTGGCGGTGCAGGTGCTGCTGCCGTCGTCGCCACGGTTCCCGGGTCTGCTGGCCGCGGATCGCCAGCCGCCACCGGTGCTGTTCGCCAAGGGTGACCTCAGCGTGCTGGAGGGTCGCCGGGTGGCGGTGGTCGGCACCCGCAATGCCACGGCCGCCGGGAGAGAGGCCGCCCGGCAACTTGGCGCCGGGTTGGCCACGGCAGGGGTGCACGTGGTGTCCGGGCTGGCCCGCGGGGTGGACGGCGTGGTGCACCGGGCGCTGCTGGCCGCCGAAGGCGAAGGTCGGCCGGTGGGCGTGGTGGCCTGCGGCCTGGACGTGGTGTACCCACGCGAGCACCGCGACCTGTGGGCGGCCGTGGCCAACTGCGGGCTGCTGCTCAGCGAGATGCCGCCGGGCATCGGGCCCGAGGCCTTCCGCTTCCCGCTGCGTAACCGGATTATCGCCGCCCTGGCCGAGGTGGTGGTGGTCGTGGAGAGCCGCGAGCGGGGAGGCTCGCTGATCACTGCGGCGGAGGCGCTGGACCGCTCGATCCCCGTGATGGCAGTGCCGGGGCCGCCGACCAACCGGGCAGCCGCAGGCACCAACTCCCTGCTCCGAGACGGTGCCGCGCCGGTGCTGGACGCTGGCGACGTGCTGGCCAGCCTGGCCCTGGAGCCCGAGCGCGCCGCGTTCGAGATGGCGGAACTGAGGGCCCGGCCACGGGCGGAGGACCACGCGGTGTACGAGGTCCTGCGCCACGAACCGCGGACGATCGACGGCGTTGCGCTGGCCGCCGGGCTGTCGTTGGTGGATGCCGCCATGGCGCTGGCCCGGCTGGAGCAGGCGGGGTGGGTCGGCGGTGCGGACGGATGGTTCGAGTGCGTGGGTTCCCCGCTCCGGTGAGCCGGACCGAATACCCTGGGCGGCGATGCCTGCCCCCGCCCGCTCTCACGCGCCGTCGCGCCCGGCCGTCCCGCCGGTGGTTGCGGTGGTTGCGGTCGCCGCGGAGTGGGGCCTGGACACATTCGTCGCGGCGCTCACTCAGAGCTCGGTCAACACCGTCGCCGCCTACCGCTCGGACCTGGAGCACTTCGCGTCGTGGGCTGCCGAGGTCGGCGTCCACCACCCAGCCGAAGTGGACCGCCGCCTGCTGCGCCGCTACATCGGCTGGCTGTCCACCTCGCCGGACGCCACCCGCAACGGCCCGGCGGCGGCGCGCACGGTGGCTCGGCGAGCGTCGGCCCTTCGCCGGTACTTCGCCTTTCTCCGCCGCGAGGGCGTGGTGGCGAACGACCCTGCGGTGGGCCTGCGGTCCCCCTCTGGCGATGGGCGGCTGCCGAGGGTGCTGGACCACGCCGACCTCGATGCCCTGCTGGACGGGCCGGCGCCGGAGGACGAGCCGCGCCGGCGCCGCCTCCGCGACGACGCCGTGCTGGAACTGCTGTACGGCAGCGGGGTGCGTGTGGGCGAGTTGTGCGGTCTGGACGTGGGCTCGCTGGATCTCGCGGCGGGCGCCGCGTCCGTCTGGGGCAAGGGCGCCAAGCAGCGCCGGGTGCCGCTCAGCGCGCCGGCCGTCGCGGCGCTCCGTGCCTGGCTGGCGGTGCGGCACGAGGTGGTGGCGCCCGACGCGGGGGCGGCACTGTTCGGCAACGAGCGCGGCCACCGGTTGTCGCCCCGCGACGTTCGCCGCATCCTCGACCGCCGCTCGCCGCAACCCACGCACCCTCATGCCCTGCGGCACACGTTTGCCACCCACCTGCTCGACGGTGGCGCCGACCTGCGCGCCGTGCAAGAGTTGCTGGGCCACGCGGACGTGTCCACCACGCAGCGCTACACCCACATCAGCAACCATCGCCTGCGCGAGGCGTACGCGGAGGCACATCCCCGAGCATGAGACGCGAACTGGACCTGGAACAGATCTGGCAGCGGTGGTTCGACCGCAAGGACCCATGGGCGCGCGACCGCCTCATCGTCCACTACTCGCCGCTGGTCAAGTTCGTCGCCGGCCGCGTGGGCGCCGGCCTGCCCAACAGCGTGGACCCGGGCGACCTGGTCAGCGCCGGCGTGTTCGGGCTGATCGACGCCGTGGAGCGCTTCGACCCCGAGCGCGGCGTGAAGTTCGAGACCTTCGCGGTGCCGCGCATCCGCGGTGCGGTGTTCGACGGTCTGCGCTCGCTGGACTGGGTGCCGCGCAGCGTCCGCAGCAGGGCTCGCGAGGTGGAGGGCGCGTTCACCGAGTTGGAGGGCCGGATGGGCCGGGCACCCACCGACGAGGAACTGGCCACTCACCTGAAGATCAGCCAGCCCGAATTCCAGAAGTGGCTCACCTCCATCGCGTCCACCACGGTCGGCCCGCTGGACCGTGCGCTGGTGGCCGGGGCCGAGCCGCGGGCGCTCAGCGGCGATGTTCCGGACTCCCCGGCGATGGTGGTGGAAGAAGGCGAGGTGCGCCGCCTGGTGAAGGTGGAGGTCCGCCGCCTGCCCGAGCGCGAGAAGTTGGTCCTCTCGCTGTACTACGACGAGGGTCTCACCCTGGCCGAGATCGGGTCGGTGCTCGGCGTCACCGAGAGCCGGGTCTCGCAGATCCACACCAAGGCGGTGCTGCACCTGCGCGCCCGCCTCTCCGCCAGCGGCGTCGCCTGAGCCCTCCGCTCCCCGCGGCAGCCACCCGTCCGGTCGCGCCATGAGCCGCGCCCTCACGTCCGCGCTGGTCGTCATGGCGGCCGTCGTGCTGGCAGCGGCGGCCGTCGTGCCAGCCGTTGTAATGGCGCCGGCCGGCGCTCCACCGGCCTGGGCAACGGGTGCCGAGTGCCTCCCACCGCCGGTCACCACCCCGATCACCTCGCCGTTCCGCCCGCCTGGCTGCCCCTACTGCGCCGGCCACCGTGGCGTCACCTACGAGCCGCCGCCCGGCGCGGTGGTGCGGGCCGTCATCGGCGGCACGGTGTTGTTCGCCGGGCAGGTGGCCGGGGTGCGCTGGGTGGTGGTGGCCGACAGCGAGGGTCGGCGGTGGTCCTACGGCCACCTCGGCGCAACCCTGGTTCGCGCCGGGCAGCGGGTGGTGGCCCAGCAGGCGGTGGGTCTCAGCGGCCGGGTGCTGCACCTCGGGTTGCGGGTGGGGGAGGACTACGCCGACCCGGCGCCGTTGCTGGGTGCCTGGCGTGGCCGGCCACGGCTGGTGCCGGTGGACGGTTCGGCGCCTCGCCCGCCACCGCCACCCACGTTGGCCTGCGCGGCGTGACCGGCGGGTGGGCCCGCGGTGAGCAGGAGGTGAACGGTCGGGAAATCCGGTGCTGCCTGCTGCGGAGGAGGCGCGAGCGGGCGGATCCGCCGGTAGCATCTTGCGACGGTCCGCCACCCGGGTGGGCCCGAGTACCACGCACCCGCCTGCCTGCGGTCGCTTCGGCGCCCTGGCGGTTGCGCCCTCAACCGCAGGAGAGGAGACATCACCATGGCTGTCGTCACGATGCGCCAGATGCTGGAAGCCGGCGTCCACTTCGGTCACCAGACCCGCCGCTGGAACCCCAAGATGAAGCGATTCATCTTCGGTGAGCGCAACGGCATCTACATCATCGACCTGGACCAGACCATGTCGCGGGTGCAGACCGCGTACGAGTTCGTCCGGGACCTGTCCGCCAAGGGCGGCACCGTCCTGTTCATCGGCACCAAGAAGCAGGCACAGGACCCTGTGCGCAGCTACGCCGAGAAGAGCAACATGCCCTACGTCAACGAGCGTTGGCTGGGTGGCATGCTCACCAACTTCGAGACCATCTCCAAGCGTGTCGCCAAGATGATGGAGTACGAGCGCATGCGCGCCTCGGGCGAGTTCGACGCGATGCCGAAGAAGGAAGCCCTCCTCCTCACCCGCGAGCTGGAGAAGCTGCAGAAGAACCTGGGCGGCATCCGCAGCCTCAACAGCCTGCCGGCCGCCGTGTTCGTGCTGGACACCAAGAAGGAGCACATCGCCGTCACCGAGGCCAACAAGCTCGGCATCCCGGTGATCGCCGTGGTGGACACCAACGTGGACCCCGACGTCGTGCAGTACCCGATCCCCGGCAACGACGACGCCATCCGCGCCAACGCCCTGATGTGCCACGTCATCGCCGAGGCCGTGCTCGAGGGCCGCTACGTGTCCAACAAGCGCAACCCGCAGGCCGCCCCGGCCAAGCGCAGCGCCGAGGACGAGGCCGCGTTCGCTGCTGCCCAGGCCGAGGCCCGCCGCCAGGCCGCTGCTGCCCAGGCCGAGCGTGACGCTCGCGTCGCCGCCGCCAAGACGACCCCCGAGGCAGACGCCGAGGCAGCCCCCGAGGCCGCGGCCGCCACCGAGACCGACACCACCGAGACCCCCGCAGAGAGCTGAACCCCCATGGCATTCACCGCGAAGGACGTACAGGCGCTGCGCCAGGCCACTGGCGCCGGCATGATGGACGCCAAGAAGGCCCTGGAGGCCAACGACGGCGACATGGAGGCCTCGAAGCAGTGGCTCCGTGAGAAGGGCCTGGCCGCCAGCGCCAAGCGCGACGACCGGGAGAACACCCAGGGCGTCGTGGCGCTGGTCATCGACGACAACGTCGGCGCCATCGTCAAGCTGAAGTGCGAGACCGACTTCGTCGCCGGCAGCGACCAGTTCAAGGCCGAGGCCGAGACGCTGGCCCACCTGGTGGCCGCCAAGGGTGAGGCCGCCGTGGCCGACCGCAACGCAGAGCTCGAGGACCTGAAGATCACGCTCAAGGAGAAGATCGAGCTCGGCGAGGTCGTCCGCATGGCGGCCGCCGCCGGCAACGTCATCGACAGCTATGTGCACATGCAGGGTGGCCGCGGCGTCAACTGCGTGCTCGTGGAGATGTGCGGCGCCACCGCCGAACTGGCCCACGACGTGGCGGTCCATGTGGCCTTCGCCCGCCCGAAGTACCTCACCCGCGACGAGGTGCCGGCCGACGTGGTGGAGCACGAGCGCCAGACGCTCGAGACGCTGAGCCGCAACGAGGGCAAGCCGGAGGCCGCGCTGCCGAAGATCGTCGAAGGGCGGATCAACGGCTTCTTCAAGGACGTGGCCCTGCTCGAGCAGCCCTACGCCAAGGACGACAAGCAGTCGGTGAAGCAGATCATCGGCGGCGCCACGATCGTGCGCTTCGCTCAGGTCGAGATCGGCTGACCTGCCACAATGACGGGCATGACCTCGCCCCGGTGGAAGCGCATCGTCTTCAAACCGTCGGGCGAGGCGCTTGCCGGCCCCTCCGGCCAGGGCCTCGACGGGGCCACCCTGGATGCCACTGCGCAGGAGATCATCGCCGTCCGTGAGATGGGGGTGGACGTCGCCGTGGTCGTCGGCGGCGGCAACTTCTGGCGCGGCCGGCAGGGTGCGATGAAGGGGATGGACGCCACCCAGTCCGACCACATCGGCATGCTCGGCACGGTGATGAACGCGCTCGCCCTGCAGGACGCGCTGGAGCGCGCCGGGCAGGACACACGGGTGCAGAGCGCCATCGAGATGCCGCGGATCGCCGAGCCGTACATCCGCCGCCGGGCCATGCGCCACCTGGAGAAGGGTCGCGTCGTCATCTTCGCCGCCGGCACCGGCAACCCGTTCTTCACCACCGACACCGCCGCTGCGCTGCGTGCCGCCGAGATGGAGGCCGACGCGCTGGTGAAGGGCACGCACTCCGGCGTGGACGGGGTGTACGACGCCGACCCACGCCATGTGCCGACCGCCAAGAAGTACGACCAGGTCGGCTACATGGAGGTCATGACGAAGGACCTCAAGGTGATGGACGCCACGGCCATCGCCTTCTGCCGCGACAACCGCATCCCCATCGTGGTGTTCGACATGTCGGCCCCCGGTGCGCTCCAGTCGATCCTGCGCGGCGAGGCCGTCGGCACGATCGTCCACGACGGTTGAGGCCCGCCCCGACCCCTGGTGTGCGGCACGGTGGCTCCGTGATCGGTACGCTGGCGCCGTGATCGAAGAAACCGTCCTCGAAGCCATCGACAAGATGGAGAAGGCCGTCGACCACGTGCAGAACCAGTTCACGACGGTTCGCACGGGCCGGGCCACCCCCGCGTTGGTGGAGAAGCTGCAGGTGGAGTACTACGGCGCCCCTGTGCCGCTGCAGCAGTTGGCCGGCTTCCAGGTGCCCGAGCCCCGCCAGCTGGTCGTCAAGCCGCACGACCGTGGCTCGCTGGCCGCGATCGAGAAGGCCATCCGCGACAGCGACCTCGGGGTCAACCCGAACAACGACGGCGTGGTCATCCGCCTCAACTTCCCCCCGCTCACCGAAGAGCGCCGCAAGGAGTACGTGAAGATCGTCAAGCACATGGCCGAGGATGGTCGTGTGGCGGTCCGCAACATCCGCCGCGACGCACGCAAGCACCTCGAAGCCGCCGAGAAGGCGGGGGAGATCTCCGCCGACGATCTCGAGCGCGCGGAGAAGGAGATGGACAAGATCACCCACGACCATGTCGAGCACATCGACAAGGCGCTCGGCCGCAAAGAGCACGAGCTGCTCGAGGTCTGACCTACGCTGGTTCATCCAGCCGACGAGGAGACAACGGCATGACCGACGATCAGTGGCGCCGGCGGCGCGACGAAGAAGAGGACTTCGGGCCGCCCCTGTTCAGCGACGACTCGGGCGACGTCTCGGGTGGCCTGTCGTTCGGCGACGGCGACACCGGCCCGCTGCCGCACTGGACAGAGCCGGCTACCGGAGAGATCCCGCGCACCTTCGGCGACCATGGCGCGGCCGATCCCACCGACGACCTGGACGTGTGGTCGTCGTTCTCCGGCCAGCAGCCGGTGTGGAACGAGCCGGACCCCTCGGATTCGCTGGACGACATCACCGGCCTCTCGCCGGTGTTCGAGTCGCCCGAGCCGGAGGTCTTCGAGGAGCCCGCACCCACCAACCGCGACGAATCCCTCGGTGCGCGTCGCGAGCCCGGAAGGATCACCATCGGTACCGACCCCACGGACGGGATGAGTGCCCGGCCCACGCCGTCCGGTCGGCGCGGCCGGCCCGGTGATGCGCGTGGTGGCCGGGGTGGCCGCCCCGCCCCGCCGCCTCGCGCGGCTGCTCCCGGGGCCAAGCCCGCCAAGGGCACCGGTGGTCGCGACATGCCCACCGCGATCATGGTGGGCGCAGCCATCGCCACGGTGTTCATCCTGGCGGTGAAGTGGCGCCCGTTCGCCGTCGCCATCATCGTCGTCGTGGTGCTCGGCCTCGCTGCCGTGGAGTTCTTCGACCGGGTGCGGGAGAAGGGCTATCAGCCGGCCTTCATCCCCGGCATCGCCGCGTGCATCGCCGCACCGGCGGCCGTCTACAACTACGGCGTCGGCTCCTTGGGCCTGGTCGCCTTCCTCACCTTCCTTGCCATCGCCGTCACGTTCATCTTCGGTGGCAGCCTGGACAGCAGCCCGATGCCCAACATGGCCATCTCCATGCTCGGCGTGGCCTGGATCGGCATCCTCGGCTCCTTCGGCGCCGGCATCGTCGGCTGGTCGACCTTCGGCGGCAACCTCGGCACGGACACCATCACGCTGCTGGCCATCGCAGTGGTGGCCAACGACGTGGGTGCCCTGTTCGTGGGCAGCGCCGTGGGTCGCACGCCGCTGCGGGAGTGGATCAGCCCCAACAAGAGCATCGAAGGCTTCGTCGGCGGCACCATCCTCACCCTCGGTGCGATGTTCGTGGTCGGCCTCACGGAGAAGTCCACCACCTGGACCAGCACGGGCGACCTGCTGCTGCTCGGCCTGGTGGTGGCCATCACCGCCCCCATCGGCGACCTCACCGAGAGCATGTTCAAGCGCAACCTCGACGTGAAGGACTTCGGTTCGATCATCAAGGGCCACGGTGGTGTGCTGGACCGCTTCGACGGGTTCCTCATCGCCCTGCCGGCCGTCTACTACTTGACGATCTACCTCAACACCTGAGCCGCCGCCCGCTCGCTGCAGCCTGCTGGCAGACTGGCCGTCCATGAGTGCCGTCCGCGTCGCAATTGCCGGGTCCTCCGGCTCGATCGGCACCCAGACGCTGGACGTCGTGCGCGCCGAAGGGCCGCAGCGCTACGAGGTCGTCGCGCTGGGTGTCGGCTCGTCCACGGACGTACTCATCGCCCAGGCGGAGGAGTTCCGCCCGAAGGTCGTCGCCGTCGCCGACCCGGCGCGCCGGGCCGAGGTCGCCGACCGCCTTCCCTGGGCCACCGTCGTCGCCGACATGGCCGATCTGGTGGAGCCTGCCGACGTGGTGGTCAACGCTGTGGTCGGGTTCGCCGGGCTGCCGGTCACCGTCGGCACGCTGCGGGCGGGGAAGCGGCTGGCCCTGGCCAACAAGGAGAGCCTGATCGCCGCCGGCCCGGTGGTGCAGCCGCTGCGGGCCACGCCGGGTGCGGAGCTCGTGCCGGTGGACAGCGAGCACTGCGCCATCCACCAGTGCCTGCGCTCCTCGCTGCACGGCGACGAGCCGGGGAACCCGGAGGTCGCCCGGCTGGTGCTGACCGCCAGCGGCGGGCCGTTCCGTGGCCGCACCGCCGACGACCTGGCGACCGTCACGGTGGAGCAGGCGCTCGCCCACCCGACCTGGAGCATGGGCCCGAAGATCACCATCGACTCCAGCACCCTCATGAACAAGGGCCTGGAGGTCATCGAGGCGCACGAGTTGTTCGGCATCGGCTACGACCGCATCGAGGTCGTGGTCCATCCGCAGAGCGTCGTGCATTCGATGGTGGAGTTTCACGACGGCAGCACCATCGCCCAGCTGTCCATGCCGGACATGCGCCTGCCCATCGGCTACGCGCTGGCCTATCCCGCCCGCGTCGCCACGCCGTTCGGGCGCATCGACTGGACGCGCACGAGCCGCCTGGACTTCGAGCTGCCCGACACGGCGACGTTCCGCTGCCTCACGCTGGCCTACGAGGCCGGCCGGGTGGGCGGCACCGCACCGGCATGGCTGAGCGCCGCCAACGAGGTGGCCGTGGACGCATTCCTCGCCGGGCGGATCACGTGGCGGCAGATCGCCGAGTGCAACGCGGAATCTCTGGAGCGCTACGAGCGTTCTGCCGATCACACCGTCGACGACATCGTCGCCGCCGACACCCGCGCCCGGCAGGTGGCCGAGGAGGTACTACCCGCATGACCGAAACCCGGACCGAACCCACCCGCTTCGACCGGATGAAGGTCGAAGTCGTCTCCGGCGGCACCCAGCGCGAGGGCGACCCCGAGCAACCCGAGCCGATGACGATGGTGCTCGGCATCGCCGCCTGGATCGGCCTGTTCGTCGTGCTGGCGATGGTCAGCCCCTGGACGCTGGTCTTCGTCGTGGGGCTGGTGCTGTCGGTCATCCTCCACGAGTTCGGCCACTTCTGGACGGCCCGGCGCAGCGGCATGAAGGTCACCCAGTTCTTCGTCGGCTTCGGGCCGCGGGTGTGGAGCTTCCACCGCAACGGCATCGAGTACGGCCTGCGGGCGCTGCCACTGGGCGGGTTCGTGAAGATCGTCGGCATGACCAACATGGACGAGGTGGATCCGGCGGACGAGGACGTCACCTACCGCCAGGGCAGCTACCCGAAGCGGATGTGGGTGATCACCGCCGGGTCGGTGATGCACCTGCTGCTGGCCGTCATCCTGATCACGTCGGTCTATGCGGTGTGGGGCCAGGTGCGCGAGAGCGGACGGGTGACGATCGGCGAGGTGGTGGTTGACAGCCCGGCTGCGGACGCCGGCTTCGAGGGCGGCGACATCGTGCTCAGCGTGGACGGCACCGCCGTGGCGGACCGCGACGCGTTCACCGAGTTGCTCGGCGCCGCCGAGCCCGGCACGACGCACGAGTTCACGGTGCTGCGCGACGGCACCGAGCTGGCCCTGTCCGCCACGTTGGTGCAGCACCCCGACGTCACGGACAAGGTGCAGGGCTTCCTCGGCGTGCGCAGTTCCTCCGAAGAGCGCCTGCCGCTGAACTCGGTGGTGGAGGCGTTCGGCGAGGGCACGCAGGACCTGTTCGTCGGGATGGGCCAGGCGGTGGTCGGGGTCGCCAAGGTGATCAACCCGGTCAACGTGTGGGGTCACCTCGTTGGCACGAACACCGACGTCACCAGCCGGCCCGGCACGGTGGTGGGCGCGGCCAAGCTGTCCGACGACGTCGGCCACTACGACGGCTGGGCCGGCATGCTCGGCTTCCTGGCGCTCGTCAACCTGTCCATCGGCGTGTTCAACATGTTCCCGCTGCTGCCGCTGGACGGCGGGCATGCGGCCATCGCCACCTACGAGCGCCTGCGCAGCCGCAAGGGCCGGCGGTACTACGCAGACGTCGCCAAGCTGATGCCGGTGGCGGCGGTGTGCATCATGCTGCTGGCCTTCATGTTCCTCACCGGCCTGTACCTGGACACCGCCGGCGGCGGCTGATCGCGGCACATCATCGGGCCGGGTTCTTGGCACACTGGTGGCCGTGAGCTTCGAACGCCGCCAGACCCGGACCCTCCACGTCGGCAAGGTGCCGATCGGCGGAGGCACGCCCATCACGGTGCAGTCGATGACCACCACCAAGACGGCGGACGTCGAGGGCACCCTGCAGCAGATCTACGCGCTGGCGGCCGCCGGCTGCGACATCGTCCGCTGCACGTGCAACGAGGCCGAGGCCGCCGAGGGCCTGGCCCAGATCGTGCCCCGCTCGCCGATCCCGGTGATCGCCGACATCCACCACCAGTACAAGATGGCGCTGGCGGCCATGGAGGCCGGGGTGCACGGCCTGCGGCTCAACCCGGGCAACATCCGCCGGCCGGAGCACATCAAGGCCGTGGCGGCCGAGGCCAAGGACCGCGGCCTGCCGATCCGCATCGGGGTCAACGGCGGCTCGCTGGACCCCGCGCTCTACGACAAGTACGGCGGGCTCACCGCTGGGGCGATGGTGGAGAGCGCGATGCAGGAGATCGCCTACTTCGACGAGGTCGGCTTCACCGACTACAAGATCAGCGTCAAGGCGTCGAACGTGCCGCTGATGGTGGACGCCTACCGGATGCTGGCCGACGTCACCGACGCCCCGCTGCACCTCGGGGTCACCGAGGCTGGGCCGCTGCCGCAGGGGTTGCTGAAGGCCACCGCCGGCATCGCCACGCTGCTGCTGGAGGGGATCGGCGACACCATCCGCTACAGCCTCACCGCCGATCCGGTGGAGGAAGCCCGCGCCGGCCGCCAGCTGCTGGAGGCACTCGGCCTGCGGGAGCGCAAGAACGTCGACCTCATCGCCTGCCCGTCTTGTGGGCGTGCCGAGGTGGACGTCATCGACGTGGCCAACAGGGCGATGCAGGCGTTCGGCGAGCGCAAGCTGCCGCTGCAGGTGGCCGTCATGGGCTGCGTGGTCAACGGGCCGGGCGAGGCCCGGGAAGCCGACCTCGGGATCGCCGCCGGCAACAAGCGCGGCCACCTCTTCGTCAAGGGCCGCAACGTGGCCGTGGTGAAGGAAGAGGACATGGTGGAAGCCCTGGTGGAGTGGGCCGAGTTCATCAACGAGCACGGCGTGGACGCGGCGATCGCCCGGGCGGACACCACCCTGGCGGAGCGTGAGGCCGCGAAGGACCGCGGCGCGCTGCTGGACGAGAAGGGCCTGGACGCCAACCACGCCCAGGAGAAGATCGTCGAGATCCGCCGCACGGTCAGCGGCGGCTGAGGCGGCGATGAGCCTGCACGTCCCCCTCTTCGAGTTCGACCCGTCGCCGGAGGCGGTGATCAACCCGTCGATCCACCGGCCCCGTCTGGGCTTCCCCCGCCACGCCGTCATGTGCTGGTTCGGCAATGTGGTCCGCGAGCGCACGCTGGATCTCGAACCCGTGCACCATGTGCCGTTCGAGCACGGCGATCACCCCATCTGTGTCATCGACCATCACGGCGTGCCGGTGGCGCTGGTGTCGCCCGGGGTCGGTGCCCCCGCAGCGGTCACCTCGTTGGAGGTCACCATCGCGCTCGGGGCCACCCACATCATCGGCTGCGGCGGGGCCGGCATCGTCCAGCCCGGGTTCGACGTGGGCCACGTCATCGTGCCCACCGGCGCCGTGCGCGACGAGGGGACCAGCTACCACTACGCGCCGGCGGACGCAGAGGTCGCCCCGCACCCCCGGGCACTGGCGGCCATCGACGACACGCTCACCGGCGCCGGCGTACCCCACGACCGCGGCCTGGTGTGGACGACGGATGCCTTCTTCCGCGAGACCGCCGCCAAGGTGGCCCGCCGGCGCGAGCAAGGCTGCCTGGCGGTGGACATGGAGGTCGCGGCGATGTTCGCGTGTGCCTCGTTCCGCGGCGCCTCCTACGCCCAACTGCTCTACGCCGGCGACGACGTCAGCGCGGCCGAGTGGGACCATCGCCACTGGGATCAGCACCAGGGCGTGCGCGACCGCCTGCTGGATCTCGCACTGGACGCCGTCATCCGCCTCTGAGCGGGGTGCCGGCCTCAGCGGCGCGGCTCGGTCACCATGAAGACGGTGCTCTCGCCTTCCACCCGCACGCTCTCGCCGGGCGCCAGGTAGGCCGCGTGGCCGTGCGCGAGGGCGTCGGCGTCGCCGCTCGTGCAGATCAGCAGCTCTCGCGAGTTGGCCGTGTGGTGCAGCACCTCATCGGCAGGTGTGTCGAAGCGCCACAGCTCGAACGGTGCATCGACCGTCGGGTACCGCCACCGACCGGGACTCTCTTCGACCGGCCGGACGACCGGGTCCGCCAGCGGCTCGATGCGCATCACCGTCAGCAGTTCCTCCACGTCCATGTGCTTGGGCGTCATCCCGCCGCGCACCACGTTGTCGCTGGCGCCCATCACCTCCACGCCGGCACCGTGGAGGTAGGCGTGCAGGTTGCCGGGGCCGAGGAAGATGGCGTCGCCGGGCTGCAGGGTCACCCGGTTGAGCAGCAGGGTGACGATAACGCTCGGGTCGTCCGGGTACTTCGCCGCCAGGCCGGCAACCAGTTGGGCCTCGATGGACGAGTGGCCGTCGCACGCCGCGATCACCGGTGCGATGTCCAGCCGGCGCAGGTACAGGGCGGTGACGGTGGCACCGAGCCCGTGGAGGCGGAGGAAGGCAGCCAACTCGGGCGCGTCCAGCCAGTCCAGCAGGCGCAGGCTCTGGTCCACCGGGCGGAAGCCGCACAATGCGTCGAACGGGGTGAGTGCGCACAGCAGCTCCGGCTTGGCCGAGCCGTCGCGGTAGATGCGGTGGGGCGCGTGCAGGGGGATGCCGGCGGCGTCCTCCCGGGCGTAGCCGGCCGCGGCGGTGGCGGCGTCCGGGTGGGTCTGCAGGGAGAGCGGCTCGGCGGCGGCCAGCACCTTCAGCAGGTACGGCAGCTCCTGCGCCACGGCAGTGAGGGAGTGGCCGTCCGCCAGGGTGGCCGGGCCGCCGGGATGGGTGCCGAGCCACAGCTCCGCCCACGGCCGGCCGTCCGCGGGCACCCCGAGCAGGGCAGGGATGAACGTGCGGTCGCCCCATGCGTAGTGCTGCACAACGCCGTTGATCGCCCGCATGGGGCCAACGCTACCGCTGGGTATGCGGTCAGAAGAGCCGCAGGTCGTCCGGACGCATGCCGCGCAGCTCGTCGTAGTCGACCTCCACGACACGGTAGCCACGGGCTTCCGCCAGCACCCGGGCCTGGGGTTTCACCACTTGGGCGACGAACACGCCGCGCACCGCGCCGAGTGAGGAGTCCAGGTGCAGGCGCTCGATGTAGCGGGTGAGCTGCTCCACGCCGTCGATCTCGCCGCGCCGCTTCACCTCGATCGCCACCACCTGACCCTGTGGATCGCGGCAGACGAGGTCGATCGGCCCGATTGCCGTCTGGTACTCGCGGCGCACCAGGGTCAGCCCGTCCTCGATGGTGTGCGGGTTGGCCGCCAGCAGCTCCTGCAGGTGGGCCTCCACGCCGTCCTTCTGCAGGCCGGGGTCCTCGCCCAGCTCATGGCTGGAGTCCGCCAACACCTCGTGCAGGTGAATCGTGAGCTGCTCGCCCTTCGGGTTGACCACCACCCAGTGGTCGCCGTTGTCCGTCAGGGTGTTGGGCGCGTTCATCCAGTTCAGCGGCTTGTAGGCGCCGCCGTCGGCGTGGATGGCCACACACCCGTCGGCCTTCACCATCACCAGGCGGGTGGCTTCGGGGAGGTGTGCGTCCAGCCGGCCGGCGTAGTCGACGGAGCAGCGGGCGATCACCAGACGCATCCCTGCGACGGTAGCGGGTCGGAGGGTTTCGTACTCGGAGGCGTACCGGAAACCCTCCGACTAGCGGGCGACGTGGTCGCGCATGCGCTTCTGGATCAGCTCCCGCCGGGCCTGGAGCTCGCGGTAGGTGAGCGAGTCCGTGTCGTTGCTGACCCCGAACGACGCCTTCACCGAGTCCATGTTGAGCTCCACCGTGGTGTGGTCGATGCCCAGCTCGCGCCCCAGCCGCTCGCCATGGCGTTCGGCGAACTGCATCGAGATCTTGGCGATCTCGGCCAGCAGATCCAGGTCGGGGGCGAGCCGGGCCATCGCCCCGTCGAGGAACACCATGTTCTTCACGTAGAGCATCAGCTCCTTGGGCATCCGGGCGCCGTAGCCGAGCAGGGCCTTCACCACCCGCTGCACCTCGGCCACGAGCTCCTCCCCGCTCAGCGTCGTGGGGTCGACGGTCGCCTGGTCCAGGCGGAGGTCGCGGATCACGGCCTCCAGGTCGGTATCGGCCGGCAGGGCCCCCAGATCCCGCATCGCGGCCATCTGGCCGCGCACGTCGTTGGTGGTCCCGGCCACCATCATCCGCAGGAAGGCCAGCCGCCGCTCGCCCGTGAGCCGGCCGACGATGCCGAAGTCCAGCAGCGCGGTGCGCCCGTCCGGCAGGACGAACAGGTTGCCGCCGTGCAGGTCACCGTGGAACACGCCGTAGACCATCGCCCCCTCCATGAGGGCGACCATCGCCGTGCGGACCACCTCGTGGGTGTCCACCCCGGCGTCCTTCATGCCGGCCACGTCGTCGAAGTTGAACCCGTGCACCCGCTGCATCACCAGCACCCGGCGGGTGACCAGCCGGGGGTGGGGGCGGGGCACCACGTACCCCTGGTTGCCCAGCTCGCGCAGCATGGTGGCGATGTCCACCATGTTGGCGGCTTCCATGCGGAAGTCCAGCTCCTCGACGATCGTTTCGGCGAAGAGCTCGACCAGCGCGGGCGGGTTGGCGAGAGAGGAGATGGGGATCCGCCCGACGAGGAAGGGGGCCAGCCAGGCCATCACCCGTAGGTCGTTGCGGACATGGGCGGCCACCGACGGCCGCTGGACCTTGACCACGACCTCTTCTCCGGAGCGCAGCACGGCGGCGTGGACCTGGGCGATGGACGCGGCGGCTAGCGGGGTGGGCTCGAACGAGGAGAACACGTCCTCCAGGCGGGCGCCGAGGTCGCCCTCGACGACCGTGCGGACCACCTCGAACGGCTCGGCCGGCACCTGGTCGCGGCACTTCTTGAACTCTGCCACCAGTTCGGTGGGGAACAAGCCCTCGCCGCTGGAGATGATCTGGCCGAGCTTGATGTAGGTGGGGCCGAGCGCCTCGGCGGCCTCGCGCAGCCGGCGCGACACCTCCGCCCTGCTGGCCTCCGGGCCGGCGTACCGCCCGCGACGGGCCCGCCAGAGCCAGGGCACCACGGCTCGTCCGAGCGTGGCCGTGACGCGCACCACCCGGCGGCCGGGTGGCACCTTCGACGCCTTGGTGAGCACCGGCACCTCTGCGCGGGCGGCGGCCCGCAGCGCCTCGGCCAGGCCCAGCCAGCGGATGCCACCGCCGTCCGGCCCGTCCGGCTCGGGCAGCGCCCAGGGCCCATCCTCGGTGAACGCGGCCCAGCGGCAGTCGGGGAGTGCGGTCATGCCCTGCATGATCGCAGCGGACACGTGCTGCCGCCACCCGGGCGGGGAGGCCGCCCGTCACACGTCAGCGTGGCGACCAGGGATCCCACGCCGGTGCTGCGGTGCGCAGGAAGGCCTCCACCTCGGCCCGGATCCGCGGCAGCGGAAGGGTGCTGCCCGCCTCGTCCGCCTCCAGCGCTGGGGTCAGCGCGCCCGGCGCGTCGGCGTGCCAGCAGGCCCGACCCTCCAGGTCGTCCAGCCGTGGCGCCAGCAGGCGCAGGTCCGGGCGCGGCATCAGCGGCCGTGACCGGTACATCACCCAGGTCTCGTAGCGAAGCTCCAGGCGGTGGCGGTTGCCCTGCGACACCAGCACCCGCATCCGCTCCGTCGCCATGTTCACCGCCACCGGATGCAGCGCGGCCGCGCCGGTGATCGTGAACCGCGAGGCCAGCCCGGTCGCGGTGGCCTCCGGTACGGCGACCACGGCGAGATCCAGTTCCGGCACCTCGTCCACTGTCGCCGCCCCGCTGGCCATGGCGTGCATGCTGGCGTCGAGATGGGCGTCCTCGTCCTCCCACCACTGCCGAACGGTGCCGGGGTCGTCCAGCATCGCCAGCACCCTCGGCAAGGTCGCCTCGTACAGCGCGCCACACTGCGCCTCGTAGCCGCCGGCGAAGACGGCCCGGTCCAGCGGGGACCGATCCGGGTCGTCGAAGGCGGCCAGCGCCATCGCCACCCGCATCGAGTCGCGGTCGGCGAACGTGCCGAAGTCGCCGGCGCGGGCCAGGTCCACCAACTGGCCGCGCCGTCGCCAGGCCTCGTCGCCCAGGGTCAGCAGCGCCACGCCGGCCAGCCCGTCCTGGTCGAAGTGGTTGTTGGTGACGGCGTCGACGGCCGGCGGCACTGCGTCCTGCTCGACGGCCCTCACGACGATCTGTGCCGAGAGGTCGTCCTGGAGCCCTTCCGGTGTGGGGCTGCCGGGCCAGTGGGAGAGGGTGAGGACGGTGGACGGCGTGGCCGAGCCGTCGACGACGACGTTCGGCGTGTCGCCGAGCAGATGGTAGGGATGGAACCGCACGCCTGTGACCTTAGGCACACCATTCGCTACGCTGCACCGATTCGCCGAGCCGTCTGGGGGACTTCATGGGCGACCGCTACTACGTCACCGACACCGCACTGTCGGAGCGCTTCCCGATCTACACCCGCGCCAACGTCGGCGAGGTCTTCCCGGACCCGGTGACCCCGCTCACCAGCACCTCGGCCCTCTGGGAGGCCGAGCTGGGGTGGCGCGACGCGTGGGAGCGGATGGGCGCCTTCGAGCTGAGTGAGTTCCCCGACGGGGACTTCTGCCAGTTGGGTGTGCAGGGTGGCTACTGCTACCTCAACGCCTCGCTGATCCGCCTCTTCGGCGAGCGCGCCCCAGGCCTCAGCTGGCAGGACATGGACGCCCAGTTCTTCGGCGCCCAGCCGGGTATCCCGCCCTACGAGGAGATGGCGGGCGACGTGCGGCCCGACCTCTCGGAGAAGATCGGCGCCACGTTCCAGTGGGTGTTCGGCCAGACCAGCCTGTCCGATCTCACCCAGCTCACCGAGGACCGCGCCCGCACCAAGCAGATGCGCGCCGACCGGCCGGACTTCACCACGCTGTCGTTGGAGCAGTGCTGGCAGAAGTTCCTCGACATCGTCCCCGTGCATCGGCACCTCTTCGCCCAGCACCTGTTCACCACGTACATGGCCACGGTGCCAGTCGGTGTCATCAGCGGTGTCGCCACCGCGGTGGGCCGGCCGGACCTGATCATGCCGATCATCGCCGGCATCGGTGAGGTGGACTCCGCCGAGCCCAGCCACGCCATGTGGCGCATGTCCCGCATGCCGGCGGACAGCGCGGAGTTCCGCGCCGCGTTCGACGAGTTCCTCTACGAGTTCGGCAGCCGCGGCCCCAACGAGTGGGAGAGCCGCTCGCCCACATGGGAGACCCGTCCGGCGCTGGCCCTGGCGGCCATCGACCGCATGCGCCTGTCGCCCGACGACGCCGACCCCGCCCGCCACCATGCCGAGCGCGCCGCCGAGCGGGCCGCCGCCAGCGCCGAGTTGCTGGCCATGGTGGAGGGCGACCCCGCCACTCATGGCCAACTCGCCGCCGCCATCGCCTGCTCGGCCGCCTGGCTGCCGGGGCGGGAACGCACCAAGACCAACAACATCCGCGCCATCCACGAGATGCGGATGGCCATGCGCGAGATCGGCGCCCGGATGGTGGCTGCCGGTGCGTTCGACGAGATCGAGGACTTCGGCTTCGTCACCCAGGACGAGATGCTGCGGCTGTTCGCCGATCCCGCATCCTTCGCCGCGACGGTGCGCGAGCGGCGCGACGAGTACAACCGGCTGCTCGAGCTGGAGCCGCCGTTCGTGTTCGTCGGCCGCACGGACGGCCCGGACACCTGGCCACGCCGCGACGCCGAAGCCGCCGACCGGCTGGGCGCCGGCGACGTGCTGGCCGGGATGGCCGGCTGCCCCGGCTCGGCGGAGGGCATCGCCCGGGTGGTGCTGGACTCCAACGACCCCACGGCGCTGGAGCCCGGCGACATCCTCGTCGCCCCGATCACCGACCCGTCGTGGACCCCTCTGTTCGTCCCTGCCGCAGGTGTGGTGGTGGATGTCGGCGCCCCGCTGAGCCATGCCATCATCGTCAGCCGCGAGCTCGGCATCCCGTGCGTCATCAGCGCGACCGGCGCCACCCGGCGGATTCCCCACGGGGCGCGAGTGCGGGTGGACGGCAGCACCGGCATGGTCACGGTGCTCGAGCTTCCCTGACGCCCGCCCGACCATCGGGTGAACAACGGCCGAGTCGCCGGTGAACGGAGGGCGGCGGTACGGTCGCCCGAGTGACCACGACCCTCCACACCCCGTCATCGCACGACGAGGTCGTCCGCGTCCTCGGGCGGCCGATGGCCTACAAGTGGGTCGTCGCCATCGTGTACGTGTCGGCGCTGTTCCTCGACATCCTCGACACGACCATCGTCAACGTCGCCCTGCCGAAGATGGGGGAGGAGCTCCACACGGCCAGCGCGGAATGGGTGGTGCTCGGCTACACGCTCAGCCTGGCGGTGTGGATCCCCACCAGTGGCTGGTTGGGCGACCGCATCGGGACGAAGAAGACCTTCCTGTTCGCGCTCGGCGCGTTCACCGTCGGCTCGGCGCTGTGCGGCATGGCCCAGACGCTCGGTCAGCTCATCGCCTTCCGGGTCATCCAGGGCATCGGCGGCGGCATGCTCACTCCCGTGGGCATCGCCATGCTGTTCCGGGCGTTCCCGCCGGCAGAGCGGGCCAAGGCCTCCACCGTGGTGATGGTGCCGACCCTGCTGGCGCCGGCGCTCGGCCCGGTGCTCGGCGGCTTCATCACCGAGTACTGGGACTGGCGGTGGATCTTCTACGTCAACGTGCCCATCGCCGTGCTCGCCCTGTGGTTCGGCTTCCGCTACCTGCGCGAGCACACGGAGGAAAGCGCGCTCGGCTTCGACGTGTACGGCTTCATCCTCTCCGCCGCCGGGTTGGCGCTGATCGTGTACGCGCTCAGCGAGGGGCCTCGCTCGGGGTGGACGTCCCGGGTCGTCATCGGCACCGCCCTCGCCGGGGTGGTCGCCGCCGTCCTGCTGGTGGTGGTGGAGCTGAAGGTGCGCAACCCGATGGTGGAGCTACGGCTGTTCTCCAACCGGATGTTCCGGCAGTGCAACCTGGTCGGCCTGTTCTCGATGGCCAGCTTCCTCGGGGTCACGTTCGTGATGCCCCTGTACCTGCAGAGCATCCGCGGGCAGGACCCACTCACCAGCGGCCTCACCACGTTCCCGCAGGCGTTCGGCGTGATGCTGTCGTCGTTCATCGCCGGCCAGCTCTATGCCAGAGTCGGTCCGAAGCGGCTGATGAGCGGCGGGTTCCTCGCCGCCGGCCTCACCATCGCCCTCTACGTGACGCTCGACGTGGACACCAACTTATGGCTGATCCGAGGCCTGATGCTGCTGCGCGGCTTCTGCATGGGCTTCGCGTTCGTGCCCATGCAGGCGGCCAGCTACGCCACCATCCCGCCGTCGCAGAACGGGCGGGCGTCCTCGCTGTTCTCCACCCAACGCCAGGTGTCCGTGTCCATCGGTGTGGCCATCATGGCCAGCATCCTCGCTGCCCACATGCCCATCGGCGGGCTGGTGCCGGCCGAGGGGGTCACCGAGGCCATCCGCGGTGTGCGCATCGCCTTCGGCGTTGCCGTCGTGTTCGCCATCATCGCTGCGGTGTTCGCCTGGTTCATCCGTGACGAGGACGCCCACGCGACGATGGTGGCCCGCCAGCGGAGCTGAGGCTTCACTCGCGGTTACAGTGCCAGCATGACACCGAGGGTTGCGGGCGGGCTGCTCTGCGCGGTTGCGCTGACGCTGGTGGGGTGCGCCACCGAGTCGGGGGTTCGGGCGGTCGAGTACCGGGACGCCCGGCCGCGAGCCACCACGACCACCGAGCCTGGCGCCGGCGGCAGCGATGCCGACACCCGCCCCGACCGCATCCTCGCGGTGGACCCGGACACGCGGATCGTCACCCTGGACAACGGCCTCACCGTGTACCTGCGGGAGAACGACCGTCCCGGCGGCAGCGTGGAGATGCGGCTGGTGGTCAACGCCGGGTCGGCGATGGAGGCCCCCGATCAGTCCGGCGTGGCCCACTTCCTCGAGCACATGCTGTTCAACGGCACCGAGCAGTTCCCCGGCAACGACCTCATCGACGTGCTGCGGTCGTTCGGGATGGAGTTCGGCGCAGACGTCAATGCCTACACGTCCTATGACGAGACGGTGTACTCGCTGCACGTGCCCACGGACGACCGCGACAACATCGGCATCGGGCTGGACGTGCTGGCCCAGTGGCTGGGCTCGGCGACGCTGACGGCGGCCGCGGTGCACGGCGAGCGGGGCGTGGTGCTGGACGAATGGCGGCTGCGCGACCAGACACTGGACGGCCGCCGCTACGCCGACCTGCTGGACCTGTTCCTTGCCGGTTCCGGGTACGACGGGCGCCAGCCGATCGGCGAGGAGGCGGCGATCGAGGGCATGGAGCCCGACGTGCTGCGTCGCTTCTACGACACCTGGTACCGGCCCGACAACGCCGCGGTCGTGGTCGTCGGGGCGATGGACATGGACCGGGTGGAGGCCATGATCCGCGATCGGTTCGAGGACCTCGAGCCGCGCGCCGACGCGGCCACCCGGCCGGACCTCATCCCTGGCCCGTTCACCGGTGCGCGCACGCTGGTCGCCGAGGACCCCGACGCTGCCGGTGCGGTCGCCGAGCTCACCTGGCCGACATCCACCGACGGCAGTGGCGGTGTCCGCTCCCTGCAGGAGCGGTTGGAGTTGCAGGTGGCGTTCACCGTGCTCGCCAACCGCCTGGGTGACGACCTGGCCCGTGGGCAGGCGGAGTACACGGCGGCCGACGCCGGCAACAACAGCTTCGTCAGGCACCTGGACGCACCCAGCCTGTGGGTGACCTCGGACATGGCGGATCTGGACGGCAGCATCGACGCGCTCGTCGCCGAGTTCGAACGGATCCGCCAGCACGGGGTGGACCCGCTGGAGCTGGAGCGCGCCACGGCACCCCTGCGCGCCACCGTGGAGGCCGAGTACGAGGGCCGCCACACCCGCCAGGATCGCCAGTTCGCCGACGAGTACGCCGCCAACTTCCTGAACGGCCAGATGATCCCGAGTGCCAGCGACCTGCACCGCACCATCACCCGCATCCTCGACGAGATCACCCCCGAGGCCGTGGCGGCGCGGCTGGTGGCGAGGATGGATGCCAGCGCTCCGTTCCTCTACGTGAGCGTCGAGGACGGCGCCGATGCCGTGCCCAGCGAGGCGGAACTGGCGGGGCGGCTGGCCGGGATGCGCAACCTGGATCTGCCGGCTCGCCCGCCGCTGGAGCCCGTGGGCGACGACCTCATGGACTCCCCCAGCCCGGTGCCCCCCGTCAGCAGCGATCAGCTTGCCGACGTGCCGTTCCAGTACCTGGACGCCCACCGGTACGTGTTCGCCAACGGGGCGACCGTCGTCATCAACCCGACGTCGATCATCGACGGCGAGGTGGTCATCGCGGCCTGGAGCGCGGGCGGCACGTCGCAGCTGGCGGCGGCCGATGCGGTGTACGCCGGGTACGCGACGCAGGTCGCGGCCACCAGTGGCCTCGGCACGTTGGACGCGGTGCAGGTGGCCACGGTGTTGGAGGGCTCCACGGTGGAGCTTCACCCGTACATCGCCCCGTCGGAAGAAGGCATCTGGGGTGGGATGAACAGCGCCGACCTCGAGCTGGCGTTGCAGCAGATCCACCTCTGGTTCACCGCCCCGCACTTCGACGCGCCCGCGCTGGACGCGCTGGTCACCGCCGATCGTGCCGTGGTCGACGACCCCAACGCCGACCCGGACTACGCCGCGTGGGTGGCGTTGCAGCGGGCCCGCTACGGCAGCGACCCGAGATTCGCCGTGCTGCCCACCGGTCGCCAGCTGGAGCAGCTGAGCACTGCCACGGTGGGGCGGATCTTCCGCGACCGCTTCTCCAACGCCTCGGACTGGGTGTTCTCGATCTCCGGTGACATCGACCTGCGCGACGTGGAGGAGCTGGTGAACCGGTACCTCGGCACGCTGGATGGCGACGGCACCCAGGAGGACTATGTGCCGGTGGAGCCGCCGGTGCCGGCGGGGGTGGTCACCCGCAGCGTGCGTGCCGGCACGGGCGACCATGCGTCGTTGACGCTGCAGTTCGAGGTGCCGTCCGACGGCAGCGAGTTCGAGTTCGCGCTCGCCGATCTGCTGACCAACGTGATCGACAGCAGGCTCACGGACCACATCCGCGAGGAGCTGGGCGCCAGCTACTCGCCCTTCGCATCCGTGTACGTGGACCATGTGATCGGCAACGTCACCATCTACGTGTCCGTCACCGGTGACCCGGACGGCATGGAGGAGTTGGCGACGGCCGTGCTGAGCGACCTTGCCGATCTGGCGCTGCACGGCCCGACGGCGACCGAGTTCGACCACGCGATGGCCACGATGGCCCAGCAGTACAACTATGTGGACAACGGAGCGATCGCCTGGGGGCTGGTCCGGGTCACCCAGGAGCCGCAGTACTTGGACACCATGGTTGGCGCGCTGGATGCCGTGACCTCCGTGACCATCGACCAGTTGGCCGTGTTCGTCGCCCGCATCCTGCCGCCGGGGCAGTACATCCAGGTCGTCCAGCTGCCGCGCTGAGCCGAGTACGTCAGAACCGCGGGGTGCGCTTCTCCCGCAGGGCGGTGACGCCTTCGCGGTACTCCGCCGTCGTCATCGCGTCGCGCAGCAGGCGCTGGGCCTCGTCGATCGCGGCGGCGGGGGAGTGGTGCAGCAGGTCGTCGGCGATCTGGTGCTTCGTCGTGGCCAGCGCGTTCGGACCCACCTGGTGGGCCAGGTGGTGGGCGTAGCCCTGCGCCGCCGCAAGGGTTGCAGGGCCGTCCGCCTCGACGCCGTTCCACAGGCCCCACCCCTCGGTCTCGGCCGGCGTGAACACCCGGCCCGAGAGCAGGAGGTCCGTGGCCCGGGTCAGCCCGACCAGCCGGGGGAGCTGCCAGCTCATGCCGTACTCGGCGGGCAGCCCCAGCTTCGGCGCCGCGGTGGTGAGCTTGGCGGTGGCCGAGCCGAAGCGAAGGTCGCAGAACAGGGCCAGCGCCAGGCCGACGCCGGCGCACGCGCCGTTCACGGCGGCGATCACCGGCAGGCGGAGCGCGAACTGGAAGGCGAAGTCGGCGTCGAGGCGGGCGGGACGGTCCGCCGCCGGGCGGGCGAGCTCGCCGCTGAGGCCGTCGTCGTAGGCGCCCCGCTCGGCATGCCCGGCGAGCGCCTCGCTGTCGCCGCCCACGCAGAACGCCGGCGGGGTGCCGGTGACCACGACGGCACGCACCTCCGGGTCGGCCTCCAACGTGGCCAGCACGTGCAGGTACTCCCGGTGCATCCGCCCGGTCCAGGCGTTGTGGCGGTGCGGCCGGTCGAGCCACACCGTGGCCACCCGGTCGTCCACCTCGTACCGCACCGCCTTCAGCTCCATCCCCATCGCCCCAGTCTGCCCTCCCCAAGTTGGCGCTCAGGTGCGGTGGTGCCGCACCTCAGCGCCAACTTGGACGACGGCCTTCGCAAGTTGGCGTTCAGGTGCGGTGGTACCGCACCTCAGCGCCAACTTGTCCGTTGGGTGCGGTGGGCGCGGAGGGCGTCGAGGACGGGGTCGGCCAGCTCGGGACGGCAGATCACGAAGTCCGGCAGCCAGGGGTCGCGCTCGTTGTAGACGAGGGGGGACCCGTCGAGGCGGCTGGCGTGCAGCCCGGCGGCGAGGGCGACGGCCACGGGCGCGGCGCTGTCCCACTGGTACATGCCGCCGTCATGGACGTACACGTCCGCTTCGCCCATCACGACGGCCATCGCCTTGGCGCCGGCGGAGCCCAGGCGGACGGCGTCGCAGTCCAGCGCCCGGGCCACAACGACGGCAGAGTACGGGTTGCGGTTGCGGCTGGTGATGAGGAGCGGGCGGGCACGCTCCACAGCGGGCACCGCCGCGGCGGGCTCGGTGCCGAAGACCAGCCCCAGGGCCGGCAGGCTGACGGCGCCGGCGGAGAGCCGCCCGTGTGACCACAGGGCCACGTGCACCGCCCAGTCGACCCGCCCGTACTCGCCGAACTCGTTGGTGCCGTCGAGCGGGTCGACGATCCAGCAGTGATCGGTGCCGAACCGGCGGACGTCCTCCAGCCCTTCCTCGCTCATCACCGCGTCCTCCGGGCGGGCGGCGCGCAGTTCCTCCAGGAGGAACCGGTGGCTGGCGAGGTCGCCGTTGTCCATCACCTGCCACGGCGGTGCGCCCCGGCCGAACAGGTCGGCACGGAGGTCCACCAGAAGTCGCCCCGCCTCCACGGCCAGCCGGATGGCCAGCTCGGCGTCGGTCTCGCCCGGCGACCCGGGCGTGGCGACGGCGTCCGTCACCGGCGCCCGAGCTTCATCGCGTCGCGGACCAGGGCGCGGACCGCGCCTTCGTCGGCACCGGCCTCCACCAGTGCGGACACCTGGCCCTCCAGCCGCTCCGCGTCGGCCTCGTCGAACACGTCGATGCGGTCCCGCCCGCCGACGGCGCCGATGGTGAGGAGCGCGATGGCGGCCATCGCGATGGCCAGCCCGATGGACAGCACCACACCGGCGTTGTTGCCGTTGACGCTGGCGATGATGATCCCGGCGATGCCGGCGACGAACACCACCGCGCACACCCGGGGAATCCATCGCCGCGCCATCACGTCACCTCGCCAGCGGCTTGTACTTGATGCGGTGCGGCTGGTCGGCGGAGGAGCCGAACTCCTTGTGCCGCCACGCTTCGTACTCGCTGAAGTTGCCCTCGAAGAAGCGCACCTGGCTGTCGCCCTCGAACGCCAGCACATGCGTGGCGATGCGGTCGAGGAACCAGCGGTCGTGGCTGATGACGACGGCGCAACCGGGGAAGTTCTCCAGCGCGGTCTCCAGCGCCCGCAGGGTGTCCACGTCCAGGTCGTTGGTGGGCTCGTCGAGGAGGAGGACGTTGCCCCCGGTCTTCAGCAGCTTGGCCAGGTGGACCCGGTTGCGCTCGCCGCCGGACAGCTTGCCGACCAGCTTCTGCTGGTCGCTGCCCTTGAAGTTGAAGCTGGCGCAGTAGGCCCGGCCGTGGATCTCCTTGTTGCCGACCTTCATGTGCTCCACGCCGCCGGTGATCTCCTCGAACACGGTCTTCTCGGCGTCGAGTGAATCGCGGCTCTGGTCCACGTAGGCCAGTTCCACCGTGTCGCCCACCGTGACGGTGCCGCTGTCCGGCGCCTCCTGCCCGGTGAGCATCTTGAACAGGGTCGTCTTGCCGGCGCCGTTGGGGCCGATGACGCCGACGATGCCGGCGCGGGGGAGGGAGAACGAGAGGTCTTCCACCAGCAGCTTGTCGCCGAAGCCCTTGCGCAGGTGGTCCACGTTGATGACCGTGTCGCCGAGGCGCTTCGGGGCCGGGATGGTGATCTCCAGCCGGTCCGGGCCGCGGTCGGCGGCCTCGGCCTCCGCCTGCAGCTTGTCGTAGGCGGCGAGGCGGGCCTTGCCCTTGGCCTGGCGGGCCTTCGGGGCCATGCGCACCCACTCCAGCTCGCGCTCCAGCGTGCGCTTGCGGGCGTCGCTGGCCTTCTCCTCGCGCGACAGGCGCTCCTGCTTCTGCTCCAGCCAGCTGGAGTAGTTGCCTTCGAAGGGGATGCCCCGGCCGCGGTCCAGCTCCAGGATCCACTTGGCCACGTTGTCGAGGAAGTAGCGGTCGTGGGTGATGGCCACGACGGTGCCGTGGTACTCGGACAGGAAGTGCTCCAGCCACTCGACGCTCTCGGCGTCCAGGTGGTTGGTGGGTTCGTCGAGCAGCAGCAGGTCGGGCCGGCTGAGCAGCAGGCGGCAGAGGGCCACGCGGCGGCGCTCGCCACCGGAGAGCGTGGTGACGTCGGCATCGTCGGGCGGGCAGCGCAGGGCGTCCATGGCGATCTCGACGTTGCGGTCCAGGCTCCACGCGTCCGCGGCCGCGATCTTGTCCTCCAGCTCCGCTTGGAGGGCGCCCACCTTGTCGTAGTCGGCGTCGGGGTCGCCCCACATCGCCATGACCTCGTTGTAGCGGTCGATCAGACCCTGCACCGCGGCCACGCCGTCCATCACGTTGCCGCGGACGTCCTTCGCCGGATCCAGCTGGGGTTCCTGCGCCAGGTAGCCGACGCTGAAGCCGGGGGTCAGCCGGGCCTCGCCGGTGTACCCGTCGTCCAGCCCCGCCATGATCTTGAGGAGGGAGGACTTGCCGGCGCCGTTGGCGCCCAGCACACCGATCTTGGCGCCGGGGTAGAAGGAGAGCGAGATGTTCTCCAGCACGGTGCGATCGGGCGGGTAGTGCCGGGCGAGCTTGTAACAGGTGTAGATGAACTCGTGTGCCATGTCGGGATGGCAGGCTAACGGACCATGACGGTGGCGGCCTTCTGGATCGGGTGGATCATCATCTGGCCTGCGGCCTGCGCGCTGATCGCCCAGAGCCGCGGGATGGAGTGGTGGGTGGGTGCCTTGCTCGGGCTGCTCGGGTGCGTCGGCCTGGTGATCGTGCTGGTGATGCGCCCGTCCGGCGGGGCCACACCGCACCTGCCGCCGCCGCCGCAGGGCGCGCAGTGGGCCGCAGACCCGACGCGGCGCCACGAACTGCGGCTGTGGGATGGCCGGGTGTGGACACCCCACGTCAGCGACCGCGGTGTCAGCGGCTGGGACCCGTTGTGACGCGCTGACCAGGCATGGTGGTGCGCGGCGCCCGACGGCGGCGGTGCTACGTTGCGCGCACTTCGGTTTTCACAAGGAGGGGGTACCGAAAGTGCTCGCAGTGGATGGTTTCTTCAGTCGTGCAGGGCTGGGCAATTTCGGCTTCCGGTGGCTGCACATCCTCGCCGGCATCACCTGGATCGGCCTGCTGTACTACTTCAACTTCGTGCAGGTCCCGGCCTTCGGCAAGTTCGAGGACGAGCCGCACGAGGAGATCGGCGGCAAGGCCCGGCTGGTGGCCATCGACAAGGTGGCCCGCAAGGCGCTGTGGTGGTTCCGCTGGGCCGCCCTCAGCACGTTCGTCACCGGCATCCTCATCACCGGCGCGATCAAGGACTACTACAAGGGTGGATCCGACGGCGTCTCGGACATCAGTTGGGGCAAGTACGCCGGCAATGTGGCCATCAGCACCGGCATGCTGCTCGGCACGATCATGATGCTCAACGTGTGGGGCGTCATCTGGCGGGCGCAGAAGGTGGTGCTGGCCAACGCCGCCAACGTGCTGGCCGGTGGCGAACCGGACCCGGCCGCTGCCGCCGCCGGCCGCAAGGCCACCATGGCCAGCCGCCAGAACACGGTCTTCTCGGTCACGATGCTGTTCTTCATGATCTTCAAGTCCCACCACCCCGCGTCCAACGTGGTGCTGGAGGGCAGCGACCTGGCGATCTACTGGATCATCGCCCTGGCCATCATCGTCATCATGGAGGTCAACTGCCTGGGCCTGCTGCCGTGGAAGACCACGCCGAACAAGGGCCTCAACGCGATGTACGACGGCCCGGGCGTGCGCAACCCGATCATCGCCATGTTCGGCATGTGGGTCGTGTTCCTGATCCTCACCGAGGTGCTGTTCGTCGCCTGACGAACCGCCCTCGGCAGCACCGTGCGGGCCGCTCTACCTCCGGGTGGGCGGCCCGTGCCGCGCCCCGGATCAGGCGCCGGTGGTGGTGGACGCGTCGGTGACTGCACCCGGCTCGGTGACGGTGAGCGTCGCCTTCATGTTCGAGTGGCCGGGGATGAGGCACACGATGCGGTACTCGCCCGGCGCCAGCGACAGGCTCAGCGTGCCCTCGGCGCCCTTGCTCGGCAGGTCCACGAACTGCTCCGTCACTGCGGCGCCACTGCTGTCCTGCACGTGCAGGTTGTGGGGCAGTGACGAGTTGTTGAACCCGTTGATGGTCACCTGGCCGTCGGCGCTCTCGGCGCAGTAGGAACCGGAGTTCCAGGCGATGCCGTCCACGGCGTAGACGTCCACCGTGCTGCCGTTGGCCGAGCACGGCCCGCTGCTGGTGGAACCGCCGCTCCCGCCGCACGCGGCGAGGCCGGCCGCCAGAACGACGGTGGCGGGGAGGGCAAGGCGCAGACGCATGGCGCAGGATTGTAGAAGTGCCTTCTTCGGAAAGACAACGATGGCGCCGGGCGTCACTGCAAGTACCATCGACCGATGTGACCAGCGACCAGCGTTCCACGGGCTTCGGGGCCAACTCCTGGCTCGTCGAGGAGATGTACGAGCAGTTCCGCGACGACCCGTCCTCGGTCAGCGAGACGTGGCGGGAGTTCTTCGAGGACTACCGCCCGATGGTGGCCGCTCCCGGCAACGGTGCCGCTCCGGCCCCCGCCGCCCCGGTGGCAGCTCCCGTGGCCACGCCCGCGGTGGCGTCGGCCCCTGCCGCACCGGCAGCCGCACCCGCGGCGGCGCCGGCGGACGAGGTCGGTGAACCGATTCGTGGTGCGGGCATGGCGATCGCCACCAACATGGAGCGCAGCCTCACCGTTCCCACCGCCACCAGCTTCCGCAATGTGCCGGCCAAGCTGCTGGAGGTCAACCGGCAGGTCATCAACGGCTATCGCAGCCGCACCGGGCAGGGCAAGGTCAGCTTCACCCACCTCATCGGCTTCGCCATCGTGCGGGCCATCGCCGAGGCCGTGCCGGCGATGAAGAACACCTACACCACCGGCAGCGACGGCAAGCCCCGCCTCATCCGCAACGAGCACGTCAACATGGGCCTGGCGGTGGACGTGGACAAGGGCGACGGCACCCGCACGCTGGTGGTGCCGGTGCTGCGCGACGCGGACACGCTGGACTTCTCCGGCTTCCTCGCCGCCTACGAGGACCTCATTCGCAAGGTGAAGACCAACAAGCTCGCCGTGGCGGACTTCCAGGGCGCCAACATCAGCCTCACCAACCCGGGCACCATCGGCACGGTCCAGAGCGTGCCGCGGCTGATGCCCGGCCAGGCCGTCATCGTGGGTGTCGGCTCGATCGACTACCCGGCCGAGTTCCAGGGCGCCGACGAGCGCACCCTCGGCTCCATCGGCGTCAGCAAGGTCATCACGGTCACCAGCACGTACGACCACCGCATCATCCAGGGCGCGGAGAGCGGCCTGTTCCTGAAGCGGGTCCACGAGTTGCTGCTGGGTAACCACGGGTTCTACGACCAGGTCTTCAAGAGCCTCGGCGTGCCGTACGAGGCCGTCGAGTGGCGGGTGGACACCAACCCGGTGGACCGCGAGGAAGCCATGCTGCACAAGCAGATGCAGGTGGCCACCCTCATCCGCGTGCACCGCGTCCGTGGCCACCTCATCGCCGACCTGGACCCGCTGCGCTGGAAGGAGCCCCACCTCCCGCCGGAGCTGGACCCTGCCACCTACGGCCTCACCATCTGGGATCTCGACCGCGAGTTCCTCACCGGCGGCGTGGGCGGCACGGCCAAGCTGCCGCTCGGCGACCTGCTCGGCGTGCTGCGCGACGCGTACTGCCGCACCATCGGCGTGGAGTACATGCACATCCAGGACTTCACCGAGCAGCGCTGGATCCAGGCCAAGCTGGAAGGCGCCAAGTGGGAGCTGCCCAAGGGCGCAAGCGGCGCATCGTGGAGCGGCTGAACGCGGCCGAGGCATTCGAGAAGTTCCTGGCCACCAAGTACGTGGGTACCAAGCGGTTCGGGCTGGAAGGCGCCGAGAGCGCCATCCCGATCCTGGACCAGATCCTGTCCATGGCGGCGGCCGACGGTCTGGACTCCGCGGTTATCGGCATGGCCCACCGCGGCCGGCTCAATGTGCTGGCCAACATCCTGGGCAAGAGCTACGACCAGATCTTCAAGGAGTTCGAAGGCCACGTGGACCCCACCACGGTGCAGGGTCGGGCGATGTGAAGTACCACCTCGGTGCCCGCGGCGCCTACCACGGCCCGAACGGGGAGTCGATCCGCCTGGAGTTGGCGGCCAACCCCAGCCACCTGGAGACCGTGGACCCTGTGGTGCTCGGCATCGTGCGCTCCATCCAGGACCGCATCGACCCGCCGGGCTCGTACCCGTCGCTGCCCCTGCTGATCCATGGCGACGCGGCCTTCGCGGGGCAGGGCGTGGTGGCCGAGTGCCTTGCCATGAGCGACATCGCCGGCTACCGCGTGGGCGGCACCATCCACCTGATCATCAACAACCAGATCGGCTTCACCACCAGCCCGCAGCACTCGCGCAGCAGCATCTACTGCAGCGACGTGGCCAAGACGGTGCAGGCCCCGATCTTCCACGTGAACGGCGACGACCCGAGGCCTGCGTGCGGGTGGCCGAACTGGCCTTCGAGTACCGCCAGAAGTTCCACAAGGACGTCGTGATCGACATGGTGTGCTACCGCCGCCACGGTCACAACGAAGGCGACGACCCCAGCTACACCCAGCCGCTGATGTACAAGGCCATCGCCGAGCGGCGCAGCGTGCGAAAGCTGTACGTGGAGGCGCTGGTGAAGCGCGGCGACATCACGGTGGAGGAAGCCGAGGTGCCCTGGCCGACTTCCAGGCCAAGCTGCAGGCGTCGCTGGACGAGGCCCGCGCCCAGGTGGCCGCCGGCGTGAAGGCGCCCAAGCCGCCGGCCGCGCCCGGTGTGCGTCCCCATGCCGAGACCGGTGTGGCCCGCGAGGAGTTGGACGCGATCTTCGACCACTTCACCGCCTACCCGGAGGACTTCACCGTCCACCCGAAGCTGGCCCGCCAGTTCGAGAACCGGGCCAAGATCTACCACGAGCAGGGCGAGGTGGAGTGGGCTACCGCCGAACTGCTGGCCTTCGGGTCGCTGGTGATGGAAGGCACGCCCGTGCGCCTGGCCGGCGAGGACAGCCGCCGCGGCACGTTCAGCCAGCGGCACGCCGCGCTCACCGACTACGAGAACGAGAACGTCTGGATCCCCGTGGCCACCCTGCCGGGGAAGAAGGCCAACTTCTGGGTCTACGACAGCCTGCTCAGCGAGTACGCCGCGCTCGGCTTCGAGTACGGCTATGCGCAGGAGCAGCCCAACGCGCTGGTGCTGTGGGAGGCCCAGTTCGGCGACTTCGTCAACGGCGCCCAGATCATCATCGACCAGTACCTGGTGGCCGCCGAGGACAAGTGGGACCAGAAGAACGGCCTCGTCCTCCTCCTGCCCCACGGCATGTAGGGCCAGGGGCCGGAGCACTCCTCGGCCCGCATCGAGCGCTTCCTCATCCTCTGCGCCGACGACAACATCCAGGTCTGCAACGCCACCACGGCCGCCCAGTACTTCCACCTGCTGCGCCGCCAGGTGCGCCGCGGCGACCTGCGCAAGCCGCTGGTGGTCTTCACCCCGAAGGCGCCGCTGCGGATGAAGGAGGTCCGCTCGCCGATCGAGGACCTCACCCACGGCTCGTTCCTCGAGGTCCTGGACGACCCGTCCGTGGCCGACCGGGGTGCGGTCCAGCGGGTGATCTTCTGCAGCGGCAAGGTCGCGTGGGACGCCATGGCCGAGCGCGACAAGCGCAACGCGCCGGTGGCCGTCGTGCGGGTGGAGCAGCTCTACCCGTTCCCCGGCGAGCAGATGCGCCAGGCGCTGCGGTCGTACCCCAACGCCCACGACGTCGTGTGGCTCCAGGAGGAGCCGGACAACATGGGCCCGTGGCGGTTCGTCGAGGCCCGCTTCTGGAAGGTCAAGGAGGACGGCTACCACCTGCGCCCGGTGTGCCGGATCGGCAGCGGCAGCCCCGCCACCGGCTCCAAGGCCATCCACGACCAGGAGCTGATCGACCTGATGGACGACGCCTTCAGCGGTTACTGACGCGGTCGACGGCGCCGTCGCCCGGCCCGCCCTCACTCGCCCGGCCCGCCCTCACTCGCCCGGCCTGCCCTCACTCGCGCGGGGTGCCATTCACGTTCTGCTCCGAGTGCTCACTCCCACCCCGGGGTGCGAGTGAGCACTCCGATGCGGTGTGGCACTCGGGTGGGCTAGAGGCCGAGGAGGGTCTCGAGGTCGGCGATGGCCTGCTCGGCGGTGAGGACCTTGATGGTGCGCATGCCCATGGCGGCGGCCGGCTTGAGGTTGATGCCCAGGTCGTCGAGGAACACGCACTCACCGGGGGTGACGCCCAGCAGCTCGCAGGCGATCTCGTAGAAGCGGGTCTCCGGCTTGCGCACGCCGACCTTGCTGGACTCCACCACCACGTCGAAACGGGCCATGATGTCGGCGATGGTCAACTCCCGTTCGCTGGAGATGTGCGAGCCGCCGATGTTGTTGGTCAGGCACGCCACCCGGTAGCCGGCGCCCTTCACTCGGTCCAGCAGGTCCACCATGTCAGGCCGCACGTAGCCGGCCAGCAGCGCCAGCACGTCGCTGCCCTGCACCCGGTGGCCGAGCTCCTCGCTCTCCAGCGCGAACTCCTCGTCGAACTGCTCGGCGGTGATGTCGCTGCGCTCCAGGTGCGCCCAGGCGTTGTGGTGCGGGTTGGTGGCGTTGACCGTGCGGATGAAGTCCTTCGGCAGCCCGTGCTCTTCCTCGTACCGGGCGAAGGCCTCGAACGGGCTGGAGAGGATGACGCCGCCGAAGTCCCACAGGACGGCGGTGATCGGTGCGGCGGGGGTCGAAGGATTGGACACCCGGGCATCGTAGGCTGGGCGCGTTATGCCATCTCATTCCGCCGGGTCGCACCCGGCCACGCACGTCGTCGTGGACGGCTCCAACCTGGCCACCGAAGGCCGGTCGATGCCCAGCCTCCACCAACTCAACGAAGCGGTGCTGGCCTACATGGCCGAGCACCCGCACGCACTGATCACAGTGGTGGTGGACGCCACGTTCGGGCACCGCATCGACCCCAAGGAGGTGAAGGAGTTCGACGAGGCCGTCGCCAACAACGAACTCGTCGCCCCTCCTGCCGGGGCCATCGGGCGCGGCGACGCATTCGTGCTCAGCATCGCCGACAAGGTCAACGCCACCATCCTGTCCAACGACAGCTACCAGGAGTTCCACGGCCAGTACACATGGCTGTTCGACGAGGGCCGCCTGGTGGGCGGCAAGCCCGTTCCGCACATCGGTTGGGTGTTCGTCAACCGGCTGCCGGTGCGCGGGCCGCTGAGCCGCAAGAGCGTCGCCGAGGCCAAGCGCAAGGGCCGCTCGAAGTCGTCGGGCGACGGCTCCGTTCGGGTGGGAAGCGCCGACGCCAGCAAGCCCATGCCGGTGCCCACGGCGCCGCCGCCCGGGGCTCGCGGGCGCAAGGCGAAGGAGGACGCGCCGGCCGCGAAGGCCGCCGCTGCCGCACCTGCTGCCGCTGCCCCGGCAGACGCTGGGGCGGAGAAGGCGCCGTCGCGCGATGCCCACGGCCACACCCCGGTCAACGACCTGATGACGTTCCTGTCGTTCGTGGAGCACCACCCGGTGGGCACCAGCGTCAACGCCGTGGTGGACCACTACTCGTCCCATGGGGCGTACGTGAAGATCGGCGACGTGTTCGGCTACGTGCCGCTGCGCCTGATGGCCAATCCTGCGCCACGCAGCGCCCGCGAGCTGATGAAGCTGGGCGAGTCCGTCACCCTGGTGGTGGAGACCTACGTGGCTGCCAAGCGAAGCATCGACCTGGCCATGCCGGACATGGCCACCACCAAGCTGCCCGCCGTGTCGGCGGCACCCGCCCGCAAGCGCGCGGCGAAGAAGGCCGCGGCCGATGCCGGTGCCGCCGCTCCCGCAGCTGAGGCGGAAGCCCCGTCGAAGCCGGCCAAGAGGGCGACGCGCAAGGCGGCTGCTGCGAAGGCTGCCCCTGCCGCGGCAGAGGCGGCCCCGGCGAAGAAGGCTGCCGCCAAGAAGGCCGCGCCGGCGAAGAAGGCTGTGGCCAAGAAGGCAGCCGCACCGGTCGCCAACGACGACGCGCCGCCGGCCGCACCGGCGAGGAAGGTCCCGGCGAAGAAGGCCGCGCCTGCGAAGAAGGCTGTGGCCAAGAAGGCGGCGCCGGCGAAGAAGGCTGCGGCGAAGAAGGCGGCGCCGGCGAAGAAGGCGGCGAAGTGATTCGCTACGGTCGCTGACGTGCGCATCGCCACCTGGAACGTCAACTCGCTGAAGGCTCGCCTGCCACGGGTCGAGGAGTGGTTGGCCGACGTGCAGCCGGACGTGCTGTGCATGCAGGAGACCAAGCTGGCCGACGACGCCTTCCCGGCCCTCACGTTCTCCGCCCTGGGCTACGAGAGCGCACACCACGGGCAGGGGCAGTGGAACGGTGTGGCCATCCTGTCCCGCGTCGGTCTCACCGACGTGGTCGCCAACTTCGCCGACGGCGGCGAGCCGGACCCCGACGCCCGCATCATCACCGCGGTGTGCGACGGGGTGCGGGTCAGCAGCGTGTACGTGCCCAACGGCCGCTCGCTGGACCACGAGCACTACCAGTACAAGCTGCGCTGGATGGCCCAGTTGCGCCGTCACGTGGCTGCACTGGCCGCACCGTCGGACCAGGTGGTCGTCGCCGGCGACTTCAACATCGCCCCCACCGACGAGGACGTGTACGACCCGCGCAAGTTCGTCGGCGCCACCCACGTCAGCCCGGAGGAACGGGCCGAACTGGCCGCCCTGTGCGAGTGGGGGATGGAGGACCTCTTCCGCCGGCACCACCCGGAGGACCGCATCTACAGCTGGTGGGACTACCGGGCGGGCGACTTCCACCAGGGCCGCGGCCTGCGGATCGACCTGGTGATGGGCACCGCCGCGGTGGCCGAACGCACCACGTTCGCCGTGATCGACCGCAACGCCCGAAAGGGGCAGTCGCCGTCGGACCACGCACCGGTCATCGTGGACCTGGCGTGAACGACCGCTTCGCGCTGGACCGGATGGCCGGCGACACCCGGGCGGACCTGGCGGAGGCCTGCCGGCAGATCATCGACGAGCTGGCGTCGTCCACCGCGGACTCGGCCGCATTCGCCGCCGCGGCGCAGGCCGTCCAGCAGGCGGTGGCGATCCTGCACGACCGGTCGCACGGCCGCCCCTACGAAGGTGGCGAGGCGTCGCTGGCCGACTACCAGGACCACCTGTTCATCGACCACTCGCCGCTCGTCGGCGTGCTCAACCCGCTTGCCCCGCCGCTCTCGCTGCAGGCCGACGGCACCCGCGTGGTCGGCCGGGTGACGTTCGGTGCCGCGTACGAGGGGCCGCCAGGCTGCGTGCACGGTGGGTTCATCGCCGCCTCGTTCGACGAGGTGCTGGGGTTCGCCCAGGGTCTCACCGGCAAGCCGGGGATGACCGGCCGGCTGACGGTCAGCTACCGCTCGCCGACGCCCCTGTTCCAGGAGTTGGAGTTCGTGGGCGACGTGGAGCGGGTGGACGGCCGCAAGATCTTCACCCGTGCCGAGCTGCGCGTCGCCGCCGACCAGCGGCTGTGCGCCGAGGCCGAGGGCCTGTTCATCTCGATGAAGCCCGAGGTGTTCCAGCGCCTGATGCGCGACCGCGGCGACGAGGAGCCCGCCGGCTGACGGCGTCCGGGTTCCCGGGCGTCAGCACTGGGAGACCGGCGGGCAACCGTCCATGGGCATGTACTGCATGGCACGGTCCCACCACTCCCGCCATGCCGCTTCCCACTCCGGGTCCGATGGCAGCACGACGGGCTGCGCCGGCGGGTCGCAGATGCCCTCCGCCAGCGCCAGGTCCTGGCAGATGGTGTCGCGGGTGATCTGCCACACCTCGCCGTTGAACACCGCCTTGCCGAAGCGATCGGCGAAGACGCTGGCGTCGGTGGTGATGGTGTAGCGGAACCAGGCTTCGTCGGGCGCGGTGAACACGAGTTCGTCGATGGTGTATGCCGCGGTCGTGGCGGTTCCCCGGTACGGGCCGGTGTTCACCTGGTCGACGGCGGCCTGCACTCCGGTGTTGTCGTCCAGCAGATCGGCGGGCTTCTCGCCGGCGGGGGTCAACTGGTCGACCAGCAGGGCCAGGCGGGCACGGATCGCGGCCTCGGCGCCGGCGGGGTCGGCGGGTTGGGCGCCGGCGGGCGGAAGCGTGCGGCGCGGCTCTTCGCCCGGGTCGCAGTCGGGCGGAACCAGCCCGTGCGACCACGTGAGCGGTACCGGCGGCGAGCCCTGCCCGTCCGCCCCGACGATGACCACCTCGAGCTCGGTCCAAAGCACCGGCTGGCTACCTGGCGGGGTGGTGACGCGCAGCATCGCGACACGGTTGGTGATCGGGGCGCGATCGAGTTCGGTTCCGTCGTGGCCGACGAGTGAGAGTTCCGCAGCGTCGGTGGCGACCCGAACGAGCACGTACTCGTCGGGTACCCCGGCTTGTTGAGCAGCCATCATCGCCGCCTGCACGGCAGCGGGGTGCGTGCTCGTCGGTTCCTCGAACCAGGGTTCCGCCACCCAGGCCGATCCCCAGTCTCCGATGACACCCGGCACCCCGATGAAGACGGCGTGATCGCCGAGGCAGCGGTCCGCCGTCCCGGTCGGAGCAGTCCATGTGAAGCCGAACAGATCGGCATAGGAGCGGCCGCTGAGGCGGGCGACGAAGTCGTTCCCGCCGGGCAAGGACCGCCGGTAGATGTCGGTGGCGCCTGCGAGGTAGGGCTCCGCTTGATCGGCCCCGTCGCCGAGCCCCGACGTGTCCGGGACGGTCGCGGGCAGCATCGTGGAGGGGGCAGCCGGATCAGCCGGGGAGCTGGTGAGCAGGGCCGTCGTGGTCGGCTCCGGCGAACCGGACATGGTGGGATCGTCCACGCAAGCGGCAACGCACAACCCCAGCGCGCAGATGGCTGCCGCAGCTGTCGAATGGCTCATGCGATCGCCCCCCGTTTCCCATCGGTTGAAGGTGAGCTGCGGGGCCGCCCGCGCCCGGCCGCATGATGCCCCTTTCGTACTCGTGCGTCAACGCGCCCTCAGCCGGAGCGCCGTGCCCACTCGTCGCGGCGCTGCGCCCAGATGAGGTCCGTCCCGGTGTGGCCGAGCGCGGTCGTCGGCTTCGGATCGGAGCGTAGGTGCCGGAAGCCGAGCTTCTCCGGGATGCGGGCACTGGCGAGGTTGGCGCGGTCCATGTGGATCTCGACCCGCTCGACGTCAGCGAGGTGGGTGAAGGCTGCGTCGGTGAGCGCGCCGGCCGCGGCCGTCGCGTAGCCGCGACCGTGGCGGTCGCTGCGCACCCAGTAGCCGATCTCGATGGCGTTCGGGCCGATCCGCCGGTGCAGGCCACCACCGCCGACGAGCTCGCCCATCTCGTGTTCCCGGTAGAGGTAGTTGAAGTCGGTACCGGCGTCGAAGGCCGCTTCACCGACGGTCAACGCGAGCAGCTGCGCCTCGCGGGTGGGCATGGTCTGCGCCCACGGCATCCACTGCTGGAGGTCGGGCAGGCTCGCCCTCACCGCGTCCAACACCTCGTCGATCCGGTCCGGGCGCCAGCGCTCCAGCCGCAAGGGGCCGGCGGGGAGGGTGTCGGGAAGGTCGGCCATCCAGGAAGTGTGTCAGCCGTCAGCGGTCCGGCTGCTGTGGTTTGCGCTCGGTGGGCGTCGCGGCGCACCGGTCAGAGTGGTCTCACCTGAGCCAGCTGCTGCCGCGAATGGTCGTCGTCCCAGCACACGGCGGCCTCCCATGCGGCCGACGCCTGGGTGGCGATGTCGAGCTCGTCATCGTCGAGGTCGGCTGCGTTGTGGGGCAGGACGAGGTCGAGTCCGGGCACGTCCACGTGCGCTTCGTCCCAGTCGATCAGGCCGACCCGGTCCGCGGTGATGCGGATGTTGCCCGGGTTGGTGTCGCCGTGCACGACGCACGTCGGGCGGCCGACCAGCCGTGCCCACGCAGCCCGGCAGCGGGCGACTCCCTCGGGCGGCATCGCGGTGAGGTCGACCTTCGTCCCGGTGTCCATGTGCAGGAGGTCGGTGGACGACCTCCACCCGGGTCGTTGCGGCCAGCCGGTGGTCAGCGAGTGCAGGCGGCGGAGGGTGTCGGCGACCCGGCGCCAATCGGTTTCGGTCACGGGTGGCTCGCCGTCCACGTAGCTCATCACCACGAGGCCGTCGGCGAACGGGCGGCCGTCGATGGTCGGGATCGGCACCGGCACGGCCAGCCCCTCGCCGTCGAGGAACTGCAACAGGCCGGTCTCCCACGCCAGGTCGGCGTCGCTGCGACGGCCGAGACGGGCCACGGCCAGCTCACCGCGTACCCGGACGCTCCAGACCTCGTTGGCGACGCCCCCGGTCAGCCGTTCGATGCGTGTGACGTCGTCGCCCCACTGCTGCAGCGCCGTCCAGCCCATGTGTGCCATCTTCGCGAAGTTCGGGGCTCAGCCAACGCGGACATGCACGTGTCAGAGCAAGGTGAGGTCCCCGAGCTCGAAGACGGGTGCGTCCCGTTCGCTCAGGTTGGCGCTCAGCGCGGCCAGCGACTCCAGCGTCGTGCTGTCGTTGAGCAAGGCTGTGTCACTCTGGGCCCACATCACCGAGATGTACGTCGACGGATCCCATTCGACGCCCACCGAGCACACATCAGGAAGACAACGACCGTCGCCCTCACCATCGCTCACGACGGTCCGTCCGTTCACGCTCCATGATGGGCGGCCGGCATCGAGCATCGACTGGACTTCGTCCGGCAAGGTGCGAAGCAGGAGCACCAGGTCGGGCTGATCAGCCGGGCCGCGATAGCGAACGATTCCGACGGTCAGGCCGTCCGCGCCGTCTTCGTAACGTGCCCAGAGCAGGTGGTAGCCGTCCGGCAGTTCGGCGAGACCGACGGGGGTGAAGGACAACGGAGGTTGCTGGGGAACCGTGGTGACCGGCATCGTCGTCGTCGTGGTTGTCGTCGTGGTGGTTGAAGTTGTCGTAGAAGTCGTGGACGTGGTCATCAGCGTCGATGTCGGGACGATCGACTCGCCGCTCGGCCCGCTCGGCTTGCGGTCATCGGAGGCCCCTTGCCGCTCCAGCATGAACCACACTCCGGCGAGGACGAGGGTCGCGGCGGCGACCACCGAAGCCACCCGCACGGCCGATGCCCGACGGGCCCGCCGTTGCGGGGGCCAGTCGAAGGACGTGCCTGGCGGGGCGCTGGAAGTGACGGATGTGATCAGGCCGTGAATCTGTCGGGCGAAATCGTTGTCGTCAGTCATCGTGCAACTCCTTCCTCAAGCGCTCCCGGGCCCGACCGAGTTGCTTCCGCACGGTGCCCGTGCTGATGTCGAGCGTCGATGCCACCTGCTCAGGGTCCCAGTCGGCCCAGTAGGTGAAGTACACGACGGCGCGCTGCTGGACGCTGAGCGTGCCCAGGATGCGGAGAGCGCCATCCAGATCCCAGAGCTCGTCCGAATGCACGGAGGCGTCATCCGCCGCGCGTCGTTCTCGGGCGACCCTCCGGAACCGCGACCGATGCCAACTCGTTGCAGTGTTCGTCACGGCCTTGAACCAGTAGGCGCGGATGTCGCGGACCGTCTCCAGCGACCGGCGCGCAAGGGTGCCAGCGACGGCCTCGTTGACCACGTCCATCGCGTCATCCGGGCCGACCAGCATTGATGCGTAGTGGGAGAGCGAGCCGACGTGCCTGCGGTATTCGGCCTCCAGATCCACTTCCGCCATCATCGTCTACGTCGCCGCCGGCATCCCCTTTGGCTGACACGGACATCGAACACGCGGGACGTCGCCGGGACGCGTGCACGCTCCCGGCTTGCTTCCGCGCCCGTGGGCGCGAGAACAGGACTCGGATGTCGTGGAAGCGCGCCCATGGGCGCGGGATCAGGTCACGAGGTGGCGGCGCGGCGGGGTGACGGCGCGGCGGGGTGACGGCGCGGCGGGGCGGGGTGGCGGCGGGGCGGGGTGACGGCGCGGTGAGGCGGCGGCGGTGGGGCGGGGTGACGGCAGCGGTCAGGCGGGTTGGGGGAGGGGGCGCAGGCGGGCGGCGGCGGTCTCGGTGATGCCGAGGCGGGTGGCCAGCGCCGACGCGTCCGCGGGCGGGTCGTCCAGCAGGCTGCGCAGCACGCGGTCCGAGCAGACGGCGCGCTCCGGCTGGCCGGAGGCCCGGGCCACTGCGGCGCGCCATGCGGTGTACGGCGCCAGCGGGTCCACCACCCGGCGGCGGGGCTCGGGTGGGGGAGCGGGCCGGTCCGCCACGGCGCTCTCCACGACGGCGTCGATCCAGCGGCTTGGTGCGGCGGCGCGACCGTTGCGTTCCTCCGCGGCGGTGAGCACCAGGTGGTGCGCTGCACGCGTGACGGCCACGTAGGCGAGGCGGGCTTCCTCCGCCTGCTGGGCCGGCGACACGGCGGAAGCGTGCGGGACCAGGCCTTCCTCCACCCCGGTGACGAACACACCCCACCACTCCCGCCCCTTGGCGGCGTGGAAGGTGAGGAGGGCGACGGCCTCGCCGCGATGGTCCGGCTCCAGGTCGTCGAACGGGGTGCGGGCCTCCACCCAGGCGCGAAACCCGCCGGGCTCGCCGCTGGTGAGGTAGCGGTCGACCTCCTCGGCCACCCGGCGGGCCAGGTCGTCGCCCTCGCCGAACTGGGTGTCGGCCCACGTGGCCAGCGCCTCGCGTGAGGTGCAGCGGTAGGCGGCGCGCAGGCAGACCTCCAGCGGTGAACGGCCAGCGGAGCGCTCGGTGGGCACCCCGGCAGCGGCCAACGCAGCCTGCAGCACCTTCACCTGCTCGTTGGTGCGGGCCAGCACCGCCAGGTCGGCGCCAGGGCGGTGGTGCAGCAGCGCCCGCACCCGGGCAGCCACCTCGGCCGCCTCGGCCTCCGCCGACGGCAGCACCACGACCTCCACCGCCGGCCCGTCCGGCCGGGTGCTGGACGATGCGTCCTCCTGCCCGGCCGCCGTGAGCACCGCGGTGCCGGCCCGCACGACCTGCGGCGAGCAGCGGTGGTTGGCATCCAGCCGCACGATCGTGACGCCGGGGAAGTGCTGCTCCACCCGGCCGAGCACCGTCGGGTCGGCGCCGTTCCAGCCGTAGATGGCCTGCCGTGGGTCGCCCACCAGGCAGAGGTCCGCCCGGTTGCCCAGGAGGGCCTCCAGCAGGCGGTGCTGCAACGGGTTGAGGTCCTGTGCCTCGTCGACGAACAGATGGCGGAAGCGCCAGCGGACGGCCGCGGCCCACGCATCGTCGGTCTCCATCGCGGTCAGCACGTCGTGCAGCAGGTCGTCGAAGTCCACCACGCCGCGGCGGCGCTTCAGCCGGGTGTACGCCTCCGCGAACTCGGTGAACGCACCGGGCGGCAGCGCGCCCCGACGCCGTGCCGCACGCGCCTCACGCTCGTAGTCCTGCGGCACCACGACGCGGGCGCGGGCCCAGTCCAGGTCCGCCAGCGCGCCGCTGGGCTCCACCCGCAGCCGGGTCTCGGTGAGGACCTCCTTGGCCAGGCGCAGGCGGTCCTCTGCCACCTTCGGCGGGGGGCGGTGTGCCGCGGTGGCCCGGTCGCGCAGCAGGCGCAACGCCACCGAGTGGAACGTGCCCGCCTCGATGCGCTCGCGCAGGTCCAGCCGGCGGAGGCGGCGCACCAACTCGCCGGCCGCATCGCGGGTGAACGTGAGGGCCAGGACATGCGCCGGGTCGGCCGCACCGGTGGCGACGCGGTAGGCGATCCGCCGGGTGAGGACGGTGGTCTTGCCGGACCCCGCGGCGGCCACCACGGCCAGCGGCGCGGCCGCGGAAGTGACGGCCTCGCGCTGCGCCGCGTCCAGCCCCGCCAGCAGGTGGCGACCGGGTTGCGGGGAGGGCGTGGTCACGGCCGTCACCATAGAGGAAGGGTGTGACGTCGCTGCTGCGGCGAGGTACTTCGCAGCGCTACAGTTCCGCGCATGCCGTACCCCAAGAAGAACCTGAATGCGAACGAGACCGTCGCGCTCGACATGCACCCCCACTGGTGGTTCTTCGCCGAGCCCGCGCTCTCGCTGCTCGGGGCCATCATCCTGGGGATCATCGTGGCAGCGAAGACGGATGGCGATGGCGCGGGCCGCACGATCCTCGTGTACGTGGTCATCGCCTTGATGGTGGTGGCCGCACTCTGGTTGATCGGCCGTTACCTGAAGTGGATCACCACGAACTTCGTCATCACGTCGAATCGCCTCATCTTCCGCCAGGGCGTCATCGGCAAGAGCGGCATCGAGATCCCGCTGGAGCGGGTGAACAACGTCAACTTCAACCAGAGCGTGTTCGAGCGCATCCTCGGCGCCGGCGACCTGCTCATCGAGTCCGGCGGCGAGGACGGGCAGTCCCGCTTCACCGACATCCGCCACCCGGACAAGGTGCAGAACCTCATCCACTCCCAGATGGAATCGCTCCACCAGCGGCGCGGCGGGTACTCCCAGTCGCCGGCGGCACCTTCGTCGTCCGACTTCACGGTGCAACTGGAGCGGCTGGAGGGAATGCTGGAGCGGGGCACCATCACCCCCGAGGAGTTCGAGGCGCAGAAGCGCCGCCTGCTCGAGTCGTGACGGTGAGGGTCGTCAGCCTGGTCCCGTCGGCCACCGAGACGCTGCTGGCCTGGGACGTCGTTCCCGCCGCCTGCACACGGTTCTGCGAGCAGCCGCTGCTGCCGCACGTCGGCGGCACGAAGGACCCCGACGTGCAGGCCATCGCCGCCCTGCGTCCGGACCTCGTGGTGGTGGACCGGGAGGAGAACCGTAAAGAGGACGCCGAGGCACTGGCGGCGATGGGCGTGCCCCTGCACGTCATGAACGTCACGTCGCTGCAGGCCGTGCCGGGCGAGTTGCACGCGCTGGCCGGCGCCGTGGGCGTGAACATGCCACCGGTGACGCTGCCGCCGGCGCGGGCAGACCGGGGCACCGCCGTGGCGATGATCTGGCGCCGCCCGTGGATGGCCCTGGGGGCGGACACCTACGGCGCCAGTGTGCTGCGCCACATCGGCTTGGCCCACGTGGCGGCGGAGGGCGACGACCGCTACCCGGAGGTGGACCTGGCCGACGTGGCTCGCCGCAAGCCGGACGTGGTGGTGCTACCCAGCGAGCCCTACCCGTTCGCCGAACGCCACCGCGAGGAGATCGCCGCCAAGGTGCCCAACGCGCACGTGGTGCTGGTGGACGGGCGTGATCTGGTGTGGTGGGGCAGTCGCTCCGGCGCCGCCGTGCAGCGCCTCGGCAGCGTCATGGACGGCCTGCGCGGGGCACGTCCACCTCAGTGATCCGGATGGCCCCGGTGCGTGCCGCCGACGCCTCGTGCGGCCGCGACGACACGGCCGTGAGCATGAACAGGGTGCGGCCGTCGGGCCCGCCGAGCATGCACGCGAAGCACGGGTCGCCCGTGGGCACTTCGGCCAGCACGGCGCCGCCCTCGACCACCCGCAGGCACCGATCTCCGCCGGCATCCGCCAGCCAGACCGCCCCGTCTGCGTCCATGCAGATGCCGTCCGGCACCGCCGTGCCGAGATCGGCCCAGACCCGCTGGTTGGACAGGCTGCCGTCCTTGGCGATGTCGAATGCGCTGAGCCGCCGGCCCAAGCTCTCGGCGACGATCATGGTCGACCCGTCCGGGGTGATGACCGTGCCGTTGGGGAAGCGCAGCCCGGTGGCCGCCTCGTGCACGGAACCGTCGGGGTCCACCCGGGCGATGCTGGCACCCTCGTAGGCGGCGAGCGCGCCGGCGAAGTCGCCCGACCCCACTGCGGCATCCAGGTCGAACCCGAAGTTGCCCACGTAGGCGCGGCCGGCGGCGTCCACCACCATGTCGTTGCAGTGGAAGGTGGCGATCGCGTCGAGATCGGCGTGCACCACCAGCGCGTCGCCCTCCAGGCGCAGCAGGCGGCGCTGGGTCATGGACACCACCAGCATTCGCCCGTCCGGCATCCAGCCGAGGCCGCTCGGCTGGTCGTCCAACTCCAGCATCGTGGCCACACGGCCGTCCATGTCCACGGTCTTGACCGCGTGGTCGTAGAAGTCACTGAACCACAACATGCCGTGATGCCAGCGAGGTCCTTCCCCGAAGTACAGCCCGTCGGCCAGCACGTCCACGCTCATCGCCACCACCTTGCCGGTGTCGCAGCGCCCCTCGGCGCCCGGTGCGCCCACGACGTCTGCGGTTGTTGTGTGCGCAAGGCTATTCGGTCAGCGGAGTGCCTTCGCGAACCACAACTGGGCGTAGGGGTTGTCGTTGTACCGCTCGATGCGGTCGTACCCGGCCGTGGTGTACATGCGGATGGCCTCGGCCAGCACACCGTTGGTGTCGAGGATGACCCGCGTCGCGCCGAGGTCTGCCGCTGCGGCCTCCAGCGCCGTCAGGAGGCGGCGCCCCAGCCCGACACCCCGGGCCGTGGGCGACACCCACATCCGCTTGATCTCCGCTGTCGCCGGGTCGACCAGTTGCACGCCACCGCAGCCGACCACCTCGTCGCCGCGGCGGGCAAGCAGCATGGCACCATCCGGAGGGCAGAACGCCGCCGCAGCCTCCTCCAACGCCTCTCCGATCTCGAACCCGCCGATGAACCGCCGGTCGAGTTCGGCGAAGTACTCGCTCATCGCCCACCGGGCCTCGTGACCGGCCGCGTCGGCCACGCCGATGGCGATCTCGTTCACCCGCAGCGCCTCACGCCTCGTCCGTCACCCGGGCGCCGTCCACGGCCCGCACGCCCCAGCCGTGGTGCAGCGCGCCGGGTGCTGTCAGCGCCACCACGCACCCCCCGAAGCCACCGCCGGTCATGCGTGCGCCGTACACGCCGGCCGTGGCGCACAGTTCGGCGACCGCAGCGTCCATCACCGGCGTCGACGTGTCGTACAGGTCGCGCAGGCTCTCGTGGCTGGCCACCATCAGCCTGCCGGCGGCGGCAAGGTCATGGCTCCGCAGCGCAGCGGCGAAGTCGAGCACCCGCTGGTTCTCCTCCACCACGTGGCGGGCGCGGCGGCGGACCACCGGGTCGGCGATGCCGTCCACGGCGGCCACGGTGGCGGCGCGCAGTGGGCCGATCTCCCGTGCGGCGGCCGCGCACTCGGCCACGCGGTCCGCGTAGGCCGAGCCGACGAGGGTGCGGTGGGCAACGAAGCGGACCACGATCTCCACGTCCTCGGGCACGGGCACCGGTTCGATCGTCAGCGCCCCGCAGTCCATCAGGAGGGCATGCCCGGCGACACCGCCGGCGATGGCGAACTGGTCCATGATCCCCGTCGGCACGCCGCTGGCGCGGTTCTCCGCACGTTGGGTGAGTTGAGCCAGTTCCACGACGGAGCCCTCGAAGCCGAGTGCCAGGGCGACGGCAACCTCCAGCGCGTGGCTGCTGGACATGCCACCGCCGATGGGGATCGTGGTGGTGACATGGCCATGGATGCCGGTGGTCGGCTGCAACTCGCTGACCACCCCGGCCACGTAGCGGCCCCAGTGCGGGTTGACGGCCGTCGGGTCGGCGACATGCAGCGGCAGTGAGACGGGCTCCGCCTCGTCCGCCGACGTCAGCTCCACCCGGTCGGCAGGCTCGAAGCGGATCTCGGTCCATCGGTCGACGGCCATCGGGAAGACCAGGCCGCCGGTGTAGTCCGTGTGGTCGCCGATCAGGTTCACACGACCGGGGGCGCGGGCGATGCGGGTGGTCATGGCGTGCTCAGGCGAGATGCAGCGCGGCGGAGAACTTCTCCAACGACTCGAGGTCGAACGGGGCGCGCAGGGCGAGGTTGACCTGGTCGGCGCCGGCCTCGACGTACTGCCCGATGCGGTCGATGATCTCCTCGTCGCTGCCGCTCAGCACCCCGCCGCGAACATTGTCGGCGATGGCCCCGAACTGCTGCTGCAGGCTCTCCTCGGTGAAGGCCAGGCCCACGTTGACGGCCCGGCGGACGTCGCCCGGCTCGCGCCCGACGGCAGCGCAGTGGTCGTCGAGCACGGCGTTCTTGTGGGCGAACTGCTCGGGCGTGACGAACGGGACGTTCCAGCCGTCGGCGTAGCGGGCGGCGATCTTCAGGGTGCGCTTCTCGCCTCCACCACCGATCCAGATCGGCAGTTTCGCCTGCACCGGGCGGGGCTCGTTGCGTGCCTCGCGCAGGGTGAAGTGCTCGCCCTCGAAGGTCGTGACCTCGTCGTGCAGCAGGCCGCGCAGGACCTGGATGCCTTCCTCCAACTGGTCCATCCGCGGCTTCACCGCGGGGAACGGAATGCCGTACGCCTCGTACTCCACCACCGCCCAGCCGGCGCCGATGCCCATGTGCGCCCGCCCGCCACTGAGCTGGTCGATGGCCGTGATCGCCTTGGCCAGCACGGCCGGATGGCGGTAGCCGATGCTGTAGACGAGGCAGCCGCACTGCACCTTCGTGGTGGTGCAGGCCAGCGCGGCGTGCATGGCCACGGCCTCCAAGCACTGGGCGTCGTCGGGTCGGCCGGTGGCGCCGTAGAAGTGGTCCCACACGCTGATCCACCCGAACCCGAGGTCCTCCACCCGCCTCCAGACGGAGCGCAGCTCGTCGGTGGTGGTGTGCTGCAGACCGATGTGGACACCGAACAGAGTCATGGCCGGAGGGTAGCGTGCGCCCCATGCCGCGCACCGCAGTCAACACCGGGATGGAGATCGAGTACGACACGTTCGGCTCGCCGTCCGACCCCGCACTCCTCCTCGTGATGGGCTTCACCGCCCAGATGACGCTGTGGGAGGAGGACTTCTGCCAGATGCTCGCCGACGGCGGACGGTACGTCATCCGCTTCGACAACCGCGACTGCGGCCTCAGCAGCCACCTCGACGGGGCACCGGCGGACATGGCGGCCCCCGCCTACCTGCTGTCCGACATGGCGGAGGACGCGTTCGGGCTGCTCACCGCGCTGGGCATCGAGCGGGCCCACATCGCCGGCGCGTCGATGGGCGGGATGATCGTGCAGACGATGGCCATCCTCCACCCGGAGCGCGTCATCTCGATGACCTCGATCATGAGCACCACGGGCGAGCCGGAGTACGGCCAGGCCGACCCGGAGGTGCTGCAGGTGCTGCTGGCCCCGCCGCCCAGCGACCGCCAGGAATTCATCGACGCCGCCCCGCGCTACAGGGTGTTCGGCTCGAAGAAGTACTACGACGAGGCGGCCGCCAAGCAGCGGGCGGCCCGGGACTACGACCGCTCCTTCTACCCCGAGGGCTCGGCCCGCCAGCTCACCGCGATCATGGCCAGCGGCAGCCGCGCCGACGGGCTGAAGGTGCTGGACGTGCCGACGCTGGTCATCCACGGCCGCGACGACACGCTGATCGCGCCCAGCGGTGGGTTCCGCACCGCCGAGCTCGTGCCCGGGTCGGTGCTGCTGTACGTCAGCGACATGGGCCACGACACCCCGCCGCAGGTCTGGCCCGCCGTGGTCGGCGCCATCCTCACCCACACCACCCGCTGACCTGCTCACCCGCTGACCCGCCCCAGCGTCACCCCGGGCCCTCGGTCCGAGTGCCAGCCCGCTGGTCCGAGTGCCAGCCCGCATCCGAGTGCTCACTCACACCTCGGGGTCGGAGTGAGCACTCGCTTGGATGTGAGGGGCGGCAACGGGGGGCGGCGTGGAGACCGGGCCACGGGCCCGGGGCGGGCTGTGGCTGGTGCCAGGGACGGGCTGTGGCTGGTGCCCGGGTCGGGCTGTGGCTGGGAACATGGCCGGGCTGTGGCTGGGAACATGGCCGGGCTGCGGTCGGGTGGGAGCGTGAGCGGCCGGCCGTAGTAGAACGGCTGGCTATGGCAGGACCTCTCTCCGGATACCGCATCATCGAGATCGCCGGCATCGGCCCCGGGCCGTTCGCCGCCATGCTGCTCGCCGACATGGGCGCGGAAGTCATCCGTGTCGATCGTGCCCAGGCCGTGCGCGGCCCGGCACCCGACACCCCGCACTTCGACGTCATGCAGCGCGGCCGGCGCAACATCGCGCTGGACCTGAAGCACCCCGACGGTGTGGCCACCCTGCTGGACCTGGTGGAGCAGGCCGACGCGCTGATCGAGGGCTTCCGGCCGGGCGTGATGGAGCGCCTCGGCGTCGGCCCCGATGCCTGCCTGGCCCGCAACCCGAAGCTGGTCTTCGGCCGGATGACCGGCTGGGGGCAGGAGGGCCCGTACTCGCAGGCCGCCGGCCACGACATCAACTACATCTCCCTCGCGGGGGCGCTGGCCCACATCGGCCGCGCCGGCGAGGCCCCGGTGCCCCCGCTGAACCTGGTGGGCGACTTCGGTGGCGGTGGCATGTTCCTCGCCTACGGCGTGGTGTGCGCGTTGCTGGAGGCCCAGCGCAGTGGCCAGGGCCAGGTGGTGGACACCGCGATGGTGGACGGCGCGGCCGTGCTGATGAGCATGTTCTGGGCGTTCAAGGCCATCGGCATGCACGACGAGAACGCACGCGGCACCAACCTGCTGGACACCGGCGCCCACTTCTACGACGTGTTCGAGTGCAGCGACGGCAAGTACGTCAGCCTCGGTTCGATCGAGCCCCAGTTCTACGCCGAACTGCTGCAGCGCACCGGCCTGGCCGACGACCCCGAGTTCGCCCAGCAGATGAACCGCGAACTGTGGCCCCATCTCAAGTCCCGCCTCCGGGACGTGTTCAAGACCCGCACCCGCGACGAGTGGTGCGCCGAGATGGAGATGACCGACGTGTGCTTCGCCCCGGTGCTCACGATGAGCGAAGCCGCGGCGCACCCGCACAACGTCGCCCGCGGCACGTTCGTGGAGATCGCCGGCACGCCGCAGCCGGCGCCTGCGCCACGGTTCTCGCGCACGGTGGCCGAGGTCGCCAGCCCGCCGGCCCACCCCGGGCAGCATTCCCGTGAAGTGCTGGCAGACTGGGGCTTCGCGGCCGACCGCATCGACGCCCTCGTGGCCAGTGGTGCGGTGAAGGACGCGTAACCCGCCCCCGAACCCGCAGAAAGGCCCCGATGGGCACGCTCGTCTGCTTCCACGCCCACCCCGACGACGAGAGCATCAGCACCGGTGGCTCGATGGCCCGCGCCGTCGCCGAAGGCCACCGGGTGGTGCTCGTCGTCGCCACCAACGGCGACCACGGTGAGGTGCCGGACGATCTCACCCCCGGCGAGACCCTGGTGGACCGCCGCCGCAAGGAGACCGAAGCGTCGTGCGCGATGCTCGGTGTGCACCGCCTGGAGTGGCTCGGCTACGCCGACAGCGGGATGACCGGCTGGGAGCAGAACGGCCACGACGCTTCGTTCCTGCAGGCGCCGCTGGAGGAAGCGGCCGAGCGGTTGGCCGTCATCCTGCGCGAGGAGGGCGCCGACGTCCTCACCACCTACGACTGGCACGGCAACTACGGCCATCCCGACCACATCAAGGTGCACACCGTGGGCCACCGCGCCGCGGTGCTGGCCGGCACGCCACGGGTGTTCGAGTCCACGATGAACCGCGACGAGATGAAGCGGTTCTTCGAGATGGCCAAGGCCCAGGGTGAGGCGCCCGGCCCCGGCGACGAGGCATGGGACCCCGACGACCCCGCCGACGACGGCAACCCGTTCGGCACACCGGAGGCCGAACTCACCCACCGGGTGGACGTCAGCGCCTACGTGGCCCTGAAGCGGGCGTCGATCCGCTGCCACCAGAGCCAGATCACCGATGCGGGGTTCTTCTCCACCATGCCCGACGACGCGTTCGCCATGGCGTTCGGCACGGAGTGGTACATCGACCGCGACGGCCATCCACCGGTCCGCGACGGGTGGTTGTTCGAGTGACCCGCGTCTACCTGGTTCGCCACGGCCGAGCCGCTGCCGGGTGGAACACCGACCCCGACCCAGGCCTCGACGACCTCGGTCGCATGCAGGCCGACGGCGTGGCCCGCCGGCTGGCCCCGCTCGGCCCGCTGGCGCTGGTCAGCAGCCCCCTGCTGCGTTGCCGTGAGACGGCGGCGCCGCTGGCGGGGGAGTGGGGGGTCGACGCCCGCGTGGAGCCGGCGGTCGCCGAGATCCCGTCGCCCGAGGGAGTGGCCATGGCCGACCGGGTGGAGTGGCTGAGGGCGGCGATGGCCGGCACATGGAGCGCCCTCGGCGCGCCGTACACCGCGTTCCGCGACGGTGTCGTGGCCGCAGTCGCCGGGCTGGGCGAGGACACCGTGGTGTGCAGCCACTTCATCGCCATCAACGCCGTCATCGGGGCCGCTGTGGGCGACGACCGGCTGGTCATCCGCAGCCTGGACAACTGCTCGGTCACCGTCGTGGATGTCGCCGCCGACGGTGGACTCACGCTGGTGGAAGGCGGTCACGAGGCGGACACCCTGATCCGCTGACGTGGGCGGCCGGGCAACCCCTGGCAGACTGTGCCGATGACGATGACCCGCCGTCTCGCCGTTCCGGCCCTGCTCGTGGCGCTGCTGGCCGGCAGCGCCTGCAGCGACGAGGAGACCACTGCGTCCACCTCCACCACCTCCACCTTGCCGGCAGGCGCTTCCACCACTGCAACCACCGCGGCAGGCGGAGCAACCACCACCGCGGCGGCTGACACCACCTCCACCGCCCCCACCACGTCCACCGCGGTCACCACCACGGCGGCGCCGGCGCCCACCACCACGGTGCTCACCGTGGACAACATGCTGATGTCCGAGTTCGGCTTGGGCGAAGCGGACTTCGGGGCGGATGCCGACGGTGTGGTGGACTACCTGCGCGCCATCCTCGGGGCACCCACCGCCGACACCGGCTGGACGGAGCAGGAGACCCTTGGCGTCGCCTGCCCCGGCACCGAGGTGCGCTTCGTCACCTGGAACGACCTGTCGATCTTCCTCACCGATGATTCGCTGGTGGAATCCGGCCGGCGCCACTTCGCCTCGTTCACCTACGGGCCGGCGTTCGGGCCATCCATCAACCCTGCCGGCCTGGCCACGGCGGAGGGCCTGGGCATGGGTGCCACGCTGGACCAACTGGCATCCGCATACCCGGAGGGTGCCTACTCGCCCGGCGACGAGATCTTCGGGCCCACCTTCCTCATCGAGGACGGCCTGTTCGTCCACATGGAGGACCAGAACGGCGTCGTCACCGCCATCGCCTACGTGGGTGGTTTCGGGTGCGGCGAGTAGCCTCGCCGTGATGTTTGCCGCCGGGGTCGACTCCACCCTCCACTTCCACCACGGTTGGGCCTGGGTGGTCATCCTCTCCAACGGTCTGGCCGGCCTGTGGGCGCTGGCCGCACACTGGCTCACCGCACTCCGTGGGCGCCCGCTGTGGTGGTTCATCGGCCTGGCCGAGGTCACCGTGTTCGTCCAGGTCATCCTCGGGGCCGTCCTGGTGGGCAAGTACAAGGTGCCGCTGCCCCAGTTCCACGCCTTCTACGGCTTCGTGGCCATCATCGCCATCGCCATCCTCTACAGCTACCGCTTCCAGCTGAAGCATCGCCTGTACCTGCTGTACGGGCTGGGCAGCCTGTTCGTGATGGGCCTGGGCATCCGGGCCATGCTCATCGCCACCGGGGGCTGATGCGCCGGGCGTCGGCCATCGCCGCGTTGTGCCTGGTGCCGGCGCTTGCCTCGGCCGGCTGCCGGGAGGAAGGCGGTGGACCCGCCACGCTGACCACGCGTCCACTGGCCACCATCGTCTTCGAGACTCCCACCGATGCATGGGTGGGCTCGGCAGGGACGGTGGCGTTGTGGCGCGACGGCGACGGTTACCTGCTCGGCGAGTTCGACACTGCTGGTGAGGTGGCGGTGCATCCCGTCGCCGATGGAACGCTCGTGGGCGACGACCATCGCGTCTAGATTGCGGGCCGCCGCCCGCTGGTGGTGGACAGCGACGCTGGTGCTGGCCGGCGAGGAGTGCCACTTCCACCACGGCTGGGCCTGGGTCGTCATCATCTCCAATGGGCTGGCCGGCGTGTGGGCGCTCTCGGCGCACTGGCTCACCGCGTTGCGCGGCCGGCCGCTGTGGTGGTTCATCGGCCTCGCCGAGGTCACCGTGTTCGTCCAGGTCGTGCTGGGCGCGGTGCTGGTCGGCAAGTACAAGGTGCCGTTGCCCCAGTTCCACGCCTTCTACGGGTTCGTCGCCATCATCGCCATCGCCATCCTCTACAGCTACCGCTTCCAGTTGAAACACCGCCTGTACCTGTTGTACGGGCTGGGCAGCCTGTTCGTCATGGGCCTCGGCATCCGGGCCATGCTCATCGCCACCGGCGGCTGAGCCGTCAGAGGTCATCCCAGACGCGGAACTGGGGTCCGGAATCGCGCGGAACCCGCAACGATCCAGCCCCAGTTCGGCGGATGGTGAAATTCAGCCCCAGAAACCCAGGGGTACCTGGTGGGGTCAGAGCGAGGAGGCCAGCTTGGCGAGGTGGGCGTTGAGCACCTCGGGCAGCTTGTCGCCGAACGTGGCGAAGTGGGCCTCGATCTGCGGGACGGCGGCCTTCCAGCCCTCGGCGTCCACGCTCAGCAGTTCGGCCATGTCGGCATCCGAGACGTCGAGCCCGTCGAGGTCCAGCGCGCCGGCGGCCGGCAGGCGACCGATGGCAGTGTCCACCGCGGCGGCCGAGCCGTTGACCCGCTCGAACACCCACTTCAGCACCCGGCTGTTCTCGCCGTAGCCGGGCCACAGGAAGCGGCCGTCCTCGTCGCGGCGGAACCAGTTGACGAAGAAGATCTTCGGCAGGTTGGCGCCGTCCTTGCCGCCGACCGTCAGCCAGTGGGCGAAGTAGTCGGCCATGTTGTAGCCGCAGAACGGCAGCATCGCCATCGGGTCGAAGCGCAGCACGCCGGCCGCGCCCTGCTGGGCGGCAGTGGTCTCGCTGGCCATCGTGGCGCCGAGGAACACGCCGTGCTCCCAGTCGTACGCCTCGGTGACCAGCGGCACCGTCGTGCGGCGGCGGCCGCCGAAGAGGATGGCGCTGATCGGCACACCGGCGGGGTCCTCCCACTCGGGGGCGATGACCGGGCACTGGCTGGCCGGGGCGGTGAAGCGGGCGTTCGGGTGGGCAGCGGGGGCGTCCACCTCGGGCGTCCAGGGGTTGCCCTTCCAGTCCGTGGCGCGGGCCGGCTTGTCGTCGCTCATGCCTTCCCACCACACGTCGCCACCGTCGGTGAGCGCCGTGTTGGTGAAGATGCAGTTGCCCCACAGGGTGTGCATCGCGTTGGCGTTGGTGTCGAAGCCGGTGCCGGGGGCGACGCCGAAGAAGCCGGCCTCGGGGTTGATCGCGTACAGGCGGCCGTCGGGGCCGAACTTCATCCAGCAGATGTCGTCGCCGATGGTCTCGGCCTTCCAGCCCGGGATCGTGGGAATGAGCATCGCCAGGTTGGTCTTGCCGCAGGCGCTGGGGAACGCACCGGCGATGTACTTCACCTCACCCTGCGGGTTGGTGAGCTTGAGGATCAGCATGTGCTCGGCCAGCCAGCCGTCGTCACGGGCCATGACGGAGGCGATGCGCAGGGCGAAGCACTTCTTGCCGAGCAGGGCGTTGCCGCCGTAGCCGGAGCCGTAGCTCCAGATCTCGCGGGTGTCGGGGAAGTGGACGATGTACTTGTTGTCCGGGTTGCACGGCCACGCGCTGTCGGCCTGGCCGTCGGCCAGCGGGGCGCCGACGGAGTGCAGGCAGGGCACCCACTCGCCGTCGCCGAGGACGTCCAGCGCGCCCTGACCCATGCGGGTCATGATCCGCATGCTGACGGCGACATAGGCGCTATCGGTGAGCTGCACGCCGATGTGGGCGATGGGCGAGCCGAGCGGGCCCATGCTGAACGGCACCACGTACATCGTGCGGCCCTTCATCGCCCCGGTGTAGAGGCTGGTGAGCTCGGCACGCATCTCGGCCGGCTCGCGCCAGTTGTTGTTCGGGCCGGCATCTTCTTCGCGGGCGGAGCAGATGAAGGTGCGGTCCTCCACGCGGGCCACGTCGCCGGGGTCGCTGTGCGCCCAGTAGCTGTTGGGCCGCTTGGCGTCGTCCAGCTTGGCGAACGTGCCGCTGTCCACGAGCTGCTGGCAGAGCCGGTCGTACTCCTCGGCCGAGCCGTCGCACCAGTAGATGTCGGCGGGCTGGAGCACGGCTGCCCAGTCGGCCACCCACTGCTGGAGACGGGAATTGCTCGTGGTCGCGGTCATCTCAGGGTCACTCCTCGGGGGGACGCGGCACGTCGTTGTACCTGCGTTCAAGTTTAGGAACGCGCGTACCGGAAACGAAAAACCCGGCCCCTCGGGGCCGGGCGGTTCGGGTGCCGAGCGGAGCCGGCAGACGGTGGGGATGGCCGCGGTCAGGCGCCGGGGGTCTCCATGTCCACCTCGCTGCCGAGGCGCAGCTTCGTGGCGCGGCCGTTGCCGTCGAGGTCGAACACGACCCGCTGGCCCTGGCGCAGCATGCGGAAGACGGAGCCCTCCAGCGCGTCGCCGGCGAGGTCGATCTCACTGAGGTCGGTGTCGCGGACGACGATGCCGTCGCCCGACGCCGGGTCGTAGCTCTTGACGACGCCCTGCACGACGGTGCCTCAGCCGGCCTTGACGATCTTGCCGCTCTTGATGCAGCCCGTGCAGACGTAGAGCCGCTTGGGGGCGCCGCCGACGAGGGCGCGCACCCGCTGGATGTTCGGGTTCCAGCGCCGCTTGGTGCGACGGTGGGAGTGCGACACGTTCATGCCCCAGCTCGGGCCCTTGCCACACACTTCGCAGACTGCTGCCATGACGTCACTTCCGTAGATCTGGCTCGTCGACCTGAAACGAGCGCACGAAGGCTACCAGCGCCGCCCCCGATTCCCTCAAGCCCCGGTCGGAGGGTTTCGTGCACGCTTCCGAGCACGAAACCCTCCGACCGGGGCCAGCCAGTGGGAGGCGGGGTCAGTAGTCTGGCGGGCGTGCGGACCCTGGACCGACTGAGCCCCGAAGCCCTGCGCCACACCGTGATCACGTTCCGCGACACGATGAAGGTGCACGCCCCCGGCATCAACCGGCTCAACGTGTACCCCGTGCCGGACGGCGACACCGGGACCAACATGGCCCGCACGCTGGACGCCGTGGTGGCAGAGCTGGAGAAGGCCGACGAAGGGGCCGAACCCACCTGCAACGCCATCAGCCACGGCAGCCTCATGGGCGCCCGCGGCAACAGCGGCGTCATCCTCAGCCAGATCCTGCGGGGCATGGCCCACACCCTGAAGGACACCACGGAGGCCACGGCGGCCAAGGTCGCCGAGGCGCTGAAGGCCGCGTCACACGCTGCCTACCAGGCGGTGCTGAAGCCGATCGAGGGCACCATCCTCACCGTCGTGCGGGAGAGCGCCGATGCCGCCCACGCAGCGGCGGAGGAGGGCGAGTCGCTCGCCGGCGTGCTGCGCGCGGCCCGGGATGCCGGTCGCCACGCGCTGGACCGCACGCCGGAGATGCTGCCCGTGCTGAAGGACGCCGGGGTGGTGGATGCCGGCGGCGCCGGGTTCCTCCTCCTGCTGGACTCCGCCCTCCACGTGGTGGACGGCGAGCCGCTGCCCGAGCCCGCGGACCTGGACGACGGCCCGACCGCCGAGCAACTGGAGGCCGCCGCCCACCGCCACGCGATGGACGGCGGGGTGGACGTCAGCGAGCTGCGCTACGAGGTCATGTACTTCCTCCACCTGGAGGACGGCAAGATCGACAACTTCAAGCAGGACTGGGGCGAGATCGGCGACTCCATCGTCGTCGTCGGCGGTGACGGGCTGTGGAACTGCCACGTCCACACCAACGACATCGGCGCCGCCATCGAGGTGGCCATCGACCTCGGCGGCCGGCCGAAGCAGATCCGCGTCACCGACCTGTTCGAGGAAGTCGCCGAGGAGCACGACAAGCGGGAGGCCGCGCTGGGCGGGCACGTGCCGTCGCGCGCCGGCGCCGGGCTGCCCCCGGTCACGTGTGCCGTGGTCGCCGTCGCCAGCGGTGACGGGCTCAGCGAGCTGTTCGGCCAGCTCGGCGTGCAGGGTGTTGTCACCGGCGGCCAGACGCTGAACCCCAGCACTGCCGAGCTGCTGGCTGCGGTGGAGGCCGTCAACGCCCAGCAGGTGGTGGTCCTGCCGAACAACAAGAACATCATCCCGGTGGCCCAGCAGCTGGACGCCCTCACCCAGAAGACCGTGGTGGTCGTGCCCACCAGGTCGATGCCGGAGGCCCTCGCGGCGCTCGTGGTGTACGACCCGGAGGCCGAGGCGACGGACAACGCCTCGGAGATGACGGACGCCGCGGAGAGTGTTGCCACCGGCGAGGTCACCCAGGCGGTCCGCAGCACCAACTCCGAGGCCGGCCCCGTGAACGAGGGCGACTGGATGGGCCTCGTGAGGGGTGCCAAGAATCCGGGCGAGGGGGGCATCGTGGCCGTCAGCGACACCCTCGAGGGTGCGGTGGTCGCGCTGCTGGAGCAGCTCGTCGGGCCCACGGCCGAGATCATCACCGTGGTCGAAGGGCGCGACGCCACCGGCGGCCAGACGGACATGATCCGCACCTGGCTGGGGGAGAACCGGCCGGACGTGCAGGTCGAGGTCCACCGCGGCGGCCAGCCGCTCTACCCGTACCTGTTCGGCGTCGAGTGAGCCCGGCCGGATGACGGCACTCACCCTCCGCGACCTCGCCGGCATCGGTGTCGAGCGGCTGAAGGGCGTGGGGGAGAAGAAGGTCGCCGCGCTCGGCGAGGTCGGCGTCGCCACGGTGCTCGACCTGCTCACCACCTACCCGCGCCGCTGGGTGGACCGCACCAACGAGTGCCGGGTCAGCGATCTCGTCCCCGGCCAGGAAGCGCTGGTGCTGGTGACGGTGCGCTCGGTCACCAAGCGCGTCGGCCGCAACCGCCGCCCGATCGTGGAGGCCATCGTCGGCGACGGCAGTGGCCGGTTCCACGTCGTGTTCTTCAACCAGCCGTGGCGGGAGAAGCAGCTACGACCGGAGCTGCAGATCGCCCTGTTCGGCAAGCCGGACGTCTACCGCGGCTCGTTGCAGATGACGAACCCGATCGTCGACCTCATCGGGGACCGCACCGGCCGCATCGTGCCGATCTACCCGCAGAGCGAGAAGTCCGGCCTCAGCACGTGGGAGATCGCGGGTTGGGTGGAGGACGCCCTGCACCGCTGCGAGCCGCGCGGCCTGGCCGACCCCGTGCCGGCCGAGGTGCGCCGCCGCCTCGGGCTGGTGGCCCGCCACGAGGCGCTGCGCGGCATCCACCTGCCGGAGACGATGGCGGAGAAGGGCGAGGCCCGCCGCCGGCTGGCGTTCGACGAGCTCCTGCGCGTGCAGACCCTGCTGGTGATGCGCAAGCGGGCGCTGGAACGCGAGCAGAAGGGCATCCGCCATGTGGTCGACGGGGAACTGGTGGGTCGCCTGCGGGCGTCCCTGCCGTTCCCACTGACGGGCGCGCAGGAACGCACGATCGACGAGATCACCGCCGACCTGGGGGGCCCGCACCCGATGCACCGCCTGCTGCAGGGCGACGTGGGCGCGGGCAAGACGCTGGTCGCGGTGAGCGCGATGCTGGTGGCCGTGCAGGGCGGGCACCAGGCCGCGCTGATGGCGCCCACCGAGGTGCTGGCGGAGCAGCACGCCACCGGGGTTCGCCGCCTGCTGGACGGCGTGACGGTGCCCGACCCGGGCAACCTCTTCGGCGACCGCCCGCTGCGGGTGGAGCTGCTGACCAACCGGGTCACCGGCGCCGACCGGCGCGAGGTGCTGGCGGGCCTGGCCGACGGGTCGGTGGACATCGCCATCGGCACCCACGCGCTGATCCAGGAGGGTGTCGAGTTCCACAGCCTCGGCGTCGTCGTGATCGACGAGCAGCACCGGTTCGGCGTGGAGCAGCGCGCCGCGTTGCGGGCCAAGTCCGCCGGCGATGCCGTCCCCGACGTCCTCGTCATGACCGCCACGCCGATCCGCGCACCGCGGCGATGACCGTCTACGGCGACCTCGACGTCAGCGTGCTGGACGAGCTGCCACCGGGCCGCACCCCGATCCGCACCCACTGGGCCAACGGGCCGATGATGGAGCTGGCCGCCTGGGGCACGGTGCGCGAGCAGGTGGGGGAGGGTCGCCAGGCCTACGTGGTCTGCCCGCTGATCGAGGAGAGCGAGAAGCTGGAGGTCGCCAGCGCGCAGGAGACGTTCGAGCGGCTCGTGCACGACGAGCTGAAGGGGCTGCGCCTCGGGCTGCTCCACGGCCGGCTGCCGGCGTCGGAGAAGGAGGCCGTGATGGATGCCTTCCGCCGCGGGGACCTCGACGTGCTCGTGGCGACCACGGTCATCGAGGTCGGCGTGGACGTGCCGAACGCCACCGTGATGGTCATCCTCGACGCCGACCGTTTCGGCATCGCCCAGCTCCATCAGCTCCGCGGCCGGGTGGGCCGTGGCGCCCACGAGAGCGAGTGCTGGCTGGTCACCCGCCAGGTCGAGGGCTCCAACCCGCGGGTGGAGGCGCTGGTGGAGTCCACCGACGGCTTCCACCTGGCGGAGGTGGACCTCGACCTGCGCGGCGAGGGCACGCTGATGGACACCGCCCAGAAGGGCCGCAGCGACCTCAAGCTGGCGTCGCTGCGGCGGGACCGGGAGCTGGTCCAGCAGGCCCGCGACGTGGCGTTCTCCCTCGTGGACCCGGACCCGCTGCTGGAGGGCAACCCCCTGCTGCTCGACGAGGTCCGCCTCCTCTTCACCGCCGACGACGAGGAGTTCCTCTTCAAGTCCTGACCCGGTTGGAGGGTTTCGTGCTCACCTCCGAGCCGGAAACCCTCCGACTACCAGTGGGTGGTGTCCTGCTCGGCGTCGGGGACGTCTTCCTCGGTGAGGACGATGTCCCACCGGTCGGTGCAGTCCTGGCAGCGGTAGGTGACGATGTCGCCCGGCTCCCACAGGCCGTCCTCCGGCGGGTAGGTGAGCAGGTGGCACGTGCCGCCGCAATCCACGCAGACGATCGTGTTGGCTGGCTCGATCACACCCCTAGTGTGCCCTGTATGCGAGTGATTGCGGGCGAGTTCGGTGGGCGCACCCTGGTGGCGCCGGACGGCACCACCACCCGGCCGACGACGGACAAGGTGCGTCAGGCAGTGTTCAACTCCCTCCAGAGCATGGGCGTGCTGGAGGGGGCGGTGGTGGCCGACCTGTTCGCCGGGTCTGGTGCCGTCGGCATCGAGGCGATCAGCCGCGGTGCCGACCACTGCACGTTCGTGGAGCGGGACCGCAACGCGCTCGCCGCTCTGCGGGCCAACATCGCCACCCTCGGCCTCGCCGAGCGCACCACGGTCCACACCACGGACGTGATGGCCTGGGTGCCGGCGATGCGCAACGTGGACATCGTGTTCCTCGACCCGCCGTACGACTTCGACGGCTGGGACGCTCTCCTGGGGCTGCTCACCGGAGCCGGGATGGTGGTGGCGGAGGCCGACGGCCCCGTCGAGGCCGCGCCGGGCTGGACCCAACTGCGCACCCGCCGCTACGGCCGCACCTGGGTCACGCTGCTCGAACGTGACGACGGCTGAACGGCTAGCGTGAGGCCCCGCATGGCGACCGTTCTCTACCCCGGCAGCTTCGACCCGCTGCACCTCGGCCACATCGACGTCATCGAGCAGTCGGTGGCGCTCTTCGGCAAGGTCATCGTCGGGGTCATGCACAACCCGGGCAAGGCGGGCGGCATGTTCACCCTGGAGGACCGCAAGGCGATGATCGAAGCCAGCATCTCCTACCTTCCGTCCGTGAAGGTGATGTCGTTCGAAGGGCTGGCCGTGGACGCGGTGAAGCAGGTGAAGGCGGCGTTCATCGTGAAGGGTCTGCGAACGGGCGGCGACTTCGAGGTGGAGCAGCAGATGGCGCACACCAACCATGCCGTCAGCGGGGTGCGCACCGTCTACCTGCCGTGCAAGCCCGCGCTGGTCAGCATCAGTAGCCGATTCATCCGCGAGATCGCCCAGTACCGTGGCGATGTCACCTCGCTGGTGCCCGCCCCCGTCGCCGCCGGTCTGGCGCGACTGTTCCCCACCACGAGCACCGGCTGAGCGCCGGGCCGACACTTCCGAGCAGACGATGAGCTACGACGACAACTACGACGATCAGTACGAGGACCAGTACGACGAGGAGGAGTACGACGACTCCGACGCGTACGTCCGGACCACGAACGGCTACGTCGGTGACGCCGAGACGCTGCTGCGCCGCGCTGTGGACATCATCGCCACTGCGCCCACGATGCCCCTGTCCTCGTCGCCGCGCATCGACCGCGACGAGATCATCGAACTGCTCGAGGAGTGCCTGCACCGCCTGCCGGAGGAGATGCGCCACGCCCGCTGGATGATCAAGGAGCGCCAGGAGTTCGTCGCGAAGACCCGACGCGAGGCCGACGAACTGCTGGAGGCCGCACGGGTGCAGGCCGAGCGCATGGTGCAGCGCACCGAGGTGGTGCGGGCAGCGGAGCAGCGCGCCCGCCAGATGAGCGAGGCCGCGGATGCGGACGCCCGCCGCTTGCGCCACGAGACCGAGGACTTCCTGGATCAGCGCCTGGCGAGCTTCGAGATCCTGCTGGACAAGCTGAACCGCACCGTCCAGGCCGGCCGCTCGCGGCTCAACATCGGTGCGCCGCAGGAAGAGGAGTTCGTGGACGAGGACCCCAGCATGGGGTTCTTCGACCAGGACCGCTGAGCCATGCCCAACCCGCTGGTGGTCAATGCGGCCGAACTGCTGCGCCGCCAGGGCTCGGACCGGCACGTGGACGTGGATGTGTCCCTGGTCGACCTGGGCATCGACGACGCTCGCTTCCCCGATGGCGCCTCCGTGTCGGTGGACCTCCAACTGGAGTCGAACAACGACGGCATCGACGTCACCGGCGAGTTGCGCACCCCGTGGCACGGGACGTGCCGGCGCTGCCTGTCGCCGACCGCCGGTGTGGCCGTCAGCGAGGTGCACGAGCGCTACCAGCGGGTGCTCACCGACCCCGACGCGTTCGAGCTGCTCGGCGACCAGCTGGACCTCCACCCCCTGGTCCGCGAGCTGGTGCTGCTGGACGCCCCGCAGACGCCGCTGTGCCAGGACGACTGCCCCGGCCTGTGCCCCACGTGCGGCGCTCGGCTGGCCGACGGGCCGTGCGGATGCGCACCGCCGCCGAAGGACGACCGCTGGGCGGCGCTGGACGCCCTGCGCGACCAGCTGGACTGACGCCGCCGGATCCGCCCTCGGCAGGTAGCAAGCGATGCCGCGGCGCCGCTAACCTCTCATGGCTCGTGTGCCGAGGGAGTGTCCCCGGCTGATCCCGGGAGTCATCATGGCTGTTCCCAAGAAGAAGAAGTCGAAGTCGAAGACGCACAGCCGCAAGTCGGCCAACATGCGTCTCGCCGCGCCGTCGCGCAGCATCTGCCCGCGCTGCGCCGCCGCCAAGCTGCCGCACACGGTCTGCCCCAGCTGCGGCTGGTACAAGGACCGCGTCGCCGTCGAAGTCGGCTGAGCCCGGCCCCCGCCATGTTGCCCGTCGCCGTCGACGCGATGGGCGGCGACCGCTCGCCCGGCGAGATCCTCGCCGGTGCGCACGCCGCCGCCGCCCAGGGCATCCCCGTCGTCCTCGTTGGGCCGGATGGCCTCGACGGGTGTGGCGACCTTCCCCTCATCACCGCGTCGGAAGTCATCGCCATGGAGGACGACCCGGCGCAGGGCGTCCGCCGCAAGAAGGACTCCACCCTCGTGCGCGCCGCCGAGGCCGTGCGCGACGGCAAGGCCTGCGCCATGGTCTCTGCCGGCAACACCGGCGCCACGATGGCGTCCGCGCTGTTGCGCATGGGCCGCATCCGTGGTGTCAACCGGCCGGCCATCGCCACCCCCATCCCGGTGCCCGGCCACCAGCCCAACCTCCTGCTCGACGCCGGCGCCAACGCCGAGGTGCAGGCGGAGTGGCTGGTGCAGTTCGCCCAGATGGGCAGCATCTACGCCAAGCACCGCTTCGACATCGCCGCCCCGAAGGTCGGCCTGCTGAGCATCGGTGAAGAGCCCGGCAAGGGCGACAGCCTGCGCAAGGAGGCCTTCGGCCTGCTGTCCGAGGCCAAGGGCATCGACTTCATCGGCAACGTCGAGGGCCGCGACCTGATGAAGAAGACCGCCGACGTGGTGGTCACCGACGGGTTCACCGGCAATGTCGCACTGAAGACGCTGGAGGGCGGGCTGAAGGTGCTGTTCAACGCCCTGCTGGAGGCGTTCGGCAGCAAGCCGGAGTACAAGGAGCCCGCCGACGCGCTGCTCCCTGCGCTGCTCCCGCTGCACGCCCAGATGAGCCCGGACACCTACGGCGGCGCCGTGCTGCTGGGGGTGGACGGCATCTGCATCATCAGCCACGGGTCGTCCGGCTCCACGGCGATGCTGAACGCCATCACGCTCGGCCACGAGATGGCCCAGCGCGGCCTCGTGGCGGAGATCGCTGCCGCCTTCGCCGCCGACTGACGATCTCGTCGGTCCTGCACAGCGCAGGTACCTCCCTGGTTGTACGTTGCGCTCGTGAACGACGAGTCCGTGCACCTCGTGGACAAGGGCATCGATGCCGCCGAGACCGACGGGGCCGTGCAGCGCCGCCGCACCGCGCGCCGGGTGGTCATCGGCGGTGTCGCCGTTGCCGCACTCGTGGGCGGCGGTCTGGCCGTCGCCCAGCCCTGGTCGGGCGACGACGGCGACCGGGCGGACGAGCCGTCGGCCACCACCACGCCACCGCCGGCGGTGGCCGATGGTGCCACAGCGGGCGAGCTTCCCTTTGTGCTGCTCGATGACATCCCCGACGGGTACCTCCTGCAATGGGCGTCCGGTCCGGCGGGGGAGGCGGGAGGCCCGTGGGTGGACGATCTGAGCGGTGTCCAGCAGAGCGTGCTGCTGGTCGGTGCGCCGGGGGCGACCTTCTCCGACGGGCCGTGGGTCAGCATCAGCGTGCAGTTGCTGGATCGCTTCGAGCGCGCCTCGTTCGACCCCTCCAGCTACCTCAGCGGGCCGGACGGGCCGGCCTCCACGGTCCGAGTCGGCGATGCCCGCGGTGCGTTGGCCGACAACTGGTGGGGCGATGGGTCCTCACTGCTGTTCGGCCCGGTGAACGACGGCTTCGCGGTGTCCGTCAGCGCGCTGGGGGTCAGCGACGACGACCTCCTCCGCATGGCCGCCGAGATCACCCTGGACGAGCGTGGCGACATGGCCGACGCAGTGCTCGGGCCGGCGGCCGCCGCCCTCGGCCTGGAGTTGCTGGCCGCCTATGACGAGACGACGTGGGGCTTGGGCGGTGGCCCCTCGGTGCCGCTGCTCTCGCCGGGGGCGGACTCGCTGTCGGCGGCGTGGGCGATGGTGGACGGCGCCGGCGGGCAGATCAGCCTGACAGTGCAGCATCTTCCGCCCGGGCTGGACACCGGGATGCTCGGTGGCTTCTTCCTGGCCGGCGCGCACGACGTGCAGGTTGGCGAGTGGCCCGGCATCGCCGGTGACTTCGAGGTGTTCGGTGGTTCCGATGCCGCCGTCGTCTGGATGGTCGACGACTCGGTGGTCGTGGTCAGTGGCTCGCTCCCGCCCGACGAACTGCTCGACGTGGCCGGCAGCGCCCGGGTCGGCGACGCCGCCGAGTGGGCGGAACTGGTGGATGAGGCGAACTCCAACGGAGGGTTCGTACCGGAGCCCGACGTGCCCACGTGGATCATCGGCGCCGGCGACTTCGACGACGGCACCACCTGGGTGGTGGAGGGCGCGGTCGACGGTCAGGGCGGGTTGCTGCTGTGCTCGGCCTCGGTCAGCCAGTTCAGCTCATGGTCCACCTGCGACAGTTCCCAGGCAGTGGAAGGGCCGACGCTGCGCATCACCGGTTCGTTCGACGTCGCCGCTGCCGCCGCCGTGGTGGCGGTGGTGGACCCGGTGGACGCCGGGGCGACGCTGCAATGCACCACCGACGCCGGCGACGAGCGAACCGCAACCGTCGGTGCCGTGCACGAGGACTGGCCCTACCTGGCCGCTGTGGTGATGCTCACCGAGACCGGCTCGTGCACGCTCGTGGCCCCCGACGGCACGGTGCTGGCGACCGAGGAGATCGGCGACATCGACCTGGTGACCGGCGGTGTGGGCGTCGCCACCACCGTCGCGGCAGGCTGAGGCGCCGGCGGCTAGCCTGGCAGGTCGGCGACGTCGGAGGAGAGAGTTCCGTGCCCGCAGAAACCCATGTCGAACAAGGTCCGCTGGACCGCAATGCCGTCGTCGAGATCGTGAAGGCCAACCTGGCCGACATCCTCGAGATCGACCCGGCCACCATCACCGAGGGGCAGTCGTTCGTCGACGACCTCGATGCCGACTCACTGGCGCTCATCGAGCTGGTCGAGGCGCTCGAGGAAGAGCTCGGCGAACGCAGCGTCGGCTTCCGCATCGAGGACGAGGACCTCGTGGATCTGAAGACGGTCCGCGACGCCGTCGACTACGTGTTCGAGCGCGTCAAGGGCAGCTGACCATCCCCCCGCATCCCGAGCCCGATCTCGGCGAGCTGCAGGGGAGTCTCCAGCACCGCTTCGCCGACCCCCGCCTCTTGCGCCGCGCGCTGGCGCACCGCAGCTGGTGCGCAGAGGTCGGCGGGGAGGAGAGCAACGAGCGCCTGGAGTTCCTCGGCGACGCCGTGCTCGGCTGGATCGTCGCCGAGCTGGCCTACCGCCAACACGCCGACCTGGCCGAGGGGAAGCTCACCGACCTGCGCAAGAGCGTCGTCAATGCCACCGCGCTGGCCGACGTGGCCACCGAGCTCGGCATCGGGCCGTTCCTTCTGCTCGGCAAGGGCGAGGCCGCAGCGGGTGGCCGGGCCAAGCCGAGCATCCTCAGCGACGCCTTCGAGGCCGTGCTCGGCGCGGTGTACCTCGACGGCGGCGCGGCTGCGGCCGCTGCGCTGGTGGAGCGCCTGTTCGTTCGCCGGATGGCTGCGGCCGCGCAGCGGCTGGACCGGCTGGACTACAAGACCGTGCTGCAGGAGCTCACCGCCCGGCTGCACGACACCGCGCCTGTGTACGTCATCACCGACACCGGCCCGGACCACGAGAAGCGGTTCTTCGCGACCGTGATCGTCGCCGGTCAACCGGTCGGCAAGGGCGAGGGCCGGTCGAAGAAGCTGGCCGAGCAGGCCGCCGCTGAGCAGGCCTGGCACCGTCTGTCGGTGCCGGCGGCCCCGGTCTGATCGCCGCCAGAGGCGCGCCGCCATGCCCGAACTTCCCGAGGTAGAAACCGTCCGCCGGGGTCTGGCCGCGCAGGTGATCGGGCGGCGGATCCGCTCGGTGGAAGTCGGCAGGGAGCGCACCGTGCGGCGGACGTCCCGGCAGGCGCTGATCGACGGCCTCACCGGCGCCACCATCGTGGCCGCCGACCGCCGCGGCAAGTACCTCGTCTGCCCCCTGGACACGGGGGAGGCCCTGATGGTCCACCTGCGGATGAGCGGCCGGCTGCTGGTCGCCGCCGCCGGCACGGCCCGGCCGCTGCACACCCATGTCGTCCTCCACCTCGCCGGCCGGCCGGCACAGGAGCTGTGGTTCGTGGACCCGCGGACGTTCGGCGAGATGGTGGTGTTCGACCCCGAGCAGGTCGCCGAGCAGATCCCCGAGCTCGCCCGGTTGGGCCCCGACCCGATCGCCGACGACCTCACCCGGGCGGTCTTTGCCGGCCTGCTGCGCCGCCACCGCCAGCTCAAGCCCCTGCTGCTGGACCAGCACGTGATCGCCGGCGTCGGCAACATCTACGCCGACGAGAGCCTGCACCGCGCCCGGCTGCGGCCGGACCGGCTGGCCGACACCCTCACCACCCGGGAGGTCGGCCGGTTGCACGAGAGCGTGCTCGGCGTGCTCCGCGAGGCCGTCGAGGCCGGCGGCAGCACCCTGGCCGACACCCAGTACGTGGACATCGAGGGCCAAGGGGGCTGGTTCCAGGTCCACCACCGGGTCTACGACCGGGCCGGCCAGCGCTGCCTCACGTGTGGCAGGGCGGACATCGTCCGGGTGGTCACCGGCGGGCGCAGCACCCACTTCTGCCCCCGCTGCCAGCGCTGACCCCGCCCACCCCGTTTGTGTCAAGAATCCCGACCTGAAGCCCCTGGTCACGGCCCGACAGCGTTTACGTAAAGGCGGGGGAGGGGCGGTTGGGGGGTCGTTCGGGCGTCGGGTAGGGTCGCTGCGCTCATGTTCCTGAAAGCGCTGACCCTCAAAGGCTTCAAGTCGTTCGCCGACGCCACCACGATGCACCTCGAGCCGGGGGTCACGGTCGTCGTCGGCCCCAACGGTTCCGGCAAGTCGAACGTCGTGGATGCCGTCGCCTGGGTGCTCGGCGCCCAGGCCCCCAGCGCGGTCCGCAGCCAGAAGATGGACGACGTCATCTTCGCCGGCACGGCCCGCCGGCCCGCCCTCGGTCGCGCCGAGGTCAGCCTGACGCTGGACAACTCGGCAGGCCTGCTGCCGATCGAGTTCACCGAGGTCACGATCAGCCGCACCCTGTTCCGCACCGGCGAGAGCGAGTACGCCATCAATGGTGTCGGCTGCCGCCTGCTGGACGTGCAGGAACTGCTCAGCGACGCCGGCGTCGGCCGCCAGCAGCACGTCATCGTCAGCCAGGGCCAGATCGATGCGGTACTCAATGCCCGCCCGGAGGACCGTCGCGGCATCGTCGAGGAAGCCGCCGGCGTCCTGAAGTACCGCAAGCGCAAGGAGAAGGCGGAACGCCGCCTGGACGCCACCGAGGCCAGCCTGCTGCGTGTCCAGGACCTGCTGCGTGAGGTCCGCCGCCAGTTGCGCCCGCTGGAGCGCCAGGCCGAGGCGGCCCGCCGGCACGGCGACCTCGTGGCCGAGCTGAGCGCGCTGCGCATCTTCCTCACCGGCCGGGAGATCGCATCGCAGCGGGCCCGCCTCGTGGCGTTGGCCTCCGACACCTTGCGCATCGGCGAGCAGGAGCACGGCCTGCGCGGCGAGCTGGCGGAGCTGGACACGGGGGTGATGGCCGCCGAAGCGGAGCTCACCGCCCGCGGCGACACCGACCTCAGCGACGAGATGGTGCGCGTGGAGCAGCTGCGCGAGCGTGCCCGCGGCATCGCCGCGGTGCTGGTGGAGCGCCGCCGCTCGATGGAGCGCGATCGCGGCCAGCTGATGGACAGTGGCGTCGTCGCCAACCTGGAGGCCGACGCGCAGCGGTTGCGCGACGAGCTCGCCACGGTGGAGGCAGACCTCGCTGCCCTGGGCCCCGAGGCCGACGGCCTTGCCGCCGAAGAGGCAACGTTCGGCGAGCAGCGCCGCCAGACGCTGGCGAACATCGAGGATCTCGGCAACGCCACCTCGGCTGCCAGTGCCGCCGCCGAAGTGCGCGGCGAGTTGCGCAGCATGCGCACCGGGCTGGAGCGCGCCGAGGTGGAGCTTCGCCGCCAACGCGGCCGGATGGACGCCCTGCGCCAGAAGGCCGAGCGGCTGGACGGTGAGTGCGAGCGGCTGAGGGCGGAGTGCGAGACCGCGCAGGAAGCCGAGGCCGGCTTGGTGGCGGACGTCGAGGCTGCGGAGGCCCGCCGGCTGGCGGCCGAGGCAGCGCACGACGCACTGGTCGTCGCCCGCCAGGAGGCCGCGGAGGCTGCGTCGCGCTGGACTGCTCGCGCCGAGGCGCTGCAGCTGGCGCTGGAGAGCGCCCGCGCCCGGGCCGGGGCAGAGCACCTGGCAGGTGTGGACGGCGTGCTCGGCACCCTGCTGGACGTCGTGGAGATCGACGCCGGCTGGGAGGCCGCGGTCGAGGCCGCGCTCGGCGAGGCGCTCCAGGCCGTGGTGGTGGCGTCCCCCGCGGCGGGCCGCGACGCGTTGGAGAGCCTGCAAGCCAGCAGCGTCCACGGTGCGGTGCTCGCCCTCGGCGCCGCGCACGCCTCGGCCGGCGTGCCGGTGGCGGGTGGCGACGCCGTGCGGCCGCATGTGCGCAGCCGCCACGACGGTGTGCCGGCGCTGCTGGACGCCCTGCTCGGGTCTGCTGTGCGCGTCGGCGGGTGGGCCGATGCCGTCGATCTCGCCATGGGCCACCCCGGTGCGGTGGTCGTCACCGACGGCGGGGACCGCTTCGGCCCCACCGGCTGGCGCCTCGGCGCGGCCGGCGGCGGCGCCACGGCAGCCGCGCTGGACGAGGCCCAGGAGCGCGCCGGCACCGCTGACCGTGAGCTGGCTGCTCGCGAGACGGCACTGGCCGGTGCCAAAGCCGAGTTACAGGCGTCACGCCAGCGCGAAGCGGAGCTCACCCGCGCTCTGGATGCCCACGACGCGACGTTCAGTGCCAACTCCGAGGCGCTGGCCCGCAGCCAGGCCGAGCGGCGCGAGGCCCAGGCCGAACTGGAGACGGTGGAGCGGTCGCTGGCGGACGCCGACGAGCGCACCGGCCGCGAGCGCACCCGCATCGAAGAGCTCGAGGCGTTGGTGCCCGCGCTGGAGGCCGACGAGGCTGCCGAGGCCGAGGCGGCCAAGGCTCGTGGCGAGACCCGCGCCCGGCTGGACGCCCAGGCCGCGCTGCTGGCCTCGCGGCGGCAGGACCTGGAGGTCCGCAACGCCGGCCTTCACGAGCGCGTCGCCTTCCTCGAGCGGCGGCTGGCGGAGACCGAGCGTCGCCTGGAGGCCGACGCCGCTGCTCGTGCCGAGGCGGCCGAGCGGCGGGTGGCCGTGGAGCGCAGCCTCCAGGCGGTGGACTGGTTGGGCGAGCTGGTGGACGGGCACCGCCATGTCATCGAGGCCCGCCACAACGAGCTGATGGAGATCCGCCGCCGCCAGAGCGACGAGGTCCGCGCCATCGCCGGCCGGCTGGAGGCCTTGCGCCGCCGCCGTGCGGAGGCGGAGAAGGAGCTCGACGAATGCCGCGAGCGCGGTCGCCGCGCGGAGATCGAGACGGCGGAGGTCAAGCTGCGCCTGGAGGGTGCGGTGGAGGCCCTGCGCCGGGATCACGACCTGGAGCCCGAGGTGGCCGAGGCCGCCGAGATGCCGGTGCTCCCGGAAGGTGCCACCGCCGCAGCCCGGGTCCGCGACCTGGAGCGCGAGCTGCGGTTGATGGGCCCGATCAACCCCCTGGCGCTGGAGGAGTTCACCGAGTTGCAGGAGCGCCACCGCTTCCTGGAGGAGCAGCTGGAGGACGTGCGCAACACACGCCGCGAGCTCAGCAGGGTCATTAAGGCGGTGGACCTGGAGATCCAGACGGTCTTCTCCTCGGCGTTCGCCGACGTCAGCACCCACTTCGCTTCGCTGTTCGGCACCCTCTTCCCCGGCGGCACCGGCAAGCTGATCCTCACCAACCCGGACGACCTGCTGAACACGGGCATCGAGGTCGAGGCCAAGCCGAGCGGCAAGAACGTGAAGAAGCTGTCGCTGCTGTCCGGTGGCGAGCGCAGCCTCACGGCGCTGGCGTTCCTGTTCGCCGTGTTCCGCAGCCGGCCCTCCCCGTTCTACGTGATGGACGAGGTGGAGGCTGCGCTGGACGACGTCAACCTCCACCGCTTCCTCGGGCTCATCGCCGAGTTTCGCCAGGAGGCCCAGCTGCTCATCGTCAGCCACCAGAAGCGAACGATGGAGGCCGGCGACAGCCTGCTCGGCGTGTCCATGCAGCCCGGCGGCTCGTCGAAGGTCATCGTCGAGCGCAGCGCCGCCCGCGCCTGACCCCGCGCCAGCGTCCTCCCCGCCCAGCTCTCCCCGTTGTCCGCACGCTTCGAGTGCTCACTCCGACCCCGGGATGCGAGTGAGCACTCCATTGAGAGCTGGCACTCGGGTCGGAGAGCTGGCACTCGGGTGGGCGCGTCGGGACTCGGGTCGGGGGGTTGGCACTCGGATCTGGGGGAGGGGCGGGGGGTGGTCGCTCTGGGGGTCGTGTCGGCGGGGCTAGTGTGTCCGGCACGCCGCTGCCGGTCGGGCCCGGCTGCGGAAATCGGGGGAGAAGCCGCACATCGTGACCGATTCCGTTGACACCTCGTCCGGCGACGACGGGATTCGTGGCGCCGACGCGATCCAACTGGTGGGACTGCGCAAGACGTTCGGTGCCGGCGAGCATCGGGTCACGGCTGTCGACGGTGTCGACCTCACCATCGGCCAGGGCGAGTTCTTCTCCCTGCTCGGCCCCAGCGGCAGCGGCAAGACCACCGTGCTGCGGATGATCGCCGGCTTCGAGTCACCCACCGGCGGTGCCATCCTGCTCGACGGGGTGGACGTCACGTCGGCCCCCGCCTACGACCGCGACGTCAACACGGTCTTCCAGGACTATGCCCTGTTCCCGCACATGTCGGTGCTGCACAACGTGGAGTACGGCCTGCGGGTGAAGCGGGTGGGGCGCGCCGAACGGCGCCGGCGGGCCGAGGAGATGCTGGAGAAGGTCCGCCTCGGCGACTTCGGTCACCGCAAGCCGCACCAGCTCAGCGGCGGCCAGCGCCAGCGGGTCGCGCTGGCCCGCGCGCTGGTCAACCATCCGAAGGTGCTGCTCCTCGACGAACCGCTCGGCGCGCTCGACCTCAAGCTGCGCGAGGAGATGCAGGTCGAGCTGAAGGCCATCCAGCGCGACGTGGGCATCACGTTCGTGTTCGTCACCCACGACCAGGGCGAGGCGCTCAGCATGAGCAACCGGATCGCCGTGTTCAACCATGGGCGCATCGAACAGGTCGGCACTCCGCGGGACATCTACGACAACCCGGCCACCTCCTTCGTCGCCGGGTTCGTCGGCACCAGCAACATCATTCCGGCCGACCTGTCCGGCCGGCTGATGGGCATCGAGGCCGTCCACTCCGTGCGACCGGAGCGCATCCGCATCGTCCACGAAGCCACCGCCGACACCGAGGTCTCGGTGGACGGCACGGTCTCGGACGTGCAGTACCTCGGCGCCGACTGCCGGGTCCGTGTGGACCTCGGCGACGGCCGCCACCTTCTCGCCAACGTGCCGAGCGACGGGCTCGTCGGCGTGGCCATCGGCGGACCTGTCCGCCTGGCATGGTCGCGGTACGCGGCCTACACCGTCGCAGACACTGACACCTCTGAAGGGGGAGACCAATGAGGACCAAGCGAATCGGGGCGGCGCTGCTCGCGTCCCTCGCCATCGTCGCCGCGGCATGCGGTGACGACAGCGAGAGTGGCACGACGGCTGCACCCACCACCGAAGGAGGATCGGCCACCACTGCAGGCGGTGGCGGCGGCGACATGGACTACATGTGGACGCCGAACGCCGACCTGCTGGCCGGTGCCGAGGGCCAGGTGAACATCGTCGCCTGGGCCGGCTACATCGAGGACGGGTCCACCGACCCGGCCTACGACTGGACCACGCCGTTCGAGACCATGACCGGTTGCCAGGTCAACGTGAAGCTCGGCAACTCCAGCGACGAGATGGTGCAGCTCATGCAGAGCGGCGAGTACGACGGTGTGTCGGCCTCGGGTGACGCCACCCAGCGCCTCATCGCCGGCGGCGACGTCGTGGAGATCGACCCGGCCGAGTACTCCAGCTACGCCGACATCTTCGACGGCCTGAAGCTGCAGCCGTGGAACTCGGTCGACGGCAAGCCGATGGGTGTCCCGCACGGCCGTGGCGCCAACCTGCTCGTCTACAACACGGAGGCCTTCGCCGACGGCGCCCCGGACTCCTGGGGTGCGATGTTCGAGCCGGGCGGACCGGCCGACGGTGCGATCAGCGTCTACGACAGCCCGATCTACATCGCCGACGCCGCCGTGTACCTGATGGCCCACAACCCGGAGCTGGGGATCACCAACCCCTACGCCCTGGACCAGGACCAGTTCGACGCGGCCATCAGCCTGCTGGAGCAGCAGAAGGCCATCGCCAGCCAGTACTGGGCGCTGTACACCGACCAGCAGGCGGCGCTGGAGGACGGCTCCGTCCTCGCCGGCACCACCTGGCAGGTCATCGTCAACCTCGCCCAGGGGAACGGCGCCAAGATCGACGCCGTCAAGCCCGTCGAGGGTGCCACCGGCTGGTCGGACACCTGGATGCTGTCCTCCAAGGCGGCCAACCCGAACTGCATGAAGATGTGGATGGACTGGATCACCTCGCCGTGGGCCAACAGCCAGGTCGCGGTGTGGTTCGGTGAGGCCCCGTCGAACGCCAAGTCCTGCGAGCTGGACGGCATGGCCGAGCACTGCCAGGTCTTCCACGCCGAGGAGGACTCCTACTGGACGGACGTGTGGTACTGGACCACCGCCACGGAGGAGTGCCTCGACGGCCGCACCGACGTGACGTGCGTGCCGTACACCGAGTGGGTCAACGCTTGGACCAGCCTGCGCTCGTGACCGAGCCCGTGCCGGCGGGTGGGGGGGCCGATCGGTCCCCCCGCCCCTGGCGCGCCGCCAACCGGGCCTTCGCAGGGCGCCGGCGCCTCGGTGTCGGCGCCCTGCTCGGCCCGCCGCTGGCGTGGATGCTGGTCGTCTACGTCGGCTCCCTCCTGCTCCTGGTGTGGAGCTCGCTGTACCGGCTGGACCCCGTCACTCAGAAGCCCACCCACGAGTTCACGTGGGCCAACCTGAGGTCGGCCTTCGCGCTGTGGGACGCCGACACCCGCGACGCCATCTGGCCGTTCGTCCGCACCGTCGGCGTGGCCCTGCTGGTGACCGCGATCTGCGTCATGATCGCCATGCCGGTGGCCTTCTTCGTCGCCAAGGTCGCGCCACGCTGGATGCGCCGCGGCCTGATCGTGGCGATGCTGATGCCGCTGTGGGCCGGCTACCTCGTCAAGGGCTACGCGTGGCGGGCCATGGTCTCGCCGGCCGGCGGGCGCTTCGCGGCCGAGGGCAAGGGCGACGGCGGCTTCCTCGAGAGCGTCTTCGGCTGGACCCCCGGCTACGGCCGCGTCGCCATCGTCGTCGCGCTCGTCTACCTGTGGCTGCCGTACATGATCCTGCCCGTGTACGCCGGGCTGGAGCGCCTGCCACCGTCGCTGCTGGACGCCGCCGGCGACCTCGGCGCCCGGCCGCTGCGCACCTTCCGGGAGATCATCCTCCCGATGCTGCTGCCGTCGGTCGCCGCCGGCAGCATCTTCACGTTCTCGCTGACGCTGGGCGACTACATCGTCCCGCAGATCGTCAACAACGGCGAGGAGCGCTTCATGTTCGGCTCCACCATCAACGCCACGCTCGGCGCGCCGAACCAGCCCCTCGCCGCCGCCTACACCCTGTGGCCGCTCGTCATCATCGTGCTGTACCTGCTGGCCATGAAGCGGGCGGGAGCGTTCGACAACCTGTGAAGCTCTCCGCACCCTCCCGCGTCGCGCTCGCGCTGGCCACCGTGGCCACGCTGGTGTTCCTGTACCTGCCGCTGGCCGTGGTGCTGCGGCTGTCCTTCAACCCGGCGAAGTCCGTCGCCTGGCCCGGGTTCAACGGCTACACGCTGGACTGGTGGCGCAAGGCATGGGAAGCCGAAGGCCCGAAGGACGCCCTCCTGAACTCCTGCAAGGTGGCGCTGGCGGCCACGTTCGTGGCGCTCGTCCTCGGCACGCTGGCGGCGATGGCGATGGCCCGCTTCCGGTTCTTCGGCCGCAACGCGGTGTCCTTCCTGATGGTCCTGCCGATCTCGCTGCCCGGCATCGTCACCGGCATCGCCCTGCAGAACACGTTCAGCCGCACCTTCAGCCTCACCCTGTTCGACATCCGGTGGTTCTCGTTCCGCGTCGGGTTCGGGTTCCATTCACTGGTCATCGCCCACGCCACGTTCTGCGTGGTGGTGGCCTACAACAACGTGGTCGCCCGCCTGCGCCGCTCCTCGCCGAACCTGCTGGAGGCCTCCGCCGACCTCGGGGCCCACGGCTCGCAGACGTTCCGCTACATCACCTTCCCGCTGATGCGCTCGGCGCTCCTCGCCGGTGGCATCCTCGCTTTCGCCCTCTCGTTCGACGAGATCGTGGTCACCACGTTCACGGCCGGCTCCGGCTTCCTGACGCTGCCGCAGTGGATCCTGGCCAACTACAGCCGCCCGCAGAACGTGCCGCTGGTCAACGTGATGGCCACGTTCGTGATGGTCGTGTCCATCCCCATGGCCTACCTGGCCCAGCGCCTCAGCGACGGCGGCACGGACACCTGAACGCCCCCGGCCCCCAAGGCGGGCCGACGGGTGACGGGTAGCCTTCGGAGCACCATGGAGTGGATCCTTCTCGTCCTCGCTGCCGCCGTCCTCGTCTTCGGGATCGGCGTCGTCCTCTGGAACCGGCGCCGTTCGGCAGGCCAGGTCGGTGCGCCGGCGGCCACGCCGCTCCCGGCCAGACCGGCGCCCGCCGTGCGCCCTGCGCCGGACGTGGAGGCGGAACCCGAGCCCGCCGCCGAGGCACCGGATCTGGAGGCCGAGCCGGAGCCCGCCGCCCCGGCCGCCCCCGCCGCCGAGCGCCCCACGTTCCGCTCGCGGATGTCGAAGGCCCGCAGCGCACTCGCCGGTGCGTTCCTCGGCATCCGCGGCCGCCGCGGGATCACCGACGAGACCTGGGACGACCTGGAGGAAGCCCTCCTGCGGGCCGATGTCGGCGTCCGCGTCACGGACGAGCTGCTCGGCGGGTTGAAGGCCCGGGTGAAGGCGAAGGAGATCACCGAACCGGACGCCCTGCTGGACGCGCTGCAGGCGGAGATGACCTCGCGGCTCGCGGGCGCCGACCGTACCCTGCACTTCCAGCCCGGCGAGCCGGACAGCCCCAACGTCTGGCTGTTCGTCGGCGTCAACGGCGTCGGCAAGACCACCACCATCGGCAAGGTGGCGCACCGCCAGCGCGGCGAGGGCCGGTCCGTGCTGCTGGCGGCGGGGGACACGTTCCGCGCCGCGGCGGCCGAGCAGCTCACCACGTGGGCCGAGCGCTCCGGCGCCGAGTTGGTGCGCGGCAGTGAGGGTGGCGACCCCAGCGCCGTCATCTTCGACGGCATCGAGCGGGCGTCGGCCCGCGGCATCGACCTCGTGCTCGGCGACACCGCCGGCCGCCTCCACACCAAGACCAACCTGATGGACGAACTGCGCAAGGTGCGCCGGGTGGCGGCCAAGGGCAAGGGTCGGGTCACCGAGGTGCTGCTGGTCATCGACGCCACCACCGGGCAGAACGGCCTCACCCAAGCCCGCGAGTTCGGCGCGGCCACCACGGTGGACGGCGAGGGTGGCGTCACCGGCGTGGTGCTCACCAAGCTGGACGGCTCGGCCAAGGGTGGCATCGTCTTCGCCATCGAGACCGAGCTCGGCCTGCCGGTGAAGCTGGTCGGCCTGGGCGAGACCATCGAGGACCTCGTCGTCTTCGACCCAGCCGACTTCGTGGACGCCCTGTTCGCCACGGACTGAGCAGGCCGCAACACGCCCGGGAACCGGACGGCCCCGGCGCGCCGTCAAACGGGTGGAATCCCCACTCGACCCCCGAAGGACCATCCACCATGATCCGTTCCCGCCGTCTCGCCTTCGTCGCCGCCGCTGCGATCCTCGGCCTCACCGCCGTTGCGTGCGGCGATCCGTCGTCCCAGTCGGCCTCCACCGAGTCGGTGGCGTCTTCGCTGCCCGTCATCCGCATCGGTTCCGGTTCAGGCTCCGGCGGGGCGACACCCGCAGCCGCGGAGAGCGACCGGATGATGATGCCGTACGGCACCTTCGTGTTCGTCGTCGACGGCACCCTGCCTGCCCTCGACGGCACGGCGCCGGCGTGGCGCTTCCCCGCCGGTGCCGACCTCGACCAGGCCCGCGTGGCTGCCATCGCCGCCGCCCTCGGGGTGGAGGGCGATGTGCGCACGCTGGGTGCCGACATGGGCGGCGGCTGGATGGTCGGCCCGGAGGACTACAGCGCCGCCACGCTGACGGTCAGCGCCGACGGCATGCTCAACTGGTGGTTCAGCCCGGCCCCGCAGGAGATGCGCGGCGTGGAGTGCGGCCAGGTGGTCGGTCCGATCGACGCCATCGAGCCGGACGCACCGGCCACCGACGAGACCACGCCCGCGGCCGATGACGTGCCGGTGGACACCGTGGAGCCGGGGATGCCGTGCGAGGAGCCGCAGCCGCCGACTGGCGTGCCGGATGCGGCGACCGCCGAGCAATCGGCGAAGGATCTCTTCGCCTCCCTCGGGTACGACCCGGCGGCCTACGAGTACGAGACCTACGCCGACGAGTGGGGCGCCAGCGTCACCGCCTGGCTGATGCTGGACGGTGTGCGCGCCCCGATCACCCTGTCGGTCGGTTTCGGCGCCGAGGGAGCCGTCACCTGGGCCAGCGGCTCGCTGGCGAGCCCGGAGCCCGTGGGCGAGTACCCGCTGGTCGGTACCACCGCCGGCATCGATCGGTTGAACGACCAGAGTGGCCAGTGGATGTGGTTCGGCTACGGCGGCCCGGCGGTCATGGCCCGCGACACGGGCGTCGCCGTGGAGACGGCCGACGCTCCGACCGGCGCCGACGGCAGCACCGGGGCGGCTCCCGCCACCGAGCCGGCGGCGATGCCGATCGCGCCGCCGGACGAGACCGCACCGAGTTGCGACCCGGCGGCCGACTGCGTGGTGGACGAGATGCCCCCGCCGGAGGAGATCACGGTCACGATCACCGGCGCCACGATGGGCCTCACCCAGATCTGGGATGCCGACGGCACGGTCTGGCTGCTGCCGATGTACGTGTTCACCACCGCTGACGGCGGCGAGTGGTCCGTCATCGCCGTCGACGACTCCTTCATCGAACTGCCGGCCGTCGAGCTGCCGGTGCCCGAGCCGATGCCCGTCGACACTGCGGTCTCTGGTGGGACGGGTGACGGCGCCGGCGACGGCGTCGGCACGGTCGCCCCGCTGCCGGCGGAGGTGGACCCCGCTGCCGCCGAGGTGCTGGTGGGGCTGGAGGAGGACGAGGCCGCCAAGGTCGCGGAGGGCAACGGTTGGGGCTTCCGGGTGGTCCGGGCCGACGGTGTGGACTTCGCCGTCACGGCGGACTACTCGCCGACCCGGGTGAACGTGGAGCTCACCCAGGGCGTGGTCACGGCCATCGTCTCCATCGGCTGACCACGGTTCACGATCTGCGAGCCGGCCCGGCCACCGCTGGGTGGTCGGGCCGGTGACGCGCCCGGCCGGTAGCGTTGCAGCGCATGTTCGATTCGCTGTCATCCCGCCTCGAAGGCATCGTCAAGCGGCTGCGCGGCAAGGGCCGGCTCAGCGAGGCCGATGTCGACGAGGTGCTGAAGGAGATCCGCACCGCGCTGCTGGAGGCCGACGTCAACGTCGGCGTCGTCCGCAACGTCGTCGGCCGCATCCGCGAGCAGGCCATCGGGGCCCGCCTCAGCGAGGCGCTGGACCCGGGCCAGCAGGTCGTCAAGATCGTCAACGGCGAGCTCACCGCCATGCTCGGCGGCGAGACGCTGAAGCTCACCTACGCCGGCCGCCCGCCCACCGTGGTGCTGATGGCCGGCCTGCAGGGCTCCGGCAAGACCACCAACTCGGCCAAGCTGGCCCGCTGGTTCAAGAGCCAGGGGCGCCAGCCCCTGCTCGTCGGTGCGGACCTCCAGCGCCCGGCCGCCGTGGAGCAGTTGCGCACCCTCGGCCGGCAGATCGATGTCCCGGTGTTCAGCGAGCCGGGCGACCCGGTGGCCACGGCCCAGCGCGGTCTGGCCGAAGCCCGCCGCCTGGGCAAGGACGTGCTGATCGTCGACACCGCCGGCCGCCTGTCCATCGATGCCGAGATGATGGAGCAGGTCCGCCGGATCAGCGAGGTCATCGACCCCCACTACACCTTCCTCGTCATCGACGCGATGACCGGCCAGGACGCCGTCGGCGTGGCCGAGGCGTTCCACGCCACCCTCGCCATCGACGGCGTCATCATGTCCAAGCTGGACGGCGACGCCAGGGGCGGTGCGGCGCTGAGCGTCAAGGAGGTCATCGGCCGGCCGATCGCCTTCGCGTCCACGGGCGAGAAGCTCACCGAGTTCGAACAGTTCCACCCGGACCGCATGGCCGGGCGGATCCTCGGCATGGGCGACGTGCTGACCCTCATCGAGCAGGCCGAGCAGGCGTTCGAGAAGGACCAGGCCGAGAAGGCCGCGGAGAAGCTGCTGGAGGGCGAGTTCACCCTCGACGACTTCCTCGAGCAACTCCACTCGCTGAAGAAGATGGGCCCGCTCGGCAACCTGATGGGGATGATGCCCGGGATGCCCAAGGAGATGAAGAACGCCCAGATCGGCGACGACGCGCTGAAGCCGGTGGAGGCCATCATCCACTCGATGACCCCGCTGGAGCGCCGCAAGCCGGAGCTGATCAACGGCAGCCGGCGCACCCGCATCGCCAACGGCAGCGGCACCACGGTCGGCGACGTCAACCGCCTGGTGAAGCAGTTCCAGGAGATGCAGAAGATGATGAAGAAGATGGGGATGGCAGCGCCACGCCGCGCCAGCGGCAAGAAGGGGAAGAAGGGCAAGGGGGGCAAGCCCTCCCGTGGCGGCTTCCCCGGCATGGCCGGCCTGCCCGGAATGGGTGGTGCGCCGGGCGGCGGCATGCCCGGCCTTCCGGGTCTTCCCGGAGGTGGTGGCGCGCCGGGTGGCTTCCCGCCCTTCAACTGATAGCCTTACATGGTTTCGTTTTCGCCCGAAGTTCCCAGGGAGCCCTACGTCAATGGCAGTGAAGCTGCGCCTCACCCGAGTCGGCAAGACCAAGCAGCCGCAGTACCGCATCGTGGCGGCCGACAGCCGCTCCCCGCGCGACGGCCGCTTCATCCAGATCGTGGGCACGTACAACCCGCGTACCGAGCCCAGCACCGTCACGGTGGACAACGCCAAGGCCGTCAAGTGGCTGATGGACGGTGCCCAGCCGACGGAGCGGGTGAAGAAGCTGCTCGAGGTGTCGGGCGCGTGGGAAGAGTTCACGGCCGCTCGCGCCGCGAAGTGATCCCGTGACCGAGCACGACCCCAACCAGGTGCCGGCGGCCGCCGCCACCGCGGTTCTCACCCATCTCGTCCGCTCGATCGTCGACGACCCCGACGCCGTGCTGGTCGAGGCCTCCGAGGCCCGTGGCCGGGTCAAGCTGGAGGTCAAGGTCGGCCCCGGCGATCTCGGCCGGGTCATCGGCCGTCGTGGCCGCACCGCGCAGAGCATCCGCACCGTCGTGCGTGCTGCCGCGGCCCGCGATGCCGTCGAGGTCGACGTCGACTTCGTCGACTGACGTCGCCATCGTGACGGAACCGGGCAACGACCTGCCCCTCGTCGAGGTCGGCAAGGTCGGCCGTGCCCATGGTGTACACGGCGACGTCTACGTCAGCCTCCTCACCGACCGCACCGAGCGCCTCGCGCCCGGTGCTCGCCTGTTGGTGGGGGAGGAGTGGTGTTCCGTCACTCGCAGCCGCCCCGCTGGCCAGCGGTGGCTGGTCCATTTCGACGGCGTCGATGACCGCACCCACGCAGAGCGGCTGGCCCACCGCGTGCTGCGTGCCGAGCCGCTGGCCGACCGCGGCGACGGCTGGTACGTGGACGAGTTGATCGGCGCGAACGTCGTCGACAGCGGCGGGACCGTGCTCGGCACCTGCGTCGCGGTGGTCGCCAATCCTGCGCATGACCTGCTGGAACTCGCCGACGGCACCCTGATCCCGGTGGTGTTCGTCACCGAGATTCGTCAAGGTTCCATCTCCGTGGACCTCCCAGAGGGGTTGCTCGACCTCTGATTCCAGCGGTCGTCCCGGTGACCGGGAAGTGAATGGTTCGTATGGCCCATTGGCCGCTCACGGGGACCCTCCTACAGTCGGAGTTGCACGTGGGATGCACTGATCACCGGCCACTTCGGTCGCTTGGCAGCCGGGGGCGACAGCGCTCCGGACCACGGGCTCGCCGGGCGGGCGGACCGTTCGGGTCGTGAAGGAGGTGAACCCATGTCGGCAGCGCAGACCAGCCTCAGCGCCCATGCGTCCGGTCCCGAGGACCCGCCGCAGGCACCGACGGGTCACGGCGACGACGAGGGCGGCTTCTTCCAGCGGAACAAGCTGAAAGTCCTGCTCATCCTGCTGGACACGGTGTCCATCGGCCTGAGCTACTTCATCGTCCTGTTCGCCGGCACCTATGTGCGCGACACGGGGACCCCGAAGGCGTTCCTGCTGATCGCCGCTGCCGTGGCCGGCGGCCTGTGGGCCGAGCGCAGCCAGGGGCTGATGCTCGCCCGGGTCAGCGCCGTCCGGGTGGTGGAACTGACCCGCCTCATCCGCGCCGCCGCCCTGCTGGCGGTGGCGGTCACCCTGTTCGACCGGGTGTTCAAGCTGGACATGCGGATCCGCGAGTCCGTCGGCGGCGCGCTGCTGGCGCTGGTCTTCCTGGTGGCCACCCGCTCGGCGTACCGGTCGTGGCTGGTCTACCAGCGCACGAAGGGCAACTACGGCCGCCCGGTCCTGCTGGTCGGCGCGGACGAGGAGTCCGCCCGGCTCTTCAACCTGTTCTCCACCCATCGCGAGCTGGGGATGAACGTCGTCGGTGTCGTCGGCGACCGGACCGAGGCGATCGTCAACCACCTCGATCACCTGTGGATCGGCGATGTCGGCGACGCGGCCAAGCTGGCCGTCCAGCACGACGTCAGCGGCGTGGTGATCTCGCCCATGGCCCTGCCGACGGTGATCCTCAACTCGCTCATCCGTGAGCTGCAGTCGCTGAGCATGCACGTGCACCTCACCACCGGCATCGCCGGCATCGACGCCCGGCGCCTGCGGTCGCTGCCGCTCAGCTACGAGCCGCTGCTGTACGTGGAGCCCGTCAGCCTGTCGCGGGTGCAGCTGGTGGTGAAGCGGGTGTTCGATCTGCTCGCCTCGCTCCTGATCCTCGTGCTGGCCAGCCCGGTGATGCTGTTCATCGCCCTGCTCATCAAGCTCGACGACCGGGGTCCGGTGTTCTTCCTCCAGCGGCGTGTCGGCAAGGACGGCCGCACGTTCGGCGTGCTCAAGTTCCGCACCATGGCAGTGGACGCCGAGGCCCGGTTGGCGCAGCTGAAGGCCGAGAACGAGCGCAACGGCCCCCTCTTCAAGATGGAGCGGGATCCCCGCGTCACCGGCATCGGCCGGTTCCTGCGGGCCACCAGCCTCGACGAGCTGCCCCAGCTGATCAACGTGCTGCGGGGCGAGATGAGCCTCGTCGGGCCGCGGCCGGCGCTGCCTTCCGAGGTGGTGCACTTCTCCGAGAACCTCCGCCAGCGCGAGCAGGTGCTGCCCGGCATCACCGGCCTGTGGCAGGTGGAGGCCCGCGACAACCCGAGCTTC
>JACJWF010000012.1 GCA_020637295.1 Acidimicrobiaceae bacterium | reverse complement strand
GGGAACATGGGGAACGTGAACGAGTCGAAGCTGGCCGACGCGACGATGGCCACCATGCTGGAGCCGGCGAGTGCCTGCCCCATGGCGCGCCACAGCTCGTCCGGCTGGCGGTGGCGGGCGGAGCGGCCGAGGAAGCCGGGCAGCAGGAGGTAGATGGCGAACCCGACGGCGCCGATGACGCCGACCTCGATGAGCTGGAGCAGCCACTGGTTGTCGAGGATGCGGAACTTCGGCAGGAACGTGGAGGGGCCGCGCCCGATGATCGGTGAGCGGCGGATGTAGTAGGCCACCGCTGGGTAGTCGTCGGTTCGGGTGGAGATGCTCTGGTCCTGGCTCCAGCCGGCGAACCAGTTCTTCAGCGTGCCGAGCAGGCCGGGCGTGGTGAGGAACAGGAGCACGACGAAGCCGGCCGACGCGGCCAGCGTGCGCATCGCGTGCTTGCGGTTGGCGCCAGCCAGCCAGAACACCAGCACGATGGCGGCGCTGAGGATGCCGGCGCGGGAGAGCGCAAGGGGGATGCCGAGGCCGATGACGGCGAGCGTGAGCCACCTGGTGCGCACCTTCCACCCATGGTCGAAGACGGCGAGCACGATGGTGAGGCCGAGGACGATGGCCAGCACGCAGCCGAGCTCGATGGGGTGGGTGGCCGTACCCGCCGGGCGATTGAAGCCGGATCGGTTGAGCACGGAGTCCAGCTCGCCGGACACGGACAGGCCGGGGATCTTCGCCAGCCACAAGGTGAAGTCGAAGCCGAACCGCGACTGGGCGATGGCCACGGCGGACACGTAGGCAGCGGCGACGGCCAGCGTGCGCAGCAGGCGGAGCAGTTCGTCCAGCCCGGCCAGGCCTTCGGCCGTGAGGAGCGCCGCGCCGGACCAGACCAGCAGGAACAGCAGCGCCCGGTCTGCCCCGTTCACCTCGTCCGCCGGGTTGGAATGGAGGTGCATGATCGCGTAGCTGAGCAGGGTGGGGATCCACAGCGCGAGCAACCCGAACCGGACCGGCCAGACCACTCGGGGCAGTGTGCCCTCCTTGCCCGCCGACACCGCCCAGAGGCCGAAGGTCAGAAGGCCGGCGAGCGAGGCCGGTGAGCCGAAGGAGCCGATCGAGCCGATCACCAGCCGTGCCGGCAGCCCGGCCATCAACCAGATGTAGATCTGGAGGAGGAGCAGCGGGGTCGAGCGCTTGGTCTTCACCGAGGCGACCGCGATCGACGGGGTGGTCGCCTCGATCGTCACACGGCGACTCTAGCGATCAGGCCCGCCCGGCGGGTGGCGTTCGTCCTCAGTGGAGGGCGTCGAACAGGCTGCACTCGCTGACCGAGTCCCAGTAGTTGTCGCTCCACACCAGGCCGGGAGGGAGCTGGCTGGGGTACAACGGCCCCCAGATCCCGCTCTCCGACCCGTAGCGGCGGTCGAAGACGTTGCCCGTGATCGTGGTCGTGCCAGTCCAGGTGTAGGACTTGTTCTGCACGTAGATCACGAAACCACCACCGGCGAGGAGGTTGTGATCGATGGTCACCGAGCCGATGCTGCCGAGTGCCGTGCCGATGCCGATGGCGGAGGTGGACACATAGCTGGTGTCGCCCACCGTCGCGCCGTAGGGATTGACGATGATCGTGTTGTTGCGGATGATCGCGCTGCCGCCGGCGTTCATCTGGATGCCGTCCACGTGCTGGTCGCGGGGCCAGCCGCCCGGCTCGTAGAAGTAGCTGTCGGTGACCGTCATGGTCCGGGTGGCGCTGCGGTCGGTGACCTCCACGCCGGCGTTGCCGAAGCGGGTGAACTCGGAACGCAGCACGGTGACGCTGCCGTAGTCGGCGAGGATGCCACGCACGTGGTACGGCCCTCCGTCGAAGTCGGAGTCACTGACCTCCAGGTACTGCATGTCCGAGGAAGCCTGGATGATGGTGAACCAGTCGGCGGTGGTGCTGAACCGGGTGCGGGTGAACACCACACACGGCGAGTCGATGTACATCGTCGTGGCGCTGGTGATGGCGATGTCGAAGCGGTCGAAGACCTTGCAGGACATGCCGTTGCGGGTGGTCGTGGACGTCGGGGTGACCTGGGAGGTGCGCAGCGACCCGGGCCACGGGACGAGCGTGGTGCCCGCCGGCACGCCGGCCGTGGCCGCTGTCGGGAACTGGCCGGAGGCCGGGGCGCTGGTGGTCGGCGGCGCTGTGGTGGGTGCAGCGGTCGTCGGGGGCGCCGTGGTCGGTGCGGCGGTCGTCGGGGGTGCGGTGGTCGGTGCGGCGGTCGTGGGAGGTGCGGTGGTGGGCGGTGCCGTGGTGACCACTGGTGCCGCGGTGGTGGGCGGTGCCGTGGTGATCACTGGTGCGGCGGTGGTGGGCGGTGCCGTGGTGATCACTGGTGCGGCGGTGGTGGGCGGTGCCGTGGTCGGTGCTGCGGTGGTGGGTGCCGCCAGTTGCACGGAGACCGACCGCGACCAGCGCATCACGTTGCGGCGGGCGACGGCGCGCACCCGGATGGTGACCTTGCTGCCCTCGGGCAGTGAGGTCAGCACGGCGGACGCCGAGTAGGTCTTGGTGATGTGCTCGACGCCGGACACACTGTCCACCACGCCGACCTGGTACGAGGTCGCGCCCCGGCTGGTGGGCCAGGTGACGGACACGGAGGTGGATGTCACGGTCTGGACCTTGGGCGTGTACCCAGCGGTGCTCAGATCCGGCTGCCCGCAGCCGCGGGGCAGAAGGAACGCCGGCAGCATCAGCGACATCGAGAGCACTTTGAGGGCCCGGCGGCGGAAGCGCTTGTTGGGCGGTGCGTTCCGCCGGGTGGAGACGTCGAGCGGGTGTGCGAGCATGCACGTTCATCGGCAGCGCGTGTCGGCCCTCCGAGTCAAACTTCGCTCAAGGGGCACAAGAGCAGTGGGCGGCCAGGGTCGAAGGTCCCTGCCGCGGCCGGGCGCCGGCTCAGGGGCTGAGCGCCAGCGCCGCAGCGAGGTCCACCGGGGTGCCGTCACCCAGGCGGTTGCCCTCCCACACCAGCCCCTCCGGCAAGCCGTCCGGGTGCAGCGGGCCCCAGATGGCGCCCGCGGGGTACCAGCGCTGATCGAACACGTTGTCCAGCACGGTCACGTCGCCGGTGAAGCGGTAGTCCTTCTGCTGGAGGTAGATCAGGCGCCCTCCGCCGGCCAGCAGGTTGCCCTCCAGCAGCACCGTGCCGATGTCGCCCAGCGTCGCGCCCACGCCGATCGCCGAGTTGCTGACGTAGTCGTAATCCTCCGCCCCGCCGGGGTCGCCGAACGGGGTGATGAGGATCGTGGTGTTGCGGACGACCACGGCCCCGCCGGCGTCCATCTGCACCCCGTCGACGTGCTGGTCACGCGGCCAGCCGGTGGTCTCGAACAGGTAGCACCCCTCGACGGTGAGGGTGGCGGTCGCGCTGCGGTCGTTCATCTCGATCGCCGCGTTGCCAAATCGGAAGAAGGCGCTGTCGCTGACGCGCAGGTCGGCGAAGTCGCCCTGCACGCCGCGCACGTGGAACGGCCCACCGTCGAACGTGCTGCGCTCCACCACCAGCAGGCCGCTGCTCTCCGTCTGGGTCAGCAGCGCGCTGACATCGGACGTGCTGGAGAACCATGAGTTGCGGACGACGACGCACGGGCCGACGACGCGCATCTGGCGATCGCCCTCGAGCTCGAAACGGAACCCGTCGTACACGTCGCAGGCGATGCCGTCCACGATGGTGGTGCCCGTGGCGCGCGAGTCGCCGCCCCCGAGGCGATCACCGCCGCGCCAGAGGGTCAGCACGGTGCCGGTGGGCACCCCGGTGGTCGCGGCCGACGGGAACCCGGCCTCGGCGGCCGGTGGATCGGCCAGCGGCGCAGCCGCGACCACCGTGACGGGTGCGGGCTCAGCGGTGGTGCAGCCGGCCGTGGCGGCGCCGGCCACCAGGGTGCTGGCCACCGCGATGGCCGAGAACACCCTGGCGGAAGGCATCCGCCGATGGTAGGCGCTCAGAGCGACAGGGCGTACTGCAGGCTGATCGGATACACCATGTTGTAGGAGTTGCCGGACCACTCCACGCCGGACGGGACGTCGTTGGGGAACAACGGACCCCAGATCCCCGAGTTCGGGGAGAACATCAGGTCGAAGTTGTTGTTGGTGATGGTGACGGTGCCGGTGAACGGGTAGCTCTTGCGCTCCACGTAGACCACGTAGCCGCCCCCGGCCAGCCGGTTGTGATCGATCACCACCGTGCCGATCCGGCCGAGCGATGTGCCGATGCCGACGGCGGAGTTGCTGACGTAGCTGTAGTCGCCGTTGCTGCCACCGAACAGCTCCATCAGGATCGTGTTGTTGCGAACGAAGATGCCCCCGCCGGCGCTCATCTGCACCCCGTCGGCGTGCTGCTCGCGAGGCCAGCCCTTGGCCTGGTACATGTAGCAGTCCTCGACGGTGAGCGTCGCCGTCTGGTTGCGGTCGTTCATCTCCACGGCCGCATTGCCGAAGTGGGCGAACTCGCTCTCCAGGATGGCCATCGTGGCGTAGTCGCTCTGGATGCCGCGCACATTGCTCGGCCCGCCGTCGAAGTCGCTGCGCCAGACCTCGATGAACGACGCCGATCGGGTGCCGATGACGATGGCCTGGGTGTCGCCGGTGGTGCGGAACCGGCTGTTGCGGAAGATGGCGCAGGTGGTGTCCACCGCCAGCGTCTGCGACCCGCTGAGCGACACGAGGTAGCCGTCGAAGACCTGGCAGGCCATCCCGTTGCGGTACTCCGTCGGAACGCCGGAGGCCGCGGAGGTCCGCAGCGCCCACGGCCAGGACCGCAGCGAGGTGCCGCTCGGGACGCCGGCGGTCTGTGCGGTGGGGAAGAGCTCGCGCGAGTCGAACAGACGCACCGGGACGATGGGGCGCACGCCGCCCACCGGGAAGGTGCCGGCGAGATCCACCGCCAACGCGACGCTGACGGAGGAGAAGACGCAGACGGTGCCGTCGGAGCCGGGCTTGGCGACCATGCTGTTCGTGGTGGTGAAGCCGGGGACGGGGTTGCCGTTGGACGACAGCGGCATCGAGGTGCCGCACGGGTAGACGGTGAGGTAGCCGCGGGTGGCCGGGCTGCCGGAGGTGAGGGTGAGCACCAGCGAGCCTTCGCCGCTGCCCGCGCTGCCGGGGTCGATCACGCGAGTGGAGCCGGCGCTGACGGTGGCGTTGAGCAGGCGGGTGTTGGGGGCGTCGGTGAAGCCGGCGGAGTTGTCCATCCAGGCGTCCACGTCGATCACCAGTTCCGTGGCTCGCGTCGTGTGCACGCACACGGTGCCCGAGGCGGACAGCGCGGTGATCACCAGGTTGGGCACCGGGCGGTCGGCGGAGAAGGCGACCTGCGCGTTCGACGGCCTGGCGGCGTCGCACGGGTAGACGGTGAACGCCCCCGATCCGGAGGCCGCTGTCGCCGTGACGTTCAACGCTGCGCTGGTGGCCGTGCCCGGCACACCGCCCGCGCCGGCGACCTGCACCGTGACGGTGCTGTTGGACGACATGCGGTACAGGCCGCCCGTGCCCTCTCGGGTGTCCACCAGGCGGCTGGGCGTGATGGCGTTGACGCCGCTGTTGGGCTGGGTGTAACCGGTGAGGTCGACCACCAGTTCCACCCGGGTGGACGAGTAGATGCACACCTTGCCGCCACTGCCGATGCGGCTGATGGCGGCGTTGGTGCGGGCCGGCTCGTCGGGCTCGAAGTTGAGGTTGGAGGCCAGCGGGATGGCCTCACCGCAGGGATACAGGGTGAGCCAGCCCCGGCTGACCCCACGCAACGCCGTGAGGTTGACCATGGCGGCTGTCGCATTGGAGGGGACACCGTTCTGACCGGTGATCTGGAGTTCGGTGACGCTGCCGCTGCTGACGGATGCGGCCGCCGGTGCCGGGGAGTTGGCCACGAGGCCGCCGGCGATCAGGCCGGTGGTGAGGGCAGCAGCGATGAGAGGGCGGAGATGGGCACGCATGAAGGCTCCTTCACGTGTGATGGCGTTCCGTTGGTGGTCGACCACCGATGCTTCTTGCATCGGCTGTCCGCCCCGGCGTGGTCACCCAACGTTCACGGTTTGACATGAAATCGCAATAATCTTAGCCGGATCGTCATGCAAAAGCGCGCATCCCCATCCACCGGCGCAGCCAGAGCCGGGTCTGCCGCACGGCGACGCCGAGCAGCACGGCAAGCAGCGTGAAGCCCACGGTGCTGCGCACCCTGCTGCCGCCGACGGGCCGGCCGAGGTTCGGTTCGGCGATGGGTGCGGCGCGCACCGACAGCTCCGGCTCGTAGCCCGCCTGCTGGCGGTCCAGTTCGTCGAGCAGGTCCTCGAGCACCACATGGCTGGATGCGCGCGCGAGGTCCGGGCTGGCGGCCACCACCGTCATCTCGAACACCGGTCCGTGGTCCGGGGTGGCGCTGACGACGGTGCGGCGGGTGGTGATGATCAGCCGGCCGGCCATCCCCTCGTCGGCCAGTTCGCGCAGCTTCTCCCGGCTGCGGTACAGGCGGACGAACACGTCGGCCACCACCGTCGGGTCGTGGAAGCGGGCGAGCGGGCTCTCGCTGGTGGGGTCCACGTCCAGCTGGGTGGCCACTGCGTACTGCTCCACCGTGGGCGAGTCGACGAACAGCACGCTGGAGGTGGATGCGTACTCGACGTCGCGGGTGAGGACGGTGGCTGCGCCGATCAGCAGCGCCAGCGCGACGACGGCCACCTCGACGGGACGGCGCAGCGCGGCGTGGGCGCGTGCCCGAGCACTGGAGACCGCCGGCGAACCCACCATCCGGGTGAGGCTATTGCGCTGCGGCAGCCTTCGTGCATGCAGGTGGCGTTGCAGCCGCTCCGGTGAACCCCGGGAGTAGACTCCATGCCTCAATGGCGGGACGGCGCTCGTTCCCGCGGAAGTGGAACGTACGGTGAGCATCGCATCCCTTCTCCGGCTGCTCTGGCGGCAGCGGCGGGTCGTCATTCCGGCGGCGGTCGTCGCCCTGCTGGCCTGTGTCGGGGTCCTGATCGTCCAACCGCCCGTCTACCGCGCGTCCGCGGCCGTGGTGCTCCTCAACCCCCCGGCGCTCCCCGAGGTCACCCCGGAGAACCCCACCATCCCCCCGGAGTACCAGAACCCCTACAGCCGTTTCGGCGACCTGTCGGTCATCGTCGACATCCTCGTGAAGGTGCTGGACAGCGAGCCGGTGCAGCAGCAGTTGAAGGCGCAGGGGCTGGACGGCACGTTCGAGATCGCCGCCAACCGCGACTTCTACCGTGGCCCCATCATCGACGTGGCCGGTGAGGGCCCGTCGGGCAGCGCGGCGATCACCAACACCAATCTCGTCATCGCCGAACTCGAACGCCAGCTGACGACATTGCAGACTTCCCAGGGCACCGACCCGAGCTACTGGATCCGGGTGGAGACCATCGTCACCCCGGACAAGGCCACCACGGTCTTCAGCGGCACGCTGCGGGCCCTGATCCTCGTGGGTGGCCTCGGTGTCGTCCTCACGGTCGGTGCGGGCCTCGTGGCGGACTCCCGGTTCGTTCGCGACCGCCGTGCGGCCCGTGAGGTCAGCCCCGATCCGGAGACGGACTACGACTACGACGACGACTACGACGACGGCGAGTACGAGGACGGCGAGTACGAGGACGGCGAGTACGACGACGACGACTACGACGACGACGACTACGACGAGTCGTTGCCCGGCCGCAGCAGTCCATGACCCGTGCCGCCGCCGTCACCGCCTACCGGCTGATCTCCGGTGCGGTACTGGCCGGGGCCATCACCCTGTGCGTCGCGGCATGGCATCTCGGCACGGAACGCACCGGTCGGGCCACGGCCTACTTCTACGAGGTGTTCGACATCGGCCATCCCGGCATCGTCAATGCCGTCACGTCGATGGCGCTCGTGGCCGTGGCCACCATCAGTGTGATGCTCGGGCTCTCCACCGGCCTCACTCCGTGGCTGGTCAACGCCGCGCTGTTCCTCGTGCTCGCCGCCGACAACGTGTTGCGCCTCCACAACATCGTGCCCGCGGGTGACGTGATCGCCCGGCTCGTGTACTGGGCGGTCCTGGCCTGGCTGCTGGTGCGCTTGCGGCCCCTGCTGGTCGGCGCGCGCGGCGGGCCGCTGCTGATCCTCGGCCTGGCGCTGCTGGCGGCCGGCGAACTGCTCGACGTCATCGGCAACGACGGGCACCACGCCGCCGCCGTGTTCGAGGAGGCCCTGGGGTGCGTGGGCGCATGGGCGCTGGCCATGGCCTGCGTGGGCGTGGCGATGTCGACGCTCACGGCTGTCACCCCAGAGCCTCCGGTGCCCGGCTGAGCAGGGCCGTTACACTCGCCTGCCAAACCACAGGAGCAGCGATGGCCGACATACGCCCGTGCCGAACGGAGGACCTGGAGCACGTCGTCCGCCTGTTCCTGCGTTCGTTTCGCAAGGGGCAGGGGCACTCCGTGACGGCCGCGACGGCGTACTTCCAGCGGCTCTACTTCGCCAACCCGTGGTACGACGAGGCGATGCCCTCATTGGTGGCCGACGGGCCCGGCGGCATCGTCGCCTTCATCGGTGTCGTGCCGCTGCCCGTCCGGGTGGACGGCGTCCCGTTGCGTGTGGCGATCGGCGGGAACCTGATGGTGGACCCGTCCGTGCAGGACCCGATGGTTGCCGCCCGCCTCCTGCGCCGCTACTTCGCCGGTGCGCAGGACCTTGCGTTCACCGACACGGCCAACGAGCATGCGCTGCGCCTGTGGTCCAGCCTCGGTGGCCGTGTCGGCCGGTTCTCCTCCATGCGCTGGGTGCTGCCGTTGCGGGCGGGCGCGCTGGGCCTCGCCGGCGTCCGTCGCGCCTCGTCCAACCGGGCCCTTGCCGCGCTGGCCCGGACGGTGGTGTGGCCGGCCGATCGGCTGAGCCGCAGCCGCCTCCTGCCCGTGGCGACCGGCATCACCGTGCACGAGGTGGCGCCCGGCGTCGTGCACGACTTCGCCGCCGTCGTCGGCGACCGGGGCTACGCCCACCCGCACGTGGACGCCGTCGGGTTCGACTGGCTGATCGACATGTGCCGGCAGAAGCAGCAGTTCGGGCCGCTGCGCGTGCTGCGGTTCGACCATCCCGACGGGCGCGACGTGGGTGTGGCGGCGTACTACCCGAACGCCGGAGGGCTGGGCCAGGTCCTGCTGCTGCAGGCCCGCGAGGGCGCGCACGCCGAGGTGCTCGACGCGCTGGCACTGGACGCCGCCGCTCACGGCGCGGCCGCGTTGGTCGGCCAGGCGGACGCCCGGTTGATGGTGGCACTCGGCCAGCGGGCGAGCACCTACGTACAGCGCAACGAGTTCGTCACCGTGTTGCCCGGCCGCTCCCCGGAGGCCGTGGCGGCTGCAACGCGGCTGTCCGCCGGCGACGTCTCGCTGAGCCGGCTGGTGGGGGAGTGGTGGACCCGCATGCAGGGCGACGTGTTCTGACCGGCGGGGCGCGGCGGGTCAGCGCCGCACCACCTTGCCGCTCGTCGACTTCGGGACGGCGTCCACGAAGGCGATCTCGCGTGGCATCTTGTAGGGCTCCAAGGCCGCCTTCAGGGCCCGGCGCACCTCCAGTTCGGACAGCGCGTGACCGTCGCGCACCACGATCTCGGCTCGCACCGCCTGGCCCTGCACGTCGTCGGGCACGCCGAACACACGGCATTCGAAGACGCCGGGCAGGGTGGACAGCACCTGCTCGATCTCGTTCGGGCTGATCTTCTCGCCCCGCGACTTGATGATGTCGTCCGTGCGGGACACGAAGTACAGGCGGCCGTCGGAGTCCGTGCGGAAGAGGTCGCCCGTCCGCAGCACGCGCTCGTGCGCGGTGCGGCCCGGGCGCACGACCCGCGCGGTGGCCTCCGGGTCCTGCCAGTAGCCGAGCATCACGTTCTCGCCGCGCACCACCAGTTCCCCCTGGCTGCCGTTGGGCAGCCGGTTGCCGCGCTCGTCCTCCAGCCACAGGTCCACCCCGGGCATCCCGCGGCCCACCGAGGATGGGTGAGCGCGCAGTTCGTCGGCCGGGAGGTAGGTGGTGCGGAAGCACTCCGTCTGGCCGTGCATGGGGATGACGTCCGTGCCCGGCAGTGCGTCGGCCACCTGGAGGGCCAGCGCAGCGGGCAGCGCGGCCGCGGCGCAGGTGAGGTAGCGCCAGCGGGTGCAGCCGGCGAAGGAGCCTGGGTCCAGGTCGCGCAGCATGGCGAAGAGGGTGGGCACGCCGGCCAATCCGGTGACGCCTTCGTCGGCGATCGTGCGCACGAGATCGAACGGCAGGCCCGGTCCGCGGCGCAGGACCAGGCGGCCACCGTGGTCGAACGTCACCAGCACCTGCAGCAGCCCGTACCCGAATGCCAACTGGAGCACGCACAGCACCACGTCGTCGGCGCTGTGGTGCAGGTAGCGACCGACCGCCTCCACGACGACGGCGATGGAGTGGTGGCTGTGAGTCACCCCCTTGGGCGCGCCGGTGCTGCCGGATGTGTAGATGATGGCTGCCGGTGCGTGGCGGTGGATCTCCGGTGCCTGCCACCCCGCCGCGGGCGGGGCGTCACCCAGGAGGTGCTCTGCTGCCGCCAGCGTCGATGGCGCCACGTCGTCGGTGACCACCACGGCCACGCCGTCCAGACCGTCCACCGCAGTGCGTGCCACCGCCAGCTTGGCGCCGCTGGTGACCAGCACCTGCGCGCCGGAGTGGGCGATGCGGTAGCGCAGGTTCGCCGGCGTGCTGTCGGCGTCGCCCATCACCACGCAACCGCCGGCCCGCCACACGCCGAACAGGGTGGTGACCGACGCCGCGGAGTTCGCCAGCACCACGACCACGCGCCCGCCAGGGGCCAGGCCGAGCGACTGCAGCAGGGCGGCGACGCGATCGGCCTCCGCGGCCAGCTCGCCGTAGGTGAACCTGGCCCCATCGGCGACCAGGGCCTCGGCCTCGCCACGCTCCAGCGCAGCGCGGTGCAACTGGTCGACGGCGAGCCGTGGGCTCATTGCAGGAAGGGAGTGGCGAACGCGAGCATCTTGTCGACCGAGTCGAAGTTGTCGGCGACCAGCGCGTCGTCCGGGAACGAGGTGCCGAGCAGCTCCTCGAGGTGGGAGATCAGTTCCATCGCCCCGGTGGAGTCGATGACCCCACTGGTCAGCAACGACGCCTCATCGTCCACCGAGCTGACGTCGGCGAAGAGGAAGTTGGTGGCGATGAAGGAGCGAAGCTCGGCTCGGAGTGCGTCAGCGTCCATGAAGGCGTCCTGGGGTGGGTGCGGTGAGATCGACGTCCACGGTGAACTGCGTCGGTTGACCTGCCGCCGACGGAAGCGCGTTGTGAAGGAACTCGTGGAACATCAACTGGGTGGAGAGTATGCCCACGAAGGCCATGTTGTCGGCGTTCGACGGAGCGTTGCGATTGTCGGCAGACGCGGCCCGCAGCTTGACCAGGAGTGCCCGGACCGCGCCGGGGTCGAACACGCCGGCGGCCAGCACGGCGCCGGGCGACAGCATCTCGTCCACGTAGGGGGGCGCGTCCGGCCCGGTGAAGCACACTGCGTCGGGTGCCCGGTACGGCTGCTTCTTGCGGGCGAGGATTCCGTCCGGCACCAGCCCGCGACCCACCCGCTTGAGCACATGCTTCTCGTCCAGGCCGCGCAGCTTGTACGCGGGCGGCAGCGAGTTGCACAGCGCGATCACGTCCGGGTCGAGGAAGGGGAAGCGCCCCTCCACCCCGTTGCCGAGCAGTTGCCGGTCGCCTTGGCTGGACAGCAGGTACGGCGACAGGAGGGTGGTGATCTCCAGGAACTGGGCCTGGGCCAGCGGCGCCCAGCGGGTGAAGTCCGCCGGCAGCGTCTCGAGCGGGTCGGGCACCGCGGGGCCGGCAGTCTGCGCGGCGAACGCCGGCGCGTAGCAGCGCGTGAGCGCAGCGCGGGTGCTGCGCCACCGCGGGTCGTGGGAGAAGCCCGGCTGCCCGGCGCGCTCCAGCCCGACCTTCCAGAACGACTGGGCCATCCCCTTCGCCCGGCCGGTGAGCCCGCCGAGGTACGGGTAGATGCGATCGAAGAGCGCGGGCCGCGCCGTGGAGCCCGGGCGCCGGGCCCAGAAGGCGCGGATGCGTGCCTCGCGGAAGAGGTCGTAGCCGCCGAGCATCTCGTCCGCCCCCTCGCCGGTGAGCACGGCCTTGATGCCGGCGCGGCGGACCTCGCGGGACAGGAGGAACATGGGCGCCGCCGCCGTGCGGAGCACGGGCCGCTCGGTGTGGCGCACGACCTCGGGGAAGACCGAGGCGATGTCCGGCCGGTCGACGACGATCTCGTGGTGCGCGCTGTCCAGCATCGACGCCAGCTCGCGCTGGTAACCGCCCTCGTCGAACTCGGCGTCGGCGAAGCGGAGGGAGAACGTCTGCAGCCGCCCCCTGCTGGCCCGGTGGCCCAGGAGCGCCGTGAGCGAGCTGTCCAGCCCTCCGGAGAGGTAGGCGCCCACCGGCACGTCGGCGCTGGTGATGCGCAACTCGCTGGCGGCCGTGAGGTGGTCGCGCAGGGTCTCGGTGGCCTCGTCGAGGGTGCCGGCCCATTGGGGCACCGTGGGCGGGAAGGCCGGCGACCAGTACGTGCCGTCTCGGCGACCCGCCGTGGTGTACTCCCGCCACGTGCCGGGCGGCATCTCCTCGATGCCCGCGTAGGGCGTCAACGGCGCGAGCGAGCTCCAGTAGGTGAAGGTCTGGTCGATGCCCCGAGGGTCCAGGGCACGGGGCATCGCCGGGTCGGCGAGCAGGGCCTTCACCTCGCTGGCGAACGAGACCGTGCCGCGGTGCTCGTGGACGAACAGCGGGCAGATGCCCACCGGATCGCGGCTGAGGACGAGACGCTCCTCGGCCCGGTTCCACAGCGCCAGCGCCCACTGGCCGTTGAAGCGACGGAAGCAGTCGACGCCCCAGGCCCGGAAGGCCTGGACGACCACCTCGGAGTCGCTCGTGGTGGCGAACCGCCGGCCCGCTGCGGCGAGCTCGCGCCGCAGCGCGTGGTGGTTGAACAGCTCCCCGTTGAAGACCATCCACCACTCGCCGTCGGGGTCGGCCAGCGGCTGGGTGCCCGTGGCGAGGTCCACCAGCGCGAGGCGGGCGTGCGCCATGCCGGTGCGGTGGTCGCGGTAGCGGCCGTACCCCTCCGGCCCCCGGTGGTGGAGGGTGGCAACCATGCGAGCCAGCAGATCGGGCGCCGGGCCGACGCCGCCGGGCCCCAGCGCGGCCCTGCCGACGAACCCGCACATCTCAGTGGATCTCGGGAACCGGCCGGACGAGCACACCCTGGACGTGCAGGCCGGCGGTGGCGCGGCGCTTGGCGACGATGTCGTCGTACACCCGCACGACCTGCTCCGCGGTGAGGCCCACCACCGGTGCCGCGACGTCGGCCGGCACGCCGTGGTTGTGGGCGAAGAGGCACAGGTCCATCTGCGGGTACGGCAGGGCGAAGTAGAACTCGTCCTGGGTCTGGGCCAGCGAGAACGTGTCCGTGGTGGGGGTGCGGTCGAGGATGCCCTGGGGCACGCCGAGCGCGGCGGCCACACGGACCACCTGGGTCTTGTAGAGATGGGCGATGGGCTTGAAATCCGCCAGGCCGTCGCCGCCCTTGACGAAGAACCCCTGGTCGTACTCCAGCCGGTTGGGCGTGCCGCACACGGCGAAGTTCAACCGGTCGGCGTGGTAATAGGCGGTGGTGGTGCGCAGCCGCTGCTTGTAGTTGGTGGCAGCCACCAGTTGCAGGTAGGCGGCGGGGGGCATGCGCACGGTGCGCTGGGTGCCGGCGGGGTCCTCCACGGTGAGCCGGGTGACGTTGAGCCGGCTGCCCTCGAGGATCGACGGCATGGACAGCTTGTGCTTCCATCCGTCGCCGTACTCCGGCACCGCCTGGCGGATGGCATCGATCTGGCGGTCGTAGCAGCCGGCGCCGGTGAGTGCCGCGGTGAGGTCGTCCACCAACATGTCGGCACCGAGGGCGTCGGCCAGTTCGGTGGCCAGCGCCAGGGACTCCGGCGACGAGCTGGCTTCGGGGAGGGCGACCAGCTGCACCCGCTCGGCGCCGAGCGCGTGGACGCACAGCGCCGCGCATGCCGCGCTGTCGATCCCGCCGGACACGGCCACCACGGCACCGCGCCGCCGCAGCGTCTGTTGCACGGTGTCGCGGATCGCGGTGCCGATGGCCGCGATTTCGCCGGTGACGTCGATGTCGAGCGAGTCGACGCTGAACTGCATGGCGTGCTGCCTCTGCCTCGATCTGTCGGCACGGCGGGCGGGACGGCCCCCGTGACCACGGTGTGTGCGGTCGGCCCGACCCTACCCGTGTGGCGCCCGGCACGGATGGCATGCTCCGTCCCGGTACCGCGCCGGTGCCGCCACGGCGAATGGTCCTTTTGGCCCATTGGCCACGCTCCGTGGCGCTTCTACAGTTCGTAGCGCACGTGGGGTGCGTTGAACCGTCGGCCGTTATGTGGTCGCTTGGCCGGCGGGGAGCAAGAGCGAACCCGACCCACGGGCAGCAACGCAAGGGGATCGGCCCCTCTGGTTCTGCTCAGGAGGTTCAACGTGAGTTCGGTTTCGACCCAACCTCGCCGCTGGCGGCGGTTGCTCGGTGTGGTGGCGGTGCTGGTCGGCGCCGTCACCGTGGCACCGATGTTCGCGGGTGTCGCAAGCGCGGTGCACCACTTCACGGACGGCGACGTCTCGTGCTCGGGAACGATCAGCTGGTCGTCGGTGGCATGGGACGACGGCTCCGCGGGTGAGAACCCCGACGTCCGCATCTACATGGACCCGGACAACGGGCCCGAAGTCCTCATCTTCTCCGGCGCCTACGTCATGGCCAACGGCAACAGCCTGTCCGGCACCACCCAGTGGCCGGCCGGTGCCACGAGCGTCGTCATCTCCACCCGCGCCGGCGAGTTCGCCAACGGCTACTTCGCCTATCCGGACGTGTCGTCGGTGACCCTCAGCGCACCGGGCAACTGCGGCTCCTCTCCCGGCGTGGACGTGGACGTGCAGTGTGCGTTCACCTCGCCCGGCAACGGCACCGGCACCGTCGTGCTGACGATGTCCAACGGCAGCAGCGCGTTCAACTCCCCGCTCCAGTACCGGGTCTACGCCCTGGACCAGACGTCCGGTCCGTCCGCCAGCTACACGGTGGCCGGTGGTGCCACCGACACCCACACCTTCACAGGTGTCAGTGACGGCAATCACAGCTACCGGGTGGAGTACTACACGGACAGCTGGCACCCCATCGACGGCTCGTTCTCGGTGGACTGCAACAGCCCGCAGCCCTCGGCGTCCATCAGCCAGGCCTGCGCCGACGGTGACGGCACCATCGTCGTCACGCTCACCAACACCGGCGGCGAGGCCGTCACGTTCACGGTGGAGATCACCGGTGGCACCAGCGAGGACCACCTGGTGGGGCCGGGGGGCAGCACCGAGCTGACCTTCGCCGACCTGCCGGACGGTAGCTACACGGTGACGGTGAAGGTCGGCGACGACGTCATCACGTCCGAGGAGATCACCATCAGCTGCGACCGTCCCGGCACGCCCGACGTGGAGATCAGCCAGCAGTGCTCCAACGAGGACGGTGCGGTCACCGTCACCCTGCGGAACATCGGTGGCGAGCTGCCGCTGACGTTCACCGTCAACGGTCAGAACCATGTCGTCCCGGCCAACAGCTCGGTCGACGTGGTGATCAGCGGCCTCACCGACGGCAACCACACGATCACCATCACCCAGGGGCAGAACGACTACTCCGAGCAGGTGTCGGTGGACTGTGACGCGGCACCCACCGTGGGGCACACCCAGTCCTGCACCGAGGGCGACAACAACATCGCCGACGGCTCCGTCACGATCACCCTGTTCAACAATGGTGACGACGTGGACGTGACGTTCACGGTCGAAGGCACCGAGTACACGGTTGGCCCGAAGGGCTCCACCCAGGTGGTCGTGGACGGCCTGTCCGACGGGGTGCACACCATCACCGTCACCGCACCCGGCTACGACTTCAGCTTCGAGGTCACGGTGGACTGCGACCACGCCGGCGAGGGTTCCATCTCGATCGCCCAGTCGTGCGAGAACCAGGACGGCACGCTCACCATCACGCTCATCGCCACCGGCGGTGAAGAGCCCGTGGTGTTCACCGTCCAGGGCGTCCAGCACGTGGTCGCTCCGGACAGCCAGCTGCAGGTGTCGATCACCGGGCTCACCGACGGCAACCACCACATCACGGTCACCACTGCGGACTCGGACCTCTCGTTCGATGTCACGGTCGCCTGCGACGTGTCGCAGGAGCCGCCGACCACACCGCGTACTGGCCTGCCCTCCACCGGCGGTGGTGGCAGCGCTCCGGTGATGCTGCTCGCCGGCCTGGCGATGGCGCTGGCCGGTGGTGTGATGCTGCTCATCCGCCGCCGTCCGATCCGCCGCTGACGCTGATCCACTGACAGGACGCCAGGTGGCCGGCCCTGCGGGGCCGGCCACCGGCGCGTTCAGGAGAGGATCTCCACCTCCACCACCGCGGCCAGTGGGAGCGGGCCGTACAGGTGGGGGAACGGCTCCGGCGCATCGCCGAGCTGTTCGTAGACGGGTGGCGCGTCGAGGAGCGACTCGTCGATGTGCAGCAGCAGCAAGGGCTCGACGTCGGAGTAGAAGAGCTGGCGGACCTTCGGCCACTGGGCAGCGGTGCTGCAGTGGATGAAGCCCTCGTCGGCCAGTTCGCGCCCACGGGTGGAGGCCGTGTGCACGCCCTCGCGCTGCGAGCGGGCCCAACGCTCCGGTTCGGTCAGGTGGTAGATCATCGGCCCGTAGGCTTGCAGACCGTGCGGATCGACGTGTTCACCATCTTCCCCGGCCTGGTGGACGCGTTCTGTGCCGAGAGCCTGCTGGGCAAGGCCCGTGGGGCCGGCCTGCTGGACCTTCGGTTGCACGACCCGCGGGACCACACCAGCGACGTCCACCGCACGGTCGACGACGCCCCGTTCGGCGGCGGTGCCGGCATGGTGATGAAGCCCGAGCCCCTGTTCGCCGCCGTCGAGGCCGCCGCCCCGCCCCGGCCGCTGTTCCTGCTCGGCCCCGGTGGGCGCCGCTTCGACCAGCGGGTGGCCGAGGAACTGGCCGCCGCCGGCGGGTTCTCGCTGCTGTGCGGCCGCTACGAGGGGGTGGACCACCGGGTGCGCGAGCACCTGGTGGACGGTGAACTGAGCGTGGGCGACGTGGTGCTGAACGGCGGCGAGGTGGCCGCCTGCCTGGTGGTGGAGGCCGTGGTCCGCCTGCTCCCAGGGGCGATGGGCAACCAGGCCAGCCCTGTGCACGAGAGTTTCGGCCCCTCGGGGCTGCTGGAGGAGCCGATCTACACCCGCCCCGCCGACTACCGAGGCTGGGAGGTGCCGGAGATCCTGCGCTCGGGCGACCACGGGCGGATCGAACGCTGGCGGCGGGCGCAGGCCCTGCACCGCACCCTGCGCTACCGGCCGGACCTGCTGCAGGCACTCGGCGGGCTCTCCGAAGTTGACCGTCGCCTGTTGGAAGAGTTCCCTTCCGTCACCTATCCTTGAGCGTTCACGTTTTCGCCTCTCAGAGAGCCTGCTGCCATGAAGTCCACCGACATCGTCGACAACCAGTACCTCCGCTCCGACATCCCGGCGTTCGGCCCCGGCGATGAGGTCAAGGTCCACGTCAAGGTGGTCGAGGGCAACAAGGAGCGTGTGCAGATCTTCCAGGGCAACGTCATCGCCCGCCAGGGCAGCGGCGTCCAGGAGACGTACACGGTCCGCAAGCTCAGCTACGGCGTCGGCGTGGAGCGCACCTTCCCCGTGCACGCTCCCACCGTGGTGAAGCTGGAAGTGGTGAAGAAGGGCGACGTCCGCCGGGCGAAGCTCTACTACATCCGCGACCGCGTCGGTAAGGCCGCCAAGATCAAGGAGAAGCGCGAGCGCTGAGCCGCTCGAGGCTTCTGTTTCGGTGTGAAGAGCACCCACGTTGAGCGCTGACGATCTCGAGAACTTCGAGGCCGAGCGAGAGCTCCAACTCGCGCACGAGTACCAGGATGTCGCGGGCATGTTCCGCTACGCCGTGGAGACCGAGCGCCGGTTCTATCTGGCCAACGACGTCAAGGTCACCGTCACCGGTGAAGCGTCGCGCCCGGTGATCGAAGTGGAGCTGACCGACGCATGGGTGTGGGACATGTACCGCAAGACCCGGTTCATCCCCCGGGTGAGGGTGCTGACGTTCAAGGACGTCAACGTGGAGGAACTGCCGCCGCTGGAGCTCTGACCCCGGCCCAGGCGCGGGGCCGGTTCGGCGAGGACCTGGCGGCACGCTGGTACGTGCGCCACGGCTACGAGATCGTCGCCCGCAACTGGCGGTGCCCGACCGGGGAGCTGGACGTCGTGGCGCGGCGTGGCGACGTGCTGGTGTTCTGCGAGGTGAAGGCTCGGGCAACTGCTGGGTTCGACGGGCCGGCCGCCGCAGTGGACCACCGCAAGCAGCGCAGGGTCCGCGCCGTGGCGGCCGCCTGGCTCACCGCCCACCGTCCTGGGGCGGTGGAGATCCGGTTCGACGTCGCCGCGGTCACCGGCGGGCGGATCGTCGTCATCGAGGCGGCGTTCTGACCGGGCTTCCGGGCCCACCGGCCTACGATGCCGAGATGGAACTGAAGGATGCGCACGTGGTCGTCACCGGTGCGTCGCGCGGGATCGGCGCGGCGATGGCCCGGAAGTTCGCCGCCGAGGGGGCACGTGTGTCCCTGGTGGCGCGGTCGCAGGACGCGCTGGATGCACTGGCCGCCGAGCTGGGCGGCACGGCGTTCGTCGCCGATCTCGGTGATGCTGCACAGGTGGACGCGCTGATCCCGCAGATCGAGGCCGAGGCCGGGCCGATCGACGTGCTGGTCAACAATGCCGGCCTGGAGAACGCCAGCTGGTTCGTGCACGACCCTGCCGAGGTGCAGCGTTCGGTGGTGCGCCTCAACCTGGAGGCTCCGATCCTGCTCACCCGTGCGGTGCTGCCCGGGATGCTCCGCCGCGGGAAGGGCGGGTTGGTGTTCGTGTCCTCCCTGGCGGGCTCGGCCAGCTTCCCCGGCCTGTCCGTGTACGGCGCCACGAAGGCCGGCCTCAACAATCTGGCGGGCGCGTTGCGGCAGGAGCTGAAGGGCTCGGCCATCGGCATCACCCTGGTCCAACCGGGCCCGACCGACACTCAGATGTGGGACCACCTCGAGGACCAGGAGGAGTACGGGCCGATGCTCCGCCGCCTTCGCCGGTTGCAGCTGATCCCCAAGAAGACGCCGGAGCTGATCGCCCGCCGCACCGTGGCAGCCGTCGCCAAGGGGCGCCGCCATGTGCGCACGCCGCGCCGCCTGTCGCTGACGTTCTGGCTCAACGAGGCGCCGCGGCGGATCAGCGAAGGCTTGCTGGTCGGTGTGCCGATGGGGTCGGCCGCGTCCCCCACCGCAGCAGACTGAGTGCGCCGCCGGCTAGCCCAGCAGCGCCCAGACCAGCAGGCCCACGCAGGCCATGGCGGCTGCACTGACGAAGAGAATGTCGCTGGGACGCCGCCGTTGCGGCCGGTGCGGGTTGAGGCCCATGCCCTCAGTATCGTCGGCCGGCATGGAAACACTGCACGTCGACCGCGACAACGGCATCGTCACCGTCACCCTGGACCGGGCGGCGAAGAAGAACGCGCTGAACGACGTGATGTGGAACGAGTTGCTGGCCACGTTCCGCGAGATCGCCGACAGCGACGAGGACCGCGTGGTCGTCATCACCGGCGCCAACGGCGAGTTCTGCTCGGGGGCGGACCTCACGGGTGGTGGCCGCAGCCGCCACCAGTTGGCGGCCATGCGCCATGTGGGTGACGTGGCGCTCGCGCTGCACCGCCTGCCCCAGCCAACCATCGCCAAGGTGCGCGGCGTGTCCGTGGGCGCCGGCTGCAACCTGGCCCTCGGCTGCGACCTGGTCGTGGCGTCGGACACCGCACGGTTCAGCCAGATCTTCGCCCGCCGCGGCCTGACGCTGGACTTCGGCGGATCCTGGCTGCTGCCCCGCCGCATCGGCCTGCACCGCGCCAAGGAACTGGCCTTCTTCGCCGACATCATCGGTGCCGCAGAGGCGGAGCAGATCGGCCTGGTGAACCGGGTGTTGCCCGACGCAGAGCTGGACGCCTTTGTCGACGGCTGGGCCCGCCGCCTGCTGGACGCCCCGCCGATCGCGCTCGCCATGACGAAGCGCCTGCTGAACAACTCGCTGGAAGTCACCATGGAAGAGGCGCTGGACGACGAAGGCATGGCCCAGACGGTGAACTTCGGCACGCAGGACACCATCGAGGCGATGACCGCCTTCGTGGAGAAGCGCAGCCCCAACTTCCGCGGCCGCTGACGCATCGCGGCACGGGCCGCAGCGGGGCTGCCACCGCCGCCGGCCCATCGCTCACTAGCGTTGTCCCGTGCGTTCGCGGAAAGCCCTGCTCGGCCTGGCCACCGGCGTGCTTGCCGGCATGGCGATGGTGGCTGCGCTCGCGGCGCCCGCGGCGGCCACCGTGCCACCCACGGACCCTGGCGCCGACACCACCGTTCCCGGTGAGGGCGGCGGCGACCCCGCACCACCCACCACCCTGGCCCCCGGGGCACTCCCGCCGGCGGCCGGCCCGCTGGTGGTCATCCCCGCAGGGTGCGCCACGCCGGACCCTGCGGCCGTGGTGTTCGAGGGGCGGATCATGTCCGTCTCCACCACGGCGGCGCGCTTCCAGGTGCTGCGTGTGCTGGCCGGTTCGGTGGACCGCTTCCTCGTGGCCCCGGTGACGGTGGACGTGGAGTACGGCGACGACCGCCGCTTCCTCGACCCGGACCAGCGCTATGTGGTGGGCGCCGCCCAGGATCCGGTCACCGGTGGCCTGACGTCGGTGGTGCGGACGCCGCAGCCGCTGTTCGGTGGCGACGCCGTGATCGGCCTCGACGACTCCGATGTGGCCTGCCCGCGGGTGGAGGACCCCGTCCGCACGCTGCTGCCCGACGGCACGGCGGTGGACAGCGGGGTGCTGCGGCCGCTGCAGGGGCAGGAGTCCCGCCTGCTGCGCGCCGTGCTGCTGCCGTCGGGGGTGGCGCTGGTGATCCTGGTCGGGCTGGTGTTGTTGAAGCACACCGTGTTCGCTGTGGGCAGGTCGGTGCGCGAACTGGCGCTGGAGCCCGAGGACCTCGGCCGCACCCGCAGCCACGGCCCGTCGGGGCCGTCACCCCGGCGTCGCCAACGTCGCCAGCAGCGCCGCCTTGGCCCCGTCCCACCCGGGGATGTCGACGGCCTCGGCGGGACCTCGGGCTGAGCACATCACCAGCACGCCGCCGGTGACTGGCTCGCCGAGCAGGCGTTCCAGCGCGACGGCGTATGCGGCCAACTGGACGCCGTACCGGCGCAGCCGATCGTCCCGCTCCGGGCCGGGTGGGACCTGGTCCGTCTTGTAGTCGACCACCAGCAGGCCGCGGGACGGGTGACGGACCAGCAGGTCGATGTAGCCCTCCACCACCACGCCGCCGAGGTCGACGGCCACGAACAGCTCCCGCCAGTGGGGGTGCTCGACGGCGCCGGCCACCAGCGGGGCCTCCACGGCCGAGCGGGCGAGGCGCTCGATGGTGCGCTCCTGGCCGAGGACCCCTTCGGCCGCCGCCTGCGCCGCGGCCAACTCCGCCAGCCCGTCGCCGGTGGCCAGGTCGGCGAACTGGAGGACAGCGTGGACGGCGCGCCCGATGGCGGTGCCGTAGCGGCCACGCTGCCACGGCGGCAGGTCGAGGTCCACGGGGTCCTTGCGGGCGCCCGCGTCGGTGCGGTCGTCGCCGGCCCCGGACCCAGCGGTCTCGATGGCAGCGGCCGGGTCGTCGTGGTCCGTGGCTGCGCCGTGCGGGTGGGTGGCCAGGCGGGCGGCGATGGCGGTGGCCCCGAGGGCGGGCGGGCGTGACGCCTCCGCCAGGTCGGCGGCCCGCTGCGTGGCCCACTCCGTCTCGTCGTCCCACGGCAGTTCGGCCGCGGCGGCCGTGGAGGTGACGACCTGCCGGCTGCCGCCGTCGTGCACCCTGTGGGTGGCACCCGCGGACGCCTCGGCCAGCCAGTCGGCCGCGGTGTTCTGGGTCTTGGCGTCGCCGTTGCGGTGCAGGGAGACGACGAGGTGGTCGCAGGCCCGGGTGCAGGCGACATAGAGGAGGCGGCGGCGCTCGGCATCGCCCATCTGCTCGTCCACCGGTTGGAACTGCTGGTAGGTGGGGTCGTTGGGGTCGGTCAGCGCCCATGTGCCCGGGGGCCAGATGACCCGCCGCCCTCCATGGGCCCGAGCCTGGGTGGTGAGGCCGGAGACGACGGTGATGGGGAACTCCAGGCCCTTGGCGGCGTGCACGGTCATGATCCGCACCGCGTCGTGGTCGGTCTCCGGCAGCACGGTCTCGGCCACGAAGCGCCCGTCGTCGCCCTGCAGCCGGGTCCACAGCAGGTAGCGCCGCACCCCGTGGCCGCCCGCTTCGCTCCACACCCGTGCCTGGTCGATGACGAACCGGACCCGCCGCCACACGTCGCGGGCGGAGGGCTGGAGGACGGCCATCTCCAGCACGCCGCGCTCGCGGACCAGCCAGGTCAGCGCCTGGGCGGGCGTGTCGTAGCGCAGCCGTTCGGCCAGCGCGCCGAGCACGGCCAAGCCCTGCGCCACCGGGTGTTCGGCAAGTTCCTCACCGGCGGCGGGAAGGCCCCACCACGACCAGCGGCGGCCGTGGGTGACCTTCCACTCGGCCAGGTGCCGGTCGCTGCAGCCGAACAGGGGTGACCGCAGCGCCGACACGATGGCCAGGTGGTCGGTGGGGTCGTCGGCGGCGCGTAGGGCCATCAGGAGGGAGCGCACCTCGGGCGCGGCGTAGACCAGCGAGCTGTTCTCCGCCCGGTAGGGCACGCCGCAGGCAGCGAGCGCGGCCTGCAGGGGCGCGAGGGAGAGGCGCGACGGCAGCAGGATGGCGATGTCGCCGGCGCGGCAGGGCTCCAGCTCGCCGTTGCGCCACACCGGCCAGCCGTCGGCCAACGCGGTGGCCACCGCCGATGCGACGTCGGCGGCTTCGCGTTCGCGGAGGGTCTCGGCGCTGGCCCGGCCGAGCCCGGTGTGGGCCTCCGCCCCCAGCACTGTGACCGTGCCGTGGTCGTGCAGGCCCTGGCGGGCAGCGACGAGTGGCTCGTACTCCGGCTGGACCTCCGCCTCGGGCTGGATGAGGTGACCCATGGTGTGGTTGACCCACTCGATCACTGGCGCGGCGCTGCGAAAGTTGGCCCGCAGGGAGCATCGGTCGGCGCCGATCTGCTGGCGCGAGGACAGGAACTGGCTGATGTCGGCCCGGCGGAAGCGGTAGATGCTCTGCTTCGGGTCGCCGACCACGGTGAGCCGGCCTGGGAGCGGCCGCAGCGCCCGCCAGTCCTCGGGCTGGTCCGCCGGCGGGGCGGTGATCCGCACGGCCAGCTCCAGCTGGATCGGGTCGGTGTCCTGGAACTCGTCCAGCAGCAGCCGGGTGTACCGCTGGTGCACCTGCCGCCGTACGCCTTCGTCCGTGGCCAGCAGCATGCGGGCGAACACGAGGAGGTCGTGGAACTCCAGCTCGCCGGCGCGCCGGCGGTCCTCCACGGAGGCGAGGGTGAGGTCGCGCAGCACGGCGCCGAGCGTCAGGCGGCGCTCCTCGTTGAGCGCGGTCATGAGGTCCTTGGCGACGGCGGCGGCGTGCCCGACCCCCTCGCGGAACGTCACCAGCTGCGAGGTGTCGCCGTCGTGGTACTTCTTCCAGTTGGCCGAGTTGCCGACCGTGCCCGCCTTCTGCTTGGCGATGTCCGAGGTAACCTGCAGCAGATCGGCGAGGGTGGGCTGTTGCGCCAGCCGGGCCGCGAAGCCGGCGAAGCGCTCGATGTGGATGGCGGCGCGGTCGCCCTCCGGTGCCCGGCAGGCGGCCACCGCCTGGCACGCCGCCAGCAACCGCTGCTGGAAGGGTTGGGTGTCCGTGGGGGGTGGGAGGACGGACGACACCCGCTGCTCCACGAGGTCCCAGTTGGCCTGGAAGTCGTCGGCCATCCGGCGCGCGCCGCGCTCCACACCGAACCCGTCGTACTGGCACAGCTCCACCAGGCGGACGGACTCCAGGTCGTCCAGCAATGCTTCGAGGAAGTCGGTGAAGCGCTCGTGGAAGGCGGTGGCGCTCTGCACTTCATCCAGCACGGCGAACCTCGGCGGCAGCTGGGCCTCCACGGGGAACTCGCCGAGGAGGCGGCGGGCGAACGCGTGGAGGGTGCCGATGGGCGCGAGGTCCAGCCCCTCCAGCGCGGCCCGGGCGAGCTCGCCGCGGCGGCCGGTGCCGGCCGAGGCAGCGGTGAGCTCCTTGCGCACACGGTGGCGCAGCTCGGCCGCGGCCTTCTCCGTGAACGTGATGGCGGCGATGCTGCCGATGGGCACGCCGGCCTCCACCAGCGCGAGCACCCGTCCGACGAGGGCGGTGGTCTTGCCGCTGCCGGCCCCGGCCTCCACGAACAGGGTGCGGTCCAGCGCCCCGGTGACGAGGTCGCGGTCCTCCTGGTCCGGCGCCAGGGGGCGGAACAGGTCCAGTTGCCCGCTCACTGCGGCGCCTCTGCCGGTCCATCGGGCGCGTCCGTTGCCGCGTCGGTGTCCAGGCCCAGCAGCGCGGCCACGCGCGGGTCGGCCTGCTTGCGTTCGAACTCCTGCCAGCGCTCTGCGGTGCCCAACCCGTCCGGGTCGCACCAGGGGCAGCGCACCCAGGACAGCTGGTACTGGGCCTTCTCCGGCAGGGCGACGAACAGGCGGGAGCGGATGCCGTGCACAATGCCCGCCACCGCGGCCTGGGCGGCCGGCTGGTTGGCCGCGTCCATCGTGACGCCGATGCGCTTGAAGCCGCCGCGGCCGAGGAAGCTGTACTCGGCGAGGACCGGCGTGTCGGGGCCCACGTCGGTGACCGCCCGTGCGGCGGCGGCGTAGACCACGAGCTGGAGGCGGGAACCGCCGGCCGTCGGGTCCGCCTCGGTGATGTCGCGGTAGTGGGAGTCCGAGCCGGTCTTGTGGTCGGTGACCACCAGGCGCCCGTCGGCGCAGCGGTCCACCCGGTCGATGGAGCCGCGGAACCGCAGTGCCGTGCCGTCGCCGAGGTCGATGGTGGCGGCGGGCACCTCCTGCCCCTCGGGAGTGGTGACGCCGAAGCGGAGCTCCGAGGCGACGACGGTGGCGCCGCGCTCGACGAGGAGTTCGCTGTCGTGGGCCATCCAGTCCTGCAGCTCGCGCCGCTGGCGGGTGTGCTCCGAGTGCCAGAACGCCCGGCGCCCGACGAGCCCGAGGTGGGCGAGGTCCGCGGCGACCTTCTCGAACGCGGCCAGGAGGGCGGCTTCGTGTTCCGGCCCCCAGCCGGTGGGCCCGGGTGGGGGGACGTGGCCGGCGAGGACCTCGCGGTGGAAGAGGTCCAGCGCGTCGTGCACGAGTGTGCCTCGGTCCCGCGGGGTGATCTGCAGCTGCTCGTCCGGCTGCTCCACGGGCTCCACCCCCAGCACGTGCTGGAGGAACCAGGCGTGCGGGCAGGCCACCCAGGCCTCCAGCCGGGTGGGGGACGCGGGCCGGTCCCCGAGCGGGTCGAAGTCCATGGCGCTGAGGTCGCCGTCGTACTCGGTGAGGGCGGCACTGCCGCGGGCCGCCACCATGGCAGCACCCAGGCGAAGGGCGGGCAGGCCGGCGACCAGCGGGTGGGCGGCAGGGTCCTCGCCGCGGGCGCGGGCGTTGACCAGGGCCCTCACCCGGTGCTGGGTGGCGGTGGCGGGGAACGGTGCCTCTGCCAGGCCGGCGGCGAAGGACGCCACCGCCCGCCGGGCGTCGGTGAGCGACGCGGCCTCCAGCTCCGCGACCCAGCGGGACACCTGGCGGGCGGCGGTGGCGCGGAGGTCGCCCCGGGGCCACAGGAGGACGGCCCGCTGCGCGCCGGCCAAGGCGGCCCACAACTGATCGTGCTGCAGGGCGGTGAGGTCCGCGTCCAGCGGGAGCTCGCCGCCGGTGAGGGCGCGGTCGTGGTCGCTGAGGAGTGCCTCGGCCGGGGGAGGGGCGGGGAGGGACCCCTCGCAGGCGCCGAGCACGATGAGGAGGTCGACCTCCTGCCCGACGGCGAAGGCCAGCGGCCCGGCCTGCACCCCGACGCCGATCCGGCCGACGCGGCCGGGGGCGCTGTCCAGTTCCGCCTCCAGCGTCTCGGCGACGACGGCGCGGGTGACGGGGCCGGTGAGAGGGTCCAGCCGGGAGACTCGGTCGAGCGCGGCCTGGACGCGGTGGTAGGCGTCCACCTCGTTCTCCGGCAGGGCAGCGATGCCGCGCTGACCGCCGAGCCAGCGGGTGAGCAGGTGCTGGGCGACCTCCGCCCAGTGTGCCCAGCGCTGGGTGCCGTCGGGCGACCCCAACTCCGTGCGCAGGCCGGCGACGAACGCCTGCAACGATGCCGCTGCCTCGGCGTCCGCCTCGCGCCCGCCGGCGCGGGCGGCGGTGGTGAAGTGGTCCAGCCGCGGCCCCCAGTCCCGGTCGCCGGCCAGGCCCGCGTCGCGGGCGATGCGCTCCCAGTGCTGGCGCGGCACCGGGGTGCCGTCCGCCAGCCGTGCCGGTACGTGGGCCAGCAGGGCGAACAGGTCGGCCCGGCGGATGCCCTTGCGGTCCAGGCGGAACACGTCCAGCACCAGGCGGGCCGCCAGGCGCTCCCGCAGGGAGGTGCCGGGCCGGCCGTTCCACGGCAGGGCTGCGTCGTCCAGGTGCTCCGCCACGAGGCGGGCGTAGGGCGTGTCGTGCGGCCAGGCGATGGCCACCCGGTGCAGGGGCACGGCGCGGTGCGCCGCGGCCACCACCAGCCGCACGGCCTCGCGGACCTCTTCGTCGGCATCGCTGGTGTCCACCACCTCCACCGCGGGGGAGGGTGCGCCCGCCGCGCCGAGGCCGATCTGGCCCTCCAGCACCACCACCTGGCCGTGCACCGCCAGTGCCTCCAGCAGGGCGCGCTCCGTGGCACGCATGCGTTGGGGGAGGAACACGACGGTGCGACGCAGATCCTCCGCCAGGGACTCCTGGCAGGCGGTGGCTGCGGCGCGGAGGAGATCCGCCTCGTCGTACCACTCCCCGGCCAGACGGTGCTGGACGGACCGGCACAGCCGCACGACCTCCTTCGCCCGGGCCGAGCCGCGCCCGGCCAGCACGCCCCACGCGGCATCGGGCACGTGGCGCAGTTCGCGGTAGGTGCTGCGCAGTGCGGCCACCGTGGCCTGGTGGGCGGCGATGGGCGCGAACAGCCCTTCCGACCGTGCCAAGGCCCCACGCGCCGCGACCTCGATGACGGGGGTGGAGACGGGACGCCGCCCCTCCCGCACCAGCGCCGGCCCGCCGAGCAGTTCAGCCAGGCGGAACGTGGTGATGAACTGCGCCGCGGCCACGCCACCGTGTGCCGCCAGCCAGCGCCGGGCCGCCACCCCGACCGCGTTGGAGTGGACCAGCACGGTGACGGGCGTGAGCGGATGGCCCTCCTGCAACTCGTCCACCACGGCGCGCAGCGCCGTCAGCGCCGGTGTGCCGTAGGGGGTGGTGCGGTGATCGAGCGCCATCACCGAGCACTTTACGGAAGGGGTGCGCGACGGTGGTGCGGCGCTGCCGGGCGGCCAGAGCGCGGCCGGCCCGGCCGGCCCGGTCGTCAGCCCGTGAAGGCGGCCTCGGCCCGCGCCCGCAGGTCGGCCACCGCGTGGCCCAGGCCCTCCGTGTCGCGGTACAGGGCGCTGCCGGCCACGAGGATGTTGGCGCCGGCCCCGGCGGCGGCAGCGATGGTGGAGGGTCCGATGCCGCCGTCCACCTCCACGTCGACGGAATCGGTCAGCCCGGCGGCGGCGATCATGGCCCGCACCTCACGGATCTTCGGCTCCATCGTGGCGATGTAGGACTGGCCGCCGAAGCCTGGGTTGACGGTCATCACCAGCACCATGTCCACCAGGTCCAGCACGTGGGCGACGGCGTCCGCGGGCGTGGCCGGGTTCAGGGCCACCGCGGCGGTGGCACCCAGCGAGGCGATGTTGCCCAGGGTGCGGTGCAGGTGGGTGCAGGCTTCGGCGTGGACGATCAGCCGCTGGCAGCCGGCCTTCACGTACTCCTCGGCCATCACGTCCGGCGTCAGCACCATCAGGTGGGCCTCGAACGGCAGCGAGGTGTGGCGGCGGGCGGCGGCGATGACGTCCGGCCCGAACGTCAGGTTGGGCACGAACTGGCCGTCCATGACGTCCCACTGGATGCGGTCCACCCCGGCGGCCTCCAACGCGGCGACCTCCTCGCCCAGGCGGGCGAAGTCGGCGGGCAGGACACTCGGGGCGATCTCGATGCGCGGCACGGGTGCGAGGGTAGCCGCCCCCTACGCTCGTGCCGTGGGTGACCGGCAGGAGGTGACGGCGGAGAAGATGGCCGCCGGCGGCGACGCCCTGGCGCACCTGGGCGACGGCCGGGTGGTCTTCGTCGACGGCGCCCTGCCGGGGGAGCGCGTCGTGGTGGACGTGCACACGTCGAAGAAGGACTTCGCCCGCGCCCGGGTGCTGGACGTGCTGGACCCCTCGCTTGCCCGTGTCGCCCCGCCCTGCCCCGCCGTCGCCGCAGGCTGCGGTGGCTGTGGCTGGCAGCACGTCGACCCGGCTGCACAGTTGGGTCTGAAGACCGACGTGGTGCGCGAGGCGTTCGCCCGCACGGCGAGGATGCCGTCCGCCGTCGTGACTGCCGGTGCCTCCGTACCTGCCTGGGGTTACCGCACCACGCTGCGCCTGGCGGTGGCCCCGAACGGCAGGGTCGGGTTGCGCGCCGCCGCCAGCCACCGCGTGGTGGAGTTGGCGGACTGCCCGGTCGCTCACCCGCTGCTGGCCGGCCTGCTGCCCGGGTTGCGGGTGCGTGGTGCGGACGAGGTGACGGTGCGGGTCAGTGTGGCGACTGGTGAGGTGACGGCGCTGCCCTCCGCGGCGGGTGCTGTGGTGGACGGCCTCCCCGACGGTGCCGGTGTCGGCCCCGCGGCGGTGCTGCACGAGACGGTTGCCGGTGTGCCGCTGCGGGTGAGCGCGACGTCGTTCTTCCAGTCCGGCCCGGCGGCAGCCGAGTTGCTGGTGGCCACGGTGCGCGCTGCGCTCGCGGACGCGCCCGCTGGCGGGCGGTTCCTCGATGCCTACGGCGGCGTCGGCCTGCTCGCCGCCACGGGGTCGGACGGCCCGGTGGTGCTGGTGGAGAGCGCGGCCTCGTCGTGCGCGGATGCGGCCGTCAACCTCGGCGAGAGGGCGACGATCGTGCCGTCACCGTTCGAGCGGTGGCAGCCCCAGCCGGTGGACGTCGCCGTCGCCGACCCGGCCCGGGCCGGCCTCGGCAAAGAGGGCGCGGCCGTCCTCGCCGCCACGGGCGCGCCGCGCCTGGTGCTGGTGAGCTGCGACCCGGTGGCCGCGGCCCGCGACGCCGCCCTGCTGGCCGGGCTGGGCTACCGCCACGTGGAGTCCACCGTGCTGGACCTGTTCCCCCAGACCCACCACGTGGAGGTCGTCACCCGCTTCGCCCGTGGCACCGGCGACTGACTGCCGGAGGTTCGGGCACGGAAGCGGCGGCGAGCGCTACTCGGCGAGGATCGCGGGCAGGTCTTGGGCATCGGCGAGGAGTCGGACGACGTCGATGTGGTCGGTAGCAACGAAGTAGAACCAGCCGCACGGGAAACCGGCGACGCGGCGGAAGCGCAGCCCGGGGACGCCGCAGCGCTCGCCGAGGCCGGGGGAGCCGGCGCCGGGCATCCGACGGATCGAGTCGAGCGTCGCGATCGCAGCGTCGAAGAATCGCTCGCCAAGTACGTCGCCACCCTCTCGGCGGTAGTAGCGGGTCCGGTCGACGAGGTCGGCCTCTGCCATCGGCCGGAGCCGTGTGGTCGTCACGCCTCGCCGTCGAGCGCCCGAGACCGCAACTCGGCGATGACGTCGTCGGTGAGCGGGCGTCCGTCGCCGGAGGCGAGGCCGTCGGCGATCAGGTTGCGCAGTCGCTGGGCTGCCTGCTGTTCCTGGTCGCGTCGGATCAGCTCGCGGAGGTACTCGCTCGTGTTGCCGTAGTTGCCGTCGCGGACCCGCGTGTCGATGTACTCGCGCATGGACTCGGGAAGGGCGAAGCTCATCGTGTTCCGGCTCACGCCGGAAGTCTGCGTCGTGTGACAACAGTTGTCAACACCTTGCTGATCACAGCTCTCTGGCGGCAGATCCCGCGACGTTCCTCGTCGTCGCGTCGCTGCCTCGGCGGGCGGGTGTCAGCTCCAGATGGCCGAGATCGGGGTTGCGACGGTGCCGTCCGCGAACGTGACGGTCTCGGTGCCGGTGTGGAGCAGGATCGTCGTGAGCGCCGCGTCGGGAAGGCTGCGCCGGAACCACCGAAGGTGCTTGGCGTCGCCCGGGTCGGGTGTTGCCGTCGCCTTGACCTCGATGGCGAGGAGGCGCCGTGCGCCGACCTCGATCACCAGGTCGATCTCGTGCCCGCCGTCGCTGACGCGCAGATGGTGAAGTCGCGGCGGGAGTGGCATCAGTGCTACCTCGGCGCGAATCTGGGCGACGACGAAGGTCTCGATCAGTCGACCGAGGAGATCGCCATCGGACAGCACGTCGTCTTCGGAAAGCCCCAGCACGCCGGCGAACAGTCCCGCATCGACGAGGTAGCGCTTCGGTGCGAGCGTCAGCCGCTTGAACCGATTGCTCGTCCACGCCGGCAGCTTGTCGATGACCAGCAAGTTCTGAAGGAGAGTGTCGTAGGCGCGCGCAGTGTCCTTGGCGATGCCGGCGGCGGTCCAGAGTGTGATGTCGTCGACCACGCCTGCGCTGTTGAGTGCGAGTGCGGTGAGGTATGCCCTCAGCCGTTGTGGATCGCGGCCGGGGGAGACCGACTGGGCGTCACGCGTCACCAGTTGGTCGACGTACGAGCTCAGCCATCGGGAGCGCCCCCGGTTGGTGGTGATGAGCGCAGGTTCGGGAAAGCCCGACCGCAGCGCCCGCTGGACGTACGTGCGGATGTCCTCATTCGAGCGATGTTGACGCGGGCTGTCGCCGGCGAGGATCTCTGCCAGCCACGACCGCGACCGGGTTCGGCCCTCCATCTCACGCTCGGTGAGCCCGTACATCGGCAGCCTGACGAGGCGGCCGGTACCCGGCCAGGTCACGGCGTCGATGTCGCCGCGCACCGAGCCAGTGACGATGAAGCGCCCCCGTCGTGGATCGTTGTCCACGGCGGTCTTGATCGCCTGCAGCGATGTGGGCACCTCCTGCCACTCGTCGACGAGAATCGGCTCTTGTCGTCCCGCCAGATTGGCGGCTGGTCCCGCCTCGAAGGCGCGGGCGACCTCGGCCTCCCCGAGCCTGACGACGCTGCGGGCGAGTTGGGCGCACGTCGTCGTCTTGCCGGCCGCGCGCGGCCCGAGGACCAGGATCGCAGCATGGTCCTGGAGCATGTCGGCGAGCACCGCATCGGCGGCGCGGGCGAGGTACGGCACGGTCACGGGCATCAGACTAGTCGTTTCCCGGTATGTCGACTAGTCGTTCTGCGGTATCGCTAGTCGTCGCTGTGCGGTACCTGGGCGGTCCGCTACCGCCCTGCTCGTCGCGCTCGGCTACCGCCACGTGGAGTCCACCGTGCTGGACCTGTTCCCCCAGACCGACCACGTGGAAGTCGTCACCCGCTTCGCCGGCGGCAGCGATCGGTAGCGGTTGGCGGTTCGGCGCTGACTCGCAGGCCAACGTAGTCGTCACTCTTCGCGGCGCATCGAGTTGCTCACGCGCTGCATCGCACCTTCCCTCCTTTCTGTGTGATTACTCTGCTCTCGTGCGCGCACTACGGCTTCTCTTGGTCTTCTCGATGGTTGCGTCCGGCATTGCTGTGCCGGCTCCTGTTCCCGTAGCTGCTGCGCCGAATCCGGTGGTGCTGTCGCCTGATCTGCTGGCGCCAGGGATCGCTCCGGCCATGCGGGTTCAGCAGGCTGTCGATCCGCTGGAACGGGAGCCTTTGAGTGTGGTGCAGCGGCTCGTTCGTGGTGTTGGTCACCTGGCAGCAGCGCAGGCGTCTGCGGGGCCGGCGGTGGCGGCGGCGGTCTCCGGCCTGGCGCCCGCTGTCGCGCAGCCGGCTGTTCCGGTTGCGTCTGATGTGCTGCAGTGGTCGGGTTCTGTGTCACGTGGCGGGCTCTGGTATGCGACGGCGATTCGTAGGTCTGCGGGGTGGACCATCTTGCGATCGCCTGATGGTCTTGCGTGGGAGGACATCGGATTGCCCGTCGGCTACCCATGGGGGGTAATGCCAGCCGTTGGGGTCGGTAGCGGAGGCGTGGTGTTTGTCGCGCACTCGGGGCGCTCACAGGGCAACCAGTCGCCTGTGACGGTGTTCCGGTACGACGCCGGGGCGTGGGTCAACTCGGGTGGGGGCAACTGTTACAACCCCAGCACGATTGCGGAGAGCGTGAGCCAGGTGCTGGTGTCGGTCAACTACGTCGCGGTGATCACGACCCGCCGTCGATGCGTGGTTTCATCAGTGAATTCGGGTTCGTCGTGGAGCTACGGTAAGTCGCTGTCCTCGGCGACTGCGGCGTTCCTGCAGGGTTCGACGTTGCACAGTTACGACTGCGGTGCTGGCGGGGGTAGTTGGGCAACAATTCTTGGCTACGGCCGCTTCGACCTGGAGACATATCAGTCATATGGCGGGCAGCAGTCCGTGCCGCTGGTCGGGTGTAACTCGCCGACGTTTCTGAATCTTGGTGGTGGTGCTGTTGCCGTGGCGTCTCTGAAGAAGGCGAACCTGCTCGGTGATTATGGGCGGGCCTACATCATCAGTGTGAGTGCGGACAGCGGGGCGACGTGGACCGTGCTTGCGGTGAACGAGCCTCTGCCGTACAAGTTCATCGAGGGTGTCGACACGAGCGGGTCGACGCGACCGCATACGGACAGCATCTGGTTCGGCTACTCGAACGGTCAGCTCTTGGTGCGCGACTCGGCGCCTGTCTCCGGGACAACGGTGACACGCCTCGATCGCACTCTGGACCTCAGTGCAGGCATCGAGGAAGCGCAGTATCAGAGCCCACTGGACCCAGGGCAGTGGCAGAGTGGGATTTCCAGGTACAACTATGCGATCGCGGGTTCGCAGACGGTCCTGGCGCCACCGGTGTCCGCCGAGCAGTCCAGTGCGATTGACGGCTTGACGCTCAGCGGGACGACGCTGTACGCGGTGACGGGGCAGGCATCACCCGTGGCCGCGGGTGCGGCCCAGCCGGTCGCTCGCACTGCCGCCGAAGTGGCTCATGTTTCGGTCAATGGCCCGTCGGGTTCCGCCACCAGCCAGAGCGGCTACTGGACGGTCTACCTCGCAGCACCGGTGAGCGGCTCGACACACGTCTACCGCACCGCTCCCGATGGCCGGGTGGATGATCTTGGGGTCGCGCCGCCGAACCGTACCGGCATTCAGCTGTACGTGTCCGACCTCGGCCATGTCTTCATGCTCACTGACCATGGGAACACCGCCTCGCCCACGTGTGCGTGTGACCGGACGGCGACGTCGTACTGGTTCTTCGACCAGTGGTACGGCCCTGCGCCGGTGAGGTACCGGGGCTATGGGGCGATGACCGGTACCGAGGCGTTTTCACCGGCCGTGCCGCAGCTGCACGTGGCGTCGGGATACACGGGATACGAACAGATCTCGCCCGACTTCGGGATGACGTGGGTGGAGCAGACCTCCTGGACGGTGGCGAACACGACGACAGCCGGCGCGACGCTCGTGCTGCCGTACCAGTACTACCTCGCAGGCAGCTATGTGGTTCGCCGACATGTGGGCGACGGGTCCGTGGCGAGGGTGACGATGCCGGCTGGGCTGACGGCGGTCAAGGTCACGGTTCGGCCCGGTGCGACGCCGACGCCGGTGGTCGTTGCGCGAGCGTCGTCGGGGGCGATCACTCTGCTGCAGGTCAACGAGGACATGACGCTGGAGTCCTTGCAGTCGGGCGTAGTTCCGCCGGTTTCGTCGCCCGATGTCGCCTACGGGCCCGATGGTCGGCTGTATGCGTTCAAGACGTCCCAATGCACGGCAGGAACGTTCGTCAATCGCTGGGCCTTGGATACGGCAACTTCGTCGTTCGCCGAACCGCAGAACTTGTGGTGGGGGCCGAGCGGAACGGTGAGCGGAGTGCAGATTCCGGATCGCCCGTCCGGGACTGTTGACGAGTGGCAGACGCTGGTGACGGGCGCGGCCTCGACGCTGGTGATGCCGACAGCATTGGCGGGTACGTTGACGGGCTTCGGAACCGGCGGCTACGGATCGTTGGCGGGCAATGTCAATGTGTCGCTGGGCAACTTCACATGGCAGTCGAATGATCTCGCGATCCCTTCGGTGGGGCCGGGTCTCGATCTGACGAGAACGTTCAACGGCCTGAACCCGCGCGTTGGGATGTTCGGCCAAGGGTGGTCATCCACATACGAGACGCGTGTTGCCGTCAACTGCGGTACCGGAGCCGTCACGGTGGTGTACCCGGACGGTCGGAACGAGGTCCACACCCCGGTGCCCTCCGGAGGCTTCGCCGCGCCGCCTGGTGCCACCACACGGCTCACGACGCTCGGCTCCGGCTACCGGCTGACGTTCCGTGACGGGACCGCGTTCGAGTTCTCGTCGTCGGGTCTGCTGTCCAAGATCGTCAACGCGTTGGGTCACGCCCTGAACTTGACATGGCTGTTCGGCAAGCTGGCGTCGGTCGTCGACGGCGTTTCGGGCCGAAGCCTGACGTTCGTGTACACGGGCTCCGTTGTCACGGAGGTGCGGACCACGCCGGTGACCGCGGGTGGGGTGACAGCACCCATCACCGTTCGGTATGGGTACGTCGGTAGCACGCTGGAACGTGTTTGTGGCCCGATCGACCCGTCGCTGATCACCGGGACCTGCACGCTGTACACGATGACGGCAGGGCGGCTGGAAGCCGTGATCGACGCCAATGGCCACGTCGATGCAGCTGTGGAGTACGACGGTCAGGGTCGTGTCGTCGCCCAGGAGGACGGTGCCGGGGGACGGACCACGTTCACGTACCCGTCGCCGCTGCAGTCCGTCCAGACCGATCCGACGGGCCGCATTCGTACCGTCGAGTCCGACTCGATGCGCCGTCAGCGGCTGGTCACCGATGCTGTGGGCAACGTGACCGAGTATCGGTATGACCCGCTCGGGTTCCCAGAGGCAACTGTGCTCCCGTCGGGTCGCACGCAGTCCGTGACTCGGGATGCGCATGGAAATGTGCTGACCAGCACTGACGCGGGTGGGGGAACTCGCTACTTCGTGTACGACGCCTTCGACAATCCGGTTCGAGAGGTTGATGAGCGGGGAGCCGACGCGAATGACCTGACGTTCGCGATCACAATGCAGTGGGACGGGGCGCACCATCTGCTGCTGTCCGCGACTCGCCCACCCACTCAGGATGTACCCATCTCGACGGTGACGCGCACGTACACGGCCGGGACGGAATCTGCAGTGGGCGGTGGCGTGATGCCCGCGTTCCTGCTTCGGGCGGAGACGTCGGCGCTCGGGGGCGTGACGACCTACGACTACGACAGCAAAGGCAACGTGCGTCGCATGGTTGACCCGGTGGGGCTCACGGTCGAATACGAGTACGACGAGCTCGGAAGGCTGGTCTCGATCACCGAGATCAGCGACTCGTTTCCTGCAGGCGTCATCCGAGATGTTGAATACGACGCCCTCGGCCATGTGATCGCGGAGACTGGCCCCGGCGTGATCAATCCGGTGACTTGCGACACTCATCGCCAACTCGCCGAGTACGCGTTTGACGGAGCCGGGAACATGATTGCCGCCACACTCTCTGACATCGGGGGCTCGTCTTCACCGGACGCGACGCGCCAGGTCGTCTTCGAGTACGACAACGCCGATCGACGGATCAGCAGCGCGGTCGCGGGCAGCGGCGAGACCGCGACGGAGTATGACCCTGCCGGCCGAGTGGTAGCGACGGTGGACGAACTCGGTCGCAGGACGGTGACCGAGTACAACGGCGTGGGCCTACCGAGTCGCGAATATGCGGCAGCCGATCCGATCCTGGGCCCGTCAGTGGATACGACGCTGTGGCAGCGAACCTACGACGAAGACTCACGCGTTGCGGCCGAAACCGACGCAAGGGGTGTTGTCACCACTTCGGAGTACGACGCAGCCGGCCGCCTGGCATCGGTCACCGTCACAGACTTCCATGAGCCAGGCGGCGGAACTCGGGCCCTTGTGGTCGGCGAGTACTCATACGACGCCGCGGGCCATCTGCTGCAGCAGATCACGGGCGGCGGCTTGAGAACCGAGACCTTCGCCTACGACGAAGCGGGCCGGCTGCTCCAGCACACACTCGATCCAGCTGGGCTGGGGCGCGCCACGACGTTCGTCTACGACGCGGGTGACAACGTGCTGATGACGGTGTGGGCGGACGGTACGCGCACCGAAACCTTGAGCGCCACGTACGATGTCGCCGGCCGTCAGGTCTCCGCGACGCTGGAGAACGGCGACGATGACCTCACGACGACCTACGTGTACGACCAGCGCGGCATGCGAACCGCTGTCGTTGATGCACGAGGCAATGCGCCGGGTGCGAACCCGAGCGACTTCCGGACCACGTCGCAGTTCGACGAGCTCAAGCGGTTGAGCGTCCTCCTGTCGCCCGAGGCAGTGACCTACGCCAACGGACTGAGCGCCAGCACGCAGGCATCGGCGCTCACCTACGGGTACAACACCTTTGGCGACCAGACCGAAGCACGTGACCCGCGAGGAGGGGTGCTGCGGCAGTTGTTCGACCAGGTCGGCCAACTCGTCCAGACGCACTATCCGGCGTATGTAACGCCAGCAGGTCCCACACTCGAGCCATTCGACGTCTCGGTGTACGACTTGGCGGGCCAACTGATCTCCACGACGGACCGTCGCGGCGCCACCACGTCCTACAGCTACGACTACGCAGGTCGGCTGCTCACGGTGGTGGGCCCCGCCGTAGCAGCTGGTCAGTCCACCACCACCTACGAGTACGACGCCGCCGGCAACCGCACGGCATCGACGGATCCCACCGGGGCCAGGCACGAGTACGTGTACGACGATCTCAATCGTCTGCAGGCCGAGTCCACGATCGAGCGATTCACCGCCGGCGGCCCTGTGGCGATGACGTGGTTGTACGGGTTCGATGATCTCGGCAACTTGACCTCCACCGTCAGCCCTGAGGGTCGCACGACAGTACGGACGTACAACGCAGCGTCGGAGCTGGTCCAGGCGATCGACGGCGAAGGGCAGTCACGGTCGTTCACCTATGACCTCGCAGGCCGTCTCGTCGCCAGCGTGGACCCACTCGGCAGACAGACACGCACTTCCTACGACCTCGCCGGTCGACCCGTCGCCGTCTCGACGCTCGATGCGGCAGAGACGGTCCTGGCTGTCGAGCAACGCAGCTTCGACGAGGTCGGAAATGTCACAGCGGTGACCCGGCCGGAAGGCGCAGCAACACCGGGCGTCCCGAACGACTACGTCACGTACCGGTCGTACGACGCGCTCAACCGTCTCGTGAGTGTGAGCCAGCCGGTCACGCCCTCCGCCACCGTGTCCACCCAGTACCGCTACGACGCCGCCGGGAATCGGACGGCGGTAGTCGATGGCAATGGCTCCATCACAGTGTCGACGTACACGCCCTGGAACCAGGTGGAGTCCGTGGTCGAACCGGCAACCTCCGCCTTCCCGGGCGCCGTCGACCGGACGTGGACGACCACCTACGATGCGGGCGGCCTTGCCGTGGCAACCCAGGAACCAGGCGGCTACTCGCGTGTATCGACCTTCGACGCCAACCGCCGGCTGGTCGCGGTCGTGGCGACCGACGGGATTGACGTTGGCAGCACCGGCTACGAGTACGACCTCGGCGGTCGCGTCACCTCGGTCAGTGCACCGTCGGGAGCCATCTCGATCGCATACGACGATCGCGGTTTGCCTACAGCGGTGCTCGATCCATCGCTTGTACCGACGGCGTACAGCTACGACGACGATGGTCTGCTCATACAGCGAACCGACGGCGGAGGCTCCGCGACCTTCCAGTGGGATGACCGAGGACTCCTCCAGTCGATGTCAGACCCGGTGGCATCGGCCACCCTTGCCTACTCGTACGACAACGCCGGCCAACTGTCCCAGGTCGACACCTCTGATGGCACGACGTACCACTACCAATGGGACGACTTTGGCCGGCTCGTTTCTGAATCCATTGCGCGGACTGGGGTGCTCGCATCGCGGGCCTATACGTACGACCTCAATGGTCAACTGACCTCCCAGTCGATCACGGCTCCGGGCAACTCCCAAGCCGGGACCCACACCTATGCGTACGACTGGCTCGGCAGGCTCACCCAGTGGGTGCAGCCGTCCAGCGCCACGGTCGACTACCAGTGGGATGCCGCGGGCAATCGGATCGGGGCCGGCACGGTCCAGTACACCTACGACGAGCGGAATCGTCTGGTGTCATCGACGGACGGGACCTCGTACGAATACGACGCACGTGGCGACCTGACCCAGGTCAGCAACGGCCAGTCGGTTCACACCTTCGCATATGACCCGCTCGGCAGGATGGCCGACTCCGATGGCCGACAGATCGTCAGCGACGGACTCGGCCGGGTGATCTCGATCGGCGCAGAGGAGTTGAGCTACTCAGGCCTCGGTGCCGATCCGGTCACTGTCGGCGCCTGGACGCTTGGCCGAACCCCGTTCGGAGTCTTGGTGTCGGCGAGCGATGGGTCATCGACGGATTGGGTCGTGCCGGACCGCCACGGAGACGTCTCGATCGGTCTCGCCGTCGGGAGCGGCTCCATTGACTTCACCAGGGTCTTCGACCCATTCGGGGCGGTCATCGCAACGAGCGGCTCCACCGGTATCCCTGTCGGATTCCAGGGCGATGTCACCGACTCGGTCACGGGTGACGTGTGGATGGGTGCCCGATGGTTCGCGCCGTCCGTGGGCTCGTTCCGGACCCGCGACTCGTGGGCAGGCGACGCAGCAGAACCTGGGACGCTGAACCGCTACGCCTACGGGTTGGCCGACCCGCTCGGCATGTGGGACCCGACGGGCCACAGCGCCGAGGATGTGGGGGTCGGTGTCGACGCGGCGCTCCAGGAGTTCAACCGCCACCACGACGAGGAGGTCGCCAAGCGTCGTGCGAGGGGGGACGCGTCGGTCGCCTCGGGTGTTTCCACCTTGGCCGGGCCTGTTTCGCTGATCACGGCCGTGAACTCGCCCGATACGAGTTGGATCGGCACGCTCAAGGTCGTTGGGTCGGTTGTCGTGGCCACGGCTGCCACGGTCGGATGCACTGCGGCCGGTGCGGGGGCGTTGGCTGGGGCTTGTGGCGGAGCCGCGGCGCGGTTCTTCGACGGACTGGTGTCGGGGCAAGGCGTCTGGGATCTCGTCAAGTACACGTTCGATCCGAAGAGCATTGGCATCGACATCGCCGTCGGCCTGGTCTCTGCCGGCGTCGCCCGGATCGCGGGGTCCGGCGCTCAGCTGGCGTCTAGGGAGATGACCGTGGTCCTTGCGTCCGCGGGCGCAGCGGTGGCCACTGGGGCCGTCGCAGATGCCACAGCGGTGCTGCTGGCGGGTGGTACATGGAGCCAGGCCTGGGCCGCCGCGACGGACTGGCAGAGCCGGCTCATCGACTTCGGTACCGGGGCTGTGATGGCCTGGAACGAGGTGAACAAGCAGCGATCCTCCCAACGCAACGCAGAGCAAACGAGCCAGCAGTCCCACACAGACCGGACTGCGCCCGGGACACCCGCCACAGAGTCAGGAATGCGAGGTGCTGGCGATGGATACGCCGGTCGAGTGTTGGAAGGCGGGCGACCTGATGGCCAGACAGTGTTCGCTGGCCACGGTGAGTATCGGTACGGCGCAGGTACCACCACCGTTCCGGAGGGGACCTCGGTCCACGTTTACGCGCCGCACGGACAGGGAATCCCGGACTCGCTTGGTGGAGCGATTGAGACCGGCGGTCCAGCATCGCCGTATCAGGTGTACAGGCCAGGGGAGCAGATTCCGAACTACACGTTGAAAACCCCCGACGGTTTGACGGTCTACTCGGGCTCAACGACGGTCCAGTCTTCGACGAACTTGAGCGAACTGCTGCAGCCCGGCATGGGGACATGCCACTGGGCGGCCTGCGTGAACGTGAGATAGCGCCATGGCAACGTTTCCCGACCTCACGATGTACACGTACGGCCCGTCCGACGAGCCGATGGTGAACGTTGGGTGGCTTGGGTCCGAGGCCGACTTCGAGCGAGGAGCAACCTACCCAGGCGTGGTGGCGGCGCTCCTAGTGCTTGCGGCTGATCAGCGGAACCTCATGCGCGGGGTGCACTACTGCGAGTTCTGCGAGGAGGAATCACCGATTCGCCTTCCTTCGCCGGTTGAGCGAGGGTGGGTAAGCCTGGGCATGGGCGAGATTCATGTTCGGGGGCGCGATGGAACTTTGTACTCGGCGCCTTCGCTCGTGATTCACTACATCTCGGTTCACGGCTACAGGCCCCCTGACGCCTTCCAACTCGCGGTACTCGACGCAGTGGGAGGCCAAGGCATCGGGGATGCGCCGTGGGAATGAGCGGACGACGCGTCCTGTCGCTCCTCTGGGCTTGCACGCTGGTGGCTCTCGGCCTGCTCCAACTCGTCGCGGTGCCGCACGGCTCCGAGTTTCGCTACGTGTACGACGTCACCACCCTCGCGCGCGTTGACGTTCGCGCATATGGAGGCGCCGATTCCGAATCGGCGCAGCTCACGGTCGTCCAGGAGGGGTCTGCCTTGCCCTCAACACGGGCTCGCGGCACGTCTACGACCCCGTTTGCAAAAGACATAGCCACAAACACGGCAAGTCTCGCGGATGATGCAGCCGGTAGCTACGGGCCGTTCCATCGGCTGGAGAGTCCCACACAGACTCCCGCTACCGCTGCTCTACAGGAGGCGAACGGGGAGATGTGGGGCGCGACCGCTGCCGGTGGGCTGAATCCGACTGTGAAGGCCTACCAAGGCCCACTGCCTTCCGGCGCGCGAGGGGTCGAGTTCACCACACCGGTTCGTCCTTCGGATGTTGGGCTCGGTCGGCCGGGCAACATCGCGATCTGGCGCCGAGGCTCTCCGGGCGTCGTCGACGTCGATGACGACTTCGTCAAGATCGCCTGCACGGTCGTCAGGAACACGCAATGCTGAGGGCGCTCACGTGGGAGGAGTACGGGAGACGCGACTACCTGCCGCGCGCGATCGTCGATGTGACCGTCTCTGACCTTGAGCGGTACCACCGGGTCGAGTTCGAGGAGGACGTCGACGACCTTGGCGAGGTTTGGTGGCGACCGATCGCACTGGGATCGGGAATGCCGCTGCTTCTGAGTCGCCATGCAGGATCGCCCGACGAGGTGGTCGTTTGGGGTCCCGACGACCTCGATATAGCGGCGCTTGCTGAAGAGTTGGGGCTCGCAGCCGGTCGGGTCCAGAGCACCATCCGGCCATGAAGAACCTCGTTCGGCTCCTTGTCACACTGGTGGCGGCGCTCCTCGGGTTGGCGCCTACGACGACAGGGACGGCTGAGCGATTCACCTACGACGCGCCGACCATTGCGCGCTTTGACGTTCACCGGGTCGAGGTCGCCGACTCCGGTCGAACGTCGCTTGGCGACGTGCGGGAGGAGTCTGCCTGGCCCGCTGCCGATGCACGGGGCTCGTCTACGACTCCCAACGCGCGAAGCAATGCCACAGAGTCCGTATCCCACTCGCCGTACCAGGTACACATCGACCCGATCTCCGGAGAGGGTCCGATGGGCATCGACACCGCCACGTTCAAGAGCGGCGCAACGACGGCGAACGGCGGTATCCGAAACTCACGAGCCTTCTGGAACGAGTGGCAGGAGACGTATCCGGGGACGCTCAGCGAGACGAACCAAGATCTGATCGCATCAGGACGGTCGCCGGTCGTCGATGAGCAGTGGACGCAAACATTCCCTGAGACTTCGGTCAACGAGGGGGAGACCTTGGTCCACCATCACCTCGACTGTGGACCCGTTGCGGTGCCCTTGCCTGCCTCAGTCCATGGCGGCACTCCCGGCTACTCGATCTGGCACTCGACGTGCTGAGGATGATGGCATGATCGACTCTCTCAGCCAGCTCGCGGAGCATTGTCGCCGAGTTGCGGACAGATTCCCGCGCCTCGCCTCTCGCGTACTGCTCGAGCCATCAACGGTGACAGAAGAAGACCTGAGTCGGCTTTCGAGCTCGTGGGGGGCGGTGCCGTACAGCTATCGCCAATGCATCGTGACGTTCAACTTGGCCGGCGTCGCAGTCGGGTACTTCGAGCTTTCCCCGCCAATGCAGGAGGGCGAGACCCTGGTTGACGCTCTCATCCGAACCGGGGCCAACCGGCTCGCCACGGAAGTACCAGCGGCGTTGCGGCTCGTGGGCGCTTACGAGGGCGACCCACTGCTGTTGAACGTCGGAGACGAAGGCGTTGAGGGTCATGTGCTGCGGCTAGATCTCGGCGCCGGTCCCCGGCCCCAGCTAACGCGCGTTGCGAACTCGTTCGAGCAGCTGTTGGTTGCGGCTGGCCGGTTGGACCAGATGGCCTTTGAAGGTGCTGACGGCTGGCTGCCGGTCGAGGACTTCCTCGACTCACTTCAGAGCTTCAAGCTCGACGAAGAACAGATGCGCAACTGGCGGTTCTTCGCGGAGACCGCCCTGGTGGGCGGATGAGCACGATCGCCCGCCTGCTGAGGGGGCTGCTCGTAATCGTTGCCGGGATAGCGATCTCTACAGCGGCATCTACGACGGCCGCGAGCGCGGCAACCTTCACCTACGACGCGCCAGCACTTGCGCGCGTTGACGCTCACGCATCCGGCCTCGCCGAGGCGGAACCTGTCAAGGGGTTTGAGACACGAGCGGGGTTACTTGCTTTGGATCTTGGCCTCGCGTGAGGGGTCGTTGATCCAGGCGGTGGTGGGTAGTCGGGGTGGGGTTGGTCGGCGACCGCGGAAGCGGTCGGGGTTGGCGGTGTAGGCGGCGTCGAGAGTGGCGGCGCGGTGTGCGCGGATTTCGGTTGCGGTGCCGTAGTGCACGCTGGCTGGGGTGTGGAGCCCGATGCCGGAGTGGCGGTGTTCGTGGTTGTAGTACGCGAAGAACGTGTCGCAGAACGCTCGGGCGTCGTGGATCGAGCCGAACGTGCCGGGAAACGCCGGGCAGTACTTGAGTGTCTTGAACCCGGCCTCCGAGTACGGGTTGTCGTTCGACACGTGCGGCCGCGAGTGGGATCGTGCGACGCCGAGATCGACGAGAAGCTGAGCGACGGGCTTGGAAGTCATCGAGGTGCCCCGGTCCGCGTGCAAGGTGAGTTGCCCTCGTGCGATGCCCTGGGTGGCGATCGCCGCGTCGATGAAGTCCTTGGCGAGCTCGCCGGTTTCTGCAGCGGCGACGGTCCAGGCGATCACGTAGCGCGAGTAGATGTCGATGATCACGAACAGCTCGTAGTAGATGCCACGCTCGGGCCCCTGCAGCTTCGTGATGTCCCACGACCACACCTGGTTCGGTGCGGTCGCGATCAACTCAGGCTTCTTGCGGGCAGGGTGGGTGCGCTGCCGGCGTCGTTCCCGGTTCTCGCCAGCGATCGCCAAGAGCCGGTACATGGTGCGGATCGAGCACAGGTAGATGCCGTCGTCGAGCAGGCGGGCCCACACCTGCGCGGGTGCGAGATCGCAGAACTCCGGCGACCGCAACACCGTGAGCACCCGTTGACGTTCCGCCTCGGACAGGGCGTTGGCGGGTGCCGGGCGTGGTGCCGGCGGCCCGTGGAGCGGACCCTTGACGTGCCGGTAGTGGCTGGCCCGCGGCCGGCCGAGCAGACTCGCCGCCCGCCGAGTGCACGTCGCCTTGGCGAGGTCGTCGAAGTGATCGTCGATCACTGCTTCGACCTCGGCTCGGTGTCCGCGCTCTCGGAGATGAGTTCCAAGAGCGCGTGCGCTTTTCCCATGATCTCCAACGCCATCTTCGTGCGTTCGAGTTCGGCCTCAAGGCGGGCCACCCGCTGGCGGGAACGACCCAGTTCGACATCCGCCGCCGACCGTCGATCCGCCCTCGGCTTGGCCGTGAGACCGGCCAGGGCGCCGTTGTCGCGTTGCTTGCGCCACTCCGACAGGTGCGACGAGTACAAGCCCTCACGCCGCAACAACGCGCCCCGTTCCGGGCTGCCCTTGGGCAACGCGTCGTACTCGTCCAAGTACGCGAGCTTCTCTGCAGCGGTGAAGGTCCGTCGTCGCGGACGGGCTGATGGGTCGATCTCATCCATACCACCAGTGTGGGCGCGATCAAGATCCGCAATGGTCAAAGTCATCAGATTCAGTGATTCCGTTCTCGCCCTGGAGGAGTGAAGAACCGCTACACCAGGTGTCTCACCTCACCCTGACAGACAGGGAGGCTGGCCTTGGTGCATCCATCCGAGCGCAGGAGGGGTCTGTCTCGCCTTCGGTGGAGGCTCGGGATACGTCTACGACCCCCTTGCTCTCAGGTGTTGCCACAAACAGAGCGGGGATGGACTCGTTCCTGGACAACGGTGCGACCGTGCATCACTCGGGGACAGCGACGGCGATTGGCGACGACGCCAATACCTCACGAACTTCGGGCGTTCCCAAGGCTCCGCAGGCCATGACGTCATCGTTCACGGGCAAGTCGTTAACGGACAGGCCAACTTCGTCACGAACGGCATGCCTACCCACACGCAACAGATCGCGGATGCCGTGCTCAGCAACCCTGCCTACGTGCCAGGTTCACCTGTTCAACTTGTGACGTGCCATGGTCCATGCGCTTTGGCCGATGAGCTCTCCCAGGCGCTCGGTGGGGCGAGGGTCACGGCCTCTCCACATCTTGTCGATCTCGATCCTGCAACGGGCTTGTTGAGGTCGTGGAAGTGACTATCACGAATCTCCAGCCACTCGGACCGTTCGCGATCCTTCGCCTCTCGGACAGACCTGAAGATGCTCGCCGGTGGCTCAACAACGCTCGCGGCAGATTGGAGTTGCCTGCGGGTCTCGTGTCGGCATACCTACGGGCCGGTTCGATTGTCTTGGCGATCATGGAACAGACCGTCGACCTCGTCGGTGCAAAGTTCTCCGTCGCGGGTGGCTCGGCAATCCAGACTGACGGCGAGTTCTTCTGGCGGATGGACACAGCCGACTACATCGACGCGTACAGGGTGTCGTTGCCTGACGAGTTCCTTCTCCGGCGGCTGGAGGCCGGCTGGGATCGACGTGTGCTCACGCGCCAGGAGATGGTTGATGCCGACAGACTCATCGCGGACTTCTACCGAGAGGGTCTCGACGACAACCTTTGGCCGGGTCAGGATTCCGGATGCTTGAGCGACAACGCTTGACTCCCTCCCCGGTTCGCAGCGATCGGGGGCGACTGCTGGCGATGGTCGTCGCACTCGTGTGGGTGTGGGTCTCTATCAGCACGTTGCCGACGATCGCGGCCGGAGCGGAGAGCGGGGTGCGTCCCCAGCCGGTTCCCGTGGCGGACATCCTGTCCAGCAGGGACGACCCGACCGACGCAGCCAGAGAGGTGTCACGCCAAGTTGCGGCACGCGCTGTCGGGAACAGGTTTGTCTACGGCAGAATCTCGGCAGCACACGGCGGTGTAATCGATACACCATTGCGCGCCGACTCGTTGGCCGTGATCACGGCGAACTTCGGGCGGGCCGCGCCCGGAGAGTTGGCACCCAATGCGGGTACGACCCCCGCCGCACGGAGTGTTGCCACAGAAGCGGGGTCGGTCAATGCTGTCGGGGGCACACACAACTGCACATCGTGCGTGATCGCTGGAGACTCGACCCTCGCTGGGAGCCCGGCAGTTTTCGACGTGTATTGACAGTCGTCAACGCCCAGCGGCGCTGCATCCGACCGCGTCGATGCAGCTCGGGGTTGGAGGGTTTCGTGTCCGCCTCCGAGCCGGAAACCCTCCGACTACTGTAACTTCCGCATCCGCTGCTCGACGCGGTCGAGGAAGGCGGCGCGCTTGGCATCGTCGGCTCGGTCCACGGCGTAGAGCGCGATCCAACTCGTACGCGCCCTCCGGTTGCACAGCACGCGCAGGGAACGGGTGAGCACCCGCTTGCCGCCCTCGCCCTCCAGCGCGTTCACGAACTTCGACGAGCCGTGCGTGGTGACGGCCACGAGGCGGCGGATGTTGGTGAGCAGGGGGCGGATGCGGTTGGCACCGGGCGGCAACTCGTAGGCGACGCCGGCCACCCACACCCGGTCGATCCAGCCCTTCAGCATCCCCGGCTGCCCCGCCCACCAGGTGGGGTAGACCAGCACGAGCGCTTCGCACCAGCGCAGGTCGGCGGCGTACCGGGCGATCTCCGGCTTGCCGTCCGGCGGGTCGAGGTGGTGCACGCGTTCCCACTCGGACAGCTCCGGGCGGAAGCCGTCGGCGTAGAGGTCGGTGAGACGCACCTCGTGCCCGGCGGCCCGCAGGCCGGCCAGCGCCCGGTCGCGGGCGGCGGCGACCAGCGACTCCTCCAGCGGGTGGCAGTGGACGACGAGGACCTTCACAGCGCCACCATCGCCTCACGCACCCGGCGCAGGAAGGCCGCCCGCTGGCTGTCCGTCGCCGTGTCGATCGCGTACAGCCCCAGCCAGCGGGTGCGGGTGCGCCAGCCGGTGTTCAGGCGGAGCGCCCGCATGAGCGTGCGCCGCCCGTTGTCGTTGATCAGGCGCACGTACGTGCGCGGCGACCCGTAGGTGCTGATGCCGACGATGCGCCGCACGTGGGTGAGGCCGGGGCGGACCTTGTGCTGGTCGTCGAACACGAACGCCAGGCCGGGCACCATCACCCGCTCCAGCCAGCCCTTGAGGATGGCGGGCAGGGTGCTCCACCACGTCGGGTAGACGAACACCAGGGCCTCGGCGGTGCGGAGCAGGTCGGCGTGGGTGGCCAGCACCGGGTCGAGGATCGGCTGGTCGCCGTGGTAGGCGCGGCGCTCGTCCGCCGACAAGGCCGCCGACACGCCCAGCGCGTACAGGTCCAGCAGGTCCACGTGGTGGCCTGCCCCAGTGAGTGCCTCCACCGCCGTGGCGGCCAGCGCGTGGTTGAAGCTGTCGCTGCACGGGTGCGCCAACACGACCACGACGTTCATCGCCGCGACGCTAGCGGTGACGCGCCGGACGGGCCTGGTTCACCGCCCGCCGGCCACGTCGATGAACGCGCCGGTGACGTAGCCCGCGGCCGGGGACGCCAGCCACAGCACCGCCGGCGCCACCTCGTCGGTGGTCGCGCTGCGCAGCATCGGGATGGTCGGCCGCAGCCGCTCCACCCGCCCCTCGGGCGCGTGGTCGTGGAAGTCGCTCTCGATCAGGCCGGGGCGCACGCCGTTGACCCGCACGCCGTAGGGGGCGAGCTCCTTCGACAGGCCGACGGTCATCGTGTCCAGCGCGCCCTTGGAGGCGGCGTAGTGGACCCACTCGCCGGACCCTCCGAGCACCGCGGCCTTCGACGAGACGTTGACGATGCTGCCGCCCCGCCCGCCGCGGTCCGTCCGCATCCGGGCCGCGGCCTCGCGGGCGCAGAGGAAGGCGCCGGTGATGTTGACCGCCCACAGCCGGTCCATCGCCGCGGCGGTGACGGTGTCTAGCGTGCCGTAACCGCCGGCGATGCCCGCGTTGTTGACGAGGAGGTCGAGCCGGCCGAAGACCCGGTCGACCTCCGCGAACATCGCCAGCACGGCCGCCTCGTCGGCCACGTCGGCGCGGACGGCGATGGCCGCAGCACCGGCTGCCTGTGCCCGGGCGACGACGTCCTTCGCCGCAGCCTCCCGGTCGGCGAAGTTGACCACCACGTCGTAGCCGGCGGCGGCAGCCGCCGCGGCGACGGCCGCGCCGATGCCACGCGAGCCGCCGGTGACGAGGGCGACGGGGCGGTCACCCACCGAGTCGCTCCCTCAGACGGGCACCGACGGAGGGCCACTCCTCGTCGGTGATCGAGTAGACCGCCGTGTCCCGTGCCCGGCCGATGGAGCCCTCACTTCCCATGCTCGGCCGGTGGTTGCGCAGGATGCCCTCGAGGGTGCCGCCGATCCGTTCGATGGCAGCGCGGCTGCGGGCGTTCGCCGCATCGGTGCAGATGGCCACGCGGAACACGTGCAGCGTGTCGAACGCGTACGTCAGCAACAGCAGTTTGGCCTCGGTGTTGATGGGGGTGCGCTGGGCGTCGGCCGACAGCCAGGTGCCGCCGATCTCCACCTCCGGCGGCGTGGGCCGCCCCGCCCACCACAGCACGTTCAGGTAACGGGTGCAGCCGACGAGGGCACCGTCCGCCAGGCGGCGCTGGACGAAGGGCAGGTCGGTGCCGGCTTCGGCTGCCGCCAGCAGGGTGTCGATGTAGTGGGCCATCGCCTCGTGGGTGTGCGGCACGTTGGTGTGGGTGTAGGTGGCCCGGTCGCGGTTGGCGGCGGCCACCAGCTCGTCCGTGTGGGAGGGGTCCAGCGGTTCCAGCTGGACATGGCGTCCGGTGAGGGTGGTCGGTTCGAGCCGCATGACGACCCAGCATGGCACTACGGTCGCTGGCCATGCGCGTCGTTTCCTGCAACAGCTTCGGACCGCTCGACCAGTTGACCATCGAGGAGCGTCCGCCCCGCGAGTTGGGGCCGGCGGACGTCCGCATCGAGGTGAAGGCGGCCGGCGTCAACTTCGTGGACGGTCTGTTCGTGCAGGGTCTGTACCAGGTGAAGCCGCCACTGCCGTTCGTGCCCGGCGGCGAGATCGCCGGGGTGGTCACCGAGGTGGGTGCCGAGGTGTCCGACCTGGCTGTCGGGCAGCGGGTGTTCGTGAGCACCGGCCTGGGCGGGTTCGCCACTGAGGTCGTGGTGCCTGCCGGCGCCGCCGTGGCAACCCCGGACGCGATGACCGACGGGCAGGCCGCGACGTTCGTGCAGAGCTACATGACCGCCTGGTTCGCGCTGCACGTGCGGGCCCGCGCCTCGGCGGGCCAGTTGCTGCTGGTGCTCGGCGCCGGGGGCGGCGTGGGCCTGGCGGCGGTGGACGTCGGGCGGGCGATGGGCCTGCAGGTGCTGGCCGCGGCCAGCAGCGAGGCCAAGCGGGCGGTGGCCGTGGCGCACGGTGCGGCCGCCACGCTGGACACGACAGCCGACGACCTGAAGACCGCCGCCAAGGAGTGGGCGAAGGCGGCCGGGCGCTCCGGCGTGGACCTGGTGTACGACCCGGTGGGCGGTTCGCTGGCGGAGAGCGCGCTGCGGTCGCTGGACGACGACGGCCAGTACCTCGTCATCGGCTTCGCCGCGGGGGAGATCCCCAGGCTGCCCGCCAACCAGGTCCTGCTGCGCAACCGGCGGGTCACGGGGGTGGACTGGGGTGGCTGGATCGGCAAGCACCAGGCCGAGAACCGCCAGATGCTCCACGACGTGCTGGCCGCCATCAGCGCCGGCGACCTGCACCCGGTGGAGCCGCGGGCCTACGCGTTCGAGGACGTCGCCTCAGCGCTCGGCGACCAGTTGCAGCGCAACGTCGTCGGCAAGTCCGTTCTCGTCCCATGACCGGGTCCGGGCCAGGAGCCACCCCCGCCGCGCTGGTCATCCGCGATGCGACGGCCGATGACATGGCCGCCGTCTGTGCGCTCTACAACGCGCTGGTCGCGACCACGACGGTGGCGTGGACGGAGGAGCCGGAGCCGCTCCACGTGCGCGAGGCCTGGTTCGCGGAACAGCAGCGCGACGGTCACCCGGTCCTGGTCGCCGACGTGGACCGCGAGGTCGTCGGCTTCGCCTCGTACGGCAGCTTCCGCGGCGAGGGCAAGTGGCCCGGGTACCGGCTGACGGTGGAGCACACGATCCACGTCGGGGAGGGCCACTGGGGCGGTGGCATCGGCCGGGCGCTCATGGACATGCTGGTCAGCCGTGCTCGGGCGAACGGTCTCCACGTGATGGTCGGGGCGGTGGACGGCGCCAACGACGCGTCGCTCCGCTTCCACGAACGGCTCGGCTTCACCGAGGTGGCTCGCATGCCGGAGGTGGGCATCAAGTTCGGACGGTGGCTGGACCTCGTCCTCGTCCAACGCGTGCTGTAGGCGTGACCCCGGGAGGTCGCGACGGGCATCACCCCGCGTGGGCCACGACCGACAGCACGGTTCCCTTCCCGGTGTGCTCGCCGACGGCGGGACGGACGAAGCCGTGGCGGGTGCAGAGCTCGGCGAAGCTGTCGGCCTGGTCGCGCTGCCAGCCGTGGCTGGCGGAGCCGTCGGCGTTGATGTCGGTGATGCGCCGCTCGATCGTCACCAGCCGCCCGCCCGGCGCCAGCACGCGACGGGCCTCGGCGAGGGAGCGGTCGACGTCGTGCCAGTGATGGACTGTGGACAGTGACCACACCACGTTCGCCCACCCGTCCTCCACCGGTAGTCCCTCGGCGGTGCCGAGCCGCCACTGCACCGCGGGCGTGGCGCGCCAGCGGGCGCGGGCGACACGCAGCATCACGGGCGCCGGGTCCACGCCGATGGCGGTGGCGCCCAGCGACCGGGCGTGGTGCACCGCGACCCCGGGCCCGCAGCCGACATCCACGAGGCGCTCGCCGGGCTGCAGGGCAGCGACGTCGATGGCCAGTTCGGCGGCGCGGTCGCGGCCGAACAGGAACGAGACCGCGGCGAACAAGCCGCTGGCACCCGAGAACCCAGGGTGCGAGGCGTGGTGGTTGGGGGCGGGGGAGGTCATGACGACGACCCTGCCACTTGAACCCGGGTTCAGGTCAAGGGACAATCTGCGCATGGTTCCCCCGTTCCTCACGATCGGCGAGGTGGCGGCTCGGCTGGGCATTGCCACCTCCGCCCTGCGGTACTACGAGCGTCGAGGGCTGGTGGTGGCCGACACCCGCCGGTCCGGCCAGCGCCGGTACAGCGAGGCCACGGTGCGGCGCCTGGTGTTCGTGCAGATGCTGCAGGATGCGGGGCTGTCGCTGGACGAGATCGAGGGTGTGCTGGCGGCCGGCGACAACGCCGAGTGGAAGGGGATCGCCCGCCGCCGTCTGGCGCAACTGGATGCGGACATCGCCCGCCTCACCCACGCCCGCGAACTGCTGGACCTGGCTCTGCACTGCCGCTTCGACCACCCGCTCGACGAATGTCGGGTGATGAACGCAGAGATCGACCAGCGCCTGGACATGGCAGGGAGCGCTCTCGGAGTTGCGGGTGGGGTGTGAGTCACGATGGATTCCTCGATGTGGTCCAGCGCAACGACGACCAATTCACGAGGTGGCACCGCCACGGCGAACGGCAGACTCGACCACCACCTCGCGGATCGGACCGATGGCATCAGCATCCGTTCGACGAGCACCACGGCGCGCTTGGCAGAAGCCGATCGTTCTGGACGGACGTTCACGACGCGTAGAGCGTCACGATGGCTGCGCCTAGTCCTGCAGCGGTCACCAGGGTCGCGAGGGGGGCTCGGTCGCGAGCGAAGAGGTAGACGACCGGCCAGCACGACAGCAGCAGGGATGCGCCGACTGCCCCGAGCGCAACGATCGATCCGGTGCCGGCCCTGTCGCCCGTGTCGGAGTTCGGCTCGCTGGAGGCGATCGCGAGGGCAATCAGGAGCAGACCTGAGGGCACGAGAACGAGGCATGCGACTGCTGCGTAGGCAAGCTCCGTGATGGCGCTAACCGGGCTGTCCGTCCGCGAAGGCTCGATCTCTTCCACCCTTACATGTTTGTCGGCGGCCATGAGATCCTGCCCGCAGGCGGTCACGAGACTGCCCGTTGGTGGCCAACGGTTTTGCCCGCTGGCGGTCAGTGGTTCTGCCCTCGTTGAAGTACCCCTGCCATGTGGCGCGCATCCGCGTCGGTGGTGTCCCTCCCGGTTCGACTGGTTGTCGCCAGACAAGCCAGCCGGGACCGGGAGGGACAAGTTGAAGTCTTACGAGGAGATCATGGAAATCTTGGAAGCGTTCGCGTTGACGAACTCCTATCGGGCGGCCGGCGAACTCGCCGGCTGCTCTCACCACACTGTCGAGCACTGGGTGATGATGCGCGACAAGGGCTTGCTGCCCGACGGGATCGCGCCGGTGGAGCGACCGAAGTTGATCGACGGGTTCATGCCCAAGGTCGAGGAGTGGGTCGAACGATCGGGCGGTCGGGTCCGCGGCGATGTCGTGTTTGACAAGCTTGTCGCGCTCGGGTTCGAGGGGTCGGATCGCACTGTCCGCCGGGCGTTGGCCGGCGTGAAGTTGAACTGGAAAGCCGGCCGCCGACGCGTCTACCGGCCTTGGGTTGTCGAGCCGGGGATGTGGGCCCAGTGGGACTGGGGTCACGGCCCCAGGATCAATGGCCGTCAGACTTGGCTGTTCTGCGCGTGGCTCGCCTGGTGCCGCTTCCGGGTCGTGTTCCCGGTGTGGGACAAGACGCTGCCGACGGTGATCGCCTGCTTGGACAGGTCGATGCGAGCGTTCGGTGGTGTGCCGACCTACTGGTTGACGGACAACGAGAAGACCGTCTCCACCGGGCATGTGGCTGGGATCGCCGTTCGGCATCCGTTGATCGTGCAGGTCGGCCACCACTACGGGGTCACGATCACCACGTGCGTTCCAGCAGACCCTGAGAGCAAGGGTGGTGTCGAACGCACCGTTCAGATCGCGAAGGCCGATCTCGTGCCGACCGACACCAACCTGCGCGACGACTACGCCAGTTGGGGCGAGCTCGTCGACGCGTGCGACGCGTTCATGGACAAGGTCAACAGTCGTGAGCATCGGATCACCCGGCGCCCACCGGTCGAGATGCTGGCCGAGGAACGGGCACGGTTGCATCGTCTGCCGGACGTGGCGTTCACCGCGGCGTTCGGGGAGACCCGCAAGGTGTCATGGACCTCGACGATCAGCTTCGGCGGCGTGACCTACTCGGTTCCGCACACCCTCGCCGAACAGGTCGTGTGGGTCCGTGTTGACGGCGACGAGATCGTCGCCACGCACGTCGCTGTGTCAGGCCCGGTCGAAGTCGCCCGACATCTGCGGTCCACGCCCGGCAACCCGCGGATCGATGACGCCCACTACCCGCCACGCCCGGCCGGCGCGTTGGCCCGCGAACCACGACCGGGCAACGCTGCCGAAGCTGAGTTCTTGGCGCTCGGTGACGGCGCACGGATGTGGCTCGTCGAGGCCGCCGCCGCAGGCACGTCTCGTGTGAAGGTGAAGATGGCCGAAGCGGTGCAGCTCTCGCTGCTCCACGGTGTCGACAGGGTCGACTGGGCACTCGGACACGCCGCGATGTTCGAACGGTTCGGCGACGGTGATCTCGCCTCGATCCTCGCCGCGCACCCCGTCGGCCAACAACGACGTGTCGACGAAGAACACTCGATGCAACCATCCACGGCCGCGTGGGCGAACTTCGGTGAGGTCGCGTCATGACCGCCGCCACGACCGCTCCGATCGATGACGTCGTCGATCTGTTGCGTCAGTTGCATCTGCCGCACATGCGCCGACACGCACCCGACGTGCTCGCGACAGCGAAAGCCCAGAGATGGGATCCAGCCGAAGCCGTCCGGGCGTTGCTCACCGAGGAACTCGCCGGTCGGCGGGCGTCATCGATCAACATCCGTCGCAACGCAGCCGGGTTCCCGACCGGCAAGACCTTCGACACCTGGGACGAGACCGTGTCATCGATCCCCGCCCCGACACAACGTTCGTTGACGTCGTTGGAGTGGGTCGATCGGCACGAGAACCTCGTCGTCTGCGGACCGTCGGGCACCGGCAAGACCCACCTCCTCGAAGCACTCGGGCATGCGGCGATCGGACACGGCTGCCATGTCCACTGGTTCTCCCTCGAGACCCTCGGCGCGCTGATCAACCGCCACCGCATCGACGACAGCACCAACCGAGCGATCAAGAAGATCATGCGCGCCGACCTGATCTGCATCGACGACATCGGACTGCTCCCCGTCACCACCGAGACCGCCGAAGCGCTCTACCGCGTCGTCGACGCCGCCTACGAGAAACGCTCCATCGCGCTCTCATCGAACCTCCATCCGGCCGGCTTCGACGAACTCATGCCCAAGACGATCGCCAACGCCACCGTCGACCGGCTACTCCACCACGCCCACGTCGTCATCACCACCGGCGACTCCATCCGCCTCACCCAAGCAACCCGAGGCAAAGGGGTGAGGCCACTGACGAACTGACCTACCGGGCAGAACCACCGGCCATCAGTGGGCAACTCTGATGGCCACCAACGGGCAGAACCACCGACCGCCTACGGGCAGATCCTGCTGACCCTTGACACATGTTGCCCCGAAGCGACTCACCGGAGCGCCAACCTAACCCGATCGGGCCGCGACTTCGCTCCTCGTGCCGGTGAGGGTTCGGATGACCCCAAGAGTCTCCACGGCAGCTTCGCACCGTGCCCCCTCCCGATCGAGTCGTCAACCCGCTCCGATCCGCAGATCTGGGTGGGTCAAGAGACGGCGTCTGCTGTCTCCGCCGAAGGGCTACGTGCCGAGCGCCACCGAGACTGCCCCGACGAGCAAGGCGACCAGCCCCAGCGCGAGGCTCACCTGGGAGGTTCGCTGAAGTAGTGCCCTTCGGCGATCTGCGGTGTCGCCCTCCAGGCGGAACAGGCGCTCCTGCCCTCGGGCGATGAAGTCACCTCTCATCATCAGGCTGTAGGCGACCATCATCAAGCCTGCGACGACGAACGGCACCGCTGCAGCCTGCCCGAGAACTTCGGGTATGTCCAGCGCCAGCCGGCAAGATCTACGCGGACGGGTGAAGCCCGATCCACGCGGATATCGCCGACGCGAGCACGACAACGGTTCCAATAGCCACGACGACCGCGATCGCCGTTGACGCAACCGGAGTGTGGGCAGGCCTCCCGAGCAGCGTGGCGAGGAGGATCGAGAAGCGCAGCAATGCCAAGCCGGTCACTGATGCGAGGGCTGTCGTCGACGCGCCGCGGCCAAGACTGATCGAACGCATGACGCGTCCTTCGACCAGGAGTGCGGTCGCCTGCCAGCCAGCGACGGCGATAGCGAGGGGGCGAGTGTCGATGAAGAGGTCACTCGTCGTGCTCAAGTCCCATGTGAGCAGCAGCATCGCCAAGAGGACGATGGCTCGACATCCAGCGTCGAGCAGAATCGTGCGCCTCACCCGCGATTGCGATGAAGGGTTGACCGGCTGGCTTCGCGTCACGGGCGTCAACGCCGTCTCCCCCGACCCCTATCCACCCGAGCAGTGTGCCCGATCGCGGGCTTGGTGTCCAGCGTCCGGTACGGCAGCTCTGAGCGGTATCGAACTGATACCATGCTCCGGTGGCCATGACCCTCCGGCTGACGGACAACGAACAGGATGCCCTCCGCGAGCGCGCTGAGGCAGAGGGGATCTCGATGCAGGAAGCTGCCAGGCGCGCCGTGCGTGAGTTCGTCGCTCGAGGACAGCACCGCGACCGGGTTTCGTCGGCAGCTGCACTCGTGATGGACCGCCACGCTGACGCGCTGCGCCGTCTCGGCGAATGAGTGATCCCGTCGAGTACCTCGACCTCGACGACCTCATCGACCTCGCCCGGACGCTGCTCGGCGATCCGCCGCCGATCCGCGACGTCGGCCTTCTGGGATCAGCCGCCGCTCGTCCCCAGGCAACGGCCTACGGACGCGACGCCTACCCGGAGGTCATCACCAAAGCCGCGGCGCTGTTGCAATCGATCGTCAACAACCACGCCCTCGTCGACGGAAACGAGCGCCTCGGCTGGCTCGCTACCGCCGTGTTCCTCGAACTGAACGGATTCAGCGTGTCCAGGGTCTCCAACGACGACGTCTACGACCTCGTCATCTGGGTCGCCTCGATCAACCCGTCCCTCGAGGACATCACCACACGACTCTCACCACTCCTCGCACGTCGCCGTCGACGCTGATTCCAGCGCCGATGCTCACGTAGAGCGTCGTGTCAGCCAGGTCGCAGTTGCGCCGGCATTGTCGGTGTTCGTCGTCGCGGCACCGAAGCCAATCGGCCAGAGCACCACCACGTGGCTGACCGAGACACCGGCAACCAGCACCTTGACAACCATAGGAGCGTCGTCTTGATCGCTGGACTCGGTTCTCCTTGTGGGGCAACCTGTTCAAGTGCCGAACCGCTGCTCAGGTGCCCAGCGTGGACCAGTCATTTTGCTGCTCGCGCTCCTGCCTCTCGCTGCATGTGGGTTTGACCGCCGCGGCGGCTGGTATGCGGCCATCAAGTGCAGGGTCACCGAGGAGACGTCTGACTACAGAGAACAGCCGCCCGGAACGCTGATCCAGTCCGACACGTTTGAAGGCTGCCTTCTCGGTGAGGTCATCGTGTGCCCTGACGAAGCTGGAAGCGATTACGACAGCATTCGGTGCGGGGAGATTCAGGCCGGCAGCGTGCGGCGCGACTAGGAAGCGCCCGCCGGGCTGCCGCTCGGTGCGACTCCATATGGCAAGCTCGATTCATGCTTCGACTCGTCGCTGCCGACCCAGCGATAGTGATAACGGAGCGGCAAGCGTCACGTGCTCTGTACCTGCTCCGCGAGTTCATCCCGGCGACGCGCTGTGACGCCGAGCTTGGCCCGGGAGTCGTGTTCACTGTTCCGCACCACGGCGTCCAGGAGTTGGGTCCGGCCATCAGAGCGGAAATCGAAGTCATCATCGGCTGCGCGCTTCGGGTCGACGAGCTACCCGATTGACCGCCCATAGTTGCCGCAATGCTCGGCGGGCACATGCTGGAGAGGGATCGGAGATTCGGCATGCCGCCCGACCCGCATGGTTCGGGCGATCTTGCCGATCTGGCAGTGTGATGGCCAGTGTCTCCGATTGATTCGGCCTCTCAACCGCCGCCCTCAAACCTCGAGGAGTTGACGCTCGGCCGAAGAACGAACCCGGACTGGCGCGTGGACCTCATCCAGCCGGAGATCGGGGGCGGCAGGCTCGCTGCTGGAGATCTCGATGCGATCTCCCTTCAGCCGGACGCGACCGCGCTGCGGGTGAGCGGACTTGACCAGGCCACGTTCGAGACGCTGGTGGAACGACATGGCCGGCAGTTCACCGCGCTCCATCTCTGGAAGTGTCCGCGGATCCAGGACTTCTCACCGCTGGAGAGCCTGCCGGATCTCACCCTGGTGTCGATCTTCTGGAACCAGCGATCGACCCGGCTCTGGAACTTGGCCGCGACCCCGAAACTTCGGGGACTCGAGTTCGAGGACTTCTCCCGCCTGCGCGATCTGGAGGACCTGCGCAACGCGGTCGCTCTGGAGGAGTTGACCTTCGGTGACAAGGTCTGGATGAAGAACTCGGTCGCTTCCCTCGAGCCGCTCCGCGGACTGGCGTCGGTGCGCAGTCTCTGGTTCGCCCTGAAGAAGATCGACGACGGCCGGATCCAGCCGTTGGCCGGCCTCCAAGGGCTCGGGCTGCTCCGGTGCCCGAGCAACCTGTTCACGACCGAGCAGCTGGCCTGGCTGCGCGCCCGACTTCCGGATGCCGTCCGGGGAAGTGTCCTGCAACCGATCGAGATGCTCGCACGGCCGATCGAGATCGCCGGCTCACCATCACGGGATGTCCTCGTCATGGGCAAGCGCAAGCCGTTCCTCAGCTCGACGGCAGATGCCAGCCGAATCCAGCGCTATGTGGACAACTACTGGCGCCTGGTGGAGCGCTATCGCGACGACCCAACGCTCGAGCCGCCCGCGGCATAGGAGCGCAGTGAGAATGCATCCAGCTGGGTTGCGTCCCTGGAGTTGTTGGTGGGTGGTGTCAGGCTGAGGCCAAGTACGCAACGCTCGTCGCCTGGCGACCGCCGGGAGTTGCCGACAAAGACGCTGGACACTTGCGCGCATCGGGTGCAGTCTGGGTGCATGGCAACGACGTCTGAACCGGTCTGTCGTCTCTGCGGCATTCGACTGCGCGACGGTGACGACGTTGCACGAATCGACGACGACCTGTTTCACGCTCCCTGTGCGGAGCCAGCGTTTGGTGACTCGCCCGAATGGCGTCACGTCGAGGTCGGCGTGTTGAACGGTCTTGCCACCGGCGCCGGCATTGCCGTGGTGGCACACCTGTAGCGCGGAACCGCCGCATTGGGCAGGATGGCTGAGTCGTTCGAGATCGAGCCGGGTGTCGGCATGGGGCCGGTTCGGCTCGGCATGCGTCGTTCCGAGGTGGTGATGGCCTTGGGTGAACCGGAGAGAGAGCACCCGGATTGGCTCGGTGTCGGGATGGAGTTGTATTGGTTCGGGGCGTCCTTCTCGGCGTCGTTGGACGGCGAAGGCACCGTCGGTGCGTTGGAAATGAACAGGGGCGGAGCAGTCGTGGCAGTGTTCCGCGGCGTTGATGTGCTCGCCGCGCCGGCATCGGAGGCCATCGATGTGTTCGAGTCGTCGGTCGGTCCGGGTGAGTATCGGGAGAACGGCTACTCGTTCGAGTTCCACAACGTGCGACTCTGGCTGTGGCGTCAATCTCTGCCGGGCGACTCCGACATCGACGATCCCCAGTTCAGAGGTGGACTGCACTGGGATTCAGTGTGTATCTCCCTTGACTCCTACGACGCCGAGGTCGAGGCCGCTGCCGCCGCGAGACGCAAGATGGGCCAGAGGTAGCACAGAGCTGGGGCTTCGAACCCCGGACACGAACGTTCCGTTCGGCGCAATCGGGCCGCTCAAGCCGATTGGCACTTTCGTGGGTTGGCCGGGAGTCTCGACACTCGTGCTTGCCTCGGGTAAGAAGATGATCGTGTCTCGTCGACCCCTCACCTGGCTCGCTGCGGCCGGTCTGGTGGTGGGGGCCGGCTGCGACTCGAGTGGTGCCGGCGAGGACTCCACCGCCCCAGTCGTGTCAGCCCCAGTCGTGTCAGCTCCAGTCGTGTCAGCTCCAGTCGTGTCAGCTCCAGTCGTGTCAGCCCCAGTCGTGTCAGCCCCAACCGCTTCCTCCACAGCCGCCAGCACGGCGCCGGCGGCGTCGGCGGAAGAGTTCACCGGTCAGGAGCACTACGTCCATGTGGTCGACCGCCTGGTCGACTTCAGCGGAGGTCCCCTCCTGCAGGTGGCTCACTTGGCGGGCTGGATCCTCCAGGACGAGGGGTTCCCGAGCGGCTGGTGGGGTCGGCTCAACGCGATCGTGCTCGCTGGGTTCGATCGCGAGCGGTACGGGTTCCGGGTCCCGGTCACGATCGAACGCGGGGCGTCAGCGGGAGCGATGGTGGTCTGCATCGGCGACGAGTGCCATGAGATGGTCTTGTTCGGCGAGGCCGAGCCGCACATTGCTGTCGACGGCGTCGTCCTCGAGTCGATGGCCGTCGAGTCTCCCGACGGCTACGTCATCTACGGGTGGTGCACACCGGACACGATCTATGCCTACGGGTCGCTGCCCGACCGGAGTTCGCTTCCGATGGCCGGGCAATCCGCCCTGAGCGTGTACGACGCAATGGGCCCGACAACGGAGTTCATCGTCGACATCGATCGACAGGCACTGAGCGAGAATCCGCTACCTGAGGGCTGGTCGGTCGCCTGCCAGTAGACGCCGTGGCGCCATCTCCCGCGGTGGGTTCCCAGAGCGCGCTGTCGTCGGCGGCTTCCCACGCTGCCCACGCGTCCTCGTACGCAGCGCCCAGCTCCGACGCACGCATCATGCCCGTGGTGTCACCTAGCTTCAAGGTGGTGAAGCTTACGATCACCTACGACGGCAAGCCCGCGATCTTCACGGTGACGCCGACGAACCGCTACTACGAGATCTCCTCTCCCAAGCGGGTCCGCACCTACCAACAAGGTTGGTTTCGGGATCCTGCACCGCCGCTGGCTCTGGACGACGGGAATCTCCGCTGGGGAGATACGGAACTCGGGCTTTCAGACGACGCCAGCGAACGCGCCCAGGCTGAGCAGTTCGTGGCCCTGTACGAGCAACTCAGAACAGGTGAGGAACCGGTTGGTGCACTCTCGCGGCCGCCAATCGGGCGCGCGTCCACCCTGGCCGGCCGCGCATATCGGATAGCTGACAACGTTGAACTGCTCGCATGGGCGCTCTTGCTGGCCGGCCTCATTGCCGGAGCACTCACCGCCTTCCGAGAGGAATCGACGTGTGAGATCACGCCGGCGGGCAGAGCGAACTGTCACACGACGCATCCGTACATCGGGCTCGGCATCGGACTTGCGGCCGCTGCTCTGTTTCAGACCGCCGTCGTCATCATGATCGCGTCCTACATCCAGGCACGGCTCGCAACCGACAGTGGCGACGACTCCAAGTGACCCTGGTCGGCGGAATCGCCGCCTCGGCCCTGGACGCGGCAGAGGGCACCCTTGCGGATGCCCTCTGAGTGCCATTTCGTTGGTGCGCCCCCAGGGTTTCGAACCCTGAACCTGCGGATTAAGAGTCCGTTGCTCTGCCGTTGAGCTAGAGGCGCGACTGGCGCTCGCAGTGTAGGGGACGGTCACCCGGCCCCCAACTGCGAGCACTGGGGTGACCGACGGGAATCGAACCCGCGACATTCAGGACCACAACCTGACGCTCTACCAACTGAGCTACGGCCACCATGTGGGCGACCAAGTGTGCCACATCCGTCCCCGAAATCCACCTGCGAAATCGGTCCCGCCGGGTCATCGGGTGGTCATGTGCCAACCCCACCAGAACCAGGCGGTGAGGACGGACAGGCGGGTGGCGCGGGTGGCCATGATCCGGGTCATCAGGCGGGAGAACGTGGGCCACCGGGCGCCCGGGCGGCGAGCCAGGAGATCCAGCACCACGGCGGCCGCGACGATCAGCAGGAAGCCGGCGATGGTGATCTGCCGGGCGCTCATCGGCGGACCAGCCAGATCCCGAGGGCGAGCCAGGCGCCGACCACCGCGGCACGTCCCAGCCCGTGCCGCTGTGCTTCCTCCACCAGGACGCTGAGCGTGGGGTGGTCGGGGGCGTTGACGTTCTTCGACGGCTGGTAGGAGAACGCGATCAACTCCCAGGCGCACAGCACCAGCGCGACGACGGCCCAGGGCCGTCCTGACCCCTCCCCGGATGTCGGCAGCGCACGGGGTGCATGTGCTCGGCGCTCGCTGGCCACGAACACGGCGATGCCCGCGGCAACCGTCACGGCCGCGGCGGGCCGGCTGTAGAGCCGCAGGCTGCCGGCCAGCGATGCCGTCGCAGCGACCAGGGCGACGAGTACCAACCGCCACCTCGCCGGCAGCGGCGTCGGCCGTGGCGGCCCAACGGAGCGGGTGGGGGAGTGGCGTTCCGTCACCGTGATGACGGCAGCGGCCCCGAGCGTGATCGCTACGTCGGCCGGGTCGCCGAAGGGCACGAAGAACAGCGCAGCGAGCAGCAGCAGCCACACCGGCACCGGCAGCGCGGCAAGCGGCGCCAGGCGTGCCAGCGCGCCCGGTGGGGTGCCGTCGCCGGTGAGGCCGGCGCCGACCTGCGGTTGGTGGTGCTCGTCCACGCGAGCGACCCTACCCACCGGCCGGACCAGCGGTCCGCGGCCGCGGCGGACCGTCGTTCAGGTCGGCGTTCACGACGGATTCCGTGGTCGGCTAGGCTCTCTGAAACGGAATCCGGAGGAAACGACTGATGAGCGCAACGGAACGCCATTCTCACCAGCAACTGGCCCAACGGGCGAAGGACATCACCGCCCGCGAACTGCGCACCTACATCGAGCGCACCAAGGGGTCGCAGGAGGCCACCGATCGGGCACGCAAGGTGCTCCCGCTGGGCGTCCCCAGCAGCTTCCAGGCCTACGACCCGCACCCGATCGTGGTGCGCCGGGCGCAGGACGCCTGGATGGAGGACGTGGACGGCAACCGCTACATCGACTTCGACATGGGCTACGGCGCGCTGTTCGCCGGTCACTGCCACCCGGCGGTCCGCAAGGCTGTGGCGGAGCAGATGGACTACGGCACGCTCTACGTCACCCCGTGCGAGATGAATGCGGAGGTGGCCGAGATGCTGGCGGAGCGTTACCAGCTCCCCATGTGGCGGTTCACCAACTCCGGCACCGAGGCCACGATGGACGCCATCCGCGTGGCCCGCGGCATCACCGGCCGGGAGAAGCTGGTGAAGGTGGAGGGTGGCTACCACGGCCACCACGACGAGGTGATGATCTCGATGAAGCCGCCGATCGCCGAGGCCGGCCCGGCCGACTCGCCGCGTGCCATCCCCGCCACGGCCGGCATCACCCGCGGCGTCCTGGCGGACACGCTGGTCATCCCGTACAACAACCCCGAGGCGCTGAAGCGCGTGCTGCGCAACGGCGACGTCGCGGCCTTCATCGTCGAGCCGGTGATGGAGAACATCGGCATCTGCATGCCGCAGCCCGGCTACCTCGAGGCCGTGCGGGAGATCACCCGCAAGTACGGCACGATGCTGATCTTCGACGAGGTGAAGACCGGCATCACCGCCGGCTACGGCGGCGCCACCCGCACCCTCGGCGTCACGCCCGACCTCGTGACCCTGGCCAAGAGCATCGGCGGCGGCCTGCCCCTCGGCGCGTTCGGCGGCAGCCAGGAGTGCATGGACCAGATCACCGCCGGCAAGGTCCTCCACCTCGGCACCTACAACGGCAACCCGCTCTGCATGGCCGCGGCGAAGGCCGTGCTCATGGAGGTCTGCACCCCGGCGGCGATGAAGGAGGTCGTGGAGCGCAACGGCCGCCTGGTGGACGCCTGCCAGGCCACCATCGACCGCGCCGGCCTGCCCGCCCACACCGTGCAGTTCGGTGCCAAGGGCTGCGTCACCTGGGCGCCGGAGCCGATCAAGAACTACCGCGACTACAAGGCGACGGACTTCGACCTGGCCTTCGCCCAGTGGATGCACGGCATCAACCGCGGCATCCTCCTGCCGCCGGGCCTGGACGAGCAGTGGCTGATCTCCATGCTCCACAGCGACGACGACGCCATGACCTACGCCGACGTGTTCGCCGACTTCGTGGCCGAACTCCTGGCCTGACGCCCTCGGTGTGGCGCCCCGGACGGCCGGGCGGCGACCCGCAGCCGTCAGTCGGGCTCGCCCACAGGCCGAGAGCCTCATCGCTGCGGGCTCCGGCTCGTCGCCCCCACCGTCGCCCGCTGGGAAGGGCCGGCCGTCGTCACCGGCCTCCGACCCGACATCATCAACTGGACCCGCGAGTGGCGCCACCGCGGCCGACGACTCGTGTTCGACCCCGCCAACACCACTGACGTCCCTGACGGCTGCGAACCACTCCGATGGACACCACTCGTCGGCTGCACCGACGAACTCACCGCCCTGCAACGAGCCAACGCCCTCTTCGCCGGCCGACCCAACCCCTCCGGCGACGAGGCCTACTGGCGCCAAGAAGGCCGCAACGTCCTGTGCGCCTACCTCCTTGCCGCCGCCCGAGCCGACCTCACCATGCTCCACGTCCTCGAATGGGCCAACCGCTCCGCCGACACCGAACCCGCCGCCATCCTCTCCCAACTCGACGACACCGGCCTATGGTCCGCAACCCTCCGCTCCGCCATCGCCAACGAACCCCGCTACAAGGCCGGCGTCTGGGGGCAGGTCAGACAGGCACTCGAACCGTTCATGCTGCCCACCGTGCGAGCCGTCGCCGGCGGCCCACCGGCCGGCTCGTTCACCGCCGACCGGTTCCTCGACGACTGGAACACCCTCTACCTGCTCGGCTCCCCTTCCGAGCAACACGCCATCGCCGGCCTCTGCGCCGCACTCGCCGACCACATCATCGAGACCGCACGCCGACACGCCCGCACCCACGGCCGGGTCACCACACCCCTCCTGCTCGCCCTCGACGAAGCCGCCAACGTCGCCCCCATCCCCAAGCTCGACCAACTCCTCTCCACCGGCGGCGGCTCCGGCATCTGCACCATGCTCGTCGTCCAATCCGTCGACCAAGCTCGCAACACCTGGGGAACCACCACCGGCGAAGCACTCCTGCGCGACCTCGCCACCCAACGCCTCGTCCTCGGCGGCCTCGGCTCCGCCCAAGACCTCAAAGACATCACCAGCCTCCTCGGCGACTACGACGAGATCGTCCGATCCGTCTCCACCCGCGGCAACCGCGGCCTGTTTGCCGGTTCCGACATCTCCGTCAATACACGCCTGCGGCCCGTCCTCACCGAGAACCAGATCCGTGAACTCGACACCTACCGCCACGGCGAGGCCCTCCTCATCCCGCGCAGCGGGAAGGCAGCCGTTGTCCGCCTGCCAGCGACGTGGGAACTCGCCCAATGACGAACGACGGACAAGACACTCGCGACGCAGATGGTCAAGCTTGTCAGTCAATTCGCCTCGCTTCGTCTTCGACTCTGAGGCCACCGCACTCAGCCCGGAGGGCGCTCGTTCGACAGCACGGCTCGACTTCTCATCGCCCGCTCAAGCGAATGCGATTGGAAGTGGAGCGGATGTCCTCTCGGCCGCCGACCTACTTGACCCAAGCTGGCTCTCCGCGTTTCGCGTGCGTTACCGGCTCTTCGGACTTCAGCGGGGTGTGATGGTGTCGAGTAGTTCCCAGTTGGGCCTCCCGGCGTAGAGCAGGCAGCGGACGCGGTAGTGACGGAACCGGCGCATCCCGAACGCGACCCGCTTGATGCGCTTGATCAGGTTGTTGAGCGCCTCGGTTGGCCCGTTCGAGACCCGGGCGGTGTGCCAAGCCACCATCTGGTCGCGCCAGCGGCGCAGTGTGCCGGCGAGCGAGCGGACCTCGACGGGCATCTCCGAATCGGCCATGTCGTCGATCAGTTCGTCCAAGAACGCGCCCGCGGACGCGGGGTCGGCGATCGCGTAGAGCCCCCGCACGGTCTCCTTCGCATGCCAGCACATGCGGGACCTCGCCGCGCGGGTCGCCGGCCTCGAGCAGGCTCATGAGCTTGGCGGTGCCGCGTTCGTCGAGGCCTTCATGACCCTTGGTCAGCAGCCGGCGGGATCGGTAGAGCGGGTCGTCTTTGTGGCCGCGGTGACCGAGGGTCTCGTTCTGCACGCGGCGCCGGCACTCGTCGAGCTTGCTGTTGGCGTGCTTGACGACGTGGACGGATCGGCGACCTGGACGGCGTCGGGCAGGCTGTCGTCGTAGACCTTGCGGTAGGGCCCGGACATGTCCAACACCCCCAGGCGATCCCGTCGCGCCACTCGCCGGACTGCCGTGTCGATCCACCCGGACACCTCCGCCGCGGTGCGGCCCTGGATGACCTCGATCAGGCGGGCCTGCCGCCCCGGGCTGACGTCGGTGATCGATGTGCACCACGACTGGGTCCGGAACCGGCCCGTGCGCACGAACAGCGTCTCGTCCAGCCCGAGCGCTCCAACCTGCCCAACCCGATCGGTGTCGGCGGCCAGCAGCGCCTCCCCGTAGGCGACGACGGCGTCGTTGCCGGTGTGCCAGTCGCAGCCGAGTTCGGCCGCGACGTCGGACACAGCGCGTCCGTGCCGGCCGACCTAGATCGTCGCCCACCGTCCGGCCCGCGTCGTCATCACCATCTTGGGTGCCGCGATCCGCCCATCGACATGGGTCCACGACCCCATTGGACACAGCGCCTCGCGGCATTCCAACCGGTGCTTGCGCCACCCCAGCCGGGCCGGACGCCCGAAGCACGGCAAGTCAACGAGGTCCACCACCGGACGTTCCTTGACCGTTGCCCGGGCACCGCACGCCGGGCACCACAGCCCCTCCAAGCGAGCCTCGATGGACCACGATCGGGAGGTCGCGACGGTCATCGACAGCGAGCACGTTGACATCGGGCAGGCCGACCAGCAGCTCGCACATGCGCGCAGGGTTGAACTCCACAGGGACTCCGGGACTCGAGGTGTAGGAACCACCGATTCTTGGAGTCCCTGTACCCCGTCCCGCGGACCCTCACCGCGTCACCGCACCCCGCTCAGATCCGAAGCGCCGCGTTACCTCGACTTCGCTGTTGAAGAATGGTCGATTGACACTCCAAGGACCTGAGTTTATCATCGGAGCATGAACAGCTGGAGGCACCCGATCATTGGCGCAATGGCCTGGGTAATTGCCGCCGGTGTGATCTCGAGTTGTGGCGCTCCCGCCGCGACTTCTGGCCCTGCCTGGAGCCAGCCGGATACTACAGTGACCGTCACTCAGGGGATTCCACTTGAGACACCTACCTCACTCGATTCCACGCAAGCTGTGGAGCTTGGGGGTGTTGTCTTCCATCTTCCCGCGGGGTCGCTGCCAAGCGAGAGGCCCGAGCCAGTTCAACTGCCGCCCGAGGTGATACAGACCTCACTATGGGTTCTTCCGAACGAGACATCTCTTCGATTGACGCTCCAGAGCGTCGAGCCAAAGGTTGGATTCAGTCCGATCATGGTGGTTCAAGAAGGTGGCTTGCGGTGGGAAGTCTACGATGTGGGATTCGAAAATGGCTCTGAACTTGTGGCGACGGCCACAGTTGAGGGTGGATGGCTGCTCATATCACTGCAGCAGTCGAGCTTTGAGCCAAATGACTCTTCCCTTGCGCAGATAGAGGCAGTCTTGCAGGGAGCAACGGAAGGTTAGGCCATGAAGATACGACGTGCCGCGTTCTGCGCAGCGCTGGCTATCGCGCCAATACTGGTGCCCAGCCCGCCAGTCGCAGAGGCGGGCTCCGGCCTAGGGACATTTGACTGGGCATCTGCGGGGTATACTGTGAGTAGTTCGAGTTACCAGTACTCGAACATGTCCGGATTTGTCCAGGCGATCGTAAACTCCAATGGATGTTCCTTGACCGTAGATGGCGTGTTCGGCTATCTGACAACGTGGTGGTTAGCCGTCGCGCAGAATGGCATCATCGGATCCAACAATGGAGGCGTGATGAATGCTTGGTCATGGACGGGCTTTCAGACTGCTTCAGACCCTTACGGCCAGCCGCGACTTAGCGCCGCTATCTACATCGACGGTTACGGTACTCAGCACAGAAGTTACTACGGGGGTGGGTCGGCAGAGGCATGGCTTGGGTGGAACCCATTCTCGACGCAGTGGCTCTTTACGCAGTATCCGAGCAGTTCGCCCGATCTGCTTGTGCCGGCGACGCCGTCTCGAACCATCAGTGGCGTCGCAGCGTGTGCTTGAGTGTGTTCGGTTCCTGCGCGGTGTATGCCGGCGCGGACGGGCTGACGAGAACGCCGATACTCGAATGCGGCCACGTCGAGTGTGTCGTCTTGTTCGGGGGTGCTCACTTCGTCCCCGCACGGTCGGCCACTGACGTGTCCGCTTTGCGCTGACGCGGACCGCGGTACCGGTGGCGGCACCTGCATCTGCCATTGACTTCAGGCCTGGTCATGGCTCGGAGACGGCCCACCCAACTGCGATCACCACCCACCGGACATCACGGTTCCACGATCATCATCGAGTTGGTGCCATCACACGCACGCAATCGACAACGATCTTCCTGGCCTGGCATCAAGGGTGCCGACAGTTTGAGGCTGGTGTCAGCCGCGCCCTCATCGTGGGAAGCCGTGCTCCGTCTGCTCGTCCTGCTGTCCACAAGGGCCTTGACAAGGGGAAAACCGAAGCCGTACTCTTCTATCGTGAGCTTCCGACGATACCTAAGGTTCAAAGTGGCCTCGGCCATGGCCGTTGTCGGAGCGCAGAGTGCGAGCACGTCTGCGTTCGACCGCAACGACGATCCGACCGCCTGCGGTGGGATCGCTTTCGTTCAGCACTTGGAGTATAGGTTCGTGGATGGAGCGGGATCTTGGACGGCCGATGAGAAGATCCTAGCTCGGCAGGCGATCGAGAAATGGAATGCGTTTCTCGACGTCGGAGGTGCCCACATTCTGACGTCGACAGAAGTCAACACCGGAGGCATTCAGCTCGTCCGCGGTCTGTCGGGAACGGGTCAAAGTAACACGGTGTGCACCAACGGTGTGCCGGTCGTGAACATCAAGAGCCCGCTTGCGACGCTGGCCGTTCCCGGGTCTCTGCCAAATACGACTCTGCACGAGACGGCGCATGCGCGCTCGCTTGACCACGTCGGTGGTACAGAGACCCAGATGTACGATGGCGCAGTTGTGTCCGGTCGGGAACCGCGAATGACCGGATGCGGAACCAATGCGGCGCACTCGGCGTATCCCGAGTCGGATGACTGGGCCCAACTGATAGCGAAGCAGCATGGGTCGAGCAGTCCACTCGGAACCTACAACCCAGACCCCGGCTTTGAGACCTACGAGTACTCGGAGGACCTTGCTGTTGGCTCTAGGCGGAGCAGTCTCAGAGCGTGGGCAGGAGTCAAGGACGTCATAACGAATTATTCAAATGGATACGCTGCGGTCGGTAGCGCTCCGGAACCTGTCAAGGGGTTTGAGACACGAGCGGGGTTACTTGCTTTGGATCTTGGCCTCGCGTGAGGGGTCGTTGATCCAGGCGGTGGTGGGTAGTCGGGGTGGGGTTGGTCGGCGACCGCGGAAGCGGTCGGGGTTGGCGGTGTAGGCGGCGTCGAGAGTGGCGGCGCGGTGTGCGCGGATTTCGGTTGCGGTGCCGTAGTGCACGCTGGCTGGGGTGTGGAGCCCGATGCCGGAGTGGCGGTGTTCGTGGTTGTAGTACGCGAAGAACGTGTCGCAGAACGCTCGGGCGTCGTGGATCGAGCCGAACGTGCCGGGAAACGCCGGGCAGTACTTGAGTGTCTTGAACCCGGCCTCCGAGTACGGGTTGTCGTTCGACACGTGCGGCCGCGAGTGGGATCGTGCGACGCCGAGATCGACGAGAAGCTGAGCGACGGGCTTGGAAGTCATCGAGGTGCCCCGGTCCGCGTGCAAGGTGAGTTGCCCTCGTGCGATGCCCTGGGTGGCGATCGCCGCGTCGATGAAGTCCTTGGCGAGCTCGCCGGTTTCTGCAGCGGCGACGGTCCAGGCGATCACGTAGCGCGAGTAGATGTCGATGATCACGAACAGCTCGTAGTAGATGCCACGCTCGGGCCCCTGCAGCTTCGTGATGTCCCACGACCACACCTGGTTCGGTGCGGTCGCGATCAACTCAGGCTTCTTGCGGGCAGGGTGGGTGCGCTGCCGGCGTCGTTCCCGGTTCTCGCCAGCGATCGCCAAGAGCCGGTACATGGTGCGGATCGAGCACAGGTAGATGCCGTCGTCGAGCAGGCGGGCCCACACCTGCGCGGGTGCGAGATCGCAGAACTCCGGCGACCGCAACACCGTGAGCACCCGTTGACGTTCCGCCTCGGACAGGGCGTTGGCGGGTGCCGGGCGTGGTGCCGGCGGCCCGTGGAGCGGACCCTTGACGTGCCGGTAGTGGCTGGCCCGCGGCCGGCCGAGCAGACTCGCCGCCCGCCGAGTGCACGTCGCCTTGGCGAGGTCGTCGAAGTGATCGTCGATCACTGCTTCGACCTCGGCTCGGTGTCCGCGCTCTCGGAGATGAGTTCCAAGAGCGCGTGCGCTTTTCCCATGATCTCCAACGCCATCTTCGTGCGTTCGAGTTCGGCCTCAAGGCGGGCCACCCGCTGGCGGGAACGACCCAGTTCGACATCCGCCGCCGACCGTCGATCCGCCCTCGGCTTGGCCGTGAGACCGGCCAGGGCGCCGTTGTCGCGTTGCTTGCGCCACTCCGACAGGTGCGACGAGTACAAGCCCTCACGCCGCAACAACGCGCCCCGTTCCGGGCTGCCCTTGGGCAACGCGTCGTACTCGTCCAAGTACGCGAGCTTCTCTGCAGCGGTGAAGGTCCGTCGTCGCGGACGGGCTGATGGGTCGATCTCATCCATACCACCAGTGTGGGCGCGATCAAGATCCGCAATGGTCAAAGTCATCAGATTCAGTGATTCCGTTCTCGCCCTGGAGGAGTGAAGAACCGCTACACCAGGTGTCTCACCTCACCCTGACAGACAGGGGACTGTCCGAGCGACCTATGGCTCAAATTGGTCACCGCAAATGAATGTGGCCGCGTTCTGGCAGGCGATCACGGAGGATCTCGCTCTTGGCCTGACGATTCGCTGCAGGGACCGAGTCGCCGGACTGTCAATGCTTTATGCGATACACGGTCGCGACCTCACCGCGCGTGCATCAGTAGACCTGCGCGGGGTTTGTTCAGCGGGGCCATGCCTGTTGGTAGGAGGTGAGGGCCCAGCATGTTGGTAGCCATCGTTCGATCTGGTGGCGGTTCTGCTTGTGGGCGGTGAGGCAGCGCCATTGCTTGAGTCGTCCGATGCCGTGTTCGACTCGGACGCGGGCTCGTGCGAGCACGGTGTTGAAGAACCGGTCAACGATGGTCAGCGGCCGGTCCTGGTGTCGTCGGGTCGGGAGCTCGAGCCAGTTGACTTCGCGCTGGAGTCCTTGGAACCCGGAGTCAGCGAGGACGTCGAGGCCGGTGTTGTCGAGGTGAACGGCGAGGTTGGCGTCGCGCAGGGCGGTGAGGTCGTGGGTGGTGCCAGCAACGAGCGGTGTCGCCCACAGCAGGTTCGACTCGGTGTCGGTGATGGCGATCGTCTTGGTCGTGTGGGACTTGCGTTTCCCCGAGTAGAACCGGCGTTGTTCTTCCTGGTCAGCGGGTCTGGCGACGCTGAACTCGGTGCCGTCAACGATGATCGTTGCGCCGTGTTCGGCGCACCAGCGGGCGATGTCGTCGAAGTCGTCGATGCGGGTGCCGTCGGGGAGCACCGGGAGCAGTTGTTCGAACGCGGCGAGGACGGGGTTGACGTTGTCGCGCAGGGTCGTCGCCGGGATCGCGCGCACTCGGGCCAGGCCTCGCAGCGAGACTCCTTCACGCAGATGCGACAGCGCGAGTTGCACGCGATCGATGATCGGCATGCCCTTGGGCCCGCGACGCGCCGGCGGTGGCAGCAGCGGAGTGATCTGCTCGATCAGGTATGCCAGCGCGGCAGGCGACAGATGAGGCACAGTACGGGTCAGAGCTTCTGGCGTGGGCAGGTCATGGGAGGTCATAGACCCACGATGCTGCCCACCCAGGAGCTCACGCCCGCGGACCCCACAGCTCACGCAGCGAAACCTCGCGCAGGTCTAGTGATGGTCGAGCCGTCGCTGCACCACACTGGGGTGGGCCTCGTGGCCTTTGTACAACTTCTTGAGTACGCCTTCTCCGAGTTTCCACTGCGAAAGGTCTACGTTGAGGCCACGACAGATGCGGTCGGGCAGTACGCATCATCAGTCGGCAGAGGATTCCTTCAAACCGAGGGCGTACTAGCTGGCCACCAGTGGAACGGATATGGGTTCAGCGATGTGGTGATCGCATCGATCTGGCGGGATCGGTTCCAGAACAGCGCTGAACGCCTTCGTTGGATCGAGCGTGGCCGGTTGCGGGTAGCTCGTCAACGTTGACAGGCGCGGATGTGCCCCGACGAAGCGAGCGCCTCAGTTCAAGTCGCTCGGTCGGATGGAGCCCCCGTGGCGTGGTGGGGATTCGTAGGTCCACCAGTCGGTGAGCCATCGGCGTGATCCTCGGTGGTGCTCCTGCCGTCGCCCCCCCGCTACTTCTCCGAAGCCTCCATCGCCAAACTCACCACCACGCGCGATACTGACCCCGCCGTCACCGCCGAACTCGAACCCGGCACCTGACAGCCACCAAGGAACGCGCCACGCAATCCCGAGCACACCGCGGGACTCACACGCGCGGGTCAGCCACACGAACGTTACCCCGTTGCCATGGAGGCGGAAAGGACGACTTGTGGCCAGCGGTGGTGCAGGCGACGGGCCAGAGACTCCGTATGCGTGCTACTGCCGCTGCGAGAGCGGCGTGCCAGTGAGTCGGCGAGGCTGGTGTCGATGGGGTCAGCCAGGCGTCGTGCCACATGAGCCAGGAGGCGGTGAGTTCCTCGACGAGCTGGGGATGCTCGGCCCAACAGGGTGGCACTGTCTCCTGCAAGCGGTAGGTGTGAACGAGCCAGCGGACCCACGCCGCAAGCCGGGTGGACCACCAATCGGCGACGGCCGGATCAGGGTTGATCTCGACGCGCTGGGGCATGATCTGCTCGAAGGACTCGTTCTCGGCACCTTCGGCGGCAAGCTGCCGAGCTGGGCCGCTCTCGAGTGCGTCGAGTCGGTGTCGGAGTGCCGCAACCTCGTTCACCAATGCAGTGACCGCTTCGTTGAGCCGAGAGTCAGCCGTCACGGTTCTGCACCCCAGGAGGCAGCGAGGTCGTGCTCCATCTGCGGCGGGCGATGGCCAACAGCGGCGGAGGCTGCACGTTCGGAGTTCCAGGTTCGCAGCGTCGAGAGCGCTTCCGCGAAATTGAGGGCGTGGTCGTCGGCGAGGCTGTGGTCAACAACTTCCATCAACCGACGCCGCAGAACCGTCCACTCGGATAGTCGCCGTCCGGCGGTGTCTGCGGGCGTGTCGCCGAGCGCGTCGGCTTCGTCGGTGAGTCCCCATGTGTCACGGTAGACGGCGATGTCGCCGGCGAGGTCCACATCGTGTGGGACGCCAGTCGGCCACCAGGGCGGGAGCGCAGCGGCTGCGCCGGCGCTGAGCATGCGGGACCGTTCCTGGATGGCGTCGTGGAGTTCGACGACGTGCCGTTCGAGCAGCGACGCGTCGACTAGTGGCCGCCAGCTGCGGTCAGGGTCGAGGACGTGGGGCTGCGCGGCGGTGCCTTGTCGGTCGCGGTAGTCATAGATGGCGCCGGCGACTCGGCGGGCGAGATCATCGTGGCGCCAGTCGACCTCGGCGGTGGCGGTCGTGAGTGATCGGCCGAGGTCGGCGCGTCCGACCAGTGTCGCGAGTGCTTCGATGATGCGTCCACGGTCCGGGTCGTTGCCGATGCGGGCGAGCTGGTGTGGCTTGAGGTGGTGGTTGGCCCAGGAGTGCCAGGTTTCGCTGGCGGCGAGGCGGGCGGTCTCGGCGAGCTGCATCTGGAGCGTGGCGATCGAGGATTCTTTGTTGAGGGTGTCGCGGAGGGTGGAGCGGGCGGAGTGTTCGCGGTCGTCTCGACGCATGGCGGCTTGGAAGGCGGCGGTCGGGTCGAGGTGGCCGGTGCCGTGTTCGTGGTGGTCGTGGCCGTCGGTGTGGCAGTAGGCGGTGTTGGTGTGGCGGCCGCGGGTCATGCCGACGTAGAGGGCGGAGGCGCCGGTGGTCGGGGTGATCAGGGCGCGGCAGCCGTCGACGGTGCGGCCTTGGACGGCGTGGATGGTGCCGGCGTAGGCGAGTTGGGCGTGGTGGGCGAGGTAGCGGAGCGGGAACTCGACGGTGGCCGCGCTGCTGTTGGCGCGTTGGGCGATGACGCCGTCGGGGCCGGCGGACAGAACGCGCCAGGTGTCGCGGTTGGCGACCCGGCGGCCGTCGGAAGCAATGAGGTCGGCATCGTTGCGGCGGGTCTGGATGATGTCGCCGATGCCGGCGAGGTTGTGGTCCATCAACTCGACGACCCCCGCCTGCACGAGGCCGGCGTCGCGGAGGAGGGTTTGGGCGAGCGCGGCGAGTTCGCCGGCCTCGGCGTTGGTGTCGGCGACAATCACGGTGTCGAGGCCGGCTTGGCGGTCGGTGAACCAGTCGGTGACGATGCGGGCGTTGGCGGTGTCGGCGGTGACGCCGATGATCCGCTGGTGGGTGTCGTAGGTGCCGGCGATATGGGTGTGGCCGTCGCGGAGTTGGAGTGAGGCGGGGCCTTCCCACGGGGTGGTGAAGCGGCGGACGTCGGTGAGTTGCACGGTCGAGGCGGCGCCGATCACGTCGGTGATGATCCCGCCGGCTTCGGGGGAGGCCATCACTCTGTCCGTGAGAGCCCGGACCCGCTCGACGATGCCTCCGTCGCCGGCGGGGCATCGTCGACATCCAGGCGGCGCCCTAGGCGGCCAGATAGGCCCCCGGTCAGACGCTCCAGCGGCGGTCTTCGCTGTAGCGGTAGCTGCTGACCGGTGTGTTCCAGCGCCGGCGGCGGTTGATCATGCCGGACCCGGCGAACAGCGCCAGCGCGCCGCCGATCAGCACCAGCTCCATCCCGATCACCAGCGGGAGCGAGTCGTCGGCCAGCCGGGCCGAGACGTTGGCCCAGGGGCTGGAGTCCAGCAGCGGGATCACCAGCCGCGGCACGATGTAGCCGAGCAGGCCCACCAACAGCGCCAGCAGCACCAGGCCCAGCGCCAGGCTGCGCAGCAGCGCCGGCTTCTCCGGGTGGGCGAAGATCCCGAGCACGATGAGGATCACGGTGGCGATGGCCGCCAGCGGGACCATCCAGTCGAGGATCTTGCGGGTGATGTCCAGCGCGGTGATCTTCGGCACGGGCAGCGTGATCGCCGGCAGCGCGGCGGCAGCCTGGGTGCGGAGGATCAGGACCAGCTGGTCCGGTGTGATCTGCACCGGCTCCGGCTGCTCGCCGATGAGGTGGGCGTGGGCGTCGTGGATGACCTCCGCCAGGATCTTCTGCCCGTCGGGGTGGTCGGCCACCAGCTCCACGGTCTGGCGCACCTGGGTCTGGTCGAGCCCCAGCTGCCCCGCGGCAGCGGTGGCGATGATGTCCACCAACTGGGCCTTGATGGCGTTGTCCCCGAGGACGACATCCGCCGCAGCCGCGGAGCTCCCCGGGTCGAAGGCGGTTCGTTGCAGCATGAAGCCCGACACCGCCAGGCTGGCACAGGCATAGGCGAGGCCAAAGACCAGCCCGGCGAAAGTTCGACGCACGGTCGCACAGTCTTGCCGATGGGACCCCTCCGTTCTATACCATCGGGGGTATGAGTCGATCGATGCCCTCCACGGGGACCATGTTCCGGCGCGCGGTGGTCCTGAAGTGCCCCCGTTGCGGCAGCCGCAAGACGTTCATCAAGCACTGGTTGGGCCGCCACGAGCGCTGCCGCACCTGCGGCATCCGGTGGCACCGCGAGCACGGCTTCGAGCTCGGCCCCATCGCCCTCAACGTGTTCTTCACGTTCCTCACCCTCGGGGTCACGATGGCGGTCGCGCTGGTGCTCAGCGCGCCGGACTTCAAGGTGGTGCCCCTGGTGCTGGCGATCGGCGCCACCGCCGTGGTGGTGCCGTTGCTGATCTACCCCTTCACGTTCACCCTGTGGCTGGCCTTCGACCTGGTGTCCCACAAGCCGGACGAGCGCGAGTTGGCCGAGGCCGACGCCGCCGCCGGCGTCTCCGCCTGACCCATTCCCGCGCCAGAGGGTGCGGACGCACACGTGTTCGATGGAAATGCTTGATCGAACCCGTGTTCGTAGTTACAGTGATGTCGTTCGTCGCAACAGACGGCACCGGCTCGGGTCACAAGGTCCGTGCGGCAGGCTCCCCGGAAACCCTGTCACACCCCTTCCGTACGGTACGGCGCATCGAGGCACGGCAAGCCGCACGGCCTCCGAACCACACCACTGGCAGCAGGGAACAGGAAGGGAACACCAATGAGCACGGATCGCGAGAAGGCGCTGGACGTCGCACTGGCAGCCATCGACAAGCAGTTCGGCAAGGGCTCCATCATGCGGATGGGGGAGAAGGGGTCCATGGCCATCGAGGCCGTGCAGACCGGCGCCCTGGCGCTGGACGTCGCCCTCGGCGTGGGCGGCCTGCCCCGTGGCCGCGTCGTGGAGATCTACGGCCCGGAGTCCTCGGGTAAGTCCACGCTCGCCATGCACGTCGTGGCGGAGGCTCAGCGCAACGGCGGCATCTGCGCCTACATCGATGCGGAACACGCGATGGATCCGGTGTACGCCAAGGCCATCGGGGTGGACATCGACCAGCTGCTGATCAGCCAGCCGGACACGGGCGAGCAGGCGCTGGAGATCGCCGACATGCTGGTGCGCTCCGGTGCGCTGGACGTCGTGGTCATCGACTCCGTGGCCGCCCTCACGCCCCGTGCGGAGATCGAGGGCGAGATGGGCGACACCCACGTCGGCCTGCAGGCCCGGCTGATGAGCCAGGCGCTGCGCAAGCTCACCGGCAGCCTCAACAAGACGAAGACCATCGCCATCTTCATCAACCAGTTGCGGGAGAAGATCGGCGTCATGTTCGGCTCGCCGGAAACCACCCCGGGTGGCCGGGCGCTGAAGTTCTACTCGTCCGTCCGGCTGGACATCCGCCGCATCGAGAGCATCAAGGACGGTGCGGAGGTCGTCGGCTCTCGCACCCGGGTGAAGGTCGTCAAGAACAAGGTGGCCCCGCCGTTCAAGCAGGCCGAGTTCGACATCATGTACGGCAAGGGCATCAGCCGTGAGGGCTCCCTGCTGGACATGGCGGTGGACATGGGCATCGTCAAGAAGTCCGGCGCCTGGTTCACCTACGAAGGCGAGCAGCTCGGCCAGGGCCGGGAGAACGCCAAGAACTTCCTGGCGGCGAACCCGGAGATCATGGTCGAGGTGTCGGAGCGCGTGCGGGTGCAGGCCGGCATCGGTGGCGACGTGGAGGCGGACGCGGAGTTCAGCGACGCCGACGACGAGCCGATCGAGATCGACTGACATGGGCGTGCCCGCTCATCTCAGCCTGGTGACGCTGGGGGTGAGCGACCTGGGCCGGTCCACCGCCTTCTACCGGGCGGTGGGCTGGCAGCGGTTGCCGGCGTCATCGGAGGAGATCTCCTTCTTCTCCCTCGGCCAGGTCGTGCTCGGGCTGTTCCCCCACGCCGCACTGGCGGAGGATGCGGCCCAGGCGTCATCGCAGGCGGCGGGCGGCTTCCGCGGCGTCACCCTGGCCATCAACGGCCGCGACGAGGCCGCGGTGGACCGCATGATCGCCGACTTCGTGGCCGCCGGCGCCTCACTGGTGAAGGCGGCCACCCGCGCCGAGTGGGGCGGCTACTCCGGCTATGTGGCGGACCCGGACGGTCACCTGTGGGAGCTGGCGTTCAACCCGTACTCACCGGAATGGGCGGCACCCGACCGGTAGCCTGACGGCCCATGAGCCGCAGCTATGTCGTGCGCACGTTCGGGTGCCAGATGAACGAGCACGACTCGGAACGCATTGCCGGCCTGCTGGACGCCGACGGCATGACCGCGGTGGAGTCCGAGGCGGACGCGGACGTGGTGGTGCTCAACACCTGCTGCATCCGTGAGAACGCCGACAACAAGCTGTACGGGAACCTCGGCGTGCTGAAGCGCTGGAAGGCCGAGCGCGACGGTCGCCAGATCGTGGTGGCCGGGTGCCTGGCCCAGAAGGACCGGGACCTCGTGGCCGAGAAGGCGCCGTGGGTGGACGTCGTCCTCGGTACCCACAACGTGCACCGCACGGCGGAGCTGATGCAGCACGCGTCGGCACACGGCACGATCACGGAGATCCTCGACGAGGCCGTGCTGGACGACCACGCCATGTTCCCCAGCGCCCTGCCGGCGCGGCGGGAGACGTCGTACAACGCGTGGGTCACCATCCAGATCGGCTGCGACAACAACTGCGCGTTCTGCATCGTCCCCGCCGTGCGTGGCGCGGAGATCAGCCGGCCCTTCGCCGACATCGTCGACGAGGTGCGGGCGCTGGCCGCCGACGGCGTCACCGAGGTCACCCTGCTCGGGCAGAACGTCAACAGCTACGGGCGCGACCTGCAGCGGGCGGCCCGCCAGCAGGGCGACGACGCCGCCCGGCTGCGGCCGCTGTTCGCCGAACTCCTGGGCGAGGTCGGCGCAGTGCCGGGCATCCACCGGGTGCGCTACACCAGCCCCCACCCGAAGGACATGCGCCCGGAGACGTTCGCCGCGATGGCCGCCACGCCCACCGTGTGCGAGCACCTGCACTACCCGCTGCAGGCCGGCAGCGACCGTGTCCTGGCGGCCATGCACCGCGGCTACACCGCGGAGCGCTATCTGGAGCGCCTGGCGGACGCCCGCCGGCACGTCCCCGACCTGGCGGTCAGCACGGACATCATCGTCGGCTTCCCCGGCGAGACCGACGACGACTTCGAGCGCACGCTGGAGGTCACCGCGGCCGCCGAGTACGACTACGCGTACACGTTCATCTTCTCGCCTCGCCCGGGCACGGAGGCGGCGGCGATGGAGGCCGAGTTCGTCGACCCTGCGGTGGCGGGGGAGCGCTTCCAGCGTCTGCGAGTGGTGGTGGAGCGCAGCGCGCTCGCCAAGCACCTGGCCCGCGTCGGCCGGGTGGAGGAGGTGCTGGTGGAGGGGCCGAGCAAGAAGGACCCGTCGGTCCTGTCCGGCCGCACCCGGCAGAACAAGCTGGTCCACTTCACCCCGCCGCACCCGCTGCGCCTCGGCACGTACGCCACCGTGGAGGTCACGTCGGCCGCGCCGCACCACCTGATGGGGCAGTTCGTCGAGGTGCTGGCCGAGCCGGCGCACAAGCGGCGCATCCCCGTCGCCGCCGGGTGAGCACCCCGCTGGTCGTCCTCGGGCCCACCGCCTCGGGCAAGAGCGACGTCGCCATGGCCTACGCCCGCCTCCATCCGGGCACCGAGATCGTCGCCGTCGATGCCATGCAGGTGTACCGGGGGATGGACATCGGGACGGCCAAGCCGACCGCTGCCGAGCAGGCGGAGGTCCCGCACCACCTCCTCGACATCGCCGACCCCGCGGAGGAGGTGACGCTGGCCCGCTTCGCCGAGGCGGGGCAGGCGGCGCTCGCCGACATCGAGCGCAGGGGCCACACGGCACTGCTGGTCGGCGGCACCGGCCTGTACCTACGGGCGTTGACCGACCCGATGGAGCTGCCCGGCCAGTGGCCGGCGCTGCGCAGCGAGCTGGAGGCCAGGGCGGCGGCCGAAGGCCCCGCGGCCCTGCATGCCGAGCTCGCGGCGCTGGACCCCGCGGCCGCGGCGCGGATGGAGCCGTCCAACACCCGCCGGGTCGTGCGAGCGCTGGAGGTGACGCTGGGCAGTGGCCGGCCGTTCAGCTCGTTCGGCCCCGGGCTGGACCAGTACCCGCCGGTGCCGTTCCGGATGGTGGGGTTGCGGTGGCCGCGTCCACTGCTGGCCCAGCGGATCGAGGAGCGCGTGCACCGGATGATCGAGGCCGGTCTGGTCGCAGAAGTTGCCCGGCTGCTGGCCGCGCCCGGCGGGCTGTCGCGCACCGCAGCCCAGGCCCTCGGCTACAAGGAGCTGGCCGAGCACCTGGCCGGCCGCTGCACGCTGGCCGAGGCCGTCGCCACGATCGTGCTGCGCACCCGGCAGTTCGCCGTCCGCCAGGACCGATGGTTCCGGCGCGACCCGCGCGTAGCCTGGGTGGCGATCGAACACGACCCGGTGGCCGAGGTGCTGCCGGTCCTCGAGGCGTCATGACCAGCTACACCCTCACCAAGCACCACGGTCTCGGCAACGACTTCCTGGTCGCGTTCCATCCCCCCGTGGCGGAGGCCGACCTTCCCGATCTGGCCCGGCGCCTGTGCCAGCGCCGCCGCGGCTTCGGTGCCGACGGGCTGCTGATCGCCGAGAGCGAGCCGGGCTTCGCCGCCCGGATGGTGCTCTACAACGCGGATGGCACCCGGCCGGAGATGAGCGGCAACGGCATCCGCTGCTTCGCCCAGGCGCTCTCCATGCGGCGCGGCGACCTCGACCCGCAGCGGATCCTCACCGACGCCGGCGAGCGGCTGGTCACGCTGGCGGCCACGGCGGATCCGTCGATCATCGAAGCCGCGGTGGACATGGGCTCGGTGGACGAGATCGACCAGCCGGCGGACTGGAACCGCCTGGGCTGCGACCCGCACCGCCCGGTCAGCCACCTGTCGCTCGGCAACCCGCACAGCGTCGTTGCCGTGGACCAGGTCGGCCAGGTGGACCTGGCCACGCTCGGCCTGGCCGTGCCGCACATCAACCTGGAGATCGTGGAGGCCGGCCCGGAGCCCTACGCCGTCACCATGCGGGTGCACGAGCGCGGCGCCGGCATCACCGAGGCCTGCGGCACCGGCGCCTGCGCCACGGCGTGGGCCGCCCACCACTGGGGCCTCGTCGCGCCGGACATCAAGGAAATCACCGTGCACATGGACGGCGGGGATGCCAGAGTGCGGCTGCACCAACCGTCGGCCGGCCGGGTGACGCTCATCGGCACCGCCCAGTACGTCGGCACGATCACCGTCGAGCTCTGAGGATCGCGGCGGCCAGGGTGCGGGAAGGACGGCGATGAACAGCCCGTACAACGAAGCACTCGGCGCCACCCTCATCGAGCGCACCAAGCGGGAGCAGATCGTCGTCGTCGGCGTCACCCTGCCCGGGCACACGGAGGACGACACCGAGGCCAGCCTGGACGAGTTGCAGTTGCTGATCGACACCGCCGGCGCGGACGTCGTCGCCCGCCTCATCCAGCGGCGCGACGCGCCCGACCACACCTGGTTCATCGGCAAGGGCAAGGCCGACGAACTGCGCGAGATCTGCCTGGCCGTGGACGCCGACACCGTGGTGTTCGACAACGAGTTGGCGCCCGCCCAGCAGTACAACCTGGAGAAGCTGCTCGGCCGCACCGCGCTGGACCGCACCGCGGTCATCCTCGACATCTTCGCCCAGAACGCCCACACCCTGGAGGGCAAGGCCCAGGTGGAGCTGGCCTTGCTGCGCTACCGCCTGCCACGGTTGCGTCGCGGCGCCAACGCCCGGCTCTCCCAGCAGCGCGGTGGCATCGGCGGCCGGTTCGGCGCCGGCGAGACCAAGCTGGAGGTCGACCGGCGGCGGATCATGCGCCGGATCGCCAAGCTGGAGACCGACCTGCGCGACCTGCAGCAGAACCGTCAGTTGCAGCGCAAGGGGCGCGACCGCAGCGGGCTGGCCACGGTCACCATCGTCGGCTACACCAACGCCGGCAAGTCCACACTCCTCAACCGGCTCACGCACGCCGGGGTGCTGGCCGAGGACCGCCTGTTCGCCACGCTGGACCCGACCACCCGCCGCCTCTCGCTGCCCGGCGGCGAGCCCGTGCTGCTGACGGACACGGTCGGCTTCGTCCGCCGCCTGCCCCACGGTCTGGTGGAGGCGTTCAAGAGCACGCTGGAGGTGGCGTCCAGCGCCGACTTCCTCGTCCACGTCGTCGACTCCGCCGCGCCGGACCCGGTGGGGCAGATCGACGCGGTGCGCGAGGTGCTGACCGAGATCGGCGCCGAGCGCGTGCCGGAACTGCTGGTGTTCAACAAGCGCGACGTCGCCGCCGACGTGGCCGACGACCTGGTGGCCGACCACCCCGGCTCGGTCGCCGTCAGCGCCCGCACCGGCGACGGCATCGATCTGTTCCTGCGCACCCTGGCCGACCGCCTGCGGTCGATCACCACGATCGTCGAACTGCTGGTGCCGTTCGACCGTGGCGACGTGCTCGCCTCCGTCCACCGCGAGGGTGAGGTGGTCAGCACGGTGGAGACCGGTGATGGCCTCATCGTGCGGGCCCGCCTGTCCGATGCGTCCGCCGGCCGCCTGGCGGAGTTCGTGGTTCCTTCGGCGTGACGGCCCGCCATCGGGCAGGATGGAGCGCACATGAGCACCGCCCAGGGCTTCGTGCCCCCTCCGTACCCCTACGACCGCCTCGACCGCCTCGCCCCGTTCGCCCGCGCGCTCGACGGCGGGATGGTCGACCTGTCGATCGGCACCCCGTGCGACCCGCCGCCGCCGGAGGTCATCGCCGCGCTGTCCTCCAGTGACACCGAGCGGGGCTACCCGCCGAGCATCGGCACCGAGGCCTTGCGCAACGCCATCCGCGGCTGGATCGACCGCCGCTTCGGGGTGGACGTGCCCACCTCGCAGATTGCCGCCTGCGTAGGCACGAAGGAGTTCGTGGCCACCACGCCCCAGTACCTGCGCCTGCGCGACCCGTCGCGCGACACCGTGCTGTTCCCCGCGGTCGCCTACCCGACCTACGAGATGGGTGCGGTGCTGGCCGGGTGCCGCCCCGTGGCCGTGCCCGCCGCGCCCGACGGGTCGATCGACCTCGCGGCCATCGACCCCGCCGACGCCGCCCGGGCGCTGATGCTGTGGGTCAACAGCCCGTCCAACCCCACCGGCGCGCTCAGCGACCTCGGCGCCGCCGCGGCCTGGGGCCGGCGCCACGGCGTGCCGGTGTTCTCCGACGAGTGCTACGTGGAGTTCACCTGGGACGGCCCGCCGCGCACGATCCTCGAGCACGGGCTGGACGGGGTGGTGGCGGTCCACTCCCTCTCCAAGCGCTCCAACCTGGCCGGGCTCCGCGTCGGCTTCTACGCCGGCGACGCAGACCTGGTGCAGTACCTCCGCGAAGTCCGCAAGCACGTGGGCATGCTCGTGCCCGGGCCGGCGCAGGCCGCGGGCGTCGTGGCGCTGGCCGACGACACCCATGTCGTGGCCCAGCGGGACCGCTACCGCCGCCGCCTGGAACGGCTGGGCGCGGTGCTCAGCGCCTGGTCGGGGCTCGACGTGCCGATGCCCGCGGGCGCCTTCTACCTGTGGTTCGACGCCGGCGACGGGTGGGCCTTCGCCGAGCAGTTGGCCCGTGCCGGAGGTGCCCTTGTGAGCCCCGGCGACTTCTACGGAGCGGGCGGTGCACAGAACGTGCGCGCCGCCGTGGTACAACCTGACGACCGGATCGAACTGGTCGCCACGCGACTGGGGGTGCACTGATGTCGTATCAACCGCAGCAACAGCCTGGGCAGCAACCCACACCGGGCTATGCCCAGCCGGGCGCACCGGCCTACGGGCAGCCCGCGCCGGCGCCCGGGTACGGCTACGCGCCCGCCCAGCAGGCGCCTGCCGCCGCTGGCTACGGGTACCAACCCTCAGCCACACCGGCGCCCGCGGCATCGCCCGGCAAGAGCATGACGATGCTCGGCGCCATCGTCGCCGTGGTCGGCGTGGTGGCCGGGCTGGCACTCATCCTGCTGAGTGGGTCGTCGAAGGAGGAGACGGTGAAGAAGTTCGCTCGTGCTCCTGCCGGCTGCACCACCAGCCTGGAGTTCGACCATGCCGGCTCGTACACCCTGTACCTGGAGACCAAGGGCAAGGTGCCGAACCTCGGTGGCGACTGTGCGGCGAATGGCACCACGTATCAGCACGCCGGTGCGGCACCGTCGGTGTCGGTGACGCTGGTGGACGGGGCAGGCACCGCCGTGGCCACATCCTCGGCCGCCGGCCCTTCGTACGACGCCGGCGGCTACGCCGGCTCGGCACTGCTCACTGCGTCCGTCCCGGCGGCCGGCACGTACCAGATCACCGTCACGTCGGAGGCCTCGGACGTTGCCATCGCCATCGGCGGCGACCCCGAAGGAAGCGCTGGCACGATGAAGACCATCGGGTTCGTGGTGCTGGCCGCGGGCGTACTGGGCGGCCTGGGGCTGATCATGCTGGGCCGCAAGAGGAATGCGCCCCCGGCGGCGGCCACGCCTGCGGGCGCCTGGCAGCCCCAGCAGCAGGCACCGCAACAGTACGCGCAGCAACAGCCTGCCTACCCGCAGCAGCCCCAGCAGGCGCCGGCGCAGCCCCAGTGGCAGCCCCAGCAGCCCGCTCCGCAGCCGGCCCAGCCCCAGTGGCCGCAGCAACCCCAGCAGCAGCCGCAGCAGGCGCCACAGCAATGGCCTCAACAGCCGCAGGCGCAGCCACCGCAGCAGCCGCCCACCCCGGGCTGGGGCGGGCCCACTGGCTGACCCGCCGCTCGGCGATCGCTCTTCACGCACGCGCAACGGCCCCGGCAGCGAATGCCGGGGCCGTGACGTTGGCTGGGGTGTGCCGTTGGGAGTTCCGGGCACTCAGACCCGGCGCATCACCGTGACGACCCGCCCGAAGATCTGCACCTGGTCGGCCGGGAAGATCATCGGCGTGAGGCGCGGATTGGCGGGCATGAGCGTGACGGTGTCGCCACGGCGGGAGTAGGTCTTCACCGTGGCTTCCTCGCCAGGGATGCCGGCAATGACGATCTCGCCGTTCTCCGCAGTGACCTGCGCCCTGGCGACCACGAAGTCGCCGTCCATGATGCCGACCTCGATCATCGAGTCGCCACGGACGCGGAGCATGAAGAGGTCGCCGCCGGTACCCGTGAAGTCCTCCGGCAGGGGGAACAGGTCTTCCACGTTCTCCTGGGCCAGCACGTCGGTGCCGGCGGCCACATCGCCCACCAGGGGCACGTGGCGGACGGGGCGGCGCTCGATGGCGGCGTCGGACGAGGGGTCCCACCGCACTTCGATGGCCCGCGGCTTGGTGGGGTCGCGGTGGAGGTACCCCATGCGCTGCAGCGACGCCAGGTGGCTGTGCACCGTGGACGGGGAGGTGAGCCCGACGGACTCGCCGATCTCACGGACGCTGGGCGGGTAGCCGCGGTCCCTCATGCTCTTCTCGATGACCTCGAGGATGCCTCGTTGGCGCCCAGTGAGCTTTTCTTCGCGTACAGCCATGCGGGCAGCGTACACGCGTTCGTGGAACAGGTCAAACACCCGTTCGTGCAACAAATGTTCGGCCCGAGGTTGACGAACGAACAACTGTTCTGCCACACTGCGAACAGTCGTTCGGGCAACACGCGTTCGACTGAATCGTCGACTGAATCGTCGACTGAATCGTCGATGGAACGTCGATCCCGAGCAGGCCGGTCTCAAAAACCTTGTCACACCCTTCCAGGAAGATCACGGACATGAGCGCAACCTTCGCCTCCACCCCCGCCACGCTGGTCCCGTCCCGCCGTGGGCGCCCGGCCGGGCTCGTGGTCGTGGTGCCCGGCCGGCTGGCCGCCCCCCGGCCGGCCGAACCACCCACCCACACCGTGTACCTCCGCCGCCGCGTGGTGGTGGCTGCGGTCTTCCTCCTCGTCGCCGTGTCCGCGTGGTTCGGCGCCGGCAAGGTCCTGGCGAACCGTGGGGGTGCCCCTGCCTCCACCCCCACGGTTCGCACAGGTGCCACTTATGTCGCTCAGCCGGGCGACACCATGTGGTCCATCGCCCAGACCCTGCACGGTGGCCAGTCCACCTCGTGGTACGTCGATGCGCTGGTGGAGCTGAACGGTGGCACCAGCCTCCAGGTCGGTCAGGTGGTGCAGCTGCCCTGACCGCAGCTCGATTCAGGGGGTAGCCTCGCACCTCATGCGTTGCCCCCGTTGCCGAGCCGACGACACCAAGGTCATCGACTCGCGCGAGGCGGAAGACGGGTCGGCCATCCGCCGGCGCCGGGCCTGCGTGCAATGCGCCCACCGGTTCACCACGTACGAGCGTCTCGAAGAGGTGCCGCTGATGGTCGTGAAGAGCCGTGGGGGGCGTGAGCCGTTCGACCGTGCAAAGGTCGTGGCGGGCGTCAGCGCGGCCTGCAAGGGGCGCCCGGTCACCCCCGAGCAGATCGACCTGCTGGGCGAGGCCATCGAGGAACACGCCCGGCTCCACGGCCCCGAGATCGCCGCTGCAGAGATCGGCCACGCCGTGCTGGAGCATCTTCGTGGGCTGGACGAAGTGGCCTACCTCCGCTTCGCCAGCGTGTACAAGGACTTCGACGCCGCAGCCGACTTCCAGCGCGAGCTGGTGCTGCTGAAGAAGTTGCAGCGGTCGTGAGCACTCGCCCCGACGTGCTGGCGGCGGGGTTGCTGGTTGCCGGGCTGCTGGCCGGCGCCTGTACCTCGCGGCAGGCGGCCTCGGCGCCCACCACGGCGCCGGTCACGGTGGCGGCCTCCACCACGTCCACCACGGTGCTGCCCACCACGGTGGCGCCGTCCACCAGCACGTCCACCACCAGCACGTCCACCACCAGCACGGCAGCCTCCACCACCACGGTGGCGCCCACCACCACTGCAGCTACCACCACCAACGCGTCGGCGGACTTCCTCGGGAGCGAGGTGGTGGGCTACTCGGCGCAGGGGCGCGAGATCACGGCCATGCACCGCGGCACGCCCGGGGGCCTGGTGGTGCTGGTGGTCGGGGTCATCCACGGCAACGAGAACGCCGGGCTGGCCATCCTGGGTCGGCTGCGTTCCATGCCGCTGCCCGTGGGCATCGACCTGTGGCTGATGGACGCGATGAACCCCGACGGGCTGGCCAACGACGAGCGGCACAACGGCAACGGGGTGGACCTCAACCGCAACTTCCCCCACGACTGGACCCAGGTGGGCGAGCCGGGCAACTGGGAGTACAGCGGCACCGGCCCGGCCAGCGAGCCCGAGACCCAGGCGTTCATGGCATTCGTCGACCGCATCCAGCCGGAGCTGACCCTGTGGTACCACCAGGACCTGTTCCGGGTGTCGCCCTCCAACCGCCGTGACGGCCCGCTGCGCCAGCGGTACGCCCAGCTCACCGGGCTGGACTATGTGTCGGTCAGCGGCGGCACGTACACCGGGGTGGCGGCCACCTGGGTGCGCACCACCCACTCGCCGGCGATGTCGTTCATCATCGAACTCGGCCCCACCCTGTCGGCCGACGAGGCCGACGTGCACGCCGACGCCGTGCTGGACATCAGCCAGATGGTGCTCGACGGCGAGGTCTGAGCGGCTGTGCGCTGGGCCCGCCGGATCAGCCCGCGGGCTCGGCCCGCCGTACGTAGCGGGTGAACAGGAACCCGTCGTCCTCCAGCACGTGGGCCAGTTCCATGCGGTGCAGACCGGCCGGTGCCCCTGTGGTGAGGCGGGGCCCGTCGCCGCCGGCCAGCAACGGCGCGACGGTGAGGTTCAATTCGTCCACCAGGTCGGCCGCCAGGAGGGCGCCGTTCAGGCTGGGGCCGCCCTCGGCCTGCATCACGCCGGCGCCCAGCCGGTCGGAGGCCTGGGCCAGCACGGCGGCGAGGTCCACGGTGCCGGTGCCGGCGCGCAGGGTGGGCACGGGCACCTCGGGGCTGTCGGCGGGGAGGGCCAGCCACGCCCGGCCGGACTGCCACAGCGGCGCATCGAAGTCCATCCCCGCGCCGGTGCGCGACACCACCACGACCTTCAGTTGGGCGTGACGGGGCACCCCGTACCCCTCGTCGCGCACGGTACCGGCGCCCACGATCACGGCGTCCACCAGGCTGCGCATGGTCAGCAGCACCTCTTGGTCGGCCGGCGACGAGAGCGCTCGCGAACGGCCGTCCACCACCGTGGTGCCGTCCAGGCTGGCCACCATGCACAGCGACAGCCACGGGCGGCCTGGGGGAGCGGGGCGGGGCACGTCGTAGGCGTCGCGCACGGTGACGGTGCCGGCCGCGTCGGCAGGGTGGGGAAACAGGCGTCGCATCGGTGAGAGGATGCCACCCATGGCGACCGACGACACCGCGATCATCACCACCGAGCCTGCGGGCGCGTCCGCAGACGTGCGCACCGCGTACCGCACCTGCCCGCTCTGCGAGGCCGGTTGCGGGCTGGAGATCACCATCGAGGGCCAGCGCGTCACCCGCATCCGCGGCGACCGCGATGACGTCTTCAGCGGCGGCTTCCTGTGCCCGAAGGGCAGCACCCTTCGCCAGTTGCACGAGGACCCCGACCGTCTGCGCCGCCCGCTGGTGAAGCGCGACGGGGTGCATGTGGAGGTGGACTGGGCCGAGGCCTGGGCGGTGGTGGCCGACCGGCTGCCGGCGATCATCGCCGAGCACGGGCGCGAGGCCGTGGGCGTGTACCTCGGCAATCCCAGCGCGCACAGCCTCAGCGCGATGCTCTACAACCGCACCCTGCTGCAGGCGTTGGGCACCCGCCGCCGGTTCAGCGCATCCACCGTGGATCAGATGCCCCGCCAGGTGGCAGCCGGGTACGTGTTCGGCACGCCGGTCACCGTGCCCGTGCCCGACCTGGACCGCACCGGTTACCTGGTGGTGATGGGCGCCAACCCGTACGCATCGAACGGCAGCCTGTGCACGGCGCCGGACTTCCCGGGGCGGATCGAAGCGATGCGGGCCCGCGGCGGCACCCTGGTGGTGGTGGACCCGCGGCGCAGCCGCACGGCCGAGGAGGCCGACCTGTGGTTGCCGATCCGCCCGGGCACGGATGCGCTGTTCCTCGCCGCGGTGGTGAACGAGGTGGCGGCCATGGGCGCGGTCGCGCCGGGGGCCCATGTGGCGGCGCACGTGCAGGGTCTCGACGACGTGCTGGCCGCGCTGGCGCCGTTCACCGCCGAGGTGGTGGCCACAGCCACGGGGCTGGAGCCCGCCGACGTGCGCACCGTGGCCCGCGGGCTGGTGGACGCCGGCCGGACCGGCGGTGGCAGCGTCTACGGCCGCATCGGCACCACCACCACGGAGTTCGGCACGGTCACGTCGTGGCTGATCGACGTGGTCAACCTGGTCACCGGCAACCTGGACCGGCCCGGCGGGGCGATGTTTCCCACGCCGGTGGCCGGCGGCGCCTCCACGCGGGGCACGCCCGGCCGGGGCAAGGGCTTCACCGTGGGCCGGGGCGCCACCAAGGTGCGCGGCCTGCCGGAGGTGATGGGCGAGTACCCCGCGGCGGCGCTGGCCGAGGAGATCACCGGCGCGGGCGAGGACCGCATCCGCGCGCTCATCACCGTGGCCGGCAACCCGGTGCTCAGCACCCCCCACAGCCACCAACTGGACGACGCCCTGCAGCAACTGGACTTCATGGTCAGCGTGGACATCTACCTCAACGAGACCACCCGCCACGCCGACGTGATCCTGCCGCCGCCGTCGCAGCTGGAGCGCGGCCACTACGACCTGCTGCTGCTGCAGTTCGCCGTGCGCAACGTGGCCAACTACAGCGACGCGCCGTTGGCGCCGGCGGACGGCCATCCTGACGAGTGGGAGATCCTCGCCAAGCTGGGCCTGATCGCCGCCGGCATGGGCCCGGATGCCGACCCGGCGGTGGCCGACGCGATGGGCATCGATGCGTTGGTGCGCGGCGGGGTGAAGGACCCCAACTCGCCCATCCACGGCCGCGACCCGGAGCAGATCCTGGCTGCACTGGGCGACGAACCGGGCCCGCCGCGGATGCTCGACTTCATGCTGCAGACCGGCCCGTTCGGTGCCGCGTTCGGTGCCAACCCGCAGGGCGCCAGCCTGGCCCTGCTGCGGGCCAACCCACACGGGGTGGACTTCGGGCCACTCCAGCCGCGCCTGCCCGAGGCACTGCGCACCCCGTCCGGCATGGTGGAGTTGAACCATCCCGTGCTGATGGCCGACCTCGCCCGCCTGGCCGAGCGGCAGACGGAGTGGGCCCGCCAGGCCGAGGCGGGGGAGTTGCTGCTGGTGGGCCGGCGCCACCTGCGCAGCAACAACTCGTGGATGCACAACGTGGAGGTGCTGGTGAAGGGCAAGCCGCGCTGCACCCTGCACGTGCACCCGCAGGACGCCGCTCGCCTCGGCCTGGCCGACGGTGGCGTGGCCACGGTGAGCAGCAGGGTGGGGTCGGTGGATGCTCCCGTGGAGGTCACCGACGCGGTGCGCCCCGGGGTGGTCAGCCTGCCCCACGGGTGGGGCCACGGCCAGCCGGGCACCCGCCTGCGGGTGGCCGCCGAGCGGGCCGGGGTGAACAGCAACATCCTCACCGACGATCAGGCGCTGGACCCGCTGAGCGGCACCTCGGTGCTCAACGGCATCCCGGTGCAGGTGGTCGCCGCCGGCTGAGGCCCGGGGTGGGGGCCAGTGCGCCGACACTGCCTGTGGATATGTGGACAACCCCTGCGTTGTCGGGCGCGGTTTCCACCGCGTTCACCCGTTGTTCCACACCAATTCCCAGGGAAATTCACATGGTTTCCCTCTTTCTCCCCACAGGGGCGCGGCCGTAGGGTGACCCCCGTAGCTGGCAGCGGTGCAAGGCGCGGACGGGCAGCGACGACGACGTTGGAGCCTCCCGCTGGGCTTCCGGCGGCGGCGTGCTGTGGGGCAGGGCCCCCGACACCTGTGACCTTGCACCGCTCGCCACCTGCCGTTTCGCCCCGCCGGGCAGCCGCCCGGTGCCGGTTCCGTGCCATCCCAAGGTTGGTCATTGACACCGGTGTAACTACAGTGCTGTAATCCTAACCCTTGTGGTGAAGGCGGTCGTGGGGGCCGCTCAGCCACCACATCTTGTGGTTGTCCCGGCGGGCCAGCCACGCACAATCCACCGCTTCACCGCCCTCGACTCTCTGAAGGAGCACACCATGTCACTGGCGCCTGATCGTCTCGCCATCGGGATCCACCGCCACTTCACCACGCCTGGTGTGCATCCCTACGACGAGGTCGAGTGGGAGCGCCGCGACGCGCGGATCAGCAACTGGAAGGACGGCACGGTCGCCTTCGAGCAGCTGGGTGTGGAGTTCCCGGTGTCGTGGTCGCTGAACGCCACCAACATCGTCGCCCAGAAGTACTTCCGCGGCACGCTCGGCACGCCCGGCCGCGAGCAGTCGCTGCGCCAGGTGATCGACCGGGTGGCGGACACCATCACCCAGTGGGGCATGGAGGGCGGCTACTTCGCCGACCAGGCCGAGGTGGATGCGTTCAACCACGAGCTGAAGTACATCCTGGTCACCCAGCGGGCGGCGTTCAACAGCCCGGTGTGGTTCAACATCGGTGTCGCCGGCGTGCCCCAGCAGGCCAGCGCCTGCTTCATCCTGTCGGTCGACGACAAGATGGACTCCATCCTCAACTGGTACCGGGAGGAAGGCGTCATCTTCAAGGGTGGTTCGGGTGCGGGCATCAACCTCAGCCGCATCCGCTCCAGCTACGAACTGCTCAACGGTGGTGGCACCGCCAGCGGCCCGGTCAGCTTCATGCGTGGCGCCGATGCGTCGGCGGGCACCATCAAGTCCGGCGGCAAGACCCGCCGCGAAGATGGCTATCTCACAACGGGACCACCCGACGTCGAGGAGTTCGCTGTGTGGTGCAAGGCCAGAGGAGAAGAAGGTTTGCAAAAAGGTGCGTGACGCCGGCTTCGACATGGACCCCTCGACGGCGCCGACAGCCTCCATCCAGTACCAGAACGCGAACAACCTGGTGCGGGTCACTGACGACTTCATGCACGCTGTGGTGAAATCGGACCCGGACTGATTCAGTTGCGTATCGATGGTCCACCATCCGCACCGTCCGGGCGCGGCCCTGTGGCGGGGCATCGCCCAGGCGTCGTGGAGGTGCGCTGACCCGGCCTGCAGTTCGACACCACGATCAACCGGTGGCACACCGCGACGCCAATCGGCCGCCGGATCAACGGCTCCAACCTGTGCATGAGTATACGCACCCGGACAACTCGGCCTGCAACCCGGGCTACAGCATCAACCTGGTTAGCACCTGGACGAATCAAGGGTTCGACGTGGCCAGCCACAGATGCACACCATCGAGGTGGTGTTCACGGCTCAGGAGATCCTGGTCGCCGGGCCGACCACTCCCCACGGCGCCGATCGGTGAGAACAGCCGCAAGTTCCGCCAGTTGGGCCTCGGCTATTGCCAACCTCGGCGCCACGCTGATGGCGCTGGGCTACCTGTACGATCTACTGAGGGCTGGCGTGGGCGGCGGCGCTTCACCTTGATGACCGGCCACGCCTACGCGGTCAGCGCCTGTACCGCCAGCCGGATGGCTGTTCGTTATTTCTGCCGACGAGGTGCACATGTTCAACGTGCTGCGTGATAACCGCGATGCCCACGCCGAGATCGCCAACACTCGGTCGCTGGCGAACTGGCGCAGGCCGGCGCCGATGCTCGGGCGGCGGCGTGGTGCGATGCAGGTGAGGAGTACGGCGTGCGCAACAGCCACAGGCTAGCGTGCTGGCGCCCACGGCACCATCGGCCCGATGATGGACTGCGACACCACCGGCACGGTTCGGACCTGGGCCTGGTGAAGATGAAGAAGTTGGTCGGCGGCGGCACGATGACATGATCGTCAACCAGACCATCCCAGGCGTTGCGCCGCCTGGGCTACGCCGCCCAGCAGATCGACGACATCATCGCCTACATCGACCGGCGAGAAGAGCATCTCGGTGTGCCGCACCTGTCAGCCGAAAGACGTGGCTGTCTCGCCTTCACTGATGGGCGACAACACCATCCACTACGAGGGCCATGTGCGGATGATGGGTGCGGTGCAGCCGTTCATCTCCGGCGCCATCTCCAAGGATTTGGTCGACGTTCGAGGAGGCCCCGGTCGAAGACATCGAGGCACTCCACCAGCTGTCGGGAGTTCGGCCTGAAGGCCGTGGCCATCTACCGCGGATAACCGCAAGGTGGCCCAGCCTCTGAGAGTTATTTTATGAAGAAGCGAGGGTGCGTCGGCCGACGGGATCTGCCGGGCCGCCGCCGAGGCTGCCCAGGTGGTGGAGCGCATCGTGGAGCTGTGGGTGGTGCACCCAGCCGATCCGCCGCCAGAAGCTGCTGCGCAGCTGCCGCCGGGGCCGCCGCACGTCTGAGCGTTCCGTGGCGGACAGCAAGGGCTTCGCCACCATCGGCGAGTACGAGAACGGCCAGCCGGGCGAGATCTTCCTCACCGTGTCCAAGCAGGCTCCACGCCCAGCGGCATCATGGACGCTCTTCGCCAAGAGCATCACGGCTACGGCCCGGCAGTACGGCGTGCCGCCGCGGTCGTTCGTGGAGGCGTTCGTCAACAGCTTCGAGCCGGCTGGCATGTGACCGACGACCTGACATCCGCTTCGCCTCGCCGATCATGTGGATCACCTGTTCCCGCTGCCTGGCTGGAGTACCTGAGCTACGACAGCGGGCTGAGATGGGTACCTCTCGGTCAGCGAGCGTTGCAGCTCCACCCTGCCGGGTGTGGAGGAGAGCGTGGTGGAGAGCTGCACGGGCAGCGATACATCGTCGCCGACCTGAAGAGCGTGCCTCCGCCGAGGAGCGGCCGCGCAGATGAGTTGCGTCGCCCTGCCGGCGCCGAAACAACGATCACCAAACCCCCGGCGGTTGTCCGCCCGAGGGTGCCACGGTGCGCCAGCGACGCCCTGATGCATGCAGCGTGCGTGCAGATGGTGCGGGCCGGCTCGCCACGCCTGCCTGGTCGTGCGGCAGCACCAGCGGCTGCAGCTGAGCCGATCGGCTGCGCGCCTGCGGGCGAGTGACGTCAGCGATGGGAGGGGAGGGAGGCCCAGTACCCTCCGTCGCGCCCGGGCCGATGCACGGGCCTATTGGCGCTGTTCTCGTCGGTTCGATTGAATCGTGTCGTGCAAGCCGGTGGTGACGGCGAACTGCCCGACGTCGGGAAAAACAAGTGACCAAGGCCGCGGGCCCCGCTGGCGTCTTCGCTGTTACGGTGCAAGCAGGCTGGATGTCGAGGTGATGAGCGGCGAACGCCTGACCCGTGTCCGGAGCAGGGAGTTCCTGGCCCGGCCGGCGGGTTCCTGGACCGGAACTACGAGCAGTCGCGTTGACCCATGAACTGGCTGCCCGGCTCGCATCGGCGCCTCGCTGCTGCTCGCTGTCGAGGCTGACGGCACCGTGGTGGCGCTGGCTGTCGCCTGCGTAAGACGGTGCTGGCCTGGGGCGGGGCATCGTCTGGATCCCTCGGGGCCGATGCTGCTCGTGCGCATCGCCGCGGGCCGCCTGACGCCGCCCAATCCCGCTGCCGCGCCGCCGCCCCTCCGCGAACGGCTGGTGGTGGAGGAGGGGCACATCCTGCGCGTCCGCCTGGCCGGCCAGTCGCTGGTGGACTCAGAGGTGGAGCACGAGGCCTTCGTGCGTGCCGGCTTCCACCCCACCAACTGGGACCACGCCTACCACAGCGCCCTGATGGACCTGACCAAGAGCGACGCCGATCTGATGGCGGCGCTGGACCACAAGTGGCGCACCAACCTGCGCCACGGGCTGCAGGCCGAACTGGCCATCGACGTCGGCGACACGGCCGACCTGCGTGCCCGGTTCCTGACGCTGTACGACGACGCTCAGCGGCTGAAGGGCTTCGACGTGGACATCCCGCCGGAGTTCTACTTCGAGCTCGCCGGGCCGGACCTGCGACTGGACGTGCTGATCGTGCACCAGGATGGCGTAGATCTCGCCGGCGGGGTCAGTGGCTTCACCGGCCCCGCCGGCATCTACCTGTTCGCCGCCACGCCCCAGGCCGGCCGCCAGTTCCGGGCGGGTTACCTGCTCACCTGGCAGGTCATCACCCGCAGCCGGGAACTGGGTGCCACGACCTTCGACATCGGTGGCATCGACGTCACCGGGCACAACGAGGAGGTCGCCCGCTTCAAGCACCGCCTCCACGGCACACCGATCGACAACCAGGTGTACGAGACCGACGGTGGCGGGTCGGCCGTGCCGATGATCCGCGCACTCGAAGGCCTGCATCACCGGATGCACCACCGGGCGCATCCCTGACCCTGCTGGCCGTTCGCCGGCCGTCAGCGGGGCAGCCAGTTGCCGTGGAAGCCCATCGGCACGCGGACGTCGAGCTCCACGACGGCGATCGGCTTGGCCGACGGGTCCGCTGCGTCGAGGATGACGAGGTCGCTGCCGTCGCGATGGCAGTCGTAGACATAGGTCATGAGGTAGCCGTCGTGCTCGGCGGAGGTCGGGCCGGCCGGCACGAACACCGGCTCTGCCGGCACACGTCCGGCGCCGACGCCGATGACGTCACGCCGCCCGCGCTGCAGGTCGTAGCGGAGGATCGACCCGGTCGGTACCGGGGCCTCGTCCACGTGGACGGCATAGCCGATCCGGTGCTCCAGCCCGGCCAGCCGGTCGTCGATGCGGGGGAACTCGCAGGTGCGGTCGTCGAGCTCCTCCTCGGTGACCCGGCCGGTGCTGGCGTTGATCGTCCACCGCCACAGGGTGGCCTTGTGGAAGTCGTCCGGGCCGTCGCGCCACTGCTCCGGATAGCGCACGACGTCGATGGTGATCACATCGCCGGCTTCGAAGGCGTTGAGCACGTGGAACACGTAGCACGGCTCGATCTCGTACCAGCGAACCGGACGGCGGCCGGCCCGGTCGAGCACGCCGATGCGGGCACCGTAGGTGTCGCTCCACCGGTAGGGCATGGTGCCGCGGGCGGCGAGCTCGAGATCGAAGACGACGGGAAGGTCCATGAACACAACGGACTGCGCCGTGATGGCGAAGTCGTGCATCATCGTCGCCCCGGGCACCTCGACGATCTCGGTGTGCACCAGGCGGCCGAGGCGGTCGGCCATGTGGTACGTGAGGAACGGTGCCGTGTAGCCGTAGCCGAAGAAGTGCAGCTCGCCGGTCGTCGGGCAGATCTTCGGGTGCGCCGTCATCGCCGTCGTCAAGCGCCCGTCGAAGTCGAACGCTCCGACGGTGTCCAGGTGCCCGGTCAACTCGTACGGGAAGGAGGACTCGGACAGGGCCAGCACGCGACCGGCGTGCTGGATCACGTTGGTGTTGATCATCCCTGCGGCGCGGTCGATGGTGAGGTCGTCGCGGACGAAGGGCGCGCCATGGGTGAAAGTCGTGCTGCGCACGTACCGGTTGCGGTACCAGTTGGCCCGGCCGTCGCTCAGCTCCACGCCGTGCACCATGCCGTCGCCGGTGAACCAGTGCCCGGCGGCGCCGCGCGGGTTGGGGCCGTTGCGCACGTACATGCCGTGGAGCGACGGGGGGATGTGGCCGCGAACCGTCAGTTCGGTGCGGGTGGTCTCCTCGGCCACCGGTGCGTAGCGGCCGGTGCGGTAGAAGGCGCCGGGCGTGGCGGCGGCGGGGGTCGCGGGGGTGGTGGTGGTACTCATCGGGTGTCCTTTCGGGGTGTGCGGGGAAGGTCAGCGGTGCCGGGTCGGCAGCAGATGGTCCGCGAGGGCGGCGTGGGCGCGGGCCGCGCCGCGGTTCAGCCACGGGGCGACGAAGAAGGCCACCAGGCCCGCGCACGTGATGGCGAGGTGGTCGACCGGCCGCTCGGCGACGAAGCCCAGCAGGCGCCCGCTGCCACCGTCCCCGTTCCAGAACGGCTCGGTGGCGGCCGCCGCGGCGTACGCCCACGACGCGGTGGCGATCGTGAACGTCACGATGCCCAGCGGGCCGGCGATCACGGCATACGCGGCGGAACGCCAGCTCGTCGGGTCCGCCAGTCGGGCCCTCACCGCGGGCCACGTCCACTCCGGCCGCGGTTGCGACGGCGCCGGTCGGCGGATGCGGCCGTCCAACCAGTGCAGGCGTCGCAGCTCCGCACCGGCGAACCAGCGGGACGCGGCGAGCACGCCGAGCAGCACGGGGAGGCCGACGAGGACGGGCAGCAGCGCGACGCCGAGTGACAGACCCACCGTGACGGCGGTCGCCGTCACCAGGCCGATCGGCAGGCTGGCGAGGTTGAACGCCGTCGCCCGCCAGGTCTGTGCCCGCATCGGGGCGGAGAGGATGTCGAGGGCCCGGTCGCGGGCAGGAAGTACGTGGCGCTGGGCAAGGTTGGCCTGGTGCATGGCGGGTTCTCCTGGGGGTGGCGGCTGCGGTGCCGCGTCGTGTCGGATCAGGGGGTTGGGGTGGGCGATCAGGCGGTGGCGGCCGCGAACTGCCGCCGCACGCGATCGGGGTACCGTCGGGTGAACGCCGCCGGCACGAGGAAGCCGGTCACCTGGGTGGCGACGACGGGCCAGGACGCGCCGTGGGTGCGGCTCAGCGCCGCGCACGCCAACGCGGTCACGGCGAAGCTCGCCGCCCAGACCGCGGTGATCACCTCGTTGGTGCGGATGAAGACAGGGTGCGCCCACAGCGCCTCGGGCGTCGTTCGCCGGGCGATCGAGAGGGTGAACGGCCGGCGGAGCCACAGCGACAGCCCGGCCGCGAGCGCCAGGGTGCCGAGCGACAGTGCCGCCATGTAGCCACGCAGCGGCGAGTGCGGCTGCCACACGGCGAGGACGCCGATGACGCCGAGGAACACCACGGTCACGGTGGTGAGAAGGTCCACCCCGTGCCCGGCGCGCCGGGTGGCGATCAGCACCACGCCCGTGGCGACACCCGCGGCGGCGCCGGTGCGCCAGTCACCGATGGCGGCGGCGAGGGCGTAGGCGAGCCAGGGGGCGAAGCTCTTGAGGTACATCGTCATGGTCGTGCTCCATCCGTCAGTGGGAATGGGATGACGGTACGAAACGACCCCTGTCACCGTCATCGCCCTGCGGCGTGAACGTCCCGTTCCCTCTCCGGGATGATGCGTCCCCCCGCAGGGGGATGCCGATGCCCAGGCAGCGGCGCGCCAGTCAGGTGTCGTAGGGCTGGGGCACGTCGGTCGGCTCCACCACGCTGCGGAGGTGGAAGGCGCCGTCACGGGCTTCGATGATGTACACCGCCTTGCGGGGGATGCCGTGCTGACCTGCATACGTGACCCGCCCGGTGGTGACGGTCACCCCGTCCAGCGAGGCGATCCCTGCCGCGATGTCGGCAGGAGCGGTGGATCCACCGGCATGCTCGACCGCAGCCCGGATGATGTCGATGCTGTCCGCGCCGAGCGCGGCCAAGCCCACGGCGGCGGGGGCGTGGCCGGTGGAGTGGGTGAACGCGTCGACGAACTCGGCCACCCGGCTGGCGGCGGTGCGCGGCGCGAACAGCAGGGTGGATCGCGGCCGCTGCGGGAACCCGTGCGTCGTCACCACCAGCCCGTCGGCATCGGCGGGGTCGACGGCGAAGACGCCGGCGTTGTCCGACGCGTCGCTGCTGTAGACCGCGCCGGAGTACCCCGCCGTCCGCAGCGCGTGCAGCAGCGCTGCCAGATCCGGTGGGAAGATCGTGGTGTAGACGACGTCAGGAGGCGGGTCCAGCGCGGCGATCGTGGCGGCCGCGGCGTCGAAGTCGGGCTGTGCCAGGTGGACGTCGTACGTGCCCACCAGGAGGCCGCCGCGCTGCACGAAGGTGTCGGCGAAGTACCGGGGCACGAGGTCCGTGTAGCTGTGCACGTCGGGCGAGGTGATGGTGACGGCAGTCCGCGCCCCGGTGCCGTAGGCGTACTGGGCTGCCGCCGCGCCCTGTGCATTGTCGCCGAAGGTCGTGAGGAACGTCTGGCCCTCGTGACCGTCCACGAAGCTCGGCTGGGTCGAGGTCACCGACAGCATGGGGATGCCGGCGGCGGCAGCCACCTCGATGGCGCCGCGCCCCTCGTCCGGGAACGGCGGCCCGAGCAGCACCTGCGCGCCGCGGGCGATCAACGCCGCCGCCACGTCACCACTGCGGGACAGGTCGGGCCCGATGTCCTCGACGATCAACTCCACCGGGTGCCCGGCGATCCCGCCCGACCGGTTGATCCGGTCCACCTCGAACTGGGCACCGTCCACCCCGTCGACGTCGGCGATCGCGCCGAATCCCGCCCGTGCGGCGACGTAGCCGATGACGAGAGGCGTGCCGTCGCCCTCGTGGTGTTGGGTGCACGCCGCCACCGGCACCAGAGCGACGACTGCCCCGACCGCGAGGGCCCTTCGCGCCCGGCGGCTCACGGCCGGACAAGCCCGATCTGGTAGGCGTAGACGACGGCGTGGACCCTGTCGCGCAGGTGCAGCTTCATCAGGATCCGCTTGACGTGCGTCTTCACGGTCGCCTCGCCGATGATCAGTTCGTCGGCGATCTCGCGGTTGGACAATCCGTTGGCCACCAGCACCAGCACGTCGTGCTCGCGGGCCGTGAGCGAGTCGATCGTGACGTCGGCCCGCGGCGAGCCCCCGACGGACGCCTGCGCGAACGCGGCCAGCAGCTTGCGGGTGACCGACGGCGACAGCAGCGAATCGCCGCCCGCCACGGCCCGGATGCCGGCGATCACCTCCTCCGGCGGGGACCGCTTGAGGAGGAAGCCACTGGCGCCGGCCCGCACGGCCTCGTAGACGTACTCGTCCAGTTCGAAGGTCGTCACCACCAGTACCCTGGTGGCCCCGCCGGCATCCCCGCCGTCGTCAGGCCCGGGAACGGGGTCCCGCCCGACGATCTCGCGCGTGGCTTCGATGCCGTCCATCTCCGGCATGCGGATGTCCATGACGACCACGTCGGGGTGCAGTGCTGCGGCGAGCGCCACCGCCTCGGCGCCGTCTGCCGCTTCACCCACGACCTCGAAGTCGGCGACCGTGCCGAGGATCATCCTCATGCCGGCGCGGACGAGCGCGTCGTCGTCGGCGAGAAGGATGCGGATGGTCGGAGCAGTTGCCGGCTCGGCCGTCATCGGGGCACCTCCTGGCGCGGGAACGCCGTCTCGGCCTGGCCGGTGCCGGGGCGGGGCGAGAGGGGGAGGACGGCACGCACCGAGAAGCCGTGCTCCGTGGGGCCGGCCTGGATCTCTCCGCCCAGCAGGGACACCCGTTCACGCATGCCGACCAGCCCACGCCCGCCCGAGGTGGCCGCCGGTGCAACGCCGGGGGACCCGCGCCCGCCACCGTCGACCACGTCGATGCGCACCGCCGCGGGCCCGATGGCGACCGACGCCGTCACGGGTGCCCCCGGGGCGTGCTTCAGGGCATTCGTGAGCGACTCCTGCACGATCCGGTAGGTGGCGGCATCCACCGGCGCAGGCAACCCCTGGCTTCCGCCCGTCAGCTCGAACCGCACGTCGAGGCCGGCGCCGCGCAGGCGGTCGACCAGGCCGGCCAGTTCGCGGACCCCCGCCCGCGGGCGGCGCTGAACGGCCGGTTCCTCGTCGTCGCGGAGCACCCCGAGCAGCCGATCGATGTCGCCGAGTGTGGCCCGACCGATCTCCTCGATGGCGCTGAACGCCTCCACGCACCGTTCGGCGTCGGCGGGTGCCGCCAGCCGTCCCGCCCCCGCTTGGATGACGATGACGTTGACGGTGTGGCCGATGGCGTCGTGCAGTTCGCGGGCGATCCGTGCCCGTTCCGCCATCGCCGTCTCTCTCGTGGCCAGTTCCTGCTCCTGGCGCTCCTGCAACGCCTTCAGTTCGACCGCCTCGGCGTAGAGGCGGCGGGAGCGAACGCCGTCGCCGGCGAAGGCGCCGACGGCGAACACCACCACGGCGACGAGCATGAAGCTGAACGAGTTGGACTGGGTGGTGGCCAGCACGGGGACCAACACGGCGAGCACGCCCACCACGGTGAGGGCGGTGGTGCGCCGGGAGTGGTGTGCCGCCACGGAATAGAGCGCCAGCGGGACGGCCAGGAGGGCGTTGGTCTGGGGGTATCCGGCGGCCAGCATCGTGGTGCTGCCGGCCACCACCACGGCGGTCGCCACCAGCGGGGCCAGCCGGCGCACGGCGAGGGGGAGGGTCTGCACCAGCACCAGCGCCATCCCCAACCCGTCGGCAGAGCGGTAGAAGATGTCGTCGCCGACGGACCGCAGCTCGGTGATCCCGATGGCGGCGAGCAGCATCGCGACGGCGATGTCCACGGCCACCAGAGCCGCATGAACCCGGCGGACCACGAGGTGCTGCATCCCGGGCGACGAGTGTAAACCACGGTCCGGCGGTGGCGCGCCGCGGCCCTCCGGCGCCCTCAAGGGGAAGCCGCCGCCTGGGGATTGGTAACATCGCCCGATGGCGGCAGCGGCGAACCCTCCGTCGACATCCCCTGCGCTGGAGCTCACGTGGCTCGACCACCCGGATGCGTTGGGCGCCATCCACGCGGAATGGCAGGCCCTTGCCGAACGCACCAAGACCGACCCGTTCCTGCGCCCGGCGTGGCTGCAGATCTGGTGGCGGCACTACGGCGCTCGACGCCGGTTCACCTGCCTCGTGGCCCGGCGCGACCAGCAGTTGGTGGGCGTGATGCCGTTCGTGCTCGAGCGGCTGTGGTTCGGCCCGGTGCCGTTCTCGGTGGCCCGGCCGGCATGCGTGGACCCGCATGTGATGATCCTGCGCTGGCCGGTGGAGCCGGAGTACCTGCCGGCCATGTTCGCCGAGGCCATCGACCACCTGCTGCACCAGCACGGCGTGCTCGCCGTCAGCTTCACCCCGGTGTCCGAGGAGGCCGACCACGCGCCCGTGCTGCGCAGCCTCGCCACCGACCACCCCCACCTCGCCCTGCGCGACCACGACGCCGGGCGCCATGTGGTGGTGGACCTGCCGCCCACCTTCGAGGAGTACCTGCAGCGGATCTCCGCCAACCGGCGCAGCCAGTTCCGCCGGCGGCGCAAGCGACTGGTGGCCGAGGTCGGCATGACCAGCGACTCCATCGTGCCCACCGCCGAGCAGATGGACGCGTTCGTCGCGTTCCACAACGCCCACTGGCAAGAGCGCGGCTACGGCGGCCACTACGTGGACTGGCCGGGCACCGCCGAGTTCTACCGCGAGTTGGCGGCACAGACCGCCGAGGACGGCCTGCTGCGGGTGGACCGCCTGCACGGCACCCCGGGTGAGATGGCGTCGCAGTTCTCGGTGGTGGCGGGCGACACGGCGCACTGGCGCCTTCCGGCACGGATGCTCGACCCGGAGGTCGACCGCCTGGCGGCCGGCAATGTGATCTACCTGCTGATGTTCGAGCACATGATCCAGTCGGGTGTCACCAGGATCGAAGCCGGGCGCGGCGACTACACCTACAAGATCGACTACGGCGGCCGGTATGTGGACGTCCGTCGCCTGCTGGTGCTGCGCAAAGGCCGCGTGCATGCCGTCCGAGCCTGGCTGCTGCTGACCGCCTCGGACCTGCTGCATCTCGGGTACTACCGGATCTACTTCTCCCGCCTGATCCCCAAGATCCGCGCCGTCACCGGGCGCCGGCCCCGCCCCCTGTGGCGCATCTGGATCCGGTCGAGGGTGTGAGCCGTGGCTGACGTCCGCATCCTTCCGGAGCACGAGTTCCTCGCACTGGCCGAGGGCTTCACCGACCAGACCTACGAGCAGTCGGTCACCTACGCGCGCCCGGCCGCCGCCCGCATCGGGGCCACACTGCAGATCCTCGGCGTGGAAGACGACGGTGAGGTCATCGCGCTGGCACTGGCCCGGGTCAAGATCATCCCCGGTCTCGGGCGGGGTATCGCCTGGATTCCCTCCGGCCCGCTGGTGGTGCGGCGCGATCAGCCGCGCCCCGATGCCGCCCGGCTGACGGCCATCCTCGACGCGCTGCGTCAGCATCTGGCGGTGGACGGCGGCCATGTGCTGCGCCTGCGCCTGGCGGGCCACTCGCAACTGGACCCCGCCGTCGAAGAGCATGTGATGGAGGCGGCCGGCTTCCGCACCACCGAGCGGGCGCACGCCTACCACAGCGCCGTGATGGACCTGTCCAAGGGCGAAGCCGAACTGCTGTCCGCGGCGGCTCACAAGTGGCGGTCGGACCTGCGCCATGCGCGCAAGACGGGCGCCGAGATCGACGTGGGCAACACCCCCGAACTGCAGGCCCGCTTCCTCGCGCTGTTCGAGAAGGTCCGCAACACGAAGGGCTTCGATGTCGACGTGCCGCCCGAGTTCTTCTTCGAGCTCGCCGGCCCGGACATGCAGGTGGAGGTCGTCCTGGTGCACCACCACGGGGTGGACCTCGGCGGCTGCGTCAACGGGTTCGCCGGCGGCGCCGGGGTCTACCTCTTCTCGGCCACGCCCGACCACGGCCGCAAGGCGCGTGCGGGGTACCTGCTCACCTGGCACAGCATCAACCGCGGCCGCGAGTTGGGTGCCCGCACCTTCGATCTCGGCGGCATCGACCATCGCGGCGGCAACCCACACGTGGCCCGGTTCAAGCGGCGGTTGAACGGCACACCGATCGCCAACCACCCCCACGAGACCGACGGTGGCGGGCCGGTGCCCCGGCTGGTGCGGATGATGGAGCGCCTGCATGCCAGGGTGAAGGACCCCACCCGCTGGCAGAGCCGGCGGACCTTCGCACTGTGGACCATCGCCTTCCTCCTCAGTGGCTGCGCCGTCACCACCCAGGCCGCCGGCGGCGGCACCACACCCGCCCCGGCGGTCACCACCGCGGCACCCACCACGGTCCCTTCCACCAGCGCGGCCGCCACCACCGTGCCGCCCACCACTGTGGCGCCCACCACCACCGAGTCGCTGGAGAGCCGGGTGACGTTGGCGTTCACCGGCGACGTGGTGGCCCACCGAGCCGTCAACTACCACGCCCAGCAGCCCGACGGCACCTACCGCTACGACGAGATGTTCGACCACCTGCGGCCGTTCATCAGCAGCTTCGATCTGGCCATCTGCCATCTCGAAGAACCCGTGGCGCCGCCGGACGAGGACGTCATCATCCCGCCCATGCGGCTGAGCATCGCCGCCGAGATCACCACTGCGCTGGCCGGCGCCGGTTACGACCGCTGCAGCACCGCCTCCAACCACTCGCTGGACCGTGGCGCCGCCGGCGTGGATGCCACGGTCGCGGCGTTCGCCGAAGCGGGCATCGGCCAGTCCGGCATGGCCACCAGCGCCGACACCGTGCTGCCCGACCTGATCACCGTCAACGGCATCCGCATCGCCCACCTCAGCTACACGTTCAGCTTCAACGGCCTCCCACCGATCGCCGGGGAGGAGTGGCGCTCCAATCTGATCGATCCCCAACGGGTGATCGACGACGCCCGCGCCGAGCGCGCCCGCGGCGCCGAGGCCGTCATCGTCAGCTTCCACTGGGGGCAGGAGAAGGTGGCCGAGATCACCGGGTTCCAGCGGGAGGTCGCCGATGCCGTCACCGCCTCCGGCGAGGTGGACCTGATCGTCGGCCACCATGCCCACGTGCTGCAGCGCATCGAGCAGGTCAACGGGGTGTGGGTGATCTTCGGGATGGGCAACATCCTCAGCAACCACCCCACCAGCAGCGAGTGGCCGGCCAGCAGCCAGGACGCCGCCGTGTTCACCACCGCCATCGACCGCGACGCCAACGGGGTGATCACGGTGGAGACGCCGGTGGTGTACCCCACATGGTGCGACACCGACCAGGGTTACCTCGTGCGCTTCACCAGCGAGGCCGACGATCCCGCTGCGCCGATCAGCGACTGGTTGCGCCGCGAGTTGCAGATCAGCGAGGACCGCACCCGCGACCGCCTGGGCGACTACCTGGCCCCGTGACGGGCGCGCCTACGCTCGGCCCATGAGCGTCACCCAGGAGATCATCACCACCGAGTCCGGCGCCGGCGTGCTGGTCGTCCACCTCGACGACGGCAAGGCCAACGCCCTCTCCACCGCCACCATCGCCGCCGTGCAGGCCGCCGTGGCCCAGGCGGAGGCAGACCCGGCGATCGCCGCGCTGGTGCTGCACGGTCGCCCGGGCCGGTTCTGCGCCGGCTTTGACCTCGGTGTGATGCGAAGTGGCGACGCCGCGGCGATCGTCGGCCTGGTCAGCGACGGCGGCGACCTGGTGCGTCGCCTCTACGGCTGTGGCGTGCCCGTGGTGGCGGCCTGCACCGGCCATGCTCTCGCCGCCGGGGCACTGCTGCTGCTCGGCTGCGACCTGCGCATCGGGGCCGACATGGACTGCAAGATCGGCCTCAACGAGGTGGCCATCGGGATGGTGCTGCCGGGCTGGGCCATCACCATCGCCCAGGAGCGCCTCAGCCGTCGGCACCTGCAGCAGGCCGTGCCGCTGGCTCAGGTGTACGACGGCAAGGGTGCCGTGGACGCCGGCTACCTGGACGTCGTGGTGCCCGAAGCCGAGGTGCTGGCCGCCGCCGTCGCCCGTGCCGCCGAGTTGGCTGCGCTGGACGCGCGTGCCTACGCCGGCACCGTGCGGGCCCTGCGCAGCGCCGTGCTGGACCACATGGGGGTGCAACTGGCCGAGGATCGCCGGGCGCTCAACTCGCCGCTGGGCTAGCAGCCCGCCCGCTCCCGCGCAGGTGCAACACGGGCCGGGCCACGGCTGGGCGCAGGCTGTGGGCGCGGCGGATGTCGGCCAGCAGTTCCGGGTAGCCGCCGAGTGCCGTGCGGACCGCGCGGCTGGTGTCCAGATCGTCGGTGACCCCGAACTCGGGATCTTCCACCTCCGCCGCGTAGGTGCCGAACAGGTGGTCCCACACCATCGTCCAACTGCCGAAGTTGCGGTCCAGGTACTGCGGGTTGCGGCCGTGGTGGACGCGGTGATTGGACGGTGTGTTGAACACCCGGTCCAGCGCCCCAAGGCGCCCGATCACCCGCGTGTGCTGGCACTCCAGCACCAGCAGCGACATCACCGTGAGCGGTGCGTACATGGCCACCGGGAACCCCAGCAGCGGGGCCCACACGTTGGTGATCGGCTGGTAGAAGCCCTCGGCGGGGGACAGGCGGGTGGCATTGGCCATCGTCATGTCCTGCGCCGAATGGTGCACCAGGTGGGCGGACCACAGGAAGCGGAAGCGGTGGTTGGCACGGTGCGACCAGTAGCCGATGAAGTCGTCGAGCACGAGGTAGCCCACCCAGGTGAGCGGGTTGCCGATCGGTAGCTGCCACGGAATCAACTGGTCGGCCGCCCAGAACGTGGCGCCGGCCACCATCCACTGCCCGACCCCGGCTGACGCGTACGCCAGCACGCCGACGCGCACCGACAGGCCTGCTTCCCGGAGGTCGATCGGCATCCGCCGCCGGCGGCGCACACCCGCCTCGGCCACGAACATGACGACCCCGCTGACGACGAGAACCACGTACCAGACCATGGGGACACCCCGTTGGCCCGCGGAGCCTAGTGCACTCGTGAAACGCCCCGATCATGAGCAGTGCCGCGGGGTCTGGCAACCTGGCGCGATGGAACACTTCGAGGGGAAGATCGCCGTCGTCACCGGCGGCGGTACGGGGATGGGCAGGGAGTTGGTGCGCCAACTCGGCGCCGCCGGCTGCCATGTGGCGATGTGCGACGTGTCGGAGGACGACATGGCCGACACGGTCTCGCTGACCCTGGCGGACGCGCCTGCGGGCACGCGGGTCACGGCCCACGTGGCCGACGTCAGCGACGAGGCTCAGGTGCTGGCGTTCCGCGACGCCGTGGTCGCCCAGCACTGCGCCGGGCAGGCCACGCCACACGTCAACCTGCTGTTCAACAACGCCGGCATCGGTGGTGGGGGCAGCTTCGTCGCCGACGGGCGTTCCGAGTGGGAACTGACGTTCAACGTCTGCTGGGGCGGTGTCTACTACAACGCCCGGGCGTTCATGCCCCTGCTGGTGGCCAGCGACGAGGGGCACATCGTCAACACGTCCAGCGTCAACGGCTTCTTCGCGTCGCTCGGGCCCAACATCTCCCACACCGCCTACAGCGCGGCGAAGTTCGCAGTGAAGGGCTTCACCGAGGCGCTCATCACGGACCTGCGGCTGAACGCCCCGCACGTGAAGGCCTCGGTGGTGATGCCCGGCCACATCGGCACCAGCATCGCCCTGAACTCGGCGAGGGCGCACGGTCGCAACCCGAAGGACCTCACGGAGGAGCAACTGGCGCAGATCCGCGAACGGCTCGGCCGGCAGGGCCTGGACGTCAGCGGTGCCAGCGACGAGGACCTCCGCACCGGCATGCAGACCCAAGCCGAGATGTTCCGCGACATGGCCCCGATGACGGCAGCGGAGGCAGCCGGCGTGATCCTCGACGGGGTGCGTCACGAGCGCTGGCGGATCCTGGTGGGCGCCGACGCCGCACGGCTGGACGCGCTGGTGCGCCAGTACCCGGACGAGGCCTACACGCCCGGCTTCACCGAGCGGCTGCGCGACGAGGGCACGTTCGATTTCCGTTGACCGCTGCGCGGGCGATCACGAGCGCACTTGGTGGGGAGGGGACCAACGGCCGTGGTCGGCGGCCGGGGCTGGACTTACGTTGACCTCAGGAGGGGGCGACGAAACCCCCGGAAAGGCAACCGGCCCATGTCGTACCAGCATGCGATCGTCTGGATCGACCACCAGCACGCGACCGTCATCGACTTCACTGTCGACGAGCGGCACGTCCACCTCGTGGAGCGTGAAGGTGGCCAACGCAAGGTCCACCGCAAGTCAGGGTTCCCCGGTTCCGGCAAGGCTGCCGACGACCCGCGGTTCCACGACGAGGTGGTCCACGCCATCGGTGACGCCCGCGAGGTGCTGATCGCCGGTCCGGGCAACGCCAAGCTGTCGTTCCACAAGGACCTGGAGCACCGCCACGCGCCCGTCGCCAAGCGGGTGGTGGGGGTAGAGACCCTCGACCACCCGTCCGACGGCCAACTGCTGGCCTTCGCCCGCACCTACTTCAAGAAGTACGACGCGGTGCACGGCGAGCCGTGACGGCTCACTGTTGATGCACCGTGCGGCCCGCCACCACGGTGCGGGCCACGGTGGTGGTGAGCAGCGCGTCCGGCCCGTCACGGAACGGGTCGCCGTCCAGGACCACCAGGTCCGCCGCCAGGCCGGCGCGCAGCATGCCACGACGCCCCTCGTCGAAGCTCGCCCATGCCGAATGGTGGGTGCCGTGCACGACGGCCTGCTCCAGCGGGAGCGCGAAGTCGGGTCGTAGCGGCACGGCGGCCGGCACGTTGGGCGATCGCCGGGTGCTGGCGATGAACATGTTCGGCAGGGCGCGGTGGTCCGCGGTGGGGGTGTCCGTGCCGAACGCCAGCGTGGTGCCATGGGCCAGGAACTCCGGCCAGGCGAAGCCACGCGCGCTGCGGGTCGGGCCGAGGAGGTCCGCCCAGTTGTCCAGGTAAGCGGGGTCGCAGTGCACCGGCTGCATGGACGCGGTGACGCCCAGCGGGGCGAGGCGGGCGACATCGGCCTCGTCCACGTACTCGAGGTGCTCGATGCGGTGGCGCCGCTCCCGGGTGTCGCCGCGCTCGGCCCGCCGGCCGGCGGCCACCTCCAACACGTCCAGCGCGGTGCGCACCGCCAGGTCGCCGATGGCGTGCATCGCGATCTGCAGGCCCGCCTCGTCGGCGGCCAGCACCACGGGCTCCAGCGCCTCGCGCGACCACACCATCTCGCCCGGCTCGCCGTTGGTGAACGGCTGGCACATGCCGGCGGTGCAACCGTCGATGGTGCCGTCGGTGATCAGCTTGATGCCGGCGACACGCACGGGCGGGCCGTGGTGACGGGCGGCCAGTTCGGCGGCACGGGCCACCTGGGCCAGTTCGGTGGCCGGGTCGCCGGTGCGGTTGATCAGCCAGTGGGCGACCACCGTGAAGTCCGTGCGCCCGGCGCGCAGGATGGTGTCCAGCGCATGCTGGTCCAGCGCCATGTCCACGGCGGCCGTGGTGCCAGCGGCGTGGTAGGCACCGATGACCGCGGCGAACGAGCGGTCGCGCTCCTCGTCGCTGGCTTGGTTCATCACCGGCCAGGCGATGTGGTAGCCGGCGTTCTCCAGCAGCAGGCCGGTGGCGTGGCCGGCAGCATCGCGCACGATGCGCCCGCCGATCGGGTCCGGCGTGTCGTCGGTGATCCCCAGTTCCGCCAGCGCCGCGCTGTTGACCCACACCGAGTGCAGGTCGCTGGCATCCAGGTACACGGGGCGGTCGGGGATGACGGCGTCCAGTTGCTGGCGGGTGGGGGTGGACGCCGGCAGCGCGCTGAACACCCAGCCCACGCCGAGCACTCGCGGCGCGTCGGGGTTCGCCGCCGCCCACCGGCGCAACTCGGTCTCGATCTCCGCCAGCGACGTGCAGGGCCGCAGCACCGCCCGGCGCAAGGCATCGCCAGCGCCCAGCAGGTGGGCGTGCCCATCGACGAACCCGGGGATGACCACGCCTTCCGCCTCTACCAGTTCGGCGTTGTCCGGGGCTGCGGCGCGGGCACCCTCCAGCGTGCCCACGTACGTGAGCACACCATCACGGGCGACGAGCGCCTCGGCCCATGGTGCGTCCGGGTCGGCGGTGAAGATTCGGCCTTCCACCAGCAGGTTCATGGCGGCAGGCTACTTTCTCGCCCACATGACGGGAGAGGGCGGACGGCGGGTCCGGCGCGCAGTGGCGCTGCTGGTGGTGATGTTGATGTCTGCGTTCTCGGGCGGGTGGGCGACACCGGTCGTGGGTCTCGGCGGGGAACTCGGCGTCACCCCGGCAACCGCGTTTGCCGCCCCTGCCCGCGTCGATGCTCCCGCTCGCCGGCTGACGTTCGGCTTCGTGGGCGACATCCATACCCACCGCGGCGTCAACCGCTCCGCCGACCGGCCGGACGGCACGTTCGACTACTCCGGCATCTTCGGACGGATCACCCCGATGCTGTCCTGGTTCGACGTCGCCCTCTGCCACATGGAGCAGCCGCTGTCGGTGCCGGGCACCCCGGTGTATGTCGCTTCGCCGCAGTTGTCGGCTTCGAGGGAGTTGGCCCGAGACCTGGCAGTGGCCGGGTTCGATCGTTGTGGCACGGCATCGAACCACGCCGTCGACCGCGTCGTGGAGGGCCTGGAGCACACGCTGGACGCGATGGATGCTGCCGGACTCGGCCATGCCGGCACGGCCCGCACGCCGGAGGAACGAGGCCCGTCGCTGTTCGTGGTGAGCGGCGTGCTGGTGGCCCACATCGCCTACACGTTCGTTGCCGGATACTTGCCGCCGGGGGAGTCGTGGCGGGTCAATGTCACCAACACGGCCAAGATCATCGCCGATGCCCGCGCCGCCAGGGAGGCCGGTGCCCAGATCGTGATTCTGGACATGGAGTGGGGCGTGGACAAGATCATCCAGCCCACCTACGAGCAGAGGATGGTGGCCAACGCCGTCACGGCCAGCGGCGACATCGACCTGATCATCCGCCATCGGGCGCATGTGCTGCAGCCGATCAGCCAGGTGAACGGCACGTGGGTGGTGTGGGGCCTGGGCAGCATCGTGTCGGACAACCCGTCGAGTTCGTCGTGGCCCGCCGAGTCGCAGGATGCCGCGGTGGTGATGGTCGACGTCACCGTGGATGGCGACACCGTCACCGTTGGGCGCCCGCTGGTCTACCCCACCTGGTGCGACAAGCAGAATGGGCACGTGATCTATCCGGTGTCTGCTGCCGACGACCCCTCCATCCCCCTGGCCAAGCGGGTGGCGCTGTCCGCGTCGCGGGAGCGGTCGCGGGCCATCGTCGGCGACTTCTTCGCGCCTGGGGTGGGCTAGGCCGTTGCAGTACGAGGACGTGGTCGCGGCCGCGGATGAGGTGGCGCGCACCGCTGCCCGTTCGGCCAAGGTGGCCCGCCTGGCCGACCTGCTGCGCCGGGTGCCGCCCGGGCTGGCGCCGGCGGTGGTGGGGCTGCTGGTGGGCGAGCCCCGTCAGGGTCGGCTGGGTGTCGGCTGGGCCACCCTGCGCGACGTGCGGGCTGCGCCCGCCGAGGCACCCTCGGTCACCGTGGCCGAGGTGGACGGGGTGCTGACCGATCTGGCGGGTACCTCCGGCGCCGGGTCCCAACGGCGTCGTGACGAGCTGCTGGCCGGGCTGCTGGCGCGGCTGACCGAGGCAGAGCAGTGGCATCTGGTGCGGGTGATGGGCGGCGAACTGCGCCAGGGCGCCAACGAGGGCGTGGTGGCCGATGCCGTGGCGAAGGCCGCCGGCGTACCCGGGCCCGCGCTGCGGCGGGCGGCCATGCTGCTCGGGGATCTGGGCACCGCCGCCCAGCGGGCGCTGGCGGGGGAGTCGCTGGAGGTCGGGCTCACCACCGGCGTGGGTGTGCAGCCGATGCTGGCCGGCACCGCCGCCACGGTGGCCGATGCGCTGGCCCTCACCGGCCCGGCCAGCGTGGAGTGGAAGCTGGACGGTGCTCGCGTGCAGGTGCATCGCTCCGGCGACGACGTGAAGGTGTTCACCCGCAGCCTGCGGGAGATCGGCGGCGCCGTGCCGGAGATCGTGCAGGCCGCGCTGGCCCTGCCGCACCGGCAATTCGTGGCCGACGGTGAGGCGCTCGGCCTGGACGAGGATGGCAACCCGCTGGCGTTCCAGGAGACGATGCAGGCCACCACCCGCCTGCGCCCGTTCTTCTTCGACCTGCTCTCCCTGGACGACACGTCGCTGATCGACCAGCCACTGGCCGACCGTAAGGCAGCCCTGTCGGCAGCGATGCCCGGCGCCCTGCGGCTGCCGACCATCGACACCGACGATCCGGTGCTGGCCGACGAGTTCGCCGCGGCGGCGCTGGCGGCCGGCCACGAGGGCGTGATGGTGAAGGCGTTGGACTCGCGCTACCAGGCCGGCCGGCGGGGGACGGCGTGGCGCAAGGTGAAGCCGGTCCACACGCTGGATCTCGTGGTGCTGGCCGCCGAGTGGGGCCATGGGCGGCGCACCGGATGGCTGAGCAACCTGCACCTCGGCGCCCGCGGCCCCGAGGGCACGTTCGTGATGGTCGGCAAGACGTTCAAGGGGCTCACCGACGAACTGCTGGCGTGGCAGACCACCGCGTTGCGGACCCTGGCGGTCGGGCCACCGGAGGAGGGCTACATCCAGCACGTTCGCCCGGAGTTGGTGGTGGAGGTCGCGCTGGACGGTGTGCAGCGCAGCCGCCGATACCCGGGCGGGGTGGCGCTGCGGTTCGCTCGGGTCCGGCGGTACCGGCCGGACAAGATGGCGGCGGACGCGGACCCGATCGAGCGGGTCCAGGCGATGCTCGGCCGCGGTGCCGCCGCCGGGTAGGGTCACCACCGGCATGGCAACACTGCGGTTCAGCTTCGGCACGATGGGCTCAGGGAAGTCCACCATGGCCCTGCAGATCCACCACAACCTGGCCAGCCGCGACCTCTACGGCCTCCTGCTCACCACGCTGGACCGCGAGGGCGCGCAGGTCACCAGCCGGCTGGGTGTGGCGGCGCAGGCCATCGAGGTGGTGCCCGGGCTGGACCTGTACAAGCTGGCGGTGGACCACTGGCCGCTGCACTACCTCGTGTGCGACGAAGCCCAGTTCTACACCGCCGAGCAGTGCGACCAACTTGCCCGCGTGGTGGACGACCTGGGTGTGGACGTGTTCGCCTTCGGGCTGATCACGGACTTCCGGGGCGAGCTCTTCGAGGGCACCAAGCGCCTGCTGGAGATCGCCGACGAGCGGGTGCCAATGCAGGTGGAAGCCCGCTGCTGGTGTGGCGCCCGCGCCACTCACAACGCCCGTGTCGTCAACGGCGAGATCGTCTACGAGGGCGAGACGGTCGTGGTCGGCGACACCGGCGAGCAGTCCGCGCAGCCACTGTTCGGCGACGTCGTGCGGTACGAACTGCTGTGCCGCACCCACTACCGCAACGGCGAACTGGGCACCTGAGCGGCCGCGCCGCGGTTCGGCCCGTCCTGGGCGTCCACCACCACGGCCTCGGGCGCGTTGCGTTCCCACAGCACGGCGCCCAGGCAGGCCGTCACCACCCACAGCGCGGCGAACACGGTGCAGCAGGTGAACAGGGCCATCGCCACGCCGATCGGGCCGAAGCCGGTCCAGCCGCCGAGCAGCGCGGGCAGCAGGTAACGGATCAGCAAGCGGATCAGCACCGCATCCAGCACGACGCCGGCGAGTCCGGCGAGCAGCAGGTAGCGGCGCCCGACCCAGCCGTTGCGGATGAGGATGCCGGGGGTCAGTGACCACAGCACGAACGAGGGCACCAGCCCGAGCAGGTTGAACAGGGGCTTCCACGGCAGGCCGCGACCGCCGAGGCGGGAGATCACGACAGCGGCCGTCTGGGTGGCGAGGAAGAGGAAGAACCAGCCGGTGCCGCGCAGCACCTCGACGAGGAAGGTGAACCGCTCGCGCCGCCAGGCCCGGGCGAACACCTTGGCGACCACGGAGGCCATCGGGATGCCCCACACGAGGAAGCTGGCCAAGCCGAACACGGTCCAGACGCTCTTCAGGCTGGCGCCGCTGCCGAACGCCGAGCGCACCTGTTCGGCCTTCTCGCCCGACAGGTCGAGCTGGCGAATGAGCACGTCGCCGAAGCTGAGGTCGGAGCTGAAGTGGCTGAACCAGCCGAAGCCGATGAGGATCAGCGGGATGACGGTGGTGAAGAGCTCCACGGCCAACAGGCCGCCGAGATCCAACCCGTCGATCTCGAAGAACCGCTTGGTGGTGGCCGTGGGCACGGCCATCGCCTTGGACTCGGCGAGCCGCTCGGCGCGGTGTGCCAGCGACGTGAGCCGGCCGTGCCGCTCACCGTCGGCCGCATCGCCGGTGTCCGGGCTGTCGTGCGGCTCGTGCGGTTCGCCTTCCTCCATGGAACGGCGAGTGTAGGCAGCTCAGTCCGTCGGTGCGCCGAACCGGCCGGCGCCGAAGTCGCGGAACGCCTGGCGCAGTTCGTCGTCGGTGTTCATCACGAATGGGCCGTGGCGGGCCACTGGCTCGCCGATCGGCTCGCCGGTGAGGACGATCACATCGCTGCGGTCGGCCGCACCGGTGAGCTGGAGCGTGGCTCCATCGACGATGGCCAGGACGCCCTCTGCGACGGTGGTGCCGTCCACGTCCACGGCGCCGGTCATCGGGTACACGAGCACGCGGTGGCCCTCGGGCAGGTCCGTGACGACGGTGGCGGCGTGGTCGAGCGTCACGTGGGCGTAGGAGATCGGCCAGCGGGTCCGGCCGGGTCCATCCAGGCCGAACAGGCTGCCGGCGATGACCCGGATGGTCGCCCCGGGCTCGTCCCGCCTGGCGTTGGCCTCCACGCGAAGGTCCTGGTAGGTGGGGTCGCTCATCTTCTCGGCGGCGGGCAGGTTGACCCACAGTTGCAGGCCGTGGAGCGTGCCGCCGGACCGCTGCATGGTCGCCGAAGGGCCCTCCTTGTGCAGCACGCCCGACGCGGCCGTCATCCACTGGGTGTCGCCGGGGTTCAGCAGGCCATGGTTGCCCATCGAGTCGCGGTGCTCCATCTGGCCGTCGAGCATGTAGGTGACGGTCTCGAACCCCCGGTGCGGGTGCCACGACGTGCCGACGCCCTTGCCGGCAGCGAACGTGGTCGGGCCCATGTGGTCCAGCAGCAGGAACGGGTCCAGGTGGGGCACCGCCTGGGTCGGGAACGGCCGGCGCACCTCGAAGCCCTCACCCTCCACGGCCCGCTGCGCCTTGATCAGTCGAACGCTCATGCGCAGTGCAACATTCTTGCGCCCGCAACTGTTCCCCACCCCCCACCCCCCACCCCCCACCCCGCCCCCGCCCCTGGAAGTTGTCGCGGGTCTGACCGGGGTTTTCGGTGGTCGGGCCGCGACAAGTTGGGGTGTGTCCTGGGTGGCGCGCTCGGGCTGCCCACGGTCCTCTGGAAGTTGTCGCGGGTCTGAACGGGGTTTTCGGTGGTTGGGCCGCGACAAGTTGGGCTTGGGGAGGCGTGGGGCGTGGGGCTGGGGGTGAGGAGCGAGAGGGGCGAGGGAGAGGGCGGGAGAGGGAGGGAGGGGCGAGAAGGGGCAGGGGACGGGCCGTGGGAATGGGGTTGGCGGATCGGGGGGAGGAGGCCGTAGCATGGCGTCGCTCGGGCCAGCGTCGTCCCGTGCGCCACCAGCAGTCCGGCCCACCCTGGGTCGCCGATCTCGTGGAAGCAGAACTCGATGCAACACCTCTTTCCCGCGCCGTCCGGCTTGTACGACCCGCGCTTCGAACACGACGCCTGCGGCGTGTCGTTCGTAGCCAATGTCAACGGGGTCGCCAGTCGAGAGATCGTGGCGATGGGCATCGGCGCCCTGTGCAACATGGAGCACCGCGGTGCCACCGGCGCCGAGCCGGACACGGGCGACGGCGCCGGCATCCTCATCCAGGTGCCCCACCGGTTCCTTCGCGAGGTGGCGGCCGACCATGGCATCACCCTCCCGGCGGCCGGCGCCTACGCGGTGGGCATGGCGTTCCTCCCCGGCGATGCCAACTCGGCGGAGAAGGCGCAGGCGGCCATCGAGACGATCGTGGCCGAGGAGGGCCTGGCGACTCTCGGCTGGCGCCCGGTGCCGGTGAACCCGGACTGCCTCGGCCAGACCGCCCGCTCCGTGATGCCCAGCTTCGCCCACCTGTTCATCAGCGACCCGGCGGGTGCCGCCGGTGTCGACCTCGACCGCAAGCTGTTCGTGGCCCGCAAGCGGATCGAGCACGAACTGTCCGACGAGCAGCGCACCTACTTCCCCTCGCTCGGCAGCCGCACGCTCATCTACAAGGGCATGCTCACCACGCCGCAGTTGGCGGACTTCTTCCTCGATCTCGGCGACGAGCGGGTGGAAAGCGCGTTGGCCCTGGTGCACAGCCGGTTCAGCACCAACACCTTCCCCAGCTGGCCGCTGGCCCACCCGTACCGCTACATCGCCCACAACGGCGAGATCAACACCGTGCAGGGCAACCGCAACTGGATGCGCACGCGGGAAAGCCTGCTGCGCAGCAACCTCATCCCCGGCCTGGACCGGGCGTTCCCCATCTGCACGCCTGGCGGCAGCGACTCGGCGAGCTTCGACGAGGTGCTGGAACTGCTGCACCTCGGCGGCCGCAGTCTGCCGCATGCGGTGCTGATGATGATCCCCGAGGCGTGGGAGAACCACGACACGATGGATGCCGAGAAGCGGGCGTTCTACCGCTTCCACTCGTGCCTGATGGAGCCGTGGGACGGCCCGGCCAGCGTGGCGTTCACCGACGGCACCGTCATCGGTGCCGTGCTGGACCGCAACGGCCTGCGCCCCAGCCGCTACTGGGTCACCGACGACGGCCTGGTGGTGATGGCCAGCGAGGTCGGCGTGGTGGACGTGCCCCAGGAGCGGATCATCCGGAAGGGGCGCCTGCAGCCGGGCCGGATGTTCCTCATCGACACCGCCCAGGGGCGCATCGTCGACGACGAGGAGATCAAGCGTGGCCTCGCCCAGGCGGAGCCCTACCAGGAGTGGCTGGATGAGGGTTTGGTGCAGCTCGGCGAGCTGCCCGAGCGCGAGCACGTGGTGTTCAGCCACCAGAGCGTGCTGCGTCGCCAGCAGGTCTTCGGCTACACCCACGAGGAGCGCAAGATCATCCTCGCCCCGATGGCCCGTGCGGGTGCGGAGCCGATCGGCTCGATGGGCACCGACACCCCGATCGCCGTCCTGTCGGAGCGCCCGCGCCTGCTGTTCGACTACTTCCAGCAGCTGTTCGCCCAGGTCACCAACCCGCCGCTGGACGCCATCCGTGAGGAGGTCGTCACCAGCGTCGGTGGCACCGTCGGCCCGGAGGCCAACCTGTTGGCGCCCGGCGCGGAGAGCTGCCGCCAGCTGGTGCTGCCGTTCCCGGTGATCGACAACGACGAGCTGGCCAAGATCATCCACATCGACGACGACGGCGGCTTCCCCGAGCTGCGCGCCCACGTGGTGAGCGGCCTGTACCGGGTGGCCGGCGGCGGGTTGGCGCTGAAGCGGGCGCTGGACGCTGCCCGCCACGAGGTCAGCAAGGCCATCAACGACGGTGCCCGCATCATCGTCCTCAGCGACCGCAACAGTGACGAGGTGTACGCGCCGATCCCCAGCCTGCTGCTGACGGCGGCCGTCCACCACCACCTCATCCGTGAGAAGAAGCGCACCAATGCCGGGCTCATCGTGGAGTGCGGCGATGCCCGCGAGGTGCACCACATGGCCCTCCTCATCGGCTTCGGGGCCGGGGCCATCAACCCCTACCTGGCGTTCGAGAGCATCGAGGACATGATCGCCGAAGCGCTGCACGGCCTGGGTGGCGCGGACCCGCATGCGGCGATCAAGAAGTACGTCAAGGCCGCCGGCAAGGGCGTGCTCAAGGTGATGAGCAAGATGGGCGTCAGCACCGTCGCCAGCTACACCGGCGCCCAGATCTTCGAGGCCATCGGCCTGGGCCGCGAGCTGGTGGACGAGTACTTCACCGGCACGGTCAGCCGCATCGGCGGCATCGGCCTGGACGAGATCGCGGCCGAGGTGGCCGCCCGCCACGCCGCGGCCCACCCCAGCCGGCCGGAGGAGCGTGCCCACCGCAAGCTGGAACTCGGCGGTGAGTACCAGTGGCGGCGGGAGGGCGAGATCCACCTGTTCAACCCGGAGACCGTCTACAAGCTGCAGCACGCCACCCGCGCCGGCCGCTACGACGTCTTCCAGCAGTACACGTCGCTGGTGGACGGCCTGTCCCGCCAGGCGGCCACCCTGCGCGGCCTGTTCGACTTCCGCAGCAACCGCCCGCCGGTGCCGATCGACGAGGTGGAACCGGTCAGCGAGATCGTCAAGCGCTTCAGCACCGGCGCGATGAGCTATGGCTCCATCAGCCTGGAGGCCCACCAGACGCTGGCGATTGCGATGAACCGGATCGGCGCCAAGAGCAACACCGGAGAGGGCGGCGAAGACCCCGACCGCCTCTACGATCCGGAGCGCCGCAGCGCGATCAAGCAGGTGGCCAGTGGCCGCTTCGGTGTCACCAGCGAGTACCTGGTGAACGCCGACGACATCCAGATCAAGATGGCCCAGGGCGCCAAGCCGGGCGAGGGCGGCCAGCTGCCCGGCCACAAGGTGTACCCGTGGGTGGCCAAGACCCGGCACTCCACGCCCGGCGTGGGCCTGATCAGCCCGCCGCCGCACCACGACATCTACTCGATCGAGGATCTCAAGCAGCTGATCCACGACCTGAAGAACTCCAACCCGCTGGCCCGTGTGCACGTGAAGCTGGTGGCCGAGGTGGGCGTGGGCACGGTGGCCGCCGGCGTCAGCAAGGCGAAGGCCGACGTGGTGCTGATCAGCGGCCACGACGGCGGCACTGGTGCCAGCCCGCTGACGTCGCTGAAGCATGCCGGCGCGCCGTGGGAGCTCGGCCTGGCCGAGACCCAGCAGACGCTGTTGCTGAACGGCCTTCGCGACCGCATTGTCGTGCAGGCCGACGGCCAGCTGAAGACCGGTCGCGACGTGGTCATCGCCGCCCTGCTGGGCGCCGAGGAGTTCGGCTTCGCCACTGCCCCGCTGGTGGTCAGCGGCTGCATCATGATGCGGGTCTGCCATCTGGACACCTGCCCCGTGGGCGTTGCCACCCAGAACCCGGAGCTGCGCAAGAAGTTCAGCGGCAAGCCGGAGTTCGTCGTCAACTTCTTCGAGTACATCGCCCAGGAAGTGCGCGAGCACATGGCCACGCTGGGCTTCCGCTCGATCGAGGAGATGGTGGGGCACGTGGAGGTGCTGGACACCCGCGCCGCCATCGACCACTGGAAGGCCAAGGGGCTGGACATCAGCCCGATCCTGGCCGTGCCGCAGAACCCGTACCAGCAGACGCTGCACCACTCCGTGAGGCAGGACCACGAGCTGGAGCACGCGCTGGACCAGCAGCTCATCGCCATGTGCCGGCCGGCCATCGACCAGGGCGAGCAGGTGCGGCTGGACGTGCCGATCCGCAACGTCAACCGCACCGTCGGGACCTTGCTGGGCAATGCCGTCACCCGGCAGCACCGCGGCCAGGGCCTGCCCGACGGCACCATCGAGATCCGTTTCAGCGGTTCGGCCGGGCAGAGCTTCGGTGCATTCGTGCCGGCGGGCATCACGATGATCCTCGAGGGAGACGCCAACGACTATGTCGGCAAGGGTCTCTCCGGCGGCCGGGTGGTGGTGCGGCCCAGCGCTGCTGCAGCGTTCGCCGCCGAGGCCAACGTCATCGCCGGCAACGTCATCGGCTACGGCGCCACCAGTGGTGAGATCTTCCTGCGCGGCGTGGTGGGCGAGCGGTTCTGCGTGCGTAACTCCGGCGCCACCGCGGTCGTCGAGGGCGTGGGCGACCACGGATGCGAGTACATGACCGGCGGCCGGGTGGTGGTGCTCGGCCCCACCGGGCGCAACTTCGGCGCCGGAATGAGCGGCGGCATCGCCTTCGTGTACGACCCCGACGGGGTCTTCCCGGCCAAGGTCAACCCGGAGATGGTGCAGTTGCAACAACCTTCGGCCGAGGACCGCGCCTGGCTGGCCGCCACGCTGGCCGACCATGTGCGCTACACGGACTCCACCGTGGCCGCCACCGTGCTGGCCGGGGGCGACGGCGCGCTCGACCGGTTCGTGAAAGTGATGCCCACGGACTACGAGCGGGTGCTCAAGGTGATGAGCGCGGCGGCTGCCGAAGGTCTGGACGAAGAGGCCACGCTGGCCCGAGTGATGGAGGCGAGCCGTGGGTGAGACAACGGGCTTCATGCAGTGGGTGCGGGTCACCCCGAAGCGCCGTCCGGTGGACGAGCGCTTGCAGGACTGGAAGGAGTGCTACCTGCCCTTCCCCGAGGACGCCCTGCAGCAGCAGGCTGGGCGCTGCATGGACTGCGGCATCCCGTTCTGCAACAACGGCTGCCCCCTCGGCAACCTCATCCCGGACTGGAACGACCTGGTGTACCGGGACCACTGGCGCGACGCGATCGACCGCCTGCACGCCACCAACAACTTCCCCGAGTTCACCGGCCGGCTGTGCCCGGCGCCGTGCGAGTCCGCCTGCGTGGTGGGCATCAACGGCGACCCGGTGAGCATCAAGCAGGTCGAGGTCACCATCATCGACCGGGCGTGGGACGAAGGGTGGGTGCAGCCCCAGGTGCCGTCGGTGCGCACCGGCAAGCGGGTGGCCGTCATCGGGTCTGGGCCGGCCGGCCTCGCTGCCGCCCAGCAGCTCACCAGGGCCGGGCATGACGTGGTGGTGCTGGAGCGGGCGGACCGCATCGGCGGGCTGCTGCGCTACGGCATCCCCGAGTTCAAGATGGAGAAGCGGTACCTCGACCGTCGCCTGGAGCAGATGGAGGCCGAAGGCACGGAGTTCCGCACCAACGCCGTCGTCGGCGGCAATGTGGACATCGAGGTGCTGCTGGCCTCGTACGACGCGATCGTGATGGCCTGCGGCGCCACCCAGTGGCGCGACCTGCCCGTGCCGGGCCGCGAGTTGCAGGGGATCTACCAGGCGATGGAGTACCTGCCGCCGGCAACGAAAGTGCAGCTCGGCGACATGGCCCACTCGCCGATCGATGTGCAGGGCAAGCATGTGGTGATCATCGGCGGCGGCGATACCGGGGCGGACTGCCTGGGCACGGCGCACCGTCAAGGCGCGGCGTCGGTCACCCAGCTGGAGATCATGCCCAGGCCGCCGGAGGAGCGTGGCGCCAACAACCCGTGGCCGCAGTTCGCCATGGTCTACAAGGTCACCACGGCTCACGAGGAAGGTGGCGACCGCCTCTACAGCGTGAACACCGAGCGCTTTCTGGACGACGGCAACGGTCGGGTTCGCGCGCTGCTGATCCACGAGGTGACGATGGTCGACGGGCGCTTCCAGAAGGTAGAGGGCACGGACCGCGAGCTGCCGGCGGACTTCGTGTTCCTCGCCATGGGCTTCGTCGGCCCGGAGAAGGGCTCGTGGCTGGAGCAGCTCGGCGTGGGCTACGACGAGCGCGGCAACGTCGCCCGCGACGGCCGGTACATGACCAACGTGCCCGGCGTGTTCGTTGCCGGCGACATGGGCCGCGGCCAGAGCCTGATCGTGTGGGCCATCGCCGAAGGGCGCGCCTGCGCCGCCGGCGTGGATGCCTACCTGATGGGGGAGACCGACCTGCCGTCGCCTATCCCGCCCACAGCGCGCCCACTTCAGTAGACCCTGGTCCTACACTTTCCGGCATGTCCTCCCGTCCACGGCTCCTCGTTCTGGCCGCGCCCTTCGTGCTTGCGGCTGGAGGCTTCCTTGCGTCGTGCGGCGAAGCAGAGAGCGCCACGACCTCGAGCATCCAGCAGATGGGCCCCACCAACTTCGCCACGCTGCCGCCGACGGAGAGCACGTCCACCACTACCACGGTGGCCGGCGGCCAAGCCGCGGGCACCGTCACCACCGAGGTCACGGAGTACACGGTGCAGACGGGTGACGTGCCGTTCACCGTGGCCACCCGGTTCAAGGTGTCGCTCGACGCGCTGGAACTGGCCAACGTGGACACGGAGGGCTACAGCATCTTCTACCCCGGTCTGGTCATCAAGATCCCGGCCGGCGCGACCATCCCAGCCGAAGGGGTGAACACCACTCAGCCTGCCGGTGGCGGCGAGAGCACCACCACGGTTGCCGGCCTCGGCGACAACTGCAAGGCCGGCAGCTACGTCATCCAGGAGGGCGACATCCCCAGCACGGTCGCCAAGAAGTTCAACGTCACCGTGGCCCAGCTGGATGCCGCCAACGAGAACACCCCTGGCTACAAGGGCTTCATCCTCGGGATCACGATCATCATCCCGGCCAAGGAAAACTGCGCGTAGGCGGCGCAATGCTGTCCGTCGTCGAAGCTCGAGTGCTCGGCTGCCTGCTGGAGAAGGAGCGCACGACGCCGGACCAGTACCCGCTGACCCTCAACGCGCTGGTCTCGGCCTGCAACCAGTCCACCTCGCGAGAGCCGGTGATGCACCTCGACGATCACGAGGTGGACGCCGTGCTGGTGGAGCTGAAGGCCGAGGGTCTGCTGCGGTTCGTCCATCCGTCGCACGGTCGCAGCGTCACCCGCTACCGCCAGGTGGCCGACGAGGCGTGGGGGCTGGATGCGCCGAGTGCCGCAGTGGTGGCGGTGTTGCTGCTCCGTGGGCCGCAGACCGTGGCGGAGCTGCGCACCCGCACCGAGCGGCTCCACGCCTTCGAGTCCGTGGAGGCCGTCGACACCGCGCTGCAGGTGCTGGCGGCGCAGGGGCAGGTGCGCCTGCTGGACCGCCAGCCAGGCCAGAAGGAAGCCCGCTGGCAGCAGTTGCTGGCGGAAGAAGCCGAGGTCGTGCAGGCTCCCGCCGCGGACCGGGTGCCCGGCGCCGGTGCGGCCGGCGGGGGCCCGCCCGGTGGCGTGATGGCCGACCGCGTGGCCGACCTGGAGGCTCGGGTGGCCCGCCTGGAAGCCGCCCTCGCCGACCTCCTCTCCTGACCACCCCCGGTCCGAGTGCCACGTCCCCGGTCCGAGTGCCACG
>JACJWF010000011.1 GCA_020637295.1 Acidimicrobiaceae bacterium | reverse complement strand
TGGGTGGTGGAGCGGATGGAGAAGGCCGGCGACGACCTCGACGAGGCGGAGCGCATCGGTGTGGACATCGCCACCGAGCTCTCGGCCCGCCTGCTGGAGCGCGGGGCGCCGGGCCTGCACCTGTACGTGCTGAACCGCAGCTGGGCGGCGCGGGAGATCCTCCGGAACCTCGGCTTACGCACCCCGGCCTGAGCGGGCGTAGGGTCGCGCTCATGCGCGCGTACGAACAGCTCTACATCAACGGCCAGTGGGTTGCCTCCAGCGGCACCGGCACCCTCAGCGTCACCGATTCCGCCACGGAGGAGGTCATCGCCACCATCCCCGACGGCACCGCCGCGGACGTGGACGCCGCCGTGGCCGCGGCCAAGGCCGCCTTCCCCGCCTGGAGCGCCCTGTCCAAGGAGGACCGGGCCGCCTACCTGATGAAGATCCACGCCGGGCTGGACGCCCGCACGGACGACATCGCCCAGACGATCGCCAAGGAAGTCGGGATGCCGCTGATGCTCAGCAACATCATCCAGGCCGGCCTGCCGAAGGCCAACTTCGCCGTCGCCGCCCAGCTGCTCGGCTCCTACGAGTTCGAGACCCAGGTGGGCAACAGCCTGGTGGTGCGCGAGCCGATCGGCGTGGTCGGTTGCATCACCCCGTGGAACTACCCGCTGCACCAGATCGCGCTGAAGGTCGCCCCGGCGCTCGCCGCCGGCAACACCGTGGTGCTGAAGCCCAGCGAGGTGGCCCCGATCAACGCGTTCATCCTCGCCGAGGTCATCCACGAGGCCGGCCTGCCCGCCGGCGTGTTCAACCTCGTCACCGGCGTCGGCCCGGTGGTGGGCGAGGCGATCAGCGCCCACAAGGACGTGGACATGGTCAGCTTCACCGGCAGCACCCGCGCCGGCAAGCGGGTGGCCGAGGTGGCCAGCCAGACGGTGAAGAAGGTCGCGCTGGAGCTCGGCGGCAAGAGCGCCAACGTCATCCTCCCCGACGCCGACCTGGCCAAGGCGGTGGCCGACGGCGTGGGCAAGTGCTTCCTCAACTCCGGCCAGACCTGCACGGCGCTCACCCGCATGCTGGTGCCGCGCGACAAGCTGGCCGAGGTGGAGCAGATCGCCGCCGCCACGGCCGCCGCGTTCACACCGGGCAACCCGTTCGAGAAGACCAGCCGCCTCGGGCCGCTCGTCTCGGCCGCCCAGCGCGAGCGGGTGCGTGGCTTCATCCAGAAGGGCATCGACGAGGGCGCCACGCTGGTCTGCGGCGGCACCGACACACCCGAGGGTCTGGACAAGGGCTACTTCGTGGCGCCCACCGTGTTCAGCAACGTCACCCCGGACATGACGATCGCCCAGGAGGAGATCTTCGGGCCGGTGCTGTCGATCATCCCCTACGACACCGAAGAGGAAGCCGTGGAGATCGCCAACGACACGATCTACGGCCTGGCCGGCGGTGTGTGGAGTGGCGACCCCGAGCACGCCAAGGCGGTGGCGCGCAAGATCCGCGCCGGCCAGGTGGAGGTCAACGGTGGGGCCTTCAACGTGATGGCGCCGTTCGGTGGCTACAAGCAGAGCGGCCTCGGCCGCGAGGCCGGCCAGTTCGGGCTCGAGGAGTTCCTCGAGGTGAAGTCGCTCCAGCTGTGACCGACTTCGCCACCTGGCTCAGCCGCCTGGTGCGGATCCCCAGTGTCAACCCGCTGCAGGCGGGGCCCACCAGCGGCGTGCCCGGTGAGGCCGCGCTCGCCACCGAGTTGGCGGCCTGCTTCCGCTCACTCGGCGCGGACCGGGTGGAGCTGGAGCCGCTGGTGGATGGTCGCCCGAACGTGTACGCGGTGGTGCGCGGCCGCACGGATCGCGTGGTCGCGCTGGACGTGCACACGGACACGGTGACGGTGGAGAACATGACCGACCCTCCCTTCGACGGCCGGGTCGAGCACGGTGCGGTGTGGGGCCGCGGGGCGCTGGACACGAAGGCGTCGCTGGGCGTCATCTGCGCGCTGCTGGAGGACTGGCAGCGCACCGGGTTGCGCCCCGACCCCACGCTGGTCGTGGTCGGTTCGATCGGCGAGGAGGCCGGTGGCATGCCCGGCGCCATCGGCTTTCGCGCCTGGGCGGAGCGGCAGGGGATGGAGATCGACCAGCTGGTCATCGCCGAGCCCACGGAGCTGCGGCCGGTGGTCGGCCACAAGGGCGGGCTGGCGGTGAGGATCACCGTGCACGGCCGGTCGGCGCACAGCGCCACACCTGACGAAGGGGCCAACGCCATTTACGCCGCGGCCCGCGTCGTCAGCGCGCTGGAGGCGCACCACCACGACCTCACGGCCGTGCCGCCGGCCACGCCGGTGGGTACGGGCACGCTCACCGTCTCGATCATCCACGGTGGTGTCGCGTCCAACATCGTGCCGGAGCTGTGCACGGTCTCGCTGGGGCGTCGCCTGGCCCCCGGCGAGGACCCTGCGGTGGAGTTCGAGCGCATCGCGGCGATCGCCCGCGACGCCTCACCGCTGCCGGTCACCGTGGAGCACCAGGTGGCGGGCGAGACCGGCATGCCCGCCTTCTACGCCGAGCCGGCAGGGCTGGCCGGCGCGCTGGCCGCTGCCGCGGGCACCACGCCCACCACCGCACCCTTCGGCACCAACGCGCTGCGCTACGACGGCTTCGCCCGGGAGAAGGTGGTGTTCGGTCCTGGCCGCATCGAGGATGCCCACAAGCCCACCGAGCACGTGACGCTGGCCGATCTGGACCGCACCGCGGCGGCGCTCACCGCCTGGCTGCAACCGGGCTGATCCGCGCTGGTGCCGCCACGCACGGCGGCCGGCACGGCAGACTGGTGGACCGCATGGCTGCGCCGACCGCCTCCATCGCCGAGCCCATCGTCCATCCGACCCTGCGCGACCGCGTCAACCGCGTGCCGTACCTGCCAGGGCTGGACGGCATGCGCGCGCTCGCCGTCGTGGCGGTCATGGTGTACCACGCCAACCACGCCTGGCTCGGTGGCGGGTTCATCGGCGTCGAAGTGTTCTTCGTCATCTCCGGTTACCTCATCACCCTGCTGCTGCTCAGCGAGAAGGAACGCGACGGCAGGGTGAGCCTGCGCCACTTCTGGCTGCGCCGCGCCCGCCGCCTGCTGCCCGCGCTGTTCGTGATGCTGGCCGGCCTGGCCATCTATCTGGCGTTCTTCCGCCAGCGGCCGATGGGGTCGCTCCGCGGCGACTTCCTCGGCGGCATCTTCTACGGCAGCAACTGGTACCAGATCGTGGTGGGCCAGGGGTACGGGGCGCAGGGCGTGTTCGCGCCGCTGCGTCACCTCTGGAGCCTGGCGGTGGAGGAGCAGTTCTACCTGCTGTGGCCACTGGTGATGGTGGTCGTCCTGCGCCGCAAGGCAGACCGGCTGCCCCGCGTGGGCCTGTGGCTGGCGGGGATCGCCGTGTTCATCGCGCTGGTGTCGGCCGCGCTGTTCGCCGGCGGGACGGTGAACTCCGAATGCTCAGCCTCGATGCACGGCTACTGGTCGATCGGCGGGCGGTGCATCAACGTCAACGAGACGCTGTACCTGTCCACCTTCACCCGCGCCGGCGGGCTGATGTTGGGGGCCGCGTTCGCGATGGTGTGGCGGCCGATCGCCGTGATGCGCGGCCCCATGCGCCGCCGCGGCCGGCGGGTGGACCTGCTGGCCCTCGCCGGGCTGGCCGGCCTGGTGCTGCTGGCCCGCGGACTGTGGCTCACCCACGACTCGCCCGACACAGCGTTCGCCAGCGTGTACGACCCGTGGCTGTTCCGTGGCGGCTTCCTGCTCGTCGGCGTCTGCTCGCTGCTGCTGATCGCCGCTGCCACCCATCGCCGCTCGTGGATGGGTCGCCTGCTGGGCATGCGCCCGCTGCGCTGGATCGGCATGCGCAGCTACGGCCTGTACCTGTTCCACTGGCCGGTCTACGAGGTGTTGCGCGGTGAGCGCCTGCACCTCGACGGGACCACGTTCGCGCTGGCGATGCTGATCACCATCCCGGTCACCGAGTTGAGCTACCGGCTGGTGGAGTTGCCGGTGCGCCAGGGCAGGTTGGGCGAATGGCTGAAGGGGCAGCGGCCGGCGCGCACCGAGAAGGCGCGTGCCCGCCGTCGGCGCAACATCATGATCGGCGGCACGATCGCGGTGATCTCCGGGTTCGCCGCGGTCAGCGTGGCGACGGCCCAGGTGCTGTGCGTCACCCAGATCGAGTGTGATGCCGAAGCCGCGGCGGCGGCCGAGGCGGCCGCTGCCACCAGCACCCTGCCGCCCACCACGCTGCCGGCCACCACGGTGCCGAGCACGGTGGACGCCAACGTCAGCCCCGACGACACGGCGGTGCGCGAGGAGACCACCACCACCGTCGATCCGCTCGCCGGTCTGCCGGTCTACGCCATCGGCGAGTCCGTCATGCTCGGCGCCGCACCGCAGTTGATCGCCGGCGGCATGCAGGTGGACGCGGCGGTCAGCCGCCAGGGCAAGGGCGTGGCCGAGGTGGTCGAGCGCCTTCGCGCCGCCGGGCTGATCGGCCGCACGATCGTCATCCAGACCGGCACCAACGGGTCGGTCAGCGACGAGACGTTCGCCCGGATCATGGCCCAACTGCCGCCGGACCAGACGCCCCTGGTGGTGTTCCTCACGGTGAAGGCGCCCCGCGGCTGGATCGCCGACAACAACACCCGCATCCGCAACCTGCCCAACGTCTACCCCAACGTGCTGGTGGTGGACTGGGAGGCCGAGGCGGTGAAGGTGGCGGACGGCCTGTCGTCCAGTGACGGCGGCATCCACCTGGCCACGTCGGCCGCCAAGCAGTTCTACGCCAACCTCATCTTCGCGGCGATCGGCCGGCCCGATCTGATGAAGTAGTCGCTGCTCACCGATACTGTTGACCCGATGTCGGCGCGGCTCACCACACCTCCTGCCGGCGGGTTGAGCCGCGTGCCGTACCTGCCGGGGCTGGACGGCCTGCGTGGCATCGCCGTGGTGGCCGTGATGCTGTACCACGCCAATCACGACTGGATCTCCGGCGGGTTCCTCGGCGTGGAGGTGTTCTTCGTCATCTCCGGCTACCTCATCACGCTCCTGCTGCTGGCCGAGCACGAGAAGAGCGGTCGGGTCAACCTCGGCCAGTTCTGGTTGCGCCGCGCCCGCCGCCTGCTGCCGGCGCTGTTCGTGATGATGGCGATCGTCGCCGTCTACATGACCGCGTTCTATCCGATTGCCCGGGAACGCACCCGCGGCGACTTCCTCGGCGGCATCTTCTACGTCAGCAACTGGTACCAGTTGTGGGTCGGCCAGGGGTACACCGCGGGCGAGGCGTTCGTGCCGCTGCGGCACCTGTGGAGCCTGGCGGTGGAGGAGCAGTTCTACATCCTCTGGCCGCTGCTGATGGTGGCCGTGCTGCGTACGGCGCGGCGCAAGTTGCCGGCGGTGGGCATGCGCTTCTTCGGTGTCGCGCTGGTGATCACCGGGCTCACGGCGGTGCTGTACCACGGCGGCCTGGTCAGCAGCGTGGACCAGGTGTACACCGGCTACTGGCAGGTCGGTGGCCGGTGGATCAACACCAACGAGTTCCTCTACCTCGGCACCATCACCCGCGCCGGAGGGCTGTTCCTCGGCGCCGGCATGGCCATGCTGTGGCGGCCGGTGGCCATCATGCGCGGCCCGCTGCGCGACCGGGGGCCACGGCTGGACCTGATGGCCGCCGGCGCACTGGTGCTGCTGGTGGCGTTGATGTTCGTGATCTACCTGCAGGACAGCCTGGTGTACGACCCGTGGCTGTTCCGCGGCGGGTTCCTGCTCACCGGGCTGCTCACGCTGGTGCTGATCGCCGCCGTCACCCACCAGGGCGCGGCGGCCGGCAGCCTGCTGGGCAACAAGGTGCTGCTGTGGATCGGCACCCGCAGCTACGGGCTGTACCTGTTCCACTGGCCGATCATCCAGTTCATCCGCAAGGAGGCCCAGGTCCTGCTCTCGCCGGTGGAGTTCGTGGTGGCCATGCTGCTCACGGGGGCGGTCACGGAGGCCAGCTACCGGTACATCGAGACGCCCATCCGCACCGGCCACTTCAAGGAGATGCTGGCCGGGGCGCGGCGCGATGCGAAGCAGGTGGTGGCCGTCGGCACCGTCGTCGCCGTGGTGGCACTTGCGGGGTGCTCGATGATCGTGGCCGACCCGCACTGCGTGGGCGACCAGGACTGCGCCCAGACCCAGAACACCGTGCCACAGGACACCACCCCCGACACCACGCCGGTCACCTCACCGTCCGGGTCCAGCGTGCCTGGCGACACCACTGCCTCCACCGAGGCGCCCACCACCACGGTGGCCGCCCAGCGGTACGTCGCCATCGGCGAGTCCGTCATGGTCGGTGCGGTGAATCAGTTGCAGACCGGCGGCTTCTACGTGGACGCCAAGGAGAACCGTGGGCCGGAGGGCGTGAAGAACGCCGTCATCAAGTTGCGCGACGCCGGCGTGCTCGGCGATGGGTCCACCCTGGTCATCCAGGTGGGCACCAACGCGCCGATGGGCGACGCCGAGGTGGCAGCCATCATGGCGGAGATCCCGGCCGGCGTCGTCGGCGTCTACTTCATGACGCTGCACGCCGGCGTGGACTGGATCCCCGGCAACAACGAACTGATCCGCGCGCTGCCCACCACCTACCCCGGGGTGCAGGTGATCGACTGGGATGCCCGCGCCGGCGAGGTGCAGTTGTGCAGCGACGGCATCCACATCACCTGCGGTGGCAGCGGCCCGGCGCTCTTCTACACCAACCTCATCCTCGGCGCCGTCGGCCTGCCCCTCGTGAGCTGACGGCTTTTCGCGGTGGCCCCGTCGCGGCGTACGCTCGTGGCCATGACCACTCCTGTTCGTGTCGCCGTCACCGGTGCTGCCGGCCAGATCGGCTACAGCCTCCTCTTCCGTATCGCTTCGGGTTCGATGCTCGGCCCCGACACCCCTGTCATCCTCCAGATGCTGGAGATCACCCCCGCGCTCAAGGCGCTGGAGGGTGTGCGCATGGAACTGGACGACTGCGCGTTCCCGCTGCTGGCCGGCGTGGTGGGCACCGACAACGCCGACGAGGCGTTCGGCGACGCCGACGTCGCCCTGCTGGTGGGCGCCATGCCGCGCAAGGCGGGCATGGAGCGCAGCGACCTGCTGAGCGCCAACGGCGGCATCTTCAAGCCGCAGGGCGAGGCGCTGTCGCGCAGCGCCAAGCGCGACGTGAAGGTGCTGGTGGTCGGCAACCCGGCCAACACCAACGCCCTCATCGCCCAGCAGAACGCCAAGGACCTGGACCCCGGCCGCTTCACGGCGATGACCCGCCTGGACCACAACCGGGCGATGACCCAGCTGGCGCAGCGCACCGGCACCACGGTCAACGACGTCACCAACATGACCATCTGGGGCAACCACTCCGTCACCCAGTTCCCCGACCTGTACCACGCCAAGGTCAATGGCCAGAACGCCTACGACCTGGTCAACGACCACGCCTGGTACGCCGACACCTACATCCCCACCGTCGCCAAGCGTGGCGCGGCCATCATCGAGGCGCGTGGCGCGTCGTCGGCCGCCTCCGCCGCCAACGCCGCGGTCGATCACATCCGCTCGTGGTCGCTCGGCACCGCCGAGGGCGACTGGGTGTCGATGGCCGTCGTCTCGGACGGCAGCTACGGCGTGCCGGAGGGCCTGATCTCCTCGTTCCCGTGCGTCTGCAAGGACGGGAAGTACTCGATCGTGCAGGGCCTGGACATCAACGAGTTCAGCCGCGGCAAGATCGACGCGTCCGCGGGCGAGTTGGCCGAAGAGCGCGACGCCGTGAAGGACCTCGGCCTGATCTGACCCCGTCGTTCCAAGTTGGCGGTGAGGTGCGGTAGGACCGCATCCCACCGCCAACTTGCGTTTTTCGGGTCAGTCGAAGCTGTAGCGGAGCTGTGCGCCGGAGTCGTCCACGTCGGCTTCGCCGAGCAGGCGCAGGTGCTCGAGGTGGGCGTAGGTCTCGCTCTCGGCCATCGGGCCCCAGGAGCGTTCGGCGAACAGCACCTGCATGTACTCGTGCACCGTGCCCCGGCCCAGCTCGCCGGAGGCGGCGCGCAGCTTCTCCAGGCGCTCGTGGTGGTGGCGCTTGATGTCCTCGGCGCGGGTGGCGAGGTCGGTGAACGCCAGCCCGTGCGCCGGCAGCACGGTGCGCACGTCGCTGAACGTGGTCATCCGGTCGAGGCTGTCGAAGAAGTCCTTCAACGGGTCCACCGTGGTGCCGAGGCCGGAGATGTGCGGCGTGATGGTCGGCAGCACATGGTCGCCGCTGATCATCACCCCGGCAGCCGGGTCGAACAGGCACAGGTGGTCGATGGTGTGGCCGGGCGTGTGCACCGCCACCCACTCCCGCCCGCCGAGCGACAGCACCTGGGCGTCCTCCACCCGGGTGGTGGGCGTGGGGGTGGGGAGGAACTTGCCGGCCGCCTTGCGCATGGCCCAGTACCGCAGGCGCCTGCTGCGCGGCATGGAGTGGCGCTCGCCGCCCCACGGCGTGACCTTGCCCATCGGGCCGGGGCTGAGGTCCTGCCCGCGGGCGGACTCCACCAGCGCCTTGGCCGGGCGGTCGGCGATCTCCATGTCGTCCGCGGCTTCCTGGTCCTCCGCCTCGGGGTCGAGGAAGGTGCGGAAGGTGCGGTGGGTGATGATGTCCGCCCCGTACTTGCGGCGGAACCGTCCGGCCTGGCCGAAGTGGTCGGGGTGGGAGTGGGTGACGACGACGGAGTGGACCCGCTCGATCGGCAGGCCTGCGGACGCCATGGTCCGCTGCAGCGCCTTCCACGTGGTGGGGCCGGGCAGGCCGGGGTCGACCAGGGTGATGCCCCGCCCGTCCTCCATCGCGTAGCAGTTGACGTGCCCGAGGCCGGGCAGCGAGATCGGCAGCTGGACGCGCATGATGCCCGGCGCGACCTCCTCCACCCCTTCTCTCGGCGGCTGGCGCTCCTCCCGGACCGACCCGGGTGCGTGCTGGTGCGTCACGAGTCGCTGACGGCGATCTCGCAGGCCACTTCCATCATCCGGTCCACGCCGAGCTTGAGCTCCTCGTCGCTGATCCGCTCGGTGTCCGTCTCGCTGGCGATCAGGTCGGAGATGGTGGCGATCGTGAGCGTCTCGATCTTGTGGATCGCGCCGAGCGTGTAGAGCACGGCAGCCTCCATCTCCACGGCGAGGTGGCCGCGGTCCTTCCAGCGCCGCATGATGCCCTCACGCGGGTCGTAGAAGATGGCCGACGACACGATCGGGCCGACGTGCACGGTGGCCCCCTTCGCCCGTGCCGCGGCGACGGCCTTCTCCACCAGCGCGTATGTCGCTGTGGGGGCGTGCTCCTCGCCGCCCAGCAACTGGCGGACGATCTGGTCGTCGGCCGTGGCGCTCACGGCCACCACGGTGTCGGCCATGCGCAGGCCGTCGGCCAACCCGCCGGCGGTGCCCACGCGGATCAGCCGCTTCGCCCCCAGCTGGATCAACTCGCTGTAGTAGATGGCCGCGCTGGCGCAGCCCATGCCCGCCGCCTGCACGCTGATCGGCCGCCCGCGGAACGTGCCGGTGAAGCCCAGCGCGCCGCGCTCCTCGTTCACCAGGCGGGCGCCGGGGTCGAAGAAGGTCTCGGCGATGTAGCGGGCCCGGCGCGGGTCGCCCGGCACCAGCACGGCGGGGGCGTAGTCGCCCTGTTCGGCACGGATGTGGATCGGCATGGGGTCAGGTTAGACGCCGATGGCCGTCGTGCTCTTGAGGACCTTGGCCCCTGACGGACATCTGCCGCCCCGCCGAATATAGAGATTAACAACTCTCTAATAGGAGGACATCATGGACGGTCGTGAGCGGGGCGAGGGGTGGATGATCACCACCTTCATGATCGCCCTGATGGCGTTGATCGTTGGCATTGTCGGCGTCTCGGTGGCGGCTGGCAAGAGCCCCGGTCACAGCGCGGCCGCCGGCCAGACCGCCGCAGCCGGCGCGACCGAGTTCGACGTGACGCTGGCAGACATCTCGGTCAGCCCGTCGGCCATCGACGTGCCCGCCGGGGCCACGATCACTCTGCATGTCAGCAACACCGGCACCCTCTCGCACGATCTCACGGTGGGCGGGCACGGCACCAAGATGTTGAAGAAGGGCGAAGCAGAGGATCTCGTGATCGGCCCGTTCACGTCCGACACGGTCGCCAACTGCACCGTGCCGGGCCACAAGGAGGCCGGCATGTCGATGGCGATCCATGTGGTCGGTGGCATGTCACAGCCGTCCAGCGGTGGCAGCAGCACCGAGGAGGCCGCGGACACCGCAGCCACGATCGACCCGGCCGCGATGCCGGCAGACGACTGGCAGGCCCGCGACCCGCTGCTGCCCGACGCCGCGAGCGGCACGGTCCATGAGGTCGCGTTCGATGCCACCGAAGAGCTCATCGAGGTCGCGCCCGGTGTGACTCAGATGATGTGGACGTTCAACGGCACGGTGCCCGGACCGGTGCTGCGCGGCAAGATCGGCGACACGTTCCGCATCACGCTCACCAACAAGGGCTCGATGGGGCACTCGATCGACTTCCACGCCAGCAGGGTCGCCTGGAGCGACGAGATGCGCACCATCCAGCCAGGCGAGTCGCTGGTCTACGAGTTCACCGCCGACTTCGCCGGCGCGTTCATGTACCACTGCGGCACCGCGCCCGCGCTGCACCACATCGGCAACGGCATGTACGGGGCGATCATCATCGATCCGCCGAACCTGGCACCCGTCGACGAGGAGTTCATCATCATCCAGAGCGAGTTGTACCTCGGGCCGGAAGGCGGGGTCGGCGACCTCACCAAGATGATGAACGAGGACTGGGACGCCCTGATGTTCAACGGGTACGTGAACCAGTACAAGTTCGCACCGATCCACGTCGAAGCCGGTCGCCGATACCGGCTGTGGGTGGTGGACGACGGCCCGAGCGAGAACTCCGCCTTCCACATCGTGGGCACCATCTTCGACACCGTGTTCAAGGAGGGCGCGTATCTGCTGACGCCCGACGACACCCACGGTGGATCGCAGGTGCTCGATCTGCAGCCGGCACAGGGCGGCTTCGTCGAGTTCACCTTCGCCGAGGACGGGCTGTACCCCTTCGTGACGCACAAGTTCGCCAACGTCGGCAAGGGTGCGCTGGGGTTCTTCGCCGTGGGCGACGTGGACACGTCGGCCCTGACCGGGCACTGACCGGCCCGCCGTGCAAGAGTGCACCGTCATGGCACGACCTCCGGCGGACGGCAGGGACCGCGATGACGGTGCGCTCCGGCGCGCGAAGGCGATGGCCGTCCCGACCCGGGCGGCGATGGTGGCGCTGCTCCATCAGGCATCTGCCCCGCTGACGGCGCAGGAGATGGCGGCCCGGCTCGGTGTGCACCACACGGCCGTCCGCCAGCACGCCCAGGTGTTGATCGAGGCGGGCATGGTGATGGCGGGGTCGCTGCCTCCATCCGGCCGCGGCCGGCCGCGCACCGGCTACCGCCTCGTGGACGAGCCGGACCCGTACCGCCGGCTGTCGCTGATGCTGGCCTCGGCCGTGCGCGACGGCTGCACCGCCCGCGAAGCCGGTCGCAAGCACGGTGCGATGGTGGTGCCCACCGGCGACGCCGTCGAGACGCTCCGGGCGGAAGCCGAGCGTCTCGGCTTCAAGCCGTCGCTGGAGGATGCCGACGGCGACCGGACCGTGCTGGTCCTCGGCGGGTGCCCCTTCGCCGACATCGCTGCCAGCGACCCGGCCACGATCTGTGCGCTCCACCGCGGGCTCGCCGAAGGTGTTGCCGGAGTCGTCGGCGGTGTGGACGTGGAACGGCTGGAAGTGGCCGACCCTCACCAGGGGGGTTGCCGGGTGGTGCTGCGCCACACGCCGGCTACTTGAGGAACTTGGAGGTGGTGTTGTCGGCGAGGAGCTTGCCGCCGGTCTGGCAGGTGGGGCAGTAGGCGACGGTGTAGCCGGTGTAGCTGACCGAGCGGATGGTGTCGCCGCACTCGGGGCACGCCTCGCCGACCCGGCCGTGCACGCGGCCCGGCCGGTCGGCGCTGGAACTCATGTCGGTGCGGGTGCGCTCGTAGGCCAGGCCGTCGTCCACCGCAGCCTGGATGGCCGTCACCACGGCGGCTGCACCCTCGCCGCCGAGCTTGCCGGTCATCGCGAACGGCGACAGCTTGGCCCGGTGGCAGACCTCGTTGGCCAGCATCCGGCCGAGACCGGCGATGTGGTGCTGGTCGCGCAGGAAGCCATGCAGGCGCATGTTGTCGGCGGCGAAGGCGGCGGCCAGCGAGTCGGCGGTGAACTCCAACGCCTCCGGGCCCATGCGGTCCAGCGGCGGCCCTCCGGCCGCGACGTCCTCGGTCCGCATGCACCACACGCCCGCCTTGCGTTCCGTCCCCGCTTCGGTGAGCAGCAGGGCCGGGCCGTCGGCGAACACGAACCGGGCCTGGCCGTTGCGCGGCTTGGCGGACTGCTTGGGGTCCACCAGCAGGCGGCCGCCCTGCATCAGGTGCACGGCAAAGGTGAGGTCATCGAACTGCAGCAGCAGGTACTTGCCGCGCCGGCCCACCTGGTCCAGTGGGCGGCCGTAGGCGTCCTGCGGCGCGGGCACGGCGGTCTTCAGCGCGGTGAAGTTGAACGGCACGAAACGGGTGAGCACGGCGCCGCGGAACTGCTCCGTCAGCCGCTCGGCGTGGGCCTGGACCTCGGGCAGCTCGGGCACGGGCGGGCCTCAGGCGTACTCGGTGCGGTCGCGGACGGTGGCGAACACGGCGTCCAGCGCGCCGAACACGGGCTGGGCCTCCAGCAGCTTCTGCTGGTTGCCGGTGAGCAGGATGCGCCCCTTGATGAACGCCTCCTGGGCGTTGAGCGTGCCCGTGGCCACGCCGACCGCGGTCTCCCAGGTCTGCTCCATCTTCACGTCCTCCGGGTAGGCGGCGCCGGGGCCGAACGTGGCTGCACCGTCACCCACCTGCAGGTGGTAGGTGACGTCGCCCTCCGGACCGGCGGTGACGACCTGGGTGACACCGATGGTGTGGCGGCCGGCCAGTTCCTGCAGAGCGGCGTCGGCGGCCACCTCGGCGCTGAGTGCGTCGAGCCATTCGAGGCTGAGATAGCGGATCACCCTTCTAGTCTGGCCCGCGTGTGGACCGATGCCGACGAACAGGCGCACGACGATGTCGCCGTCGAAGCGTGGTGGTGGTGGGGCCGGACCGCCGACGCCTCCGCCGGGCTGTTCGTTGGCCTGGAGGTGCGTGGCCGCCGGTTCGACTACTGGGCGGGACTGGTGCGCGCCGGCATGCCGTACCTCTATGTCGAGGAACTGGACGGCACGGGGCGGCGCGGCGGGCTGGAGATCAAGCCGCCGGAGATGTGGGCGGGCCACACCTGTGACGTGCCGTTCCGCCAGTGGAGCCTGGGCAACGAGGCCCACGGCGTGCTGCTGGACCCGCCGCAGGCGGCGCTGACCCGCCCGTTCGGCGACCTCGCGCCGGTGACCTTCGACGTGGAGTGGTACGCCACGGGCGATCCGGCGGAGATCCCGCACGGCTACGAGCAGGCGGGGGAGGTGGACGCCCGCGTCGAGCTCACCGAGGGGGTGCTGGCGCTGGAGGGGCCGGCCCACCGGGTGCACGTGTGGGGCGTGCCGTACGTGCCGCGGGCGCTGGCGACGCCGCTCGGCCCGGACGTGCTGGCCGGCCCCTACCGGCGCAACGACGGCAGCGGCGTGGAGCAGGTGCTCACCGCCCAGGGGTGGGTGGCGCGTACCGTGGACACCCGATGACCCGCGACATCCTCGACGAGTTCGAACAGCAGCGCCGAGCCCCGGCCTACCCGTCCGTGCCGGCCAGTGCCGGGTTGGTGGTGGAGGATCGCGCCAGCGGCTTCTGCGGCGAGGTGGTGAAGCTCGACGCGCGGGCGGTGACGCTGCGCGACCGTCACGGCCGGGATCGCCAGTTCCTGCTGAAGCCGGGCGGCTTCCTCCTGGAGGGCAAGCCGGTCACGCTGGTGCGGCCGGCGCCCACCGCGGCCGCAGCCCCGCGGCCGCGGGTCACCGCCAGTGGGTCGGTCGCCGCCTCCGGGCCGGCTGTCGCTCGGGTCGCTGCGGCCAGCCGGATCTGGGTGGAGGGCCGTCACGACGCCGAACTGCTGGAGCACGTGTGGGGCGACGACCTGCGGGAACTGGGCATCGTGGTGGAACCCCTGCACGGCGCCGACGACCTGGTGGCAGCGGTGCGCGAGTTCGCCCCCGGGCCGCATCGTCGCCTGGGCGTGCTGCTGGACCATCTGGTGCCGGGCAGCAAGGAGTCCCGGTTGGCGGCGGCGGTGAGCGGCCCGCACGTGCTGGTCACCGGGCATCCGTTCGTGGACGTCTGGGCGGCGGTGTGGCCCCGGGTGATGGGGCTGACGGAATGGCCCGACGTGCCGCGCAGCATGCCCTGGAAGGAGGGCATGTGCGCGGCACTGGGCACCGACATCAACGGCTACTGGCCGCGTCTTCGAAATCAGGTGCGCTCGTTCGCGGACCTGCGGCCGGAGCTGGTGGGGGCGGTGGAGCAACTGATCGACTTCGTGGCCGACTCGCCAGGCGGCGATTGACCCGCAGCGTCACCCACAGCGCCACACCCAGCACCACCAGGAACGGCCCGGTGTAACCGAGGAACAGCACCACGGCCGTGAGCGCGGCGAGGAAGGCCCGCCAGCCCTTGGCGAACGCGTCGCCGATGCCGTCCTCGTGGGTCGGCTCGGCCGGCGGTGCAACTTCCTCCACGGGTGCAGCGGACAGGGTGACCGTGACGGTGGCCAACGACACCAGCGACTGCAGGTTGCGCTGCTGCGCCAGCAGTTGCTCCAGCATCGTCTGCCGTGTGGTCAGCTCACCCTCCAGCAGGATGACGTCGCCGAGATCCTCGGCCTGCGCCAGCAGCGCCTGCACGGACTCGACGCTGGCCCTCGCCGTGGCGATACGGGCCGCCAGGTCGGTGAGCTGTGAGGTGACGTCGTCGGTGCTGCCGGTGAGGCTGACGCGTCGGCCGATGCCTTCACCGAGCGCGGTGATGAACGGCGTGGCTTCGGCCGGCGGCAGCTTGAACACCAGGGTGCCCCCGGCCTGCGCCGGGTCGGCGAGGTGCAGGTCGCTGTTGTACAGCTGCCCACCGTGCCGCTCGGCCAGGGCCACCACGGGGTCGACGGCGGCGGCCACGTCGGCCACCTCGAGCCCGACGTCCATGGTGATCACCAGGAGGCGGCCGTCGGCCGGCGTGCCCCCGGTGGACGTGCCCACGGACGGGACCCCCACCTGATCGGGCTCGGTGGTGGCCTCCCCGCCACCACTGAGCGAACGGTCCCCTCCCACGGGGCTGGTCTCAGCGGCGGGCTGGTCGGTGACGACCTGGCCCGGCGCCGTCGGTGCGCTGCTCGTGCTGTCATCGCTGCCGCACGAAGCGACGGCGAGCAGCAGGATGAGGGCGGCAGCAGACCCTCGTTGGACGTTGTTCACGCGTGCCATGGCCGTCCGACGAGGTGACGGCGGGCACGGTTCCCGCAGGCGCGTGTCAGTCCGGTGTCGAAGCGGTGACGGCGTCGCCCGTCGTGGCGGCGGCAGCAGCCCGGCGGTGTCGCCACAGTTCGATGGCGACGGGCAGCACGGAGACGGCGACGATGATGATGGCCGCGATCTCGATGTTGTTCTTCACCACTTCGATCTCGCCGAGGAAGTAGCCGAGTGTCGTGACGCCGGCCCCCCACAGCACGCCGCCGATGACATTGAACGTGACGAAGGTGCGGTAGTGCATCTTGGACACGCCTGCCACGGTGGGCACGAACGTGCGCACGATCGGCACGAAGCGGGCCAACACGATGGTCTTCGAGCCGTGCTTGGCGAAGAAGGCCTCCGCCTTGCGCACATGGTCCGGGTGGAACAGGCGGCTCTGCGGGCGGTCGAACAGGGCCGGGCCGAACTTGGCACCGATCATGTAGCCCACCTGGTCGCCGACGACCGCCGCGGCCGCGCAGGCGAGCGCCACCCACGGCAGCGCCGGCAGGGTGTTGCCGCCCGCCTCGCTGGACAGGAAGCCGGCGAAGAACAGCAGCGAGTCGCCCGGGAGGAAGAACCCCACCAGCAGGCCCGACTCGGCAAAGACGATCAGCCCGAGGACGATCAGCCCGCCCTTCTTCACCCACTCGTTCGCGAAATCCAGCAATGCCAGCACGGGGCAGCACGCTACCCGTGAAAACGGCCGGAGCCCGGGCACGAGGCCCGGGCTCCGTTAGGAATCAGGTGTGAGGCGTCAGGCCGTCGCGGCGGTGGCGATGCCACCGCTCTTGCGGCTGCTGAAGATGATCGAGCCGACCAGCACCACGAGGGCGGCCGCAGCGATGCTGAGGCGGGCGCCGTCGTTGTCCTGCAGGTTGATGATGGCCGGAAGGATCAGCAGCGAGACCAGGTTCATCACCTTGATCAGCGGGTTCAGCGCCGGGCCGGCAGTGTCCTTGAACGGGTCGCCGACGGTGTCGCCGATGACGGCGGCCTTGTGGGCCTCGCTGCCCTTGCCGCCGTGCTTGCCATCCTCGATGTACTTCTTGGCGTTGTCCCAGGCGCCACCTGCGTTGCTCAGGTAGTTGGCCATCAGCTGGCCGGTGAGGATCACCGCGGCGAGGAATGCGCCGAGCGCCTTCCAGTCGATGCCGAAGCCGATGACCACCGGGGTGAGCACGGCGAGCAGGGCCGGGGTGGCCAGCTCGCGCAACGAGGCGGCGGTGCAGATGTCGATGACCGGGCCGTAGTCCGGCTCCTTCTCGCCCTTCATGATCTTGCCGTCGGCGAACTGGCTGCGGACCTCCTGCACCACCACGCCGGCCGTGCGGCCGACGGCGCGGATGGCGAGGGCGGAGAACAGGAACGGCACGGCGCCGCCGATGAGCAGGCCGATGAAGATCTTCGGATCGGCCACGTTGATCATCAGTTGGGCTTCCTTGAACACGCCGTCGGCCAGGTTCTGGGCCGTCACGGCCAGCTCGGTGCCGGCTGTCTCGATGAAGCTGGCGAAGAGCGCAACAGCGGCGATCACCGCGGAGCCGATGGCGAAGCCCTTGGTCACGGCCTTGGTGGTGTTGCCGACGGCGTCCAGGCTGACCATGATGCGCTCGGGCTCGCCGTGGAACTCGCCGCTCATCTCGGCGATGCCGGCGGCGTTGTCGCTGACCGGGCCGAAGGTGTCCTCCGACACGATGACGCCGGTGGTGGCCAACATGCCCATACCGCACAGGGCGACGAGGTAGAGCGCGAAGGTGAGGTTGCCGCCGCCGAGGGCCAAGGCGACACCGATCGCGATGGCGATCGCAATGACGGCGTACACCGAACTCTCCAGGCCGGCGGAGGTGCCGCTGAGCACGACGGTGGCCGGGCCCGTCTCGGCACTCTCGGCGATCTCCTGCACCGGGCCGTAATGCGTACCCGTGTAGTACTCGGTGAGGCGGCTGACCAGCTGGGCCAGCACCAGTCCGATGGCCACCGCACCGAAGCAGCGCCATCCAGCCCCACTCATGAGCCGGGCAGTCCCGTCAGCATTCTGAAGGCCGAAGTCGTTGCCCACGTAGACGAGGGCAACGATGAGGGTCCCGATGAGCGTCAGTGAGCCAGCAACGAGGAAGCCCTTGTTGATCGGCTTCAGGGCGTTGGTCTCACCCTCCTTGGCCTTCACGGCAAAGACGCCGGCGATCGACGCAACGACGCCGATCGCGCGGGCGGCGAGCGGGAACACCAGACCCATGGCGGGGTTGAGGCCCACGGAGTTGAAAGCGGCAACGCCGAGGATGATCGACGCCACGAGGGTGACCTCGTAGCTCTCGAACAGGTCGGCCGCCATGCCCGCGCAGTCGCCGACGTTGTCGCCCACGTTGTCGGCGATGGTGGCCGGGTTGCGCGGGTCGTCCTCGGGAATCCCGGCTTCCACCTTGCCCACGAGGTCGGCGCCGACGTCGGCCGCCTTGGTGAAGATGCCGCCGCCGACACGGAGGAACAGGGCCAGCAGCGAGCCGCCGAAGCCGAAGCCGACGAGGATGACGGAGCTGGTGTTCTGGAAGATCATGATGATCGCCGTGGCGCCCAGCAGGCCGAGGCCCACCGTGAACATGCCGGCCACGCCACCGGTGCGGAACGCCACCGTCAGCGCCTTGGGCATGCTGTTGGTGAGCGCCGCGGCGGCGGTGCGGACGTTGCCCCGGGTGGCGAGCGTCATGCCGATGTAGCCGGTGAGGCCGGAGGCGACGCAGCCGAGCACGAAGGCGATGGTGCGGAACAGGCCGGACTGGGCGAACGACAGTGCCGTCTCGGAGACCCCGTTGGCATCGGCCGGCTTCTGGATGGCCGTGCTCGTGAGGAACACGATGACCGCCAGCGGGACGAGGATGACACCGATGGTCTTGAACTGGCGCTTCAGGTAGGCGAGCGCACCGACCTGGATGGCCTTGGCGATCTCCTTCATCTTCGGGGAGCCCTCGTCGGCGGCCATGACGCTCTTCACGAGGAAGAACCCGACGGCGATGGCAAGCAGCGCGGCGGCTGCCGACAGCAGCAGGACCGCCCACTCACCTCCCTTGAGCTCGAAGACCTGATAGCCGCCTTCGGCGGCGAACAATGCTGGCACCGGTGATCTCCCCGGATCTCGGGCGCGGCCTCATTGCCACGCGGGTTTGGGCAAACGTGGAGAGTGTATTGAGTTTCGGTGCAGCCGACGACCTTTCCGTGCCGCGCCGCAGAGGGCTACGGTTCCCAGGCGGTACACCGTCCCCGTACAGGAAAGGCCGTCGCCGATGGCACAGGCAATCCAGACGCGCGGGCCCGTCTCGGGCACCGCCGTCACACCGAAGAAGCGTCCGAAGCTCTTCGTCCTCGATCTCTACCGCACCGCGGTGGGGAAGAAGTACGTCATGGCCGTCACCGGTCTCATGCTCGTGGGCTTCGTGTTCGTCCACATGATCGGCAACCTCAAGATGTACCTCGGCCAGGAGGACTTCGACCACTACGCCGAGTTCCTGCGCGAGTTGCTGGTGCCGATCCTGCCGCGGACCGTCGTGCTGTGGCTGCTGCGCCTCGGCCTGCTCGGCGCCGTGGTGCTGCACATCCACGCCGCCGCCAGCCTCACGGCGCTGAACCGCAAGGCCCGCTCGGTGAAGTACCAGGGGCCGCGCGACTACCAGATCGCCAACTTCGCCAGCCGCACCATGCGCTGGACGGGCGTCATCGTGTTCCTCTTCGTGCTCTGGCACCTGGCCGACCTCACGTGGGGCTTCGCCAACAACTGGGGTGCGGCGGCCGCCGACGGCGAGTTCGTGCGCGGCCAGGCCTACGCCAACGTGGTGCGCAGTTTCAACCGCGTGCCGGTGTCGGTGCTGTACATCATCGCCAACATCGCGCTGGGTACCCACCTGTTCCACGGCATCTGGAGCCTGTTCCAGTCCATGGGCTGGAACAACCCGAAGTTCAAGCAGTGGCGCCGCCACATCGCCGTGGGGATCGCCACCCTCATCGTGGTGGCCAACGTGAGTTTCCCGATCGCCGTGCTCGCCGGGATCGTGGGGGAGTGACCTGAGATGACCGTCAACCTGGAGAGCAAGAGCCCCGCCGGCCCCATCGCCGACAAGTGGGACAACTACAAGGCCAACCTCAAGCTGGTCAACCCCAACAACAAGCGCAAGTTCAAGGTGCTGATCGTCGGGTCCGGCCTGGCCGGCGCCTCGGCCGCGGCCACCATGGCCGAACTCGGCTACGACGTGGAGGTCTTCACCTTCCACGACTCGCCGCGGCGTGCCCACTCCATCGCCGCCCAGGGCGGCATCAACGCGGCGAAGAACTACCGCGGCGACGGCGACAGCATCTACCGCCTGTTCTACGACACCATCAAGGGCGGCGACTTCCGCTCCCGCGAGGCCAACGTGTACCGCCTGGCCCAGGTGAGCGTGAACATCATCGACCAGATGGTGGCCCAGGGCGTGCCGTTCGCCCGCGAATACGGTGGCCTGCTGGACACCCGCAGCTTCGGCGGCGCCCAGCTGCAGCGCACGTTCTACGCCCGTGGCCAGACAGGCCAGCAGCTCCTCCTCGGCGCCTACCAGCAGCTCGCCCGGCAGATCGGCCTGGGCGGCGTGAAGCTGTGGAACCGGGTGGAGATGCTGGATGTCGTCACGGTGGACGGCCGGGCGGCCGGCATCGTCACCCGCGACCTCGTCACCGGCGAGATCCGCAGCCACGCCGGCCACGCCGTGGTGCTGGCCACCGGTGGCTACGGCAACGTGTTCTTCCTGTCCACCAACGCGATGGCCTGCAACGTCACCGCAGCGTGGCGGGCGCACCGGAAGGGTGCGGCGTTCGCCAACCCGTGCTACACCCAGATCCACCCCACCTGCATCCCGCAGGCCGACGACACCCAGTCGAAGCTCACGCTGATGAGCGAGAGCCTGCGCAACGACGGCCGGGTGTGGGTGCCCAGCGCCGTGGGCGACGAGCGGGCGGCGGCCCAGATCCCGGAGGGCGAGCGCGACTACTACCTGGAGCGCCTGTACCCCAGCTTCGGCAACCTGGCGCCCCGCGACATCTCCTCGCGCGCCGCCAAGCGGGCGGTGGACAGCGGCCGCGGCGTCGGCCCCCTCAAGAACGGCGTCTACCTGGACTTCTCCGATGCGATCAACCGCCTCGGCAAGGAGGTGGTGAAGGAGCGCTACGGGAACCTGTTCGACATGTACGAGCGGATCACCGGCGAGAACCCGTACGACGTGCCGATGCGCATCTACCCGGCCAGCCACTACACGATGGGTGGCCTGTGGGTGGACTACGAGCTGATGACCACCGTGCCCGGCCTGTACTCCGCCGGCGAGGCCAACTTCAGCGACCACGGCGCCAACCGCCTGGGCGCCTCTGCGCTCATGCAGGGCCTGGCCGATGGCTATTTCGTGCTGCCGTACACCATCGGCAACTACCTGGCCCCGATGCTCAACCAGCCGATCCCCGGCACCGACCACCCGGCGTTCAAGGCGGCGGAGGAAGAGGCCGGTGCCCGCTTCAGCCGCTACCTGGACAACAAGGGCAGCCGCTCGCCGGACTGGTTCCACCGTGAGCTGGGCAAGATCATCTGGACCCACTGCGGCATGGAGCGCACGGCCGAGGGCCTGCAGACGGCGCTGTCCGAGCTGCCCGCCCTGTACGAGGAGTTCCAGTCGGACCTCAAGGTCACCGGCGATGGGCAGAGCATCAACCAGACGCTGGAGAAGGCCGGCCGCGTGGACGACTTCTTCCAGCTCGGGATGCTGATGTGCCGCGACGCACTGGAACGCAACGAGAGTTGCGGCGGCCACTTCCGGGCCGAGTACCAGGACGAAGAGGGCGAGGCCCAGCGCGACGACGACAACTTCGCCCATGTCGCGGCCTGGGAATGGACCGGCGATCCGATGAACGCCGTCCGCCACCAGGAAGAGCTGCAGTACGAAGTCATCCACCTCGCGAAGCGGAGCTACAAGTGAGCCATCTCGAGAACCTCACCCTCACGATCTGGCGGCAGAGCGGCCCGGACGACGCGGGCCACTTCGAGCGTTACCGCATCGAGTCGATCAGCGACGAGGCCTCCTTCCTGGAGATGCTCGACGTGCTCAACGAGCGCCTGATCGACGAAGGCAAGGAAGCCATCGTCTTCGACCACGACTGCCGCGAAGGCATCTGCGGCACGTGCTCGCTGATGATCGACGGCCAGGCCCATGGCCCGCAGCGCGGTACCGCCACCTGCCAGTTGCACATGCGCAAGTTCAAGAGCGGCGACGAGATCATCGTGGAGCCGTGGCGGGCCACCGCCTTCCCGATCATCAAGGACCTGATGGTCGACCGCTCGCCGCTGGATCGCATCGTGGAGGCCGGCGGCTTCATCACCGCTCCCACCGGAGGTGCGCCGGACGCCAACATCATCCCGGTGCCCAAGCCGGTGGCCGACGCGGCGATGGACGCCGCCGAGTGCATCGGTTGCGGCGCCTGTGTGGCGGCCTGCCCCAACGGTGCGGCGAACCTGTTCACCGCCGCCAAGGTGAGCCACCTCAACCTGCTGCCGCAGGGCCAGCCGGAGCGCTGGAGCCGGGTGGAAGCCATGGTCGAAACGATGGACGAGTACTTCGGTTCGTGCACCAACCACGGCGAGTGCGAGGCGGCCTGCCCGAAGAGCATCAGCATCGACGTCATCGCCCTGATGCACCGCGACTACCGCAAGGCCAAGTTCAAGAACCGCAAGCTGATCAGCCAGATCTGACAGGGGTGCCACACTCCGGTCACCTCCCGTTCACCCGTTCGGGGTAGAACGGTGGGCATGCGAATCCTGGTCACCAACGACGACGGCATCGACTCCGTGGGCCTGCACGTGCTGGCCCGGGCCATGGCGGTGCACGGCGACGTGGTGCTGGTGGCGCCGGACCGCGAGTTCTCCGGCGCCGGCGCGGCCGTGGGCGCGCTGCACCTGTTGCAGCCGGAAGTGCGCCGGGTGCAGGTGGACGGGGTGGCCGAGGCGTGGACGCTCAACGGGCCGCCCGCGCTGTGCGTGCTGTTCGCCCGGCTCGGTCTGTTCGGGGCACCGTTCGATCTCGTGGTGTCGGGCATCAACCCGGGCGCCAACGTCGGCCGCTCCGTCTACCACTCGGGCACCATCGGTGCCGTGCTCACCGGTCGCCTCGGCGGCATCAGCGGCGTGGCCGTCAGCCAGGCCGTGGCCGGGTTCGGCGTGGAGGGCCAGGGCTGGGACGAAATGGTCAAGGGGCAGATCTGGGACACCGCCGCCGACGTGGCCTCCAGCGTGGTCGGCGGCCTCATCGCCGACCCGCCGGCCGACCCGGTTGCCCTCAACGTCAACGTGCCCAATCTGCCGCTGGCGGAGATCAAGGGCTGGCGGCGCACCTCGGTGGGCCGGGGCATCCCGCGTTCCATGGCCTCGGCGTCGATGGAGCCGAAGGAGGGCCACGAAGGCGCCTACTACGTGCGGATGTCGTACGGCGAGCCCGTGGAACTGCCGGTGGAGACCGACGGTGGCGCCGTGGAGGCCGGCGAGGTGTCGATCACCTACCTCAGCCGTCTGGAAGGGGTGGACGTCCCGGGCGTCACGTCGGCGGAGAAGGCCGTCGACGCCTTGCTGGCCCGCTGACCCGGCTCAGTCGCCCACCCTGCTGGCCAGCCGGCTGGTGTAGCGGTTGGTGGCCGTGGTCTCGGCGTGCTCCAACGTCAGGTCCAGCCACAGTTCGCCGGCAGTGTCGGGCACCACGAAGCGCACCATCCCCACCCGCACGCAGTCGTCGGGGGGCACGCTGCCCGTCCATGCCCACTGGTGCCCGCCACCGGGCCAGCGCAGCGCGGCGGTGCAGCGGATGTCGTCCAGCGGGTGGTGCAGGTCGTTGACCACGTGCACGTCCAGCGCCAGTGCGTCGCCTGCGGCCACCTCGGCAGGCAGCGTGTCGGCGACCACGATCACCGGGCGGCAGGCGTCGGCCACCGCGTGGTACGCCAGTTTCGGGTGCCGCTCGTGGTCCAGCACGCTCCACGACACCGACGGCTGGGCGTCGTTCCAGGCGAGGAAGCAGAAGCCACCAGTGGGCCGATACTTCAGCCGCCGCAGGGTCTCGATCTGCCGCCGCAGCACGTCGGCCTGGTAATGCTGGGTGGCGTCGCGCCAGGAGTCGAACGAGAAGTGCTCGGCCCGCGGGGTGTGGGCCTCCATCTGCTCCAGTTGCAGGCCGTGGTGGTCCACCAACGCCTCCCAGGCGAGTTCCGGCCAGCGGTGCGGTTCCATGAAGCCGGCGGAGTCCGGCACGGCCTGGGCGCCGAACTCGCCGACGAAGCGGACCATGCGCGGCACGGTGGCGGCGAAGCCGGCCAGGTCCGCAGCCTCGCCGTGGAACCAGCCGAAGAACAGGTGGCTGTCCGTACCGGACAGTTGGGGCAGGTGGGGGGCGACGCCGCTGTGGGCCACGGTGGGCCGGCTTTCATCGGCGGACTCGAAGGCCCGCTTCACCCACCCGTCGAGCACCGCCGTGTTCCAGGTCGGCCGTTGCTGGGCCAGCAGCGTGCGGCCGAACGAGCGGCCGGTCTCGGCGCGGCGCTCTGCGCCGGGCGCAGGGTCGCTGTGAGCGCACCACAGCGCGATCGACGGGTGGTGGCCCAGATGGTCCACGGCCTCGCGGGCCTGGCGCACGGCTTGCTTGCGGATCGACCGGGCGTATCCCCACTGCAGCGGGAAGTCCTGCCAGAGCAGCACGCCCAGTTCGTCGGCGGCGTCGTACAACTCGTCGCGCCCGACGTGCCCGCGGACGCGCAGGAGGTCCAGCCCTGCCTCGCGGGCCAAGGCCACGTCGCGGTGCACCTGTTCGGGTGTGGCGTCGGCCAGGGCGCGTCGGGTGGGCGCGAGGTTGGCGCCCTTCACGAACAGCCGCTCGCCGTTCACCGAGAACACCCAGTTCTCCACCCCAACCTCGCGCATCCCGGTGCGAACGGTGCGGGCATGGCTGGCGGCGCCGTCCACCAGCACCTCCACCTGCACTTCGGTGAGATGCTGGGGGCCGAGACTCCAGGGCCACCACAGGCGGGGGTCGTTGATGTCGACGTCCCAGTCCACCTCGTTCAGCCCGGCAGCGAGGGTGGTGGACTGCTCGGCCAGCGTCGCCCCGTCCACCGAGGTGCGGATCAGCACCGTGCGCGCCACGTCGGAGTCCAGCCGGGCATGCAGGCGCAGGTGGGCACGGGCGTCGTTGGCGTCGCGGCACAGCACACGGAGGCGGTCGATACGCGCCGGGCCGGTGCGCTCCACCCGCACGGGACGCCACAGGCCGCCCGGGTTCCAGGCCGGGTCGATCATGTCGGAGTGCTGCAGCACGCCGGTGATGGTGCGCTTGGCGTTCGGCTGGCGTTGCGGCGGGCAGGCCACCTCCACCGCCAGCACGTGCTCGTCGCTCAGCCTCGCCAGGCCGGTGATGTCGAAGCTGTGCGGGAAGAAGTAGCCCTCGGGGTCGCCCAGGTAGGCGCCGTCCAGCCACACGTCGGCCTGGTACATCACCCCGTCGAGCGTCACGAAGCAGCGTTCGCCGTCGGCGGGCGGGCTCAGGTGGAAGCGGTGGCGGTAGAGCAGTGGGCCGTCCGTCTCGGCGAACTCGGGCGTGCTGCGCCAGTGGCCCGGTACCTGCACCTCGGGCCAGCCGGCGTCGTCGTGGTCCAGGCCCACGCCGTCGCGCCGCACGTCGTCGTCGGCGACCCTCGCCACCCAGCCACCGGACAGTTCCACGGGGTTGGAGCGTAGGTCGTCGGGCTGCACTCGGCACGCTGTCACATGGCGCCAATCGTCGCGGTAGGGTCGGCCGCATGGCCAACCTCCCCTCCACGCTCGGCGCACTCAAGGCCTCCGGCTGGCAGTCGGTCCCGGTGAAGGAAGAGATCCGCCGCAACGCGGTGGCGAAGATCTCCGCCGGTGAACCTCTCTTCGCCGGGGTCATCGGCTACGAGCAGACGGTGATGCCCCAGCTGGAGAACGCCCTGCTGGCCGGGCACGACGTCATCTTCCTCGGCGAGCGCGGCCAGGCGAAGACGCGGATGATCCGCAGCCTCACCGGCCTGCTCGACGAGTGGATGCCGATGATCGCCGGCAGCGAGATCCACGACGACCCGTACCATCCGGTCAGCCGCCACGCCCGCGACCTGGTGGCCGAGCACGGCGACGCCACGCCGATCGAGTGGATCCACCGAGACCACCGCTACGGCGAGAAGCTGGCCACCCCGGACACCTCGATCGCCGACCTCATCGGCGAGGTGGACCCGATCAAGGTCGCCGAGGGCAGGTACCTCAGCGACGAACTGACCCTGCACTACGGCCTGGTGCCGCGCACCAACCGCGGCATCTTCGCCATCAACGAGATCCCCGACCTCAGCGAGCGCATCCAGGTGGGTCTGCTCAACGTGCTGGAAGAGCGCGACGTGCAGATCCGCGGCTACACCGTGCGCCTGCCGCTGGACGTGCTGCTGGTGGCCAGCGCCAACCCGGAGGACTACACCAACCGCGGCCGGATCATCACCCCGCTGAAGGACCGCTTCGGCAGCCAGATCCGCACCCACTACCCACTGGACACGGAGACCGAGGTGCACATCATGCGCCAAGAGGCCCGGCCGCCGTCGGTGGGCGACATCGCCGTGCGCATGCCCCACTACATGGAGCAGGTGGTCGCCACGTTCAGCCAACTGGCCCGGGCCAGCAACCAGGTCAACCAGCGCAGCGGCGTGTCGGTGCGTCTGTCGGTCAGCAACCTGGAGGTGCTGGGCGCCAACGCCCTGCGCCGAGGGCTGCGGGCCGGCGAGACCACCGTGGTGCCGCGGGTCAGCGATCTCGGCTCGCTGGCGGCCAGCACCAGCGGCAAGATCGAGATCGAGTCGCTGGAGGAAGGGCGCGACGGGGTCATCCTGGAGAACCTGGTGAAGGCCGCAGTGCTCACCGTGTTCAAGGAGGTCCTGCCGTTCGACCAGGTCCGCGAGGTGGTGAACTCCTTCGAGGAGGGCACCATCGCCCACACCGGCGAGGACGTGCCGTCCGCCGATCTGGCCGCGCTGCTGGAGTCCGTGCCGGCCCTGCGAGCCCCGGTGGCCCGCCTCACCGGTGGCGACGAGTCGCCTGCTGCGGTGGCTGCGGCGATCGAGTTCGTGCTGGAGGGCCTGCATCTCTCCAAGCGCCTCAACAAGGACGCGCTCTCGGGCGGCGCTGCCGCCACCTACCGCGGCCGCGGCTGACGGCCGTCAGCCGGCCAGGAACGCTTCGCCGCTGTCCTTGAGGCGGCGGTCGGCGGTGGCCAGCCCGTCGTAGGGCGGGCGGTCGCACAGGGTAGCCGCGGTCACCGCAGCCACGTTCAGGTCGCCGGCGGCGCGGCGCACGTCCCGCCACATCGCCGTCACGCTCTCGGCCTGCTCGCCGTCCGTGCGACCTGCGGGGCGGAACGTCACCGCCAGCGGGCGCGGCGGCGCCATCTCCGCAGCGCGGTACAGCGCGGTCTCCACGTCGCCGCGCAGTGCCAGGCCGACCACGTCGCACGCGCCTGCCAGGTCCGCCAGTGGCCGGTCGGCCCGGCCGGGGATGCGGATCACGCCGTCGTACAGGCCGCCGAGCCAGGTGGTCCAGCGCAGGTGGTCGCGCCGCCGGGCAGCCTGCAGCGCAGGTTCGGAGTCGTCGGCCGGGGCCTCGCGGGCGACGTCCAGCGACGTCGCCACCAGCGGCCCGCCGCCACCCAGCACTCGCCAGGCGTCGCGCCAGGCGACCACCAGGGTGTCGACCAGTTCGCCGTGCTTCCGGGGATCGTCGGGCACCATCCGCCGGGCCATGGCGAACGGGGCTTCGAACGGCACCCACCCGGCGGCCACGTCGCCCAGTCGGGCGGCGACGGCCTCCACCCAGCGCGGCCACCAGCGGCCGGCCGTGGCGGCGTCGGTGAACCCGCCATCGTCCTCGAACCAGTGGGGCAGGTCGGTCTGCAGCAGGCGGAACCACGGCGCCAGCCCCAACGACCGGGCCTGCTGGGCCGCGCCGCGGAGCGCTTCGAACACGCCCTCGTGGATGGCGCCGGCCTTCGGCGCACCGGCCGCCCAGACGACGTCGAACCGCACATGGGTGAGGCCGATCTCGGCGGCGAAGGCCAGGTCGTCGACCAGGCGCTCGGGGTCATGTGCCGGCACGACGGCGCCGCGTGACACTGTGGTGGTCAACGAGGTGCCTCGGTCAGAGGTTGAACGGGGTGCGGGTCCAGAGCTCGCCCGTGTCGTTGGCGGCCTGCAGCACCGGGCGGCCACTGAGCTCCAGCACGCTGACCTCGCCGGGGAAGCCGCGCAGCTCCACCTCGCCGTGCGGGCTGGCGATGACGCCCTCCGGCAGGCGCTCGAGCTGCATGGCCGGCAGCAGCACCTGGAAGTCGCCGGCGGCGTCGCACAGGCGAGAGGCCATGTTGACGGCGGATCCGATGTAATCGTCGCCGTCGAACAGCAATGCATGACCCGTGGCCATGCCGATGCGGAGGGTGAGCGGGGCGCACACCTCGGCGGCCCGGTGCTCCAGCTCCAACGCGAAGGCGATGCAGGCCTCCTGGTCCACCGACACGATCATGCAGCCGTCGCCCAGCCACTTGGCGATGCGGACACCGCGCTCGCTGGCGATCTCGCGGGTGAGGCTGCGGAACGCGCCGAGGATCCGCCCGGCGGCGTCATCGCCGAAGGCGGCCGTGTAGTTCGTGAACCCGCTGAGGTCCACGAACGCGAACGTCCGAGGAACACGCATCTCACTCACTGTATCGGCAGCAACTCGCCGGTCGTGATCACTTTCACAAGGCGTTCACCGTGGCGACATCCGTCCCGGGAGGGGATAGGGTCCGCCCATGACCGGTCGGTTCTCCTACTCGCGCTGGGACGGCACCCAGAAAGGGTTCGATCTCGATGCCGACGCCCTGTTCGACGACCTCACCGACGACCTCCTGTACCACGGCGACGTCAACGCCGCCCTCCGTCGCCTCATGCAGCAGGGCATGCGCGACCGCAACGGCAACCAGATGCAGGGCCTTCGCGAGCTGCTGCAGAAGCTGCGCGACGAACGCGAGCAGCGGCTGGACCGCTTCGACCTCGGCGGCGTGTACGGCGAGATCGCCGACGAGTTGAACGACATCGTCGACGAGGAGCGCCACGCCATCGAGAACGCCACCCGCGACGCGGAGCGCAGCGGCGATGATCGCCGGGCCCAGGCCGCCCGTGATGCCGCCATGGACCGCAACTTCCGCCTGGACATGCTGCCCGACGACCTGGCCGGCAAGGTGCGCGAGCTCAGCGCATACGACTTCGAGAGCCGCGAGGCGCAGCAGCGCTTCGAGCAGCTGATGGAGAAGCTGCGCCAGCAGCTCATGCAGCAGATGGTGGACCAGATGTCCTCGTCCATGCAGAACATGACCCCTGAGGACATGGCGCGGATGAAGGACATGATGGCCGCGCTCAACGAGATGATCGAGCGTCGCGAGCGGGGCGAGGACCCCCGCTTCGAGCAGTTCATGGAGCAGTACGGCGACTTCTTCCCGGAGAACCCGCAGACGCTCGACGAGCTGTTGGAGCAGATGGCCAAGCGGATGGCCGCGATGCAGGCGATGCTCAACTCGATGACGCCCGAGCAGCGTGCCCAGCTGCAGCAGCTCAGCGACCAGTTGCTGGAGGACATGGACCTCCGCTGGCAGATGGACCAGCTGGGCCGCAACCTGCAGTCGATGTTCCCGCAGATGGGCTGGCAGCAGGGCTACGAGTTCAGTGGCGACGAGCAGATGGGCATGGCCCAGGCGATGCAGACCATGCAGGATCTGGGCGACCTCGACCAGCTGGAGAACCTGCTGCGCAACGCCAGCAACCCCGGCCAGCTCGCCGAAGCGGACATGGACCGTGTGCGCGAGCTGATGGGCGACGACGCCGCGAACTCACTGGAGCAGTTGGCCCAGCTCACCAAGATGCTGGAGGAGCAGGGGCTGATCCATCAGAAGGACGGCCGCCTGGAGCTGACCCCGAAGGGGCTGCGCAAGATCGGCAACAACGCCCTCCGGGATCTCTACGCCAAGCTCGCCAAGGACAAGGCCGGCCAGCACCAGACCCATCGGTTGGGCTACGGCCACGAGCGCACCTACGAGACCAAGCAGTACGAGTTCGGCGACCCGTTCCAGCTGGACCTCCACCGCACCGTCCGCAACGCCATCCGCCGCCAGGGCCCTGGCACCCCGGTGCGCCTGTCGCCCGACGACTTCGAGATCGAACGGACCGAGCACCTCACCCGGTCCTCCACGGTGCTGATGCTCGACCTGTCGATGAGCATGCCGATGAGGGACAACTTCCTGCCGGCGAAGAAGGTCGCGATGGCCCTCCATTCGCTGATCACGTCGCAGTTCCCACGCGACTACATGGGGCTGGTGGGCTTCAGCGAGACCGCCTACGTGCTCACGCCGGCCCAGTTGCCCGAGGTCAGCTGGGACTTCGCCTACGGCACCAACATGCATCACGGCTTCACGCTGGCCCGCCAGATGCTGGCCCGCCAGAGCGGCACCAAGCAGATCATCATGATCACCGACGGCGAGCCCACCGCCCACATCACGCCCCGCGGCGACGTGTTCTTCAACTACCCGCCCGTGCAGGAGACCATCGAGGCCACCCTGCGCGAAGTGGTCCGGTGCACCCGCGAGGGGATCCGGATCAACACGTTCATGCTGGACGCCAACTACGGGCTGAAGGCCTTCGTGGAGCAGCTCACCTCGATCAACCGGGGCCGTGCGTTCTTCACCGACAACCAGTCGCTGGGCGACTATGTGCTGGTCGATTTCATCGAGCACAAGCGCCAGCAGGCGCGCGGCCGAGGCCGTCGCGCCGGCTGATCTCAGCCCGCGCGAACGGGCTGCTCAGGACGTTCGCGAAATCCCCTCTTGCGCGAAGGGAGTGTGATAGGGGACAATGACACCCGTGTAATTACAGGGGTGTCGATCCGTCCACACGGTGGCACCCTTGCAGCACACGCACACGGGGAGAGGCAGCCGAATGCAGATCGAAGAGACCACGGATTCACGGGCCAACTGGCAGGACCAGGCCAACTGTCTCGGTGTGGACCCCGACCTGTTCTTCCCCGAGCGTGGCGCGTCCACGCGCGAAGCCAAGGAAGTCTGCCGCGGCTGCGTGGTGCGGATGGACTGCCTGGAGTACGCCCTCGTCAACGGCGAGAAGTTCGGCATCTGGGGTGGGCTGTCCGAGCGCGAGCGTCGTCGCTTGCGCCGCCAGCGGGCCCAGGCCACCCGGCGCACCAGCGCCTGAGCCGACGTCCCCTTCTCCACACGCACTGGTAGGGTTGCGCCCATGATTGCGTTCGATCTCGGCGGGCCGGAGATGATCATCCTGCTCGTGCTCGTGCTGGTCCTGTTCGGTGGTTCGCAGCTGCCCAAGCTGGCGAAGAACCTGGGCAAGGCCCAGAAGGAGTTCAAGGAGGGCCTGGCCGAGGGCCAGAAGGAAGCCTCCAAGGGTTCCGAGTCCGACGACTGACCGGCGGCGCTGCCGACGGCAGCCCGGAAACACCACGACGCCGGCCGACCCGCAGGTCGCCGGCGTCGTTGCGCGTCCGAGCGTCAGACGGCGAGCTTGCGCCGCTTGAGGATGCGACGCCGTTCTCGCTCGCTGGCGCCACCCCACACACCGTGCTCGATGCGTTCGGCGAGCGCGTACTCCAGGCACTGGTCCTTCACGGGGCAGCCGTTGTTGCAGATCTTGCGAGCGCGGTCCACACCCACGCCGTCGCTGGGGAAGAACGTCGCCGGCGGATAGTTCCGGCAGTTGCCGAGGCTCATCCAGGCGGTCGCCGAATCAGTGTCGGTGACGGGGGTGACCGGGATGTTCGAGTGCATGCGCGTGTCTCCTTCACGCTGTGAGGGGGGTCTCACAGCTCGTTGGTGCGCCCGCACGAAGCCCGTAGGTTGCCGGTGGCCGCACCACCGTTGCCGGTATAGACGTCGGCAACTGCGGTTCGGTTCCCGAAAACCTTGCGGAATTCTTGCACACCTGCCGCCGGAGCGCACGTCATGCCGTCACGTGGGCGCGCCGCTAGACTTGACGCGCCGTCGCACCTTCTCGGTGCACCGTCCGGCAGGAGACACCAGCATGACCGACATCGCCACCGAGCCGCCGCGGGCGCACGCCCGCATCGTCTACCTCGGCCCCGTGTCGCCGCACTGGGAGGTCTACGGCGACTACGGCGACCGCACCCTGCTGGAGGAATTCCGCGCCCGGGCACTCGCCCGCCTGGTGCTGCTGCCCCGCGACGATCCGCAGTTCCGCCGCAACCGGGAGCGCATCATGCGCGACGCGGAGCGCGAGAACATCGGCATCGAGTGGGACCTCGGCCTGCCCGAGGCCGAAGGCTGAGCGTCGGCGCAGACGGCACCCGCACATGACCCAGCGCCTGCTCAACCGTGAGCTGAGCTGGCTGGCGTTCAACCGGCGCGTCCTGTCGCTGGCGGCCGAGCCCGGCATCCCGCTGCTGGAGCGGCTGAAGTTCGCCGCCATCTGTTCCAGCAACCTCGACGAGTTCTTCCAGGTGCGGGTCGCCGCCCTGAAGGACCAGGTGGCCGCCGGCGTCGGCCGGCTCTCGCCCGATGGCATGACCGCGCAGGCGCAGCTCACGGCCATCGGCCGCGCCGCCGACCGCTTCGTGGCCGATCAGGAGCGCATCGTCCTCGACGACCTGCTGCCGTCCCTGGCCGAGGCGGGCATCCGCATCGTCCACTGGGCCGAGCTCGAAGAAGTGGACCGCGCCCACCTGGTGGAGTTCTTCGAGAGCCGGGTCTTCCCTGTGCTCACCCCACTGGCGGTGGATCCCGCCCACCCGTTCCCTTACATCTCCAACCTGTCGCTCAACCTGGCGGCGATGGTCACCGACCCCGACGTCGGCGAGCGTCGCTTCGCCCGGGTGAAGATCCCCAACGTCTTCCCGCGCCTGGTGGTGCTGGCGGACGGCCAGCGTTTCGTGCCGGTGGAGGAGATCATCGCCGCCCAACTCCATCAGCTCTTCGTGGGCATGGTGGTGGAGGAACACGCCTTCTTCCGGGTCACCCGTAACGCCGACCTCACGCTGGAGGAGGAGGAGGCCGACGACCTGCTGGCCGCGGTCGAGATGGAGTTGCGCCGGCGGCGCTTCGGCCGGGCGGTGCGGCTGGAGGCCCAGCAGGGCATCAGCATGGAGATGCTGGAGCTGCTGGTGCGCGAGCTGGACCTGGAGGCCGACGATGTCACCCTGCACCGCGGCCCGCTGGACATCACCTGCTGCTTCCAACTCCACGCGCTGGACCGGCCGGACCTGAAGGACCCGCCCTGGACCCCGGTGACCGCCGGCCGGATCATGCGCGCCGAGAGCCAGGACCGCAGCATCTTCTCCGTCATCCGCGAGCGGGCGCTGATGGTCCACCACCCGTACGAGAGCTTCGCCGGCAGCGTGGAGAACTTCCTCGCCCAGGCGGCGGACGACCCGCAGGTGAAGAGCATCAAGATGACGCTCTACCGCGCTGGCGGCGACAGCCCGATCATCCGCAGCCTCATGCGCGCCGCCGAGCGCGGTGTGCAGGTGGCGGTGCTGGTGGAGCTGAAGGCCCGGTTCGACGAGGCCACCAACGTGGGCTGGGCCAAGGCGCTGGAACGCTCCGGCGTGCACGTGGTGTATGGCCTGGTGGGCCTGAAGACCCACGCCAAGTGCACGCTGGTGGTGCGCGAGGACGACGACGGCCTGCGCCGCTACTGCCACATCGCCACCGGCAACTACAACTCGAAGACGGCGCGCACCTACGAGGACGTCGGGTTCCTCACCTGCGATCCCAAGGTCGGCTCGGACGTCACCCAGCTGTTCAACCACCTCACCGGCTACAGCCGGGCGGTCGAATTCCAGTCGCTGCTGGTGGCGCCGCGCGACCTGCGCACCCAGCTGGTGGACCTGATCGAGCACGAGATGTCGTTCGGCCCGGAGGGCAGGATCACCGCCAAGCTCAACTCGTTGACGGACCCGGAGATGATCGAGGTGCTGTACCGGGCCAGCCAGGCCGGCGTGCAGATCCAGCTGATCACCAGGGGCATCTGCTGCCTGCTGCCCGGAGTGCCCGGCCTCAGCGAGACGGTGCGGGTGCGCAGCATCCTCGGCCGCTACCTGGAGCATTCACGGATCATCCGTTTCGAGCACGGCGACGAGGATCAACCCCTGTTCGTCATCGGCAGCGCGGACTGGATGGGCCGCAACCTGGACCGCCGGGTCGAGGTGATGGTGCCGGTGGTGCACCCGAAGCACCGCGATTGGCTGGACCAGGTGCTGGCGTTCGACCTGGCGGACGACATCGTCCGCCACGAGCTGGACAGCGAGGGCGTGTGGCACCGTCACGGCCCCGCCGACTTCTCCCACGGTGATGCCCAGGAGCGCTTCTACCGCTGGGTCGTGGACCGCCAGAAGGCCTGACCGAGCGCGCTTCTCCCCTGGTTGGGAGACCGTTCACCGTTCGTTCACCGAGTGCGGGGTGTGGCGACACCTTGGTTCCGTACCGTCACCTGCGTTGAACCCCCAACACACAGGAGACACAGCGTGAACAACGTGAAGCGGCGGGCCTTCCTCGCCGGAATTGCCTCGCTTGCCCTCCTCGCCACCGCGTGCGGTGACGACGAGTCGAGCAGCGACACCACCCAGGCGCCGACCACCGCCGGTTCGGACTCTTCCGACGCCCCGACGAGCAGCGCCGGCAGCGAGACCACCGCGATGCCGATGGACCTCGCCGGCGAGCTGAACGCCAGCGGCGCGACCTTCCCCAAGACGTTCTACGAAGAGGCCATGGCCGAGTTCATGTCGATCTACCCCGACGTGACCATCAACTACGCGGGTGGTGGCTCCGGCAAGGGCAAGCAGGACCTGGCCGACCAGGTGGTCGACTGGGCCGGCACCGACAGCACGATCAAGGACGAGGACCTGCCCGGCTTCAAGGGTGGCGACGTGCTCTACTTCCCGACCGTCGTGGCCCCGATCACCGTGTCCTACAACCTGGACATCGAGGGCCTGCAGCTGACCCCGGACACCATCGCCAAGATCTTCCTGCGGCAGATCACGAACTGGAACGACCCGGAGATCGCCGCCGAGAACCCCGACGTGACCCTGCCCGACCAGGCCATCGTTGTGGCCCACCGCAGCGATGGCAGCGGCACCACCAAGAACTTCACCACGTTCCTCGACCGTGCCGCCGGCCCCGACGCCAGTGGCATCTGGACGCTGGGCGCCGGCGACACCGTGGAGTGGCCGGCCGACACCCAGGCCGGTGAGGGCAACGGCGGCGTCGCCCAGATCATCACCAGCACGGTTGGCGCGATCGGCTACGTGGACTTGTCCGACGCGACCGACGCGGGCCTGAACATGGCCCTGGTGCAGAACAGCTCCGGCAACTATGTCGGGCCGACGGTGGAAGGCGCCTCGGCCGCCGCCGGTGGCGCGGAGATCAACGACAACCTCACCTACAGCGCCATCTGGGCCGACGGTGCGGATGCCTACCCGATCACCGCCCAGACCTGGATCATCGTCTACAAGGTGCAGCCCGACGCGGAGAAGGGCATGCTGATCAAGGCGTTCCTCGAGTACGTGCTGACCGACGGCCAGGACCTGGCCGGCTCGGTGAGCTTCGCACCGCTGCCTGCTGAGCTGCAGCAGATGGCCATCGACCAGCTCGACCAGCTCGAGATCGGCTGAATCACGCACTGAACAGGGTGGGTGGGACGCTCTTCGGAGGGTCCCCACCCACCCTGTACTGTGTCCGGGAAGTCCCATGTCTGTGACCACCACTTCGCACACGCCGACCCTGCAGGAGCGCCTGCGCGGCAAAGGCGGCCACGCCGACCGGTCGTTCCGGGGCGTCGTCTACGTGTCCGGCTTCGTCGTGCTGGCCGTCCTGGCCCTCATCGCACTGACGATGTTCGACAAGAGCCGGGCGGCGCTGTCGCACATGGGGCTGGACTTCTTCACCTCCAAGCGGTGGAACCCGCCGGGCGAGCAGTACGGCGTGCTGTCGTACATCTGGGGCACCGTCTACACCTCGGTCATCGCCCTGGTGCTGGCCGTGCCGGTGAGCCTCGGCATCGCCATCTACATCACCCAGGTCGCGCCCAACTGGCTGCGCAAGGTGATGACCTACGTCATCGATCTTCTCGCCGTCGTGCCGTCGGTGGTCTTCGGCCTGTGGGGCATCCTCGTGTTCGCCCCGCACGTGCTGGGCTTCTACAAGTGGCTGTCCCGCACGTTCGACGGCTGGCCGGTGCTCGGCAACATCTTCGGGCCCAACCCGCAGGGCCGCACGTTCTTCACGGCCGGGATCATCCTGGCGATCATGATCATCCCCATCATCGTCAGCATCTCCCGCGAGGTCATGGAGACCACCCCGCAGACGGAGAAGGAAGCGGCGCTCGGCCTGGGCGCGACGAAGTGGGAGATGATCACCGGCGCCGTGTTGCCCCACAGCCGTGGCGGCCTGGTGGGTGCTGTGATGCTCGGCCTCGGCCGGGCCATGGGCGAGACCATCGCCGTCGCGCTGGTCATCGGCAGCGCCACCGGGCAGATCACGCTCAACGCGCTGACGTCCGGCAACTCGATGCCGGCCGTCATCACGGCGGAGTGGGGTGAGGCGGACACCCTGAAGAAGTCGGCCCTCATCGCCATGGCGATGACCCTGTTCGTGATGACCATCGTGGTCAACATGACGGCCACGGCCGTCGTCAACCGCTCGCAGAAGCGAATGGGTGTGCGATGAGCACGGTCCTCACCGCAGCCGACCTGCGCGGCAGCCGCCGGACGTGGCGGGTCATCAAGAGCAAGCTCATGATCGGGCTGACGTTGCTGTCGTTCATCGTGGTGCTCATTCCGCTGGTCACTGTGATCGGCACCGTCATCGCCAAGGGCGCCGGCATCGTGTTCCGCGACTTCCCCGCCTGGTTCACCACCGACATCCCCGTCCGCACGCGGGCGGAGGGTCCGGGCATGGGGCCGGCGATCATCGGCACGATCGTCATCACCGCCGCGGCGTCGGCACTGGCCATCCCCATCGGCATCCTCGCCGCCGTCTACCTCAACGAGTACGGCCGCAACTCGCGCACCGCCCGCACGGTGCGCTTCCTGTCCAACGTGATGAGCGGTGTGCCCTCGATCGTGATGGGCCTGTTCATCTACGTCGTGTACACCCTGCGATTCGGCCTGTCCGGTTTCGCCGGGTCCATCGCGCTGGCCTGCCTGATGCTGCCGGTCGTCATCCGCAGCTCGGAGGAGATGCTTCGGCTGGTGCCCAACCACCTGCGCGAGGCCAGCTTCGCGTTGGGCACCCGCAAGAGCCGCACGATCTTGTCCGTGGTGCTGCCGAGCGCCTTGCCCGGCATCGTCTCCGGCTCGCTGCTGGCCGTCGCCCGCGCCGCTGGCGAGACCGCACCGCTGCTGTTCACGATCGGCATCGTCACCAAGGGCAACTGGGACGTCTTCAGCGGGCCCAACACCGCGTTGAGCGCCCAGATCTTCCGCAACGCCTCGGCCGTGCAGGCCGGCCCGCAGGAGCGTGGCTGGGGCGCCGCCCTGACCCTCGTGGCCATCGCCTTCCTTTTCACGGTCCTCGCCCGTCTGGCGACCAGCCTCTACCAACGGCGGCAGGCGAGATGACCTCGGACACCCACCTTCCCGACCAGGAGGTCACCATGACCATGGACGACGCACCCGCCGCGGGTGGCGCCGCCCCCGCTGCACCGGCCGTGTTCGACCTGCGCTCGCTGGAGGTGTACTACGGCCAGTTCCGCGCCGTGCGCGACGTGTCGATGGAGATCAACCGCCAGGAGATCACCGCGTTCATCGGCCCGTCCGGGTGCGGAAAGACCACCGTGCTGCGCTCCTTGAACCGGATGAACGACGAGGTGCCCAGCGCGAAGGTGGGCGGTCTGGTGCTGTACCACGGCGCCGACCTGTACGCGCCGGGTGTGTCGGTCACCGAAGTCCGCCGGCGCATCGGCATGGTGTTCCAGCGGCCGAACCCGTTCCCCAAGTCCATCTACGACAATGTCGCGTTCGGGCCGCGGGTCAACGGCATCAAGTCGCGCAGCGAGCTGGACGGCATCGTCGAGGAGTCGCTGAAGGGTGCGGCCCTCTGGGACGAGGTGAAGGACCGGCTGAAGTCCTCCGCGCTCGGCATGTCCGGCGGTCAGCAGCAGCGCCTGTGCATCGCCCGGGCGATTGCGGTGAAGCCCGACGTGATCCTGATGGACGAGCCGTGCTCCGCGCTGGACCCCATCGCCACCGCCCGCATCGAGGACCTCATGCAGGAGATCAAGAGCGAGTACACGATCGTCATCGTCACCCACAACATGCAGCAGGCCGCACGCGTCAGTGATCGTGTCGCCTTCTTCACCACGGAGATCAACCCGGAGAGCGACCGCCGCACCGGTGTGATGGTGGAGTACGACGACACGAAGAAGATCTTCTCCAACCCCTCCGACGAGCGTACGGAGGCTTATGTCACGGGACGGTTCGGCTGATGAACGAGTTGCGCAAGGCCTACCACGAGGACCTGGAGACCGCCCGCAACCAGGTGGTGCGGATGGCGGCGATGGTGGTGGAGAAGGTGGCCCGCGCCACCTCCGTGCTGCTCGACGGCGACCTCGAGGGCGCCGAGTACATCATCAAGGGCGACGCCGAACTGGACGCCCGCGCCGTGGAGACCGAGGAGCACTGCATCCAGATCCTCGCCCTGCAGGCCCCGGTGGCGGGCGAACTGCGCCAGGTGTTGGCCATCCTCAAGATGGTGTCGGACATCGAGCGCAGCGGCGACCTGGCCGCCAACCTGTGCAAGATCGCCCGGCGGATCTACGGCCACCACACGCTGGACCCGAAGATGCGCGGCCTGATCGAGCGGATGGGCGAGCAGGCCCAGGCGCTGTACCGGGCCGCCATCGACGCGTTCGTGGACAGCGACGCCGCCAAGGCCGCCGCCGTGGACGACATGGACGCCTACCTCGACGCGCTGCAGAAGCAGTTCATCCAGTCCATGTTCGAGGCCCACAACGCCGGGCGGCTGGAGCTGCCCACTGCCATCGAACTGGCCATGGCCGCCCGCTTCTTCGAGCGGATCGGCGACCACGCCGTGCACATCGCCGAGCGGGTGCGCTTCTTCGTCACCGGCTGGCTGCCGGACCACCGCCCGAGCGACCGCCCGACGGTGGACCCCGCGGCCGTCATCGAACCCGTTGAGGGCAGCTGAGGCAGGGATGAGCCTGTTCGGTCGCCGGGAGCGCGACGACCTGCGCAGTGAACTGGCCATCAGCCGGGCCCAACTCAGGGTGTGCGAACAGGACGCCCGCCGGCTGCGCGCCGTGCTGGATGCCGTTCCCGTGGGCCTCGTGCTCTCGGACCTGGACGGCAAGCCCGTGCTGCGCACGCCACCGGCTCGCCAGGGCGGCCATGTGGACCACCTAGTGGAGGACGCAGTGGAGCAGTTGCTGGTGGCGGCCGCGGCCGGCACGCGGGGCGAGCGCCGGCTGGACCTGGTGGGCCCGCCCGCCCGGGTGCTGCTGCTGAAGGGCATCCCGCTGGCCGACGGTGGCGCGCTGGCAGTGATCGAGGATCTCAGTGAACGCGCCCGGCTGGACGCGGTGCGCACCGACTTCGTCGCCAACATCAGCCACGAACTGAAGACGCCCATCGGCGCGCTCGCGGTGCTGGCCGAGACGGTGGCGGACCACGACGACGTCGATGTCATGCGCGGCCTGGCCGAGCGGATGGTGGAGGAAGCCCACCGCGCCTCCTCCACCATCGACGACCTGCTCGAGCTGTCGCGCATCGAACTGGGCGGGCGCGCCGTGCGTGAGGTGGTGGACGTCGGCATGGTCATCAGTGAGGCCATCCATCGCACTGCGCTCGCCGCCGAGCGTCAGGACATCCACATCACCGTCGCCGACCCGCACCCCCCGAAGGCGATGGGCGACTCCCGCCAGCTGGTGTCCGCCGTCGCCAACCTGCTGGACAACGCCGTGAAGTACAGCGACACCGGCAGCGAGGTCACCGTGTCGGTCGTCGGTACGGACGGCTGGGTGGACATCACCGTGGCGGACCGCGGCATCGGCATTCCCACCCGCGACCTGGACCGCATCTTCGAGCGGTTCTACCGGGTGGACCGGGCCCGCAGCCGGGAGACTGGCGGCACCGGGCTGGGCCTGGCCATCGTCCGCCATGTCGCCAACAACCACGGCGGCGTCGTGCGTGTGCAGAGCCGCGAGGGGGAGGGCTCTGTGTTCACCCTGAGGATTCCAGCGAGCGAGGACTGAACCCCCCATATGGACAACACCGATCACACCGTGCTCGTCGTGGAAGACGAGATCAGCTTCGTGGAGGCCTTGCGCATCGGCTTGGCGCGCGAAGGCTTCCGCGTGGAAGTGGCATCCGACGGCCCGCAGGCGCTGGACATGTTCGATGCCGTGGCGCCGGACATCGTGCTGCTCGACGTGATGCTGCCGCGGATGAGCGGCATCGACGTGTGCCGCCAGCTGCGCAAGCGCAGCCAGGTGCCGATCATCATGGTCACCGCCAAGGGGTCGGAGATCGACACCGTGGTGGGCCTGGAGGTCGGCGCCGACGACTATGTCACCAAGCCGTACCGCATGCGCGAGCTGGTGGCCCGGATGCGCGCCGTGCTGCGCCGGCGTGGTGTGCCCGAACCCTCCGCCGGGGGCGAGCTCGGCGGCAGCGCCGTCGTGGTCGGCGACCTGATGATCGACCCCGAGGAGCACCGTGTGGTGCTGGCCGGCGACGAGCTGGCCATGCCGCTGAAGGAGTTCGAGCTGCTCCATCTGCTGATGGCCAACGCCGGCCGCGTGCTGACCCGCGAGGTGCTGATCGACCGGGTGTGGGGCAGCGACTACGTCGGCGACACCAAGACACTGGACGTGCACGTGAAGCGGCTGCGGGCCAAGGTGGAGGCAGATCCGGCCACCCCGACCCGGATCACCACCATCCGCGGCCTGGGCTACAAGTTCGAGCGCCCGAAGGCCTGAGTGGGCAGCGCGCCGCGAGTGCGTCCACCTACGATGCCTACGTGAGTGAGGAGCGAGTGCGTGCGGATGCGGTGTACCCGCGTGGCACCCGCCCCTCCCGCTCCACTCGCTCCACACGCTCGGCCCGGCCGGCCACCTCGTCCCGGCAGCGCCCACCGTCGTCGACCGCCCGGCGGCGCCCGGTCAATGCCCAGACCCCGTTCCGCCGCCTGGCCCGCACCCATGCGTTGATGTCCATCGGTGACGTGGCCATGTTCGCCTCGCTGGCCGGTTCCGTGCTCGGGCTGGACCCCGACGGTCAGCGCACCGCCGTGCTCCAGTTCCTGCTGGTCAGCTTCGCCCCGTTCGTGGTGCTGGCCCCGTTGATCGGCCCCACCATCGACCGCATCCCCGGTGGCCGCCGGGTGGTCATCCAGGGCACGGCTGTCGTGCGCGCCGCGCTGTACGTGATGATGGCGTTCCACACCGACGACGTGGTGTTGTACCCGCTGCTGTTCATCGCGTTGGTGATGCAGAAGACCTACGCCGTGTCGAAGATCGCCGTGGTGCCGCTGGTGGTGCGCAACGCCGAGGAGTTGGTGGAGGCCAACTCCAAGCTGGGGCTGATCAGCGCACTCGCCGGCGCGGTGGCCTTCGCCCCGCTGGCCGGCATCGGGCACCTCAGCGCGGCGGCCGGGCTGGTGCTCGGCGCGCTGATCTTCGTGTTCGCCGCGCTGGCCGGCGGCAAGCTGCCTCGCGAAGCTGTGGCCACCTCGCCCGTGGCCGACGCCGAGCGGGTGGAGCTGAGGTCGGACCGGATCGTGCTCGCCGCCGGTGCGATGGTGCTGATCCGCGCGTCCATCGGCTTCCTCTTCTTCCACCTCCTGTTCTGGCTGAAGGAGGACTACGGCCTGGCCCAGTTCGGCCTGGCGGCTGCCGCCAGCACGATCGGTTCGATGGCCGGCAACGTGGCGGCGCCCCACCTGCGCCGAGCCGCCCGCGAGGAGACCATGCAGATCATCGCGCTCGGCGTCATTGCGGTGGCCGGAGTGGGTGCGGCGGTCACTGGTGGTCTGTTCACCGCCGTCTTCCTCGCGCTGGTGTGCAACTTCTCGTCGTCGATCGGGCGGATGGCGTTCGACTCGATCGTCCAGCGCGACGCCCCCGACGCCAACCAGGGGCGCGCCTTCGCCCAGTTCGAGACCCGCTTCCAGCTCGGCTGGGTGATCGCCGCGCTGGTGCCCGTGGCCTTCACCCTGCCGGGGCAACTCGGGTTCCTCGTGGTGGGTCTGATCGGCGCCACCGCCAGCGCCACCTACCTGCTGGGCTGGCGGGCGATGAAGGCCGGCAAGCCGCTGCCGATGTCGCTCACCCAGCGGGCCAAGCGGGAGATCAGCCGCCGCCGCGGCAACACACCGCCCGCCGGGCAACGGCGGCCGGCGCCGCGCACCATCACTCCTGATCCGCGGGAACGGCGCAAGGCGGCGGACGACAAGCCGTTGTACCCGGGCCCGCCCGGCAAGCCGGGGAAGGCCGGCAAGCGGCCGAAGGGATAGGTGCGGCTAGAGCTCCAGCCGGGCCAGCCACAGGCCCGGGGCGTCGATCTCCGCGGGTGTGGGCAGCGGCTCGGGGTGGCCCAGCAGCTCCACCAGGCGGGCCTCGGGCTGGGCGCCCTCCACCCGGTCCACCACGCCACCCACGAACGTCTTGCCGCGCTGCACCTGGCCCTGGGTGACCTGCAGGCCGAGCAGCCGCTGCACGAACAGGTCGTCGGGGCTGGTCTCCACCCGCCGGCGGCGCACGGCCTCGGCGATGCGCAGCGCGTCGCCGCCGATGACCCGCACCGCCACGGCATCGACCAGATAGTCGACCGCTCCGACGACCGCGGCCACCGCAGCGTCCAGCCGCGGGGCCAGCGCCTGCTGCTCGGGCGACTGCACGGCGCCGAGCAGCAGCGCCGGATCGCCGAGCAACTGCTGGATGGCCTGCATGGGGTCGCCGGCGGCGTCGCCCTCCAGCGCGCTGAGCTGTTCGGCCACGGCGGACGGGTCGGGCGAGAAGCCGCCCACATGGCGGCGGACCAGCTCGGTCAGCTGGTCGCGCAGCGGGGCGATGGTGAACAGGGTGTGCCCGATCATCTCCTGGGCCAGCACCCACAGCCGCATCTCGTCCACCGGCAGGCTCCACTCCGTGGCGAAGCCGTCGATGTTGGCGGGCACCACCAGCAGGCTGGCGTCGCTGCGGGGGATCGGCAGGTCGTACTGGCCGAACGTGCGCTGGGCCATCCGCCCGACCATGGAGCCCACGGCCATGCCCATCATCGCCGGCGCCATCATCTTGCTGAGGCCCGCCATCATCGCCATCATCGGGTCGCCGGCGTCCTCCTCGGGGGCGGCCGCCGGCGGGCGGCCGAGCGAGGTGGCCAGTTCGGTGAACAGGGGGCGGTAGGCGTCCAGCGTGCGCTGGGCCCACGCGGTGCGCGTGACGGGGGTGATCTCCGGGAACGTGACGTCGGCTCCGGTGAGGTCGCGGACGTGCAGTTCGAGGATGCGGGCCAGGTCGGCCATGGCGATGCGCACGGCCGGGTCGATGTTCGGTTCGCTGCTGCCGAAGGGTGAGCCGCCGGCCGCCATCGTGGCGAACTGGCGGGCGGCGTCCCAGTTCAGCGGGCCCTGCCCAGACAGTGCCTTGGCCATCTCCGCGAACATCGGGAGGTTCGCGAACGGGTTGTCGCCGAAGTCCGGCTGGTCGGGGGTGTCGCCACCCGTGCCGTCTGCCATGCACGGCAGCCTACGGCCTCGGCGGCCGGGCCGAACCGGTAGCGTCGGGCGGTATGGAGCAGGCCACCACCGTCACGGTGCAGCGGGTGCGCGTGGAGGACGGGCGCAGCGGCCTCGGTGCCCGCGTGGTGCGCCTGCTGGCGGCCGATGCGGCAGTGCAGGTGGTGGACAGCGGCGACGCGGCCAGCGGCCCGGTCGACGTGCTGGTGTGGCTGGCCGCCCACGACGCCGACGCCCGCGCCGCCCGTGGCCAGAGCGCCCTCACCGGCCTGCCCGAGGCGTTGGCCGCCACCCGGGCCGCGCATGTGGTGCTGGTGTCGTCGGCCATGGTCTACGGGGCGTGGGCCAACAACCCTGTCCCGCTCACGGAGACCGCCGCGCTGCGTCCGGACGTGGAGTTCGCCTACGCCCGCCAGTTGGGGGCGGTGGAGCAGGTGGTCGACGAGTGGCGCCTGGCCGGCCAGGGGCGCACCGCCACCGTGCTGCGCCCGGCCGTGGCCATGGCCGCCGACGGGTCCAGCCGGTTGGCCGCGGCCCTCGCTGCCGGCATGGGCCAGCGGATGGGCGCGGAGGACTCCCCGGCCCAGTTCCTCCACCTCGACGACCTGGCCGGCGCCGTCGTGCTGGCCGTGCGGGACCGGCTGGACGGGGTGTACAACGTCGCGCCGGACGGCTGGGTGGCGGGCGAGCGGGTGCGTGCCCTCGCCGGTGCGGTGCCCCGCCTGAAGCTGCCCGACCGGGTCAGCGAGGTGGTCACCAACCTGCGCTGGCGGTTCCAGCGCGGCCCCATCCCGCCGGGTCTGCGCGGCTACACCCGCTGGCCGTGGCTGGTGGCGAACGACAAGCTGAAGGCCGCCGGCTGGCGCCCCACCGTCACCAACGAGCAGGCGTACGTGGAGGGCACCGAGGCGAAGTGGTGGACGATGGTGTCGCCGAAACGCCGTCAGGAACTGGCGCTGGGCGGCATGGTGGCCGTGCTGCTGTGGGTGTCCGTGGTGATCGCCCGCGCCGTGCACCGGGTGCGCATGCGCCGTCGCTGAGCCGGGCCCGCCGGTCGCGCGAAGCTGGCCGGGTGCGCAAACTCGTCTACGCCCTCCGCCGCCTGCCCGACCTGAGTCGCGAGGAGTTCCAGCGCTACTGGCGGGAGGTTCACGCCCCCCTGGTGGCCGAGCGCGCTGCCGTGCTGGGCATCGTCCGCTATGTGCAGTGCCACACCCTGCTGGACGTGGACGACGCCCATGAGGGCTTCCGGCTGCGCAACGGGGGTTCGCCCGAGCCGTTCGACGGGTTCGCCGAACTGTGGTTCGAGGACCGGCGCGTGGGGTCCGCCGACGACGCGGCCACGGCCGCCGCCGAACTGCTGGCCGACGAGCGCAACTTCATCGACCTGCCGCACTCGCCGGCCACGCTGACGGCGGAGCACCACGTGATCGGTGCCGAGCGGCGGGTGCTGATCCCCACCGCGGACCACGACGCCACGGTCGCATGGCACCGCGGCCTGTTCGGCTGGGAGGTCGTGCGCGACTGGCCGGGCGGCACGCTGCTGGCGGTGGACGACCACACCCGGCTGGAGATCCTGGAGAACAGTGCGGACTTCCCGCCGCAGCCATCACTGGACGGCACGACGTTCGTGGTGGAGGTGCCCGACGTGGCGGACCTCCATCGCCGGGCGGTGGCCGCAGGTGCCACGGTGCAGCGGCCGCCCACCACCACCCCGTGGGGGCACCTGATGACGATGCTGCGCGACCCGAACGGGTTGACGGTGGTGGGGTTCGAGGTGCTGCCGCAGGGGTAGCTACAGGGACGGCTTCGGCGGGGCGAGGTGCACGTCCACCTCGATCTGCGTGCCATCCGGGCAGGTGACCACGATCACCACCACGTCTCCCGGCTGGTGCAGCGCCAGCAGGCCGGCCAGTTCGGCGACGTCGGCCACGGGCTCGCCGTCCACCGACACGATGGTGTCACCCACGTCGAAGCCGGCGGCAGCGGCCGGACCGTCCGGGTCCACGGCGCCCACCGTCAGCGTGCCCGCCGGGTTGTCGTTGACCACCACGCCCAGCCACACGGTGGGGGCGACTGCGCTGCCCATGGCCCGGCGCAGGGCGTCCAGGTCGGCCACGGGGATCATCACGCTGGCCCCGGCCTCGGTGATCGTGCACAGTGCCACCAGTGCGCCGTGGGCATCCACCACTGGCGTACCTTCCGGCAGCTCGGGGTTGTCGCCGCAGGGCAGGCCTGCCACGCCGTCGGCGCCCACGATGACCTCCACCGCAGGGTCGGCCATCACGGTGAGTGTGTCGCCATCGGCCACGGCGGCCGCCACCTCGAACGCCTCGGCGGCCGTGCGGGCGGTGGGCGCCAGCACGGCCAGACCGCTGCGGGCGTCGACGAACAGCACCTGGGCGCGGTTGGTGCCTCCGTCGGGTGTCAGCAGCTCCACGGAGTCCGCCCCGACGGCGGTGGCGGTGGTGACCACCAGCCGGCCGCCGTGCAGGGCCACGGCGACGGCACCCGGGCGGGTGTTGGTCTCGTAGGTGACCTGGTACGTGGGCATCGGGTGGGTGGTGCTGGAGGCCGTGGCCGCGGTGTCGGCGGCGGTGGAGTCCGGAGCGTCGGTGGCGGGCGGGGCCAGGTTGTCCTGGGTGGGAGCCGTGGCGTCCACGGTGGGGCTGAGCGAGAAGCTGGACCCGTCGAGCGTGCTGCGGACGCTGACCACGGAGGCCGTGCCCGCGTCCGTGGGCACCAGCGTCCACACCAAGGCGACGGTGAGGACCAGCCCGAGGACCCCGGTGGCGACCGTGAGACCGCGGCCGATGACCAGCGGCGGTTCGGTGCGGGCCCAGGTTTCGCTGGCGACCTCGCTGGGGTGGCGCCACTCGCGTTCATGGGCGGGAAGGGGTGCAGGAGGGTAGGCCGCGCCGTCCTCGTCGTCCCACTCACTCCGGTCCACGAAGGGGTCAGGTTAGTAACCCCCCGACGCCTTGTGGCATCGCGGCCCGTGAGCCGGTGGGACCACCTGCCGCGACGGCTACCATGCCCGGTTGTGCAGCCTCCCGTCGCCGGTCACTCCTGGCTCGGCGTCGGCGCGCTCGCGTTGCCGGTGGCCGAGGCCTACGACTGGTGCGTGCAGCCGCACTGTGGTGCGGTGGTCTTGTTCAGCGGCACCGTGCGCGACCACGCGGTGGACGATGGTGGTGTCGTGCGCACCGGCGTCCAGCACCTCACCTACGAGGCCTACGAGGAGCAGGTGGTGCCGCGGTTCGCGGCCATCGAGGCCGAGGTTCGCCGTCGCTGGCCGGCCACCGGGCGGGTGGCCATCCTCCACCGTCTGGGGCGGATGGGCGTGGGCGAGAGCTCCGTCGTCGTGGTCGTCTCGTCGGCCCACCGGCCGGAGGCGTTCGAGGCCGCCCGCTACGCCATCGACGCGCTCAAGGCGTCCGCCCCCATCTGGAAGCACGAGGTCTGGGAGGGCGGCGAGGGCTGGGGCACCGGCGCGCACGAGGCCGTGGACCCTGCGGCGGTGCCCAGCGCCCGGATCGGCGGCGGCGCGTGCTGACCGTCCTGTTCATCGTGATGGGCGTGCTGATCCTGGCGCTCGGCGTGGTGATGATGATCGGCAACCGGCGGATCAACGAGTCCGGCGTGCGCAGCTTCCGCCGGCACATCGACGCACTGTCGCCGGAAGCCCGGCGTGAAGTGCACGACCGCGTTCGTGCCCAGCGTGACAAGAAGGAAGGCCGGTAGGGCATGGCCCGCGACCTCGCGATCGACCTCGGCACCGCCAACACGCTGGTGTACATGAAGGGCAAGGGCATCGTGCTCAACGAGCCCTCCGTCATCGCCCTCAACCGGCAGACCGGCGAGGTGCTGGCCACCGGCCGCGAGGCCTGGCAGATGATCGGCCGCACGCCGGGCTACATCGTGGCCGTGCGCCCGTTGCGCGGCGGCGCGATCACGGACTTCGAGATCACGGAGCGGATGATCCGCCTGCTGCTGCAGCGGGTCGGCGTGTCCCGCTTCACCCGCCCGAAGGTGGTCATCTGCGTGCCGTCGGCCATCACCGAGGTGGAGCGACGCGCCGTCACCGACGCCGCCCGCCGGGCCGGCGCCGCCGACGCCCAGCTCATCGAGCAGCCGATGGCCGCGGCCATCGGGGCCGACCTGCCGATCGACGAGCCGGTCGGCAACATGGTCATCGACATCGGCGGTGGCACCAGCGAGACGGCGGTCATCAGCCTCGGTGGCATCGTGGCGCTGGAGGCCGTGCGCGTCGGGTCGTTCGACATCGACGCCGCCATCCAGGCCTACGTGCGCCGCGAGCACGGCATCGCCATCGGCGAGCGCACGGCCGAGGAAGTGAAGATGGCCATCGGTTCCGCCGCCCCCACGGAGGACGAGAGCCAGGCCGAGGTCCGCGGTCGCGACCTGATGACCGGCCTGCCGAAGACGGTCATCCTCACCCCGGAGGAGATCCGCTTCGCGATCGAGGACGTCGTGTCGTCGATCATCGCCTCCGTTGTCCGCTGCCTGGCGAAGGCCCCGCCGGAGCTGGCGCAGGACTTCCTCGTCCGCGGCATGTACCTCGTCGGCGGCGGCGGCCTGCTCCGCGGGCTGGCCCAGCGCATCGAGCGCGAGACCCAGGTGCCCGTGAAGATGAGCAACATGCCGCTGGAGGCCGTCGTGCTCGGCGCCGGCCACTGCATCGAGCACTACGACGCCCTGAAGAACATGTTCATGGGCGCCCGCCGGTAAGACTGGCGGGGTGGAGCGCCGGCTGTGCCCTCCATGTGTGGCGCGAAAAGACACCCGTGATGCTGACGGTTGGAGGTCGCGGGTGGAACCCTGATGAGCTACTTGACGATTTGCGACTGGAGGGGGGGATGATGGCGTGCTACAAGCCCTACTTCCCGAAGGGACGTTTCGTTGTGAGATACATCTTTGTGTCAGCGTTGTTGGCGCTCGCAGCTTTCGTTGGAGTCCTCCCCAGTTCACACGCTGATGCATACTGCTTCGGTAGCTCTGAGGGGACTTACTACGTTGTTGCGTGGGCAAAGGAGTCGGTCGGCTACAGCCCAACCTGCAACAGCGACTTTCAATACTCGGGGAAGCTCACCGACACGTTGACCGATGGGTACCCCGTGTCCGCTCAGTACATCAACCAGGATCGATACCATTACACCTCGTACACGACGATCGCGCAGACGTCGTCCGTCGCAAGCGCCGTGAACTATGGGGTCTACGACGACAATTCCAACTCGACCTTGAAGCTCTGCCGGCTCTCTAGTCCGATGATCTGCACAGCGACGAAGTACAACAGCGGGTACTGATGCGGGTGTCCAAGCGGCTGGCAGTTGTGTCGCTCGCCGCAGGAGCCGCGGTATCCGCCGGACTGGTGGGTTGTCGTCACGACGAACCGACCGCCTCCAGTCAACCTGCGAGCGTCAGTCTTCCGTGGCGCGCCGAGCTTGGTGACGAGCCGCTGTATCAGGCCCTCCAGGCAGCGACCGGCTATAGCCCCTATGACCTCACACTGCTGCGCGATCAATCGGTGAACCAGGCCGTCGTGGAATGCATGGCCCAGCGTGGGTTCACAACATCGATCGCCGCGGAGTCTCCGATCGAGTCGAAGCTTGCTGGCACCAACGTCGGTGATGTGGCGCGCCGAGCCCTGGAGTTGATCGACCAGAATCAGGTGGGTCCGTCGGTGAGTCGGACGCCAAGCGATGTCGAGGCCCAGCAACTGGCGGCGTGCCGCCAGGAAGTCGAGAGTTCAACTCCTGCACTGGATCTACTGGCACTGACCGATGACCTCATGTCGGGGGCCACGACTTCTGCCGGTGGCTTCGTGGCTTCGAGCTCTGACTACGCCGAGGCGAAGGAGCAATTGCGGATGTGTATCGCCTCGATTGGTTTGGTTGATCTGACCGTCGTGGATGAAGCGCGAGGTGATGACTCGCGTGCGCTTGATGCGCTCTATTCCTTCGTGCGAGGGGAGGTCGATGAGCAGTCGACGCTTGCGGCGCTTGAGGAAATCGCAGGACGGCGGGCCCTGGACGCACCACTGTTGCAGCAAGCGTTGCGGTGTGAGGGCAGCTTCCTGGCAGTGGAACGTGCGCTGTACTTTGAGGGTCAGCTACGCTATCTGAATGACCATCCCGGCTTCATCGATGGGATTGCGGAGCAGTTGGAGGAAACGATCGCCGGGCTGTGAATCAATCGGGTGCTGGAACCACCAGAGTCCAGTCCTTCTATACGGATGGCAGCAACACCGTGTCGTGGAGCGCACGACGGTCGGCCGTGGTTAGCTGTGATATGTGAGACGGTGGATAGACGCGATCGTCGGTGCGCTGATCGCCGCAGCGGCAGTGGCTTGCACTCCGTCGGCGAAGGACACGTCGGAGATCCAGTTGGACGGCACCCTGTTTGACGTTGTCTTCGGTCCGGCCGGGGATCAGGCCGTGAGTGATCTGCTCGAGTTGAGAACGGCCCAGTGCATGAGCGCCATGGGATGGGTCTATGTTCCGGAGACTGGGACGCAGGTGGCCGCGTATCTTCGCCTCGGGCTGTCCGAGGCCGAGTTCGCTCGTGAGTATGGCTTCGCGCTGACCCGGCCGCCCGAGATCGGCCCGACCGAGGCGTCGAAGAGCAACTATGCCTATGCACAGGAACTCGATGACGCTGCCCGGTTCCGCTACGCCGACGCCCTGGAGTCCTGCGGGAAGGGTGCGGCAGGCGAAGTGGACCCTGTTGCGGCAGCAGTCGCGGCCACCGCGAGCAGCTACATCGAGGAGGTCCTGACGCCGTTGCTCGCGTCTGATGCGGGGCAGTCGGCGCTCACTGCGTGGCGAGCCTGCTTGCAGTCCGACCTGGCGAAGGGTGTGAGTGACATGTCGGGTCTGGTTGCCGCGACGCGTGGCTACCTCGACAGTGCTGCGCTTGATCCATCGGATGCTCTACGGTTCGAGACCGATCTTGCGTCCCGCGCGGTCGCCTGCAACGAGGCTCGTCGTCATGACGAGCGGGATGCGCTGGCGGGTCTGGAGGCCGACTTCATCGACCACCATCGCGAGCAGGTCGCAGATCTTCTTGCCCTGATCAAGGCAACCACGACCGGCCAAGTGGCTTGACGGTACTGCGACGAAGGCAGTTGCCCGTCGATCACGTGCGGAGGGTGTCGGCGGGTGGGGTGCGGGCGGCGCGGATGGCGGGGAGGAGGCCGGCGATGGTGCCGGTGGTGAGGCCGATGATGGGGGCGATGATGAGGGTGGTGGGGTTGATGGTGAGGGTCCAGCCGCGGGTGTGGGTGTAGATGGCGCAGGTGGTGATGGCGAGGCTGGTGCCGAGGAGTGCGGCGGTGGTGCCGGTGAGTGCGGTTTCGGTGGTGATCTGCCGGCGGATGTGGGCGCGGCGGGCGCCGAGGGCGCGGCGGAGGCCGATCTCGCTGCGGCGTTCGATGATGTTGAGGAGGGTGGCGTTGGCGATGGCGATGGTGCCGATGAGCAGGGCGAGGGTGGAGAGGGCGAGGAAGAGGCTGGTGATGTCGCTGGAGATCTGGTTGCGCAGGGTGGTGGGATCAGGTGGGACGAGGGCCTGGAGTCGTTGGGGTTGGTCGGGGCGGAGGGCGATGGGTGCTTGGTGGCCGGCGAGTTGGGCGGCGCCGGCGGTGGTGGCGATGAGGACTTGGTAGTTGGCGCCGGCGACGGGGAAGTCGCGGACGGCGGCGGTGGTTGGGATGGTGACGGCGAGGAGGAGGTCGGGGTTGCGTTTGACGTCGTCGAGGATGCCGACGAGGGTGTAGGCGGTGTCGCCGATGAAGATGGCGGGTTGGTTGTCGACGCGGGTGATGCCGAGTTGGGTGGCGGCGGCGCGGCCGATGATGGCGACGCGTTCGGCGCGGTCATTGTGGAAGGTGTCGTAGAGGCGGCCGGTGGTGAGGGTGGGGATGGCGGCTTGGACGGCGCCGGGGTCGGCGGCGATGACGGGGATGTTGGCGGCGAGGTTGGTGGGGTGGGTGGGGGTGGTGCGTGGTTGGAGGTTGCCGTTGTCGGGGATGGTGTAGTAGAGGCCGGCGTGTTCGATGCCGTTGAGGGTTTCGAGGCGGGCGCTGGTGTCGGTGGGGAAGGGGTTGGTGCCGTCGGGGTTGGCGTCCTGGATGCGGACTTCGGTGGCTTTGAGGGCGTCGAATCGGGAGCTGACCTGGGCGTTGGCGGTGTCGGCGAGGATGTTGGTGGCGACGAATGCGCCGACGCCGAGGATGGTGCCGAGCGCGGTGAGCAGGGTGCGCAGGGGTCGTTGGGTGATGGTGGCGGCGGCTTCGCGGAAGGTGTCGCGCCAGTGCAGGACGGCGGGTTGGCGGGTCATCTGGCTGGGCCTTCGGTGAGGTGGCCGTCGTGGATGGTCAGGTTGCGGCCGGCCTGGGCGGCGACGCCGGGGTCGTGGGTGATGACCATGATGGTCAGGCCGGCGTGGTGGAGTTGGTGGAGTTGGTCGAGGACGGTGTCGGCGGTGGCCGAGTCGAGGTTGCCGGTGGGTTCGTCGCAGAGCACGAGAGTGGGGCGGCGCACGAGGGTGCGGGCGATGGCGACGCGTTGCTTCTCGCCGCCGGAGAGTTGTGAGCATCGGGCGTCGGCTCGGCTGGTGAGCCCGACGTGGTCGATGGCCTGGTGGGCGAGTTCCAGGCGTTCGGCGCGGGACGTGCCTTGGTAGAGGAGGCCGAGTTCGACGTTGTCGGTCACGCTGCGGTGGCCGATGAGGTGGAAGGCCTGGAACACGAACCCGATGTGGTGGGCGCGCACGGCGGCGCGCTCGTTGTCGGACAGGTTGGCGACGTCGTCGCCGGCGAGGAGGTAGGAGCCGGCGGTGGGGACGTCGAGCAGGCCGAGCAGTGACAGCAGGGTGGTCTTTCCCGAGCCGGACGGGCCGGTGACCGCGACGAACTCCCCGGCGCCGATGGTGAACGTGCACGGATGCAGCGCGGTCAACTGCGGCGGACCCGTGAAGGTCTTGGTCAGCCCGTCGACCGCCACGGCGGGGGGCGTGTCGCCCGGCTCAGTATCGGCGGGTTCGTCGGCGGGTTCGGTGGTGGTCACCGGCCGACCACCACCTTGTCGCCTTCCCCGAGTGCACCCGGCTCGACGGGTTCGACGGCGATGAACCCGTCGGCGGAGATCCCGACCGTGACCGCCACGTCGACTGGGTCGTCAGTCCCGTCGGGGAGGACCGAGACCCGCTGACCGCCGGATGCGTCCGACGACACTGCCGCCAGCGGCACCACCAGTGCCGCTCCGTCGGATGCGGCGGACGTGATCGTGACCCGCAGGTTCGCTCCGGTGAGGTTGTCGGGGAGCGGGTCGTCCGGGGTGATCACCGCCGGGTAGGTCGTCTGCCCGGACGGGTCGATCACCGAGGCGGTGGCGATCGAGGTCACCGTCGCCGGATAGGTGGTGTTAGTGATCTCGTCCAGCAGGGCGACCTCCATGCCGACACGGATCAGTGGTTGGTCGGGGGAACGGATGCCGGTGGTGACCAGCAACCGGCCGGCAGCCAGGGTCACCAGGTCGCCGGTGCCCGTATCGCCGCCGAATGGGTCGGTGGCGCCGATCGGGCCGAGCGCCGCGACGGCGGCCTGGACCCTGGCCGGCATCGTCGGGACGAACACCACTTCGCCCTGGGCGACGGTCGCCCCGGTCGCCACCTGCAACGCCAGGTACGCCTCGGCTGCCGAGTCTCGGGTGAGCACGGCATTGTCGCGGGCCTGCGTCGCTGCCGCGACGTCGTTGTCGGCCTTCGCCTCGCGCAGGGTCGCCTCGGCGACACGCAACTGGCCCTTGGCGTTGGCGATCGCCGTGTCGCTATCGCGGACCGCCGCCGTGTAGGCGCTGTTGGCTTGCACGAGGGCGGCGTTGGCGGCGTCCTTGTCGGCCTGCGAAGCGTTCGGGTCGGCCATGGTCGCGTTGTACGCGTTCTGCGCCGCCGTCAACGCCGCCTGCGCGTTGGCAACGGCTTCCACCTTGGCGGCCTGGGCGTCGCTCAACGCCCGGGCCGCAGCGTCCACACCGGCCTGAGCAGCCACCACCGACGAACTCGATGACCCTGACTGTGCCCTCGCCAGCGCAGCCTCCGCCGCGTCGACCGCCGCCTCGGCGTCTTGCAACGCCCGCAAACCGGCGGCCACCTCCGCAGCCGTCACCGTCGAGGCGACCGGTTCGAAGCCCGCCTGCTCGTACAGCTCGGTCACCGCCGCCTTCGTCGCCGTGCCGTACACTCCGTCGGTCTCCGGAGCGAACCCCAGACGGGTCAACGCCGCCTGCAACTGGGCAACATCCGCGCCCTCCATACCCGGCTTCAACGACCGGTACACCGGCACCTCACCCTGCAACACGAACACCGGACGCCCCGACACCTCCACCACCACATCACCCTCGGCCACCTCACTCCCCACACTCGGCGGCACCCGCGTCACCACCCCAACACCCTCCACCGACACCGGCACCCCCACCGACGCCAACACCTCCGGCTCCACATCACCACGCACCACCACCGTCGACGACAACACCCGAAACTCCACCGGCGACGTGATCCACGACGCCACCGGAGCCTGCGCCCGAGCCGCCGCCTCATCCGGAGAAACCGACCGCGAGCCCAACCACCACGACACCCCAGACGACACCACCAACACACACCCCGTCACCCACCACCACGACACACGCGGACGAGACATAGAGGCGACACTACCCGCCCCCTATTGCGATGTAACGTCAACGGACGTTGAAACCCGAGAGACCACTTGACAAATCGCGACCGGGGGGGGGATGCTTATCGAAGTCGATAAAGGGACGAATGCCATGCGAACCCGTACTCTGTCTGCCCTCTTGATAGCGGTGACGTTGGTCATCGTTGTCGGCGATGAAGCCGGTGCCACCGGTTCGAACTCCTGCACGACAGGCAATGTCTGTGTGTCCTACGTGGGCAATGGTTCCATAACGCATGGCTTCCCCACAGGTCAGAATACGTACACCTACTGGGGCATCTACTGGAGCCCCTCTTCTGCAGGAATGATCAACGATCAGGTAGGCTATGTCAGGAATCGAAACTCGACATACCCCTACGCATGCTTCTATCTAGCTCAAGGGTGGACGGGTGGAGTCGGCGGCGTCGCTCCGTACTATGGCGCTTCTTGGGTCTTGGCGTATAGTCAGAACATCTCGTCGCACTACCTCCATCAAGTGAACGACTGCTAGGTCGCGTGACTCTCCTTGGCAACAGTCGCTTACGCGTTCATGAAGGCGAGATCTGCTGTGGACACGCAAGCGGGTTGACGTGGTTTCGGCGCCTGACAGCAGTTGCGGGTTGTGCCGCACTCGGCCTCATTTCAGCATGCCAGAGCGGTGACAACTCGCAGGGCGTGAGGACCGACTATTCATCACCTTCGTCGATGGTGTCCGCTGTGGACTCGCTGCCGCAGTCTGCCCTTGCGAATGCATCCCAGTTCCCGATCGGCAATGAGTGGCGTGAACGGCTCGATCTGACGCTCTTGAAGCAGGTCTGGTCTCTCTCCTATCGGCAGACGCAGGCACTGATACAGCAGTGCATGGCGTCGAAGGGATTCAGCTACGAGCCAGTTGAATTCGTGTATAATACCGACCTCCTCTATCGCGCGTTGAACCCCCTGAACGACGACATTGCTCTCAAATATGGTTATCATCCACCTCCAATTCCGGGAGCTATGGATGCGAATGACTACTCGCAGCCTGGCTTCCTCGTCGCGTTGGATGGCAGTGAGTCCTCGCAGGAGTCGGGGTGCGCTCAGAGCGCGTATGTGACAGTAAATGCCCTGTCGCAGGCGGCAACGGACGACGCTGCAGCTGTTCTTCGCAGGCTCTCCGAGACGACCTCCGGATTTGACGCCTCGGGAGAAGGGCGAGCCGCGTGGGACGCGTGGGCCGAGTGCATGCGTTCCCGGGGCTACCCAGTGGCGACTCGTAGTGAATTGTCACTGGAGTTCGCAGTTGCGCCCGACATTTCGGGCGAGGAACTCCAGGCGCGCCACGCCGATCTTGATTGTGACCGACTCGTTGGGTTGACGATGACCCAGTCCAGCTGGGAGCAGACGCGCTTTGCCGCCTTCCTTGTCGAGGCTTCTGGGACCTGGTCGGAGGTGCAGGCAGAGTTAGAGGATGCCTTGCAGGCGCTCGTTGCCTTGTGAGGGTTGCGCCGTAGCTGGCCGAATCCACCGGCGTGGCCGCCCCCTGTCGATCCGCCGGTGACGTCTGTGTCACGGCACAGCGATCACCGCCACGGCACATACGGACGTACTTCTGTGTCGTGACAGTGATGCCTGTGCCGTGACACAGAAGTTGGGCCGGTGGGCCAGACTGATGGGATGACCGCACTGGACGACGCCAGCTCGACCGACCTCACCGCCGCCGATGTCGCCTGGGACATCGACTCCATCATCCCCGCGGGCAGCTCAGTCGACGACCTCTACGCCGAGGCGGACCGGCTGGCATCCGGGCTGGAAGCCCTGCGCGGCACGGTCGGCTCGCTCGACGCCGGGGCGCTGGCCGAGGCCATGACCACCTTCGGGCAGATCGAAGACCTCCTCGCCCGGGCGTCCAACCATTCGCTGCTGGCGTTCAGCACGGACACCTCGGACCCGGCTCGCGGCGCCGCGGTGGCGCGGGACCAGCAGCGGTCGACCGAGATCCGCACCAAGCTGATCTTCTTCGAGCTGGAGTGGGCGGCGGCGGACGACGCCCACGTGGAGGCCGTGTTGGCCGACCCGCGACTGTCGTTCTGCGACCACTACCTGGCCGCCCAGCGGCTGATGCGCCAGCACCTCCTCAGCGAGCCGGAGGAGACCGTGCTGGCCGAGCAGCAGCAGACCGGTTCCGGCGCGTGGGCCCGCCTGTTCGATGAGCTGTCGTCGGCGATCGAGCCGGACCTGCCGGAGGAGATGGGCGGGAAGGTGCCGCTGATGCTCGCGCTGTCCCACCTGACCCAGGGCAACCGCGAGGCTCGTCGGGCGGCTGCCGACGCCGTGACGGCCGCGCTGCAGCCGGGCCTGCGGACGCGGGCGTTCGTGTTCAACACCCTGCTGCAGGACAAGTCGCTGAGCGACCGGCGGCGCAAGTTCCCGAGCTGGATCTCGTCGCGCAACCTGGCCAACGAGGCGTCCGACCAGTCGGTGCAGGCGCTGGTGGACGCAGTGGTCGGCCGCTACGACATCCCGCAGCGCTGGTACCGGTTGAAGGCCGGCGTGCTCGGCGTGGAGCAGATCGCCGACTTCGACCGGATGGCGTCGGTGGCCGGCGACGAGCGCCCGTACGGCTGGTCGGAGGCCACCCGCGTCGTGCGCGACGCCTACGAGTCGTTCTCGCCGGAGCTGGCTGCGGGCGTGGACCGCTTCCTCACCGAGGGCTGGATCGACGCGCCGCTGCGGCAGGGCAAGCGGGGAGGGGCGTTCGCCGCGCCGGTCACGCCGACCCACCATCCGTACGTGTTCCTCAACTGGACGTCGAAGGCCCGCGACGTGGCCACCCTCGCCCACGAGCTGGGCCACGGCCTGCACTTCCTGCTCGCCAAGGAGCAGAGCATCTTCCACATGACCACCCCGCTCACAGTGGCTGAGACGGCGTCGGTGTTCGGCGAGACGGTCACCAGCGCCCGCCTGCTGGCCGAGCTGGACGACCCCAACGAGCGGTTCTCCTTCCTCGCCGCGCTGCTGGAGGACTCGATCGCCACCGTGTTCCGCCAGGTGGCGATGAACCGCTTCGAGCATGCCGTCCACACCCACCGCCGGGAGGAGGGCGAACTGTCCGTCGAGCGCTTCGGCGACCTGTGGGCCGAGACCCAGACGGCCATGCTGGGCGACGCGGTGGAGATCACCGAGGGCTACCGCAGCTGGTGGAGCTACATCCCCCACTTCATCCACACGCCCGGGTACGTGTACGCCTACGCCTACGGGCAGCTCCTGGCCCTCGCCGTGTACGCCCGCTACGAGGCCGAGGGCGATGCGTTCGTGCCCGCCTACCTGGACCTGCTGCGCGCCGGCGGCTCGCGGTCGCCGGAGGAGCTGGGCCGGATCGTCGGCTGCGACCTCACCGACCCCGCCTTCTGGGAGGACGGCCTGGCCATCATCGAAGGCCAACTCACCGCGGCCGAGGAAGCCGCGAGAGCCGCCGGCCGCCTCTGACGGCGGACGAACCGGGCTCGGCACCCGCCATCGCCTTGACCTGAATCCGCGCCCATGGGGGTGATTCCAGGTCGTGCGTGACGTGGAAGCGCGCCCGTGGGGGCGGTATCAGGTCAGCGCCGGGGGCGACGGGCGAGGGGGCGACGGGTGGCACCGGGGCGACCGGTGGCAGCGCGGCGACGGGTGGCAGCGCGGCGACCGGTGGGGAACGAGGCATCCGACCTTACGGAACGGCCGGAGTTCTGGCAGGCTGTGCGACATGAGTGACAGCGAGGCAGCGGCACCCGTCCGCGACTGGGCGACGGACTACGACATCTTCGATCCGGCGTACATCGCCGACCCGTTCGGGGTGTGGGACGACCTGCGCGAACGCTGCCCGATCGCCCACACCGAACGGTGGGGCGGGTCGTGGCTGCCGACCCGCTACGAGGACGTCACCGAGATGGCCCGCGACATCGAGCACTTCCCGTCGGGCAACGGCATCTCCGTGGTGCCGCCGCCGCAGGGCACCACAGGTGGCGGGCCCGGCTTGCTCGCCTACGGCCTGCCGCCGATCAGCGCCGACCCGCCCCTGCACACCTGGACCCGCCGCCTGGTGCTGCCGACGATGAGCCCCGCCCGCGTGGCCGAGTACGAGGTCTACACCCGGGCCCTGTGCACCCGCCTGCTCGACGAGATCGTGCCCCGCGGCGAGGCCGACGCAGCGGCCGAGTACGCCCAGCAGATCCCCGTGCGGGTCATCGGCCACATCCTCGGCGTGCCGGAGGACATGTCGGACACGTTCGTGGAGTGGGTGCGCGACGTGCTGGAGTTCGCCAACGACGGCGAGCGCCGGCTGCGCGGGATCACCGGCATCCTCCACTACCTGGAGGGTGCGCTGGACGAGCGCGAGGCCAACCCCACCCACGACTTCATCAGCGAGTTGCTGTTCGCCGAGAACGACGGCGAGCGCATCGACCGCGCCGTGGTGATGGGCATGTGCGCGCTGCTGCTGGTGGCCGGCATCGACACGACGTGGTCGTCGATCGGCTCGTCGCTGTGGCACCTGGCCACCCACCCGGAGGACCGCCGCCGCCTCACCGCCGAGCCCGAACTGTGGCCGACGGCGATCGAGGAACTGCTGCGGGCGTACAGCCCGGTCACCATGGCCCGCCGCCTGGGCGAGGACGTCAACTTCAAGGGCTGCCCGATGAAGGCCGGCGACCGCATCCTCATGAACTTCCCCGGCGCCAACCGCGACCCCGACGCCTTCCCCGACGCGGACAAGGTCATCCTCGACCGCGAGCACAACCGCCACGTGGCGTTCGGCGCCGGCATCCACCGCTGCGCCGGCAGCAACCTGGCGCGCATGGAACTGCGGGTGTCGCTGCAGATGTGGCTGGAGCGCATCCCCGAGTTCGAGGTCACCGACCCGGCACTGGTCACCTGGGCCGGCGGGCAGGTGCGCGGCCCGCGCAGCATCCCCGTACAGTTCGGCGGATGAGGTCGCTGCGCGACACCACCCACGCCCTGGACCTCGGCCTGGCCGAGATCCGCACCCAGTTCGACGTGCCGGAGCACTTCCCGCCGGAGGTGATGGCGGCCGCGGCCGCCGCGGCGCACCGTGAGCCGACGGCCCACGCCGACCTCACCTCCATCCCCTTCGTCACGCTCGACCCGGCCACCAGCACCGATCTGGACCAGGCCTTCTGGATCGAACCCGCCGGCAGCGACCTGCTGCTGCACTACGCCATCGCCGACGTCGCCTGGTTCGTGGACGGTGACAGCCCGCTGGACGCCGAGGCCTGGCGGCGGGGCACCACCATCTACCTGCCCGACGGCAAGGCGGGGGTGTACCCACCGGTGCTCGCGGAGGGGGCGGCCAGCCTGCTGCCCGACGGCCCCCGCCCGGCGGTGGTGTTCCACGTGCGGCTGGACGGTGCCGGCGCGGCCCGCCTGGACGGCGCCACCCGGGCGGTCATCCGCAGCCGGGCCAAGCTGGCCTACGACACCGTCACCGCGGCCGACCTGCCGGACGGGTTCGACGAGTTCGCCCGTCGCGTGGTGGCCAACGAGGACGCCCGCGGCGCCCCGAAGATCGAGCCGCCCGAGCAGCAGGTGGAGCGCGACGACGGCCACTACCGGCTGACCTTCCGGCCCCGCCTGGCCAGCGAGGACGCCAATGCTGCGCTCTCGCTGGCCTGCAACCTGGCGGTGGCCGACGCGATGTATGCGGCCGGCGTCGGCCTGTTCCGGGTGATGAACGGGCCGGACGAGCGGGCCCAGAAGCGACTTCGCCACCAGGCTCGTGCCCTGGGCCTCACGTGGCCGGCGGACGTGCCGCTGGACCAGTTCTCCCGCCACCTCGACGGCACCGACCCGGCGGCGGAGGCGTTCCTCATGGCTGTGCACCGGGCCGGTGGCGGCGCCTTCTACACCCCGTACCGGAAGGGCGAGCGGCCGTGGCATGCGGCCATGGCCGCCACGTACGCGCACGCCACCGCGCCCCTGCGCCGGCTGGCCGACCGCTACACGGTGATGACGGCGCTGGCGGTGGCGAACGGCAACCCCGTACCGGACCAGGTGGCCGCGGCCACCGAACGGCTGCCCGAGGTGATGGACGACGCGGATGCTCGGGCCGGTCGCATCGAGCGCGCCGTGGTGGACCTCGCCGAGGCCGTGATGCTGGAAGGCCGCGAGGGCAGCACGTTCATGGCCGTGGTGGTGGACGATGACGACGACGTGTCGCGCATCCAGTTGTGCGACGTGGCGGTGGTGGCCCGGGTGAAGGCGCGCGGTGTGCAGCCGGGCGACGACGTGCGAGTGAAGCTGGTGGAGGCGGACCCGGCCAAGCGGCTGGTGCGCTTCGAGCGGGTGGCCTGACCGCCGCAACCCTCAGGCCGGCACGATGCGCATCACGGTGCCATCGGCAAAGCCGAGCACCAGCAACTCGCCGTCCGGGCCGGCAACCACCGCGCTCACCGGGCCTGGCCGGGCCAGCGTCACCACCCCGCCGGCGGGGATCACGTCGCCGGGCTCCGTGGTGGCGGGCAGGGCGTACACCCGGCCGGCGCACCAGTCGCCGAACACGTACCACCCGGCCATCAGTGGCACGGCATCGCCGCGGTACACGGTGCCGCCCGCCACAGAGCACCCGACATCGCCGTGCTCGTACTCGTAGACGGGCATCGTGACGCCGTCGGCGGGTTGGTCGTCATGAAAGCGGTGGGTGCCCTCGAAGGCGCTCCATCCGAAGTTCACGCCCCGCCCGCCTCCGTCGGCGGCACGAGCCACGTCCACTTCCTCCCACACGTCCTGCCCCACGTCGCCGATCCACAGGTCGCCGTTGGCAGGGTCGAAGTTGAACCGCCACGGGTTGCGCAGGCCGTACGCCCAGATCTCTCCGCGGGCGCCTTCCACCCCGACGAAAGGATTGTCGTCGGGGATGGCGTACGAGCCGCCGTCGCTCGCCGGGCGAGGGTCGATGCGCAGGATCTTGCCGAGCAGGTCGCCGGTGTCCAGCGCCCGGCGGTTCGGGTCGTTCGCCGCCCCGCCGTCGCCGAGCGAGATGTAGAGCCTGCCGTCCGGCCCGAACGCCAGGTCGCCGCCGTTGTGCCACTCGTACGGCTGGGGCACCGTCAGCACGGTCCGCGCCGCGGCGACGTCGAAGCGGCCGTCGCCGCCCACGGGGTACTCGGCGACGATGGTGGTGCCGTCCACGGCGGTGTAGTCCACGTAGGCGTACGGCTGCGAGGGGTGGAACACCAGGCCGAGCAGGCCCTGCTCGTTGCCGCTGCTGACCTCGCCGGTGAGGTCCAGCACGGGGGTGCCGACCTCGCCGTCCGTCACCGGAACCACGACGCCGGTCTTGGAGGCGACGTACAGGCGGGGGTCGCCGGTGCGCCAGGCGAGATCGGTGGGCTGTTCGATGCCGCTGGCCACGACGTCCAGCCGTACGCGGTACTCGGTGAGGCCGTCGGCCAGGCTGTCCGAGTGGTCCGGCGCGCACGCCGGTGCCAGCAGCCCGGCGGCGATGAGGAGGGCAGCGCTGCTGCGCCGGCCCCTCACGAGCCCTTGCCGAGGCGGACCAGGCCTTCCTGCACCACGCTGACGGCGAGGTGGCCGTCACGGGTGTAGATGGCTCCGCCGGCCAGGCCGCGGCTGCCGCCGGTGGAGATGGAGTGCTGGTCGTAGAGCAGCCAGTCGTCGGCCCGGAACGGCCGGTGGAACCACATCGCGTGGTCCAGGCTGGCCATCTGCATGCCGGGTGTCTCCCACGACATGCCGAACGGCAGCACCGTGGTGTCCAGCAGCGTCATGTCGCTGGCGTAGGTGACGATGCAGGCGTGCAGGGTGGGGTCGTCGGGCAGGGTGCCGTCGGCCCGCATCCACACCTGCTGGCCGAGCGCCGGGTTGCCCTGGCGGCTCATCGGATCGCCGTCCACATGGCGCAGGTCGATCGGGCGGGGGCGGTCGTACCACTCGCCCATGCGTTCCTTGTACGGGGCCATGCGGGTCTTGAAGTCCGGCAGCGATTCGGGTTCCGGCACGCCACCGGGCATCGGCGTCTGGTGGTCCTGGCCTGGTTCGTGCACGTGGAAGCTGGCCTGGAGGTTGAAGATGGCCCGGCCATGCTGGATGGCGACGACGCGGCGGGTGGAGAAGCTCTTGCCGTCGCGGATGCGGTCCACCTCGTAGAGGATCGGCACGGTGGGGTCGCCGGGCCGCAGGAAGTAGGCGTGGAGGGAGTGGACCAGCCGGCCGGACTCCACCGTGCGGGTGGCCGCCACCAGCGCCTGGCCGGCCACCTGCCCGCCGAAGACCCGCTGGCGGTTCTCGTCGGGCGACACGCCGCGGAAGATGTTGACCTCGATCGCTTCGAGGTCGAGCAGGGTGATGAGGTCGTCGAGGGCGCTCATGGTCCGGTCATTCTCGCAGGTGGACCGGCCTCGGTACACCACGCGCCATCCGGTTAGGGTGCCGCCATGGCGCTGCTCCCGCTCGATCCCGACGCCCTGCTGTCCACCACCCGTGCGGTTCGCAAGCGGCTGGACTTCACCCGGCCGGTGCCCGACGAACTGATCCGCGAGTGCGTGGACCTGGCCATGCAGTCGCCCAGCGGCAGCAACAACATGACCATGCAGTTCGTGGTGGTGCGCGACGAAGCCACCCGGCGGGCAATCGGCGACGTCTACCGCCAGTGCTACGCCATCTACACCCAGCTGGACGGGGTGTACATCCGCTCGATCGACAAGGGCGGCGAGGTGGAGAACGCCCAGCAGGCCCGCAGCGCGGACTCCGCCGACTACCTGGGCGAGCACATGGGTGAGGCGCCGGCGCTGGTGATCGCCTGCACCGCCGCCGGCCGGGTGGACAACACGCCGGCGATGATCGCCACCTCGCTGCTCGGCAACGTGATGCCGGCGATGTGGAGCTTCATGCTGGCGGCCCGCGCCCGTGGGCTGGGCACCTGCTGGACCACCGTGCACCTGTTCATGGAACAGCAGGTGGCGGAGATCCTCGGCATCCCGTTCGAGAGCGTGCAGCAGGTGTGCCTGTCGCCGGTTGCGTACACCGTGGGCACGGACTTCAAGCCCGCCAACCGCCCGCCGGCGGACTCCATCATCCACTGGGACCGCTGGTGAGCCTGGCCGCGGACCTGCGGGCGCATGCGCTCGCGGCGAAGGGGTTCATGCCGGCCGACGAGGGCGACGCGCTCTTCGACGCCGCCATCGCCGCAGGTGCGGCCCTGCCGGGGTTGCCGTTCCTGGAGGTCGGCTCGTACTGCGGGCGTTCCACCGTGTGGCTGGGCGGCGCCGCCCGCGCCTGCGAGACCGTGGTCTACGCGGTGGACCACCACCGGGGCAGCGAGGAGAACCAGGCCGGGTGGGAGCACCACGACCCCACGGTGGTGGACCTTCGCATCGGCAAGATGGACACCCTGCCGTTCTTCCGGGCAACCATCCACGATGCCGGCCTGGAGGACGTGGTGTTCGCCGTGGTCGGGCAGTCGCCGGCCGTCGCCAGGGCGTGGCGCACCCCGCTGGCGTTCCTGTTCATCGACGGTGGCCACGGTGAGGAACCGGCCCGCAAGGACTACGAAGGGTGGACGCCGCACGTCGCCGTCGGCGGCACGCTGGCCATCCACGACGTGTTCCCCGACCCGGCCGACGGAGGCCGCCCGCCGTACGAGCAGATCTTCGTGCCGGCGCTGGAGAGCGGCCGGTTCCGGCTGGTCAGCTCCACCGGTTCCCTACGGGTCCTGCAGCGGGTGGACTAGCGCCTCGAGGGTCGCTGGAACGTCTGTTCCGGCGCCCGCGCTGAACACGGTGCGGGCATGCCAGACTGTGCACATGTCGTTCGAACGCGTTGCGGTGTTGGGGCTCGGCAAGGTCGGGCTGCTGGCGGCCACCCTGTTGCACGAGGCGGACTTCCAGGTCACGGGTGTGGACGTGCGCGCACCGCACCAGCCGGTGCCGTTCGGGTTCCGCCACGCCGATGTCACCTCCGCCACCGCCGTGGCCGACGTGCTCGGCTCGGTGGACGCCGTGTTGTCGTGCCTGCCCTACCGGCTGAACCGCCAGGTGGCGGCCACCGCACACGAGCTGGGCATCCACTACTTCGACCTCACCGAGGACGTGCCCACCACGAAGGCGATCATCGAGATGAGCGCCACCTCGCAGGGCCTCATGGCACCGCAGTGCGGGCTGGCACCCGGCTTCGTCGGCATCGTCGGCTCGTCGCTGGTGGCCGGGTTCGACCACTGCCGCTCGCTGCGCCTGCGGGTGGGCGCACTGCCGCAGAACCCCACCGGCCTGCTCGGGTACGCCTTCAACTGGTCGCCGGAGGGCGTGGTCAACGAGTACCTCAACGACGCCGAGGTCATCGAGGAGGGGCAGCGCAAGACGGTGTCCTCGATGGAGTGGAAGGAGACCCTCTACGTGGAGGGCCGCCAGCTGGAGGCGTTCACCACCTCCGGCGGGCTGGGCACGATGTGCGAGACCTTCCACGGTGTGGTGGACAATCTGGACTACAAGACCATCCGCTACCCCGGCCACATGGACCTGATGAACTTCTTCTTCCACGAGTTGCTGATGCGCGACCGGCGCGACGTGGCCGGTGAGATCCTCACCCGGGCCAAGCCGCCCGTGGACGCAGATGTGGTGTACGTGCACGTGGCTGCCGAGGGTGAGGTGCACGGCCAGTTGCGCCGCCACGAGTACGTGCGCGCCTTCCACCCGATCGACGTGGCCGGCCGGCGGGCCACCGCCATCGCCTGGACCACGGCCGGTTCGGTGACGGCCGTCATCGAGTTGGTGCGCAACGGCACCCTGCCGGCGAAGGGCTTCCTGAAGCAGGAGGACATCCCGCTCGGGGCATTCCTCGCCACGGCCACCGGGAGCCTGTTCGACCGGTCGTGAGAGAGGCCGAACTCGACGGGCTGCGCGCCATCGCGTTGGCGCGGGTGGTGCTCTGGCACACCCTCGCCGCCGCGTGGATCACGTGGATCGTGTCGGCTGTGCCGGCCATGTTCTTCGTCACCGGATCGCTGCTGGCGGCGTCGCTGCAGCGCCGACCGTCGTGGGCGGTGGTGCACGCCCGCGCCCGTCGCCTTCTGGTGCCGCTGGCGGTGTACAGCGCTGCCGTGCTGGTCGGCATGCTGGTGCTGGCGGACGGCCGCGGCGGGCCGGCGGCCGGCGGGTGGTGGCGCTGGATGGTGCCGCTGTGGGACCCCACCGGCCCGGGCTGGGCGGACGGCTGGGGCAGCTCGCACCTCTGGTACCTGCGGGCCTACCTGTGGGTGCTGCTGGCCGTGCCGTTCGTGTGGTGGGCCTGGCGCCGGCGACCGGGGCTGGTGACGGCGGGTGCCGTGGTGGTGTTCGCCGCCGTGGAGGTGGCACCCTGGTCGGGCACGCCTGCCTGGCGGGTCGGCGACCTGCTGCTGTACGGGCTGTTCACGATCGGCGGGTTCTGGCATCGTGCGGGCGCGTTCCGCCGTGTGCGGCCGGCGCGGCGGCTGGCTGCGGGGCTGGTGGCGTTCTCGGGTGCCGGCGCGGTGATCCTGGCAGGCGGCATGCCCTCGAGCGGGGTCGTCAACGACGACCATCTGCTGCACCTGCTGATGGGGGCCGGTTGGCTGGCCGTGATCGGCGCGGTCGAGCGGCCGTTCACCGCGTGGTGCACGCGCCCGAGGGTGGCAGCCGTGCTGGCCTTGGTGAGCCGCCGCAGCCTGACGATCTACCTGTGGCACCCGCTGGCCATCGTGCTCGGCTATTGGGTGCTGGAGCAGGTGGGCCGCGATGCCACCGGGCCGGTGGGGTCGGTGGTGCTGCTGGTGCTGGTGGTGGCGGGCACGCTCGTCGCCGTCGCAGCGGTTGGCTGGGTGGAGGACCTCGCCGCCCGCCGGTCGCCCGAACGGGGGCCACGCCTGGTAGCCGTCGCCGGGGCGATGGCCGTCGCAGCCGCGGCCGTGGTGGCCACGCCCGCAGCGTCCGCTGCCACCGGCACGTCGCTGGACGTCGCGCTGCCGAAGGCCCCGTCGCGTGCGCCGGAGGCCCTGGTGTTCGACGACACGCCGGCCACCACTGGCGAGGGCACGGTGCCCGCTGCGGCCGCGCCGTCTGCCGCAGGGGCCTTGGCGTCTTGGGGGCCGGAGGGGTTCGTGCTGCTCCGCCAACCCGGGCGCCTGGACGAGGCGGAGGTCGGTGCCGTGGCACTGGCGCTGATGGAGGAGTTGGTGGCCACCACGGCCACCGACGGGGTGACGGTGGCCGTGTCGATCGGCGGCGACCAGTGGGTGGGCGCCGCGGGCAGCGGCCGCTACGGCGACCCTGACGCCCAGTTCCTCGCCTGGTCGGTCACCAAGCTGCTCACCGCATCGCTGGCGGAGACGGCGGCGCTCGAGGGGCGGCTGGACCTCGACCGGCCGGTGCAGTCGTACGTGGCGTTCGACCTCGGGGCGTACGCCGCGGTGACCACCCGCCAGCTGCTGGCCCACCAGGGCGGCCTGGCCGACTACAAGGACGTGGCCGGCTGGCTCGGCGACGACGGTCAGGCCGAGCCGATGGACGCGCTGGAGGCCGTGCTAGCGCTGCCGCCCCGCTTCGCCCCCGGCACACAGGTGGAGTACTCGTCCAGCAACACGTTGCTGGTCGGCATGGTCCTGGAGGCCCGCTACGGGCTGAGCTTCGAGGCACTCGCCGACCAGTACGTGCTCCGTCCGTTGGGCATGGACGGCTCGTTCGTATGGCGCAGCAGGTGGGGCAGCCCGGGTGCCGCGGCCGGTGGGCTGGTGACGACGGCGACTGATCTGGCCACGTTCGCGGACGCATGGTTGGGCGACGCGCCGCAGCAGCACCCGGAGCGTTTCGCCGAGATCCTCGCCAGCATCGGTGACGACGGCCTCGGCGAGGGGGTGATGGCCTGGTGCCCGTGTGCCGTCACCGATGGGCAACGGGTGGTCCGCTGGGTCGGCCACCACGGCGCCAACACCCTGGTGCTGCACGACATGGCCGCCGGCATGACCGTGGTGGTGCAGACGGACGCGTCACTCCACGGCGACGACGGCATCGGCGAGGCTGTCCACAAGATGGTGAACCGCCTGGCCGACGCGCTGACTCAGCCGAACTCCACGCCGAGTTGAGTGGGGCGTTCCGTCCGGCTTCGTTCCTCAGCCGAACTCCACGCCCTGAGCAAGCGGCAGGTCGTTGGAGTAGTTCACCGTGTTGGTGGCCCGGCGCATGTAGCCCTTCCAGGCATCGCTGCCGCTCTCGCGCCCGCCACCGGTGGACTTCTCGCCACCGAACGCCCCGCCGATCTCGGCGCCGCTCGGGCCGATGTTGACGTTGGCGATGCCGCAGTCGCTGCCGGCCGGGCCGCAGAAGCGCTCCGCCTCGCGGACATCGGTGGTGAAGATGCTGCTGGCCAGGCCCTGGGGCACGCCGTTCTGCAGGGCGACGGCCTCCTCGAAGTCGTCGTAACCCAGCACGTAGAGGATCGGAGCGAACGTCTCCTCGCGCACGATCTCGGTCTGGCCGGGCATGGCGACGATGGCGGGGCGCACGTACGCGGCATCGGGGGCCTGGTCGGCCAACTCGCGGCTGCCGCCCACCAGCACGGTGCCACCGTCGGCCTGCGCGGCGGCGAGCGCGGCCATCATCCGGTCGTGCGAGGCCATCGAGATCAGCGGACCCACCAGCGTGCCCTTCGCCAGCGGGCTGCCCACCGGCAGGCTGGCGTAGGCAGCGGAGAGGCGGGCGGTCACCTCATCCATCCGCGAGCGGTGGACGATGAGGCGGCGCAGGCTGGTGCAGCGCTGTCCGGCGGTGCCCGCCGCGGCGAACGTGGCGCCGCGCACGACCAGTTCGATGTCCGCGCTGGGGGCCACGATGGCGGCGTTGTTGCCGCCGAGCTCCAGGATCGCCCGGCCGAAGCGGCCGGCCACCACCGGCCCGACCTTGCGGCCCATCGCCGTGGAGCCGGTGGCGCTCACCAGCGGGATGCCCTCGTGGGCCACCAGCGCGGCGCCCACGGAACCGTCGCCCAGCACCACCTGGTTGAGATTGGCCGGCACGTCCATCCCCGCCATCGCCTTCTCCAGCAGGCCGTGGGTGGCGAGGGCGGTGAGCGGGGTGGCCTCGCTGGGCTTCCAGATCACCGGGTTGCCGCACACCAGCGCGAGGGCGGCGTTCCAGCTCCACACGGCCACCGGGAAGTTGAAGGACGTGATCACCAGCGTGGGGCCGAGCGGCAGCCACTGCTCCATCAGCCGGTGGCCGGGGCGCTCGCTGGCGATGGTGAGGCCGTGCAGCTGGCGGGACAGGCCGACGGCGAAGTCGCAGATGTCGATCATCTCCTGCACCTCGCCCAGCGCCTCGCTCTCGATCTTGCCGGCCTCCAGCGTGACCAGGCGGGCGAGGTCGGCCTTGTGCAGGCGGAGCTGCTCGCCGAGGCGGCGGACCAGTTCGCCGCGCACGGGTGCGGGCACGGTGCGCCAGCGCAAGAAGGCCTCGGCGGCCCGTTCGGCGGCGTCGTCAGGGCTCACGGTGTCTGCCACGCCGCCGAGCTGGGCGCCGGTGATCGGGGTGCGGGTGACATGGTTGCCGCCGGCCAGCGGGGCGGCGCCGCAGGCAGCCAGTGCCCCTTCGGCGAGGGCGACGAGTTCGGGAGTGGTGGGGAAGCTCACGTGGCCATGCTACGCCCGCGGGCCACCGGCCCTGGAACAGATGTTCCAGCCGGCCCGGCCCGAACATGGTTACTTGAGAGCGACTACAGTGACGGGCATGGGTGCGATGTCATTGAACGAACTCGGCCTGCGAGTGCTGGCCAACGTGGACCGCGACCGGGGCGACTACGCCGACGACCTGCTGAAGGTGCCGGCTGCGGACTACCGCGACCCGGAACTGTTCGAGCGTGAGGTCGAAGCCTGCTATCGCCGCAACCCGATCCTCGTCGCCCTGGCGGTGGACATCCCCAACACCGGCGACTTCACCACGTTGGACATCGCCGACCGTCCGATCGTGGTGGTCCGCGGCGACGACGGTGTGGCCCGCACGTTCCTCAACGCCTGCCGCCACCGCGGTGCCCCGGTGGCCAGTGAGTGCTTCGGCCATGGCCGGCGGATGACCTGCCCCTACCACTTCTGGGTGTACGACGCGCAGGGCAAGCTGGTCGGCCTGCCGGGGAAGGAAGGCTTCGAGGGCCTCGACGTCGAGGGCCTGATCGAGTTCCCCACCGCCGAGCGCCACGGCGCCATCTTCGCGACGCTCACCGTCGGCGCCGAAATGGACATCGACGAGTGGTTGGGCGACATGGCGTCCGCGCTGGAGATGTTGCAGTTGCACAATCTGCACCGGTACGACGTGGAGACGAAGCTGCCCAGCGGTAACTGGAAGGCCACCGCCGACGGCTACCTGGACGGCTATCACCTCGGCTACCTGCACCGGAACACGATCGGCGGCAAGAGCATCACCAATCGCAACACCTACGACCTGTTCGGCCCGCACGTGCGCATCGGGTTCGCCAACAAGCCGATCCTCCAGTTGCGCGACACGCCCGTGGAGGAGTGGGACAAGTATTCAGCGTTCAGCCTGGTGCACTTCATCTTCCCCAACATTTCGATCTCTGGCCACCCGGACCGCAGCCTGATGCTCAGTCGGATGTTCCCCGGCCCGAACGTGGGCGAGTGCACCGTGGTGCAGTACCAGTACTTCCGCCAGCCGCTGGAGGGCGACGCCGCCCTGGCGGAGGCCGAGGCCAAGCGCCAGACCTACGCCGACGTCACCTACGACGAGGACTTCGTCACCGTGATGGCCATCGGCCGGCGGATGCCCGCCCTTGCTGCCACCGACGACGTGATGCGCTTCGGCCGCAACGAGATGGGCAACCAGAACCTCCACCGCTGGGTCGCCGACCTCGTCGCCACGCTGTAGCGCCGCCCCCTCTCCCTCCTCAAGTTGGCGTTCAGTGGCGGTCCTACCGCATCTCACCGCCAACTTGAGGGAATGGCACGATCCAGCCCCAGAACGGATGGCCGTCAGTCGTTGCAGCGGGGGACGAAGATGCTGCTGGCGGCGCTGGCGCCGGTGATGGCATCGGCGGCCAGGATGACCGCGGCGTCGGTGTAGGCGCTGGTCTCGTGGGGCGGGAACGTCTCCAGGCTGGGGTAGACGATGCCCGTGAGGTAGCTGCCGTCGTCGCAACGGTGGGGGCGGGTCCAGGCCAGCAGGTCGGTGGCGCGGGCCATGTCGCCGGCCACGGCGTGCGCGATCGACGCTTCCGCCGTCTCGCTGGCGGTGACCCAGGGCTCGTCGCTGACGCAGCGGATGCCCTTGCCCTCCATGGCGAACACCGGCCAGCCGTCGGTGAGGCGGGCCTGCGCCGCGTCGCCCACCAGGCAGCCGGTGAGGACGGGGTAGTACCAGTCCATCGCCCACCGCTCCTTCGGCTCGAACACGTCGGGCCGGGTGGTGACCATGTGGGTCAGCACGTCGGCGGCCTCGGCCCAGTCCGGCCGGGGCTCGTGACACAACTCGCCGAGGCGGGCGCCGCAGCGCAGGGCGTGGGCGATGGAGGACGACCCGGTGAGGAGGGCGTAGTCCCACGGGGTGGCGTCCTCGGTGCGGGCCCACAGGATGGTGCCGTCGGCGCGTCGCATGGACAGCACCCAGTCCAGCGAGCGGCGCACGGTGGGCCACAGGTGGTCGACGAAGCCACGGTCCCACGTGCACAGCCAGTGGTGCCACACGCCGGTGGCGATGTAGGCGCACACGTTGGTGTCCAGCTTGGCTTCCTCCACCGAGCCATCGGGCAGGTAGTAGTTCCACCAGCTGCCGTCGGGGAGCTGGATGTCCACCAGCCACTCGTAGGCCCGCTCGGCGGCCGTGTGGTAGCCGGCGACGTCCAGCGCCATGGCCGTCTCCACATGGTTCCACGGGTCGCAGTGGCCGCCGGGGAACCACGGGATCATCCCCGTGTCCTGCTGCAGGGCGACGATCCGCTCGGCGGTCTGCACCACCTCGTCGGCGGACAGCACGCCCGGCAGGTCCGGCACCCGGCTCATGCGGGCGCGCCCTTGCGGCCGTAGAGGATGGTGCTCTTGCCCATCACCGGGGCCAGCACCTTCTCGGCGACCTTCATCGAGCCCGGCTGCTCCACGATCTCCCACTCCAGCAGGCGGCGGTACTTCGCCACCAATGGGTGGTCGTCGCGGCGCGGCCCGACGGCGCACTTCAGCCACCAGTAGGGGGAGTGCAGGCCGTGGGCGCGATGGTTGCCGTAGACCTCCAGGCCGGCGGTGCGCAACTTGGCCTTCAGCTCGGTGGTGCTGTAGATCCGCACGTGCCCGCCGACGCTCTTCGGCGCGTGGTACTCGTCGCTGAGCAGCCAGTTGACCTTCTCCGGGAACCAGGTGGGCACGGTGCAGGCGAACGTGCCGCCCGGCTTCAGCACCCGCACCAGCTCGGCGATGGCGGCCACGTCGTCCTGGATGTGCTCCAGCACCTCGCTGGTGATGACGCGGTCGAACGTGGCGTCGGCGAAGGGCAGGCGGGTGGCGTCGCCCTGCAGCACGCCCACGTAGCGGGCCTCGGCGATCTCCCCGGCCTCCACCATCGCCCCGAACGTGCCTCGGGTGGTGACCACCTCGTCGGCGGCGTAGTCCAGCGCGACGACGTTGGCGCCCAGGCGGGCCAGTTCGAACGCGTGGCGGCCGAAGCCGGCGCCGGCGTCGAGGACGAGATCGCCCGGCTGCACGCCGAGACGGTCGAAGCGGATGGTCAGCATGGTGGTGCGGTGCCCTCAAAGCCGGCCGTTGCGGCGCAGCTTCTCGACGTTGTGGGGCATGGCCAGCACCTCGCGGTACTGGTCCACCGTGAGCTGGGCGCAATGCTGCCAGCTCCAGCGCTCCACGACCCGCTGGCGGCCGGCGGCACCGACCTTGGCCCGCAGGGTGCGGTCCTCCAGGCCACGGCGGATGGTGGCGGCGAGCGCCTCGGCGTCGCCGGCCGTGCACTGCAGCACGGTCTCCCCGTCCTTGCCGGTGACCTCGGGCAGCGCGCCGCCGTCGGTGGCGACGAGGCAGATGCCGGTGCTCATCGCCTCGATGGCGGGCAGGCTGAACCCCTCGTACAGGCTGGGAACCACGGCCAGTTCGGCCTCGGCGTACAGCTCCACGATGCGCTCGTCGGGAACACCGGACACGAAGTCGATGTACGGGCGCAGGCCGAGCTTGTCGATGAGGTCAGCGCTGGCGCCGGCCCGCGGCTTGCCGATGATGGTGAGGCGGATGTCGTCGCGCTCGGTGCGCAGCTTGGCCATGGCCTCCAGCAGGTAGGCCAAACCCTTCAGCGCCACGTCCGCCGATGCGGTGGTGATCAGCCGGCCGGGCTGACGCACCACGTGCGGCATCGGTTGGAACAGCTGCGGGTCCACGCCCACGGGCACCAGGCGCATGCGGTCGTAGGACACGCCCATGTCGTCGTGGATGTCCTTGATGCTGTTCTCGCTGACCACCACGATGCGCGGCATGCGGCTGGCCACCCGGCCCTGCATCTTCACGAAGGCGTACCAGCGGGCGATGCTCTGCTTCTTCCACCACGTCTTCTGGTGGGCGATCTCCAGCGCGCGGTCGCGCGTGATCGGGTGGTGAAGGGTGACGATCGTCGGGATCATCTTCTCGATGCCGAGGATCCCGTAGCCGAGGCACTGGTTGTCGTGGACGAGGTCGAAGTCGCGCTGGCGGGCCTTCAGCGCGGTGTGCACCCGGGAGGAGAACGCCAGCGGCTCGCCGAACGTGCCCTTCAGGTGCGACAGGGTCTCCAGCAGGTCGCCCTTGGTCTTGACCTCCCAGTAGGCGGGCAGGCGGCCGGGGTAGTGCTCGTTCCACAGGTCCAGGCTGGGCAGCTGGTGCAGTTCGATGCGCTCGTCGAGCACCGGGTACGGCTGGCCGCCGTACACCTCCACCGTGTGCCCGAGGTCCACCAGGGCCTTGGTGAGGTGGCGGGTGTACACGCCCTGCCCGCCGACGTGGGGCTTGCCCCGGTAGGTGAGGTAGGCGATCTTCAGCGGCGAATCGGGGTCCAGCACCCGGGCCACCGCAGCGTCAGCGGACATGGGCATCGAGGCTACCGCCGGGGGGTTACCGGCCGGTAAGTGTGTCACGCGCTTGTCATATGGTGTGACAGAAGGCGTGTCGCTCAGCCCGGGCAGGGGTCGATGCGGAACGTCAGGGTGACGGTGGCCGTGTTGCCCCGCACGTCGACGGCGGTGATCGTGTACTCGTAGTCGCCCACATCCGGCCGGCGAACGGCCAGCGGCCCGTCGGCCACGCCAGGCTGGCTGGTGAGCAGCGTGACCTGGCCGCTCTGCTGGCCCGTCCACTGCAGGGTCAGCGGGGCACTGACCCCGGTCTCGTCGGTGAACAGCACGTAGACCTTCGGGTTCGGGCTCCACTGGCAGGCGTAGTACACGCCGGTGGGGCCGTCCACGTCCAGCACCGGTGGACGCTCGACGCGGGCCCGCAGGGTGACGTCGGTCGTGTGGCCGGCGCCGTCGTCGATGGTGATGACCCGCTCGTAGTTGCCCTCGGCGAGGTTGGCACGGTTGAGGGAGACCGTCAGCACCTGCGTCTCGCCCGGCTGGACGGTGCCGCCGTTGCCGACGAGTGCGAATGGTGTGGCCGACCCGGTGGCCTGCCAGGTGAACGGCAAGCCGCCGTCGTTGCGGATGCTGACGGGGGCCGAGGTGGTGTTCGCCCCGAGGTCCACCAGACCCGTGGTGACGACCATCAGGCCCGGTGCCGCGGGCGCCGTGGTGCTCGGCGGGGTGGTCTCGGGTGCCGTGGTGGTCGGCTGCGCCGTGGTGCTGGTGGTCGGGTCGAGCGTGATCACGACGGTCTCGGGCGGCTCGGTGACGACGACCGTCTCGTCGGCGGGGTCGACCGGGCCCTCGTCCAACGTGGAGGCGAGGATCGCGCCGGTGCCGACACCGATGACGAGGGCGGCGACGATGACGGTCAGGATGGCCGGGTAGCGGAACCGGCGCAGCACGCGGGGGAAGCCGCCGTCGCCGTCGAACCGGTAAGTGGGGGTGGGGCCGCTGCCCAGCGAGCCCATGATCCGGTCGCGCAGGAACGGCGGGGCGGCGAAGGCCGGTGCGGCGCCGAACAGCGCCAGCGGGGCGGCCTTGCGGCGGGTGTGCTCGCACGTCTCGCACTGCTCGATGTGGCGGGCCACCCGCTTGCGGATGAGGACGGTGAACTCGCCGTCCCAGCCGCGCAGGATGTCCGCCAGAGCCGGGCAGTCCTTGCGGCCGGCGCGGGCCACCACCACGGCGCCCAGGCTGCGCTCCACCCGCTCGCGCATGCGGTGCACCAGCGTGTAGCTCTGCTCCGGCGTCACGCCCAGCGCGGCCGCCAGTTCGGCGCCCTGCAGGCCCTGGCGCACGCTGAGCTCCAGCACCAGCTGGTCACGCTCGTCCAGGCCACAGGCGGCACTGCGGACCAGGTCGGCCATCTCGCCGGCGGCGACCATCTCGCCCTCGGCGTCGGGTGCGGTGGGGGCGGCCATCTCAGGCGCCCCCATGGCGGAGAAGTCGGTGGGCAGGGTGCGCCCGCGGCGCTTCGAACGCTTGAACACCTCGTTGCGCAGGATGGCGAACAGCCACGGCTTCAGCCGTTCCGGGTCGCGCAACTGCTGCAGGCGCTGGGCCGCGATGAGGAAGACGTCCTGCGTGGCATCGGCCGCCTCGTGCCGGTCGCGCAGCATTGCCGCCGCCGTGTCGTACAACCCGGCCCCGAACCGGTCGTACATTCCCGCAAGCGCGCCACGGTCGCCGCCCAGATAGGCGGCGACGAGCTGGGCATCCGTTCGCAGTTCCGGCATGGTGCATGGTCCTTCTCCTCACCCGTCCAGAGCGGGAACCAGGACCGTCCTTTCGCTTTTCGTGACGTTATTTCGTCGGGCGCGCCCAGGTCAGCGTCATCGTCCGCTGGAGGATCGCGCCAGGCTCCAGGCGGGTCGCCCCGCCGATGTTGAATGCGTCGGGCGGGCCGCTCTGCGGCTCCACGCAGGTGGTGTCCGCGGGCTCGTCGTAGACCACCCAGTTCGCGCAGTCGCTGCCGATGGTCAGCGCCAGGGCGTCGTAGTGCAGGCGCAGCGGGGCCAGCGGTTCCACGAAGCAGTCGTCCCACGGGTGCTCGGCCGGGGGCACCAGGTCGGCGAGCGCCACCCCGTCCTGGTCGCGGACGTGCATCCGGGCGAACCGCAGGTCGGCAGCAAGGGGCTTCACGAAGCACGGGTGCCACCCGACGACGGCCGGCATCGCCTCGCCGGTGGCGGCGGCGGTGAGCACGAGGGTGGCGCCGTCGGGGTGCAGGTGGACGTGCTGGTGGGCGACGCCGCCGAACTCCCACTCCAACGGGCAGCGCAGCTCGCAGTAGTCGCGCCCGGCGTCCACGACCTCCCACTCCGCCTCGAAGACCGTGCCGTGGATGGCATGCGGCGGCAGGTTCACGGGGAGTTGGCGGGCGATGCCGTCGAACATGAACTCGCCGTGCCGCACCCGCCCGGCCCACGGCACCATCGGGTAGATCCCCCACATCAGCGCACCGACGGACGGGTCGTCGCGCAGCACCCGGGTGGCGCCGATCTCCAGCGACCCCACCCGGCCGCCGGCGTCCGGGTGCACGGCCATCCGAACCTCGTCACGGCCGTGCCCGGCTTCCAGTTCGATCGCGGCCGTCCTTCCCATGCCGGTCTCTCTTAGCATCTGGCGCATGCGTGGTCTGGTGCAGCGGGTGCAGGGGGCGAGCGTCACGGTCGCCGGGGAGGTGGCCGGGGAGGTGGTCGGCGCCATCGGGCCGGGCCTGTGCGTGCTGGTCGGCGTGACCCACACGGACACCGTCACCGAGGCCCGGAAGCTGGCGGAGAAGGTGTGGCACCTGCGGGTGATGGACGACGAGGCCGGCGTGATGAACCGCAGCGTGGCCGACACCACCCGAGAGGTGCTGGTGGTCAGCCAGTTCACCCTCTACGGCGACACGACCGCCGGCCGCCGGCCGAGTTGGATCGCCGCCGCCCGGCCGGAGCACGCCGAGCCGTTGGTGGACGCGGTGGTGGCGCACCTGCGCTCGCTGGGCGCCACGGTGGCCACCGGCCGGTTCCGCACGGAGATGGTGGTGGACATCCGCAACGACGGCCCGGTCACGGTGATGATCGAGGTCTGAGCCCGGCCAACGTTCCCGCCCTCCACAGGGTGAACGCCAGCAACAGGGCCGCGAGGACCACCCACGGGATGTTGCCGATCCGCGAGTACCACGTGCGCCCGCTGATCATCGGGATCTCGCGGATGACCACCTTCTGCTCGCTGACGCTGGTGCGCTCGTACACGTCGCCGTCGGGGGAGATGAACCCGCTGAACCCGGTGGGTGATGCCTGGACGACCCAACGCTGCTGTTCGATCGCCCGCAGCCGGGATGAGGCCACCTGCTGGCTTTGCAGCACCGTCCACGTGTAGCTGCTGCCGTTGGTCGGGTTGACGATGAACTCGCCGCCGCGCTCGACGCCCTCGTTGGCCCGGCCGCCGAAGAACACCTCCCACGAGATCACGCAGGCGAAGCGGGTGCCGTCGGGCAGTTCCAGCACGGCCGGGGTGGTGCCGGGGGTGGCGTCGCGGGGCACAAGGTCCGTCGGCGCGCCGAGCGCGTGGAGCAGGTCGCGCATCGGCATGTACTCGCCGAACGGCACCCGGCGCACCTTGTCGTAGCGGCTGACGATGGTGCCATCGGGCGCCACCACCACCTGGGCGTTGTAGAAGCTGTTGCCGTCCGGGGTGTCCTCGGTGATGCCGACCACGAACGGCACACCCAGCCGGGCGGCCTCGGCGGCGATCTGGGCGTGGGCGGCGCTGCCTTCGAACGGCTCGTAGTTGACGTCGATCACGTTCTCCGGCCAGAGCACCATGTCCACCGTGCCCGGTTCGATCGTGGCCGTCGCCTCCAGGTGGCGCTGGAACACCAGGCTGGCCGGCGTGTCGATGGCGTGGGTGCCCTGTGGTCCACCGCCCTGCACGGCGGCGATCCGCAGTGTCTGGCCGGTGGGGTCCGTGGACAGCGCGCCCAGCGGTGAGGCCAGCCAGATCACCAGGGCCGCGCCGAGGCCGATCGCGCCGATCCAGTCGGCGCTGGCCGACACGCCCCGCTTGCGGGCCAGCGCCGGGACGAACGGTGACGGGCCGGCGAGGGCGAAGCCGACCTGGAAGACGAACCAGGTGAGCAGCAGCACACCACCGATGCGAACCACACCTGCGAACGGGCCGGCCGCCTGGCCGATCGGCAGGCTGGCCAGCGGGACGCCACCGAACGGGAAGCAGAACCGCAGCGCCTCCGCCAGCGTGTGCGCGGCCGGCCGGCCGATCACCCGCCAACGGCCCCTGGGCGCGGCCCAGGCCGCCACGGCGTGGAACCCTGCGAACAGGGCCGACGCCACGAGGTACCCGGGGATGGTGAGGAACCACATCCAGCACATCCCCACGTACATCCAGGCGGCGGCGAACAACCAGCCGCGCCACAACCGCTGGCGCGGCGTCGGGTCGGCGCCCAGCGAGACTTCGAACATGGCGATGCCCACGAACGCCAGCGGCCACCAGCCCCACGGGGGAAGGGCCAGCGCCACCAGCAGGCCGCCGCCGAACGCCTGCACGGTGGCGCGGGACGGGCGGCGAAGACGGGGCACGGGCATCGGGGCGGGACGCTACCGCCCGGCGGTGGTCAGGAGGAGGCCAGCTCGGCGAAGACGATGATCCGCTGCTTCGTCGACCCGACCGGATGGCAGGCGAACAGGGTGGCGGTGAACGCGCTCGTCTGGTCGATGATCCACATCGCATCGGGGTAGACGATTTCCGTTCGGGTGACCTTGTAGACGAAGTGGCCCTCCGGCGTGTCGAAGATGATCTCGTCGCCCGGCTGCAGTTGGTCGAGGTAGCGGAACGGCCGGTCGTGGCTGGTGCGGTGCCCGCCGACGACCACATTGCCGACGTGGCCGGGCATCGCCGTGCCGGGCCAATGCCCCGGCCCCTGGTCCAGCACCGTCAGCGACACGCCCTCGAACATCGACTTGCTGATGTCCAGCCGGGGGATGGAGATCGTGCCGAGCTCGATGCGCGGTTCGGCGGCGCGGGGCTCCGGTGGGGCCTGCGGCGTCGGCAGGGTCTCCGACGTGGTCGTGGCCGCCAGCGTCGTGGTGGTGCTGGTGGAGGTGGTGGGCGGCAGGGTGGACGAGGTTGTGGTGGTGGCCCGCGACGTGGTGGTGGCCGCAACCGTGGTCGTGGTGGCCTCGGTGGCCGCGGTCTCCTCGCCGCTGCTGCACGCGGCCAGCAGGGTGAACACCAGTGCGAGCGCGGCAGGCTTCCGGAGTCCCATCAACCGTCCCATCGACGGGTCATTCTGGCACGGCACGCAGCGCCGCGGACACCGCCCCGGCGGCGTTCTCGGCCGAGCGGATGCACGCCGGCACCCCGATGCCGAGGTAGCCCGCGCCGGCCAGGGCAAGGCCCCGTGGCAACGCCGCCATGGCTGCCTCGATGCGGGTGGCGTGGTGCGGCCGGTACTGCGGGAAGGCGCCGGCCCAGCGGCTGACGCGGGCGTGGCGGGGCTGGAGGTCCAGGCCCAGGTGGTGACCGGTCTCCTCCACCGCGGCGGCCAGCAACTGCTCGTCGGAGAGGTGCAGCACGGGCAGGCCGTCGCGGCCCAGCGAGACCCGCAGGATCACCTGCCGCCCGTCCGCCCAGTGGGCCCACTTCTGCGAGCCGAACGACGCCGCGGTCACCCGGCGCTGCTGCGGCTTGGGCACCAGGTAGCCGCTGTAGGGCAGGAGGTGCTCGGGCCAGTCGGCCACGTCCACCGCCAGCGTCACCATCGCCACGTCGGCGGCGGGCACAGCGGCCAGCGTGTCTGCCACACCCACGGGCAGGCAGTCCAGCGGGGCGAGGAGGGCGGCCGCGGCCGGGGCCGGGCAGGCCAGCACGACGGCGTCGAAGTGCTCGCCCTCCACCCGCCAGCCGTGGCCGTCCCTGGCCAGCTCGCTGACGGCGGCGCCGGTGCGCAGGGTGGCCCCGGCGGCCCGGGCGGCGGTGGCGGTGGCGGTGGCGAGCGCGCCCATCCCGTCCTGCGGGGCGTAGAAGACGGGGCCGGCGGCGGCCGCCGCGCCCGTGCCGGTGGCCGGCTTGGGCATCGTGCGGCCGGCGATCAGGATGCTGCGTTCCTTCTTCGCCAGGTCGGCGATCTGGGGGACCGCGGCGAGGCTGAAGTGGTCGGTGTCGGCGGCGTAGATGCTGCCGACCAGCGGGTCCACCAGGCGGAGGTGCACCTCGTCGCCGAAGCGGGCCCGCACGTACTGGCCCAGCGAATCCGGCTCGGTGGAGGTGCGGCGGCGGAACGGTTCGGTGGCGGCGCGGAGCTTGCCCGGCCAGGTGAGCAGGCGAGACCTGGCCAGCGCCAGCACGTCCGTGGGCATGCCGAGGAGGAGGCCTTCCGGGATGCCGTGCAGGTGCTCCCACCACACCGCCGCCTTGCCGGATTGCGGGGACACGAGGTGGCCGCCGAGGCCGACCTTGCGGGCCAGGCCGGTGCCCCATGGCAGGCGGGCGAGGAACGCGTCGGGCCCCTCGTCGATCGCGTGATGGCCGGCGAACCCGGTGGTCAGCAGCTTGCCGCCCAGCCGGTCGTCGCGTTCGAAGAGGACCACCTCGGCGTCCGGCTCGCCGGTGGCGAGCGCGTGGGCGGCGGCCAGGCCGGCGATGCCACCTCCGACGACGGCGACGCGGCTCACGCCTGGTCCGCCTCGATCACCCGCTGGGCGAGCGCGGCCATCACGGTGGGGTCGTCGTTCACACAGGCGGTGCGGGCGAACGCGATGCCGTGCGCCTGCGCCCGGGCCGCGGCCTCGATGTCCAGGTCGTACAGCACCTCGAGGTGGTCGGAGACGAAGCCGACCGCGCTGACCAGCAGGCCGCGGGGGTGGCCGGCGTGGTTCTCGCTGGCCGCGAGGTCGTCGATGACCTGGAGGATGTCGGGCCCGAGCCAGGGCTCCGGCGTGCGGCCGGCGCTCTGCCAGGCGATGGCCCAGCGGGTCCAGTTCACCAGCCCGGCCGCGGCGGCGACGGCCTCGGCCGTGGCGCGCAGTTGGTCGGGGTACGGGTCGCCGGCGGCGACGATCCGCTGGGGCAGCGAGTGGGCGGTGAACACGACCTTGGTGTCGTCGGGCATGCCGGCGAGGCGGGCCTTCAGGTCGGCGGCGACGAACTCGACGAAGGCGGGCTCGGTGGCCCAACTCTTCACGCCGGTCACGGTGATGCCGTGGGGTTCGGCAGCGGCGCGGGCACGGTCGAGGTACTGGCCCACGGAGTAGGCGCTGTAGTGCGGGGCGAGCACCAGGCCGACGATGCGGCGAGTGCCGCTCGCGGCCAGGGCGTCGACCGCGGCTTCGATCTTCGGGTCGGCGTGCTTCAGGCCGAGCACCACCTCGTACCGGCCGGGGGCGGCGGCGTCCAGCGCGGCCTGCAGGGCCACGCGCTGGGCCTCGGTGCGGGCGGCGAGTGGCGACGTGCCGCCGAGGGCGTCGTAGCGGGCGGTCAGCTCGGCGAGCAGTTCCGGCGTCGGCGGGCGGCCGCGGCGGATGTCGGTGTAGTACGGCTCGATCTCCTCGCGGGTGCGCGGCGTGCCGTACGCCATCAGCAGGACGGCAGTCCTCGTCGGCGCGTCGGCAGTCGTCATCGGCGCGTCGCCCCGTGGACGCGGTCGACCACGGCCTGGAGCACGTCCGGGTCGGTGTCCGGGTTGACGCCGTGGCCGAGGTTGAAGATGTGCCCCGGGTGGTTGCCGTTGTCGGCGAGCACGGCGTCGGTGCCGGCGAGCGCGACGTCCACCCCGGCGAGCACCAGCGCCGGGTCGAGGTTGCCCTGCACCACGAGGTCCGCGCCCATGCGGGCGCGTGCCTCGCGGATCGGGGTGCGCCAGTCCAGGCCGAGCACGGTCGGGCCGGCTGCCTGCATGCGCTCCAGCAGGTGGTCGCAGCCGATGCCGAAGTGGATGCCGGGCGCGTCGGGGAACTGCTCGCGCAGGCGGGTGAAGACGGCGGCGGAGTGCGGGAACACGTAGCGGTCGTAGTCGGCGCGGCTGAGCGTGCCGGCCCACGAGTCGAACAGCTGGAAGGCGCGTGCGCCGCTGGCCAGCTGGCTGGCGATGGACGCCACGGAGTAGTCCGCGAGGCGCTCCATGAGGCTGTGCCACAGCGTCGGGTCGGTGTGGATGAGCCGCTTGGTGTGCTCGTAGGTGCGGCTCGGGCGGCCCTCCACCAGGTAGCTGGCCACGGTGAATGGTGCACCGGCGAAGGCGAGCACGGGCACTTGCACCGGCAGCTCGGCCACCAGGTTGCGCACGGTCTCGAGCACGTACGGCGTGTCGGCCTCCGGCTCGAACTTGCGCAGGCGGGCGAGGTCGGCGGCGCTGCGGAACGGCTCGGTGCAGACCGGGCCGGTGCCGGGGGAGACGTCGATCCCGAAGCCGACGGCATGGGCGGGCACCACGATGTCGCTGTACAGGACGGCGGCGTCCACCCCGTAGCGGCGCACCGGTTGGAGCGTCAGCTCGGCGGCCAGGTCGGGCTGCTTGATGGCGTCGAGGATGCTGCCCTCGCCACGCACGGCCCGGTATTCGGGGAGGCTGCGGCCGGCCTGGCGCATGAACCACACCGGGGTGTGGCTGGCGGGGCGGCTGTTGGCGGCGTCGAGGAAGGGCGCGCTCATCGGCCGCCACGCTACCGGCCCACCCCCTCCGTCCAAGTTGGCGGTGAGGTGCGGTAGGACCGCCACTGAACGCCAACTTGCCGGACCCCTGTTCCAAGTTGGCGCTGATGTGCGGTCCTACCGCCACTGAACGCCAACTTGGGAAGGGTGGTGGGGCAGGATGGCGGGATGAGCCTCACCGAACTGTTCTCCCTGTCCGGCAAGACCGCCGTCGTCACCGGCGGCAGCCGCGGCATCGGCGCGATGATCGCCCGCGGCCTGCTGGACGCCGGGGCGTCCGTCCTCATCTCGGCCCGCAAGGAGCACGAGTTGGCGGCGGCGAAGGAGGAGCTGTCGCAGTTCGGCGAGATCGACACGGTGCGGGCCGACCTGTCAACGATGGAGGGCGTTGCCGCGTTGGCTGCCGCTGCGGCCGCCCACTTCCCGACGCTGAACATCCTGGTCAACAATGCCGGCGCCACCTGGGGGATGCCGCTGGACGAGTTCGACGAGCACGCCTGGGACAAGGTGATGGACACCAACGTGAAGGGGCTGTTCTTCCTCACCCAGCAGCTGCTGCCCCAACTGCGCGCCGCTGGCACGGCCGACGACCCGGCCCGGGTGATCAACATCGGCTCCATCGACGGCCTGCACGTCAACCCGATGGACACCTACAGCTACGCGGCCAGCAAGGCCGGCGTGCACCACCTCACCCGCACGATGGCCCGCAAGCTGGGCCCGGAGCACATCACCGTCAACGCCGTGGCGCCCGGCCCGTTCGAGTCGAAGATGATGGCCGCCACGCTGCAGGCGTTCGGCGACAGCATCGCCAAGTCCTCCCCGCTGGGCCGCATCGGCCGCCCGGACGACATGGCCGGTGTCACCGTCTTCCTCGCCAGCCGCGCCGGCTCCTACCTCACCGGCGCGGTCATCCCCGTCGACGGCGGCATCGCCACCACCTCGTGAACCGCTGCGCGACGTCTCGGCTGCTCGCCGCCGTCGCCGGTGTGGGGTTGGTGGCCTCCTGCGGAGCTGACACCCGGCCGGCCACGACGTCGCAGGATGGCGTGCCGATCCTCTCCGTTGCCGATGTCGACGTGGCCGCCTGGGACGGCCTCGTCACGGTCTACTTCCTCGCGCTCGCCCAGGCTCCAGGCTTCTTGCATGGTTCGTTCTGCGGCGGCTTCGTGGACGACGCCCAACTCGCCCGCTTCGAGGACCGGTTGACGGGAACCGCGCCGGAGCACCTCCCGACCGACTTCCACGTGGTCGCTCAGAACGACCTGGAGCACCCGCGCTTCGAGGGCACCGTCGACGGTCGGGTCGTGTCGGTCACCCTGACGTTGCGGGACCCGCTGACGATGGGGAAGGCGTGCATCGCGGACATCGCCGTGGACGACCAGTACGTCAACCTGTTCGACCCGCGGACGGCGTAGTCACACACCGCCGCGGCGGAGGCGGTCGACGCGGTTGTCGCCGGGGAGGAGCGTCGCCAGCCGGTCCGCGGCTTCGTCGAGGTCGATGGCGTTGGACTCGGCCATTGTGGCGATGTCGACCCAGTCCTTCGGGCGGTCGAACAACGCCTTGAAGACGGCAAGGTCCTCGGCAGCAAGCACCCGGATGGTGCGGCCGGCGAACGGCACACTCCTGGCGCGCCGGCCGGCCTGCTGGTGGAAGTCGTCGGCGGCGAAGAACAGGTCGACCGGGGTGTCGCCCCACCACAGGCGCACCTGGTCGGCGCGCCGTGCCTCGGTGACGTCGGCTGCCGAGTGCCGCACGCCTTCGGGAAGGGCGGCGAACACCCTCGCGGCCTGGTCCGCTGGCACGAACACGTTGACGTCGATGTCGCGCGTCCCCCGTGGTTCCTCCGTGGCGTAGGCGAGCGCCAGTGCACCACCGAGCGCCCACGGCAGGCCGGCGGCGTCGAGGTGGTCGCACACCGCGACCACGCGCTCGACGAGCGAGGGCGTGCTCACCGGCGGGCCACCGGCATCGGCCGTGGCCGGAAGGGGAGTGCCTCGGCGAGGGCCAGCACGTCCTCCAACTTGCTGCCCTGGGCCGCGGGGTCCAGCAGCGGCTCGAAGCGCACCCGGAAGCCGAGCGCCTCGATGATCCGACCTGCGACCTCCAACCCGGGTTGGCGGCGCCCCCGTTCGTAGGCGCTGAGGACGGTGGCCGGGATGCCCACGGCCGCGGCGACGTCCTGCTGGCGGAGACCGGCCCTCAGCCGGAGCCGGCGGAGCGTCGACCCGGAGATCACGCTTGCAGCTTAGCGGATCCGCTCAGCCCCGAAGTGACGCGGTGAGACCCGCCCCCACCAGGGAAGTGACGTGATATATCACGTCACTTCGGGGGTGGGCCGCCCGGGGGAGGAGGGGGTGGAGCGGGGGCGTGTGGGGGGTGGGGAGTCTGCCGATAGAGTTTTCAGACCCGTGTTTTCGGGACACTCCTGAAGGCCCGGGCGGAACCTCACGATGTCGCAGCATCACCCTGACCTCCCCTCCGAGCAGGCGTTCATCGATCACGCCTACCACTGCCTCGAGCAGAGCAAGGCCGACGCATGGAAGATGCGTGGCCTGCACGAGGGCACCCTCGGGGGCACGTTCCAGGCCCGCTACGAGCGCGACGTGTTCGACGAAGCCGTGTTCAACCGGCTCACCCAGCTGGACCTCGGCGATGCTGCGCTCGTGTTCGGGCGCATCGACCGGATGGTGGAGGGGCCGGACGGGGCCACCGAGTCGTTCCACATCGGCCGCCTCGCGGTGGCCGACGAGCACAGCGACCCCGTGGTGGTGGACTGGCGGGCCCCGGTGGCCGAGCCGTTCTACCGCGCTACCGGGCGCGAGCCCCTCGGCCTGGCCCGCCGCCGCCACTTCCACGTGCAGGGCCGCGAGCTGCTGGGCCTGGAGGACGAACTGTTCGGCGAGGGCCACCTGGGCATGGGCGCGGAGGACGACGAGACCGATGCCCTCGGCCGCCCGGCGCAGACCCCAACCGGTCTCCGCGGCTACAGCACCCTCCTCGCCGCCATCGAGCGTGGCCGCACCGGCCAGCTCGGCGACATCGTGGCCACCATCCAGGGCGAGCAGGACGAGATCATCCGCTCGCCGCAGCAGGGCGTGCTGGTGGTGCAGGGCGGCCCCGGCACCGGCAAGACCGTCGTGGCGCTGCACCGTGCCGCCTACCTGCTCTACACCTACCGCTTCCCGCTGGAGGACCAGGGGGTGCTGGTCATCGGCCCCAACCGGGTGTTCCTGCGCTACATCGAGCGCGTCCTGCCCTCGCTGGGCGAGGCCGGGGTGGAGCAGGTGATCCTGGCCGACCTGGTGCCCGACGTGCACTGGGCGCGCTACGGCGTGGACCCCGCCGACTCGGCGCTGGCCGCCCGGGTGAAGGGCGACCTGCGGATGAGCCTGGTCATCGACAAGGCGGTCACCGACCGCGAGCGCCCGCTGAAGGAGGACCTCGTCCTCCCGTTCCGCACCGGCTTCGTGCGGCTCACGGCCAACGACAGCCAGCGGATCGTCCGGGCTGCGCAGCGACGCTTCCGCCGCCACAACGCCGCCCGCAAGTGGGTGGAGAGCGAGGTCTGGGCGGCCCTCGCGCACCACTGGCGCGAGGGCAACGCCGGACCCACCGAGATCAAGGATGCGGTGCGCCACCTCCCCGAGATGCGTGCCGCGCTGGAACGCATGTGGCCGATCCTCACCCCTGCGCAGCTGCTGCACGACCTGTTCGGCAGCAAGGCGCTGCTGAAGCTGGCCGCCGCCAAGCACCTCAGCGAGGCGGAGTACCTCAGCCTGTACCGGCCCCGCCAGGCCGACGTGGCCGACGTGCGCTGGACCGAGCACGACGTCGCCCTGCTGGACGAAGCGCGCAGCTACCTCGGCCCGAAGCCCGGCAAGAACGGCAAGCCGGACGAGGCCGAGGAGATCCGCACGTACGGCCACATCGTGGTGGACGAAGTGCAGGACCTCACGCCCATGCAGTTGGCGATGGTCAGCCGCCGCTCACTGAACGGCAGCCTCACCGTGGTGGGCGACATCGCCCAGGCCACCGGTGCGCTGGCGCCGGACACGTGGGAGGACGTGCTGGCCCACCTGCCCACCCAGAAGCCGTCGCGGGTCATCGGCCTCAGCGTCGGCTACCGCATCCCTGGGCAGATCATGGAGCTGGCCAACAAGGTGATGATGGCGGCCACCCCATCGCTGCGGGCGCCCACCAGCGTGCGCTCCGGCGACGAGCACCCCGAGTTCGTGCAGGTGCCGTCCGGCCAGTTGCTGGACGCGGTCGTCGTGGCCACCAAGGAGTTGGATGCCGAACTGCACGACGGCAACGTGGCCGTGGTGGTCCCCGACGCGATGTTCGGCGACGTCTGCGACGCGCTGGCCGCCGCCGGCATCGAGCACGGCACCGCGACGCGCAGCGGGCTGGAGATGGGCATCACCGTCGTCCCCGTCAGCGTGGTGAAGGGTCTGGAGCTCGACGGTGTGATCGTGGTCGAGCCCTCCGCCATCGTGCGCGCCGAGCAGCAGGGTCTGCGGGCGCTGTACGTGGCGCTCACCCGCAGCACCAATGGGTGCGGAAGACGACGCCTACCGACGCCCTCGGCCGTCCCGCCCAGACACCCCCGCCGGTCTACGCTACAGCACCCTCGTTGGCCGCCATCGAGCGTGGCCGCACTGGCCAGCTCGGCGACATCGTCGCCACTGATCCAGGCGAGCAGGACGAGATCATCCGCCTCGCCAGCAGGGTGCGTCCCGGTGGTGCAGGTGGCCCGGCACCGGCAAGACCGTCGTCGCCCCTTCACCGTGCCGCCCACCTGCTCCACACGTACCGGTTTCCGCTGGAGGACCAGGGCGTGCTGGTCATCGGCCCCAACTGGGTCTCTCCGCCACATCGAGCGCGCGCTGCCGTCCCGGCGAGGCCGGGTGGAGCAGGTGGTCCTGGCCGACCTGGTGCCCGACGCACTGGCGCGCTACGGCGGGACCCGGATTCCCCGCGCTCGCCGCCCGGGTGAAGGGCGCGACCCGATGAGCCTGGCCGTCGACAAGGCCGTCACCGACCGCAGCGCCCCTGAAGGAGGACCCGTCCTCCCGTTCCGCACTGGCTTCGTGCGCCCCACCGCCCACGACAGCCAGCGGATCGTGCGGGCCGCGCAGCGCCAGCCCGCCGCCACAACGCGGCCCGCAAGTGGGTGGAGAGCGAGACTGCTATGCTGGTCTAATAACTGGCGGGAGGCAACGCCGCCCGATGGATCAAGGACGCCGTGCGCCACCTGCCGGACATGCTGCGCTGGAGCGGATGTGCTGATCCTCACGCCCGCCCAGTTGCTGCACGACCTGTCTGGCAGCAAGGCGTTGCCTGCTGGCTGCCGCCAAGCACCCCAGCGATGCCGAGTACTGCCTGTATCAACCCTTCGCCAGCCGACGTGACGACGTCCGCTGGACTGAGCACGACGTCGCCCTCGTTGGATGAGGCCTGCTCCTACCTCGAAGCCCGGGAGGAACGGCAAGACCGACGACGCCGAGGAGATCCGCACCTACGGCCACATCGTGGTGGACGAGGTGCAGGACCTCACCCCCATGCAGCTGGCGATGGTCAGCCGCCGCTCGTTGAACGGCAGCCTCACCGTGGTCGGCGACATCGCCCAGGCCACCGGTGCGCTGGCGCCGAACACGTGGGAGGACGTCCTCGCCCACCTGCCCACCCAGAAGCAGTCGCGGGTCATCGGCCTCAGCGTCGGCTACCGCATCCCCGGCCGGATCATGGAGCTGGCCAACAAGGTGATGATGGCGGCCACCCCGTCGCTGCGGGCGCCCACCAGCGTGCGTACCGGCGACGAGCACCCCGAGTTCGTGCAGGTCCCGGCCGGCCAACTGCTGGACGCCGTCGTGGTGGCGACGAAGGACATGGACGCCGACCTGCACGACGGCAACGTGGCCGTGGTGGTGCCCGACGCGATGTTCGGCGATGTGTGCGACGCGCTCGCGGCCGCCGGGATCGAGCACGGCACGGCCACCCGCAGCGGGCTGGAGATGGGCATCACCGTCGTCCCCGTCAGCGTGGTGAAGGGCCTGGAGCTGGACGGCGTCATCGTGGTGGAACCGTCCGCCATCGTGCGGGCGGAGCAGCAGGGCCTGCGGGCGCTCTACGTGGCGCTCACCCGCAGCACCAAGCGCCTCACCATCGTGCACAGCGAGCCGCTGCCCGCGGCCATGGCCTGAGCGCGGCTGCTCAGCCCAGGTAGGCCGTCACCAACGCCGTCATGTACTGAGCGGCGCGGTCGGCGTCGGCCGGGCGGTTGCGATCCGCCGCCAGGCGGCAGCGGCTGACCACGAACTCGAAGTCCTCCACCATCTCGGGGTGGTCGGCCCGCACTTCGGCCTGGATGGCCGCCCAGTACTGCTCGATGCGCGAGGCGGCCTCCCCGTCGCCGGAGCCGGCCATCACCTTCGCGGACATGCCCTGCACCTCGGCCAGCATCAGCGGCAGCAGGTCGGCGGCGGTGCCGGCGGGCAGGGTGGTGCTGGTGGCCGGCGCATCGGTGGTGGCCACCGACGAGTCGTAGGTGGTGGGGGCGCAGGCGGCCGTCGCCACCGTGATGGCGACCAGTGCGGCCGCCCGGGACGCTCGGGTCACACGACCACCAGGATGCGGTTGCTGGCGAACGCACCAACGCCGACGGCGTGGCCGCCGATCTCGATGGTGACCGTGCCGTCCGGCGACGCGGCGGTGAGCACGCCGCTGAGCCCCGGCAGGATGTGGGCGTCCTCCAGGAAGTCCAGCAGGCCGGGGGTGAACTCCAGCTCCTCGGGGATGCGCGACACGGTGAAGGCCTGCCCCACGGGCAGCTCCGCCAGCGGCACCTGGGCCGGCGCGGTGTAGTCGGCGCCGGGGATCGGGTTGCCGTGCGGGCAGGTGGTGGGGTTGCCGAGGACCCGGTCCATCGCGTCTTCCACGGCCTCGCTCATCACGTGCTCCCATTTGCCGGCCTCATGGTGGGCCTCCGCCCACGACAGGCCGAGCATGTCGGTGAGGAAGCGCTCCGCAAGGCGGTGGCGGCGCACGGTGCGTTGAGCGAGGGCCTCACCGGCCGCGGTGAGGCGGATCGACCCGTCGGTGTCCACCAGCCCTTCGGCCTCCAGCCGGCGGATCATCTCGCTGACGGCGGGGCGGCTGACGTTGAGGCGTTCGGCGATCCGGGCCTGGATGACGGCCACGTCGTCCTCGGCGAGCTCGAAGATGCACTCGCAGTACTCCTCGAACGCGGGGTGACGTTCTCCAGGTACAGCCATGGGCCAAGGCTACCGGCGGCGCAGCCACTCCTCGGCGCGGCGGAGGCGACGCTCGAGTTCGCTGTTGGTGGCGTTGCCGACCGAGCGGATGCCGGCCAGCCGGTTGAGCTCGGACTGCACCCGACCGTGGGAGAAGCCGGTGAGATCCACCAGGCGCTTGGCGACGTCCATGTTCTTCTGGCGAAGCTCTTCCTTGCGTTCGCCCACGCTGCGGTTGCTCCACAGCACCAACCCGGTGTCCGTGGGGATCTCGGGCAGGTCGACGGCCAGCCCGTCGTCGCCCGGCTCGGGAACCGGCTCGGGGATGTCCGGCTCGTCGTCGAACAGGGTCAGCCCGTCCTCGGTGAACGCGTGCACGCTCATCGCCGTGGCGTAGCTGGAGAGCACGCTGAACAGCGAGAGCTGCTCCGGCATCAGGTCCAGCTCGCGCATCGCCTCGCGCTCCAGGTCCTCCGGGCTGAACTCGTCGTCGCGCTCGGCGGGCGGGCGCAGCACGTGGCGGCGGGCCTCGGCGATCTGGAACGCGTGGGTGCGCAGGCGCGGGTCGTCGGGCAGGTACACGTACGCCTTCTGGCCGGCCAGCCCGCTGGTCCACCGCACGAACCGGCCGACCGCCTGGCGGAAGAACAGCTCCGTGACCACGGTGCTGGCGTACACGCCGACCCGCAGGCGGGGGATGTCCACCCCCTCGCTGACCATCCGCACCGCCACCAGCCAGTGGCGGTCGCTCGCCGCGAAGTGGGCGATCTTGGCGCTGGCATCGGGGTCGTCGCTGACCACCACCTCGGCCTCCACGTGGAAGCGGTGGCGGATCAGCCGGGCGATGTCGCGGGCGTGCTCCTGGTCCATGCAGATCGCCAGGCCGCCGGCGTCCGGGTGGGTCTCGCGGATCTTCTGCAGGCGCTCGTGGGCCTGGCCGATGACGGCGCTCAGCCAGTCGCCCTGCAGGCTCAGCGCGGCCCGCAGCCGGTGGGACGCGCCGGTGCGGTCCAGCTCGTCGTGGAAGTTGGCCGTCAGGACCGTGCCGTCCGGCGCGCTCCACTCCATCAGCCCGTCGAAGCGGGGGAAGTAGACGGGCCGGACGACGCCGCCGTCGCGTAGCGCGTCGGCGTAGCCGTAGGTGAAGTCCGGCTGGGCCTCGCCGCCGCCGCCAGTCTCCTCGTAGCGGACGAACGGGATGCTGGCGGTGTCGCTGCGGAACGGGGTGCCGCTGAGGCACAGCCGGCGATGGGCCCGCTCGAAGGCGGTGCGCACCCCGTCGCCCCAGGCTCGCTCGTCACCGGCATGGTGCACCTCGTCGAGGATCACGAACGCGTCGGCGGCCACGCCGCGCAGGATCTTGGCGGTCTCCGCCGTGCTGACCTGCTGGTAGGTGGTGACGATGCCGTGCACGTCCGGCGCCACCCCGTCGGCCGGCGACCAGTTGGGGTCCACCTCCAGGCCCATCTGGTGGGCGGCCTGGGTCCACTGGGTCTTCAGGTGGGTGGTGGGGGCGACGATCACCAGGCGGCGGCGTTCCTGGGCCAGCGCCCAGCGTGCGCAGGTGAGCGCGAACGTCGTCTTTCCTGCACCGGGTGTGGCCACGGTGAGGAAGTCGGGCTGCTCGCTGGCGACGAACTTGTCGAACGCCTGGCGCTGCCACGGCCGGAGTTGCACTCGGTCGCTCATGGGAACCCTTGAGTCTGGCGGGGCACAAGCGAACGAGCGCGGATCAGCCGTATGTCACGGAGGAATGCTGGTGGACGTGGTGCTGGTGGACGTGCTGGTCGTGGACGACGTGCTCGACGTGGAGGTGCTGGTGCTCGACGTGGTGGACGACGACAACGGTTCCGACGTGGTGGTGGACTCGTCCACCGTCGTGCTGGTGCTGGACGTGCTGGATGTGCTCGAGGTGCTGGTGGTCGTGGTGGTGGGCACGGGGTCCGGCGGGGCGGCCACCCAGCCGCTGGAGAAGGCGGCGATGCGGTAGCGCTCCGGGTGGGGGTAGGCGTCGCGGGTCATCTGCCGGGCGTTCTGCGAGATGGTGACGATCAGCGAGCCGTTGCCGGTGCGCCACGGCATGAGGTGGGCGTGGTAGGTGTTCATCATCGGGTCGCCACCCCGTGGCGCGATGCCGCGCAGTTCGGTGGTGGTCCACGGGCCCCAGGGCTGGTTGGCCACCTCCACGATCAGGTTGCTGCCCCAGTACCCGTCCACCTTGGCCACCGACACCCACTGGCCGCCCAGGAAGCGGGGCTGCATCGGGTACTCCACGAAGAACCGCTGGGCGAACGGCTGGGCGGCGGCCGGGTCGGGCGACCAGCCGTCCACCGTGCGGTACTCGGGCGCTGCGCCGAACTGCCCGAGCGGGACGCGCGCGAGGTACATGGCCGTGGCCGAGTGCGGGCCGTTCCAGTATCCGCCCTCGCGCACCAGGTTCTGCTCGAACGTGTTGCCGAACAGGTAGGTGTACGACGCGTCGCTGGCCACGGCGTAGCCGTACACCGGGCGGGCGCTGGAGTTCGGCGCCAGCCCGAAGCTCAGCCGCTGCAGGTTGCTGGCCTTGTAGGTGGCCAGCCAGGTGCGTGCCGGGTGCCAGCCCAGGCCATCGGGGGCGGTGGGGTTGTAGGGGTCCTTCACCATCTCCACCCAGAACATGGAGACCACCCCGTTGAACGTCTCGCCGCCCATCGGCCAGAACCACTTCTTCAGGGCCTGCTCGCCGTTGCCCGACTCGAAGGACTTCGGGGAGGCGGCGGTGCCGCGGTGCAGCAGGGTGAAGCAGGCGCCGTCCTGGAGGAGGGCGACGTTGTGGGCGAAGTGGGCCTGGTCCAGCCGGGTGGCGCTGCCGCCGGGGTCGATGAAGGCGTCCTGGAAGAACCAGACGTACTTGCCGTTGCCGAGCGCGACGACGTGCTGGTAGTCCGCGCCGAGCAGCGGGCCGGCGCGGACGGCGAAGAACGCGTCCAGCGAGGACGGGCCGGTCCCCGACGCGCAGCCCAGTGAGGTGCCGACGTACCCGCCGCTGGTGGTGGTGACGGACGACGCCCATGGCGGGGGCGGGGCGGCCGGTGGTGGCGTCTCGGGCTCGGCGGTGGGGATCTCGCGGGTGACCTCCACCGGTTGCGGCGGCGGCTCCGTGGTGCTGGTGGACGTGCTGGCCGGCAGCGTGCTCGAGGAGGTGGACGTGGTGCCGGCGAGCACGGTGGTGCGGGTGGTGGGCGGCGCCGTCGGCGACGGGGTGGTGGGCGGCGGCAGGCTGGTGGCCGGGGCGAGCGCGGCGTCGTCCTGGCTCGGCCCGGCGGAGGCGACGACCAGCACCGCGGCCGACGCCACCGCGCCGATGCGCACCCACCAGCCGGCTGCGACCCGGCGCGCGCCCTCGCCCATGGGCAAAGGCTAGTGGTCAGATCTCGGCGCCTGCCTTCGGGGGGCGGCAACACCGTTGGCCCGCCGCGAGGAGCTCCCCGGACTGCTCAGATGACGGCGATGTCGAAGGGGGCGGTGGCCCGAAGGATGGCGGCGGCCTCCTGAAGGCGTCCGGCAGTCGGCTCGACGAGGGGCGGGTCGTGCGGGCGGGCACCATGGAGGCGGAAGCCGATGACCTTCACCCGCATCGTCGGGTCCACCGTGGCCAACCACTCGCCCGTGCGGCGGATCAGCGCGGGGTCGTCGTTCCACCCGGCCAGCAGCAGCAGCCGCACCTCGTGCAGCCGGCGCAGGTGGTGGAGGTGGCGGATGCTGGCGAGCACGTCGGCGTTCCCCTGGCCGGTGAGGCGATGGTGGATCTCCGGATCGAAGCTCTTCAGGTCCACCATCACGCCGTCCGTCAGGGGCGCCAGGCGATCCCACGTCATCGGATCGGCGGCACCGTTGGAGTCGATGAAGCAGGTCAGCGCGGCGAGCGCTGGGTCCTCCTTCACCGCACGGAAGAGGGCCTCCACGAAGCCGGCCTGCAGTGTGGCCTCGCCGCCCGAGACCGTGATGCCGCGGATGAACGGGGCCGCCCGGCCGATCTGGTGCAACAGGTCGGGAACCCGAAGCCGCTGCGGGCCCTGGTGGTCGCCGTCGATGGCGGCGCGGCCGGGGATGGTGTGAGGGTTGTGGCAGGCGACGCAGTCGAAGTTGCAGCCTTGCAGGAAAACCACGAAGCGGTTGCCCGGGCCGTCCACGCTGCTGAACGCGATGGTGCCGGCGACGAGGCCGCTGGGGGTGCGGCGCTCAGCGAGGGGTGCGCTCATGGCACCCGACCCGTTGCACCGTCCGCTCGGTGAGGTGGTACGCGTTCTCGCTGCCGGCGGCGAGCTGGTCGCTGGTGTGGCGGACGGCGTGCTGGCCGGCGATCTGGGCCAGGTCGCGCTTGCGGACGAGATACCCGGTGATGCGCACGAACTCGTTGTCCGCCAGGTTGAAGGTGAAGTCGCGCATCCCCTGGTCGAGGGCGCCCTTGATGATGTCCACCATCGCGCCGGGGTTGCGGACGGCCGTCTCGTCGACGTGGAAGATGTCGCTGATCCCGGCGGCGAAGTGCTCGTGGTGCGGGGCACAGGTGGTGATGTGCTGGAGCAGGTCCGGCTCGTCGCCCACCGGGATGCGCGTGCCCGCGGTGACATGGTCGTCGAGGTCGATGCCGCCCTGGCTGTGCAGGTAGCAGCGGCCCTGGCCGCCCTCGCAGTAGGGCATCGGGCGGGCCGCCACCAACTCCGCGACCCGCTCCACGACCCGCATGGCCAGGACGTCGGCGTCGAGGTCGTGGCCGTAGCGGCCGGCGCCGCCGTGGTCCTTGCCGTCCAGCGCCATCAGGCGGTTGACGCACTCGGCGAGGCCGAAGATGCCGAACATCGCCGAGAAGCGGTGCAGGTCGATGAGCCCTTCGTTCGCCAGCCAGTGGGTCTCGAAGAACCGTTGCTCCTCCACCAGGCTGCGGATGCGGGCCTCGGTCAGCTCGGCGGTGAGCTCCACCCAGTGGGGCAGCGCAGCAGCCATGAACTCCTCGCTGGTGCCGTGGTGGCGCAGCGCAGCTTCCTTGAGGTTCAGGCGGACCAGCGTGTGGGCGCCGCCGCCGATCTTCAGCGAGTTGTAGCAGCTGACGGCGGCGTACCGCTCGCCGTGGTCCGCGACCATCATCGGGTGGTTGACGAAGTGCGGCTTGCCGGTCTCGAACACGGTGCGCACGCCGTCCTCGATGAGGTCGTCGGGGGTCACCGCCGGGTCGACCTTCAGCGTGATGTTGGGGACGGCCTGGCGCAGGCTGCGCTCCACCCGGAAGATGCTGCGGACCACCCGGCCGTCGTGGGGGCCGACGTCCAGATGGGCGAACGCGTCGGGGACCATGCGGTCGATGCCGATCCAGAAGCGGCGCAGTGTGCGGTCCAGTTGCTCGTCGGTCATGTCGGCCGGCACGAAGCGTTCCAGCAGCTTGTCCAGGTCGCCGAGGTACACGGGGTAGGTGGTGACGCTCGGGACGTGGGCGTACATGATCTGCAGGAAGGCGAGGGCGTCGTCGAGGTCCTGCGGCGGGTCCAGCTCGAGGAAGCGCAGGCCCTGGCGGAGGGCGAGGTCGTAGTCGGGGAGGATGTACCGCGCGGTGTACGGGGCGTGGCCCTCGTACAGGTCGCAGATCACGCGGGCGTCGAGTGCCTGGCGGCAGTCCTCGCTGAGCGTGGGGTAGGGGATGGCCTCGGTGGCGAGTGCAGCGAGGCGGCGCACCTTCTGGTCGTACCCGAGGGCACCGTCCTGCACCACGGTGCGGGCCCGCTCGACGAGTTCCTGCATCTCCATCCGTCCAGCGTGCCGGGGGTCACAGCCGCGCCGGTAGGGTCCTTCGGCACGGCTTCCCCCGACCCTGTCAGCACGTTCGCCGGAGGAAGTCCCATGCACGATCTTCGAACCCTCATCCGCGATGCGGGCGGTTCCGACCCCCGCCTCGCCCTCGCCTCGACCCGCGCGCTGCAGGAGGAGGTGGAGTGGCTGCTCGTGAGGGCCGTGCGCCTGGCCCGCCAGGACGGGTTCGACTGGGGCCGCATCGCACGTCATCCGGATCAACGAGTCGAGCGCCGACTTGCGCCGCCGCGCCGAGTTCGACGGCCGCTGGAGGTGTTGTTGGGCGGGGCCTCCGACGGGTTGGTGCGGCGTCGCACGGAAACTCCCGCGCACCCCCGGCGTAGCCTGCACGGCGATGGCCGACCACCCGGTGCTCGAGGGGTTCTCCCCGGCGGTGCGGGAGTGGTTCGCGGCCTCGTTCCCGGAGCCCACGCCGCCGCAGGTGCAAGGCTGGCCTGCCATCCAGTCCGGGCAGCACACGCTGGTCTGCGCGCCCACCGGCAGCGGCAAGACGCTCACGGCGTTCCTCAGCAGCATCGACCGGCTGGTCACCAGCGAACCGCCCGAGCCGAAGGCCCGTACCCGGGTGCTCTACATCAGCCCGCTGCGGGCGCTGGCGTTCGACGTGGAGAAGAACCTGCGCTCGCCGCTGATGGGCATCCGCCTGGCGGCGGAGCGGCTGGAGGTTCCGTTCGTCGAGCCCACCGTGGCGATGCGCACCGGCGACACCACCAGCCGGGAGCGTCAGCAACTCGGTCGCCGCCCGCCGGACCTGCTGATCACCACGCCGGAGAGCCTCTACCTCATGCTCACCAGCGAGATCCGCAACACGCTGGTCAATGTGGACACCGTGATCATCGACGAGATCCACGCCATGGCCACCACCAAGCGCGGCGCCCATCTGATGCTCAGCCTGGAGCGGCTGGAGCAGATCACACGCCAGAGCCCCCAACGGATCGGCCTCAGCGCCACCCAGCGGCCGCTGGAGGAGATCGCCCACTTCCTCGGCGGCCATGCCGCCGACGGCGGCCGTCGCCCGGTCACCATCGTCGACGCGGGGGTGCGCAAGCCGCTGGAGGTGGACGTCGTGGTCCCGGTGGAGGACATGGGTGCCATCGGCCAGGTCATCCCGGAGTCCTTGCAGAGCGGCCCGGCCCACATGGCGCTGAACCCCCAGCGAACCAGCATCTGGCCGAGCATCTACCCGCGCATCCTCCAGCAGGTGCTGGCCCACCGCAGCACCATCATCTTCTGCAACGGCCGCCGCCTGACGGAGCGCCTGGCCGCCCGGCTCAACGAAGCCGCCGAGCAGGAGGGGGTCGCCACCAACAGCCCGAACGGCGAACTGGTGAAGGCCCACCACGGCAGCCTGGCGCGGGACCAGCGGGTGGTCATCGAGGACCAGTTGAAGCGCGGCGAGCTGAGGGCCATCGTCGCCACCAGCAGCCTGGAGCTCGGCATCGACATGGGGGCGGTGGACCTCGTCATCCAGGTGGAGTCCCCCGGCGCGGTCAGCCGGGGCCTGCAGCGCATCGGCCGCGCCGGGCACAGCGTGGGCGAGCCCAGCAAGGGCACGGTCTACCCCAAGCACCGGGGGGACCTGCTGGAGGCCGCCGTGGTCACCCGGCGGATGAAGGAGGGGCTGATCGAGACCAGCCGCTTCCTGCGCAACCCGCTGGACGTGCTGGCCCAGCAGATCGTGGCCCACGTCAGCATGCACCCCGACTGCACGGTGGAGGAGGTCGGGCGCACCGTGCGGGGCGCCGCCTGCTTCGCCGAGCTCAGCGACGAACTGCTCCGCAACGTGCTCGACCTGTTGGCCGGCCGCTACCCGAGCGACGAGTTCAACGAGCTGCGCCCCCGCCTGGTGTGGGACCGCGTCAACGGCACCCTGCGCGCCCGCGACGGCGCCAAGCGGCTGGCCATCACCAGCGGCGGCACCATCCCGGACCGGGGCCTGTTCGGCGTGTTCCTGCCGGACGGCACGCGTGTCGGCGAGCTGGACGAGGAGATGGTGTACGAGAGCCGCCCGGGCGAGACGTTCCTGCTCGGCGCCAGCACCTGGCGGATCGAGGACATCACGTTCGAACGGGTCGTCGTGTCGCCGGCACCCGGCGAGCCGGGGAAGATGCCGTTCTGGCACGGCGACCGGCCCGGCCGCCCGCTGGAGCTCGGCCGGGCACTCGGCGCGTTCCAGCGGGAGATGCGCGCCATGTCGGCGGAGCAGTCGTTGGGCGGCCTGATCAACGACTACGGGCTGGACGCCTTCGCAGCCACCAACGTGCTGCTGTACCTCGGGGAGCAGGCGGACGCCACGGGCGTGGTGCCCGACGACCGCACCGTCGTGGTGGAACGCTTCCGCGACGAGATCGGCGACTGGCGGGTCTGCATGCTGAGCCCGTTCGGCACGCCGGTGCACGCCCCGTGGGCGATGGCCATCCAGCGCCGTCTGGGCGACCGGTTCGACATGCCGGTGGAGGTGATGTGGACCGACGACGGCATCGTCCTGCGTCTGCCCGAGGCCGCCGACGACCTGCCGTTGGAGGACCTCGTCATCGACCCCGACGAGATCGACGACCTGGTGATGGAGGCCCTGCCGCAGACATCGCTGTTCTCCGCCCGGTTCCGCGAGTGCGCGGCACGCAGCCTGCTGCTGCCCCGCCGCCGGCCGGACCAGCGCACCCCGCTGTGGCAGCAGCGCCAGCGGGCCCACGACCTGCTCGCCGTGGCCAGCAAGTACCCCACCTTCCCGGTGCTGCTGGAGACCAGCCGGGAATGCCTGCAGGACGTGTTCGACCTGCCGGCCCTGCGCGAGGTGCTCACCCAGCTGCGCAACCGCCAGGTGCGGGTGGTGCAGGTGGACACCGCGAAGGCGTCCCCGTTCGCCCAGAGCCTGCTGTTCAACTGGATCGCCGCCTACATGTACGAGGGCGACGCACCCCTGGCGGAGCGCCGTGCCGCCGCGCTGGCGCTGGACAAGGACCTCCTGCGCGACCTGCTCGGCGCGGAGGAGCTGCGCGAGCTGCTGGACCCCGGCGCCCTCGCCGACCTGGAGCTGGAGCTGCAACTGCTGGCCGACGGCCGCCGCGCCCGCAGCGCCGACGAGCTGCACGACGTGCTGCGCCGGGTGGGCGACCTCACGGTCGCCGAGGCCGACCTGCGTTGCGAGGGCAGTGGGTCCGCCGCGACCTGGCTGGCCGACCTGCAGCATCAACGCCGGGCCATCACGGTGGCGGTCGCGGGGGAGGAACGGTGGATCGCCGCGGAGGACGCCGCCCGCTACCGCGACGCGTTGGGCTGCAACGTCCCGCTCGGCCTGCCCCGCGAGTTCACCGAGGCGGTGCCCCTGCCCCTGGAGACCCTGGTCGGCCGCTACGCCCGCACCCACGGGCCGTTCGTCACGGACGACGTGGCCCACCGCTTCGGCATCTCCGTCGAGCGCGCCGCCGGCGCGCTGGCCGCGCTGGGCGAGCAGGTGGTGCGCGGCGAGTTCCGTCCCAACGGGTCCGGCTCGGAGTGGTGCGACGGCGACGTCCTGCGCCAGCTGCGGCGCCGCTCGCTGGCCACCTTGCGCCGCGAGGTGGAGCCCGTGGAGCAGGACGCGTTCGCCCGCTTCCTGGTCGCCTGGCACGGGGTCGGGGCCGACCGCCGCGGCCTCGACGCGCTGGTGGAGTCCGTCGGCCAGTTGCAGGGTGCCGCCATCCCGGCCAGCACGCTGGAGCGCGAGGTGCTGCCGGCCCGCCTGCGCCAGTACCAGCCGTCGCAGCTCGACGAGCTGTGCACGTCCGGCGAGCTGGTCTGGGTGGGTGCGGGCGCCATTGGCTCGGGCGACGGCCGCATCCGCCTGTGCTTCGCCGACCAGCTGCCGTTCCTGGCCCAGGCATGGGACCAGCAGGAGGCCCCCGACGGGCCGCTGCACGACGCCCTGCGTGCCCACCTCGCCCAGCGCGGGGCCAGCTTCTGGGGCGGGTTGCGGGCGGCGGCGCCGGAGGCCACGGATGCCGAGATCCTCCACGCCCTGTGGGACCTCGTGTGGGCGGGTGAGGTCACCAACGACTCGCTGGCCCCACTGCGCGCCTACCTCGGCGCACGTGGCGTGGGGCCGACACCCAAGTCCGCGCCCCGCCAGCGGCCCCGGCCGGGGCGGCTGAACCGCATCGGCCCGCCGCTCGGCGCCGGCCGCTGGAGTCTCGTGGCACCGCTGCTGGGGCCGGCGCCGCCCAGCACGCTGGCCGCGCACACGCTGGCCCTGCAGCTGCTGGAGCGCTACGGCGTCGTGGCGCGGGAGGCCGTGCTGGCCGAGGGGGTGCGCGGCGGGTACGCCAGCGTGTACGGCGTCCTGAAGGTGCTGGAGGAACGGGGCCAGGCCCGCCGCGGCTACTTCGTCAGCGGGTTGGGGGCCGCCCAGTTCGGCCTGCCCGGCGCGGTGGACCGGCTGCGCTCGGCCCGCACCGTGCCCGACGCCGAGCTCCACCCCGAGGACGTGCCGCCCCCGGTGGTCCTTGCCGCCACCGACCCGGCCCAGCCGTACGGCGCCGCGGTGGACTGGCCGGCCACCGCCGGCCGCCCGGCCCGGAGCGCCGGCGCCGTGGTGGTGCTGCGCGGCGGGGTGCCGCTGGTGTGGTTCGACCGGCGTTCCCATCATGTCGTTGCGTTCGAGGCGGCGCCGGCCGACCCGGGTTGGGCCACTGCCCTGGCGGGGCTGGTGGCGGACGGGCGGGCGCGCAGCATCGAGGTCCGCAAGGTGGACGGCGAGGCGGTGTCGCCCAACGGCCCGTGGGCCGACGCGCTGCGCGGCGCAGGGTTCGTGGAGGGCTACAAGGGGTTCGTCGCCCGAGGGTGAGACCGTCAGGCGCGGTGGACGGCGCGCAGCCCGGCCCAGGCGAGGTCGGCGATCTGCTGGCCGAGCACCTCGGGGTCGAACGTCTCGCCCATCTCCACCAGGTGGCGGCTGACGCCCTCGGCCAGGCCGACCAGGCCGTGGGCCAGCACCGACTGGTGTTGCGGGTCGATGTCGGCCGCGATCAGCGGGGCGATCGCGGCCGCAGTGGCCGCGGTGATCCGCCGGATGGTGGCGGTGGACTCTTCGTCGCGGTTGGCGCGGGACCCGAACAGCAGCAGGAAGGCGTCGTGGTCCTCCGCCACCCAGCGGAAGTAGGCCTTGAAGCCGAGCTCGGTCTGCTCCTTGCCGGTGGTGGCGCCGGCCACGGCCTTCGCCACGGCGGCCCGCAGGCGGTTGCCCGCTTCGTCCAGCAGTGCCAGGTACAGCTCCCGCTTGGAATCGAAGTGCTGGTACAGCACGGGCTTCGTGACGCCGGCGGCCTCCGCGACATCGTTCATCGAGGTCGAGTGGAAGCCGTTGTGGGCGAACACCTCGACGGCGACGTCGAGGATCTGCTCGCGGCGAGCGGAGGCGGGGAGGCGGACACTCATACGGTTACCACAGGGTAACAAAGGAACGTCAGAGTCCGCGCTCCCGATCCTCCCGCTCGGCCGCCTTCACCGCGTAACCGAGCACGATCGAGGGGGCCAGCAGGAGGCAGCCGATGACCAGCGACACGATGACGATCGTGGCGACGGCACCGTTGAAGCTGATCGCGAACCCGATGATGAAGGTGGCGACGGCGAGCGCGACGAAGAGGTACCCGACCCGGTTGGCGAGGAGTGTCCAGCGGGCCACCTGCTGGCGGCGGGCGCGGACGGGGTCGGTGGGGGTGGGCTGTGGGGAAGTCGGCACGGTCACAATCCGGGAGGCAGGAGACGGTTGACGTTCTCGTAGAAGAAGTAGAGCCCGATCACGAACGGGATGATCGCGACGAGGAAGCTGACCCACAGCCGCCGGGCGGCCTTGCCGGCGTAGTAGGCGCCCACGCAGATGGCCGTCAGCAACGCCAGCCAGCCGAGCACGTGCGGCCAGGCGGCAGAATCGTCGAACCAGCCCTGGGTGAAGGCGTCCTCGTACGACTCGTCGATCGGGGCTGCGGTGGGGGCCGGCACCGTGTCGGTGGTGGAGTCGGCGGTGACGGCGGTGGTGTCGCTGTCGCCGGGCAGGGTGCCGTCCTCGCCAGGGAGGGTGTCGCCCGGCAGCGTCGGCGGCACGGTGTCCGGGCCGTTGTCCGGCACGGTGGCCGAGGGTGGGGCGTACACCTGCGAGCTCTGCTCGGCCACCAGGGTGGCGCGGATGATCAGGCGGTCCTTCGCCGTGTACGCCGGATGGCAGGTGGACAGGGTCAGCGTCGCCACCGTGGGGTCCTTGGTCGGCACGACCAGCGCGTAGTCGTTGGGACCCACCACCTCGGAACCGGTGACCTCGTAGACGTAGGTGCCCACCCGGGTTTCCACGGTGATCAGGTCGCCGGGTTGCAGCTTGTCCAGGTCGAAGAACGGGGCGCCGTAGGTGGTGCGGTGGCCGGCGAGCACGGAGTTGCCCAGCTGGCCAGGCATGACGGTCTCGCGGAAGTGGCCGGGGCCGTCCTTCAGGTCGTTGGGGGTGACCCCCTCCACGACTATCCAGTCCAGATCGATGGCCGGGATCTTCAGGCGGGCGATCGCGGTGCCGCTCTCCACCGGAGGCGACGTGGGGGCCACCGGCACCGTGCTGGACGAACTGGTGGTGGTGTCGCCAGGCAGGGTGGTGTCCGGCGTGCTGGTGGTGGTGACCTCGATGGTGGTCGTCGTGCTGGCCAGCTGGGCGGCCCAGTCGTCGTCCAGCCGGTTTTGCGCCTGGGCGGTCTGCAGGCCGGTGCCCCACAGCTGGTAGGCGACGAACCCGAACATCAGCAGGCCGAGCGCGATGAGCACCTTTCCCAGGCCGCCCACCCAGAAACGCCAGTCGCGGGGCTGCTGGGGGCGGTCGAAGTAGGGGATGCGCTCCCGCCCGCGGAACTTCACGGGCGTTGACGCTACCGGCCGGGCGTGGGCGCGGGCTGTCGCGACCTGCCGCCCGGCGGTTAGCGTCTGTGCCTCGTGGAACCGGTCGTGCGCCTCACCGACGTGGTGGCCGTGGTCGGCGGGTTCCCGGTGCTGGCCGGGGCCACGCTGACGGTGGAGCGCGGGGAGATCGTCCTGCTCCAGGGGCCGAACGGAGCGGGCAAGACGTCACTGCTACGGCTGTGCGCCGGTCTGCTGGCCGTGGAGCGGGGCACGGCCGAGGTACTCGGCCACGATCTGTCGGTGGATCGCACGTCCGTGCGCCGCCATGTCGGCCTGCTCGGCCACTCCAACGGGCTGTACGCGGACCTGACGGTGGCGGACAATGTGCGCTTCTGGGGTGCCACCGTCGGGGCCAGCCAGGACGAGGTGAGCGCCGCGATGGAACGGATGGGCCTGGCTGCCCGCCTGGCGCACGTCCGGGTGGCCCGGCTGTCGGCCGGGCAGCGGCGGCGCACCGCGCTGGCCTGCCTGGTGGCCCGGCGCGCCGGCCTGTGGCTGCTGGACGAGCCGCACGCCGGGCTGGACGCCACCGGCCGCGACGAGTTGGACGCCACCCTGCGTGAGGCTGCGGCATCCGGCGCCACCGTGCTGGTGGCCAGCCATGAACTGGAGCGCGCCGGGTCGCTGGCCACGCGGACGGTCGAGGTGGCCGGGGGGCAGGTCCGGTGAGCACCTGGCAGATCGCCCGCCTGGTGGCGGCCAAGGACCTGCGGGTGGAGTGGCGCAGCCGTGTGGTCACCAACCAGGTGCTGCCGTTCGCTGCCCTGGTGATGGTGATGTTCGCGTTCGCCCTGGACAACGACCAGGCGCTCACCCGTGTCGCGCCCGGCCTGGTGTGGCTGGCGGCCATGTTCTCCCTCTTGGTGCTGGTGCAGCGGGCGTTCGCGGTGGAGACCGCCGACGGTGCGCTGGACGCGCTGAAGGTGGCGGGCGTGCGCTCCAGCGGCATCTTTCTCGGCAAGGCGCTGGCGCTGGCCGCCCAGTTGGCCGTGCTCGAGGCCGTGCTGCTGGTGGCTGCCATCCTCCTGTACCGCACCGAGGTGCCGGCCGGCGGGGTGGGTGTGCTGCTTGCCACCTACGTGGCCGCGACCGCCGGGCTGGCCTTCGTCGGTACGCTCTACGGCGGTCTCGCTGCCGGGGCCAGAGGGAGGGAGACCTTGCTCCCGCTCCTCCTGCTCCCGGTGGTGGCACCCGTCCTGATCGGTGCAACCCGGGCGACCGAAGCGGCGCTCGGCACCAACGACGCGATGCCCAGTGAGGGCTGGCCCTGGTTCGGCCTGCTCGCCCTGTTCGCCGCGGTCTTCGGTGCCGGGGGTGCGCTGGCGTTCGGCTCCCTCATCGACGACTGACGATCGACCCCACGGAACGAGCCACATGACCACGGACACCCGAAGCGAACGTCGCCCCACCAGCACCACGTTCACCCGCTGGCTCGGCGCCGCCGTGCTGGCCGGCCTGGCCTGGCTGGCGCTGTTCGGCCTGGTCCTGTCGCCGAACGACCGGGTGCAGAAGACCGGGGTGCGGATCCTCTACATCCATGTGCCCACCGCCTGGCTGGCCTACCTGGCGTTCATCGTCACCGGTGTGTGCAGCGTCGGGTACCTGTGGAAGCGCAGCCGCAACCTGCAGTGGGACCGTGTGGCCGGCGCCAGCGCCGAGGTCGGCGTGGTGTTCATGGGCATCACGCTGGTCACGGGGATGCTGTGGGGCAAGATCTCCTGGGGCACCTACTGGACGTGGGATTCCCGCCTCACCACCACGGCGTTCCTGTTCGTCACCTACATCGGCTACCTGGCGGTGCGCGACCTCGGTGGCACCCACCACCAGCGGGCCCGCCGCTCCGCCGTGCTGGCCCTGCTGGCCGTGCTGGAGGTGCCGCTGGTGCACTTCAGCGTGAAGTGGTGGCGGCCGCTGCACCAGCAGGAGAGCGTGGCCGAGGGCAAGTTGAACGGGCTGATGATGTTCACCCTGTTCGTCGGCCTGGTGGCGTTCACCCTGCTGTACGTGTGGCTGGTGCTGCACCGCCAGCGGGCGATGGCGATGGACGACATGGTGGCCGACCAGGGGCTGGACGCGGCGCTGGCCGAGCGCCGCGAGGAGGCGGTGCGATGATTGCCATGGAGAACGCCGCCTACGTGGTCGGCAGCTATGTCGTCACGCTCGGCGGGATTGCCGCCTACGCGTGGGTGGTGCTGGCCCGTGCGCGCCGCGCCGCCCGCCAGGTGCCGCGGGAGGACCGCCCGTGGACCTGAGCCCCCGCGAGGTCGTGCCCACCGCGCCCGGCCGCAAGCGCAAGCGCCCGTGGCTGGCGATGGGCGTGCTCGCCGCCGTGCTGATCGGTGGCGGGGTGCTGGTGTTCCAGTTCCTCACCAACGCCATCGACTACTACTGCAACGTCGACGAGATCGGGGTGAAGGACGGCTGCGACGTCGGCCGCACCATCCGCATCCAGGGTGTGGTCGAGAAGGGGTCGGTCAGTGAGGCCGGCAGCGGTCGCACCGAGTTCGTCATCGGCTACCACGGCGCCACCATGCCGGTGGTGGTGGGCAGCCAGCCCACGGGCCTGTTTCAGGAGTGCATCCCGGTGGTGGTCGCCGGCAAGGTGGTGGAGGACGGCGGCACGCGGGTGTTCGAGGGCACCGAGGTCATCGTCAAGCACGACAACAACTACGACGCGGAGAACGCCGACCGGGTGGACCAGGCCAACCAAGAGGCGGCAGCATGCTCGCAGAAGGACTGAACGGGCTGCTCGGCCACTCGGCCCTGATGGTGGGTCTGGCGGCCACGGTCTTCGGCGCGCTGGCGCTGGCCATGTCCATCGTCACCCGCAACCCCAACCTGCGCCGGCTGGTGCAGGCGTACGGCTGGACGTCGCTGGTCGCCGCGGTCGCCGCGGTGGTGGTGATGGAGCGGGCGCTCATCACCCGCGACTGGTCCGTCGCCTACGTGCAGAAGGTCGGCTCGCCCAACACGCCGGCACTGTTCAACTTCACCGCGCTGTGGAGCGCGCTGGAGGGCAGCATCCTGCTGTGGCTGCTGCTGCTGGCGGTGTACACGTCCATCGTCATGCGCCGCTACCGGGCGCGGCTGAGCGACCCGCTCGTGGCGTGGGCGATGGTCACGATGCTGGCCGTCACCGCGTTCTTCTTCTTCCTGGCGCTCGGGCCCACCGACGCGTTCGCCCAGGGTGTCACCCCGGTGAACCTGGACAAGTGCTGCGCCGGGCCCAACCCGCTGCTGCAGAACCATGTGCTGGTGCTGTTCCACCCGCCGATCCTGTACCTCGGCTACGTCGGGTTCACCGTGCCGTTCGCCTTCGCCATCGGCGCGCTGGTCACCGGCCGGGTCGGCGAGGGCTGGCTGGTGGAGACCCGCCGCTGGGCGTTGGTTGCTTGGGGCTTCCTCACGCTCGGCATCGTGCTGGGGTCGTGGTGGAGCTACGAGGTGCTCGGGTGGGGCGGCGTGTGGGCGTGGGACCCCGTGGAGAACGCCAGCTTCCTGCCGTGGCTCACGGGCACGGCGTACATCCACTCGGTGATGGTGCAGGAGCGCCGCGGCATGTTGCGGGTGTGGAACCTCAGCCTGCTGGTGGCCACCTTCTCGCTCACCATCCTCGGCACGTTCCTCACCCGCAGCGGCGTGGTCAACAGCGTCCACGCGTTCAACGACGGCACCATCGGGCCGTACCTGCTGGGCGCGTTCGTCGTCATCGTGGCGGTGTCGCTGGGGCTGATCGCCTGGCGCGGCGACCGGCTGCGGTCGCCGGGGGCCATCGACTCGCCGGTGTCGCGGGAGGGCGCGTTCCTGGCCAACAACGTGGTCTTCTCGCTGTTCGCCTTCGTCATCCTGCTCGGCACGGTGTTCCCGCTGATCGTGGAGGCCAAGGACGATCGCAAGATCGCCGTCGGCACCCCGTTCTTCGACACTATGGGCACGCCGATCGGGCTGGTGCTGCTGTTCCTGATGGCCATCGCCCCGGTGCTGCCGTGGCGCAAGGCGGGCACCGAACTGCTGCGCGACCGGCTGTTCTGGCCGGCGTGGAGCGGCGCCGGCGCGCTGGCACTGGCGGTGCTGGTGGGCGCCACCGGGTTCGCCCCCCTGCTGGCGTTCACGATGGCCGGGTTCGCCGGCGGGGCCGCAGTGCGCCAGCTGTTCCTGGCCACCCGCCGCCAGGGGTACCGCGGCCTGCTCGGTCGCACCAACGGCGGGATGATCGTCCACATCGGTGTGATCCTGGTTGCGGTGGGCCTGGCAGCGTCGAACAGCTACACGCGTGCCGGCGAGTTCACGATGAACGTGGGTGACACCGTGGAGTTCGCCGGGCACTCCTTCACCCTCCAGTCGTTGGACGACTTCCAGTCAGACCGGTCGGTCGGCATCCGGGCCGAGATCGCCATCGATGGTGGGCAGGCGTACGCGCCGGCCATCACCAAGTTCACCGCGTTCGGGATGGACGTCGCCACACCCAGCGTGAAGACCGGGCTGGACAAGGACATCTACCTCGTCATCGAGACCGGCTCCAAGCCGTCGGCCGGGCTGGCGAAGGTGAAGATCTTCATCAAGCCGATGATCGTGTGGCTGTGGGTGGGTGGCCTGCTGTGCGGGCTGGGCACCGTCCTTGCCCTGTTCCCCGGCCGCCACCGCCGCAGGCCGACCGACCCGGTCTCCGCCCCGATCGACCTGTCGGACGAAGCGGTGGACCAGGCCGACCAGGCGGATGAGGTGCCGGCATGAAGCGGGCAAAGGTCGCGCCGATCGTCGCGCTGGTCGTGGCCGCCGTGCTGGCCGGGCTGGTGTGGGTGCTGGTTGCCGGCGGCGGGGGCAACGACGACAAGAACGGCATCGTGGACAGCAACCTGCTGGACAAGCCGGCGCCGGCGGTGCGCACCACGACGCTCGACGGCCAGCCGTTCGACCTCGCCCGGCGCAAGGGGAACTGGGTGGTGCTGAACTTCTTCAACTCCACGTGTGCCCCGTGCCGGGCGGAGCACCCGGAGCTGGTGACGTTCGCGGAGCAGCAGGGGTTGCTGGGCCTGGCCGGCGCGGAGCTGTACACCGTGGTGCAGATCGACGACGACCTCCAGGCCGTGCGGGACTTCTTCGATGCCCGCGGTGGTGACTGGCCGATCCTCACCGACGAGGAGGGTTCGATCTTCGTCGCGTTCGGCGTTGCCCTGGTGCCGGAGACGTTCATCATCGACCCGGACGGCGTGGTGCGCCTGCGCTGGGCCGGCCAGATCGATGCGGTCACGCTGGCCCAACTCGTCCAGCAGTTCCGCCAGGCGTTCGGCACATGACGCGGCTGAAGCGCTGGCCCGGCTGGGTGCTGCTGTTCTTGTGCATCGTCGGCCTGATGACCTACGGGTCGACAAAGGACTCCGGGGCGCGCACGCCGGAGGAGCGGATCGAGGAGATCTCCAAGCGGCTGGCCTGCCCCGTGTGCAACGGCGAGTCCGTGTACGAGTCGCAGAACCCGGCCTCCGCAGCCATCCGGGCGGAGATCCGCACCCAGGTGCAGGAGGGCACGGCCACCGACGACCAGATCGTGGCCTACATCGTCACCAACTTCTCGGCCAAGACCCAGCTGGTGCCGAAGACGTCGGGCTTCGAGGCGCTGGTGTGGGTGCTGCCGGCCGCCGCGCTGGTGTGCGCGGTGGCAGGGTTGGCGGTGGCGTTCCGTCGCTGGAGACGCAACATCGACACGGTGCCCGACGACGAGGACCGGGCGCTGGTCGAGGCCGCCTTGGTGGAGGGGCAGGAGGGGTCGGACCCGTGAACCCCGACGAGTTGGCGGAGCTGGAGGAGGAGCGCTCCTTCCTGCTGGCGAGCATCCGCGACCTCGACCGCGAGCACGACGCCGGCGACGTGGACACCGCGGACTATGCGACGCTGCGCGACGGCTATGTGGCCCGCGCCGCCGCCGTGCTGAGGGAGATCGAGGACGGCAAGCGGCAACTGCCGGAGCGGCCGGCACGGCCGTGGTGGCGACGGCTGGCGGTGCCGGTGGCCGTGCTGGCCCTCGGCGTGGGGTTCGGGTTCGTCGTCGCCAAGTACGCCGGGCAGCGGTTGCCGGGCCAGAGCCTCACCGGTGGCCAGACGCCCGATGCAGTGGCGACGGCGCTCAGCGAGGCTCGCCAAGCGCTGCAGAGCGGCGACCTGATGACGGCGGCGGAGCGGTTCAAGCAGGTGCTGGAGTTGGAGCCGGGCAACCTGGAGGCCGAGACCTACGGGTCGTGGCTGCAGGTGCTGGCGGGCAGCCAGGGCGGCGACACCGAGCTTCTGGCCACGGGCATCGCGGGCCTGGAGGAGGCTGCCGCCGCCGACCCGACCTACGGCGACCCGATCTGCCTGCTGGCCGTGGCTCGCGGCCGGTTCATGGCCCCGCCCGACGTGGAAGGGGCGAAGGAAGCCGGCGACACCTGCCTGGCCACCGACCCGCCGGCGGACATGGTGCCGATGATCCAGAACATGCTCGACTCGCTCTGACCGGAGCCGTCAGGGCGGTGGCCAGGCGGTGGCCTTCACCACCATCCCGTCCACCCGCTGCAACACCCACACACTGCCCTTGCGCCAGTCGGGCGGGCCGACGAAGCGGCAGCCCCGGCGCTCCAGCGCGGCCATCGTCTCGGGGATGACGTCGCCGTGGCTGCACAGCACGCTGCCTGGCGGCACGGTGGCCAGCAGTTCCAGCGCGCCGTCGAAGCCGCGGTCCTCGGCCAGCCGGGCGTCCTCCGTGACGGTGGTGCCCAGCCGTTCTGCCAGCGGGGTGACCGTCTGGATGCACCGCAGGAACGGGCTGGAGACGATGGTGGCCCCGGCCAGCGGTGCCAGATGGTCCGCCAATGCCGCCGCCTGGGTGTGGCCCTTGCCGCTGAGGGGGCGCTGGTGATCGTCACCCACCCAGGCGGCGCGGTCGCCCGCTTTGGCATGGCGGACGAGGTACAGCAGTTCAGGCTGCACGCACGATCAGGCTTCGCCGGTGGCGCTCATGTGCCGGGCTGCCAGTTGGCGGGCGAACACGATGAACACGACCGAGGCGGCCAGCGACAGGAGGCTGCCGATGACGATGAGGCCGATGTGGTCGGCCAACTGTTCGGCGATGTCCGAGGTCTTGCCGCCGACACGGAACATGGTGACGCCGTTCACCGCGCCGGCGATGCCGGAGAGGACGGCGCCGCCGATGGTGAGGCCGAGCTGGACGGCGGGCAGCGGCGACGCCTCGCTCTGCTTCCAGTCCGGGTGGTTCACCATCGATGGGTCGCTGGCCTTCCACAGCTCGCGCCACATGAAGAAGTTGATGATGCCGAGCGTGCAGCCGCCGAGCAGGTTCACGGCAACGGTGGCCCCCGGGGTGAACTTGCGCTCCGGGTGCCCCAGCGACTCCAGGTTGCGGGAGATCCGGAACGTCCAGACGATCATCAGGATCGACCCCGCCAGCGCCACGCCTGCGGCCAGCAGCGCAGCGAGCAGGTACGGCACCAGCTTGTCCTCGAAGTCGCTCTGGGTGATCAGCCTGTCCACATAGTCCTTGGCGCTGCCGACCACCGTGAGCTGCACGGCCACCAGCGCGAACGCAGCCACCAGCTGGGCGACGAGCAACCCCACCATCCACTTGGTGAGGCCACCGATGCGGGAGGCCTGACGGGACATGACCCCGGCGCTGCCGTAGGCGACGTAGCCGGGTGGCGGAGCCATGGGCGGCGGGGGCGGTGGCTGGCCGGGGCCGGGGGGCGGCGGGAGGTTCGAGTCATCGCTCATGGACCCACTGTACGCGTGGCCGGCGCACCGCCGGGCGTGCAGACTGTGCGGATGGGGTTCTTCGACCGCAACCGCCAGGAGTTGATCGCCAAGGGGTACGACCCCGCCCGCCTGCCGCCGGGGCAGTACCTGACGGACCGCTTCCCGGTGCTGCACGTCGGCGACGTCCCCGAGTACGGGCCGGGGGAGTGGGACCTCACGGTCACCGGGTTGGTGGACCATCCGATCACCATCGGGCTGGACGACCTGAAGGCCATGCCGTCGGTGACGCTGACGTTCGACATCCACTGCGTCACCAAGTGGAGCAAGTTCGACACCACGTGGACCGGGGTCCGGGTGCGCGACCTGCTGGCGCAGGCCGGCGTGCAGACGGCGGGAACGCACGTCATCGAGCACGCCGAGTTCGGCTACACCACCAACCTGCCGCTGGCGGACATCACCACCGACGAGGCGATCGTCGCCTACGCGTTCGAGGGTGAGGAGATCGAGCCGATCCACGGCGGCCCGGTGCGCGTGGTGGTGCCCCACCTGTACTTCTGGAAGAGCGCCAAGTGGCTGCGCGCCTTGGAAGTGCGTGATGCCGACCACGCCGGCTTCTGGGAACGCAACGGCTACCACATGTACGGCGACCCCTTCCGCGAACAGCGCCACTGGGGCGACTGAGCTTCTGGGGCTGAATCTCTCCATCAGCGCTACTGGGGCTGGATCGTTGCGGCTTCCGCACGGAAACGGACCCCAGATCGGGCGGCCGGCGCCGGCGCCCAACTGGCGGATCGCCGATCCAGCGGCGCATCGTCACCGACGACATCGGCGCGCCTGACTTCATCCAACCGCGTCAATGCTTCGTCCCCGCGATGCAGCGGGCCATGCCGGGCACGTGGATGCGACCGTCGCGTTCGAAGGCGGCTGCGGCCTCGACCACTCGGTCGCGAATGCGGGAGCGGCCGGACTCGTCGACCCGTTGGAGGGCGGCGACGGCCAGCGAGACGTGCTCGCTCATCATCTGCCAGAACTCGTCGGGTGTCGCCGTCACCAGGTCGACCGGGACGTCCCACTCGTCGACGTCGCCGAGGCCGGCCGCCGTGTAGAGCGCGGCGATCTGGCCAGGGGTCGCGCAGCGGTACATGCCGGGCGCGTCCTTCGCCGGCGATGGCATCGGCACCTCGGCGGCGATCGCCTGCATCACGATCGTGGTCCACGGGTTCTCCTCCGGCCGGATCCACACCGCCGAGCACAGCCGCCCGCCGGGGCGCAGCACCCGGGCGAACTCCGCCGTCGCCCCGGCCATGTCCGGCAGGAACATGTACCCGAAGCGGACGGACACGCTGTCGAAGCACCCGTCCTCGAACGGCATGTCGTCCGCGCTGCACACCCTGGTGTCGACGTTGCCGATGCCCTGCGCGGTGGCGCGGCGGGCGGCGACGTCCAGCATCTCGCCCACCAGGTCGGTCAGCACGACCCGGCCCTTCGGTGCCAGCCGGGCGATGGTCAGGCCTGGCTCGCCCGTGCCGGCGGCGACGTCGAGGTGGTGCTGATCCTCGGCCACCCCCAGCCGCTCGATCAGCGCCGTGCTCACCGGACCCAGCTGGTCCATGATCACCCTGTCCCACTTCTCCCACCCGGCGGACAGGCCGGCCCAGGTCACGCGTTGGGCTTCTCGGATCTCCTCGGCGGTCGGCATCGGCGCGTCCCCCTCGCTGTCGACGTGCACACTGCACCCGCGGCGGTGCCGATGCAAGCCGCCCCCTCGCCGACGCGGCGTCGTCGCCTAGGTTTCGGCACGGGAGGAACGGAATGAGTCGACGGACGATGTGGCGGGTGCAGGCGCACTGGACCGTGGGCGGGGAGGAGCGGAGTTACCAGCCCTCCTACGTGACGTCGCAGCGGGCGGCCAGGCGGGCTGTGCGATCGGCGAAGCGCACGCTGGCGCACTTCCCCACGCTCTGGATGTCCGTCGACGAGGTCGACCGGTCGACCGCCGAGGCGGCGATCGCCGCTGCGGAGGCTCGCCGCGCTGCCGCACCCCAGCAGCCTGTTCACCTCTACGGCGCGGATCGCAGCGCTGCGCTCTGCGGGGCGACACGGGAGGGTGACGGAGCCTTCATCCTCATGGAGGTTGACACGCTGGCCCTCAGCAGTTCGCCGAAGTGCCCCGACTGCCTGGAGCTCGCCGGTGTGGACGAGGCCGGAATGCCGTACGGGCCGACGACCGACGCCACGTAACCTCGGCCGGGTGAGCACGTGGGGCGACGAGGAGAAGGTCACCGAGTACCTGGGGCGCGTCGACCGGCTCGCGGCGCGGCGAGCCGGTGAGGCCATCGGGCTGGACCGCTCCGCCCCGATGCTGGACCACGCCCGCGGACGCTTCGCGGGCGACGCTCGGGTGCAGGTGGCGAACCACGACATGACCCGGCCGCTGCCGGCGTTGGGCATGTTCGACGCGGTCGTCTCCGGCTTCGCCAACCTGGAGGTCGTGGCCTGCGCGACGCCGGAACTCCACGAGGAGTTCAACCGGCGCATCGGCGGCCGGGCGGCGACCCGGAGGACATCCTGGCCGGCGTCGACGAGCAGGTGGGCACCGCGTCATCCTGAGCGCGTGGCCTTCGGCTCTGGCGCCCAGACGGGATCGGCGCGACAACACAGACATGCGTACCGCCATTGCATCCTGTGCGTTCGTGGCGGCTGCCGTGTTCACGACACCCGCCTCCGTCTCCGCCGCTGGCAGCGCCACCGGCCAGGTGCTCCCGGAGGTGGTGCCCCCAGGGGCCACGATCGCCATCGACGTGTTCAACTGCCCATCGCCCGCCACCACGACCATCACCATCGAGATCCTGCCCGACGGCGGGGTCGGGTTCCTGGACGACAGCGCTGCAGCGGTGGACGGTGGGGCGCTGTTCACCGAGGTGCTGCCCACCGACGCCGCTGTCGGCGGCTACACGGTGCGGATCTTCTGCAAGGACACCGACGCCACCACCATCGACACCGGCGAGCTGACCTTCACCGTGGCCACGCTGGGCCTGACGTTGTCGCCGTCGAGTGGCCCCGTCGGCACGCAGTTCACTGCGTCCGGCTCCGGCTGCCCGGTCGGCCGCACGGAGTTCGTGGCCGTGTGGTTCCAGGGCGCCGGTGACGACGTCCCGGTGTGGGACCCGCTCCACACCGCCGTCACCGCGACCCCCAACGAGGACGGCACCTTTGCCGTGCCGGTCACGGCGCCCAGCGGTACCGCCCTTGGTGAGTACCTCGTGGTCGCCTGGTGCGTCAGCGAGGGCGGCAGCGCCCTGACCGGGCCGTTCCAGCGGGCGTTCACCGTCACCCAGGGCACGGTCCCGGCCACTGGGGCGAGCCCGATGGTGTGGCCGGCCTTGGCCGTGGTGCTGGTGGGAGTGACGCTGGTGGCGGTCGCCCGCCGCCGTCACGCCGCCTAGCCTCGGCACATGCCCGACGCCGTTCGACTCCTCACGGCGTGGGCCGAGGACGCAGCACGTTTCGCCGACGTGCTGGCCCTGCAGGACCCGTCGTGGGGTGCCCGGCACCACCCGTTCGCCGGTGGGCGGCTGGTGCTCTGCGGCACGGGCATGTACGTCAACCGGGCGCTGGCCGCGGGCATCACCGCGCCGATCCGCCCTGCGGACATCGAGGTTGCGGACCAGTGGTGTCGCGACGTGGGGGTGCCGCTGGCCGTCGACGTCACCCGGCTGACCACCGGCGCGTCGCGGCGCGCCCTCGAAGCGGCCGGCATCCGCCCCGAGCCGTCCTCGGCCACCGCCTTCACCTGGCCGGTGGGCGCGGCGCTGCCGGACGCCCCGGACGACATCGTCATCCGCTCCGTCTCCGCTGCCGCGCTCGGGGAGTGGCAGGCAGCGTCGGCCGCCGGCTGGGGGCACGAGACCGCGGACGCCAGGCGGGTGAGCGACGCGTTCGTCCGCGCCGCCCGCGAGGTGGACGGTGACGGAATGGTGCTGGCCCTCGACGCCGCCGACGGGCGCACGCTCGGCTGCGCCAGCCTGACCGTCAACGGTGGCGTGGCAACACTGGGCGGGATGTCCACCCTTCCCGCCGAGCGCCGCCGCGGCGTGCAGGCCGCGCTGGTCCGTCACCGGTTGGGGGTTGCCCTCGCGGCCGGATGCGACATCATCGCGTCCAGCGCCGTCACCGGTGGCGCATCCGAACGCAACCTGGGCCGGTTGGGCTTCCAGCCGCTGCTCCAGGTGACGACGTGGCGGCGGGGTGAGTGACCGGCGCCGGCGTCAGTTGACCTTCAGCGCGGCGCTGAAGATCTTCTTCGGCTTCAACTCCGTGGCGATCCGCCGGGCGATCTCCTGGAACGCCTTCGCCGCCTCGCTGCCCGGCGCGGACAGCACGATCGGCATGCCGGTGTCGCCACCCTCGCGGAGCTCGGGCACCAGGGGCAGCTTGCCGAGCAGCGGCACGTCCAGTTCGTCGGCCAGCTCCTGCCCGCCGCCGCTGCCGAAGATCTCGTAGCGCGTGCCGTCGTCGCCGGTGAACCAGCTCATGTTCTCGATGACGCCCTTCACCGGCAGGTGCACCTTCTCCGCCATCGCCGCCGACAGGGCCGCGACCTTCTGGGCCGCGGGCTGCGGTGTGGTGACCACGTACACCTCGCCACGCGGCAGGTACTGGCTGAGGCTCAGCGCGATGTCGCCGGTGCCGGGCGGCATGTCGATCAGCAGGAAGTCCGGGTCGTCCCAGAACACGTCGGCGAGGAACTGCTCCAGCGCCTTGTGCAGCATCGGTCCCCGCCAGATGATGGCCTGGCCCTCCGGTACGAAGTAGCCGATGGAGATGCACGTGACCCCGTGGTTGGACGGCGGCACCAGCATCTGGTCGATCACCACCGGGTCGCGGTCGGCGCCGAGCATGCGGGGGACGGAGTAGCCGTAGATGTCCGCGTCCACCACGCCGACCTTGTAGCCCTGGCCGGCCAGCGCCACGGCCAGGTTGACGGTGACGCTGCTCTTGCCCACGCCACCCTTGCCGGAGGAGATCAGCAGCGGGCGGGTCTTCGAGCCCGGCTGGTTGAACGGCACGGGGCGGCCCTCGGCGTGGCCGTGCCCACCGCTGGGGGCGTGCGAGTGGCCGCTGCCGTGGAGGCGCTCGCGCAGTGCCTCACGCTCCTGGTCGGTCATCACCGTGAAGTCCAGTTCCACGCTGCGCACGTCGGCGAGGGCGGCGACGGCCCCGGTGACCCGGTTCTGGATCTCGTTGCGCAGCGGGCACCCCGCCACGGTGAGGGCGATGCGCACGCCCACCTGGCCATCGGGCCCGATGGCGATGTCCTTGACCATCCCGAGGTCGACGATGCTGCGATGCAACTCGGGGTCCTCCACCGGGCGGAGGGCGTCGGTGATCTGCTCGATGGTCGGCATGAGGAACTCCCGGGAGGTGGGCCTGTGGCGTGAGGCGAATTACCACTATCTGGATAGGTAGAATACCTGCGTGACCGCGAACTCGCCTTCGTTCACGTCCACGGTCTCGGCCATCACGCAAGCCTTCGGCGATCCGACGCGCCGGGGCATCTACCTGTTCGCCCGCGACGCGGACGGCGGGGTCACCGCCGCGCAGGTGGCCGAGCAGTTCGGGGTGCATCCCAACGTCGCCCGCCACCACCTGGACAAGCTGGCCGCCGGCGGCTACCTGGAGGTCGCCGTGGACCGGCCGGAGGGGGCCGGCGCCGGCCGGCCGAGCAAGCGCTACCGGGCAGCAGCGGGCGCACGGGTGGACCTCGACGGGCACGTGCAGGTGCGCAGCGACGACCTGGTGCTGTCCCTCCTGGGCAAGGCGCTGGCGCTGCTGCCCCGCGAGCAGGCGGAAGCGATGGCCGAGGAAGTGGGCCAGGAGTACGGCCGGGCGATGGCGCAGGGCCTGACCGGGGCGGACCTCGCCGCCGGCCAGCGCAGCCTGCGCTCCGCCATGCAGGCCGTGGCCGACGCGCTCACCGCCCACGGCTTCGCCGCCCACGCCGACCAGCGCAACAACCAGTTGCGGATCATCAACCAGCACTGCCCGTTCGGCGATGTCGCCATCGAGCATCCGGTGATCTGCGCAGTGGACCGCGGGATGGTGAAGGGCATGCTGGGTGCGCTGTACGGTGACGCCGACGTCAGCACCCTGCAGTCGCTGCCCCAGGGCGACACCTTTTGTGCCACGGCCGTCTAGAGGAGCCCATGCGCTGGATGCCCACTCGCAGTTTGCGCGCCTACTTCGACCACAACGCCGGCCCGTTGATGCACAAGTGGCTGCACTACTTCCCCATCTACCAGCAGCACCTGCGGCCGTTCCGCGGGCGGCGGTCGACGGTGCTGGAGATCGGCGTGTCGCACGGCGGGTCGCTGAAGATGTGGCGCTATTGGCTGGGCCGCAGGGCGCACGTGGTGGGCATCGACATCGAACCCCGGGTGGCCGGCCTGGCCGAGCCGGGCATCGACATCATGGTGGGCGACCAGTCGGACCCGGCGTTCCTGGCAGAACTGGCCCGGCGCCACGGCCCTTTCGACGTGGTGATCGACGACGGCGGCCACATCCCCGCTCACCAGATCGCCAGCATCGAGGCGCTGTGGCCCCATGTGCGGCCTGGCGGCATCTACCTGGTGGAGGACCTCCACTCGAACTACTGGCCGGAGATGGGTGGGCGCCGGGGTGCACCGGACACGTTCATCGCCTGGCTGGGTGCTCGCCTGGACGACCTGCACGCCTTCCACTCGCGGGAGGACGACTTCCAGCCCAACGACTGGACCAGCACGATCGCCGGCATCCACCTCTACGACAGCGTCGCCGTGCTGGACAAGTGCGCCCCGCGCCCGCGGCCGGAGCACCGCAAGACCGGCTTCCCCGTGTTCGACGATGTGTACGGCCGGTCGCACGACGAGATGCTCGACGAGCACCACCGCCGCCAGATCGCCGCCGTCGGCCGCCCCCTGCGGCGCCTCGGCCGGCTGGTGCGCCATCCGGTGGTCACCACCCGCCGGGTACTGGCCCGCCGCCGCTGACGCCCGGCCGGCTCACTGCCGGTGGGCAGCGAAGGCCATCACCCGCTGCAGCACCGCATCGCCGTCCGCGGCCGCCTGGGCCTTGGCGACGCTGCCGCTGTCGAACGGCGGTTGCGGGTCGTACTCGATCATCAACTGGCAGGCGCGGGCGGCCACGTCGTCGAACAGCAACTCCACCAGACGCAGGGCCATGTCGATCCCGCTGGACACGCCGGCGGCCGTGATGATCCGCTGGTCCAGGTGCTCCACCACACGGGCAGCGGTGGGGGTGGCGCCCTGGGCTTCCAACTCGGCGTAGGCGGCCCAGTGGGTGGTGGCGGTCAGCCCGTCCAGCAGCCCGGCGGCGCCGAGCACCAGCGAGCCCGTGCACACCGAGGTGGTGAACCGGGTGGTGGCGTGGGCGGTGCGCACCCAGTGCAGGACCCGCTCGTCCTTCACGAGCGGCCGGGTGCCCACCCCGCCGGGGAAGATCAGCACGTCCGGGTGGGCGATCTCCTCGAACTCGGCGTCGGCGGTGATGCCGAGGAACCCGTTCTCGCTGCGCACCTCGCCGCGCCGGTGGCCGACGAACGTGACGTCCACCTCGGGGATGCGCTGCAGCACCTCGTACGGGCCGATGCCGTCGAGTGCGGTGAAGCGGGGGAACAGGGCGATGGCGACCTGGAGTGACATGGGGTTCCTTTCCGGTTGGGGTTTCAGGCGACGCGGAAGCGTCGGCGATAGGCGTCGGGTGCCACGCCCAGGCGCCGGTGGAAGCTGCGGCGCAGTGTCTCGGCCGTGCCGAAGCCGCAGCGGGTGGCGATCACGTCCAGCGTGTCCGCCGTGGTCTCCAGTTCGCGGCGGGCGGCCTCCACCCGCACGCGTTCCACATAGCGGGCGGGCGGCTCGCCAACCTCCGCAGTGAAGACCCGGGAGAAGTGGCGCACGCTCATCGCCGCCGAGGCGGCCAGGTGGGCGACGGTGTGGTCGCCGGCGGGCGCGGCCTCCACCAGCGACTGGACGGCCCGCACCGTGGAGCGCTCCGCCCGCGGCATCCACACCGGGGCGGCGAACTGGGTCTGCCCGCCGGGCCGGTGGAGGAACATCACCAGCCAGCGGGCCACCGTCTGGGCCACCGTGGTGCCGTGGTCCTCCTCCACCATCGCCAGTGCCAGGTCGATCCCGGCCGTGACGCCGGCGCTGGTCCACAGGTGGCCGTCGTGGAGGTAGATCGGGTCGGGGTCCACCTGCACGTCGGGGTACTCGCGGGCCAGGCGAGCCGCCCTGGCCCAGTGGGTGGTGACGGTGCGGCCGTGCAGCAGCCCCGCCTCGGCGGCCAGGAAGGTTCCCGTACAGACCGTGGCCACCCGCCGGCACGTCGGCGCCACTGCTCGCACCCACTCGACGAGCGCCGCGTCGGTGCGGGCCTGGTGCACCCCGTTGCCACCCGGCAGCACCAGCGTGTCGATCGGGTCGTCGTCGAGTGTGGCGGGCGACGGCAGGGGTTCGGTGTCGATGGTGATGCCACTCTCGGCGACCACCGGCCCGCCGCTGGGTGACACCACGCGGACGCGGTAGGCGGGCCGGCCACCGTGGCGCGAGGTGCCGGCGGCGACGGAGGCGAAGACCTCGTACGGGCCGACGACGTCGAGCGACTGGATGCCGGGGTAGGCGACGATCAGCACCTGGCGGGTGGGCATGCCGCCAGCCTGATGGCGACGGCGCGTGGCGTCAATGCCATGGTTCCCACGATTTCGGCCAGCCGACGCCGACCGCGACGGTTCAATCGAGGAGATCGTCCAGGGGGTCGTCGAAGTCCGAGTCCATGGCGATGTCCAGCCCGAGGTCGTCGGTGTGGCCGGAGAACCCGCCGAAGTCGTCCAGGCCGAGATCGAGATCCAGGTCGATGTCCAGGTCGACGTCGATGTCCAGGTCGAGGTCGAGGTCGAAGTCCTGGTCCAGAACGAGGCCAGGATCCCCGTCCAGCACGGAATCCCCGTCCAGCACGGAATCCCTGCCCAGCACGGAATCCAAGTCGACGTCGGGTTCGAGATCGACATCCGGCTCCGACTCCCGCACCGGCTCCGGCTCCTGAGCCACCGGGTCGTGGGCCGGAGGGTCCGGCAGCGGCGCGTCCGTTGCGACGGGCGCGATGCTGACCGGCACGGGCGGGTCGTCCACGCTGGTGTCGTGGTCGGCCACCGCGGCCGCGCCGGCCGGGCGGGCGAAGTACAGCAGGGGCAGCGCAGCCAGCAGGTCGGCGGCCGGCAGCAGCACCGACGGGCGCTGCCCCGAGCGGGTGAGGAGGGGGAGCGCCAGCACCAGCGCAGCGGGGATGAGGGTGCCGATCACGACCATCGCGTGGGGCACGCCGAGCCAGCCGATGAGGGGGCCGGTGACGGCCGAGCCGAGGAGGATCGTGCCCACCGTCACCGCGTCCAGCACGCCGAACACCCGGGCCACCATGTCGGCGGGCACCGTGCGCTGCACCATGGTGAGCGCCAGCACCTCGGACATCACAGCGCCGATCCCGCTGAGGGCCACCAGCACCACTGCAGGCGCCGGGGCATCCACCACCGCCAGCATCGCCACTGGCGCACCGCTCAACAGCACCGCCGTGGCGAGCAGGCTGAGCGGACGGCCGGCGCCGGTGACTCTACGGAGTGTCAGCACGGCGAGGAAGGAGCCGGCGGCGAGCGCCCCGGTGAGGACGCCATAGCCGCCATCACCCATCCCGAACCTCGTGGACGCGGCCACGAGCAGCAGCACGGAGATGGCACCGCCGACGAAGTTGGTCACCAGGTGCAACGCCACCGCAAGCAGGACGGCCGAGGAACGCACCAGGGCCGCCGCCCCGTCGCGCACGGAGGCCAGCAGCCCAGGACGGGCCGCAGAGGAATGGCCTGCTGTGGCGTGCGCCCCGGAGAGGAAGAAGGCCACCAACCCCAGCGCGCCGGCCAGGGCGCCCAGCCCGGCAGCGGCGCGAACGTCCAGCGCGGCCACGGCGGCGCCGCCCAGGCCGGGGCCGGCGATCCACGCGATGGTCTCGATGGTGGACAGCGTGCCGTTGACGTGGAGGAGCCGGCCCGGCGCCACCAGCCTTGGCACCAGCGCGGAGATGGCCGGGTAGGCGGGTGCCCAGACCGCGTGGGCGAGGAACCCGACGGCGGCGACGGCGATCAGCGGGGCATCCGGCGCGGCGACCGCAAGCGCGGCCCCACCGGCCACCTGCCCGACCAGCGAGGCACCGAGTGCCCGCGACGGCGACGCCCGGTCCGCCATGGCCCCCGCCAGCGCGGAGAGCAGCACGAAGGGGGCGACGCGGATGACCGCGCCCACCGTCGCCCAGCCGGCGGTGCCGCCGCGGTCGAACAGCGCCACCGCGGCCACCACGCCGGCGATGCCGAGCGCGGCACAGCCCAGTGCGTAGGCGGTGAAGAGGAGTGGAATGGTCCGGCCGGGGCGCGCATCCGCCGAGGAGTCCGCTGCGGTCATCCGCTCGACCCTAGACGACCTCCTGCCCGGGCCAGCGGTGAACTCGCCACGACCGGTACGCTGGGGCCACCTCCGTTCGGAAAGGACCCCTGTGGACGTACGTATCGGTGTCACCCAGAGCCCTCGCGAGATCAGCCTGGAACTGCCCGACGACCTCGACCGGGCGGCGCTCAAGTCGCAGATCGACGCAGCGCTCACCGGCGCGCTCGACGTCCTGTGGCTCACCGACCGCAAGGGCCGCGACACGGCCGTCGCAGCCGCCAAGATCGCCTTCGTGGAGCTTGGCAGCCCCGAGGGCGAGCGGCGCATCGGCTTCGGCGGCTGAGGCATTCCCGTGAAAGGGATCATCCTCGCCGGTGGCACCGGCAGCAGGCTGTGGCCGATCACCCGCGGGGTGAGCAAGCAACTCCTGCCGGTCTACGACAAGCCGATGATCTACTACCCGCTCACCACGCTGATGCTCGCCGGCATCCGCGAGGTGATGGTCATCACCACCCCGCACGAGCAAGCAGGCTTCCGCTCGCTGCTGGGTGATGGCGCCCAGTGGGGCGTGCACCTGGAGTACGCGGTGCAGGAGGTCCCCAACGGGCTGGCCCAGGCCTTCGTCATCGGGGCGGACTTCGTGCGCGGCGGCCCCAGCGCACTCGTCCTCGGCGACAACATCTTCTTCGGCCACGGCCTGGTGGACCAGTTGCAGCGGGCCGCGGGCCGTGCCGCGGCCGGCGGTGGCGCCACGGTGTTCGGCTACCGGGTCAGCGACCCGGAGCGCTACGGCGTCGCCGAGGTCGCCGCCGACGGCACCGTGCTGAGCATCGAGGAGAAGCCCAGCCAGCCGCGCAGCAACTACGCCGTCACCGGGTTGTACTTCTACGACCAGCAGGTGGTGGACGTCGCCGCCGACCTGCAGCCCAGCCCACGCGGTGAGTACGAGATCACCGACGTGAATGCCGAGTACCTGCGCCGCGGGCAGTTGCACATGGAGTTGCTCGGGCGTGGCTACGCCTGGCTGGACACGGGCACGTACGACTCCCTGCTGGAGGCCGGCGCATTCGTGCACACCCTGCAGCAGCGCCAGGGCCTGCAGGTGGCGTCACCCGACGAGATCGCCTTCGCCGCCGGCTGGATCGACCAGGCGCAACTGGTGGCCAACGCCGAGCCGATGGCCAAGAACCCCTACGGGCAGTACCTGTTGCGGTTGGCGGCCGAGGGGTGATCCTCGACCGCCGGCTGCTGTTCGTCACCGGCAAGGGCGGGGTTGGCAAGACCACGGTCGCAGCAGCCGTGGCCGACCTGGCGGCGGCCTCCGGGCGGCGCACCCTGCTCGTGGAGATGGACGCCAAGGGTGCAGTGGCCGCCGCGTTCGACGCACCGGCCCTCGGCTTCGGGCCCACGGAGGTGCAGCCCAACCTGTTCGCCATGGCGATGAACACCGAGGACAGCCTGCGCGAGTACCTGAAGGTGGTGGCTCGCATCCCGCTGGTGGGGCGGATCGGCCCGCTGGCGCGCACGTTCGACTTCGTCGCCGATGCGGCGCCCGGGGTGAAGGAGATCCTGGCCATCGGCAAGGTCTGCTACGAGGTCCGCGAGCGCCACTACGACCTGGTGGTGGTGGACGCGGAGGCCAGTGGCCACATCGTCGCCCAGATCGACGCACCCCGGGCCATCCGTGAACTGGTGCAGGTGGGCATGGTGCGCGACCAGACGGAGTGGATGCTGGCCATCCTCGGCGACCCGGCCGTCACCGGGCTGGTGGCCGTCACCACTGCGGAGGAGATGCCGGTGGTGGAGACGCTGGAACTGGTGGGCAAGGTGAGGTCGGGCACGGACGTGGACGTTGCTGCGCTGGTGGCCAACCGGGTGCCTGCCCGCTGGTTCGGGGAGGCCGACGACGCCGTGCTCGACGCCCTCCTCGCCCAGCCCGTGCAGCAGCGCCTGGCCGACGCCGTGGGGGTGAAGGCCGCCGGCGGGGTCACCAGTGTGTTCCGCGCGGCCGACATGGCCCGCACCCGCCGCGGCATGGCGGAGGCCCACCTGGCGCGGCTGCTGGACGGCCTGGCCGCCCCCGTGCCGCTGACGGTGGTGCCAGAGGTGCACGCCCGCGCCGGCGGCCGCCGGGTGGTGTCGCTGGTGGCCGACGTGTTGCGGGAGGAATGGCTGTGACCCGGCGCCTCCTCGACCTGCTGGACACCAAGGAGATGGTGGTGGTGTGCGGCAGCGGTGGGACGGGCAAGACCACCGTCGCCGCGGCGCTGGGCGTGCAGGCGGCCACCCGCCTCGGCGGCCGGGTGTTGGTGCTCACCGTGGACCCCGCCCGCCGTCTGGCCGACGCACTGGGCCTGGCCGGCGCGCTGGGCAACACACCCGTGCGGGTGGACGTGCCAGGCGCCGAACTGTGGATGGCGATGCTGGACACCAAGGCCGGCTGGGACGAACTGATCCGCCGCCATGCACCGGACCCTGCGCTGCGCGAGCGGGTGCTCGCCAACCCGCTCTACCGCAACATCACCGGCCGGTTCGTGAACAGCCACGACTACATCGCGATGGAGCAACTGCACGAGCTCCACGCCAGCGGGCAGTACGACCTGGTCATCATCGACACCCCGCCGTCGCGCAACGCGCTGGACCTGCTGGATGCGCCGGGGAGGATGCGTGAGTTCTTCGGCAGTGCCCTGCTGAAGTGGCTCACCGTGCCGTACCGGTCACGGCTGTTCAACGTGGCCACCAAGCCGTTCAACCAGATCGCCGACCGCATCCTCGGGTCGCGGTTCTTGCAGGACATCGCCGAGTTCTTCGTGCTGTTCCGCACGATGGAGGCCGGCTTCGTGCAGCGGGCCACGGAGGTGGAGCGACTGCTGGTGGACGACCGCACCACGTTCGTGGTCGTCAGCACGCTGGACCCTGCGCCGGCCCGCGAGGCCAGGTTCCTGGCCGAGGAGCTGCGCCGCAGGTCGATGCCGCTCGGGGCGATGGTGCTGAACCGCACCCTGCCCGCCGAGGTGCGCCGCCCGGTGGCGGCCCGGGCCGCGGTGGCGCTGCGGGCGCTGGATCCCGGTGTGGTGGGCGAGGTGGCCGCGACCGCGGCTGTGCGGCCGGCCGCCGCGGCACACGTGATCGACGAGGTCGCCCGCCGGTTCGGCGAGGTGCAATCCGTCGCCACGAGGGAGGCAGAGCGACGGCGCGAGTTGGAGGTCCTGGCACCACTGGTGGCCGAGGCGCCCCTGCTGGCGGGCGACGTGCACGATCTGGCCGGCCTCCGCGCCCTCGGCCGCCGCCTCACGGGTGGCCGCGAGGCAGGTGGATCGCGGTAGCCGCGCGCTGGCGTGGCACACTCGTGGGGGTATGGCCACCCTCGGCGAACTCGCTCGGCAGCACACGTCCCTCGCTCGCGAGGAGGTCGATCACCTCCAGCGGCTCATCGGCGAGTGGGGCATGCTCGCCGACCTGTCCTTCGCCGACCTGCTCCTGTACGTGCCCACGCGCGACGGCGGATGGCTGACGCTGGCACAGGTGCGCCCGGCCACCGGCCCCACCATCTACCCGGTGGACTATGTCGGCGCCGAAGCGGACACCGAGCGGCCCGTGCTGGACCGGGCGGTGGCCACCGGCGAGATCTGTGAAGACGAGATCACGATGGAGGCCGTGCCCGAGCCCGTGCACCTGATGGCCATCCCGGTGCGTCGCGGCAACGATGTCATCGCCGTGCTCACGCGGGAGTGGGGTAGCGGCGGCGGCCGCCAGCCGGGCGAACTGGAACGCACGTACATCGGCCTGTTCGGCCGGTTCGCGGCGATGATTGCCCAGGGGCTGTTCCCGTTTGGCGGGTCCGTGGCGGACTCGTCGGCAGCGCCCAGGGTGGGCGACGGCGCGCTCGTGCTGGATGCCGATGCGAGGGTGCTGTTCGGCTCGCCCAACGCCGTGTCGGCCCTGCATCGGGTGGGGATCGGCGCCAACGCGGTCGGCATGCGCCTGGCCGAGTTGGGCTTCAACGACAGCCCCGTGCGTCACGCGTTCGAGACCCACTCCCCGGTGATCGAGGAGTTCGAGCAGACCGAGGACACCACGTTCCTGGCCCGCTGCATCCCCGTGCTCGGCACCACGGGCGACGGCTCGGAGGTCACCGGCGGCCTGCTGCTCCTGCGCGACGTCACGGAGGTCCGCAAGCGGGACCGCCTGCTGCTGTCCAAGGACGCCACCATCCGCGAGATCCACCACCGGGTGAAGAACAACCTGCAGACGATCTCGTCACTGCTGCGCCTGCAGGGCCGCCGGCTGACCTCGCCGGAGGCGAAGGCCGCCGTGGCGGAGAGCGTGCGGCGCATCCGCACCATCGCGCTGGTGCACGAGACGCTGTCTCGCGAGCCCGGCGACGACGTCGCCTTCCTGGAGATCGTCCGCCCGCTCCTGCGCCTGGCGGAGGAAGGGCTGCAGTCGGTCGACCGCCCGGTGCGGTTCACGGTGCAGGGCGACGGTGGTCGCCTGCCCAGCACCATCGCCACGCCGATCAGCGTGGTGCTGACGGAGTTGCTGCAGAACGCGGTGGACCACGGCTTCCCCGAGGGCAGCGGTGGCGGCGACGTGGTCGTGGTCCTGGAACAGGGGGAGGGTCAGCTGCACATCCGCGTCGTCAACGACGGGCGCAGCCTGAACCCGGACTTCGAGCTCAACCGGGCCACCGGCCTCGGGCTGTCCATCGTCCGCACGCTGGTGACGACGGAACTGGACGGCACGATCGCCATGCGGGCGGGCGAGCCGGAGGACTTCACCGCGGTGGGTCTCGGCGACCACCCGCGGGGCACGGGCACGGTGATCGATCTGACGGTGCCGGTCTGACGACCGGCGGCTGACGGTTCGGTCGGTTCGTTCAGACGGCGGCAGCGTGGCGAGCGGCAGCGCGGCGGCGGATCTGGCGGCGCTCCTCCTCGCTGGTGCCGCCCCAGATGCCCGAGTCCTGGTTGGTCTCGAGGGCGTACTGGAGGCAGTCCGGCGACACGGGGCAGTCGCCACAGACCTGCTTGGCCTTGTCGATCTGCACCAGTGCGTACCCCGTGGTGCCCACGGGGAAGAACAGATCCGGATCCGTGTCCCGGCAGATGGCGGACTTGCGCCAGCTGTAGTCGGCGTTGGCCAGCGTGAGACTCGAAGCCGGAATCGACACGATGCACTCTCCGTAGGGGTTCTGAGGACCGATCCATGCGCTTGGGCGAACGACCCTGTCGGCCGTCCGTTCACGCGCAGGCAAACGGTAAGTAACAATCGTGTGCGACACAAGGGGTCGAAAGTCCTTGGGCATAGTTCATTGCGATAGGGGGTATCTGTGACAGCAGTAATGGCACATCGCGGGGCCAGCCGGGCGGAGGCCGAGAACACGGTCGCGGCGTTCCGCCGGGCCGGCGAGATGGGCGCCGATGCCGTGGAGCTGGATGTGCGCCGCACGGCGGACGGGGTGCTGGTGGTGCACCACAACCCCCACCTGGCGGACGGGCGCCTGATCGCCACCACCGCCAACCGCGACCTGCCGGCCAGCGTGCCCACGCTGGGGGAGGCCCTCGACGCCTGCGAGGGCATGTGGGTGAACGTGGAGATCAAGAACGACCCGGAGGAGGCGGACTTCGACCCCACCGAGTCGATCGCCGACGAGACGGTGGCGCACCTCGTGGCCCGCGGCGAGGACGATCGCTGGCTGATCAGTTGCTTCCGGATCGAGACCGTCGACCGCTGCCGTGCACTGGCCCCGCAGATCCGCACCGCCTGGCTGTGCAGTGTGGTCCCCGACGGAGCGGTCGACCTGCTGCGCTCCCGCGGGCATGTGGCGCTGCACCCGTGGGTGGCGATGCTCACCAGGGAGATCGTCGCCGCCTGCCATGCCGGTGGCCTTCAGGTGAACACGTGGACGTGCGACGACCCGGAGCGGATGGAGCAGCTGATCGAGTGGGGCATCGACGGGATCTGCACCAACGTGCCGGACGTGGCGCTCAGTGTGCTGGCGGCAGCATCGGGCGGACCAGCCTGACGGCGTCGGGCACATGGCGGAACGCCAGCCGTTCCGTCTCCCCGAGGTAGTCGCCGTCCACCTGGTACGGCACGCCGGCACCGGCCGGGGTGACGATCTCCACCTCCGCCAGGTCGGTGCGCAGGTCCAGCGTGTCGCTGGGCTTCACCCCGCCGCCCTTCAGCGCACCGCCCAGGCCGCCGAGCAGGGCACCCACCTTGAGGCTGCGGAACGTCACCGTGACCAGGCCGCGGTCCAGCGTGGCGGCAGGCGACAGGTCCAGCGGGCGGTTGCCGAGGTAGGTGTACGGGTTGGTGTTGAGGACGATGGTGAAGAACCCGTCCACCGGCGCCGCCCCCGGGGCTTGCAGGGTGAAGTGCGGTTGGTGACGGTCGTACCCGGCCACCCAGGTGCGCAGCGAGGCGTAGATGAAGAGGGGATGGCCGAGCCACCGTTTCAGGGACGCGCGGCGCTCGACCTCCTGCACCACGGCAGCGTCGTAGCCGACGCCGGTGTGGAAGCAGAAGTAGCGGCCGTTGACCTTGCCGAGGCCGATGGGCTCGATGGTGCGCTCCCCGATGCCGGCCGCCAGCAGGGTGACGGCGGCGACCGGGTCGTTCGGCATGCCGAGCGTGCGGGCGAACACGTTGGTGCTGCCGCCGGGCAGCACGCCGAGCGCGGTGTCGGTGCCCGCCACGCCCGTGGCCACCTCGTTGAGAGTGCCGTCGCCGCCGTAGCCGATGACCACGTCCACGCCGCGGCGGGCCGCGTCCTGGGCGAAGCGGGTGGCGTGGCCGCGGCGGTTGGTCTCCACGACCTCGACCTCGCCCACCTGGCTGAGGGCCCGGTGCACGACGACGGTGTTGCGCGCCGTCACCGACGAGGCGAAGGCGTTGACCACCAGCAGGATGCGCACGCCGTGACGGTAGCGCCGGTTAGGTGGCGGCGGTACCGGGCGGTAACAATGTGTCCCTATGAACGTGATCGTGTGCGTGAAGCAGATCCCCGACCCGGCACTGCCCGGGGAGCTGGGGGCGGACAACACCCTGAAGCGGGACGGGAAGCTCATCCTCGACGAGTCGGACAGCTATGGCGTCGAGATGGCGCTGCAGCTCGTCGACGCGGCGGGTGGCGGTGAGGTCAGCCTGGTCTCGATGGCACCCAACGGCGAGGTCTCCGGCATGCGCACCGCGCTCGCCATGGGCGCCGCCAAGGGCACCCTGGTCAGCGACCCGGCCCTGCAGGGCTCGGATGCGCTGACCACGGCGAAGATCCTCGGCGCAGCCATCCAGCGGATGGGCGGCGCCGACCTGGTCATCGCCGCCACCGAGTCCAGTGACGGCTACACCGGCACCGTGCCGGAGCAGCTGGCCGAGGTGCTGGGCCTGCCGTCGGTGACGTTCGCCAAGAAGGTCGTCGTCGACGGTGGCGCCCTGAAGGTGGACCGCCAGACCGAGGCCGGCTACGACGAGGTCACCTGCCCGCTGCCCGCCGTCATCAGCGTGACGGCCGGTGTGGTGGAGCCCCGCTACCCCAGCTTCAAGGGCATCATGGCCGCCAAGTCGAAGCCGGTGGACACCGTCACCGCCGCCGACCTGGGCGTCACGCCCGTCGGCTGGGCCGGTGCCGGCCAGAGCATCGTCAACGTCGCGCAGGCCGAGGCCCGCGCCGCCGGCGAGATCATCGAAGACGACGGAGAGGGCTTCGCCAAGATCGTGGCGTTCCTCGAGAACCTGAAGGTCATCTGAGGAAGGGCACACCAATGAACATCTGGGTTTTTGCACAAGAGTCCAACGGCGCCCCCACCTCGGCCACGCTCGAGCTGGTGGCCAAGGCCCGCACCCTGGGCACCGTCACCGCCTTCGTGGGCGGCGACGCGTCGGCCATCGCCGGCGCGCTGGGTGAGTACGGCGCCGCCAAGGTGTACGCCACTGGCGACCTGGGCGGGGCACTGCCCGGCCCGGCCGTCTCGGCGGCGATGAAGGCCGTCATCGACGGCGGCGATTCGCCCGACCTCATCATGTTCCCGCAGAACTACGAGGGCCGCGACGTCATGAGCCGCCTGTCGGTGAAGCTGGACCGCACCGTCCTCACCAACAATGTGGACGTCGCCGCCGACGGCGGGTCGGTGTCCGTCACCACCCCGATCTTCGGTGGCAACACGCTGGTCACCACCCAGTTCTCCGGCGCGGCGCCGTACCTCGCGGCGTTCCGCCCGAAGAGCTTCGCCGCCGAGCCCGCCGGTGGCGGGGCGGCCGAGGTGGTCGCTGCCCCGGTGCCGGAGGTCGGCGCCACGGGTGCCGCCCGCGTCGTGGCCGTGCACGTGGAGGAGACCAGCGGTCCGAAGCTGGACGAAGCCGAGATCGTGGTGTCGGGTGGCCGTGGCCTCGGCGAGGCCGGCAACTACGCCATGGTGGAGAGCCTGGCCAAGCTGCTGAAGGGTGCGCCGGGTGCGTCCCGTGCCATCGTCGACGCCGGCTGGGTGCCCTACAGCTACCAGGTCGGCCAGACCGGCAAGGTCGTGAAGCCGGGCGTGTACATCGCCGTCGGCATCTCCGGCGCCACCCAGCACATGGTGGGCATGAAGGGCTCGAAGAACATCATCGCGATCAACAAGGACAAGGAAGCCCCGATCTTCGGCATCGCCGACCTCGGCATCGTGGGCGACGCGATGAAGGTCCTGCCGAAGCTGATCGAGGCCCTCCAGGCCCGCTGACGTTCCAGCACAGCCGTCCGACGAAACGGGCCGGCGTTCCCAGTGGGAACCCGGCCCGTTTCACCTTTTTCCGACTCCCCCGCATCGAGGTCCGCCCGTGGCCGGTGCGCTTCTGGGGCTGGATCTCGCCATTCTCCGAACTGGGTCTGGATCGTTGCGGCTTCTGCTCGATTTCGGACCACAGTTCGGGACGGGCAAGGGGTTGACTTCCCGACTTGAACGTGTTCAACTTGAACACGTTCAACAAAGGAGAACTGTCATGACCGCCAAGGCCCTCGCCTATCTGCTCTACCTCGCCGTCACGGTGCCGCTCACGGTTTTCGTGGCCCGCACGTTGCACCGCAACGGCAAGCTCTTCCTGCGCGACGTGTTCGCCGGCAACGAGCCGCTGGCCGACGCCGTCAACCACCTCCTGGTGGTCGGCTTCTACCTGCTCAACCTCGGCTACGTGTCGCTCTTCCTCGCCACCGATCGCTCCGTCACCACGGGTGAGGACGTGCTGGAGGTGCTGAGCAACCGCGTCGGCATCGTCGCCCTGGTCCTCGGTGGCGTGCATCTGGCCAACGTGTGGGTGTTCAACGCCCTGCGGCGCCGCGCCGTCGACGGTCGCAGTCACACGGCTCCGCTGCCGTCCCACGAGCGCACCGAGACCGGCCAGTTGGCGGCGCCCCGATGAGTCGTAGCCAGTTCTTCCTGCGGCTGTGGGGTCACGTCATCGTGTGGAGTTGCGTCGGTGGGGGTGCGGTCGTCGCGATCGGATGTGTGATCGGGACCTTCTTCAGCTTCGCGAGCGTCGTGGTGGCAGTGATCGCCATTCCTGTGGCGTGCGTCGTCGGCACGGTCTTTGGTGTCGTGTTCGGCCTTGTGGCGGCCACCGTCGGGGCGCTCGTCGTGTACCCGTACCCCGGCCGCTGGACTGTGGTGGCGTTCGGTGGCACGACCGGCATCCTCGCCGGGCTGACCGTGGACGCCATCCCCGTCGCCTTCCTGGCGGCATCGGGGAGCCTGGACTTCAGGTCGCTGGTCTCGCTCTGGCTGTTCCTGCCGCCGATCGTCGGATGGTGGCTGGGTCAGCGGCTGATGGACTGGTACATCGAGGCGGTGGACGGCGATGTCCGCTTCGCCTGAGACGGGCGTTCGGCCGGAGGTTCGCGGCATCACGGTGCTGTTCGATCCGGACTGCCCGGTGTGCCGGGCGGCCAGGTCGTGGATGCAGTTGCGCCGGCCGTTGGTGAGGGTGCAGTTCGTGCCCGTCGGCAGCGAGGAGGCGCGGCGCCGGTTCCCCGCACTGGACATGGACGAGTGCCGCCGCGAGATCACGGTGGTCACCGACCAGGGCTACCTGTACCGCGGCCGGGCGGCGTTCATCCTCTGCCTGTGGGCGCTGCGCTCCACCCGGGTCCTGGCGATCGAGATGGCCCGCGGGCGCAGGGCGTACCTGCTGGCAACTCTGACCGGTGCGACGGCATGGTTCCGAGAGCTGTCCCTCCGGACGGGATGCGACGACGCGTGCCAAACTCGCTACTCGTGACCGGACGCACCCGAGGCGAGCAGACGAAGGCGGCGATCATCGACGCCGCGCTGGCCCTGTTCACCGAGCGGGGGTTCGACGCCACCACCATGCGGGCCATCGCCGAGTCGGCGGGAGTGTCGCTGGGCAACGCCTACTACTACTTCCGCTCCAAGGACGAGCTGGTGCAGGGCTTCTACGACCGCACCGCGGTGGAGCACGGGGAGCGTTTGCCGGAGGTGCTGGACGGCTTGGACGGGCTGGCCGACCGGCTGACTGCTCACCTCGATCTGTGGTTCGAGCTGATGGCGCCGCAGCATCCGTTCGCCGTCGGCTTCTTCCGCAACGCGGCGGATCCGGCCAGCCCGCTCAGCCCGTTCAGTGCTGCCAGCGCGCCGGCCCGCACGGCCGCCATCGAGCTGATGGAGCGCGTAGTGGAGGACGCGGCGCCCCCAGTGCCGGCGACAGTGCGGGCCCAGCTGCCGGAGGTGCTGTGGCTGTACCACATGGGCGTGGTGCTGTTCTGGGTGCACGACCGCAGCGTGGAGCAGGCGGCCACCCGGCTGCTGGTGCGCCGCACCGCGCCGATGATCGAGCGGGTCGTGGCCCTCGCCGACCTGCCCGCACTGCAGGCCACCATCGTCGACCTCACCACATTGCTGGCCGACCTGAAGGCGATGGCGGGGTAGGGTTCGGCGGCATGAGCGCCGAGGTGATCCCCTTCCCGCAGACACCCGAAGCCCCGCAGCCGGACCTTCGCACCGCGCTGGGCGAGGTGCTGCGCGAGGAACGCCGGGAGCAGGAGCGCACGCTGGCCGACGTCGCCGAGTCGGCGGCCGTCTCGCTGCCCTACCTCTCCGAGGTGGAGCGTGGCCGCAAGGACGTGTCGGCCGACCTGCTCGGCGCCATCGCCGCGGCGTTGGAGCTGGACGTGCCGACGGTGCTGGAGCGCACCGCCCGGCGGCTACGCACCAGCGCCGGGGTGCAGCGCGGCGTCCGCATGCAGTTGCTGGCCGCCTGACCCGCTGAGCACCGCATCCGCCAGCCCGTAGGCCACGGCCGCGTCGGCGCGCAGGGCGAGCGCGTGGTCCGTGTCGGCCCGCACCTCCGCGGGCGTGCGGCCGGTGTGGCGGGCGAGCACCTCGTCGGCTTCCTCCCGCACCCTCCCCAGCTCGGCGGCCTCCAGCGCCAGGTCGCTCAGCGAGCCCTGGGTGCCGCGGGTGTGGGGTTGGTGCAGCAGCACGCGGGAGTGGGGCAGCATCGCCCGCTTGCCCGGCGCACCGGCGGCCAGCAGGATCGCCGCGTTCGATGCCACCTGCCCGACGCAGATCGTGGCCACGTCGGGGGCGACGAACTGCATCGTGTCGTAGATGGCCATCGCCGCGGTGAAGGACCCGCCGGGCGAGTTGAGGTAGAGCGAGATGTCGTGCTCCGGCGCGGCGGCCGCGAGGTGGAGGAGTTGGGCGATGGTGACGTTGGCGACGCCGTCGTCGATCGGGGTGCCGATGAACACGATGCGGTCGCCGAGCAGGCGGCTGTAGACGTCGGCAACGCGCTCGCCGCGGGGCGTCGTCTCGACGACGTAGGGGATGGTGTACCCGCTCACGGCCGCAGCCCGATCCGCCTGGCGGCGATCATCGGCCGCACATCGTCGAGCGAGCCGACCACATGGTCGACGAACCCGTAGTCGCGGGCTTCCTCGGCGTCGAACCAGCGGTCCCGCCCCACGTCCCGCTCGACCTCGTCGAGTGGTCGTCCAGTGTGGCGGGCGATGATCCGCCGCAGCCGTTCCAGCGTGCGGACCAGGTTGGCGGCCTGGATCTCCACGTCCGCCGCCCACCCGCCGATGCCGGCGGACCCCTCGTGCATCAGCACCTGGGCGTTGGGGAGGGCGAACCGCTTGCCGGCCGCCCCACCGCACAGCAGGATCTGGCCCATGCTGGCGGCGAACCCGACGGCCACCGTGGCGACGTCGTTGGGGATCAGTTGCATCGTGTCGTAGACACCGAGGCCGGCCATGACGCTGCCGCCGGGCGAGTTGATGTAGAGCGTGATGTCGCTCAGCGGGTCAGCGGCGGAGAGCAGCAGGAGTTGGGCGACGAGACGGTTAGCGCTGTCCTCGTTGACCTCCTCTCCGAGGAACAGGATCCGCTGGTCCATCAGCCGATCGGTCAGTGTGGGCGAGAGCGTGGCGGCGGTCATGGCCGGAACTCTGGCCCGCCGGCGCTCGCGGCGCACCCGGTTCTGCCACAGGCAGAACGGGACCTGCGGCCGCCGAGAACAGGCTGATCAGCCTGTGCCAGGTTCGGCCGGTGACGGAGGTTCACGCTCGGGCGGCGGCCCACCTGCGCACCTCGACCGGTCGGGCGGCGACGATCAGCGCCACCGATGCAGTTGTCGCCGCGTTCGCCGCAGCCTTCCGGACCGCGGTGGTCCTCACCAGCGACCCGAACGACCTCGCCGCGCTGCTCGAGGGCCACCCCAGTGCGGTCAACGTCTCCCGGGTCTGAGTTCCCGCTGATCGAAGTCCGACGTGTCCTTGGTCCCCCGGTGGTCGGCGCGAAGCACGGCGTACTGGTACTCCCAGCCGCCAGGCTGGGATGGCGGGAAGGTCTCGAAGTGCTCGAGCGTTCCGTGGCGCTCGAGCATGGTGCGCCAGCGGGCGTGGGTGGCGAGCGAGAAGAACCGGTACGGGCGGAGGTCACCGAACTCCGGCACGCCTTCGAAGTCGTGCCCGCCCCAGGTGCCGATGGCGAGCGGAGCGCCGGGTGCCACGACCCGGACGAGCTCACCCATCGCCTCGTCGAAGCGGTCGTGCGGTACGTGGACGAAGGTGCTCATCGTCCAGAGCGCATCGAACACGGCGTCTGGAAACGGCAGTGCGTAGAGCGAGCCTGCAGCCCCCATCGCGCCGCGCCCACACATCGTGACCACATTGGCCGGTGACAGGTCGACACCAACGGCGTCGACGCCGTCGTGGTGGAAGGCCACCGTGTCGGTCCCAGGTCCTGCGCCGATGTCGACCAGGCGGTGTCTGCCTTCCCGGCGAAGGAGGTCCGCGAAGCGAGTCCGAATGCCGAGTCGCATGGCGTCGACCGTGCCGCGAACACCCGCCAGGGCCTCTGCGTCGTAATACGCAGTGAGGTCTGCATCGAGCCCCATCGGCGAATGGTACGCCCGTCGCTGCGTGGCGCGAACCTCGAAATTGGCGCCGCGGCGCCAATCGAAATCGAACTGAGTTGAACGGACGCACACCGGACACCCCGGCCCGCCCAGGCCGGAACGCCGCCGGACCTAGGCGGCGTCGTGGGCGCTGATGGCCCAGGCGTAGCCCTCGCCCGGGTCCTCGACGGCCAGCTGGACGGCCCAGCCGAGCGCGGGCTCGCCACTGTCCCACCAGTACCAGCGCAGGTCGTCGGCCAGGGCGTGCAGCTCACCGGGCTGCACCGGCCACTCGTCCAGCACATCGCCCAGTGCCGCCAACAGCCACCAGGTCGCGAACCGGCCGGTGGCGGCACCACGGCGGCGGCCAAGGGCGCCACCACTGGCGCCGGCCCAGGCCAGCCATGCCAGCGCGTTCGCCGCGGGCAGCTCCGCCAGGCCGGGGTGGCGGACACCCAGCGCCCCCACCGCCATCTCCGCCGAGCCCTCCACGCACACCACGTCCACCCGGCCATTGGAGGCCGCGGTCCAGGTGTCGAACAGCTGCCGCACCGCGAGTGTCACCGAGGTGTCGTCCACCGTCGCCGCCCGTCGGTGGATCTCCACGTGACGGAATGACGATGCCGGAGGCAGGGGTGGGGCGGGGGCGTCGAGGCCCTCGTCGGAGTACGTGGCCAGGGCGTACGACGGCTCCCACGGCTGCACCTCGAACGGGATCTCCAGCGGGTTCGGCGCCTCCGCCGGAATTGCCTCGCCGCGCAGCGCCCGCTCGTGCGCCACGAACCCGAGCTTCGGCCCCGGCGGCACCACCGCAGCCAGATCGGCATAGGTGTGGTGCTGCGCGGCCACCTCGGTGAGCGGGCCGATGGAGAACCGGCCACTCTCCTCGTCCAGCACCTTCGCCGCCCACTCGGCCGGCGCCCACAGGGCCAGCCGGTACTCGGCCAGCGTCGCCGCCGGCCACAGCTGGCGGCCGGTGTGCACGGCGTGGCGGGCGCGGTCCCGCGCCTGCAGCAGCCCCTCCCAGTCCTGCGCGCTGGTGAGCGAGTCGATCCACCGCACCAGCCCGTCGAGGTCGGCGCGGTGGATCAACTCGTCCAGCGAAGTAGCAGGGCTCACCGCCTCAGCCTGTCAGGCGAACGCCACCTTCGCCACGTCGTCGTAGGTGGCGGCGAGGTGAAACGTCATCTGCTCCCGCACCTTCTCCGGCACGTCCTCCAGGTCGGCGGCGTTGCGGGCCGGCAGCACCACCTCGGTCAGGCCCATCCGGTGCGCGGCCAACACCTTCTGCTTCACCCCACCGATCGGCAGCACCTGGCCCTGCAACGTGATCTCCCCGGTCATGCCCACGGTGGGTTTCACCGGCTGGTCGCGCAGCAGCGAGACGAGCGCGGTGGCCATGGTGATGCCCGCCGACGGCCCGTCCTTCGGCACCGCGCCCGCGGGCACGTGCACGTGGAACCGGCGGCGCAGCGCA
>JACJWF010000010.1 GCA_020637295.1 Acidimicrobiaceae bacterium | reverse complement strand
TGGAGCGACGCCGCGCTGGCCGCCGGAACGGCCTTCGTGGTGCCCACCGTGCACGACGGGGAGACGGTGTTCCGGTTCTGCTTCGTGAACCCGACGACCACCGAGGACGACATCGCCGCGATCATCACCGCGATGGGCTGACGGGCACCTCCACCAGCCGTTGGGATTCGTCGAGCTGCCGGCGGAGCTCGCCCATCCGCACCGCGCCGAGGATCTGCTCCACCCGGACCTTCAGGCGCAGCGACACGTCGGCATCACCCACCGCGTGGCGACAGGCGTAGGCGCGGCCCGTCGCCGCGGCAGCGAGCGCCAGCGTCGTCACCACGTCCTCCTCGCCACCTTGCTCGGCATCGGCGACCATGGCCTCCACCCGCCTCGCGTCCAGCCGGTTCAGGCGACGCCGCCAGGCTTCCGCAGTGGCGGCGGCGTCCCGACCCGCCGAGGTCAGCCAGCGTTGCGTCCACAGATGGGTGACCGCCACCACGGCCGCGGGGATTGCCACCATGATCGCCGCGCCGACGATGTGGTCGTTCGACCATCCGGTCCACAGTGCCCACGCAATGGCGGCCGCGAGAACGCCGACCGACACGGACAGAAGGCCGACTGTGCGCCCGGTGGGGCCTGCCCACCAGCCGTCGCGCGCACCCTTCGCCAGCAACACCCGCTCCATCCGCTTCCACGGGCTCCTCAACTCGTCGATGCCCGCGGGCCGGGACGGCTCGACGGCGGCGCACGCCACCCCCCATTCGTCCGGCGAAAGGTCGTGAAGACGCGCGCCCGCGGACAGGGTGGGCGTGCTGCGGTGGGCGCGAAGCACACCATCGGCCACCGCCTGCGCCGCCCACGCGTCCACCACCTCATCGTCCACGCGCCCCCGGAGCGCGGCCGCCATCACCCACGCAGGGGCCTCGACGCCTGCTGCACCGGGCACGACGGCGCTGGCCCAGCGGCGACGGCGGCGCCGCTGCCACCACCAGTTGGTGACGAGCCCGGTGATCAGCGCAACGACACCGCCGAAGGCGGCCAGCACCCGCGAGGAGTTCTGGGTCCCGACGCTCCCGATGAAGTTGCCGGTGCTGTCCACCAGTGACCCCACGGTCGCCGCGACACGGATCTCCGAGCCCGCGTGGAGCGGGGCGACACGAAGGACGGTGTCGCCAGGCGCCGACGGAACCAACTCGCACGCCGACCCCGACGCACCGCTCACGGAGCACACGATGTCGGTGAGCTCCACACCGTGGATGGCCACCATGCCGGTCTCGGCATCGATGTCCTCCGGTGCGACCAACGCCGTGAACTCCCACCGCTCGCCCTCCGTCAGGATGCGCGGCAGCACGTACATGTGCTCCATGCGCTGCAGGCCGCTGTGCCGATCGTCGTTGCCGCGCAGCACCACGCGCCCCGCGGGGTCGGGACCGATCACCTCGCCGGTGACCTCGGGGAAGATCTGGACGTTGCCGGGTTCGGCGCGCACGACGAATGGTTCGGGTATGCCGTTCTCCTCCGTGACGACAACCTCGAGCGTGTCGTGCGGCCGGTCCCCGAAGTCGACGCCGACGATGGTGCTCAGCCGGATTCCGTCAGGGAAGACCCGGTAGTCGGCCCGCCAGACCTCCAGCCGCAGCCGGCCGCCCGTCAGCAGCCCGAGACCGGCCAGCACGGCGACCACCATCGCCCCTGCCACCGCGGCGACGACACCGCCCCGACCGGCCAGTGGCGGTTGGCGGCGCGCCGTGACGGGCGGGGCCGTGGGCTCCTCCGTCGTGATCGGCACGGCCGCAACCTACTCCCCATCCCGCTCACCGCCCGATGTAGGTGGCCTTGGGGCGGAAGCGGAGGGGGCGCTCGCCGTACTCCTCCAGGGCGTGGGCCAGCCAGCCGGCGATGCGGGCGACGGCGAAGATGGCTTCCGCCGCGTCGTCGGCCATACCCGCAGCCCGGCCGAGCGTGGCCAGCGCGAAGTCGATGTTCGGTGGCGCGGCGTTGCGGCGGCGGGCCTCGGCAGCCACCTCGTCCACGACGCGGAGCGCGGCTGCGCCGCCCCACGCTTCGTCCACCAACGCTCGCAGCAGCGGGGCTCGCGGGTCGCCGTCCGGGTAGATCACCTGGCCGAACCCGGGCAGGCGGCCGTACCGCTCCAAGGCCGCGTCCACTGCCGCGGCGGCACCTTCGGCATCGGCGATGGCCAGCAGGCGGCGCACCCGCATGCTCTCACCACCGTGCAACCTGCCGGAGACGGCGCCGAGCCCGGCGGCAACGACACCGTGCGTGCCAGCGCGGGTGGACGCAGCCACGCGGGCGGCCAGCGTGGACGCGGCGAGTTCGTGGTCGGCCAGCAGGATCAGCGCACCGTTGATGGCCTGCACCGCCGCGGGCGAGGCGCGGCGCGGCGACAGACGGGCCACAGGCGGCCGGCGATGGTGCCTCGGTACGTGGCCACCCGTGCAGGTGGGCGGGGCACGCCGCCGTCATCGAGCCGGGCGGAAGCGAACCACGATGGTGGCGATGAGGCGTCCGCCCTCGGCCGCCACGCCTTCGACGTCGCGAACCGTCCCGGCGCAGGGGCGCCACTGCGGCGAGCGCGGCGGCCACGCACCCGGTCCATCATCCGCTGGCCAGCGACTCGTGACAGTCGAGTCCGGCCCAGGGCGGGCGGGCGAGGCGTTCCCGGTCCCAGCAGTTCGGCCACCTGCTCGAAGCGATGCAGTGCCCTGCCAACCTGGCAGGAGTGGCCACGGAAGCGCATTCGTGACCCGCCGGTCGGTGTGGGTGGACGTGATCGCCGTTGCGATGTCGATGTCCAGCGTCGGCGTGCGGCTGGCGGCGAAGGGCAGCTGCAGCGGGCCAGGCGCATCCACCTCACGCTCGTCGAACACGCTGGACCAGTGCGCCTGCGGTGGCTGGTGAGCAGGCCGCGGCTGACGTAAGGCGTAGAGCGTCTCGACCTTCACGCCGAGGCGATGGGCCCTGGCGGCTCGGATCATGGTCACCGATGATAATCAACGTTGATTTGCGGCGGCGAGATCAGGCTGTCGCATGACTTCGATCGCTCTCTGCCTCACCGCCCGTCACCGCTGGTGCAGGAGCCCTCCCGCCGCCGTCCGGCGGATGCATTTCACCGCGTCGGCTCCGTCGTGGTGGTGGAAGGCAACGCCGCAGTCGGCATCGTCACCAGAGCGCGACGTGCTGCGGGCCCAGCGCCAACGGGTGCGACAGCCGACGCCGTCATCGCCACCGTGATGTCCGCTCCCGTCGACACGATGGACGTCGCCACCGGTGGAGCGGCGCCGCGCTGATGCGGCGCAGCTACCGGCACATGCCGGTGACCGATCCGCGGCACCCCGTCGGCGTGCGGTGTCACTGCGCATCTGCTGCGGGTGGCACCATCGGCCCGGCCGGAAGTGCCCGCGGCCTGAAGGGCGTGGTGGTGGCCGACACCGGAGTCGGCGACGTGCGGCGGCAGAGGCTTCTACCACTACCGCCAGTACTCCGCTGTCGAATTGGCCGAGCGCCGCCGCTGGAGGACGTGTGGCATGTTGATGATCGACGGCACGCTGCCTACCGCGGCGGGCAGGCGGCTTCGCCGACGAGGTGCGCCCGCTGCGGGCCATCCGTCATCGCCGGTGGTGCTGCCCGCCATCGCTGCCGCCGGTGGCACCGCTGGACGGCCTGCGCACGCCTCTCCTGGCGGCCGCCGCAGGCTGCAACCGCTGATCGACATCGACGCCCGCCCAGCGCCGCAGCTGACGCGCTGTTCCTCACGGCCGTCAGCCGACCTGCTGGCGGCGCTGCCGCCGCCACGCCTGCAGCCGGTGGCGCCGCGCTGATGATTATTCTGCCGCGCCAACTGGCTGTGGATGCTGCAGGCACCGCGCCTCGGCGAGCCACGCCCGGGCGGTGGAGCAGTACCTATCTCCACGGTCGACCACGGGTTCAACGCCTCCACGTTCACTGGCCGGGTGGTGGCCAGCACGGGGCGAGATCGCGTTCCGCCGTCGTGGCCGCCATCAGGCGATGAGTGGGCCGCTCCAGTGGCGCGCCCAGCCGGGCGCTGGACCTGCTGGACGAGATCGGCACCGAGGACCGCATCGACGACGTGGTCGGGCCGAAGATCATCGCCAGCGAGAAGATCATGGGCTTCGCCACGCCGTCTACCAGGGCGAGGATCCCCGCTCGCTGATGCTGGCGTCGCCCGGCACTGGCCGCGGACGTGACGCCACGCCGCCTGGTGCCGGCCATCGCCACTGAGGAGGGCGTGGTCTGCCTGCGGCGGCGCACAAGCCCGACCGTCAACTGCGCACCAACGGAGTTCTTCGCCGGTGTCGTGGTCGGTCGTGCGGCATCCCGCGACATACCCACGCCGATCGCCCCAGCCGGGTATCGGCTGGTGCGCCAACGTCCTGGAGCAGGCAGCTGACAACAAGATCATCCGCCCCAGCGCCTGCATCGGACGCCCCGCCCCAGCCCGTCCCGTCGTCCCACCTGACCCAACCTGGCGCGACTGGCGCACGGCATCTTCACCCCCACTGGGAAGGACGGATATCATCACGTCAATGAGGGGTGGGATGCCGTCACTTCGTTGTCGGGGACGGTTCGAAGGGCAGCGGACCGGCCGTCGGGTCAAGCCGTGGAACCGCAGGGTCGGCCAATACGCGCCGACCACACTCTGCCGAGTACGCCGGGCCACAACGGCGCGCCAGCGTCCGACGTTCGTCCAGCGGCACCGAACTGGCCTGCAGCGCGGCGCCCGACCCCTGCTGCCGAGCGCAACCGCCCACGCCTATCTCCGGCAGCCGGCCGGCCTGCCAGCCCGGTCCACCGCCGCGGTCCGCTGCGAGCACGTCGTCCAGCGCAGCCTGCCAGTCCCTGATGGCCCGGCGACAGCCAGGCGCCGAGGTCCAGCTCGGCGAGATCGCAAGGCCCGCCGGCACCACGAGCACCATCGCGCTGAACCCCAGTCGTTCGACCAACCGGTGACGACCGACCGCTCGCCACCAGCGATGCAACCACCAGCCCGCGGCGAGCCCTCGGAACGCGTGACGCCGGGACCGCCAGCCACCAGCCCGGCCCGCACCCGCCTGCACCGTCCGACGATGCCAGCCGGAGGCCAGGGCCGCCGCATGGCTCGCCGACCACCATCCGCCACGAGCAACGCCCGTTCAGCTCTCCGGCAGCTCCCGCAGCGCGCGCCACGGTGAGCGACCACTGGCGGTTCCCCGGCACCAGCGCGCCCGGCGATCATGTGGCGAACCACGCATCGACCACGGCGGCGTCATCGAACGCCGCCACAAATATCACCGCCTCCGTCGGTCGAGCTGGTCGAGCATCGTCCACCTCGTCGTCCGTCAGCGGGCCAGGCAGCGCACACGCGGCGATCGCTGCGTCATCACCCTGGCTGCCACGTGCGACACGGCGGAGCGCGCGACCCATGCCGCGGCGAGGCAGCAGATGAGCGTCCCCAGCACGAGCAGGACCCGCACGCCACTACGTCGTCATCCTCACCAAGTCTCCACTGCCGGCGTCGGAACCCGTCGCAGCCATCCGGTCCGTGAAACTGGCGACCCGGCCGCTCACGACAACATTGCCCCCGGCGGGGAAGTCATCCACGACCAGCCGGTAGTCGCATCGGTCTGGCTTCGACCCGGCAGCCGACGTCCACCGATCACCTCGCGGGCAGAAACCGCCGAACACCACGCCGCCGAACACCACTCCAACCGGATCCACGCAGCGCAGGGTCACCGAGCAAGGCGGGTCATCGAGCCGATCCCCTGCGCTCCGCCATCGACCGTCAGGTCCACACCACAGGTAAGTTCCTGCCTCGCTGGACATTCACGACAGACCTCCACGAGGCGATGTGCGGTCGCCCTCCACCGAGCAGACCACAGCCATGCCAACGCCGCAAAGGTACGACGAGGGCCGACGTGGTGGATCAGCCGCTCGCCACGAGCGCAGCGCGGGACGAGGCGTCGTCACCAGCTGCCGGAGCTGCCGCCGCCACCGCCACCTCCCACGCTGCCGCCGGAGAAGCCGCCGGAGAAGCCGCCGCCACGCCCAGCCGCCCGACCCGCCGGAGCCGCTGCTACTGGGCATCCGGCTGGACGTCTGCAGGCTGGACCAGTACGTGCGAACGAGGCGTGGTGAACTGGCTCAGGCGGCGGGATCGTGCTGTCCGCCAGCGCATCGCCCCACGTCAGCCGCCCAGGGCCACCGCCCAGGCCGTGTACTCACCGCAGGATCCCCGCTGCCAGGCCCAGTCCACGTGCTTGCCCTCACTGGCCAGCAGGAACCTGCGGAACGACTCCACACGGATGGCCAGCGCCGAGCCCTGCACGCTGCGCACCGGTAACAGCGGCAGGTATCGGCCATGGCGACGGCGGCTGCCACCGAGCGCCACGCCGAACGCAACCAGCACGTGCTGGCGCCAACCGGGCCCACAGCAAGCACCACGCCGAGGGCCGCCACGCGATGCGACGCCGGAGACTGCCGCCGGAAGTGCACCTGGCTGCCGGGCGGGAACTTCTCCACCAGTTCGACTTCTTCGCCTTGGCGATCTGCGCCTTGCGGACCTTGGCGGTGAGCGACGCGAGCGCGGCTGGTACTTGTCCAGCGTGATGGTGGGCGTCGAGGCCGGACACCAGGCGTTCAGCCGGGCACGGTCTTCCCCTGCCGAGCATCTGTAGCTTCGGCCCGGCGGCCAAACGTCGCCGGCGATCCGGCTGGAGGACGAGCGCCTCTGGCGATCTGGGTGGCGTACCAGGCTTCGGCGGTCTGGTTGTCCACCCGTTCGCGCAGCAGCATCGCCCTTCCCACGGCGTCATCGACGGCGGCGGCACGAACTCGGTGGTGACGAAGTCCTCCATCGCCGAGTCGGACATCAGGAGCGCCGGGCCGCCACCGCCGTAGGCCGCGCTCGGCGCGCCGCCACTGGCCACCTTGTTGCGCCCCAGCCGGCGGGCCAGGAGGAACGTGCCCGCCGCGGCGCCAACCCCGTGACACCGACGCCCGCCACCAGCAGCCTGGAGGCGTCGCCACGGCGGGCGGGGATCGGCGGCACGCAACCTCCGCCGGAGTGAACGTGCGGACGATCTGCCCGCCGACGGTGATGCTGTCGCCGGCCTCCAGCGGCTGGAACACCCGCAGTACTCCGTCGCCCACTGCTGCAAGGTGCAACCGCCGGACGTGCCACCTCGGCCCACGTTGCACAGTGGGTTGCGGGAGCTCAGAGCCGGTGAGCACCACCTCGAACCGGCTGGTCTCGAACGGCCTCGTCCGGCCAGATGATGTCCAGCGCGAGCTGGCCGGTGGACAGCTGCGCCGACGGCAACGTGTAGGTGAGCACGAGCGGTGCTGCCCGTCGATGGTGGTGTCCGGGTCACCGATGCGGATACGGGTCTGGTACCCCTCGTTGACGACGGAGAGGTCGTCCGGCGCATCGGGTGAGAAGGCGGTCACGTCCGCGGCCGCGCTGAAGTCGTTGGGGATCACCCGCTCTGTAGCCGTGGCGCTGGTGGTTGCCGAAGTCCTGATCCACCACCTCGCGGATGCGCACCCCGTCGCCGAGCGGCGCGATGACCACCTGCTTGGCGTCGAACCGCTCCGGATGCACTCCCTGGCCAGCACCCCTGGCCACCACGAGGACCGGCGCCTGCCGCAGCAGCTGCTGGCGGCGGCAAGATGGCGGAGCGCACCAACGGGGTTCAGCACATCACGCACCGTACTGCGGCACGGTCACGCAGTGGCGAGCGCCACCCAACCGTCGTCGCCCCCGTGGACCTGCACCTCGGCGAACCCGGCTGCGCAACGCCACCTGGATCTCCGGCCGGCCAGCAGCGCAGACGCATCCGGCGGAACCAGGTGTCCTGCAGCCCGCCAGCGGCGTCGAGACCCCAGGCGGTTGAACACCAGATGGACCTGCGGTGCGGTGTCGTCGAGACCGATGGCCTCGTGGGTGACGTACGTCAGGCCCTGGTCGCCGTCGGTGCCGGTACGCCGCAGCCGCCACTGGAACCCGGTGGTGGCACCCGGGACATCGCCCGACCCGCTGAACGCCAGCACGCCACCGCCGGTGCCAGGTGCTCGCGAGGTAGCTGCGCAGGGCCGTCAGCGGGCTGTCGACCACCAGCCCGAAGCTGCCCGCCGGGCAGACGATCCGCATATCGGCGCGGCCAAGCGCCAGCGGCGCCATCGTCCCCTCGTGCAGGACGGCGTCGAGCCCGCGGCCGCGAGATGGGTCCGGCAGCGAGCCAGCATTGGCGGCGACGACCCAAGCCCTCGACGTCAAGCCCTGTTGACGGGCCGGCACGAGGAAGCGGCCGTTGCCGGTGCCGAGCTCCAGCGCGGTGCCCCCGGCCCGGCGGATGACACCGAGGTGGACCCGGTCGTCGGCAAACACGGTGCCGGGCGGCAGCCACGCGTCGTACGCCGGCGCCAGCACCTCGTCGTACCCGCGCTCGGGCAGGGTGTCGATGAACTGGTCGGACGCGGCCATCCGCCCAGTCTCGCGGACCCTCCCACCCCGAACTGGCGTGATATATCACGTCACTTCCCTGGTGGGCGGGGTTGCCACCGCGTCACTTCGGGAATGGGGCGGCAGCTCAGCCGGTGGTGGTGTCGGTCGTGGGGGCGGGGCAGGCGGCGGGCATCTGCACGGACACCGGCTGGTTCACCGACGTCAGTTCGAGGGTGAGGGTGAGCCGGAACACCTCGGCGCCGGCCGAGCCCTGGGGAGCCGTGCGCAACGCCGTGGTCACCTGGTACTTGAGGAGGTACCCGCCGTCCTTGGCCACCCAGATGTCGCCCTGGTTCTGCTCCACCTGACCGCCGCTGCCGGCAGCCAGGCCCTGGATGGTGAACGAGTAGTGCTGCGCGGCCACGCCGGCCACGGTCTCCTCACCCACCAGCTGGGCGTTGCCGGCCGGGATGACGATGTCGAACACCCCGCTCAGCACCGTGCCGAAGTCGGCGTCCATCGGGTTGGCGGCCGTGCTGCTGTATTCCTCACCGTCGAACGAGCAGGACTTGGTGGAGTCCTGCCAGCTCTCCGTGGTGGAGGTGTAGCCCTCGGGGTCGTCGGCCGAGGTGGACGACTGGGTCAGCACCTGGTGCCGCAGGTTGTTGGCACTGTCGCTCTGGCCGGAGGCCGTGATGTCGCTGCGGTCCGCCTCGGTGGGGCCGACGGTGGTGGCAGACACCTGGAACTCATAGCTGTTCAGGCTGGCCAGCCCCTGGAGGATCGGCGTAGTCAGCGACCCGCTGGCCGCACCGCCTCCACCTCCTTCGCCGCCGCTGTCGTCACCGCCGCCACGGATCAGCCAGCCGGCCAACCCGCCCACCAGCAGCGCCACGACCCCCACGATCGCCAGCATCTGGGTGGTGGCCTTCTTCCCGGCAGGTGCCGCGGCAGGGGCAGCAGCCATCGGCGCTGCGGCCATCGGCGCAGCGGCCATCGGGGCCGGGGCCGCGGCTGCGGCCGGGGCGGCCGGGGTTGCCCCGGCCACGGGCGGGTCGGTGTACTCCTGGCCGTTGGTGGCCACATGATCGGTCCAGTCCGATCCGCTCCACCAGCGCACCTGGGCACGCCCGAACGGGTCCGGGTACCAACCGGGTTGGTTGCTCGTCATCGTCGGCTCCTCTCCATGGTTCAGTTCGATTCGATGGTTCAGTCGTCGCGCTCGATGAGGTCGCCGACACTGCGACGGGTGACGGCGACGAGGGAGGTGGCCAGGGCCACCGCAAGGACGAGGGCGCCGACGGCGGCCGCCCTCCACAACACGGTCCCGTCCACCACCGGCATGGTGGTGACGGCCAGGGTGGTGCGCGCCAGCGACGGTGCCACCAGCCAGGCGGCGCCGGCGCCGACTGCTGCGGCCACCACCACCAGCACCACCGCCTGCACGGTGAAGTAGGCGGCCACGGCCTGCCGGCTGAGCCCGATCAGGCGCAACACCCCGAGATCGATGCGGTGCAGCCACGCCAGCCGCCACAGCGCCAGCATCAGCACTGCCACCGCACCGGCGGCCAGCAAGCGCACGGCCGCGGCCAGCAGGTCCAGCAGGGGCCCCCACTCGTCCACCAGGGCGATGTCGCCACGCGAGGCCACCACCAGCCCACCGGGCAGCACGTCGCCGTCGTGCAGCGTGCCGTCGTCGGCCACGACGAACAGCGAGACGTCGGATTCCCACCCCAGCAGGGCCTGGGCGTCGGCGATCGGCACCACCGCTGCATCGTCCAGGTAGGTACCCAACTCGAACACACCCACCACCTCCGCGTCGCGCCCGCGCAGGCTCACCGTGTCGCCCGGCCCGGCGCCCAGGCGGTCCGCCAGCACGCTGCCGAGCAGCGCGGTGCGGTGGCTCTCGCCGGCGCGCAGGTGGCGGCCGGCCACCAGGTGGTAGGGGTCGAGCGTCTGGTAGCGGGCGGGGTCCACTCCGGCGATGAGGACCGCGTCGCGGCCGGAGGTGCCGGTGACCGCGTGCACTTCGCCCACCGGGTCCAGCCCCATCGCCCGCAGGTCGTCGCCCACGGACGCGGGGATGCGGCTGCCGGCGAACTCGCCCACCGTGCTCTGCTGCTGCACCACCAGGCGGGGCTGGGCGGAGCGGAAGCGCACGTCGATGCTGTGCACGTAGCCGTCCAGCAGCGTCACCATCATCACGGTGAGCCCCACCATCATGCCGAGCGCCACCATCACCCGCCACCGCCGGGCCATGTCCCGCACCGCCAGCACACTCACGACACGCAACCTGCCCATCACGTCACCACCAGCGTCGCCGGGGTCGCCTGCACTGCCCGGCGGGCGGCCACGATCGCGCCGGCCCAGGCGCCCAGCACGGCCAGCGCCACCCCGGCCAGCACCACCCACGGCTCGAGCCGCAGCGACACCGTGTAGGTCCGCAGCACGAACGTGGGACGGACCTGCACGAACCATGTGGCCGCCGCCAGGCCGAGCAGCACTGCTACCAGCGAGGTGAGCACCGCCCTGGCTGCGAGGAGGCCGCGAACCGTCGCGGCGTCGAACCCCATGGCCCGCAACAGGCCGACGCTGCGGCGCCGTTCCGCCAGGGTCAGCGCGGTCGCGTTGGCCGCACCGACGGCCAGGCCGAGCACACCCACTGCCGTGAACGCCATGGCGATGTCGCCGAGCGAGCGCACCCCCCGGGCAGCCTCGGCCTGGATGGCCGACTCGTCGAGCACGATGCGCCCGGGGAACGCATCGCGCAGCCGCGCACGCACGGCATCCCCGTCGGCGTCGGCGCGCACTCGCACGACGGCGAACTGGAACTCGCCGGGCCGGTCGAACAGCCGCTCGGCGCGGTCCAGCGGCAGCCACAGCGACGCCACCTTGCTGCCCGAGCCGCGCAGCACGGCGGTGATCGTGAAGTCCGTCCCGAACACCTGCTGGCGGTCACCCACCTGCCACCCCGTGGCCACCTGCACGGCCGAGGTGATGGCCATCTCGTCGCGGGCTCCGTCCGGCACGGTGCCGTCCAGCAGGGTGAGGTCGTAGATCGGCGCCCAGTCGCCCGTTGCCGCGGCCCGCAGTTGCAGCACCCGCTCGTCCATCTCCACCAGGCGGAGCACCAGCGGCGTCACGGACTCCGCGTCGTCGCCGGCCGCGGCAGCCGCCGTGGCCAGGTCGTCGCCGTCGAGGTGCACGTTGGCCAGGTCGAACACGTCGGGCTCGGTGACCACCAGGTTGCGCGCCTCACCGACGGTGCCGAGGTCGGCCAGCGACCGGGCGACCACCGCCAGGATGAACCAACTCGCCGCCAGCGGGGTGAGCACGAGCACGGCGATGACGGAGCGCCATGGCTGGGCGCGCAGGTCGCCGGCGGCCAAGCGCACGCGGGTGAGCCAGGGCACCGTCACGAGGGGCCCGTTCCTTGTACGGCGCCGCCGGGCGGCGGGGGCACCACCACTCCGTCGCGCAGGCGCACCACTCGGGTGGCGACCTCGGCCAGCAGGGGGTCGTGGGTGGCGATCACGAACGTGGTGCCGTGCAACTGGTTGGCCCGGGTCACCAGCCCCAGCACCTCGCCGGTGGTGGCGCTGTCCAGCTCGCCGGTGGGCTCGTCGGCGAGGACGAGGGCCGGGTTGCCGGCCAGCGCCCGGGCCAGCGCCACCCGCTGCTGCTCGCCACCCGACAGGTCGGCCGGCCGGTGGCGGCGGCGGTGGGCCAGGCCCACGTCGGCCAGCAGCACGTCGGCCGTGTCCAGCGCGTCGCGCCACCGGGTGCCACGGGCCAGCAGTTGCAGCGCCACCTGCTCGCGGGCCGTGGCCGTGCTGAGCAGGTTGTCGCTCTGCAGCATCACGCCCACATGGTCCCGGCGGAAGCGGTCCAGCTCCCGCTGGGTGGCCCGGCGCAGGTCCACACCCGCGACGGTCAGCTCGCCGTCGTCGGCGGCATCCAGCCCGGCCAGCAGGTGGAGGAGCGTCGTCTTGCCGCACCCGCTGGGCCCCATCAGCACCACCAGTTCGCCGGCGGCCACCTCCAGGTCCACGCCGCGCAGCGCCGGCACGGCCACCCCGCCGAGGGTGTAGGTGCGGGCCAGGCCGCGGGCGACCACCACGGGTGCAGCCGGCGCCATGCCGGCGGACGAGTTGACCGCTGTGGTGGCCATCCGGCCCTCCAGGGCATCCTGCACCGTCATTCTTCCGCCCGGTCGTGGCCACCATTAGGGCCGAAGGTCGGGCGTGACGGCGTCGTTCAACGCGGTTCAGCGCCGTTCAGCGCCGGTTCACGTGGTGCAGTCTGTCACCCGGCGGGGGCGGCAACGGCCGACGCCAGTTCGGCGCCGCGGGCGAAGGCCTGCTCGTTCAGCTCCAGCACGGCCCGCTTGCCGACCAGCGCGGAGCGGATGACGGTGAGGAACGTCTCCTTCGGGAACAGCCCGGTGGCGCCCTGCAGCGCACCGAGTGCGACCACGTTCTTCACCTGCACGGCGCCGAGGTCGCGGGCCACGGCGGCGAACGGCACACCCACGACGCGCACGCCGTCGGCCAGGCTGGACGGCACCTCACCGACGATCGAGCTGTCGTAGATCACCACGCCGCCGGGGCGCACCGTCGGCCCGAACTTCGCCAGGCTGGGCGCGTTGAACGCCACCAGCACGTGCGGGTGTGGTGCAGCGGGCGACAGCACCTCGGTGGCCGCCACGTGCACGTCGGCGTACGACGTGCCACCGCGGCTCTCCGGCCCGTAGCTGGGGATGTCCGTGGAATCGAACCCCTCGTTGATAGCCGCCTTGGTGATCAACATCGCCGCCGTCTGGGCGCCGTCACCGCCGGCCCCGGCCAGCTTGAGGCTGATGTCGTCGGGGTCGAGGTGGGCGGGGAACCCGGTGGCGTGGCGCTCGGCCTGCTCCGTGGTGGTGCCCATGGCCGCCAGCGTGGCCTCGGCGTCGAAGGCCGGGGTGGGGATCTCGGGGTACTGGCGGTCGGTGGCGTCCTTCTTCACACCCAGCGGGAACACCTGCTGCATGGTGTCGCGCACCCAGCCCTCGGCGTCCTCCGGGGTCATGTTGAGGTGGATCGGGCACTCCGAGAGCACCTCGATGAAGGCGAAGCCGGTGCCGTTGGCCTGGAGCTCCAGCGCCTTCTTGATGGCCCGCTTGGCGTGGGTGCGGCGGCGGTTGTCGTACAGCGCCACCCGCTCCACGAACACCGGGCCGTCGAGGCCGGCGATCATCTCGGCCACCTTCAACGGCTCGCCGGCGAACGTGGTGCGCCCGCCGGGCGAGGTGGTGGTGTTCTGCCCGAGGAGGGTGGTGGGGGCCATCTGGCCGCCGGTCATCCCGTAGATCGCGTTGTTGACGAAGATGATCGTGATCGGCAGCCCCATCTGGGCTGCGCTGATGATCTCCGCCAGGCCGATGGACGCCAGGTCGCCGTCACCCTGGTAGCAGACGACGATCGAGTCCGGGTTGGCCGTCTTGTGGCCGATGGCGACGGCGGGTGCCCGGCCGTGGGCGGCCTGGGTGTTGCCGACGTCGAAGTAGTAGTAGCTGAACACCGAGCAGCCCACCGGCGACACGAGGACCGTGCGGTCCTGCACGCCGAGCTCGTCGATCGCCTCGGCGAGGAACTGCTGGGCCACCCCGTGGCCGCAGCCCGGGCAGTAGGTGGTGGTGTGGGCCTTGATCCCGGTGGCGTGATCGTGGCGCTCGAACTGGCGGTAGAAGACGGAGGTCGGCATCACAGCACCCCTTCCCGCTCGTGCGTCAGTGCAAGGACCTGCTGCACCACTTCCGCCTGGGACGGCAGCACCCCGCCCTGGCGGCGCACATGGCTGATCGGCGGTGCGTGCACCCCTGCGTAGCTGAGGGCCAGGCGCATCTCGTCCTCCAGTTGGCCCTCGCTGGCCTCCACCACCACCAGGTGGCGGGCCCGCTCGGCCACCTCGCGGAAGGCATCGATGGGGAACGGCCAGAGGGTGATCGGGCGGAACAGGCCGACCTTCACGCCCTGCTCGCGCAGCTCCTTCACCGCCCCCTTGGCCAGCTGGGCGGGCGTGTTGCAGGCCACCACCACCACGTCGGCGTCGTCGCAGTGGTGCAGGTCGGCCCGCTGCTCGGTGGCGGTCATGCGGGCGTACTTGGCGTCGAGGTCCAGGTTGTGGCGCTCCAGGTCGGCCTCCTGCAGCTCGATTGAGCAGATCAGGTTGCCGCGGTGGGAGTGGTCGCCGTACACGGCCCACTCGGGGATGCCCGGCACCACCATGTGGTCGGGCAGGCGCACCTTGCCGGTCATCTGGCCGAGGTAGCCGTCGCCCAGCACCACCACCGGGTTGCGGTAGCGGAACGCCAGGTCGAAGGACAGCATCGTCAGGTCCAGCATCTCCTGCGGGGTGGCCGGTGCCAGCACGATGGCGTGGGTGTTGCCGTGGCCCAGGCCGCGGCAGGCCAGCTTGATGTCCGCCTGTGCGGGGGCGATGTTCCCCAGCCCGGGGCCGCCGCGCATGATGTTGACGAACACGGCCGGCACCTCTGCGCCGATCAGGTAGGAGATGCCCTCCAGCATCAGGCTGAAGCCCGGCGAGCTGGTGAACGTCATGCACCGCTTCCCGGCCCCGCCGGCGCCGTACATCATGTTGACGGTGGCCACCTCGCTGACGGCCTGGACGAACACACCGTCCAGCATCGGCTGCAGCTTGGCCATCAGTTCGGCGCCCTCGGTGGAGGGGGTGATCGGGTAGCCGTAGACGTGCCGGCAGCCGCCGAGCACCGCACCCAGCGCCGAGGCGTAGGTGCCCTTCACCACCAGGGGGGCGCGCCCCGGGAGGGCGAGCGTGGTGTCCGGCAGGGGTTCGGGCACCGGTGCGTCGTACGGCCGGGGGCCGCCCAGCTCGGCGGGGTCGCGCAGCTCGAAGGCCGCCTGCTCACCTTCGGGGCGCAGGCCGAACGGCTCGGGGCAGGCGTCGATGCACAGCTCGCATGCGTTGCAGTCGGTGAGGTCCAGCACCACGGGCACCAGGCCGGTGAGCGGGTTGATCTCCGTGCCGGGTGTGATGCAGCCCTTGGTGCACGAGGTGATGCATCGGCCGCACCCCTTGCAGTACTCCGGTACAAGGAAGGGCATGGGCTTCCGGGTGAGTGTCGTCACGGCAGCACCTCCATGGTGGCAGGCGCCGGGTCGACCGGACCTGAGGGGCGGAGCAAGTGGTTCGTACCCCGATTGTCCGCCCGCGGCGGGCCGGGCGTGTAGGGACCTGCGGCCCCCTTGCGGCAGGGCCGGTTTCCGTGCGGTTGGGGCGGTGCGTCGCGGCCCGGCCGGGGCGCGGTGCAGCCGTGTGCGGCGCGGTTCAGCCCAGGTTGGCCAGCCGGCGCAGCAGCGGGTCGGTGATCGCCCGTGGCAGCAGGGGGTTCGTGGCCGCCAGGGCCAGCGCATCGGCGCCCACCAGGTAGCGCTTCAGCGGGCGGCTGCTCTCCACCGCGCTCACGATGGTGCGGGCCACCAGGCCGGGCGGCGGGGCCACCGCGGCCACGGCGCCGGCGGTGACCTGCATGCGGTGATAGGCCTTGCGGTACGGGCTGTCGTCCACCGCCTCGCGCTCCTGGGCGTCGGCCTTCGCCTTGGTCTCGATCTCGGTCTTGAAGAACCCGGGCTCGATGACGGACACCTTCACCCCGAACTGGGCCACCTCCATCCGCAGCACGTCGCTCAATGCCTCCAGCCCGAACTTGGAGGCGTGGTACCAGGCGTTCAACGGGAGCACCGCGGCGAGGCCGGCGATCGAGCTGACCATCACGATCCGCCCGCTGCCGCGTTCGCGCATCGCCGGCAATGCACAGGAGGACACCACCGCCGGTGCCACGAGGTTGACGTCCAAGTTGCGCTTGGCTTCCGCCGCGGACACCTCCTCCACCGCACCGAGCGCGCTGTAGCCGGCGTTGTTCACCACCCCGTAGAACGGCGGCATCTTCGGCCATGCCGCAACGACGGCATCGTGGTCGCTGACGTCCAGCACCACAGCGTGGACCCGGTCGCCCACGCCAGCGGCCTTCGCCGCGTCGGTGAGCACCTTGGCCTTGGCCTTGGAGCGAACCGTTCCCCACGTGTCCCACCCCCGCCCGGCGAACCGCAGCACGGACGCCAGCCCGAACCCCGAGTTGGCACCGGTGACCAGCACCGGCCCTGGACGATCAGCCATGACGGCCTCCTCTCAGCCCTTCACCTTGGCCTATGTGTCAAGAAGAACGTCGGCCAAAGAGAACGACGGCCTGATCTTCCGCACTTCGGCGTGTCGCGACGGTCTGAGTTGGCCCCACCTGGCCCCCGGCTCCAGCGGCGCTGCCATGGCGTTGAAGCCGCCCGTCATCCGCTTGGGGCAGTCTCAAGTTGCGTCCGGTGAATCGGGGTCGACCACGCCGTTGGCCAGGTCCTTCAGCGAGTCCGGCCCGTCGGGAAAGTCCTCCTCCCCCATCGCCCCGTACCGGTCGACCAGCCGCTCGTTTGCCGGGTCCACACTCGTCGGAGCCAGCACGATGTGGGTCACCAACGGCGCCCCCCACACCCGCGCAGGCTCCGTGCGCCAATCCTCCGGCAACACTTCCGGCGGGCGAACCTCCAGTTCCGACGGCAGGTGGTTCCCACCGAAGTTCAAGTCCAGCACCGGCGCCAACCATGCACGCCAACGGCGCCGATCATCATCAACAACCGACGTCACCGACTCCGCGAACCGCACCACCACCCCATCCGGGCCACCATCACGCAACCAACCAGCCTGCCGACCCATCTCCAGGTCCAACACTGCGACCGTGGAGTGAGGCAGCCACAACGCCGGCCAATACGACACCATCGGCGGACCACCCACACCCTGATGCATGTACTCGAACGATCGTGGATTCTGCCCGTGATACCAGCGGACTGTGCCCACCAACGGCACCCCCAGCGCCGCCAACGACCCAAGATCCTCGACAATCACACCAAACCATTCATCCACCTCACCCAACGACATCCCAACCGTCCGAACACTGAGGGTCAACCCCATCCCGTTGGGATCGCTGGTGACAGCACACAGGATCGGGCCGATCGCATGGGCTGGCAAACCAAGCAGCCCGACCTCGCAGGTGACGTGTGCCCGCGGCCAGTCTCTCGCCGCAGCGAGCGCCTCGCGCCACGACCCCCGGATCCGTTGCTGCCGGGCGCGCCCGTCATGCAGTGCCAGATACCGGCCGTTTCGACGCCACTTCGGGTTCCCCATCAACTCGACCATCGACCGGCACTCAAGCACCCTCCCGGCCAACTCCAGATCATCCAGACCCGGATCTGCCGCCCACGCGAACTCCACAAACAACTCCGACTCCAGTGCATCGCTCATGCCGCGGTCTTGCACTCCGAACCACATCCGCCGCTAGGGGCGTTACCCACAGGTTGCGGGAACTGAATCACGTTGCTGGTGCTCTGGCCACGTGTTGGAGCGACAATCGTCGTGTTCATCGCCGCGGGACTCACCGACTGCACCGAAAGTACTGTCTGCCCTGCAACCCACCCCGAGCCGGCGCCCGCGGGACTCAGCATTGTCGGCTGACCAACGCCTGCACCCAGCAGCGTCTCTGACGGTTGATACGCAGCATCACCGAGGCCGTTCCGAGCATTTTGAAGTTGACGCTCGGACCCGAGGCGCGCATTCTCCGCGTAGACCGCGTCTCGCATTCGCAGCATCGTGCCCGTGTTCCACGTCGTCACCTGATACAGGTACAAACTGTCGGTCGATGTCGACTCACGGTAGGTGATTGAAAGGCTGCCAACACCCGGCATCGTCACAGCGATGCTCCCACCCGGACCAAACTCACCACGACGAACCCTCGCACTATCCGGGCGCAGCCGTATGTATCTACGGAGCTGATCTGCACCTGAGGACTCCCCGAACGCCGAGTCGTACTTCACCTCCCCGATCGGCATCGGCTGATGCCCAGGCCGACACAAGTCCGGAATCCCACCAAGGCCGCCGCAGCCCTTCTCAAAACTGGCGTTCGACCGCTTCGCTATGGTCTGACCAACGAGATCGTGATACGGATCCAAGAGATAGGCCTTGAAGTTCTTCACCTTCTCAAGGTCGGAACAGTTCGTGCACGAACTCTCCAGGATGTAGTTGGCCATACTGTTCGTGTCGGTTCGATTGCAGTACGGCTCGCAGGCCGCTGCCAATCCAGATGGATCCGACAACGTGACGGGGTTGCCGTTGGCGTAGAGGTAGGGCGTGCCGGTCTTTCCTACGAGTGGGTCGACGGTGGTGAAGGCTGCGAGGGTGGGGTCGTGGTAGCGGTTGTTGAGGTAGGTGAGTCCTGTGGTGTCTTCGGGTTGTCCGAGGAAGCCGTGGTCCGTGTTGGTGTAGGGGGTGGTGTTGCGGTCGCCGCCGTAGGGGGTGTATCGCTTCCGCCCGGGGATGGGCGGTGTGGCTGTGGTGGCTGCGGGGGTTTGGCAGATGGTGCTGTTTTGCATGTTGCCGCAGTTCCAGGCGATGGTGGCGGTGCCGCCGTTGAGGGTGGTGCGGGTGGCGACTTGGGTGCCGGCGATGGAGATGTAGCGGGTGACGGTGGTGTTGGTGCCGTCGTAGCCGATTTCCATGTCACCAAGGTAGAGGGTGACGGTGCTGCCGTGTTGGCGGATGAGCCGCTGGTTGCTGGTCGTATACAGGTAGGTGTCGTCCACGCTGCTGGTGTCGTAGCCGGTCAGGCGTTGTTGGGGGTCGTAGGTGAGGGTGTCACCGTTACGGGTCACCATCGCGCCGACCGTGTTGTAGCTGTAGCTGCCCGAGGTTTGGCCGGTGAGCGACAGGACAGCATGTTTGGTGGTGCTGTAGCCCCAGGTGGTGGTGGCGTTGCCGTTGGCTTTGTCGGCGCTGCCGGTGATGCGGTTGATGTCGTCGAAGGACCAGGTGCGGTCGTAGGGGCTGGTGGCGCCGCGCGCCGTAATGTTCGTGCCCGTGCTGGTGGCACAGCCGACGGTCTCCGAGCCGTCGGTGGTGCCGGGGGCGGTGTGGGCGCGGACGAGCCGGTTCCATTCGTCGTAGACGAAGCATTCCTTGATGTTCGAGCCGGCACCGCCGGGTTCGAGCCCGCGGTCTTCGATGACGGTGACGTTGCCGACCGGGTCGCGTGTGTAGCGGTCGTATTGGAACCAGGTGTTCCCGGTGAGGTCGGACGGGGTGGTGTCCCAGCCGGCTTGGATGGTGTCCAACATCCCGGTTTCGAGGTCGTAGCCGTAGTGGCGCACGAGCGCAGCGCGGGTGGTGTATACGCCGACTACTCCAAGGAGGCCCGCCTGTTCGCCAAGGTCATCGGCCGGCCCACGCTGATGCGCGAACTCACCCAGGGTGGGCATGCACAGCACCTGATCGGGTGGGTGCTGCGGATCATGGCCAACTTGCTCTGCGAGGACGAGAACGGCCCCGCAGAGCTCGCCTACGCCGCCAAGCTGGTGAAGCTCGCCCCCAACCCCTGAGCCGGTTGGTTGGGGCCGGCCGCCCATCACTACACATGACCTGACGCGGCTCGGTCAGTTGTCCGCGCTTCCACCCCCGTCCACCGAGCCGGAGTTCCGTCAGAGCACGTCGTGGCTGCTGGGTCGTAGCTGTCAGAGGGGAAGTTGACCGCCCCGCCAACGCTGTCGAAGCGGGCCGCTAGCTGCTGAGAGAAGTGGACCTCGACACCATTCTCGTCGAAGAATCTCAACTCGAAGTGAAAGGGATCTCGAACGTCCGTGAGGAACTCGGTGTCATCATTGAAGCGACTGAGCGCCAGAGGGTCAGCGACTGCCGGATGGAGAAGTTGAAATCGTGTCGCCAAGGGGTTGAGCGGCACCGCGATGTCGGCCGTACGGATCGGATCGGCAAAGGTCACGGCCATCACGGGAAAGAGCGGAGGTGAGCTCGTCGAGTAGTCCGTAACGATCAGAGAAACTGATGAGATGAGTCGGGTGTCGCATGGGTTCGCTACAGCAAAGAACCGTCCCGACGTGTCGACGTAGAGCCCGGCCTCTCCCCTGATGGGAAGAGTCCCAACTTCGTCAGTATTCGTCTGGCAGCCCGTAAGTTGCCAGAGCGCTGCCAGGCTCACAATGAGGCGGAGGAGCTGTCTAAGCACTGCGCCCATGGCTAGATGCAATCGAGATAGAAAGCAGTCGTTCCCCCGTACCATTGCAGCAGCTCGCCGTCATTGTCAGCTTGTGCGTCGATGCGATCGTCGCGGGGTCAGCCATTTGTCCCTCCTTGCCGGAGCAGATCGTAGAACGCCCGGCGCAACGGCATCGCGTGGGCCACGATCGCACGGTCCTCGGCCAACTCGAGCCAGATCGACACTGCCGTCAATACCGGAACCTCGATGCCAGCGTCGTCCGCAGAGGCACACGAAGCAAGGAAGCCCAGAGTGAGGATCAGGACGTGAAGCGTGCACACCGCCATAACAGCGCCGATCCCCCCTCGTGAATCACTCGCTTCACGTAGCCCGTCATCAGCCTTGGTACAGCACCAGCGCTTGGCGGGTGTCGAGGTACTCCTCCAGGCGGGTGATGCGGCCGTCTTCCACCCAGAAGCGGATCATCGCCGGCATGCGCAGCGGGCCACCCTTGGCCTGGCCGATCAGCACGTGCTGCTCCACCAGCCCGCCCGGCGAGGCGAACCGCTGGATCTCGGTGTACTCCAGCCCGGTGGCTCGGCGATGCAGGTCGGCGAGCGTCACCACGTTCTCGTCCACCGTCTGCTCGCGCTCGTCGAAGTTGTGCCAGATGGCCGCGTCGGGCGCGTAGATCTCCCGCACCGTCGCCACGTCGCCGGCCTGGATGGCCCCGACGAAGCGGGTGATCAGCGCGTCCAGCGCAGGGTCGAGCGTCGGGTCGGCGGCAGCGGCGTCGGTCGTCATGCGCGAACCGTACCCGCGGCGACATTCCCCCCTCGGACCCGGGCACGCTGCGAGCGAATCGCCAGCGGGCAGGCCCGAACCCGAACCGATACGCTCTGCCGCCGGGCAGCCGCCCCACGCCCCTCTAGCTCAATGGCAGAGCAGCGGACTTTTAATCCGTTGGTTCAGGGTTCGAAACCCTGGGGGGGCACCCATGCCGGAGCCCCGCGAGGACTACCGCGTCGCCCACGACGCCGTGGCGACGGTGACGGAGTTGCTCCAGCGCGTCCGCGGCGCCCACCCCACCGCCGGGCTCTACGAGGCCGCCGACCTGCAGTGGTGGTGGCGGATGCCCCGCCCCACCGACGACCTGCCGCAGCTGTTCTGGTTCGGGCCGGACGGCCGGCCGGAGGCCGCGGCCATCGTGACCGCGTGGACCACCCGGACCACGCTCGATCTCCTGATGCTGCCGGACGCCACCGACGCCATGGTTCGGCAGGTGGTGGACCGCGGGCTGGCCCATGCTGCCGCGCTCGGCTTCACCGACGTCACCATCGAGGCCGACGGCGACAACAGCCAGATCCTCGGCCTGCTGGCCGAGCACGGCTTCACCGCGACGGAAGTCAGCGTGGTCGAAGCCTGGATGGACGCCGCGGACCGACCGGCCGTCAGCCCGCTGCACGCCGGCTACCACCTCACCAGTCGCGAGGGCAGGCCGGCCCGCCCGCACCACATGATCCCGCGCAGCGGGCCCGACGTGGAGGAGCGCCTTCGCCAGACGTCGCTGTACCGCGCCGACCTGGACCTCGCGGTGATCGACGACGCGACCGGCGACACCGCCGCATACGGGCTGTTCTGGTACGACCCGACGAGCGCCACCGGCCTGGTCGAGCCGATGCGCACGAACGACGCCCACCAGCGCCGCGGCCTGGCCCGCCACGTGCTGACCGCCGGCGTGGATCTGCTGGCACGGGCCGGCGCGGCACGCATCAAGATCTGCTACGAGCCGGACAACCCGGCGTCGGGTCATCTCTATCGCGACGTCGGCTTCCGGCCGTGCCGGACCACCGTCACGGTCTCCCGTCCGGCCACCTCCCCGGCGGAGTAGCGGCAGTCAGGCTGCGCCGGGGCTCGTCACGGCGACCGTGTAGCTCCACAGTTCGGCCTGGATCGGCATCGCTGCCGGTGCACCCTCGCCGCCACCCATGCCGCGGTGGCCGTGGGCGAACGCGGCAGACGCCTTCCACGCCTCGAACGACGCCTCGTCGCGCCAGCGGGTGACCACCAGCCAGGTGGTGCGGTCGTCGGCAGGCTGGAGCAGCTCGAACCCCTCGAAGCCGTCCTGCCCGTCCACAGCGCTCACCCGTTCGGCGAATCGGCGGGCGACCTCCGGCCCCATCTCGGCGGGCACGGTGAGGGCATTGATCTTGATCACGGTCATGCGCCCAGGATGGCACGGCCCGCCAGGGTGGTACCCGCGGCCACGGCGCGCAAGACTGCACCCATGACGTACCAGCACCTGCTCGTGGCCACCCACGGCCCCGTCACCACCATCACCCTCAACCGCCCGGAGAAGCGCAACGCACTGGCGCTGGACGTGATGCTGGAGCTCACCGCGGCGCTACAGGCAGTGGGCCAGTCGGACGCCACCGGCGTCATTCTCGCCGCCACCGGGCCGGTGTTCTCCGCCGGGCACAACTTCGGCGACATGAAGGGCGCCTCGCTGGACGACGCCCGCCACCTGTTCGAGGTGTGCACCGAGATGATGGACACGGTGCAGTCGATCCCCCAGGTGGTCATCGCCCGCGTGCACGCCCTGGCCACGGCGGCCGGGTGCCAGCTCGTCGCCACCTGCGACCTCGCCGTCGCCGCCGAGAGCGCCGGCTTCGCCATCCCCGGCGGCAAGGGCGGCCTGTTCTGCCACACCCCGCTGGTCGCCGTCGCCCGCAACGTGGGTCGCAAGCGGGCACTGGAGATGGCGATGACCGGCGACCCGATCAGCGCGGCGACGGCCGTCGACTGGGGGCTGATCAACGCCGCCGTGCCCGACGACCAGTTGGAGGCCGCCACCGCCGACCTCCTCGCCCGGGCCACGCGGGGCAGCATCGCCAGCAAGGCGCTGGGCAAGCAGGCGTTCTACGCCCAGGTCGGCATGGACCAGCAGGCCGCCTACGCCTACGCGATGGAGGTGATGGCCAACGCGGCGCTCACGCCCGACGCGCAGGAGGGCATTGCCGCCTTCCTGGAGAAGCGCAAGCCGACGTTCACCGAGCGCGCCTGACCGGGCCCCCGTGACCGTGAACTGGGGTCCGGAATCGCGCGCAGGCCGCAACGATCCAGACCCAGTTCCGCGAATGGCGAGATCCAGCCCCAGAAACCTGCGGGTTGGCGAGGATACCCCGGGGGGGTACATTGGGCGACGTGCACGGGACCCCGGGATATCACGACGACAAGCGCCAGGTGCTCGCCCGGCTGAAGCGGATCGAAGGCCAGGTGCGCGGCCTGCAACGGCTGGTGGACGAGGACACGTACTGCATCGACGTGCTCACCCAACTGGCCGCCGTCACCAAAGCGCTCCAAGGGGTGGGCCTGCACCTCCTCGAGGAGCACCTCCAGCACTGCGTGGCCGGGGCCACCGCCGACGCCGATCGCACGGAGGAACTGGTGCACGAAGCCACCATGGCAGTCCAGCGACTGCTGCGCACCTGACCCGTCGCACCAACCTCCAGCCACAACCTCCACCCACCAAGCCACCAAGCCACCAACTCACCAACTCACCACGAGGGAGCACATCATGAGCGAACTGGTCCTCACCGTCCCGGGCATGACTTGCGGGCACTGCGAAGCCGCCGTCAAGGGCGAGGTCACCAAGGTCACCGGTGTCACCGACGTCGCCGTGGACCTCACCACCAAGCTCGTCACCGTCAGCGGTGACGGCATCGACCGCGCCGCAGTGGTCGCCGCCATCGACGAGGCCGGCTTCGAGGTCGCGAGCTGACCCATGCCCGGCGTCGGTGCTCGTCTCGGTGCGTTCACGATGGTGCTCGCGGGCACCTTCGGCACCGCGTACGCGCTCGGTGAGCAGCTGCCTGGGCACTCGCACACCGGGTACACCCACAACCACAGCCTGTCCCTCGCCGGCCCGCTGGTGGCCGGGTACACCTACGCCGACTACGTGCTGCGCATCGATCAGATGACGCCGGCCACGGCCACCGCACCCGGCTCGATCACGTTCCACCTCGAGGCGCCGGACAACACCACGGTCACCGCGTGGACGCCGGTGCACGAGGCCGACCTCCATGCGATGGTGCTGCGGCCGGACCTCAGCGGGTTCCGCCACCTGCACCCGACCATCGCCGCCGACGGCACCTGGCAGATGGACGTGCCGGCGCCCGGGCCGTGGCAGTTCACGTTCGAGGCCACACCTGCGGAACGCACCGACCCGGTGATCGTGGGCGCCCGCGTGGACGACGGCGAGCCCTACGACGCCACCACCCTGCCCGCGCCCGCGGACATCGTCACCGTCACGACGCTGCACGGCGACCTCACCATCACCCGCGAAGACTTCAACTTCTGGGTGGAGGACGCCACCGGCACGACCCCGGACGGGTTGGAGCCGTACCTCGGTGCACCCGCCCATCTCGTGGCGATGCGCGAGGGCGACCTGGCCTACCTGCACCTCCACCCCGTGGGCGAGGTGCCTGGCGTCTTCCAGTTCCAGGGCGTGCTCGAACCCGGTGCCACGTACCGGCTGTTCCTCCAGTTCGGCTACCTCGGTGAGGTCATCAGCGTCGCCTTCACCGTGGAGGTGCCGTCGTGAGCAGCCCCGTCACCGATGCCCCCGAGGGCACCGTCCACCTCGACCTGGAACTGGTGGGCATGACGTGCGCCGCCTGCGCGGCCCGCATCGAGAAGAAGCTCAACAAGCTGGACGGGGTGACCGCCACGGTCAACTACGCCACCGAGCGGGCCACCGTGAGCTTCGCCGACGGCACCGTCACCGCGGACCAACTGGTGGACGCGGTGACGTCCATCGGCTACGGCGCCCACCTGCCCGAACCGGCGGGCGACGGGCCGGACGCGAGCGAGGCGCGGGTGGCCGACCTGCGCCGCCGGCTGCTCGTCGCCGCGGTGCTCGGCGCACCGGTGCTGGTGCTGTCGATGGTCCCGGCGCTGCAGTTCCGCGGCTGGCAGTGGGTGGCCCTCGTGCTGGCCACGCCCGTCGCCGCGTGGGCGGCGCTGCCGTTCCACACCGTCGCCTGGCGCACCGCCCGGCAGGCCGAGGCCGGCATGGACACCCTCATCTCCGTGGGCGTGCTGGCCTCCTACGGCTGGAGCCTCTACGCCCTGCTCGCCACGCAGGCGGGCGACCTCGGCATGACCATGCAGATGTCGCTGGTGCCCTCGCGCGGCGACAGCCACCACCTCTACTTCGAGGTGGCCAGCACCACCGTGGCCCTCATCCTCGCCGGCCGCTACTTCGAAGCCCGCGCCAAGCGCAAGGCCGGCGGGGCGCTGCGAGCGCTGCTGTCCCTCGGGGCCGACACCGCCAACGTCATCCAGGCGGACGGCAGCGAGCTCAACCGCCCGGTCAGCGCGCTCCACGTGGGCGACCGGTTCGTCGTGCGCCCCGGGGAGCGCATCGCCACCGACGGCGTGGTGGAGGACGGTGCGTCCGCGGTGGACGCCAGCCTGGTCACCGGCGAGAGCCTGCCCGTGGACGTGGGCCCGGGCGACCCGGTCACCGGCGCCACCATCAACACCAACGGCCGGCTGGTGGTGCGCGCCACCCGCGTGGGGGCGGACACCGCCCTCGCCCAGATGGCCCGCCTGGTGGAGGCCGCGCAGAGCGGCAAGGCCCCCGTGCAGCGCCTGGCCGACCGCGTCGCCGCAGTGTTCGTGCCGGTCGTGATCGTGCTGGCCGTGGGCACCTGGGGGTTCTGGACGGCCCGCACCGGCAGCATCACCGAGGCCATCGGCGCCGGCGTCGCCGTGCTGATCATCGCCTGCCCCTGCGCACTCGGCCTGGCCACCCCCACCGCACTGCTGGTGGGCACCGGTCGCGGCGCCCAGATGGGCATCCTCATCAAGGGGCCGGAGATCCTGGAGAGCACCCGCCAGGTGGACACCATCGTGCTGGACAAGACCGGCACCGTCACCACCGGCACGATGACCGTGGCCGCGGTGCGGGCCACCACCGGCACGGAGGACGGCCTGCTGGCGTTGGCCGCTGCCGTGGAAGCGGCCAGCGAGCACCCCATCGCCAAGGCCGTCGTCGCCGCCGCCCGCGACCGGGAGCTGCCCATCGCCCCGGTCGACGACTTCCGCTCCGAGGCCGGCGTGGGCGCCAGCGGCACGGTAGAGGGGCAACTGGTGCAGGTGGGCCGGGCCCCCACCGACGACGGGCACGCCGAGCACGCCGCCGCCACCCTCATCGCCGTCACCGTGGACGGGCAGGTGCACGGCACGATCGCCGTGGCCGACACGGTGAAGGAGTCCAGCGCCGCCGCCATCGCCCGCCTCCGCCGCCTGGGCCTGCGCCCCTGGCTGCTCACCGGCGACCGGCAGGCCACCGCCGAGGCCGTGGCAGCCGAAGTGGGCATCGACCCGGCCAACGTCATCGCCGGTGTGCTGCCCGACGGCAAGGTGGCCGAGATCACCCGCCTCCAGGGCGAAGGCCGCGTGGTGGCGATGGTGGGCGACGGGGTGAACGACGCCGCCGCGCTCGCCCAGGCCGACCTCGGCATCGCCATGGGCACCGGCACCGACGTGGCCATCGAGGCCAGCGACCTCACCCTGGTGCGGCCGGACCTGCACGCCGCGGCCGATGCCATCCAGCTCAGCCGGCACACGCTGGCGGTGATCAAGGGCAACCTGTTCTGGGCGTTCGCCTACAACGTCGCCGCCATCCCGCTGGCGATGGCCTGGCTGCTGTCGCCGGTGGTGGCCAGCGCGGCGATGGCCTTCAGCAGCGTCTTCGTGGTGAGCAACAGCCTGCGCCTACGCCGCTTCCGCGCCGGGGCCTGACCACCGCCGCTCGACCCTGGTGGTCGGGCTCCGTCTGTGGTAGCAGTGTCACGCATGGTGAGCGGGTCGCCGCCGGTGCAGGTGCTGTTCGTCTGCTTGGGCAACCACTGCCGCTCGCCATCGGCCCACGCCGTGGCCCAACGGCTGCTGGCCGCCGGGCACTTCGCCGGGTTCGACTCCGCCGGCACGGGCCGCGACCATCTGGGGCAGACCCCCCATCCGCTGGCCGTTGCCGAGGGTGGCCGGCGCGGCTACCGGGTGGACCACCGCGCCCGCCAGATCCACCCCGACGACTTCGAGCGTTTCGACCTCGTGGTGGGGATGGACACCGCCAACGTCGACGACCTGGCCCGCCTGCGCGGCGCCACCGACCCGCGCCGGGGCTGGTTCCGCACGGTGGAGCCAGAGCAGATCCAGCTCCTGCGGCGGTGGGACCCGTACGCCATGCCCGGCGACGAGGACCTGGCCGACCCGTGGGGGCGCGGCCCCGACGCCTACCGCGCCATGTTCGACACCCTGGAGCGGGCAGTGCCGGCGCTGCTGGCCCACCTGCAGGCCCTGCACCACGAGCACCCCTGACTGCTGATCAGGCGGCCGCAGCCACGGTGGCGCGCAGGCGGTGCAGCACGCTGTCGCGATGGTTGGCGAGTGTGCGCACGCTGACCTCGAGATCTGCGGCCACCTCGGCCGTGGAGTGGCCGCGAGCGAGCAGCCACACCAACCGCCGGTCGCGCGACGACAACGCCCCGCCGGCGTCGGCCAGCACACCGGCCAGTTCCGTGAGCGGCAACGGCTTGGAGACGGCGTGGTCCACCACGTCCAGCAGAGCCGGGGCGGTCGCCTCGCTCTGCCACCGACGGCGAGTGGGCTTGATGAAGGTCTGGTGCTCCGCGGCGCGGAGCAGGAAGGCCACCACATGGCGGGGGTTGCGGTCCGCCGGGTACGTGGTGATCAGCGTCCACGCCGTGGACACCAACTCGCCGAACGGCTCCACCCAGTCGCCCCGGTAGCGGCCGGACCGGCGGCGGGCGGCGGCACACAGCCCGGGCAGGAGCCGCTGGAGGACCACCCTCGCCGCCACGGCATCCGTCGCGGCCACCCGCAACAGCCCCGCCATCACCCGGTCGGCCGAGGCGGTGGACCGGGCCGCGGTTGCGTCATCGCCGGCCCCCTGTTGCGGCCGGTAGCCGGTGGCCAGCAGGAGGTCCTCCAGGGAACGGAACGGCACGTCCAGCCCCCACTGGGCAGCGCGCTGCAGGACCGTGGGGCGAGTGGCGATCGCCTGCCATTCGCGGGAGAGACGGGCGGGAAGGGAGCGGGAAGTGGAGGTCGTCATGCCGGGCAGCGTCCGCGCGGACCCTCACAGGAGGACTCACAGGAACCCTCACCGCGCCGCTCACTTCGGCCAATTCCCACCCGATTCTCTGCTGTTCAAGCCGCATCCGGCACGGATTTTGCCGAATCGGGACGGTTCGCTGTGCACCAGTGGGCGATGAACCTCGTCTGCTCCTGGATCGCCGGCCCCGACGCCGGCGGCACCCACGCCCTGCCACCGGGGCGACACGTGCTCGGCCGGGCACCCGGCGCCGACCTGCGCACCGACGACCCGGCGGTGGAGCCCCACCACCTCCTCCTCGAGGTGGGCGCCGATGGGGCGGTGGCCATCACCCAGTTGACCGGCCGGGCTCCCGCGCGCGTGGACGGCGCCACCCTCGACGGCACCACGGTGGCCATGCCGCCGGACGGCGACGACCGGGCGGTGGGCGGGACGTCCGCGGCCGTGCGTGTGGAGGTGGGCGGCAGCCTGCTGGCCCTGCGCTGCGCCACGGCCCACGACGCCCCCGCCGGACACGGCGGACCGGGCGGCGACACCGGGGCGGTGGTGCGCACCGCCCGGCCACCCCGCCCCCCGGCGCCAGCCTCTCCCGGTGCACCACCGGCCGCGCCGGCGGCGCTGGATCGGCCGGGCGGCCTGCTGCCGGCGATCCTCGGCGTGGCGGGCGCCGCGCTGATCTCCGTGATCGTCGCCCAGCCGATGTTCCTGCTGTTCGGCGCGCTGGGCGCCACCGTGGCCATCGGCTCCTGGGTGGCGCAGTGGTGGGCCGGCCGCCGCCGTCACCGTCAGGCCCTCCGTGCCCACCGTGAGGCGGTCGGGCAACACACCATCGCAGTGGTGGCCGCCCGGAGCGCCGCCGTTCGGGCACGCCACGCAGAGGCCCCGGGGTTGGCGGCCGCGCTGGCCATGCTGCTCGGCCCTACCGCCGGCACCGTGGCGCGACCGCATCCGGCGCTGTGGGCCCGGCGCGCCGCCGACGACGACGCCTGGACGGTGGCTCTCGGCCTGGGCGACCTTCCGGCTGGTACGGACGGCACCGACGCCAGTCACGAGTACGAACACGGGTACGACCACGGCATGCTGACCGGCGTGCCCGTGCCGGCACGCCTGGCACCTGGGCAGCGGCTGGCCGTCACGGGCCCGCAGGCGGCCGCAGTGGCTCGCTCCGCGATCGCCCAACTCACCGTGCAGTGCGGCCCGGCCGACCTGCGCCTCATGGTGGTCACCGACCGGCCCGACCGGTGGGACTGGTGCCGCCGCCTGCCCCACCTGCTCGGGCCGGATGGCACGGCCAGCGTGGTGGACGACGGCGAACTGCCCGACGTGCTGGCCGCCGAGACGGCATTCCAGCGGCACACCGTGCTGATCACGGACATGGCGGCGTTGCTGGCGGCGCGCACCAGCCACCTGCGCCGGGTCCTGGCCGGTGGGCCGCACGCCCTGCTGGCCGTGCTGGCCGACCACGACCACGGCACCCCGCAATGGTGCACGGCCATCCTCACCACGGGCGTGGGGCCGATGGCCGGCTGGGTGCCCGACACCGCGGCCAGCCTGCTGCCCCTGCGCGCCCGCATCGCCGGGCTGGGAGAGCGCCAGGCCTTCGCGCTCGCTGCCGCCCTGGCCCATCACCGCGACCCCGAGGATCCGGCGGCGGCAGCAGCCGCAGTACCCCGCGAGGTGGCACTGGCCGACGTGCTCGGCGGTGTCGCGGCAGCGCCGGCCACCATCCTCGGTGCGTGGGCAGCCGCAGGCCCGGACCCGCGCCCACGCACCCCGCTCGGTACGGCGGCCGACGGGGTGGTGGACGTGGACCTCGTGCGCGACGGCCCGCACGGCCTGGTGGCCGGCACCACCGGCTCGGGCAAGAGCGAGCTCCTCCGCACCCTTGTCGCCGGCCTGGCCGCCTCCTGCCCACCCACCCACCTGACGTTCGTGCTGGTGGACTACAAGGGCGGCGCGACCTTCGACGCCTGCACCCGGCTGCCGCACGTGGTCGGCGTCATCACCGACCTCGACGGAGGCCTGGCCGATCGGGCCCTGCGCAGCCTGCACGCCGAACTGCGCCGCCGGGAGGGCGTGCTGCGCGACCACGGCGTGGCCGACCTTGCCGACCTGCGGGCGGTCGCCCCGGCGGTGGTGCTACCCCGCCTGGTGGTGGTGATCGACGAGTTCGCCGCCCTGGTCGCCGAGCAGCCGGCCTTCCTCCATGCTCTCGTCGGCGTGGCCCAGCGTGGCCGCAGCCTGGGGGTGCACCTGCTGCTGGCCACCCAACGACCGAATGGGGTGATCAGCGACGACATCCGCGCCAACACCAACCTGCGGCTGGCCCTCCGTCTGCAGGACGATGCCGACTCGCTGGACGTCATCGGTGACCGCGCTGCCGCCACCCTGCCCCGTGCCGTGCCCGGCCGGGCGGTGCTGCGCCTCGGGCCGGACGAGTACGTCACGTTCCAGACTGCGCACAGCCAGCGCGATCTGGTGCGGCTGGTGACTGCCATCGCCGAGGCTGCCCGGCTGGGAGGTCTGCCACCGGCCGCCGCGCCGTGGTGCCCGCCCTTGCCGCCGCGCCTCTCGGCCGCCGAACTTCCCGCCGGCGTCGCAGGCCTGCTGGACGACCCGGACCGCCAGCGCCAGGAGCCGTTCACCTGGCGGCCACACGACGGGGCCGTCCTGGTGGCGGGCAGCGAGGGCAGCGGCGTGTCGTCGTCGCTCCGGGTGCTGGCAGCGAGGGCGCTGGACGGCGGGCACCTCGTCTACGTGCTGGACGGCCGCGGCGGTGCGTCGCCGGCCGCCACCGAGTGGGCCGACCCACGAGTGGACGTGGTGCCCGTGGCGGACGTGGAGCGCGTCCTGCGGCTGGTTCACCTGCTCCGCCGCGCCGGTCACCGTGCCCGGACCGCCGCCCCCGTGCTGGTGGTTGAGGCGCTCGACCGGGTGCGCCGGATGCTGGACGACCCCGCCACCGCCGACCTCCTCGACGCCATCGACGACGTGCTGCTGGACGCGACCACCGTGGTGGTGGCCGGTGTCCGCCAGCCGGCCGCGCTCCCTGCCCGCCTCACCCAGGCATTCCCCCACCGCTGGGTCCACCATCTCGGCGACCCCCACGAGGCAGGGGTGCTGGGAGTCGCCGCCGCCAACGTGCCCGGGCCGCACCCGGGGCGGGTGTTCGTTGCCGCTGCCGGCCTCACCGGGCAGGTGGTGGCGCCCACCGAGGGTGCGCCGGCAGCCTCCACGGCGGAGCGCATGGCCCCGGTGCTGCACCTGCCTCGCCTCTTGGATCGCGCCGCGCTGCCGCGGGCCACGTCGGCCGGCGGCCTGGTGGTGCTGCCGATCGGGGTGGGCGTGGAGGACGGCGAGCCCGCCGCGCTGCAATTGGCCGGTGGCGACCATCTCACCGTCGCCGGTCCGGCACGCAGCGGCCGAACCACCACGCTCGCCACGCTGGCGGCCGCGTGGGTGGAAGCCCACCACACCGGCGCGGTGGTGGCCATCACCCCCCGGCCGCCGTCACTGCTGGCCGCCCTGGCCGGCAGCGTGCACGACCGCCGCGACGCCGCCGGCGCGGCCGATGGCGTGCGGGCCGCACTGGCCGGCGGGCGGCCGTGCCTGCTGGTGGTGGACGACGCCGACCTGGTGGACGACCCCACCGGAGCGCTTGCCGCGCTCACCGCCGGCGTCACCTCACCGGCGGGCGCGGAGTTGCCACTGACCATCGCCGTCGCCGGCCGCGCCGACACACTGCGTGCCACCTACGGGCACTGGACCACGGCAGTGCGCCGTTCCCGCACCGGCCTGCTGCTGGCCGGGTGCAGCGATCTGGACGGCGATGTGCTCGGCGTGGTGCTGCCCCGCCGGCACCCGGTGCGGGCGCGACCGGGCCTGGCCTGGCTGGTACGGGCCGGCGGACCGACGCTGGTGCAGGTGGCCGTCACCCCCGCGCCGGCGGACGGCCACGCCCCGCCGGCACGTGCCGCAACGGCCCAGTGATCGAACGCCGCAAGGGCGACCGAGGTCGGCGGCGACTCGCCGGTCACCCCTCGTCGAGCAGGGCCACCACCTTGGTGGGAGCAACGGTGCGGAAGGCCGATTCCACGAGGTCGGCCAGTTCTCCCTCGTCGACCGGCACGTCGAGGTACACCCCCAGCCAGCCGCGGTGCCCGACGTACGGGGGGCGGAAGAACGACGCGGGGCGGGCCGCCACCAGTGCCTCCTGCACCCCGGCCGGGGCGGCGCACCAGAGCGCGGTGCGATCGTCGTGATGGTGGTCGGCGTACATGACGAACGTGGTCTTGCCGCGGACGAACCAGGTGGGCTCGCCGTGACTCAGCCGCTCCTCCACCGTGGGCAGGGCCAGGCAGCAGCGGCGGACCACGGCCAGCGGGTCGGGAAGCATCGTCGGCACATTGCCATTGTGGCCCGGGCGACGACCCGTGTCGGCACGCGCGCCAGTAGGCTCGCAGCCCGATGAAGCGGACCAATCCTGCCACCCGGCTCTTCACGCGCTGCGTGGCCACCCTCGCGCTCACCAGCCTGGTGCTGGCAGCCTGCAGCGACGACTCCTCCAGTTCCACCACCACGCTGCCACCGCAGCCGCGGATCACGGTCACCTCCTTCAAGGACGACCCTGCCAGCCAACTGCTGGCGGAGATCTACGCCCGCCTGCTGGAGGACGCCGGCTTCCGCGTCAGCCGCCGCGACCCGGTGGACATGGACCTCGCCGGTGCCTTCGAGGCCGTCGCCGACGGGTCGATCGGCGTCATTCCGGTGTGGTCGGGCGACCTGGTGCACTACCTCTACAGCCAGACCGACGCCCCCACCTCCACCACCACCCCGGAGCCCACCGGCCCGGCCAGCACGCTGGCCCCCGTGACCATCCCCACCACCACCCTGCCGCCCGACACCACCACCGGCGACACCACGGAGGACACCACGGTCGACACCACCACCGGCGACACCGGGGCAGACACCACCACCGGCGACACCACGGTCGACACCACCACCGGCGACACCACGGAGGACACCACGGTCGACACCACCACCGGCGACACCGGGGCAGACACCACCACCGGCGACACCACGGAGGACACCACCACGACCACCACCCCGCCCTCCAACGGGCGCGGGGTGCTGGAGCAGGTGGTGGCCATCCAGACCGTCATCGGCGACCGGGCGGTCATCGACACGGGGATGCTGGCCGAGAACAAGACCGTCGTCGCCTGCCTGCCGGCAACGTTCGACGCGTTGGCCGACGTGCAACTCACCTCGCTCACCGACCTGGCCTCCAACGCCCCGCGGATCCGCCTCGGCGCCACCGAGGAGTGGCAGAACGACGAGGCCGCCGGCATGCCGGCCCTGCTGCGCTTCTACGGCGGCGAGTTCAAGGACGTCGTGACGGTGGACGATCCGGGTGCCGCCGCCGTGGCCGGTGATGCCGACTGCCTGGCCATCAACTCGATGGACCCGGCCATCACCTCGGAGCGGATGACCATCCTCGCCGACCCGGTGCCCGTCTTCCCCGGCAACGCCGCGCTGGCCCTTGCCTCGGTGGAGGTCGGCACGCCCGACATGCTGGCCGTCATCGACTCCGTGGCCAGCAGCCTCACCACCGAGCAGCTCAACAAGATGGTCCGCCAGATCGTGGAGAACGGCGCGGATCCGGCGGTCCTCGCCAACATCTTCGTCGACTCGCTCTGACCGGGCCCGCATCCGGCGGCCACTGCGGCCGGCGGATCAGCCCGTCTCAGCGGGCGCGCAACTCCAGGGCGTCACGCTTCAGGATGGTGTAGCGACGCTCGTGCTGGTCCACCCAGCCAAGGCGGATGAAGCTGGCGATGGCCTTGTTCACCCGCTCGCGGGAGGCACCCACCATCCCTGCCAGTTCCTCCTGGGTGATCGGCAACGTGAACTCGTCGGCCCCCTCGGACAACTCCAGCAGGCGCTTGGCGGTACGGCCGGTGACGTCCAGGAACACACTGTCGGCCAGCGCTTCGTCCATCACCCGCAGGCGGGTGGCCAGGAGGCGGGTGACCGCCCACAGCAGGGTGGGATCGCCACGGAAGATGCGGATGACCGGGTCGAACGGGATGGCCAGCACGGTGGACGGCTCCAGCGCACGGGCCATCGCCGAGCGATTGCCTTCGTCCAGCATGGCCATCTCGCCGAACAGGTCGCCGGAGTCCATGAGCGCGACCACCGTCTCGCGATGGTCGATGGGGTTGGCGATGGCGATGGCCACGCGGCCACTCACCACCAGGTACAGCGCGTCGGCGACGTCGCCTTCGCGGAACAGCACGTCACCGCGGATGAGGTGCAGTTCGCTGCCGGCGGCAGCGAGTTCGCGGATGACGGCCGGCGGCGCGTCGGCGAAGAAATCGGTACGTGCGAGGAGTTCTTCGTGAGCCATGACCAACCGAACGGTACTACCCTCGCCGGGGTGCCGCAGCAGCAGCCCCTCCACGGCCACGGGCCGGTCTGGACCATCGTGGTGGCGGGGGGCTCGGGGCGCCGCTTCGGCGGCCTGAAGCAGTACGAGCGGCTCGGTCACCAGCGGGTGCTGGACTGGGCGGTCGCCGCCGCGCGGGCCGCCGGCGACGGCGTCGTCGTGGTCGTGCCGGAGGACGACGCGACCCGCGAGGGTGCCGTGGCCGGCGGGGCCACCCGCGCCGAGAGCGTCCGCAACGGGTTGGCCGCGGTGCCCGCCGACGCGGCGATCATCTGCGTGCACGACGGCGCTCGGCCGTTCGCCGGCGCCGACCTGTTCGCCGCCGTCGTCGCCGCCGTGGAGGGCGGGGCCGACGGGGCCATCCCCGGCGTGCCCGTCACCGACACGGTGAAGCAGGTGGACCCGGCCGGCACGGTGACGGCCACCCCGGACCGTGCCACCCTGCGTGCCGTGCAGACCCCGCAGGCCTTCCGCGCCGCGGCGTTGCGGGCGGCCCACGCCGCGCCGGCGGCCGGAGCAGCGGACGCCACCGACGACGCCGTCCTGGTGGAAGCTGCAGGTGGCCGGGTGGTCGTGGTGGACGGCGACCCGGTCAACCGCAAGATCACCGACCCGGCCGACCTCACCTGGGCGCGCCGGCACCTGGAGGAGGACGGCATGCACGGCGCGGACGGTGGCGGCACGGCGGGCCTGCGCGTCGGCCAGGGGTTCGACATCCATCGCTTCAGCGAGGACACCACCCGCCCGCTGGTGCTCGGCGGCGTGGTGTTCGAGGGCGAGCGGGGCCTGCACGGGCACAGCGACGCGGACGCCGTCGCCCACGCGGTCACCGATGCCTTGCTGGGTGCCGCCGGCCTCGGCGACATCGGCGAACACTTCCCCGACACCGACCCACGGTGGAAGGGCGCCGACTCCATCGAGTTGCTGCGCCACACCGCCGGGCTGTTGCACGACGCCGGCTGGGCGGTGGGCAATGTGGACTGTGCCGTCGTCTGCGAAGCGCCGAAACTGGCCCCGCGCAAGGCGGAGATGCAGGCTCGACTGAGCCAGGCCGCCGGTGGCCCGGTCACGGTGAAGGGTCGCCGGGCCGAAGGGCTGGGCGCGCTCGGGCGCCGGGAGGGCATTGCCTGCTGGGCAACCGCAGTGATCACGAGGAGGCCGGCGATGGCCGGCGACACGACCGACACGGAGGCAACAGGGTGAAAGAACGCCGACCGGCAAAGGGGTCCGGCACCGGGGCGCGCCAGCGCGCCGCCAACGCCGCCCGCGGCACTGCCCAGGGGGGCAAGGGGGGCACGGGCGGCACGGCCAGGAGCGGCACGGGCGGACAGGGAGGTCGCGGTTCGGCGCGCTCGGGCGCCGGCGCCGGCGGCGGTGCCCGCCAGTGGTCGTCGCGCGGCGCGGGACGCACCGGGGGTGTGGCTCGGCCGGGCGAACCGAAGAAGGCTGCGGAGAAGACGCTGGGCGGCGAGCAGGTGGAGGGGCGCCAGGCGGTCCGCGAACTGCTGATCGCCGGCACCCGCAAGGTCCGGGAGATCTGGGTGGCTGCCGACCTCGACGAGAACGAAATCGTCGGCGACATCGTCGACATCGCCCGCAGCATGCGCGTCACCGTCACCGAAGTCGCCCGCAAGCGGTTGGAGGCCCAGGCGCGCAGCGAGGCACCGCAGGGCGTCATCGCCTTCGCCGCGCCGCTGCGCGAAGCCGACCTCGGCACCTTCCTCACCAGGTCGGGTCGCCAGGCACCCTTCCTGGTGGCCGTCGACGGCGTCACCGACCCGGGCAACCTGGGCGCCCTGCTGCGCTGCTGCGACGGGGCCGGCGTACAGGGTGTGGTGCTGCCCCGCCACCGGGCCGTCCACGTCACGCCCACTGTTGCCAAGGCGGCGGCCGGCGCGGTGGAGCACGTACCGATGGCGTTGGTCGGCGGGCTGCCCACGGCGCTGGCGCGGATGAAGGAGGCCGGGATCTGGGTGGTGGGCCTGGACGACGAAGCCGACCGCAGCCTGTTCGACCTGGGCGACCTGGCCGCCGACGGCGTGTGCCTGGTGCTCGGGGCGGAGGGGGCAGGGTTGTCACGCCTGGTCCGGGAGCGCTGTGACCTGATCGTCAGCATCCCGATGCGCGGCCGGCTGAGCTCGCTGAACGTCAGCGCAGCCGCGGCCCTCGCGGTCTACGAGGTCACCCGCCACCGGGTGTGAGCACGCCGGCAACGCTGCCGGGAAGCGAGGCCGGGCGGCCATAGCAGTAGCCCTGGGCCAACCGCACCCCCAGCGCGGCGAGCGCGTCGCCCTCCTCGCAGCGCTCCACACCTTCGGCGATCAGTTGGGTGCCGGTGAGCTGGGCGAAATGCACCAGGCCGGCCACGATGGCCTGCCGCGCCGGGTCCTCGTCGATGTTGTGAACCAGGCCCATGTCCAGCTTCACCATGTCCGGCTCCAGCTCGATGATGTGCCGCAGGCTGGCGAACCCGGCGCCGGCGTCGTCCACCGACACCTTCGCCGGGCGGCACTCCAGGATCGCCGTTCGCGCGATCGGGTAGCTGTCCACGCCGAGTTGCTCGGTGATCTCCAACACCAGCGGACGAGGTGCCGCCCGCACCACCGCTGCGGCGGTGCCGTCGAGGATCGCGCTGGGCGTGAAGTTGACGCTCAGCCAGACATCCTCGGGGAGCGCGTTCGCGGCGTCGATGGCCGCTTCGGCGCACGCCCGCTCCAGTTCCGAGCCCAGCCCCACCTCGTGTGCGGCGGCGATGTGGACGTCCGGGGGGATGCCGTCGTCGAAGCGGGTGAGCGCCTCGTAGCCGCGGACGGCGTCGTCGCCGGTGTCCACGATGGGCTGGAACACGGGGTGGAACTGGCGTGTGCGAATGATGTCCAGCACGTCGGCGCGGACCCGGGCCACCGCCTCGCGCCGCTTGGCCTGCTCGCCCAGCAGCGCGCCGGCGAACGCGGCGAACTCCTCCAGCACCCGCAGCCGGGTGCCGATCCAGCGCTCCGTGTGCGCCGACGTCGTCACCACCGAGAGCACGGCGATCATCTCCCCGTCCCAGCGCACCGGCACGTACGCCGTGGCGTTGTAGCCGGCGGCCCGCAGCGCAGCAGCGAGGTCGGGGAACAGGGAGCTGGGGCCTCCGGGGTCGTGGAGGTCCACCCACCATGCCCCCCGGTCGGTGGCGCCGACGAGCGCTGCGGCATCCAGCACCGGCACCTCCGTGCCGAGTTGCAGTGGCACGTCGGGATGGGTCGCCGTCATCCCCACGGGCAGGACACGGCCATCCTGGAACTGCAGCAGGATCGCGCCGTCGAAGCCGTCCAGCCGGGTGGCCACATGGCAGAGCATGGTCGCGGTGCCCTCGAAGGTGTCCACCGGGCGCACGTCGCGCATCAGCTCCAGGAGGAGTTGGCGATCGCTGTGCTCCTGATCGATGTCGGCGGCCAGGCGTTCGGCGCGACCGAGCTCGCGCTTCACCCCCACGAACGCCATGATCGAGCCGGTGCCGTCGTGGACCGGTGTGATCGTCGCCTCCTCCTCGTACAGCTCGCCGTTCTTCCGGCGGTTGACGAGCGTGCCGTGGAACGACTGGCCGGCGGTGAGCCGAGCCCACATGGACAGGTAGAAGGTGGGATCGTGCAGCCCGCTCTGGAACAGCCGCGGGTTCTGCCCGATCAACTCCTCGGCGGTGTAGCCGGTGCTGCGCGCCGCGGCCGGGTTGGCGTAGATGATCGCCGCGTCGCGGTCCGTGATGACGATCGCCTCGGCCGACTGGTCGATCGCGGCCTGCAGCAGGCCGTGATGGTCCAGCGCCCGCTGGAGCGCGCCCGTGGCGCGAAGGCGGGCCAGCCCGGTGCCCAGTTGGTCGGCCAGGTCGCTGAGCACCGCGGTGGCCGGGGCGTCGAACGCGCCCGGCTCGCCGCTGTACACGGTGAGCGCGCCGTCCAACTCGCCGTTCACGAACACCGGCAGGCTCAGCGCGGAACGGAAGCCGGCGCGGTTGCGCAGGTCGTTCCACACCGACGCCGCCTTGGCAACGGGGAGGTCGTCGATGTTCGCCGGGCGGCCGGTACGCAGCGCCGTGCCGGTGGGCCCGTGCGCCCGCTCGTCACCGTCGCGCCAGCGCACGCCTTCCTCAGGGAGGAGGCCACCGCGGTCGCCGGCCTCGGCCACCAACTGCACCGTACGCTCCGGGTCGGCCACCCGGCGGACGTACCACGCGTAGCGGTAGCGACCGTGATCGACGGCGGTCGCGCACATCCGCTGCAGCAACTCGTCCTCGTCCGTGGCCCGCACCAGAGCGGCGTTGCCGGCCGAGAGCGTGTCGGCGGCACGGCGGGCCATCACCTCGGCATGGCAGTCGCGCAGGCCCAGCACCACGCCGCTGATGGCTCCGCCGGCGCCGCGGAGGGGCTCGGCGCGCACCAACATCCAGCGGTCTTCACCGGTGGCCGTGCGAATGCGCATCTCCATCGGCTCCACCGGTTCGTTGCGGAGCATCTGGTCGCGGGCGGCCCTGGCCCGGTCGTGCTCGTGGGCGTCCAGCAGCACTTCGACGTCGACACCGATGAGCGCCTCGGGGAGCCAGCCGGCGATGGAAGCGACCGCTGGTGAGATCCAGGTGAAGACACCGTCCAAGCCCACCTCCACCACGATGTCGCTGCCGTGCTCGGCGAGGATCCGGTAGCGCCGCTCGGACTCCGCCAGCGAGCGGTGCAGCGCCTCCTCCAACGTGATGTCGCGCCAACTCACCGAGATGGCCTCGCCGACCGGCACGGCGCGAACGTCCAGGTACAGGTCCTCGCGCCCCGGCACCTCGCTGCGGTAGTGGAACCGGTCCAGGCGGACCACCTCGCCGGCCGCCAGTGCCGGGCCGTGCCGCTCCAGCACGTCCGCCAAGGGGCCGGAGGTGGGCAGCGACATCAGCGGCATCCGCAGCAGTTCGTCCAGCGACAGACCGATGCTGTCGCACGCCGCCTGGTTGGCATCCACGAAGGCGAGGTCCGTGATCCGTCCTCCCTCGGACCGAACCGGCACCAGCAGGACGCAGGGGTCCACCAGGTTGTCCAGCGTGGAACGCAGGCGCGCCCGGTCCGACAGGGCCGCGCTGACACCGGGTACCCGGTGGCCTTCCCAGCCTGTGGGACGCTCGCCCACGTCCACCTCCCGCTCCGCGTGTGGGACCCGGCGGACGGTCTGCCCGCCGGGAACATTGGCCACTCTACTACCCACCGGGAAATGTCAACCACGGCCAGTGGTCCCTAGTGGGGGTGGACGACGGGGTCCTTGGTGGAACTCCGCCGGGTCCGTGCGCCGGTGCGCCGGCGCCTCCTCAGCCGGCCTCGTCGTCGAGCGTCTCCTCACCTGCCAGCGGGGTGCTGCCCGTGTCGAGCGGGCCCGTGCTGGTGGGTCCCGGGTCGACCGTGGTGGAGGTGGACGTGGTGGCCGTGGCTCGCGGGCAGGTGACCTTCACCACCTGCTGGCGCTCCACGTCGAACGTGCTGGTGGCCTCGTCGCCGAAGGTGCGGATGAACTCTGTGAGCGACGCGGTGTCGTCGTCGCACACGCGGTCCACCACCGAGGCGTGACGAACCTCCCAACCGTTGGCCAGCAGCAGCCACCCGTCGTCGAGCACCTCGCGCACGGCCGGCAGCGTCAGCGTGGCCGAGGGGCGGCCCTCGACGATGGAGAACCACAGCACCGCGTCACCCAGCAGGTCGGCCGCGATCATGCAGTGGCCGGGAACGGTGAGCGACGGGCAGTCGATCTCGCCTTCGGTCCCCTTGACGATGCGCATCGTGCGAGTGCCGTCGAGCACGACGGCGAGGTCAGCGGTGGTGCGCCCGTCCACCATGGCGAAGCCGTCGCCGGGCACGATCGTGTACACCCACGTCACCAGGTCCATCTGCCGCGAGGTACGGCCCTCACCCACCACGGTGGGAGCGGCGTCGCCCTCCTGGCTGCGGGCCACCGCCAGTGCGGCGAGGGCCAGCCCGGCCAGCGCAGCGAGCGTCAGCCAGAACCGGAGCGTGAAGAACTGGCGCACGGGTGCGAGCGTAGGGCAGGCGCCCCCGGCTCAGGCGGCGGCTGCCACCCGCGCGGCCCGGGCCGCCGCGGCGCCGATCGCGGCGATGACGTCGTCCGTGTGGCCGAGGCCCACGAACAGGGCCTCGTACGCGCCGGGGGCCAGCGCCACGCCTTCCGCCAGCATGGCGTGGAAGAAGCGGGCGTACGCGGCCTCGTCGGTGGTGGTCGCCTCGGCGAAGTTCGTCGGGGCCGTCCCGTTGCCGAGCGCCGACCCGAAGTGCATGCCGACCAGCGTGCCGACGACCGGGAAGGTGGCCGGGAAGCCCGCCGCATCGCACGCCGCCTGCAGCACAGTGGAGAGCCTCGCCGCCCGGCCGGCCAGCAGTTCGTACACCGCGGGCGTCAACTCGGCGAGCGCGGCCCGCCCGGCCGCGGTGGCCAGCGGGTTGCCGGCCAGGGTGCCGGCGTGGAAGACCTTGCCCAGCGGCGAGAGGGTCTCCATGATCTCCCGCCGCCCACCCACGGCGCCGATCGGCAAGCCGCCACCGATGACCTTGCCGAACGTGGTGAGATCGGGGCGCACCCCGAAGCGTTCCTGCGCACCACCCGTGCCGAGGCGGAACCCGGTGATGACCTCGTCGAACACCAGCAGGGCACCGACCCGGTCGCATTCGGCGCGCAGGCCCTCCAGGAAACCGGGCGCCGGCGCCACCACACCCATGTTGGCGGCCACCGGCTCCACGAACACGGCGGCGACGGACTCGTCGAGCTGCGGCACCACGTTGTACGGCACGACCATCGTCTCGGACACGGCCGCGGCCGGCACACCCGCCGTGCCCGGCAGGCCGAGCGTGGCCACCCCGCTGCCGCCGGCCGCCAGCAAGGCGTCCGTGGCACCGTGGAAGTTGCCGTGGAAGATGACGATGCGGTCGCGGCCCGTGTAGCCGCGGGCCAGGCGCACGGCGGTGCTGGTGGCCTCCGTGCCGGAGTTCATCAGCCGCACCCGCTCGCAACTGGGCACCCGGGCCGAGATCTCCTCGGCCAGCAGCATCTCCCCGGGGGTCGGCGCGCCGTACGACGTGCCACCGGCCGCGGCGGCGGCCAGCGCGCCGGTGACGGCCGGGTGGGCGTGGCCGAGGATGATCGCCCCGTAGCTCTGCACGAGGTCGATGTAGCGGGTGCCCTCGACGTCCCACACGTACGGGCCCTCGGCGCGGTCCACCACGTAGGGCGTGCCGCCGACGGCCTTGAACGCGCGGATCGAGGAGTTCACGCCGCCGGGGATGACGGCGCAGGAGCGGGCGAACACCTCGGCGTTGGAGGCGGGCACACCGGGGGGAAGGGTCATTGCTGCGCCTCCGCGAACCAGCGGGTGAGGTAAGTGAGGATGACGTCCGCCCCGGCCCGCTTGATGGCCGTGAGGTGCTCGGTGGCCACTGCGTCGTGGTCGATCCAGCCGTTGGCGGCCGCAGCCTTGATCATCGAGTACTCCCCACTGACGTGGTAGGCGGCCAGAGGCACGTCCACTTCGGCCTTCACGGCCCGGATGATGTCCAGGTACGCCAGCGCCGGCTTCACCATCACCATGTCCGCGCCCTCGGCCAGGTCGGCGCGCACTTCCAGCAGTGCTTCGCGCTCCCCCCGCCGCCAGTCCTGCTGGTAGGCCTTGCGATCGCCACCGCCGGCGATGGCGCAATCCACGGCGTCGCGGAACGGGCCGTACAGGCCGCTGGCGTACTTCGCCGAGTAGGCGAGGATGGCGACCTGCCGGTGACCGGCGGCGTCCAGCGCAGCGCGGATGGCACCCACCTGCCCGTCCATCATCCCGCTGGGGGCCACCACCTGGGCGCCGGCGTCGGCCTGGGCCACGGCGATGCGGGCGTAGACGTCCAGCGTGGCGTCGTTGTCCACCGACGTCCGCGGATCGCCCGCCGGGCCGTCCAGCACCCCGCAGTGACCGTGCTCGGTGTACTCGTCCACGCACAGATCGGCCATCAACACCATCCGATCGCCGACGTCCTCGGCAAGATCACGGAGGGAAAGTTGCACGATTCCCTCAGGGTTGTAGGCCTCCGAGCCGATGGAATCCTTGATGGACGGGACACCGAACAGGATCACGGCACGAACACCAAGGTCGGCCAGTGCCCGCACCTCCTGGCGGAGGCTGGCGCGGGTGTGCTGCACCACGCCCGGCAACGAGGCGATGGGTTGGGGTGCGTCGATGCCCTCGCGCACGAACAGCGGGGCGACGAGGTCGCGGACGTCCAGCCGGGTGTCGGCGACCAGGTCGCGCAGTGCGGCCGACGAGCGCAGCCGGCGGGGCCGCGAGATCGGGAAGCTCACGGCCAGCCACGGTAGTGGGTGGGGCGGTGGTTTCCATGGCTGACACCCGCCGCGTCACCGACCACCCGGGTGACGAGCGCAGCGCCCAGCGGCTGCAGCAGGACGCCATCGACGCTCGCCGGTCCGGCCGCTTCCAGGAGGCCGCGCTGCTCTTCGCCCGCGCGGCCGATCTGACGCCGGACGAGCAGGCCCGCCTGAACCTGCAGATCCGGCAAGCCTGCTGCCTCCTGGCCGTGGAGTGCTACGACGAGGCGGCGGCGCTGGCGACCGTGATCGCCGACCGGGCCCGCCACGAGCATTACCTGCCGGAACTGGCCGACGCCCTCGGGGTGATCGTCGACCACCTGGTCCGCTCCAACCGGCTGGCCGAGGCGGCCCACGCGCTCAGCGAGGCGATGTACCTGCTGGACCGGCTGCCCAACGAGCCGTCCAACTACGACGTCATCCACAACATGGGTGTCACCTACGCCCACTCCGGGTTCACCGAGGCGTCGCTGGAACTGTTCGACCGGGCATTGAGGGTGGCCGACAACGACGACGACCGCCAGTTCACCTACGCCAGCATGACGTCCGCCTACCACTACTCCGCCCAGCGCGAGCCGGACGTGCTGGAGCGCAACCGCCTGCTCCACGACGGGGTGTACGCCGCCACCGCGGCGCTGGACCCCGCCGGTGCCCGCGAGGTGATGTCGATGTGCACCGCCCTGGCCCACCGCTCGATGATGCTCGCCGAGATCGGCCACTACCAGGCGGCCGTCAACGACGCCAAGGAAGCGCGGCGGATGGCCTCCGAGCACGGGATGATCGAGGAACAGGTGATCGCCATGTCCGGCGAGGCGATCGCCCGCTGGCGGGCAGATCACGACGTGGAGGTGCTCGGCCTGGTGTCCGACACGCTCGCCCTCGGCGCCGAACTGAACCTCACCGGCCACCTCGGCCCGCTGCAGGCGGTGGAGGTGGAGATCCTCTGGGAGCTCGGCCGCCACGACGACGCCCGGGCCGCGTTGGAGCGCCAGCAGCGCGACACCCTTCGCCGCCTGCACGACGAACGGGCCGCCCGCTGGGAGCACGTGCGCCTGGGGGTGGAGCACCTGAGGGTGGAGGCGCTGAGCACCAGCGACCCCCTGACCGGGCTGCCCAACCGGCGGCACCTGGACACACTCCTTCCCGAGGCGCTGGACGGCACGGCGCCGGTGTGCGTCGCCATCATCGACCTCGACGGCTTCAAGCAGGTGAACGACGAGTACGGCTACCTGCTCGGCGACAGCGTGCTGCAGGAGGTGGCCGGCCTGCTGGAACGGGTCTGCCGGCGCAACGACGCGGTGGTCCGCCTCGGCGGCGACGAGTTCGTGATGGTGCTGCGCGACACCTCCCCCGGTGACGCCCGCAGCGTGTTCGAACGCGTTCGCCAACTGGTCGCCGCCCGCACCTTCCACGGCCTGCCCAGCGCCCTGCGGCTGACGGCCAGCATCGGCGTGGCCGTGGGCAGCGCCCCGGTGGACCGCACCCGTGTGCTGGCCGACGCGGCGGACGCGCTGCAGGAGGCCAAGCGTGGCGGGCGCGACCGGATCTGCTTCCGCTGACGGGTAGCGTTCCGGGTCGTGGCTGCACAGGGCTGGTTCGCGGAGGGCGACGTGGAGGTCGCGCCCGGTACCACGGCAGTGCTCAGCCTCACCATCGTCAACCTGGCGGAGACCACCGACTCGTTCGTGCTCACGCCGGTGGGCATGGCTGCCGGGTACACCACCATCGAGCCGGCCACACTCACCCTCTTCGGGGGCGCGCAGGAGACCGTGGAGGTGATGCTCCGGCCGCCCCTGCTGCCCAGCACCACGGCCGGTCCCACGTCGCTGTCGGTGCGCATGGTCCCTCAGCGCGACCCGGACAACATCGCCACGGCCGAAACCACCATCGTCATCGGTGGCAGCTACGACCGGCGGATCAACGTGCTCCAGCCGGCCCAGCGCGGCCGCCGCGGCGCCGGCTACGAGATGATGGTGGAGAACAAGGGCAACACGCTGGCCAGCGTCCGCCTCCACCTCGTGGACCCGTCCGGCCGGGTGGAGGGCGAGTTCGACCCGCCCGCGTCCGGCATCGAGCCGGGCGGCAGCACGCTGGTGCGGCTCAAGCTGCGGGCCACCGGGTTGCAGTGGGAACGCCGCCCGCGCACCATCCCGTTCCGCATCGACGCCGACCAGCCGGGCAGTCCCACGGCCTCGTCGCCGGCCACCTTCGTGCAGGCGCCGGTGCTGCCGGAGCGCCTGCTCGGCCGGCTGGCGGGAATCGCCGTGGTGGCCGGCCTGCTGGCCGGTGCGTGGTTCGGCCTGGTGCGCCCGGAGATCCGCAAGGAGGCCGACCGTGCCGCCGGGGAGGTCGCCCCGCCCACCACCATGCCCACCGACGTCACCCCCACAACGCTGGACGCCGGCGGTGGCGTGGAGACCACCGTGGCGCCGGTGGCCGACGACGAAGGGGCGATCGTCAACTTCCAACTCCCGCTCAGCATCCCGGTGGGCCAGTCCGGCGCCAATCAGTACACCGTGCCGGCCGGCAAGGTGCTGCGGGTGACGGACCTCATCATCCAGAACCCGCAGCTGGACCAGGGCTCGCTGATCGTCGGCCGCAACAGCAACGGCCTGCTCACCTACAACCTCGCCAACATCTACAGCGACGTGCCGGTGCCGCTGGTGACCCCGCTGGAGTTCCTGGCCAACGAGCAGCTCACCGTGTCGGTCACCTGCCTGGGCGTGGGCGACCCCACCGCCATCGCGTGCAGCCCCACGGTGCTGGTCAGCGGCGTGCTGCTGGACGCCTGAGCGGCCGGGGGATCCGCCGGGTCAAGGGCGGCCGGGCCAGGTGGGCGACGCCGGGCCGGCGGAACGGCCGGCGGCCACCACCAGCACGTCGGTGACGGCAACCTGACCTTCACCGGCAGCGGCGACCAGCCGGCGGGCACCGGGGCGAGCCGAGGGCAGCACCACCAGCTCCACCGTGAACGTGCCGGTGTCGTCGGTGACCGCCGTGGCGCCGCGGCCGGAGCCGTCGGCCCAGGTGACCGTCACCGTGGCGCCCGGGGCGTAGCCCGTGCCGGTGACACTGACCCGCGAGCCGGCGACGATGGTGGTGGCACTGGTGGCCACCCGCGGCTCATAGTGGCCGTCACCGCTGACGATCATCGTGGTGTAGGCGCCGTCATCGGTGGTGACCCGCACGATGGCGCTGCGGCGGCCGGCGGCGGTGGGGGTGAACGCCACCGAGAGCTGGCAGGAATCGCCGGCATCCACCTTGCTGCCGGTGCACTCGTCGTCGACCACCTCGAAGTCGTCGGCGGCGGTGCCCTGGATGCGCACGCTCTTCACCCGCACCGGGTTGAAGGCGACGTTGTAGATCGTGAACGGCATCGGCTCGGCACGCACACCGACCAGCGCCGGCCGGGAGTGAGCGCCCGCCGGGCTGGGCGCCATGGTGGGGTCGCCACCGAACCCGGTGAGCGTGGCGATGATGGCCACGGATCCGAACGCGTCTGGCGCGTCGCCGCTGACCGTGCCGTCCTCATCGCGGGCCTGCCCGGCGACGACGGTGCCGTCCGGGCCGTCCATCTCCACGCCGGCCTCGGCGACGGTGAGCGTGGCCTCCTGGGCACCCTCGACCATCGGCATGAACATGAGGGTGACGGTGCAGGTTCCGCCGGGAGGCACGGCCACGCCGGCTTGCTCCACGCAGGTGCCACCGCTGACCAGGAAGTCCGGCTGGTCGATGGCCACCCCGGCCGGCACGAACGACGAGGGGCCGTCGTTGGTGACGTTCAGCACCCACTCCGGCCCGGGGAAGGTGACGGCGACAGTACCCATGTCCAGGTCGGCCAGTTCGAGCGACGGCGAGGTGGTGACCGCCACCACCTGCCGGCCGGCCACGGGGGAGCCCCAGGCGGCCCCGGCCAGGGTGTCGAACACCACGACACGGCCGTTGGCGGAGAGGTGGGGGTGGGAGTTGGCCGCGGCAACCGGCAGGCCGTCCGCCCCGGTGGACACGCGCTCCACCGTGGCCAGGGCAGGCACCGTGCGGACGATGTCGCCGTCGGCCGCGCCACCCACGCCGCTGGCACGGCTGGGGAACAGGTTGGTGGCCCTGGTGACGTAGACCAGTTCGGCGCCGGTGGCGTCCAGCGACGGCTGGGTGGCCGCGGCGTCCACGCCGACCGGAGGCTGGGTGGGGTCGCCCGGTAGGCGCGAGCCCAGACGGATGGACCCGCCGTCCAGCGTCAGCAGGTAGACCTGCGGCACGCACGCCGGGTTGCAGGCGGGCAGGGTGGCTCCCGGCACCAGGTTGGTGGCGGTGGACACGAACGCCACGGTGCTGCCGTCGCCGGAGAGCGCCGCGCTGTAGCTGTCGCCGCTGTCCGGCCCGGCAGGTACGGACACCCGGCGGACCGCCGTGTTGCGATCGAGGTTCTCGCGGTCCCACACGTACACGTTGCTGTAGGCGAAGCCGCCGGGCTGCGGGCCGGTGCCCCACTCCGGGACGGCGAGCGCCGACGAGGCATCCGAGGTGAAGGCCACGAACCGCCCGTCGCTGCTCATCACCGGCTCGCGCAGGCCGTGGTAGCGGAAGGTGCCCGATGGCGGGGTGAGCGGCGTGCCGGCGACGGCGCGGGTGCGACCCGCTTCGCCGAGCGGCACGGAGAGGTCCACCAACTCGACGGAGGCGACATCGGCGTCGGCGCCGCTGAGGCGCGTGGTGTACGCCACCACCGAGCCTTCGGCGGACACCGCCGGCGGATGGCGGGGATCGGTGGCGTCACCGGCGGCGGTCTCGAACCCGGCTCCCTTGGCCGACACCAGTTCCCAGTCGCCGTCGCCGTCGCAGTGGGGCAGCACCGTGCGGTAGACGTCCCACCGGGAGCCTTCGTTGTCGTCACGGAACAGGTCGTACGGCAGCTCGGTGATGACCGTGACCGTGCAGCCGTCGCCGCTGATCACCGGCCAGACGGTGTTGCCGCTGGGCACGCCGTCCACCATCGGGGTGAGCTCCTGCACCGTGCCGGTCTCGCGGTCCTGCAGATAGGTGGTGGTGGTGCGGGCGTCGCCGTCCTGCGGGGCACCTTCGTACGCCACCCAGCGACCGTCGGCCGACACCGTCGGGTGCTGGCCGGCGACGGGCACGGTGAGCGTGGCGTCGGCCACCGGCACGGTGGGCCGGCCGGGCACGACGGGGGTGGTGACGCGGGCCGCCGACGCGCCCTGGGAACCCCCAAGGGCGACGGCTACCACGGCGGTCACGATTGCCCGCCGCCGAGTGGTCCAGATGGCCTGCATGCTGTGTGCTGTCGACGCTCCACCGGGATGGGCGAGCGGTGCGGATCCTACTCCAGGGTGGAGAGGTGCGACTCCAATGCCGCCACCAAACCCGGCATTGAATGATCGGCCGCGACGAGGTCGATCTTGAGGCCGGCGGTGGCGGCGGCAGCCGCAGTGCGGGGGCCGATGGCCACCACCAGGGGCGGCGTGGTGGTGCCGAACACGGCCACCCAGGCCGTGGCCGCCGAACCGCTGGCGAACAGCACGGCATCGGCGGCCAGGGCGGCCAGTTGGAGCGCGGCCGGGGGACGCGCCGGCACGCTGCGGTACGGGGCCACCGGGATGACGTGCCACCCCTTCGCCACCAGGCCATCGGCCAGCGCCGGCTCGGCGTCCACGGCCTGGACGACCAGCACCCGGCCCGGGCCGGCGGGGAACTCCGCCACCAGGCCGTCGGCCCGCTGCACCGCGGGCACGAGGTCCACCTGCAGGCCGGCGTCGCGGAGCACCTGCGCGGTGGCGTCCCCGACGGCGGCGATCCGCGCCGGCACGGACGGCGCCGCTCCGGCCGCAGCCAGCAGGGCGCCGGCTCCGTTCGGTGAGGTGACCGCCACCCAGTCGATACCGTCCAGGCCGGCCGCCAGGTGCGCGGTGAGCGCTGCCACACCGCCCGCCACCGGTTGGATCTCGATGAGCGGCACCACCACCGGCTCGGCGCCACGGGCGCGCAGCAGGCCGGCCAGGTGGTCGGCCTGGTCGGCGGCGCGGGTGACCACCACCCGGCGGCCGTCCAGCGCGCCCACCGTTCAGGCCTCCGCGGCGCCGCCGGCGGCGAGGGCGGCCTGCAGGTCGCGGGCGACGGTGGCAGCCTCGCTCAGGCGTTCGGCAGGGTCGATAGCGAGGGAGGCGACGGCGCGCGCCGTGCGCCCCGTGGCCGGGTCGGCCAGGAAGCCGTGCAGCAGGAGGTCGCCGTCCACCCGCTCCGCGTGCACCGCCACCGGCAGGGAGCACCCGGTGCCGAGCTCGGCCAGGAAGGCTCGCTCTGCCGTGACCGCCTCGCGGGTGGGTGCGTGGTCGACGGCGGCCAGCAGCGCGGCGGTGGCCGCGTCGCCGGCGCGGCACTCGATGGCGACGCACCCCTGGCCGGGGGCGGGCACCATGCGGTCCACCTCCAACGCCTCGGCGATGCGGTCGGTGAGGCCGAGGATCTGGAGGGCGGCCACTGCCATGACCAGGGCGCCACCCTCCGGCAGCTTGGACAGGCGGGTCTGGATGTTGCCGCGCAGCTCCACGAACTGCAGGTCCGGCCGTTCCGCAGCCAGGAGGGCCCGGCGGCGCACGGAGCCGGTGGCCACGGTGGCACCCGGCGGGAGGTCGGCGAGCGTGCTGCCGACCAGCGCATCACGCGGGTCGCGGCGGGCACAGAACGCCGCCAGGTGCAGGCCGTCGGCGGTGATGCTGGGGAGATCCTTGGCGCTGTGCACGGCGAGGTCGGCGTGGCCGTCCAGCACAGCCCGCTGGACCTCCTTCACGAACACGCCCTGGCCACCCATCGTGTGCAGCGGCACGTCGGCGCGCTGATCGCCGAGGGTCTCCACGAACACGAGCTGCACGTCCAGGCCGGGGTGGGCGGCGCGGAGGGCGTCGGCGACGGCGGTGCTCTGCGCGGTGGCCTGGGCGCTGCCGCGGGTGGCGAGGCGGAGGAGCATGGCGTCGGGTGGGCCCGCCGGCGTCAGCCGAGGTCGAACAGGTCGCGGACGGCGGCCGAGTTGCGCTCGCCCTGCGGGCTGCCGGCGTCTTCCTTCAGGCGCACCGACATCTGGTGCAGGAGCTTGGCGACGATGCCGCGGGTGACGGCCTCGACGGCGTCACGCTGGCCGGGCTCCAGCGAGGCCAGCCGGTTGGCGAAGCGCTCCAGCTCCGCCTGGCGGACGGCCTCGCCCTTCTCGTGCAGTTGGGCCACCAGCGGCGCCGCCTGGCGGGCGGTGGACTCCTGCCCGAAGCGCTCGACCTCCTCGGCCACGATGGCCCGCACCCGCTCCGCCTCCGCCGCCCGGAGGGCCAGGCCGCGGGCGGCCCAGTCGCGCAGGTCATCGAGGTTGAGGAGGGTGACGTTGCCAGCCTCCACGACATCGGCGGCCACGTCGCGGGGCACGGCGATGTCCACCACCAGGAGCGGGTTGGTGGTGTTGCGCCGGGCGGCGGCGACGAGGTCGTGGTCGATGACGATGGAGCCGGCACCAGTGCAGGTCAGCAGCACGTCGGCGGTGGAGAGCGCGTCGCCGAGATCGCTGAACGGCACGATCGTGCCGCCCACCCGCTGGGCCAGTTGCATCGCCCGGGCCTCGGTGCGGTTGGTGACGACGATGTCCGTGGCACCGGCGCCCACGAGGGCGACGGCCACGCCTTCACCCATCTCGCCGGCGCCGACCACGAGGACCCGCCTCCCGGCGATGGAGCCGAGCCGCTCGTTGGCCATCTCCACTGCCGCGTGCGACACCGAGGCGGTGTGGCGGCCGATGGAGGTCTCGGTGCGGGCCCGCTTGCCGGTTTCTACGGCGTGGCGGAACAGCAGGTTGAGCGTGGCCTTGGCGCCACCTTCGGCCTGGGCGGTCTCCCATGCACCACGGACCTGGCCGAGGATCTCGCTCTCGCCGAGCACATCGCTGTCCAGCCCGGCGGCCACCTCGAACAGGTGGGCGACGGCGGCGTCGTCGTGCTGGCTGTAGAGGTGAGGGTGCAGTTCGTCGGGCTGCAGACCGCCGAGCTCGCAGAAGAAGTCGCGGATGTCGGCGTAGGCGCCGTGGAAGCGCTCCGCCACGGCATAGACCTCGGTGCGGTTGCACGTGGAGAGGATGGCGGCCTCGCGGATGTTGGCGCGGCTGACGAGGCCTGTGACGGCCTTGCACAGCGCCTCGCCGGCGAGCGACACGCGCTCCAGCAGGGCGATGGGGCCCGTGCGGTGGTTGACACCGATGACCACGATGCTCATGCGGCGACCACCCTACGCGCTCGCCGGGCGGGAGACGGCACCGGCGCCAGCACCGGGGACGGCGTGCAGGCTGGCCTTGCGCTGCTCGTGGTAGCTGAGGATCTGCAACTCCACCGCCAGGTCCACCTTGCGCACCTCGATGGCCCGGGGCACCGCCAGCACCACCGGGGCGAAGTTGAGGATGCTGGTGACACCGGCGGCGACCAGCCGCTCCGCAGCATCCTGCGCGGCATGGGGCGGGGTGGCGACGACGCCGATGTTGACCCGCTTGGTCTGCACGATCTGGGGCAGTTCGTCGATGTGCCGGACGCGCACACCGCCGAGCACCGTGCCGACCTTGGCGGGGTCCACGTCCACCACACCGGCGACGGGGAAGCCACGCTCACCGAACCCGCCGTAGCCGGCGAGGGCCTGGCCGAGGTTGCCGGCGCCGACGATGACCACGGGCCAGTCGTGGGTGAGGCCGAGTTCGCGGCGGATCTGATACACGAGGTAGCCCACCTCGTAGCCGACGCCGCGGGTGCCATAGCTGCCGAGGTAGCTGAGGTCCTTGCGCACCTTGGCCGCGTTCACGCCGGCCAGTTCGGCCAGGCGCTCGCTGGAGATGCTGTCCACGCCCTCGTCCGCCTGCTCGCCGAGGATCCGCAGGTACACCGGCAGCCGGGACACGGTGGCATCGGGGATGCGGCGACGGTTGCGTTCGGGGGGCATGACGGCATCAACGTTAGGCATTCGTGCACACGTTCACAAAGCCCGTGCGGTAAGAGCCGGGTGTGAGAGCCGTCGCAGGGGTCCGTGGTGACGCGGTGACGTGCGCCCGCGGGCTGCCGTAGCCTGCCCGTCGATGAACGCCGCCCTTGCTGCCGCTGCCACGTTGGTGGCGCTGGCGTTCTGCCTGAGCACCCTGGACCGCTGGCTGCGGCGGCGACGCCCCCACGAGCTGGCGTGGACCGTGTCGCTCGCGCTCTTCGCCCTCGGGTCGGCGGCGCTGTGGTGGGCGGAGTCCGTCGGCTGGGGGCTGGGCGCGTTCCGCGTCTTCTACCTGGCGGGCGCGGTGCTGAACGTGCCGTGGCTGGCGCTCGGCACGGTCTACCTGCTGGCCGGGCCGGAGGTCGGCCACCGCGTGCGCGCCTGGCTGGTGCTGCTCAGCGGGTTCAGCGTGGGGGTCATCCTCACTGCGCCGACCCGAGTTGCCATCGGGCGGGGCGAGATGCCCACCGGCAAGGACGTCTTCGGTGTCACCCCCCGGGTGCTGGCCGCCGTCGGGTCGGGGGTCGCCGCGGTGGTCATCATCGGCGGGGCGGTGTGGAGCGCCTGGCGTGTCTGGCGCGGCCGGGTGCCGTCGCTCGGCGCGGCCCGCACGGTGACGGCGCCGCGCCGGCTGGCCGTCGGCAATGTGCTGATCGCCGCCGGCACGCTGATCCTCAGTGCCAGCGGCACCCTCGCCGGCCGGCTGGGCAAGGACCGTGCGTTCGCGGTCACGCTGCTGGTCGGCATCGCCGTCTTGTTCGCCGGCTTCCTCGTGACGTCCACCACCGCCCGCCGCCCGGTGCCCGCGGTCGTGCGGGATGGTGCCCCGGCTCCCGCTCCCGCAGGCTGACGTGTTGGCATGACGCCCGCCGTCACCACCCGTCCGCTCGGCAGCGAGCGCGATGTCACTAGCGTGCGGGTCGTGTTCGATCGAGCGAGCTCCGCTGGCTGGAAGGTCCGGGCGACTGCTCTGGGCCTGGCGGTGTTCCTCGGGTGGACCCTTCTGGTGAACGTCGGTCCGCTGGCCAACCACTCCGGTCGCATCGTGCTGTTCGTCGCCGCAGGTCTCGCGCTCGCGGCGGGAGCCGCTCGACTCGCACCGCGCCGGAAACACTGACCGACCGCATCGACCCAACGGTCGCATCGGCGCCCGATGGACGTCGCGCCTGGTAGTGGCCAAGATTTCTGCGGAGATTTCTTGGTTTCGGGTTGATTATCGAACATACGTTCGGTAGTGTGTGGGTATGGACCTGACCAACCGCTTCTCCGGGGCCTGTGTGGCCGCAGAGGTCGGGTCGATGGCCTATGTGGGCCAGGTAGCGCGGGTCCGCGAGTTGGAAGCCCTACGGCGGCGTGTGGAGGCCGAGCTCGCCGTGACGGTCCAGGCGATCTCGGAGGCGGGGCTGTTCGAAGAGGATGGTCACTCGTCGGTGCGGGCCGTGCTGCGTGCCGAAGCCCGCATGTCCGAAGCCGAGATCTCCCACCTGGTCCGCACCGGCCGGCTCATGGTCGACCTGCCCGATGTGGTGGACCTGCTGGGGAACGGCACGATCGGTGTCGCCCAAGCCCACGACCTGGCCAGGGCTCGGGCGAACCCGCGCTGTGGTGACCAGCTGCAGGATCACATCGAGTTGTTGACCCGCCAGGCCCACGATCTGGAGTACGCGGACTTCCGGCGGTGTGTCAGGCGGTGGGAGATGCTCGCCGACTTCGACGGCGCCCACCACGACGCCGAACTCGCCCACGAAACACGCCAGGCGGGGATCACCATCCGTGACGGCATCGGCCACCTGTCCGGCAACGGCGGCAGCCTCGACAGTGCCGAACTGAAGGAGATCTGGGACCAGTTCACCCAGGCCGAGTTCCTCGACGACCTCGACATCGCCACTGAGGCCACGTCCGACCTGCCGCGCACGGCGGGGCAGCGACGGTGGGACGCGTTGTTGAAGATCTTCCGCACCGCCGCCGGCGCCCCCGCCGACAGCAAGACACCCGAACCGGTCCTCAACCTGATCATGGACGTCACCACGTTCGAAGACGTCCTCACCCGCGACTGGAACCTCCTGCCCCAGACCGAGGACCGGCTGTTCGGGCAGGTCCCGATGGAACACCGGCGCAGTGAGACGTCCACCGGCACCCTCGTCGACCCACAACACGCGTTGCGTGCCGCGATCGGCGGCTGGGTCCGCCGCGTCGTGGTCGACGGAGCCGGCAACGTCATCGACTACGGACGACGACGAAGGTTGTTCACCGGTGCGGCCAGGGATGCGGTCATGTTGCATTCGCCGCGATGTACCTGGGTCGGATGTGACACCTCATCGAACGTGTGCAACGCCGACCACACGGTGGACTGGCAACACGGCGGCCCCACCGCCACCACCAACGGCGGGCCCTTATGCCCACGGCATGACCGGACGAAGAACCGCGGCTACCGGCTCCGCCGCGGCCCCAACGGTGTCTGGCACACCTACCGCCCCGACGGCACCGAAATCGGCCCCGCCGCCTGACCTCAGCGCGCCCGCGTGAGGCGCGCCGGCGGGCCGATGCGCCGCAGTGTTGACGAGCAACCCCAGCGGGACCATCTGCTACAGCCCCCGTTGTGGCGCTGGGCGTCTTCGGTCAGCCGGCGAAGCACCCGATCGCGTCGGTGCTGATGGTGTAGTCGTCGATCACGGTGCCGTCGTCGAAGGTGACATCTCGGAGTTCGAGCTCGCCGCTGGTCCCGCAGCCCTCGGCGGGCGTCGGGCCGATGTGCAGCACGAGCGTGCCGGACACCGGGTGGGTGGACGAGTGCTCCTCGTAGGACTCGTCCACGGCATCGCCGCACAGCCCCTGGCGCAGATTGACGCCACGGGTGAGCTCGATGAGGGACGGCGAGGGCACCGGGAGCTCGATCGTCTCCTGGAAGTCGCGTCGGTCGCCGATCGAGATGGACAGCCAGAGGGCCAGGGTTCCCGTTTCGTCGACCGCCCAGAACGACGCCTGGTTGCACCCGCCGGAGTCGTGAAAGGCATCCGACCCGAGGTGAACCTTCGCTGGGCCGATTCCACACGCACGCCGCCGCGCGGTGAGATCCGCCGCGATCGAGTCAGATCGATCGACGAAGACGGCCGCGAAGCCGTGTTCACGAACCAGGTCGACCACGCTGGACGACAAGCACGCGGCCTCGCCCTCGGACAGCCCCAGGTCGCGTTGCTTCACCATGTCGGTGTAGAACCACCGCTGCATGTGCTCGTCAGTGAGACAGCCGTCGAAGTAGCTGGTCATGAAGCGCTGCACCTCGGGAGGCGAGTCGGCGAAGGAACTCGCCAACCCCGAACGCAGAACGTCGGGGTCAAGGCCTGCGCCGACGCGATCGATGCAGCTCATTTCGGCATCGCTGAACGTGTCCCCGTCGATGAGGATCTCGGCGGACGTCCACGACTCGAGTTCGATGCTGCTGATCTCACCCGGCTCGTACGGGCGAGGTCCGCTGGGACTGCATGACGACGTCGTCACCGCCAGGCAGAGCACCACGGCAGCGGCAGACCTTGTGCGACCGACCGTCATCATGTGCTCCAGAGCCGATGGTGATGAGTCGTCACGCGACGACTCGTGTCAGACCAGCGAGCGGCGCAGCAACTTGCCGCTGACATTGCGCGGCAGTTCGTCGACGAAGAGGATCTTCGAGGGGCACTTGTAGCGGGCCAGGTGGTCCTGGCACCACGAGACCAGCGTGTCCTCGTGGGCGGTGGCCCCGGGCTTCAGCACCACATACGCCTTGACGGCCTCGCCGTGGTGCGGGTGGGGCACGCCGATGACGCCGACCTCCTGCACGTCGGGGTGCTCCATCAGCACTTCCTCCACCTCGGCCGGGTAGACGTTGAAGCCGCTGACGATGATGAGGTCCTTCACCCGGTCCACCAGGTACAGGTAGCCGTCGTCGTCGCTCATCCCGACGTCGCCGGTACGCAGCCAGCCATCGGCGGTGATCACCCGCGCCGTGGCCTCGGGCTCGTTGAGGTAACCCTTGAACACATTGGGGCCTTTCACCCAGATCTCGCCGGCATCACCGGCCAGGGCGTCCTCGCCGTTCTCGTCCACCAGGCGCACCTGCACTCCGTCCAGCACCTTGCCGACGGAGCCGACCTTCTGCGGCATGCCCGCCGACGACGTGACCACCGGCGAGGCCTCGGTGAGCCCGTAGCCCTCCAGCAGTTCCAGCCCGAAGCGGTCCTTCAGGCGGCGCATCGCTTCCTCCGGCATCTTCGCGGCACCGGTGAGGGCCAGCCGGACACTGGCGAACGAGTCCGCCGGCGCTTCGTCGAAGTGGCTGAACGCCAGCCACAGCGGCGGCGCACCAGGGATGACCGTGACCTGGCGGTCGCGGATGGAGTCCAGCGCGGTGGCCGGGTCGAACCGCTGCACCAAGAGCACGGTGGCGCCACGGTGGAGGGACAGACCGAGGACCACGTTGAGCCCGAAGATGTGGTACACGGGCAGCACGCCGTACACCACGTCCCCCTCACCGATGCCCTCACCGGCGCTGCGGCCCTGAAGGATGTTCGACATCAGGTTGCCGTGGCTGAGCATCGCCGCCCGCGGAGAGCCAGCGGTGCCGCTGGTGAAGATCAGGGCGGCGAGGTCGTCGTCGTCCACCTCCACCACGGGCACCTGGTCCGCGCCCAGCAGGTCGTCGAACGCCATGTTGGCGCACTCCACCTTGCCGGCCTCGGTGGCCACCACAGCGCTGATCGAAGGAATGGTGGTGCAGTCCACGTGAGAGAACGCCTGCGCCGCGGAGGGCTCCACCACCACGACCTTGGCCTGCACCGTGCGGATCTCCCGCTCGATCTCGGGCGCCGGGCTGGACGGGTTGAGCGGCACGGCGACGGCGCCGAGGCCCAGCGCGGCCAGGTACACGTCCACGAAGTAGCGGCCGTTGCTGCACAGCAGGACGACCCGGTCGCCCTTGGTGACACCCAGTTGGGCCAGGCCGCCGCGGACATGGGCCACCTGGTAGCGCAGGGTGCCGTACGTGGTGGGACGGCCCCTGCTGATGATGGCCACCCGGTCGGCCGGGTGCGGGTCGATGATGTGCGCCAGATTCACGTGAGCCCCCTCAGTGCGCGCGTTCTTCCATGTTACCCATCGGTACGGCCGGCCACCGGCTGAACTACGCGCGACCCACGAGCGGAGCCAGGGTGCGGCCGAGCAACTCCACCCGGCCGGGGATGTACGCGCTGGCCGGCATGTTGACGGTGAAGCCGTCGATGCCCTGGGCCAGGTCCTCGGCGAACGACTCGCCGACCGTGTCCGGGTCGCCCACCACGAAGCGGGACTCGTAGAAGCCGCGCTCCGCCTCGCTCATCGCCGCCAGGTCCAGGTTGCGCAGGCGGTAGTAGGCGGCCAGGTCGGCCTGGGCCTCCTCCATCGTCGGGGCGATGACGGCGGAGCGCTGGTAGCTGACGGTGAGCGTGCTGCGGTCGCGGCCCAGGTGCTGGCAGTGTTCCGCCAGGGCCTCCAGCTTGCGCGGCAGCTCGTGGCGGGCGCAGATGATGTTGGACTCGTCGGCGTACTGGGCGACCATCCGCAGCGTCTTCTTCTCACCGCCGCCACCGATCATCACCGGCACCCGGCTGACCGTGGGCGGCGAGTTGACCGCGTTCGTCGCCGTGTACCACTTGCCGTCCAGCGTCGCCGCCTCGCCGCGCAGCATCGGGATGATGATCTGCAGGGCCTCCTCGAGCTTCTCGAAGCGGTCGGTGAACGTGCCGAACTCGATGCCGAACGAGTCGTGCTCCTGCTGGAACCAGCCGGCGCCGATGCCCAACTGGGCCCGCCCGTTGGAGACGATGTCCAGCGTGGTGACGATCTTCGCCAGCACCGCCGGGTTGCGGTACGTGTTGCCGGTGACCAGTGCGCTGAGCCGCACGTTGGACGTCTCCCGGGCCAGGCCGGCCAGCAGCGTGTAGCACTCCAGCATGTAGTCCTCGGGCGCCCCGAGCATGAACAGCTGGTAGAAGTGGTCCATCACCAGGACCGTGTCGAAGCCGCTGCTGTCGGCCTCCTTCGCCTGGCGGGCGACGACGTCGAACAGGCCGGTCTGGTCCACGCCGGGGTAGGTGAAACTGGGGATCTGGTAGCCGAGCTTGGTCACCGGGCCACCCTACGCCCAGTTCCTCACGCCCGCGGGCGGGTGCCCAGCAGCGCCGGCCCGACCGACGCCACCAGTGCCACGTTGAGGATCGCGTTCTCGCCGAACCCGAACGCGATCGACGCCGCCGAGTCCAGCACGAACCAGGTGCCGATCGAGGCGACGACAGCCGTCCACGCCCACCGTTGCCCGCGGGCGAGCGCGTGGCGGACCACGAACCACACCAGCACCATCCACCCTGCGGTGAGGGCGCCGGTGAGCGCGGTCACCCACCGCTGGTAGTCGAGCGCCTCGGGGGTGAAGCCGGAAGGGGTGTCGGTGGAGCCGTAGACCACCCACCAGAACAGGTCCTGGGCGACGAGGCGGACCACCATCAGCGCCAGGCCGAAGGCGATGACCGCTTCGGTCCAGACGACCATCCAGTTCGTCCAGAACCGGGACGGGGCCGTGGCTGCGAGTGCCGGCGTGGGCGATGCGGTGCGGGTGCTGCTGTCGATGTTCATGCAGCCATCGTGCGGGCCCTCCGGTCATCGGGTCGATGACCTGCGGGGTCATGGGCGAGGCGATCCGATTACCTCGGAGGTCATCGTCCTGCCGCGCCGCCATCCGTACGATCGGCCCATGCCCCGAGCGTCCGTCGGCGACCTGATCCGCGAGTGGCGCGTCCGCCGGCGCCGCAGCCAGATGGACCTCGCCCTCGACGCAGGCGTCAGCACTCGCCACCTGTCCTTCGTCGAGACCGGGCGCGCCCGCCCCAGCCCGGAGTTGGTGCTGGCGCTCGCCCGCCACCTGGACGTCCCGCTGCGCGATCGCAACACCATGCTGCTCGCCGCCGGGTACGCACCCCGCTTCTCCCACCGCCCGCTGGACGACGCGGCGATGGCGCCGATCCGGGCGTCCATCCAGCGGATGCTGGACGCCCACCTGCCCTACCCGGGGTTGGCGGTGGACCGCGGCTGGAACATGGTGATGGCCAACGAGGCGGCACTCCTGCTGACGGCGGGCGTCGACCCGGCCCTCCTGGAGGGCCATGTGAACGTGTACCGGCTGACGCTGCACCCCGGCGGGCTGGCGCCACGGCTGCTGAACTTCACCGACGTCGCCGCCTACGCAGTGGAACAGCTGCGCCGCTCGGCCGCCACCACCGGCGACCCGGGCCTCGCCCGCCTGCTGGAGGAGGTGCTGGCCTACCCCGACGTCGCCCGCATCCGGCCGCTGCTGGACCTGGCCGAGGGTGACGAGCCTCCGCTGCTGGTGCCGTTCCGCATGGCCGGGCCGACGGGGGAGATCAGCCTGTTCACCACGATCACCACGTTCGGCACGCCGATGGACGTGACGCTGGACGAGCTGGCGGTGGAGCTGTTCTACCCGGCCGACGAGGCCTCGGCGGCCACGCTGCGCGACCTGGCGTCGGCGATGGGGATCGCCGGGCCGCGGGCCTGACGGCTCAGATCCGCAGCAGGGAGATGATCCCGGCGACCATGATCGCGGCGAGCAGGAGGCCGAGGGTCAGGGTGGTGGCGGGGCGCATGGCTCGACCCTACCGGCGACGGCGCAGCCGCGGCCATGGCGCTAGCGCGGGCGGAGCGTCACTGGGCTGGTGACGCCAGGGCCGCGGTCGCCGTCCGGCAGGCGGGCCAGCGTCACCTGATCACCGGGCGCGAGCTCCAGCTCGTCCGCCGCGCTGCGGCGGTGGAGTGCCAGCGCCAGCATCCCCGACGGGTCCACCACCAACCCGACCGCGCCGGGGCCGAGCATGCCGACATGCGCCACCCACTCCGCCACCCGCACGACGGCGCCGTCACCGTCGCCGGCGGCCCCGACGGCAGTGGTGGTGACCTGCAGGCGGTCGCCCTCCCGCGACGCCAGGCCGGCCAGGTCGTCCGGGCCCACGTTGAGCTGCACGTCGCCGACGCGGTTGATCCACAGCACTTCGGCGGCCACCGCACCGTCCCCTGCCTCCCTCGGCAACGGCACCATGCCCGGCATCAACTGGTGCGGGTCGACCTGCGGGCCGAGGTCGGCGAGGTCGGTGCCGTTGCACAGGTGGGCCGCAACGGGGGCGTAGATGTCCCGGACGGGCAACAGACCTCCGGCGCTCGGGAGGTGGAACTCCGGGTCCGTCAGGAGGACCGCACGCTCGGCACCGCCAGCCATGGCGACGGCCGGTGCCAGCAGCCCGTTGTCCGGCCCCACCAACACCCCTTCCCCGTCGGCCACCTCGATCGCCACGTGGGAGCGCCCGTTGGCCGGCCCGGCGTCCACCGCAGCGATGATCACCCCGGGCGGCACGTACCCGATGGCCCGCGCCAGCGCCAGGCTGCCGGCGCGCACGTCGTAGGGCGGGATGCCGTGGGTGAGATCGACGACCACCGTGTGGGGGGCCATGTCGCGCAGGACCGCACGCACCACGCCGGTGGTCTCGTCGGCCGTGCCGAGGTCGCTCAGGAAGGAGACGGTCTCGAAGCGGCGGGCCATTCGGCGCACGCTAGCGACGATCCACCTCGGTGGGGGCAACCCATGCCAAAACGCGGAAGAGGGCCGATGCCAACCCCCCGATGGCACCAGCCCTCCTCGGCGCAGCCTCCTTGCGGAAGCGCGTCCTCCGTGTGATTGCTCACCCGGCGGTCTTCGCTGACCGAGCCGAAGGATAGGCCGCGCGACGCCGGTGAGAAAAGAGTCACAGCAGGATTTTCTCTGTGAGCTTCTCGCCACCCAGCGCGTTCGACGAGGCCGGGGCGGCTACTGGCTGCCCAACTCCTGGCTGCGACGGGTGGCCGACACCACTGCGTCGGCGAACGCCGCCCGCACCGCATGGTCCTCCAGCGCCTTCAGGCCGGCGGCCGTGGTGCCCCCCGGCGAGGTGACCTGGGCCCGCAACCCGGCCGCGTCGCCACGCTCGCGCAGCAGGGCCGCCGAGCCGACGAGCAACTGGGTGACCAGCGCCTCGCTGGTGGGGCGGGTCAGGCCGGCCAGCACGCCGGCGTCGATCAGCGCCTCGGCCACCAGGAAGACGTACGCCGGGCCGCTGCCCGCCAGGCCGGTGACGGCGTCCAGGTTGGCCTCGCTCACCCGCACCACCGTGCCGACCGCGCCGAGGATGGACTCCGCCCACGCCAGGTCGTCCTCCGTGGCACCGGTGCCACCGGCGATGGCGGCCGCACCTTCGCCCACCAGTGCCGGCGTGTTGGGCATGGCCCGGATGACGACGGCATCCCCCGCCTCGGCCTCGAGGGCCGCCAGCGTGACCCCGGCGGCGATACTGAGGATGCGCGACGCGCCGACGGCAACGGCCTGGGCGGTGGCCGACGGGGCGTCGTAGGGCTTGACGGCGATGAGCGCGGCATCGCACGCGGGCACCGACGCGGTGACCTCCATGCCCGGGAACATGCCGCGCAGTTGCTCGGCGCGGGCGGCCAGCACCTCCACCACGGCGATGTCCTCGGTGGCCCACCCCGCCTGCAGGAGCCCGCCCACGAGTGCGGTCCCCATGTTGCCGCCGCCCACCACTGCCAGCCGGAATGTCATGGCCCGCAGGCTAGTGCGGCCCCGTCGGCGGCATCTGGGACAATGTCGCCGTGATCGAGAACCCCCGCACGGGCGAGCAGGTGGAGTTCGTCGGGGAGACGGACGAGGTCCTGACGATGCTGGTCACCTGGCCGCGGGCCGGGCACCGGGCCAGCGAACACCTCCACCCGCGCATGGAGGAACGGTGGGAGGTGCTGGAGGGGGTGGCCGCCTTCCGCATCGACGGCGTGGAGGTGACGGCCGCCGCCGGCTCCGTGGTGGTGGCGCCGGCGGGGCGGCGTCATGTGGCGTGGAACCCCACCGGGAAGCCCGTCCGCCTGCGGATCGAGATGCGGCCGCCGCTGCGGTGGCGGGAGTTCACCACCCGCTTCTTCGCCGGCGACGACCCCCTGGCCCTCCTGGCCGAGTACGCCGACGAGGTGGCGCTGCCGCCCCGCGACTGAACCGTCCCGCGTCGCACGGGCGGGTGCCCCAGCGACTTCCCCGACGCCGGACACCCGCCCGCACCCTCACTGGGCACATCGGGCAACCCCGTTTCGGCAATTCCCGTCCACCGCTCTCGCCATGCCCCGGTCCGGGCGCCCCCCCAGCCACTCGAGTGCCGACGTGCCATTTCGGAACCCGGCTCCGCCATCCGAGTGCCACCGGGCCATCCGAGTGCTCACTCGTACCCCGGGGTCGGGGTCTGCACTCGGATGAAGGCTGGCACTCGGACCGGTGGGCTGGCACTCGGGTTAGAGGGCTGGCACTCGGACCGGTGGGCTGGCACTCGGACCGGGTGGGCGCTGGGGCGCGGGGCGGCGGGGCGGGGTGGGTCAGGTGAAGCGGCTGGCGAAGGCCAGGCGGACGAGGACGGGAAAGGTCTGCTCCACGTAGGCGTAGATGGAGCCGATGATCCGGTCCAGCTCAGCCTCGTTGAGCGCGGCCAGCGGCAGTTCACCGCGCAGGAACAGGGCGTCCTCCACCCCGATGGCGAAGTGCACGCCGACCAGCCGGTCGTTGCGCCGCAGGGCGGTCTCGTAGACGGCGGCCACGTTCTCCGCCGGGGCAGGCAGCACGTACGCCTCGTAGCGCAGGGTGCGCTGGCCGAGCGTGAACCAGATGGTGATGTGCTCCTTCTCCTCACCCTTCAGCCGCACGTACCAGCGAGGCTCGGGGCTGTCGCCCGGCTCGCTGCGGTCGATGGCCTCCACCAGCGGGTTGCCGTCGGCGAAGCCGTGCAGCCAGCCGTCGATCGCCGCGGCGTACTCGGCCAGGCTGGGCGGGAGGTGGTAGTCCGTCATCGCCCGATCTTGGCACCCTCGGCCGCCGGGCTCACGCCCCGCAGGAGACCTGCTGGCGCACCCCGACGTCCGTGTACAGGCGGCGCAGGCGGGCGGCGGCGAAGCTCCACGTGTACCTCGTGGCCCGCTCCGCGGCACGGCGGCCCAGCGCCGCGGCATGGCCGGGGTGGTCGACGATCTCGCGCAGGTAGTGGGCGAACAGATCGGGGTCGCGGTCCGGCACGAGGTACCCCGTCTCGCCGTGGTCCACCAGGGTGAGCAGGCCGCCGACGGCACTGGCCACCACCGGCACGCCGCACGCCGACGCTTCCAGTGCGACCAGCCCGAAGCTCTCGCTGCGGCTCGGCACCACGACGGCGTCGGCCGCCCGGTAGTACGTGCTGAGGATGTGGTGCGGCTGGGGCGGGGCGAAGCGCACCTGCCCGCTGACACCCAGGTCGGCAGCCAACCGGTGCAGGTGGGCCATCTCCGCCTCGCCCTCCACACCGCTGGCGCCGCCCACCACCAGCAGCAGTGCATCGGGACGGCCCAGCGCGGCCAGCGCCTGCACCGCCACGTCGGGGCCCTTCAGCGGCTGGATGCGGCCGACGAACAGCAGCACCGGCACGTCCTCCGGCAGCTCCAGTGCACGACGGGCACCGCCACGGTCGCCGGGGGCGAAGAAGGCGTGCTCCACCGCCGGCGAGACGATCTCGATCCGACCCGGAGGGTTGCCGTAGAGGCGGCGGAACTGGTGCTCCTCCTCGGAGCAGTTGACACAGATGGCATCGGCGCAGCCGACGATCTCCGCCTCCGCGTCGTGCCGCCACTGGGACTCCACGTCGCCGCCCTCGGCCTTCACCTTCGCCAGCGTGTGGAAGGTGGTGACGAAGGGCAGCTCCAACTCGTGCTTGATGCGGTGGGCCACCAGCCCGCTGAGGAAGTAGTTGGCGTGGACGATGTCCGCCGGGAAGTCGTTCTTCACGTGGTCGATGACGGCATCGCCGAACTCACCGAGCACGGAGGGCAGGGCCTCCTTCGGCAGGTCGTGGGCGCCGGCGTCCACATGCACCACCCGGTAGCCGGGCTCCACCTGCAGCACGTCGGGCTGGTCGGCGCGGGTACGACGGGTGAACGTGGTGCACTCCAGGCCGGCGTGAGCCAGGGCCGACGCCACCTCGCGCACGTACACATTGAGGCCGCCACTGTCGCCCGACCCGGGCTGGGCCAGGGGGGACGTGTGGAGGGAAAGCATGGCAACCCGCTGCACGAGGCTTGAAACACTATCGAATCGGTCGGCATTCCCGAGCTGCCGTGGGCACCCGGCGGCAAACGGTGGCAGAATCTCGGGATGCCGAGGACCAAGCGGAATCCCCTCCTGCGCGCCCTCTCCCCGCTGCGCGACTTCCTCCACACCGAGGCCGCCGGTGGCGCGCTGCTCGTGCTCGCCGCCGTGGTGGCCCTGGTCTGGGCCAACTCACCATGGTCTGGATCGTACGACTCGCTGTGGCACAGCAAGGCCACCATCGAGATCGCCGGCCACGGGCTGAGCCTGGACCTGCGCCACTGGGTGAACGACGCCGCGATGGCCATCTTCTTCCTGGTGGTCGGCCTGGAGATCAAGCGCGAGGTCACCGGCGGGCACCTCGCCGGTCGCAAGGCCGCAGCGCTGCCGATCGCCGCGGCACTGGGCGGCATGGTCATTCCCGCCGCGCTCTACCTGGCCATCGCCGGCGGCGACGCGCCGAAGGGCTGGGGCGTGCCGATGGCGACGGACATCGCCCTCGCCGTGGGCGTGATGGCCCTGGCCGGCAAGGGGGTTCCCGCCAGCGCACGGGCGTTCCTCCTGGGCCTGGCGGTGGTCGACGACATCGGCGCGATCGTCGTGATCGCCATCTTCTACAGCTCCGGCGTGTCCTTCGCCTGGCTCGGCGTGGCCGTCGGCTCGCTGGCCGTCACGCTGGTGGTTCGCCGGATGGGCGTGCACAGCATGCTCGTCTACACCGGGCTCGGTGCGCTCATGTGGTTCGCCCTGCACGAGGCCGGTGTGCACCCGACCCTCGCCGGCGTGGCGATGGGCCTGCTCGCCCCGGTCACCCCGCGGATCGCCGAAGACCTGGTGGACGAGGACGAACTGGTGGACGTCACCTCGGTCGAGCACGCCCGCAGCACGATGCAGATGGCCAAGGGCTCGGTCAGCACGGTGGAGTGGTTGGAGCACGTGCTGCACCCCTGGACCAGCTACGTCATCGTGCCGATCTTCGCCCTGGCCAACGCCGGCATCGAGATCAGCACGGAGAGCCTGCGCCACGCGCTGGAGTCGCCCATCACCTGGGGTGTCTTCGTCGGCCTGATGGTCGGCAAGCCGCTGGGCGTGATGCTGTTCTCCAAGCTGGCGTTGCGTGCCGGCGTGGCCGACCCGCCGGAGGGCACCAGCAGCCGCCAGCTGCTCGGCGCCGGGCACGCGGCCGGCATCGGGTTCACCGTCGCCATCTTCATCTCCGAGTTGGCGTTCAAGGGCCACCCTGACGCCGAAGCGCAGGTGGCCGACGCCAAGATGGCCATCCTCGTGGCCTCGTTGCTCAGCGGCGTGGTGGCGTTCTTCGTGCTTCGTCAGCGGCGCGAGCCCACGAAGCTCTCGTAGACGTTCAGCAGCGCCTGCTGCTGCTCCGGCGTCAGCAACGGGTCGGCGGCGATGGCCTCGCGCACCCCGTGCAGCCCGCGGGCCTCGGGGTCCAGGATGCCGGCCCGCTCGTAGAGCGTCTCGGCGCTGATCTGCAACCCCTTGGCGATCTGCTGGAGGATCTCCGCCGACGGCTTGCGCAACCCCCGCTCGATCTGCGACAGGTAGGGGTTGCTGACGCCGGCGAGCTCGGCCAGCTTGCGCACGCTCATGCGGGCGACCTCGCGCTGGGTGCGGATGAACTCGCCGAGGTCGGCGAGCCGGTGCTCGAACTCCTCGCGGACGTCGGGCACGACGGTGCCTACTCCCCGGCCTCGATCGCGTCGCCCGAGTCGTCGTCGTCGAGCAGGCCGTCCACATGGGCCTCACCGTCGCGGTAGCGGCGGACAAGCTCCGCGCTGAGCGCGTCGATGCGACCGAACAGCTCCTTGCGCTCGCCGGAGCGGGCCTGCTCGAACTCGTGCAACTGGGTGGCGAAACCCGCCAGTTCGTCGTCGTCCATCGACTCGATGTCCGTGCCGCCGGCCTCGTCGCACAACTCCTCCAGGGCGATGGCCAACGGGTGATGGCTGAAGTCGTCCGCCGGGCGCGGCGGGCGGGCGGGGCCGCCGGTGAGGTGGGTGCCGAGGATCACCGGCAGCTCGCCGGTGATGTTGCGGGGGTCCTGGCCGGTGTTGGCCCGGCGGCGCATCTCCGCCCGCACGAGGTCCAGCCGGGCCTGCACCAGGCGGCGCACGTACGAGACTGCGTCGTCCTGGCCCTGCAACTCGGCACGCAACGAGCGGAGTTCGGCAAGGGGCAGGGACCGGGGGTCGATCTCGGCCGTGTTCATGTGCATCCTCCACTCACGGGCGGCAGCACCGCCACTTCGTCGGCAGCGCCCACTGCGGTATCGGCCTGCGCGGGTTCACCGTTGAGCCACACTTTGCACCCGTGCAGGACCTCTTCGAACCGGCCACCGAACCGGGCGACCGCGTGGGCCAGCACCTCCCCGACCGTGCCACCGTCGACGGTGACCGAGGATGTGCCCGCGGCCTCACGGGCGGCAGCGAACAAGCGCAAGGTGGCCATACACCGCCGAGGCTAGTGGCCACGCTCCGTGCCCGCGGGCTTCCCCGGTAGGGTCGGGCGGATGGCGGAGGTCACCCGGTTGCTCGTGTTGCGCCACGGCGAGAGCGAGTGGAACGCGCTCGGCCGCTGGCAGGGGCAGGCGGATCCACCGCTCACCGAAGTGGGCCTGCGCCAGGCGGTAGCGGCTGCGGAGCAACTGGGCGGGTTCGACGCGGTCTGGGCCAGCACCCTGCAGCGCGCCGCCCACACCGCCGCGGTGCTCTCGGAGGTGCTCGGCGTCGGCCCCGTGCAACTGCACCCCGGCCTGGTGGAGGCCTCCTTCGGGCCGTGGCAGGGCCTCACCGTGCACCAGATCGAGGAAGGCTGGCCGGGCTACCTGGCCGAGCACCGCCGGCCAGAGGGTGCCGAGGACCCCGAGGTGGTGGCCACCCGCGCACTGGCGGCCTTCCGCGAGATCGCCGCCGCCACACCCGGCGGCGAGGTGCTGGTGGTCACCCACGCCGGCCTCATCCGCACCACCCGCCGGCACCTGCTGGCGCCGGACATCCGCTTCACCAACCTCGGCGGCTGCTGGGTCACCGTGCGCGCCGACGGGCGGGTGGAGGCCGGCGAGCCGGTGCAGCTGGTGGACCCCACGGCGTTCGGCGACACCCTCTGATGGGTTGCGCGCCCGTGCCCGGGTCGCCCACACCACCCGGGCCCGCCGCCGAGGCGCTGCAACTCCCGTTCGACAGCATGGCGCCCGCGACGCAGCCGTTCACCGTCGAGATCATCCACTCCGCCCGGCGCAGACGGACGGTCGGCGCCCAACTGCGCGGCGACGTTCTCACGGTCACCGTGCCGGGCTGGATGAAGGCCGGCGACGCGCAGGAGTGGGCGGAGAAGATGGCTGCCCGGTTCCGCCGCAGCCAGCGGGCAGAGCGGATCGACCTCGTGGAGCGTGCGGCGGTGCTGGCCCGCCGCCACCGGCTGCCCACCCCCACGCACATCCGTTGGTCCGACGACATGACCACCCGGTGGGGCAGTTGCACCCCGGCGACCGGCACGGTGCGCATCTCCACCCGGCTGGCTGCGTTCCCGGGCTGGGTGGTGGACTCGGTGATCGTCCACGAGTTGTGCCACCTGGAGGTACCCGGCCACGGAGCCGAGTTCTGGCGGCTGGCCCATCGGTACCCGAAGATGGAGCGGGCCATCGGCTACCTGATGGCCAAGTCCACCGATGCCGACGAGGACGCCGACGACCCGCCCTGGTGACCGGCGCCGGCCCGGCGACAGCCGCGACAGCCGTGGCAGCCGCTACAGCGGCTGCACGCGGGACAGCGAGCGGGGCCGCACCATGCCGAGCAGCAGGCTGCCCACCAGCAGCACGGCCACCACCAGGACGGCCAGGTTCAGCACGCCCAGTGCATCCGTCGTGCCGTCGGCGGCGGTCGGCGGCGCAGGCGGGGTGGGCAGGTCGGCGGGCCCGGTCGCGGTCGCAGGTCCCGTGGGTTCGGCCTGAGCGGCGGCGCCGGCTCGCGGCACCCAGTGCACGTCGGCCGGCGACGCGGGCAGGGCGGCGGCGCGGCCGTCACCGGGGGCGGAGGTGGTCACCACCGCCACGGTGGTCACCCGGTCGTCCGCCAGGTCGAGGGCTCGCGGTTCGTCGGTGAGCACTACGGCGCCCGGCTCCGGGTCGCCGGCCGGCGCACCGGCGGCAGCACCCTGGGGTGGCTCCACCGCTGCCCAGCAGGCCTGACCAACGATCTCGACGTCGATGCTGCCATCGGGGCCGGTGACGGCACTCACCGGCGCCAGGTAGTGGTCGTCGTTGGTGCCCCACTGCCCGTCGGCACCGCGGTCGTCGGCGCAGACCACCACCACGACGGCACCGCCGGCCCCAGCCGGGTCCTCACCAGTCGGGTCCTCACCAGTCGGGTCCTCACCAGTCGGGTCTTCACCGGCCGATGCGACGTCAGCGGGCTCGGTGGTGGCCACGGGCTCGTCGTGGTCCACCAGGGTGTCGGGCACCCCGGTGTCCACCGGCACGCCGTCCTCCGGGTCGCCCGCGGACGCGCCGGCCACCACGGTGACGTGCAGGTGACGGGTGACGGTCTCCGCCGCATCGGCGCGGCCCGGCAGGCCACTGGCCACCGCCCCGAGCAGGGCCGCCAAGGCGAGGGCACGCACAGCCAGGCGGGCCGGGCCCGCATCCTCGGGATCCGGCAGGTAGACGATCGGGCGGGCCTCGGTGACGGACCGGCCGGGCATCGCACCCATCCGCTCCCACATCGGCTCGATCGAGCAGAACTCGGCCAACGCCACCGCCGCCGCGCTCTCCAGCCGGCCGAACTCCACACCGATGCGCCACTCGCCACCGCGGACCATCGAGTTCCGCACGGTGCAGGGGATCGCCACGTCCGTGATCCCCGTGCTCGTGGGGATCGCCGTCGTCAGCGTCATCTGCTCGCCGACGGCAGCGGGGGTGATGCTCAGCAGGCCGGCACCCAGCGGGGTCATGTCCACCACCGTCACGCCCAGGTCGCCCAGGGTGGCGGTGAGGGCTGCCACGACGCGGGGCGACCGGCGCAACTGGGCGCGGCGGGCCAGCACCCGCAGCAGGTCGAGCGAGAGCGCCAGGGTCCACAGGCTGACCAGCAGCAACGCCAGCAAGTGACCCTGGCGCAACTCGCCGAGGGTGTGCGTGACCCGCTCGCTGAGGCCACGCATGGCGAGCACGATGCTCAGGGCCACCACGGCGACGGTCAGCCCGGCGCCGTAGAGGGCCGGCACGCGCAGGTGGCCGCTGCTGCGAGTGGCCGGCTGGGCTCGCAGGCTGGACCACACCGGGCCCAGCGTGTGCAACGACCAGCGGGTGCGGTCGCCGGGCTGCAGCGTCCAACCGCTCAGCAGCGACAGGCCCAGCGAGGTGGCCAGGAAGGCCGGCAGCCACAGCGCCAGCAGCGGCACCAACCCCGCGGTGAACGGCACCTGCCCGGCCAGCAGGGCGCCGCACAGGACGGCGAGGAACGCCGTGCGCCGGAAGCCGGACAGCGGCCGCACCGCCCAGGCCAGGTGGGCCAGGCGGGCGTGGAGTGGCAGCGGGCCGCGGCGCAACGCTCCGCCGCCGCCGAGCAGCATCCGGCGGGCGATCCGCGCCCGGTCGGCGCGGTCCACGTGCACCGCGGCCTCGCTCGACAGGCTGCGGCGGGCCAGCACGGTCACGTCCGGGGCCACGACCTTCCAGCCTGCGGCCAGCAGGTCCGAGGTGGCCATCCAGTGCGACTCCAGCGGGTGGGTGCCGGCGACCGCGGCCACGTCCCGCAGCGCATCCAGGCGAACGACGGCCCCCGTGCCCAGCCACATGGCCACACCGCGGCTGCCCAGCGCCGGGTTGAGGCCGGTCCATTCGAAGGTCAGTTCGTGGCGGCGGTTGGGGCCGTGCTCCGGGGAGTCCTCGGCGAAGCTGCGGCCGAGGCCCTGCACCACGGCGACGGTCGGGTCGTCGAGGTGCGGCGCCAGGCGGTCGACGAGGTCAATGGAGGGGATGTCGCCGGCGGCCAGCACGACGCACCAGGGCGTCGCGGCCTGGGTGACCGACGCCAGCGCGGACGGGCCGCTGGGGGTGGCGGTCAGCGGCACGGGGATCGCGCCCATCTCCTCGGCCAGGGCAGCCATTCCCGGGCGACCCGAGTGGTCCACCAGCAGCACGCGCTGGACGCCGCGCATCGCCGCCGCCGCGACGAGGGTGGCGCGGACCTCGTGGTCGGCCTGGTCGGTGACGCGGACCAGCACGTCCACGGCCACGCGCACGAGCGCCGCACCCTCCGAGCCGTTCTCGGGGCGAGTTGCCGCCGGGTGTGGCGGGCGGGCGGCGGCCGGCATCGGCCACAGCGCCCAGGCGAGCAGGGCGGAGCCGGCGACCGCAACGAACTCGATCAGCAGGGTCGGCACGGCGAGCCACCACGGACCCCAGGTGGAGATGCCGACACGCCAGGTCAGGTAGGCCAGGGACGCGGCAAGCCCAAGGGCGGTGAGCGCCCTCGCCACCAGGTGTTCCCTTCGCCGCATCGTCCGTCCTGTCCTCGTGCGCCCACGCCGGGCGGGCGCCCCTCCTGCTCGGGCCGTCCGTGGTGCTCATCGGCACACCCAGCGCGCAGCTTGAACGTTCCTTGCCGGTCGTGGTGTGGCGTCACAGCGACGAGGTGGCCCGGTCGCGGTCCGGTAGCCTGCACCCCTCGTGGGAACCGCCAAGCGTGAACGTCAGAAGGCCAACCGCAAGCTGCGCCTCGAGGAACTGGCCAAGGAGCGCCGCAAGGCGAAGTCCCGGCGGGTCGGGCTGTGGATCGGCGGCGGCGTGCTCGTCGTGGTGGCCATCGTCGGCGTGATCACCCTGCTCGGCGGCGACGACGACCAGACCGCCGGCAACACCACCACCACGGTGCCCGACACCCTGGACATCAGCACCACCACCACGGAGCCGTGGGTGGCCCCGGAGAAGCCCGAGGTCGTGCTGCCCGAGGAGATCCCCACCACCCTCCACCGCACCACCCTGCGCGAGGGCAGCGGCACGAAGGTGGTGGCCGGCGACACGATCGACGTGTACTACGTGGGCGTCACCTCGGCCGACGGGGTGGAGTTCGACGAGAACTACACCGCCGGCTTCGGGCCGTTCAGCGTGGCCATCGGCACCGGACGGGTCATCCCCGGTTGGGACGAGGGCCTGGTGGACACCCAGGTGGGTGGTCAGTACCAGCTGGACATCCCGGCCGACATGGCGTACGGCGAGAACCCCACCGGCGGTCAGCCGGCCGGCGCGCTCACCTTCGTGGTGGACATCGTCGGGCTCACCACCGCGGACGGCACCCACACCACCGTCCCCGGGCCCACCACCACCGTCGGGCCGCCCGAGATCGTGGAGTTCACCTACGGCAGCGGCCCGTGCCCCGAGGCCGACGGGTCCAGCCCGAAGACCACCACGTTCGACGACGCACCGGAGCTGTGCATCGACCCGGCGAAGCAGTACACCGCCACCTTCGAGACGTCGCTCGGCACCATCGTGGTCGACCTGGACATGAGCGTGCCGGGCACGGTGAACAACTTCGTCACCCTCGCCCGCTACCACTACTACGACGACACGATCATCTTCCGCACCGACCCGTCGATCGACATCATCCAGGGCGGTGGCCGCACCAACAAGGACACCCCCGGCTACACGATCTCCGACGAGGGCACCGGCTTCACCTACACCGAGGGCAAGCTGGCGATGGCCCGCACCGGCGCGGCGAACAGCGCCGGCGGCCAGTGGTTCTTCGTGGCCGGGCCGGACGCCGCTGCGCTGGACGGACAGGGCACCTACGTGAACTTCGGTGACGTCACCGAGGGCATCGACGTGGTCCAGGCCATCCTCGACCTCGTCGGTGATGACGGCCAGACGCCCACCGAGGAAGTGCAGCTGATCTCGGTGACCATCACCGAGAGCTGATCACACCAACCCGAGGTTCACGGCAGGTCGCCGTGAACCTCCGGCGCACCGACCAGCTCCCAGCCGGCGGCGGTCTTCAGGAGGGCGTCGCCGGTGCGCAGCACGGCGAAGGCGGTGTTGGCCAGCTTGCGGGTGCGGTGCAGGCGCTCCGGGCTCCACCCCTCCGCCTCGGTCACCAGCGCCAAGCCCTGCACCAGGCCCAGGCCCAGCGTGAAGGCCCCACCGCGCGGGTCCACCATCGGGTCGCACAGTGCGGCGGCACTGCCGCCGGTGGCCGTCACGACCCCGCCGTCGGCGATGACGTCGCGCAGGGCGGTGAAGAGGGGCGTGTCCTTCAGCACGGACTTGAGGTGCAGCGGCTGGTCGCCCACCAGCCACACCGCCTTGGCGCCGTGCAGCAGGCGGGCGGGGCCGTCCTCCAGCGCCTCGCCCCGGCGCATCACCATCAGTGCCTCGACGTCCACGTCCAGCCGCTCTCCCCAGTTCATCGCCGAGGCCACCAGCCGTTCGGGGTGCTCGAACGCATCTGCGGTCGGCAGCACCACCACCTTGGTGGCCCCGCTGGCGCGCAGGAGGCGGGCGTCGAGTTCGTCGTTGGCCGTGAAGGGGCCACCGCCCTGGAGAGCAATCGTGCCGGTCATGAGCGCAGCGTAACGCCGGGCACCCGGCGCGTGGCAGTGCCCTCAGGCCAGGAAGCCGGCCTCCAGGCCGTCGAGCGCGACCTGCGGCACGCCGAGGTGGAGGACGTAGTCGCGCAGCGAACCGTGCCGCTGGCAGATCGCGCTGATGACGCCGGCCATCGCCTCCGGCACGGCCTCGTGGAAGGCCGTCGGTTCGCCGGCCATGCGCTCCAGGATCTCGGGCGACTCGCGGCGAGCCCAGTCGCGCATGCGCTCCATCCCTTCGCCGGTGAGCGCGTAGTCGGCGACGATGAACTCGTGGCGCACCCGCATGGCGCCCAGCAGCAGCATGGCCAGCACGCCGGTGCGGTCCTTGCCGGCGGCACAGTGGAACACGGCCGGCAGGCAGTCGTCCTCCCCGAGGTGGTCAATGGCCCGGGCGAAGCGGTCGGCCGCGTCACGGAGCATCTCCAGGTACGCCCACTCGAGGAACTCGGCCGGCGTCCGGTCGGTGATCTCCACCTCGGGCAGTTCCACCCAGGTGGTGTCCATCACGGAGAGGTGATGGAAGGTGACCGGGTGGTACTCCAGCGGGAAGCGGCCGCGGACGTCCAGTTCCTCGTCGGTGCGCAGGTCGATGACCTTCTTCAGGCCGAGGTCGCGCACCTTCTCCAGGTCGTGGCCGGCCAGGCGGTAGAGGCCGTCGGCGCGGTAGAGCACGCCCCACTTCGTGGTGCGGCCGTCCTCGGTGGGGTAGCCGCCGAGGTCGCGGAAGTTGTGCACCGCGTCGAGGTGGAGGACCCTGCGAGGGTCGCTGCCGACATCGGGAAGCTCGTCGAGGCTGATCACGATGCCCACGGTACCCACCTGCGGGTGGCGTGCAGCCGACCCCGCCGTGAACGTGGTGTGAACCTGGTCGCAGCGGGGCGGCGGCCCCGCGCGGGGGCGTCAGGCGCCGGCGACCTCGTCGATGGCTTCGCGCAACGTCGCCACGAGGTGGTCCAACTCCTCATCGGTGATCGTGAACGGCGGGGCCACCATCACGGCCTCGGCCACCGGCCCGGAGCCGGCGGGGTACACCCACAGGTCGCGCGCCAGGGCGGCGGCAACCACGGCGTCGCGACTGACAGTGAGCTCCAGCCCGTAGAAGAAGCCACGGCCGCGGATGTCGGTGACCGCCGGATGGCGGCCGAAGGCGGTGCGCAGGCGGGCTTCCAGGCCCGGGCCTTCGGCGGCAACGCGTTCCACCAGCTGCTCGCGGCGGAGGATCTCCAGCACCTTCGCACCGGCGGCGCAGGCGGCGTCGTTGCCGGTGAACGTGAAGTACATGAAGCCGCTGCCGGCGAGGGTGGCCACCACGTCGTCGGTGGCAGTGACGGCGCCAAGCGGCACGTAGCCGCCGCCGAGGCCCTTGCCGCCGACGATGACGTCCGGTTGCAGGGGGAAGTGCTGGTGGCCGTACTTCAGGCCGGTGCGGCCGTAGCCGGTCATCACCTCGTCGGCGATCAGCAGGATGTCGTGCTCCCGGCAGGCCGCCGTGACGACCTGCCAGTACTCGTCGGACGCCGTGAGGCAGGCGCCGGCGGCGCCGGTGATCGGTTCGGCGATGAACCCGGCGATCGTGGCGGGGTCCTCCTGCTCGATGACCTTCAGCACCTGCTCGGGGTCGTCCCACGGCACCTTCGGAAACGGGAGGAGCAACGGCTCGTAGCCCTTCTGGCGGCCGGCGTGGCTGGCCACGGCCATCGTGCCGGTGGTCATCCCGTGGTAGCTGGGGTGGCGGCCGATGACCTTCCAGCGCGCCTCGCGGCCCTTCGACACCTGGTAGGCGCGGGCCAGGCGGATGGCGGAGTCCGTGCTCTCGCTGCCGCCGCTGGTGAAGAAGACGTGGTGGAAATCCTCCGGGAACCAGTGCTCGACCAGCTCTTCGATCAGCGCCAGGCGGGACGGGGTGGGCCACAGCGGGACGGCGTAGCCGTTGGCCATCACGGCTGCGGCGGCCTCCGCCACCTCGGTGCAGCCCCAGCCGATGTTGCCGACGATCGCGCCGGCCGCACCGTCGAGGATCCGCCGCCCGTCCTCGGTGATGAGGTGGCACCCCTCGGCGCCGACGATGGTGGGGTAGAAGGCGGGGGCGCCCGGCAGGAAGGAGTAGCGGTCGACGGCAGAGGTCATGCGGGCAGTATCGCGCCGGGGTCTGGCTGCCCGGGCGTCCAATCCGCCAGATGGTGGCGGAACATGATGCTGAGGCGGGGGCCGTCGGCATGGGCCACCTTCGGGACGCAGTGCTCCCACCGGTGCTGGCACGCGCCGCCCATCACGAACAGGTCGCCCTGCCCCAGCTGCCACGACCGCGCCGGGCCGCCGCCCGCCGGCCGCAGCTGGAACGCCCGGGGTGAGCCGGTGCTGAGGATGACCACGACGGGGTTCTCCAGCGCCTTCCGCTCCCGGTCGGCGTGCCAGGCCACGGAGTCCCGCCCGTCGCGGTAGAGGTTGAAGCCGATGGAGTCGAACGGCCGGTGGTACTCCCGGCTGAGGGCGGCGCGGGCCTCGGCCAGCACGGGCAGGGGCTCCGCCGTAGCACTGCCCTCCCCCCACCAGGCGGTGAGGCGCGGCTCGGGCAGCCGGCGGTCGTACATCACCACCTCGCGCTGGCGCCACGGCAGCTTGGCGACCAGTTCGGCGAACACGAGGTCCGCCCCGTGCAGCCAGCCGGGCAGATGGTCCACCCAGGACTCGTCGTCCAGCCAGGTGCGGGTGGCGCCGTGGAACGAGGGGTCGATGCGCGGCTCCTCGAAGGCGAAGAGGCACTGCTGCCAGATGAGCTCGGCGTCGGATGCGAGGGGTGACGTCAGGGACATGGCCGTCATCTTGGCGCGGCGAACACCTGTTCGCAACCCGCGCCCTGGGGTGGCGCTCCCGCGGGCGCGTACCATCGGGGCATGCCCGAGACGATCACCGCCGCCGACGACCAGCGGGTGGCGGATTACCAGGCCTTGAAGGGCCGGGCGGACACTCGCACCGGGCCGGTGATCGTGGAGAGCGAGGCCGCCGTGGCCCGCATCGAGGGGTCGCGGTGCGCGCCCCGCTCCTTCCTCCTCACGCCGCACCGCTACGAACGGCTGCGCGCCAGCGTGGACCGGGCCGGGGTGCCGGTCTACCTGGCCGACAAGGACGTGATGGCCGCCATCGTCGGCTACGACATCCACCGGGGCGCGCTCGCCGCCGTCGAGCGGCCGGAGGAACCGGCGCTCGAGGACCTGCTGCCGGCGGCGCGCCGGATCGTCGTGCTCGAGGGCTCCAACGACCACGAGAACATCGGGGCCATCGCCCGCTCCGCCCGCGGGCTGGGCGTGGACGCGCTGGTGCTCGATCCCACCTGCGCCGACCCGTTCGCCCGCCGCGCCGTGCGGGTGAGCATGGGCGAGTTGCTGCACCTGCCGGTGGTGCGCTCCCGCACCTGGCCGGACCCCCTGGCGACGATGGCCGCCCACGGCTTCGAACTGTGGGCGCTGACCCCTCGCGCCTCGGCCAACAGCCTGTACGACATGGGCATGCCCGAGCTGGTGGCGCTGGTGGCCGGCGCCGAGGGCCCGGGGCTGACGCCCGCCACGCTGGCCAACGTGCACTACGACGTGCGTATCCCGATGCACCACGGCGTGGACTCGCTGAACATCGGGCACGCCCTAGCGATCGCGATGGCGGCGGTGGCGCCGCCGGTGGAGGAGGACCCGAGATGAGCGATGTGCGCTACGACGCAGCAGTCGTGGGGCTGGGCCCGATGGGCGCGGGTGCCCTGCGGCGGCTGGCGAAGGACGGCCTGCGCTGCGTGGGCGTCGGCTCGCCGGAGCCGGCCGCGCTGGCGGGGCACGAGGGCGTGTTCGCCAGCCACTACGACTCCGGCCGGATCACCCGCCACCTGGACGCCTCGTTCGAGTGGGCGGAGCTCGCCCGCCGGGCCATCGCCGACTACGCAGCGATCGAGGAGGAGGGCGGCGAGTTGTTCCACCGCCCCGTCGGGCTGCGCTACGCGGTGGCCGACCCGCGGGAACTGGATGCCATCCATGGCGTGCTCGCCCGGCTGGGCGACGCCGGCCGCGGCGTGCGCGAGTTGGATGTGTGCGACGACCCGCGGGTGGTCCTTCCGGACGGTGCCACGGTGCTGGCGGAGGCGCGCCCGGCCGGGCACATCGACCCGCGGCGGATGGTGCGTGCCCTGCTCACCGCGGCGCAGCGGGCCGGGGCGACGGTGGTCCGCGACGAGGTGGTGGCCGTGTCCGCGGACGGCTCCGGCGGCGGGTGGTCCCTGCGGCTCACCGGTGGCGGCACCGTCGCCGCCGAGCGCCTGCTGGTGGCGGCCGGGCCGCACACCGACGAACTGGAAGGCCTGCCGGTGCGCCCGTGGCTGGACGTGCGCGCCGAGGCGATCGTGATGGGCGTGCTGGACGACGAGGAGCAGGACCGGCTGGACGGCCTGCCGTCGCTGATCGCTGCGCTCGCCCACCCCGTGTACGAGGACTGCTACCTGGTGCCGCCGACGGACTACCCGGACGGCACCGTGCGGGTGAAGCTGGGCGCCACCCGGCGGGTGCACCAGGAGTTGCCCGACGCCGCGGCCCGCCGGGCGTGGATGCGCGGCACGGAGCACACCATCGAACTGGGCGACCTGCGAGGGTTGGTGGAGGCGGTGCTGCCCGGCGTGCGGGCGACGGCGTGGGAGACCAGGCCGTGCCTGATCACCGAGACCCCCACCCACCGCCCGTACGTGGCCGAGGTCGCGCCCGGCCTGGTGCTTGCCGCCGGCGGCAACGGCTACGCGGCCAAGAGCGGTCTGGCCATCGGGGCCCTCGCCGCCACCCTGCTGCGGGAAGGTCGCTGGACCGACGCAGTGCTGGACGCCGACCGCTTCCGCGTGGTCACCCGCTGACCGGCGGGTCCACCGCCTCCAGCAGGCGGCCGGGTGTGACCGCATCGATCGACGCACCGAGGGCCCTCAGCGCGTCAGCGGGAGCGCCACGCTGGGCCACTGCGCGCCAGGCGGCGTAGGACTCGCGGGTCTCCCACTCGCCGATCACCACGTAGGCGGCGTCATCCCGGTAGAGGTGCGCCACGACGAAGCCAGGGATCTCCTGCGGCCGGGTCAGCATCCCGCAGGCGTGGAACGCGGCAACGAACTCGGCCTCCCGGCCGGGCTTCGGCCGGAACTCGACATGACTGCGGTAGCGGGCGGTCACGGCCGGCGGACGACCCGGCCGGCCTGGATGACGTGGGTGACGGCATCGTCACCGGCGAGGGCGGCGATGTCCGCCAGCGGATCCACGTTGACCAGCACGATGTCCGCGTGGGCGCCCGGGGTGAGGCGGCCGATCGTGCCCTCCAGGTGACACAGGCCGGGGTTCACCTGGTACATCGAGGCGAGGATCTGCTGGGCGGTCTCCACCTGGCCACGGATGGCGAACTCCCGCCGCTGCATCACCTGCGACTCGCCCACCAGGTCCGTGCCCCAGCCCATCGTCACGCCCGCGGCCCGGGCCAGCTCCAGCGAGCGCAGGCCGGCGTCCAGCACCAGCCGGTTCTTCTCCTGGTTGGACTTCGGAAAGCCCAGCGCGGCGCCCATCTCGCGCATCCCGTCGTAGGCCGCCAGGGTCGGCACGAGGACCGCGCCGTGCGCGGCGATCGCCGCGGCCGCCGCAGCGTCCATCAGGTTGCCGTGCTCCACGGAGTACACACCGTTCTCCACCGCCATGGTGATCGACTCCGGCAGGTAGGCGTGCGCCGCGACATAGGTGCGGCGGTGGCGGGCTTCGTCCACCGCGGCAGCGATCTCCGCCGGCGTGTACTGCACCGAGTCCAGCGGGTCGCTCGGCGTGGCGACCCCACCGGACACGTGGATCTTGAGGAAGTCCGACCCGTCGCGCAGGTTGTGGCGGGCCGCTTTGCGCACGGCGTCGGGCCCGTCGGCCACGATGCCGAAGGCGGTGTGGCGCATCTCGCACGCGCACGTGGGCACCGGGCGCTCGCCACCCTCGGCGTCGCCGTGCCCGCCGGTCTGGGTGAGCATCCGGCCGGCGCGTACGATGCGCGGCCCCTCGGTCATGCCGGTGCGGATGGCCCGGATCAGGCCCTCCACGTCGCCGCCCAGGTCGCGCACGGTGGTGAAGCCGCGATGCAGGTTGGCAGCGGCGATCTTCCCCATCGCCAGGCCGAACTCCACCTCGGACCATCCGGCCAGGCGGCGGAAGTCCAGCGTGGTCAGCCGGTGGTGGACGTGGGCGTCGATGAAGCCCGGCAGCATGAACGCACCGCCGGCGTCCACCACGACGTCGCCGTCGCCGGCCGCGGCACCCTCCCCCACCGACACGATCACCCCGTCCTCGGCGACCAGGGTGGTCTCTCCGGTGAACGTCAGTGCATCCGTGTCGAAGCAGTTGGCATGGTTGATGATCAGTCGCATTGCGCACCCCGCGGGCGGAACGGTAGCCGGGACGTCAGCGGTGGAAGCGACTCCGCAGGCGGTCCACCGCGTCGACCGTGTGGGCAGCGGTGAGCGCGGCATGCACGCCGAGCCAGGGCAGCGGTTCTGCTTCCCACGCGCGGGAGCGGTGGGCGACCCACGGCAGGTGCACGAGGTCGCTGTCCGCCCCGCGGATCAGGTCGGCCAGCGTGCGCCCGGCCGCGTTGGCGGCGGCCACGCCCTGGCCGGTGTACCCACCGCCCCAGGCCAGCCCGGCGGCGCGGTCGAAGCCGACGCCGGGCAGGAGGTCCCGCGGCACCCCCAGCACACCACCCCATCGGTGACTGACCCCGATGCCCTGCAACTCGGGGAACAGCCGGCCGAGCATCGTGCGCAGCCGCTCGGCGACGCGCGGCACGAAGTGCGCCGAGGCCGGGATGCCCATCTTCCACCGGTACGCCGCGCTGAGACCGCCCCACACGATGCGGTTGTCCGCGGTGCGCTGCCCGTAGCCGAGCAGGTTGGACGCGTACTCGAACAGCTGACGGTCGGCGAGGCCGATGGAGGCCCAGGTGCTGTCTGCGATCGGCTCGGTGGCGATCACGGTGTTGGCCAGGGGCAGCATGGCCCGCTCGTGCCCCTCGATGGTGCGGGTGTAGGCCTCCGTGGCGAGGACCGTCACGTCGGCGCGCACGGTGCCGTGGGCGGTGCGGACCGCGCCGTCGCCGAACGAGCGCACCGGGGTGCCCTCATGGACCACCCCACCCAGACGCTCCACCTCGCGGGCCAGCCCGCGGGCGAGCGCCGCCGGGTTCACCGTCGCCGCGTGCGGTGTGATCAGGCCGCCACGGATGCCGGCGGCGTGCACCACGTCCGCCGCGGCCGCGGCATCCAGCAGCGTCCACGCATCGCCCAGCCCGTGCCTCACCAGCTCCGCATGGTGGTGGCGAACCCGCCGCCACTGCCCGTCGTTCACCGCGAAGTACAGCGCCCCGCCCTTGTGGTAGCCGCAGTCGATGCCCGCCTGGGCCACCACGGCGCCGACCTCGTCGACGCTGCGGTGCATCTCCCGGGCCATCCGCTCCACGGCGTCCGCCCCGCCGGCCTTGGCCACCGCCTTCTCCGGGCCCCCGTAGTCCCCCACGCACCAGCCGCCGTTCCGCCCGGAGGCCCCGAACCCGACGGTGTCGCGCTCCAGCACGACCACGCGCAGGGACGGGTCGGCGCGCAGCAACGAGTGCGCCGTCCACAGCCCGGTGAACCCGGCGCCGATGATCGCCACGTCGGCATCCCGGTTGCCCGGGAGCGCGGGCCTCGGGATCGCCGGAGCGTCCGCGGCGGACGAGTGGTGCCAGAACGTGTCCACTCCCATCTCCCGAACCTAGACCGATCGCGCCGAAGCGTGCTCCACGGGGTGCAATGATGCGGCGGTGACGGCGTCGCAGGTGTCGGCTCGCGCTGCTGCGTGGGTGGGGGCCGGGGGGCGGCGCGTCCACCTCCGGATGGCCACCCACGAAGCCGACCTGCACCCGGTGTGGCTGCGCGAGCGGTCGCAGGAGGCCGGCCAGGTGGAGGCCACGAACCGGCAGCGGCTGTACACACCACGGGACCTTCCGGCCGACCTCGGCATCGTCACCGCGGCCGTCACGGGCGAGGACCTCACCGTGGCGTTCACCGACGGGCACCTCACCCATCTGCCCCTGGTCGACCTTGCGGTCGCCCTTGGCTGGGCACCCGACCCGGAAGCCCCACCCGCGCCCGAACCATGGACCACCCCGCTCGACCCGTTCCCGTACGTGGACTGGGCGACGCTCGGCTGGACGGCCGCCGAGGCAGACCCGCGCGCCGTGCTGGCGTTCCTGACGGCGTTCTTCCGCCATGGCTACGTGGTGCTGCGCAACACGCCGGCCGAGCCCGGGACCCTGCGGCGGGTGGCCGACCGCCTGGGCTACATCTCCGGCAACAACTTCGGGTGGATCTTCGACGTGCGTGCCGAGGTGGCGCCCACCGACCTGGCCTACACGCCGATCGAGCTGCTCGCCCACACCGACCAGCCGTACCGTCGGCCGATCCCCGGCATCCAACTGCTCCACTGCGTGTGCAACGAGGCCCCCGGTGGCGACTCCACGCTGGTGGACGGTCTGGCCGCCGCCCAGGCGCTGGAACGTGCCCACCCGGACCTGCACGCTGCGGTCGTGGCCACCGAGGTGGAGTGGCGCTACGACATGGGTACCGACACCGTGGTGGACCGCGGCCACCTGCTGGAGTACGACCGCTTCGGCCGCTTCCGGCGCATCCGCTTCAACACCAAGCTCGACGCGGCCGTGCCCCGCCCGGGGGACGACCTGGACGCCTTCTACCTCGGGCGCCGCCACCTCACCGAGTGGCTCAACGACCCGGCCCATCAGGTGACGTTCCGCCTGGAGCCGGGCGACGTGATGTTCATGGACAACCTGCGCGTCCTGCACGGGAGGACGGCCTTCGACCCCAGTCGCGGCCACCGCCACCTGCAGGGTGCCTACATCGACCACGACGGGCCCGACACGATGTACCGGCTGACCATGCGCCGCCTGCGCGCCGAACACCCGCCGACGACCGTGCGGACGATGAGGTGACCTGATGACCGAACCTGCGCTCACCCGCCACGCCTTCGACGGCACGATGCCCACCGGCGTGGTGGGGTTCACGGCGATGGCCGACGGCACCACCGAGGACTACGCGCTGCTGGAGCGCTACGAGCAGGCCTACGTGGCCGGCCTGCCGGACCGGATCCTCACCACACTCACCCATCTGGACGGCTCGCTCGGCGGCTACCGGATCTCGCGCCTGGCGCACTCCCTGCAGTCCGCCACACGCGCCCGGCGCGACGGGGCCGGCGCCGACTGGGTGGTGGCTGCGTTGGTCCACGACATCGGCGACGAACTGGCGCCGTACAACCACAGCGAGCTCGCCGCCGCCGTCCTGCAGCCGTACGTGCCCGAGGAGGTCCACTGGGTGGTCCTGCACCACGGCGTGTTCCAGAGCTACTACTACGCACACCATCTGGGCGGCGACCGCAACGCCCGCGACCGCTTCCGCGACCACCGCTGGGCCGGGCTGTGCGAGGAGTTCTGCGCACGCTGGGACCAGTGCTCGTTCGATCCGGACTACCCCACCGACGACCTGGCCACGTTCGCGGCCGAAGTGCGCGAGGTGTTCGGCAGGGTCGCATGGGACTCCGCAGTGGTGGGCGTCGGCGGCGAGCGCCTCTACTGACCCTGCCCGTCAGCCCAGCAGCACCTCGCACCCGGTGCCGACGAGCGCCGCGTCCACCCTCGTCCTGTCGCTGCCCGCCAGCGCGGCGTAGCCCTCGCGCAGCCAGTGCAGGCACTTGCCCTGGTACTTGAACGGCGCCTGCCGGTACTCCTGGCCGTCGATCTCGCAGACCACCTCCTCCGCACCCGCCTCGAGCGCGGCCGCGTTGGCGACCATGAACGGCGCATAGGTGCGACCAGCCTCCGCCAGCAGGTCCCGGGTGGCCGAGGGCAGTGCCTCCAGCGTGCCCCAGTCCGCCACGTCGACCTCCAGCCAGGACAGGTCGTCCATCCGGTCGACCCAGTGGATCACCTTCGGGGCCTCGACGGCGGCGATCGCCATCGGCGTGGGGTCCCACTTCACCAGCTGGCTGAGCTGGCCGAACATGCCGAAGTCGCCACGCCCCGGCCGCGACCCGAGCAGGAAGTCCTGGGTGGCGAACAGGTCCGTGAGGATGCCGAGCACCCGGCGGTACGAGGCCTCCAGGATCGGTGCGTTGGCGTCGGTGGAACCGACCATCGCCCGCCGGCCGATCTGCCGCCGGGTGATGAAGTCGTACATCTTCCTCGCCTGGGCCGCGTCGACCTGCAGGTTCTGGCCGAGCGGCAGCAGCTTGCCGGCCTTGTCGATGTCCGCCTCGTACGCCCAGCGGTAGTGGTACATCGGCTTGGTCAGCCATTCGTCGGCGACGTCCTCGAGCAGCGCGTCCACGAAGGCCAGCGCCGGGTCGGCCGGCACCAGGCTGCGCTCGGCGACCATCCCCTCCAACCGCATGATCAGCGGCGACGAGTCCACCATGGCCTCGCCGTGCCCGCGGTCCGTGCGGCCCTCGACGTCCGGGAACACGATGACCGGGATGAGGCGCACCGGCACCTCCGGCAGGTCGTCCCACCTGGAGTCGCGCAGCACCCAGCGGAACGGGATGCGCCGGTAGCGGAGGACCGCTCGCATCTTCAGCGTGTACGGCGAGCCGTACTGACCGGACAGCACGAGCGGATGTTGCAGCATGGCGGAGGCCCCCTCAGGTCAGGGCCACTCCATCACTTCGGACGGCGCCGGAGCGAGTTCGGCGAGCGCCACCCCGGCGGTGCGGAGGTGGCGGCGGCCGTCGGGCGTGTCCACCGGCAAGGGCGCGCTGACCACCCAACCCAGTTCCTGCCCGGCGGCGGCCAACGCCCGGGCCAGCTTGTGGTCGGCCGCCTGGATCAACTGGTGGGCGAACGTCTCCGCCAGGCACAACTGGGAGATCGGCAGCCCACGCAGGCGCTGCAGCGACAGGCCACCGGTGGCGCCCACCCCGCCGACGGCGACGCTGCAGCCGGCCTCCACCAGCATGTCCAGCGCCAGCAGGACCGCGTCGTCGTGCACCAGCAGGTCCTCCTCGATGACCTCCCAGCAGATGGCGCTTGGGGCCACCGCCGCACGTGCGCACGCCTCGCGCAGCACCGTGCGCAGTTGCGGGTCCAGCAACTGCTGCGGGCCGACGTTGAGGACCAGCGTGGACGCCCGGCCGGCCATCACGGTGAGCCCGGTGAGGAGCAGATGCGACACCGGGCCGAGGTTCGGTACCTGGGCGCCGCCGGTGGGCACCACCTGCCAGGTGCCCGGGGACGGCTCCCACAGCAGCAGTGGGCGCATCTGCACCACATCGCCCGACGCCAGGGCCACCACCTCGCGCAGCACGGTGCGCGTCCGCCCAGCGGCGACGGCCGCCAGCATGCGCTCGCGCTCCTCGTACTCGCCGGCGTAGTCGACCAGGGCCGGCACCTGGCCGATGGAGATCGCCGTGCCGGGCGCCGCCGCGGCCGCCCAGCGAGCCGCCCGGGCGGCGTCGCGCAACAACCGCTCCAACTGGTCCGCCGGGCGGGCGAACGGCGCCGATGCAAGGCCGACGCTGCAGCGCAGCAGGACCTCACCCCGACCGGTGCCGATCGGTGCGCGGAACGCGGCCAGCAGCCGCTCGGCGAGCACCGCGGCATCCAGGTCGTCCACCTCGGCCAGGGCCACCACACCACCGTCGGGGCGTACGGCCGCCGTACCCGCAGCACCCATCACCCGCTCCACGCGATGCGCCGCCACCTGCAACAGCACGGCGCGGGTGCGCTCGCCGTGCACCAACTCCAGATCCATCAAGTTGCCGGGCGCCAGCACGAAGGCGGCCACCGGCCGGTTGGCCGCCCGGGTCGACGACAGCCACTGCGCGGCCAGGCGTTCGGCGGCACCCGCGCGGGTCGGCGGGCCCGGTACTGCCGCCGTTGACGCGGGGCGTGGGTCGGCGCCGAGGCCACCGGCGAGGCGGAGCCCGAGCATGCCGACGATCAGCCCGCCGAGCAGGCCCACGATCACCACCTCCATGTAGGACAACTCCGCGCTGCCGGAGGCCAGCACGAAGACGACGGAGATGGCCACGACCAGGAACAGCGCCGCTCGCCAGCGGACGCCGACGCGCCCGCGGGTGATCGGCATGCGCATTATCTGGCGGGTCATGCTCGGCAGGAACAGGCCCGGCGCCACGGCGTACGCGGCTGCGTAGAAGGCCAGCTTGAGACGCTCGCTGCTCAGCAGCACGCCGGCCGCGTCGGCCGCGTACAGGAACTGGCCGATCGACACCAGCAGCTCGCCGACCACCAGCACCGGGAGGCGGTGGCGCTGGCGGGCGAGCGCCCCCACCGTGATGGCCAGGCAGGCCCCCCAGGCGGTGAGGTCCACCGCGTCCATCCACATCTCCAACGCGCCCACCCGGCCGGCCTCCAACCCGGGGACCAGCAGCCATCGCCACACGGCGAGCGCGATCGCCAGCGTGGCGATGACCACCTCGAACAGCAGGTCGCGGTCGCGCAGACGGATCCGCCAACCGACGACGACGAGCACGAACGTGGTGACCGGCCCGCCGGCGTCCAGCGCCAGGCTGGCCGCCATCATCCCGGCCCCGTAGAGCACCGACGAGACGATGTTGACCGCCAGCAGCACCGACGCGCCACCGAGCAGGAAGCCTGACGCAGCACTGCCGCGGCGGCGCTGCCACAGGCCGACGGCGAAGAACATGCTGCCCGCCAGCAACTGCGGCAGTTGCTCCAGCGCATCGGGCATGAGGAAGACCGCGGTGACGATGGCAACCGTCCAGGCCGCCAGCCAGCCGAACTCCCTCCAATGTCGTGCGTCCCCGGTCAACTCCGCCACCCCTGCGCTGCATGAGCGTTCACCGCGCGGGTCGAGGCTAGTTCACTCCCGTGCGCCGGGCGCTGGCCCGGGGGACACGATGGCTGCCTCGCCGGCTTGGCGGCGGTCGGGTGCGTCAGGGTCGTGGAGGCGGTGTGCGGCACCGGCCAGGGCCAGCAGCACGAAGGGCACGATGCCGAGGAGGCTGCGGTGCAGTGGCACCGCAGCAGCGATGGCGGCGCCGGCCACGTATGCCGCAAGGACCGCGGTGAGCACGGCTGCGCTCCGGCTCCGCCGCACCCCGTGCGGGCGTGGTGCACCACGAAGCGCCAGGCCGATCTTCTCGCCGATTCGCACGAGGGCGCCTGTGCCGTAGGTGGTGGACACGGCGATCTGGCCCACCCGCCGCAACGCGATGGCCTGCACCCCCATGGCCGCCGCACCGAGTGCAACCACTGTCAGGTTCCCGATGGCCAGCCTGGTGGTGAACAGCACGTCCCAGTGGATGGCCACGACGGCCACCAGCCCCAGCAGGGCGACCTCGGCGAGGAGGAGCGGCGCAGGGTCGGCGCGACGGCGTTCGGCCGGTGCAGCGGCACGGATACGGTGGTCCACCACCATCGCCGACACCACGGCAGCCGCGACGAAGGCGATGATGGCGACGAACGAAGCGATCACCGCGTGGCCGTCACCGTCACCGATGGCGATCCCCACCCGCACCATGTTGCCGCTCATGTTGGCGACGAACACCGGCGCGATGTTGAGGTAGATGAATGCGTCGACGAAGCCGGCGGTGAGGGCCAACCCGACGGCGACGGCGAGCGGCCCGGTGACGTGATGCTCCGCTTCCGCCGGCACGCCGGTGCAGGGTAGCGGTGCGGGACGGCCCGGGGCGGCCGCGAGCAACCGTCGGCCGCGATCACTCGGCGACGGAGGACGCGACCGGCACCGTGCGGCGGTCGGGGCCCGGCAGCTTGGCGGCCGCGAGCACGGACGCCGCCACCCCGATGCAGCACACCGTGAGCATCGCCCCGACCCCATGCCCGGCGTCATCCACCAGGAGGGCGAGGAGGCTGGCGGTGATGCAGCTGAAGTAGCGGCCTGCAGGCGACGGAAGACGACGAGCAGCGGGAACGTCCCCGCGACCATCGCCGCGGTGGAGAACACACCGAAACCCGACACGGCGATGAGCGCCAGGCGCCGCACGCCGATGGCGTCACCCAGACGCCCGGCGAGGGGCTGGCCGACCAGCATGGCGGCCAGGGGTCGGTTCGCTGGGGCGCGGCCGCTACGCGACGGTGAAGAGTTCCCACGTGCCGTCGATGTCGTTGAGCGATGTAGGACCGATGCTCGTGAAGGACGCGATGTCGGTCATCTGTGTGACCACGGCAGACACCACGATCGTTCCGGCGTCGGCGATCGACATGATCCGGGCGGCGGCATTGACGTTCAGGCCGGAGACATCATCGCCGCGTCGGTCGATCTCGCCGACGTGGATGCCGACACGAACCTGCAGATCGTCCTCGCGCAGGATGTCGCGGATTGCTCGGGCTGCCTGGATCGCGGCCGTCGCAGATGGCAACAGTGCGAGGATGCCGTCACCGGTGGTCTTGATGAGGTGGCCTCCCCGGCGAGCCACCTCACGCCCGCTCGCGGTGTCGTGACGGTCGAGGAGTTGCTTCCAGGCAGCGTCGCCCGCGGTGGCCGCCCGACGGGTCGAACCGACCAGGTCGGTGAACAGGATGGCGGCGATCTGGCGAACCGGTGCCGGGAGGCGCGCGTGGCCGGTCAGGAAGCGTGAGATCTCAGCCACCACGTCATCGATCCCGTACCCGAACAACGAGTCGTCACCGGCGGGGAGCACGACGAGCTCCGCATCGGGGATCTGGACCGCTGCTCGCTGCGAGTGCTCGGCCGGAACCATGGATTCCTCGTGCGTCCGTGTCAGCACCAGAGTCCGCGCTCCCACGAGGGCATTGTCGGGACGGGGCTCGTTGAACACCTTGCTGAGGCGACCGGCCTGCGCGGGACTCGCCCCACTTCTGCCCGCCGCATCGTTCCACCTGATGAAATCCGGATCGTTCCGCCGGCTCGGCGCCCAGGCCGAACCATCCGCGGTGAGATCGACCTCGCCCGCTCGGACACGCGACAACATCTCCTCGACCCTCTCGATCCAGGCCGCATCGGACTCCGTGGGCTCCGAGGAGGGGTTGTAGAGGATCAACCGGTCGATCAATCCCGGATGCCTGATCGCACACGTTCGCGCGACGCCGGCTGCTTCCCAACTGAACACGCTGGGGTGATCGCATTCGGCCGCTCGGATGACCGCCGCCAGGTCCTCGGACCACTGCTCCAGGAGGGGTGTCTCCCAATCGGTCACGGGATCCGACAGGGCGATCCCGCGGCGATCGAACATCACCAGCCGACCCAACTCTGCCAGCCCTTGCACAAGGCGGGCAGCGATCGGATCGTCGGTGAGCGACTCCATCGGGAAGAAGAAGCCGTTGACCATCACGATGTCGAGGGCGCTGCGCTCATCACCGACCACCTCGCGGAAGGCAACGTGATGCTCACCAATCCTTGCGTACTCGATCGTTCCCCAGCGCACGCCTCGACACTGCCACACGCAGCAGACCTCATCCGTCGAGACGCCATGCCGATGCCCGACGGGCCGGCGGTGAAGGAGGGTGGATGATCGTGGAGACGATGGGACTCGAACCCACGACCCCTTGCTTGCAAAGCAATGCCGGCGCAGCTCGCCGACATGGTGGTATGGCTGCTGACCAGGGCAAACACGTTCACCTGATGTGCGGCCGCATGCCATTGGTCACCGTTGTTGACCGTTGCTACTGGCACGCCAATGGCACGGATCTGACTACCGTTGCACGCAAGTAGTCTTTCATCTAACGTTAGACATGTCATGCGGAACACCCCTCCCACCCTCGCGCCTATCTTCCGGTCCGACGCCCAACTCCGCATCCTTGGTGAGATCTACTGCGGCCCGAACGACTCGTACACGCTCAGCGAACTCGCCGCCGCCGCCGACACCTCAGCGGCGACCGCCGGGCGCGAAGTCGAACTGCTTCGCGCGAACGGCATCGTGAACGTCACCGACGGTCCAGGCCGGTCGAAACTCGTGTCGGCGAACTGGGCGCTGCCGTGGGCACCGGACCTTCGCCGGATCCTCGTCCACACCGGCGGCCTCATCCCAACACTCCGAACACTCCTCGGTCACGACCCCCGGATCGACGCCGCCTACATCTTCGGGTCGTGGGCCCGGCGCTACCACGGCGAACCCGGGCACTTCCCACGTGACATCGACATCGTGATCGTCAGCGACACCTCCCAGTTCGATCTCGACATCGCCTGGAACGACATCGCCCGACATCTCGGCATCGAACTCAACCCGGTCTACCGCCCCAGCGGATACGACCCCACCACCGACACACTCATCGCCGGATCTCCCGTCGTCGAACTCGACCTCCACCGAGACAACTCATGACACCACCGTCGACACCCTGGCTCGACGAGCTCGTCGCCGACGGCACTGTTCAACCACCGAGCACACCGAACCATGCAACCCGCGACGCGCTCATGCAAGCCGCCCGCACCTCGCTCGCCGACGCAGCCCGCGATCCCGCCCGCAGCCCCGGCGGGATCATCCGCGACGTCGAGAACGCCGTCCGACAAGCCATCACCGCACTCATCGCGCACCACGGCACACGCATCGCCACCCCGAACAAGCACGCCGCCGTCGTCCGCATCGCCGACGCCCACCCCGGCTTCGACGACGCCACCGTCCGCCGAATCGACCAGATCCGAATCGCCCGCAACGCCGGCATGTACGGCGACCGGCACGACGACGCACCATCGGACTACACAGCCGACGACGCCGCACTCCTCCTCGCGGCCGGCACCAACATCATCAACCGCGTCACCACACTCATCAACACCGGACGACCGATCCCGCCACCGCCCCACCGATGACACCATGGTCGCCCCATCGCCCGGTCAGAGTGACATTCCTGTGCCTCCCGCCCGACCCCCGGCACAAGAGCGCTGGCTCGTGTGTACCGGTATCGGCGCGGACCCTCCGACACACGTTTCCGAGCGGATCGACCCAAGCGAAACGTGCCGTGCCTGAACGGCCCGTCTGCGCCGCTTCTGCTGGAGACATGAGTGCCCAGGGCTGAGACGTCTGACTGAGCCGTCGGCCCGCCACTCTCCTGGTCGTGGTAGGGGATCCTCGAGCGGTCGGTCCTGCGGGGGCCGCATCGCGAGATCCGACGGTGTGAAGCCCAGCACGCATCCAGACGACTATCGTGTGCCGGCGTCTCGAGCCGGCGAGAGCGCTCGCACGGCTCCAACGCCCGAGGAGTCGGAATGTTCACGGAGACCGAGGCGGTCGCTGCTCTGGAGACCAACGCGTGGTCGATGTTCGCCCAATTCGGCCGCGTTGACCCAGGGCGCCTGATCGACACACCAACACGGCTGGTCCTCGAGACCGATGTCCCCAAACCCCCGTACAACACGGTGTTCCGGTTCTACGACGAGGGCGACCGCAGCATCGATGCCCAGGTCCATGAACTGCTCGAGCGGTTCGAACGCCGTTCCTGCACTCCCGCCTGGCTTGTCCATCCGACCACCCCGATCGAAGTTCGAGAGAGCCTCGACGCGCACGGCTGGGTGTGCGCCGAGACGATGCCCGGAATGATTCACACCCTCGACGACCTGCCGCCCATGCCGGACGTACCGTCGGACATCGAGGTGGTCGAAGCCGGAGTCGGCCATGGCGCGGCCTGGCTGGACCTCGTGTCGACCCGGTACGGGCTTGACGAGGACGACTCCCCGTACCTTCGTCAGGTGTTCGACCGCTTCATCGGCACGGGCGTGCGCGTGTGGATCGCATCGCTCGACGGCGTACCCGTCTCCAAGGTCGGCATCCACATGAGCAACGACGTCGCTGGCATCTACGGGGTCGCCACGACCGAGCCTGGCCGCGGCAAGGGACTCGCAAGCCTGCTGACCGGCATTGCACTGCACGCGACGGCCAATGCAGGGTTCAGAGCAAGTGTGCTCCACTCGACACCGATGGCTCACTCGATGTATCAACGGCTGGGGTACCGGGACGTCGCTACCTTCGAGTTGTGGGCGCGACCCGACGAAGTTCACCTCTAGTGCCCTGACCGGGAACGTTGGTGGGGTCGCGTCCACCACTTGAGGTTCGTGGTCGCGCAGACTCTGTGGATGGCTGAACGTGTGCAGGTTCGTGACCTCGCGCCGCCGGAGGGGGCCAAGCTCCTCGGGATCGTGCGGCGTGGTTCGGGGTCGGTGGTGCGATGGCGGCGAGCGCAGATCGTGTTGTGGTCCGCGCAGGCGATGGACGTCCCGGCGATCGCCCGGATCGCATTCACCTCCGAGGACCGGGTCCGTGAGGTGATCCACAACTTCAACGCGGACGGGTTCGACTCGCTCGATCCGAAGTACGCCGGTGGGCGGCCTCCGAAGTTCACCCTGCCGCAACGCCAGCAGATCAAGAAGATCGCGCTGTCACGCCCGCAGGATCATCGTCTGCCGTTCTCCACCTGGAGCCTGTCGAAGCTGGCGGAGTTCTTGGTGGCTGAGGGGGTGGTCGACGACATCAGCCATGAGGGCCTACGCACTCTGCTCCGCGAGGAGGGCGTGTCGTTTCAAGTGATCAAGACGTTCAAACAGTCCAACGACCCCGACTTCGAAGCCAAGAAGAACCGGATCCTCGAGCTCTACGCGATCGCAGACGGCAAAGCCGTCCCGGGCAAGGGTGATCCGACGGTGATCATCTGCATGGACGAGTTCGGCCCGCTCAACCTGCAACCCCATCCCGGCAAGCAGTGGGCGCCGATCGCTGCCGGCAAAGGTGACAGCAACGAACCTCGGCGGCGTCGCCGGCGGGCGACCTACACCCGCCCGCACGGGGTCCGGCATCTGATGGCCGGCTACGACCTATCAACGGATCGGCTCTACGGCCACGTCGTCACCCGCAAGGGTCGCACCGAGTTCCTGGCGTTCATGCGTTACCTGCGGTCGTTGCATCCGCCCGAGGTGCGGCTCGGGATCGTGCTCGACAACTTCAGCCCCCACCTGTCAACCAAGAAAGACCGCCGTGTCGGCGAGTGGGCTGCGGCGAACAACGTCGAACTCGCCTACACACCGACCTACTCGTCGTGGTTGAACCGGATCGAGGCCCAGTTCCAGGCGTTGCGCTACTTCGCCCTCGACGGCACCGACCACGCCTCGCACCGCGAGCAGGCCTCGATGATCCGCCGCTACATCATCTGGCGCAACCGCAACGCACACGACCGCGCACTACGTGAGCTGGTCAACCGCGCAAACGTTGCCTGATACGGCACTAGGAGGAGGGGCACTCGGCGGGGAACTCGCTCGAGTTCTCGAGGCAGCCGTTCCCCGAACGCAGTCAACCACCTGCGTTCAAGGCAGGTGTCGTCCCCACGGATGCTGGTCGCCGGCCCTCCGACCTGGGACTTCGTGCGCTCCGGCATGCACGGACGGTCGCTCGTACTGGGATATCAGTGGCACGACGGACTGTGCCGGGACGCCCATCGAAGCGGCATACCCCCTAGTGGATGATCGTGGAGACGATGGGACTCGAACCCACGACCCCTTGCATGCAAAGCAAGTGCTCTAGCCAGCTGAGCTACGTCCCCGTATGGCGCCGTCAGGCTACCGCTCCACCGGCCGCACGACTCTCGCCGCCGTGGTGCCGTTCCCTACAGTCCCCGCATGGCTCGCATCCAGTTCGGCACCTTCCTCGCCCCCCACCACCCGCTTGGGGAGAGCCCCACCCTCCAGTTCCAGCGCGACCTCGACCTGGCTGCGCACCTCGACCGGCTGGGCTACGACGAGTTCTGGTGCGGCGAGCACCACTCCAGCGGCTGGGAGATGATCGCCAGCCCGGAGTTGTTCCTGGCCGCGGCGGCCATGCGCACCCACCGCATCCGCCTCGGCACCGGCGTCGTGTCGCTGCCGTACCACCACCCGTTCAACGTCGCCCAGCGGATGGTCCAGCTCGACCACATGTCGATGGGGCGGGCCATCTTCGGCACCGGCCCGGGTGCCCTGCCGAGCGACGCCCGAACGCTGAACATCGACCCGATGACCCAGCGCGACCGCCAGGACGAGGCGCTCGGCGTGATCGTCCGCCTGCTGCGCGGCGAGGAGCGCTTCGACTACGACAGCGACTGGTTCACCCTGCGCGAGGCCGCGCTGCAGATCCTGCCGCTGCAGGAGACGATGCCGATGGCCGCCGCCAGCAGCATCTCGCCCAGTGGCATGCAGCTGGCCGGCAAGTACGGCATGGGCGTGCTCAGCATCGCCAGCACGTCCAGCGAGGGCATCCAGGCGCTGCCCACCCAGTGGGGCTTCGCCGAGGCCAGCGCGGCCAAGCACGGGCAGACCGTCAGCCGGGCGGACTGGCGGGTGCTGATGAGCTGGCACATCGCCGAGACGCGGGAGCAAGCCCGCGAGGAAGCCGTGCTCGGCCTGCAGAAGTGGCACAACGAGTACAACGTGCAGGTGCTCGGCCGGCCCGGCGCCCAGTGGGTGGACGACGCGTGGGCGCTGCTGGACCAGATCACCGGCCAGGGGGCCGAGGGGGCCGGCGCGGCCGTGGTCGGCACACCCGACGACCTCATCGAGGCCATCCTCAACATGCAGCAGATCACCGGCGGCTTCGGCACCGTGCTCGGCTTCGCCCACGACTGGGCCAACCGGGAGGCGACGTTCCGCTCGTGGGAGCTCGTCGCCCGCTACGTGATCCCCGCCGTCAACGGCACCATCCGCCCCCAGATGGCCAGCGCCCAGTACGTCGGCGACAACAAGGCCACGTTGATGGCCGGGGCATCCGCCGCCGTGATGAGCAAGATCATGGGCGACGAGAAGGCCGCGGCGGCCATGGCCACCACCATGCAGCAGATGGCCGCCCGCATGCAGGGCGAGGAGAACGACCCCGTGTTCCGCCCTGGCGGCGGCCTCCCCACCGCCCCCGCCGGCGACGCCTGACCCGGTTGGAGGGTTTCGTGCTCACCTCCGAGCCGGAAACCCTCCGACTCAGTCGTCCTTGAGGGCGACGGCGTTGGGGGTGACGTTCATCTTCGGGACGTACTCGGCCACTTCGACGTCGCGGCCCTCACCGAGGAACTTGGCCCTCAACTCGGCCCGGCAGGACGTGCAGGGTCCGTAGAAGCGCTCGTCCTCCACGCTGCCCCCGCAGCGCGGGCAGGTGACGGTGAGGGACAGCAGATCCATCGTGCGGGCACCTTTCGTTCGGGCCGGTGATGTCGTCGGCCGGAAAGGTGGCCACCGTACGCCTGGGCCGACAGAAGTGTCGCAGCATCTCCGCGCCGGCGGCCGGAACCCCAGCATCCACCAGTGCCCCTGGCCCGGCAGCTCGTGGATGGATCGTCGCCCCGAGGCGGACGGCCACGTCACGGCCGAGGTCCTCACCGCGCACGAAGGGGTCGTTGGGGGCGATGATCGCCAGCCCCGGCTTCAGCCCGGCGTGCCCGAGTTCCTCGCCCCACTGCACCATCGCCGGCTGGGCGGCGGAACGGTAGAGCGCCAGGATGCAGCGGGCCATCAGCTCGCCGGCCTCCCCCTCGGTGGCGTCCAGCAGCCGCTCGCCGGTGGCCCGCGGGATGCCGATCATCTCGAACATCGCCACCCGGTCCGACCGCGGCGTGGCGGCATTCTGCTCGAAGTACTCCTCGCCGGCGCCGGGGGTCTGCCAGATCTGGGCGAAGTCGTGCCACACGTAGTCGGCGTGGAACAGGCCGAGCACGTCGCACGCCCAGGTACGGACGAGGTCGGGCCGCAGGGCCACGGCACGCATGCCGATCCCGCCGCCCCAGTCGTGGCCGACCAGGTCCACCGGGCCGTGCTCGGCCACCAGGCCCTCGAGCACGCCGACGAACCAGTCCACGTACTCGTCCTTGGTCGCACCGAACCCGTCGGGCACGGGGCAGCCAAAGCCCGGTAGCTGCGGCGTGACCACGTCGGCGCGCCCGAGTGCCGCGACGAGCGGCTCCCAGATCACCGGAGTTTCGGGGTTGCCGTGGAGCAGGACGACCGTCATGGCGTCAGTCTTGCCGATCGCGGTGGACCGCGAGTCCGGCCCGTCGCCAGATTCAGGGCCGATTCTCATCGAACTCACAGGAATGGACCCCAGAGTCGTCCGCATGAGCCCACTCCGCTCCCTCCGCCACACGCGCCCCACCGTCCTGCTCCCGGGCATCGCGGCCTCGGTCCTGCTGCTCGCCGCCTGCGGAGGCGGCGGTGCGGAGAGCGCCAAGGTTGCCACGCTCTCCACCGGCGACGTCACCGCGACGACCACCGCCGATTCCCTTTCGGTCGAGGACACCGAGCAGGCGATGCTCGACTATGCCGCGTGCATGCGGGACAACGGCGTCGAGATGCAGGACCCCACGTTCGACGCAGACGGCAACGTCACCGGCGGGGGCATCGGCCGCGACTCCGGCATCGACCCGCGCAGCGACGCCTTCCAGGCCGCGCAGGACGTGTGCGGCGGCATCATCCAGGGCATCCAGTTCGGCGGCCCGGGGGGAGGCGGCGGCTTCGACCCCGAGGCCATGCAGGCGGCGCTCGCCGACTTCACCGCCTGCCTGCGCGACCAGGGCCTGGAGGTGGACGACATCACGTTCGGGCAACCCGGTGACGGCGGCCCGGGCGACGCTCCCGACGGCAGCCTGCCGTTCAACGTCGGCGACACGACAGGGACCGGCGGCACCGGCGGACCGGGCTTCGAAGGGGGCCCGAATGGTCAGCCTCCCACCGGCGGCCCAGGAGCCGGTGGGCCCGGCGGCGACGGCTTCGACCCGGTGCAGGGGATGATCCAGCGACTGGGTCTCGACGCCGAGGATCCTGCGGTGGTCGCCGCGATGGACGCCTGCCAGGCCATCATCGACGACGCCTTCACCACGACCACGACGGCCGGCTGACCCATGCGCCGCGCAGCCGTTGCCGGCGTAGTGGTCGTGGTGCTCGCTGCCGGCGGGACCACCGCGGCCGTCCTCGCCACCCGTGACAATCCGGCCGACACCGCCAGCGCCAGCCACCGGCTCGCCACCGTCGAGGTGCAGCGCCGCGATCTCGTCATCTACGACGAGACCACCGCCACACTCGGCTTCACCGCGTCGGTCAGCGTCGGCTCTCCGATCGCCGGCACGGTCACCAGTCTCGTCGCGAGCGGGGCCTCGGTCGGCGCAGGCACCGTCGTCGCCAGCATCGACGGCAGCCCTGTGGTCACGATGATCGGCGACGTCCCGACCTATCGGGACCTGTCCACCGACTCCGACGACGGCATCGACGTCCGCCAACTGGAGACGAACCTGGTCATGCTCGGCTTCGACCCCGACGGCGAGATCACCATCGACGAGACCTACGACGACGCCACAGCAGCAGCAGTCACCCGTTGGGAGGACTCCCTGGGTCTGGATGGTGACGGTGAGGTCACCGCCGGGGAGCTGGTGTTCGTTCCGGGCGATCTGCTGGTGGACACGGTGTCGGCCACCGTCGGCGGCGGCGTCAGTGCCGGCACCACCCTGTTCGACGGACGTCAGACGGCACGTTCCTTCCTCGTCACTGCAGCCGACGACGGCGCGACCGGCGGAACCATCACGTCGATCGTCGCCCCTGGAACGTCCATCAGCACGGGCAGCGTGCTGTTCCTCCGAGGTGGGTACCCCGTGGTCGCGATCGAAGGCGACCCGACCACCCTCCCGGCACTCACCCGCAGCCTCTCCACCTCCTCCGACGACGGGCTGGACATCCAGCTGTTGGAGACGATGCTCCGCGACGGGGGCTTCGACCCCGACGGGACGATGACCGTCGACGACGCATTCGACGATGCCACCGCGGCAGCAGTCGTTCGCTGGTGGGCCGCAGCGGGCCTCACCGTCGATGGCACCGATCCGTCCGACGTGGTCGTGCCTGCCGGCAGCTTCGTCGTCGTCCCCGGCGGGTTGTTCGGCGGCGAGCCGCTGGTGGCAGAGGGCTTCACGCCGACAGGCGACGCAGTCGTCCTCCCACTCACCACAGCAGCCCGCGAGGTCACGACCACCGCGCCGATGGGCGACGACACGTTCGCCGTCGGCGCCACCATCGACGTCGAGTTCCCTGACGGCACCGTCGACGACGGCACGGTGGTGGCGGTCGGCAATGTCGCCACCAACTCGTCCAACACACCCGGCGCCACACCGACCGTGTCCATCACCATCCATGTGGCGACCATCCCGTCCAGTGTCGACGGGTTCGTCCAGGTACCCGTGACACTCCGCGTCGTCAGCGAGCAGGCGACGGACGCGTTCGTGGTGCCGGTGTCGGCCCTCCTCGCACTGGCTGAAGGCGGATATGCGCTCGAGGCCGTCGACCAGACGAACGCCGACGGCACCTTCACCAGCCATCTGATCGGTGTCGAACCAGGCCTGTTCGCCGACGGCTTCGTCGAGGTCACCGGCGACCAGTTGGCCGAGGGGCTCGACGTCGTGGTGCCCTCATGACGGCGTGGTCGTCCACCCTCGACGTGCCGGCGCTGGAGCTTGTCGACGTGGTCAAGCGCTACCCCGGCGAGCCGCCGGTCAGCGCGCTCGACGGCGTGTCCCTCACCGTCGATCGAGGCGAGATGGTCGGCATCGTCGGCCCGTCGGGTTCCGGCAAGTCGACACTGCTGCACATCATCGGCACACTGGATCGACCGACCTCGGGCGCGGTCCGGCTGGCCGGGGTGGACACCTCGGCGATGTCCGACCGCCAGCTCTCGGCCGTCCGCTCGCAGCTGCTCGGCTTCGTCTTCCAGCAGTTCTTCCTGCTGGAAGGGATGAGCGCGCTGGACAACGTCGCCAACGGCCTGCTGTACCGCGGCGTCGCGCCGGCCGAGCGACGCTCGGCGGCAGAGGACGCCCTCGCGCGGGTGGGACTCGGGCACCGTCTGCACCATGTGCCCAACAAGCTCAGCGGCGGTGAGCGCCAGCGCGTGGCCATCGCCCGGGCGATCGTCAACCGGCCCGCCATCGTCCTCGCCGACGAACCGACCGGCAACCTCGACTCGAAGTCGGGTGCCGCGGTGATGGATCTCATCCGCGAGCTGCACGGCGAGGGCCACACGATCCTGATCATCACCCACGACCGTGAGCTGGCAGACTCCCTGCCGCGGCAGGTGTCCGTGCGGGACGGCCGGATCGAGCACGACTCCGGCCCCCATCCGGTGGGCGTCGGATCGATCGAGGCGGGTGGCTGACGTGGCGGTCGTTCAGCACTCGACGAAGCCGGTGGACGCCGGCGACGAGACCGCAGGGCGTGGCTCGTCCATCCCCCGCTCCCGCCTGCGCCTGGGTGACATCATGCGGGTCGGCGCGCTGGGCCTGCGTACCCGCCGACTCCGCACCGGCCTGTCGACGCTCGGCATCGCCATTGGCATTGCCGCAATGGTCGGCGTGCTCGGCCTGTCCGCTTCCTCCCAGGCGGACCTCGACGCCAAGATCCGCGCACTCGGCACCAACCTCCTCGAGGTCCAAGCCGGCAGCGGCTTCGGACGTGGCACCGGCGAGCTCCCCGACACTGCGGTGGCGATGACCAGCCGCATCGGGCCGGTCACTGCCGTCAGCTCGCTGACGACGGTCTCGGCGGACTCCGGCGGGACCGTCCGACGGACGGACACCATCAGCGAGGGCATCAACGGCGGCCTCTCCGTCTTCGCCACCGACCCCGGCCTGCTCGACACCCTGCATGCCACGCTCGCCGACGGGGTGTTCTTCGACAACGCAACCGCGTCGTACCCCGCCACGGTGCTGGGCACCACGGCGGCACGCACGCTCGGCATCACCGACGTGGCCGACGGCCTGCGGGTCTACATCGGCGGCCAGTGGTTCGCCGTCATCGGCATCCTCGACCCGGTCGAGGCGGCGCCGGGGCTCGACCGTGCCGCCCTCATCGGGCTGACGGCCGCAGAGACGTTCGTCATCGGCGACGACCTCGCCCCCGAGACGCTGTACGTCCGCACCGTCGACGGTGCAGTCGATGACGTGCGGGGCGTGCTGGCCCAGACGGTCAACCCGGCGACGCCCGAGGAGGTCGAGGTCTCCCGCCCCTCGGACGCCCTCGCCGCCCAGGAGGCTGCCAGTTCCGCCTTCACCTCGCTCTTCCTCGGTCTCGGTGCCGTGGCACTGCTCGTCGGCGGCATCGGCATCGCCAACGTGATGGTCATCGCCGTCATCGAACGGCGCTCCGAGATCGGGTTGCGCCGTGCCTTGGGGGCCACCCGCGCCCACATCCGCCGGCAGTTCCTCACCGAGGCCGTCCTGTTGGCCGGTGCCGGTGGACTGGTCGGCGTGGGTCTCGGCGCAGCCGTCACCGCGGCGTACGCCCGCTCGCAGGGGTGGACGATCGTCATCCCACCGGTCGCGCTGGTCGGCGGCCTGGCAGCAGCGATCGTGATCGGCGGCGTCGCCGGCCTCTACCCCGCGGCCCGGGCGTCGCGCCTCGCACCCACCGAAGCACTGCGGTCCAACTGATGACGACGGAGCTGCCGCGATGATCGAACGAGCCACCTCCCGCACCCGTTGGGCACGACGCCTCGTCGTCCTCGCCGTGCTCGCCGCTGCGGCAGTGGCCACGGTGCGGTTCACCCGCCATCAGGACGCCGCTGTCGTGGCGGACATCCCGGTGTTCAAGACGGCCACCGTCGAGGCCGGCAGCCTCGGGGTGAACGAGCGCATCGACGGCTCGCTGGAGCTGTCCGATGTGACGGCCGTGGTCCACCGCATCGACGGCCAACTTGGCACGACCGGCGCGTCGGGCACCAGCAACGGTGGCCCCACCTCCCCGAACGCCGCAGGCCTGACCTCGGCGACCGCTGCGGGCCTGACCGCCGGACTCACCGCAGTGGACACCTGCGCGACGGACGCGACGACGACCACCACCAACGCTGATACCAGCACCACCACCGAACCGGCCTCCACCACCTCGACCTCGACCACCACCTCGACCACCACCTCGACCTCGACCACCACCCCCACCAGCACCACGACGGCGCCTCCGGACAGCGGTGGCGCGCCGTCCACCTCCGATCCGTGCGCCACCACGACCACTACCGCACGGCCCGGCGGCCAGGGCGGCACAGGTGGCTTCCCGACCGGCGGCAGCACCGGTGGTGGGACGACCGCCGGCACCGGCGGCAGTTCCACCGGCGGCACCACGACACGCGTGACGCAGGTCGTGACCTCGGCGATCGAGGTGGGCGCGGCGGTCGGGTTGGGCACCGTCCTGTACACGGTGGAGAGCCGGCCCGTGGTCGCGCTCGGCGGCAGCGTGCCGGCATGGCGGACCATGACCACGGGCGACACGGGACAGGACGTCCGCCAACTCGAGCTCAGCCTCGCCGCGCTCGGCTACACCAGCGAGGGGATGGTCGTGGACGACGAGTTCGACGACGACACGGCGACTGCTGTGGCGGCATGGCAGGCGGGCTACGGATTGGAGGTCACCGGTGAGGTCACCCTCGGGTCCATCGTGTTCGTTCCCAGCGCGGCCACCGTGCAGTCGGTGAACATCGCGGTCGGCGACGACGTCGCGGACGGCACCGTCGCGCTGGTGCTCGCTGCCGCCAGCCAGCAGGTCGTCATCGACGTACCCGACGGCGACGAGGCGCTCATCACCCCCGGCCTGGAGGTCGGCCTCGGCGGGTCGGGCGGCAACACCGGCATCGTCACACTCCTCCGATCGGTCGAACGGAGCGGCTCGGTCGTGGTGCAGGCCGTCATCGCGCCGTCCACGACGCTCGACGCCGTCGACGGTGCGGTGGTCACCGTCACCGTCAGCGTCGATGAGCTCGACGGCGTGCTCGTGATCCCCAGCGAGGCACTCGTCTCCCGGCTCGACGGCAGCTACGCCCTGCAGGTGGTGCTCTCCGACGGCATCAGCGAGTTCCGCTCGGTGGAGATCCTCGGAGTCTCCGGGTCGACGGCAGCGGTCCGCGGCGAGGGCATCGAGGCCGGCATGGAAGTGCTCCAGCCCGCCTGAGACCGCGTCGCTCGCCGCCGGCCGGCCAGGGGTTAGGGTCCGGCGCATGCAGGTCGACGTGATGCTCTCGCCCAAGCCGCTCGCCCAGATGGGCGACACCGCCCGTGCCGTGGCCGCCAGCGGGCTGGACGGGATCGTGTTCACCGAGGCGGGTCGGACGGCCTACCTCTCGGCCGCGGTGGCCGCCGCGGCCGCGCCCGGTCTGGCGCTCGGCACCGGCGTCGCCGTGGCCTTCCCGCGGAGCCCGATGGTGACCGCCCAGGTCGCCTGGGAGCTGCAGGAGGCCACCGGCGGCAACTTCCGCCTCGGGCTCGGCACCCAGGTGCGCACCCATGTGGTGCGCCGGTACGGCGTGGACTTCGAGTCCCCCGGCCCCCGCCTGCGCGACTACGTGCTGGCGGTGAAGGACTGCTTCGCCGCCTTCCGCGGCGATCCGCTGGACCACCACGGCCGCTTCTACACACTCGACTGGATGAGCGCCCAGTGGAGCCCCGGCAAGATCGCCGTGGCCGACCCGAAGGTGGACATCGCCGCGGTCAACCCGTGGATGCTGAAGATGGCCGGCGAGGTGGCCGACGGCGTGCACGTGCACCCGATCGGCGAGCCGGGGTACCTGGCCCGCCACGTGCTGCCGAAGGTGGCCGAGGGCGCCGCCACCACGGGTCGGAACGTGGACGACGTGACGATCATCGTGCCGGTCAACCTGATCGTCGGCGACACCGACGAGGAGCGCGCCGCCGACCGGGAGATGATGCGCGGCATGCTCAGCTTCTACGGCAGCACCCCGAACTACGCGTTCATCTGGGACGAAGCCGGCTTCGACGGCACCACCGCCCGCATCCGCGAGCGGCAGAAGGCCGGCGACATGGCCGGCATGGCCAAGGAGATCAGCGACGACCACCTCGCCACGTTCTGCACGGAGGCCACGTGGGACGGCCTGGCGCAGGCGCTGGTGGACACGTACCGCGGCGTGGCCGGCCGGATCATCCTCTACAACGCGGCGATGGGCGCGCCGGACCGGGTGGCCGAACGGCTGCCCCGCTTCGGCGAGGTGGCCCGCCAGGTGCGCGCCCTCACGGCCTGAGCCTGACGGTACGGCGGCTCAGCCCCCGGCCGCGGGTTGCTTCGGGACGAACAGGTACAGGTAGGCACCGGCGCCGAGTTCCAGCGGATCGGCGAGCGCGCCCTTCACGACGCGGTAGCGGGTGACCATCCGGTCCACCACCGCCCCACCGTCGGTGGCCCGCACGATGACCTCGGTGTGATCGGGCGACACGGCCAGCAGGTCGCCGGCGACGTCCACCACCGCGCCGTCGACGATCAGGATCTGTGTCGTTCCCGTCGTGTGGAAGGAGCACCCGTCCTCGGACGGCGGGGCCACCGCGGAGCCGGCCACGTCGATCACCACCTCACCACTGTCCAGGTTCACCAGCGCGCTGCGGTCGGGCACGTTGCCGCCGACCGCCATCACCATGCACTCCGTCCCGAACCAGCGCGGGTCCAGCCGGGTGGCACCAGGCTCGATGCCGCCGGGTGTGAAGCGGGCCACGAGGGCCCCGTCGACACCGACCAGCGCCCACCCGTCGGCCAGTTCCACCATCATTCGCTCGTCACCGACGAGGTACGCGCTCAGTTCACCATCGGCAAGATCGCCCAGTACGGACGATGGCAGTCGGCCCGTCGTGGTGGAGGTGCCGGCGGCGAAGTCCACCCGCAGGATCGTGCCGTCCTCCTGCAGCACGACGGCCACATCCTTGCCGTCGACCAGGCGGGCGCGCACCCGCCCGTCCACCGACACGGGCTCGCCCACCTGGGCGTCGTCGACGTACAGGCTCATCGTGCGGTCGCTGCCCACCGAGCCCGCCAGCACACGGTTGGCGGTGGCGTCGTATACCGTGCCGTCGAACCACCGGGCCATCGACGGCGCCGTCGAGAGCACCACGCCGGCACCGCCGTTGCCGATCACCAGCACCGCCCCGTCACGCGCTGCCGAAGCGGCATAGAGCGCGACATCCGACGGCAGCCCGAACACGTCGCGTAGGGGACGGGTGGTGCCGGCCCGCAGGTCCACCAGCGTGCTGGCGCCGGTGGTGTCCACGGCCACGAGCACGTCGCCGGCGCGGGTCGGCACGCCGAGATCCGTCCCCGTGGCGATGGTGCGGATCTCACCCGTGGCGGCATCCAGCACCGTGACGACACCGCTGTCGGCCACCGTGGCGACCAGGGAACTGGTGGTGTCCACGGGACTGGTCGGGCCGGTGCCCACGCCTGGCAGGGTGCCGAGCGCATCGAACGTGGCCGTCGCGCCATCAGCCCCCACCGCGGCCACCGCACCGCTGGCGGGGTCCGCCCGCAGGAGCGTCCACGGGTCCTGCGCCGCCGACCCGTCGTCACCCCCGAAGGCGACCACGCCCACCACACCGAGCGCCACCACCACCGCCGCGGCACCGGCCAGTGGCACCCACCGCGGCCGCCGCCGGCCCTCCCGGTAGATGACGTCCTCGGCGGCCGGCGGGGGGAAATGCGACATCGAGCCCACGGTAGTCGGGCATCCCTGTCCGAAAGCCGACAGCGCGGCAGTGCCGCGTCGACCTAGCCTCCACACCATGTCCGTCCCCTCGACCGCGACCCACACGGTGCACGGCACCTGCCACCACGACTGCCCCGACAGCTGCGGGTGGACCGTCACGGTCGACGAGTCCGGCCCGGTGCCGCACGCCGTGCAGCTCCGCGGTCGGGCCGACCACCCGTACAGCCGTGGCGAGTTGTGCCCGAAGGTCAACCGCTTCCTCGACCGCGCGTACCACCCGGACCGCATCCTCCACCCGCTGCGCCGCGTGGGCACCAAGGGTGAGGGCCGGTTCGAGCAGATCACGTGGGCGGAGGCGATGGAGGAGGTCGGCCGGCGCCTCGGCGAGGTCATCGCCACCGCCGGCCCCGGCGCGATTCTGCCGTTCGTCAGCGCCGGCAACCAGAGCCTGCTGGCCGAGGGGTTCGGCCAGCGCCTATGGCACCTGGTGGGCGCCGCCCGCACCACCGGGGCGCTGTGCGGTGCCGCCGCTGGCGCCGGCGCGGCCACCACCAACGGCACCGGCAAGGCAGCCGACCCGCTGGACGTGGTGCACAGCAACCTGGTGATCCTGTGGGGCACCAACACCCGCCTCACCAACCGCCACTACTGGCCGTTCGTGGAAGAGGCCCGGGCGAGGGGTGCCGAGGTGGTGGTCATCGACCCCGTCCGCACGCTGACGGCCGAGAGCGCCGACCGCTTCCTGCAGCCGCACCCCGGCACCGACGTGGCGCTGATGCTGGCGCTCATCCACGTGCTGTTCCGCGACGGCCTCACCGACACGGAGTGGATCGACGCGCACACCATCGGGGCGGACGACCTGCGGGCGCACGTCGCCACGTGCACCCCGGAGTGGGCTGCCGGCATCACCGGCGTCGCCGCCGCCGACATCGAGTGGCTGGCCCACCGCTACGCCACCGTGCGCCCGGCGATGATCCGCACGCTGATCGGCGCCGAGCACCACGAGCACGGGGCGATGTTCTTCCGCACGCTCGCCTGCCTCCCGGCGCTGGTCGGCTCCTGGCGGGAGCGCGGCGGCGGGTTCGCCCGCAGCACCGGTGTGTGGACCTTCGAGCCACTGAACATGGCGGCGCTCACCCGGCCGGACCTCCTCGACGGGCACTCCACCCGCGGCCTGCCGATGGGCCAACTCGGCCGCGTGCTCACCCGGCCGGAGGAGTTCGGCGGCCCGGTCAACGCGCTCGTCGTGGTCGGTGGCAACCCGCTGGTGTCGGCGCCGGCCGCCGGGCTGATCCGCCAGGGGTTGGCGCGCGAGGACCTGTTCACCGTGGTCCACGAGCAGTTCCTCACGGACACGGCCCGCTACGCGGACATCATTCTGCCCGCCACCACCCACCTGGAATCGGTGGACGTCGTGCCCGCCTGGGGCCATCTCTACATCGGCTGGAACGAGCCGGCCATCCCGCCGCTGGGCGAGGCCGTCAGCAACAGCGAACTGCACCGCCGCCTGGCTGCCGCGCTTGGCTTCACGCCCGACACCGACCCGGCCCTCTTCGACGACGACCTCACCGCCCTGCGCGCCACGCTGGCCGGGCCGCAGGGCACGATCGACCTGGATCAACTGCGCGCCGACGGGTTCGTGCGTGCGCCGTTCCCCGACGACGGCCGGCCGTGGGCCGACGGCGGCTTCCCCACCCGCAGCGGCAGGGTGGAACTGCGCTGCGACCTCATGGAACTGGCGGGCCAGCCCGTGCTGCCCACCTACCAACCGCCCACCGAGGACGGCGAGGCCGCCCGCTTCCCGTTCCGCCTGATGAGCCCGAAGCAGCAGACCCGCTTCCTCAACACCAGCTACTCCGGCCTCGCCGCACACGCCGGGAGGGAGCAGCCGCCGGCCCTCGAGGTCGCGGCCGCGGACGCCGCCGCGCTCGGCCTGGCCGACGGCGCCACCGCCCGGGTGTGGAACGACCGTGGCGAGCTGACCCTGCCGGTGCGGATCACCGCCCGGGTCGCCCCCGGTGTGGTGAGCGTGCCGTGGGGTTGGTGGACCGGTGCCTACGGCGACGGCACGGGGCTCGGCGTCAACGCGCTCACCACCGACGCCTCCACCGGCTGGGGTGGCGGCGTGGCCTACTGGTCCACCCGCGTCGCCGTGGCTGCCGCCTCGATGCGCGCGTCAAGTTCCCGCTGAGCTTCAGCGAGTACGGCCGCTTTACCGTCGCGAAGCACCTCGACAGCGGACTTGATCTTCGCTCTCGACTCTGGATCGGACAGCGTCGCCTCGAGCTGACCGAGCACTTCCCGGAGTTCGTTCGGTACCGCGGTCACGCGTGCCTCGGGCTCCGAGACGAGACCGTGAAAGAGCGTCGATACATCCGTCAATCGATGGTCGTGCTCGGCAGCGCAACGGATGGCGCGATCGACCACAGTGAGATCCTCCTGAGAGAACGCAACCAACATCAGCGGCATCGCCATCATGAGTGCGGTCGGCATCGACTCCAGCTTCATCAGCAGCACGGCAAATGCGCCCGAGCGCTCGGTTGGCGTGTCCAGGAAGAGGAACATCGACCCTGCGAGGTACTGCGGCTCCGCCGCAACCAACGCAGCAACGGGCGTGTTAGGAGGTCGATCCGCGGCACGCAGCACTTGGTCGAGCATCGAGATGGCCCTTGTCGACCAACGCCTTGATCTGCACCGACGTTGCGTTCTGCTGAAGGTCGCATCGACGGGCCAATTCTCCCACCGTCAGCGGCAGGCGGTGCTCGCAGAGTTCGAACACCAACGACTCCTGCTGAGGCGGGAGCTCGCGCATGCGGTCCTGGTAGTACGGCGTGAGATCGTCCAACGCCTTCATGAACACCGGCACGAGCTCGTCGATGTTCTCCACCGACATGCACCCGGCAAGCAGCATCCACACGCGCGGGTGGCCGCCAGCGAGCACTTCGACCACCTTGAGTCGTCGAGTGGCAAGGTCCGTCGTCAGGAACTCGGAGAGCTCGTCGTCCCCGCGCAGCCGGGCGACATTGATCAGCAGTTGGCGCGCCCCTTCCACGGTCAGCTCGGCGAGGCGCACCGTCTCGAAGAAGCCGTAGAACGGGGCTGCCTGCTTGGAGACGGAGTCGTCCAATGATGGCGACGTGGCCACGAGGAGGACATCCTCCCGGTTCTGCACCAATGCACGAAGGGCATGTTGCCCGTGCTTGCCGACGCGCTGCAGCACGTCGGTGGTGTTCTCGAGCAGCACCAGGAGTGGCCTCCCGCTCAGCGCCGTGATCAGCCGCTCCTCTGCGTCCGCCCTCGAAGCACTCTTGCCATCGTCCACCAGCCCGTCCTCGCGGCGAACGGCGGCCGTCATCTGATCGACGAGCTGCTCATACGAGCGAAGCCCCCCAAGGGTCCTCGCGCAGTCACGCGATGGCGAGTCGATCAGGCGCCTTCACGCGGTGGTACAGCATCGACAACAGGTGTGTCTTCCCAACGCCTCGCGGACCGACCAGCAGGGTGTGGTGCTCATCGGAGGTACCGCCGGCGTCGCCATCCGCGTCGGACGATGGCCAGACGGAACCGGACGCGCTCGCGCTGATGCTCGATGTAGTGATCCATCTCCAGCCGCTGCAGCACGGCGCGGAGTTCGTCCATACGGACGCCGGCCGGCATCGCTGTCGTCACGACACGATGGAGCCCACTGCTCTTCAACAAGGCCGCTGCCAGGTCTCTCGCATCCGACGCGGACAACACGGGAAGGTCCATCTTCCACTGGTCGTTGGTGGGCTCCCAGGACCGCCCTGGAACGCGAAGCGCATGCAGCACATGGTGCAGGCCGATGGATCCACAGAAGACGAACCGCACCGTCGGGAACTCGTCCCTTCGGTCAGTTTCTCCGTCAACTCCTCCGCCGTCCGAACTGCCTCCACATCCCGCCGGACGGCAACCACGGACACCGCTCCGCACTCGGATCTCGGCCCAGAGACGTTCGATCAGGACATCGCGCCCGACAACTTGATCCGGACGGAGCTGACCGCCGGGTTCACACTGAGGTCTGACCACATGGCAAATCTCCAATCCCACATGTGTACAAAATGCAACATGGGTTTCGGATGAGCCGCTCCAGCCTCGCCGCCGACCTGCGGGCGCTGGGCGTGCGCGCCGGCGACACGGTGATGGTCCACGCCTCGATGCGGCGGGTCGGTGGGAGGGCGGAGGACCTGGTGGGCGCGCTGGACGCCGCTGTCGGCCGCAGCGGCACCTGGATGATGAACGTCGGCCCGACCGCCGACCCAGCCGGGTTCGACGCGGCCACCACCCCGGCGGACCCCGACATCGGGGTGCTGGCCGAAGTGTTCCGCACCACGCCCGGCGCCGTCGTCAGCGACCACCCGGAGGGGCGGTTCGGCGCCCGCGGGCGCGACGCCGCTGCCATCACGACCGATGTCCCGTGGCACGACTACTACGGGCCGGGCTCGCCGCTCGAGCGGCTGGTGCAGCGCGGCGGCACCGTCCTCCGCCTCGGTGCCGACCCGGACACCGTCACCCTCTACCACTACGCCGAGTACCTGGCCGACCTGCCGCACAAGATCCGGGTCACCCGCTTCCCACTCGTCCGTTCCGCCACCGGCGAACCGCGCCGGCGCCGGGTGGACTGCCTCGACGACAGCACCGGCATCGCCCCGTGGGACGACGGCGACTACTTCGCCCACATCACCCTCGCCTACCTCGCCGCGGGCAGGGCCCGTGTGGGCACCGTCGGGGACGCCACCGCCGAGTGGTTCGACGCCGCCGACGCGGTGGATTTCGCCCGCGCCTGGATGGAGACCCACCTGCGGCCCTCGTGAGCAGGGGGAATCCGCCCGGACGGTCGCGACGGCGAGGGGTAGCCTTGCCGCATGGCAGGGGAGCTGATCTACGCGTTCCGCATCATGCGGTTGCCCCTGCTCGACGCGGGCGGCAAGCCCATCGGCCGCCTGGAGGACCTCGTGCTGGTGCCCGGTGCCGGCAGTCGGGCACCGCGGGTGGTGGGCTTCGTCGCCACCAGCCAGCGGCGCCAGATCTTCGTCAACACCGCCCGCATCGGCAGCCTGGACAGCGAGGGTGCACGGCTGCGCAGCTGGGACGTGGACCTCAACCCGTTCAAGCCGCGCCCCGGCGAGATCATCCTCGGCAAGCACGTCATCGACAAGCGGGTCGGCGACGAGACGGTCAGCGACATCGGTCTGCGCTCGGTGACGGACGGCAAGAGCACCTGGTGGGAGCCCGCCAAGGTGCGCCTGGCCCGGCGCAGCAGCCTGCGACGGCGGCCCAGCTACCGGCTGGTGGACATCGCCGACGTGCCCACCCTGTTCGGCGTCGCCGCCGGCGGGGAGATGGCTGCCGAGGCTGCCCGGCTGCGCGACATGCACCCCAGCGACGTCGCCGGCGTCGTGCGCGCCCTGCCGCTGACCCAACGCAAGCAGCTTGCCGCGGCCATGGACGACGAGCGCCTGGCCGACCTGCTGGAGGAGTTGCCGGAGGCCGAGCAGCTGCGGATCATCGAGGGCCTGGACACCGAGCGCCTCGTGGGTGTGCTCGAGGAGATGGAGTACGACGACCTCGCCGACCTGATGGCCGAAATGCCCGGCGAGCAGCGCACCCAACTGCTGGAGGCGATGGACGACGAGGACGCCGACGTCATGCGCCGCCTGCTGAGCTACACGGAGGGCACCGCCGGTGCGCTCCTCACCCCGGAGATCGTCATCGCCGGCCCCGCCACCACGGTGGCCGAGGCCCTGGCGGACATCCGCGACCCGGAGTGGCTGTCGTCGATCGCCGCCCAGGTGTTCGTCGTCCAACCCCCGTTCAAGCCGCCCACCGGCCAGTACCTCGGGATGGTCCACTTCCAGCGCCTGCTGCGCGAGCCGCCGGCCATGGAGCTCGGCCGCATCCTGGTGAACGAGCCCACGATCACCCCGGACACGCCCGAGCGCGAGGTGGCCGAGCGCCTGGCCAGCTACAACCTGCTGGCCATCGGGGTGTGCGACGAGGCCGGTCGCCTGCTGGGGGCCATCACCGTCGACGACGTGCTCGACCGCACCCTGCCCACCGGCTGGCGCCAGCGCCGCCGCGTGGCCGCCACACCCACCACGCCGGCCACGCCCGTCGCCACCGGAGGGGGTGGGCAGTGACCCGGCGCAACGATCTCTCCACGCCCCGCGAGCGCCGCCGCCTGGGCATCCACTACGACCCCGAGGCGTTCGGCCAGTTCAGCGAGAGCATCGCCCGCTTCCTCGGCACGGCCCGCTTCCTGGTGCTCCAGAGCGTGCTCGTCTTCGTGTGGATCGCCATCAACCTGGCGTGGGGCTTCAACATCGGCAACATCCGCAAGGGTGGCTTCGACCCGTACCCGTTCATCCTGCTGAACCTGGCGTTCTCCACCCAGGCCGCCTATGCCGCGCCGCTGATCCTCCTCGCCCAGAACCGCCAGGAGCAGCGCGACCGCGCCCAGGCCGAGCACGACCGCCAGCTGGCGGAGCGCAACCAGGCGGACACCGAGTTCCTCGCCCGCGAGATCGCCAGCGTCCGCCTGGGGCTGGCCGCAGTGCCGACCACCAACGAGGTGGAGGACCAGCTGGATCGCCTGACGTCGGCGGTGGAGCGGATGGCCGCCCGGCTGGACGAGTTGGCGTCGCGGCTCGACGCCACCGAACCCACCGACGGCTGAACCGGCCCGCTGCCGGCCGCACGCCGCTGGTCAGCCGGCGACCTGACGCACCAACGCGACCGTGGCCACCGAGTAGGCGTCGGGCGAGGTCAGCGACGCGAGGTGGTCGTCGGCCAGTTCCACCACGTGCGCACCCAACGCCTCGGCCAGCGCCCGCTGCTTGCGCGGGCGGACCAGGCGGTCACGGGTGGTGATCAGCGACGCTGCCGGCAGCGCCAGCAGGTTGGCGAACGTGCGGGCGTCGTAGCGGCTCAGCGACTGCCCCGCCTGGACGATGTTGAACGCGTCGTTGCGGCGCAGTTCGGCCGCGAACCACGGCACGTAGCGGCGCATCGGGTGGTCCTCCGGCAGGAGGCGGCGGATACCCCAGCGCATGAAGCGGGGGAAGGCCCGGCTGCGCATCAGCGTGCCCATCACGTGCACGGTCTTCCACTGCAACCGCTCCCACCAGGTGGCTCGCCACTCCAGCGCGGTGGCCTGCACCACCAGCCCCTTGACCACGCCGGGGTGCCGGTGGGCCAGCAGCAGGCTGATCGGCCCGCCCATCGAGTAGCCCACGGTGACGACCCCGGAGAGGCCCAACTGCCCCAGGAGCACCGCCACGTCGTCGGCCACGTCGGTGAGCTCGTAGCGATCCAGGTTGCGGATGCCGCGCCCGTGCCCGCGATGGTCCACGGCAACGAACGAGCACACCTCCGCCAGTGCCCGGTAGGCGGTGAAGAACTGCAGGTCGGCGCTGGCCGTCCACCCGTGCAGCAGCACCACCGTGGGCGCCGCAGGGTCCGGGTGCACATGGTGGCGATAGAAGATCTCGCCCCGCCCGGGCAGCACTGCCGTGCGGCCCGGCGGTAGCCACGGCAGCTCCAGCACGGGTGCCCGCCGGTGGTCGACGGCCTTCATCACACCGTCAGGCTAGCGAGGCCCCCGCGGAAGTTACCAGTGGGTAGCTCTGGCGACGCCGGTGAACTCCTGCACCGTCACCCCGAGGTGGGTGGCATGGTGCAGCAGGTCCAGATGGGTGACGGCATCGTCGGCCAGCGAGTGCGCCCCGGCTGGGGCTCCGACCTCCGCCAGGCGCAGCGCGGCGGCCGCGGCGACGGCAGCCGCCAGCTCCGCCGTCGGGCCCGACGCGCCGGCGATGACGGTGACCCGCTCCCCTTCCGGGCCGGCCCCGCGGGCCTCCACCCGCACGGCGCCGAGGTCGCCCGCCGGGTGGGGCGGGGTGAGCATCGGCAGGCGGGCCGTCAGGCGGTCGCGCCGGGTGGCCGAGACCCGAGCCGTGATCCGCTGCACGCCGGGGAACGCCCGGTGCAGCAGCAACGGATCGGCCACCGCGGCCCGGTAGCAGTCGTGGGCGCCAATAGGTTCTGGGAACCACACCAGATCGCGGCCGCTGCCGCCGGGCGGTTCGATCCAGCGCCCGTCGTGCCAGCCGAGGGCCGTACGGCCGAGGGAATCATGGTGCTGGCGGGCGCATGCCGGCCCAGCCGTGCCGTGCGTGGCCACGTGCAGTTCGTCCACCTGGTGGACCTGGGTGGCCAGCGAGCGCGCCAGCAGGCCGGACAGGCCGGGGGCCATCGCCGCCCCCACCAGCAGGGTGGCGTCGACCCGGCGCGCCAGGACGTCCAGCCCGAGGAGCTCGCGCACATCGTCGAGGTCGTCGGCCACGCTGACCACGGACGTGCCGGCGGACAGCAGGCTGGCCGCGCGTGGCGCGTGCGGCGACGGGCCACACAGCACCACCACCCCTGCGCCGGCCAGCACGCCCGCGGTGCCGGCCATGATGGCCCCGGCCGCCTGCGCCCGGCCGAGGGCCGCGGCGTCGGGGTCGTGGACCACCAGTTCCGCACCGGCGGCCAGCAGGCGGCGGGCAATGCCACCGCCGGTGACCCCGTGGCCGGCCAGGCCGAACCGGGTGCTGCGGCCGTCCCGGCCGTTCATCGCGGTGGGACGGCCACTTCGCGCCAGCCGCCCTCCTGCGGCGGCACACCGCCCTTGCCGCGCACCCGGAGGGCGCCGGCGATGGCGCCGGCCAGCGACAGTGCGAACAGCGCCCGGCGCAGGACCTTCATGGGCGGCGAGCGTAGCGCCCAGGTTCCGACGGCGGACACCGGTCACACGCACCGTCACCACCTTTCAAGCCGCTTGACGGTCGTGCCGATACCTCACACGATGCGCCGACTCCCGTGCATGCTGCGGTCCGCCACCGCCGCGACCGTGCTCTTCTTCGTCGCGCCGGTGACCGGCGCACACGCCGGCGCCGCGCCGGCGGGCGCACACCACCACGCCGCCGCCGAGTCAGCCGGCAGCGGGCTCGACGTCCAGGCCGCAGTCGCGGTGATCGACCAGGCCATCACCGCGCTCACCGAGGAGCAGCGCCTCATCGCCGACGGTGCGGCAGGCGCCGGGGACACCGGGCCGAACAGCGCACTGGCCACCGCGGACCGGGCCGGAGCGGCGGCCTTCGTCAGCCTGCGCGACCTCGGGATCACCCCCACCGCAGCCATGCGCGAGACCCTGCAACTGCTGCCTCGGCCGGGCAGCGGGACGACCGCCACGGCGCCGGCGCCGGCGCGGTACACCCAGGCGCTGATCGACTTGCGCACCCTGCGCCAGGAACTGCTGGCCGGCAAGGTCCCCGCCGCCGGCAGCGACGAACCACCTGACGCCACCCAGGGGCCGGCAGCCACCACGGATGACGACGGGAGCACACCCCAGGTCGCCATCACGATCGGCGCAGTGGCCCTCGCGCTGGCGGCCGTGGTGCTGGTGGTCGTGGTGCTGCTGCCCAGGCGCCGGGGCGATCGCCGCCTGGCCGAACTGGCGCTGCGCGACGACCTCACCGGCGTCGGCAACCGCCGCCACCTGAATCAAGCGCTGACGGCCGAGCCCGCCCGGGGCGACCGGCCGACGTCGGTGCTGATGGTGGACATCGATCACTTCAAGCAGTTCAACGATGACCACGGCCACCATGTCGGCGACGAGGTGCTGAAGGCAGTGGCCAGCGCGCTGTGTGCCAGCGTGCGGGCCGGCGACGTGGTCTACCGCTACGGCGGCGAGGAGTTCTGCGTGCTGCTCGACGACGTCAGCCCCGGCGAGGCGGCGACGATCGCCGAACGGATCCGCACCACCGCCGGCCATCAGCAACTGTCCGGCGCCGGCCAGATCACCGTCTCCGTCGGCGTGGCCCACGGGCCGGCCGCAGAAGTCAGCACCACCCTGCGTCGGGCCGACACGGCGCTGATGGGCGCCAAGCGCGACGGCCGCGACCGGGTGAACGTCGCCTGAAAACGCAACGAGGCCCCGGACGGGGCCTCGTGCACTGGTGGGGCTAACAAGAATCGAACTTGTGACCTCATCCTTATCAGGGATGCGCTCTAACCGACTGAGCTATAGCCCCAGGGTGCGGTACGCAAGGCTAGCGGGCAGAGCCGAAAACCCTCAACCGCGTTGGGTCTCGCCGGTGGGCGCCGCCGGGGGTTCGGGCGACACGACGCGCACACCCTCGTCCGCGGCCGCCGGCGCCTCGCCGGACGGCTGCTCCTGCTGCTGCGTCCCCCGGACCGTGGCCGCACCGTGGCGGCGGAACGCCCGCCGCCAGCCGAGGCCGCGCTCCTCCCGGGCGATCACTTCCTCCTCCAGCACCGTCAGGCGGATGCCGCCGACCAGGTCGGTGATGAGGTTGAACAGGGTCGCCGCGAGGACCACCAGGCCGGTGCCGCCCACGGCCAGGAACAGGCCGGCGATCCAGGCGTTGTGGTAGATCTCCCCACCCTTCAACTCGAAGCTCTGCCACCCGAAGCTCTCGAAGAAGCGCTCGATGTTGTCCACCGTGCCGGTGGTCTGGGCCACCTGCCACAGCAGCACGCCGGAGGTGAGGCACACCATGTAGAGGAAGGCGTGGAACACCACCGCCACCTTGAAGACGCTCCAGGTGTCCACATGGCGGACCACCCGGGTGACCTTGCGGACCCGCGGCCGGCGGGACCGGCGCACCACCACGGGCTGGCGCAAGGACCTGGCCGGGCGCACCGGACGGTGCAGGGCGGGCAGGCCGGCCGTGCCATCGGTGTCGGAGAACTCGGCGTCGGAGAGCTCGCCGATGGGCACGGTGGGAACTGGCGGCAAGGGTGTCGCCGGCTGCTCGGCGGTCCGGTCCGCAGGGGTGTCCGTGGAGTGATCGTGGCCACGCCGCCACCAGCGGGCGGGTGCGGGGTCGGCCACCTCGGGCGCACCCGGCGCCGCAGGTGCCGTCACGGCCGGCACGATCGCCGGGATCTCCACCGGGCCGCTGGGATCGTCCGGCGCGTCGGGCACATCGATCACGGGGGGCGCCTCGGTGGCGGATGCCGGGCGCGTGCGTGCGGCGGTTGGCAGACCCCCCGCACGGTGGGGGCGCTCGGGCTGGTCCGCGGCCGGGGCAGTGGCCGCCGGAGATGGAGCCGGCAGGTCGGCCGCGTCGGTGTTGCGGGGAGTACCCGAGGGCGGCGCAGCGGTGGAGGCCGACGCTGCTGATGACGTGGCCGGCGTGCCCTTCGCCGGCGATGCCGTCTCGGAGTCGCCGGCCGTCACCGCCCGACCGCTGCCCGCGCTGCCGTTGCTGCCGGCGCGGCGCTTCGACCCGTTGCCGGACGACCCGTTCCCCGACGACCCGCTGCGGACACCGTTTCCGGAACCACCACCCGCGCTCTTCTTGGCCCCGGCCTTGGCGCCGGACCCGCCAGTGCGGTTGCGGGGGCGGGGCGTGCTGCCGGTGGGTGACTCCGTGCGGGGGTCGGTGGGGCCGGCCGCGTTGTCGATCGTGGCGGCCGGGCGCGACGGCGCGCTGGTCGGGCGCGTCTGGTCGGCATCGTCCACGTGGCGAGTGTAGGAGACGCACCCTCTCTCAGGGTGCGCGGGTGGCTCTGGCGGTGGCCACCTCGCCGGCGACCTGCACCGTGACGATCACGTCGTCGAGCACGGCGCGGAGGGCCACGAGCGCGCCACCGTTGGCAGCGGCGACCGCGGCAGCCGCGGCGTGGCCGCCGGTGACTGCGGCCAGCGCTGCAGCGTCAGCGGCGGTCTGGGCTCGCTGCCGATCCACCAGGCGGCCACCGAGATGGGCGGCCGCGGCCATCAGCACGGCAGCGAGGGCCACCACCGCCAGCAGCAGCGGCACCGCCTGGCCGCGGTCGCGGGCGGCCCGCCGGTGACGGAGCCGCGAGGACCGGCGGCCGGCGGCGGAGCGGGCACGATGAAGGAGCACGATGCAACACCTCCGTGATCGTCGGCGCGGCGCGCCGAGCAGCACGTGGCGGCCACTGCCGCGAGGCGGCGCCCGAGGGCGCGATCAGTGGGACTGCCCGGAGGTCAGTCCTCGCCGGCGACGTCGTCGTCGCTGGCCAGGATGGGGGCCACCGAGGCGACGGTCTGGCCGTCGTCCAGGCTCATCACCCGCACACCAGTGGCGTCACGGCCCTGCGAGCTGATGTCGCCGACGGCCATCCGGATGGTGACGCCACCGCTGGACACGGCGACGATCTCGTCCTCCGGGCCGACCATGAACGCGGCCACCACATGACCCTTCTTGCCGGTGAGCCGGATGCCGATGACACCCTGGCCGCCACGGCCCTGGACGTTGAACCTGTCGGGCTCCGTGCGCTTGCCATAGCCGGCCTCGGTGACCATCAGCATGGCCACGTCGTCGCGGGCGACGTCCACCGACACGACCTCGTCGCCGGGCTTCAGCTTCATGCCCCGCACGCCCGCGGCCGCACGGCCCATCGGGCGCACCTCGTCCTCGTTGAAGCGGATGGTCATGCCCTTGCGGCTGACGATGAAGATGTCGTCGCCGCCGGTGGTCTCGATCACCCGGACCAGCTCGTCCTTGTCCCGCAGGTTGATGGCGATCAGGCCGTCGCGGCGCGAGGAGTCGTACTCGTTGAACGCCGTCTTCTTCACCGTGCCCTGGCGGGTGGCGAAGAACAGGTAGCGCTCGCCGGCGAAGTCCCGGGTGTCGATGATGGCCTGGATGGTCTCGCCGGCCTGCAGCGGCAGCAGGTTGACGATCGGGATGCCCTTCGCCGTGCGCTCACGCTCGGGCACCTCCAGCGCCCGCAGGCGGTAGACCTTGCCGCGGTTGGAGAAGAACAGCAGGTAGGCGTGCGCCGTGGTGAAGATGACGTGGCGGACGATGTCGTCCGTCTTCAGCTTCGCCCCGCTGACGCCGCGGCCGCCGCGGCCCTGGGTCTTGAACGAGCTGGCGGGCACCGCCTTCACGTACTGGGCCTCGGTCATCACGATGACCAGTTCCTTGTCCTCGGTGAGGTCCTCGATGCTCATCTCGCCGGCGGCGAACAGGTCGATGGTGCAGCGCCGCGGGGTGGCGAACTCGGCGCGGATGGCGGTGAGCTCGGTCTTGATGACGCCACGCAGCACCTCGGGGTCGTCGAGGATGCCCTGCAGCTCCACGATGCGCGCCCGCACGTCCTGCAGCTCGGTCTCCAGGTCGATGCGGCTGAGGCGGGTGAGCTGGCCGAGCCGCATCTCGAGGATGTCGGTGGCCTGGATCTCGGTGAACTCGAACGGCTCGGCCATCAGGCCGGCCTTCGCCGCTGCCGTGTCGTCCGACGCCCGGATGAGGGCGATGATCTCGTCGATGACGTTGAGGGCCTTGATGCGCCCTTCGAGGATGTGCTCGCGCCGCTTGGCCTTGTCGAGGCGGAACTGGGTGCGCCGGGTGATGACGTCCACCTGGTGCTCCACATAGCCCTCCAGCGCCTGCACCAGGTTGAGGGTGCGCGGCACACCGTGGACGAGAGCCACCATGTTGACCGGGAAGCTGGTCTGCAGCTGGGTGAGCTTGTAGAGGTTGTTGAGCACCACGTTGGCGTTGGCGTCTCGTTTCAGCGTGACCACCAGGTTGGTCTTGCCCCCGGCCGAGCCGTCGTTCACGTCGGCGATGCCGTCGAGGTCGCCGCTGTCCACCAGCTCCTGGATCCGCCCGGCGATGGCCGAGCAGCTGGTCTGGTAGGGCAGTTCGGTGACGACGATCTGCATCTGCCCGCGCCGGCCCTCCTCGATGGTGGCGGTGGCCCGCATCTTGATGCTGCCCCGGCCGGTGCGATAGGCGTCGAGGATCCCGGCCCGGCCGAGGATGCTGCCACCGGTGGGGAAGTCCGGGCCCTTCACGAACTGCATGAGGTCGTCGGGGCCGGCCCCGGGGTGGTCGATGAGGTGGATGGTGGCGTCGATGACCTCGCCGAGGTTGTGCGGCGGGATGCTGGTGGCCATGCCGACCGCGATGCCCTGGCTGCCGTTGACCAGCAGGTTCGGGAAGCGGGCCGGCAGCACCGCCGGCTCCTCGGTGGTGTTGTCGTAGTTGGGCAGCATGTCGACGGTGTCCTCGTCGATGTCCGCCAACATCTGCATCGCCAACGGGTCCAGCCGGCACTCGGTGTAACGCTCAGCGGCCGCTCCGAAGTCTGGGGATCCGTAGTTTCCGTGGAAGTCGATCAGTGGGTGGCGCAGGCTGAACGGCTGCGCCATGCGCACCAACGCGTCGTAGATGGCCGAGTTGCCGTGGGGGTGGTACTTGGCCATCGTGTCGCCGGTGACGCGGGCGCACTTGACGTGGGACCGGTTGGGGCGGAAGCCCTGCTGATCCATGTCCCAGATGATCCGGCGGTGCACCGGCTTCAGGCCGTCGCGCACATCGGGCAGGGCGCGGGACATGATGACCGACATCGCGTAGTCGATGAAGCTGCGCTCCATCTCGTCCTGCAGCTGGATCGGCTGGATGGCGTCGCCGGGCCCGTCGGGGCCGTTGTTCTCGCCGTCGGTGGGGGGAGTCGGGGTGTCACTCATTCGTGGTGCTCAGCAGTCTCAGCTCTCAGAAGTCCAGGTTGCGCACGTCGCGGGCGTTGGTGGTGATGAAGTTCTTGCGGCTCTCCACGTCGTCACCCATCAGCACGCTGGTGATCAGGTCCGCCTCGGCGGCTTCCTCCACCGTCACCTGCAGCAGGGTGCGGGTGGCGGGGTCCATGGTGGTGGGCTTCAGCTCGTGCCAGTCCATCTCGCCGAGGCCCTTCAGGCGGTTGAAGTCGTTCTTGTGGTTGGGGTGGGCCTCCAGGAAGCGGGCCTTCGCCGCTTCGTCCTTCAGGTACACCTTCTCCTTGCCGACCAGCGTGGAGAACAGGGGTGGCTGGGCGATGTACACATAGCCGGCCTCCACCAGCGGGCGCATCTGGCGGAAGAAGAAGGTGAGCAGCAGGGTGCGGATGTGGCTGCCGTCCACGTCGGCATCACACAGGGCGATGACCTTGTGGTAGCGGGCCTTCGCCAGCTCGAACTCCTCGCCCACGCCACCACCGATGGCGGTGATCAGCGCCTGGATCTCGTTGTTCTTCAACATCTTGTCCAGCCGGGCGCGCTCGACGTTGAGGATCTTGCCGCGGATGGGCAGCAGCGCCTGGGTGCGCGGCTCGCGGGCGTTCAGCGCCGAGCCACCGGCGGAGTCGCCCTCCACGATGAACAGCTCGCTCTCCTCCGGGTTGCCGCTGGTGCAGTCCTTCAGCTTGTCGGGCATGCCGGCGCCGGTGAGCGCCGTCTTGCGACGGATGGCGTTGCGGGCGTTCTTGGCCGCCACGCGGGCCTGCGCTGCGGCCTGCGCCTTCTTGACGATCTTGTTGGCCTCGGTGGGGTTCTCGTCCAGCCACTCGGCCAGCTTCTCGTTGGTGACCTTCTGCACGAAGCTGCGCATCGGCACGTTGCCGAGCTTGGCCTTGGTCTGCCCTTCGAACTGGGGCTCGCGGAGCTTGACGGCGACGATGGCGGTGATGCCCTCACGGATGTCCTCGCCGAGGAGGTTGTCGTCCTTCTCCTTCAGCAGGCCCTTGTTGCGCGCGTACTTGTTGAGCACCGACGTGAGCGCCGTCTTGAAGCCCTCCACGTGCATGCCACCTTCGATGGTGCTGATGCCGTTGGCGTAGCCGTGGATGCCCTCGTGGTAGCCGGTGTTCCACTGCACGGCGATGTCCAGCGTCTGGCCACCCTCGTCGTCCTCGTCCTCGAAGTGGCAGACCTTGGCGAACAGGGGCTCCTTGGTGGCGTTGAGGTGACGCACGAAGTCCACCACGCCGCCCTTGTACTGGTAGGTGACGGTCTGTTCCTTGCCGGCCCGCTCGTCGACGAAGACGATCTCCAGCCCACGGTTGAGGAAGGCCATCGTCTGCAGGCGCTCCAGCACGGTGCGGGCCACGAACTCCGTGCCCTCGCTGGCGAAGATGGTGGGATCGGGCCAGAACTCCACCGTGGAGCCGGTGGTGCGGCCGTCGGCCGGGGTGCTGCCGATGACGGTCATCGGCCCCTGAGGCTGACCGCCCTTGGCGTACTCCTGCTGGTGGCGCTTGCCGTCGCGGTCCACCGTGAGCAGCAGGCGCTCGCTGAGCGCGTTGACGACGCTGACGCCCACGCCGTGCAGGCCGCCGGACACCTTGTAGCCCTCGCCGCCGAACTTGCCGCCGGCGTGCAACACGGTGAGCACGACCTCCGCCGCGCTCTTGCCCTGGTGCGGACCGGACGGGTAGGGGTCCACCGGGATGCCGCGGCCGTTGTCGTACACGCGGCAGCCACCGTCGGCCAGCATGGTGACCGTGATGGAGGTGGCGAAGCCCGCCATGGCCTCGTCCACCGCGTTGTCCACGACCTCCCAGATGAGGTGGTGGAGGCCGGCGAGGCCGGTGGAACCGATATACATGCCCGGTCGTTTGCGGACCGGATCCAGCCCCTCGAGCACCTGGATGTCCTTGGCGCCGTAGTCGGCGCTCGGTTGCTTGGCGTCAGCAGCCACTGCTACCTCAATCGTGTTCGGGGAAAACAGGCCGTGACCTGCGGTTTTCTGGGCGATGGCGGTGGCCGGGCCCTGCTCGCCACGGCTGCGATCGCAACAGATCACAGCCTACCTGAGGGGTGTGCCAGAGTGGCGGAGCCTGGGGAGGTTTCCGCGACACCGAAAAATCGGCGCTCATGGGTGGCCAGACGGGCTTCTGGGGCTGGAATCGCGCGGATTCCGCTACAAAGCAGCCCCAGAATCGGAAACGGCGAAATTCAGCCCCAGAACGGTCCGATCAGCAGGGGGATCAGCATGGCTGCACCACCTCGTCCGAGGTGGAGATGAGGCGGACGACCATCGTGCTCGCGTCTGGGTCGTGCAACGTGAACCACCCGGGTTCGTAGTGGGGCCGGTGAAGCAGGGGCGACCGGGACCTCACGTCACTCCAGGACGCGGCGTCCTCCGCGAGCGCCGTACCGCTGAACCACGCCCGCCCGTCGCCGATGACCTCCACCATCACGATCGGTGCGTCGGGGTCCCAGTCGGCCGGTGGTTGCCAGGCAAGGCACACCTCCGGCAGACGCATCGAGTCCGTGCTCGGCAGGTACGACTCGATGGCGTGGAGGTCGAACGACGTCGTCGGCGCTCGCGATGACGAGGTGTCGACACCGAAGATCCGCCATGCAGAGAGCGCCACCGACGCAAGCGCGGCGACGAGCGCCGGGAGGTACCACCAGTGACGAGGTGGTGGTTGCTCCGTCACCGCCGCGCTCTGCGGTGCGAAGAAGCTGACCGTGGCGGCGTTGGGTTGGTTGGGGACTGCCCGGTCGGTGAGCCGGAAGTCGAGGAGGTCGTCCACCACACCGAGCGACCGCACGCCGGCATACACGTCGAGCAACTGCCTGCGGGAGATGCCGACCGTCCCGTCGAGGACCGTCAGCACCCCGTGCCGGTCCTCGAGGGTGAGGGCCATGCGGAGTGGACGCCGAGCAGACCCCGGCTCGGCGATCACGGCGCGGAGGAGGCGGATCTGCGACCAACGAAGGGTCTCACCGGACCTGGAGGAGCGGACGCCCTGCACGGTCATCGTGACCTCGCCTCGCGACCCCGAACGGCCCCCGAGGATGCGGACGGACTCGGCCGTGCGCCGGAGCTTGACGCGGCTCATCGGCGGCGGCCGGCGACGCGGACGTCGAGGTGGTCCACCTGGGCGCCGGCGACCTCCGCCAACCGCTCGCGCACCGTGGCCTCCAGGAAGCGCAGCTGGGTGGCCCAGGCCGGGTCGTCCACCTGCACCACCAGCGTCGTGCCGTCCAGCTTCACCGGGGTCACGTGCGCCGCCACGGCCGGCCCGACGGCGGCCTCCCACTTACCGAACACCCCGCCGATGGCCGCCGCGGGCGCGTGGGCCGCGGACCCTTCAGGCCGCAGGCCGCGGATCACCTGGTGCAGGCTGTCGCCGAGGCGGATCGGTTCGTCGGCGCGGGTCACGGTTCCACTCTGCCAGCAGCGATGCGCACGATCGAGTCGGGATGGGCGGCGTCGGGCAGCACACCGGCGGTGGTCAGCACCACCTGGCCGGGTGGCAGGTGGCGGAGGAGCGCGGTGCAGCGGGTGGGATCCAGCTCGCTGAGCACGTCGTCGAGCACCAGCACCGGCGCGCTGCCGGCCTTCTCGGCCACCATCCGGTGGGCCCCGAGACGCAGCGCGAGGGCCAGCGTGCGCTGCTCACCCTGTGAGGCGTGGGTGCGCGCCGGCATGCCGTTGACGAACAGTTCCACGTCGTCGCGGTGCGGGCCGACCGTGCTCACGCCGCGGCGCAGGTCGTCCGTGCGGGCGGCGGCCAACGCCGCGGCCAGCCCGCCACTCCCCCGCCAGGGCGGCTCGTAGCGCAACTCGATGGGCGTCGGCCGGTCGGCCAACTGCTCGTACGCCTCGGCCACCACCGGGCTCAGCCGGGCGATCAGCACGGCCCGGGCGTGGCCGAAGCGGTCGCCGATGTCGGCCAGCTTGGCGTCCCACACCTCCAGCGTCACCTCGCCGGCGTCGTCCAGCTTGCCGCCCGCCTGCTTCAGCAGGGTGTTGCGCTGCTTCACGACACGGTCCAGTTCCAGCCGCATCGCGTCGTACTTCAGGGCCAGGGCCACCAGGGTGTCGTCCATGAACCGGCGCCGCTCGCCAGGCCCGCCCTTCACCAGTTGCAGGTCGTCGGGGCTGAACACCGTCACCCGCATGACCCCCAGCAGGTCGCGGGTGCGCCCCAGCCGCTGCTTGTTCACCTGCACCCGGTTGCGGCCCTGCCGGCTGAGCTCCAGCTCCACCAGCACCTCGCGCCCGTCGGGCTGCACCACCGTTGCCCGAACCACTGCCTGGTCGGCCCCGGCCCGGATGAGTGCGTCGCCCGGCGCGCCGCGGAAGCTGTCCAGCGACGCCAGGTAGGCCAGCGCCTCGGCCAGGTTGGTCTTCCCCTGCCCGTTGAGGCCGACCACCGCGGTGATGCCCGGGTGGAAGTCGAACGACGCCTCCTGGTAGTTGCGGAAGTCGACCAGCTCCAGCCGGTGGACGATCACTCGCGCAGCCCCACGGCGTCCGCCCGCCAGAAGGCATCTGCGTAGACGAGCGCGCCACGCAGTGACGGGTCATACGACGGCAGCGGGTAGACCATGAACGCCCGGTCGGGGATGCGGGTGGACGGCTTGGTGAAGCCCAGCTCGCCGCCGGGCCGGAACCCGAACCGCGGGTAGTAGGACGGGATGCCCTCCAAGAAGACCGCCGGCTCCGCGCGGGTGCTGGCCAACTCGGCCAGCGCGCCACGGATCAGCGCATCACCGATGCCCTGACCCTGCACGTCGCGGCGCACGCCCACCGGGCTGAGCACCAGCACCTGCACCACACGTTCCGGTGCGTCGACGAAGCACGGCGTGAACAGCACCAGCCCCACGATCTCGCCGGCGCGCTCCGCTACGAACGCCAGGTCGTCGGACCACCCCCACGAGGAGTGCAGCATGTCCAGCAGCTCGGGAATCCCCGGCTCGTCGAACGCATCGATGCAGGCGGCCCGCGCCGCGGGCCATTCCGACGGATCCATCCTGCGCACGGTGACCATGGCGTCGAAGCCTAGAAGGCGGGCGGGCGACGAGCCCGCAGGGTTACGGCACCCGGACGGGCATCAGGAGGTACAGGTAATCCTCGTGGCCCACACCGCGGACGACGGCCGGCTTCAGCGCGTCCATGGTGGACAGGGTGACCGCATCGCCCGAGCAGGCTTCCACGCCGGCGGCCAGGTAATCCGGGTTGAACGCCACGGTGAGCTCGCTGCCGTCGTACTGGGCGTCGAGTTCCTCGCTGGCGTTGCCGACATCCTGGGTGATCGCCGTGAGGCGCAGGGTCTCGCCGCCGAGTTGCAGGCGCACCGGCGTGGCGTCCTTGGCCAGGATCTTCACGCGGCGGATGGCTTCCAGCAGCGGCTCGCGCTCCACCGTGAGCGTATTGGGGTGGCTGGCCGGGATGAGCTGGCGGTAGTTGGGGAACTCGCCCTCGATGAGCCGGGTGGTGAGGCGGGTGGACCCCACCTCGAACGTGGCGTCACGATCGCCGAGGCGCATGGTGACGTCGTCGCCACCGCCCACCAGGCGCTGCAGCTCGGTGAGCGCCCGCCCGGGCACCAGCACCTTCTGGTCGGCAGCCAGCACCTGCTGACCCACCAGGTCGCGCACGGCCAGGCGGTAGCTGTCCGTGGCCACCATCCGCAGCCCATCGGCCTCGGCGGCCATCAGCACGCCGGTGAGGATCGGGCGCGCCTCGTCGGTGCTGGCGGCCCGCACCACCTGGCGCAGGGCCTCGCCGAACGCCGTGGCCGGGAGGGTGACCGACGTGTTCACCGGCGACGCCAGCTTCGGGTAGTCGTCGAAGCTCAGTGGGCGCACGCTGAAGTTGGAGCGCCCGTTGCTGATGCTGACGTCGTCGCCCTCGGCGGCAACCTCCACCTTGCCGCTGCCCAGCGACCGCACGATGTCCGCAGCCAGACGCGCCGGCAGGACGATGCCGCCGTCGCGCTCGCCACCGACCTCCACGGACAACTGGATGGTGAGGTCCAGGTCGGTGCCGGTGACGGAGAGTTGATCGCCGGTCAACTCCAGACGCAGACCGGACAGGACGGGCAGGGCACCGGAACGCCCGGTGGCGGCCCGGCCCGCAGTGGCCAGGGCTTCGGCCAGGGCTTCACGCTCGCAACGGAACTTCACAGCGTTCCCTTTCTCAACATGGGGTGATGAAGAAACCTAGTAGAGGTAATAAGGGCTGTGGATTGTGCACAACCCGATGTCGGCCCAGCGTAGGTGCCGAAAACGCGTGCACACCGGTTTCCCCACGCGTGCACACCCGAAAAACGACGCCGTTGTAGTTCGGTGGATGACCGCACCCGCGTCCAGAGGCCGGCGGTACTTGTCCACATGTCGTCCACCAGCCCGCGCGCGACCACCGTCAGGCCTTCTTCAACCGCTGGACGAGGTCGGTGACCTGGTCGTAGATCTGCTTGCGCTCCTTCATCAGCCGCTGGATCTTGTCCACGGCGTGGATGACGGTCGTGTGATCGCGGCCACCGAACAGGCGGGCGATGGCCGGATACGACAGATCGGTGAGTTCGCGGAAGACGTACATCGCCGTCTGCCGGGCGGTGACGAGCGGGCGCTGCCGGCTCTTGCCGCGCAGCGATTCCACGCTGAAGCCGAGGATGACGGCGATCTCGCTGAGCAGTTCCTCGTCCGTACGCGGCTTCACGTAGCTGTCGGTGAGCAGGTCGCCCAGCAGGTGCTCGGCCAGGTGGGTGGTGATCGGCACCTCGTTGAGGCTGGCGTAGGCCGTGACCCGGATGAGCGCACCTTCCAGCTCACGGATGTTGCTGGTGATCCGCGAGGCGATGAACTCCAGCACGTCGGGCGGCACGGGGCTGTGGTCGCGCTCGGCCTTGTTGCGCAGGATGGCCAGGCGGGTCTCCAGGTCCGGCGGCTGGATGTCGGTGATCAGCCCCCACTTGAACCGACCGCGGAGGCGTTCCTCCAGCGTGGGGATGGCATCGGGCATGCGGTCGGAGCTGATGACGATCTGCTTGTTGGCCCCGTGCAGGGAGTTGAACGTGTGGAAGAACTCCTCCTGCAGGCCTTCCTTGCCCTCCATGAACTGGATGTCGTCGATCAGCAGCACGTCGATGTCGCGGTACCGGCGCTTGAAGTTGGCCGTGGTGTTGGTGCGGATGGCGTCCACGTACTCGTTGAGGAACGTCTCGGTGCTGACGTAGCGCACCACGTCGTGCTGGTAGTGGCTCTGCACATAGTGGCCGATGGCGTGGAGCAGGTGGGTCTTGCCCAGACCGGCGGAGCCGTAGACGAACAGCGGGTTGTAGCTACGCCCTGGCGTTTCGGCCACCCGCTGCGCGGCGGCCAGCGCGAACTGGTTGCTGGCACCCTTCACGAACGTCTCGAAGGTGTAGCGGGGGTTCATGTCGCCGCCGTTGGCGTCCGTTCGCCCGGACGACGTGGCGACTGCACCGCCGGCAGGCTCGGGGTCGCGCCCCAGGTCGCGGGCACCGTCGCCGCGGCCGACCTCCGCTGCCCACTCGGCGGCGGGCTCGGGCTCGGCAGCCTGGACCTCGACGCTGAACTGGATGCTGCCCGAACCGATCTCGTCCAGAGCATCCCGCACCAGCGGCAGGTAGCGCGACAGAATGCGATCGCGGGCATGGCCGTTCGGGGCGCTCACCCGCAGCACGGAGGAGGTGCTCTCGAGGGCGATCACGTCCTGAAAAGTGGAGAACCACACGGCCTCGGACACCTGCGCACGGAGCAGTTGGGCGACGGCCGTCCACAGCTGGTCATGGTCGCTCACCTGCACCTCCTTTCCGAACGGTTCGCAGATTCCACAAGGTTGTCCACACGATGTGGACAACACGGGGTCGTGAAGGGCGCACGCTAGCAGGCGCGCACACCCCTTCCGAACGCCGCTCCTCACCGCCCTGGTGGCGGTGCATCGGCGCGTGCGCATGCGCATCCTCGTGGCTGCTGCGGTTGCCAGTTGGGGCCGCTCACCGTAGTCTTGGCGGCTGGTCCGGCGTAGCTGGTCGTTCTTGCGGCGCGCCACCACGAACTTTCCCCACGTCAGAATGGGTCGTCCACGGGGCGGCTCGAGGAGGGCTGCGTGAAGCGCACCTACCAACCCAACAACCGTCGCCGTGCCAAGAAGCACGGCTTCCGCGCCCGGATGAGCACCCGCGCCGGGCGGGCCGTGCTGAAGGCCCGCCGCGCCAAGGGCCGTCACCGCCTGTCGGCTTGATCTGGCGCATCCGAGAGCGCAGCGCGTTCGCGCGCCTCGCCGCCGACGGGCAGCGCGCTCGGGCCGGAGTCCTGTGGTGCACCGTTCTTCTGGATCCTCCGCCGTCCTCCACACCCCCGCGTGTGGCGTACGCGCTGGGGCGCGCCCTCGGCCCCGCCGTCGTACGCAACCGTGTGCGCCGTCGGCTGCGGGCCGGCCTGGCGGCCGCCTCGTCCGACGGGCGTCTGCTGCCGGGGTATTACCTGTTCGGCGCCCAAGCAGCCGCCGCCACGCGGTCGTACTCCGAACTGATGTTCGATCTCACGCACCTGCTGAGCCGGCTGCCGCGCCCCGTCGAGGCCGGCTGATCCGCATGGTGTTGTGGTACCAGCGGGCCGTGGAGGGTCGCCCCTCCCCCTGCCGGTTCACTCCGTCATGCAGCGCCTACGCCATCGAGGCGCTGGAGACCCACGGCACGTTCCGTGGCGGATGGCTCACCGCCCGCCGCCTGGTGCGTTGCCGCCCCTTCGGGCCGTCCGGGTGGGATCCCGTGCCCGAAGCCGCTGATCGCCCCCGTCCTCGTCGCAAGGGAACCCCTGCATGATCGCCATCGATTTCTTCAAGTACCCGGCCGCGCTCTTGGCCTGGTTCTACAGCCTCACCAACGACTACATCCTGGCCATCGGCCTGATCGCCCTGGTGGTGATGCTCATCACGGCCCCGCTGGTGCTGAAGAGCACCAAGGGCATGCTGGAGATGCAGAAGCTCCAGCCGGAGATGCGCCGCCTGCAGCAGCAGTACCGCGGCGACCGGCAGAAGCTCAACGAAGAGATGATGAAGCTCTACCAGGAGCACAAGGTCAACCCGCTGGCCTCGTGCTTCCCGCTGCTGCTGCAGATGCCGGTGTTCATCATCATGTTCCGCGTCCTGCACGGGGTGTCGGAGAAGGTCAGCTGTGTGGACCCTGGCGCCGGCAAGGCCGTGCCGGCGGTGTGCAAGGGCATCCTCGACGGGCGTGAGCTGATCGTGCCGAAGTACATCTCCGCCTCGTCGAAGATGTACGAGTCGCTCTACGGCCAGACCCAGATGAAGTCGTTCGGGCTGGATCTGGCGGTGCGCCCGATCAACATGCTCAGCGAAGGCTTTGGCAAGGGCATGGTCTACGCCCTGCTGGTGGTGGCCCTCGGCGCCCTGTACTACGGCCAGCAGCGGATGGTGGCTGCCCGGGCCTCGGTGTCGCCCACCATGTCGGCCACCCAGCAGAAGATCATGCAGTACCTGCCGGTGGCGTTCGCCGTCTTCCTGGTCTTCTATCTCACCGGTCTGGTCATCTACTACATGGCCCAGGCCGTGTTCCGCATCGCCCTGCAGTACTACATCACCCACCGCTTCTACAAGGGCGACGAATCCCTCGGCCGTCAAGCCCAGCGGGCAGGCGAGACCGCTCGCGAGCTGGCCAAGGCCGATGGTGGTGGCGGTGGCATGTTCGCCCAGGCCAAGCGCGATCTGGCGGCGGCCAAGGAGGATGCCGCAAAGAAGAAGACCGCAGGCCCCGACAGCACCGTGAGCAAGCGGGTCACTCCCCCGAAGGGCAAGCCCACGGGCGGTGCCACCGGGCGCAACGCTGCCCGCCCCCAGTCCTCCGGCCGAGCGGGCCGCCCGGGTGGGCCCGCCAACCGGCCCCCGAAGAAGAAGTAGCAGGTCAACGCACAGATGGAATGGGTCACCACCACCGGATCGACGGTCGAGGAAGCCAAGGAGCGAGCACTGGACCAGTTGGGTGTCGCGCTCGACGATGCCGAGTTCGAAGTGCTCGAGGAGCCGAAGAAGGGTCTGTTCGGGCGCCAACGAGGTGAGGCCCGGGTACGCGCCCGCGTTCGCCCCACCCAGGCTCGCCAGAAGGTCGACCGCCGGGATCGTCGCCGCGAGAAGGGCGGCGAGAAGGGCGGCGAGAAGGGCGGTCAGGGCCGACAGGGTGCCGCCACGTCCAACGACCGCCAGCCGGCGGCACAGAAGAAGGCCGGCGGCGCGCCGAACGAGAAGGCACCGCGCCAGCGGGCTGCGGCGGGCGCCGCCGACACCACAAAGGACGAAGCACCTGGTCAGCGACGTCGCGCCCAGGGTGCCCGAGGGCGACAGGGGCAGGGGAGCGCGGCCGATGCCGCGGCCGATGCGGTCGCCTCCACTCCCCCGGCAGCGGACGCTGCCGGTTCAACCGGTTCCGCCACACGCAAGGAGCACCACGTGGACGCACATCAGGTCGGCGCCGAGGCGCAGAAGTTCATGGTCGGGTTGCTCGACGCCTTCGGGCTCGAGGGCAACGTCACCCTCGTCGAGGATGGCGACGATCTGGAGGTCCGAGTGGACGGCAAGGAACTCGGCCTGCTGGTCGGGCCCCGTGGCGCCACCCTGCAGGCAGTGCAGGACCTCGCCCGGGTGGCGTCGCAGCGCCGACTGGGCGATCACGACACCCGCCTGCGGGTGGACATCGGCGGCTACCGCGAGCGCCGCCGTGCCGCCCTCGGGTCCTTTGCCCAGAAGATGGCCGAGGAAGTGAAGGAGTCCGGCGTCGCCCGGGTGCTGGAGCCGATGTCGTCGGCCGATCGCAAGATCATCCACGACACCCTGTCGGGCATCGAGGGCATCGCCACCCGCTCCGAGGGTGACGACCCGTACCGCCGGGTGATCATCACCCCGGCGAATGACTGACCCGTCACCCCTCGCCAGCGTCCTCGCCTCGATCCAGGCCCGCGGCGCGATCGGCACCTCGACCATCGAGGAGGCGATCGCGCACGCGGGCCGTTTCGTTTCCCAGGTGCCGGCGGGCCCGGGCACGCTGGCCGACCTGGGTTCCGGGGGCGGCCTTCCCGGTCTGGTGATCGCCGTCGCCCGGCCCGATCTGCAGGTGACACTGGTGGAACGGCGCCAGCAACGGGCCGACCTGTTGCGGCGTGCCGTGGCTGCGTTGGAGCTTGGCGATCGTGTGGTGGTGCACGGTGAGGACGTCGCCACGCTGGCCAGAGTTGCGGCCGGGACCTTCTCGGTGGTCACGGCGCGCAGCTTTGCCGCCCCGGCAGTGACGGCCAAGTGGGCGTCGGTACTGCTGAGGGAGGGCGGCCTGTTGTTGGTCAGCGAACCACCCGAGCCCGACCCGGCTCGCTGGCCGGTGGTGCTGCTGCAGCCCCTCCATCTCGAAGATCGTGGCGCTGAGCAGGGAATTCGCGGGTTCGTACGCCGCTGACGTTCCACGTGGAACATCGCGATATGTGTCGATGGGGCCGCCGGGCCGTTTGCCGAGGTTCCACGTGGAACATCCGGTGAGGTGGCGCAGGCATCCGTTCCTGGCCGGTGATCCTCGACGGTCCGTCCCTGCCGACCGCGCGACCGCTATCCTGCCCGACGTGCGCCCAGCCGCGTCGGCGGCGGGCACGAGCGAACCGGAGCCCCACGTCGATGACCTCCTCGCACCGACCACTCCCCCGCGTCATCGCCGTCGCCAACCAGAAGGGCGGCGTCGGCAAGACCACCACCACCATCAACCTTGGTGCCTGCCTGGCTGAACTCGGCTACCGCACCCTCATCGTCGACCTGGATCCGCAGGGCAACGCCTCTACCGGCCTCGGTATCGAGAACCGAGGGCTGGAGACGTCGATGTACCACGTGATCATGCATGAGGTGCCGATCGAGAACTGTGTCGAACCGTCCTCGGTGAAGAATCTGTTCGTGGCACCCGCCAGCTTGGATCTGGCCGGCGCGGAGATCGAGTTGGTGCCGGCGTTCAGCCGTGAGAACCGCTTGCGCAAGGCCATCGAGGCCGTCAGCGACGACTACGACTATGTCCTCATCGACTGCCCACCCTCGCTCGGCCTGCTGACGGTCAATGGTCTCACTGCCGCCGGCGAGGTGCTGGTACCGATCCAGTGCGAGTACTACGCCCTGGAAGGTCTGGGACAGCTGCTCCGCAATGTGGACCTGGTGAAGCGCAATCTCAATCCCACCCTTGAAGTCAGCACGATCGTGTGCGTCATGTACGACGCTCGTACCAAGCTGGCCGACCAGGTGGTGAAGGAGGTGCGCGAGCACTTCGGCGACAAGGTGTGCCGCTCCGTCGTGCCGCGCACCGTCCGACTTTCGGAGGCTCCGTCGTTCGGGCAGCCGATCATCACGTTCGATCCCACTTCACGCGGCGCCACGGCGTACCGCGGCGTCGCCAAGGAGGTCAGCGGTGGCCCGGCTGAGCGGTCTCGGTAAAGGGCTCGGCGCCCTCATTCCCGCCGATGCGGCAGCGGTGGTCGCTGGTGACCAGCCGCGTTTGGAGGACGTGCCGGTCGGCAGCATCGTCCCCAACCCCAACCAACCTCGAGTGCACTTCGACGAGGAGAGCCTGGCCGAGTTGTCGGCGTCGATCCGCGAGATCGGCGTGCTGCAGCCGATCCTGGTCCGCCAGGTGGGCGACGGCAACTTCGAGTTGATCGCCGGCGAACGCCGCTGGCGGGCCGCCCGTCGAGCCGGCCTGGCCGTGGTGCCGGCGATCATCCGCCAGACCGACGACCTCGGCTCGGTGGAGAAGGCACTGGTAGAGAACCTGCACCGCCAGGATCTCACCCCGCTGGAAGAGGCCGCCGCCTACCAGCAGTTGATCGAAGACTTCTCGCTCACCCACGAGCAGGTGGCCGGCCGGGTGGGGAAGAGTCGCTCGGCCGTCACCAACACCTTGCGGCTCATGTCGTTGCCGCCGTCGATCCAGCACCTGCTGGCCGACGGCCGTCTGTCGGCGGGCCATGCCAAGGCGTTGCTCGGCACACCGGACCGTGCCTTCCAGGAGCAACTTGCCCGCCGGGCAGTGACCGAAGGCTGGTCGGTGCGTCTGCTGGAGGACGCGGTGAAGGATCGTGGGGGAGCGACGGCAACGGAGCCGGCCGGCGAGGAGGCGGATGCCGCCTCCGGAAAGGTGACCGACGGCGCCGGGCTCACCGGTCGCACCCGGCTGCGGCCACCGGGGCTCCTGGAACTGGAGGAGTTGCTGGCCGAATACTTGTCCACACGTGTGAATGTGTCGATGGGTGCATCCAAGGGCAAGGTGGTGATCGAGTTCGCCGATCTTGAGGATCTCGAACGAATCTATCACCGAATGACCACGCAGGGTGGTCACGAGGGGGAGTAGGCCCACCGAGGGTGCGGAACTCGCCCCCAACCCTCACCCGGAAGGTTACGCACAGCCTGGGTGGGAAATTGTGGATAAAGTCTCAGCCCGCGCGTGATGTCCACAGTTCGAGTGCCTGCTGCACCGCAGCGGTCACCATCGCCGACTGATCCACCACCTCGCGCACCGACCCGAGCACCACCAACACCGCCGGCATCCGGGTCTCGCGCAACACCGGCAGCCGCATGCCCACCACCCGAGCATCGACCCCCAGCGCTGTGGCCAGTGGTTGCAGCGCGTCGGCGATCGCCTCGGCGAGCGTGCGACCTCCGACGGACTCGAAGCTCGGCACCTTGTAGTAGTGGACGGTGACCACCGGGTCGGCCGAACCTTCGAAACCGAGGTAGGCGTCCGCGGCGAAGTGGTTGGCGGCAATGGCTTGGGCAACCGCGTCGGGTTCGTCGAGCGGCATGACAGTGGCACCGAGCAGGCGCAGGTCGCGGGCCAGGCTGCGGGTGATGGCGCTCAGCCCACCGAACTGGCCGAGCACCACGCGGGACTCGGCGATCGACCCCCATCCGTGGCGCAGGCGCTCTCGCTCGCGTACGACAGCAACCCCCGGCCCGGTGCCGCTCTGGCTGCCCACCCGAACCAACGCGCGGACGGTGTCCTGGCCGCACACTGCGTCGGCGAACAGGCCGCAGTTGGACTGGAAGTCCTCCAGCGCGCGGGCCGTGCGCGGGCCGAAAATGCCGTCCACCCGGCCACAATCGAAGCCCAGGCGCGCCAGACGGTCCTGCAGTTCAGCGACATCGTCACCGCGCAGGTTGGGAGCCGTGAGGTACAGCGAGCGATCGCCGAGCTTCCACGAGGCCTCCACCAGCGCGGTCCACGTGTGCTCGTCGCACACGCCGTCGCTGCGCAGGCCGCGTGTGGCCTGGAATGCCGCAACCGCCGCCACGGTGGCAGGGCAGTACACCCCGACCTCGGCACCCGGGGCGGGTGAGTGCCCGGCAGCTCCGAGCCGGCGTTGCAGGTCGCGTATTGCCTCGCCGTGCTGACCGGGAGTCAGCGGGAAGTAGGAAGGAATTCGCTCAGCTCCTGCAGCAACTGCCCCTTGCCCTTGGCGCCGACGAGGCGCTTGCGCACCTCGCCCTGGTCGAACACCAGCAGCGTGGGAATGCTCATGACGTTGAACCGCATGGCGATGTCCGGGTTGTCGTCGACGTTCAGCTTGGCCACGGTGAGCCCGGGCTGCTCGACGGCGATCTCGGCAAGGATCGGGGCGATCATCTTGCAGGGGCCGCACCATTCGGCCCAGAAGTCGACGATGACCGGCTTGCTGCTGGCGCCGACCGTCTCGTCGAAGGTGGAGGTGGACAGGGTGACAATGCCCTCGGCCATGGCGGGAGTCCTTTCGATCTCGGGGAAGGATGCTACCGCTCTGCAACCCGCCGGAACGGCCGCGGCTTCCCGCACCGGCTGTGACGCAGGGCGCCGCCGCGCCGTCAGTGGGTGCCCTGGGCCTCCAGCCAGCGCTCGCAGTCGATCGCGGCCATGCAGCCGGAACCGGCGGCGGTGATGGCCTGGCGGTAGGTGTGGTCCTGCACGTCGCCGCAGGCGAACACGCCGTCCACGTTGGTGTACGACGAGCCGGGGCGGGTGATCAGGTAGCCGTTGTCCTCCATGTCCAGCACGTCCTTGAACAGGTCGGTGTTGGGACGGTGGCCGATGGCCACGAACAGGCCGGTGACGTCCAGCGTGCGGACCTCGCCGGTCTTCACGTTGCGCACCACGGCGCCCTCGAGCTTGTCGGTGCCCACCAGGTCGTCCACCACGGTGTTCCACACGATCTCGATGCGCTCGTTGTTGAACGCCCGCTCCTGCATGATCTTGCTGGCCCTCAGCTCGTCCCGGCGCACCAGCAGGGACACCTTGGTGGCGAACTTGGTGAGGAACGTGGCTTCCTCGATGGCGCTGTCGCCACCGCCGACCACGGCGATCTCCTGGCCGCGGAAAAAGAACCCGTCGCACGTCGCGCAGGTGGACAGCCCGTGGCCCAAGAGGCGGCCTTCGGCCTCCAGCCCGAGCATCAGGCTCTGGGCGCCGGTGGACACGATGACGGACTCCGCGGTGTGGCAGTGCTCGCGCACCCACACCTGGAACGGCCGGGAGCTGAAGTCCACCTTGGTGACCTTCTCGGTGAGGAACTCGGCACCGAACCGAACGGCCTGCTCGCGCATCCGCTGCATGAGCTCGGGGCCCATGATCCCTTCGGGGAAGCCGGGGAAGTTCTCCACCTCGGTGGTGAGCATCAACTGGCCACCGGGCTGGTCGCTGGTGCTGCTGGGCTCGCCCTCGATGACCAGGGGCGCGAGGTTGGCCCGGGCGGTGTAGATGGCGGAGGTGAGGCCGGCGGGGCCGGACCCGATGACGATGACCTTGTGGTGGCTCACGATGCTTCCTTGGAATGGCGCATCCTCAACAACAGGAACCCGCCGATCATGAGCACGCCGCCGACGATGAGGTAGCTGGCCCACACCGTGGTGGCGTGGTCCGTGCGGATGACCCGCGACAGCACGGTCTGGCTGAGCCGGGTGATGAGGATGATGAAGAGGGGGGTGGCCGTGAGAAGGGCCAGGAGACCGAGCATGCCGAAGACGATTCCTCGGGAGGCTTTGACCGCGTTGTCGGTGGCGACGGAGCGGACCTTGCCGACCACGCGCTCCACGGTGTCCGCGAGATCGGTGGCCCAGTTGGGATCGGTGAACGGATTGCCCGGCATGGGGCCGAGCCTATCCGCCCCGGCGGCAGCGGTCACCCGGGGGCGGTTGCCGGTCGCTGTGCCCGCACGCTGGGCGGATGCTCACCAGGACGGTCACCACAGGCTGAGCGCCAGGGCCCCGATGGCTGCGTGGTAGGTGACCATGATCGTCACCGGCATCCAGCGGCGGCGGTGCACGAACTGGCCCCAGCCGAGAATGGAGTCCGACACCACGAACAGGGTGGTGCCGGCGATCACCCACGGCCGCTGGGTGGCCCAGCCGAACGCCGCCATCGCCGAGATCACGCACAGGTAGGCGAGCACCGGGGTGCGCAGGGCGGGGTCGCGCAGCTTGGCACCGCGCACGATCACCTGGCCGATGCTGGCGATCAGCATCCCTGCCAGGACGAGCGCGATGCCGGCCAACGGCGCGCTGTCCAGCCCGTACTGGATGAACAGGACGATGAAGACGAGGTGGCCGAGGAGGAATGAGGCCAGGCCGAACACGAAGCGGTCGATGGCCGGCATGAGGAACACGTCGCCGGCCAGGCACAGCACCAAGGCGACGACGGCGACCGTGATCTGCTCGCGCGGCGCCCCGCTGACCAGGGCCAGACCGATGACGCCGATGGTGGCCAGCGGCTTGGCGAAGCGCTCGATCCGGTCGTCGTCCTTCCAGCGCGACCACCAGTCGGCGATGGCGATGAGGGCGGTGGCGACGAGGAGGGCGACCTTCACGGCCGGGAACCCTAGCCGTGCGGCGCGGCCGGGCTCAGGGGCCGACGGTGACCAGCACGATGCAGTCGTACGACACCGCCTGCACCACCCCGGTGGTGGTGCTGCGCACCCCGACGGCAGGGATGTCCTGCCACAGGATGTCGGCGAACACCACCTGGTCGGGTGCCAGCGGGCAGTCGATGCGGTTCTTCGGCACGGTGCCGGCGGTGTTGCCGCCGACCCCGCCGTCGTCGGGCAGCGAGGCGTCGGGAGTGGGGGTCATCGGCAGGGTCTCGGCGCCACCCGCCGAGGTCATGGCCAGCGGGGCGAGCTCGTCGGCCAGCGACAGGAGCGCGGCAGGGTCGTTGACGACGATGCCGGCGACGGCCGGGCTGTCGATGCTGGAGATGGTGGACGGTGGCGCCGCGTCGGTCAGCTCGGTGGCCCCGGCGGCGTCCTCGGCGGCGGGTGCCGCCGTGTCCGCGCCGGCACGGAGGATCTCCTGGTCGGTCTCGGTGGCGCCGGAGGTCGAGTCGTCGCTGCCCGAGCCGTTCAGGGCCAGCGACCCGAGCACACCCACCAGCAGGACCGCTGCCGCCGTGGCCATCACCCATCCGGCTCGGCGGCGGAACAGGCTGACGACCCGCCCGGCCGATGCGCCGGGCGCGCCGGCGGATGCGGCGGCAGCAGGCGTGGCTGCCGGGGCATGCAGTTCGTCGAACACGGAGAGCGCCGCAGCAATGGCGGCGTCGCGGCCGCTGGCGGCGGGCACCGGCACCTCCGCCACGGCCTCGCGAGTGTGGCGCAATGCCTCCACCAGGTCGGTGAGCTCGGGCGATGCCTGCACCCGGGCGCGCTCGTCCACCGTCGTGTCCTCGTCGAGTGCCCGGCTGGCCAGTTCGAGATCGGGGTGGAGGTCGTCGGTCATGATGCGCCTGTTGGACGTCCGGGGGAACCGTCGCGGTTCCCGTGGCGGCCGAGTGCGCCCGCCAGCATGCCCCGGCCACGGGCGATGCGGCTCTTCACGGTGCCGATCGGGATGCCGAGCACCTCGGCAATCTCGGCATAGTCCAGGTCGGCGACGTCGCGGAGCACGACGGGCACGCGGAACTCCTCGGCCAGGCCGGCGAGGGCGGCATCGGTGGCCATCCGCTCGGCAACCATGTCGATCGGCCGCTCGGCGGCCGGGTCGGCGGGCTCGGTGGGCCGGGCGGCGTCGTCGTGCTCGCGGCGATGGTCGGCGTCCACCGAAGCCAGTGGGCGCCGCCGCCGCCGGCGCAGTTCATCCAGGCTGGCGTTGGTGGCGACGCGGTAGACCCAGGTGCCGAAGGCGCTGCGGCCGTCGAAGCGGTGCAGGCCGCGCACGACGGCGATGAGTGCCTCCTGGGCGGCGTCGGCCGCGTCGGCCTCGTTGCTCGTGATCCGCCGGCAGACGGCGTGGATGCGGTCGTAGTGGCGCCGCAGCAACTGGTCCATCGCCGCCCGGTCGCCTGCCTGGGCAGCGTGCACCAGCGATCGATCGTCGGGTGCCGCGGCCACGGCGGGGAGACTAGTGGCCAGGCCTGCGGCTCGCGCCTCAGCCGAACGTGATCTCGCGGAGCGAGCCGCGGTACGGGTTGTTCGAGCAGCCGGCGTCCGTGCCCAGTTGGACGAACGAGACCAGCACGTACGTGGCGTCGCTGACGACGGCCGTCGCCACCTGCGGCTCTGCGCCGGCGAAGGAGTCCACCGGGTTGCCCCAGGCACCGAAGGTGGTGGGCGCGGTGGCGGCGCTGGTGCTGTACACCCGCACCTGGTACGGGGCGCTGGCGATGTCGATGGTCAGCACGCCGCTGCTGGCACCACCGAGATCGAGCACCAGGCCCACGCCCTGCTTGCCGCCGAGGTACTCGTTGGCATAGCAGACGGTGCTCCAGGCGGTCTCGGGGTTGCCGTCGATGGCGAGTGCGGCGAGGTCGTCGCGTTCCTCACCGTCACCGTCCGGGTCGAACGTGTGGATGGCAGCGATGCCGGCGCCGGCCACGGGGGCTGCCGCGTCGGTGACCGTCGGCGCCGCCGTGGGTACCACGGTGGTGGCGGGCAGATCGTCGGGCGTGCCGCCGGTGCCCATCGTGACGATCAGCACCGTGGCCACGAGCAGCGCCGCCACCAGCAGGCCGCCGACCACCATCAGGGAGGGGCCGGTGCGCTGCTCGTACTTGCGGTTCGGGCGCTGGCGGGGGCGCGCCGTGCTGGTGGGCGTGCGGTCGGCCAGGCGCGGTGCCCCGGCCGGACGGCCGTTGCGGACGGGCTGGTAGCCACCCACCGGCGTCGCGGAACGGGTGGGCCTCACCGGGCTCTGGCGAGCGGTGGTGGCTGCGGTGCGGCTGCCGCTGGGGCCATCGGCGCGGTGGTGGTGCTGCCCGACACCCGGTTGCCCCGCGGCGGGGTGGCGCGGCCGGTCTCCCGGCTGTGGTCGGTGGTGGCGTCCGGGCGGGGCAGAGCGGCGATGCGCTGCAGCTCGTGGCGCAGCTCGGCACCGCTGGCGTAGCGGTCGTCCGGCTTGCGCGCCAGCAGGCGGTGGATGAGGGGCGCCAGCCCGTAGGGCAGGGTCGGGCGCAGGCGGGTGAGGTCGGTGGGGTCCCGGTTCAGGCGGGCCAGTGCGGTGTCGGCATCCGTCTCGCCGAGGAACGGCACCCGCCCGGCGAGGCACTCGTACAGCACCAGCCCGAGGGAGTACAGGTCGGCGCGGCCGTCGAGCTTGCGGCCGCGCACCTGCTCGGGGGAGAGGTACTTCGCCGTGCCCATCATCACGTTGGGGCTGGTGAGGTCGTCGCCGTCGCCGTCCAGGCCCTTGGCGATGCCGAAGTCCGTCAGCAGCACCCGCCCGTCGGGGGTGATGAGGATGTTGCCGGGCTTGACGTCGCGGTGCACCAGGCCGCCCCGGTGGGCGGCGTCCAGCGCAGCGGCCACGCAGGCGCCGATGTGCATGGTGAGGTCGGGGCTCAGCCGCTTCTGCTCGTCCAGCAGCTGGCGCAGGCTCTTGCCGTTGATGAGCTGCATCACCACGGCCTGGCGGCGCTCGCCGCCGATCTTCTCCTCGATCGCGTCATAGACGGCGACGATGTTCTGGTGGCTGAGCTGGGCGACGGCGATGGCCTCGCGGCGGAAGCGCTCGGCCAGCACCGGGTCGGCGGCCAGTGTGGGCTTCAGCAGCTTGACGGCCACCTGGCGGGTGAGCGAGAGGTCGGTGGCCAGCCACACCTCGGCCATCCCTCCTTGCGCGAGCCGACGCTCGAGCCGGTATCGCTGGCCGAGGATCGCGGGAGGGAGGGACGCGGAGTTCGCGCCGGGAAGGGTGGCAGACATGTCCGCCCCCCGACGATAGTGGCGGGGGCGCGACGGCGACCGGCAATCGAGTGCCGTCACCGCCGGCCGCGAGCGGCCGCAGGAGATGGGTTCAGCCGGCGGCGGTGCAGAACGCGACACCGATGGTGCCGCGCCCGGCATGGGTGCCCACCACCGGCCCGATGTCGCCGACCACGATCTCCCCGCTCCAGTGCGGGCGGACCATCTCCACGAAGGCGTCCACGTCGCTGCAGTCGGCGTGCAGCACGGCCAGGTGCTCCAGCTCGCCGGCGGCCTTCATCTGCTCCACGAGGAACGCCAGGGCCTTGCTGCGCGTGCGCTGCTTGCCGCCTTGCTCCACCTTGCCGTCGCGCACCTCGATGATCGGCTTGATGGCCAGCGCCGAGGCCAGCATCGCCTTGGCGCCGCCGATGCGGCCACCCTTCTTCAGGTTCTCCAGCGTGTCCAGCGCGCCCCAGACCTTGGTGCGCCCGGCCAGGTCCTTCGCCCGGTCCACCACGGCCTGGTGGCTGGCGCCCCCCTTGGCCAGGCGGGCGACGTCGGCCACGATCAGCCCGAGGCCGAGGGTGACCTGCTCGCTGTCCACCACGGTGACGGTGATGTCCGGGGCCACCGCTCGCGCCGCCAGTTCGGCCGACTGCATGGTGGCCGAGAGGGCGGCGCTGAGGTTGACGACGACGATGCTGGTGGCCCCGTCGGCGGCCAACTGGCGGTAGGCGGCCTCGAACTGGCCGGGCGCGGGGGCGGCGGTCTCGGGCAGGGTGGGCGACGACGCGCACTTGGCCCAGAACTCGGCCGGCGTGAGATCGGCGCGGTCCACGTACTCCACCCCGTTGATGCGGATGGTGAGGGGAACGATCTCGATGCCCAGCTCGTCGGCGACGCTCTGGGGCAGGTCGCAGGCGGAGTCGGTGACGATGCGGACGCGATTGGTGCTCACGAGGGTGGGAGGGTACTCGTCGCGGCGTCGGGCGACAGCCCGGAGTCGTCGATGACGGCCGCCGTGCCCGTGGAGGTGCCGCCGGACTCGGACTCCGCTCGGGGGTACTGGTCGGCCGGTGGCCGGCTGGCCGGATGGCGCTCGAATGCCGTGTCGGCGCTGCGTTTGCGGCGGTTCTGGCGCACATGGCGCACCCACCAGGTGGCCACCATCAAGAGCGCGGCGAACGTGAACAGGTTGCCCAGGCCGGCGAGCGCGGTGACCCGGGCGGTCCCCTGCACCGGCGCGCCGAGGCGG
>JACJWF010000001.1 GCA_020637295.1 Acidimicrobiaceae bacterium | reverse complement strand
AGCTGCTCGTGGATGTGGAACCGCTCGAACAACGGCAAGCCGTCCTCGACGGCATCGAAGTACTCCACCCGGTCCGCCAGCTCGGGGTTGAACGCGCCGACATAGTCGCGGACATCCTCGAACAGGCGCTGGTCGTCGATGACCACACCGCGGTACTCGGCATTGAACTCCTCACGGATCACGCGCACGGCCAGCTCCGGCTCGCGGTAGAGCAGGGCCGGACCCTGCGCCTTCGCTGCCTTCGCCTCGATCGCGGTCCACTGGTTCAGCAGCCGGGTCATGTCCGCCCGCAGCTCGTGCTCGGTGGCGTGCTCGGCCGCGGTGCGCACGATCAGGCCGTGCTCGGCGGGCTTCACCCGGTCGAGGATGTTGCGCAGCCGCTTGCGCACGTCGTCCGGTAGGCGCTTGGAGATGCCATAGGTGTTGGAGTTCGGGATCAGCACGACAAACCTGCCGGGCAGGGAGACCTCTTGGGTGAGCCGTGCACCCTTGGCGCCGATCGGGTTCTTGGTGACCTGGCAGACGATCAGCTGCTTGGCCTTCAGCATCTGCTCGATGCGTGGCTGGGAGGACTTCTCGACGATGTCTTCCTCGTTGTACTGCACGTCACCCCGGTAGAGCACGGCGTTCTTCGGGGTGCCGATGTCCACGAACGCGGCCTCCATGCCGGGCAGCACGTTCTGCACCTTGCCGACGTAGATGTTGCCGTGGATCTGGCCGATGTCGTCCGCCGGGCGGCTGACGTAGTGCTCGATGAGGTTGCGGCCCTCGAGGACGGCGACCTGGGTGAGGGTGGGGCGCACCTGCACGCACATCAGGTAGCGCCCGACGGGCCTGCCGTTGCGCTCCCGGCCACGGCGGCGCTCCAGCACGTCGGGGTCCAGTTCGGGCACCGGGCCCATCGACGGGCGCTCGCCACCCACCACGCTGGAGCGGCCCTTGCCACCCCGGCGGCGCTTGCGCTTGGCGTCACCCGCAGTGTCGCCACCACCGCCGCTGCTACCGACGCTGCCACCGCCCGCCTTCGGCTTGACCTGCCGCGCGGGCTTGGCTGGGCCGGGCGGGGGAACGGCCGGCACCGCCGGCGCTGGGCGGGTGTCGCCGATCCGCGGCTTGCGCACGAGCGCCGCATCCGCGGCGGCCGCCGACGGGCGATTCTCGCTGATCCGGTCGGGCAACTCGGGTTGGTCGGCCTGGTCGGCGCGGTCCCGCTGGCTCGCTGCGGAGTTCGGCACCGCTCGCTGGCGCTGCCCGCCACCGGCCCGGCCGCCGCCACCCTGGGCGCGCTGCCCGCTCGGCTTCGCAGCCGCGGGTCGAGCGGCTCGCAGGGCATCGCCGGCGTCCCCGGCGCGCGCGTCGTCACCGTCGTCACGGTCGTCACCGTCGTCGCCGGTCTCGTCACCGGCAGCGCCGTCGGCCGTAGGCCGCTTGCGGTTGCGGCCGCCACGCGAACCACGGCGGCGCTTGCGGTTGCCGGGGCGGACGGTGGGTTCGCCGTTGATCTCGCCCGCGTCGCCCTCGCCGCCGCCCTCAGCCGGTGCGGCGTTCGTCTCGGTGTTGTCCATTGCGGTCCCTTCTCATGCGCTCCCCGTTCCGGGGTGCAGCACGACGTCCACGGGAAGCAGTTCCCGGCGGGCGCCGTCGTCGTCGATCCATTGGTGTGTGCGCAGCACGCGGGCTGCGCAGTCGAGGGCGTCCACTTCCGGGAGGAGAGCGGACACCAGTTCCACCGGGCGCAGGCTGCGCCCGGACGTCAGCAGTTCGGCCTGCAGGCACGGACGGCCCTCCGGGTCGTGCGCCGCATCCAGCAGCGCCAGCGCCGCCACGGCGGGTCGCACGTCGTCGGTGGCCCGCTGCCCCTTGCGCTCCCGCTCCAGCAGGACCTCCGAGGCGGCCAGGAAGCGGGCCACCGCCGCATCGGCCGCGGCGTGGTCGACGCCGGCGAGGGTGATCTGCCACGTGCAGGCGACCACGGCGTCCTGCAGCGACGTGCCGGCGCCGCGCTCGGCGACACGCACCACGTCGTACCCGACCGGCAACGCCGTGCCGAGGCGGGACGCGAACTCCGCCAGGTCGCCGGGGTCCTCCGCCGGGGCCAACTCCATGTCCAGGTACTCGGCCAGGCTCTCCGCCCCGGTGGGCAGCGCCAGCCCGAACGACAGCTTCGGCCGCGGGGTGAACCCGGCGGAGTAGGCCAGACGGACCTCCGCCTTGCGGACGGCGCGCTCCCAGTGGCGGGCGGTGTCGCGGTGGCTGGTGAAACGGACCTTGCCGAGCTTGGTGTGGCGGATGCGCAGCTTCACGCGGGCACCTCGGCGGTGTCGGACGGGTCGGTGGCGAGGGCCTCGGCCCGCGGCCGGGGCTGGAGGAACACCGGCACCTCGCCGCCACGGCTGAGATCCTGCCCGGTGCCCTGGCTGCCGCCGGCGGGCGGCACGGGCGAGGCGACGACGTGCTCGATGCCATAGCCGGTGCAGACGCCACAGTCGTAGCACGGTGTCCACCGACAGTCCTCCAGGCCGTGCTCGGCCAGGGCGTCCTGCCAGTCCTGCCACAGGAAGTCCTTGTGCAACCCCGCCGAGAGGTGGTCCCAGGGCAGCACCTCGTCCGCGTCGCGGTGGCGGTGGACGTACCACTCCATCGACAGCCCCTCGGCCGCCATGGCGTCCTCCCACCGGCCGAGGCGGAAGAACTCGTGCCACTCCTGGAAGACCCCGCCGTCGCGCCACACCCGCTCGATGACGCCGCCGATCCGGCGGTCGCCGCGGGACACGATGCCCTCGGCCAGCGTGGCCGCCGGGTCGTGCCACTTCACCTGCACGCCCTTGGCCTTCTGCGAGGCGTCGCGCACCAGTTGCACCTTGCGGCGCAGTTCGTCGGTGGTGTTCTGGCCGAACCACTGGAACGGGGTGTGCGCCTTCGGCACGAAGCCGCCCAGGCTGACGGTGACGCTGGCCCGGTTGGTGTGCCGCCGGCCGATGCGGACGCAGTTGCGGGCCAGGTCGATGATGCCCAGCGTGTCCTCGTCGGCCTCCGTCGGCAGGCCGGTGAGGAAGTACAGCTTGGTGCGATGCCAGCCCTGGGAGAACGCGGACTCCACCGCGCCGTAGAGATCCTCTTCGCGGATGAGCTTGTTGATCACCTGGCGCAGCCGCCAGGACCCGGCCTCGGGCGCGAACGTCAGGCCGCTGCGCCGCCCACCGGCCACCTGGGCGGCGAGGCCGACGGTGAAGGCGTCCACCCGCAGCGACGGCAGGCTGATGGTCAGCTGGTCCGAGGTGCCGCACCCGGCCGGGTTGAGCCCCTGGGTGAGCGCCTCGATGCCGCTGTAGTCGGCCGTGCTCAGCGACGTGAGGCTGACCTCGTCGTACCCGCCGGCGCGGACCCCGTTGAGGATCATCGTGCGCACTTGTTCCGCCGGGCGTTCCCGGACGGGCCGGGTGATCATGCCCGCCTGGCAGAACCGGCAGCCCCGGGTGCACCCGCGGAACACCTCGATGGCCATTCGGTCGTGGACCACCTCGGTGAGCGGCACCAGCGGTGTGCGCGGGTACGGCCAGGCGCCGAGGTCGGCGACGGTGCGCTTGTGCACGACCTCCGGCACATCCGGGTACCGCGGCGTGACGGCCCGCAGGGCCGGCCCGTCGTACTCCACGTCGTACAGCGAGGGCACATAGACACCCGCCACACCGGCGAGCGCGCGCAGCACGTTGGCCCGGCTGCCCTGCCCGCGGCCGCCGGCCTTCCACTCCCTCACGATGTCGGTGATCTCCCCGATCACCTCCTCGCCCTCGCCGAGCACCACGATGTCCACGAAGTCGGCCAGCGGTTCGGGGTTGAACGCACAGTGACCGCCGATGACGACCAGCGGGTCGGTGTCCGCCCGCTGGGCTGCGCGCACGGGCACGCCGGCGAGGTCCACCATGTTCAGCAGGTTCGTGTACACCAGTTCGGCGGACAGGTTGAACGCCAGCAGGTCGAACTCCCCCGCTGCCCGATGGGTGTCCACACTGAACAGCGGCACCGAGCGCGCCCGCATCAGGCCCTCCAGGTCCGACCAGGGGGCGTAGGTGCGCTCAGCGACGGCATCGTCGCGCTCGTTCAGGATGTTGTAGAGGATCTGGAGCCCCTGGTTGGGCAGCCCTACTTCATATGTGTCGGGATAGGCGAGCAGCCAGGCAACCTTCCCGGGCGCATGCCGGGGGGTGATGGCGCCGTCCTCACACCCGATGTAGCGGGCGGGTTTGTTGACCCGTGCCAGGAGCGGTTCGACCCGCGCCCAGAGAGAACTCATTTCGCACGAGTCTAGCGACGCAGGTCACCGGTAACGGCGCATGTGCACGTTCTGCACCAGCCCCATCAGGGCGAAGAACGTCACCACACCGGAGCCGCCGTAGGAGATGAACGGCAGGGGAAGCCCCGTGATCGGCATCACCCCGATGGTCATGGCGATGTTCTGGAACACCTGCCACAGCAGGATCGTGAACACCCCGGCGCAGAGGTACGTGCCCAGCAGGTCGCGGGAGAGATGGGCGATGCGCCAGATGCGCAGCAGGATGATCGCGTACAGGCCGATGAGCACGGCACAGCCGATCAGCCCGAACTGCTCCCCCACCGCCGAGATCGGAAAGTCCGCCCACTGCACCGGGATGTCCTTCGGGGCGTTCGTCATCGGCCCCTGCAGCCAGCCCTTGCCGGTGAGCCCCCCGGTGGCAAGCGCGCGGATGGCGTTGCGGCCCTGGTAGACGAGGTCGCGCATCGCCGGATCGGTGGTGTTCTGGTTGAAGAACACGGTGAATCGGCGGATCTGGTACTCGTTGACCAGCCTGGTGACGACGGCCGCCAGCACGGTCAGGCCGGACAGCACCGAGATCATGAAGATGTAACGGGCCTTCGCCCCGGCCACCAGCATCAGGCCCATCACCATCACCACCAGCACGGACGCCGAGCCGAGGTCCGGCTGGAGGATGATCAGCACGGTGGGCAGGCCCACCAGCAGCAGGCCGATGATGAACCGGTGGTAGGGCAGGTCGTCGGCGCGGTCCTCCGCCAGGTACGTGGCCACCAGCAGCAGGGTGGTGAACTTGGCGAACTCCGCCGGCTGCACGTTGAACGGCCCGAAGTCGAAGCTCAGCACCGTCTGGTTGCCGCGCACCTTCAGCAGGTTCATCAGCACGATCAGCACCAGCAGCATCACCGTGGCGCCGTAGAGGAAGCGGGCGTGGTCCTTCCACCACTCGTAGTCGAACGACATCACCACCACCATGGCGATGACCGCACCGATCAGGAAGATCTCCTGGCGGGTGACGAAGAAGAACCCGTAGGGCGTCGTGCCGCTGATCGGGAACTTGCTGTACGACGCCGAGTAGATGACCGCCAGGCCGATGACCGACAGCGCGCTGATCGCCAGCATCAGCACCCAGTCCACGTTGCGGCTGGGGGCACCGGGGCTGGAGTGGATGTTGCCGAGGCCGGAGTCCGGCCGTCGCCGGAGCGCGAACGCCATCCGTCAACCCTTCGTCGCGTTGGCCGCGCCACCCAGGCAGGAGGTGTTGACCAACTGCTTGGGTGGAGCCGCGACATTGCTGTTGAGGTCGAGCGTGTCCGAGACCACGACAGGATCCGTGGGGATCACGTTGGTGAGCGCCAGGAACAGGCACTTCGTGACGGGTGCCGCGGCCTTGGCCCCGTATCCGCTCTTCTCCAGGTAGGCGACGACCGTGTAGGGAATGGGGTAGCTGCCGTCCTCGGCCGGCAGCCCGAAGGCGGCGAAGGCCGACGAGTCGTTCCACGGAAGGTTGCCGGCGCCCTGCGCCGTGCCGGTCTTGCCGGCGATGTCGATGAACCCGGGGAAGCCGGCGAACAGCAACTCACCGGTGGTGTGGTGGTAGATGCCGTCGTTGGCCTCGCTCTTCGGCTGGCCCGGCCCGCGGATGACCCGCCGGAGGCCGGCGACGATCGTCTCCAGGCCGCCGTCGCTCTCCAACTGGTCCACCATCTTCGGCTGGTCGAAGCTGACCACCACCTCGCCCGCGTCGATGTCCGCCATCGCCGGCCCGAGGTCCGGGGTGAGCGGGGCGAGGATGGCCTTCAGGATCGACGCCTCGTAGCGGAACCCACCGTTGGCGATCGTCGAGTAGGCCACCGCCATCTGCAGCGGCGTCGCCGCCATCAGGCCCTGGCCGATGGCCACCTGCACCTCGTCACCGACGAGGAGGCGCGGCGCCTCACCGGGCAGCAGCACTCCACGTTCGACCAGGTTGCGTTTCACCTCGTCGTCGGGAATCCGCCCACCCCACTCGTACGGCAACTGGATGCCGGTCTTGATGCCGAAGCCGAAGCGCTCCAGGTTCACCTTCAGCAGGTTGGTCTGGTCGACGGTGTTCTCGCTGGCGTCGAAGAACTTCTCGCCCAGCCGGTAGAAGTACGCGTCGCTGGACACGGCCAGCGCCGTCTCGGTGGCCACGGTGCCGTAGGCGCACGGCCGGCCGGTGCCGCAGGTGGCGTTCTTGAACACGCACTTGTAGTTGCCACCGTTGTTCTGGCAGTCCTCTGGCGGGATGCCCTCCAGCGTGTACGTGCCCTGGTCGTCGTAGATCTCGCTCGGGGTGATGATGCCGGCATGGATGGCCGACCAGGCGACGAAGGGTTTGATGGTGGAGCCGAGGTTGTAGTTACCGGACACCGCTCTGTTGACGAGCACGGCGAGGTCGGGGTCCAGCGGGGTGCCGTCCGCGTTCTTGCTGGGGAACAACTCCTGGTACTTGGCGCTGCTGATGCCGGCCTCCATCCAGCGGTTGTCGAACGTGGGGTAGCTGGCCATCGCCAGCACCTGGCCGTTCTGGTGGTTCATCACCACCACCGCCCCCGCCGGCGCCTTGTGGTTGACGTACTCGGGGTACTCCACCTTCGTGCCGTCCGGCAGCGTCTTGTAGTACACGCGGGTCTTGAAGTTGGTCTCGCGGTCCAGCGGGTTGCGCGGCGCGCAGTCGCAACCACCCCCATACTCGAACGGCAGGTCGCGCCGGGATCTGAGCTCGGTCTCCAGCGCCTGCTCGGCGTACTGCTGGATGTCCAGGTCGATGCTCAGCTGGATGTCGAACCCGGCGATCGGCTCGACGGACTCCTCCTCGATCTCCCGCACAATCGCGCCTGAGGCATCCACTTCGTAGACGCGTTTGCCCCACCAGCCGTGCAGCTCGCGCTCCATGGACAGCTCCACGCCGAACTGGCCGACGCGCTCGTTCAGCTTGTAGCCCTGCTCGAGGTAGACGTCCTTCGTCTCGGCGGTGATGGCGCCCATGAACCCCACCACGTGCGAGGCCAGGGGCGCGTACGGGTACACCCGCTTGTACTGCTCGATCACGTCCACGCCCGGGTAGTCCTCGCTGCGTTCCTTGATGAACGCCACGATGTCCTCGGACACGTCCTCCTTCAGCGGCAACGGCAGCAGGGTGTCGTACAGCTGGCCCTTGTTGCAGCTGCTCGGGCCACCGGGGTAGCACGGGTTGTAGCGTCGCTGGAGGTCGTCGATGGGCACCTGCAGCGGCCCGGACAGGCGGGCGAACAGCTCGTTGCGGTTGGACGTGCGGCGGATGACCGACCAGTCCACCGTCACCGTGAGGATCCGCTTGTTGTCCGCCACCACGCGGCCGTCGGCGTCGAAGATGCGGCCCCGTTCGGGGGCGATGTAGACGGTGCGCCGCTTGGCCGAGGTGACCTGGGCCTGGTACTCGTCGGCCTGGGTTCCCTGCAGGAACCACAGCCGGGCGCCGAGGAGGCCGAGCAGCAGCAGCGACACGGTGGCCAGCACACCGAGCCGGCGGGAACGCTTGTCCAGTGCCATGGCCTACCAGTCTGCTCCGGTTGCGCGGCAGATGGGGCGCGACCCGCTCATTCCACCATCGCCTTCCACTTCTTGCGTTTCACGCCCATCATCCACCGACCGACCGGCAGCAGCAGCGGGCACAGCAGGAACGCCGCGCCGGCGACCACGGGCAGCACCAGAACCAGGTCGCCGGTGACCCAGCCGCTGTCGCCGATGACCACCTCGGCGGCGGGGATCGCCGCCTCGCCCACCGCCGCGCCGATGGCTGCGAAGATGGCCGCCAGCCACCACTGGGGGTCGGGAGTGATGCTGTGCACGTAGCCGGCCGTCATGCCGCCCAGGCCGTACGCCAAAGCCATCAGCCCGAGCGGGGTGTTGCCGCTGGCGTCGTACATCAGCCCGAGCACGAAGCCGGCCACGGCGCCGCGGTCCGCACCGCCACCGGCGCCGGCGGCCACCACCAGCGCCAGCACGAACTGGATCTTCACGTCGCGGATGGTGTGCTCGGCGAATACCTGGCGCTGGATGGCCACGGCCATCAGGCCCACGGGCAGGAGGCGCAGCGCCGCCGCGACGGCCGGACGATGCACGATCAGGAACCCGCAGAGCCGCTGGGCACGTAGAGCACGACGGCCACGAAGTTCAACTGCTCCAGGCTGGAGCTGGGTGTGACCTCGACGATGGCGTCGCTGCTGCCGCTGGCCCGCTGGACCTTGGTGATGATGCCGATGGGGATGCCCTGCGGCGCCAGGCTGGTGTTGCCGCCGGCGGTGTCCACGATCGAGCCGACCTTCACGCCGGACAGCGACGAGAGGGCGTCGGTGAAGCGCAGGATGAGGGTGCGGCCCACCCCGCGGCCCTCGCACTGACCCGTCTCGCGGACCACACGGATCTCCGTGGTGGTCGTGGTGCTGCCCGCCGGCACGGTGGAGGTGGTGGACGTGGACGACGTCGTGGTGGAGCCCGGGTCGATCGGCGGAGGCACCGTGGTGGTGGTGGTCGACGACGTCGTGGTGGTGCCGAGGTCGTCCACCGGGACGCCGCTCGGCGTGGTGCTGCTGGTGGGGACGTCGTCCACCGACACGTCCTGATCCGGTGTGAGGACCTGGGCCGTGATCGAGTAGCTCGGGTCGGTGATCAGCAACACGATGCTGCTCTCCGGGAAGACCTGGGTGATGCGGCCGATGAGCCCGGCCCCGTCCGTGACCGGCATGCCGGCCTCCACCCCCTGGTTCGAGCCGACGTTGATCTCCACCGTGTTCTGGAAGTTGCTCGGCGAGTCGCCCACCACCTGGGCGGGCCGCACCGGGTAGTTGAACTTCGAGGTCAGCTGGTTGACCTTCAGCAGTTCGCGGTAGGCAAGGATGGCCGACTGGGCCTCGATCTCGGAGCCCTTCATCCGCGCCAGTTGGTCGCGGAGCGCTTCGTTCTCGCGCTCCAGGTCGTCCACCCGGCTGATGCCGTCCCACACCCGCTCGATCGGCAGGGCCACCGCCTCGGCAGCCGTGTCGAAGGGACGCATCACCGTGGCGAACAGGGAGCGCACACGGTCCAGCGCAGCGTTGCCGCGCTGGTCCAGCGTGATGAGGAGGAGCCCGGTGAGCACCACAAGGACGATGATCCGGTTGCGACTGAGGTTGAACACGGTGTGCCCGCCGCGGTCACTCGTCGGAGCTCAGCGACATCAGCCCCCGCATGGCGTCGATGTTCTCCAGCGCCCGGCCGGAGCCGACGACGACACTGAACAGTGGATCATGAGCGATGTTGATCGGCATGCCCGTCTCGTGCGAGAGGCGGCGATCCAGCCCGGCCAGCAACGCGCCACCACCGGTGACCATGATGCCGGCCTCCATTATGTCCGCGGCCAGTTCCGGCGGGGTGCGGTCCAGCGTGGTCTTCACCGCGTCCACGATGGCAGACACCGGCTCGGAAAGGGCCTCGCGCACCTGCTCCGTGGTGAGCGGGATGGTGCGCGGCAGGCCGCTGATGAGATCGCGGCCGCGGATGTCCGCGGTGAGCTCCTCGTCCAGCGGCCAGGCCGAGCCCATGTGGATCTTGACCTCCTCGGCGGTGCGGTCGCCGATGGCCAACGAGAACTCCTTCTTGACGTACTGGATGACGGCGTCGTCCAGTTCGTCGCCGGCCACGCGCACCGACTGGGCCGTGACGATGCCACCGAGCGAGATGACCGCCACCTCGGTGGTGCCACCACCGATGTCCACGATCATGTTGCCGCTGGGCTCGTGCACCGGCATGTCGGCCCCGATGGCGGCGGCCATGGGCTCCTCGATGATGTGCACGGGCTTGCGGGCGCCGGCGTACTCCGCCGCGTCCTGCACCGCCCGCTGCTCCACCCCGGTGATGCCCGACGGCACGCAGATGACCATGCGCGGCTTGCTCCAGCGGCTGGCGTGCACCTTCTGGATGAAGTAGCGCAGCATCTTCTCGCACACCTCGAAGTCGGCGATGACGCCGTCCTTCAGCGGGCGGATGGTCTTGATCCGTCCCGGGGTGCGACCCATCATCCGCTTGGCCTCGAGACCGACCGCGACGGGCCGGCCGTCGGTGATGTCGATGGCCACGACCGAGGGCTCGTTGAGGACGACGCCCTGGCCACGCGCGTAGATGAGCGTGTTGGCCGTGCCGAGGTCGATGGCCAGATCGCGCCCGAGCGCCAGCGGATTGCTTCTCGCCATCACCATCCTCCTGACCTGGCTCGACGTGCTGGCCCGTGAGTGTAGCGGCCCAGCCGATTGTTACAGATTCGGGAAGAAAATCCCGATCTCGCGGACGGCCGATTCGGCGGAGTCCGAGCCGTGGATGAGGTTCTCGGTGAACGACGCGCTGAGGTCGCCGCGGATGGTGCCGCCGGCCGCCTTGCGGCTGTTGGTGGCGCCCATCAGGGTGCGCATGACCTCCCAGGTGTCCTCCGGGCCTTCGACCACCATGGCCACCACCGGGCCACTGCTCATGAACGCCACGAGGTCAGCGTAGAAGCCCTTGCCGACGTGCTCGGCGTAGTGGCGCGACAGGGTGTCCTCGTCGAGGGTGCGGAGATCCATGGCGACGACGCTGAGGTCCTTGGCCTCGATGCGGCGGATGATCTCGCCCGTCAGCTTGCGGCGGACGGCATCGGGCTTCAGCAGGACGAGGGTGCGATCAGACATGGCGTCGCAGGCTACCCACGCTTTGCGTAAACGCTGTCGAGCCGTGACCAGGAATGACGCGTCGGCGTTCTTGACACAAACGTGCTCGGGCCGGGGTCAGCGCAGCACGGTGCGCAGGTGCGGGCGGGCATTGCCCACGACGTACAGCGAGCCGGTGACGAGGATGGCGTCCTCCGCTGCGGCGCCGGCCAGCGCATGGTCGATGGCAGCTTCCACGGTCGGCCGCTCGACGACCTCGTCGCAGCCCAGCTCGCGAGCCGCCGCAGTGAGCGCTGCGGCGGGCAGCCCCCGGGCGGACGGGGCGGTGCAGGTGACCACAACGTCGAACTCATCGGCACGCAACGCTGCCAGCATCTCGGCCGGGTCGCGGCCCTGTAGGCAACCCACCACGAGGACGCGCCGGCCCTCCGGGTCGAAGTCCTCGAAGAACACCGACGCGCAGGTGTCCGCGCCCGCAGGGTTGTGGGCTCCGTCCACCACCACCAGCGGCTGGTGGCCCATCACCTCGAACCGGCCGGGCATCACCACCTCGGCGAACCCCTCCTGCAGCAGTTCCTCCGGCACGGGAGCAGCGAAGAACGCCTCCACCGCGGTGAGGGCGACGGCCGCGTTGTCGCCCTGATGACGGCCGTGCAGCGGCACGAACACGTCGGGGTACACGGTGGTGGGCGTGCGCAGGTCCACCAGGCGGCCGCCGAGGGCCAGTTGGTTCTCGACCACGTCGAAGTCCTCGCCGCGCACGAAGTGAGCGGCACCGCCGGCCGACACGAAGATGGCGGCCAGCTCCGGGTCGGTCTCGCCGATCACCACCGCGCTGCCCGGCTTGATGATCCCCGCCTTCTCGGTGGCGATGTGGACGGTGGTGGGGCCGGCGTACTCGGTGTGGTCCATCCCGATGTTGGTGATCACCGCCACCTGGGCGTCGCACACGTTGGTGGCGTCCCACCGCCCGAGCAGGCCGACCTCGACGACAGCGACGTCCACGGCCACGTCGGCGAACCACCGGAACGCGGCACACGTGACGGCCTCGAAGTAGCTCGGCCGCACCCCGGTGATGACCTCCAGGTCGGCGACCGCCGCCACCTGCTCGGCGAAGTCCTCGTCGGAGATCGGCTCGCCGTTGCGGCTGATCCGCTCGTTCAGGCGTTCCAGGTGCGGGCTGGTGTACGTGCCCACCGACAGGCCGTGGGCCATCAGCAGGCGGGTGATCATCTGCGACGTGGAGCCCTTGCCGTTGGTGCCGGTGACATGGATGACCGGGTAGGCCGTCTGGGGGTCGCCCATCGCGGCCACCAGGGTGCGCATGCGCTCCAGTGTCGGCGAGTTGATCCGCCCGGTGACGTCGTAGTTGGAGTGGCCGTCGAGGTAGGCGAGCGCGTCGGCGTAGGTGGTCATCGGGGCGACCGGCAGGCGTCAGCTCGCCTGGCGGCGAGGGCGCTTCGTGGCGGGCTCTCGCGGCACGAGCGTCGGGTTGGCCTTGGTCTGGACGGTGTCCGCGTCGATGACCACGCGACCGACGTCGGTGCGCCCGGGCAGCTCGTACATCGTGTTGAGCAGCACCTCTTCGAGGATGGCCCGCAGCCCACGCGCACCGGTGCCGCGCACCAGGGCGAGGTCGGCGACCGCCTCGACGGCCTCGCGGGTGAACTCCAGGTCCACCTCTTCGAACTCCATGATCTTGCGGTACTGCTTCACCAGCGAGTTCTTCGGCTCCACCATGATCTTCACGAGGGCCTCGCGGTCCAGGCTGCGCACCGCGCCGATCATCGGCAGGCGGCCGATGAACTCGGGGATCATGCCGAACTTCAGGAGGTCCTCCGGCTGGACTTGGGCGAACAGCTCGCCCGGGTCGCGCTCCAGCTTGCTGCGCACGGTGCCGTTGAAGCCCACGCCGCGATGACCGACCCGGCTCTCGATGATCTGCTCCAGCCCGGCGAACGCCCCGCCGCAGATGAACAGCACGTTGGTGGTGTCGATCTGGATGAACTCCTGGTGGGGGTGCTTGCGGCCGCCCTGCGGCGGGACCGAGGCCACCGTGCCTTCGAGGATCTTCAGCAGCGCCTGCTGCACGCCCTCACCGGAGACGTCGCGGGTGATCGACGGGTTCTCGCTCTTGCGAGCGATCTTGTCGATCTCGTCGATGTAGATGATGCCCGTCTCGGCCTTCTTCACGTCGAAGTCGGCGGCTTGGATGAGCTTCAGCAGGATGTTCTCGACGTCCTCGCCCACGTACCCGGCTTCGGTGAGCGCGGTGGCATCGGCAACGGCGAAGGGCACGTTGAGGAGCCGGGCCAGCGTCTGGGCGAGGTGGGTCTTGCCGCAGCCGGTGGGGCCGAGCAGCAGGATGTTGCTCTTCTGCAGCTCCACCTCGTCGCGGCGGCCGACCCCGGCGGCCTGCTGGTACTGGATGCGCCGGTAGTGGTTGTAGACGGCGACGGAGAGGATCTTCTTGGCGTCGTCCTGCCCGACCACGTAGTCGTCGAGGAAGGTGCGGATCTCGCGCGGCGTGGGCAGCTCGTCGAAGCGCAACTCACCCGTGTCGGTGAGCTCTTCTTCGATGATCTCGTTGCAGAGATCGATGCACTCGTCGCAGATGTAGACCCCGGGCCCGGCGATGAGCTTCTTCACCTGCTTCTGCGACTTGCCGCAGAACGAGCACTTCAGGAGCTCCTGGGTGTCGCCGAATTTCGCCACTGCACGTCCCCTTCAGGATCTTCCGGTGCTCTCGTTACGCCGCCGCGACCGCGCACTCAGCGGATGGGACCGGTGCGGTCCACCGCCTCGCGCGACGAGATGACATCGTCGATGATGCCATACGCGAGGGCCTCGGAGGCTTCCATCACGAAGTCGCGGTCGGTGTCCGTGTGGATCCGGTCGATCGGCTGGCCGGTGTGGTTGGCCAGGATCTCCTCCAGGAGGTCGCGCATGCGCAGGATCTCCTTGGCCGCCAGTTCGAGGTCGGTGACCTGGCCGTAGCCCACCTGGCCGTAGGGCTGGTGGAGGAGGATGCGGCTGTGCGGCAGGGCCAGGCGCTTGCCCTTGGTGCCCGCAGCCAGCAGCACCGCGGCCGCCGAGGCAGCCTGGCCGAGGCAGATGGTGGCGATGTCGTTCTTGACGAACTGCATCGTGTCGTAGATGGCGAACATCGCCGAGATGTCGCCGCCCGGGCTGTTGATGTAGATCGAGATGTCCTTGTCCGGGTTCTCGCTCTCCAGGAACACCAGCTTGGCGCAGGTGAGGCTGGCCGAGGCGTCGTCGATCTGGGTGTCCAGCCAGATGATGTTGTCGCGCAGCAAACGGCTGTACAGGTCGTAGCTGCGCTCGCCGCGGCTGGTCTGCTCCAGGACGGCAGGGATCTGGTAACCCGACATGGCGGCCCTCTCAGTGCTCGTGGTCGTGGTCGTGATCGTGATGATCGTGGTCGTGATCGTGGTCGTGGTCGTGGGTGCCGAGCAGGGCGGCGCGGTCGATCTCCACACCGTTGGGGTCCACCACCTCCACATGCTCGAGCAGCCAGTCCAGCGCCTTGTTCTTGCTGATCTGGGCCATCAGGTCGGTGACGGCGTCGTTCTTCTCGTAGACCTTGCGGATCTCGCCGGCCTTCTGGCCGTAGCGCATCGCCAGCCGTGCGTACTCGGCGTTGACGTCGTCGTCGTCGACCTCGATGCCTTCGGCGTCGGCGACCGCCCGCAGGGCGAGGTCCACCTTCACGGCCTTCACGGACTGGCCGCGCAGGCTCTCCACGAACTGGTCGCTGGACTGACCGGTGGCAGCCAGCCACTGGTCGATGCTGATGCCCTGGGCCTGGAACTGCTGGACGAAGTTCTGCACACGGGATTGCAGGTCGCCGTTGACCATGCTGTCGGGCACCGGGGCGTCCACCAGCTCGGCGAGGGCATCGGTGGCCCGGTCGATGAACTGGTTGCGAGCCTGATTGAGCTTGCCGGTGCCGATGCGCTCGGCGATGGACGCCCGCCACTCCTCCACCGTGTCGAACTCGCCGAGGATCTCGGACACCCACTCGTCGGTGACCTCGGGCAGCACCATCTCCTGCACGGCAGTGACGGTGACGGTGAAGTCCGCCTCCTCGGTCATCCCGCTGGGGATGGCGCTGAAGGACAGCTCGTCTCCGGCCGAGGCGCCGACGAGGCGGTCGTCGAACCCCTCGGCCACCCAGCCCTTGCCCACTTCGTACAGCCAGTCCTCGGTGTTGAGGCCGGGCACGGGCTCGCCCTCGCGGGTGGCGGCCAGCGTGAGGGTGACATGGTCGCCATGGGCCACCGGACGATCGGCGTCCTCCAGGCTGCCCTGGCGGCGGCGCTCGGCCTCCACGGCCTCGTCGATCTCGTCCTCCGTGGCCACCGGGCTGGGCAGCTCCACCCGCAGGCCGCCGTAGCCGGGCACCGCCACCGTGGGGCGAACCTCGCACAGCGCGTCGAACGCCACCGGGCCGTCCTCGGCGCCCGCCGTGATCTGCACCTCGGGGGTGGCGATGAGGTCCACGTCGTGCTCGCGCACGGCCTTGGACAGGTAGTTCGGCACCGCGTCGCGCAGGGCCTCTTCGCGAGCGGCGGCCAGGCCGATGCGGGCCTCGAGCACCTTGCGCGGCACCTTGCCGTTGCGGAAGCCGGGCAGGCGAACCTCGCGAGCGATCTTGCGGAACGCCTGGTCGATGTCGCGGTCGAACTCCGCTTCGTCGACCTCCACGGTGAGCTTCACCAGCTGGCGCGGCGTGGGGGTGGGGGCGGGGGCCTCGTCCGCGCCCTCCTCGGCGGCGGCGGACAGGCGGGGGTCCTCAGCGGGGGCGATCGTGCTCTTCACAGGTGGACGACTCTACCGGCGCGGCCGACGAACCTGCCGAATGCCCGCGACGGGGCGCCGGTCGGGCAGAATGTGCGGCATGACGATCTGGAAGCCGCACGCCCTCGCCACGCCGCACGCCGACCAGCTGGACCTGCGCATCGGCGACCGGGTGGAGAGCATCGCCGAGCTGCCGGGCGTGCCGATGGGCACCGCGGGGCGGGTGCTGCTGGCCAACGGCTTCAACTGGCAGCGGTACCGCGTGCTGTTCGCCAACGGGGTGGAGGCCGGCGACCTGGACCAGCGCACCATCCGGCCGATCGGCCGCACCGCGAAGCGCCTGGCCAAGTAGCCCGACCCGGCACCCGCGGCCGCCTACTCCCCTGGCCGCTCGATGCCGTGGGACTTTGGTCCCAACGCCGAGGTGCGTCCTGCCCTACTGGCAGCGGCGGCCCCGTCAGCAGGATGGGGTCCTATGAGCAAGGATGACCGGTCAGTCCTCAGTTGGCTCGGATTCGCAGCCGCCATCGCCGCACTCGCTGTGGCGATCTTCGGCTTGCGGGACGACGGCGGCGGAGGAAGTTCCAGCGCAGCGGGTTCCGAGGGCAGCAGCGCCTCGCGCCCCTACATCACCATCGTGATGAACGATTCGTACCGGTTCACCCCGGACACCATCGTGATTCCCACCGCGGGTGCCACGTTGCACCTGGTCAACGAAGGCGGGGCGGTGCACAACATGGCCATCCCGGAGCTCGGGCTGACCAGCGAGACCCTCCCCGGCGGCACGATGTACGACTGGGAGCTCACCAACCTCCCCGGCGGCACGTACACCTTCATCTGCCCCCAGCCCGGCCACGAGGCACTCGGCATGAAGGGCACCATGACGGTGAGCGACACCGAGACGCCCACGCCGGACGAGCGCGACTCCGTCATCGACACCGGTGAAGAGTCCGGCGGCACCGGGCTGTCCAACCACTCGACCTCCTGGGACGAGATGGACAACATCATGTACAAGCAGGCCCAGCTGTACCCGGCCAAGACCGAGGGCATCGGCAACCAGCCCCTCGAGTACACGATGGACGGCGATGTGAAGGTCTTCGAGGTCACCGCCAAGGTGGTGGACTGGGAGGTCGAGCCCGGCAAGATCGTGAAGGCCTGGACCTACAACGGCGTCGTGCCCGGCCCGGAGATCAAGGTCTACAGCGGCGACAAGGTCCGCATCATCTTCAAGAACGAACTGCCGGACAGCACCTCGCTGCACTTCCACGGCATCGACGTGCCGAACCTGATGGACGGCGTGGACCCGTACACGGAGGATCCCACGGTGCCCGGTGAGACCAAGGTCTACGAGTTCGTGGCCCGTGGCCCGGCGGTGGGCATCTACCACTCCCACCACAACGCCGAGCAGCAGATCCCCGACGGCATGTTCGCCGCCTTCATCATCGACGACATCCCGATCCCGCAGTACCTGATCGACAAGGGCTACCCGGACCACGCGACGAAGACCATCAACATGGTCCTCAACGACGCCGGCGTCATCGGCCTCAGCCTCAACGGCAAGAGCTTCCCGGCCACCGAGCCGTACACCATCCGCCAGGGTGAGATCCTGCTGGTCCACTACATGAACGAGGGCCTGATGGCCCACCCGATGCACATGCACCAGCCGATGGGCTGGGTCATCGCCCGGGACGGCCACATCCTCGACGCCCCGTACCCCACGGACACCATCAACGTCGCCCCTGGCGAGCGCTACACGGTGGCCTACATGGGCATGGAGCCCGGCGTGTGGGCGTGGCACTGCCACATCCTCACCCACGCCGAGACCCCTGACGGCATGAAGTACATGGTGACAGCGCTCATCGTCGAGCGGGGCACCCTGTCGGACCTCTTCCTCGAGCAGAACCCGAGTTGGGCGCTGCCCCAGTTCGAGAGCTGAGATGGCGGTCCAGGTCTCGCGAGTGATCGTCGGCGTCGACGGGACCGAAGGTTCCGTCGAGGCGCTGCGGTGGGCTGCCAACGAGGCAGCCCGCCGCACCTGGCCGCTGCATGTCCTCACCTGCGCCGAGCTTCCGGTCGCGGTGGAGGCGGGCATGGTGGGCGCCGGCGGGCTCACGGGATCGGCGATGGACTCCATCGTCACCGAGCAGGAAGCCGTCAACCAGCGGGCCGTCACCCTGGCCCGCTCGTTCGGCCTCGATCTGGACGTCGACGGCGAGACCGTCCTCGGGGCACCTGGCTATGCACTGGTCAGCGGTGCTCACGAGGACGATCTCATCGTCGTCGGCGCCACGTCCCACCCCGGCCGCCTGACCGACCTGCTCGGTTCGGTGGCCACCGTGGTGGTCCACCGGGCCAAGGGGCCGGTGGTCGTCGTCCACGGCGGCGACCGCCGGGACTACGGCATCGGCCGGATCGTCGTGGGTGTGGACGGCTCGCCCGGCAGCGACGCGGCCCTGGAGTGGGCGGCGGAGGAAGCGGCCCGCTGCGGCGCCGAACTGGTGCTGGTGCACGGCTGGACCTACCCCTACGTGGGGGTCAGGGCCGGCGCCCGCGAACCCCGTGACGACATGCGGCTGGATGCGATGCGCACCCTGGAAGCCAGCGCCCAGTTGGCCAGCGACGCCGCCCCCGACGTGCGCACCCAGTCGATCATCAGCGAAGAGAGCCCCGCCAAGGCCATCATCGACGCCGCCCGCGACGCCGACCTGGCCGTCGTCGGCACCCGTGGCCACGGCGGGTTCGCTGCGCTCCTCTTGGGTTCGGTCAGCCGCACCGTGCTGCAGCACGCATCCGTCCCCGTGGTGGTCGTCCCCCGCCACTGAACTCGCTGGCCGGCGGCACCTGCCCAGGTAGGCTGCCGGGGCTGAACCGGGGAGTGGCGCAGCGGTAGCGTTCCTGCTTTGGGTGCAGGAGGTCGGGGGTTCGAATCCCCCCTCCCCGACTCGTCGCACCAGTAGCGTGCACAGCGATGACCTCCCCCAGCCGGCGACTGTGGTGGCGGCCGGTGCTGGTGATGGCTCTCATCGTGCTGGCAGTGCCCCTCCTCACCCTCGACTCGCCGTCGGGTGCGCAACGCACCGTCTCCCCCGCAGCGACGACGGAAGCCCTCCTGGTGGGCGACTCGGTGATGGCGGCGATGACCCTCTCCTACGGAGCCCCGGCACGGGCGCTGCTGGCCGCCCGCCACAGCTTCCTGCTGGACGCCAAGGGCTGCCGGCGGCTGATCACCACCAGTTGCTCCATCGGCTCCAGCCCGCCACCCACCAACGCCATCACGGCGATCACCGCCTACGCCGGCACCTACAGCCGGGCGCTGGTGGTGGCCGCCGGGTACAACGACTCCACCACCGGCAGTACGGGTCTGTCCACGGCGATCGACCGCATCCTCGCCGAGGCCAAGCGCCAGGGCGTGCCGTACGTGGTGTGGTTGACGTATCGGGAAGCCGGCTCCCTGGCGGCCCGCTTCCACGCCCACAACGTCCTGCTCCGCCAGCAGGCGGCACTGCACCCGGAGCTGCGCATCGCCGACTGGGCCACCCGCAGTGCCGGCCTGCCGTCCGGCTGGTTCTCCGCCGACGGCGTGCACCTCGGCCCCAGCGCCGCCAGCGAGATGGCCGACCTGATTGCCGACACGCTGGACCTGCTGCCCCCGCCGACACCGCCGACCACCAGCACCACGACGACGACCAACCCGTGCCGCCTGGCGGACACCACGGTGACCGCACCGACGTCGCCTCCCCCGCCGACGACCGTGGCGGTGCTGGATGAGCCGGCGGAGGTGCCGGCGACGCCGGTGACGGCCGGGCGCACCCAGCTCTTCTGCAACCCGACCACCACCTAGGAGCGGTGGCTCAGTCGATGGGGACCCACGGCTCAGTCGATGGGGCCTACGGCTCAGTCGATGGGGCCTACGGCCTCGCGAACGAGGCCGTGGAACACCTGCAGCGGGTACTCCCACTTGGGGCTGTAGAAGCCGGTGTCGTAGTGGCCGGCATCGAGGTTGCGCTGGACGTGCTCGCACATCCGGGCGTCCTCGTCGGCGACCTCCTCGCTGAACTTCACGATGTCCTCGATGCCCTCGGCGTCGTCGGCGAAGAAGTACTCGAAGATCAGGTCCGAGTGGCTGTGCCCGCGGGGCAGCCAGCGCTCCACGGCGAACCCACCGGGGAACACGTCGAACGCGTAGGTCGGCCAGAAGTAGCCGAAGACCCCGAACGTGCTGTTGTCCCGCGGCGGCATCGTGTGGATGTTCCAGCGGTTGTCGCCCTTGAAGATGACCTTGTAGTTCAGCGCATCCGCATCACGGCTCATCGCAGGGTGGGTGGTGGGCAGGTGGTAGCCCTCGAGGAAGTTGTCGCCGTAGGTCTTCCAGTTGCAGGCCACGTTGCGCACCGACCGGCTGTGGTAGCGGTAGGTCTCCAGCGGCACGTCGGCGATCTCCGCCGGGAAGTCGCCCAGCCACTCCATCAACGGGGCCACCGTGGGGTTGAGGCAGACCCACACCATCCCCCGCCACGAGGCCACCTGGATGCCGGTGAGGTCCATCCCCGGGGGCGCCTCGCTGCCGAAGTCGCGGGCACTCAGCAGTGCGCCATCGCTGTTGAACGCCCAGCCGTGGTACTTGCAGATCAGGTTCTTCGTGCAGCCCTCGCCCTCGAACACCAGCGGGCCGGCACGGTGCGGGCACAGGTTGTAGAACGCCCGCAGCGAGCCGTCCTCGTTGCGGCGGATGAAGATCGGCCAGCCGGCGAGGTTCTCGGTGACATAGTCCCCCGGGTTGCGCAACTGGTGGTCGTAGGCGACATGAATCCAGTTGCTGCCGAACACCGGCCAGCGCTCGCGCTGCCAGATCTCCGGGTCGTTGTACCAGCGGGACGGGAGGGTCTCGATGAATTCCACTGGATGGCAGCCTAGTCGGCGGGCCTGGTGAGGACTCACCGCCGGGCCGGCGGGTCAGCCGCCCTCGACGACGCCCAACTGCTCCATCGCCATCAGGTCGCGCATCTGCTTCATCATCCCTTCGGGCGAGCCGTCGAGGAACAGCACGTTGCCCTTGCCGTCCTGGGCCATCTGGCGGATGGTCTCCGTCCACATCGAGAACAGGATCAGGGAGGAGTCCACGCTGTTGGCGTCCAGCTGGCGGGCCGCCTGGGCGAGGCCGCGGGCGACCTCCTCGCGGAACAGGGCGACACCCTGACCACGCAGCTGCGATGCCGTCCGCTCGGCCTCGGCCTCGATGCGCACTGCGGTACCCATCGCCTCGGCTTCCTTGGTCTTGCGGATGAGGAGGGCGTCGCCTTCGTTGGTGGCGGCGGCCTTCAGGTTGTTCGAGGCCACGACCTGGGCCATCGACGTGGTGATCGCCTGGTCGAACGTGATGTCGTTGAGCTGCAGGTCGATGAGGTGGAAGCCCCACGTCTCGATGACATGGTCCAGGTTCTCCTTCACCTCGGCGACGATCTCGCCGCGCAGGCCGAGGATCTCCGCCTGGCGCTTGGTGGCCACGAAGCCACGGGTGGAGCCCTCGACGCTGCGCACCAGCGCGGTGAGGAAGTCCTTCTCCGAGACGAACTTGAAGGCGATGTTCTTGATCGTCTCCTCGCTCTCGTTGATCGCGCCGTAGACCATCATCGCCGTGAAGTACACGTTGGCCTGGTCCGACGTGATGGCCTGGAACTGCAGTTCGACCGCCCGGTTCTGGATGCTGATCCGCCGGAAGATCTGCTCCACGAACGGCACGACCACGTTGAGGCCGGGCCGCAGCGTGCGCCGGTACTTGCCGAAGATCGTGGTGACTGCAACCGTGCCTTGCTGCACCGTTCGCAGGCCCGTGAGAAGGACAAGCAGAACTAGAAAGCCGACGATGATGCCGGCGATGGCTCCCGTACCCATTGCTACCTCCGCTGAGGGGTTCGGCGCGGAGCTTAGGCCAGCTGAGAGGGTGGTGCGGACATGGCACCCACATCCACCACCTGCTCCACGCGATGTTCGATGAGGTCACGCCGGTGGGTGATGACGATCACGGTCCGGCCGGCCAGCGCGCGAAGCAGATCGTCGAGCAGCACCGTGGCCGTGGCGTCGTCCACGTGCTCGGTGGGCTCGTCGATCACCACCACGCGGGCGCCGCTCAGCAGCACACGGGCCAGGGCCAGGCGCTGGCGCTCCCCGCCGGAAAGTGCACGGCCGTGCTCGCCCACCATGGTCGCCAACCCGTCGGGCAGCCCGGCCAGCCAATCGCCCAGGCGCACCGTCTGCAGCGCCGCCCGGAGCGCCTCGTCGGAGGCGTCGGGTCGGGCCAGGCGCAGGTTGGCCGCCACGGTCGAATCGAACACGTGCGGATCCTGCTCGCACCACCCCACCGCCCGGTGCAAGGAGGCGCTGTCGGCCATCGTCGGAGCGACTGCGGAGCCGTCGTCGGCCACCAGGAGGAGCGCACCCTCGACCGCCGGCACGAAGCCCAGGAGGGTGGCGGCCAGCGTGCTCTTTCCCGTGCCGCTCGGCCCGGTGATCGCCGCCCGGCCACCCGCCGGCACGTGGAACGAGAGGTCCTCCAGCAGGGGCGCGGCGCCTGGCCAACCCAGCGTGAGATGGCGCGCCGTCACGGCCAAGGCACCGTCGGGCACCACCATCGGCGCAGCGGGGACGGGGGTCGGGTCGGCAGCGTCGAGCACCTCCACCAGGCGCCGGGAGGAGGCTGCCAGGGCCGGCAGTTGGGCAGCGACGGGCACCCACAGGGCGACGACCTCGTGCACCGCCAGGGGAACGAGCACCACCACGGCCAGCCCGGCGCCGTCCAGCGACCCACGCTCGAGCGCGCCGGCGGATGCCCACAGGGCCACGAGGGCTCCCCCACCTGCCGCCAGCACGGCCACTGCCGACGCCAGGCCGGCGGTCCATGCCGACCGGCGCTCCATCCCCGCCAGTGCGTCGTCGTCGGCCGCCAGTGCGTCGAGGCGGCGGTCGAGGGCGCCGTAGACCTCCAACTCCCGAGCGCCGTCCACGAGGGCCAGCAGGTGCTCCTGGTAGCGAGCCCGTGCCGGCTGCGCGTCGCGGCCGGCAGCGCGGGCCAGCCGGGCACCGGCCAGCGGCACCACCACCCCTGCGAGCACCAGCGTGACCGCCAGCACCAGCCCGCCCACGGGCAACAGCCCGGTGAGGCCGGCGACGGCCCCCACACCGACCGTGGTGGCCGCCAGCCCGGGCACCAGTACCCGCACCCACAAGTCGGCCAGGCCGTCCACCTCACCGACGAAGCGGGCCAGCAGGTCGCCCTCGCCGAACAGCCGGCGGCAACCGGGAAGCAACCGCTCTGCCTGGCCGACCACCCGCACCCGCAGGGCGCCCAGCACACGGAACGCGGCATCGTGGGTGAGCAGGCGCTCCACGTAGCGCAGCACCCCGCGCCCGATGCCGAACGCCCGCACCGCCACGATCGCCACCATCAGGTGCAGCACCGGCGGATGCTCGGCGGCACGGACGATCAGCCACGCGGACGTGCCGGCCAGGGCCACCGCCGTCGCCGCGGCGGCGGCGCCGAGCGCGACAGCGGCCGCCACCCGCCAGCGAGCCGACGCTCCCAGCCGCAGCACCCTCCAGACGGCCCTCACCGCACCTCCACCACGGCGTCGGCGATCGCCAGGGCTTCGGGCCGGTGGGCCACCATCACCACGGTCGCGCCGCGGGCAGCCTCGGCGCGCACGGCTTCCAGCACGTGGGCCTCGCTCGCCGCGTCGAGGCCGGCGGTCGGCTCGTCGAGCAGCAGCACCGGCGCGCGGCGCAGCAAGGCACGGGCCATCGCCAACCGCCGGCGCTCGCCGGCGGACAGGTCCGTGCCGCGGGCCAGCACCGGGCGGTCACCGGGCAGAGCCAGCCCGGCCCTTGCCAGCGCGTCGCCCACCTCGTCGTCGGTGGCGTCGGGCCGCGACAGCCGCACGTTGTCCGCCACCGTCCCGGCAGCGACGAAGGGGTCCTGGGCCACCCAGGCGATGCACCCCGCCCACTCCGTTCGGTCCAGCCGGCCGACCTCCTCGGTGCCACCGCCGGTGACGACCGACGCCGTGCCGGCAGTCGGCCGCACATGACCGAGCAGCACGGCGACGGCCGTGCTCTTCCCCACCCCGCTGGGCCCGGAGAGGCAGGTCACCCGCCCCGGTTCGGCATGGAACGTCAGGCCGTCCGGCGCCGGGCGTGGCCGTCCGTCGTGGGCCACCGAGAGGCGCTGCACCCTGAGGGTGAGCGGGCCTGCGGGCACCGCCGCCGCGGCATCGCCGCTCGGTGCCGGCGGTCCGTCGAGCACCGCGAACATGCTGTCCGCCACGGCGACGCCGGCTGCGCTGGCGTGATACTGGGCACCCACCTGGCGCAGCGGTGCCGAGGCCTCGGGAGCCAGAAGGATCGCCAGCAGCCCGGCTTGCAGCCCGAGCCCGCCGTCCACCAGGCGTAGCCCCACCCCCACCGCGACCAGGGCGACCGACAACGTGGCCAGCAGTTCCAGCACGAGGGACGACAGGAAGGCGATCCGCAAGGTGGCCATCGTCGTGGTCCGGTACCGCTCCGTGCTGGCGCCCACCAGTTCCGCCTGCACCCGGCCGCGGCCGAAGGCACGCAGGGTGGGCATCCCTTCCACGACGTCGAGGAAGTGATGACCCAGCCGCTGCAGGGCGTCCCACCGCTTGGCGTTCGCCGCCTCGGTGGCCTTGCCGACCAGCACCATGAACAGCGGGATCAGCGGCAGCGTCAGCACCACGGTCAGCGCCGCGGGCACATCGGTGCGGAACAGTTGCAGGATCACCACCGGCGGCACCACCGCGGCCAGCACCAACTGGGGCAGGTAGCGGGTGTAGTAGGGGTCGATGGCGTCGAGGCCGGTGGACGCCAGCGCCGCAAGGTCCGCCCTGCGCCCGCCCACGCCGGCCACCGCATCGGCCGCTGCCCGTCGAGCCAGGCGAACCCGCAGGGTGGACTTGACGGAAGTGGCGGCACGGCGGGCCACCGACTCGTGTGCCCAGCCCAGCGCGGAGCGGGCGGCGACCACGACCACCAGTGCACCGAGCAGCGGGGCCAGCCCTGCCGGGCCGCCGCGTTCGATGACCCGGCTGATGCCGGTGGCCAGCAGCCATGCCTGGGCGACCACCAGCAACGCCGAGGCCAACGCCAGCACCGTGCCGGCGGCGAGCAGGCCTGCCGTCCCCCGGCCGGCCCGCAGCAGGCGGGGGTCGATGGGCGTCACGCCGGGATGTGCTGCACGCCGATCCGCTTGCGGAAGACGTAGAACGACCAGCCCTGGTAGAGCAGGACCAGTGGGGTGAAGATGACGGCCACCCAGGTCATCACCGTGAGGGTGTTGTGGGTGGACGACGCGGACGTGGTGGTGAGCGAGTAGTCCGGCGACAGCGTGGACGGCATGACCTCGGGGAACAGCACCGTGAACAATGCTGCCACGGCCAACGCCAGCGCAGTGGCTGTGCCCACGAACGCCCACCCCTCGTGACCCTTCCACGCCGCGGCGAGCCCACCCACCAGGCCGGCGGCAGCCAACCCCGCCAGCACCACGAACCAGCCGCGGTGCTCGGCGCCGTCACGCTCGGCGAACGTCCACACCAGGAAGCCCACGGCGAGGGCGGCGGCGACCAGGCCGACCTTCAGCGCCATCGCCCGTGCCCGCTCGCGCACGTCGCCGAGCGTCTTGAGGGAGAGGAACACCGCGCCGTGGGTGACGAACAGGCTGAGCGTCACCAGACCGCCGAGCAGCGCGTACGGGTTGAGCAGGTCGAAGAACGAACCCACGAACTCCTTGTCCGCGTCGATCTTCACGCCGCGCACGATGTTGCCGAAGGCGACACCCCACAAGAGTGCCGGAAGGAACGAGCCGACGATGATCGCCCGGTCCCACCAGGCCCGCCAGTTGTCGCTGTCCCGCTTGCCCCGGTACTCGAACGCGACATTGCGGATGATCAGGGACACGAGGATCAGGAACAGGGCCAGGTAGAAGCCGGAGAAGAGGGTGGCGTACCACTCCGGGAAGGCGGCGAACGTGGCGCCGCCGGCGACGAGCAGCCAGACCTCGTTGCCGTCCCACAGCGGCCCGATGGTGTTGATGACCACCCGCCGTTCGCGGTCGTCGCGGGCGACCACCGGCAGGAGCACGCCGACACCGAAGTCGAAGCCCTCCAGGACGAAGTAGCCCATCCACAGGACGGCGATCAGGATGAACCAGAGCGTGGTGAGTTCCATGGTGTGCTCCTCAGTACGCGAAGGCCAGCGGGCGGTCGTCGGATCCGGTGCCGTCGCCGTCACCGGTGCCGTCGCCGTCCGAGTCGGTGGGTTCGGCGGGCAACTCGGGCAGGCCGCCGCGGATGGTCTTCAGCAGCAACTTCACCTCGACGACGGCCAGCAGGCCGTACACCAGGGTGAACCCGATCATCGTGGTCAGCACCTCGCCGGCCGACACGTTCGGCGACACCCCGGCGCTGGTGGGCATGAGACCGAACACGATCCACGGCTGGCGGCCCATCTCGGTGAAGATCCAGCCGAGGCTGTTGGCGAACAGGCCCATCAGCGGGACGGTGACGGCCATCCACCACACGAGCCGGCCGCGCATTTGCCGGTGCTTGCGAAGGCGCCACAGGGCGAACAGGGCGACCACGGCGGCGAGCATGCCGATGCCGATCATGAACCGGAACGTCCAGTAGGTGACCGCGACGTTGGGCGTGTAGTCGCCGGGACCGTACTTGGCCTCGTACGCCGTCTGCAGGTCGTTGATGCCCTCGACCGTGCCGTCGAAGCTGCCGGTGGCGAGGAAGGACAGCAGGCCGGGCACCCGGATGGCGAACGTTTCCTCCTTGCCGTCCGGCGTGCCGACGCTGAAGATCGAGAACGAGGCGCTGTCCTTGGTGTCGTACTGAGCCTCCGCCGCGGCCATCTTCATCGGCTGTACCTCGGTCATCACCTTGGCCTGCTGGTCGCCCGTGAGCGCGACGACCACGGCGGCGGCCACCACCACCCAGGCACCCAGCTGGGCGGCGGCACGGAAGCCCTCGCCGTCCTTGCTGGGGTTGCGGCGCAGGTTCCACATCGCCACACCGAGCATCAGGCCGCCGGCGGTGAGGAAGGCGGCGGCAATGGTGTGCGGGAACGTCACCAGGACGACCTTGTTGGTGAGCATCGCCCAGAAGTCGGTGAGCTCGGCGCGGCCGGTGGCGGGGTTGTACTCGTAGCCCACCGGGTTCTGCATGAAGGAGTTGGCGGCAAGGATGAAGTAGGCGGAGAGGAGGGTGCCGCTGGCAGCGGTCCAGATGGTGGCCAGGTGCACCTTCTTGGGCAGCCGGTCCCACCCGAAGATCCACAGCCCGAGGAACGTGGACTCGAGGAAGAATGCCAGCAGGCCCTCGATGGCCAGCGGGGCGCCGAAGATGTCGCCGACGAAGCGGGAGTAGTCGCTCCAGTTCATCCCGAACTGGAACTCCTGCACGATGCCGGTGACCACGCCCATCGCGAAGTTGATGAGGAACAGCTTCCCGTAGAACTTGGTGAGGCGGAGGTAGTGCTCCTTGCCGGTGCGGTACCACGCGGTCTGCAGACCGGCAACCAGGAACCCGAGGCCGATCGTGATCGGCACGAAGAAGAAGTGGTAGACGGTGGTGATCCCGAACTGCCACCGGGCGAGGTTCAACGAATCCATGAGGTGGTGCTCCTCTCACGCTCCATTGACCATGGTCGCCCGGATACCCCCTGGGGTTCCGGGGCTTTGGTCCCTTTTCGACGTGACTCCTGCCACCGCCCAGCGGTCCTCGCGCTACCGTTCGCCACGATGAGCTGGGTACCTGTCGTCGATCTGTCCCGAGACGACGCGCCGGCGGCGGTGGCCGCGGCGTGCGAGCGGGTCGGCTTCCTCACCGTCGTCGGGCACGCCGTGCCGGAGGCCGTCATCGCCTCGGCCTGGTCGACCGCCCGGGCGTTCTTCGACCTCCCGCTCCACGAGCGGATGGCCGTGGCGATGCCGCGGCCGGGCGACCCGTACGGCTACTCCCCCGTCGCCGGCGAGACGCTGGCCCGGTCGTTGGGCGATGGTCCGGGCACGCCACCCGACCTCAAGCAGAGCTTCGCCATCGGCCCCGTCGACCGGCCGACCCACACGATCACCGACCCCGACGAGGCGTTCGCCTGGAGCGACAACCTGTGGCCCGCCGCCCTGCCGGCGCTGCGGCCCGCGTGGGAGGCCTACTTCCGGGCGATGGCCGACCTGGCCGCCCGGCTGCTGTCCACCATGGCCGTCGGGTTGGGCCTCGATGCCGCCTGGTTCGCCCCGATGATCGACCGGCACACCAGCGCCATGAGGGCACTGGACTACCCGCCGGCGCCCGACGGCGGCGCCGCAGCGGGCCAACTCGGCGCCAGCGCGCACACCGACTACGGCACGCTCACGATCCTGCTGGCCGACCCCGTGCAGGGCGGGCTGGAGGTGCAGTCCCCCGACGGCGCCTGGCACCCGGTCAGCCCCGTGCCCGGCTCGCTCGTCGTCAACCTCGGCGACGCGATGGCCCGCTGGACCAACGACCGCTGGCGCTCCACCATGCACCGGGTGGTGGTGCCCACCGGACGGCGGCAGTCCATCGCCTTCTTCCACAACGCCAACTGGGACGCGGTGATCGAGTGCCTCCCGGGCTGCCTGGCGCCCGGCGAGCAGCCGACGTACCCGCCGATCACCGCCGGGCCGCACCTGATGCAGAAGTTCCAGTCGACGGTCAACACCTACTGAGCCCCGAACCTGGCGGAATTGAGTAGCGATCTACTCACGTCAAGGCGGCCAGCGCCCGGCACCATCGAACCGTACGCACTAATCGAGGGACGGGAGACCCGATGCGACGGAAGACCATGGCGGCCGCGGCCGCACTCACCACGCTGCTAACACTGGCTGCAGTCACCGGCGGCGCAGCAATGGCGGGCGCCGCCCCCAATCTCGGCCAGGTCGACGTGACCTCGGCATGCGACGGGCCAGGGGGCAGCTTCCTCTGGCACGTGACCGTGACCAACGACACCGGCGTGCCGCACACGCTGCAGATCGCGTTGGACGGCGACCTGGTGGTCGACCAGACGATCGCGGACGCCGAGACGTTCCAGGCCACCTACCCCGGCCAGGAAGGCGGCAGTTCGGCCGCGTTCGTGGCCATCGACACGATCGTCGCTGCCGGCGAGAAGGAATTCCCGGTGGACTGCCTGCCCGACCAGGCGCCGACCGCCACGATCGAACTGGTCTGCCCGACGGTCGAGAACCCCGAGCAGGACATCTTCGTCCGCATGACGATGACGGTCCTGGGCGATGCGGCCGAGTTCCAGTGGTCGGACACCTATGGCTCCGCCTATGGCGATCAGATCGTCTCCAACGACACGATCGTGGCGACCTTCAAGACGACCGAGGGCGACCCGATCGACGCGTGGGTGATGGCCGGTGGCAACACGATCGCCACCCTGGTCACCACCGCCCACTGCGACCCTCCGGGCAGCGGCTCCGGCGGCACCGGCTCGGGCTCGGGTGGGGCCGCCCTGCCGCAGACCGGCGGCAGCCCGGTCGTCCCGCTGGCGGCACTGTCGGTGCTGCTGGCCGGGTTCGTGCTCACCCTGCTGGGTCGTCGCCGCCCGGCGTGACGGGTCCGGTCCCGGCGTGGGTCCGCCTGCGCCGGGACCACTTCTCGGTGGCGTCCACCGCCAGCAGCAACGGCATCGACACCACGGCCACCAGCCAGCCCCACCACGGCGGGTTGGCCTGGTCCAGGCCACCGGCGAACCAGGGCACCAGCAGCACGGTGAGTGCGAAGGCCAGCTCGATCGACACCGTCACCAGCAGCATCCGGTTGGTGGTCCAGCCGAGCGCGCCCGGCCAGCGGGTGGTGCTGCGGCAGGCGAACGCGTTGGCCGACTGGGCCAGCACGACCGTGATGAAGGCTGCGCCGGACGCGGCGGCGATCGCGGCGCTGTCCGGCCATGGCGTGTGCGGCCCCCACCCTTGGGCCACCATCGAGACCACGAACGCCGCCATCGTGGCCACCGCCACGGTCGGCCCGAGCACGCCGAACGCTCGGCGCACGACCCGGCGGTTCATCAGCTTGCCGTGCACGGGCGGGCCGTCCAGCAGGTGGGCGCTGGGTGGCTCCGCGCCGAGCGCGACCGCCGACAGGGTGTCGGTGCCGATGTCCAGGGCGAGGATCTGCAGGACGCCGAGCGCCAGCGGGAAGCGGCCGCCGGACAGCACCCACACGACGAACGGGGTCAGTTCGGCCACATTGTCGGTGAGGTGGTACGTGAGGAAGCGGCGGATGTTGACGTAGGTGGCCCGCCCCTGCTCGATGCCGGCCACGATCGTGGCGAAGCGGTCGTCGAGCAGCACGAGGTCGGCGGCCTCGCGGGCCACGTCCGTGCCGGACTTCCCCATCGCCACGCCGATGTTCGCCTCGTGCAGCGCCGGCGCGTCGTTCACCCCGTCGCCCGTCATCGCCACCACATGGCCGCGCCGTCGCAGCGCCACGGCGATGCGCAGCTTGTCCTCCGGCGAGACCCGGGCCACCACGACGCCGTCGTGGTCCACCATCTCGCCCAGCGCCTGGTCGTCCGCGGGCAGGTCGGCGCTGGTCAGAACGGGATCGCCGTCACGGCGCAGCCCGACCTCGGTGGCGATGGCCGCCGCCGTGTCCGGGTGGTCGCCGGTGATCATGGCCAGGCGGACGTGGGCGCGGCGGCAGGCGTCGACGGCGTCGTGCACGTCCGGCCGGGGTGGGTCCTCCATGCCGACCAGGCCCAGCAGGGTCAGCCCGTGCTCGGCGTCGGCCTCGGTGTCCACCGGTCCGGGCGTGGCGTCCCGTCGGGCCACCGCCAGCACCCGCAGGCCACGGCTGGTCATCGCCGACACCTCGGCCCTCGCCGCGGCGACGTCGACGCAGCGGGGCAGCACCGCATCCGGTGCACCCTTCACCAGCACCTCGCCGTCCACCACCACGGACATCCGCCGGCGGTGGTGGTCGAACGGGAAGCGGGCCACCTCCGGGCGGGCGCGGCGGTCGGCGTCGGTGTCCAGGCCCAGACGGTGGGCCAACGCGTCGATCGCCGCCTCCGTGGGGTCGCCGTGGGCGAACCATGCGCCGTCCTCCTCGTAGGCGTACCCGGTGGCGCAGCGGGCGCCCGCCAGTGCCATGCGCCGCATGGAGTCTTCGTCGCCGGTGACGTCCACCTCGGCGTCGGGACCGTACCCGAGGCCCGCCACCGTGACCCGCGCCGTGGGCGTCCACGCCGCCAGCACGGTCATCTCGTTCATCGTCAGGGTGCCGGTCTTGTCCGTGCAGACGAAGGTGGTCGAGCCGAGCGTCTCCACCGCCTCCAGGTGGCGCACCAGCACCTGGCGCTTGGCCATCTGCTCCGCACCCCAGGCCAGCGAGAGGGTGACGGTGGGCAGCAGCGCCTCGGGGACGAGCGCGACGGTCACGCCGATGGCGAACACGAACCCGTCCTTCGCGCCGTTGCCGAGCAGGAGGGAGATGCCGAAGAAGGCCACACCGACGCCGACGGCGATGGCCGCGATCATCCGCACCACGTCCTGCAGCCCTGCAGTGAGCGGCGTGGTCGGCTTGGCGGTGGCCGTGGTGAGGCGGGCGATGCCGGCCAATCGGGTGGCGCTGCCGGTGGCGCTGACCTCGGCGACGCCGGTGCCCTCGACCACGAACGAGCCGGCGAACAGGGCATCGCCCGGCTCCGCCGGCTGCGGCCGGCTCTCGCCGGTGAGGTGCGACGTGTTCATCAGCAGCCGTCCGGCCTCCACGACCACGCCGTCCGCCGGCACACGGTCGCCCGCCTCCACCAGCACCACGTCGCCGACGACCACCTCGTCGGCCTCCACCATCACGGGGCGGCCGTCACGGCGCACCGTGACCCTGGCCGGCAGCATGCCCCGCAGGCGCTCGGCCGCACGGTCCGCGCGGGCCTCCTGGAGGAACGCGAAGAGGGCGTTGAGGACCACTACGACGGCGATCGCCACTCCCAGCGCCACCATCCCGGCGACCAGCGCCAGCCCCGCAGCACCCCACAGCATGAGGGCGAAGAAGTGGACCAGTTGGCTGCCGAAGCGGAGGATCGCCGGGCGGCGACGGGGCTCGGGCAGCCGGTTCGGGCCGTCGCGGCGCCAGCGTGCGGCGGCCTCGGCCGAGGTCAGCCCGACAGCGGACCGGGCAGCGGGTGGAACGTGCTCCACACGCGAAGCGTCGCGCCGCCGGCAAGGGCGGGTCAGGGCCGAAGGTGAGCCGGTAGCATCTGGCCCGCCCACGCGGGTGTAGCACAATGGCTAGTGCTCCAGCCTTCCAAGCTGGCTATGCGGGTTCGATTCCCGTCACCCGCTCCAAAGTTGCCTCTGACCTGGTATGATACTCGTGATATCTGAGGCTCGACGACGTCGAGCTAGCACGATGTAGCCAGCCTTTCGGAGGCAACGATGGCCGAATCCTCGCTTCTCCTTGCGTTCGAGCGGCACTGGAACGCGTCCGGTTTCGCCGATTCGACGCTTGAGAACTACCTGCAGGTCTACGCGAAACTCACTCGAAAGGGTCTGAAGCTGCCGCCGGACCTGACCCTCGCTGAGGCCCAGAACTACGTGCTGAGTCGGCTCAAGGAAGTGAAGCCCTCCTCCGTGGCCTTCGAGGTGAAGGCCATCAAGTCCCTGAGCAAATGGTCTGCCGCGTACCTCGATGTTCCCGATCCCCTCACCGATTTGCGCATTCCGAAGCTCGACGAGCCAGTTGCTCAGCCCACGGCAACGGAGGAGGACCTCGCGAAGCTGCTTCAGGCCTGCAATAACAGCATCGGCTTCGAGGCAGTCCGAGATCATGCCCTCATCTCCATGTTCGCCGCGACCGGCGCTCGGCGTTCCGAGATCGCCCGGCTGAAGGTTTCCGACCTCGATCTCCACGAGGGACTGGTGACCTTCCACACCACCAAGGAGCGATCAGGTCGCGTCGTCAGTGTTGAAGCGATCGCCCCAAGCCTTCTCCGGTATATGGCCCGCAGGGACCGCCACCCCTCACGCGCCGAGGATGCGTTGTGGCTCGGACAGAAGGGCGCTCTGGGTGTTCAGGGCATCGGCTTCGCCTTCGCTCGCCGCGAGGCTCAGGCGGGCGTGACGATCGGTACCCACGCGTTCCGACGACGCCTCGCCGTGGAGTGGCTGCGACGAGGGGGCAGCGAGGTCGCGCTTCAAGAGCTTCTCGGATGGACCTCTGGGGCGATGGTCCGCAGGTACACACGGGCGCTCCTGAGCGGTCTCGCCGTCGAGGAGCAGCGTCGCCTCTTCCCGACGACTGAGAAGCGCCAAGGCGCCCGGGCTAGGCCGACCAGCATCCTCCGCAAGGCGGGAGACGGCAGATAGGACGAGCGGGGAGGAGGTACACCCGCTTCACACTTGAGTGCCACAAGGCCAAGACCCACAGCGACACCACCTCTTGCCGAAGGTAGGCGTTGCACGAAGGCATGGGACGCCCGCTGCCTCGCCACGCTGGGGCGAGGCAGCGGTGAGCGCTTCTGAGGACCGCGGAGCACGCGCCCCCTCTCTATGATGCCGATCATGAGCGTCGATCCCGGATACCTGCCCTGGTTACCGTCGCGAGACGCGTATATCGAATACTTCGAGGGCTACTCCGGTGTAGTGGACGCCGCCAAGCCTGCGCGCTCGTCGCGCAAACCCGTGAAGACATACATGCTCGAAACAGTCGCACACGGAATGTCGATTCCTGCTCTGGCGACTGTCTTGCCGAGCGAGGTGTTGCTAGAGCGAGTCGATGATCAGATGCATCGAGTCCGAGACGCCCGGCACGGCGGCGAGGTGATCGGCCTCCTTGAGGAACTCGACGTTCGCCATCCGGTCCTCTACACGACGATGTCGGCGCAGGAGAGCGACAAGTGGGTCCGCACAACCGTGGATTCGAATCCCTGGCTCGATCGCCTATGGCTGTCCTCAACGATTCTCTACGAGCTCTGGCAGTACGTGCAGCGGACGGTGCCCCCGCATCGCTACATCAGACTCGGCTTCGAGCACGAGGCTCGCTACGAGGTGTCCAACCTACTCGTGTCAGAGATCGAAGCTGGAAGTGACGAGGCGGAGTCGGAGGAAGAGGACGATGCGACTGGCATCTATGTGGAACGTCGCCGTTCACGCGTCCAGCTAAGCGAGCGCCTCGGTGTTCTTCGGGAACGGCTTCCACAACTGACGAGCCTCTACAACCCACTTAACTCCCTCGTGCAACTCCAGATTCCCGGGGGTGGACGGGGTGGCCACCTCCTCCACTTCGACGGGAAGGCGACCAACCGAAGCGACTCCTTCTTGGAACACCGCGCTACGGTCAATCATGTCCTGCGCTTGTACAAGGGGGCGACGGAGGCTGCCGAGCGACGCCTTTGGACCGACAGCACCGAAGCCGACGGAGACGGCTTCAGGATTGAGGGTGCCCCCGTCCTTCTCAGGTTTCGGGACCCACTTGATGTGGCGACCTTCAACCGCTTTGTCGATCTCGGCCTCCGTCGCCGTACAAGTCGGTTTCGCATTGGCGGCTTCGTCCAAAGACGTGGCGAGTCCAAAGTTCAGTTGGCGGCGATCGACCGACACCTTTGGCAACCGTTCCTTATGGAAGCCACCACGAAACAGTTGAGTGCCGTGCTACCAAGTGGCACATGTGGAAACACAATTCATCGCCTCGTCACGAATGTACAACGCTACCTTGACCCCGACATTGAGGTATGGCTCGGCGGAACGAGCTACAACGAGGTGGTCACGGACTCGCTGGCGGCGGCCTAATGCCACCGCTCACTGCAGATCAGGTGTTCCAACTGAACACCCTTCTCTGGTCCCTGACGGACGTTCACCCGGAGGGTGGCATTCACCCAGTGCTACGCGACGCCGGGTACTTCCTTCGTGCCATTGGTCAGCGCGTACAGGTGCCCAGGGGCCAATCCCAGCTAACCGCCCTTCAGGCCGTGACGGAGAGCCAAGATGCATCTCCGACTCGTCCGGACCTCTGGCTAGGTCATTCCGACGCCGTTCCGCAGGTGTTGGTCGAACTGAAGGCGCAGAGTTTCGGACCGAATTCTTCCAACCAACGGCAGGCCTCGAAACTCATCCTGTCGGCCGCGGACCTCGCTTCGTCCCTGGGGTCTCCCGCGGAGGTACCTGGGCATGTCTGCTACTTGACCCCTGCCGACCAAGCAGCCGCGATGGCCGAGACTCTCAAGAGCCTCGCCGCTCAGATCCTCCACGCCGGGGGCGACGTGGCACCGACTGGCGCTCTTGGCCTTGAGCACACCGAGGATGGCGTCCTACTCGGGAGTCCGCACCCCGACGACCTTCCGTATCCATTGCGACACGTCCTCTCGACGCCGAAACTTGTTCTTGAAGCACCGGATGGCGACAACTCGATTCAGCCTCTGTACTACATCCCATGGATTCCGGGGATCGAGGACTCCCAAGATCCCATTCTGGCCGCAGATGGCCTTCGCGAACTGACAGCGCGAGTACTTACTCATGCGATGGCGGCTTTGGGAACTGCCAGACCACCGCAGTTGCTCATGGTTAGCGGCGCGGACTTGCTGGACGGTGCGACGCTTGGCATCTTCAGCTATTGGCGGGAGGCCGACGCCGACAGGTTCGCCGAGGCGGCGGCGAAGATAGTGGAGCGAGCGCTTTCGGCAACAGTCACAGTCCGCCGACAACAGTGGCGTCTGGAGATAGAACTTCCGACCGCCGAGCTACAGCGAACAGCGATTGAGCGCCTAGAGGACGCTGACCCTTCTGACCCAGCGAAGAGTCTCGCCACGGTGGTAGCGGAGCCGCCGACGTTGTTCTGAGCATCGTTGTCCAGTTGGATCGGTGAGGTTTGACCTCCCTCGACAGAGACCCCTGACCTGCGGCGTAACAATACTTTGAAGTATTGATACACTTGGAGTCGTGAAGGTCGTCGCCTACACACGAGTCTCAACGGAACGCCAGGTGCGGGAGGGCTTCGGTCTGGAGGCCCAACGGAGCCAGATCAAGCGCTGGGCCAAGGAGCACGGCTACAAGATCGTGCATTGGTGTGCCGACGAGGGAGTCAGCGGAGCGAACGGCATCGACACGAGGGTTGGCCTCTATGACGCCCTCGCCGTTCTCAAGGCCCGAGGAGCCGAGGCGTTGGTGATCACGTCGCTGGATCGACTGGCGCGCCAGATGACGCAGCAGGAAGGGGTACTCGCTCAGGTGTGGAAGTCCGGCGGCCGAGTATTCAGCCTGGACGATGGAGGCGAGGTCCTTGAGGACGACCCCGACGATCCGATGCGCACTGCTGTCCGCCAGATGCGCGGAGTGTTCGCCCAACTGGAGCGCGGGCTGATCAGACAGCGGATGGCCAAGGGCAAGAGGGCGAAGGAGTCAAAGGGCGGATACACGGGTGGTGCTCCCCCATTCGGATTCGCGTCCGATGGGAAGGGCAACCTTCGCCCTGATCCGCGCTCCCAGGCCGTCGTGGATCGGATGCGGCACCTAAGGGAAGGCGGAGCGAGCCTCCGGGAGATCATTCGGACCCTGGAGGAGGAGGGCGTGAAGCCGCCTCGTGGCGGCGAGTGGCATCCGGCGACCGTGGCGAGGATCATCGCCCGGCTGTAGTTGGCTGCCCACGCGTCCTCAGGAAGACCACGCTCCCGACTTGACGCGCTCTCGGCTCCTATGGAACCGCGCCTTCTCGTCTCACGCATGACGTGCGATGTTCCCACGGACTCAGTCAGGGCGAAGCAATCGACGACGCGGGACTGGAACGATCGGCGGATCCTGTGATGCCAGTATGGGCACCGCGAGCACGAGGCGTTGCTGCAACGCCTTCCTGCGGCTCCGCGCTACGAGCGGCCCGAGACCATAAGGAGTGGGTTCCGCCAAGGCAGCTGCGATGAGATCGTCGGACAATCGACGCGCACGCTCTGGGCGTTCAATGAACGCCGTCACGTATGCGGAGTACTCTGCGCCAAGCTTCGCGATCTCCAAGCTCGCTCGCCACTCTGTCGATCGGTCGTGTCCAGCATGGTCGAGCATGGACACCGAGTGCCACCCATCAACCGCGCCGTCGATGTACATGGGTACCCCTTCGGTGGAGAAGTGGCCAGCGGGGTAAAGGCGGTGATCCCTCCAGGCCAACTCGACCAGATGACCGTCGCTGTTGGAGGTCTGCAACCAAAGCTCTTGTGTCGCGCCAGGGCCATGCGGCGCCGTTCTCTGAGCGGCGGGCAGGTCGGACACGCAGCTGCGGCAGATGAAGGCGTCGTCAACCCTCCGAGAGCAGCCTTCCGCACCGCACAACGGCTCAGCACACCTAGTGCACCGCCGGAACGCCTCCAAGCCGCCGACGCACTTCTGCCCGATACCGGCCGAAGCGCCGAAAGGGTCATCGAACACGTAACCACATGCCGCTACGTAGTCGAAGCTGTGGACCTGTGGCGGTGGGGACATCGCCGGATGGGGCACTGGCGCTTGCGGGGTCATGCGAAGACCCCGACGCATCACGGGAACTTGGCAACGCCATCGCCCCGGCGCTAGCTCGGCACGCGGGCCACCAGCAATGCCACATTGTGGGCATGCCGTTGGGCCGTCCGCGATCTCTGCACCGCATATGGCACAGAAGATGTCGTGCCGTGCAGCGACATGCCCGTTCGGGCAATGCCGAGAGTCGTCGATGAGTTGGCCACACTTAGGACAGAAGCGGTCCCCCTCGGCAACATTGTGTCCGTTTCGACATTTCACACTTGGACAGTATCGAAGGGACGAGGGCCTGAGGCTTACCGCCACGGCGGCAACCCGATCGCCCGTCGCGTCGAGGACCCGTCCGGTCTCGATCACCTACGGATTCGCGCTCGGGGAATCACGTCGGGGACCGAGGGTTGTGGACGACACCTCGTGTTCGAGAACCGTTTCTCTGTATCGCCCGGTACATCATGCTGATCCATGGTGGGGGAGCGTGAGGACGTCAACGACCTCCGCAACCCATGACTACCCCGGTTGGTCGTGGCAGAGTCGCTCCGTCAGGAGGTTTGTCGGCGCGTCACTCAAGTTGGTTGTGAAATCTTGCGATCTCCTCTCGGTTGGGGCCGCGAGGAGTACGCAGGCGAAACGGCGCGTCATCGAACAATCGCTCGAAGTAGTCAGTGGCCCATCTGACCGCTCCTTGTGAGCGCATGGCCATTGCTGCCACGGGAAGACCGGCATGAAGACTGTCGAAGGCGAGTAACACGTCACGTCGAGCGATCACGATCGGACTGATCACCGGTGGAAGATGAGCTACATATCCGCGAATGTGGACATCGGGACCATCGAGACGCTCGACCATCCCCGTGAGCGACTCAAAGCGTCGATGCGATGCCGTTGCGAGGACGACTCTGATCCGCCAACCGTCTCGAGCGCAGCGAACGACGGTGTCGCGGAACTCCTGAGCTGCCTGCTGGTTGCGGGCGGTCAGTGCGGCAGCTTGGTCTTCCAGACCGTTGTCTACGTGCATAACGACATGAAGAATCTCGCGTTCACGTCGGGAGGCGGGCGGATCTCGAAGGCTTCGCAGCGCAAGCTCGTACGTGGAGTCGGTCGTGTCGCTAGAGGTCAGGCCGACAGTTAGCCCATCGGCGAGTTTGCCCCCGCTCGCCTGCGCGTACAAGTTGCGGAGGACGTCCATGTCGAAGTACAGCGGAAACGCCCGTGTCAGCTCCGCACAGTGTTCAAACGATGGAGTCGAAAGAGCTGAGTGCCATCTGGACACCGTTCCCCTGTCAACTCCGACTGTCCGAGCGATCTCGCTGAGATAGCGACCTCCGCGCTCGACGTTCAGCCCACGCACGCCGTCACGAATCAGATTCCGCAGTTGTTCCTCTGCCGTCCCTGCCACATCCAGATTGTTGCATGCCACGCAACATCGTCGTGGGCAGAGATCAACACGGCGTCGCGGATACTCCTCGCCAAGCAACCACCAACAGCAAGGAGAAGCCCAATGCACACCATCCAGTTCCCCAGCAAAGTCAAGGCTGCTCACATGACCGACAACATCGTCTTCACGAGAACCACGCGCTCGCGCAGGGGCAGCGTGGTCAAGTCGGGGCTGCGCGCCGTAGCGGCACTGCTCATTGCGACACTCGTTGCGGGACCGGACCCCGCGACCGCGGCGACGTCGAACACCCCCGTCTGGATCGGTGCCGGATTCGCCGGGTCGTACAGGGACGGGACGCGGCCTGGACAGCACGGGGGCAACCAGGTCGCCTTCGACTACTACGGATCGGCCGGTACCACCGTTCGTATCTACGCCGCTCCGAAGAACACCGCTTACAACAACCAGATCACGACGCACATCATTGCCAGTGGCGCTGGCAGCGGTGATGCAGCGCGGTGCGGCTACTACGCCGTGGTTGAGGTACGGCACAGCGGAAACCCGATTGGCCGGGTGACGTTCAGCCATCTTGCCGCCAAGGCGGCAATTGGCCAGATTGCCAGATGGGGTGGGCAGGTCGGCACGATCGCCAACCTTCCGCTCAACTCGGGGGCCGCGTGCTACCAGGTCAAGTATGCGAGTGGGCGTCATAGCCACATTGAGTTCCGCAACTACGGCAGCCGACCTGCCTGCGGGCAGGACTGGGGGGTGACGTCCATCCCCGAGACCAGGTATCAAGGGTACGTCGGCGACTATGGAAAGGCTCCGCTGTCCGGAAACCGCTGCCCAAGCGGCATCTGACAGAGTCGTCGCGGAGTCGTTCGCACGGTCCCTCAACAACAACTGCGGGTAAGCAAACAAGGCAGTCGTCCGGCCCGGTGGAGGACTCGACCGCTGGTCCAGGATCCCAACCAACACGCGAGCCGCCCGCCATCGCACGGCGGGCGGCTCGACCGCGGGTGGGCCAAGAGGCTGCGGCGGTCGGGCGTGTCCACCTACGCAGAACCACACCGGTACGCCTTCCTGGCCGAGTTTGAGAAGCTGGCCGACGAGTCCCGCCAACGCGCTGATGCCGATCCGCGCTGAGACGACGTTCACGGATCACCGGGCGGCGCGGGAAGGTCTGCAATCCTCGTGAAGCTCGCATCCAGAGGACCATTCATCTCAACTCGGTACACGAAGGTGGGAGGATCGATCGAGCCTGGACCGACAACCCACAGGGAGCGCGGAGCGAGGTCGAGGACGTACTCGATCTCCTTCGCCGCAGCACTTGGAAGACCCGAGAGAGTTCCGTGTCGCTCGATCGCTGCAGCCAAAGCCGCTGTCTGCGATGGGCTGGCCTTGGCCTCGATTTGCAGGTGCACTCGACCGTCCCGATCGTAGAACTCGGCGTCCGTCTCGTAGCTCTGACCCGACCGCTTGGCGATCAGATCTCGGCTGAAGGTTCGATACCGCGAAAAGGAACTGGTGATGCCGTCGTATCCGCGATCGAGGATGGCGTACGCATATGCAGCGAGATGCGGCACGTACTCTCTGTTCAGCCAGGCCTCGGGTGCACCCGGCTTGGAGAACAGATGACGGGGCTTGCCGTCGGGGGTATCGAAGTGGTCCGGACCTGAGGCGCCCCACTTCTTGAATCTGAAGCACTCCGTCGGGCACTCGCGGAACGAGACGACCCCCGTCTCGACCGCCAGCACGAACCACCGACACTCGTCCACAGCAAGCGGGGTCCGGAACTGCACCGTGCCATCGCCGGGCGCAAGCGACTCAATGAGACGCGTAGCAGCGGCGACATCCTCATCCACCGCTCTCATCTTGCCAGACAGTCATCTCAAGCTGGGTCGTCACCGACCAAGGTTCACAGGGATTGTTCATCCCTCGTCCGCCATCGGCGTAAGTCTCCACCAACCCACGCATCGACGCGGTCATCACCTGAAGCACGACTGACACGGGAACCGCCCGCTGCCGAGCGCGACCTGGATATGGACCGGTTCCACTGCGCCCGGGCTGCCACCCCGACGCGCAACGAATCGTTGGCCCGCCGTCAGCATGTTGCAGGTTGCCGATCGATGGAAGGCGCTACTCCAGCCCTGGGTCATGTACACGGTCGTCGGATATCCCGTCGGCTTGCAGCGGGCGCACCACTCGATGTTGTCCGGTTCGCACGCCTGGCCCGCGAACCACCAACCATCGCGCTGGGCGAGCCTCGCCGCCTCTGCCAGTTTCGGCGATCGGCTGAGTCCGTAGAGCACCGCGGCGTCCGGAAGCCAAGCAAGCACGTCGAGTTCAGGCTTGGTGAGAAACGACGAGCGCTGCTCAGCCGTCAGCAAGCCGTGGATCTCAATCCACTTGTCCAGGATGTCAGCCTTGGTCATGACTGAATCAGTCTTGCCCACCGTCGATCAGGCATCGGCAGGTGCCGCCGAATGACAGTCGGAGACGCAAGTGCCACCACCAAGGTCGAGGCGGCAGGTTCGTGTTGTCGCCGTGGCTGATGAGCGACTTAGAGTCGTTGGTATCGGGCTAGCAGAGGAAGGCGGAGTCGATGGACGGTTCGCTACTTCGCTCAAGGTGGGCGGCGATCGGGGCCGCGATCGCAGTGGCGCTTGGTGGCGGTGTTGTCATGGTCGCAAGGGCGGCCGAATCGCCGTCGCCGACATCGTTCGTGCCGGTCGTCCCATGCCGGCTGATGGATACGCGTGACCCTGGTGTCGGTCCCCGAACGGTCCCTCTCGGAGCGGCCGAGACATACTCGGCAGTGGTGTGGGGGACGAATGGGTACTGCACCATCCCGACGGCCGCTGTCGCCGTCTCGTTGAACGTGACTGCCGTGAACGGGACGGCCAAGAGCTTCCTCACCGTGTTCCCTACCGATAAGGAGCGTCCGACCGCGTCGAGCCTGAACTGGTTAGCCGGTGCAGGGCCGACACCGAACGCCGTGACCGTCGCTCTCTCCGCAGACGGGCGTGTCTCGTTCTTCAACAACGCCGGGACCGTGAACGTCATCGCCGACATCGTTGGCTATTACCAGTTGCAGGCCGCCGGACCTCCTGGTCCGGAAGGTCCCGCTGGACCGGAAGGCCCTACTGGCCCCGCCGGTCCGGGCGGCAAGTCTGTTGAGTTCTACGGACTTGCGCCGAGCAGTGGTGTGTGGAGTGTGTCGATTCCGGATCTGCCCCCTGGCCGCTACGAGATTCTTCTTGAGGCGTACGTAACCGGCGGCATGGTCGAGTGCTACGCAGTGATTAACCCGACGAACCCGCAGTACCCGGTACCGAAGTACCTCGGCAGATACACGAACGACTCGTTCAACAGTGTCAAGGGTCAGCAGGATCTGCCCGTAGGCGGTCGGTGGTTCTGCCCGTTGGTGGCCATCAGAGTTGCCCACTGATGGCCGGTGGTTCTGCCCGGTAGGTCAGTTCGTCAGTGGCCTCACCCCTTTGCCTCGGGTTGCTTGGGTGAGGCGGATGGAGTCGCCGGTGGTGATGACGACGTGGGCGTGGTGGAGTAGCCGGTCGACGGTGGCGTTGGCGATCGTCTTGGGCATGAGTTCGTCGAAGCCGGCCGGATGGAGGTTCGATGAGAGCGCGATGGAGCGTTTCTCGTAGGCGGCGTCGACGACGCGGTAGAGCGCTTCGGCGGTCTCGGTGGTGACGGGGAGCAGTCCGATGTCGTCGATGCAGATCAGGTCGGCGCGCATGATCTTCTTGATCGCTCGGTTGGTGCTGTCGTCGATGCGGTGGCGGTTGATCAGCGCGCCGAGGGTCTCGAGGGAGAACCAGTGGACATGGCAGCCGTGTCCGATCGCCGCATGCCCGAGTGCTTCGAGGAGGTGGGTCTTGCCGGTGCCCGACGGTCCGCAGACGACGAGGTTCTCGTGCCGATCGACCCACTCCAACGACGTCAACGAACGTTGTGTCGGGGCGGGGATCGATGACACGGTCTCGTCCCAGGTGTCGAAGGTCTTGCCGGTCGGGAACCCGGCTGCGTTGCGACGGATGTTGATCGATGACGCCCGCCGACCGGCGAGTTCCTCGGTGAGCAACGCCCGGACGGCTTCGGCTGGATCCCATCTCTGGGCTTTCGCTGTCGCGAGCACGTCGGGTGCGTGTCGGCGCATGTGCGGCAGATGCAACTGACGCAACAGATCGACGACGTCATCGATCGGAGCGGTCGTGGCGGCGGTCATGACGCGACCTCACCGAAGTTCGCCCACGCGGCCGTGGATGGTTGCATCGAGTGTTCTTCGTCGACACGTCGTTGTTGGCCGACGGGGTGCGCGGCGAGGATCGAGGCGAGATCACCGTCGCCGAACCGTTCGAACATCGCGGCGTGTCCGAGTGCCCAGTCGACCCTGTCGACACCGTGGAGCAGCGAGAGCTGCACCGCTTCGGCCATCTTCACCTTCACACGAGACGTGCCTGCGGCGGCGGCCTCGACGAGCCACATCCGTGCGCCGTCACCGAGCGCCAAGAACTCAGCTTCGGCAGCGTTGCCCGGTCGTGGTTCGCGGGCCAACGCGCCGGCCGGGCGTGGCGGGTAGTGGGCGTCATCGATCCGCGGGTTGCCGGGCGTGGACCGCAGATGTCGGGCGACTTCGACCGGGCCTGACACAGCGACGTGCGTGGCGACGATCTCGTCGCCGTCAACACGGACCCACACGACCTGTTCGGCGAGGGTGTGCGGAACCGAGTAGGTCACGCCGCCGAAGCTGATCGTCGAGGTCCATGACACCTTGCGGGTCTCCCCGAACGCCGCGGTGAACGCCACGTCCGGCAGACGATGCAACCGTGCCCGTTCCTCGGCCAGCATCTCGACCGGTGGGCGCCGGGTGATCCGATGCTCACGACTGTTGACCTTGTCCATGAACGCGTCGCACGCGTCGACGAGCTCGCCCCAACTGGCGTAGTCGTCGCGCAGGTTGGTGTCGGTCGGCACGAGATCGGCCTTCGCGATCTGAACGGTGCGTTCGACACCACCCTTGCTCTCAGGGTCTGCTGGAACGCACGTGGTGATCGTGACCCCGTAGTGGTGGCCGACCTGCACGATCAACGGATGCCGAACGGCGATCCCAGCCACATGCCCGGTGGAGACGGTCTTCTCGTTGTCCGTCAACCAGTAGGTCGGCACACCACCGAACGCTCGCATCGACCTGTCCAAGCAGGCGATCACCGTCGGCAGCGTCTTGTCCCACACCGGGAACACGACCCGGAAGCGGCACCAGGCGAGCCACGCGCAGAACAGCCAAGTCTGACGGCCATTGATCCTGGGGCCGTGACCCCAGTCCCACTGGGCCCACATCCCCGGCTCGACAACCCAAGGCCGGTAGACGCGTCGGCGGCCGGCTTTCCAGTTCAACTTCACGCCGGCCAACGCCCGGCGGACAGTGCGATCCGACCCCTCGAACCCGAGCGCGACAAGCTTGTCAAACACGACATCGCCGCGGACCCGACCGCCCGATCGTTCGACCCACTCCTCGACCTTGGGCATGAACCCGTCGATCAACTTCGGTCGCTCCACCGGCGCGATCCCGTCGGGCAGCAAGCCCTTGTCGCGCATCATCACCCAGTGCTCGACAGTGTGGTGAGAGCAGCCGGCGAGTTCGCCGGCCGCCCGATAGGAGTTCGTCAACGCGAACGCTTCCAAGATTTCCATGATCTCCTCGTAAGACTTCAACTTGTCCCTCCCGGTCCCGGCTGGCTTGTCTGGCGACAACCAGTCGAACCGGGAGGGACACCACCGACGCGGATGCGCGCCACATGGCAGGGGTACTTCAACGAGGGCAGAACCACTGACCGCCAGCGGGCAAAACCGTTGGCCACCAACGGGCAGTCTCGTGACCGCCTGCGGGCAGGATCTCATGGCCGCCGACACAACAGCACGCGGGCCTTCCGCTTGATGCGACTCGACTCCCTGGGCACCATCGGTATCGAGTGCACCAGTTACGCCGGATCCCCCACCTTCATGGATGGGATGCTCGCTGTGATTCCTGTTGGGTAGCGCCGACCCTGCCTCCGCTCCCCAACCCTTGGCTAGCTATCAGCAGATCCAGGGCATCCCTTACAGCTGCTGATCGGCGGCCGTTAGTGTTCGTCCGTGTTCCACCGATCGGTCGCGATCATCGCTGTCCTTCTGGCCCTCGGCGCCTGTGGCGGGTCGGCTTCGTCTGACAGTTCATCCTGTCCAACCATTGAAGACGGCGTGGTCATGCCTGAGGGCGAGGTCACCTGCGTCGTGGCGAATGGCCAACGGGTCCTTACCGCCGCTATGTGGAACGAATGTCCGAACGGGGATCGGGTGTACCGCCTCAACACGTCGGGCGCTCAGGGCTGGTGGCTGTCCACCGACCGGATCTTCCACCTGGAGCCGCTCAACGGCCCCGCTGAAATGGCGGCGTGCGACTCGGCGACGGTCTAGACGGTGTTGCAGTCCGGGGTTGACCAGGCGGTGAAGAGTGCCAGGCGTCGTTGATCTCTACCGGGTACTCGGCGTCTCGCAGACCGCCGAACCCGACGAGATCCGGGCCGGATACAAGACGGCTGTCAAGCGGGTCCATCCGGACGTTGGAGGCACCCACGAGGCCTTCCTCCTGGTCGATGCGGCCCGTCGCATCCTCCTGAACTCAAGAGATCGTGCGGGTTACGACCGAATCCTCGTGCTGGACACGTTGCTTCGATCCAAGCCCACCGTTGACTCTGTGGCGAAGGCGCTTGAAGAGGCGATCAACCAGGTAGATGGCTGGGACTGCCCAGGAAGTCTCCAGGACGGGGTGAAGGCAACTCTCATGACTGCGGCCACCTGGCTGTCGGAGAATCCGTCTGGGCGACCTAGTCCAGGCAACACCGACGAACAGATGCCCTATGGCCCGGAATACTGGTCGAAGCGGGCGGCACCGCTCCGCGCCCGGGCGGCCAGCAGAATGACGTCGTGGCCAACCACAGCGCATCGACTCGAGTCAGCGTCCTGGACTACAGACCTTCGCACGCGCCTGGGGGAGGCATGCCAGGTGTACCGATCGTTACGGGCAGTGCAGGAGGTCCTGCGCTCGGACCCCGTCACGGACGCAGACGCCCTCTTCTACTTCCACACGTGCGTGGCGCTTGTCACGGTCTCGGCCTCCATACGCAGGCACTCAGCGGACGCTGGCCTGAGCTACGCGGTCAAGAGTGCAGCCTGGCTCGACGCGCAGGTCAGTCGCGCCGAAAGTCGGCTCCGCAGAAGGGGACTGGCTCCCGGCCACGCGCCGTGGACGGTCACCAGTCCCCGACCGACGGAGTCCAACGCCCAGAAGGACGCCCACCCGCATGAGACCGCCGAAGAGAGCCAGCGTGAAGCTCCCAATTTCCGGAACGATGACGGCAATTCCGATCGGCCGAGCGGGCACGACGGCCATCTCAGCGCCAAGTCGATCGCCGCGCTTCTCGGGGCAGTTGGGCTTGCCATTGCTCTCGCGATCATTCTGCTCTGGTCAGGCTCAGAGACTCAGCCGTTGACGTTCGAGGACTCGATCAAGCAGACCGAGGTCGTCTGCACCTCGCGGATTCCCATCGGCGAGGACGAGCTGCAGGTGGGGTTTGAACTCGACTGCGAGCTACTCGATACCCGACCCGGAAACGAAGACCGACCATATGTTGAAGTGTCGGTTAACGGATGCGCCCGCGTAAGGATCGACGGGACTGACGAGGCTGACCCGGTTTCTCGCACGGCGCTCATCGAACCTTGCGGTGCTCCAATCAGTCTTCTCGACTGGAGGGTCTGCCAGACACATGGCGGTCTCCTGCCAGACGACTGTACGTGGGGATCGATCAAACTCTGATCACGGCCTAGCCATCTCGATCGGTGTCCGATCCCATCACTCGGTCGCTTGAGGCCGGTTGGATTGCGGCGCAGAGCGGGAGGACTACCTGACCTCGGTGGACACAGGATTGAGAAGGAAGAGGCAACTCCCGGCCTCGTACTCGCCAACTTCGGCGGTGATGTGAAGGTTGATTCCTTGGCCGACGGAGTCTGGGGCGTTGGGTCCTGTGAGGTGCAGGTCCTGGTAGTTGACGTCTCGGAACTGGATCGCCGGTCCGATCGCCACTGTCTCGCTGTAGTCGCCTGCATAGAGCAGGATGTCGAACCGCGTCTCCGAGTCGCCGTGGCGGTTCATCGCTGCGATGTTCCCGTCGAACTCGATGATCCTGCCCCGGTAGGTCTCGGCGAAGGCGGCGATTCGGTCGGCGCAGTAGTCCGGTTCAGCCAGGAGCGCCGCGAGATCAGCGCTGTTCTCGACGGTGAGATGCTCCGCCTCCACTGGCGTGGTCGCCGTCGCAGCGGTCGTGGTGGCCGTCGCAGCGGTCGTGGAGTCCGGTGGCTGCGTGTCGGGAGCGGCAGCATCACAAGACCGTTCGACGGTGAGTGCTGGCTTGTCCACGACCGTCGCACCAGCGCCCGGTGATTGCTCGCAGACCTGCCAGTTCGACTCGACGACCACGCCGAGCATGCCGCCGCCAATGATCTCGACGTCATCGGTGAAGCCAGCGTCCTTGATGTCGCTCAGTGCGACGTCGAGTTGCAGTCCGACGACACTTGGCATGACCACATTCGGTGCACTCTGAGCCGACCTTGCGGAGTCCTGGCCAGAACATCCGACAGAACCCGCAGCAAGAACCACCACGGCCACCCGCCCAAACGCCTTCACGCCACCTCCCGACATCGCTTCCTTCAGACGCCACCATAGTGAAGCTCCCTTCCGACAGGTGTCCCTTGCGGCAGCAGAGCATCCGTGGTGCTATTCCGGTGGGACCACTTCGGATAGGAACTCTGATGGGCCAGTATCTAGTCACCCGAGCCGAGGGGGCACCACCGAATACGACCGCTGTCGATGCGCTCAGCGGCACTGTGTTCTTCCAGTTATGGCAGGTGCGCGCTGACCCCTACAGGGTGCTTGCGAACGGGGACACGCTCTGGTGGGTGGACCAGCGGACCCGGGAGGTTCGATGGGAGATGCGAGTCCGCAACCTTCGACGCCGCCAGTGCTCGTCAGTTGAGGTGGCCCACGAGTACTTACGTCGATGGTTCGGATTGTTCCCGGGCGACCTGAGCACCTACAAGGCGGACGGGGTGTTCCGCAACGGATGGCTGATCGCCTGGCAGAACGAGATCGTCGCTCCATGCGACACCGTCCTGCTCGGCGATGTGCGGGTTCGGCAGAGTGGCTTCTTGCCCGTCGATGACGTACTTGCGGCGCGCCTGGGATTGCCCACCGCGGGACGGCCTGCACTGCGTCCTCTGCCCGATCTGGGCGATGCCGACCTTCTGGCGGAACCGCAGGAAAGGGCGATCCCGCTCGCAGTGCGTCGTGCAGTGTTCGAGCGGGATGGTTCGCGCTGCCGCTCCTGCGGCACCGAGAGTCCGCCGTTCCACCTCGATCATGTGTACCCGTGGAGCAAGGGTGGTCCGAATACGGTGGACAACCTCCAAGTTCTCTGTGCGCCCTGCAACCTGAAGAAGGCGGCACGAGTGAGCGGCAGGCTGCGGCCCCAGGTCCCGTCGCTTGAGTCCATCCGAGAGTTGGCGCTCACGGTTGATCTGCCCAGCCCGACAACCGGACCTCAACTCGAACGACTGCTTGTCGCTGCGATCCCAGTGGTGAGCGAGGACGAACTGATACGAGTCGTTCTCCAGGTCGTCTTCGACCGAAGCGTGTCCGTGGAAGTCTTGAACGCCGTGCGGGATGCCCTGCTGCGGAGCGGCCGCCAGTCCCTGTCAGCGTGGGCGTTGATCCTCGACGCCATCGTGTTGGGAATCGACCAGGTTGACCTTACGGCCCTTGCGGAACACCCCGCCCAGCAGGGATTCGCCGCCTGCGCAGTGCTCTGCTACGAAGAACCCGACGGCGAGGGCGCAGAACGGCTTGCCCGGAGAGGTGTCCGTTCCAGCCATCCACCGATCGCTGCCATGGCCCACTACACGCTGGCCCTCAAGGTGAAGTCCTTGAACAGGTCGGTCGATCACCTGCAGCGGGCCTTCGAACTCGGAGAAGGGTCCGTGGCCGACAGAAGCGCCTTGGCCCTTGGCACGGTCCTCGCCGACCGGTCGGACGCAGTTCAATTCCTGCTGTACGCAACGCGGTCGGCGGACCTTCGACTGGTCGCCGCGGCAACCCACGAACTGGCAGATCGCTTCGCAGACGACGACGAGACCTGCACGTACTATCGGGAATGTGCGGAGCAAATCGAAGCGCAGATCCGAGAGCAGCAGGGTACGTAGAGCGCCTAGGTCCCCGGACGGTGCACAATGACGGCACGCCCTCCGGGTCTTACAGCGAGGCCATCAACGCCGATCCGCAAGCGCGCACTCCTGGACGCATTCAAAGTCCACATCGGAACGCCTGGAGAGTTCTACCTAGACGTCTTCTGCACCGGCTTTCACGCGGCTGTCGCCCATCTCGCTGGGATCAACGTGCTCGACGTCACCCCGGCTGTGTCCCGCTGGGCATACCCGAGATTCCCCCTCGCTGAGGACGGCTGTCCAGAAGATGAGGAGCGGATGCTGCGATGGGCAGGCGGTCACACCTACTCCATTTCGGTCGCCGCGGGTGTGACCACCTTCTGCCACACGATCGATGACCGCGACTTCTGGTTCATCGACAACGACGTATTCGGCGAACGGGCAGCAACACCCCAGACGCGGCTCCGAACTGTGCAACAGATACTCCGGGCCATGGGCCGCGACACTCTCACCGACTACGAGATTCACGTGATGCCTGCCGAGATCGCCCGAAAGCTGGACGTCTGGGCACGAAGACGAACCTCCCCAGAGATGATCGAGTGGTACGAACAGGAGTTGCGACCCGCTCGCGAGGCGGAGCGCACTGCCTACGGCTGACAGGCACCACATGGCCCCTTCGAGCACTCAACTAACGTCGCGACATGCGATCGACTCGAAGGCTTACCCTCACCGCTGTCAGTCTGCTGTTCACGGTGGTGACCGCGTGTAGCGACAAGAGCGGTGTTCAGTGGGATGACTACGCGCCCGGAGTGCAACAGCGAATTGACGCCATGGGGGCTGCCAAGGACTGCACGGGACTGCAATCGGAGTTCGACGCTGCCGATGCCAACAACGCCGCTACCAAGGCTCGGACGGGTCACAACAACGCCGAACTGATGGGCTACATCGATGACCTCATGCGGAAGGTCGGCTGCTACGGCTGACTCTCCGTCGCCGTGAGGCTGAGCGCACTTCCTCGGCCGAGATAGTCACTTGGTCACATCCGGCGCTTGGCGGGCGAGCACTTCGCGATAGCGACGGTTGCCGCCGACGCGAAATGACCTCGTCTCTTCAGCGACGCAAACCTCCCGCCCGCTTAGCAGAAGATCGGATGTCTGCTGCAAGGTTCTGCGCACGATCACGACCTTCATGATCGACGTCGCCGCCGTAGCTGTGAAGCACCGTGTATTGAACGCTGCCAGACGTCGTCCCGACCAGAACCCGATACCCCTCTTGGCGGACCGAGGTCACGTCGCGTAGCAGCAAACATTCGGTCGGCTGGATGACCCCATCAGCGTTCACATACACAAGCTTGCGTTGCGAAATTGCAAGTGCGGCGGGTCTCAACGAAGGGAGGAAGATTGCGGATGAGTCCAGTGGGTACTCGGCGATGATGTCCTCGTCATCATCAAGCCGCCACTTGTCACGCTCGGCCTCACGAGCGGCTCTGCGCGCCCTGAACATGGAGCCTGACGTTACCACACGCCTCCGCTGTGACGGTAGTGAGTTGGGTTGGGCGCTGCATGTCCGACTCGTCTGCGTGACAGACCCTCCTCGACCCTCAGTGGCCGCCGACGCAGGTTCGCAGGGATTGTTCCATCTCTCGGCAGACTTCAATCCGTCGGCGGACGACGGGTGACGGCGATGGAGCCGAACTATCCGGGACCCTAGGCCCTGTGGATCCAGATCAGGCGAGGAGGTTCACTGGCCAGCATGGGCTTCATCACCTCCGTGTGGAGTTCCTCAAGGCCCACTGTGCCTCACGCACCACCCGCTCTAGTTCAGAGGCCCGTGCCAGCCCTGCCTGGTCGGGGGTGGAGTTGAAGACCGGCCCGGTTGGTGTACCGAGCCGGATCTGGCGGGTTCGCTGACCTCGCTCTGCGATAGTGATGACGTAGTCATCCGTCCTGCGAATGGTCGCCCTCCCCAGGTCATACACCGCTCCAGTCGGCCGAAGCCCCGCCATAGTCGATTCGATGGTGATCAGGTGGGTGTCGGTCAAGAACCACCAAACGGGTCGCGGATTCGCCAGCGCCGACAGAGCAGAGCCAAGGAACGCTCCCAGCACCACACCATCCCGGGCAAGGACTCCAACGCCTACCCAATCTTCGACGAGGCCACGACACTGTTCGTCAGACATCTTGATACCAGCGAAGTGGGCAGCTTTGCGAAGCTGATCCAACTGCTGCTCGGTGGATCGGTTCGGCGATTGGAGTCCGTTCCTGTCTGGGCCACTGGGCACGATCCGAGGACCGAATAGCCACCAACCAACGGCTACGAGCGGCCCGAGCCACACTAGGCCCAGTCCAAAGGCCATGTAGATCCAAGTGCCCTTCGAAAGTCCGGCTCGTTCATAGACGACACGCGGGGTGCGAATAGTGACGATGAGCATCACTAGGCCAATGAGCCAAGCAAGTGTTCCAGCAATCGGCCCCAGCATGGGTGACCCCCTTCTGCGAGTGACTGTAGTTCGTCCATGCCAATGGACGAACTACAGTCGGGCGAGCAATGCAGACATGAGCAGTCGCGACGAGCATCGTGTTCACCGAGAAGCTGTAGCCGGTCAGCAAGGTGGTCCGCTGGCCGCTGCTCACCATCGTTAGCGTTCCGGCGCAAGTGATATGTTGCGGCCATGCCGGAGGCGGGTTGGTTCGCAGATCCTCACGGACGCCACGAGTTGCGCTACTGGGACGGCGGGGCCTGGACGGATTGGGTGGCAGATGCAGGCGAGCAGTACTGCAGAGGGCCTGACTCGCCTAGACAACGAGTCGCCGTATCTGCTTGCCTACAAGCGCACAGGACCGACTACATGACGGGTGAAAACCTGCCGCGTGCAAGTGGCAGAGAGAGGCCACGGAGGTTTGCATATGACGGAGACTAGACCGTATGCCCTTGCGACGATCGGGTCGAGGATCGGCGCAACTCTGATCGATCTGCTCAGCACGACCGGGACTCGGCTTCCTATGGGCGATTTGGGATCCCGACCGACAGACGTGGCACGACAAGATCGTGGACGCCGTTGTCGTCAGCAGTCAGCCACCGAGGTCCGCGGGTGTAACGACATCGCAGGTCGGTCTTGTCCGTCCCAGCTTGGCTCCCCCAAACGACGCGGCCAGTCGGTTGCAGCACATCGATGCCCTTCTGTCGCAGGGGCTTATCAGTGCCGCTGAACACGCCTCGAAGCGACAGGAAATCGTGGACTCCCTATGAGTCCAGACTGACCCTCTCCGACAACTCCGTCGGAGGCACGGATCCACTTCGGCGGCCACTAGCACGCTTTCGAGTTTCCGGCCACCACGCGTGGCTGGGCCAGTCCTCCTCTTGTTGGAACTTCGCGTCGCGCCGAGTCCGTCCACAGGCGGCAGGTGTTGACCCTCCGCCGTCCCCACCCTCCGTGGCCGCCGAATCAAGTTTGCAGGGATTGTTCCATCTCTGCCGACCCTCCAACCCAGCCGAACGCGCCCCCACCAGCCGAAATAGCCATATTGTCAAGCGGTCCTGCTAGAAATCCATCGAAAAATGGGCGAACTAGCAAGCCTTGCAACGAAGGGAACTCCCTCTAGCTCTTGCCGCGGAGCCGTTAGAGAAGAAGACAGAAGGCGAATTGAGTACCCCTAACGCCTGGTTCGGTGGACGGCCGTCACACCGGGACGTAGCCACTGACGGTGGTGGGTTACCGCTTCCGCTGGCCACCCTGCGACCATGGGATCGTGGCGTCCGGGAAGTAGACACGTTCGCCCGAGTCCGGTCCTGGCTCACCGACCGGACAGGTTCGCTGCTGTTCGGCCGTCTCCCTGGTGCAGATGCCTCGATCGAGGGGGATCCAGACCTGGTACCCCGCTTCGGCGGTGCCCTTCTCGTCCAGGTCCTTCGGGAGGTAGCAATGCCGATCGCGCCGGAACCGGCAGTTGCCGACAAGGATGTTGTCCTGAAGTACGAACGATCCAGTCGTGGGCACGGTCACGCAGTAGACCTCTTCCAGCCGATCAGTCTGCTCTACGTTCTCCACCCACCAGCCGACGGAGTCGTTGAGGCTGGTGAGCGGACGCACGCTGTCGCGCTCGCTCCGTTCGGCAAACCGCTGCGCGTGCTCCTCGATCAAGAAGAATCCATCGGGGATGGTCTGAGCCACGAAGGACAAGGTGTGAAGATCGGATGGGTTCGTGTCCCACGAACAGTATCCATACTTCGCTACCCGGTAGTCGTGAATCCGCCCCTTCCCGGCGCATGAGAAGCGACTTGTCGTTCGCATCGGGAGGGTGGCGATCCCAATGCGGTTGCATACCGCCTGAACGAAGCGAAGATGCTCGATGGAGGCTGAGGAAATCTCGATGTTTCCTCCATTGGGACCGACACGCCCGTCAGCAGCGAAGTACCCAGCAAGCCAACCGTAGAGGTAATCGGCTGTCTCATCGAGACTTGGGAGATCCTTGAAGAAACGAGGCAACCCCGACACCCTCACGCCTACGGCGTCCTGATTCAGTGGGCTTGAATGTGCCTCGCGGATGTCACACCCATCGAACCACCTAATGAGTTGGGCGTCCTTCTCACCCCACAGGTTGATGAATGATGAACGGTTGGAGTCGGACAGACGGGTACCGTCTCCGAACACAATGCCGTGTGCGATCCCGAACCGGGACGGCTTCACATGAGGGTTGCGGCGGGGAAGTTGAATGGCGAGCCAGTCGCCGGGAACCAGTTCGGAGGTGACCTTCTCCACCCGTCGCGTCTTGCCGCCGACCACATCACCTTGGACGAACCACTTGTGCTCGGCCGTGACGTAGATGACCTTGCGGCTTCGCCGCTTACGAAGAGTCACCTTGAGCAATGGCTGCACCCCAAACGAACTGACGGGAGCATCCACCCAATACCCCATGCCGTCCATGACCTTCTGCGTGGTCCCGACCGCTTCCTTGAACGTGCGATAGCCGTCGTAGGTCAAGAACTCCGTCTCTCCGGCGAAGCACCAGTTCGGCCCGGGGATCCGCTCGACATCGGTGACGTGGTATCCCGGGGGCAGGGCATCGTTGAAGCGCTTGACGGCAGGACCGACGACCTTGCGCCACCACCATGGCTGGTTGGGGTCCTTCAGGGTGTCGCCCACTGGGTCGGGCTGCTTCTCCTGCCAGGGGCGCTTCTTCGGAGGCGGCTTACGGGCGCTCACAGCACCCTCCTAGCCCAGCAGAAGGAACAGCGCGCCTTGCCGATGCACCGGTGGGCCGACCTTCGCGATCTCCCTGCCGTGACGCCACTCCCGGACGGTGCCATCAGTCTCGACGAACCCGATCTCCTTGCCGTAGCGGCGGTCCTTGATCGTCCCATCGGACTCGATGTAGCCGATCTCCTGTCCATAGCGGCGATCGCGCACCGTGCCGTCGTTCTCAATGAAGGCGATCTCCTGGCGAGCTTGGCCAGTCACCACTCGGCCGTCGGGTTCGATGATGTAGTCCGCCATGTCAGGCCTCCTCGCTGACTCCCATCATCCCTGCAATTTAGTCGATCGTCGATAGACCCAACGACGAAGTCCATCCACGCTCGGTCAGGTGGGCCAGACCGAACACGCTTCAGCCGCGACAGCGGAGTTCGGCCAACGCGTTCGTGCGCGACGTGAGCACCTTGGCCTCACCCAGATGCAACTCGCAGAGCGGGCTGGACTCCACTTCACCTACGTGTCAGACGTTGAACGTGGGCGACGCAACCCGAGTCTGCTGACCGCCCTTCGGCTCGCCGCCGCACTGGGGACCGACCTGGCACCGCTGGTCAAGGGTCTGAAGATCGACGACTCGCGCCAGTGGCGACGCCACCCACCACACTCAGACCAGGAGGTCACCTCGCGATGAGTTTCCTTACGTGGGACAACAAGGACGACTTCGTCGTCGGCGACCTGTACATCGACAACAGCAGCGAGGAAGCCTCCGAGTTCGTGGGCTGCGTCCCCGCGTCAGAGGCGAAGAAGCGGGTAGGCATCCCGGAGTCGCTGACGGTCGGGAGCGACGACGAGGCAGTTCTGCTGTTCACCTATGGCGGGGAGGCCTGGGGCTACACCTTCCGCGACATGCAGAACGGCATCACGTTCAGGCGCCTCAGCGATTACCTCATCGAACAGGCGCTGGAAGATTCGGACTCCTGAGCGCAACTCCCTACATCCGACGGAGCTGTTCGAGCCGCTTGAGGTCGTCCGGGTCGAGGTCCCGCCCTTCGGCCTGCAACTTCTGCCGGTGACCCTCATACGCCTCGATGAGTAGGTCCAACTTCGCTTGGCGACGCTCGGCCCGCCGCTCAAGGCGAGCCGCCTCCAGTTCCTCTGCAGCATCAACTACGAGATAGGCGAGACGATCCAAGTCCCTCGCAGCCGACAGGTTGGAAGCAAGCACCTTCTCAAGCGCCTTGGCGAGAAGCCCATCAGGATCGACGTCCGATCGAACCTCCTGTCGGATAGGCGGCTTCTCGCGCTTCACCTCCTGCCTACGTGTGGACCTACGGTCTCCTGGCTGCTCGGGACGTGTAAGTCCCTCGCGTTCTGCCTGACGACGTAGCTGATCAGCCCACTGCTCGATGAGCGTGCTGGAGTCTGTCTTCACGCCAACACCCATCTGCTCGCACAGAGCCAGCAGTTCTGCGTTCGTCATGCCGAGTTCCCTGGCAAGCTCGTGAACCCTGATGTTCCTAGTCACACCCAACCCACCTTGCATCGGACCATCAGCGACCGACACTAGAAGACGGGCCAACGGCAACTGCCCACATCGCCAAGTGAGTGGGACGAGTCTCCCTGCCTCAAGTCAAGCCGAATTCACTCCGAACTATGGTTGGCCCGTTCCTGCTGCTCGCAGGTGAGGTGTAATACGGGAGTCGGGAGTCTGGATGGCAAGGCCAAGGAAGGCGGCAAGCGCAAAGGCCAAGTCGCTGGAGCAGACCTTGTGGGATGCCGCCGACAAGATGCGGGGCAACCTGGAGGCGGGCGAGTACAAGCACGTCGTCCTTGGGCTGGTGTTCCTCAAGTTCATCTCGGATGCGTTCGAGTCCCGTCGGGCGTTCCTTGAAGCGGCCACCGCCGACGAGACGAGCGAGTACTTCATCAACAACCCGCTCCGCCGACCGGAGATCGTCGAGAGCCGGGACGAGTACACGGCCCTCAATGTGTTCTGGGTGCCCGCCGAGGCTCGGTGGGGGTTCCTTCAGGACCGCGCCAAGCAGCCCGAGATCGGAGTGCTGCTCGACGCCGCGATGGACCTCATCGAGGCAGAGAACCCGTCGCTGCGTGGCGTGCTCCCCAAGCAGTACGCCCGGGCGGAGATCGACAAGCGCCTCCTCGGTGAACTGGTCGATCTGATCGGCACTATCGGCTTCACCAAGGTGGACCACGGGGCCGACGACGTGCTCGGCCGGGTGTACGAGTACTTCCTCGGAGGGTTCGCTTCCAGCGAAGGCAAGCGTGCCGGGGAGTACTACACCCCACGCTCAGTTGTTCGGCTGCTCGTCGAGATGCTGGAGCCATACCACGGGCGGGTGTTCGACCCGTGTTGCGGATCAGGGGGCATGTTCGTCCAGTCGGCCGAGTTCGTGGCAGCGCATGGCGGCAGACGCAGTGACATCTCCGTCTACGGGCAGGAGTACACCGCAGCGACATGGCGGCTGGCGAAGATGAACCTCGCCATCCGTGGCATCGACGCCGACCTCGGCGACCGGGCCGACGACTCCTTCCACCGCGACCTCCACCCCGATCTACGGGCTGACTTCGTCCTCGCCAACCCACCCTTCAACGTGAGCGACTGGTACACCGACGCCCTCGCCGACGACCCCCGCTGGCGCTACGGGACACCACCAGCGGGCAACGGCAACTACGCCTGGATCCAACACTTCATCCACCACCTCTCCCCCAACGGCGTGGCCGGGTTCGTGCTCGCCAACGGCAGCCTGTCCTCCAAGACCTCTGGCGAAGGCGATATCCGCCGACGCCTCGTCGAGGCCAGTCTCTTGGACTGCATCGTCGCCCTTCCCGAGAAGTTGTTCTTCAACGCAGGCATCCCTGTCTGCCTGTGGTTCATCGCCAAGAACCGGGCAGGTAACGGCCACAGAGACCGTCGGGGCGAGGTGCTGTTCATCGACGCCCGCAAGCTCGGCCGCATGGAGACCCGCACCCTGCGAACCCTGTCCACCGAAGACACGCAGCGCATCGCCGAGACGTACCACAACTGGCGCAACCGCACCCCCGACCAGCCCTACGAAGACATCCCCGGCTTCTGCAAGGCAGCCAACATCGAGGAAATCGCTGCCCACGACTTCGTCCTCACGCCCGGCCGCTACGTCGGAGCCGCCGACGCCGAGGCCGACGACGAACCTATCGAGGACAAGCTGGCACGTCTCCGTGAGGAGTTGCTCAAGGAGTTCGATGAAGCCCGTCGGCTTGAAGCAGTCATCCGCCAACGGCTCGAAGGACTCCTCGGTGGCTGACTCGCGGCGCTACAGCGTCGGCGACCTTGAGGCGGCAGGTGTCCTGCTGGTCCAAGATGGCAACCATGGCAACGACCGGCCACGCCCGGATGAGTTCGTGTCCGAGGGTGTCGCCTTCGTGCGGGCGGCCGACATCCGCCATGGTCGCGTGGACTTCGTCGCAGCGTCCAAGATCAATGAAGTCGCCAGGCAGCGAATTCGCAAAGGAGTCGGTCGTCCGGGCGACGTACTGCTGAGCCACAAAGGGACCGTCGGACGCGTCGCGATGGTGCCGATGGATGCACCGCCCTTTGTCTGCTCGCCTCAGACGACCTTCTGGCGTGCGCTCGACGAGTCCAGGCTGGATAGAGGGTTCCTCAAGTGCTTCTTGGAGTCGCCGGACTTCGTAGCGCAACTCGACTCCCGGAAGGGCGAGACGGACATGGCACCCTATGTCAGCCTCACAGAACAGCGCAGGCTTACCGTGGTGCTCCCACCCCTCCACGAGCAACAGGCGATCGCGGCCGTGCTCGGGGCGTTGGACGACAAGATTGAGGGCGCTTCGGATTTCAGGGTGGGGTGAGTTGGTCGAGGAGGGTCCAGTTGGGTCGGCCGGCGTAGAGCAGGGCGCGGATGCGGTAGTGCTCGAACCGGCGGAACCCGAAAGCGGTGCGCTTGACGCGCTTGACCAGGTTGTTGATCGCTTCGGTCGGCCCGTTGCTGACGTGGGACTGGTGCCAGGCGACGATCTGTGCTGCCCACTTGCCGATGGTGCGCCCGAGCCGGCGGACCTCGATTGGCATCGACTCATCAGTGAAGTCTCGGGCGATCTCGGCGACCCAGGCGGCGGCGAGCTCGGGGTCGGTGTGGTCGTAGATCTGGCGGACCACTTCCTTCGCGTTCCACGCGAACCACACCTCGCGTGCGGGGTCGCCTGCGGCGAGCAGACCGAGCAGTCGTTCCTTGCCCTCGATGGTGAGGCGCTCGGCGGCCATCACTAACAGCCGCCGGGCCCGGTAGAGCGGGTCGTCCTTGCGGCCGCGGTGACCGAACAGTCCGTTCTGCACCCGACGCCGGCACTCATCGAGCGCCGTGTTGCCCAGGCGGACGACATGGAACGGGTCGGCGACCTGCACCGCCAGCGGGAGCATCGTGTCGAACACCGTCCGATAGGAGTTCGACAGATCGAGCGTCGCCCACGAGACACCATCGCACCAGCCGGCCGGGCGTGCTGCGAACCAGGCGCAGCAGGTGGCGACCTCTTTGCCGTCGAGCACATCGAGCAGCTGACCGTGCTCGACGTCGACGACCTGGGTCGACCAGCGTTGCCGCCGGTAGCGGCCCTCGCGGACGTGGAGCGTCTCGTCCAACCCGACCGCGTTCACGTTCGTGTAGCGGGCCGGGTCGTTGACCAACGGCTCACCGAACACCACGACCGCGTCCATCACCGTGTGCCAATCACACCCCAGATCGGCAGCCACCTCCGACACCGCACGCCCGTGGCGGCCGACCTGGACCGTCGCCCACCGGGCTGCCCGTGTGGTCATCGCACACCGGGATGACGCGATCCTGGGGTCCTGCCCGGTCCACGACCGACGGCACGTCGGGCACCGCCAGCGCTGCTTGTGCACCACCAACCTGGTCGCCCGCCCGAAGCACGGCAGATCCACCAACACCACCTCCCGCACACCATGCCGGTGCGCCGCCGTGCCGCACTCGCACAGCGGCCGCTCGCCAACAACGGTGACCTCGATGCGCAACCAGTGCGGCCAGTCACCGACCCCGATCACAGTGACATCAGGCAGCCCGACAAGCAGCGCGCACATGCGCGTAGGATCGACTTCCACAGGGGCTCCCGAACTCGACGACGTAGAACACCGTCACATTCGCAGAGCCCCTGTACCGCGCCCGGGACCTACACCAACACCGTCATCCCACCCTCAGATCCGAAGCGCCAGATTGAGTCCAACCGTCGCACCTGCGATCTACTGATTGAACTGGCGGACTCTCTCTTCGTGGCGTCGCTCAGTGTCGCCGAGGAGTCCGCTCCGGTTGCAGACCTTGTCACCTTCCTGAACAAGCGCCGCCGCCCGCTGTCAGCGTCCGAACGGGACACAATGCGTAATGGCCCCAGGTATCCCTACTTCGGCGCAACGGGTGTCTTCGACTACATCGACGAGTTCTTGTTCGACGAAGTGACCCTCCTTGTTGGCGAGGATGGCTCCGTGGCCAACGAAGACGGTACGCCCGTGACGCAGATGGCATGGGGCCGCTACTGGGTGAATAACCACGCCCACGTCCTCACTGGACGCTCAGTCTCCACAGAACTTGCCTTCATCGCCCTTCGGCGAGCCGATGTTCGACCGCTGATAACCGGGGCGGTCCAGGCGAAGTTGTCGATGGGGAACCTCAAACGACTGGAGATACCCATGCCAGTCGAACGAGCGGCCTTGGATGCGCAGATCCTTGAACTGCTCGGCGCTTGGCGTTCCAGGCATGACGAGTCCAGAGCGCTCGCGACGCTCCGTGATGCCCTGTTGCCCGAGTTGCTGTCGGGACGCCTACGGGTGCCTGAAGCAGAGCAAGCTGTGGGCGGTGTGGTGTGAGTGGCATCGCTGAGGGTGTGGTCGAGGACGCTTGCCTGGACTACTTCCGTGCCCTCGGGTTCCACACGCTGTACGGGCCGGAGATCGGACCTGGGGGTTCGGCGGCAGAGCGAACAGCATGGGACGAGGTGCTGCTGGTCGGTCGTCTCAGGGAGGCAGTTGCGAGGATTAACCCCTCCTTGTCCGCTGAGGCCGTGGGGTCGGTGGTGGCGACGGTGTTGCGGGCGGAGTCGCAGAACTCGATGGCGGAGAACTTCCGGCTGCATCGGCTGGCGACTTCGGGTGTGCCGGTCGAGTATCGGGCCTCGGATGGGTCGGTGCGGCACACGTTGGCGTGGCTGGTGGATTTCGAGCAGCCGGAGGCGAATGACTGGCTCGTCGTGAACCAGTTCACGGTGCAGCAGGCTGGCAAGACCCGGCGACCGGATGTGGTGGTGTTCGTCAACGGCTTGCCCGTGGGGTTGATCGAGTTGAAGAACCCGGGTGACGAGAACGCCACGCTGAAGGGTGCCTGGAATCAGTTGCAGACGTACCGCTCGGACATCGGCGCAATCTTCACGCCCAACGCCGTCTGCGTGGCCTCTGACGGCCTCGGAGCGGTGATGGGGTCGTTCTCTGCCGGGTTCGAGCACTACGCCCCGTGGAAGACGATTGACGGTCGCACCGTGGTCTCTGACCGGCCGCAGTTGGAGGTCCTCATCCGCGGAGTGTTCGAGCCGTCCCGATTCCTGGACCTGTGGCGCAACTTCGTCGTCTTCTCCGATGAGCCGTCCGGGCTGGTGAAGCGGGTCGGCAAGTACCACCAGTACTGGGCGGTGAACGCCGCCCTGGAGTCAACGATCGAGGCGTCCCGCCCTGACGGCGACCGGCGCGGTGGTGTGGTGTGGCACACCCAAGGCTCGGGCAAGAGCTTCGAGATGCTCTGCTATGCGGCGAAGGCAGCGAAGTCACCGGAGTTGGCCAACCCGACGCTGGTGCTGATCACCGATCGCAACGACCTCGACGACCAGTTGTACAGGGAAGTGTTCGCCCCTGCGCGCATCCTCCCCGAGGAACCCAAGCAGGCCGGGTCACGGGCGGAGATGCGACAACTGTTGGACCGGGTCTCCGGCGGCATCGTCTTCACCACGTTGCAGAAATTTGCCCCCGACGACAAGGGCGACGTGCACCCGCTGTTGACGGACCGGCGCAACGTGATCGTGCTCGCCGACGAGGCGCACCGGTCCCAGTACGACCTCCTGGACGGCTATGCACGTCACCTGCGCGATGCGCTCCCGAACGCCACCTATCTCGGGTTCACTGGCACGCCGATCGAGTCCGCCGACCGCTCCACCCGCCAGGTGTTCGGCGACTACATCGACGTGTATGACCTCACTCGTGCCGTCGAGGACGGGGCGACGGTCAGGATCTTCTACGAGTCACGCCTCGCGAAGGTGCGCCTCCCCGACGAGGTGCGCGCCTCGATCGATGACGAGGTCGCCGAGGTGACGGAGGGCCAGGAGCAGACCGCCGCCGATCGGGCCAAGTCCCGGTGGGCGCGGGTCGAGGCGATCGTCGGCGCATCGGAGCGGCTTGACCTGATCGCTTCTGACATCGTCGAGCACTGGGAGCACCGACGGGCGTCGCTGTTGGGCAAGGCGATGATCGTGTGCATGTCTCGGCGGATCTGCGTCGAGTTGTACGAGCGGATCGTGCGGCTGCGTCCCGACTGGCACGACAGCGACCCTGAGCGAGGTCGGGTGAAGGTGGTGATGACCGGCTCGGCGATGGACCCGCCCGAGTTCCAGCCCCACCTGTACAGCAAGGACCAACTTCGCCAGTTGAAGTCCCGAGCCAAGGACGCCGACGACGAATTGGAGATCGTCATCGTCCGCGACATGTGGTTGACGGGGTTCGACGCCCCGTCGATGAACACGATGTTCATCGACAAACCGATGCAGGGCGCCGGGCTGATGCAGGCCATCGCCCGGGTGAACAGAACCTTCCGCGACAAGCCCGGCGGTCTCATCGTCGATTACATCGGCATCGCCCAGAGCCTCAAGGATGCGCTGGCCGACTACTCGCCATCCGACCGTGACCAGGCTGGTGTGCCGATCGAGCAGGTCGTCGCCGTGATGATCGAGAAGCACGACATCGTGTGCGGCATCCTCCACCGCCACACCTGGACCAGCGACCCGCATATCTCTGCCGCCGATCGGATGCAGGAACTGGCCGGAACCCTCAACTTCATCCTCGACGACCCCGACCGCAAGAGCCGTTTCCTCGACCAGACCCTGGCCCTCATCAAGGCGTTTGCGCTCGCCGGTGCCCGAGAGGAAGCCCTCGCCATCCGGGATGATGTCCGCTTCTTCGCCGACCTCCGCGCTGCGATCGCCAAGATCGACCGGGAGGGCGACACCGACCGGCCAGGGTCCGGTGGCACCGTCGAGATGGACACAGCCATCGCCCAACTTGTGTCGCAGGCGGTTGCCGCCGACGAAGTGATCGACGTGTACGCCGCCGCGGGCATCGACCGGCCAGACCTCTCCGTGCTCTCGGATGCCTTCCTCGACGGCTTGGCCAACGGCGACCGCCCGAACTTGCAGATGGAACTGCTGCGGCGTCTCGTCAACGACCAGATCCGGTCCGTCAGGCGGCAGAACATCGTCCAGGCACGGCTCTTCTCGGATCTGCTCGACGATGCCATCCGCCGCTACACGAACCGCACCCTGACGACCGCTGAGATCATCGCCGAACTGGTCGAGTTGGCCAAGCATCTCCGCGATGACCATCTACGTACGGAAGCTCTCGGCCTCTCCGAGAGCGAAGTCGCCTTTTACGACGCCATTGTCCAGAACGACTCCGCAGTCCTCCAGATGGGCGACGATGTCCTCAAGCAGATCGCCGCCGACCTGGTGAGGGCGGTGAGGGAGTCCGCCACCATCGACTGGAACCTCAAGGAGTCGGTGCGGGCTGCAATGCGAGCACGAATCAAGCGACTGCTGACGAAATGGGACTACCCACCCGACAAAGAAGAGCGGGCCATCGAACTGGTGATTCAGCAGGCCGAACTGCTGGCGACCTCCACCTGAGCGAGCGGCCATGGTGCCCAGGATCCCCTGTCGAGGCCAACACCGGATGTCACGGATCGGTGCTGTCGGTGTCGAGCATCTAATCTGGCCCAATGGGGTATGACCAATGGCAGATTCTCGACCGAGCAATGCGAGAGCGTTCAGGCGGCTCTGCGCCCGCCGCTGCTGTCAGCGGGTGGTCGCAAGGACTGAACAACTCGCTGGCCGGGGCAAAAGGTCTCGTTCAGGGCATGATCGAGGGCGGCTTGGGTGGCAGTGGGGATCACTGCGCCAAGATGGAGGTGTTTCAGAACGGAGTGTTGTTTGGGGTGTTACCGCAGAAGATGACACTCACCTCAACCATGAACGTCTTCGCTGGCAAGGGTGGATACAAGGCCGCTTCAGTCGTCGTAGAGAGATTCGATTGGTCCGACATTCTCGATTGCGTCGAGGTTGACGGCACCAGGGAGAGGACGATGCATGAGTGGCGGATGGCTGAACGTGGCGTGCTTGGCGCTGCTCTAGACGCGACTACAGACCGGGGCTATCACGCACTGGTGCTGCAGACACGTCGTGGTGACTGCACCCTGCGGACCTCAGAACTCGGGCCGCGACGAGCATTCTGGCTTCTCATTGGCGAAGGGTTGGGCGGCGCTTCTACTGAAGTCATGCCTCCGCCGCCACCACCTGCGCAGTTGGTCGATCGACTGGGGCGCCTTGAGGCCGCCTTGCGCGACGGCATCCTGACTCAGGCCGAATTCGACGCAAAGAAGGCAAGTCTTTTCGGCGGCGAACCAAACGCCGGTTGAGCGCGTAGTCCCGCCATGGAGGTCGGCGGCGAGATGGTCGCTGCCCTCTACAGTCATGCCGACCACGTGGAGTTGGCGCTGGCGCTACCGGAGTCGGAGGAGCACCGCCTACTGGTCGATGCCACACACCTCACCTGGCGCACCATGCCCGTCGCGGCCATCGTGAGGACATCGGCTGATGCCAAGGACGTTGCCGGTCTTGTCCGGGTGGCCTGTGAGCGAGTGCGGGCAGGTGCCCACAATGTGCATCGGGACAATGAGTTCTTCGTCCGGGCAAAGCGGGGTCGCCGTCAAGCAGGCGAGTCCCCACGCTCGTGAAGGGCACGGTCGCTTCGTCCGGCCGCCTCACAGTCGGCGACGTAGCGGCATGGTTCCATGTCGCCACAACTCGTTCTGACGACTAGGTGTTTTGGACGAGTCCTCGGAGGCCCTGCGTGTCGAACACCGCGACCCCGATCCGTGCAGCCATCTTGGCCAAGTCCTTTCTGTTCTCCGTGACGAGGTCGGCGTAGAGCCATGCCGCAGTCAGGAGGATGAGTACGTCCTCGTGGTGCCTTGGGTTCGATCGGGTCAACTCCCGGAAGAGCGCAGCGTGGTTGTCGGAGGCAAGCGCGGCGTGATCGAGTCGCGAGCGGTCGAGCAGAAACCCGTAGGTCGGAACGCGCTCCGCGGGCAGATTGGCCAGGACTTGCAGGAGAGCCTCACGCCTTGCCCGGGCGTGATCGCCGATCTCCAGCACTTCATCGATCTGCAAGTGAGTGACGAGCAGTTGAATCTCCCCTCGCTGAGCGGACAATGACAAGAGATCGACGAGTTCTGGGTCGGCTGCCAGCTTGTCGATGACGTTGGTGTCGAGCATCAGCTTCCGGATGCCCGGACTGGGATCCTCGGGCGCACAGCGGTCGGGCGTCACGGCGTCGAGTCTTGCAGCGGTCAGGCGTCGAGCCTCCTTCTGCTCGTCCAGGATGTCTTCGGGCGTGATGCCCTCGGGCAAGAACCAGGTGGTGCGCTTCCTCTCGTGGAGGAGGCTTCCGCCGTGCTGCTCGATGAGGGCATGGACCTGGTCCACCCGGTGGGTGATCCCGATGCGCTTCGAGTGATCACGCTCCCGCACCTGGACGGCTCGCCAACGGCTGCTGAATTGGATCTGGGCGCTGTTCTGGCGGCCCGTGGGCATCGATGCCCAGACATCCGCGAGGGCGTCCAGGAAGGCGCTCCAGCCGCCCAAGGCTTCGAAGTCCGACCGTGCGTCGCCGACGGCGTAGCCGAGAACAGCGAACCCGGTGTGCGTTGGGACTTTCACGAAGTCCACGTCGAGGCGGTCGGGTGCCAGGGCGCGACGAAGGGATTTCCACCTACGGCTGTCCACGTCCGCTCGGTAGAAGGTCCCGCCTGGGCGATCGTTGACCTGGTCCTGGATGTAGGCGGCGACGTCGATGAGCTTTCGCCCGGCGCAGACCTTGCATGCCCGTACCGAGCAGGGAACTCGCAGATCGTAGGTGGCACCGCCCGGGATCGACGCGATGATGTTGGGCTTCACGTTGCACTGCTTCCAGCGGTCCTTCATTGCTGCCGCGAACGCTCCGTCCGGGTTGTACCCGGTTACGGGGTTCGGGTCAGTGTGGGTGGGGTGCCAGGCACGTCGCCTCGCAGTCCTGTCCCAATTCGTGGAAAGAAATGAAGAGAACCTTTCCGACAATTGGGACAGTTCCTCCTCGGTCACTCGATCCACCTGCGGGGTATCAGGGGGCGGAGGACCGACGGGTTCCTCCAGGCCGACGCGGTAGCCCTCCTGGAGCGCGTGCAGCTTCACCCCCTCCTGGCCGAGGCCGTTGACCTCCAGTGCCTCCTCCAGGCACTCGATCCCCTCGACCCAATCGACCTGGCGTGACGCTGCAAGCCTCCCCACCCTCCAGTAGGCGTACGTCGCGGTGTTATCCCGGGTTCCTTCTCGTGCCGACGCAAGGTCTGAACACACGCCTGCGAGAGCACCTTTGCCCCATGGGGTACTTCTGTGACGCGGGGGTGCCTCCGGACCGTTCGGGTCGATGGAGCGGGGAGCCTTCAACGGCTTCGCTGGGGTGTCGTGCCTCCTGTGACCGCGCTTGATCAACAGGTCGAGGATCGCCTGTGGCAGCGGTGCGGGCATGACATCGAAGTCCAGCCACTCGTACGCCTTGCCCGTCTTCGGGTGGATCGATGGGGGCACAACAAAGAACATGCCATCGCCCTTCACGTCCAGGTGATCGCCGAGCAGTCCGACCCCGCCGCTCAACCATTGCTCCCCGACCTCGTCCTGCGGGATGGAGTAGACGAGGTGGTGACCAACGTCAGCACGGCCGGTGATGGAGGTAAGCGTTGCGGGTGCCTCACCGTGCTCGGCCTGCCAGGCTGCCCACGACTCGCGTCCGGTGTCACCGTCCGGGTCCACCACGACCAAGCGCGAGGTTCGGCCGGTGGGCACGCCGATGTTGTAGCCCTGGCCGTGCACCCAGAACTGCAGGATCAGGGGGTCGGTGGTGGTGTCATGCCGCCAGCCCCGCAGGAGGGGCTTCTTGCTCTTCTTCTCCAATGGAAAGACGGGGATGCCGCGGGTGATCAGCGTCACCACCATGTCGAGGAGCGGGTCGGTGCCCCGCTGCTTCTCGGCGGCCTCTAGGTACTCCTGGCGGCGCTCGTCCTCGGCCGCCTGCTCGGCAGCTTCAGCCCCACGTCGAAAGTGATACTCATCGCTCCGGGCTGGACCCACTGGTGAGGACGCAATGAGGCGCTCCGCCACGGGATTGCAAATGTAAGATTGAAACATCTTGAACACCTCCGATGTTCGGGATCGCGCCGAGGGCAGGTGGAATCTGCGCCTCGGCACATTTGTTGTTAGGTCGGCGTCATCAGGTCGGCGAGCGCTCTGATTGCACCGAGGTCCTGGACGGGCGTCGGAAGGCCTGCCTCTGCACGCAGTGCGCGGGCAGCGGCCCGGCCGAGTTCGACGAGATCAGGCCGTCCTGCGAGGCGCGAGGCCGTTGAAGCACGGCCATCGTCGGCCGTCTTCAAGTCGTGGGGGACGCCTCGCATGCCCTCGGTATACAGGCGCCCTTTTGACCCGTCCGGTGCTCGCTATCAAGCCCGCTTGATAACTGGTGCCCCAGTTCGACCAGACCGCAAGCTCACAGTTGCCGCGTCATCCCTGGTAGATAGGCATTGTGTCAATCCCGTCACAAAAGGCCCGCGAGGTTGCGGTTTTCGGGCTGCTGGAGACGGACGTCGCATGGTCCTATCGGTGGGTCGCTGCGAGGCGACGAAGTTTCTCCCGCCATGAGGTCCGATCGCGAGGCGGAGGGGGGTCGAATCGATCGGCGATCTGCTCAGCCAATTCCGCAGCCTGGCGGAGGCCGACGCTGGCATCCACCCAGCTTCGGCGGACCTCGGTCACCGCATAGGTCAGACTCGACGCCGTCAGCGCGACGAGTGCGACCGACAACTCGGAGGATGCCACCGACGCTGCAGCGTGAGCCGCTGTCGCCCCCACCGATGCGACCGTTGCATCACGCCCAGCGTCACGGAGCACGGCCGCACGGGCCTCACCAGCTTGTAGCCGCTGGATCGCTCGGACTGCGATCGCCCCCATCGAGAACCAGGGAATGTTGTCCAGGAACTCGGCCACGAAGGCGACGTCGTCCAGGCCGTATGTTTCTGGGAGTAGCGACGTGACGTCGTGGTCGAAATCCACGGAGGATCGCCCGATATCGACGACGACGTGGCCATGACCTCCAGCGGCATCGGTCATGGTCAGCACCTGAAGCCCGTGCCGGGCGGCATCGGCCGCCGCGTCAGAACTGGCATACACGATGGGGACGTCGGGATGGGCAGCGAAGTGGTCAAGGATCACTCGTGCCGAACTGGCGATCTTGACGTTGGCCGTAGCGACCACGTGTCCGTCATCTCCGGTGAAGACGACATCGGTCCCCGGGTGGGTGAACGTCATCAACTCCGCTGCACTCGCACCAACAGGCGACGCGAGCGCACCTGAGGTGAGATGGTCGAGCACCCACTGCTCCCCAACGGCACCTCGAAGCGCCGTCAGGGCACCCCGCAGACGTTCTCCCTCCGCTGTACCGAACGGAAAGTCGTGCAGACCTGCACGGGTGACAGCCTCGACGAGTTCGCCGTCGCCCATCAACTCCACAGCACCCTCAGCAGCGAAGTAGCCATCCAGCGCTGCCGCCCCGATCACCAGGAGGGGACTGTCCGGAGTCCGACGACGACCGACGTACGGCTCCACCGCCTGGTCGCCGATGGCCTCCCACTCGTCCAGTACCGGGGCGAGTTCATCCAACGGATCTCCTTCGCGGCGAAGAAGTAGCGGGAGTTTCGTCACAGGCCCTCCTCCAGCGGCGGGCGATGTTCCAGTTCCTCGCGCAAACGACGAATCTCCTCGTCCCTGACCGTCAAAGCAGCCTCGACCCGCCGAAGCGCATCAGACAGCCGTCCAACCACGTCGTCCACATCGCGTCTGTACCTGTTCGTCCCCAGCACCCGGGTCCCTAGCCAAGCGGTGCTGGTCTTGACGCCGCTCATCCCCTTCCGCGTGACCTTGGCACCACCGCGAACGACCTTCCCGGTCTTCCTGGTCGCCCTCCAAGTAAGACGGGCCGCCCTCTTGGCTGCTGATGCCTTCCGGCCGGGTTCTCCGCCTGGATTGTCATCCATCTGACACCTCTGGGTGGTCGCTAGGGAATTGTCAACGGGTCCTTCGGAGTCGGGTCGTCGAGAAGCGCCTGCCTCATCGCGGCCGGATCGACCGGACTTGCGAACTCGACCCAACCGCCGCCGGAGTCCTTGGTGATATACAAGACGAGGTCAAGTTCTGCAGGGGCACCAAGGACCAATCCGCCAGCGCCCAGCGTTGTGATGTCCGACGTGTTTGGCGGGGAGAGCTTCGGCGGGTTGAAGCTGAACTCTGTCCCTGCCATCCCACACAGGACAAAGACCCGAACTCGGATGATTCCAATTGGCCCTCCGTACGGGTTGTAGATCGGCGAGAAGTCGTCGCTGGTCCACTGGGAGTACACAATCCCGAAACCCGTGGCTCTGTCTGCGAGGCGCCGCAGGTCACTGGGCGAGTCCACCTCAACCACCAGGTCTGCGAACCCAGCCGGTAGCGCTTCGTCGCACAGGTCCCCAAGTCGGACCTGCTGGGGTCCCGGCGACGACGTGGTGGGAACGGGCGTCGTAGTCGGACGGGTCGTTGTGGTGGGGGGCAACGTGGTCGAGGGGGGAGGAACCGTCTGTCGTATCTCGGTCGTCGCAGTCACCCGCGCACTGGTCGCCGGAGCGGGATCTGATACCGCCACCGTGGTCACGGCTCCGGTCGTGGTTCCCACAGCGGTTTGGACGGCCGTTGGCGAAGCGGCACACCCAGAACCCTCCAGGAAAACGCCGTCGTCGCAGGAAAACTGGGACTGCGGCGTCGGTGCATCCGCGCTCAGCGGGTCGTAACCACCACGACCACTCATCAAGTCGAGGTCGAGGTTGCCGACAAGAGCGAATGCCAGGATGCAACACCCGACAGCAACGAAGGCGGCCCGATGTTCCTGCCAGCCCCTGACTATGGCAGGAATGACTTCCAATAGAACAGCAACGACAGCCGAAACGAACCACGACAACGTCCAGCCGACCAGCACCGAGAAAAGCTGAAGCACGACTAGCAGCGGACTGAACAGAATCACCACGGTCCAAGCGCACCAGAACAACGCAACCCGATTGCGCCACCTACCGCTACAGGCAGTACTGCCAATGACTAGCAGTTGCCAGAAGAGGATCACGATCCAACTGTAGAGCCGAGGCCAACACTGCAGCGGAGGCCTATGTACGACCGACCTTCACTTGGAAGTGCTCTTCGGCGTCACCACGGATACGCCTTTCACTCCGCACGCACCCTCGATGGCTGGAACCGTCCTCCATGGTGACCGGCGCGATCGACGTAGACACGCTCGATGAACAGCCCGACGACAGCGCGCCGTTGCTCGAAAGCCAGGCTCACCGGCGACACTGCCCCAGCCGAAGGCTCCTAGTCGCGGTGCCTAGGCCTAGGCAAAGATGGCTCGGAGCACGGTTTGAGCCGGAACACCCTTCCAGGTACTGCGCTCCAGCCTCTGAGACGACGCTGGAGCGGCGAGCCGCGCACCACGGGCTAACGAGTGCCATGGCTAGCTAGGGCAGCGTGGAGCGGCCGTGGGGAAAGGATGCGGATCGCTGACGAGTCCAGCCGCATGGTCGTCATCTCACTATCAGGGCGAGACCAACATCATCGCTGAACGAGAGACGAGGCCGCGGCGGATGACCCGGGGGTGCCTCGCAGCCTTCGAGGAGCGTCCGCTCCACGGCGCGACGATTCAAAGACATAGCAAGCCTTCGCCCTCAAACCGTCTACCTGGACTGATGCCTGACGGCATCGCCGCTGGCCAGGGATTTCCTATCAAGAGGTCTTGCTAACGACCGATGGGTACCCTTCCAAGCTGGCTATGCGGGTTCGATTCCCGTCACCCGCTCTCTGTGTCATCCCGGCTCGCCGGCAGCGCGCTCCAGGCCGTGCCTCGCGGTCTGGAGGAAGTGCGTTGCGTCGGCGTAGCGAGCGAAACGCCGAACCTCCACTCGCTCGTGGGATGACGCTTCCGCCCCATCGCTGGAGGGGACCGGTGACTGCGTCGGTCAGGCGCCCACTCCAGCCCCACCATCAGCACCCCCGCCCGCTCGTTCTGGGGTCCGGTTTCATGCGGAAGCCGCAACTATCCAGCCCCAGATCCCGAAATGGCACGATTCAGCCCCAGAAACCGGGGGGCCGGGCGGCCGATCTCACCTGCGCTCGCCGCCCGGCGGCGAGGTCTACGGTGCGGGCATGGAACTGCACCCGGATCTGAAGGCTGCCATCGACGGTGGCGTGCACGGCCACCTCGCCACCGTCAACCCCGACGGCTCGCCTCAGGTCACCGTGGTGTGGCTGGGGCGGGACGGCGACGAGGTACAGGTGGCGCACATGGGCGCCGGGCAGAAGATGCGCAACCTCGGGCGCGACCCACGCTGCACCGTCAGCTTCGAGCTCCCCGGTACCAGCGGCCCCGGCCTGGCCAACTACGCCGTGCTCCACTGCACTGCGGCGATCACCGAGGGCGGCGCGCCGGAACTGCTCCAGGAACTGGCGCCGCGGTTCTTGGGGCCGGGGGTGAAGTTCCCGCCGATGGACAACCCGCCGGCCGGCCGCATCGCCCACCTCACCGTGCAGCGGGTCACCGGCAACGGGCCCTGGGTGGGCTGACCACCCGGCGCCGTCACACCATGTCGGTCGGGCGGGGCTCGATGCCCAGCGCCATGCGGCCGGCGATCTCCGCAGTGCGGTCCCAGTCGAAGATCACGTGACCCTTGAGCACCTCGAGGTCGCGCTGGATCCGCTGGAACGGCGACTGCTCGAAGTAGACGGACGCACCGGCCCCTTCGGCGATGTCGCCGAGGATCCGCCGAGCAGCGCGCACCGTGTGGGCCGCGGCCAGGCGCAGGCCGACCCGCTCCTCGACGGTGAGCTCCTCCCCCGCCCCGACGCGCTCCAGCCGGGCGATGGCCCGGTCCCAGTTGGCCCGCATGGCCGCCAGGTCGCCGACCACTGCGCCGAGGCGGGCCTGCATCACCGGCTGGTCCTTCGCCCGGTCACCCAGCGAGTAGGCCAGCACCCGGCTGGCCACGCGCTCCCGGTACAGGTCGACGGCCGCCTCCGCGGCACCCACGGCCGGGGCCGCCGCCATCAGCGCCAGCACCTGGGGCACGGGCATCCCGGCCATCCCGTCACCGGCCACCGGCCCGCTGCCGAACAGCAGCGCCTGGGAGCGGATGGCCCGGTGCGCCGGCACGAACACATCGTCCAGCCGGACGGCCTCCGAACCGGTGGCCCGCATCCCCGAGGTGTGCCACACGTCCTCCACCTCGGCCTCCCCGGCCGGCACGACGGCGAACCAGGTGGCGAATTCGGGCTCGGCCTGCACGGCGTGGACCATCACCCAGTCGGCGTGGCGGACCCCGGTGGCCCACTCCCACCGGCCGGTGACCCGGAACCCGCCATCCACCGCCGTGGCCGTGCCCGTCGGGGCCAGCGGCGCCGGGGCCAACGCCCACGGCCGGTCCGCCGGGAAGAACTCCGCCCGTGCCTCGGCGGGGTACTTGGTGAGCAGCCAGCTGTGCATCACCAGAAAGGAGATCGTCCACGCCGAGGCCGGGCAGCCGTGGGCCAACACCCGCGTGCCGTTCGCCAGCGGCTCGATGCCCAGCCCGTGCCCGGCGAGCGACGTGGGCACCACCATCCGCCACAGGTCCGCCCGGCCCACGGCCTCGACGACGGCCGGGGTCAGTTGGCGGGCGACCTCCGCGGCAGGGGCTTCGGCGGCGAGGAGGGGCACCAGCCCCTCGCACGCCACCAGCACGTCGTCGGCATCCATGGGCGCTGTCACGCCGCGAGCCTGCCCGGCTGGGCACCGGCGCGGCGAACCCGCCGTACCGGCGGGCGGCCTACTCGGCCAGGATGGCGTCCATCTGGCCCATGGCCAGCTTCAAGCCTTCCTCCATGCCCATCTCGGCCATGCGCACGAGGTCGTCCGCCGACGCGAGCGTGCTGACGATGGCGACCGAGGTGCCGCCACCTGCCCGTGGCGCCAGGGTCACCTGCATGCCGGTGGTGGGCATCGCCGGGTTGGGCTCGCCATCGGGCCCGGCGAAGCCGTCCTCCACCTCCAGCAGCACGGGCGCATCGACGGTGCGCACCCGCCACCAGCCGTGGGACTGCTCGCCGTCCGGGCCGGTCATGTGGTAGCGGCACATCTCGCCGACGGCCAGCGAGTGGGCCGTGAAGGTGGCCGGCCACATCGGCGGCCCCCACCAGCGCTCCAGCTGCCGGGGGTCGGCCCACAGCTGCCACACCCGCTCGACCGGGTGGTCGAACTCGGCGCTGACGGTGAGCGTGCAGGCATCCAGGTCCTTGTGCACGGCGGTGACGGTCATCGGGTTCCTCCTGTGTCGGGGTTGTCGAGCAGCGCGGCCATCCGGTCCAGACGGCCGCGCCACAGCGAAGTGAGTTGGTCGAGCGCGTTGCGTGCGGCGGCCAGGCCGTCCGGCACGGCACGGACCAGTTGCTCCCGCCCGTGGCGGCGGCGGGTGACGAGATGGGCCTTCTCCAGCACGGCGACATGCTTCTGCACGGCGGTGACGCTCATCGGGTAGCGACGGGCGAGGCCGGACACCGAGAGCTCCTCCTGGGTGGCCACGGCGAGGATGTCCCGCCGGGTGGCGTCGGCTAGGGCGTGGAACACGAGGTCGGCGTTCGGAGCCTCATCTACAACCATATGGTTGCAAGTTAGCAGCGGACCGACAAGGCCGCAAGGGGTCAGCCGACGGGCACCCCGAGCGGGGCGGTGACGGCCGCATGCGCGGGGATCTGCCGGCGCAGTGCCAGCGAGCCGAGCACCCCCAGGACCGAGGCGACGAGCGGGATCACCCAGACCAGCGACAGCGAGACGCCCATGGTGGCGCCACCGATGGTGTTGGCCAGCCCCATACACGCCTGGAAGACCATCGTGGACAGGCCGTAGTAGCGCCCGATCAGGGTCGGCGGGGCCAGGTCGGCCGTCAGCGGCATGCGGACCGCACCGAGGATGGCCTCCCCGAACCCACCCATCACCTGGCCGACCGCGATCAGGCCGACGGCCACCCAGATGCCGACGTGGGGCGTGACGTTCATCAGGATGAACGCCCCGACGAACCACAGGTTCATGATCGCCAGCCAGCGCATCCGCTCCCCGCCCCGCACCCAGCCGAGTGTGGCGATCTGGGTCAGCACCACCGTGGCGGCACCGAACATGAAGAGCAGGCCGATCGTCCGCTTGCCGATGCCCAGCGCCGACGCGTACGCCGGCATGAACGACCAGAGGAACCCGAACCCCAGCGCGATCGACAGGTCGGTGACCAGCAGGCGCACGTAGAAGCGGTCGGCGAACACCTCGCGGAAGCCGTGCCGCTCGGCGTGCTCCGGCCGTTCCACCCGGCCCGACGGCATGCCGGGCAGGATGACCAGGAACACGAGGTAGGTCGCCACGTTCAGGCCGAAGAGCCAGTAGTACGACGTCACCGAACCAGTGCGGACGAGGAACCCTCCGACCACGCCACCGAGCGCCGCCCCGAGGTTCATCGAGGCCCGCTGCCAGGCCATCAGCGTCGGGCGTTCCTGCGGCGAGACGATCAGCGACATCAGCGCTGACTGCGCGGGGAACCACAGTGCATTGCCCAGGCCGAGCAGCACGGAGACGGCGACGGCGGAGACGAAGGAGTGCACCCACACATAGGACACGCCGGCGACGATGGAGACGAGGCAGCCGGCCGTCAGCATCCGGCGGGCGCCGAACCGGTCGCTCAGCGAGCCGGCGTAGGGCGTGAGCACCACCATCGTGAAGCTCATCGCGCCCACGGCCAGGCCGGCTTGCGCGGTGGGAATGCCACGGATCTCGTGGAAGTAGATCAGCACGAACCCGAACAGCGCGGCCGAGCCGATCATGTTGATCACCGTGGCGCCGAGGAACCGCTGCAAGGCAGGGTTGAACATGCTGAACCCTTGGCCGGACACGAGGCTCCACGCTACGGGCCGGCACGCCGCCCGCGCTCGGCCATTTCGGGCGCTCGCCGGTGTGCCACACTCCGCGGATGGACACGGTGAGGACGTTCTGCCGGATCTGCGAGCCGAGCTGCGGCCTGGTCGCCCATGTGGAGGGCGGCCGGCTGGAGAAGCTGACGCCGGATCGCGACCACCCCGTCACCCAGGGCTTCGCCTGCCACAAGGGCCTGGCGGCAGTGGACCTGCACCACGACCCTGACCGGCTGGACCACCCGATGCTGCGCGCCGCCGACGGCACGTGGACCGCGACGACGTGGGACGACGCGCTGGCCACCACCGCCCGCCGCCTGCAGGCCGTCATCGACACGCACGGCCCCGGCGCCGTCGGCGCCTACGTCGGCAACCCCACCGCCTTCAACGCGCTCGGCCAGTTGCACACCACCACCCTGCTGCGCACGCTCGGCGTGCAGCGCAGCTTCTCCTCCGGCACGCAGGACTGCGCCAACAAGTTCGTGGCCAGCGAGGCCGTGTTCGGGTCCTCGCTGGTGCACCCGATCCCCGACCTCTCCCGCACGGACCTGTGCCTGATCATCGGCGAGAACCCGCGGGCGTCGCAGGCGTCCTTCTACTCCGTGCCAAACGTGCTCGGCGAGATGCGCCGCGCCGCCGGCCGCGGCGCACGGCTGGTGTTCGTCAACCCCCGGCGCATCGAGACGCCCGACCGCGGCGTGGGCGACACCGTGCAGGTCCGCCCCGACACCGACGTGTGGTTCCTCGCGTCCCTCCTCCACGAGATCGACGTGCTCGGCGGGTTCGACGAGGGCGTGCTGCGCAACCACGGCACCCGGGTGGCCGAGCTGCGGGCCTTCCTCGCCGCCTACCCGGCCACCGCGACGGCGGCCGTCACCGGGGTACCGGCGGCCACGGTGCAGGAGCTCGCCGCAGCCTGGGTGGCCACGCCGCGGGCGTCCGTCCACGCGTCCACCGGCATCAACATGGGCCGCCAGGGCACCCTGGCCTACTGGCTGGTGCACATGCTGCCGTTCGTCACCGGCCGGCTGGACGCCGAGGGCGGCAACCTCAAGAGCGACGGCTTCTACCCCAACGCCAAGGCGGGGGCCGGCGACCCCGAGCGCGGCTACGTGGACACCGAGTTCGGGCGCCTGCGCCGTGGCTCGCTGCCGGGGACGCTGCTGTCCCACGCCGTCCTGGACAGCGAGCAGCCGCTGAGGGCGCTGATCGTGGTGGCCGGCAACCCGCTGCTCTCCATCGCCGGGGAGGACCGGCTGCGCAAGGCCTTCGAGCAGCTCGAACTGCTGGTGGTGATCGACATCTACCCCAGCGCCACCAGCGAGCACGCCCACGTGCTGCTGCCGTCCACCGACATGTACGAGCGCGACGACCTGAACATCGTGAACATCGGCACCAGCGCCCGGCCGTTCGCCCAGTACACACCCGCCGTCGTGGCCCCACAGGCCGAGCGCCGGCCGGAGTGGTGGATCGCCCATCGCCTGCTGCAGGAGATGGGCCGGCCGTCCCTGTTCGACGGGCTGGCCGAGGGCGAGGAGCCGGACCCCTGGGGCAAGTGGCGGCACATGCTCGAGCGCGGCAGCGGCGTGCAGTTCAGCGCGCTGCAGGCGGGCGAGGTGGCCGTGCTGCCCGAGCCCGAGCCCGGCACGTTCTACGACCGCCAGGTGCACACCGCCGACGGCCGGGTGGACTGCTACCCGCCCGTGTTCGGCCCGGCCATCGAGCGCTGCCACGAACTGTTCGCCGAGGCCGCAGCCCGGCCCGCCGGGGAGCTGCTGCTGATCCACCAGCGCGACCCGTGGATGCACAACAGCTGGTTCGCCAACCTGCCACGGATGAAGAAGGGCGGGCGCACCACCAACCCGCTGCGGATGCACCCCGACGATGCGGCTCGCCACGGCTTGGCCGACGGGGCCACCGTGCAGGTGGCCAGCGACCACGGCGAGATCGACGCCACCGTCGAGGTGGTGGACGACCTGATGCCCGGCGTGGTGTCCATGGTGCACGGCTGGGGGCACGCCGCCAGCCCGCGCCTGCGTGTCGCGGCCGCCGACCCCGGCGCCAACCCCAACGCGCTCCTGCCCGTGGGGCCGGGCAGCTACGAGCCGCTGTCCAGCCAGGCGCACATGACCGGCATCCCCGTGCGGGTGCGCGGCCTGGCCCCCACCGGGTGACTCACACGTTGCGCAGCAGGTCCTTGTAGGGCACCTCGCCGTCGCCACCGGGCTCTTTCGGCAGGCCGAGTGCCCGCTCGCCGAGCGTGTTGCGCTGGATCTCGTCGGTGCCACCGCCCAGCGACATGCCCCGGCAGTTGACCACGTGGTACTGCCAGTAGTCGGCGGTCACATCGTCGGCCTCCCACGCCACGCCGGCCGGGAACTGCAACGCCGCGGCCACGTCGGCGGCGTAGCGGCCCTGCTTCGTGCGCCACAGCTTGCCGATCGACGGGTGGGCACGCCGGCGCCCCAGCCACCCCATGATCCGCTCCCCCGTCCACGCCGTGGCCAGCTGCTGGCGCACGTTCGGGTCGCCGGCGCGGCCGGCACGCCGGGCCAGCTCGATCAGCTGCTTGGCGGGCAGCGGGTTGCGGCCGGCCTTGCGCTGCTCGTCGCGGCTGCCGCCCACGCTGGCCGTGCCCGTGGCCACCCGCTCGTGGGCGAGGAGGGCCGTGGCCATCCGCCACCCGTCGTTGACGTCGCCGATCACCCAGTCCGCCGGCACGCGGGCTTCGTCCATGAAGACCTCGTTGAACTCGGCCACGCCGGTCATCTGCCGCAGCGGGCGGACGGTGACGCCCGGCTGACCCATCGGCAGCACGAGCATGGTGATGCCACGGTGCTTCGGCAGTGTGGGGTCGGTGCGGGCCAGGAGGATCGCCAGGTCCGCGCGGTGCGCGCCCGAGGTCCAGACCTTCTGCCCGGTGACCACCCACTCGTCACCGTCGCGCACGGCACGGGTGGCCAGCGACGCCAGGTCCGAGCCGGCGTTGGGCTCCGAGTACAGCTGGCACCACACCTCGTCGCCGCGCAGACCGGGCGGCAGGAACCGCGCCCGCAACTCGTCGGTCCCGTGGTCGCGCAGCACCGGCAGTGCCATGCCCACGCCGATCCCGAAGACGGCGTCCTCCGGCGGCACCCGCCCATGGCTCTCCTGCTGGTAGACGGCGGCCAGGTCGGGCCGGTCGTCGCGACCGCCGAACGCCACCGGGTAGGAGAACGCCGCCAGCCCGGCGTCGAACAGTGCGGCGCGCCACGCCTTGGCCCGCAGCACGATGGCCGGGCCGTCGTCGCCTTCCTCGGGCGGTGGCGCGGCGGCGTCCATGACCGACGGCACGCCGTCGAAGAACGCTCGGACCTCGGCGCGGAAGTCCTCCACCTCGCTCACCGGGCACGCTCCGTCAGCGCGGCGAACCAGGCCTCCGGGTCGTCCAGCTCACCGCGCAGGCGCCGCCAGACCGCAGCCACGCCTGCCGGGCCGGCCGGCGGGTAGCCGGCAATCCGGTCCGCCAACTCACGCGCCCGCGGCACCACCTCGCCGTCGGCCACCACCTCGGTGACCAGCCCCAGGTGCAGCGCCTCGGCAGCGGGGACGCGGTCCGCCAGGAACGTCAGCCGGTCGGCCACCGCCGGGCTGTGGCCGCGCAAGTGCAACCACGCCTGGCACATCGGCGCTGCCACGCCCATGGCCATCTCGCTGACCTGGAGGAAGGCGGACTCCCCCATCACCACGAGGTCGCCGCTGAGCGCCAGCGCCGCGCCGGCGTTGATGGCGAAGCGCTCGACGGCCACCACCACCGGCGGCCGGCAGCGGTAGCGGGCCGCGTGGACGGCCGCCCAGGCGGTGATCGGCTCGGCGCGCAGATCGCTGCCGGCCACCTTGAGGTCGATGCCCGAGCAGAACGATCCACCCGCGCCGCGCAGCACCACGGCCCGCACCTCGGGGTCGCTGCCCGCCGCGGCGAACGCCACCGCCAGTTCCTCGGCCATCGGCTGCACCACTGCGTTCTTGCGTTCCGGCCGGTTGAGCACGACCTCCGCCCGCGGCCCGTCGCGTTCCAGCAGCACCTGATCCCCCATGGGCCACCTCCCACGCCGACGGTACCGCAGCGACCTTCACCGAACGGCAGCGTGGTACGTTCGGTGGCATGTCACAGCGAGTTTCGCGATGGGATGTGACATGCCGAAACCGAATTGATCCTGCGGCCTCTTCGGCGGCCCGGCGCTTCGTCGGCAGTGCACTCCCACTGGTACATCGTCTGTGCCGCGTCGCCCGGCCGGCACCCCTGGGCTGAACCGGCCGGCTCCAGCCACAACCCAACCGCATCACGGGAGGATGCTCATGTTCACCACCACCCCCTCACCTGTCCGCCACCGGATGCGTCTGGTCACGGCCGCGTGTGCAGCAGCGGTGTTCGCCGCCGGCGCGCCGGCCACCGGCGCCGACGCCGCCTCGCCGCTCGAGTGCCCCGGCGCCAGCGTCACGGCCACGATCGAGGCGACCGGCTTCGTCAACCCCACTGCCGCCGACGCGTTCGGCACGTCCGGCGCCACCCCCAACACGTACGGCGCCCAGTTCACCTGGGACGTGATCTGGGACGACAGCAGCGCCGACATCGGCGTCACCGTGCCGAGCGGTGGCGACTGGCACCTGATCTCCACTCGACTCTGGTACATCAACAGCAACGGCGGCGGGGCAGCGATCACGTACAGCTACCCCGAGACCTACGGCAACTCGCACATCTTCGATCTCAGCTCCTTCGACGTGCAGGCGCTCTACGCCATCACGGCCACCATCGAGCAGTGCGTCACCAACGGCACCGACCCGACGATCCCCGCCCAGACCGATCCGGCGCCCACCGATCCGCAGGGCACCTCCGCGCCGTCCACCGGCGCCGGCGGAGTGGGCGGTGCGTTGCCGGAGACCGGCTCGTCGTCCACCCCCACCGCACTCCTCGCCGTCGTCGCGGTCGCAGCGGGCGTGGCGACCATCGGGGTCACCCGCCGCCGCCAACGGAACGCCTGAGCGGTCAACCCAACGCGGTCTCCGCCGCCACGACCATCGGGAACAGCACATTGTTCTCCGCATGGACGTGGCGGTGGGTGTCCGCCTCCAGCTCCGCCAGGCCGGTGTACAGCGCATGCCATGTCGGGCAGGCGTCGGCCGGGGGCGTGTAGGCGTCGGTTGCGTCGCGCAGCGCGGCCAGCAACTCGCCGACACGGTCGTGTTCCATCAGCATCACGCTGATCGGGTTGCGCACGGAGCCACAGTGGAACTCGGTCGGGCCTGTCGCCCGGAGCAGTTCCAGGCTGATCGGGAACAGGATCTGCTCCTCCTTCAACAGGTGGGGCATCAGGTCGTCGTCGATCTCGGTGAGCAGGGTGGACACCCGCTGGACCTCGGGGTGCGCGGCGCCGTGCGCGGCCACCACCTTGTCCATCAGCTCGCGCAGCCGAGGCAGCGTGTCACGCAGGAACACATGGTGGCTGCCGACGATGTGGTCGATCAGACCGGCCACATCGTCCGGCAGGGCCACGGCGGAGTCAGAGCCGAGGCCGGCCACCTCCGCGGCCAGCACCGCCGCGTCCACGCCACTGTCGGCGCAGGCCTCGGCCAGGGTGCGCCGCCCGCGGCAGCAGTAGTCGATGCCGTGGCGCTCGAACACCAGGGCCGCTGCGGGGTTGGCGATGACCATGGCGGCGATCGAGCTGTCGTCGGGACGGGTGACGGGGGACATGTGGGCCTCCAACGGAGTCAGGTGAGATGAATGCCGATCGCAGTGACGGCGACGAGTGCGAGCCCCAGCAGCATCTGGCGGATGCCGAGGGTCTTCACGGGGGGTGGGTCGCGGCGCGACCACGCGGCCTGGGCGACGGCCAGTACGGCCACACCGACCGCGCCGGCGAGTGTCCGGTGATCGAGGGCCACCGCGACGGCGGCGACGACGACGGAGACCGACTGGGCGACGTCGGAGGCGAGGACGGCCGTGATGCCGCGGCGGGCACGGAAGATCTGGGCACGCACGAACGGGATGGCGCCCACGGAGCGTGCCGCCAGCACCAGCCACACCGCAGCGGCCCGGCGGGCACTGCCGCCACCGGCCAGCACCACCGCCGACGCAGCCGCAGCCACGCCGATGGCGCCGCACAGTTCGGGCACCATGCGGCGACCACGGCTGCGGATGTCGAACCACCACTCCACCGCGACGAGCGGGAGGGCGACGGCAACTGCCGGCGACCAGCGCCACCCGGCCGACAACGTTGCAGCGAGGGCGAGGGCGGCGATGACCAGCCCCTCGGCCACCGCCACGCCGAGCGCCATGCGGGTTCGTGGCAGCCACCGCCCGCGGCGGACATCCACCGCCACGAGCTTGGCCGGGGTGCGGGCCAGGAACGCGGTGAACGCGGCGACCCCGAGGGCCAGGCCGGCCCACGACCAGGCGGCGAGCAGACCGAGCAGCACGGGCTCCAGCGTCAGCCCCCAGCCGCCGTGCTCGCTCGGCAGCGCGACCGCCCGCCACGCCGACCGCTCCGCGGCCACCGGCGCCTCGGCCGCCGGCGCGCTCATCGCCCCGCCACCAGCGACGCAACGGGCGTGGCAGCGAGCCGCCCGGTGAGGTCGGCCCTGGCCGATGCCCAGGCGGCATGCAGGGCGCAGGGGTGGCTGCCGTCGCACGCCCTGTCCTCCACGACGCAACGGCCCTGATCGGTGGCTCCGTCCACCGCCTCGATCACGGCGAGCACGCTGACACCGCCGAGCGCTACCCGCAGCGAGTAGCCACCCGTGGGGCCGGGGTCGGACGCCACCCATTCGGCGTGCACCAGCGGTGCCATCACCTGGGCGACGAAGCCGGGCGTGGTGCCCAGCGTCTCGGCCAGCACGGGCGCCTTCACCCTGGTGGCGGCGCCCTCCAAGGCGACCAGGGCGCGCACGGCGAGGTCCGCCCGGCGGGTGACTTCCAGTCTCATAGTGAAAGACTTATGGATTGACGTCCGCGGTGATAGGGCCGAACGACCCTCGCGACCCCTCTGCCGCGGGCGTACCGTCGAACCCACGAGCGCCATGACCCCGACCCGAGGACGCTGCCGATGATCGCCCCACTGCTGGCCGCCGCCGTGGCCCTCGCCGTGTCACTGGCCGGCACCGGCTGGATGGCCCGCTTCCTTCGGTCCCGTGGCCAGAGCCAGCCGATCCTCACCAAGAACGCCGCCAACCTCAACGCCCCCGAGCACCTGCACAAGCGGGGCACGCCCACGATGGGCGGCATCGCCATCGTCGCTGCGGCGCTGGCCGGGTACCTGGTCAGCCATGTGCGCGCCGGGGTGGTGTTCAGCAACCAGACCCTCATCGTCTGGGGCGGGGTGCTGGTGATGGGCGGGATCGGCTTCATCGACGACTGGCTGAAGGTGCGCAGCGGCCACAACCGCGGCGTGCTGTGGAGCCGCAAGGGGTGGATCACGCTGGCCATGGCCATCGGCATCGCCGTGGTGCTGGTGGCGGCGACGGACATCGACACCCGCATCTCGCTCACGCGCGCCGCCCTGCCGGGGTGGGACTTCGGCCGCGTCGCCTGGGTGCTGTGGGCAGGTTCGGTGGTGTTCGCCACCACCAACGCCGTCAACGTCACCGACGGGCTGGACGGCCTGGCCGCCGGTGCTGCCCTCCTCGGCTTCGGGGCCTACACGGTGATCGCCTACCTCGGCTTCCGCACACCCACGGTCTACCCCGATCTCGTCAACCCCTACGACCTCACCGTGTTCGCCGCCTCGTTCGCCGGTGCGTGTGCCGGGTTCCTGTGGTGGAATGCCGCGCCGGCAGACATCTTCATGGGCGATGTCGGCGCGTTGTCGCTCGGCGCCGCGCTGGCGCTGCTAGGCCTGACCACCAACACGTCGCTGCTGATCCCGCTGATCTGCGGGATCAACGTCATCGAGATCGGGTCGGTGGCGCTGCAGATGGCGGTGTTCCGGGCCTCGGGCCGGAAGCGGCGGCTGTTCCGCATCTCCCCCATCCATCACCACTTCGAGCAGGGCGGCTGGGCGGAGACGAAGGTGATCATCCGCTTCTGGTTGATCTCGGGCATGTCGGTGGCCGGCGCGCTGGCGATCTACTTCGCCGACTTCACCCACCAGACGACGGGCGGCTGACGGTCCGGGCCTCGGCGGTCAGCCGTCGGCCTCCATCCGCTCGATGTAGCCGGCGGCCACCATCGCCGCCACCTGGTCCAGCAGCGCATCGGGGGTGCGGCGCATCTCCCCCATTGCTTCCTCCATCCCGCGGGCGACGATGATCTCCCGCTGCCCAGCGAGCATCGCGTCCACCATGGTGGCGGCGGCCTCGTCGGCAGGGATGCCACCGTCGATCGCCGCGTCGCTCTTGCCCCGCTTGCTGCCGTCGGACGTGAGCGCGTTGCGGCTGACCGCCGTGGCCACCGAGCCGGGGTAGATGACGTGGACCGACACACCGGTCTGGGAGAGCTCGGCGCGCAGCGCGTCCGCATAACCCACCAGCCCGAACTTCGCCGCGCAGTAGGCGGTGCGGACGGGCACGCCGACCTTGCCGGCGATGGACGACACGAAGGCCAGCCGCCCGCTCCCCCGCTCGGCCATGTGGCCGATGAGGCTCTGGGCGAAGGCGATCTGGGCGATCAGGTCGACCTCGATGATCTCGCGGTAGACGGCCATGCTGGTGCGCAGGGCGATGCTCCGCTGCGAGATGCCGGCGTTGGCGACGGCGAGGTCCACCCCACCCTTCCATGCGGTGGCGGCGGCCGCCGCGGCGGCGAGCGCGTCGTCGTCACGGACGTCGAACGGCAGGACCAGGCTGTCGGTGGGCAGCGTCGCAGCCACCTCGGCCAGGCGGCCTTCGTCGCGGCCGGAGAGCACGACCGACGCGCCGCGGCCGGCGAGGTCGCGCGCCAGGCCGGCGCCGATGCCGGAGCTGGCGCCGGTGATCCATGCGGTGGTGCCGTCGAGTGTCATCGTGATCCTCCGGTTCGTCAGGTCAGCGCGGCGCGGGCGAGGGTGCGCAGCGCCGCAAGGTGGTGCTCCAACCCTGGCACGTCGCGGCCGGCATCCTTGCCTCCTTCGTCCCAGCGGCGCACCCGCACCGCATCGGCATGGTGCGGTTCGGCCTCGAACGCGGCCACCTCGTCGGCCGCCATCGGGCCGCCCTGGAGCTCCAGCGTGTGCACCGACGCCGGTGACAGGAGGGCGAAGTAGGAGGGCTCCACCGCGCACAGGTAGCGCTTGGCGGCCACGTGCAGGCGCACGCAATCAATCACCCGCTGCGGCATGCGACCGGTGAGGGCGCGCACGCCCTCGATCTCGTGCCGGTGGTCCACGGTGGCATCCGGCGAGTAGGTGCCGAGCTCGCCGGTGAAATGGCCGATGTCGTGGAGCAGGGCTGCCACCACCAGTTCGGGATCGGCGCCGTCGGCCTCCGCTGCGGCGGCCGACTGCAGCATGTGCTGCGCCATCGAGACGGGCTCGCCGAGGTACTCCTCCGCGCCGCGGCGGGCGAAGACGTCGACGATGCGGTCGATCACGCCGTCCACCGCCAGCTCCCGTCGCAGCGTGGCGAGCGTGGAGCGCAGGCCGTCTATGTCGGCATAGCACCCCTGCAGCCAGCGGCTGCCGCTACCGGAGAACGCCGAGCGGGCGTGGAGCACGCGTTGGTTGTCCACGATGAACAGGTCGCCGGGCGCCAGCCGGAACGTGACGTGCATGGCCGGGTCGTCCGCGTAGGAGGCGAGGCGGCGGAGGGCTGCCAGGTAGGCGGGCATCTCGTCGAACGGCACGTCGACCACCGGTGCGGTGGACCGGTTGTTGAACCGGACAGCCAGCAGTTCGCCGTCCGGGCCGAGCTCGATGACCGGCCGCTTCGACTGCAGGCAGACGTCGGCGGCCCCGGCGTACTCGAAGCGGGCGGGGTGGCCGGCCAGCAGGGCGAACCCCGCCGGATCGTCGGCCTGCAGCCTCGCCGCGCAGGCGAAGCCGTCCACCACCGTCGACGCCCCACCCTCCACCGTGTTCTCCAGACAGGCCAGCAGCTGCAGCGTCGGCACGGGGTCCCGGTACGGGTTGTCCGTGTGGGCCTGCAGGCCGAGGTTGGTGTAGGCGAGGTTGCTCGGGTTCACCTCGCTGCGCACGTCGAACCAGCGGCCGTAGTTGGTCTCGCGCACATAGCCGAACAGGTCGGCCACCTCCACCAGCGCCCCTGCCGTCGTGGGCACGTCGTGCACGACCGCGACGCCGAACCGGTCCACCGCACCCAGCCAGTCGGCCAGCGCACGGCGGTCGGCCCGCAGTGCGTCGAGTGTGGCCTCCGGGATGCGGTCCTGCATGGTGGCGTGGTCCCACCGCTGCACCCGGTCGGCCGTCCAGCCGGAGGCCTGTGGGCGCTGCACGTCGTAGCGGTGCGTTGCCAGCCAGGTCACGGGGAAGCTGCTGCGCTGGGCGCCGGGTTCGAACGTGAGGTGCACGGCGGAGCCGTCGCTGCTGGTGACCACGTCCTCCAGGGTGCTGGCCTCGGGGATGTCGCCGATGGTCAGCAGGCGCTGCCCGTTGCCCGGGCTGCGCGTGACGGCATCCAGCGCGTTGAACCGCAGCCACTCGGCGTGGAAGCGGGCGACGGACCCGTCGGGGAACGTGACGGCGAGGACGCGGCCGGCGTCGAGCACCCTCGGCGTGACCGGCGCAGGGAGGGAGGCAGCGCTCACGGCGTGAACGTACCAGCCCGGCCCGACCGCCGTACGGGGATAGCGTGGCCATCGTGGCCGAACCCGTCGAGACGCCCCTCCTGCGCCTGATCCGCGAGTCCGTGATCGGCGACGACCAGGTGATGGACGGGCCGTACGGCCCGCGACGCATCACCTACGCGGACTACACCGCGTCCGGCCGCGCCCTCACGTTCATCGAGGACTTCATCCGCAACGAGGTCCTCCCCCGCTACGCCAACACCCACACGGAGTCCAGCGGCACCGGCCTGCAGACCACCCGCCTGCGGGAGGACGCCCGCACCATCGTCCACGACGCGGTCGGAGGCGACGACGACACGTGCGTGATCTTCTGCGGGTCCGGCTCCACCGGGGCCATCGACAAGCTCGTCGGGATCATGAACCTGCGGCTGCCCGCCGACCTCGACGACCGCTACCACCTCGCCGGGCTGATCCCCGCCGGCGAGCGGCCGGTGGTGTTCGTCGGCCCGTTCGAGCACCACAGCAACGAGCTGCCGTGGCGGGAGACGATCGCCGACGTGGTCACCATCCCGGAGGACGCCGACGGCCACGTGGACCTGGAGCGGCTGGAGGCCGAACTGGTCCGCTACGCCGACCGGCCGCTGAAGATCGGCTCCTTCTCGGCGGCCTCCAACGTCACGGGCATCGTCTCCAACACCTGCGCCATCGCCGACCTGCTGCACCGCCACGGCGCACTGTCGTTCTGGGACTTCGCGGCCGCGGCCCCGTACGTGCAGATCGAGATGTACCCGCAGTGCGACGTGCACCCGCTGGCCTACAAGGACGCTGTGTTCCTCAGCCCGCACAAGTTCGTCGGCGGGCCCGGCACGCCGGGGGTCCTGATCGCCCGGCGGGAGCTGCTGCGCAACAGGGTTCCCGACGTGGTCGGCGGCGGGACCGTGGCCTACGTCAACCCGACGGAGCACGTCTACCTGGCGGACCCGGTGCACCGCGAGGAAGGCGGCACGCCGGCCATCATCGAGAGCATCCGCGCCGGCCTGGTCTTCCAGCTGAAGGAAGCCGTGGGCGTGCCGGCCATCCGCGCCCGCGAGGAGTCGTACTGGAGCCGGGCCATCGAGCGCTGGTCGGCCAACCCCAACATCGACGTGCTCGGCAACAAGGACGCCGAGCGGCTGAGCATCGTGTCGTTCGTGGTCCGCCGCCCCGGCGGCAAATACCTGCATCACAACTACGTCGTGGCCCTGCTGAGCGACCTGTTCGGCATCCAGTCCCGCGGCGGGTGCTCCTGCGCCGGCCCCTACGGGCACCGCCTGCTGGGCATCGACCTGGAGCGGTCGCACGAGTTCGAACACGAGATCACCCGCGGCTGCGAGGGCATCAAGCCCGGGTGGACCCGGGTCAGCTTCAACTACTTCATCAGCGAGGCCGTGTTCCAGTACCTGGTGGACGCCGTGGACCTGGTGGCGAACGAGGGGTGGAAGCTGCTGCCCGACTACCGCTTCGAACCGCACAGCGGGCTGTGGCGCCACGAGCGCGGCGCGGTGGAACCGCCGCTACGCCTGCGCGACGTGCGCTACGACCTGGAGCGCGGCGAACTGCGGTTCCCCCACGTGGACGACCAACGGGCACCCGAGTCCGCGCTGGCGGAGTACCTGGCCGAGGCGCGTGCCCTTCTCGCCGCGACCCCGGAGTGGACGGAGTCCGCCCCCGCCGGCTCGCTGAACCCCGAGTTCGAACGCCTCCGCTGGTTCGACCTCCCCGCCCAGTCACTCGGCTGACCGTCCCCCTTTCCCTTCCCTCCCCGAACTTGTCGCGGGCTTGACCGTGATGTCCCCGGTCAGGGGCGCGACAACATCCGAGGGGTGGGTCGAACCGGACGGCGTTCCCCACCCCCGCCCTCCCCGAACTTGTCGCGGGCCTGACCGTGGAAATCCCGGTCACGGGCGCGACAAGTTCAGGAGGGTTGGAGGGGACGGAGGGCGATGACGACGACCTCGGCGGCGGGCGGGGTCGGGCCGGACCATGGGGTCGACGTGACCCGGGCGCCGACGACCTGGAGGAGCCGCCACTCCCCTGACGGCAACTGCACGAAGCCCTTCGCCCGCACCACGCCGGGGATGGCCGCCAGCCGGGCCATGACTTCCGCCGGGCTGCCGGCGGCCGGCAGGGTGCGGGACCAGAACAGATCGCCGGCGTCGTGGAGTGCCGCCTCGACCGACGCCTCATGACCCACCGACGTCAGCACCTCGGGCGGTACCTCGCCGTTCATGCACGGGATCACCGGCCCGCGTGCGACAGCGCCGACGGCTGCGAGCGCATCCGCCGGGTCGGCCACCAGGTCGGTGCGGTTGAGGAGGACGACGTCGGCCTGGCGCAGTTGGGCCGTGACCAGGTCGCCGACATAGCGGTCGGCGAGCGACTGGCGGATCCGCTCCGCATCGGCCAGCACCACCACGGCATCCATCGCCAGACCGGGGAACATGGCCACGCTGGTCGCCACCGCGGCAGGTTGGGCAACCCCACTGGTCTCGATCACCAGCCGATCCGGGTGCTCCTCCACCGCCCGCTGCAGCGCACCGGCAAGGTCGTCGCCGATCTGGCAGCACACGCAGCCACCGGCGAGTTGGAGGACATCGCCGTCGGTCGCCTCCACCAGGGCAGCGTCGATCACCGACTGGCCGAAGTCGTTGACGAGCACCATCAGCCGCTCCGACGTCGAGCGCAGGAGGTGGTTGACCAGCGTGGTCTTGCCGCTGCCGAGGTAGCCGCCGATCACCAGGACCGGAACCGGCGACGGCGCGTCAGGCATCGGCGGGGAACACCCGGCCGCCGGTGACGGTGCCCCACACGGCGATGTCGCGGATCGCTTCGGGCGCCACCGCCAGCGGGTCGTCGTCGAGCACGGCGATGTCGGCCCGCTTCCCCACCGCCAGCGAACCGACCTCGTCGTCCATGCCGAGCGTGATGGCCGGCCCCATCGTCACAGCATGCAGCGCCTGTTCGGCGGTGATCCGCTCGTGCGGCCCGAGCACCCGGCCCTCGTGCGTGATGCGGTTGACCGCGCACCACATGGCGAACAGGGGCGCGATCGGGGTCACCGGCTCGTCGCTGTGGATGGCCAGGGGCACGCCCAGCCGCAGGGCCGTGGCGCATGCATCCATCCCGGCAGCGCGCTCCTCACCGATCGTCATGGACGCGTGGGCCTCACCCCAGTAGAAGATGTGGTTGGCGAACAGGTTGACGTTCAGGCCCAGCGCGGCGGCCCGGCCGAGCAGGCCCTCGTCCATCATCTGGGCGTGCTGCAGGGTGATGTCCGGGGTGGCCCCCGGCCGGGCGGCGACGAGCTCCTCGAGGATGTCGAGCACGAGCTCGGAGGCCTGGTCGCCGTTGGTGTGCAGGTGGACTTGGCGGCCCTCGGCCAGCGCCTGGGCCAGCACCTCGCGGATGTGCTCCGGCGTCTTGTACCAGAGGCCGTTGGGCGCGCCGTTGTGGTACTCGCCGGCGCGCAGACGGGCGGTGAAGCCCTGGATCGAGCCGTCGACGACGATCTTCAGACGGCCGAGGCGGAGCATGTCCGTGTTCGCCGCCGCCGCCTCGTCGGCGACGCGGGACAGCTCACCCGCCGGGCGGCCGTCGCTCATGAACGCCGGCACCAGGCGCACGGGCCAGTCCTCCCGGCCGGTGTACTCCGCGTACTGGGCGAGGAGCTCGGGCCGGTAGCTGCTGCCCAGGTCGGTCATCGTGGTGACCCCGGCGCGCACGGCCAGGCGGCCCACGGCGAGGAAGGCGTCCTCGTTCGTCGGGAACAGGAACGGCAGCAGTCCGAGCCGGCCGATCGCCGGGTACGCGGCCTCCGGCCCGCGCAGCTCGCCGGTGGGCAGCCCGTCGGCACCCCGTGGCACCGACGGCGTGTCGGGCGGGTTGTCCAGCAGACCGAGCAGGGCGAGCGCCGGTGTGTTGATCGACACGATGTGCAGGCTGGCGTGGGCCAGCGCGACCGGCCGGGTGTCGCTGACCAGGTCGAGGTCCTCCCGAGTGCACGTGCGGCCGAAGTAGATCGGGTCGAACCCCCAGCCGAAGATCACGTCGGCATCCGGGTTGGCCTCGCCCCACTCGCGGAGGCGGGCCATCGACTCGTCGACGCTGGGCAGCTCGTCCCACAGGGTCCCGTCCGGGCCGGTGCGGGCGAAGCGGCCGCAGTAGCAGGAGCTCCACAGCGCCCCGACCTGGGTGTGGGTGTGGCCCTCGACGAAGCCGGGCACCAGCACCTTGTCGGCGAAGCGTTCGTCCACCGGTGCGCCGGCGGGCATGTCGGCGGCGCCGCCGACGGCGACGATGCGACCGTCGTCGACGGCGACGTGGTCGGCGGTCGGGTTCGCCGGGTCGAGGGTGCGGACGAGACGGGCTCGGTAGACGGTGGTCATCAGATTCCTTCCGCGGCCGCCAGGCCTTCTTCGTCGGCTTCCTGGCCGGCGGCCAGGCGGGCGAACACCGGCGGCGGCTCGCGCCACGGGTCCTCGAGCGTTCCCGCTTCCGCGTCCTGGATGGCCCGCCACACCCGCTCGCTGGAGCACGGCAGGTCGATGTGCCGCACGCCCAGGTGGGAGAGCGCGTCGATGACGGCGTTCTGCACGGCGGGCGTGCTGCCGATGGTGCTGGCCTCGCCGATTCCCTTCGCCCCCAGCGGGTTCAGCGGGGTCGGGGTCTCGGTGCTGTGCACTTCGAAGGACGGGAACTCGGCGGCCGACGGGAGGGCGTAGTCCATGAAGTTGCCGGTCAGCGGGTTGCCGTCCTCGTCGTAGCGGACGTGCTCGTACAGCGCCTGGGCGACGCCGGCAGCGGTGCCGCCATGCTGCTGTCCCTCCACCAGCAGCGGGTTCAGCACGGTGCCGCAGTCGTCCACGGCGATGTGGCGCAGCAGGGTGACGCGACCGGTGTCGCGGTCCACCTCGACCACGGCGATGTGGGCGCCGAACGGGAAGGTCGGACTGCCCTGGTCGAAGTCCAGCTGGGCCGCAAGGCCGAGCGTGCCGTCCTCATGGTCCACGGCGTCGCTGTCGGCTTCGGCGGCCGCGGCCAGCGCAGCCCAGTCCAGTGCCGTGGCGGGCACGCCGGCGACACCCACGGTGCCGAGGTCCGTGTCCACCACGATGTCGGCGGGGTCGGCCTCCAGCAGCCGCGCTGCCAGCGCACGGGCCTTGTCCACCATCGCCTCGGTGGCCTTCAGCACGGCCGACCCGCCGAGCTGCAGCGAGCGTGACCCCCCGGTGCCGCCGCCGGTGCGCACCTCGTCGGTGTCCACGGCCGCGAGGCGGATGCGGTCCACCGGGATGCCGGTACGGCTGCTGACGATCATGGCGAACGACGTCTGGTGGCCCTGCCCGTGGGCGGACGTGCCGGCGAGGATGGTGGCCGTGCCGTCGGGGTGGACGGTGACCGAGCCGTACTCGCTGCCCGAACCGCCGGCGGTGATCTCCACGTAGCACGCCACGCCGATGCCGAGCAGGTGGCGGTCGCCACGGGCGCGGCGCTCCGCTTGCTCCTGACGCAGGGCGTCGTACCCGGCCAGGCGGGCTGCCTCGTCGAGCGGCGTGGCGTAAGCGCCGCTGTCGTAGGTGATGCCGGTGAGCGTGGCGAAGGGGAACACGTCGTCGGCCAGCAGGTTGCGCCGGCGCAGCTCGATCGGGTCGATCCCCAGCGTGAGGGCCGCGTGGTCGACCGCCCGCTCCAGCAGAGCCGAGGCCTCCGGGCGGCCGGCGCCGCGGTAGGCGCCGGTGGGCGTGGTGTTGGTGCAGGCCGCGGCCACGTCGAACTGGATGGCCCCGAATGCGTAGGTGCCGTTGGACATCCGCTTCGTGCCGGCGGGCAGGAACGCCCCCATGCCGGGGTAGGCACCGGCGTCGCCGACGAGGTGAACCCGCAGACCGGTGAACGTGCCGTCCGTGCGGCAGCCGAGCTCCACGTACTGCACCTGACCGCGGCTGTGGGCCAGCGCCAGCATGTCCTCGCTGCGGGTGCTCATCCACGTGACCGGGCGGCCCGTGCGCAACGCCGCGGCCGCGACCACCAACTGCTCGGCGTACAGCCCCGCCTTGCCACCGAACCCGCCGCCGACGTGGGGCGTGACGACCCGGACCAGCGCCTTGTCCACCTTCAATGCCCGGGCCAGGCCCATCTGCAGCACATGGGGCATCTGGGTGGAGCCGTAGACGGTGAGGCGACCGTCGTCGCCGGGAACCGCGGCCACACCGTGCGGCTCCATCGGGGCCACGGCCATCCGCTGGTTGACGTAGCGGCCGCGGACGATCACCTCGGCATCGCCGAAGACGCCCGGGTTGCGGGGGTCGGTGACGGCCAGCGCCACGTTGTCACCGTGCTCCGGGAAGATCACGGGCGCACCCTCGGCCATCGCGTCCTCGGGGTCCACCACCGCGGGCAGCGGGTCGTAGTCCACCACTACCGCGTCGGCGGCGTCCTTCGCCTGCACCGCGGTCTCGGCCAGGACGACGGCGACCGGTTCGCCGACGAAGCGCACCACGCCGTCGGCCAGTGGCGGCCGGCCGAAGTCGTTGTGCACCTTGGCCATCCCGTGGAACGGGGCGAGGCCGAGGTCGTCGTGGGTCAGGACGGCGGCGACACCGGGCATGGCCGCAGCGTCGGCGACGTCCACGCCGACCACTCGGGCATGGGCGAACTCGGAGCGCACGAAGCAGGCGTGCAGCGGGTGGTCCAGGTGCAGGTCGGCGACGTAGCGCGCCTGACCGGTGAGCAGTTCAGGGTCTTCGGTGCGCAGCACCCGGGTTCCGAGGATCGATCCGGCCATCCGGCCGAACGTACCCCATGATCCGCGGCCGGGGTGACCCGGGCGGCAGTGCCGTCAGCGCAGTACGGTGCCGGACGTGGCGGCGTCGTCGTCACCGCAGCAGCACCGGTCCTCCGCCGGGACATGGCCGAGGACGGCTTCGACATGGGCACCGCAACCGGCCCAGGTCGGGCGGCCGCAGTCGTAGCAGGTGATTGCCATACACATACCCCCCAGGGTATCCTGAACTCCGATCGCACACAACAGGGAGACCACACCATGGACGCCATCGAGACCACCGTCACCATGACCCCGGAGGCCGCCGAGGCCGCCATCCGCGCCGCCCTCGCCGACAACGGCTTCGGCGTGCTCACGGAGATCGACGTGCAGGCGACGTTCAAGGCCAAGCTCGGCCTCGACCGCCCGTTCCTCAAGATCCTCGGCGCGTGCAACCCAGGCTTCGCCAACCGGGCCCTGGAGCTGGACCCGTCGGTGGCGCTGCTGCTGCCCTGCAACGTCGTCGTCGAGGCCGTCGAGGGCGGCACCAAGGTCTCCGCCGTGGACCCCACCGCGCTGATGAACGACCCAGCCTTCGACGCACTCGCCGCCGAGGTCAGCGCCAAGCTGAGCGCCGCCGTCGCCTCCCTCGGCTGAGCCCCCTCTCCCAAGTTGGCGGTGAGGTGCGGTACCACCGCACCTCAGCGCCAACTTGCGGCTCCGACTAGGCCGGGAGGGTGCCGAAGCCGGTGGTGTCGGGGAAGAAGTGATGGTGGTGGGCGCCGGTGATCTCGATGATCCCGGTGCCGCTGCGGCCGTCGTCCGTGCGGACCGTCACCTGGTTCAGGCCGCCACGGTGGAACGGCTCGTAGGGCCGGTCGAACGAGCCCTCGACCTCCACCTGCACCCGCCGGCCACCCTCGAGGTGGAACACGCCGGTGCCGCGGATGCCCTCCACGGCCTCGCCGTGCTGGCCGTAGGCCACCGGGTTGCCGGCGGCATCCACCCAGCGCACGTCGTGCTCGAAGCGGACCATCGGCACCGGGTCGCTACCATCGGTGGGCGACCAGCAGCCGTCGCTGTACACCAGCGCACCGTTGGCGAACTCCCAGTGCCAGTTGCCGAGCATCCCGTCCTCCAGCTGCAGCTGCCACCAGGTCCACATCGGGCAGCGGCCGTGGTCGCGGATGCCCCAGGAGTGGTCGCGCTGGCCCCACCAGTGGTCGATCTCGTAGGTGGTGCCGCCGTGGGTGTAGGTGCCCTCGTACCAGCCGGACTGGAGCATGTGCCGCTGGTCCCAGATCGGCTCGTCGCCGGCCCGCATGGCGCCACGGCGCAGGCCGTAGTGCGGGGTGCGGGCCCGGAACGTCAGGTCGATCCCCAGCTCCCCCATGTCCGGGTCGGCCCACAGGCGGACCTCCTCGAACGGCGTCACGATCTCGATCCGGGCGGCGCCGGTGTCCATCGTCGACGGGTCGCCGTCGTAGGGGCGCTCGTGGCGGCCCAGCACCCGCACTCCGCCGACCCGGCCCATCTGCAGGGTGTCCACCACTTGGCGGGCGGGGAACGTGGCGAACGTCATGATCACCATGTCGCCCAGCGAGTCCGGCCGGTGGGCCACGAAGAACAGGCTCTCCCGCCAGTGCGGATGGTGCTGCTGCACCACGCCGATCGGTTCGGGCAGCTGGTGGACGAGGTACTCGTCGAAGGCGCTCAGGCGGGGCATGCCCGCCATGTTGGCACCGGGTGGGTCAGGCCCTGGCAGCGGAGTACGGCAGCCAGCGACCGGCCTCGAAGTCGTACAGCTTGCACGTGCGGGTGGCCCGCAGGTACTCGCGCAGCGACAGGCGGATGGTGCGCACGGTCTCCGGGAAGGCAGCGGCGATGGCCGTGGCCGCCTTCGGCAGCTGGTGGAACGGGATGCGGGCGTCCACGTGGTGCGGCACGTGCACCATGATGTTGTGCAGCCACAGCCGGTTCACCAGGCGGGGGATGCGCATGATGGTGGTGGAGTCCATCTGGCCCTTGAACTGGCTCCACTCCTTCTTCGACCACCAGCGGATCTCCGGGGAGACGTGGTGGACGTACACGGTCCAGCCGATGACGTGCACGAAGATCAGGAACGGCACCACCCACAGCTTCACCGGCGTCCAGAGGGCGGCAACCCAGCCATCGGCCAGGCCGGCGACCACGCCGGTGACGGCGAACAGCGCGGCGGCGGCCGCACCGAGCGTGACCTTGTCGCGCACGATGGCGGCGCGGCGCTTGCCGGGGGCGTTGAACCGCCACATCTTCTCCCACCACACGGTGCGCAGGTAGTAGGCGCCCGAACCGACGAACGACCACTCGAAGCGGTGACGCAGGCGGGCCATCCGGCCGAGGCCGCGGTACTGCTCCGGCGTCAGCGGGTGCCACACGAAGTCGAAGCCCTCGCGGGTGGTGTAGCCGTGGTGGATGCGGTTGTGGCCGAGGTCCCAGGCGGCTTCGGCGTGGACGCTGGGCGCCATGCACAACTGGGCGACCACCCGGTTGAGGCGGCGGGAGTCCAGCAGCGCCCCGTGCGACGCGTCGTGACCGAGCACGAACAGGCCGGACACGCCGAGACCGGCCAGCGGCCAGAGCAGCAGGGTGAGCCACCAGGTGTGGCTGAGGGCCAGGCCGACCAGCGGGGCGACGTAGACCAGCGTGGCCAGGCCCAACGCAGCCGCGGCACGGCCGGCGGAGCGCTGGTAGCACGCGTCGGGGATGACCGCGCGCACGTCGTTGAGGGAGTGCTCGCGCTGGATGACCGGGGGGCGCTCGTCGATCGACATCGGCGACACCCTAGCATCGTCTACCTACCGGTAGGTAGACAGGGCGAAACCGGGGCGCCGGTCGCCGGTCACACCTCGATCGCCGCCGCCACTTCCTCCACGGCCGCCGCCCCGGCCACGTCCTTGGGCAGTGCAACGAGGGCCAGATCGGCGCCCACGTCACCGAAGGCGGCCGCATCGTCACGGAAACGCTTCGGGTCGCCGGCCCAACGGGCCAGGACGGAGCAGGTGATTTCCTGCGGGTCGCGGCCGAGTGCGGCGCAGTGCTCGTGGATCACGTCGCGGCAGCGGGTGAATTCGGCGGGATCGCCGCCGCCGTAGTTCCAGTGGTGGGCGTAGCGGGCCACGAGCGGCATCGTCCGCCGCAGGCCCCGCCCACCGATGCAGATCGGCAGCGGGCGCTGCACCGGCTTCGGGTTGTTCATCGCCTCGGTGACCGTGTAGTGCTGCCCGTGCACGGTGGTGCGTTCGGCCGTGAGCATGCCGTCGATCACCGCCAGGCCCTCCTCGAAGCGATCGAAGCGCTCCGTCAGCGAGCCGAGCTCGATGCCGAACGCCTCGCACTCCTCCTCGTTCCAGCCGGCGCCGACGCCCAGCTCCACCCGGCCGCCCGACGTGATGTCCAACGTGGTGGCCATGTGGGCCAGGAGGGCCGGGTGGCGGTAGATCATCCCGCTGACCAGCACGCCGCCGCGCAGCCGGCGGGTCTCGTGGAGGAGGGCCGCGAGCGTCATCCAGCCCTCCAGGCAGTCCTCCGTGGAGTCGCCGAACAGGGGGTAGAAGTGGTCGAACGTCCAGCCACTCTCGAACGCGTCGATCGCGTCCGCCCGCTGCCAGGCCTCCAGCATCCAGTTCCAGGTGGTCCGTTGCGGCGAGGTCGAGATGGCGTAGCGCATCCCGCCAGCCTCGCGCACCCATCCCCCTCCCCGGTCCAGACCCAAGTCCGAGTGCGTGCCGTCCCACCCGAGTGCCAGGCATCCCACCCGAGTGCCATCCCACCCGAGTGCCAGCCCGCCCATCCGAGTGCGAGCCGTCCCACCCGAGTGCCAGAGCCCATCCGAGTGCAGACCCCCACCCCGGGGTGGGAGTGAGCACTCGGATGACGTCTGGCACTCGGACCGGCGGGCTGGCACTCGGACCGGCGGGGGGCGGACGCGGGGCGGGTCAGCGGCGGGGCGGCATCTGGGCGGTGACGCGGGGTTTGCGGCGGAGGCGGAAGACCACCGTGACCAGGCGGGTCCAGAGGCGGTCGCAGTCCAGCATCATCGGGCCACCTCCAGGCGCAGCGACATCCGGGCGGCCAGCGACTCCACCTCGGCCACGGCGGCGCCGTCGGCGGTCGGGGTGACCTCCACCGCCACGCCCTCCCCCACCAGCCGGTACAGCGCGCCGGAGGCCAGCTGGCCGAACCGCAAGGTCGCGGCGGCGAGGGGCTCGGCCATCGGCTCCACCACGACATCCAGCGAGCGGCCGTTGTCGCTGCGAGCCATCGTGATCAGCACGTCGTCGCCGGCGTCCACCAGCGGCCCCGTCGGCGGCAGGTAGCCGCGGATGTTCAACGCCGCCAGGTCCAGCGGTGCCGACCAGCGCACGATCATGTAGCCGCCGAGGCCGTTGCCCGCCGCCGCCACCGGACGCTGCGGCCAGCGCTCCCCCGTGGCGCACTGGCGGGCCGACGCGTCCATCGCCGCCCAGGCCAGCGCGTCGTCGCCCACCATCCGGGCGCCACCGATGACCTTCGTCCACGGCGGGATCGACGACGACCGGGTGCGGTGGCGCTCCGGCTCGGCGGGCAGTTCCAACTCCAGCCGGCCGTCCTTCACGAGCGTGCCGAGCATCGCCATCTTCGGGCCGGCGCCGCGCAGCTCCAGCGCCCGGGCTCGGCGAGCATGGTCCGGCAGGATGTCGGCGAAGCGGTGGGTGCCGTTGGCGAAGTAGTGGCCGGTGGGCACCTCGCCCGTGTCCCACGAGACCCCGATGTGGTTGGAGCGGATGTGTGCATAGGTGCCGTCCGGCGTGAAATACTCGTTGTCCAGCGTCTCCTGCCACCGTGGCCCGACCTCGGTCCAGTGCTGCGACCCGTGCAGGGCGTCGTGGCCACGCAGCGTCTGGGCGCCCATCACGTTGCAGACGGTGAAGCTCCACCCCGGCTCGCACGGGAAGAAGCCGAGCCGGCTGTGGTCGTAGTTGCGGCGCACGGCCTCGGCGATCGAGTGGTGGTCGTACTCGAACGTGCGACCGTCCTGCCAGACGAACGTCAGCGAGCCCGGCCGGTCGAACCGGTCGCTGCCCGTCGCCGCCTCGAACGTGTTGATCACGTCGCCGAGGAAGGCGGAGAACATGATGTTGTCGCGGCGGATCGGGTCCGGGTTGGCGTCGAAGTTGCCGAGCAGGTTGAGCGTGCGCCAGTAGCGCCACACCCGCGGGTCGGTGTGCTTCTCCACCACGGCCCCGAGTGCCGCTTCCATACGCCTCGGCGCGTTGGGTAGGTGGTTGGCGGCGTAGAGCGCCATCGCCCAGGAGAACGCGTTGACCTGGTATCGCAACTGGGTGCCGCCGTGGAACTGCTCGCCCCAGTCCAGCCCGTCGATCCCGTCGGCCGGCTGCTCGGCGAACGAGTAGCACCAGCGCAGCAGTTCGCCGTCCATCTCGTCGGGCGGGCGGTGGGCCGTGGCGCGCGACGGCACCGTGGCCGTGACGAGGTGCTCGTTGAGGGCGGGGATCTGGGCCAGCTTGCGCCGGTAGCGGCGCTCCACCTTCCACAGCGCAACACCCACGCCGACCAGCGCCAGGGCGTACGCCGGCCAGACTGCCCAGTCCCACTGGGCACCTCGGTCGCTCCACAGCCGCGGCCCGCCGGCCAGCAGCGCGGCCCCACCGGCGGCGGCCAGCCACACCAGCGGGATCGCGAAGTGGGCGCTGAGCCCCCACCACAGCACCAGTGCCACCACCAGCAACACCAGTGTCAGCAGGAACAGCAGTGGCATCGCGTCATACAGGAACCCTGCGCCCGGCAGCACCAGCCCCAAGCCCGCCGCCCTCGCGGCGTGCGACGACGTGCCGAAGAACAGCCAAGCGCCCGCTGCCTGCACCACCACGACGGCGACCACCAGGCGGGCGAGCAGAACCCGGCTGACCGGACCGAGCCGGCGCGGCCGCTCGGGCAGCACCATCACCTGCTCGCCCGAGGCGGCAGCGCGGTACTCCCCCACTTCAGCAAACGGCAGGGTGACGCTCACCGTGCCCCCTTCCGGACCGGCAACGGTGGCGCCTGGTAGGTGACCGGCGGGCGGCGCAGCACCCGCTGCACCCCGCGCACCAGGCGGGTCCACACCTTGGCGCAGTTTAGGTAGAGCGTGATCACGCCACCACCTCCAGCGCCAGCCGCAGGGGACGGTCGACGGCGAGCGCCGCAGTGGCAGTGCCCTCGGCAGACGCCGCGACGTCCACGGCGACGCCGTCGCCGATCAGGCGGTAGTGACCTGACGGGGTCAGCGACGCGAACCGCAACTCCACCGCATCGACGGCCGGACCCGACGGACCGGGCCGCACCCCGAGGTCCAGCGAGCGGCCGTCGGCGGACCGGGCCAGGGTGATGAGCACGGCCGGCCAGTCCGCATCGACCAGTGGCCCCACCGGCGGCACCCAGCCGCGGACGTTCAGCATCGCGTTGTCCACCGGGGTGGACCAGCGCACCAGCATGTGCAGCGCCATGTTGGCGACGCCCACGTCCAGCGGACGCTCGGGCCACACCTGCCCCGTCGCGCACTGCCGATCACCGGCCCGCTGCGCCGCGGCGGCGAGGTCTTCCAGGCCCACGGCCCGGGCACCGGCGATGATCTTCGTCCAGCCGGGCACCGCAGTCTTCCGTGCCCGGTTGCGTTCCCACTCCACGGGCAACTCCATCGCCAGGTCGCCATCGCGCACCAGCGCAGCCAGCTTCCCCAACTTCTCCGGCACGCCGCGCAGGCTCAGCTTGCGACCCCGCTCGGCGATGTCCGGGGCGAGGTCCTTGAAGCTGTGGGTGCCGGTGGTGAAGTACTCGCCGCCGGGGGTCTCACCCGTGTCCCACGACAGGCCGGTGTGGGTGCTGCGGATGTTGGCGTAGTTGCCGTCGGGCATCAGGTACTCCTGCTCCAGCGTGGTGCGCCACCGCTCGGCCACGCTGCCCCACAGGTCGGTGCCGTGCAGCCGGTCGTGCCCGTAGAGCGCCTGCCCGCCGATGGTGTTGCAGGCCGCGAAGCTCCACCCCGGCTCGCAGGGGAAGAATCCGAGGCGGCTGCGCTCGAAGTTGCGGCGCACTGCCTGCATCCAGCTGTGGTGGTCGTATTCGAACGTGCGGCCGTCCTCCCACACGAAGGTCAGCGAGCCCGGCTGGTCGAACACCGTGGATCCGGTGGCCGCCTCGTAGAGGTTCAACTGGTCGCCGGTGAAGCCGGAGAACATGATGTTGTCGCGCACGATCGGGTCCGGGTCGGCGGCGAAGTTGCCCACCAGGTTCAGCGTGCGCCAGTACCGCCACACCCTCAGGTCGGTCTGCTTGTGCACCAGGTTGCGCATCGCCGGCTCGATCTGACCGAGCGCGTTGGGGATGTAGTTGACGGCGTACGGCGCCAGCGCCCAGCCGAGGTAGTTGAGCTGGTAGCGCACCACGGTGCCGCCATGGAACTGCTCGCCCCACTCGAACCCATCGAACCGGTCGAGCGGCTGGAGCGCCAGCTCGTAGGCCCAGCGGAGGAGCTCGGCATCCATGTCGTCCGGCTCGCGCAGCGGGCGCGACGGCTCCGGCAGGTCGGCGGTGGCGAGGTACTCGTTGAGCATCGGCACCTTCGCCCGCTTGCGCCGGAAGCGGGCCTCGAACGTCCACACCAGCGCGCCCACGGCCACCGCCGCGAGCACGTACCCGACCGGCAGCGCCCAGTGCCACCGCGGTCCGCCCACCAGCCAGGCGCCGAGCACGCTCAGCCCCCACACCAGCGGGATGCCGAAGTGGGCGCTGATCCCCCACCACAGCACCAGTGCCAGGCTGAGCAGCACCCATGTGGCCACGAAGAGCTCCGGATGGCCGGCGTAGAGGAAGCCGGCACCGGGGAACACCAGCGACAGGCCGGCGGCGCGGGCGTCCGCACCACCGGCGGCCACCAGCACCGACCCCGCCACCTCCACCAGCAGCACGACCGCAACCGTGCGCAGCACGAGGAAGCGGGTGACAGGGCCCATCCGCCGTGGCGCGGTGGGCAACAGGAGCGTGGCCGTCATCGGGCGGTGACCTCCTCGTGGACGGGAATGGAGGATGCGTAGCAGTCCAGTGCCACCGCCAGCGGATCGTGCGCGACCGTGGGCCGGGCCAACAGGCGCGCCGCCTGCTCGTCGTCGACGAACCGCAGCCAGACGCGGGCGGCGGCGATGGTGCGTTCGTCGTCCGGATGGGCGGTGCCGCGAGCGGACGCACCCAGCGCGGCGGCACGCAGCGCCGCCCAGTCGTCGTCGCCGATCCACCCCTCGGCACGGGCCAGCGCGGTGGTGACCGCGTGCTCCCACGGCGGCATCGACCCGGCACCCAGGCCGAGCGGGCTCCACCACCAGCCGGCCCGGCACCCCTTGCGCAGGCCGAACTCGTGGGCCAGCGCGGCCTTCCACCGTGTGGCCGCCAGCTCGTGGCCGGCCCGGGAGAGTGCGATCGCCGCCAGCGTGCCGTCCAGCGGGCGCACCCAACCCGGCTCGCTGCAGGGCACGCCGAGCGCGGCGCGGTCAGCGTCTGCCACGAACCGTGTGAGCCCGTCGGGCTCCAGCAGACCGGCCATGGCCAGCGCGGCGCGAGCGGCGGCATGGTCGCGGCGGAAGGGGTCCCCGCCCACCCGGAACCGGGCGGCCAGCCCGACGCGACGGGCGCGCCGGGCGAGCAGCGCCACGTCGGCCGGCACCGCAGCCTCCTCCGCTGCACCTGCCACCTGCGCGACTGCTACCGCCCGGGCATGGTCCACCGCCCGAACCCGGCGGGGGCGCCGGGCGCCGAGGCGGCGCAACAGTGGAACGCGGGCGGTCAGCGAGCGCATCCACGACAGAGCGCCCACCACCAGGACCACCAGCGGAAATTCGTGGGCCGCTCGGGCGGGTGTGAACGGCGATGCCGCGGCAGGCGCGTCGTGGCCACCCGGCGCCCACAACGCCGAGGCCACCACGGCACCGCCGACCACTGCGGCCACCGTCCAGTCCGCGCCCCATCGCACCCAGGCCACCGTGGCCGCCACCATGCCCACCGTGAATGCCAGCCCGACCCACAGGTGTTCTTCCCACAGCCCGGCGCCGGGCACCAGCAGGTTGCGGGCCATGTGCTGCCCGCGGTGGCCGAAGCCGAACACCAGCAGCGCCGGCAGCGCCAGCGAGGCGGCCAGCACCACGACCCGGCGGCGCGTGGAGCTGCGGCTCGCCATCGGCCGGCCTCAGCCCAGCAGGGCCATCGCGTCGAGGTCCAGCGCGTGACGGCCGTGGCGCTGGCCCATGACCGTGAGCATCTGGTCGCCGCGCTCGGTCTGGGCGGCCATGATCGTGGCGATGACGGTCATCACCACACCCCACAGCGAGGCCAGGCGGTAGTCGCGCCACATGATGTCGGCGTCGTAGCTCACGCCGGCGGCGGCCATCCGGGTGCGGTAGTCGTCCAGCAGCGGGCGCTCCACCGCCGCCCGTTCGGCCGGCTCGAAGGACCCGCCGATCATGTACGCCAGGTCCATCATGGCGTTGCCGTCGGTGACGGTCTGCCAGTCCACCACCACCAGCGGAGGGGCGCCGGCCTCCACCCCGAACATGAAGTTGTCCGGCCGGTAGTCCAGGTGCACGACGGTGTTGGGAGTGTCGCTGCCGTTGGCCCATGCGCCGGCCTTGGGGGCGAGGGCGCGCACCACGTCCACGATGTCCGCATCCAGGCCGGGGCCGAGCCGCTCCAGAAAGGGCTCCACCATCATCCCGTAGACCATGCCGAGCATCATCGCCGCGTCGGAGCCCTTCGGCCGGTGGGGCGCGAACTCGTGCAATGTCGGGTCGCCCCACCGCGGCGCGTGCAGGCCCACCACCTGCTCCACCGCCAGCGCCGCCTGATCCACGGTGAGCCCGTCGAACTGGTCGCCCTGGCGTGAGCCGCGGAGGTCTTCCATCAGCAGCACGAAGTCGGGCGTCTGGTGGTCGTAGCGGGCCACGTAGACCTCGGGGTGGCGGATCGAGAGCGTGGGCGCGAGCTGGTGGTAGAACGCCCACTCCGTCTCGTAGGCGCCGTTCTGGAATGCCGCCGCCTTCGCCGCCTCGTCGCCGCTGGGGAACTTGCCCACCAGGCTGGTCGGGCGGCCCTCGGGTTGGTCCCACTCCAGGTGCAGGCGGGCGCTGCGGCCGGTCTGCCCGGTGCCGATGAACCCGGCCACCTCCACCGAGGTGACCTGCGCGCCGCGAGCCACACCGGCAGCCTCCAACGCGTCGGTGAGCCAGTGTTCGTCGATGTGCGCGGGGTCGCCCCGCACTTCCCCCTTCATGGCGGCGCAGGCTACTGACGTGCCGTGGACGGGATGAAGCTGGCCTCCGCCATCTCCTGCAGGCGGCGGTAGAGGGCGCGCAGTTCGCAACGGTCGATCACCTCGCTGCGGTGCTGCACCCCGACCAGCACGGCCACTGCCATCCGGCCCAGCAGATCCGCGGTCGCGCCCTGCACCCCTACCTGCCGGTAGGCCTCGGCCACCACCCGTTCCCTCGCCGCGTCCACGGTCTCGCGGACCTTCCATGCCGCGGCGTCGTGGCGCGACCACGCACGGATGGCCACCTCGGCCTCGTGGTGCAGCCCGATGGCGGCTTCGCGCAGGAGGTCCAGCCGCTGGAACGGGTCGTCCACCGCTGCGGCGGCGGCGACGGCCTGCTGCTCACGCTCGCTGGCCCAGTGCGCCAGCAGTTGCGCCTTGAAGTCCTCCACCCCGCGGAAGTGGTGATAGAAGCTGCCCTTGGTGACACCCAGTGCGTCGCACAATCTGGCAACGGTGACCGCGGCAACACCGCCCCCGGCCAGCAGTTCCATGCCGGCCTCGAAGTAGTCGGCTGGGCTCCGCGGTTCCACGGCGCCCATTCTGCACCACCGCCTCCGAAGAATCGGCCACCGGACATACCCGATGGTATGGTCACCTCAACAACTCGCGAGGAGGGGTCCTCAATGCAGATCCAGGCCGCAGTGCTGCGCGACGCGGCAGGCGCGTACACCATCGAGGACGTGGAGTTGGCCGACCCCGGTCACGGAGAGGTCCGCGTCCGTGTCGTCGGCGCCGGCATGTGCCACACCGACGTGCTGCCCCGCGCCGGCGCGATGGTGGCGCCGCCGATCGTCACCGGGCACGAGGGCGCCGGGGTCGTGGAAGCCGTGGGCGAGGGCGTCACCCGGGTGCAGCCGGGCGACCATGTGGTGTTGTCGTTCGACTCGTGCGGCGCCTGCGGCCCGTGCCGCGCCGGCGAGCCCGCGTATTGCGACACCTTCCTGTTCCGCAACCTCACTGGCCGCCGGCTGGACGGGAGCACGTCGATCACCGATGGCAGCGGCGCCCAGATCAGCGCCCGCTGGTTCGGCCAGTCCAGCTTCGCCACCCACTGCCTCGCCACCGAGCGCAACGTCGTGAAGGTGGACCCCTCCCTACCGCTCGAGGTGCTCGGGCCGCTCGGCTGCGGCATCCAGACCGGCGCCGGGTCGATCCTCGTGGCCATGAAGGTGCGCGAGGGCAGCAGCCTGGTGGTGTTCGGCGCGGGCGCCGTAGGGCTGTCCGCAGTGATGGCCGGTGTCGTGGCCGGCGCCACCACGATCGTCGCCGTCGACCTGCAGCAGCACCGGCTGGACCTCGCCCTGGAGTTGGGCGCCACCCATGTGCTGCGCGGCGACGACCCCAACCTGGTGGGGGCCATCCAGGGCATCACCGGCGGCGGGGCCGACTACAGCTTCGACACCACCGGCGTACCGGCGGTCATGCTGTCCGCCTTGCAGTGCCTGCGGATGACCGGCGTGTGCGGCTACGTGGGCGTGCAGACCGGCCCGCTGGAGCTGGACGGGTTGGCGCTGGTGGGCAAGACCGCCATGGGCATCCTCGAAGGCGGCGCAGACCCACACACGTTCATCCCCCACCTCATCGATCTGTGGCAGGCCGGCAAGTTCCCCTTCGACCGGCTCGTCGAGACCTACCCCCTCAGCCGGATCAACGAGGCCGAGCAGTCCTCGCTGTCCGGTGGCACCATCAAGCCCGTTCTCATTCCCGGGAGCTGAACCACCATGACCGACATCGCCCTTCCCAACCCTGCGGACATGACCCTCGCCGAGTGCGGCGAGATCTTCCTGTCCGGCGACGCGTTCACCGACGAGGGGTTCTTCCACGCCGTCACCACCCGCCTCCGCAAGGAGGACCCCGTGCACTGGGTGGAGCACGAGCTGTTCAACCCGTTCTACGTGCTCACCAAGCACGCCGACGTGCTGGACGTGGAGCTGCACCCCGCCGAGTTCCTCAACGCACCGCGGGCCATCCTCGGCGACAAGACCGCCGACGCGATGCGCGAGATGCAGGGGCACATCGTCAAGTCGCTGGTGCAGATGGACGACCCCGAACACCGCGACCACCGCAACCTCACCAGCGACTGGTTCCTGCCGAAGAACCTGGCCAAGCTGCAGGGCCGGCTGGACGAACTAGCCGACCGCGCCGTGCAGCAGATGATCGACGCCGGCGGCGAGATCGACTTCGCCAGCCAGATCGCCATGCAGTACCCGCTGTACGTCATCCTGGCCATCCTCGGCCTGCCAGAGAGCGACTACCCGCGGATGCTGCGGCTCACCCAGGAGCTGTTCGGCCCGCAGGACCCGGACTTCCAGCGCAACCCCGACGCCCTGCAGGGCATCCTCCAGACGGTGGCGGACTTCGTGGCCTACTTCGACGGCATCACGGCCGATCGCCAGGCCAACCCCACCGAGGACCTGTCGTCGGTGATCGCCAACGGGATCATCAACGGCAGCCCGATCGGCCACCAGGAGCAACTCGGCTACTACATCATCGCCGCCACCGCCGGCCACGACACCACGTCCAACGCGATGGGCGGCGGGATGAAGGCGCTGCTGGAGCACCCCGACCAACTGGCCCGCCTGCAGGCCAACCCCGACCTGCTCGGCACGGCGGTGGACGAGATGATCCGCTGGACGTCGCCGGTGAAGCACTTTATGCGCACCGCCACCCGCGACTACGAGATCCGCGGCACCACCATCAAGGAAGGCCAGGACGTCCTGCTGTCCTACTGGAGCGCCAACCGCGACGAGGACGTGTTCGACGACCCGTTCACCTTCGACATCGGCCGCACCCCCAACAAGCACCTGGCGTTCGGGTTCGGCGTGCACTACTGCCTGGGCGCGATGCTGGCCAGGATGGAGATGAAGACCCTGTTCGGCGCCATCCTGCCCCGCCTCAAGAAGGTGGAGTTGGCCGGCGAGCCGGCACTGACGCTCAGCAACTTCGTCAGCGGTGTGAAGACCCTGCCGATCCGCTACGAGCTCGCCTGACGGATGGACGTCCGCGGGCGCGGCGCGCTGGTCACGGGCGGGGCCTCCGGCCTCGGCGCGGCCACGGTTGCGGCGCTCGCGGCCGCCGGCGCCGAGGTGGCAGTGGCCGACCTCCACGGCCCCTCACCGGTGGACGTCACCGACGACGACGCCATGGGGCCGCTCGTCGCATCCATCACCGACCTGCGCGTCCTGGTGTGCTGTGCCGGCATCGGCTCCGGCGGCGGCAAGGTGGTGCGGCGCAACGGTCCTCACTCCCTCGCCGACTTCGAACGCATGGTGCGGGTCAACCTGGTCGGCACGTTCAACGCCGTCCGGTTGGCCGCCTGGGCGATGAGCCGCCTCGAGCCCACCGCGGACGGCGAGCGGGGCGTGATCGTCACCACGTCGTCGATCGCCGCGTTCGACGGGGTCACCGGCGGCGCGGCCTACTCCGCATCGAAGGCCGGCGTGGCCGGGATGACGCTGCCGCTGGCACGCGACCTCGGGCCGCTGGGCATCCGTGTGGTCAGCATCGCCCCCGGCCCGATGGACACCCCGATGGTGGAGGGCATGGTGCCCGAGTTCGCTGCCCAGTTGGCCGCCGAGACCCCCTTCCCCCACCGCTTCGGGCACCCCGAGGAGTTCGCCGCGCTGGTCGCCCACGTGGTGGCCAATCCCTTGCTGAACGGCGAGGTCATCCGCCTGGACGGCGCCACGAGGATGCGGCCGCTGTGACCGCGCCCGCGCTCGCCGCCGGCATCGACCACCTCTGCGACGACGCCATCGAACGACCCCACCAGTACTTCGGCGCGTTGCGCGACGAGCAGCCCGTGGCCTGGAGTCAGCGGCACCGCACCTGGGTGGTCACCGGGCACCCGGAATGCCTCGCCGCCTTCAAGGACCCCGCGCTCAGCACGGATCGGCTGGACGCCTTCACCGCCCGGCAGACGCCCGATCGGGCCGCCGCGCTGGCCGCGGCCGTCGACCTGCTGCGCGGCTGGATGCTATTCCACGACCCGCCGGAGCACACCCGGCTGCGTGCCCCGTTCCACCGCCGGTTCACGCCGAAGGCGGTGGCCGACCTGGAGGCCGACGTCGCCGCCGAGTGCGACCGCCTGCTGGACGCGATGGAAGCCGGGCCACGCCGCACGGATCTGGTGACGGCGTTCGCCCACGAGCTGCCGGCGGCGGTGATCGCCCGCCTGTTCGGTGTTCCCGACGAGTTGCGCCACTGGCTGGCCGAGTGGTCGGCCCGCTTCGGCGTGGTGGTGTTCGGGGCCACTCGCAGGCCGGACTACGAAGCCGTCGCCCGAGCGGCCGGCGAGGAGTTCCACCAGCATCTCGGCGCGCTGCTGCGGCTCCGGCGCGAACACCCCCGCGACGATCTGGTGAGCATGCTGGCGGCCAGCGACGAGCTCTCCGAACTGGAGGTCATCGGGGCCTGCAGCATGCTGCTGTTCGCCGGCCACGACACCACGGCGTCGCAGATCGGCACCGCCACGTTGTCGCTGCTGGAGCACCCCGACGCGCTCCATGCGTTCCGCACCGGGACGGCGGACCGGGACACCGCCGTCGAGGAACTGCTGCGCTTCGACGGGGCAGCCACGGCGATGATGCGCATCGTGGCCCGGCCCACGAAGCTGGGTGGCCAGACGCTGGAGCCCGGCCAGGCGGTGTGGCTGAACCAGCTGGCCGCCAACCGGGACCCACGGGTGTTCCACGACCCCGACCACCTGCGGCTGGACCGCAGCCCCAACCCCCACTTGGCGTTCGGGCACGGCACCCACTTCTGCCTCGGTGCCGCGCTGGCCCGGCTGGAGCTGAGGGTGGCGCTCCCCCGCCTGATGGCCCGCTTCCCGGCCCTGGCCATCGACGGACCCGCGGAGTGGAAGCCGGACATCAGCGACCGCTCAGCAGCACGGATCCCGGTGTCGCTGGCCTGACCAGTCAGACTGGCGGGCATGACGCCTCCGCCCACCATCGTCACGCTCACCGGCACCGGCGTTCCTCACCCCGCACCCGGCCGCGCCGGTGCCGGGGCTCTGGTGCGACACGGCGACATCGCCCTGCAGTTCGACGCCGGCCGGGGCACCACGCTCCGCCTCACCGAGGCGGGCGCTCCCCCGACAGCCCTCACCGCCGTGTTCCTCACCCACATCCACAGCGATCACCTGGTGGGCCTGGCCGACGTGGCCATGACCCACTGGATCCTCCAGCAGATCCGCCGCACTGCGCCGCTGCAGATCGTCTGCGCCGAGGGCCTGTGCGAGCGCTTCGCCAAGGAGATGTTCACCCCATATGCGCCGGACATCGCCGTGCGGATGGAGCACCTGCAGCCGGAGCTGCCGCGGATCGATCTGCGCACCTTCCCCCTCCCGGCCCAGCCCACCACGGTCTGGCGCAGCGACGACGGCACCGTCACGGTGGACGCCGTGGCCGTGCATCACGAGCCGGTGGAGGAGGCCGTGGCGTTCCGGGTGACCACGCCGACCGGCGTGGTGGTGATCTCCGGCGACACCCGCGTCTGCGACGAGGTGGAGCAACTCAGCGACGGCTGCGACGTGCTGGTGCACGAGGCCTGCCGGGCCACCGCGCTGCGGGACGCGGTGAAGGGCACCAACTTCGAGAAGATCTTCTCCTACCACGCCGACACGACGGCGCTGGGCGGCCTGGCCCAGCGGGCCGGCGTGGGCCACCTGCTGCTGACCCACCTGATCCCCGCCCCGGGCACGGCGGAGCAGGAGGCCGCGTTCGAGCGCGACGTGCGCGAGGGCGGTTACACCGGCCCGGTGACGGTCGGCCGCGACCTCACCACGGTCACGATCGAGCGCTGAATCAGGCGCATCCGCCGGAGTAGACGTCGGGGTTCGGCGGCTGCCCGCTCGGGCACCGGCTGGCGTCGTTGAACGCCGTCTTGGACAAGTCCACGCCGGCCACGTTCGCACCGGTGAGGTCCACGTCCGAGAAACTGGCCCACTCCACGTTGCTGCCGCTGAGATCGGTGATGCGCAGCAGGCCGTCGGCGCTGAACTCGGGACCGATGTACGTGTCGGAGAGGTCGAGGCCGGTGAGCGACCACTCGTAGTTGCTGTTGAGGTCCAGCGATGCACCGGCCGTGTAGGCGCCGGTGAGGTCGGTGGGCTCCTTCAGCGTGACGCGCGCCTCGTTGAGCACGGCGCCGACGAGCACGGCCCCCGACGCGTCGTCGAGGACGGCGTCGGTGAGGTTGGCCCCGCTGAAGTTCGTGCCGACGCTCGAACCGAGGCGGGCCCGCTGCGCCTGGGCGCCGCTGAGGTCGGCACCGTCGAAGGTCGCCTCGTCACCGCTGGCCACCCAGAGGGTCGCCCCGGTCAGCGTGGCGCCGGTGAAGTCGGCCTCACCGAGGTTGGCGGCTGCCAGGTCGATGCCCGTGAGGTCCATCCCGGTGAAGTTCGGGTAGCCGTCCACCGTGGTCAGGTCGGCGAAGCGGCACGACCCTCCCGGCGCCAGCTCGCAGGTGTCCGGCGGCGGGCCACTGGTGGCCTCCGAGGTCCAGACGAGGATGTCCCGCGGGATCTGGAACGTGAACGTGCTGGCGACCCCGCCGGCCGACATGCGGTTGCCGGCGATCAGCAGCCGGCCCGGTGCGCCGGCGGCGGCGTCCAGCTCGTCGGCCAAGAACGGGTGCTCCGGGCCGACCGGGGTGGGTGTCCCGTCCGAAGGTGCGACCACGGCGGATTCCAGCTCGTACGCCCGCCACCCCCGGTTCTCCACGATCGCCACACCACCCTCGGCGGGGACGACCTGCGACCAGCCGCTGCCGTCGTCGAGGATCGGCATGCCCTCCACCACCGTCTCGTCCCATGCCCCGCCGTTCCATTGCGCCACCTGGCGGACGCCACCGGTGGCCAACTGCTCGTCGGAGTACTCCACGGTGGTGCCGGGGTTGAACACGCCGGTGAGCGTGAGCACCCCACCGATCAGGTTCATGGCCAGCTCGGTGCGTGGCTGCTGGGCGAGGTCGAAGGAGTCCGTGGCTGCGCAGTCCGGGTTGGTGGGGCCATCGGCGAACGGCAGTTGGTCGTTGGGCACCAGCGCGAGGTCGCCGGGGGTGGCGCCCAGGTAGAGCCGCGGCAGGCTCACCCAGGCCACGTCCGGCTGGTAGGAGTTGTTGGCCCGCTGCAGCCGGGCGCAGGAGTGCTCGCCGCCGAGCACCGCCAGCTGGGAGCCGTCATGGACGATGGCCCGCAGGCTCATCGCCCCGGTGCCCTCGCCGCGCATCTCGCGGGCCAGCGTCCAGCTGCGCCCGTCCGGCGAGGTGAACAGGGCGCCGTGCCAGTCCAGCGACTTGATGTTGGCTGCGGCTACGAACCCCGACGGCGTCGCCACGATGTCCACCAGTTGGAAGACGGCGTCGCCGGGGGCGACCAATCCACCCGGCTCCACTTGCTCCCAGCTGGTTCCATCGGCGGACAGCCACACCACGCCGCGGGAGCGCGTGCAGACCTGGAAGCCCTCGTAGCCATCGGTGAGCTGCGACTGGGCGAAGCACTCCAAACCCCGGCTGCCGTAGGCGAGGTAGCCGCCGCTGTCCGTGCGGATGATGCCCGAGATGCGAATCGACCCCTCCTGCACGGGCGCGATGACGACCTCGGCGAACGTCACGCCGCCGTCGTGCGACACCAGCGTGTGCGTGTAGTCCAGGGTGTCCACCAGCAGCCACAGCTCGTCGCCGACGGTGACGAACTGCTGATCCATCAGCCCCTTCACGCCGGTGAGGAGGGGCGCAGCTTCCTGCCAGCGGGCACCGAGCGGCACCGGCGCAGGAGGCTCGGTGTTGGTGGTTGCCGGCTGTGTCGTGGTGGGCGCGCCCGACGCCGCGGTGGTGCTGGCGGGCTGCGACTCCACGGTGCTGTCACCGCCCGATTCGCCGGCCCCTGAGCAGCCGGCCAGCAGGGCGACTGACGCCAGCAGGCTGACCGACACGGCATTGCGGGAACGTCCCGCCAACGAGTTCCGCCTCACGACGACCCCTTCCCGAACGCTCCGTGGACCGTAGCAGCGACTGCGAGCGCGGTGGGCGCGCCACCTAACTGCGCAGGAACCCGACGATGTCCGGCCAGGCCTGGCGGTCCTGCCAGACGAAGGCGTGTCCGCCCTGGTAGCGCCGCAGCTCGCTGCCGGTGATGCGGGAGGCGATGGCCTCGCTGTTGGCCGGCGGGGCCAGCGCGTCGAACTCCCCGCACGCCACCAGGGTCGGGCAGGTGATGAGCGGCAGCCGGTCCCACACGTCGTGGTGGCGGCGGGCCTCCAGCTGCATCAACTCGCCGCGGCGTTGCTCGTCGGTCTTCGGCAGGGCGCGTGCCGCAGCGGCGAAGTCCACCAGCCGCTGGTCGAACGGGTGCGCCGCCAGGAACTCGGGGGTGTACCGGGTGTCGGTGATGTGGAGGCGGATGCGGTCCTGCTCCTCCGCCGGCAGCGAGGGCAACTCGTGCAACGGGTAGCTGGAGCCACCGGCACCGCCGGGCGACGTGCACAGCAGGGCGAGGCGCTCGATCCGCTCCGGTGCCGTGACCGCGATCTCCTGGGCCACCATGCCGCCGAAGCTGATCCCGAACAGGCAGGTGACCGGCCAGCCGACATGGTCCAGCAGCGCCAGCGCGTCGGCGGCGTAGTCGGCCATCGACGGCTGTGTTGCGGGGACGGTGGTGCGGCCGAGGCAGCGCTGGTCGTGGATCAGCACCTCGAACTCGCCGGCGAGGCGGTCGATCATCGGGCCCGAGCCGGCGATCGACGCGCCGCTGCCGTTGCACACCAGCAGGCGCGGGCCGCTCCCCCGCAGTTCGTAGTTGACGTCGATGCCGTTGAGGTGGGCGACAGGCATGCCCGGCATGCTCGCGCGGCGGACGGGCGACGGCCGTACCCTGGGCGGGCCATGCCGTCGCTCAGCCCGCTCTCCACCCGGACCCGCCTGACCCGGCTGGTGGTCTCGTGGGTGCTGGTGGGTGTGGGAGTGCCGATGCTGGTGCGGGCCGAGCTGGGTGTGGCCCCGTTCGACGTGCTGAACAGCGGGCTGAACCGCACGCTCGGCTGGTCCTTCGGGCTGTGCTTCATCGTCTCGTCGGTGTCGTTCTTCGCGCTCGGCTGGGCGCTCGGCGCACCGCTCGGCTGGGCATCGCCCGTCGGCACGGTGGTGATCGGCCCGATCGTCAACCTCGTGCTCTCCGGCATCGGCCACCACGAGGCCATGGTGGTGCGGGTGCCGCTGCTGCTCGGCGGGGTGATGGTCATCGCCACCGCCATCTGCCTGGTGGTCAGCACCGACCTCGGGCCCGGGCCGAGCGAGATGGTGATGCTCGGGCTGATCCACCGCGGCATGCCGATCATCCCCGCCCGGTGGATCAGCGACGGGTCACCCGTGGTCGCCGGGGTGCTGCTGGGTGGCGCCATCGGTGCAGGGACGGCGCTGTTCGCCGTGGTGATGGGCCCGCTGGTCCGCGCCGGCCTCCGCCGCCTGGGCTACGTGCCGCGCACCCGGAGCCCAAGCCCCGCAGAGAAGTGAGGACGCGCCCGTGGCGGCCGACGTGGGCTGTCGCCCTCCGGGCTGTCCGTGTGGTCATCGCACACCGGGATGACGCGATCCTGGGGTCCTGCCCGGTCCACGACCAGCCGCGCATCAGGCACCAGGCAGCCCAACAAGCAGCGCGCACATGCGCGTAGGATCGACTTCCACAGGGGCTCCCGAACTCGACGACGTAGAACACCGTCACATTCGCAGAGCCCCTGCACCACGCCCGGGACCTACACCGTCGCCCCTCCCTCAGATCCGAAGCGCCGGGTTGCCCCAGTCATCGCGCCTCCTCTCCACTCAGGACGTAGCCGACGAGTGCCACAGTCCTGGGTGCCCGAGTTCGTCGAGTCCGCCGCGACGGTCAGGGGCCGGGAATCGTGATGTCGGGCACCACCTGCTCCGACCCGTCGAGCGTCGCTATCACGACGAGCGACCCGTCCGGTTCCACCATCCACATCCCGAACGGCGAGCCGCCGGTACCCAGTTCCACCCCTGGACAGAACGCCTCGCTCGCCTCCATGTCGTCGGGGAACAGAACCTCCCCATCCGAGAAGACGAGTGAGCCCGAAAACTGGTTGCAGCCGTTGAACCCGCTGACCACTGGCGGGTCGCCACCGATACCGACGTACCCCTCCCCCGCCTCGCTCCGAAAGATGGCGTGGCCGACGACGTACTCGTAGAACTCGTCCTCGGTGATCGGCCGCCGCGACGGCGCCGACGACCCAGAGGTCTGTGGTTCGCCGCACGAACCCACCGCCACGACCAACGCGAACATCGTCGCCACCTTCCACCCTCGCAAGCTTGCAGCAGTCATCGGGCCTCCTATCCACTCAGGACGTAGCCGACGACGTCCACCGTCACGTAGGTCGAAGAGCTGCCACCGTTCTTGATGGCGATCGCCCCTTGGGTGATGGGGGTGACGGTGAACGCCGCAGTCATGAATCAGGATGATGCAACGCCAGCGGCACCGACGACCCAACTCCACAGCTCGTCTCGCCGGGCGACTGTGTCGGTTCTCCTGGTGGTGGGCACCTTGTGCAGGCTGCGCCGACGACGGTCCAGCCAGAAGCCCCCGCTGGTCGCGGCGGGCTCGCCGTCATCGGCGATCAGCCAGACGATGGTGTCCGCTCCCTCGTCGGGGGTGCGCAGGAGAGGGCCGACGATGCGGCGGAAGGTCGGCAGCGACTCGGCGACGCCGGGCGTATCCGCCCAGCCGGGGTGCATGGCGTGGAACACCACGTCGCTCGCCGGCACCGTGTCGGCCCACATCTCGTTGAGCGTCACCTGGGCCCGCTTGGCACGGGCGTACTGCTCCGCGCCGCGGTAGTCGTCCCCCATCTGCAGGTGCTCCACCGTCAACGGCGCGGCGTACATCCCGCCCGAGGACACGGTGATCACCCTGCCGGGCGCGGCGGCCCGGAGCGCGGGGAGGAGCAGCGAGGTGAGCAGGAACGGGCCGACCACCTGGCTGGCGACGGTCTGCTCGATGCCGTCGGCGTTCACCCGGCGATCGGCCGTGAGCGCACCGGCGTTGTGGACGAGGGCATCAATGCGCGGGAAACGGGCGCTGAGGTCCGCCGCCAGCCGGCGCACCTGGGCAAGATCGCCGAGGTCGGCGAGCGCGGTGTGAACGTCGCCGAGGTCGGCGATCGAGGCTGCCGCCGCTTCCGTGCGGCCGGCGTCGCGCCCCACCAGCACGGTGGTGGCCCCCAGCCGTGCCACCCAGGTGGCCGTCGCCAGACCGAGACCGCTGGTGGCACCGGTGACCACCACGGTCCGGCCGGTCAGATCGTAGGAGTCGAGTGGTGTCCAGCCCTCCAGCCGGGAGCGCACGGCGGGGCCGATCCGGGTGAAGCTGGTGAGGACGGGCGCCTCGAGCGCGGCGTCCACGAGGCGGCGGGGGGACAGATCCATGCCGGGTCCAACCCCCGACGCAGCGGATTGCTTCCTGGTTACCATCGTCGGCATGACCCAAGCCCCCGGCGCCGCCCACTGGGAAGCCCGCTACGGTGACCCGCACTACCACTACGGCACGGAGCCGAACGACTTCCTGCGCGAGCAGGTCGGCGCGCTGCCGCCCGGCGGCCGGGTGCTCTGCATCGCCGACGGCGAGGGCCGCAACTCGGTCTTCCTCGCCAGTATGGGCTTCCAGGTCACGGCGTTCGACCTGGCCGAGGCCGGGGTGGCGAAGGCCCGCCGCCTGGCCGCCGAGCAGGGGGTCCCGCTCGATGCACACGTCGCCGACGCCGCCCACTTCCCGATCGGCGAGGGCGAGTGGGACGGGGTGGTCAGCATCTTCGCCCACATGCCGCCGCCCTTGCGTGTCGACCTGCACCGGCGGGTCGCCGTCGGCCTGCGCGAAGGCGGGGTGCTGCTGCTGGAGGCCTACACACCCGCCCAGATCGGGCGGGGCACGGGCGGCCCTCAGGTGCCGGAGATGACCATGAACTTGGCGACGCTGCGCGCCGAGCTGCCCGGCCTGGAGGAGTTGCACGCCGCCGAATTCGTCCGGCCAGTGGTCGAGGGGCCGGGCCACACCGGCGACGGCGCCGTCGTGCAGTACGTGGCCCGCCGCGCCGGGGGTGTGTCGTGACGGCGCCGGTCGCGCTGGTCACCGGCGCCAACCGGGGCATCGGTATGGAGGTCGCCCGGCAACTGGCCGGTCGCGGCCACCAGGTGGCCATCTGCGCCCGCAACGCCGCCGACGCCGAGGCCGCCGCGCTGGCCATCGGCGCCGGCACCGCGGGGTTCGTGCTGGACATCACCGACCCGGTGTCGGTGGACGCCGCGGTCGCCGCCGTGGTCGCCCACTTCGGGCGGCTCGACGTGGTGGTCAACAACGCCGGCGGCCACTACGACGACGGCGCCACCATCAGCAGGGTCACCGACGAGGACCTGCGCGATGCGCTGGAGATCAACACGTTCGGCGCCCTGCGGGTCACCCGGGCGGCGATCCCCCACCTGCGGGCCTCGGGTCACGGCCGGGTCGTCAACGTCTCCAGCCGTTCCGGCACGTTCTCCGCCACGTGGGGCGACGCCCCGGCCTACGCCGTCTCCAAGGCGGCGCTCAACATGGTGACCCTGCTGCTGGCCAAGGAACTGGAGGGCGACGGCATCCTGGTGAACGCCTGCTGCCCAGGCTGGGTGCGCACCCGCATGGGCGGCGACGACGCCGAGCGCTCCGTGGAGGAAGGTGCCGACACGCCGGTGTGGCTGGCGACGCTGCCCGACGGCGGCCCCACCGGCGGCCTGTTCGGCGATCGCCGGCCGATCGACTGGTAGCGCTCAGTCGGGCGCGGGCTCGTCGGGCGGCACCTCGCCGTCCGCAACAGGCTCGTCGACCGGGAGCTCATCCTTCCGCGCGGCGGCCGTCTCCTTCGGCGCCCACGCCGGTTTCTCGCCGGTCTCCAGTTCGATCAGCCGCGCCTTGGCAGCTTTCCAGCGGGCGTCGGCCTCCACCGTGCCCTTGCCGGCGGCCTTGGCCGCGCGGACCGCGGCGATCGCCCGGTCCAGTTCACGCTGGGCGTCGCGCACCGCGTTGGCCTGGGCGGCGGCATCGGCGGCGCGGCGGTCGGCCTCCGCCTTGGCCTTGGCGGCCTTGTCCCGGTCGGCCTTGTCGCGCCGCTCGCTCTCCTTCAGCGCGGCGGCAAAGCGCTCCAGCGCGTCGGTGGGGTCGGCGGGCGCCGCCTTCCCAGCGGGCGGCGACGAGGCCGGGCGGGGTGCGGCGGGCGGGGTGGGGGTGCTGCGGTGACGGCGACGGCTGGGCATCGCTGCACAGTGTGTCAGGAGGCGAGCGCCACCGCCGAGCGGACGGCCGTGTAGACGGCCACGACCACCAGCAGGCCGACGAACCAGCGCTGCAACTCCTTGGCGTCGCGCTTGCCCGCGAGGTGGCTGCCGACCAGCACGCCGAGCAGGCTGGCCACCACGAACGGCACGACCACCTTCCAGTCCACGTTGCCCGCCTTCAGCCGGGTGGTGAGGGCGACCATCGAGTTGATGATGATCACGACCAGCGAGGTGCCCACGGCCTCCGGCATGGAGAAGCCGAGCGCGAGCACCAGCATCGGCACGATGACGAACCCGCCACCCACGCCGAAGAAGCCGGTGAGCATGCCGACCACCGAGCCGGCCACCAGCACCTTGACGACCGTGCCGGCGTCCACCGTGATCACGGCGGAGCCCGTGGTGGCCGCGTGCGTGGCACCGGGCCGGGCCCGGCGCCACATCATCACTGCGGCGGCCACCATCACGCCGCTGAACAGCAGCAGGAGGAGGTCGCCGTTCACGCCCGAGGCCATCCAGCCGCCGAGCAGCGCCGCGCCGGAGCCGGCGAGGCCGAACAGCAACCCGGCACCCCAGCGCACCCGGCCCGCCCGCCAGTGCGGCAGCAGGCCGATGGCCGAGGTGATGGCCACGAGGATCAGCGACGTGGCCGAGGCCGGCTTCGCACCCTGCCCGGCGCCGTAGACCAGGGCAGGGATGGCGAGGATGGAACCGCCACCGCCGAGCGCACCGAGCGACAGCCCGATGAGGAACCCGAGCGGGGACGCGAAGAGAGCACGCATTGGTCAGCCGCTGTTCAGGCCGGGGTGCCGGCGGTCATCCAGGCCGTGTACCCGCCGATGAGGTCGGACACGTCCTGGAAGCCGTGCGAGCGCAGCAGGCTCGAGGCGATGGCGGAGCGGTAGCCACCGGCGCAGAACACGACCACCGGCTTACCCTTGTCCAGTTCGTTCATCCGGTTGATCAGCGCCGGCAGGCCGATCTCGATGGAGCCGGGGATGGTGCCCTCGGCGATCTCGCCCGGGTTGCGCACATCCACCAGTTGCAGGTCCGGCAGGTCGCGCATGCGCTCCTCCAGCGCCGGCACGGACAGGCGGGACAGCTGCTCCACCAGCTCGGGGTGCTCGATGAACTCGTGCACAGGGTTGTCCAGCGCGCCGAGCACGTTGTCGAAGCCGATGCGGGCCAGGCGGGTGCGGGCCTCGTTCTCCGTGCCGGGCTCGCAGACCAGCACGATGGGGGTGCCGGGCTGCATGACCTCGCCGGCGTACTCGGCGAAGCGGCCACCGAGGCCGACGTTGACCGAGCCGCGCAGGTGACCGGCGGCGAACACCATGTCCTCGCGGGCGTCGACGATGACCGCACCGTCGCGCTGGGCGGCCATCACCTGGTCGAGATCCATGAGGAGGACCGGGCCCTCCTCGTAGAGGTCGCGCTGCTGGCGGTTCATCGTGGCCGCGAACAGGAAGTACAGCGGGGCCACGGACTGGCCCTGGGTGACCGCCTCGCGGAACTGGTCCACGGTCATCGGGGCGAGGGCGTAGTTGGTGCGGCGCTGCTCGCCGATGGTGCTGACGGTCTCCGTGCTGAGGTTCTTCCCGCAGGCCGAGCCGGCACCGTGCGCGGGCCAGACCTTGGTCGCGTCCGGCAGGGTCATCAGCTTCTTGTGGAGCGAGTGGTACAGCTGCACGGCCAACTCGTCGGCGGTGTAGCCGATGGCGGAGAGCAGGTCCGGACGACCGACGTCGCCGATGAAGAGGGTGTCACCGGTCAACACGCCCGCGGGCTGGCTGTCCGTGCCGTCGGGGTAGACGACGATGGAGATCGACTCGGGCGTGTGGCCCGGCGTCTCACGAACTTCCAGCACCACCTTGCCGAGCGGGATGAGGTCGCCGTCGGCGTAGGCCTCGATCGGGAACTGGGCCTTGTCCCTGGCCTCGCGGCCGAAGCCGATGACGGCGCCGGTGCGCTCCGCCAGCTCAAGGTGGCCGGAGAGGAAGTCGGCGTGGAAGTGGGTCTCCAGCACGTGGGTGATGCGCAGCCCGTGCTCCTCCGCGTCGGCGAGGTACTGGGCGATGTCGCGCTGCGGGTCCACGACCACGGCCTTGCCGGTGGAGGTGTCGCCGACGAGGTAGCTGGCGTGGGAGAGGCACCCGAGGTAGTACTGGCGGAAGAACAACATGACCGAAAATATACCCCCTGGGGTATCCCGCGTCAACCTCCCGGACGCCGCGGGCGCGCCTACAGTGCGCTCCATGCTCTCACCGATCGAACTGCGCAGCGACAACGCCGCGGGCGCCGCCCCGGAGTTGGTGGCCGCCATCGCCAACGCCAACCACTCCTCCGCCCTCGCCTACGGCGGCGACGCCGTCACGGCCCGGCTGCACGAGGTGGCCCAGGAGGTGTTCGAGCATCCGGAGGCCCACGTCTTCCCCGTCGTGTCCGGCACCGCCGCGAACTCGCTGGCGCTCTCCGCGCTGTGCCCGCCGTGGGGCAGTGTGGTCTGCCACGAGACCTCACACATCTACGTCAACGAGTGCGGGGCCACGTCGATGTTCGGTGGCGGGGCCGTCATCCGCGGCATCCCCGGCGACGGCTACAAGGTGCACCCCGACGGGCTGCGCCGGGTGTTCGCCACCACCAACTGGTGCGACGCCCACCACTCCCAGCCGTCGGTGCTGTCCCTCACCTGCCCCACCGACTTCGGCACCGTGTACACGCCTGCCGAGGTGGCCGCGCTGTCGGCCGTCGCCGCCGAGCGCAGCCTGCGCCGTCACCTCGACGGCGCCCGCATCGCCAACGCGGTGGTGGCCAACGGTTGCACGCCTGCCGAGCTCACCTGGCGGGCCGGGGTGGAGGTCATCTCGCTCGGGGCGATCAAGAACGGGGCGGTCAGCACCGACGCCATCGTGTCGTTCGACCCGGAGGTCAACGAGGCCCTCGGGTACCGGTTGAAGCGCTCCGGTCATGTGGCCAGCAAGATGCGCTTCCAGTCCGCCCAGCTCATCGCCTACCTCACCGACGGCCTGTGGCTGCGCCTGGCCGGCCGGTCGAATGCGGCGATGGCCCGCCTGGCCGCCGGCCTGGCCGGGGTGGACGGCGTCGAACTGCTCAACGACCCCCAGGCCAACATGCTGTTCCTGCACGTCGGCGAGGACGTGGAGCGCCGCCTGGCCGACGACGCCGCCCTGCTGTTCTACGGCATGGGCGGCGGCGTCATCCGCTTCGTCACCAGCTTCCAGACCACCGACGACGACGTCGACGAAGTGCTCCGCAGGTTCACGTCGGTGGTTGGCTGACGGCGACTGGGAGGGCCGGCACGGCGGCGGCATCGGGGGCGTAGACGCGGACCACGGTGATATGCCCGGTGTCGCGGTCCACTTCCACGAGGGCTGGTACGGCATCGAGGACGGCAATGGTCTGGGCGTCGATCCACGAGGGCGAGTTGAACCGGCCGCTCAGGCGGGGGTCGGTGGACGTGATCTCCCGGACCAGGTGCCCGTCGCCCGCATCGAGCACCTGCACCGAGCGGAAGTCGGGTCCGACCAGTGCGAGCCAGGTGCCATCCGGCGACCAGCGGGCCTGGCCGATGTAGCGGTCGGACCGCAGTACCTCACGGACCGTCCCGGTCGTCATGTCGCCGATCACGACGGCGAACCCGCCGCCATCGAGGGCGACGGTGAACGCGAGCGACGTGCCGGCGATGTCGATGCCGGAGCGCAGGTCGACGTTGCCGTCGATGGCGAACGTGGCAAGCAGCCCACCCGCGCCGGCATGCAGTTCCCCGTTCTCCCGCAACTCCACCAGGTCGCCGTCCCGGTCGAAGCCGTACACGGCGTCCGGCCGCGCAGCCGCCAGCACGACCGGCTCGTCGGCCATGAGGTCGACGATGTTGCCACCGGCGTCGACCGCAGCCACGTGCGAGTTGTCCGGGCCGGTGACGAACGGCTGACCGCTCGTCAGTTCGATCGACGTCGTCGATTCGACGTTGCCCTCACCATCGACGCGGCACACCACCGACGGCGGCATCGGCGTGTCGCTGAGGTTCAGGCACTGCGCCAGGAAGTGCACGTCGGGTGGCCCGTCGCTCTCCGCCGAGGAGCAGGCCGCGAGCCCGGACGCCGCGGACGTGACCGCGACTGCCACTGCCAACGGCGCCAGCCTTCTGACCACCACTCCGGCAGTCTGCCCGACGATGCGGCGGCGGCTACGGCGCATGCGCCCAGTCCATGGCGCTGCGCGTGTACACGACCGTCACCGCCAGGGCGAGCGCCATGTAGCTGAAGAGGACGACCCACAGCCCAGGCCACCGGTGGAGCTTGTCGCGCCAGACCCTGAACCAGCCGATCATCGCGGCAGCCCCGAGCGCGGCTTGGAGTGCCACATGCACCAGTGCGAGATGATCGAGGTGCCTGCAGTACGCCGCAGAATGGAAGCCGGCGGAGCACGCCTCATTGACGTTGAACCCCAGCATGGCCGAGTAGAACATCGAGATGAACGTGGCGACCACCGCGCCACCCAGCCCCAGCCCCAGGTCGCCTTCTCGAAAGAACCGTGCCCGGCCGCGTCGCTCCGTCGCTGTCCCTTCCCCCGACTGACCTGATTGGGCGCCCAAGGGCGCGACCATAGGTCACGGTTGACGTGGAAGCGCGCCCATGGGCGCGAGAACAGGCCATGACGCCGGTGGACAGCAGGGCCCCGCGGGCAGACCCCTCAGGCCTCGACGCGGAGGCCGTCGAGGCCGCGGATGACGAAGTTGGGGAGGTACTCGGGCGTGCCGTCGAGGTGCAGGCCGGGGAACCGGGCGGCCAGGCCGGCCAGCGACACCTCCAGCTCCTGGCGGGCCAGCGGGGCGCCGACGCAGAAGTGGATGCCGCCGCCGAAGGCGATGTGCGCGCTGTCGCCGCGGCCGACGTCGAACCGGTCCGGGTCGTCGAACCGGCGAGGGTCGCGCTCGGCGGCCCCGAACAGCATCGCCACCTCCTGGCCGACCTCCAGCGGCTGGCCGGCGATCTCCACCCCGGGCTCCAGCACCCACCGCTCGAACAGCTGCAGCGGGGCGTCCCAGCGCAGCATCTCCTCCACCGCCACCTTCGCCGGCACCTCGCCGCCGACCACCCGCTGCCACTCCCCCCGGTGCAGCATCAGCGCCCGCACCCCGTTGCCGAGCGTGTTGACGGTGGCCTCGTGGCCGGCCTCCAGCAGCACCATCGTGGTGGACACGATCTCGTCCTCGGTCAGCACGTCGCCCTCGTCCTCCACCCGCACCAGCTCGCTGACCAGCAGGTCGTCCGGCGCCCGGCGCTTCGTCGCGATCAGCTCCTTCGTGTAGGCGATGTACTCGGCGGCGGCGCGGTTGGCCGCGACCTGCTGCTCCTCCGGCGTCGCCAGCTCGTACATCTTCACGATGGCGTGCGACCAGTCGAGCAGCAGCTGGGTGTCCTCCCGCGGCACGCCGAGCATCGAGCAGATCACCGCCACCGAGTACGGCTGGGCGTAGTCGCGGATCAGGTCGAACCGGCCGAGGTCGGCGCAGCGGTCCAGCAGCTCGCCGGAGAACCCCTCGATGGCCGGCCGCAACCGGGCGACTGCGGACGGGGTGAACACCTTGCTGACCAGCCGGCGGATGCGGGTGTGGTCCGGCGGTTCGAGGCACAGCAGCGACCACTGCTCGTGCTGGTGGAAGGCGGCCCACCGCGGGTCCGGCTCCGGCCGGCCGACCTCGGCGTGGCTGTACCGGTGGGTGTACGCCCGGCCGAGGCGGCGGTCCCGCAGGGTCTCCTGCACGTCGGCGAAACGGGTGATCGTCCACTGCCCGGTGCGCTGGTTCCAGAACCCCGGCGTGGCCTCGCGCACCGCATTGAGCGCGGGGTACGGGTCCGCCAGGAAGGCCGGGTCCGCCGGGTCGAAGCGGGCGATGACGGCGTCGAGTTCGGGCGAACCGGTCATGCGCCCAGGGTACGTCCCCTCGGCCCCGCCGGGCCGTCCCGCCGCCCTGACCCTGATCCGAGTGCCACACCCCCGACCCGAGTGCCACACCCCGGACCCGAGTGCCACGCCCCCGACCCGAGTGCCACGCTTCAACCGGGTGCTCACTCCGACCCCGGGGTGTGGGTGAGCACTCGGATGGGTGGAGGGAGGGGGCGGGACGGGACGGGCGGGGGGATACGGGTCTCGGCGGGGCACCACGCCGTAGCATGGCGCCGTGATCGTCGTGGCCGGAGAAGCGCTCGTCGACCTGCTCATCGCCCCCGACGGCTCGGTCACGGCGAAGCTCGGCGGCGGCCCGTACAACGCCGCCCGGGCCATCGGCCGGCTCGGCCATCCGGTCACCTTCCTCGGCTCGCTCAGCGTCGACCGCTTCGGCAGCCGCCTCTTCGAGCACCTCCTCGCCGACGGGGTGGACAACGCCGCCATCGTCCGCTGCGACCTACCCACCACGCTGGCCGCTGCCGAACTGGACGACCTCGGCGCGGCCACCTACCGCTTCTACATCGAGGGCACGTCCGCCCCCGCCCTCGACCATGTGCCGACCTCGCTGCCCACGCCCACCGCCGTCCACGCCGGCACCCTCGGCCTGGTGCTGGAACCCATGGGCACCACCATCGAGCGCTACATCCGCACCCTGCCCGACGACGTGCCGGTGCTGCTGGACCCCAACTGCCGCCCACGGGTGGTGGCCGACCGGCAGACCTACCTGCAACGCATCGAGGGCCTCTACGGCCACTCCCACATCGTCAAGCTGAGCACCGACGACATCGAGTACCTGTGCCCCGGCGCCGACCCGCTGTCCTACGCCCATGCCCTGGCGGCGTCCGGCCCGCAGGCCGTGCTGGTCACCGCCGGCGGGGAGGGGGCGTGGGCCGTCACCGAGGGCCAGTCCACGATGGTGCCCGGCCGGCAGGTGCGGGTGGCGGACAGCGTCGGCGCCGGCGACAGCTTCGGCGGCGCCTTCCTGGCCTGGTGGCTGGACCACGGCCGCGGCGTGGCCGACCTGGCCGACCACCATGCCGTGGTGGAGGCCGTGGACGCCGCCCAGGAGGTCGCAGCGTTCACCGTCCAGCAGGTCGGTGCCGAACCGCCCCGCCGCGACCAACTCTCCGAGCGCTGGCAGCGGGCGTGAGCCCGGCGCCTGCGCCGGGGCTGCCGCCTGCGGCCGCGGCCCGCCTCGGCACCCTGCTCGCACCCGGCCGCACCGTCCTCGGCCTCGCCGGCCCGCCCGGCAGTGGCAAGAGCACGCTTGCCGCCGCCCTCGCAGCCCTCGCCGCCCACCGTGGCGTCGACGCCTGCATCCTCCCGATGGACGGCTTCCACCTCGCCGACGAGGAGCTCGCCCGCCTCGGCCTCGGCGACCGCAAGGGCGCCCCCGAGACGTTCGACGCCGACGGCTTCGTCGCAACCCTGCGCCGCGTCCGCGCCGCCGATCACGACGTGCTGGCGCCCCGCTTCGACCGCCACCTGGAGGCCGCCATCGCCGGCGCCCTGCGCATCCCCGCCGCGGCCCGACTGGTGGTCGTGGAGGGCAACTACCTCCTGCTGCAACGCACAGGGTGGGAGGACGTGCGGCCGCTGCTGGACGAGTGCTGGCTCCTCGCCCCCGACGACGCCGTCCGGGCCGAGCGCCTGGTGGCCCGGCACGTCGCCCATGGCCGCTCCCCCGCGGCCGCGGCCGCGTGGGTTCGCGACGTGGACGAACCGAACGCCCGCCTCATCGCCAGCGCGTCGGCCCCGGCCGACCTCGTGCTCGACCCTGGCTGAGCCTCACGCAACCGGCCGCCCACACCGGGGCCAGGTCAGAGCAGCTGGCGCAACCGGCTCTCGACGTCCTCGCGGTTGAGGTAGGCGCCACACATCCGCCGCACCCCGCTGTACGCGGCGCGGCCGTGCAGCACCCGCCAGTTGTCGAACAGCATCGCCTCACCCGGCTGCAGCACGTGGCGCCACTGCATGGTCGGCTCGTTGGCGATCTCGTCGAACAGGCGGATGGCGTCGTAGAACTCCACCATGTCCGCCTCGTCCAGCAGGAACGGCGCCCGGTCGTAGTTGTTGAACGACACCTGCACCAGCCGACCCGTGTGGTCGTGGCGGAACACCGGGCGGGCCGCCATCAGGTGCGACCCGTCGCCGAGGTACTGGCCGGGCACGGCCACCGTGCTGAGCACCTCGAACAGCTCGGGCGCCTCGGCTTCCATCCGCCGGGCGATGGCGAAGCCGTCCACCATGGTGCTCTCCCCACCTGTCCCTTCGAACAGCAGGCAGTGCAACAGCTGGCAACCGGGTGCGTCGTTGCTGTACGTGCTGTCGGTGTGGCCGCGGAGCTCCAGCGTCGTGTACGCGGTGTCCGCCTTGGCCAGGTCGGCGGTGAACTCCCAGAAGCCGCCGAAGATGGTCTCGCGGACATAGCCGACGCGGTGGATCAACTCCTCTGTCGCCCCTGCGGTGGCCGGCGTGCCGGTGACGATGCAGAACCCGTACTGCAGGGTGCGGCCCAACCACTGCGCCACCCCCGCCTCGGTGTTCATCACCGCGGCGTACTCCACCGTGGGCGTGGCCAGGGAGGAGTTCCACAGTGTGACCGGCACGTCCACCGCGGCCCGAGCCGCCCGCGGCAGGCGGTACCGGGCGAGGAAGGCGACGGGCAGGCAGGACGGCGGCTCCAGCACGTCCCACGTCACCACCAGGTCGTCGCCGACGAGTTCCGTGCTGAGACCGCGCAGCCCGCGTGGCACGCGCGCGGTGAACAGCTGGCGCTGCTGGGTGACCGGGTGCAGGGTGTCCTCGTCGTGGGCGTGGTCGCGCAGCCACAACCACGGGTAGCGGGACGTGACCCCGTCGGACCACGTGACCTCCAGCGAGAGGTCACCCGGGCTGAGCGTGGCAATGGACGGCATGGGCCGAACGGTAGTGGGTCAGAAGCGCACCTTGCAGATGCGCGGCCCGCGCACCTGCCCGCCCGCCCACGTGACGCTCTCGGGGTCCACCAGTTCGAACTCGGGGATCCGCGCCAGCCAGGTCTGCAGGGCCACCCGCAGCTCCAGCCGAGCCAGGTTGGAGCCGGCGCAGCGATGGATGCCGGCGCCGAAGGCCACATGGCGGTTGTGCTCGCGGTCGAGGATGACCTCGTCCGGGTTCTCGAACTGCCGGGGATCGCGGTTGGCGGCCGGGAAGGCCATCAGCACGCGGTCCCCCGCCTTCATCGGGCAGCCTTGGAACTCCACGTCGTGGTCCACCAGCCGCGCCATCGTGACCGGGGCGTACGCCCGCAGCAGCTCCTCGATGGCCATCGGCCACAGATCCGGGTTCTCGCGCAACTGGCGGCGGTGCTCGGGGTGCTGGGCCAGGTGCCACAACGACGCACCGATGGCCGACCAGGTGGTGTCCACCCCAGCCACCAGCATCAGGTTGCACACCCCGTGCACGTACTCCTCCGGCACCTTCTGGCCGTCCACCTCGCTGTTCAGCAGGGTGGTGATGAGGTCGTTCTCCCGCGGGTTGGCCTTGCGGTCCTCGATCTGCTCCTTGAAGTAGTCGAGGATCTTCATCCGCGACTCCAGGCGGATCTTCGGGTCCGTCAGGCCGGCCTCGAGCACGCCGCGCACCCAGCCGGTGAACGTGTCCGACAGGTCGGTGGGCACGCCGAGCATCGTGGCGATCACCCGCACGGGGATCTGCTGCGCATAGTCCGCCGCGGCGTCGCCCTCGCCGGACTCGACGAACCGGTCGATCAACTGGTTGCACAGGTCGCGGGTGCCCTCCTCGTACTTCGCCACGGCCTGCGGGGCGAAGAACGGCAGGATCAGCCGGCGGTGCCAGTGGTGCTCCGGCGGGTCGCTGCTGATCGGCGGGGCGGCCACCCCGGCGTAGGCGCCCTCGGCCTGCTGCGGCGGCGGTGCCGTCACCAGGATCTGGCGGGACGTGAACGTCTCGTACTCCTGGGCCAGGGCCACCACGTCCTCGTAGCGGGTGGGCAGCCACGAGCCACCCCACCGTTCCGTGTGAGCGATCGGGCAGCCGGACTCGCGGATCGCCTCCTGCACGGGGAACGGGTCGAGCACGTAGTCGCGGTCGAAGATGTCGTAGTCGGTCAGCGGGTCGGTGACGCTCATGCTCACTCCTCGATGGTGATGGCGCGCTCGGGGCAGTTGCCCTCGGCACGCCGGGCCTTGGCTTCCAGGTCGGCGGGGAGGTCCCCCTCGATCAGCACCACGGCGTTGCCGTAGTCGTCGCTGCCGAACACCTCGGGCGCGGCGATCGCGCACATCTGGTGACCGTGGCAGGCGCCGTCGTTGACGCGGACTTTCATGACGTACTCCTCGTGGGATGGTCGGATGTGATGAGGAACGGGGGCCGGCGGCGGGGGTCGGCGGGGGTGGTGCGACCTTGCACGGCGAGGCGGCGGAGTTGGAGCACGACGTCGTCGCGCGCCGGGCGCTGGCGACCGGCGGCACCGGCTTCGATCCACCAGCGCAGCACCTCCACGACCTGGCCGGTGAACGCCCGCACGGCCAACTCGGGGTCGGCCACCAGGGGCGGCATGCCGTCGGCCAGGGCGGCGCGGTCCACCTCGTCCACCACGGCTGCCACCTCGTCGGTGAAGCGCCGGAGGGCCACCCCGTCGCCCTCGCCGCGCAGCACCAGGCGCAGCCGATCGGGCTGCTGCTCGGCATCCTCGAACAGCATCAACAGGCGGTCCGTGCCGGCCTGGCCGAAGCGCTCCAGCACGTCGCGAACCACCTGCTCGGCGATGGCCAGCAGCAGGTGCTCCTTGTCGCGGAAGTGGGTGTAGAAGGTGGCCCGGGTGACCCCGGCGCGCTCCACCAACTGGTCCACCGTGACGGCGCGGTAGCCATCCGCCAGGCACAGCGCCACCATCGCCTCGTGCAGGGCGAGATGCGTGCGGCGCACGCGCGGATCGGCACGCACCACGGGCGCTGCCCCCAACTCGATGGTCCCCCCGGTCATCGCCGGGGATCGTAGCACTTCTGGACGGTTTGTCCAGAAGTGTGTTCAGCCCATGACGGTCCCGCTGGTCGCCGCCGGGTCGCGGCGGCGGGAGAAGGCCGCCAGGTCGATCGTGCGCCCCGTGCGCTGCCCCACCACCTGCACCGGCTGCTCGTCGTGGTTCCCGCCGACCGCCTCGTGATCGATGATCGCGGCGAGGAACCGGCCGGCCATCGGCGCGTTCTTGAACTGGTTCCCGCTCGTGCCGCAGGCCAGGTAGAACCCGGGCACGTCGGTGCGGTCGTAGAACGGCACCCAGTCGTCCGCCACGTCGTACAGCGCGGCCAGCCCCGCCATCCGGTGCGGCACGCCGAACGCGGGCATCCGCTTGGCCAGTCGCAGCATGGACGTCTCGTACTGCTCCACCGTCGGGTAGGGCTCCATCGTGTCCGGGTCGTCCACCCAGTGCAGCTCGTCGCACTCCGGCTCGGTGCCGCCGACCAGCCAGGTTCCGCCGACCTGCGGCCGCAGGTACTGGCCGATGTCCATGTCGGCCAGCGTTGGCATGCCGTCCTCCAGGCGCAGCCCTGTCGGCGCCGGCACGATGAAGACCTCCTGACGCAGCGGGCGATGCCCCAGGCGCATGCCGAGGTCCTCACCCACCATCGCACTGACCAGCGCGCTGTGCGGCCCGGCGGCGTTCACCACGACCGGCGCCCGCAACACCTCACCGCCGTCGAGGCAGACTCCTGCGATCCGCCCGCGCGCCACCTCCACGCCGGTGACCCGGGTGCGCAGGCGCACCACGGCGCCGTGCCGGCGGGCCGCGCCGGCCAGGTTGCGGGCCGCCAGCGCCGGGTCGTCGATGAAGCCGGACTCCGGCTCGAAGAGGGCGGAGAGCGGTCCTGCGGCGTCCGCCACGAAGCGGGGGTCCTCCGGCCGGCTGGGCGGGTGGTACGCCCCGGCGTCCACCCCCGGCATCATCCGCTGCAGCCCCTCGGCATCCAGCCAGTGGTAGGTGATGCCGATGTCGTCCCACAGCCGGGCGATGCGGTCCGTGTTGTCGCCCGGCGTTCGCACCACCACCATTCCGGTGCGGATGAACCGCGCCATCCCGTCGGGGTCGTCGCCGCCGAGGAACCCGGCCCAGTCCGTCCAGGCCGCGGCGGCCTCCCATGCGGTGAGCACCGCGTCGTAGGTGGAGTAGCTGAAACGGATGATCGACGACGACGCGCTGGTGGACCCACTGCCCGGCGCCGGACCGGCATCCAGCACGACCACGGAGCGACCGCCACGCGCCAACTCCAGCGCGACCGCGCTGCCGATGACCCCCGCCCCGATGACGACGGCGTCAGCGCCGGCCTCGAGGCTCACGACACCGCGGCACCGAAGAGCTTGCCGACCAGCATCGTGATGGCCATCGCGGCCACGCCGCCGGTCACCACCCGGGCGATCGGCTTGGCGGGCGGCGCGCCACCGGCCCGGGCCCCGGTGAAGCCGAGCACCACCAGCGCCACGACGGACACACCGAGGATCACGCCGATGCGGGCGGAGAAGCCGGCAAGCGCGGCAGCCACGAGGGGAACCGCCGCGCCGATGCCGAACGCGATGGCCGAACTGCCGGCGGCCACCAGCGGCTGGGCAAGGTCCTCCTGATCGATGCCCAACTCGTCACGCAGGTGCGCGGTGAGCGCGTCGTGCTCGGTGAGTTGCACCGCCACCTGTTGGGCCAGCTCGGCAGACAGCCCCTTGGAGCGGTAGATGCCGGCCAGTTCCTCCAACTCGTGGTCGGCGAGGTGCTCGAGCTCCCACTTCTCCTTGGCGATGTCGCTGCGCTCGGTGTCGCGCTGCGACGCCACGGACACGTACTCCCCCAGTGCCATGCTGATGGCCCCGGCCACCAACCCGGCCATCCCTGCCGTCAGCAGCGTGGAGCGGGACGCGTCCGCGGCGGCCATGCCGAGCAGCAGCGCCGCGGTGGAGATGATCCCGTCGTTGGCCCCGAGGACCATCGCCCGTAGCCAGCCGATGCGGTGGGTGTAGTGCCCCTCCCGATGCTTCGCCATGAGGTCACAACTTACCGAGGTCGCTCGGGCACCCAGCTGTGCAGCACCTGGTAGTAGTTCTGCCGCTCGTACACCTGGGGGTCGGCCACATTGCGACGGCTGACACTGCCGCGCAGCTCGCCGACGCTTTCGTAGTCCCGCTCCTCCATCCACTCACGGATGAACCGCTCGACCACCGCCAGGTGCTCCGGCCCGTGCTTCAGCAGAGAGGACGTCGTCATCACCACGTCCGCGCCGGCCAGCAGCAGCTTCAGCGCGTCGGCGCCGTCATGCACCCCGCTGGTGGCAGCCAGCGAGCAGTCGACGTTGCCGTAGAGGTTGGCGATCCAGTGCAACGGCAGCCGGGTCTCGGCCGAGGTGCTGAGCGCCAGCCGGGGCACGACTTCCAGGGTGTCCAGGTCGATGTCCGGCTGGTACAGGCGGTTGAACAGCACCAGCCCGTCGGCCCCGGCGGCCTGCAGGCGGACGGCCAGGTTGCCCAGCGCGCTGAACCACGGGCCCAGCTTCACGGCGATCGGCACGTCGACCTCGGCGCGCACGGCCTCCACCAGCTCCACGTAGCGCTCCTCCACCTCCGCGGACGACATGGCCGGGTCGACGACGATGTCGTACACGTTGAGCTCGATGGCGTTGGCGCCGGCGTCCGCCAGATGCCGCGCGTAGCGCACCCAGCCACCGGGGCTGGTGCCGTTGAGGCTGGCGATGACGGGGATGGACAGCCGCTCGCGCGCCTGCTCCACGAGGGTCAGGTGGTGGGCGGGGCCGACGTCGGGCATGGGCAGGTCCGGCAGGTAGCTGAGTGCCTCGCCGTACACGTCGGCGCCGTGCTCGATCGCGAACGAGCGGGCGAAGGCCTCCTGCTCGATCTCCTCCTCGAACAGCGACGGCAGCACGATGGCCGCCGCGCCGGCGGCTTCCAGGCGCTCCCACATCGCCGGGTTCCCGGTGAGCGGGCCGGCCGATGCCACCAGCGGGCTGCGCAGGTGGAGGCCAAGGTAGGTGGTGGTGGTCAGGTCGGTCATCGGTTGTCCCCCTCAGCCCTCGTCCTCGTCCTCGGCCAGCACCGCGTCGCCGGCGTGACCCGGGGCGGCACGGTGCAGGCCGGCGAGCTGCCGGTAGTAGTCGAACCGGGCGCTGACGTCCTCCTGCGCCAGCTCCACCAGCTCCTTTGCCCGGTCCGGGTTGGCCCGGGCCAGCATGGCGAAGCGGGCCTCGCTGCGGGCGAACTCGGCGAACGGCACCGAGGGCTCGGCGCTGTCCAGCTGGAACGGGTGGGCGTCGTCGTCCGGCGACGGCCGGTAGCGGAACAGTGGCCAGTGGCCGGACTGGACGGCCAGCTTCTGCTGGCTCATCGAGCGGTTCATGTCGAACCCGTGGGCGATGCAGGTGCTGTAGGCGATGATCAGGCTGACGCCCGGCCAGGCGTCCGCCTCGAGGAACGCCTTCACCGTCTGCACGTCGCTGGCGCCGAGGGCAATGCGGGCCACGTAGACGTCGCCGTAGGTGACGGCCTCCAGGCCGAGGTCCTTCTTCACCCCGCCCTTGCCGCCGGCGGCGAACTTGGCGACGGCGCCACGGGGGGTGGCCTTGGAGGCCTGGCCGCCGGTGTTGCTGTAGACCTCGGTGTCCATCACCAGGATGTTGACATTGCGCCCGCTGCCGAGCACATGGTCCAGCCCGCCGGCGCCGATGTCGTAGGCCCAGCCGTCGCCGCCGACGATCCACACGCTGGTCCGCACCAGGCTGTCGGCCAGCTCGGTGAGGCGGGCCACGTCCGGCCCGTCCATCCCGGCCAGCGCAGCCCGCAGCGCCACCACCCGCTCCCGCTGGGCGCGGATGCCGGTCTCGCCCTGGGCGTCCACGTTGGCCAGCAGGTCGTCCACTGCCGCAGCACCCATCGCCGCGTCCAGCGCCGGGCGCAGGAGGGCCACCAGCTCGACCGCGGTACGTTGCTGGGCCTCCACGCCCAGGCGGATGCCCAGCCCGAACTCGGCGTTGTCCTCGAACAGGCTGTTGGCCCACGCCGGGCCACGGCCCTCGCTGTTGCACGAGTACGGGGTGGTCGGCAGGTTGCCGCCGTAGATGCTGCTGCAGCCGGTGGCGTTGGCGATGACCATGTGGTCACCGAACAACTGGGTCAGCAGCTTCAGGTACGGGGTCTCGCCGCAGCCGGCGCAGGCACCGCTGAACTCGAACAGCGGCTCGCGCAACTGGCTGGTCTTCACGCTGGCCGGGTCCCACTGGGCCGGGTCCGCCGCCTCGACGGCGAGGAACGACGCCCAGGCGGCGCGCTCGACGTCGAGGTGGTCGCCGATCGGCTGCATGTTGATGCTCTTGCGCTTGACCTCGCTCTTGTCGTGGGCGGGGCAGGTGGCCACGCAGACGCCGCACCCGGTGCAGTCGTCCGGTGCGACCTGCACGGTCAGCTGCATGCCGGGCACCTCACGGCTGCGGAAGTCCTTGCGCTTCAGGTCGCCGTCGGCGACGCCGGCCGCCGCCGGCGCCAGCGGTTCGAAGACCTTCAGGCGGATCGCCGCGTGCGGGCAGACGATGGCGCACTTGCCGCAGTCGATGCACAGGTCCGGCTCCCAGATCGGGATCTCGGCGGCGATGGTGCGCTTCTCGTACCGGGCCGTGCCGGTGGGGAACGCGCCGTCGGGCGGCAAGGCACTGACCGGCAGCAGGTCGCCCTCCCCTGCCAGCATCCTGGCCGTGACGCGCTGCACGAAGTCCGGCGCCTCACCGCTGACGGGCGGCCGGCGGCGGTCCGTGGCGGTGACCGCGGCACCCACCGGCACCCGGTGGAGGTGGGCGAGCGCCCGGTCCACCGCGGCGACGTTCCGCTCGACGATGACCTCGCCGCGCGACCCGTACGAGTGGGCGATGGCCTCCTTCAGTTCCGCCAGTGCCTCCTCGGTGGGCAGCACCCCGGACAGCTGGAAGAAGCAGGTCTGCATGACGGTGTTGATCCGGTTGCCGAGCCCGGCGTCGCGGGCCACGGCGGCGGCGTCGATGGCCCACAGGGTGAGCCCCTTGGCCAGCACCTGCTCCTGCACCTCGACCGTGAGGTGCGCCCACACGTCGTCGGCCCCGTAGGGGCTGTTGACCAGCACCGTCGCACCGGGGGCGGCCAGGCCCAGCACGTCCATCCGCTGCAGCAGGTTCCACTGGTGCACGCCGACGAACGTGGCCTCGTCGATGAGGTAGGTGCTGCCGATCGGCCGGTCGTCGAAGCGCACATGGCTGACGGTCATGCTGCCCGACTTCTTCGAGTCGTAGACGAAGTAGGCCTGCACGTCCAGGTCGCTGTTGGCGCCGACGATCTTGGCCGTGTTCTTGTTGGCGCCGACGGTGCCGTCGGAGCCGAGGCCGAAGAAGACCGCCCGGACCTTGGCGGTATCGGTGCGGAACGTCGGGTCCACCGTGAGGCTGGTGTGGCTGACGTCGTCCACGATCCCGACCGTGAACGGGTTGATCGGCTGCGCCGCGGCGGCCTCGTCGAACACCGCCTTGGCCATCGCCGGCGTGAACTCCTTGCTGCTCAGCCCGAAGCGCCCGCCGATGACCCGGGGCTTCTCCCCGCCGGCCCACGCCGACGCGTCGCTGTGCCAAACCGCCGACAGCACGTCCAGGTGCAACGGCTCGAACGGGGCACCGGGCTCCTTCGTGCGGTCCAGCACCGCCACCGTGCGGGTCGTGGGCGGCAGGGCGGCCAGTAACTGGGCGACGGGGAACGGCCGGTACAGCCGCAGGGTGACCATGCCGACGCGCTGGCCGGCGGCGTTCAGCGCGTCCACGGCCTCGCGCACCGCGCCGGCGCCGGAGCCCATGACCACGACCACCCGGTCCGCGTCCGCGGCGCCGTGGTAGCCGGCCAGGTGGTACTGCCGGCCGGTGAGCGCGGCCAGCCGGTCCATCGTGTCCTGCACGATGCCGGGCACGGCGTCGTGGAACGGGTTGCAGGCCTCACGGGCCTGGAAGAAGACGTCGGGGTTCTGGGCGCTGCCGCGCAGGACGGGCCGGTTGGGGTCCAGCCCGCGGGCGCGGTGGGCGGCGATGTCCGCATCGCTGATCATCGCCCGCAACTGCTCGGCGGTGGGGATCTGCACCGTGTTGAGCTCGTGGCTGGTGCGGAACCCGTCGAAGAAGTGGAGGAACGGCAGCCGCGACGCCAGCGTCGCGGCGTGCGCCACGGCCGCCATGTCGGCGGACTCCTGCACCCCGGCAGCGCACAGCTGGGCGAAGCCGGTGCTGCGGGCGGCCATCACGTCGCTGTGGTCGCCGAAGATCGACAGGGCATGGGTGGCCACGGAGCGGGCGGCCACGTGGATGACGGCGGGTGTCAGCTCGCCGGCGATCTTGAACATCTCCGGCAGCATCAGCAGGAGACCCTGGCTGGCGGTGAACGTGGTGGCCAGGGCGCCGCGCAGGACGGCACCGTGCATGGCACCGGCGGCGCCGGCCTCGCTCTGCATCTCCACCACCTCGGGGACGACGCCCCACAAGTTGGTGTGACCACGGGCGCTCCAGGCGTCGGCGTGCTCCCCCATCGGGGAGGCGGGGGTGATGGGGTAGATGGCGATCACTTCGGAGAGCAGATGAGCCACCCGGGCGACTGCTTCGTTGGCGTCCACCACCTCGCGCCCCACGGGCGCGACGGCGATCGGTTCGGCACTCACGCAGTTCAACCTAGGACGGGTGTCCAGAGGTCAGTAGGGACTTTCCTCCCCGCGACCGGCGGCACACGGCACAATGGCGGCCATGGACGAGGTCGACGACGTGGAAGCACTGGTGCTGCGCAGCCTGGACGCGACCGGCGGCGAGTACGAGATCATCCCCTGCGACCCCGCGCTGGCCGACACGGCCGCCTTCTGCGAGGCGTACGGCTACTCCCTCGACCACAGTGCGAACACCATCGTCGCCATCGGCAAGAGCGACCCGCCGGTCTACGCCGCCTGCATCGTGCTGGCCACCACCCGCCTGGACGTCAACGGGGCGGTGCGCCGGCGGTTCGGCACGCGCAAGGCGTCCTTCGCCCCGGCCGAGGACACCGTGCGGATCACCGGCATGCAGATCGGTGGGGTCACCCCGTTCGCCCTGCCGCCCGGCGTGCCGGTCTGGGTGGATGCCGCCGTCACCGAGCGGGACCGCGTGATCCTCGGTGGCGGCAGCCGCAGCATCAAGGTGCTCTGCCCGCCGGCGACCCTGCTGGCCCTGCCCGACGTGGTCTGCGTGGACGGCTTGGCCACCCCGATCCCGAAGGGATAACACTTCCTCATGGCCACTCCACAACCCGGCATCTTCGCCCAGGGCACTCGCGCCCACCGCCACCTGGAATTCGTACTCCGCCCGGACGTGCCCACGGCCGACGTGCTCGCTGCGCTGGCACCGCTGCGCCAGCCCAGCGTCAGCGCCGGCGGGGCCAACATCGTCGTCGGCTTCTCGCCCACCCTGTGGCGCCAACTGTCGCCGGACGCGGCACCGGCCGACCTCACCGAATTCCCGGACCTGGACGGCGTGCCCGGCACGGAGCACGACGTGTGGGTGTGGATCCACGGCAGCGACGACGCCGTGCTGTTCGACGTCGCCCGCAGCACCACCGCACTGCTGGCACCGATCGCCGCGGTGGCGGTGGAGGTCGGTGGCTTCGTCTACCACGACGGCCGCGACCTCACGGGCTTCATCGACGGCACGGAGAACCCGAGCGTGGAGGAAGCGTTCGAGGTGGCCACGGTGGCCGATGGCCAGGTGGGCGCAGGTGGCTCGTTCGCCATCACCCAGCGGTGGGTGCACGACCTCGATTCCTTCGGTCGGCTTCCCGTGCGCGAGCAGGAGAACGTGTTCGGCCGCAGCAAGGCGGACAGCGTGGAGATGGACGACGACGTCAAGCCGCACACCGCGCACATCGCCCGCGTCGTGATCGAAGCCGACGACGGCGAGGAGATCGAGATCTTCCGCCGCAGCGTGCCGTACGGCACCGTCACGGAGCACGGGCTGCACTTCGTGGCGTTCAGCGCCGACCCGCACCGCTTCACCGCGATGCTGCAGCGGATGTTCGGCGCCGCCGAGGACGGGTTGCGCGACCGGCTCACCGACTTCTCCACCCCGGTCACCGGGGCGTACTGGTTCGTGCCCAGCGTGCAGGCGCTCGGCGACGCGCTGGGCTGACGCTTTCGGGGCGAACGGCCCTTGCCCGGCGGCCCGCGCCGGCCGCACGATGCTGCGCGGAGGGAACCCCCATGCCTGACCGGTCCTACCTCAGCCAGAACGACACCATCATGTGGATGGTGGAGGCCGACCCGCTGCTGCGCAGCACGATCATGGGCATCGTGCTGCTCGACGGGGTGCCGGAGTGGTCCCGCGTGCAGCGCCGCGTCGAGGAGATCACCCACCATGTGCCCGCACTGCGGGAGAAGGTGGTGCCGGTGCCGCTGCACCCCACCACCCTGCGGTGGGTGCCCGACCCGGACTTCGACCTGCACTACCACCTGCGCCATGTGCGCCTCCCGGACGGCAGCACCCTGCAAGACCTGTACGACTGGGCGCGCACCGAAGCGGCCGGCGGCTTCGACCCGGCCCGTCCACTGTGGGAGTTCACCCTCGTGGAGGGTGCCGGTGGCGACGAGCGGGCCGCGTTCGTGATGAAGGCTCACCATGTCGTCACCGACGGAATCGGCGCCGTGCAACTGGCCGCCCACCTGTTCGACTTCGAGGCCAACCCCGCCGGGCGTCGGCCGACGGCCCGCCCGCCGATGACCGCAGTTGGTCGCGACCAACTGCTCCGCGACGTGCTGCTCCACGACGTGGAAGGCATGGTGGACTTCACCCGCCAGCAGGTGCGCTCGGCGGTTCCCCGCCTGCTCCACGCCGTACGTCACCCCCAGCAGGCGGTGACGGATGCCGTCGGCACCGCGGTGTCGGTGGCCAAGTTCCTGGCGCCCACCAGCACGCCGAAGTCCACGGTGATGGTCGGGCGGATGATGTCGTCGCACTTCCGCACGCTGGAACTGCCCGTGGCCCACCTCCACAGCGCGTCCCACGCCGCAGGAGGTCGCCTGAACGACGGCTTCCTCGCCGGCATCACCCGCGGCCTGCAGAAGTACCACGAGTTCCACGAGACGGAGATCCACGAACTGAGGGTGGCCATGCCGGTCAGCCAGCGCGGCGCCGACGACCCGGCCGGTGGCAACCATGTCACCGTCACCCGCTTCGTGGTGCCGGTGGACGAGGCGACCGTGGCCGAGCGGATCCGCGACCTCCACGATGTGGTCGAGGGCATCCGCAACGAGCGGGCGATGGATCACACCGAGGCCATCGCCGGCTTCCTCAACCTGATGCCGAAGGGCGTCATCGGCACGATGCTGAAGGGTGTGGACTTCCTGGCCAGCAATGTGCCCGGGGTGCCGATGCCGATGTGGCTGGAGGGGGTGCCGGTGCGGCGCTTCTTCCCGTTCGGTCCCACTGCGGGCTCCGCCCTGAACGTCACGCTGATGAGCTACGACGGCACCTGCTGCATGGGTGTGAACATGGACGCGGCAGCCGTCGGCGACCCCGACGTGCTGATCGAGTGCCTGCGGGCCGGCTTCGCCGAGGTCTGCGCCCTGGCCGCCTGATCACACGGCGGGGATGCCCACCCGCCGCACGGTCAGCCGCGTCCATGCACCGACGTAGACGTGGTCGCCGTCGACCAGAAGGCACGGCACACCGGGGACCAGGGGCACCGTCCGCAGCCCCGGGCCGTCCCCTCCCGCCGTCACATGGGTGCCGTTCGTGCTGGACAGGTCGACCACCGTCAACTGGTCGCCGTCCACCACGAACTGGGCGTGGCGGCGCGACACGCCGGTGTCGTCGTCGACCACCACCTCCGGCGGATGGTCGTCATCGGATGAGGAGCGCCCCACCAGTGAGGTGCCGTCCCCCAAGGCCACCCGGCGCGGCGGCGTCGGGGCGACAGGCGGGTCGGCAGGTGTCCCTCGCACGGCGAACCAGGCCTCGTCCGCCTCGATCACCACCTCCCAAGGGCTGCTCACCGCGTCGCCTCCACCGCTCGCAGCGTAGTGAGGGCAGCCGCGCCCGGCAGCCCGGTACCCGCTCGCCGCCACCTCGTCGGGGTCGGTACGGTGTCCACCATGCCCGCCGCTCTGCTGCACCCGTTCGCCAAGCCGACCCGCGAGTCCTTCCTGCGCATCGTGCGCGGCGAGGGGGCACTGCTGTGGAACGCGGACGGTCGCGAACTGGTGGACGGCATGGCCAGCCTCTGGTACTGCGCCATCGGCCACGGCCGCACCGAGATGGCGGACGCCATTGCTGCCCAGGTGCGCACGCTGGAGGCCTACAGCACGTTCGACCCGTTCACCAACGACCCGGCCGAGGCCCTGGCCGAGCAGATCCGCCAACTGGCGCCGATGGCTGACGCCCGGGTGTTCTTCACGTGCTCCGGCAGCGAGTCCATCGACACCGTGATGAAGTTGGCGCGCATCGCCCACGTCCAGGCCGGCCAGGGGCAGCGCAAGCTGATCATCAGCCGGGTGCGCGGCTACCACGGCACCGCCTACGGCGGAACCAGCGCCCAGGGCATCGCCCCCAACCGGGCGGACTTCGGCCCGTTCGTCGACGAGGTCGTGCAGGTGCCGGCCGACGACCTGGAGGCCATCGCCACACTGATGAGCGAGCGCGGCAACGAGGTCGCCGCCGTCATCGCCGAACCGGTGCAGGGCGCCGGTGGCATCCACCCGGCCACCGAGGAGTACCTCCAGGGCCTGCGCCGGCTGTGCGACCAGCACGGCGCGTACCTGGTGTTCGACGAGGTCATCACCGGCTTCGGCCGGCTCGGCTCGTGGTTCGGCGCCCAGGACTACGGCGTCACGCCCGACTTCATCACCTTCGCCAAGGCGGTCACCTCCGGGTACCAGCCGCTCGGCGGTGTGGTGGTGGGCCCAGCGCCCACGGCAGCGCTGGAGGCCGATCCGGCGTTCTTCCTGCGCCACGGGTTCACCTACTCCGGTCACCCCACCGCCTGCGCCGCCGGGCTGACGAACCTGGAGATCATGCGCCGCGAAGGGTTGGTGGAGCGGGCCTCCCACGTGGGCACCCGCTTGGCCGACGGGCTGCGGGCACTGGCGGCCGACGGGCTGATCGACCATGCCCGCGGCCGCGGCGCGATGTGGGCCGCCGGCCTGCGTCCGGATCAGGACGCGATGGCGATGCGCGACCACATGTACGAGCGCGGCGGCGTGGTCTGCCGGGCCCTCAACGCCGACTCACTGCTGTTCTGCCCGCCGCTGGTGACGACGGATGCACAGATCGACCGCATCGTCGACGCGGTGGCCAGCGCGGCTCAGCCGGCCGGCTGACCCTTCTTCCCCGCCATCGCGCCGAGCGCCCCGCCGCCGACCAGGCCGAGCAGCGGGAGGACCGTGACGACCGCACTGTTCAACTGGATGACACCGAACAGCACCAGGTCGATGGCGACGAAGAGCAGGAAGAAGAAGCCGAGCACCGCGACTCCGATGATCTTTCCGACGTTCATGGTGACCCCTTACCCGACCCGGCGGAACAGTGGACGAAGGACGAAGAACATGCCAGCCCCGGTGCCGGCGGTGCCGGCCAGGCTCACCCAGGTGAGCGGTGAGGACACGGCGCTGCCGTCGATCTTGAAGTTGACGTGACCAGTGCACGTGCCGTTGGCGTCGGTGTGCTCACCGGACACGGTGAAGACCACCCCGGCGGGCACGAGCGACGGAAGGTCGTACTCCTCGAACCCGTCGTTCGAGGTGGTGACCCCGTTGCCGCCCCAGGAATCGATCTCCACGGTGCCGAACGGCGGCGGCAACTCGATCCAGATGCTGCCCGAATGCTCGCCGGGCGGCCCGGCAACCGAGCCTTCCCAGTGGACGGTGTCGCTGCGTGGCACGGTGACCGCCTTGTCGCCCACCTGGGCTGCGTCCACCGTCAGCCCGGCGTTCTGCCAGGTGCCGGAGGCGTGGCAGGACCCGTCCAGCTGCGCCGCTGCCGGCCCGGACGACCCGACCACCACGGCCCCCAACAACAAGCCTCCGAACACCCATCTGATGCCCTTCATACAGATCTCCCTTTCTGTAGAAGTTGGCGAGGGAACACACCCCTCGCCACTCATGGTAGGCCCGTCGGGCAGCGGCCACCAGGGACCTGTGTGCTCTGATGGGAGCACCACGAGATCGGAGCCGCCGCGATGAGCGAAGTGCTGTTCAATCCCTTCGACCCGGCTTTCCGCGCCAACCCCTACCCGTTCTACGAGCGGCTGCGCCGGGAGGAGCCCGTCCACGTCTCGCCATTCGGGTTCACGGTGCTCACCCGCTACGAGGACGTGGCCCGCACCCTGCGCGGGCAGGAGTTCGCCCGCGACATCGACGCCCACGTCACGCCGCGGGAGGACGACCCGCGCCGGGCCCGCCGGGAGCGCATCCGCCAGCGTCAGGAGTCCGGCCAGGCGGCGAAGACGATCCTCAACCTCGACCCACCGGATCACACCCGCCTGCGCCGCCTGGTCTCGCTGGCGTTCACCCCGCGGGCCATCGAGCGGTTGCGCCCGCGGGTGCAGCAACTGGTGGACGACGCGCTGGACGTGGCCGCCGAGCGTGGCTCGATGGAGCTGGTGGAGGAGCTCGCCTTCCCGGTGCCGTTCCAGGTCATCAGCGACCTGCTCGACCTGCCGGTGGAGAACAGCGCCCAGGTGCGCGAGTGGTCGCAGATCCTCACCGCGTCACTGGAGCCCACCGCCGACGATGCCGCGTTCGACGCCAGCGAGGTGGCCGGGGCGGCGATGGGGGCCTATGTCAGCGAGGTCATTGCCGAGCGCCGCCGCAACCTCGGCGACGACCTGCTGTCCGCGCTGATCGAGGCGGAGGAGGAAGGCGACCGCCTGAGCGAGGCCGAGCTGCGGTCGTTCGTCATCCTCCTGTACGTCGCCGGGCACGAGACCACCGTCAACCTGATCGGCAACGGGATGCATGCCCTGCTGCGCCACCCCGACCAGCTGCGGCGGTGGGCCGACGACCCGTCGATGGACGTCAACGCCGTGGACGAACTGCTGCGCTACGACGGGCCGGTGCAGGAGACCGTGCGGGTGCCCACGGTGGACGTGCGCTACGGCGACGTGGAGGTGAAGAAGGGCACCCTCGTGATGACGGTGCTCGGCGCCGCCAACCACGACCCGGAGGTGTTCGACGACCCGGACACGCTGCAGCTGGACCGGCCGAGCGCCAGCCGCCACCTGGCCTTCGCCGCGGGTGTGCACTACTGCCTGGGTGCGTCACTCGCGAAGCTGGAAGCCGGGGTGGCCATCACCTCCTTGATCCGCCGCTTCCCGGAGGTGCACCTCGACGGCGAGCCGGGGTGGCGCGATCGGCTGACCATCCGCGGGGTGGACCACCTGCCACTGCGGATGCGCTGACGAGTCGCGGCTGCCGCGTCGCGCCGGCCGGCTCTGTCAGTCGTGGGCCAGCAGGTGGATGAGGCTGGAGGTGTCCCAGCGGCTGCCACCGCGGGCGGCGACCTGGCCGTAGAACTGGTCCACCAGCGCGGTCACCGGCAGGCGGGAACCGTTCCGCTTGGCCTCCGCCAGCACGATCCCGAGGTCTTTGCGCATCCACTCCACGGCGAAGCCGAAATCGAACTCGTCGCGGATCATCGTCCGCCCGCGGTTCTCCAGCTGCCAGCTCTGCGCCGCGCCGTACTTGACGACCTCGATCACCTGGTCCGCATCCAGCCCGGCACGCACGGCGAAGTTCAAACCCTCCGCCAGGCCCTCGACGATGCCGGCGATGAGGATCTGGTTGACCATCTTGGTCAGCTGGCCGGCACCGGCCGATCCCATCAGCGCGCTGGCCTTGGCATAGGCGGCCATCACCGGCTGGGCCAGGCGGTAGAACGCCTCGTCGTCGGCGCCACACATGATGGTCAGCTGACCGTTCTCCGCGCCCGCCTGCCCACCGGACACTGGTGCATCGACGAAGCCGACGCCGTACTCCGCGCAGGCCTCGGCCAGCTCGCGGGCCACCTCGGCCGAGGCCGTGGTGTGGTCCACCAGCACCGCACCGGCCTCGGCACCGGCCAGCGCACCGTCGGGCCCGTAGACCACGTCGCGGACGTCGTTGTCGTTGCCCACGCACATCAGCACGAACTCGGCGCCCTCGGCGGCCTCCCGCGGGGTGGGCGCGGCCCGGTGGCCGTAGAGCGCCACCCACGCCAGCGCCTTCTCCGGCGTGCGGTTGTAGACCGTGACCTTGTGGCCGGCAGCGGCGAGGTGGCGGGCCATCGGGGCACCCATCACACCGAGTCCGAGGAAGGCGACATTGCTCATTCCCACAGTCTTGCCGTTCACGAGAACACGATCTGACCAGGGAGCCGAAGTGTGGGCATCGGGCCGAGTGCTGCGAGACTCTGGGCCGTGATCGACCACCTCGTGCTGGCCACGCCCGAACTCGCGCCCACCGTGGCCGCGATCCACGGGCGGTGGGGTGTGGACCTGGTCGAGGGCGGCCAGCACGTCGGCCGCGGCACCCGCAACCAGCTCACCGGGCTGGGGCGGGGCAGCTACCTGGAGGTCATCGGGCCGGACCCGCAGCAGCAGGACCCGACCGGGCCGCGGCCGTTCGGGGTGGATTCGCTGACCCGCGCCCGCCTGGTGGCCTGGTGCGCCCGGCCGAAGAAGCCGATCAACGACGTGCTCGGCCCGCTGACCGAACTGGGCCTCAGCCTGGGGCCGGTGGCGGCGATGGAGCGGGAGCGGCCGGATGGCGTGCACCTGCACTGGCGGCTGACCTTCCCCCTGCTGGAGCCTCCGCATTCGGGGACGGTGCCGTTCCTCATCGACTGGCAGGACTCCCCGCACCCGGCAGACGACCTGCCGACGGACGTGACGCTGGAACGCCTGCGCCTGCGCCACCCCAACCCGAAGTTGCTGCGCACGGCCCTGAGGGTGATCGGCGAGGACGACCGCATCGAGATCATCGAGGGGCCCGCCGGCCTCGGGGCGATGTTGCTGACCCCCAACGGCCGCTTCGTGCTCTGAGGGACCACCGCTCAGCGGAGCGGGTTCAGCCACCGAACGCCAGGGAACCTGGCGAAGTCGGCGTCAGCGGAGACGATGGCAACACCGTGCTCGATCGCCATGGCAGCCAGCATCGCGTCGGTGACGAGGTTCCCGGTGATCGGGACCGAGCGGCACAGCCGCCCGTAGACGTCTGCGGTCTCCCGCCCAGGGGCGGGAACCCACGCCGCCGGGGCGGCCAGCCAGGCCTCGACGTACTCCCAGGCCTCCTCGCCGCCGAGCGGACTGGCCGCGATCCGCGGGTGTGTGCTGATGCGGAGGAACGCGCCGAGCGTCTGCCACGGAAGTCCGACCCGCACGTCGCCATTCAGTGCGTCCTCCAGCCAGCGTGACGCAGCCAGGTGGAAGGGACTGTCACCGTCGACGGCGTACAGCAGGACGTTGGCGTCGACGATCACGCGTCCGGCGTCTCGTCGAGCAACTCCAGCACATCCGCGACGTTGGCGACATCCACCTTCAGCCCCAGATGTGCCGGACGGTGCCGGTACGGCGTGGGGCGGTCGCGATACGCCAAGCCTCGCCGAGCCAGCAGGTTGACCGCCTCACTGAGGCCGCAGCCCCGTGCACGGCGGACCTGTTCCGCCGCCGCGACCACGTCGTCGTCCAGCACCAGCGTCGTCCTCATGGACGCAGCCTACATCATGATGCGTCATTAACTGCATCATGATGCACGGCCGTTCAGCGGAGCGTGTCGAGCAGTTCGCCGACGATGGTGTCCGGGGTCAGCGGGTGCATGAAGACCACGCGGCCGACGGGCTCGCCGCGGTGGCTGGTCGGGGCGACCACGGCGACACCCTCGTCGATGCAGCGGCGGCCCCACGCCGGCCACTCCGCCCGGCCCCAGCCGTGGCGGCGGAACACGACCACGCCGAGCGCCGGCTCCAGCAGCGGCTCGGCGACCTCGCTGGCGTGCAGGGCCGCGGTGAACCGCCGCGCCATGGCGATGCCCGCCCGGATGGCGTCGCGGTGGGCGTCCACGCCATGGAGGGTGAGGGCGAACCAGATCGGCAGCCCGCTGGCCCGGCGGGTGAGCTGGAAGCCGAGATCGCTGGGGTTCCAGCCGTCGATGTCGCGGAACACGTCGATGTACGGGCCGTGCTGGGTATGGGTGGCGGCGGCCAGTTCCGGCCGGGCGTAGAGCAGGGCGCACGAGCCCGCGGGCGCGAACAGCCACTTGTGCGGGTCGACGATCAGGCTGTCCGCCCGCTCGATGCCGGCGAACAGGTGGCGGCACTCGGGCAGCAGCATGGCGGCCAGGCCGTAGGCGCCGTCCACGTGCAGCCAGGCACCGAGGTCGGCGGCGGCGTCCGCGCAGCCGGCAAGGTCGTCCACGACGCCGGCATTGGTGGAACCGGCGGATGCGACGACCGCGGCGATGTCGCTGCGCCCGGCCGCCGCGGCTCGCACGGCCTCGCCGGTGAGCCGGCAGTCGGCGCCGGTGCCGGCCACCACGGCCTCCATCCCCAGGAGGTGCAGTGCGTTGGCGACGCTGGCGTGGGCCGTGTCCGCCACCACCACTGCCCGCCGGCCGCCCGCCTGGTCGCGGGCGACCGCCAGCGCGGACAGGTTGCCGATGCTGCCACCCGTCATGAAGCAGCCGCCGGCACCGGCCGGCAGGCCGAACGTCGTGGCCAGGAAGTCGAGCACCTGGGTCTCGGCGGCGATGGCGCCCGCGGCCTCCAGCCAGCTCTCCGCCGAGAAGTTGGCCGCGCCGACCACCGCATCCATCCACACCCCGGCCACGGAGGGCGAGACGGGGATGAACGCGAGGAAGCGGGAGGAATCCAGGCTGAGGTTCGCGGGGGCCACCACCTCGGTGAACCGTGCCCAGGCCGGGCCGGTGCCGAGGCCGGCGTCGGTGATCCCGCCGGCGAGTGCGGCGGCCAGCGCGGCGGGGTCGCCCACCCGGCCGGTGCCGGGGTCGTGGCGCAGCCGGTCGCGGACGAACGCCGTGGCCAGTGCCTCGAGGTCGCCCGCCGAGTGGCCGGCGCCGTGGAGGGTCACGTCACTCCGGGGTGACGTAGGCGGCGGTGATGCCGCCGTCGATGATGAGGGACTGGCCGGTCATCCAGCTGCTCTCGTCGCTGGCCAGGAACAGGGCCCCGTTGGCGATCTCCGACGGGTCGCCGAAGCGGCCCATCGGGATGTGGACGAGGCGGCGGTTGCGCTTGGCGTCGTCGCTGAGGAACTTGGCGAGCATCGGGGTCATGATCGGCCCGGGGCACAGGGCGTTGCAGCGGATGCCTTGCCGCGCGTAGATCACCGCGATCTCCCGGGTCATCGCCAGCACTGCGCCCTTGGAGGCGGTGTACGCGACCTGAGGTGTGGCGGCACCCATGTGCGCCACGAACGAGGCCACGTTGACGATCGAGCCGACGCTGCCGTCCTTCTCCCTGGTGGCCTGCATGGCGGGGATGGCGTACTTGCAGCCGAGCATCGTGCCGAGGACGTTGATGTCCATGGTCTTCTGGTACGTGTCGATGCTGGTGGTGACGGGGTTGTCGTCCTCGCTCAGCATCACGCCGGCGTTGTTGTAGAGCACGTGCAGGCCGCCGTAGACCTCGACGGCGAAGTCGATGGCCGACTTCACGGACTCCTCGTCGGTGACGTCGCAGGACACGTAGCTGGCGTCGCCGCCGGCCGCGGTGATGGCGTCCACGGCCTCCTCCCCGTCGGCGACGTCGGCGATCACCACCTTGGCACCCTCGGCGGCGAACCGCTCCGCGCCGACCCGGCCGAGACCGGACGACGCACCAGTGATGACGGCGACTTTGCCTTCGAGACGACTCATGAGCGAGCACGGTACCGCCCCGCGCCCCCCAAGTTGCCCCTTCCAAGTTGGCGCTGAGACGCGGTACCACCGCACCTGAACGCCAACTTGGCCCGGGCCTTCGACAAGTTGGCGTTGAGATGCGGTAGGGCCACATCTCAACGCCAACTTGGGGGAGACTGGCGGCGATGAACGCCTCGATGACCTGGCGGGTGCTGACGTGGAACATCCTGGGCGCCAAGCACCCCCCGCTGGACCGGGTGGTGGCGCACATCCGCCACTGCGAGCCCGACGTCGTGGCGCTGCAGGAGGTGCGCCGCCATCAGGCCCGCCGGATGGCCCGCCGGCTGGAGTGGCAGGTGGTCTGGCGGGCCAAGCACTACCCGTACGGCCCGCTGGTGTGGTGGACGGCCGAGGGCATGGCGGTCCTCTCCCCCACCCGGTTGTCGCAGCCGGTGCGGCGGGTCATCTCGGTCGGCGAGCCGAGGTGGATCTACCGGCGGCGGATCATGGTGTCGGCCACCGTCACCCGGCCGGACGGGTCGGCGCTGCGGGTGCACAACATCCATCTCGTCGGCGGGCCGCACGAGGAGCGGGTGGCACAGGCGGCACGCGTGGCCGCGGCCGTCCGCAGCGAACCCACTGCCCGGCTGGTGGTCTGCGGCGACCTGAACGCGCCGGACGGCGCCGAGGTGCTGGCCGAACTGGCCACCGTCGGCGTCGAGGACACCGGCGGCACCGTCACCAACCCGAGCGAGGCCCCGGACCAGCGGCTGGACTACGTACTCGTACCCACCGGCAGCGAGGTGCTGCTGGTGGACACGCCGGAGGGCGGCGATGCGTGGCGGGCCATCAGCGACCACCTCCCCGTGCTCGTGGAGTTCCGCTGACGCGGGCAGGGCCGGATGTACACCGTCAGGGGCTGAGGTCGGCAGCACTGCAGAGAGCCGAACGGCGTTCGGCGAAGCCATCGTCGCCCAGCGGCCCGTCGGCGTCGGCACCGGCCGAGCGGAGCGTCCCGAGGTCCGCTCGGAGGCCGTACTCCACCCGGGTGCCGCTGCTCCCTACGGCCCACACGCTGACAGCCACGGGAAGGTCGTCCGGGCCGTCGAGCACGACCGGCGCCAGCGTGACGAGGCCGGGCTGCTCGCCGTCGAGGTCGGCAGTCGCCTGATCCTCCCAGTGGCCGTCACCCGTGGGCCCACCACCCGGCAGGTACGCGCTGACCTGCACCTGCACATCCCTCAGTGCAGCGCACGACCCCACGATCAGCTCCAGCGTCGCTGTGCCGTCGTCGTACCGGCCGGCAAGTGGTTCGCTGTGCCGCACCGGGTGGCTCGAACCCATCCTCAGCCCGTAGGCGACCAGCACCGCCACGAGGACGATCAACGCAACGGACAGCCACACCCAGCGGCGGGCCAACTGGTCAGATCCGTTCCCAGTAGCGGCGGAGCTCCCAGTCCGTCACGGTCTGGTTGAAGGCCATCCACTCGGCCTTGGCCATGGTGAGGATGTGGTGGTGCACGTCCTCGCCGAAGCACTCGCGGGCGGCGTCGCTGCGCTCCCACAGCGCGATGGCGTCGACCAGGCTCCAGGGGATGCGATCGATGTCCGGGGCCTCGTAGCCGTTGCCGCTGAACGGCTCGCCGAGCTCCATCTTGTTGCGGATGCCGTGCAGGCCGCCGGCGATGGCCCCGGCGAAGGCGAAGTAGCTGTTGGCGTCGCTGCCGGGGATGCGGCACTCCACCCGGGTGCCCTTGCCGTGGCCGACCTTGCGGAACCCGAGGGTGCGGTTGTCGATGCCCCAACCCACGCCGGTCGGCGCCCACGAGCCGGGCTGGAACCGCTTGTAGCTGTTGATCGTCGGCGCCCACAGCAGGCTGAACTCGCGGGCGGTAGCGATCTGCCCGGCCAGGTAGTGGCGGAACGTGTCGCTCATCCCGTGCGGGGCGTGGTGGCCGCCGTCGAACACGGCGGTCTCCCCGTCCAGCGACCACAGGCTGGAGTGGATGTGGCACGACGAGCCGGTGTCGGCGAAGTCGTACTTGGCCATGAACGACACCGAGCGGCCGTGGAAGTGGGCGATCTCCTTGGCCGCCAGCTTGTACACGCTGTTGCGGTCGGCCATCTCGACGGCGGTGGTGTAGTCGAGGTTGATCTCGTGCTGGCCCTTGCCGGCCTCGCCCTTGCTGAACTCCACCGGCACGCCCGCAGCCTCCAGCCCGCGGCGGATGGCACCGATGACGTACTCGTCCTTGGTGGTCTGGAGGACGTGGTAGTCCTCCAGCCACGGCGAGTGCGGCTGCAGGTTGCGGTAGCCCTTGTCGTGGGCCTCGTCGTAGGTGTCGCGGAACAGGTAGAACTCGATCTCGCTGGCCACCATCGGCAGGAAGCCCATCGCCGCCGCGGCGTCCACCTGGGCCTGCAGGATGCTGCGCGGCGCCACACGGATGAGGTCGTGGGTGTCCACGTCGCGCAGGTCGCACATGATCATCGCCGTCTTCTCCACCCACGGGATCAGCCGCACGGTGTTCCAGTCCGCGGCGGCCAGCATGTCGCCGTAGCCCTGCTCGTAGCTGGTGAACCGGTAGCCGGGGACCGGGTTGTTGTCCATGTCGCAGGCGATGAGGTAGTCGCAGTTCTCCGTGCCGGCGTCGGCCACCTGCTGGAGGAAGAAGCGCCCGGTGGTGCGCTTGCCGACCAGGCGGCCCTGCAAGTCGGGGAACACCATCAGCACCGTGTCCACCTCACCGCGGTGGATGAGGTCGGTGAGTTCGGGGCGCGTCAGCAGGCCGGGAGCGGTCATGCACGGAGACTAGACGGGCGGCGTGGCCGGCCCGAGGCCGATCACGCCTTCTTCTTGGCGGGCTCCTTGGCCGGCTTCAGCACACCCTTGGCGAGGGCGTCGTCGAGATACCGCTCGGCCTCCTCGGCACTGACCTTCAGCGCCGGGGCGATCTCACTGACCAGGTTGATCCGTGCCCGGTCGTACATGGTGCGCTCGGCGGCCGACAGCGAGGAGTCGCGGTTGCGGGCAGCGAGGTTCCGCACCACTTCGGCCACCTGGTACACGTCGCCGCTCTTCAGCTTCTCCTGGTGGTTCTTGAACCGCCGGCTCCAGTTGCTGGGCACGCGCGGGTCCGGCTTGCTGAGCACGGCCACCAGGTCTTCCAACTCCTCCGGGTTCACCGGCGGGCGGACACCCACTTCCTCGGCCTTGGCCACCGGCACCGACAGCGTCATCTCGTTGATGACCGTGCGGAGGATGAGGTAGTCCTGCGTGGTGCCGAACGCCTCCATCTTCTTCGTGCCCACGACGAGGCACGCTCCGTGCTGGGGATAGATGACGGTGTCGCCCTTCTTGAACTTCACATCGACCTCGCGAGTCCGGGGTTGGGGTCCGTAAGGACCTCTCCAGGGTAGGGCGAGACGGGCCGAATCCCTACTGTCGGGCCGGATCGGTGGTGTCAGGCGATGCTGGCCAGCACCCGGTCGCGGCCGAGACGCTTGGCATGCAGCAGGCGCTGATCGGCCACCTGCAGCAGCGCCGTCCAGTCCGACCGTTCGGTGGTGTCGGCGACCCCGGCGCTGAACGTGTAGGCCGGGCTGCCGGTGTCGGCCACGGCCACCGCCAACTCCAGGCGCACCCGGTCCAGCACCCCGACAGCCTGGTCCTTGAACGTCCGCGGCAGGATCACCAGGAACTCCTCGCCGCCGTGGCGAACCACGATGTCGGTGTGGCGAACCACCCGCCGCACCGTGCGGGCGAACAGCACCAGCGCCGAATCGCCCACGTCGTGACCGAACCCGTCGTTGACGTTCTTGAAGTGGTCCAGGTCGCACACCGCGACGGTGAACGGGATGCCCTCGGCCAGCAGGTCGGCCACGAACCCTTCGGTGCTCCGCCGGTTCGGCAGCCCGGTGAGCGGGTCGGTGGACGCCTGGCGGCGCGCCTCCGACGTCTGCCGCATGATGCTCTGCTGCTGGCGCACCAGCAGCACCCGCAGCGGCACGGCCACGAAGCAGAACACGAACGACGCCGACAGCAGCAGGAACCACACCCAGCCCGCACCGACGCTCATCGTGTCGCTCACGGCCTTCGCCGCAGCGACCAGGCCCACCACGACGAGCAGATCGAACACCACCATCGGCCACGACCCGCTCATCGGATCGAACCGCCCGGTGCCGCCGGGGCGGTCTGTCGTACGGCGATTCACGTCGTGGTCATCGTCCGGTCACGCAGGCCGCCTGAGCGGTTTGGACAAACCTTGACGAACACGCCACTGCGACCACGGCAGGCGGTGCCTCCGGTAGGACTCGAACCCACAACCAACGGGGTAGAAACCCGCTGCTCTCTCCATTGAGCTACGGAGGCGTGCGGATCAGCCTAGGCGTCGCCGGTGAGCACACCGCGGAGGAGATTCAGCGCGGTGATGACGCTCATCTGGCGCATCTGGTCGCGCTGGCCGGCCAGGCGGAACGTGTGCGACAGCACCTGCTCGCCGATGGCCAGGCCCACGCACAGGGTGCCCACCGGCATGCCCTCCTGCTCCGTGGGGCCGGCCACGCCCGTGAGCGCCAGGCCGACGTCGGCGCCCAGCACCCGGCGGGCGCCGATGGCCATCGCCTCGGCGGCCGCCTCACTGACCACCGGCCCCTCGGGCACCCCCAGCACATCGAACTTCACTTCGCTGGCGTAGGACACCACACTGCCGCGGAACACCTCGCTGGCGCCGGGCACACCCGTGATCCGTCCGGCCACCAGACCACCGGTGACGGACTCGGCGAGCCCCAGCGACAGCCCGCGCTCGCGCAGCAACTGCAGAACGACGGACTCCATGGTGTCCTCGTCCACACCGAACACGATGTCGCCGACCTCGGCCCGAACCTCGGCCTCCCACTGCGCCAGCAGGGCATCGGCCTCCGCAGCCGTGGCGCACTTGGCGGTGAGGCGCACCTTGATGCCCTCCCACCCGCTGGCCAGGAACGCCAGCGTCGGGTTGCCGGCGTCGTCCAGCCGGGCGATCAGCCCGTCCAGGCGCTCGTTGAGGCCGCTCTCGCTCTCCCCCCAGGTGCGCAGGGTGCGACTGCGGATGACGGCAGCCTCGCCACTGCGCGCCAGCAGATCCGGTAGCACCGCCCGCTGCACCATGTCCTTCATCTCGTGGGGTACCCCGGGCACGGCGTAGACCACCTTGGCCGCCCCGTCGACGGTGACCGGGCAGATCAGGCCGGGGGCGGTGCCGCGCGTCTGCGGGATCACCGTGGCGCCCACGGGCACCATCGCCTGACGGAGGTTGTTCTCGGCCATCCGCCGGCCCCGCGACGCGAACATCTGGCGGATCACCTCGGCCACGCCGTCGTCCAGTTCCAAGCGGGTGCCCATCACTGCGGTGATGGCCTCGCGGGTGAGGTCGTCGTGGGTGGGGCCGAGCCCGCCGCACACCACCACGGCGTCGGCGTCGGCCAGCATCCGCCGCAGCACGGTCTCGATGCGGGCCAGGTTGTCGCCCACCTTCACCTGCAGCAGCGAGTCGATGCCGGCGGCAGCGAACTGCTCGCCCATCCACTGGCTGTTGGTGTCGGTGATCTGGCCGAGGAGCAGTTCGGTACCGATGGCCAGGACGTCGCAGCGCACGGTCAGACCCTGGCGCTGTGGGGCGCGTCGAGTACCGCTGCCGCCGGGTGGGTGGCCCGCCAGAGGTACTGGAAGCCGCTGATCAGCGCCAGCACGACGGCGATCCACAGCAGCGACTTCCACAACCAAGTGGCGTCCAGCGCCGTCCAGGGCATGATGGCGAACCCGACCGCCAACTGCTGGGCGAACGTCTTCCACTTCGCCGTCTTGCTGGCCGGCACGCTGACACCCTTGGCTCCCACGAACGTGCGGTAGAGGCTGATCAGCAACTCGCGCCCCGCCATGATGGCCACGGGCACGATCCAGAACGTGTCGTTGGCCACCAGGAACACCATCGCCCCGAGCACCAGCACCTTGTCCGCCAACGGGTCGAGGAAGGCCCCGAGGTTGGTGGCCCCGTGGCGGCGGGCCAGGTAGCCGTCGATGCCGTCGCTGGTGCACAGGACGAACCACAGGAGGAACGCCCCCCACCGCCCACCGGGCTGATCGGGGATCAGCAGGAACATGAACGGGGCGATGATGATGCGCGCGACCGTGACCAGATTGGCCCACGTCTTGATGGCGCTGGGATCGACCGGCATCAGAGCGAGTCTGCCACGAGATCGGGGCCGAGCGCATCGACCACCCGCACGGCATGGAACTCGCCAACCGCCAATGCATGCGGCACTTCCACAACGCCGTCGATCTCCGGCGCCTCGCGAGTGCTGCGCGCCTGGCCCGGTGCGTCCACCAACACCTCGATGGTGGTACCGATCAGGTCGTCGCGCCGGGCGGCGGTGATGCCATCCTGCAACTCGCGCAGCTCGGCCAACCGTTCGTGCATCAGCGACTCGGGCACCTGCTGGTCCAGAGTGGCCGCGTACGTGCCGTCCTCTGCGCTGTAGGCGAAGAAGCCGCACCAGTCCAGCTGGGCGTCCTCCACGAACTCCAGCAGCCGGTCGTGGTCCTCCTCGGTCTCACCGGGGTAGCCGACGATGAAGTTGCTGCGGAACGCCGCCGCCGGCTGGCGCCGGCGGATGTCCTCGATCCGCTGCAGGAAGCGCGGGCCGTCGCCCCACCGGCGCATCCGCCGCAGCAACGGCTTGCTGACGTGCTGCAGCGACAGGTCGAAGTACGGCACGCCGGTGTCGCAGATGGCGTCGATCAACTCGTCGGTGAGGTCGCTCGGATACAGGTACAACAGGCGGGTCCACGGCGTCGCCGCAGCCACGGCGCGCACCAGCGGCACGATGGCGCCGGCGCCCAACTCACCCGGCCGGTCCTTGCCGTAGCTGGCCAGGTCCTGGGCCACCAGCACGATCTCCTTGGCCTCCAGCTGCTCCACCTCGGCGAGGATGGCGGCCATGTCGCGGCTGCGCTGTGGGCCACGGAACGACGGGATGGCGCAGAAGCCGCAGTTGCGGTCGCACCCCTCGGCGATCTTCACGTAGGCCCACGGCGCCGTGGCCTTCGGCCGCGGCAGGTTCAGCAGATCCAGGCTGGGCAGCGGCTCGGACGAGACGGGGATGGCCTTCCGGCCCGGCTTGGCGGTGAGGTTGACCGGCACGCCGAACCCGGCCACCTGGTCCACCTCGGGCAGGGCTTCGGCCAACTCGTGGCCGTAGCGCTCGGCCATGCAACCGGTGACCACCAGCTTGGCGCCCTTCTTGCGCTGCTCCTCGAGAGCGAGGATGGTGTCGATGCTCTCCCGGCGGGCTTCGTCGATGAAGGCGCAGGTGTTCACCACCACGAGGTCTGCGGTGGCCGCGTCGTCGGTGGCGGTCATCCCGTCGGCGAGCAGGGTGCCGACCAACTTCTCGCTGTCCACCTGGTTCTTGGGACAGCCGAGAGTCTCGATGTAGAAGCGCTTGGCGGCGGGCACCCCGCCAGGCTACGGGCTGCCCGCCGGGGCGCGCTGCACGAGCTGGACCGGATGGCCGTCAGGGTCCTCCACCATCGCCACCAGCAGGCGCCCGTCGAGGAAGGGCTCCGGCCCGGCGTTCGGGGTGGCGCCAGCGGTCAGCGCCTCCGCCAGCGCAGCGTCGATGTCGTCGGTCCACAGCGTGATGCACGCCCGGTGCCCCTCACTGACCGGCCGGATGTGGTGGCTCTCCGCCGCCGGACCGGGCAGTGCCAGCCCCAGCTCGAAGCCGCCCAGGGCCATCTCGATCTTCACCGGTTGCTCCGGCGACGTGCGGAACGTCTCCACGAACCCGAACGTCGCATAGAACCTGGCCGCCCGCTCGCAGTCGGCGACGAACAGGATGACCTGCGGGTCGTGGAAGCGTGCGCCCATCGCTACAGGTGGTGGAGACGCAGGCCGTTGTTCGGCCAGCGGGTGTGGACGAGGGTGCCGGTGGCGGAGCACGTGATGTAGGCGTCGCGGTACTGGCCGCTGCCGTCGCGGTCGCCGAAGCAGATGTTGGTGGTGAGCATGTCGCCCGTGGGCACGTGGGTGGTACTGCCGTCGCGGGGGTTCACCACCGTGATCCCGCCGTTCACCAGCGTGGCCACGCACACATTGCCCTCGCCGTCCACCGCCAGCGAGTCCAGCAGCTGCATGCCGGGCAGGCCGGCGAGGCAGGCCGAGGTGTCCATCGGCATCGGCGGCACCACCACACCGGGGGCCGACAGGCTGCGGCGCATCACCCGGCCGGAGTGGGTCTCGGCCCAGTACACGGTGTTGCCGTCGGGCGACAGGCCGATGCCGTTCGGGCCCTCCACCGGGAAGACCTGCTCGCTGATGAAGCTGCCGTCGGCCTTGGCGTAGTAGATGCCGGTGAGATCGCTGGTGCGGGCGTTGTGGTCGCGGATGCCGTGGTCGGTGAACCAGAACCCGCCGGCGCCGTCGAACACGATGTCGTTGGGGGCACGCAGCGGGCGGCCATCGCACTCGGTGTAGAGGTCGGTGACCTCACCGGTGGCGATGTCCACCTTCTGGATGCGGCCGCCGATGTAGCCCTCGGCGTTGAACGGCCCGGGGAACAGCATCCCGCCCATCTCGATCGGGGTGAAGCAGCCACCGTTGTTGCACAGGTAGAGATGCCCGTCCGGCCCCATCGCCAGCCCGTTGGGGCCGCCGACGATCTCGGCCACGGTCTCCTTGCTGCCGTCGGGCAGCACCCGGGTGATCCGCGGGCCGAACATCTCCACCAGGATGACGCTGCCGTCCGGCATGGCGATCGGCCCCTCGGGGAAGCGCAGGCCGGTGGTGATGGTGGTCATCTCGCTCATGGCGGGCATCCTGCCAAGCCACCGGGGCGTGAGACGACCCGGACCGCCGGATCAGCCGCCGCGCTGGGGGTAGAGCAGTTCGTACTCCTCCACCGTCATCAGCACGGCCCTGGCCTTGGAACCCTCGCTGGGGCCGACCACACCACGCTGCTCCAGCAGGTCCATGATCCGCCCGGCGCGGGCGAAGCCGACCTTCAGCTTGCGCTGGAGCATGGAGGTGGAGCCCAGCTGGCTGCGCACCACCAGCTCCATCGCCTGGCGCATGAGGGCCTCGTCCTCGTCGTCGTCGCCACCACCGAAGCCGCCGCCTCCGCCCAGTTGGCCTTCGCCCTCGTCGCCTTCCACGCCGCTGACGTAGACCACCTCGGGCGCCTGGCGGCGCCAGTGGGCCACCACCTTGCGGACTTCTTCCTCGCTGACGAACGAGCCCTGGATGCGCTGGCTGACATTGCTGTTGCCGGGCAGCAGCAGCATGTCGCCCTTGCCGACCAGCTTCTCCGCACCCGGCTGGTCGAGGATGACCCGGCTGTCGGTGAGGCTGTTGACCGCGTAGGCGATGCGGGCCGGGATGTTGGCCTTGATGACGCCGGTGATGACATTCACCGACGGCCGCTGGGTGGCCACGATGAGATGGATGCCCACGGCACGGGCCTTCTGGGCGATGCGGGTGATGCTTTCCTCCACATCGCGCGCAGCCACCATCATCAGGTCGTTCAACTCGTCGACCACCACCACGATGAACGGCAGGCGCTCGTACACCTTGTCGCTGCCCGGCTCGCCCACCAGCTCACCCCGGTCGAACGCCGCGTTGTAGCCGGAGATGTCGCGGAAGCCGACCTCGAACAGCAGGTCGTAGCGGCGGTCCATCTCCTTGCAGGCCCAGCCGAGTGCGTTGGCGGCCTTCTTCGGGTTGGTGACCGGGGCGGTGAGCAGGTGCGGCAGCCGGTTGTATTGCCCCATTTCCACCTGCTTGGGGTCCACCAGGATGAGGCGCACCTGGTCCGGTGTGGTGCGCATGAGCAGGGACGTGATGATGCAGTTGATGCCGCTGGACTTGCCGGCGCCGGTGGTGCCGGCGATCAGCAGGTGCGGCGTGGTGGCCAGGTTGAGGAACACCGCCCGGCCGGCGATGTCCTTGCCGATGGCGACGTCCAGCGTCTGGGCGGCGGTCTTGGCCTCGGGCGCCGTCATGATGTCGCCCAGGCTGACCAGCTGGCGGGTGTGGTTGGGGACCTCGACGCCGATGGCCGAACGGCCGGGGATCGGCGCCAGGATGCGCACGTCCGTGGCGGCCATCGCGTAGGCGATGTCGCGGTTGAGGCTGGTGATCCGCGCCACCTTCACACCGGGGCCGAGCTCCAGCTCGTAGCGGGTGACGGTGGGGCCGACGGTCTGACCCACCAGCCGGGTCTCCACCCCGTGGGAGGCGAGGGAATCCACCAGGGTGCGCCCGCGGGCCTCCACCTCGGCCTTGTTGACCGACTGGTTGGTGCTGCGGCCGAGGTAGTTCATCGGCGGCAGGGTCCACTGGCCGCGCTGGGCACCGGGGCCGAGCTCCAGCTCGGCCTGCTCGCCGGGGCCGGCCGGCGGCGGCAGGGCGGCTTTCGGGGCACGGGCCTTCCGGCCGGGCAGCGGGGCCTCCGCCGCAGCCCAGTCGTCGTCGGCCTCGAAGTCGTACAACTCGGGCGAGGGCGGCGGCAGCTCGCCCTGCCCCTCGCGCTCGCTGCGCAACGACGCCACGTTCCCCACGGCATCGCGCAGCCGGCGCGACAGGGGGCCGGCCACGGCGCCGACGCTGCGGGCCGACTGGTGGGCCAGCGTGCGCACCGACGTGCGGGTGATCAGCATCACCCCACCGAGGAACAGCGCGGCGAGTACGACGATGGCGCCCGCGTCGGCCAGGAGGGCACGCAGTGGCTCGCCCACCAGCGCACCGATCCAGCCGCCGGCCTCGCCCAGCGAGTCGAACCCGTCGGCCTGACGGCGCACCACGTGCAGCACGGCCAGGATGGACACCCCGGTGAGCGCCCAGCCGATGGCCAGGCGGAAGCGGTGCCCACTGCGGCCCTTGCGGACCAGCGCCACCCCCACGCCCACCAGGCAGATCGGCACGATGAACTTGCCAAGCCCGGTGAACCAGCCCACCAGCGTCGAGACGCCCCGGCCCAGCGGCCCGGCGAGCTGGAAGTAGATGGCCAGGCCCAGCAGCACCCCGACGCCGATGAACCCGATGCCCCAGAACTCGTCCTCCCGGCCCTCCACCGCCTCGCGCAGCTCGGCGGACGCCTGGTCGCGCCGGCGCATCGGCCCGGTGGCCTCTGCCGGGGCGCGACGAGCACCCCTCGCGGGTGTGGGGGGAAGAGGGTCGTTGCGCGACCGGCGATTGGACTTGCCGTAGGTGGGCATGGCGGTCCTCACGGTACCAAGGGGGCGCGCGCCGGTTGAGGCACTGCCCCGGCGGCCAGGTCAGAGCGGGTCGACGGAGATGATCTCGCCGTCCGGCCCGACGACGATGTCCAGCGCCCCGCCGCACTGGGCCACGGCGAGCACCGCGTACTTCACGTTGCCCTGCCCGTCGCCGTTCACATAGAAGGTCTGCAGGATCGTCTCCGGCAACTGGCCGCGGATGGTCGAGAACACGGTGGTCGGGTCGAAGGCCAGCTGATCCGCAGTGAACGTGCCGCCGGAGGCGGACTGCCCCTGGCCGGCGCTGAGCACCCCGTCCACATACACGTACTGCTGGGCCACCGTGGCGCCGTTCAGCGCCACGAACACGTTCACCGCGTGGGGCACGGCGTTGATCTCGAAGAATTCGATGTCGCCGCCCACCTCGTCCTGCACCGCCCGCAGGGCCGGCTCGATGAGGTCCACGGCGGGCAGTTCGGCCTCCGCCTGGGCGGTGACGTCCGGCTGGCAGATGGTGACCTCTGGGGCTGCGGTGGTGCCGGCGCTCGACCCGCCGTCGTCGCACGCCACCAGCAGCGTGGTGGCCAGGGCCACCACGCCGGCGACCCGTCTCATGCCTCCATCACCACCGGCACGATCATCGGGCGCCGCTTGGTGCGCTCGTTGACGAACTTGCCGGCCGCACGGCGCACGTCGCGCTCCAGCGACTCCACGTCGCGGACACCCGACGACAGCGCCCGTTCCACCGTGTCGGCCACCCGGTCGCACGCTTCGTCCAGCAGGTCTTCGGCCTCGGGTGCGTACACCCAGCCGCGGGTGATGATCTCGGGGCCGGTGAGGACCTTGCCGGTCTCGATGTCCACCGTGACCACCACCACCACGACGCCTTCCTCGGCCAGCACCCGCCGGTCGCGGAGTACGCCCTGGCCGACGTCGCCGACGATGCCGTCCACATACAAGTAGCCGGCCGGCACCCGACCGATCAGCTCCAGGCCGTCGTCACGGAGTTCGATCATGTCGCCGTCCTCACACAGCACCACATGGTCGCGGGGCACGCCCATCAACTGGCCGAGCTTGGCATTGGCCACCATGTGGCGGTACTCACCGTGGATCGGCACGAACCACTGCGGCTTGGTGATGCTGAGGTAGGTCTTGATCTCGTCGGCCTGGGCGTGGCCGGTGGCGTGCACGTCGGCCACCCCGCTGTGCACGACCTCCACGCCCGCCCGCAGCAGCCCGTCGATCACCCGGTTCACGTTGCCCTCGTTGCCGGGGATGGCGTGGCTGGAGAGGATGACGGTGTCGTGGTCGCCGACCTTCACCCACTTGTTCTCGCCACGCGCCAGCAGCGCCAGCGCCGACATCGGCTCGCCCTGCGACCCGGTGGAGATGACACAGACCTCGCCCGGCGGGTAGCGGTCGATGTCCTCGATGTCCACCAGCGCGGACTCCGGGATGTTGAGCACCCCGAGATCCATCCCCAGCCGGACGTTCTTCTTCATGCTCAGCCCGAGCGTGGCCACCTTGCGGCCGGCGGCCACCGCCGCGTCGCAGATCTGCTGGATGCGGTGCAGGTGGCTGGCGAAGCTGGCGGTGACGATCCGCCGCCCGCTGTGCTGGCTGAACAGGCTGCGCAGCACGGCGCCCACGCTGGTCTCCGACGGGGCGTGGCCGTGCTCCTCGGCATTGGTGCTGTCCGCCATCAGCAGCCGGATGCCCTCCGTGGAGGCGATGGCGCCCAGCCGAGCCAGGTCGGTGCGCCGGCCGTCCACCGGGGTGAGGTCCAGCTTGAAGTCGCCGGAGTGGAGGATGACGCCCTGTGGGGTGTGGATGGCGATGGCGTGGGCATGAGGCACGGAATGGGTGACGGGGATGAACTCCACGTCGAAGGGGCCGACCATCCGCCGCTCGCCGTCGGCCACGGGGATCAACTCCGTCTTCCCCAGCAGGCCGGCCTCCTCGATGCGGTTGCGGGCCAGGCCGAGCGTGATCGGCGAGCCGTACACCGGGAAGCTGAGCTCGCGGAGCAGGTACTGCAGGCCCCCCACATGGTCCTCGTGGCCGTGGGTGGCGACCACACCGACGATCTCGTCGGCGTGCTCGCGCAGCCAGGTGAAGTCCGGCAGCACCAGGTCGATGCCGTGCATGTCCGCGTCGGGGAACATCAGCCCGACGTCGATCAGCAGGATGGCGCTGGGCTGGGGACCACCCGGCCAGTCCATCTGGAGCGCCATGCAGTTGCGCCCGATCTCACCGAGACCGCCGAGGAAGACGATGCGTACTGGAGTGGCCATCGGCTCAGTCTGCCGGATCGATCAGCCTGCCGGGCGTGCAGCGGCCGCCCGACGACGCTCCAACTCGGCCAGCACCTGCGGCGCACGCTCGTCCACGAAGGCCGGCGCCGGGCCCATCGGCAGGCGGGCCTGGCCGACGGCGAAACCGAGATGGCGCATCATCGCCTTGGTGGGGATGGGGTTGGGGGCGTCGTCGCCGGTCTCGAACGCGAAGCTGGGCAGCAAGCGGGCATTGACCTCGCGGGCCCCCACCGTGTCGCCGTTCTCCCACAGCCCCATCAGCTCCTGGTGGTCCGGGCCGGTCCAGTGGGTGGCCACGCCCACCACCCCCACGGCACCAACGGCCAGGAGCGGCAGCGTCAGCGAATCGTCGCCGCTGTAGACCTCGTAGCCAGCGGGCGCCTGGGCCACCACGTTGGCGGTCTCGCCCGGGTTGCCCGCGGCATCCTTCAGCGCCAGCACCGTGGGCACCTCGTGGGCCAGGCGCAGCAGCACGGCGGTGGAGATCTTGCGGCCGCTGCGCACCGGGATGTCGTAGACCATCACCGGAAGGTCGCTGGCTGCGGCGATGGCCCGCATGTGCCCTTCGATGCCGGCCTGCGACGGCCGGTTGTAATACGGGCAGACGGCCAGGATGCCGGCTGCGCCCAGCGCCGCAGCCTCCTTGGTGAGGTGCACGGAGTGGGCGGTGTCGTTGCTGCCCGCCCCGGCGATGACCGGGATGGACACGGCCTCGATGACAGCGGCGAACAGCGCCAGCTTCTCGTCCTCGCTGAGCACCGGCGACTCGCCGGTCGTGCCCGCCACCACCAGGCCGTCGTGGCCGTTGGCCTCCAGCCAGCGGGCCAGGCGACGGGCTTCGTCCAGGTCCAGCGCACCGTCCGCGTCGAACGGCGTGACCATCGCCGACAGCACACGACCGAAGCGGGCCATCAGAACGACCCCTCGGCGGCGCGGTCGATGCCCTGGGTAAGGATGAGGTCTTCGTGCAGTTCCATCCACACATCGTGATAGCTGCCGCACATGACACCGGTGAACATATTCGTTTCACCGATGGCCACTCGCTGGCAGGTGTGCTCCAGACGGGGCCCATAGGCGCCGAGGCGGGCCAGCACCTCGCCCATCTTGGCCACCACCGGCTGAGCGGCCGCATCGATGGCCTGGAGACGGGCCACGACGCCGGCGTCGTACGCCTGATCCGTGTGGTCGTTGGGCTCGCCGCCACGCAACTGCCAGTCCGCACACAGCGCCTTGAACTGCTCGTTGAGGGTCAGGAACTCCTGGTAGGGGGCGGTGAGCGATGCCACGTCGGCACCGGCCAGGTCCTCCGCGAGGGCCATGCGATGTGCCTCACGCCCACCCGGCGTGAGCTGCCAGAGCTGGCGAGCCTCACGGAACGTCGCCAGTTCCTTGGCCTGCAGACCGGCCAGGTGCGCCTCCACCGTGGCCACCGGCAGGTCGGCCACTTCGGCGACGATGTCGGCCTTGGCGAACCCCTTCAGCCGCAGGGCGTGGAACGTGCGGAAGTACGGGTCGCTCACGTGTGCCATCACTCGCAGACTAACCGTTGAGCCGGCCGCCACCCAGAGCGCGCCCCGGGCGCGGCACGGGCCGGGCCCGAAGGCCCGGCCCGCGTCCGGTGCACGAACGTGAACGGTTCAGCTGCCGGCGAGTTCCTCGCCGAGCTCGAACTTGACGTACTCCTCGCCGGTGTCCTCCCAGTCCTCGAACTGGATGACGTTCATCTCCTCGAACCGGCGGCGCAGCCACTGGTCGTTGCGGTCCAGCAGGCCGAGCTTCTTGCAGTTCGGGACGATCTTGCTGAACAGCATGCTCTGGAACATGACGCGGGTCGGGTCGGCGAGGATGACGGGGAGGATGTCTCGGGTGTTGATGCCCATGCGCTCCCACACCTCCTGCGACATGAACCGGTCGCGCATGCGCAGGGCGGCCTCGAAGGCGAACTCCTGGCGCTGGGCGATCTCGGCGTCGGTCATCTCGTCGTACGCCTCCTTCAGCGACAGCACGCCGAAGGCCACGTGGCGGGCCTCGTCGCTCATCACGTAGCGCAGCAACTGCTTCAGCAGGGGCTCGGTGGTCATCTGGTGCTGGAAGCCGAAGGCGGCGAGGGCCAGACCCTCCACCATCACCTGCATGCCCAGGTAGGTCATGTCCCAGCGGCTGTCGTTGATGATGTCGTCGAGCAGCATCCGCAGGTGGACGTTGACCTGGTACTCGCCGCCCAGCTTCTCCTGCAGGTAACGGGCGAACACCTCCACGTGGCGGGCCTCGTCCACCACCTGGGTGCTGGCGTACAGCTTGGCGTCGTACCACGGCACGGTCTCGACGATCTTGGCGGTGCAGAGGAGCGCACCCTGCTCGCCGTGCATGAACTGGCTGAGGCTCCAGTTCTTGCTCTCCATGTTGAACTCCAGCCACTCCTTGTCGCCCCACTTGGCGACCGGGGTGCCGTCCAGGCGGGCGGGGTCCAGGCCGATGCCGATCAGCTCGCGCTCTTCCTTGGCGATCTTCTCGGCATCCACGTCGGTGTCCCAGGGCAGGTCCGTGGTGGCGTTCCACTGGCCGGTCTTGGCCTTCTCGTACAGCTTGCGAAGGGCCGGTCGCTGCAGGGTGTAGTCCCACGAGAAGATCGAGTCGGCGTTGTTCTTGACGACGTGTTCGATCTCGTTGGGGTCCACGTTGGGGATGGCCAGGATGGCCTCCACGTCGTTGATCTCGGCCCGGCCGATGATCTCCTCGTTGCTGCTGTGGGTGACGGTCATGGGCGGATTCAGCTCCTGATGAGTGAGGCTTCGAAGGCCGGCGTGATGAAGGTACGGATGAAGGTGGCGGCGGACTCGGGGTCGCCGAGGTCCACATGGTCGGACGGGGCGAGGAAGTAGCTGATGACGAGACGGGCGAGCAGTTCCACCAGGCGGGCGGCCTCGCGGCGGGGCAGGTAGCTGTCCACCAGCGGGGCGAGGAACACGGTGGCGACGCGGATGATCCGCGGCAGCCCGTCCACGGTGAGCTGGCCCAGCGTGTCGCCCGGCTCGGAGGCCAGCATGACCGCGAGGTGGTCGTCGGCCCGCATCTCGTGGGTGGCGGCGACGACGGTGCGGACCAGCAGGTCCTCCAGGCTGACGGCGCCGGCGATCTGGGCGGCCAGGCGCTCGAAGAAGTCCTCCAGCTCGCGAAGGCGCATGGCCTCGAACAGCACGTCCTTGCCGCCGGGGAACATGCGGTAGAGCGTGGCCCGGGACACCCCCGACTCGGCGGCGATGTCGTCGATGGTGACCTTGTCGATGCCCCAGCGGGCGCAGCAGGCCTTGGCGGCCTCCAGGACGCGACGCTCGGTGGCGGACGGCAGGGCCTGCGGGGACATGAGTTGAGACACTAAGACGAAATTCGTCTCAACGTCAAGGCACCCCTCCGAAAATCCTTCTGCGGATTAGCCTGGCGAGGTCAGTGTGAACAACTGCAAGGAGCACCCACCCGATGAAGCGACAGATCATCGCAGTGGCCGCATTCGCCGGCCTGCTGCTCGCCGCCTGCGGCGACGACGAGTCCACCACCACCACTCAGGCCCCGGCCACCGACGCCCCCTCCACGGATGCGCCGTCCACCGACGCCCCCTCCGGTGATGCCGCCGCCTGCGCCGAGGGCAAGACCCTCGAGGCCGGCATGCTCACCATCGCCACCGGCGACCCGGCTTACCCGCCCTACGTCATCGACGACGACCCGGCCTCCGGCCAGGGCTTCGAGGCCGCGCTGGCCATGGCCGTCGCCGCCCAGATGGGTTTCGAGGGCGACGCCGTCAGCTGGGTCCGCACCGGCTTCGACGAGGCCATCGCCCCTGGTGAGAAAACCTTCGACTTCAACCTGCAGCAGTACTCGATCAACGCCGAGCGCCAGCAGGTCGTGACGTTCAGCGACCCGTACTACTCGGCGCCGCAGGCCGCCATCGCCAGCGCCGACAGCACCCTGCAGATCAGCACCATCGCCGATCTGAAGTCGCTGAACATCGGTGTCGCCGCCGGCACCACCAGCATCGACCTGGTGGAGAACGTCATCCAGCCCGACAGCCAGGTGCAGATCTTCAACAGCAACGCCGACGCCAACGCGGCGCTGGTGAACGGCCAGATCGACATCCTCGTGGTGGACCTGCCCACCGCCCTGTACCTGTCGGCCGCCGAGTTCGACAACGCCAAGGTCATCGGCCAGTTCCCGGCATCGGCCGGCAGCGAGGCCGAGCCGTGGGGCATGCTCTTCGCCAAGGACAACCCGCTGGTGGAGTGCGTCAACATGGCCCTGGCCAACCTGACGGCGTCGGGCGAACTCGCCACCATCACCGACACGTGGATGGGCGAGTACACCGAGGCCCCCGAGATCTCGATGGGCTGACCCACCCGAGATGGCGGCACTATCGCACCGTGAGGGCGCCGGCGATCCGCCGGCGCCCTCTCGCGTCCTCACCCGGCGGGAGGTCTGGCTACGCCAGCAGCGGCGGCGGGCCGCGCTGATCGCCGCCAGCAGCATGACCGCGGTGCTCCTGGCGGTGGTGCTGATCGTGCCGCGCACGCCCGGCTGGCCCACCGTGAAGAAGACGTTCTTCAACGGGGCCCGCTTCCGCCAGGACTTCCCCGACCTGCTCGGCTACCTCTGGACCGACGTGAAGTTGTTCCTCACCTGCGTGCCGTTCATCCTCATCTGGGGCGTGGCACTGGCCATGATGCGCAACATCCGCAATCCCGCCCTGTTCCCCCTGCGGGCGTTCGCCGCGGCCTACACGGACCTGTTCCGCGGCATCCCGGTGATCCTCACCATCTACCTCGTCGGGTTCGGCATCCCCGCCCTCGGGCTGAAGGGCGAGTTCCACCTGCTGTGGTTCGGCGGCCGCTGGAACTCCGCCTACCTGTGGGGGCCGGTGGCGCTGATCCTCGCCTACTCCGCCTACGTGGCCGAGGTGTTCCGCTCCGGCATCGAGGGCATCCACGAGAGCCAGCGGGCCGGCGCCCGGTCGCTGGGCCTCACCCAGACGCAGACCATGCGCCATGTGGTGCTGCCCCAGGCGGCCCGCCGCGTGGTGCCGCCGCTGATGAACGACATGCTCTCCCTGCAGAAGGACGTCGCCCTGCTCAGCCTGCTGGGCGTGTACGAGTTGTTCCGCCGGGCGCAGGTCATCAAGGACCGCACGTTCAACTACACACCGTACGTAGTCGCCGCCGTGATCTTCCTGATCCTCACCATCCCCGAGACCCGCCTGGTGGACTGGTACTCGGCGCGCCACCGGCGCCGCACCGGAGGGTCGCAGGTCGCATGAACGGCGCCACACCCAAGGTGGAGATCCGCAACCTCCGCAAGTCGTTCGGCACCAAGGCCCACCGCCGCACCGTGCTGCACGACATCTGCCTGGACATCGGCGAGCACGAAGTGGTCTGCCTCATCGGCGCCTCCGGGTCCGGCAAGAGCACCATGCTGCGTTGCATCAACATGCTCGAGCCCGTGGACGACGGCGAGATCTGGCTGCACGGCACCGGCGGCGCGGTGGACCTCGCCGAGCCCGGCCTGGACCCGGACCCCATCCGCCGGCGGATCGGCATGGTGTTCCAGAGCTACAACCTGTTCCCCCACATGAGCGTGCTGCGCAACATCACGCTGGCGCCCATGAAGGTGCTCGGGCGCAGCGCCGGCGACGCCAAGGCCACCGCCATGCACCTGCTGCAGCGACTGGGCCTGGCCGACAAGGCCGACGCCTACCCGGACCAGTTGAGCGGCGGCCAGCAGCAGCGGGTGGCCATCGTGCGAGCACTGGCGATGCAACCCGAGTTGATGCTGCTCGACGAGATCACCGCAGCGCTGGACCCTGTGCTCGTCGGCGAGGTGCTCAACGTGGTGCGCGAGATGCGCAACGACGGCATGACCATGGTGCTGGCCACCCACGAGATGGGCTTCGCCCGCGAGATCGCCGACCTGGTCTGCTTCCTGCAGGACGGGGTGATCCTGGAGTCCGCCCCGCCGGCCCAACTGTTCACGGAGCCGCAGCATGCCGAGACGCGGGACTTCCTGGCTCGGGTGATCGCCTCCGGGCGGTTGTAGCTCCCTCGGCCTCGGGCCTCAGCCGGTCTTGCGGCCGCTGGTGACGCCGCACACGAGGTCGCGGTGGATGCACAGGGCCACCTCGCTCTCCAACTTCTCCTGGTCCCAGCCGTTCATGAAGTCGGCGTGGCCGGTGAGCAACCCGCCGCTGGCCAGCAGCAGCCCCTCGGGGTCTCCCGTCACCGGGTACTCCACGCTGAACTGCAGTTGCAGGATCGGCACCGGGTAGCCCTTCGGGCATTGGCCCCCGCTGCTGTACGCCACGTGGGTGTGGTGGTTCGGGCTGTCCAGGTTCACCCCGTCCCAGCAGTCCGGGAACGTGATGATCAGCCGCAGGTTGCGGCCCTCCACGCACGTCGGCGGGGTGACCGCCCGCTCGATGCCCGTGCCGCACGACCAGGCCACGATCTCCGCGGGCTGGGCCTCGGCCGTGTTGGCGTCGCCGGCGATCATCACCAGACCGGCCGGCATGGCCTGCACCGTGGTGGGGTCCACATCCAGACCCGGCCGGTAGTAGGCCGTGCTCTTCACCGGGTCGATCACGGCGATGCTGCGCAGCAGGGCGGGGGCCCAGTAGGCCGCGGCATCCTGCTGCTGATCGCACGTGGTCTCGCCGCCGGGAAGTTGGTCCACCGTGGTGAACGCGTCCACTCCGGTGTTGCCGAAGAACGAGTGCAGGTGGCTGAGACCGGGCTGGCCGGGGTACACGATCGGGTCATCCAGGGCGGCGTGGCTGTAGCCGCATTCCACCAGGAACTGGGCCTGGGCGCCCTGGGGCCCCGCCACCGGGCGGTCGGGGCGGCCGAGCGAGGTGGCCGACGTGTGCGGGTCCCACGCCTGCTCGCCGCCGCCGTCCGTGCAGGACGTGCAGGCGGCGGCGGTGAGCAGCGTGGCGGCGGCCAGCGCGGCCGCACCCCTCAGGCGCATCGCGTCACGGCTTGGCGGGCACGGCGATGGCGTCCACGTCCACCGGCGCCGGCACGTTGGTGGCCGGGTTGGCCGGGGCCGTGGCGGCGTCGGGCATGTTCTCCTGGGGCTCCAGCGCCGGCAGGCTGGCCGTCTTCCAGTCGGCGGACGGCGGGTGCTCCTCGGCCAGCCAGGTGATGATGTCGTATGCGCCGGCCGACCAGTCCGTCGCCTGCGTGCCGTCGCACGGGCCGAGCGCCTCGAGGTCGGTGGGGGCAGTGGCGCCCATGACGTTGCCGGCGAAGCAGTTGCCCAGCGTGCCCACGTCCAGATCCGCCGAGGCGAGGATGATGTCGTACTGGCGGCTGTCGCTGATCTCGTTGCCGATCACCCGGTTCTGCTGGGCGTTCCAGAGGATCGCGCCGCCGGGGTCCTGGGGCAGCTGCTGCTTGGCGTCGGCGCAGGTGACGTCCCACTCCTCCGGCGTCGGCAGGTCGTCGTTGGGGTCGTCCTCCAGGTACGGCACCAGCGCGATGCCGGCCTTGTCGTGGTCCCAGATCTGGTTGCGCTCGATGTCGTTGAGCACGCCGCCGGCCACCACGATGCCGTTGCCCATGGCCAGCAGGGCCACGTCGATCGCCGGGGTGTCGCCCTGGTTGTTGGAGTACACGAGGTTGCCCACGATGGTGGTGTCGCGCTCGGGGTAGCACAGCTCGTAGCTGCCGCTGTTGGGCACCACACCGGCCCGGTTGTAGCGGAAGACCGAGTTGATGATGATCAGGTTGCCGCCCGAGTTGGTGCCCGAGTAGCCGAGGCCGTTGTGCTCGCTGACCACGTCGCTGACCACCGCGTTGCACGGGTAGCACTCGCCGATGTAGATGCCGGCGTCCGGGCTGCCCGCCGCGTAGATGTGGTCGAGTTGGCCGTTGATCGAGTCGAACGCGTACACGCCGTAGTCGCCGGTGCGGTAGGCGGTGAGGTACGAGCCGCGGTAGCCGTCCACCCCGGTCCAGAAGAAGCCGTTGGAGGTGTAGTTGGTGGCGGTCATGTTCTCCACGGCCACGCCCTTGGCACCGAGGATGCGGATGCCGTTGTCCAGGTCGAACTCACCGTCCAGCACCACCTCGTTGCGGTCCAGTCCGCGAATGGTGAGCTGGTCGGTGACCACGTTGACGGCCTCGTGGTAGGTGCCGGGCGCGATCAGGATCAGGTCGCCCGGCTGGGCGGCGTCCACTGCCGCCTGGATGGTGGCGAAGTCCTCCGGCACGTTCAGCACCCCGTCGTCACCGGCGGTGGTCTCGGGCGCCGGCATGGAGTCCGTGGCCGGTGGGGCGTCGGTGGCGGCGACCGTGGTGGCCGGTGCCTGCGTGGTGTCGGTGGTGCTGCGCTCGTCGCCACAGGCCGCCAGGACCAGCGCGGCCGCGACGGCCAGCGTCGTGTACTTCTTCATGGATCTCCCCCTTGTCGTCACGGCTCGGTGACGACGATCGTGCCGAACATCCCCGCGGACGAGGTGCCGTGGATGGTGCAGTAGTAGACGTACGTGCCGGGCGTGTTGAACACCAGCGAGTACGTGTCGGTCGGGTGGAAGCCGTCCTGCAGGACGCCCCACGTGGTTGCCCCCGGGTCGCCCTCGGGCACCACGTTGTGGTCGTTGCGCCCGTTGTTGACCCAGGTGATCTGGGTACCGGCCGCGACCGTGACGGTCTGCGGCAGGAAGTTGTTGTCCAGGGCGATGACCTGGGCCACCTCACCGTTCGTGGGGAACGTCGGCGCCACGGTCTCGCCGGGGGCGTCGGTTGCCGACGGCGCCGGCGCCTGGGCCACCGTGGTTCGGGCGGACAGCGCGTCGTTCGGGTCGGCCGCGCAGCCCGTGGCGATGGCCACCAGCAGTGCAGCCACCATCCAGTGCGCGCGCCCTTTCCGTACCTGCATCCGGTTCCTCCGCCGTTGACCGCCGGCATGCTCACGACGCCGACGGGACCGAGAGCCTAGTGTGCGATCCCGTGACCGAGGCAGGCATCGAGGGGACCCCGGACGAGCCCGAGGGGTCGGGTGACGTACCCGACGCGCCCGCGCCGCAGGCCATCCCCTGGCACGGCCGGCTGTGGATCGCCGCGTTCGTCACCCTGCTGGTGGCCGCCAACGTCGGCAACATCATCATGGCCAAGTTGCTGCCGGACCACCCCGGCGCCCTCCTGGCGCTCTCGGCGCGCAATCGCCACCTGGTGCTGACCGTGCCGACCGACCTGCACTGGACCGCATGGGCGGCCATCGGCGCGGCACGTCTGGCGCTGTCCGCGGTGGTCTGCCACCTGCTCGGCCGGGCGTATGGCGACCGGGCGCTGCGCTGGTTCTGGCGCTACCTCGGGATGCCGCCGGAGCAGGTGGCCAAGTTCGAGGACGGCTTCGCCCGTGCCGAGTGGGTGGTGGTGCCGTTCTTCGTCGGCTCCAACATCGTCTGGGTGCTGAGCGGGGCGTCGCGCACGACGTGGATGCGGCTGGCCCCGCTGGCGGCCGTCGGCATCGCCGCCCGCCTGGCGCTGATCCGCTGGCTGTCGTCGGAGTTCGAGTCGCAGTTGCGGTCGGTGATCGACTTCACCACGAAGTACCAGTTGTGGTTCATCCTCGGCGGCATCGTCGTGGTCGTGCTCACCCAGGTGCGCAATTTCCGAAGCGGACGGTGACACAAAGGCCCACCGGGGATGGTAGAACCGGGGCATGGCTACCACTTCGCTCGGGGGCAACCCCGTCCAGACCGTCGGCGACCTTCCCAGCGTCGGCTCCTCCTGCCCGGACTTCTCGCTCACCAAGAGCGACCTCAGCGAACTCGGCAAGGCGGATCTCACCGGCAAGCGGGTCGTGCTGAACATCTTCCCCAGCATCGACACCGCCGTGTGCGCCACCAGCGTGCGCAAGTTCAACGAGCTGGCGTCGAGCATGGACAACACCGTCGTGGTGTGCGCCTCCGCCGACCTGCCGTTCGCGCTCAACCGCTTCTGCGGCGCCGAGGGCCTGGAGAACGTGGTCACCGGGTCGTGCTTCCGCAGCGACTTCGGCTCGGCGCTCGGCGTCACGATGGCCGATGGCCGCCTGTCGGGCCTGCTCGCCCGCGCCGTGGTCGTGGTGGACGAGAACGGCACCGTGGTGCACTCGCAGCTCGTGCCGGCCATCTCCGAAGAGCCGGACTACGACGCCGCGGTGGCCGCGCTCGGCTGACCTGCCGGTTCAGACACCAAGGATCGCGTCGAGGCCCAGGGTGAGCCCTGGGACCTCGGCGATCCGCTTGCACGCCAGCACCACACCCGGCATGAAGCTGGTGCGGTCGTAGCTGTCCTGGCGGATGATGAGGGTCTGCCCCTCGGTGCCGAGGATGATTTCCTGGTGGGCCACCATTCCGCGCATGCGCACGGAGTGGAGGTGGATGCCTGCCGGACCCACACCACCGCGAGCGCCCTCGAACACCACCTGCTCGGTGGGGTCCGCGGCCCACTCCCCCTTCGCCGTGGCCATCCGCCGTGCGGTGGTGACGGCCGTGCCGCTGGGGGCGTCGATCTTGCGGTCGTGGTGGAGCTCGATGATCTCGGCGGTGTCGAAGTAGGGCGCCGCCAGTTCGGCGAAGCGCATCATCAGCACGGCACTGATGGCGAAGTTGGCGGCGATCAGGCAGTTGCTGCCGGAGAACTCGCTGCGGAACGCAGCCAGGTCGTCGTCGGTGAAGCCCGTGGTGCCGACCACGGCGTGCATGCCGTGCATCGCCAGCCACGGCAGGGTGACCCGGGCGGCCTCGGCCACGGTGAAGTCCACCACCACCTGGGCCTCGGCGTCCGCGAGGGCGCGCAGCTCGGCGGCGATGGGCAGCCCATGGGTGGTGCCGCCCGCAGCGTGGGGATCCACCGCTGCGACGAGGGCCAACGCCGGGTCGGCGGCCACGGCGTCGCACACCGTGGCGCCCATCCGTCCTCCGGCTCCGACCACTCCGACCCTGATTTCGCTCATCGCGCCGACCGTAGCCGCACCCCCGTTCCCACACCACCCTCACCCCACCCTCACCCCACCCTCACCCCACCCCGCTCCACCCGCCCCACCCCGCTCCGATCCGATCCGAGTGCCAGGCCTCCCACCCGAGTGTCAGGCCGCCCACCCGAGTGTCAGGCCGCCCACCCGAGTGCCAGGGCTCATCCGAGTGCTCACCCGCACCCCGGGGTGCGAGTGAGCACTCGAAACCATGAGGGAGGAACCTCCGCCAGGACGAGGAGGGGTGGCAGCGGAGCGACCCGCCGATATGGTCGCGCCCACTTCCCCAACGCATTCACACTCCGATCGAAGGGGGATGTCATGAACGATCTCACACCAGAAGTCCTGGCGGTGTTCGCCCGGCACCACGGGATGGCGACGCACACCCAGCTCAGCAACGCCGGCATGGGTCGAACGGCAAGGGCGCGAGCCGTTGAACGGGGGATCTTCGAGACGCGGCACGAACGCGTCCTCCACCTCGTGTCCTCGCCGCTCACCCTCGAGGCCCGCTGTGCGGCGATGTGCCTCGCCTACCCGCACGGCGCAATCGCGGCGCCGACGGCGGCGCCCCTGCGGGGAGTCCGCAGGGTGCGGCACGACGGGAAGGTGCACTTCCTCGTCCCGCACGGGCACCACATCGATCCCAAGGACGACACGGTCGTCCTTCACCAGACAACCAAGCTGCCCCGCAATCACGTCGTCAAGCGCGGGGACGGGATCACCCTCGTCGCCGACTCGCGCATGGCGTTCGACCTCGCCGCTGTGCTCGCACCCCTCGACCATCGCTCCGCCGTTGCCGCCCTGCGGAAGAAGGGGGTCACGCTCGGTCAGCTGCGCCGGATCGGCAAGGAGTTGGTCCACCCCGCCCGCCCCGGCTCGGCCCGCTTCATGGACACCCTGCTCTCGTTGGCTCCCCGGCCGGCCGATTCCCATCCGGAGGTCGAGGTCTACGAGGCGCTACGCGCCCGCGGCGTGCCGGTGGAACCACAGATCGACCCGCACCTCACCATCAAGGGCGTCCGCATTCACCTCGACCTTGCCGTGCCGGCAGTGAGGTGGGGGGTCGAGGTGGATGTTCACCCCAGCCATCTGCTGCTCGACGGCACCACCCGCGACAAGCGCCGCGACCGCGCCTGTCAGCGGATCGACTGGCAGGTGGCACGGGTGTCGGAGCTCGATCTCGTCGATCTGGACGCCACGTGCGACGAGCTCGCCGAGCTGTACCAGGCACGCTGCCAGGCGCTGGCTTCACGGGCTGCATGACGGCTTCGAGTGCTCACTCGCACCCCGGGGTGCGGGTGGGCACTCGGATGAGCCCTGGCACTCGGGTCGGCGGGCTGCCACTCGGGTCGGCGGGCTGCCACTCGGGGCGGCGGGCTGCCACTCGGGTCGGCGGGGTGGGGCGGGGTGGGGCGTGGGCGTGGGCGTGGGCGGGGGCGGGCTGGAGGGGTCAGGAGGGGCCGACGGTGACGGTGATCGGTGCGGCGGTGAAGACCTCGTCGATCGCGGCGCGCACCGCACGCTGGTCGACGACGGCCCAGCGGGCCACCTGCTCCTCCACCGGGCGGACGGCGCCGGTGGTCACCAGCAGGGCGCCGTTGCGGGCCATGCGGGCGCCGGTGTCCTCCAGGCCCAGCTCGAACGCGCCGGTGAGGTAGCCCTTGGCCACCTCCAACTCGTCGTCGGTGATGCCCTCGGCCACCAGGCGGTCGATCTCGGCAACCAGCAGCCCATGCACCTCGTCGGCGTGTTCCGGCTGGGTGCCGGCGTACAGCTGGTAGGCACCCGCATCGGCGTACGCGGAGACCCCCGAGTAGACGCTGTAGGCCAGGCCGCGCCGCTCGCGGATCTCCTCGAACAGCCGGCTGGACAGCCCGCCGCCCAGGGCGTGGTTCACCACGTCCAGGGGTTCGCGGAGCGGATGGTCCCGCGGCAGCGAGCGACCGCCGACCACCACGTGCACCTGTTCGCCGGGGTCCACCAGCCGTTGCGACGGGCCGACCGCCAGCGGCGCCACCCGCGCCGGCCGGCCGCCGCCCTCGGGCAGGCCGGCGAATGACGACGTGACCATCGTCAGCATCTCGTCGTGCCCCAGCGGGCCGGCGGCAGCCACCACCATCGCGCCGGCCCGGTAGTGCTGGCCGAAGAAGCTGCGCACATCGTCGGCGGTGATGGCCCGTACATGATCTCGGTCGCCCGCAGGATCCCGCCCCAGCGGATGGTCCTGGAACAGCGAGGAGGCGAACAGCCGGTGAGCCACCTCGTCCGGCTGATCGTCGTCCATCGCCAGTTCCTCGAGGATCACCTGACGCTCGCTGTCCACGTCCTCGTCGCGCAGCGCCGGGTGGCACAGCACCTCACCCAGAAGATCGGCGGCGAACAACGCGTGCCGCGCCGGGAGGCGGCAGTAGTACGCCGTGTACTCCCGGGCAGTGAACGCGTTGAAGTCGCCACCCAGCCGGTCCACGCCGCGGGAGATCTCCTGCGCCGTGCGCCGGTCCGTGCCCTTGAACAGCAGGTGCTCGAGGAAGTGACTGACCCCGGCCAGGCGGTCCGGCTCGTCGCGCGACCCAACGGCCACCCACGCGCCGATGGCCACCGACAGCGTGCCGGGCACGCGTTCGGTGGCCACCGTCAGGCCGGAGTCGAGCGTGGTGATCCGCAGATCGGCGTCGCTCACGGAAGGTCCAGGTTCAGGTCGGGTCAGCGGTGACGGCGGCGGCCGCCACGGTCGCCACCCCGGTCGCCGCCACGGCCACCGCGATCGCCGCCGCGACCACCACGGTCGCCGCCACGGTCGTTGCGCTCGTGGCCACCGGCTTCGCCGCCGGGGCCGAGGTCGCCCAGCTCACCGGCAAGCTCGGCGTCGAACTCGTCGTCGAAGCTGACGGCGACGGCGCCACCCTCGGCCGCGGCCGAGCTGCCACCCTCGTCGTCGCTGCGACGCGATGACGAGCCGTGCGAACCGCCGGCGCCCTCGGCGATGACCGGGTTCCAGGCGTCGGTGGGGGTGAGGCTGACCTTGCCCTTCTCGTCGATCTCCTCGACGACCACTTCGATCTCCTGGCCGAGCGTCAGCACGTCCTCGACGTTGTTGATCCGCTTGCCCTTGCCGAGCTTGCTGATGTGCACCAGGCCGTCGCGGCCCGGGAGGATGTTGACGAAGGCGCCGAACTTGGTGATGTTCACCACGCGGCCCGGGTAGACCTTGCCGACCTCCGCCATCGGCGGCGACACGATGTTCTGGATGCGGCTCTTGGCCTCCTCCATCCGCCACGCCTCGACCGCGCCGATGGTGACGATGCCCTGGGCACCGTCGTCGTCGACGGCGATGTCCGCGCCGGTCTCCTGCACGATCGTGTTGATGACCTTGCCCTTCGGCCCGATGACCTCGCCGATCTTGTCCATCGGGATGGTGATCGTGATGATCTTCGGGGCGGTGGCGGCCACCTCCTCACGGGGGGCGGCCAGGCAGGCGTTCATGTTGGCCAGGATCTCCATGCGGGCGTCCTTCGCCTGGTCCAGCGCGGCGGCCAGGACCTCGGCAGGGATGCCGTCGATCTTGGTGTCCAACTGGAGGGCGGTGATCGCGTCGGCGGTGCCGGCGACCTTGAAGTCCATGTCGCCGAATGCGTCCTCGGCGCCGAGGATGTCCGTCAGGGTGGTGTACTTGCCCTCGGCGTAGACCAGGCCCATGGCGATGCCGGCGACGGCCGCACGGATGGGCACACCGGCGTCCATGAGGGCCAGCGAGCCGGAGCACACCGACGCCATCGACGTGGAACCGTTGGACGACAGCACCTCGGCCACCAGGCGGAGGGCGTAGTTGAAGTTCTCCTGGCCGGGCAGCACGGGCAGCAGGGCACGGGCGGCGAGCGCACCGTGGCCGATCTCGCGGCGCTTCGGCGAACCGACGCGGCCGGTCTCGCCGTTGGCCCACGGGGCCATGTTGTAGTGGAACAGGAAGTACTTGTTGGTCTCCGGCGACAGGGTGTCCAGCAGCTGGTTCATGCGCGGCATGGCCATGGTGCAGACGTTCATCACCTGGGTCTCGCCACGCTGGAACAGGCCGGTGCCGTGCGCCGTCGGCAGCACGCCGACCTCGCTGGACAGCGGGCGCAGGTCGCGGGGGCCACGGCCATCGATGCGCAGGCCCTCTTCGACGATGCGCTTGCGCACCAGCTTCTTGGTGAGGCTGCGGACGGCCTCCTTCACTTCCTTGTCGCGGCCGGCGAACGCGGCACCCTCGCCGCACAGCTGGGCGATGGCCTCGGCGGCGGCCGCATCGGTGGCGGCATTGCGCTCCGCCTTGCCGGCGATGGCCACGGCCGCGGACAGGGCCGGGGTGGCGATCGGGGCGACGGCGTCCATCACCTCGGGGGCGTAGTCCAGCGCGACGGTGTACTCCATCGGGACGATGGGGCCACGCGTGGCGATGACGCTGGCGACCAGTTGGCGCTGCAGGGAGATGGAGTCCTTGATCCAGGTCTTGCTGGCCTCCAGGCCGCGGGCCAGGGCGCCCTCGTCCACCTTCGGGGCGCCGTCGGCGTAGTAGTCGAAGCTCTTGGTGGTGCCACCGGCTTCGACCATCATGATCGCCACATCGCCGTTGTCCAGCTGGCGGCCGGCCACGACGAGCTCGAACGTGCTCTCGTCACCCTCGGCGTAGGTGGGGTGAGGGATCCACTCGCCGCTCTGGCTGTAGGCCACACGGACGGCACCGATGGGGCCCTCGAACGGGATGCCGCTGATCATCAGGCTCGCCGAGGCGGCGTTGATGGCCAGCACGTCGTGCGGGTTCTCCATGTCCGCGCCGAGGATGGTGAGCACCACCTGGGTCTCGTTGCGGAAGCCATCCGGAAATGCGGGGCGAAGCGGCCGGTCGGTGAGGCGGCAGGTGAGGATGGCGTCCTCGGTGGGACGGCCCTCACGACGGAAGAACGAGCCGGGGATCTTGCCGGCGGCGTACGCCCGCTCCTCGACGTCGATGGTCAGGGGGAAGAAGTCGGTGCCCGGCCGCACGTCCTTGGCGGCGTTGGCCGTGGCCAGCACCGTGGTGCGGCCGAGGGAGGCGACGACGGCGCCCTGGCTCTGCTGGGCCAGCTTGCCGGTCTCCATGGACAGGGTCTTGTCGGTACCCGTGAGGGTGCCCGACACTCGAATGGCGTCAGCCATGACGAGTCTCGCTTTCTGCGGTGACGCGCAGCGCGTCACAGCGGCAAGAGCGGAAGGGGCCCGGTTCCCAGTCGGCAATGTCGGCGCTGCAACCCGGGCCACCACGATGGTGACCGGCGGCGGGGAGCCCCGGCACTCACGACTGACAACCGAGTCGAAATGGTCCGCTCGGTTGATGTGTGTCGCAGCGAGGCTACCAGCGAAAACGGCCGAACCCGCGGCACCCCTCCTTGCGGGGGCGACGCGGGTCCGGCGAGTTCGGTGCGGCGGCGGGTGCCGCCGGGGCTCAGCGGCGCAGGCCGTTGGCGGCGACGATGGCGCGGTAGCGCTCCACGTCGATGTTCTTCACGTAGTCGAGCATGCGGCGGCGGCGGCCGACCAGCTTCAGCAGGCCACGACGGCTGTGGTGGTCCTTGGCATGCGTCTTGAAGTGCTCGGTGAGGTGGTTGATGCGGGCGGTCAGCAGCGCGATCTGCACCTCGGGCGAGCCGGTGTCGGCGTCGCTGAGCTTGTGCGCGGCGATGATGTTCTCTTTGCTGTCCATGAGTTGCCTTCCTGGATCCGGAGGTCGCCAGCGGCGGGTGCCGGTGGCATCGCACCGGAGGGATGGCCCCGGTGGACGGCGCAAAGACTAGCGCCGCCCGCCGTGGCTCACACCCCCGCGAGTGTCGATCACGATCGTGTCGGCGACGTGGTCGTGCAGGCCGCGCCCGTCCGGCGAGGCGAGCACGAGCAGGGCGTTGACCATGCTCAGCACCCAGACGATCCAGAGCACCGTCACCGGCAGCCCGAGCAGCCGGCTGCCGACGCTGAGGCCGCTCAGGAGGGCCCAGCGGATCGCCGATGCCCACAGCTCGGGATGGCCGCCGCCATCGGCACGCACGACGCGGGTTCCGACCAACAGCTTTCCGGGAGTGGCGCCGGGCCGCCAGGTCATCGCCACGACGACGGCGACGCCGACGGCGAAGCCTGCGAGCCGGCCGACGCCCGCCGCGCCGGCCACCAGGGTCAGCGTGCTGACCATTGCCCCGTCCACCGCGCTGCCCACCCAACGCCGCCAGCGGGCTGCCGGCACCCAACGGCGTGACGAACCTTGCCGCTGACGCGCACCCCCACCAGGCATGGGCGCCATCGTAGGCGCCCGTACACTCGGCGGGAATGAGCCGGATCGTCACGCGCGACCTCACCAAGGCCTACGGCGACCTGGCCGTGATCGAGCCGCTCTCCCTCGACGTGCCGGCGGGCCAGTTCATCAGCGTCATCGGCCCGTCGGGGTGCGGGAAGACCACGCTGATGCGGGTCCTCGCAGGGCTGGAACCACCGAGCGGCGGCGACGTCACCGTGGATGGCCAGGCCCCGGCCACCGCCCGCAGCCGGAAGCGGGTGGCGATGGTGCCCCAGCAGCCCGGCCTGCTCCCCTGGCGGACGGTCCGCGCCAACGCCCGGCTGCTGCTCGACGTCAACCGGGCCAGCACCCCGCCCGACGCCGCCGACCCCACCGCGCTCTTGCAGGAAGTGGGTCTCGGCGACTTCATGGACGCCTACCCGCACGAGCTCTCGGGTGGGATGCAGCAGCGAGTCGCGCTGGTCCGTGCGCTGGCGCTGCACGCTCCCCTCCTCGTGATGGACGAGCCGTTCGCCGCACTGGACGAGATCACCCGCGCCGGCATGCGCGGCCTGCTCAACCATCTGGTCGAGGGCCGGGGCGTGACGGTGTTCTTCATCACCCACTCGATCGCCGAGGCCGTTGCCCTCAGCGACCGAGTGCTGGTCAGCTCGCCTCGGCCGGCCCGCGTCGTCGCCGACATCACGGTGGACCTGCCCCGCCCGCGGGCGGCCGATGTGGAGGACGAGCCGCGCTTCGTCGAGTTGTGCGCGCAGGTCCGCCACGCGCTCCACGGGGGCATGTCGTGAGTCGCCGCTTCCTGGCCCCTGCCGTGGGGATCGTCGTCTTCCTCGGCGTCTGGGAGGCGTTCGTCCGGATCTTCCACGTCCGCAAGTTCGTGCTCCGGGCGCCGTCGGCCGCGCTGCGCCACCTGTGGAACACCCGCTCCACGTTCCTCGAGGCCGGGTGGATCACCGTCCAGCACGCTGGTGTCGGCCTGCTCATCTCCCTCACCATCGGCGTGCTCGTCGGTGCCGTCCTCGCCGCCAGCCCGTTCCTGGAGCACGCCACCCAACCGGTGCTCACGCTGGTGCAGGTGGCGCCGTGGTTCGCCTACGTCAGCTCGGTGGTGCTGTGGCTCGGCTCCGGCACTCCCCCGGCCCTCTTCATGGTCGGGCTGGTCTGCCTGCCTGCCTACGTCTTCGCCACCGTGGACGGGATGCGCAGTGTGGAGCCCGCCACGCTGGAGCTGTTCCGCTCCGTCGACGCCGGCCGCTGGGAGGTCCTGTGGCGGCTCCGCCTGCCGTCGGCCGCACCCGTGCTGTTCACCACCTCGCGCTTCAACCTCGGCCTGGCCCTGGCGGCGGCGTACTACGTGGAGGGGGCCAACCTCTCCAACGAGGGCATCGGCGCGATCGGCCGGCGGGCATCGGCCGCAGCCAGCGGTGCGGACACGCTGTGGGCGGCGGTGTTCGCCATGGCGATCCTCGGCGTGCTCGGGCTGCTGCTGATCTCACTGCTGCAGCACGTGGTGCTGCACTGGCACGCCGCCCATCGCACCCGCCCCGCCTGAGCGCGACCCGGTGGGGCGCCACCCCCAGCGGGTACCGTGCTGGCAATGACCGACGCGCCCGCCCCGCACCTCGGCGATCTCCGCCAACGCATCGACCAGCTCGACGCCGCGCTCATCGCCATCGTCGCCGAGCGCTTGGCCGTCTGCCGCGAGGTTGCCGAGGTGAAGCAGCACAGCGACACCCCGGTCATCCAGCCCACCCGGGTCCGCGACGTGGTCACCTCCCGCCGCCGGCAGGCCATCGAGGCGGGGGTGGATGCGGACTTCGCCGAGCAGCTGTTCCGCGTGTTGCTCACCGAGACGCACCGCATCGAGGTCGCCGGCCACCGGCCGGACCCGGCACCGGAGAAGCAGGCCGCCGGTAGCGGCACGTCGGGCGTGGACACCGTCACCAGCCGCGTGGACCATGTGGTCGTCGCCGTCACGGACCTAGACGCAGCCCTGGCCTCGATGTCGGGGCGGTTCGGCTTCCACGAGGTCCCGCTGGCCGAGCCCCATGCCGGCATGGCCGCCGTGGCCGCCGGCGGGGTGACGTTCGTGCTCGTCGGCCCCCGGGCGTCGCCCGCCGTCGCCCGCTACCTCGCCACCCACGGGCCCGGCGTGCAGCATGTGGCGCTGGAGGTCCTCAACGCCGGCTACGCCCGAGCCTGCCTGGCCGAGGCCGGCGCCCCGCTGCTCACCGAGGTGGTCGTGGATGCCGACGGTCACGAGCAGTTCTTCGCCGCCGACGACCCTGCCACTGGCGTGCAGCTCGGGTTCATCAGCCGCACCGGGCACCGCGTGGGGGTCGGCGCGGCCAACGTGCTCGGCCTGTTCGACGCGCTGGACCCCCGTCCGGACGGAGCGAGCTGACAGCGCGTTGGTAGGCTCCCCTCACACTTCGGCCCGAAGGACTGCCTGCATGCGCCGCCCGATCATCGCCACGTTCCTCGCCTTCACCCTGGTGGCCGCCGCGTGCACCGACGACGGCACCACGACACCCGGTACCGAGCCCACCACCACGCTCATCGCCCCGGATCTGGAGATGGTGGCCGGGCAGCCGATCCCCGAGGCCCGCTGCCAGGCCAACCGCGACGCCGGCACCATCGTCTACCTCTCCAGCTTCGACTTCGCCGCCACGGCCTCGATCGTCGACGTGCTGGTGGCCAAGTCCAAGGGGTACTACGACGGGCTGTGCCTGGACGTGGACGTGAAGCCCAGCTTCTCCGTGGACAACTACCCGCAGATCGCGGCCAACGACGCCCAGTTCTCCTCCGGCGGCTCGTTCTCCGAGATGGTGGACTTCGCCGGCGCCAACGACGCCGGGTTCGTCGCGCTGGCCGTGGAGGGCCGTACGGGCATCGACGCGCTCATCACCAAGGACGGCGAGGTTCCCACCCTGGCCGACATCAAGGGCACGAAGATCGGCGTCAAGGGGGCGATCACCCCGTCGGTCAAGGCGATGCTCGCCCAGCAGGGCTTGATCGAAGGCGAGGACTACGAAACGGTCCTGCTGGACGGGTTCGACCCGCTGGTCCACATCGAGGTGCCGGACATCGTCGGCTTCCCCGGCTACAAGAGCAACGAGCCCCTGCAACTGGAGGCCGCCGGCGTGCCGTTCACGCTCTACGACCCCACCGACTACGACATCCCCGGCAGCTTCGGCGTCGTCTACACCAACGACACGTTCCTCACCGAGCATCCCACTGCAGCCCAAGACTTCATGCGGGCCACCATGCGCGGTCTGGCCGATGCCGTGGCCGACCCGGCCGCCGCGTCGGACATCGCCATCGGCTTCATCGACGCCGGCGACAACATCATGTTCCTCTCTGCGGAGAGCGAGACGGCCCGCTGGGGTGTGGAATCGACGCTGGTCGGCGATGGCGTGGCACCCGGCGCACCGCTGGGCCTGCCCCTGATGGACCAGCTCACCGCCGAGGTCACCACCTACGCCTCCATCGGCCTGTTCGACGGCGTGGCCCCGGACATCACCACGATGGTCGACCCCGCCGTACTCGCCGGCATCTACGCCGCGGACGGCACCATCATCTGGCCCGCCGAGGGCTGAGGGGCGGGGACGGCCCGCAACCGCTCAGGCCTCCAGCACGGAGCGGGCGTGCTCGATGTCGTGGGCCAGTTGGGCCTTCAGGGCGTCGATCCCGTCGAACTTGCGCTCGCTGCGCAGGAAGTGGGTGAACTGCACCCGCGCCGCCTCGCGGTAGAGGTCGCCCTCGAAGCCCAGGAGGTGGGCCTCCAGCAGGCTGTGGTCGGCGTGCTCGTAGAAGGTGGGCCGGCGGCCGAGGTTCAGCGCGCAGGCGTGGCGGCTGCCGTCCGGCCGCAGGTACCAGCCGGCATAGACCCCGTCGGCCGGCAGGCAGATCTGGCTGGGCACCTCCACGTTGGCCGTGGGGAAGCCGAGCAGCCGGCCGCGCTGGTCGCCCTCCACGACGATCCCCCGGGCCTCGAACGGGCGGCCGAGCAGGGTCGCCGCCAGTTCCACCTCCCCGCCGGCCATCGCCCGCCGGATGGCGGTCGAGGAGATCGGCTCGTCGGGCCCGTCGGTGCGCGGCACCAGGGTGAGCGGGAAGACCTCGAAGCCGGTGTCGGCGCCGAGGTCGCGGAGCGTGTCCACGTTGCCCTGGCGGCCACGGCCGAAGTGGAAGTCGTTGCCCACCACCACGCCACGGGCGGACAGGCACTCCACCAGCACCCGGCGGGCGAAGTCCATCGGCGCCTCACGGCTCTGGGCTTCGTCGAAGTGGATGAGGACCGTGCCGTCCACCCCGGTGGCGTCCAGCAACTCCAGCTTCTGGTCCAGGCTGGTCAGCAGGCGGGGTGCCGATTCGGGCCGCACGACCGACGCCGGATGGCGGTCGAACGTGATGACGGCGGAACGGGCACCGAGGTCGGCAGCCAGGCGGCGCACCTCGGCGATGACCGCCTGATGCCCCAGATGCACGCCGTCGTAGGCGCCGATGGTGACCACGGATCGCTCGCCCGGCCACGGCGAGACTGATAGGTCGGTGATCACGCGCACGGCCGACAACGCTAGCGGCAGCCTGCTAGGTGGCCACTACCACGGCAGGCTTGGCCTCCCCGTTGCGAAACGGTTCGTAGACGGCCAACAGGTCGCCCTCGGGGGCCAGCACGGCCCAGGGCCCGTCGCCGTCGGGGCGGGGCAGCACCCTTCCCTGGCGGACCAGCGCCGCGGTGGCGTCGTCCACCCTCACCTGGGCGTAGTCGCGCAGGGCCGTCGCCAGCGGCAGCAGCACCGCCTGCTCGGGCGGCGCGGCCTCGGCGACTGTGAAACTGCCGACGGCGATCCGCCGCAGCCCGTGGAGGTGGGCGCCGCCGCCGCACAGCCGGCCAAGGTCGTCGGCGAGGGAGCGGATGTACGTGCCCTTGGAGCAGTGGACTTCCACCAGGTAGCGCAGCGGGTCGGCGGTCGGCTCGATGCCGAAGCGGTAGACGGTGACCGGGCGGGGCGCCCGTTCGACCTCCACCCCCTCGCGGGCCAGTTCGTGCAGGCGGCGGCCGTCCACCTTCAGCGCGCTGACCATCGGCGGCACCTGCATGATCGGCCCCATGAGGTGGTCACGCACGGCCTCGCGCACGGCGGCCTCGGTGAGGCCGGCCATGTCGAACGTGCCGGTGACCACACCCGTGCTGTCCAGGCTGTCCGTCGTGGTGCCGAAGACGACCTCACCGGTGTACGTCTTCCCGAGATCGGTGAGGAACCGCACCAGACGGGTGCCCTTGCCGACGCCCACCAGCAGCACCCCGGTGGCGTCGGGGTCGAGGGTGCCGGCATGGCCGACCTGACGTTCACCGAAGCGGCGGCGCAGCATGCCCACCACGTCGTGGCTGGTGACCCCGGCCGGCTTGTCCACCACGGCCAGGCCGTGGACGGTGGGCGGTTTACGCCTCGCCATCACCGTGTGCGCCGTCACCGTCGTCGCCGCCGTCACCGTCGCCCTCGTCGGGCTCCGGCGGGCGAGCGGGCAGCGTGCCCTGGTCGTGCAGGATCTGCTCGATCCGCTCGGCGGCGCGGATGACGTCGTCCGGCTTGAACGACAGGATGGGGGTCTTCTTGGCCCGCACCTGGCGACCGACCGAGCTCTGGATACGGACCCGGTGCTGGCCGAGCGCCTCGATGATCTCCTCGTCGCCGTCAGGGCCGGCCAGCGAGTCGTAGTAGACGACGGCACGGTTCATCTCCGGATCGACGTCGATGTTGGTGATGGTGACCAGGGACAGACGCTCGTCGTCGATGCGGGTGAGTTCGTCGGCGATGACCTCGCGCAGCGACTCGCTGAGGCGGGCGGTGCGGGGGTACCGGTGGGGGGACGCGGAGGGAGCGCGTCGGGGTCGGCTCATGGCTGCCTACCCTACCGATGCGACTCGCCGCGGTGCGCCCGAGTTCAGGTGAAGTCCAGCGGGTCGCGCAGGCTGCGCTTGATCTCGGCGACGCCGCTGCGGGCCAGCATCTCCACCGCGTCCCACAGGCGCAGCGCATCGTCGCCGCGCGGCGCCTTGGAGATGACCGGGCCGAACAGGCTGGCCTCGCGCTCCGTGCCCGGCGTGTAGGTGAGGATCGGCGTGCCCACGTCCTTGCCGGTGCGGGAGAACGCTTCGTCGGTGCTGGCCCGGACGTACTCGTCGTGCGTCTCCACCAGCGCCTCGGCGGCGTACCCGGTGGGCAGGCCGGCGGCGGTGAGCATCTCGGCCATGAAGGCAACGGGGTCGGCGTTGATGTCCGGCCGCCGCTTCTCCAGGTGGATGGCGGTGCCGAGCGCCGTGTACAGCGCATCGACGGCTGCGTTGCCCTCCCGCAGGCGCACCTCGTCGCACACCCGGTGGGCGTACAGGCCGGCCATGTGCCCGGCGCGGTACTCGGGGGTGTACCACTCCTCCGTGCGGTGCTCGTTGATCATCTTCAGCGAGATGAACTTCCAGGTGACGTCGTAGTCGCGCAACCCTTGGACTTCCTTGACCCAACGCGAGGTGATCCAGGCGAAGGGGCAGACGGGGTCGAAGTAGAACTCCAGATCGGCCATGTGATCCTCCTGCTCGGGGGTAGCTGCACCCTAGCGACGATCCTCAAGAGTTGGGCAAGGGGCGAATTCGGGTGACATCCCTCCCCTCCCTTGCCGTTCCCCACTGCGAACGACACGGAACGACGAGGAGGACCCACCGTGCTGCACCATCTGACGAGCGCCTTGCAGCGGATCCCGGTCGCGGTGGCTGTCACGGCCACCAGCCTGCTGACGGTCGGCGTTGCCGCGGCGGCGGGCGCCACATGGCAGGCGCCGGCCCACATCCCCCAGGCGGCGGCCCGGCCTGCGGCCGAGGCGAGCGGGCCCGGCGACGGGGCGGTGGACAGGGCCTCCGGTGCTGATGCCTCGACGACGACGGGAGTCGCCGAGGACAGCACCGGCGGCACCGGCGGCACCGGACCCGTCGCCGAGTCGGCGACCACCGAGCCGGCGACCACTGAACCGGTGACCACCGAGCCCGCGACCACTGAACCGGCGGCCACGGAGCCGGCGACGACGGAGCCGGCGACGACGGAGCCCCCGTCGACCGAACCCGCCCCGACCACCACCGAGTGGCACGACACCCCGGTCCCCCTGGGCATCGACCTCACCTGCCGCGCCGACGGCACCTCCGTGACCTGCGCGTGGAGCCCCTGGTCCGGTGACGGGTTCGCCCGCTTCCTGCTGCTGCGCAGTGACGGCACGACGGGGCGGGTGCCGTTCCAGACCTCGGACCCCGCAGTGACTGCCACCATCGACGCCGGGCTGGCGCCTGGTTCGTACAGTTACGTCGTGATCGTCCTCGACTCGCACGGCACCACGCTCGTGCACAGCAACGGGGTCACCGTGCAGATCGGCGGCAGCGACTGACCGTGACCGGCGAGGCGACGCAGGCAGCACCGGCCGGCCTGGCGGGGGACGACGACGCGACCGACGAGCGCGCCCTCGTGGACCGCGCCCGCCTGGACCGCGCCGCCTTCGCCGTCCTCTACCGGCACCATGTGGACGCCGTCTACGCCTTCGCCTACCGGCGCTGCGGGTCCAAGGAAGTCGCCGAGGAGGCCACGTCGGCGACGTTCGAGCGGGCCTTGCGCGGCATCGCCCAGTTCGAGTGGCGCGACCTCGGCGTGCGCCCGTGGCTGCTGCGCATCGCCTCCAACGAGGTGGCCGAGATCTATCGCCAGCGGGACCGGGCCACCTCCCCCAGGGGCAGGATGGCGCTGCACGACCTGGCAACCGCCGATGCGGCGCAGGTGGCTGACCCTGGTGACGCGATCGCCGATGGCGGCGGCGCCGACCTGGCGACCATGCACCGCGCCCTGGACCGGATCAACGAGCGCTACCGGTCGGCGATCAGCCTGCGCTACCTGGCCGGCATGGACGCCGACGACGCGGCCACCGAGATGGGGTGCTCGAAGAGCGTCCTCGCCGTCACCCTGCACCGGGCGCTGCGGGCACTGCGCAACGAGATGGAACGACAGCCCCGGGGAGGTGCGGGATGAACGAGGACGCCCTGCTGGGCCTGCTGGGCCGCAGCACCGAAGGCCCTGACGCCGTACCCGACACGGCGTTCGTCGATGCGTTGGAGCAGCGCCTGCTCGCGGCCCCCGCCGGCGGCACGGTGGTGCCGATGGCGCGCCGCGGCCGGCGTGTCCGCCGGACGGGCGCGATCGCGGTGATCGCCGTCGTCGGCCTTGCCGGTGCCGCCGCGGCCGCTGGCGTGGTGCCGAACCCGTTCGACGGGGGCGACGCCGCACCCGCTGCCACGGGGCCGGAGACCACGCCGGCCACCATCGGCCCTGCGGTGTCCACGGCCGAGCCGGACACCAGCGCGCCGGACGGCGGCAGCATCCCTCCGCCAGCGCCGCCAACCAGTGCCCCAGCCTCCACCGCTGCATCGACGGCGCCTGCGACCTCCGTGGTCGCCACCAGCACCTCGGCCGCCCCCACCACCGTGGGCAGCACGACGCCGTCGCCGACCACCGAGCCCCAGGTGCCGCTGACGATGACGCTCACCTGCACCCCGGACGGCAGCACCGTGAACTGCGCATGGAGCACACCCACTGCGCCGCTGGATCACTATGTCGTGCTGCGCAGCGGCGATGGCGCCGGCCGGGCGTTCACCGTGCCGGCCGGGACCACCCGGTGGACGGACCCGATGGCCGTGCCGGGGCAGCACTACACGTACCTGGTCCACGCCATGGACGCGCAGGACCACAGCTTGGGGCACAGCGGGTTGGTGACGGTGGACTGCTGCGTGGCGGGCTGACCGCCGCGCAGCACTACACGCGGGCGATCTCGCGCTCTTCGAAGGTCTCGATCAGATCGCCCTGGCGGAGGTCCTGGAAGTCGGTGAGGCCGATGCCGCACTCGAAGCCTTCGCGCACCTCGCGGGCGTCCTCCTTGAACCGCTTCAGCGACTGGATGGCGCCCTTCCAGATGATGGCGCCGTCGCGCAGGAAGCGGACCTTCGAGCCGCGGGTGATCGTTCCGCTGCGGACGTAGCAACCGGCGATCGCGCCGATCCGCGGCACCCGGAAGATCTCGCGGACCTCGGCCTCGCCGGTGACCACTTCCTCGAACTCCGGCGCGAGCATGCCGACCATCGCCCGCTCGATGTCCTCGAGCAGCTTGTAGATGATCTCGTAGGTGCGGATCTCCACACCCTCGGCGTCGGCCATGTCGCGGGCTTTGCGGTCCGGGCGGACGTTGAAGCCGATCAGCGTGGCGTTGGTGGTGGCGGCCAGCGAGATGTCGTTCTCGGTGATGCCGCCGACGCCGCGGTGGACGAAGGCCAGCTTGACCTCGTCGCGCTCCAGGCGCCGCAGCGCCTCGGTGACGGCCTCCAGCGAGCCCTGCACGTCGGCCTTGAGAACGAGGTTCAGGGTGGCCACTTCACCGGCCTGGATCTGGCTGAAGATGTCCTCCAGCTTGACGCCCTTCTGGACCCGGGCGTCGCCGCGCTGGGCCTTCAGGCGCTGGCGCTGCTCGCGGGCCTCGCCGACGGTGCGGGCGGTCTTCTCGTCCGCCGCCGAGCGGAACTCGTCGCCGGCGTTGGGCACGCTCTGCAGACCGAGCACCTGCACCGGAGTGCTGGGGCCGGCGGTCTTCACCTGCTCGCCCTTGTCGTTGATCATCGCCCGCACGCGACCCCACGCGGCACCGGCCACGATCGGGTCGCCGACGTTCAGCTCGCCCTTGTCCACCAGCACGGTGGCCACGGGGCCGCGACCGACGTCCAGGTTGGCTTCCAGCACGACGCCCTTGGCGCGGCCGGTGGGGTTGGCGGTCAGCTCTTCGAGCTCGGCCACCAGCAGCAACTGGTCGAGGATCTCGTCGATGCCGAGGCCCTGCTGGGCCGCCATCTCGACGACGATGGTGTCGCCGCCCCAGGACTCCGGAACCAGCTCGTGCTCGGCCAGCTGGCTGAGCACCCGCTGCGGGTCGGCGTTCTCCTTGTCCACCTTGTTGAGCGCCACCACGATCGGCACCTCGGCCGCCTTGGCGTGGTTGATGGCCTCGATGGTCTGGGGCATCACGCCGTCGTCGGCCGCCACCATCAGGATGACGATGTCGGTGACCTGGGCGCCTCGGGCACGCATCTTGGTGAAGGCCGCGTGACCGGGGGTGTCGAGGAAGGTGATCTTCCGGCCGCGCACGTCCACCTGGTAGGCGCCGATGTGCTGGGTGATGCCGCCGGCTTCGCCTGCCACGACGTTGGCGTTGCGGATGCGGTCCAGCAGGGTGGTCTTGCCGTGGTCCACGTGGCCCATGACGGTGATCACCGGCGGGCGGGACTCCTGCAGGGTCTCGTCGTCGTCGTCGCTGTCGTCGAACAGCGCCTGGAGCTCCATTTCCTCCTGCTGGCCGGGCTCGACCAGCAGCAGGTCGGCGCCGACCTCCAGCGCGAACAGCTCCATCTGCTCGTCGCTGAGGGTCATCGTGGCGGTGACCATCTCGCCGTTCTGCATGAGGAAGCGGATGACGTCCGCCGCCGTGCGGTTCAGCTTCGGGCCGAACTCCTGGGCCGACACACCACGCTCGACGATGATGGTGCCCTCGGGGACCGGGGCGCTGTTCGGCGTGTAGTTGGACGAGTAGTTGGGCTGCATCTCGTCGAAGTCGCGACGACGACGAGCACGGCTCTTCTTGCGCGGGGCGCGGCGCTGGCCGTTGGGGCGACCACCCGGGCCACCACCGAAGCCACCGGGACCACCGGGGCGCGGGCCACCAGGACCGCCGGCGCCACCGGGGCCGGGACGCGGGCCACCGAAGCCACCGGGACGCGGGCCACCAGGACCGCCCGGTCGCGGGCCACCAGGGCCACCAGGACGAGGACCGCCTGGCCCACCCGGACGGGCGCTGTAGCCACCACCGGGGCGCGGGCCACCGGGGCCACCAGGACGGCCGCCGGCAGGGCGCGGGCCACCGGGGGGCGGCGGGATGGGCTTGCCCGAGGCCGACATGGGGCGGCCACCACCGGGCGGCGGCGGGATCGGCTTGCCGGACGCCGACACCGGGCGACCGGGCGGCGGGCCGGCAGGGCAGCAGGGCCGGCGGGCGCGGGGCACCCGACGCCGCGGAGCGGACGGGGCCGGCGCGGACGGGGCGGGGCGCGGCGCGGGAGCAGGCGCAGGTGCGGGCGGACGGGGGGCGCGCGCCCTGCACGGGGCGACCGCTGGAGATCCGCTGCGGGGCGGACTCGGCGGCGGAGAGGCTGGTGCCGGCCCGGAGCCGACGTGATGGGTGCCGGAGCCGACGTGATGGGCGCGGGTGCGTCGGCTGGCTCGGCGGGCGCCTCGGCCTGCGGAGCGGGCGCGGGGGCAGGGGCGGGCGGGCGGCCGGTGCGGGCGCGGCGGGGGCCTCCGCGGGTGCAGCGGGAGCCTCGGCCACGGGGGCAGCGGGTTCCGGGGCAGCCGGCGGGGCCGCGACCTCGGCAGCAGGGGCGGGCTCTGCCGGGGCGGGCTCGGCCGGGGCCGGCTCCGCCGGCTCGTCGGCAGCCTTCTCCGCGGGCTTGGCCGCGGCCTTCGGGGCAGCCTTGGCCGCCTTCTTGGCCGTCTTCTTGACGGGCTTGGGCTCTTCGGGCTGCTCGGGGCGGGTGAGGCCCTCGCGCTCGGCCTTCCGACGCAGCTGATCGGCCCACTGCTCGATGAGCGTGCTGGAGTGGGTCTTCACCCCGACACCCATCTGCTCGCACAGAGCCATCATCTCTGCGTTGGTCATACCGAGCTCTTTGGCGAGCTCGTGCACCCTGATGTTCTTCGCCAAACCCTTTCAGCCTTTCATCGGCCCCGTGCCGGCGGGTTCGAACCCACCGGCGGGCAATTCTTCCATGTTGGTGATAACGCCATCGAACGCGATCCGCAACGCGTCCAGCGTGTCCTGCGCCACCGGGCACCGCCAGGCCCGTTCGAACTGGCGTCGCCGGATCGCGGTGTCCAGGCAGGCCGCCGAGCACAGCCACGCACCGCGCCCTGGGGCGGTACGGCTGACGGCGGGGCCACCGGGAGCGAGCACGCACCGCACCATGCGCGCCTGGGGCAGCCGTGTGCGGCACCCCACGCAGGTGCGGATCGGTGCAGTGCGATCAGGCGTTGTCACCACCTGCTTCCTCTGTCGTGGCCGGCTCCGCGGCCTCGGCGGCCGCGCCGTCGCCGGCCGGCTGTTCGGCCACCGGCTCGGCAGCGGGCTCGTCGCCGGCGCCGGCCTCGTATTCCTGCTGTGTGACCACGGAGCCGTCGGCAGCGTGCCACTCCATCTCACCGGTCTCGGGGTTCTGCACCCACTCGCCCTCTTCGTAGTCGGCGTCGTCGTCCAGGCCGTCCTCCGGCTGGCTCTCGCCACGGATGTCGATGCGCACACCGGTGAGCCGGGCCGCCAGGCGGGCGTTCTGGCCCTCCTTGCCGATGGCCAGGCTGAGCTGGGCGTCGGGCACGATCACGTCGGCCTGGGTGGCGTCGGCGGAGATGATGACGTCCTTCACCTTGGCCGGCGACAGCGCCTTGGCCACGAAGTCGGCGAGGTCCTCGCTGAACGGCACGATGTCGATCTTCTCGCCGCGCAGTTCGTTCACCACCATGCGCACGCGGCCGCCACGGGCGCCCACGCAGGCACCCACGGGGTCCACATTGTGGTCGTTGCTCCACACGGCGATCTTGGTGCGGTGGCCTGGCTCGCGGGCGCAGGCCTTGATCTCCACGATGCCGTCGGCGATCTCCGGCACCTCCAGCTCGAAGAGGCGCTTGATGAGGCCCGGGTGGGTGCGGCTGACCACGATCTGCGGGCCTTTGGCCGTCTTGCGGACCTCCACGATGTAGGCCTTCACCCGGTCGCCCGGCACGGGGCGCTCGAACGGCACCTGCTCGGCCTTGGGCATGAGGCTCTCCACCCGGCCGAGGTCCAGCAGGGTGTAGCGGTCGTCGGCCTGCTGGATGATGCCGGTGACGATGTCGCCCTCGCGGTTGGCGTACTCCTCGAACTTGCGGTCGCGTTCCGCCTCGCGGATGCGCTGGCTCATCACCTGGCGGAAGGTCTGGGCGGCGATGCGGCCCAGTTCCTCCTTGCGCGGGGTGTCGTCACGCTCGTTGACCCAGTTGCCGTCGTCGTCCACGTCGTAGGCGAGGAAGGTGAACTCGTACGTGTCCGGGTTGACCTCCACCACCACCTCGTCGGCCGCGCCGGGGCGCCGCTTGTAGGCGGTGGCCAGCGCATCGACCAGCACGTGGAGCAGGGTGTCGACGGAGATGTTCTTCTCGTTGGCCAGCATCTTGATGGCTTCGCCCATGTCCAGGCTGCTCATCGAGTGGCTCCTTTCTCGCTACGAGTCCCGCTGCGGGCGGACTTCTTGGCGCCCGGCTTGGCGGAGGGGCCGCCGGGCTTGGGGGCCGGGCCCCACACGAACACCGTGCGGGCGCGGTCGATCTGGGTGTACGGCACGGTGCGCTCGGCCGCGCCGTCTGCGCCGGGCTCGTCGAGCAGGACGGTGGCATCGGTCTCGGTGGCGGCGGTGAGCACGCCCTGGAGGCGGCGGGCGTCGCCACCGACGTCGCGCAGGCGCAGGGCGACGGTCTTGCCGATCTCCCGCTGGAAGTGGGCCGGGGTGCGCAGGCTGCGCTCCAGGCCGGGGCTGGTGACTTCGAGCGTGTAGTGGCCGGGGACGGGGTCGTGGTGGTCCAGGTCGCGGCCGATGAGGCGGGTGGCCAGCGCAATGGTGTCCAGGTCCACCCCGCCCTCGCTGCCAGGCGGCGTATCCAGCGTGACCCGCAGGACGCCACCCCGGTACTCGAGGTCGTAGAGGTCGAGATGGAGGTCGGCGACGATGGGAAGGACCAGGTTGCGCACCTTGTCGACGGTGGCATTCTCGCTCATCGTGGCTCCTCCTCTCTCCTGTCTCGGGCCGGCGGACCGGCGGTGTCGGGCCGGCGTACCGGCCCCTAGTAGTACAGAAGGCGTGGGCCGCTGGTGCCCACGCCTTCGGTTCGTCGAACGTCAAAGGACCCGAACACTATACCGGGCTGCCGGTAGCCTTCGGCGGGACACGACCCGCCGCGCGACCCGCGACGGGTTCCGACCCGAACCCGAGGTGAGACCCGTGCTGCGAATGTCGACGTTGTTCCTCCGCACCCTGCGCGAGGACCCCGCCGATGCGGAGGTGGCCAGCCACCGCCTGCTGGTCCGTGGCGGCTACATCCGCCGCGCCGCTCCCGGTGGGTTCACCTGGCTGCCGCTCGGGTGGATCGTCTACCGCAACGTCGAGCGCATCATCCGTGAGGAGATGGACCGCGAGGGCTTCCAGGAGGTCCACTTCCCCGCCCTGCTGCCCAAGGATCCCTACGAGGCCAGCGGCCGGTGGGCCGACTACGGCGACAACCTGTTCCGCCTGCAGGACCGCAAGGGAGCGGACTTCCTGCTCGCCCCCACCCACGAGGAGATGTTCACCCTGCTGGTGAAGGACCTGTACAGCAGCTACAAGGACCTGCCCCTGGTGATCTACCAGATCCAGACGAAGTACCGCGACGAGGCCAGGCCCCGCGCCGGCCTGCTGCGCGGCCGCGAGTTCGTCATGAAGGACTCCTACTCCTTCGACATCGACGACGAGGGCCTGCAGGCCAGCTACGACAAGCACCGGGTGGCGTACCAGCGCACGTTCGACCGCCTCGGCCTGCCCTACGTCATCGTGTCGGCCATGAGCGGGGCCATGGGCGGCTCCGCCAGCGAGGAGTTCCTGGTGCCCCTGGCCGTCGGCGAGGACACCTATGTGCGCTGCTCGGCCTGCGACTACGCGGCCAACACCGAGGCCGTGCAGGTCCAGCCGCCCGCCCCCATCGCCTTCGACGGGCTACCCGCCGCGGCCGTGATGGACACGCCGGACACACCCACCATCCAGACCCTGGTGGACCTGTTCAACGCCCGTCCCGAACTGCGTCACCCGGATCGCGAGTGGACGGCCGCGGACACGCTGAAGAACCTGGTGGTGAAGCTGCGCAACCCCGACGGCACCAGCACCGCGCTCGCCATCGGCGTGCCCGGCGACCGCGACGTGGACCTGAAGCGCCTGGAGGCCCAGGTCGGCCCCGCCGAGATCGAGCCGTTCTCCGAGGAGGACTTCGCGGCCAACCCGGCGCTGGCCAAGGGCTACATCGGGCCCGGCGCGCTGGGCTTGGAGAACGCCAGCGGCATCCGCTACCTGGTGGACCCCCGGGTGGTGGACGGCACGGCCTGGATCACCGGCGCGGATCAGCCCGGCCAGCACGTGATGAACCTGGTGATGGGGCGGGACTTCACGCCCGACGGCGTCATCGAGGCGGCCGAGGTGCTGCCGGGCGACCCCTGCCCCCGCTGCGGTTCGGCCATGGAGATCGCCCGCGGCATCGAGATGGGCCACATCTTCCAGCTCGGCCGCAAGTACGCCGAGGCGCTGGGCCTCACCGTGCTGGACGAGAACGGCAAGACCCGGGTCGTCACCATGGGCTCGTACGGCATCGGCGTATCCCGCGCCGTGGCAGCCATCGCCGAGATCGGCTGCGACGACAAGGGGCTGATCTGGCCCCGTGAGGTCGCGCCGGCGGACGTGCACATCGTGGCCACCGGCAAGCCCACCGACCCCCAGCTGCCGGCTGCCGAGCAGCTGGCTGCGGAGTGCGAGGCCGCGGGCCTGCGCGTGCTGCTGGACGACCGCGTCGGTGTGTCTCCCGGCGTGAAGTTCAACGACTCGGAACTGCTCGGCGTGCCCACCATCGTGGTGGTCGGCCGCGGCCTGGCCGACGGTGTGGTGGAGCTGAAGGATCGCCGCACCGGCGGGCGCCGAGATGTGCCGTTGGCCGAGATCGTCGGCCTGCTGCGCGACGCCTGACCCACCACCTGGGGACCTTCGCCCCTGGCCGCACAGGCGCCCGGGCGGCTGACATGGGCGCCATGAAGCTGCTGCTGATCGAGTCGACGCCGGGTACCGCCACCGCCATCGCCGGGGACCTCATGGCCAATGGCCACCAGGTGCTGTCCTGCAACGACGAGCACGGCGGCCCGTGCCGTGGCATCGCCCATCACGCCGAATGCCCGCTGGATGGGCATGTGGACCTGGCCATCGTGGCCCGCGAACCCGGCGCTCAGCGCACGCTCAACGAGATGGGGTCGGTGTGCGCCGCCCGTCACCGCGTGCCCACGGTGGAGGTGGACCCCCAGCACCCCGCCGACGACCTACCCGATCTCACGGTGGCCAATGCGCTGGCCGCCCGCAAGGTGGAGGCCGCCTACGCCCAGGCGGTGCGCAACGAGTTGGGCACCGTGCCGGCGCTGGTGGACGTGCGCCGCGAACCCACCCGAATCGTGGTCAACGTGCAGGTCCCGGCCGCCTACGACACGGCGTCGGGCCTGTCCGCCGTGGCCGACCGGGCGCGCAAGGCCGTGCGCGAGCACGACCCCTACGTGAGCGGCATCGACATCAACGTCGTCTGCTACCCCGACCCCGAGTGACCGGCCCGCTGTTCGCCTTCTACGTAAACGCTGTCGGGCGCTGACCAGGGGCGACGCGTCGGCGTTCTTGACACAAACGCCGACGGACGTCGCCCCGCGGTTCAGCTGAACCGCACCAGACCCTGGTCGATCACCGGCTTGTCGCCCACCGAGGTGGTGAACACGGCCTCGCCGTCGCCCATCCGCCAGATGCGGATGGTCAGCGCGTCGCCGGGCATCACCGGGCTGCTGAAGCGGCCCTCGATGTGGTGGAAGCGGGTGACGTCGTTGTCGCACAGCGCCGACAGCAGCGCCCGGCCGGTGAACCCGTACGTGCACAGGCCGTGCAGGATGGGCCGCTCGAAGCCGCCCATCGCGGCGAAGGAGGGGTCGGTGTGCAGCGGGTTGCGGTCGCCGGAGAGCCGGTAGACGAACGCCTGGTCCGGGGAGGTCTGGTAGGTGACCTCGTGGTCCGGGCCACGGCCTTCCGGCGGCTCGTTCTGCGGGCCGCTGGGGCCGCGGTCGCCACCCCAGCCGCCTTCACCGCGGATGAACGCGGCCGAGCGGGTGCTCCACAGCGGTTCGCCGTCCTTGGTGGTGACGGTGGACTCGGTGACCACGACGGCCGCCTTGCCCTTGTCGTACATGGCGGCGATCTTGTCCTGCGCCACGGCCTGGCACGAGACGGGGATCGGCCGGTGCAGGGTGATGGCCTGCGAGCCGTGGACCAGCATGGCCCGGTTGAAGTCGCCGATGCGGCTCATGGCGCTGCCGCCACGCTGCGATGAGCCGGACATGCCGCCCGTGCCGCCGCCGGTGCCCGCCACCACAGCGAACGTCGGGTAGACGACCTGGGGGGTGTTCTGGGTGTTCTCCGTGGAGAACGGCAGGTCGGCCTGACCGGCCCCGATGCCCACTGCGTAGAGCAGGCAGTCCTTGGAGTCCCAGGCGATGTCGCGGGGGTCGCCGACCGCGCCGACTGCATCAGGATTGAGAGGCATGGAAGAGGTCCTTTCTCACTTCGGCTGGGGCCAGCCGCCGGGCTCGCCGTTCATGCCGCTGTTGGGACGGGCCGCGCCGACGAGGTCGCGGACGATGGGGCCGAGTTGGGTGGGGTCGTCCACCGGGGCATGGCGCGGGCCACGGACCCAGCCCTCGGCGACCGCCAGCACCTGGCCACTGGCCTCGAACACGCGGCCGCTGATGTCGGCGGCCTCCTCGCTGGCCAGCCAGGTGACGATCGGGGCGATCCAGCGCGGCGAGCGGGCCTCACGCTCCTCGTCGGTCTCGGGCGCCGGGCCAAGACCCTCGGTCATGCGGGTGAGGGCCACCGGGCCGACGGCGTTCACCGTGACGTTGTAGCGGGCAAGTTCCAGCGCGGCGATGTTGGTGAAGGCGGCGATGCCGGCCTTGGCGGCGCCGTAGTTGGTCTGGCCCGGGTTGCCGTAGATGCCCGACACCGACGTGGTGTTGATGATCCGGCCGCTGACCGGCTTGCCGGCCTTGTGCTGCTCGCGCCAGTAGGCGGCGGCCCAGCGGCTGGGGGCGAACGTGCCCTTGAGGTGGACGTTGATGACGGCGTCCCACTCCTCCTCGGTCATGTTGACGAGCACACGGTCGCGCAGGATGCCCGCGTTGTTGACCACCACGTGCAGGTCACCGAACGTCTCGATGGCCTGGTTGACCATCCGCTGGGCGCCCTCCCACGACGACACGCTGTCGCCGTTGGCGATGGCTTCGCCGCCCATCGCCACGATCTCCTGCACCACCTGCTCGGCCGGCGAGAGGTCCGAGCCCGTGCCGTCGGTGTTGCCACCGAGGTCGTTCACGACCACCTTTGCGCCGTGGTACGCGAGGCTGAGTGCATGCTCGCGGCCGATACCGCGCCCCGCACCGGTGACAATCGCCACGCGCCCCTCACACAGTCTGCTCATTGATACCCCTTCGGTACTGCGGACATGGGACGTCCGCCTGTCCCGATACTAAGTTCACGGTGATGTGTGACCACGAGCCGACTCGCCGCCAACTGCTCGTCGGGGCGGCGGTCGGGACGGCGGCACTCCTCACGGGCGCTCGTCCGGCGACCGCCGCCTACCCTCCGCCGGTGGCGCCGGTGGAGGTCATGCCCGGGCTGTTCATCCACCCTCGCGCCCACTGGGGCGGCGACCTGCCGCCGAAGCGGCCGACGGTGCTGGAGGACTCCCGCTTCCTGCTGGTCCACCACACGGCCTCGTCGAACACCTACGCCGACCCGCGGGACGTCATGCGGGTGACCTACTGGTGGCACACCAGCAGCGACCCCTCGAAGGGCTGGCCGGACGTGTGCTACCAGTTCTTCATCGGGCGCGACGGCGACGTGTACGAAGGTCGCGCCGGTGCGCTGACCCACCCGGTGGTGGCCGACGCCACCGGCGGCAACCAGGGGTTCGCGCAGCTGATCTGCCTGCTCGGCGACTTCAGCACGGTTGCACCCACGGCCGCGGCGCAGGACTCGCTGGTGAAGGTGCTGGCGTGGCTGGCCGGCCGCGACCAGATCTCCATCGCCGACGGCGCCACCGCCTCGTTCACGTCGCGTGGCTCGCAGAGGTGGGCCAAGGGTGCCTCCGTCACCACGCCCACCATCACCGGCCACCGCGACATGAGTTACACAGGCTGCCCGGGCGACCGGGTGTACGACATGATGCCGTCGATCCGCGAGCGGGCGCGGGCGCAGCTGGCGGCGTGGTCCGGCGTGCTGCGGCCGGCGGTTCGGCTCGGCCCGCCGCCCTCCTGACGGCGCCCCGTAGCCTGTGGCCCCGTGACCACCGCTGTTCCCACCCGTGTCGACGTGCTGGTCGTCGGCGGCGGGCCGGCAGGGGCCACTGCTGCCACCCTCCTCGCCCGGGCGGGCCGTTCCGTGCTGGTGGCCGACAAGGCAACGTTCCCGCGCGACAAGTGCTGCGGCGACGGCCTCACCACGCTGGCCCTTCGCGAACTCGCGGCATTGGGGCTGGCACCGGAGACGGTGCCCAGCTGGACCCCGGTGCACGACGTCTGGCTGCGCTCGCCGTCCGGCCGCCAGGTCCACCTGCCGATGCCGTCGCCCGGCGTGTTCGCCGCCACGACCCCCCGCCGGGAGCTCGACGCCGCACTGCTGCACATGGCCCGCGACGCCGGGGCCGAGGTGGCCGACGGGCACGCGCTCACCGCCATCCGCCGCCACCACGATCGTGTGGAGGCGGAGGTGGAGGGGGTGGGCGCCGTCACGGCCGGGTTCGTGGTGGCTGCCGACGGCATGTGGTCCCCCACCCGCAAGCTGCTCGGGCTGGACACGCCCGGCTATCTCGGCGAGTGGCACGCCTTCCGCCAGTACGCACACGGTGTCACCGGCCCGGCGGCGGAACGGCTGTACGTGTGGTTCGAGGCGGATCTGCTGCCCGGCTACGCCTGGAGCTTCCCGCTGCCGGACGGCCGAGTGAACCTCGGGTACGGCGTGATGCGCGACGGCACCCGCCACGGCAAGGACATGAAGGCACTGTGGACCGACCTGTGGCTCCGGCCGCACATCGCCGAGGCATTGGGCCCGGACGTGGTGTTCGAGGACCGAGCCACGGCGTGGCCGATCCCCGCCGCGGTGAATCGAGCCACGTTGGCGGCCGGCCGGGTGCTGTTCGCCGGCGACGCCGCCCGCACCACCGACGTGATGACGGGTGAGGGCATCGGCCAGGCCATCGCCAGTGGCCGCCTCGCCGCCGAGGCCATCCTCGCCGACGGCGACGGCGATCGCGTTGCCGCGCACTACCGCCGCGAGGTTCGGCGTGAGTTGCTGGCCGACCACCGCATGTCGGCCGTCCTCAACCGCCTGCTGGCCCGGCCCCTGCTGGCCCGGGGTGCAGTCCGGGTCGTCGGGCTGAACGCCTTCACGCGGCGCAACTTCGTCCGCTGGATGTTCGAGGACGAACCCCGCGCCGTCGTCCTCACCCCCCGCCGCTGGCACCGCGCCTTCCTCCGCCGCCCCGCCCCCTTCTGACCCCGGTCGGAGGGTTTCGTGCTCACCTCCGAGCCGGAAACCCTCCGACCATGTCGCGGTGGCGGCGCTCTGCGACGAGCTCGCCGTGCTGTACCCGCCGCCTCACCCGACCCGCGTGACCTGATCCAGCGCAGCCCCACGCCGTCCGCCCATGACCCGCTACCGTGCAGCGCATGGGACTGCAGACGCGGCTGACCGAACTTCTGGACATCGAGCACCCGGTGATGCTGGCCGGGATGGGCGGGGTGAGCTACTCGGCGCTGGTGGCCGCTGTCAGCGAGGCCGGAGGCATCGGCACGCTCGGCGCCAGCACCATGGGCACCGACGAACTGAAGGCCGAGATCGCCGCGGTGAAGGCCGCCACGGCCAAGCCGTTCGGCGTCGACCTGCTCACCGCACTCCCCGGCCAGGTGGAAGCCGGCGTGCAGGCGGTGGCCGACGGCGGTGCCCGCATCTTCGTGGCCGGCCTGGGTGTGCCCCGTGAGGTCATCGACCTGCTGCACTCGCGCAACGTGCTGGTCGGCAGCATGTGCGGCAAGGTGCGCCACGCCGTCAGCGCCGTCGCCAGCGGGGTGGACTTCGTGGTCGCCCAGGGCACCGAGGGCGGCGGCCACACCGGCACGGTGGCCACCATGGCGCTCGTCCCACAGGTGGTGGATGCCGTGGGCGACAAGGTGCCGGTGGTCGCTGCCGGTGGCCTGTTCGACGGCCGCGGCCTGGCCGCCAGCATGGCGCTCGGCGCCGACGGGGTGTGGATCGGCACCCGGTTCATCGCCACGCCCGAGGCCCGCGCCGTCAATGGCTACAAGGAAGCGCTGCTGGCCCTGCCGGAGGACGGCACCGTGATCTCCCGGGCGTTCACCGGCAAGACCTGCCGGGTGGTGCGCAACGAGTGGACCAACCACTTCGAAGCCCATCCGGAGGAGTTGAAGAAGTTCCCCGAGCAGGCCGTGGCGTCGATGAAGGCCGGCGCCAACCACCTCGGCGCCCCCACCGGCACGGTGGTGGACGTGGAGCGCGAGTTCATGCCCTGCGGCCAGGGCGTCGGGGCCATCACGGAGCTCACGCCCGCCGGCGACATCGTGCGGGCGATGGTGGCCGAGGCCGAGCGCACGCTGGAGCGGATCGCTGCGGTGCGCCGATGAGCCTGCGCACCCACATCGAGCAGGCGTGGGAGGCCGACGTCCTCCCGTCGCTCATGGACTTCGTGGCCATCCCGGCGGTGTCCGTGCACTTCGACCCGGAGTGGAAGGCCAACGGCCACATCGATGCGGCCGTCACCCTCATCCGCGACTGGTGCGCCCAGCGCGACGTGGCCGGCCTGGTGGTGGAGGTCCACGAACTGCCCGGCCGCACACCGGTGATCCTCGTCGAGGCCCCTGCGGCCAATGGCGGGCCGGCCGACGACACGGTCCTGCTCTACGGCCATCTGGACAAGCAGCCCGAGATGGTCGGCTGGCGGGAGGACCTCGGCCCGTGGAAGCCGGTTCGCGAGGGCGAGCGCCTGTACGGGCGCGGCGCGGCCGACGACGGCTATGCCGCGTTCGCCTCCCTGCTGGCCATCGAGGCGGCGCAGCGCGCCGGCCTGCCCCACGGCCGCTGCATCGTGCTGATCGAGGGCAGTGAAGAGAGCGGCAGCACGGACCTGCCCGCCTACCTCCACGCCCTGAAGGACCGCATCGGCTCGCCGTCGCTGGTCCTCTGCCTGGACAGCGAGTGCCTTACCTACGACCGCATCTGGATCACCACCTCGCTGCGCGGCATGGCCGCCGGCACGTTGCGGGTGGACATCCTCCGCGAAGGGGTGCACAGCGGCAGCGCCAGCGGCATCGTGCCGTCGAGCTTCCGCATCGCCCGCCGCCTGCTGGACCGCATCGAGGACCCGGACACCGGCGTCCTGCGGCTGCCGGAGCTCCACGCCGAGGTGCCGGCCGACCGCCGCCGCCAGGCCGCGGAGCTGGCCGCCGACATCGACATCGCCGGCCACATGCCGTGGGTGGACGGCGCCGGCCCGGTCAGCGACGACCGCACCCAGCAGCAGATCGCCCGCACATGGGAGCCGACGCTGAGCGTCATCGGCGCCGAGGGCATGCCGCCCGTGGCCAGCGCCGGCAACGTGCTGCGCCCGTACACCTCCCTCCAGCTCAGCGTGCGGCTGCCACCCACGGTGGACCCGCAGGTCGCGGTCGAGGCGCTGGAGCGCACCCTCACGGCCGACCCGCCGTACGGGGCGCACGTCACGTTCACCGGCACCAACGCCGGCCCCGGCTGGGCCGCACCGGCGCTGGCCCCGTGGCTGGACGCCGCGCTCACCGAGGCAAGCACCGAGGTGTTCGGCCAGGGGTACCGGGCGCTCGGCGAGGGCGGCTCGATCCCCTTCATGGGCATGCTCGGTGAACTGTTCCCCGACGCCCAGTTCGTCATCACCGGCGCGCTCGGCCCTGGCGGCAACGCCCACGGCCCCAACGAGTTCCTCCACGTGCCCACGGCCATCCGCATCACCGAGTGCCTCGCCCTCCTGCTGCGCGCCCACGCCACCCGCTGACCCGTGTTCCGCCTGCTGCGCTCCAACGCCGACCTGCGCGCCCTGTTCGTGGCCCAGGTCATCTCCTTCGCCGGCGACTGGTTCAGCTTCGTGGCCATCACCGGGATGGTGAAGGACGGCACCGACAGCCCGTTCCTGGTGTCGCTGGCCTACGTGATGTTCTCCCTGCCGTCGTTCCTCGCCTCCCCGATCGCCGGCCCGGTGGTGGACCGCTTCGACCGCCGCCGCCTGCTGCTGATGGTGTCCGCGGTGCAGGTGCTCGCGGCGTCCGGCCTGCTGTTCGGCAGCCCCGACCGGGTGTGGCCGCTGTTCGTCTTCCAGGCGACGATCAGCGCGCTGGCGGCGTTCGTGAAGCCGGCCATCGACGCCGGCGTGCCCAACCTGGCCCGCACGCCCGACGAACTGCGCACGGCCAACGCCCTGTTCGGCAGCACGTGGGGGGTCATGCTGGCAGTCGGCGCCGCCGCCGGCGGAGCGTTCAGCGAGGCGTTCGGGCGCCAGGCGGCGTTCATCGCCAACGCCATCTCGTTCGCCCTGGCCCTGGCGCTGTTCGCGCTGGTACGCCGCCCGATGCAGGAACCCCAGCACGCCCACCGCAGCGCCATGCGGCCGCTGAGCGACATGGCCGAGGCGATGCGCTACGCCCGCAAGGACCGCGTGGTCCTGGCGCTCATCGCCAGCAAGAGCACGTTCGCCATCGGCGCCGGCACCGTGAGCCAGTTGCCCGTGCTGGCCACCGACGTGTTCGGTTGGAAGGACGGGGGGACCGGCCTGCTGCTCGGCGCACGCGGACTTGGGGCCGGGCTCGGGCCGCTGATCGCCGCCCGCTTCACCCGTGGAAGGGTGGCCATGGTGCTGCGCATCTGCGGCCTGTCCGGCCTGGCGTTCAGTGTCTGCTACCTGGTGGCCGGCTGGGCACCGGTGATCTTCATCGCCGCGGCCATGATCGCGGTCGCCCACCTCGGCGGCGGCGCGCAGTGGACGCTCAGCACGTACGGCCTGCAACTCCGCACCCCGGATCGCATCCGCGGCCGGGTGATGGCCGGCGACTACGCCATCGTGACCCTGGTGATGAGCCTCACCGGGCTCGGCGCCGGTGCAATGTCCGAGGGTGCCGGGGTGCAGTGGACGATCACGACGTTCGCCGGCGCAGCAGCCGTCGCCGGGGCGTTCTACCTGGCGTGGATCCAGCCCGTGATCCGCCACCTCGAGGCAGAAGAGCGCCAGCCCGTCACCGTCTGACGGCGAGGCTCAGCCGGGCGGCTGGATCTGCGGCACGGGTGGCAGGCACTGCCCGCCGGCGAGTGACAGGTCCTGGCAGATCACGGCACGGGTGATCTTCCAGACGCCGTCGATCCGGTAGGCGATGCCGAAGCGGTTGGTGAAGGAACCGGACGTGGTCTCGACGTCGTAGGTGAACCAGGCTTCGTCGGGCGACACGAACACCAGCCCCGTCATCGTGTGGACGGACGTGCTGGCGGCCTCGCCGAACCCGCCGTTCATCACGTCCTCGATCGCCTGCTCCACCCCCGTGATGTCGTCGAGGACCAAGGAGCCCTTCTCGTCGAACGGAACGTCGGTGTCCCACAGCAGGTCGAAGGCCGTGCGGATCTGGTCCTCCGCGGCCCCCGGATCCGCCGGCTGCTCGCCGGGCGGCGGCAACGACGGCGGCGGCGGGTTGCAGGCATGCTGCCACTCCAGGTCACCGTCCATCGGCAGGTCGTCCCACGCGATCTCGCGCTCCCCCGCCGCAGTGCGGACCGTCAGCGTGAAGCGGCCGCTCGGCGCGCCCGGCGTGGCCAGTGCCACCCAGCCGCCCGTCGGCGCCGCACCATCCACGGCGCCGTCGGCCCAGACGACGGAGACACCGGTGACATCGGCCGGCACCTGCAGCACCAGGGCGCGGAACGGCTGACGCTCGGCATAGCCGCCGGAGAACAGGGTGGTGTTCATCGGCTCGCGGGGCTCGAGGTAGCGCTGCCCGTTCGCCGTGGACACGGCGTCCTTGTAGGTCATCGTGACGCGGAACCCGCCGATGGGGGTGCACCACGGCTCGGGTTCCCATCCGGCCACCACCGTGGACGGCACCACCCCGCCCGGCGGCGCGAAGTCGGTGATGATGTCGCCGTCGCCGAACTCCACCCACATACCCCAGTCGCCGTTGTCCTGCACCGTGAGCGTGATGCCGGCGTCGGTGACCCGATGGTGCAGCAGGTCCAGTGCCGGGCCCATGTAGTCGCTGCCCCAGTCGGGGAACCCGTTGGGGTCCGGGCCGACCACGTCGATCCCGTTGCCGATGGTGTCCTCAGTGACCGCCGGGGTCTCGGTGACGGCCACGGTGTCCGCAGCCGGTTCGTCGTCGCCGCCGCCCAGCACCAGCACGGCAGCGACCACCACGGCGGCCAGCGCGGCCACCACCCCGATCACCACCACCGTGCGCCGCCGGCGCGGCCGGTCGTCCAGTTCGTCCGGGTCGACGTCCGAGATCCGCATGTTGTTCCCCTCCCGTGCCGCTCGCGCGACATCGTGACACGCACTGCTGCGATGACGGGCGCGTCACCTTGGAGCAGCCCTAGAAGTGGGTCAGCGAGCAGGGTTCCACGTCGGCCAGGAAGAAGCGGTCCGCTCTCCTGAGCACATCCGGCGAGGTGGCGCGCAGCCGGCCGCCGGCGGCCAGCCCACCGGCCCTCACCGCACCGAGCAGCAGCGACCCTGCCGTCGCTGTGTCCATGACGAGGTCGGGGCGCGACCGGACGGCGCGGACCGAGGCGCCACCGGGCCCGCCCTCGATCGCCCACCGCCGACCGGCGACCTCGACGACGAAGCGGTCCTCGGTGCCGTACGTGCGAGCCGCGAACGCGGTGGCGACGTCCAGCGGCAACAGCCACAGGCCGTCGGTGAGTCCCGTGGTGAGCACACCTCGCGGATTGTCGAGGTACGTGGGCAGCGGGTCGTCCAGTGGCAACGCCCGGAACTTCACGGAGCCCACGAGGTCCACCGACAGCACGGTGTGCCAGAGCGCGGCATGCGCAGCGGGCGTGAGTGCCACGAGCTCCGTGACCTCCAGCGTGCTGAGCGGATGGCCGTCCTCCCACTTCTCCGACACCCGGTACACGGCATAGCCATCGTGGTGCTCCAGGTGGAACGAGGCGGACGCCGAACTGGCCGGCCGGCTGCGGACGGCGTGGATGAGCTCCCACAACGCGGGCTCGCGGCTGAGCTCCCCGGGCCGCTGGCGGCGGCCGCGGTCCCACAGGGCCTCCTGGCGGCGCCGGGCGTCCGGGCCGTCCGCGTACCGCACCGCACCGGCCGCGGGGCGCTCCGCCCGCCAGCGGGTGCGAGCGCGGTCGATGCGCACCGCCCGCTCGAGAGTGGTGACGCCGTAGCCGAACCGTCCGTAGATCACCGCCTCGCTGGCGTGGAGGATCGACACCGGCTCGCCCCGGGACAAGGCGTCGGCATGCACCCGACCCATCAACTCGGTGAGCAGGCCGCGGCGGCGGTGGGTGGCTTGGACACCGACCCAGGTGACGCCACACGCCGGCACGGTGGCACCGCCGGGCATCGTCATGTCGAACGGCATCGCGCCGGCGACGGCGACCACCTCGGCGCCGTCGAGTGCCAACTGGAAGCGTTCGAACGGCAGCGACGCGATGCGTTCCTGTTGCTGCTCCTCGGTCCAGATGAACCCGAAGGCCCGGCCGTCGGACCGGAAGATTGCAGGCGCGTCCTCGGCCCTGGCAGACCGGAAGTCGATGCTCATGCGGCCAGCGTGGCACGCCGGACGGGGCGACGGTGGTGCAAATTCGCGCTCAGCGGACGGCGACCGGCATCACGGACGCCGCGGCCTCGCGGGCGTGGTAGCTGCTGCGGGTGAGCGGCGAGGCTTCCACGTGGCCGATCCCGAGGGCCTCTCCCGTGGCCGCCCAGGCGGCGAACTCGGCAGGCTCCACCCAGCGGGCGACGGGCAGGTGGTGGGAGGTCGGCCGCAGGTACTGGCCGACCGTGACGATGTCCGCCCCGACGGCGGCCAGGTCGGCGAGCAGGCCTTCCACTTCCGCCGGCGTCTCGCCCAGCCCGACCATGAAGCCGCTCTTGACGGTCAGCCCGGCGGCTTTGGCGGCGGCGAGCACGCCCAGGCTGCGGGCATAGCCGGCGCTCGGGCGCACGGCGCGCTGCAGCCGGGCAACGGTCTCCATGTTGTGGTTCAGCACGTCGGGCCGCACGTCGAACAGCACACCCAGCGCGTCTGCGTCGCCGTGGGCGTCGCTGATGAGGGTCTCCACCGTGGTGCCGGGCAGTGCGTCGCGAATGGCGGTGACGCAGGCCGCCACGTGCCCCATCCCTCCGTCGGGCAGGTCGTCGCGGGCCACCATCGTGAGGACGGCATGCCGCAGGCCCATCTCCACCGCTGCTGCGGCTACGCGGGCCGGCTCGTCGGCGGCGGGCGGCGCCGGGCGGCGGGTGTCCACCAGGCAGAACCCGCAGGCCCGGGTGCATCGTTCGCCCAGCACCATGAACGTCGCGGTGCGGTCCTTCCAGCACTCGCTGAGGTTCGGGCAGCCGGCCTCCTCGCACACCGTCACCAGCCCGTGGCCGCGCACGGTCTGCTTCAGCGCCAGCACGTCGCGGTCGTGCACCACCTTGGGGCGCAGCCAGTCCGGCTTGCGGGTGGCGATGGCCAGGCCCTCACTGACGCCCGCCTGGGCCAGCCGGGTGGCCGCCCGCTGGAGGGTGGGCACGCCGTGGTCACCGGCGGACCGCACGACCGCGCCCGGGCCCTCGCCACGCGAAAACGGGGCGAGGTCCTCCGGCCGTTGCTTCCAGGCGACGTCCTGGCGGTCGACGCTGCCGTCACCCCAGGTCGCGGCCGCGCGGGTGGCGACGAGGTCGACGACGTACTCCATCGGCACGTCCACGCCCTCCTCGGCGAGCGAGGTGACCGGCTTGTCGCCGATGCCGCACGGCACGATGTACTCGCGCATGTACCGCAGGTCCGTCTGCACGTTGAGCGCGAACCCGTGCATGGTGCGCCCGTGAGCCAGGCGCACGCCGATGGCGCAGATCTTGCGTGGGTTCGGCCCGCTGACGCCCACCCACACTCCGGGGTAGTCGTCCAGGCAGCCGACGTCGGCCACACCCAGGTCCTGCAGCACACCCACGACGAGCCGCTGGATGGCACACACATGGTCGCCAGCGCCCAGGCTGTTGGGCACGCCGACGATCGGGTACCCCACCAGCTGGCCGGGGCCGTGATAGGTGACGTCGCCGCCCCGCTTCACACCCACCAGTTCGGCGCCGACGCTCGCCGGTTCCACCCGGAGGTTGGTGGCCAGGTCGGCCCGCGGGCCGTGGGTGAAGACGTGGGGGTGCTCCAACAGCAGCAGGTGGTCGCCCGCGCCATGAGTGAACAGGGCCTGCTGCAGCGCCAGCGCCTCGCGGTACGGCACGCGGCCGAGCCACCGCACGCGCAGCGGCCCCGCCATGCGGATCAGAGCTCCTGCGTCCAGTCGCGGGTCTCCAGCAGTTCCTTCACCCGCACCAGGAAGCCGGCGGCATAGGCGCCATCGAACGCCCGGTGGTCCCATGCCATCGCCAGGTTGCCGACCGGGTGGATGACGATGGCCTCGTCGCCGTTCGGCAGGGTGGCCACCACCGGCTTGCGCTGGATGGCGTCCGTGCTGAGGATGGCGACCTGCGGCTGGCTGATGATCGGCATCGTCAGGACGCTGCCGGCCGAGCCGTTGTTGGTGATGGTGAACGTGCCGCCGGTGATCTCGTCCGGGGTGACCTTCTTGGCCTTGGCCCGGCCGGCGAGGTCGTTGATCTCGCGGGCGATGGCACGCAGGCGCTTGGTGTCGGCGGCCCGGACCACGGGCACCAGCAGGCCCTCGTAGTTGATGTCCACGGCGATGCCGACGTCCACGTAGTTGTGCACCACGAGGTCGTTCTCGCCCACGCTGGCGTTGAGGTGGGGGAAGTCCGCCAGCGCGTCCACCACCGCACGGGTGATGAACGGCAGGTAGGTGAGGCTGAACCCCTCGGTGGCCTTCCACTCCGCCTTCACCTGGCTGCGGGTGTGGTCCACGTTGGCGAAGTCCACCTCCACCACGCTGAAGGCGTGAGGGCTGACGCCCTTGCTCATCACCATGTGGGACGCCGTGGCCTTGCGGATGCGGCTGAGCGGCACGACGGTGTCGCGCTCGCCGGAGCGCACCACCGGGGCGGGCGCCGCCGCGGTGGCAGCAGCGGCAGGGGCAGGGGCAACCGGCGCCGCGGCCGGAGCAGCCGCGGGCGACGCCGCCGCAGGCGCCGGGGCAGCAGCAGGCGCCGGGGCAGGTGCCGGTGCTGCACCGGCGGGACCCTTGCGGTCGATGAAGTCGTTGACGTCGTCGCGGGTGATCCGCCCGCCGGGGCCGGTACCGGTGATGTCGTCCGGGTTGATGTTGTGCTCGGCCACCAGGCGGCGCACCACCGGCGACAGCAGGCGGTGGTCGCCGGAAAGGTCTGCAGGGGGCGCCGGGGCCGGAGCGGCAGCGGGAGCCGGTTCGGGGGCAGGCGCCGGGGCGGGGGGCTCGGCGGCGGGAGCCGGGGCAGCTGCGCCGGCACTGTCGCCGACGACGGCGATGACCGCACCCACCGGCACCGTGTCGCCCTCGGCGGCGCGGATCTCGGTGAGCACGCCGGCCACCGGCGACGGGACCTCGGTGTCCACCTTGTCGGTGCTGACCTCGAACAGGGCCTCGTCGGCGGCGATCGTGTCGCCCACCTTCTTGAACCAGCGGGTGATGGTGCCTTCCGTGACGGTCTCGCCCAGTTGCGGCAGGGTGACGTCGGCCATGAGTGGTAGCTCCTCGGGGTGGGGGTTCAGGCGTTCAGGCTGCGGCCGGTGAGCGAGAGCATCGTCTCGCCGAACAGCTCGGTGAGGCTCGGGTGGGGCTGGATGAACTCGGCCACCTCCGGCACGGTGGCTTCCCAGTTGACGGCCAGGTAGCCGCCGGAGAGTTGTTCGGTGACCCACGGGCCCACCATGTGGACCCCGAGCACCTGACCGGCGCTGCCGTCCGCGGCGCGCTTGGCGATGATCTTCACCAGGCCGTCCAGCTCGCCGAGGATCTGCGCCCGGCTGTTGGCCCGGAACTGGTGCTTGGCCACCACCACGTCGTGACCGGCCTCGCGGGCGGCTTCCTCGCTGGGGCCGACGAAGGCGACCTCGGGGTGGCAGTAGATGGCCCACGGCACCCGGTCGTACGCCACCGGCACGGGGCTCTCGCCGAGGATGTGCTTGGTGACGAGGATGGCCTCCGCGTAACCGACGTGGGCGAGGGCCGGCGTGTTGATGAGGTCTCCGATGGCGTAGACCCCGGGCTCGCCGGTGCGGCAGTACTCGTCGACCTCCACGAACCCGCGGTCCGAGACGCGCACCCCGGTGCCGCCGAGGCCCAACTGGTCGGCGTACGGGCGGCGGCCGATGCTGACCACCACGGCGTCCACCTCCAGGTTCTCCACGTCACCCTCGCCACCACTGAAATGGATGGTGGTGCCGCCGCTGCCGTTGAGCGTGTGGCCCATGACCTTCACGCCGGTGCGGATGTCGATCTGCTTCTTCTTGAAGCTGCGCACCACGACGTTGGCGACGTCGGCGTCCAGCCCGGGCAGGATCTTCGGCAGGCCCTCCAGGATGGTGACCTTGGCGCCGAGGTCGGCGAACGTGCTGGCGAACTCGCACCCGATGGCCCCGCCGCCGATGACGGCCACGCGAGCGGGCACGTGGTCCAGCATCAGCACTTCGTCGCTGGTCATCACCGGGCCGGACGGCTCGAAGCCGGGGATGGTGCGCGGCACCGAACCGGCGGCCAGCAGCACGTTGGTGCCGGCGAGCACCTCGGTGGAACCATCTGCCTTCTGCACCGTGACCGTGCGGTCGGGGCCGAGTGAGCCGGTGCCCTCGATGATGGTGATCTTCTTCGACTTCATGAAACCGCTGAGGCTCTTGACGATGCCGTCGACGATCTTCTGCTTGCGGGCCTGGGCGACGGCGAAGTTGACCACCGGCGCCGACGACTCGATGCCGAACTCTGCGGCGTGGGCGACGTGGCGCTGGACGGCGGCGGTCTCCAGGAACGCCTTGGCCGGGATGCACCCCCGGTTGAGGCAGGTGCCCCCCATCGACCCCTTCTCGACCACGGCGACGTTGAGCCCTGCCGAGGTGGCGTAGAGCGCGGCGCCGTAGCCGCCGGGCCCGCCGCCGATGACCACCAGGTCGAACTGTGCACTCATGCCGGTCGGGCTCCACTTCTCTCGGGGGTTCGTTGTGACGTCGCAACGTGTGCGTTCCACGGTACCCCGTCCGCGTGGGGGATGACCACGGACCCCGGCACCAGGGTGGTGCTGCTCACACCAGGACCCACCGCACCTGCTCCTCGCCGCGGCGGAACACCAGTTGCCGGTCGCGGCCGTCCAGGTTGGCAGCGGGGAAGGCGATGGTGCAGGTGGTGGGCGTGACGGTGATGCCGTCGCATGAGGATTCCGCGGGCACCGGTTCCACCAGCGTGTTCGGCGCCTGCAGGCGGAAGCTGTCCAGGCCGGCCGGGTCGTCCACGCCGCCCAGTTCCACGGTGACCACGGCGTAGCCGTCGGCCTCGGCGAATCCGGCCACGGTGACCGTGGCCTCGCCCGCCGAACCGCGGTCGCCCACGCCCAGCGCGGTGGTTTCGTCCTGCCCGGCGATGCGCAGCAACTGCACGGTGCCGGCCACCAGGATGGCCAGGCCGCAGCCGATGGCGAGGAGGAGCAGGGTGCGGGTGCGCATGCCGCCCCAAGGCTACGGGCGTTAGGCTCGGGCCATGCGCCGTGCCCTCACGCTTGCCGCCGCGCTCACCCTGCTGGTGGGCTGCGCCGACGGCGGTGCCGAACCCTCGGCGGGCACCTCACCCACCGCCCCCACCACGGCCACGGTGGCGGGCTCCGCGGCGCCCGCCACGTCGCCCGCCCCGGGGGCCACCGACGGCACGCCGGTGTCGGTGCCCGACGCGTTGCAGTTCAGCGCCCCGCTGGTGGGCGGCGGCACGCTGGACATGGCGGCCTACGCCGGCACCACGGTGGCGCTGTGGTTCTGGGCGCCCACTTGAAGCATCTGCAACCATGAAGCCCCCTCGGTCGAGGAGGCAACGCAGCGGTGGGCCGGCAAGGTGCAGTTCGTGGGGGTCGCCTGGTTCGGTGACGACCCCGCCTTCCAGGGCTTCATCGACCGCCACGGCCTGACCTTCCCGCAGGTCAGCGACGACCCCGGTGAGGTCTTCGCCCGCTTCGACGTGCCGGGCCAGCCGGCCCTGGTGATCATTGCCCCCGACGGTTCGGTGCAGCAGATCCTCGGTGCCGTGGATGCCGACCTGCTGGACAGTCTGCTCGGCAAGGTGGCCGGCTGACGCCACCGCTACGCTGGCCGGCGTGGGCCTGAAGGACCTGACCCGCCGCCTGCGGGCGACGGTCGACGAACTGGACGACGAGCGCATGCAGAGCCGCTTCGCGGCGCTGCATGTCACCCGCCTCGCCGACCTCCAGCCCCGGGTGCACGCCACGGTTGCCGGTGAGATCACCCGCAGTCGCCTCGCCCCCCGCTCGGGGGTGCCCTCATTCGAGATCACCATCTCCGATGGCACCGGGCAGGCCGTTGCGGTGTTCACCGGGCGCCGTCACGTCGCCGGGATGGAACTGCACCGGGCACTCACCATCGAAGGCGTCGCCCGTGCCGAGCGCGGCCGCCTGGTGATGCTGAACCCCGCCTACACGCTCCTCCCCCGCTGACGTCGGCCGACCGCCGTGGCGCCGGCGGCGCTGGTTCAGCCGACGAGGATCGAGCGAACGCCGTCCTCGCTGTCCGAGGTGACCAGCACCAGCACCTCGTCGCCGGCGCGCAGAATGGTGTCGCCCCGCGGCACCACCACGCGCTCTTCGCGGAGGATGGCCACGACGGTGGCGTCGCGGGGGAAGCCCAGTTCCACGATCTCGCGGTCCGTCGCCGGGCCGCCCTCGGCCAACGTGACCTCGCACAGCTTGGCCTTGCCGCCCTCGAACGCCAACAGACGTACGAACGAACCGACGGTGACGGCCTCCTGCACCAGGCCGGTGATGAGGTGCGGGGTGCTGACCGACACGTCCACACCCCAGGTCTCGTTGAACATCCACTCGTTCTTCGGGTTGTTCACCCGGGCAACCACGCGGGGCACGGCGAACTCCTGCTTGGCCAGCAGCGACACGACCAGGTTGTCCTCGTCGTCGCCGGTGACGGAGGCCATGACATCAGCACGTTCCAACCCGGCGGCCTTCAGCGTCTCCAGGTCACAGGCGTCGCCCTTCATCCACCGCACGCCCTCCATCGAGTCGCGGTGGCGGCCCACCACGTCCGCATCGCTGTCCAGCACCGTGACCACATGACCCGACGTGCTGAGTTGCTCGGCGATGAACCGGCCGACGCTGCCACCCCCGGCGATGACGACATTCATGACGGCTCCTAGTGGCCCTGGCCGGCCGGCGGCGCGGCGATGATGGAATCGAGGTCGGTGAGGTGCTCGGCGGCCACCGCCAGATAGACCACGTCGGCCTCCTGCAACACGAGGTCGGCGGTGGGCAGCATCGCGGCGCCGAGGCGGCTGACCGCCATCAGCCGAACGCCGGTGCGCTCCACGTCCAGCGCGGGGTGCCCGGCCCAGCCGGTGCCGAGTTCGCGTTCCACCAGCGACACCTTGGCGCTGGGGTCCACCCACTCCACCGCGGTGGCCTCGGGCAGCAGGCGACGCAGCACGCGCTCCGACGTCCACAGCGAGGGTGCAACGGTGGCGATGCCCAACCGCTGGTAGATGGCTGCGCGGCGAGGGTCGTAGATTCGGGCGACCACGCGCTCCACCCCGAAGTTCTCGCGGGCCACGCGGGCCACGAGGATGTTGGAGTTGTCGCCGTTGGTAACGGCGGCCAGCGCCCCGGCACGCTCGATGCCGGCACGGATGAGCAGGTCGCGGTCGAACCCGATGCCGGTGAACGTCTGACCGGAGAAGTCCGCCCCCAGGCGTTCGAAGGCACCGCTGCGGCGGTCCACGACGGACACGGTGTGCCCGTCGCCGGTGAGTTGGCGGGCAAGTGTGGAACCGACCCGGCCACACCCGACGATCACGACGTGCACGAATGCCTCCTCCGCTGTTGCGGAGGGAACCTTATCGGTGCATAGGCTCGCACCACCTATGCTCACCACGCTCAAGCGCCTCGTCATCGGCCGGCCCATCGCCACCGCCGACGAGGGGCACCAGCGCCTTCCCAAGAAGGTCGCGCTTCCCGTCTTCGCCAGCGACGCCATCTCCTCCACGGCGTACGCGACGGATGAAATCCTCATCGTCCTCGTCGGTGCCGCCACCATCGGCTACTCGGCGTTCAACTACCTCGTTCCCATCGCCATCGTGGTGGCCGTGCTGCTGGCCATCGTGGTCACCAGTTACCGCCAGACCATCCATGCCTACCCGAACGGCGGCGGCAGCTATGTGGTCAGCAAGGAGAACCTGGGCACCATCCCGTCGCTGGTCGCCGGGTCGAGCCTGCTGGTGGACTACATCCTCACTGTCGCCGTGTCCGTGGCGGGCGGCGTGCTGGCCATCCGCTCCGCGTTCGGCTTCGACAACAAGTGGACGGTGCCGGTCTGCCTGGCATGCGTGCTGCTCATGACGCTGGCCAACCTGCGCGGCCTGAAGGAGTCCGGCGCGCTGTTCGCCCCGCCCACGTACATCTACATCATCTCCCTGATCGCACTCATCGTCGTCGGCCTGGTCCGCGTGTTCGTCCTGAAGAACATCGACCAGATCGATCCGGCGAAGGTCAGCAAGGAAGCCGAGGAACTAGCCAAGGGCACCAAGAGCCTGGGGTTGATGATGCTGCTGCGCGCCTTCAGTTCCGGCGCCGTCGCCCTGTCCGGCGTGGAAGCCGTGTCCAACGGCGTGCCGGCGTTCAAGAAGCCGGAGAGCAAGAACGCGGCCACCACCATCACGATCATGGCGGTCATCCTGGGTAGCTGCTTCCTCGGCATCTCCGTGCTGGCCAACCACCTGCGCCCGCTGCGTGGTGATGCGGACCCCACCGGCATCGCCCTGATGGCCGAGCAGGTGTACGGCGGCAAGAACCTCCTCTTCTGGATCACCCAGATCGCCACGTTCGCCATCCTGATCCTGGCCGCCAACACCGCGTACGCGGACTTCCCGCGCCTGTCCAGCATCATCGCCAAGGACGGCTTCCTGCCCCGCCAGTTCGCCAACCGCGGCGACCGCCTGGTGTTCAGCAACGGTGTGCTGTTCCTGGCCGGCATGGCGTCGCTGCTGATCTGGGCGTTCCAGGGCAACATCTCCAAGCTGATCCCGCTCTACGCGTTCGGCGTGTTCACCGGCTTCACCCTCAGCCAGACCGGCATGGTCATCCACCACCTGCGATTGCGCGAACCACGTTGGAAGCTGAGCCTCACCATCAATGCCATCGGCGCGTTCACCACCGGGCTGATCGCCGTGATCGTGGTGGTGTCCAAGTTCACCCAGGGCGCGTGGATCCCCGCCGCGCTGATCCCGCTGATGGTCACGATGTTCTATTCGATCGGGTCGCACTACCGGAAGGTGAAGCAGTCGCTCGTCGTGCCCGAGGGTTACCGCGCCAAGCGGCACACCCACTACGTCGTCGTGCTGGTCGGCAAGGTCAACCGCGGGGTCATCGACGCGGTCGGCTACGCCCGCAGCCTGGCGCCGGAACGGATCGTCGCCCTGTCCATCCTGCAGGACCCGGAGGAGGAGCGGATGCTGCAGGAGCAGTGGCAGCACTACGACATCCCCATCGAACTGCACACGGTGTCGTCGCCGTACCGCGAGCTCACCCGGCCGGTGATGAAGTTCCTCGACGAGATCGACCAGGAACGGCCGGACGACATCATCACCGTGGTCATCCCCGAGAGCGTCACCAAGATCAGCAGCCAGTGGCTGCACAACCAGTCGGCGCTGGCCCTGAAGGCCCGCCTGCTGTACCGCCCCCACACCGTGGTGGTCAGCGTGCCGGTGCACGTGGACGCGCCCGCGGGCACGGACACGCTCGGCTGAGCGGCGCACCGGCGGCACGATGCGACAGGCCGCGCCGATGGGCGTACGGTCGTGGGCATGCGAGTCGTCATTTCCGGCGCCACCGGCCTGATCGGCACGGCGCTCACCGACCATCTCCGCGCCGAAGGTCACCAGGTGGTGCGCCTGGTGCGCGGCCGCCCCGGTGCCAACGACGTGCAGTGGGACCCCGCGGCCGGCGTGCTGCCCGACGATGCACTGGACGGCGCCCAGGCCGTCATCAACCTGGCCGGCGCCGGCATCGGCGACCACCGCTGGACCGACGCCTACAAGGCCGAACTGCGCGACAGCCGGCTGCGGGCCACCGGCGTGCTGGCGGAGCGGATCGCCGAGCGGGGCACGTCCGGCGACGGGCCCTCCGTGCTGCTCAACGCCAGCGCCATCGGCTACTACGGCCCCCGCAGCGACGAGGAACTGGACGAGACGTCGGCGGGCGGCGACGACTTCCTCGCCCGCCTGTGCCACGACTGGGAGGCAGCCACTGCACCGGCGGCGAACGCCGGGGCGCGTGTGGCCTTCCTCCGCACCGGCATCGTGCTCACACCCAAGGGCGGTGCCCTGAAGAAGCTGCTGCCCCTGTTCCGCTTCGGGCTCGGCGGCCGGTTCGGCAACGGCAAGCAGTGGCAGAGTTGGGTGTCGTTGCCCGACGAGGTAGCAGCCATCACCCACCTCCTCACGGCCGACGTGGAAGGGCCGGTGAACCTCACCGCCCCGAACCCGGTGACGAACGTGGAGTTCACCCGGGTGCTCGGCCAGGTGATGAAGCGGCCGGCCCTGCTGTTCGTGCCCAAGTTCGGGCCGAAGTTGCTGCTCGGCAGCGAACTGGCCGATGCCCTGCTGTTCACCGGCCAGCGGGTCCTGCCGCAGGTGCTGCAGCAGAGCGGCTACCGCTTCCAGCACGAGACGCTTGACGCGGCTCTGCGCGCCGTGCTCGACCGCTGACGGCCCAGTGGCCGGCCGCGCCGGCGCCTACAGCTCGGCGGCGGTGTCCGTGTGCGGCCAGCGCGCCAGGGCGCCGGGCAGGTCCAGCCGCCAGGTGCCCACGTTCTCCGGCCAGTCGGCGCGGGGCACCGCCCACATCACCTCGAACTCGATGCCGTCGGGGTCCTTGGCGTACAGGCTCTTGCTGACCCCGTGGTCGCTCTCCCCCACCAGAGCACCCGCCTCCAGCAGGCGGGCACGGGTGTCGGCCAGGTCCTCCAGGGTGTGCACCTGCCACGCCAGGTGGTACAGGCCGGGCAGGTGTGCGGGAAGTTCCGGCACCTGCCCGACCTGGAACAGGCCGAGGTCGTGATCGTTGTCGCTGCCGTCGGCCTGCAGGAAGTAGGCCTGCTCGCCGATGCTCATCCGCACCGTGAAGCCGAGCACCTCGGTGTAGAAGCGCATCGACCGGCCGGCGTCGCGGACGTAGAGCACGGCGTGGTTCAACCGCTTGATCGCCATCGCAGGGTTCCTTCCTCCAGTGGTGCCAGTGTGTCAGCCCTTGAGGGCTTCGATCTCCAGCGTGATGGTGACCTTCTCGCCCACCAGCACACCACCGGCCTCCAGGGCCACGTTCCACTCCAGGCCCCAGTCCTTGCGGTTGATCTGGGCCTCGGCGGTGAAGCCGGCCTTGGTGTTGCCCCACGGGTCGGTGGCCACACCGTCGAACTCGAGCGCGAAGTCCACGGAGCGGGTGACGCCCTTGATGGTGAGGTCCGCGGTGAGCACGTAGTCGTCGCCCTTGGCGACGATGCCGGTGCTGACCAGACGCATCTCGGGGAACTGCTCGCTGTCGAAGAAGTCGGCGCTGCGCAGATGGGCGTCGCGGCCGTCGTCGTCGGTGGCCACCGAGGCGGTGCGCACGGCGGCCTGCACCTGCGACTGCAGCGGATCGGCGGCGACGGTGATGGTGCCGTCGAAGTCGGTGAACCGGCCGCGGACCTTGGCGACCATGAGGTGACGGACGCTGAAGGTGACGTTGCTGTGGCCGGCGTCCACCGACCACGTGCCGGGGGTGAGGGCGGCGAGGGCGGGGCTGAGCGAGAGGTCGGACATGAGGGGTTCTCCTTTGGTGGGTGCCATTCGTTGCGGGCGCAATCAAGTCTAGGGACATATTGTTGTGTTCGCAACAGTTCGCCGGCACAAGTTCCCTGCTACCCTTGCCCGCCATGACGACGTGGCTGACCGACGCCGAGCAGACCGCGTGGCGCACGTTCATCACCACCGTCCACGACCTGATGGGCGCGCTGGAGGCCGACCTGGCGCCACACGGCCTCACCATGGGCGACTACGAGGTGCTCGTGTGGCTCAGCGAGGCCGACGAGCAGCGCATGCGCATGTGCGACCTGGCCGCCGCCCTGCAACTGTCCCCCAGCGGCCTCACCCGCCGCCTGGACGGCATGGTCCGCCAGGGCTGGGTGGAACGCGCCTCGTGCGACAGCGACCGGCGGGTGGCCTGGGCCCACCTCACCGCGGCCGGGCTGGAGAAGATGAAGGCCACCGCCCCCGACCATGTGGCCAGCGTGCGCCGCCACCTGCTGGAACCCATCGGCACCCGCGGGGTGGCGGAACTGGGCGGCCTGTTCGCCAAGGTCCACGAGCATCTCCACGAACGATCGGCTGTATGAACCCCTCCTTGCCCCTGCCCTTGGGCTTTCGCGCCCATGTCACCAACGTCGGCGTGAAGGACACCACCGACGACTTCACCGTGGTGGCCGCCGACGCCGTCTGCTCCGCAGCCGGCGTGTTCACCCGGAGCTCGTTCGCCGGGCCGAGCGTGCTGGTCAGCCGACGCCACGTGGCCGACGGCCGGGCGCGGGCGATGGTCGTCGTCTCCAAGAACGCCAACGTCGCCACCGGCCCGCAGGGCCTGGCCGACGCCGAGGAACTGGCAGCCGGTGTCGCCGCCGCGCTCGGCTGCGACGCGTCCGACGTGCTGGTGGCGTCCACCGGCGTCATCGGCCGGGCCTACCCGATGGACCGCATCCGTGCCGGGCTGCGCGCCATTCCCTCGCCCCTGCCGGGCACCGACGCCGGCGCCGTGGCCCGCGGCATCATGACCACCGACACGGTGCCGAAGACGGCCTCCGCCGCGGCTGGCGCGGCCCGCGTGGTGGGCGTCGCCAAGGGCGTGGGCATGATCGAGCCGGACATGGCCACCATGATCGCGATGTTGTTCACCGACGCACTGGTGGAGGCCGCCGACCTGGACGCCATGTTCCGCCGGGTGGTGGACCGCACGTTCAACTGCGTGTCGGTGGACACCGACACCTCCACCAGCGACACGGCCGTGGTGCTGGCCAGCGGCGCCGCCGGCCAGGTGGACGCCGCTGCGCTGGAGGCCGCGCTGTACGACGTGTGCGCCTCGCTCACCCGCCAGATCGCCCGCGACGGCGAGGGCGCCACCAAGCTGCTGGAGGTGGCGGTGGACGGCGCGGCCGATGCCCGCCAGGCGAAGCACGTGGCCAAGGCCATCGTCAACTCGCCGCTGGTGAAGACCGCCGTCCACGGCGCCGACCCCAACTGGGGCCGGGTGGCGATGGCCGTCGGCAAGAGCACCACGGCCGACGCGGTCGACCAGGCCAAGGTGGTCATCCGCTTCGGCCGCCAGGAGGTCTACCCCGCCGCGGTGGACGACGCCGGCCTCGACGCGCTGGCCGCGTACATGCGCGGCGACGAGGTCCGCATCCATGTCTCGCTGGGCACCGGCGGTACCGGTGCGGCCACCGTCTGGGGCTGCGACCTCAGCGACGGCTACGTGCGGATCAACGCCGACTACACGACCTGAGCACCACCGGCTGAGCTCCGCCGGCGTTCAGGCGCAGCAGGTGTCGGTCAGCGAGTCCGCCCGCCAGGTGCGCACCCCTTCCACCGCCGCCAGGGCGGCTACCCCGAGTGCGGCCACCGGGTCGGCCCACCACCAGCCGGCCACGGCATTGAGCACCAGGCCGACCAGCACCACGCCCGACAGGACGGCGCAGATGGAGGTCTGGGCGGCCTCGGCCTCCTGGGCGCGGGAGCCGAGGGCAGGGGCCAGGCGACGTTTCGCCCGGGCCAGGAACGGCATCAGCACCAGCGACAGCGCGGTGAGGACGATGCCGACCGGGCTGGCCTCCGGCGGTTCGTGGGTGACGAGCGCGGCGACCGCGCCGTAGCCGACGTAGGCCGCCAGCGCCAGGAAGGACAGGGCGATCAGCTTCACGGCCCGCCGGTCGGAGCCCTGGGTGCAGCCGTCGCGGCGCTCGGCGGCCAGCCGCCAGGCCAGCGCCACCGACGCCGACACCTCCACCACGGAGTCCAGCCCGAAGCCGAGGAGGCTGATCGACCCGGCCGCAAGGCCGGCCGCCAGCGCCACCCCGGCCTCGACCACGTTGTAGCCGATGCTGATCCGGTTGAGGTGCACGGCCCGGCGCACGGCGGCCGCCCGCTCGGGGAGCGTCGGCTGGGCCTCCTGGCCATGGTCATGGCCATGGTCATGGCCATGGTCATGGTCATGGTGGTCATGGCCGTGGTCATGGCCGTGGTCGTCATGATCGTGGTCGTGCAGTACCCGGCTCATGCCGCGCCCTCCCCCAGGCTCGGCAGGTCGATCTCCGCGGCCAGGCCGTACAGGTCGGCCAGCGCGTGGGCCAGGCGGGCGTCGGCGAGTTCGTAGCGCACGCGCCGCCCCTCGGCCGTGGCCGACACCAGCCCGCATCCGCGCAGGCAGGTGAGGTGATTGCTGACGTTGGCCTTGGTGAGCCCGAGGTGAGCAGCGAGGTCCGATGGGTAGTGCGGGCCTTCCAGCAGGCAGACCAGGATCGAACAGCGGGTGGGGTCGGCCAGCGCCTTGCCGACGCGGCTGAGCACGGGCACTCGCAGATCACAGGCGACGGCAGCGGTTGACATGTCAATCAGTACAGCACTGACTGTACGTACAGTCAAGGCTGAACTTTCCGGCGGGTGTCACACCCGGTCCCGGACGCGGCACGGCCCGGCCGCTCCGTGGAGCCGACCGGGCCGTGTGCAGATCAGTGATCCGTCACTTCGGTGGCATGCGGATGCCGCCGTCGACGCGGATGGTCTCGGCGTTCATGTAGCTGTTGGTGACGCACTCCACCACCATGCTGGCCAGTTCCTCCTGGAAGCCCAGGCGCTGGGGGAACAGCACGCCCTTCTGCAGGTTCTGCTTGAAGGCCTCGCTGGCGTCACCCTGGCCGTAGATCGGCGTGTCGATCAGGCCCGGGGCCACGGTGTTGACCCGCACGCCCACGGCGGCGAGGTCGCGGGCGATCGGCAGGGTCATGCCGACCACGCCGCCCTTGGACGCCGAGTAGCTGGCCTGGCCGATCTGGCCGTCGAACGCCGCCACGGAGGCGATGTTGACGATGGCGCCACGCTCGCCGTACTCCATCGGCTCCGTGGTGCTCATGGCCGTGGCGGCGATGCGGATGCAGTCGAAACTGCCGATGAGGTTGATGGCGATGACCTTCTTGAAGGCATCGAGGTTGGCGGCGGACTCGTACGAGCCGTCCTTGCCCACGGTGCGCTGCGCCCAGCCGATGCCGGCCGAGTTCACCAGCACCCGCAGCGGGCCCATGCTCTTGGCCATCTCGACGGCGTTGATGATGTCGTCGGTGTTGGTGACGTCCACCTTGCAGTAGGCGCCGCCGATCTCGTCGGCCAGGGCCTTGCCCTTTTCTTCCTGCAGGTCGGCGATGACGACCTTCGCGCCCTTGCTGGCGAGAAGGCGGGCCGACGCCGCGCCGATGCCCGACGCCCCGCCGGTGACGATTGCACTTGCTCCGTTGATGTCCATATGCCCCGCACGATACGCGCCCCACCCCTCCCCCGCCGAACCGACCGCCCGACGCCGCCCTCTCCCACGGAAGTGACGTGATATATCACGTCACTTCCCTGATGGGGACGGGTGGGGCCGCGTCACTTCGTGGTGAGATCGGCGACCGTCAGCCCCAGATCGCGCAGGCGACGGGCGACCGCCCGTTCGATGAAGGCGAGCGCCTCCTTCGGGGTCTTGCGGTCCGCCCAGCCGAGGTAGATGAACAGCCACCCCTGCTCGATGGCCCGGTTCTCCCGCCGCTGGTCGATGATCTCCATGTGGGTGCCCGTGTGGAAGGCGCGGCTGTGCGCCTCGAAGCCCATGCGGACGCCGGGGAAGGCGAGGTCGACGCGGGCGATGAACTCCCCCGCCGGGCCGCGGATGACGTACTGCTGCACCATCGGTGGCAGGCGCGGCGAGGCGATGACCTCCTCGATCAGCTTCTCGAACCAGGAGCCGCGCACCGTCCCGTTCTGCCGGCGGGCATCGATCTCGGCCAGGACCAGCTTCGGGCCGGGGTGCCCAGGTCGGCGGTTGCGGAGCGCAACCTGCTCCAGCCAGGTCAGGCTGTGGCCCATCCGCTGGAACGAGTCGATCGCCCGCTCCAGCCGGCGCGGCCCCACGACCTGGGGCAGGTCGACGATGGTCTGGGCCAGCGAGGTGCAGCGGATGCCGTCCACCTCCACCCACTGGTCGTCGAGGACGTTGGTCTGATGGACCACCGCGCCGGGGATGAGGATGCGCCGGCCGCGAGGCACCCAGAGCTCGATGTGCTCGTCGTCCTCGAAGCCGTCCACCAGGTGCAGCCGGGCCGCGGAACGGTGGGATCCCATTCCGGCCTGGTTGGCGGTGAGCGTGGCGGCCATCATCCGTTGCTGCCACGAATCCGGCGAGCCGTGGATGGCCATGACGTTGGGGGCGACCCTGCGCAGGGTCTGCCGATCCACTTCTGCCCTCAGTTGGGGGAGGGTCATTCCCGATTGGACAGCCTGCCGCTTGGAAAGGATGGCGTGGTGCGAGGCTGCAACGTCACCGACGCCGCCCATCGGGCGATGCGTGGTCACCCGGCGGACCATATCGCCCACTGGACGAAATCCTCCGAACTCGGCCGCTGACCGCCATCTGCGCCGCCCATCCCCCGCGAAGTGACGGCATCTCACCCCTCCTGACCAGGGAAGTGACGTGATATATCACGTCACTTCCGGGAGAAGGAGGGAGAGGCGGGGGCTAGAAGAGGGTGGGGTGATCGGGTTGGGACGGGGGCGCTTCGGGCGGCGGGGAGTCGAAGGGGCCTTGGGAGGCAGCGACGGCGAGGCGGTCCACCAGGTCGTTCATCGGGTCGCCGCTGTGGCCCTTCACCCAACGGAACACCGGCCGGCGCTGCTGCACGAGGTCCACCAGGGGCATCCACAGGTCGGTGTTGGCGACCGGTTCCTTCTTCGAGTTGCGCCAGCCGTTGGCCTTCCACTTCACCCACCAGCGGTCGCGGAAGCAGTTGACCACGTAGGTGCTGTCGCTGACGATCGTGACGTCGCCGTCCATCGCCCGCAGCGCCTCCAGCACGGCCTGCAACTCCATCCGCTGGTTGGTGGTGCGCGCCGCACCGCCGGAGCCACGCGGCGAACCTTCCGGCGCCACGGCCCACGCCCAACCGCCGGGGCCGGGGTTTCCGGCGCAGGCACCGTCGGTGTAGATGACGGTCATGTGAGTGCCTCGCGCACCAGGGCGGGGCCGAGGTAGTCGGTGGAGATCATCGTTGCCGCATCGGTGGTCCAGTGCACGGCGTCCGGGCGGGCGGTGGTGTCGCCCTCCAGACCCTGCTCGGCCACCCAGCCCGCCAGGTCCACCACGCGCACCGCGCCCGGGTTGGCGGCGGCGATGGCCTCCATGATCCCGTGCAGCGCCTCGTGGCGGCTCACGTCGCCCTGGCGGTCCGACGGCCCGAGCAGGCCCACCACCGGGATCGGCTCGGTGACCCACACCACCCGCGGCACGCCCAGCCCGAGCAGGGTGTCGGTCATCTCCTGGAAGCCCTCGGCGATCTGGGCCACGGCGGCCGGGTCGTTCGATGCCAGTACCTCGCCACCCGCTTCCAGGCGGCGGTCGGCGACGTCCCACGTGGTGGTGATCAGCATCACCAGGTCGGGCTGCAGTTCGGCGATCCGCTGGGGGACGATGTCGTGCAGGTAGGGGCCGCACTCGGCGGCCACGTCGCGCTCGGGCAGGCCGTCGAACACCAGGTAGCCGCTGTTGGACAGGCCGCAGCCGGCCCCGGCCACCACCTCCACCTGGGCCAACGACGGGTTGGCCGCGGCCCACGCCACCATGCCGGCACCCAGCGCCTCGGCCGTGGAGTCGCCGACGATGGCGATGCGTACCGGGCGCGGCGGCACCAGCGGGCCGGTGGTGGTGGTGACCGCGCCAGTGGCGTCGGTGCCCGCGATCGTGGTGACCGTGTCGCCCGTGCCGGCGATCGTCGTGGACGGCACGAGCGGCGCCACCGACCCGGTGTCGAAGGAGGCGGCGTCGGCGGTGGCTTGGTCCGCCCCGTAGTACTTGCCGGCCTGGGGGATCACCAGCACCACCAGCGCCATCACGGCGGTGGCCCCCAACGCCACCACCAGCGTGCGCCGTGGCACCAGCCAGTTGGCCGTGCGGATCGGCTTCTCCAGCGCGAAGTACGACACCATGGCCACGGCAAGGGTGATGGCCAGCTTCAGGGCCAGCAGCCCCCACCGGCCCACTGCCCACCCCTGCCGGTCGAGCAGCACGAACACCGGCCAGTGGTACAGGTACACGCCGTAGCTGATCTTGCCCAGCCCCACGAACGGGCGGGTGCCGAGCACCTGCTTGGCGGGGCCGTCGGCCTGGAGGCCGACGATCAGGGCCGCGCTGGCCAGCCCCACCAGCGGCAGCGCGCCGTGGTAGGCGGGGCCGCCGCTGACCGGGAACAGCACGCACGCCGCGCCCAGCGCCACCAGGGCACCGGGCGCCAGCCACTGCAGGCGGGGCGGCAGGTCGCGGCCCATCACCCAGGCGGCGGCGAGAGCGCCGAACAGGATCTCGCTGATGCGGGCCGGGGTGGCCCAGTAGGCCACGTCGGGGCCCCACACGGCGGCGATCAGCGGGGCGGCGATGGCTGCCAGCAGCGTCAGCCCGCCGATGACCACCACCGGCCGGGTGCGCAACCGCCGCACCACCACCATCAGCCCGAGGAACACGAGCGGCCAGATCCAGTAGAACTGCTCCTCGATGGCCAGCGACCAGTAGTGCTCCACCGGGCTGCGGAAGCCACTGTTGGCCTGCATGAGGGCGCCGTAGCCACCTTCGCCACCGGCGGCCAGGCGCACCCAGTTGAACACCTGGAACATGGCGCCCCACACGTCGCGGCGCAGGCCGTCCACCCCGCGGAACCACCCGGCGCCGCCCATCACGCTGATGGCTGCCAGGCAGAACAGGCTGGCGGGCAGCAGGCGGCGGGCCCGGCGGGTGTAGAACGCGCCGACGGCGACCCGACCGGTGCTGCCGTGCTCGTGCAGCATCAGCGAGGTGATGAGGAACCCGCTGAGCGTGAAGAAGACCGACACGCCGAGGTAGCCGCCGCTCATCCACCCGATGCCACCGTGGAACAGCAGCACGACGGTGACGGCGAGGGCGCGCACCCCGTCCAGCGCGGGTTGGTAGCGGAAGGAGTGCCGGCTCACCCGGGCGATGGTAGAGGGCGGAGGGTGGGGATTCGCGGTAGCCCGTCAGGCGGTGATGGGGTACCCGGCGTCCACCCAGGCCTGCAGGCCGCCGAGGTCGTAGATGGTGGTGAACCCATCCTGGGCCATCGCCTGCGCAGCCATCGCGCTGCGCCGGCCGCTGTGGCAATAGACCATGTACGCCTGCGAGTGGTCGAGGCCGGCGATCATCGAGGTGAACTGCCCGCCTTCCACGTCCATGTTCACCGCACCGGCGATGTGGCCGGCGGCGAACTCCTCCGGCGTGCGCACGTCGATGACGGTGAGGGCGCTGCCCATCTGGTCCATCAGTGCCGCCCCTTCGGCCGGGGTGACCACGGTGATCGGCGAGGCCGGCGCCGCCGGCGCCGCGGTGGCAGCAGGCGCGGCGGTGGTGGCCGATGACGCCTCGGTGTCGTCGCCACAGGCCGCGGCGACGGGCAGCAGGGCGAGCAGGGCAACGGGCAGGAGGACGGCGGAGCGCTTCATGGCCGCATCCTATACCCCAGGGGGTATGTTCGTCACGCAGTGGGCGCACGAAGGCCTGCACGGCCGGCGGCCCAGGTGGAAGAATGGCGGCATGCGCCGCCGCCTTGCGTCCCTTCTCGCTGCCGTCGCGCTGGCGACCCTGGTGGTGGCCACCCCCGCCGCCACCCCCACCGCCGAGGCGTCCGGCACCCCACCCGCCTGCCCGGCGAACAACTACAAGGCCGGAGTCGGCTACCTCTTCATCTGCAACCGGTACACGGCCGTCGGCCCGGTTGGCAGCATCGGCCTGGTGGGCGACTCCGTGCTCGTCGGCTCGGCGGACGGGGCGAGCAGCCCGGGCCTGCCGTCCATGCTCTCAGCGGCGGGCTGGGGGCCGATCAACCTCATCGCTGCGCAGGGCATGTGGGTCCGCAACAACTCGACCAGCTCAAGTTCTGGCGTCTACTGGGTCAAGCGGTGGAGCGATTACGGATTCCACCCCGACGTCATCGTCGTCAACCTCGGCGCCAACCACATGGGCTCGCCGACCAACCCGTCCTGCACGCCGACGAACACCACGTACTGCGCCAACCAGATCAACGACATGCTGGACACCATCGCCACCTACCACCCCGACGCGCGGGTCTGGTGGGGCAAGATCAACTGGGAGCCCTACGGCAAGGGCAACGGCTACGGCCTGGGCATGCTCGGCTGGAACAAGGCACTGGACGACGCCGCGGCCACCCACCCCAACCTGGTGCTGTGGGACTGGCCCAACGCCCTGCTGTACGCCAACCCCGCCATCCTCATGGACGCCGCCCGCATCCACCCGAGCAGCGGCGTGCAGTACGTGAAGCGCAGCACCCTCATGCGCGACCACATCACGGCCACCATGCCGTGGGCGAAGTACGTCGGGCCGCAGGCCACGGTGCCCGGGGCCGCCGGCGATGCCCCCAGCGGCTACCAGCGGGTGGACCCCTCGGTGGCCTACGACTCCGCGGGCGAGGCAGACCCCGTGCTGCCCGACGACCACACCACGGTGGTGGACCTGTCGAGCCTCGTCCCTGAGGGCACCACGTCGGCCGACGTGATCCTCACCACCGACTCGTCTGCCGGCGTCGGGTGGCTCACCGTGTACCCGTGCAGCGAGACCAAACCGGTGGTCTCCAGCCTGAACTACGCGGCGGACACACCCCGCTCGGCACAGGCCCTGGTGCGACTGGGCGCCGACCGCACGTTCTGCGTGTACAACGCCAAGGCCACGGCCGTGCGGGTCTACCTCAGCGGCTACTTCCACCCGAACGAGCCCCTGCTCTTCACGCCGATCCCCCCGGTGCGCCCGCTGGACACCCGGCTCTCGGCGAAGGCCGCCCACCTCGAGGTGCCGGTGCCGGTGGCGGACTCCGTTGCCGTCACCGTCACGGTCACCGGCACCTCCGCCGGTGGGGTCATCCAGATCGCCCACTGCGACGGCTCGGGCGTGGCGCTGCCGGCCCTGTCGTTCCAACCCTCCGAAGTGGTGGCCGGCGCAGCATTCGCCGCCGAGTGGGCCGCCGGCACCGTGTGCCTGGACGTGGTGGCCAACGGCGGCGGCGAACTGCCCCACGTGATCCTCGACGTCACCGGCACGTTCACCGACGACGGCGACCTGCAGTTCGTGCCCGCCCAGGCCAAGCGCCTGCTGGACACGCGACCGGCGTACGCCACCGGCGGCTGGGTGGGGATGCAGGGCATGGCCCAGGTGATCGGCCTGCCCGTGGCACCCACCGGCGCGCAGGCCGTGACCGGTTCGATCACGCTGGTGCGCCCCACGTCCAGGGCCTGGCTCACGGCGTACTCCTGCGCCGAGAGCCTCCCGCCCACCTCGTCGGTCAACGCGGCCGCCGGGCTGGTGATGGCCAACTCGATCACCGTCGGCATCGACCCCACCCAGCGCACCCTGTGCATCCGCGCCTCCCACCGCACGGACACCCTGTTCGACGTGGTCGGCTGGTGGGTCACACCCCTCCCCGAGCCCTGATCCGCCGCGCCCGTGACCGACGCCAGCCGCTACTTCCAGGAGATCGACCCCACCGACGACTCCGCCCACAGCCGGGTGCTGCGCGCCATCGGCCGCGCCGGGCGTGTGCTGGAACTGGGCCCCGGCCCCGGGCACGTGACCGAACTGCTGGCGGCCGCCGGCAACGACGTCACCTGTGTGGAACTGGATGCGAGCGCCGCCGAGTCCGCTCGCCGGTTCGCCACCCGGGTTGAGGTGGCCGACCTCGACGTCACCGACCTCACCACCCTCCTGGCCGGCGAGATCTTCGACGCCCTCAGCGCCGCCGATGTGCTGGAGCACCTGCGCCACCCGCACCGCACCCTCCACCAGGCGGCCTCGCTGGTGAAGCCCGGCGGCACCGTCGTGGTGTCGCTGCCCAACGTGGCCCACGTGGACATCCGCCTCGCCCTCCTCAACGGGCGGTGGGACTACAAGGAGCACGGCCTGCTGGACCTCACCCATCTGCGCTTCTTCACCCGCGCCTCGGCCGTCCGCCTCCTCACCGCGGTGGGTCTGGAGATCACCGAGATCCAAGCGGTGGAGTGGCCGCCGTTCACCACCAACCTCGGGGCCTCGCCCACCGACGTGCCGGCCGATGTGCTGGACCGCATCCTCGCCGACCCCGACGCCTCCGCCCTGCAGTTCGTGCTGGTGGCCAGGGTTCCCGACGGTGGCGTTCCCCCGGCCGGCGACGGCCTGGAGGCCGCGGCACTCTGCACTCACGGCGTGTACGGCGAGTTCGCCGGCCTGCCGCCCGCGCCACCGGCACCCACCGTCGAGCCCGCGACGGCCGCGGCGCCACCGCCACGAACCGGGCGGTGGTTCCGCCGGGGCACTTCGTGAGCGCCCTGCCGCGCATCGGGTTCGTGCACATCCCCAAGACGGCGGGGATGAGCGTGCGCGCCGCACTGGAGCAGCACTACCCGGCCGGCCAGGTGGGTGCCACCCGCTTCGACGACCGCCTGTTCGGCGCCTTCACCGCCTTCCACACCTTCGCCCCCGGGCTGCGGGCCGAGACCCTGCTGCCCAGCGACCCGGTCCCGACCGACGCCGACCGACCCCTCCAACTCGGCCACCTGTCCCTGCAGGGCATGTGCCGCCTGGTGCCGGTCGACCGGGTGGTGACGTTCCTGCGCGAGCCCCGTGCCCGCCTGCTGTCGCACCACCTCTACTGGGCGGTGCGGCCCGCCGACCAGAACGAGGCGTTCGGCGAGTACCAGGTGCAGCGCCACGCCGCCGGCGGGTTGGCCGGATTCCTCGGCGCCGATGCCGCCGCCCACCAGCACGACAACCTGCAGTGCCGGATGCTGGTGGACGAACCCGGGCTGATACCGCCCGACCGGCCGATCGATCCCGCCCACCACGCCGAGGTGGCCGCGCTCGCCCTCGCCGCGCTGGACAGCCTGGGCCATGTGGGCCTGGTGGAGGACCCGGCCATGTGGACCCGCCTCGGCGCGTGGGCCGGCCTGCCCACCGCGTCGGTGCGCACCAACGTCACCGAAGCCGGCGAGCAGCCCATCCGCTTCACCGGCCCCCAACTCACACCCGAGACGGTCGCGATGGTGGAGGCCCGCAGCGCCGCCGACCTGATCGTCTACCGGGCTGTCGTCGCCCGCGTGCTGGGCCACGACGTCGGCGACCCTGTGGCCTTCGCCGACCGCCAGTTCGTCAGCCAGGCGGAGCGCTACGGCCGCGTGGTGGCCGCTGCGGAAGCCGCCCGCGACGCGGGCGCGACCCCGCCTGCCGCGCTGCCACCGCACACCCCGCCCGCGGCACCGGCACCTGCCGGCCGCCGCCCGTCACGGTGGAGGCGGCGATGACCGGCACCCCCACCGGAAGGCGCCCGGCCAACCTGGCGTTCTACCTGCCCCAGTTCCACCCCATCGAGCAGAACGACGCGTGGTGGGAGCCGGGGTTCACCGAGTGGCACAACGTCGCCCGCGCCCGCCCCGTCTACGACGGCCAGCGGGTGGGCCGCCTGCCCGGCGCGCTGGGCTTCTACGACCTGCGGGTGCCCGAGACCCGCCGGGCCCAGATCGCCCTGGCCCGCCAGGCCGGCATCGACGGGTTCATGTACTACCACTACTGGTTCCACGGCCACCGCCTGCTGCACGAACCGCTGGACCGCATGCTGGAGTCGCCCGAGGAGGACTTCCCGTTCTGCCTGTGCTGGGCCAACGAGCCATGGACGCGCCGGTGGGACGGCATGGAGCACGACGTGTTGATGTCGCAGCAGTACTCCGAGGACGACGACCTCGCCCACATCCACTACCTCCGCCGGGTGTTCACCGACCGCCGCTACCTGCGACTGAACGGCCGGCCGGTGCTGTTCGTCTACCGGCCGGCGTCGATCCCCAACGTGGCCCACACGATGGCCCTGTGGCGGTGGGTGTGCCGTGAGCACGGCGAGCCCGAGCCGTACCTCATCCGCTTCGACACCTATGCCGAGGTGGAGGACCCCTCCCCCACCGGCTTCGACGCGGCCGCCGAGTTCGTGCCCCACGGCGCGCTGGCACTGATGGAGCAGGCCGGCCTGCCCGCCCGCGACGCCGGCGACGGCACCGGCAACCTGCTGCTGGACTACGAGCACCTCGCCGAGGCCATGCTGACCCGCCCGAAGGCGCCATGGCGCCGCTACCGCTGCGTGACCCCGAACTGGGACAACAGCCCGCGGCGCACCTGGGGCGATGCCACCATCACCGTGGGCTCCACCCCGGAGCGCTTCGCCGACTGGGCCCGCCGCGCCCAGGACGCCGCCGTCGAGGACGGTGACGAGCTCCTGCTGTTCAACGCGTGGAACGAGTGGGCCGAAGGCGCCAACCTGGAGCCGGACGCGGTGGACGGCACGGCCTACCTCGACGCCCTGGCCGCCGCGCTCGCCCCACGCGCCGACCTGCCTCCGGCGACCGACCCGCTGCCCCCGCGCCCACCCTCACCGCTGGACGGGGTGGGCGACGGCGAGCTGCGCCGGCGGCTGGAGACCGCCGAGGCCACGCTGGCCCGCCGGGCGGTGCGCTGGCCGCTCGCCATTGCCCGCCGACTGCGCGGTTCCTGACCGAGCGCTCGTTGCTGCATAGACTCTGGCCGTGATGTTCCGAGCCCGGGCGGGTCGGCGCACGCGGCGCACCTCGGGCGTGCTGATCGCCGTGGTCGCAGCGGTGACGTCGGCGATGCCACACCCTGCCGCCGCCGCACCCACCGCCCCCTCGGCACCCCTCCCCGCGCAGGTGCCCCGCCCGGCCATCCCCACCCCCGACAAGCGGGTGTTCATGGTCTCGGACAGCGTGGGCCTCGGCGCCAAGACGGCGATGGTGAAGGCCTTCCCCAGCGACTGGCAGGTCACCGTCACCGGCAAGCCCGGCATCTTCGTGGAGCAGTTGGCCACCAACTACGTCCAGTACCAGCCGGCGTACATGTTCGGCGACTCGGCCATCGTCGCCGGCGGCTACAACTACCCCTACTGGGACCCGCCGCGCTTCGACCGGGCGATCGACCAGATGGTCAACACCCTGCTGGCCAAGGGCGTGAAGCGGATCTTCTGGGTGACCATGCGGGAGATCACGCCATACAACTTCAGCGGCTGGAACGGCCTGTCGTCCGCCTACAAGGCCCTGTACCTGGCCTACCCGTATGCCAACAACCAGTTGCGCAATGCCCAGGGTCGCTTCCCCGAGCTGTCGATCATCGACTGGGCAGCGGTGGCCGACATCAGCGGCCTCACCTACGACGGGCTGCACCTCAACCCCACCGGCGCCAACCTGTACTCCTCCATCGCCTCGCTGGCGGTGAAGACCGGGGCCAACCGGCTGCCGGCCGGCACCGTCACCGAACTGCAGGTGGCCGGCCAGAACGGGGTGCCCGAAGACGCCACCGCAGCCGCGCTGAACCTCACCATCTTCAACCCCCGCCGGCAGGGCTGGCTCACCGCCTACCCGTGCGGGGGCGACATGCCCGTGGTGTCCAGCCTCAACTTCCGGCCCCACCAGATCGTTGCCGGCACCGCCATCGTGCCCATCGGGGTGGACGGCAAGATCTGCATCTACCAGAGCACCGAGGCCCACCTGATCGTCGACGTCAACGGCGCGTTCGGCGCGGGCTCCGGCTTCGTGCCGATCACCCCGGTGCGCGCCACGGACACCCGCTACGACGGCACCGGTGCGCTCACCGCCAACACGGAGCGCACCGTCCACCTGGGGGCCATGGAGGGTGCACCCGAGGGCGAGTTCACCGCGGTGGTCAACTTCACCATCCTCGGCACGTCCACGTTCACCGACGCCCGCCTGTACACCTGCGGCACCACCCCACCCGCCGTGCCCAACCGCTCCGTCGAGGCCGGCCACGTGCAGAGCATCCCGATGGTGATCCAGACCGACGCCAACGGCGACGTCTGCGTCACCACCAACGCCGCCGCCCACGTGCTGGTGGACCTGTTCGGCACGTTCACCGCGGACTCGGACATCCACCCCTTCCCCACCATGAGGGTGATGGACACCCGCTCCGGCGCCATCCCGGCGGCAGGCACCGTCCTCACGCTCCCGGTGGCCGGCACGGCCGGGATCGCCGAGGCCCCGGCACCCACCGCGGCGATGCTCAGCGTCACCCTCAACTACCCGCTGGGCATCGGTTGGGCCACCGCCTACCCGTGCGCCGACGGCATGCCGCCCACGTCGATCATCAACGTCGTGCCCCTGCACCAGCAGACCAACCGGGGCCTCATCCCGGTGGACGACAACGGCGATCTGTGTGTCTACATCAGCGTGTCCGCGCACGTCCTGCTGGACCTCAGCGGCTGGACCGGCACGGCCTTCACGCCCCTGTCCCCGGCCCGCCTCATCGACACCCGCTGGCTCTGACAAAGTCCGGGCCCCCGCCCGTTACCGCGCGGTAGGGCTGGCAGACTGGCTCCCATGATCTTCGATGGGTACGTCTCCCAACTCCCCGATACGGATCCAGGCGAAACCCAGGAGTGGCTGGACAGCCTCGACGCCGTCATCGACGTCCACGGCAAGACCCGCGCCCGCTACCTGCTGAGCCGCCTGCTCGAACGGGCCCGCGAAACCCAGGTCAGCTTCCCGGCCACCGTCAGCACCCCGTACCTCAACACCATCCCCCGCGAGGCCGAGCCGTGGTTCCCCGGCGACGAGCACATCGAGCGCCGCATCCGCCGGTTCGTGCGCTGGAACGCCGCGATGATGGTGGTGCGGGCCAACAAGTCGGCCGACGGCATCGGTGGCCACCTCAGCACCTACGCCAGTTCCGCCAGCCTCTACGAGATCGGCTTCAACCACTTCTTCCGCGGCAAGGACGACGGCAACTGCGGCGACCACATCTACTTCCAGGGCCACGCCGCGCCCGGTGTGTACGCCCGGGCATTCCTGGAGGGCCGCCTCAGCGAGGAGGACCTGGATCACTTCCGCCGCGAGATCGGCCGCGACGGCCGGGGCCTCAGCAGCTACCCGCACCCCCGGCTGATGCCGGACTTCTGGGAGTTCCCCACCGTGTCCATGGGTCTCGGCCCGATCGCCGCCCTGTACCACGCCCGGTTCAACCGCTACCTGCTCAACCGCGAGCTGGACGACACCTCGCAGAGCCGGGTGTGGGCGTTCCTCGGCGACGGCGAGACCGACGAGCCCGAGACGCTGGGCGCGCTCTCGCTGGCCAGCCGGGAGAAGCTGGACAACCTGATCTTCGTGGTCAACTGCAACCTGCAGCGCCTCGACGGCCCGGTGCGCGGCAACGGCAAGATCATCCAGGAGCTCGAGGCCGTGTTCCGCGGCGCCGGCTGGAACGTCATCAAGGTCATCCTCGGCTCGAAGTGGGACGAACTGCTGGCCAAGGACAAGGACGGGGTGCTGCTCAACAAGCTGAACACCACCGTGGACGGCCAGTTCCAGCGCTACAGCACCGAGAACGGCGACTACATCCGCGACCACTTCTTCGGGCCGGACCCTCGCCTGCGGGCCATGGTGCAGCACCTCACCGACGACGAACTGGTCAACCTGCCCCGCGGCGGCCACGACTACCGCAAGCTGTACGCGGCCTACAAGGCGGCCATGGAGAACCTCGGCTCCGGCGCGCCCACGGTGATCCTGGCCAAGACCATCAAGGGCTGGACGCTCGGCCCGGGCTTCGAGGCCCGCAACGCCACCCACCAGATCAAGAAGATGACCAAGGAGCAGATGCTGGTCCTGCGCGACCGCCTGCACCTGCAGGAGGAGATCTCCGACCAGCTCATCGAGGAGAAGGGCTTCCCCTACGTCCGGCCCGCCGAGGACTCCATCGAGTACCAGTACATGATGGAGCGCCGCCGGGCGCTCGGTGGGTCGATCCCCAAGCGCACCGTACGCACCCGCAAGATCCTCACCCTGCCCGCCGACACCGCGTTCGCCGAGTTGCGCACCGGCTCGGGCGAGATGGCCGTCAGCACCACCATGGGGTTCACCCGCCTGCTGCGCAACCTGGCCCGCGACCACGGGTTCGGTCGCCATGTGGTGCCGATCGTGCCCGACGAGGGCCGCACGTTCGGCATGGACGCCCTGTTCCCCGAGCTGAAGATCTACGCCTCGCAGGGCCAGAAGTACGAGCCGGTGGACCACGACCTGCTGCTGTCCTACGCCGAGTCGTCCTCCGGGCAGATCCTCGAGGAAGGCATCACCGAAGCCGGTTCGATGGCCAGCTGGACGGCCGCCGCCACCTCGTACGCCACCCGCGGCGTGCCCACCGTGCCCTTCTACACGTTCTATTCGATGTTCGGGTTCCAGCGAGTGGGCGACCTCATCTGGCAGGCCGCCGACGCCCGCGCCCGTGGCTTCCTGCTGGGCGCCACCGCCGGCCGCACCACGCTGCTGGGCGAAGGCCTGCAGCACCAGGACGGCCACTCGCTGGTGCTGGCCAGCACCGTGCCGCCATGCCAGGCCTACGACCCGGCGTTCGCCTACGAGGTGGCCACCATCATCCAGGCCGGCATCGAGCGGATGTACGGGCCGGCCACCCCCGGCCGACCCGACCCCGACGTCTTCTACTACCTCACCCTGTACAACGAGAACTACCCGATGCCGGCGATGCCGGAGGGCCTCACCACCGCCCAGGTCATGCGCGGCCTGTACCGCTGGCAGGCCCCGCCCGACGCGCGCGACCCGCGGGCGTCCATCCTGTTCAGCGGTTCGGCCCAGGGCGCGGCCCGCCAGGCCGCCGCCGACCTGGCCGCCGACTACGGCATCCACGTGGACCTGTGGTCGGCCACGTCGTACAAGGCGCTGCGCGAGGAGGCCCTGGCGGCCGAGCGGTGGAGCCGCCTGCACCCGTCGCACACGGCACGCATCCCGCTGGCCACCCAACTGCTCGGGGCCAGCAACGCCCCAGTGGTGGCGGTCACCGACTTCATGAAGGTCGTGCCCGAGCAGATCGCCCGCTTCGTGCGCCGGCCCTTCGTGCCCCTCGGCACCGACGGCATGGGCCGCAGCGACACCCGCGAAGCCCTGCGCCATCACTTCGAGGTGGATGCCGGCCATGTGGTGGTGGCCGTGCTCTCGGCCCTGGCCGAGCAGGGCGGGGTGCAGCCGTCCACGGTCGCCGAGGCCATCGCCCGGTACGCCATCGACCCCGACGCGGCCGACCCTCTCCACGCGTGAGCCTGGAGTAGCCTCCACCTGATGCTGTGCAGCCCCGGCCACCAGGCGCGATGAGCGAGAGCGCGATCGTCGCCGGCGACTCGTCGGTGTACTACGGGTCCGGCTACTGGAACGAGATCCCGGCCGTCTATCACGAGCTCAACCGGCGCGCCACGGGCGACCCGGACAAGGGCTGGATGCAGCACCTGCGGGAGTACCACGGCCGCCCGTTCTCCCGCCTGCTGTCGCTGAACTGCGGGAACGGCTGGGTGGAGCGCGGCCTGTTGGCCCACGGCGTGGCCGAGCGCGGCGTGGGCACCGACTACGCGGAGGACCTGCTGGTGGCGGCCCGGGCGGAGGCTGCGGCGGCGGGCGCCGACCTGGAGTACGTGCAGGCCGACATCAACACGTTCGGGTTCGACCTCGAGGGCATCGACCTGGTGGTCAACCACGCCGCCTGCCACCACATCGCCGAGATCGATAGGGTCATGCGGGCCATCTGCCGCCTGCTGCCGGAGGACGGCGTGTTCGTGTCGTGGGACTACGTGGGCCCGCACCGCAACCAGTACCCGCTGGCCCAGTGGCAAGCCGTGTTCGACGCCAACCAGTCGCTGCCCGCCGCGCTGCGCAAGGACCTGCGCTACCCGCACATGCGCAGCATGCTGGCCGGTGACCCCACCGAAGCCATCCACAGCGAACTCATCCTGCCCGTGATGCGCCGCTACTTCGACCTGGAGTACGTGCGCTACCTGGGCGGCGGCATCGCCTACGAGATCTTCAACTTCAACCCGCCGTTCCATGCCGAACCACGGCCGGACGCCGAGATCGCCCGCATCCTGGACCTCGACCTGGCCTACCTCGGCGACGACCCGGAGGCCAACACCCTGTTCGCCTACGTCATCGCCCGGCCCCGCAAGGCCGCACTGGAGGACACCCGCCAACTGGCCCGCTGGACCGCCGAGGAACTGCAGCGCGAGCAGGCTGCCCGCGCCGCCGACGGCCGCTACCACCCCACCGGCCTGCTGGAGCACCTGTACGACCGCCAGTACTCGCTGGAGACCGCCGTGGCCACGGGCCGCCCACCGGCGATCGACGGGGAGACCCCGTCGCTGCTGCGCTTCTGGGCGGCGCGCTGGCGGAGGCGGCTGCGCTCGGTCGCCCGCCGTGCCCGCCAGGCAGTGCGCGACCGCCGCACATGACCCCATCGACGACCACCGCCCACCCCCACGGCGCCCCCGGCACCTTGCCACCTTCCCGGCGCCGCACGAAGGAGACACCAACACCGTGACCGCCCGCGACATCCTCCGCAAGATCCCCGGCCTCACCCCGGCCGTCCGCTGGACCCGCAGCAAGCTGGCACCGCTCGCCGAGGCCAACCGGGCCGCCGGCCGGGTGGTCATCAACCACGGCGTCGGCGGCACCACGCCGGCCTTCCCCCTGAAGCCGGGCGTGGACACCGAGCAGTTGGCCGCCGACATCGCCACCCGCACGTGGTTCCACTCGTTCGACTTCGGCAACGGCATCGTCGCCCACGGCAACGACCCCAGCCACGACAAGACCAAGTTCCTCGGCATCCCCGAGCGCCTGGACGGCATGTCCGTGCTGGACATCGGCACGTTCGACGGCCACTACGCGTTCGAGGCCGCGCGCCGCGGCGCCGCCGACGTGCTGGCCACCGACAAGTTCGTGTGGGAGTGGCCGGGCATGACCTCGCGCTCCAACTTCGAGTTCGTCCGCGACCGGCTGGACCTCACCGTGCGCGACCAGGTGATCTCGGTGGAGGACATCAGCCCGGACACCGTGGGCATGTTCGACGTGGTCTTCTTCTTCGGCGTGCTCTACCACTCGCCCGATCCGCTGGGGTACATGAAGCGGGTGCGCAGCGTCACCAAGAAGTTCGCGCTCATCGAGACCGTGGTGGACATGCTGAACGTGGATCGGCCGGCCATGGCGTACTACCCCGGCGCCTACCTCAACAACGACGCGTCCAACTTCTTCGGGCCCAACCTGCCCGCCCTCGAAGGGTTGTGCAAGGACGCCGGCTTCTCCCGCATGGAGGACCTCGGCCTGTGGCGCCTGCACGAACTGGAACTCACCCGCGGCGAGGCCCTGCCCACGGGCGCCCCCACCAGCGGCCGGGTCGTGGTGAAGGCCTGGGTGTGACTCCCGGCGCAACGCCCGGGGTGCACCCTTCGCCAACACCCTGAGCGGTAGCCTCGTTGGCCGTCATGAGCAGCGCAGGAGGATCCCGCACCGAACTGCGCGTCGTCGCCGCGCGGCGAAGCATCGTCGCCCACATCCGCGAGATCTGGACGTTCCGCGAACTGCTCGGCGGGTTGATCCGCAAGGAGTTGAAAGTCCGCTACAAGAACTCCGTGCTCGGGTTCCTGTGGTCGATGGCCCAGCCCGTGTTCCTGCTGGCGGTCTACTCGTTCGTGTTCTCGATCCTCGGCGCCGGCTTCGAGAACTTCGCCATCTGGCTGCTGTGCGGCCTGATCGTGTGGACCCTGGTCAGCACCACGCTCATCACGTCCGTCACGTCCATCACGCTCAACGCCAACCTGGTGGGCAAGGTGCCGTTCCCCCGGGCCGTGCTGCCACTCAGCACGTTCGGCAGCGCGATGGTGCACTTCTTCCTCCAGTTCGGCACGTTCGCGGTGATCCTCATGGCCACCCGCCACCACATCGAATGGTCGTACGTGTGGCTGCTGCCCATCGCCCTCCTCGCGCTCAGCCTGCTGCTGGCCGCCAGCGCGCTGGTGCTCAGCGTGGTCAACGTGCGGGCCCGCGACACTCAGCACCTGCTGGAACTGGCGCTCACGGCGATGTTCTGGATCAACCCGATCGTCTACGAGTACCAGCTGATCGTGCGCTGGCTGGTGGCCCACAGCTGGCCCACCTGGCTGCCGCTGATCAACCCGGTCACGGCGATCATCACCACCTTCCAGCGGGTCATCTACGGGGCGGCCGCCGTGGACGACCGCCAACTGCTGCCGGACGTGGGCGCCTGGTGGTACCTGCGCAACCTGCTGATCGTCGCCGGCGTGTCCGTCGTGCTGCTGCTCGGCGCGCTGCGCTACTTCGACCGCGAAGAGGGCAACCTGGCGGAGGTGCTCTGACCCCATGGACGCGATCGTCGCCGAGGGCATCTCCAAGGTCTTCCACCTCCAGGTCAACCCGTCGCAGTCGCTGAAGGAGCGCCTGGTGCGTCTGCGCGGCAACCACACCCGCGACTTCACCGCCCTGCAGACGATGGACCTCAGCGTTGCCGGCGGCGAGACGCTGGGCATCCTCGGCCACAACGGCTCGGGCAAGAGCACCCTGCTGAAGTGCATCAGCGGCATCCTCAAGCCCACCACCGGCACCATCCGCATCCGCGGCCGCATCGCCTCCCTGCTGGAGCTCGGCGCCGGCTTCCACCCCGAGCTCACCGGCCGGGAGAACGTGTTCATCAACGCTGCCTTCCTCGGGATCAGCCGGGCCGAGATCGCCCGCCGGTTCGACGACATCGTGGACTTCGCCGAGCTCCACGAGTTCATCGACGAACCGGTGAAGCACTACTCCAGCGGCATGTACGTGCGCCTCGGCTTCGCCGTCGCCATCAACCTGGACCCCGACATCCTCCTCGTCGACGAGGTGCTGGCGGTGGGCGACGAGGTGTTCCAGCAGAAGTGCCTGGACCGTGTGCGCCAGTTCCAGCAGGAGGGGCGCACCATCGTGGTGGTCACCCACGCCGCCGACGTCGTGCGCCAGGTCTGCCAGCGGGCCATCGTGCTGCACCACGGCGAGAAGGTGGCCGACACGCGGCCCGGCGAGGCCATCCGCATCTTCCGCGAGCACCTCCAGGGTGCGCTGTCCGAGGCCGCGGTGCCGTCACCGGACGCGCCGGTGCGCATCGACGACCTGGAGATCCATTCCAGCGGGCAGGAGGCGAAGACCATCACCAGCGGCGACCCGCTGGAGCTCACCGTGGTGTTCACCGCCCAGCGCCGCCTGGAGCGACCGGTGGTGCACGTGTCGATCATCTCGCCGCAGGGCCAGACGCTGTACGCCATCGACATCGACCTCTCCGACCACGGCATCGGCGCGCTCGACGGCACCCACCGGATCACCGCCTCCTTCGCCCGCATCCCCCTGCTCGACGGCCGCTACATGGTGTCCACCCGGGTCTTCGACCAGACCGCGTCCGAAGTTGCCGCGGTGCGGGTTGGTCGCGACGAGTTCTCCGTGCTGAACCCCGGCACGGCCCACGGCGTGGTCTCACTGAAGCTGGATTCCGTCACCGCCGACTGACCCCCACCCGTTCTGGGGCTGGATCGCGCCATCCCGGCTTCCGGGGCTGAATCGTTGCGGACGCCGCGCGGAACCGGACCCCAGTTCCTGTCGGGTCGGCGTGCGACGGGTTGCTCAGCGGGGCGTCTCGGCCGCCATCTCGGCCACCGTGTCGCGGATGTGCTGCTCGCAGCGTTCGGCGGCGAAGGTGGCGGCACGCTCGGCGGCACTGGCGGCCAGGCGGGCGCGCAGCGCGTCGTCGCACACCAGCCGCCATGTCTGCGCGGCCAGGTCGTCCAGCGTCCGCCAACGCAAGCCGTCCACCTCGCGACGTACCACCGACGCCGGCCCGCCGGCGTCGAACACCACCGGCACCGCACCGGCCGACATCGCCTCGATCGGAGCGATGCCGAAGTGCTCGGCGCGGTCGGGGTAGCGCTCCAGGTCGCTGCCGTACCCGGCGCCGTGCCAGTACACCGACGCGGCAGCGAGGTGGGCGTCCACCACCGAACCGGGGGCGCTGAGCCGCACTTCCACCGGCAGCCCTTCCGCCTCGCGGCGCACAGCCATCGCGTACTCGCGGTCCTTCCCGCTGCACCCGCCGATCAGCACCAGCCGCCACCCCTCCAGGCCCTGCTCCACCATGGTGCGGAAGGCCCGCACCAACTCCAGTTGGCGCTTGGAGTGGCCACTGCCCTCACCGAAGAAGCGGCCGACGGAGACGATCAGCGGCTCCTTCGGGCCGGCGGCGCGCATGCGCACCGGCGGGGAGATGACGCCGTCGCCGCGTCCCCACCAGCGCTGCGTCCAGCCCAGGGTGTAGTCGCTGTTGGCCACCACCCGCTGGTACGTGGCCAGGAAGTCGGCGGCGCGCACCGGCACCACCCGCTGGGCCAGCGCTCGGGGCGACACGGTGACCGGCCGGCCGTCCACCACCAACTGGTCCAGCACCAGCCGGGCGTGCTCGGGACGTCGTTCGGCCAGGAGCACGGGCGACACCATCACCTGCCCGAGCGCCTCGGCCGGCACGGGGATCTCGATCTCCACCCGGCCGTCCACCCGGCGGTGCATCGGTTGGGCGCCGGGCATCACCGGCGTGGCCAGCACCTCCTCACCGAGGTCGCTGCGCAGCACCACATGCACCCGGCGGGCATCCGTCGCCACCTGCACCATCGTCGGCCCGTCGATGACGGCCTGACCCCGGCGCTCGGCGACCCCACCCAGGAGCCGGGCGGCAGCCGCCACCGGCCGGCCGACCCGGCGGGCCACCTGCTGCGCCGCCGACGCCCGCAACTCATGCGGGAACATCACGAAGTACAGGCCCAGCCGGGCCAGGCTGGGCGTGACGCTGCGGTACGTGTGGTTGACGAACAGGTCGAAGTCCGCCGATGCCATCGTCGCCGCGTAGCCGTCGGCGGGCACCCTCCGGAAGGTGACCCCGTCCAGCCGCACACCCAGCCGTTCCCGCGCCTCGTCGAGGTCCAGCGGGTCGTGGCCGATCATCTCCACCTCGTGGTCGCGGGACAGCGCGTCCACGATGGCGCCGGCCATCTGCTCGCCGCCGCCGAACGTCGTCCAGTACAGGTTGTAGACCGCAACCTTCACTTCGTCACCATCCAGGCACGGATGGCCGCGTGGCCGACCGTGCGTTCCCGGCTGATCCGCCGCCGCTCCACCACCGCGTGCGGCAGGCCGCCGAGCACCATGGCCATGTCGCGCAGGCGGTGCATCAGCCAGCGCGGCGAGGGCGGCCGGCGGCGGCGGAATTGGGCCACCGTGTGCACCGCCAGGTCGCGGGCGAACATCGTGCCGACGCCGCCGACGGCACGCAGCGCCACCCCGAGCGGGGCGTTCTTCACCAACGTGAGGCGGCGGTTGCGATCCACCCAGAAGGAGAAGAACGCGCTGCCCTCCTTGGAGCTGTAGGCATGCTCGTGGAGGACGACGGACGAGGGCTCGTACACATGGCGCCAACCCTTCGAGCGGCCCCGCCACGACACGTCGAAGTCCTCGTAGTAGAGGAAGAACGTGGGGTCGAAGATGCCGACATCGGCGAGGTAGGCAGCCTTCAGGAGCACCGCGCCGCCACACCACGAGAACACCTCGGCAGGCTCGTCGTACTGGCCGATGTCCGGCTCCAGGAAACCCCGGTCGCCGCCCTGCCAGCCGGCGTACAGGCCACCACCGGCGCTGTTGACGATCCGCAGACGGTCCTCGATGAGCAGCCGCACGGTGACGCCGTCTGGGGTCACCGCCACGTCGCGACCCGAGTGGCCGTCGCCCACCCGAACCGTGCACGGGCCCACGGACGCCAGCGTCACCTCCACCTCGCACGGTTCGGCACCATCGGCCGCCGGCCACCACACCGATGCCGTCGGCTGCTTGGTCCAGCGGCGGGCCCGGTCGTTGCGGTGGGCGCGCTCGTCGGCCCAGAAGCGCTCGTCGAAGCGGGCTTCGTAGAGCATCTCCTGCCCGTCCACCAGCAGCGAGGTGACCGCGACCCCCACGTCGCGGCCGTCGGGCAGGTGCCCCACCACCGGCGCCTCCAGGATCACCGCACGGGCCCACTGGTTGAGCAGCAGCTTCGGGCACGCCGCCCCCACGCCCTCGGGCTCCACCGCCGCCAGCAGGGGGGCCAGCCAGCCCGGCTGGACGATGGCGTCGTTGTTGATCAGCGCCACATGGTCCACACCTGTGAGGTCCTGCAGCGCCAGGTTGCAGCCGCGGGCGAAGCCTTCGTTGGTGTCGCTGACGATCAGGCGGACCTGGGGGTACTTCTCCCGCAGGGTCCACAGCACGCCGTCCACCGAGGCGTTGTCCACCACGACGATCTCCAGCAGATCCGCCCGGTGGCTGGCCAGCAGCGCATCGAGGCAGCGGAGCGTGACCGCGCCGCCGTCGAAGTTCACCACTACCACTCGTACCATTCGCGCTCCGTCGGTGCTCCTGTGCTGCCGCTCCGCCACGGCGGAGGCCACGCTACCGCGGCACCTCCGGCGGCGGCCGTTCACCCGGGCAGGCCGAGCTCCGCTGCCGTCGCCGCGATCATCGCCCGCAGGCCGTCCTCCAGCGCCACGGTGGGCGCCCATCCGAGCGCCCCGGCGCGGGTGATGTCCGGCTTGCGGCGGGCGGGGTCGCCGGCGCGCTCCCCCGGCAGCGGCACGACCGCGACGGCGCTGGCCGAGCCGGTGAGGCGCACCACCGTGTGGGCGAGGTGGAGGATGGTCACCTCGTCCGGGTTGCCGATGTTGACCGGGCCGGCCGTGCCGCCACGCATGGCCGCGAGGATGCCGGCCACCTGGTCGTCCACGTAGCAGAAGCTGCGCGTCTGGGTGCCGTCGCCGAACACGGTGATCGGCTCGCCGCGCAACGCCTGGGCGATGAAGTTGGTGAGCACCCGCCCGTCGTCGGGCCGCATCCGCGGGCCGTAGGTGTTGAAGATGCGGATGATCACGGTGTCCGTGCCGCGGTGGCGGCGGTAGGCGGACGTCAGCGCCTCGGCGAACCGCTTGGCCTCGTCGTAGCAACTGCGCGGCCCGATGGGATCCACGTTCCCGCAGTAGGTCTCCACCTGCGGGTGCACCTCGGGGTCGCCGTAGACCTCGCTGGTGGAAGCCAGCAGCAGGCGGGCGCCGCAGCGCTCGGCCAGTTGCAGCAGGTGCTTGGTGCCGTTGCTGCCGGTCTCCATGATCTCCAGGGGGATGGTGGCGAAGTCCGCCGGCGACGCCGGGCTGGCCAGGTGGAAGATCTCGGCGATGTCGCCGGCGGTGGCCAGCGCCGGCAGCGGCAGGGCCACGTCGCGCTGCACGAACGTGAACGCCGGGTTGGCCAGCGCACCGGCCAGGTTGGCCAGCCGGCCGGTGACCAGGTTGTCCACCCCGACGACGGTGCGCCCCTCGGCCAGCAGCCGATCGCACAGGTGCGACCCGATGAACCCTGCGGCCCCGGCCACCACAGAGGTTCCCCCGCCGCGGCTCACCGCCCGACCCCCAGCAGCGTCAGCCCGGCCGCAGCCGCGGCCGGCGGGTCCAGCACGTTGCGGGTGTCCACCACCACCGGGGTGCGCAGGCGGGTGGCCACGCCGTCCAGGTCCGCGCCGAGGAACTCCGACCACTCGGTGAGCACCACCAGCGCATCGGCACCCTCGCACGCGGCGAGCGCCGACCCCACCTGCACCAGGCCCTGGCGGGCGATCACGGCCTGGGGGTCGTACGCCCGCACTGTCGCCCCCTCGGCCAGCAGCACGTCGATGATGGCCACGGCCGGCGAATCGCGCACGTCGTCCGTGCCGGCCTTGAAGGCCAGCCCCCAGGCGGCCACCGTGGCGCCCCGCAACGAGCCACCCAGCGCCTGGCGCACCTTGGCCACCATCCGATCGTGCTGCTCGGCGTTGGAGGCGATGACCCCGCGCAGCAGGCGGAAGTCGTAGCCGCCCTGCTCTGCGATGCTGACCAGCGCACGCGTGTCCTTGGGGAAGCAACTGCCACCCCACCCCGGCCCGGGGCGCAGGAAGTCGGGCCCGATGCGGCGGTCCGAGCCGATGCCACGGATGACGTCGCCGATGTCCGCACCCACCGCCTCGCAGACGGCAGCGATGGCGTTGACGAAGCTGATCTTGGTGGCGAGGAAGGCGTTGGCGGCGTACTTGATGGTCTCCGCCGAGGCCGGGTCGGTGATCAGCACCGGCGCATCGATCGAGTGGTACAGCGCGGCCACCCGCCGACCGGCCTCCGCGGACTCCGTGCCGATGATCACCCTGTCCGGGCGCAGGAAGTCCGCCACGGCGGAGCCCTCGCGCAGGAACTCGGGATTGGACACCACGGTGACGTCGTCGCGGGCGATGATCCGCTCCACCACGGAGGCGGACCCCACCGGCACCGTCGACTTGTTGACCACCACGGCTCCGGGCCGCAGGGTGGCGGCGATCGACCCGGCGGCGGCCTCCACATAGCTGAGGTCGGCGGAGCCGTCGTCGGCCTGCGGGGTGGGCACGCACAGGAACACCAGGTCGGCGCCATCCACCGCGGCGGCACCGCCGAGCACGAAGCGCAGCCGGCCTGCCGCCACACCCTCACGCACCAGTTCCGCCAGGCCCGGCTCGTAGAACGGCACCCGGGCCTCGGCGAGGGCGGCCACCTTGGCGGCATCGATGTCCGCGCAGGTGACCCGATGGCCGAGATGCGCCAGGCACGCACCCGTGGTGAGGCCGACGTAGCCGGTGCCGATGACGGCGACGGACGTGCTCATCGGGGCGGGCGGGTGTTGGCGTCGGGAACGAGCGGCATCGCCCAGATGCTACCGACGGTGGTCGTCCCGGCTCAGTTGACCCAACCGAGCACCGACACCGTGACCGTGGCGTTGCCGTGGGCGTTGTAGATGCGGATGGAGCCGTCCGCACCCACCGGCACGAGCGCCAGGTTGGCCACTGACTGGCCGGCGATCCAGTTGAGGTTGGAGGCGATGGGGAAGGCGGAGCCGGACGGGTAGGCCGTGAGGTAGCTGCGTTGGGTGCCGCCCGTGGAGTTGATCAGCACCCAGACCGCCTTCACGGTGCCGGCCGCCGGCACCCCACCCCGATTGGCGACCACGATGGAGCGGTCGTTGCCCGCAGTCATGGTGGTGGGCCCGAAGAGCACAGCCGACGGCACGGCGGTGATGTCGCCGCCACTGCCCTGGGCGGTGGTGAAGTAGCCGACGGCGTCGAAGATCAGGTCGGTGCCGTGCTCGTAGTTGTACATCGCCCACGCGTCACCGTCGCCGACCGCCACGGACACGAGGTTGGGCCGGATCTGGCTGTCCAGCGAGTTCAGCACGGAGGCCAGCGGCATCGGGCCGCCGTCGGGCCACACGGTCTGGAAGCTCTTGCCGTCGGCGTTCACCGAGGTGAGCGTGCCCACCACGGCCTCGGCCGAGCCGGGGATGCCACTGTGCCCGGCCACTTGCAGTGCCCGGGTCTCGAACGGGCCGAAGGGGTCCAGCGGGTCGCTGGGACCGAAGCGGGTGTCCAGGAAGCGGGTGGGGTCGATGGTGAGCAGGCGGCTGCCGTCCTGACCGGGCTGCCCCTGGTCCACCCAGCCGAGCACGTCGATGACGAGGTGCACGTCGCCGCTGGACAGGTTGTCCACACGGATCCGGCCACCCACGCCCACCTCCAGCAATTGCAGGGTGGCGCGGGCCTCTCCCGCGTTCCAGAACACCGCCGGGGTCTGGCTGTTGGACGAGGGGAACGACGTCTGGTCGCCGAACACGTATGTCCGGGCCGGTTTCGGGAACAGCCGTAGCGAGCCGCTGGTGTTGCCCTGGGTGACGGTGACGTTCACCAGCACCGCGCTGACGCCCACCGCGGGCACCCCACCGACACCGGCCACCTTGAACTCGTGGTTGACCTTGGAGTCGTAGCGCTTGTACGGGTTGGGGTCGCTGTTGCGGCCGTCGCCGGGCGTGACCTTGGAAGGGATGCCCAGGCCGGTGCGGGAGTCCACGATGCGGGTGGGCGTGACGGCGTGGAACTCGCCGGTGGCGTTGGGGATCGACCCGGCCCACTGGCACTCGTCGATCCCGAAGCACACCATGTCCAGATCGATGTCCAGCCGCGTGTCGCCCAGCAGGTCAACCAGGCCGACAGCCTGGCGACCGGTGGTGTTGTCGGTGATGAACGCCAGGTACTGGCCGTTCCACAAGAGGCCCGAGCGGTACGACGAGCCGACCGTGTTGAACGTGGTGAACGCGTCCAGCGGGTAGCCCGTGTTGGTGATGGCCTGCCCGGTGATCTGGAACATGTCGATGTGCACACGCCCGTTGGTGACCGGGGTGGCGGAGAGGATGTCGCCGATGAACCGGGCGGCATTGGAGTGGCCGGCCTGTGGGAACGTGATGTTGCCCAGGTTCTGGCTGGAGGGCGACGGGTTCATCCGGATGGCTACGGCAGGGTCGTCGTGGGAGTCCCACTGCTGGCCGTACGGGGCCTGGTAGATCTCCATCCGCAACTGCGACAGGGTGGTGCCGGAGTAGATGCTGACCGGGTTCGGCATCACCGTGTTGTTGTTGTACAGCGAGTACGGCCACTCGTAGTACTTCTCGTAGCCGCCGGGGCTGGTGCCGTTGCTGTACACGTAGTCGAAGCCGATGCCGTGCGACATGTTCGACGGCAGGGACCAGTACACGGACATGGACGTGGCGGCATCGGCCGTGGGGGTGACCACGCCGATCGTGCCCACCAGGACCGCCACCAACACCAAACACCTACGGATGGACGCCAACGGTTGAACTCCTTTTCCGCCCGCTTCGCCAATGTAATCGGCACACCTGCCGAATCCCTTGAGCGCCCCACTGCCTACACTCCCCGGCGGGAGGTGGACCGATGACGGTACTGGTGACAGGTGGGGCCGGGTACATCGGGTCGCACACGGTGAGGGCGTTGCGCCAGGCCGGGCGGGCCGTGGTGGTGCTGGACACGCTGGAACTGGGGCATCGCGCGGCGGTGCTGGATGCACCGCTGGTGGTGGGAGATGTGGCCGATGCCACACTCGTGGCCCGTCTGTGCGGGGAGTACGGCGTCACCCAGGCGGTCCACTTCGCTGCCTACAAGAGTGTCGGCGAGTCCATGCAGCACCCGGCCAAGTACTGGGCCAACAATGTCGGCAGCGCCGCCGTCCTGTTCGAGACGCTGGCCCGCCACGGTGTGCACGAGGTGGTGTTCTCCAGTTCCTGCTCGGTGTACGGCACCCCGCCGTCGGTGCCGGTCACGGAGGACGCCCCCATCCACCCGGAGAGCGTGTACGCGGAGACCAAGGCCGTGGCCGAGCGGGTGCTGGCCTGGTTCGAGCGCACCGACGGCCTGCGTTCGGTGAGCCTGCGCTACTTCAACGCCGCTGGGGCCAGCGCCGACGCCGTGATCGGCGAGGACTGGGCGTTCTCCATCAACCTGGTGCCAGTGGTGATGAAGGCGGCACTGGGCCGCTCCGGCCCACTCAAGGTCTTCGGCGACGACTACCCCACCCCGGACGGCACCTGCATCCGCGACTACATCCATGTGGACGACCTGGCGGCCGCCCACCTGGCAGCGCTGGACCATCTGGCCGCCGGCGGCGCCACCACCGCGGTCAACGTGGGCACCGGCACCGGCAGCAGCGTGATGGACATCATCCATGCCACGGAGCGGATCAGCGGCCGGCAGGTGCCCTACGAGGTGGTGGCCCGGCGCGACGGCGACCCGGTGGCGTCGTTCGCCGACCCGGAGCACGCCGCCCAGGTGCTCGGCTGGCGGGCCACCCGCACGCTGGACGACATCATCGCGAGCGCGTGGGCGTGGCACTCCACCCACCCGGACGGCTACGGCGCCGGCTGACGCGCGGGCCAGCCCCTCGAGTCAGTTGTCCGCCAGGCGCTGTCGGTCCAGCCAGCCCAGCAGCACCGCCACGGCTCGCGGGTCGTGGCGCAGGCGGTGACCGGCCCCCACGATCAGGCGCAACTCTGCCGATCCGTGGGCCTCGGCCAGTTGGCGGGCGTCGGCGGTGGGCACGCTCTCGTCGTCGTCGCCGTGCATCACCAGCATCGGGCGGGGGGCGAAGCGGCGGGCGGCATCGGTGGGCCGGAAGCGGCGCAGCTCGCGGCCCCACTCGTCGAAGTTGCGGGGGAACCCGGGCGTGCGGATGGCGCCGATCTCGCGGGCGTGCTCCAGGAAGCGGCGGGGCTGGGCGGCCCAGTCGTCGAAGTCGGCGCGCGGACCGAGCAGGGCGATGCCCCGCACCCGGGGGTCGTCGGCGGCCACGCAGGTGGCCAGCGAACCGCCGGTGTTGGTGCCCACAAGCCAGATGCCCGACGGACTGGTCTCTTCGATGAGGTGGTCGATGGCGGCCCGCAGGTCGTTCACCCAACCCTGCAGGGAGAAGTCGCCCTCGCTCTGGCCGCAGCCACGGAAGTTGAACGTCATCCCCACCCAGCCGAGGTCGTTGGCGGCACGGTCCACCAGTTCCGGGAAGGTGCCGGCGCTCTGGCGGGCGTCCAGCGGGCCGATCGGGAAACCGTGGCAGACGATCAGGCCGGGCAGCGGCCCTGGGCGGCCCGCCGGGCGGACCAGGTAGCGCGCCAGACGCAGGTTGCCGGAGACGAAGTGGCCGTTCACCGCTGCGCGCGCACCTGCAGGTCAGGCGCGGGGCGGGCGGTGCCGGCGCTGGGCCCCGGGATGGGCCAGCGTGTAGCCACGGTTGCGGGCCTCGGCCAGGGTGTCCGGCCCGAAGCACAGCCCCACACCCGCATCGGCGATCTCGTCGATGACCGCCGCGTCCTCCCACGTGTCGAGGTCGTAGACCAGCTGGGTGCGCTTGTCGCCGATGAACCGGGAGTGCTCGAAGCGGGGGTGCCGTTCCATGTGGCGCACGCTAGCCGGGCGGGGTGGCGCGGTGGAAGGTGCGCGCCACCGCCGACGGGTACGGTTGCCCGGCGATGACCGACGCGGCCGAATGCCCCGCCCCGGCCCGGCCGTGGTACCGCCGCGGCATGTGCGTGGACCTCGCCGCGCTGCTGGTGGCGTGGGCGGCGGCGGCGGTACGGGTGCTGTGGTCGGGCCGGGGGCTGGACGACCTCACCTACGCCACACCGGCACAGGACGTCACGCTGGCGGCGTGGGCCAACGGCAACCTGCCGCTGTGGTCGTCGGGGGCGTTCGGGGGCACCCCTCACCTCGGGAACACGCAGACCGCCGCGCTCTACCCGCTGCACCTGCTGGCCGCCCCCTTCTCCGACCTGCTGGGTGGCGACGTGATGCTGATCGCGCACGTGCTGGTGTTCGGCTGCGGGCTGTACTTGCTGGGGCGCACGCTGGGCTGGCTGCGGCCGGCGCCGTTGCTGATGGCCGTCGCCGGCATGTGGAGCGGCGCCACCGTGTACCGCTCTCCCCTCCTGGTGCACTTCCCACCGCTGGCGTGGGCACCCCTCGCGATGGCGGTGATCGTTCGGGTGGTACGCGGCGACCGGCCGTGGCGGGCCGTCGCCGCGCTCTCCGTGCTCATGTGGTGCGTGCTGTGCTCCGGCCATCCCCAGTCCACCCTCATGGCGCTGGTGTTGTGCGGCGGGTGGTCGGTGGGCGTGGTGGTGGAGGCGCGGGCGTGGCGGCGGTTCGGCCACCTGGCCCTGGGCGCCGGCCTCGGTGCGGTGATGGCCGCCCCGGTGCTGATGGCGCTGGCCCACTCCGTCGATGCGTCCGCGGGCGGCGGGCGCTCCGATGCCCTGCTGACCACACCCGGTTTCTTCGTGCCGCTGCGGGCCGCGCCGCGACTGCTGCTGGGGCAGGCGTTCCTCTCCCGCGACGGGCTGTACGGGCAGGGCGAGACGCTCACGTACGTGGGGGCCGCCGTGCTGGCCCTGGCGGCGGTTGGGCTGGTGGCGGCGGCGCGCAGCAGGGCCTGGGCCGTGGTGATGCTGGCCGGGCTGGGCGCGCTGGCCGGCACCTGGGCACTGGGCACCCGCAGCCCGACCCTGCGGTTCGCCCGCGCCGTGATCCCCGGCTTCGACGAACCCCGGGTGTCGGCCCGGTGGATGTGGGTGCTGGCCATGAGTCTGCTGGTGCTCGCCGGCGCCGGGGTGGACCGGCTGCGCCGCGGGCCCGCGCCACGGGAGGCGCTCGCCGTCGGCGCCGGGATGGCCGCGATGGTGCTGCTGGTCCTGGTGGGCGAAGCGGGCGGGGCGGACCGCGACGTGGTGGTGTGGCTGCTGGCCGGCGGAGCCGTGCTGACGCTGGCGCTGGCCCATCCGCCCCGGATGCTGCGCGCCGCCGGCGTGGTGCTGGGGGCGGTGCTGGTGCTGGAACTGGGCCTGCCGATGGCCAGGGTGGTCACGAGCACCGATGCCGGCCCTGCGGCGGTCGCCGACCTGGGCGGCCCCGCGCAGGAGTACCTGCATGGGCGCACGGGCTTCACCGTCGCCGTCACCAACGACGTGTTCGAGGCCGGCTACCTGGTGGAGGGGATGCGCCCCAACGTGCAGACCGTGTTCGACATCCGCTCGATCGACGGGTACGACGGGGGCGTCTCCGTGAGCCGCCGGTGGCACGCACTGCTGCTGCAGATCATCCCGACCATCAACGACCTGACGTTCCGCGCCCAGTTCCCGATCTCGCTGGACCCGGGCGCGTTCGCCCGCCTGGGTGTGCGGTATGCGCTGTACGACCCCACCCGCGGCCCGGCCGATGCCGCCCTTCCGGGGTGGCAGCTGGTGCTCGACGGCCCGTTCCAGGTGTACGAGAACCCGTTGTGGTTGGGCGACGTCACCGCCTGGTACGCCACCGAGCACGTCGACTCGCCGGAGGACGCCGGCAACCGCATCCGCGAGGACGGGCCGGCGCTGTCGCTGACCGGGCTGGTGGAGGATGCGTCCGCGGCGCTGACCTGCGACGAGTGCCTGCCCGACTCGTTCCACTCCACGTCTTCAGCCGACGGCGAGCGGGCGGTGGACGTGGACGTGCCGCACCCGGCAGTGATCGCCTTCCCCGAACAGTTCGACGACGGCTGGACCGTCACGGTGGACGGCCACGACGCCGAGGTGGTGGCCGTGGACGGGGTGTGGGCCGGCGTGGTGGTGGCGGAGGGGCAGCACCACATCGTGCTGGACTACGCGCCCGGCTGGGTGTGGCCGGCGTTCGCCGTGGCCGCGCTCGGGGCGGGCATGGTGGTGTGGCTGTGGTGGATCGGTGGGCCAGCGCCGGATGGCATGCCGGGTGGCCGGCGGCGGCTCCGCCTCCCCGCACGGGTGCGCCGGGGTGCCAAGATCGGGGCATGAGCACCACCGAGGCGCCCGCCGCCGTCGAGTTCTTCTTCGACCCGATGTGCCCGTGGGCCTACCAGACCTCCGTGTGGATCCGCCGCGTGCGGGCCATGGTCGGCATGGACATCACCTGGCGGTTCTTCTCGCTGGAGGAGATCAACCGTCCCGAGGGCAAGCGCCACCCGTGGGAACGCCCGCTGGCCTACGGCTGGACGCCCATGCGCGTCGGCGCCTGGCTGCGGCGGATCGACATGGACCTGTGCGACCGCTGGTACGAGGCCGCCGGCCGCGCCCTGCACGAGGAGGGCCGCCGGTTCTACGACCCCGTGGTGGCCGCCGAACTGCTGGCCGCGATCGGCGCGCCCGCGGACGCGTGGGATGCCGCCCTCGCCGACCCCACCACGCACGACGACGTGAAGGCCGACCACGACGAGGCCGTGCAGCGCCACGGCGGGTTCGGCGTGCCGATCATCACCATCGACGGCAGCCGCGCCCTGTTCGGCCCGGTGGTGGTGCCCGCCCCGGACGGCGAGGACGCCCTGCGCCTGTGGGAGCTCACCCGTCTGTACACGCAGATCCCCGGGCTGTACGAGATGAAGACCCCGAAGACCCACGACGACCAGCGGCTGATCGCCGAGCAGTTCCGCCCCTACCTGTCCGGGCGGCAGTGGGAGTCCGTCCAGAACCCCGCCCCGTGATCGGCCCCGCCGCTCTCCCCCGGAAGGAACCGTCATGATCCCCACCACCACGATCGACACGCTGGCCCTGTCCTTCGCCTCGCTCAGCTCGCTCGGCGCCACGCTCACCGAGGCCGAGTGGAAGACCCCCACCGACCTGCCGGGCTGGAGCGTGCAGGACAACCTGTCCCACCTGGTCGGCATCGAGCGGCGGATGCAGGGCCTGCCCGGCACCACCCACCAGGCCGGGCCGCGGGACTACATCCGCAACCCGATCGGCGAGGCCAACGAGCACGAGGTGGACTCCCGCCGCCACCTCCACGGCAGCGAGGTGCTGCGCGAGTGGGACGAACTGGCTGCTTTGCGCCTGGCCACCCTGCGGGCCGGCGACGAGGCCTACTTCGCCCAGGAGACGATGACGCCCACCGGGCCCGGCACCCTGGCCGACTTCCTGCACATCCGGGTGCTCGACTGCTGGGTGCATGAGCAGGACATGCGCCGCGCCGTCGGCCGCCCCGGCCATCTCAGCGGCCCGGTGGCGGAGCACACGATCGACCGGCTGATCCGCACCGTGCCGATCGTCGTCGGCAAGCGGGCCGGCACACCCGAGGGCGGCGCCGTGGTGATCGACCTCAGCGACGGCGTGGAGCGTCACCTGGTGTGCGAGGTGCAGGGCGGCCGGGCTGCGATGGTGGCGGCCCCCACGAACCCGCCCCTGTGCCGCATCGGCCTGAGCACCGAGGCGTTCCTCGTGCTGGCCACCGGCCGGCGTGGTGCCGATCAGGTGACGGCTGCGGTCGAGGGCGACGCCGACCTGGCCGCCAAGGTGCTCGGCCAGTTCAACATGATGATCTGAGGGACGCGGGGTTCCCGAGCTCCACCCGAGACCGAAGGATCGGAGGAACGGAAGTGGACTACGCAGGAATGCTCAAGGTGGTCGGAGATCCAGGTGCTGCTCTGTCGGGGCGTTCCTTCACCGCGTTCGCGCCGGATGGCGAGGAGCTTGCGTTTGCGGTGGTGGATGTGGACCTTGCGCTCCGTCCTCCGTTCCCGGCTCCTGCGATCGCCGAGGTCGTTGGCTGCTCCCTCGCCCTTTGGCCCGGACGGCCGGCGTCGTACTCGCTGTGCGCGTACCCTCTCGCTGACGATGTCGGACCCCGCGAGTGCGTCGAGTACGACGCAACCTTGCAGCTGAACATCCCTCCGGGACCTCCGCCGGAGGATCCTCCGGAGTCCCGCGTGTTCGCGCCCACGATGGGCTGTGTCCTGATCTGGGGCGAATCCGGAAGCGCCATGCGGTGATGGACCCGACTGCCATCTGGAACCGCGCCTGCTTTCTCCCAGGGGAGCCGGTTGCCGATCTTCGGCTGGGAGATCTTCGACTGGCAACCATGCTGTTGTTCCATGGCGTTCTCTGTAACGGCGGCGTCACACATGCGATCGAGTGCTTCGCTGCGGCGGAACTGGACTGCGTCGTCGACGCATATCGCCACTTCGGGTTGGGCGATGTCGCCACCATGATTGAACGCATCCGTCACGGTGAGGAGTCCGACATGCCTGAGGATGTACGCGACTCCATCTACAACCAGCTCGTGCCCACTGACCAAACCTTGGAGGATGCGTTTGAGCTTGCCCTCCGACGGGACCCGTCGAGCTTCAAGGACGGCCTCGAGTAGCACCCGGCGCGGCCCGCGGTGCCGGTGTCCCGCCGCCGCCGGCGGTCATAGGGCGATGACGTCGACCAGGCCTTCGAGGGCCTGGAAGTCGTCCGGATTGCGCGTGTAGAGCGGAAGCCGGTTCGCGCATGCCACTGCGGCGATGAGCAGATCGACGGCCCGCGCTCCACGAGCCTTGCGCCCCGAGGCAACGACCGCGGCGTACACACGCCCATACGCCCGTGCGGCCTCGGCGTCGAACGGCAATGGGTCGAACACGGCTTCTGCTCGCTGCAGCCGGTCTTGGCGCCGTGCCCGCTCGTCCGGGTCCTGCGTCGAATGCGGTCCTGCCGCGAGCTCGGCCATGGTGATGGCGCTGACCGCTGACTCGACGGGCAGCCGACGCTGGTCGAGCCGCTCCAGGTCGATGACGACCGACGTATCGAGCAGGCCCTGTGGCCGACGCCGGTCAGCCACGCGGGGTCGGATCCTGATCGACGAAGGAATCGAGATCCTCGCGGAAGCGGTTCGCATCGACCGCTGGCGCATTGTGGAACATCGCGACCACCGCCGCAGTGGAGACGAAGCGATGACGCCGCAGCGGCGTGAGCTCGCCAACGGGGGTGCCGTTGCGCGTCACGATGAAGGACTCACCCTGGTCGAGGGAGCGCATGATCTCGCCGCTGTCGTTGCGCAGTTCGCGCTGAGTGATGGTCCGACTCACGGCGACAACGTAGCACGGGGTGCTACGCCCGGCAACCTCCCTACACGTCGGGCACGTCGGGCGCGTCGGGCGCGTCGGCGGCGTCGATGACGTCGTCTGGGGCGGCTTGCGGGCCGACCGCGCCGATCGCTTCGAAGTAGGCGAGGTGGGCGTCCACCACGTGCACCACGTCCACGTCGTCGAGGATCTCCACACCGTTGCGCTCGGCCTCTCCCAGCAGGTAGGCGGCCACCGAGTCCTCGGCGATCACCACCGGGGTGGCGATGTCCTGGCGGCGGTCCACCACATTGCTCGGTTGCAGGCCCTTGCTGTGCAGCCAGCGCATGTGGAAGGTCAGCAACTGGTCCAGGTCGGCGGGGGTCAGGCGGGCCTGGGTGTCGGCCGGCAGGTACTCGGCCACGAACTCGGCGGCCTCCTCGGGGATGTAGACCGACCGCGGGGCCACGGCGTCCAGCCGGTGCGCCTCGCGGCCCACCACCACGGCGGCGATCACGAACACCAGCACGGCGGCGAGCAGGATCAAGAGGAACGTCGACATCTCCACGGCCGCCACGCTACCGATCCCGAAAACGCCCGAGGGCGCCCGGGCCGCGTGTGCACACGGACCCGGACGCCCTCTCGGACGACCGACGCTGTCGGCTCAGATGCCGATGCGCTGGGCGAGCAGCTCGCGGTGGTAGGTGGGGTCACCGAACAGCAGCTCGCTGCTCTTGGCCCGCTTGAAGTACAGGTGGGCCGGGTGCTCCCAGGTGAAGCCGATGCCACCGTGGATCTGGATGTTCTCGGCCGTGGCGTGGAAGTACGCCTCGCTGCAGTACGCCTTGGCGAGCGACGCCACCGAGGGCAGCTCGTCGTTCATCTCGGCGGCGCACCACATGCCGTAGTAGGCGGCCGACTTGGCGGACTCGACCTCGAGCAGCATGTCGGCGCACTTGTGCTTGATGGCCTGGAAAGAGCCGATGGGGCGGCCGAACTGGACACGCACCTTGGCGTAGTCGACGGCCATCTCCAGCACCTTCTGGGCGCCGCCCACCTGCTCGGCGGCCAGGCCGACGGCGGCGAGATCGAGCACCGTGCTGAGCGTGTTCCAGCCCTCGCCCTCGGCACCGAGCAGGGTGGCGGGCGTGTTGGAGAACTCGAGCTTGGCCTGCTTGCGGGTCTGGTCCATCGTGCTGAGCGCGGTGCGGGTGAGGCCAGCCGCGTCACCGGCGACGGTGAAGAGGCTGACGCCCTTGCCCGTGCGGGCGGCGACGATGATCAGGTTGGCGGTGTGCCCGTCGAGCACGAACATCTTGGTGCCGCTCAGCGTCCAGCTGTCGCCGGAGCCACTGGCCTCCATGGTGATGCCGCTCTCGTCCCACTTGCCGCTGGGCTCGGTGAAGGCGAGGGTGGCGATGGTCTCGCCGCTGGCGATGCCGGGCAGGTGCGCAGCCTTGGCCGCGTCGTCACCCGACTGGATGAGCGTGTTGGCGGCCAGCACGACCGAGCTGAAGAAAGGGGCGCACAACAGGGCGCGGCCCATCTCCTCCAGCACGATGCCGAGCTCCACGTACGAGTAGCCCGAACCGCCGAACTCCTCCGGGATGGCCAGGCCCTGCAGACCCATCTGCTCGGCCATCTGGCTCCACACGGCGGCGTCGAAACCGGCTTCGGTCTCCATCTGCTCGCGGACGGCAGCTTCGCTGCTCTTGGCGTCGAGGAACTGGCGCACGGTCTTGCGCAGCTCTTCCTGTTCTTCGGTGAAGGCAAAGTTCATGGCGCAAGTCTGAGCGTGGGCGTCGGGCTCTCGCAAACCAAAGTGTGTACACTCGCGTACACATGATCGGGATCCGGGAGCTCCGTGCCGACCTGGCCGCCGCCGTCCGCCGGGCAGGCGCCGGGCAGCGGGTGGTCGTCAGCGTGGGCGGCCGCGCCGTCGCCCAACTCGGGCCGGTGGAGCCGGAGCAGGGGCAGACCGTGCTGGCCGACCTGGTGGCTGCCGGCATGGTGGTGGCACCGCGCCGGCCCGGCGCCGCCCGGCCCACTCCCCCCGTGCCGGTGTGGAGCGGGGTGCGCATCGACCGGGCGCTGAAGGAACTGCGCGGGTGACGGTCTTCTTCGACACCAGCGCGGTGGTGGCCCTCCACGTGGAGGGGCCGCTGCGCCGCCACGCCCTCGACGCGCTCGGCCAGCCGACCTGCGTGAGCGCGCTCGCCCTCACCGAAGCGCTGGCCCTGCTCCCCAAGCTGACCGACGAGACCGTGCTGCAGGCCGACCTGGAGGACGCACTGCGCCTCCAGTGGGACCACTACGCCGTCGTGCCGGTGGACCAGCGCTGCCTCGACGACGCGGCGGCCCTGCTGCGCGACCAGCCCCTGCGGCTGGCTGACGCGCTGCACCTCGCTGCGGCGTCCCGCCTGCCCCGGCCGCTGACCTTCGTGACGTTCGACCCGGCACAGATCCCGGTGGCCCTGTCGCTGGGGTTCGACGTCGTCAGCAACTGACGGGCCGACCGCGAACGCCGGTGCTACGTTCCCGCGCGTGAACGCGCGCCATACCCCCAGGCTCGCCGGGTTGCTGATGGTCGCGGTGCTTGCGGCTGCCTGCAGCTCGGAGAAGTCCGTCTCCGAAGGCACGGCCGTCCCGGCCGATTCGTCGACCACCACCTCGGTCGAGTCCCCCACCACCACCAGCCCGGCGGAGACCACCGTCCCCGCCACGGCCGCCCCCACCACGGCCGCCACCACCGTGCCGGGCGTGCCAGGTGGTTGGACGCTGATCGACCCCGCCACCATCCAGGCCCCGCTGGCCTACCCGTGCTGCGCGTCCAACTGGTACGGCGTGCCCTCGCCGGCCCTGCCCGCGGCGGGGCAACCCCTGGCGGACGGCGCTTACCGCATCGTGATGGAGTGGCCGGCGGACCTGACCCAGCCGATCACCGCCACGGTGTACCGCTTCGATCAGTGCAGCGTCCTGCCCGACGGCGCCTGCGAACAGAGCGACTCGTACTTCCCCGACGAGCTGGGCATCGACACCAGCATGGGGATCCCGCTCACCATCACGCTCGACGCGTCGCTGCGGGTCGTGGTCGGCGGGTTCACCGGCTTCACCGACGCGCCCACCGGCTTCGCCGTCGGCAACGGCGCCGACATGGCCGAACTGCTCACCGCGCTCAACGCCGACTACCAGGCCGCGGTCCTCGACCCGATCGCCGGCGGCGCGAGCAAGGACGACGTGATCGCCTCCCTCAACGCCACCCCGGCGTACGGCTTCGGCCCGCCGGCGGAGGAGTTCGCCGGCGTCCTGTCGTACACCCACGGCGATGCCCCGCCGCTGCTGTTCCAGTACCTCCCCGGGGTCGACGACTCCTTCGAGGGCACCACTGGCAGCGCGATCCTCGGGATCATCTCGCTGGAGGTCTCCGGCGGCGTCCTGTCCCTCCAGACCTACGCCGGCTTCTACAGCTGACCCCCGCCGCCCGGCAGCAGGAGCTTCTGGGGCTGATCGTCGCCATCGCCGCTTCTGGGGCTGGATCGTTGCGGCTTTCGTGCGAATCCGGACCACAGTCCCCCGCTGGGCAAGGATCGCAGGCGACGCCGCGGACGCGCCCCGAGCGGCGGCGGACGACGATTCTGGGGTACGGATCCGCGCACAACCCGAGAAGATCCAGACCCAGTTCGGCGGATGGTCAGATCCAGCCCCAGAATCGCTGGGGCTGCACGGAGACGGCCACGCTGCGGAGGCCCAGGGGGCGGGCGTCAGGCGGTGACGAGGAGGGCCACCACGGCGAAGTGGCAGGCGCCGGCGGCGACGGTGAAGCCGTGCCAGATCTCGTGGTACCCGAACGTGCGCGGCCACGGGTCCGGCCGCTCGCGCACCAGCACCGGGATGCCGACGGTGTAGAGCAGGCCGCCGGCCACCAGCAGCACCAGCTGGGCGGTGGTGAGCCGGTCGTACAGCACGGGTGCCGCGACCACGACGATCCAGCCGAGCAGCGGGTACAGCGCGTACTCCAACACCTTCAACCGGTCGAACGCGAACTGCTTCAGCGCGATGCCGAGGAAGGCACCCGCCCACACCGTGCAGAGGATGGGGATGCCCCACGCCGGCGGCAGACCCACCAGGCAGATCGGTGTGTACGTGGCCGCGATCAGCACGAAGATCATCGAGTGGTCCATGCGCTGCATGATCTGCTGCACCTGCTCGCTGCGGGCCAGGCGGTGGTAGGCGGCGGAGGTGCCGAAGCCGAGGAGGATGCCGGCCGTGTAGATCGACGCCCCCACCGTGGCCGCCGCGCCGTTGGCACCGATGATCAGCAGCACGCCGCCGGGGATGGCCACGAGGAAGGCGGCGACGTGGAACCAGCCACGCCACGTGGGCCGCAATTCGACGGGGGTGACGGACGACGAACCCATGCCCGCACCCTACGGCCCCCGCTCGCGCCCGCGAGCGCGGTTGGGACCAAAGTCCCGAAACGCGGCCACAGGCCACTCGGAACGGTGAGACGAAAAGCGTCTGATTGTCTCAATTGCCGGGAGGGGGTCCCGGCTGTTCGGAGGTTTCCCACAATGACCGTCACCGAGAACCCGTCCTCGAGCAACTACGAGGGCCTTCCCGATGTCTCCCCGATCGGCGCTCCGCTGGACTGGAAGTGGCTGCGCGGCGCCAAGAGCGAATGGGGCGTCAAGCCCAAGCCCGGCCCCCGTGGCCTGACGATGATGGACATCGCCGTCGGCAGCTACGGCGAGGTGCCCGACAACCCGCCGCACCGCTCCATGGCGCCCCGCGGCGCCGACGTGGACCCGGACACGCCCGACATGGGCTACATCCTCAACAAGAAGAGCGACGTCTGGGCCGACAACGTGGTCGAGCTGTACGAAGAGGCCGTGGCCCGCCAGTGGAGCGCCACCCGCGACATCCCGTGGAACGAGCTGCCCGAGCTGCCGAGCGACCTCGAGCATGCCATGTGCCAGGTCTGCACCACGCTCACCGAGGTGGAGATGATCGCCAGCGACCTGCCGGCGAAGTGGATGTGGCGGATGAACCACGACTTCATCGAAGCCAAGATGTTCCTCTGCACCCAGATCATGGACGAGGCCCGCCACGCCGAGGTGTTCCGGAAGCGGGCGCTGGCCAACGGCGGCGGCCTGCTGATGAGCCGGGGCCAGAGCGAGGGCCTGCTGCGCACCATCCTGGAGGCCAAGACCTACACCCAGGCCACGGCGCTGATGCACCTGCTGGGCGAGGGCTTCATCCTGGACATCTTCCGCATGGGCGAACTGATCTCGCCGTCGCCGGTGGAGAAGCGGATGTTCCGCATGGCCATGCAGGACGAGGCCCGCCACGTGGCCTACGGCACCATGCACATCCGCTACGCGGTGGAGCAGGACCCCGACGTGGCCGAGGAGATCCACGAGGCGCTGGACCACGGCGAGGCCGTCCTCACCGCCTTCGGCACCAACCAGGACTTCGGGACGGCGCTGGCCGTGCTGCTGGGCGGCGGCGTGGAGCACGTGGAGGACAAGGGCTTCCCGCTGCAGATCGAGCTCCAGCGCAAGCAGTTCACCAGCTACCTGGCCCGCTGCGAACGCGCCGGCATCAGCCGCCTGCACCGCACCACCCTGCCGCTCGACCTGCTCGGCATCGACCCCGAGACCGTCCTGGCGAACTGAGGAGGCACCCCGATGCGTATCGATTCCGAAACCTTCTTCGCCGGAATGGCCGACGTGATGAACGCCGAGCCCGACCGCTTCCGCATCCTCGGCGATGCGGACATGGTGGCCGCCCTGGTCATGCGCAAGGCCGACGGTGACTTCGCCGTGCGGGTGCGCTTCGAGGGCCTGCAGTGCGAGGCCGTCGACCAGGTGCCGGCCGACGAGGCCCACCTGGCGGACTTCTGGCTGGACGGCCCCTTCGCCGCCTGGCAGGTGATGTTCGACGACATCGCCCAGAACGGCTCGGCCAGTGGCCGCCTCACCATCAACAGCCTGGCGCTGCTGGGCACGGAGATCCGCCTGCGTGGCGACGACCCGATGGGCGTCGACAAGTTCTCGCGGTTCAACCAGACCCTGCAGGAATACCTGGACGGCGCGGCCCGCAGTGCCGTGGCGGCCGGCTGAGCACCCGAGAGGACCCGACACCATGGATGCACCGATCTGCCCGCACTGCAACAAGCCGATCAACAAGGTCGTGGACGTGCCCTACGGCTGGTGGGAGTGGAACGCCGACAAGGGCCAGTACGTCCTCACCACCGCCGCCACCCGTGTGGACGTCGCCCCCTGGGTGCACACCGAGTGCATGGGTGAACTGCGCAAGTTCCACCCCCAGAACCCGGTGGTGCCGGAGGGCGCGGCGTCATGAGCCTGATGGTCCGCCAGGACCGCTGCATCGGCTGCGGCGCGTGCGACTTCTCGTGCCACTCCGGCGCGCTCATGAAGACGGATTCGTTCCTCGGCGTGTTCGAGATCGACCCGTACACGTGCGACGACTGCATGGTGTGTGTGGGCAAGTGCCCCGAGAACGCCATCGTCGCCGACGAGCGCTTCCCGGTGTGTCACGGGCACGGTTGCCCGCTGCACTCCAACCGGCTGGCGGACGTGGAGTGTGCGATCTGGCAGCAGACCTGCCCGACGTGCAACACCACCCTCTGGCTGGAGCCCGGCACCACGGAGTACCACTGCCCCAAGTGCGACGCCGGCCGCAAGGTGAGCTGCCCCAAGACGCGGCTGCTCACCGAGGTGCCACCGCCGTTCTTCAAAACGGCACACTGACCCCGTTCAGGGGGAGAGGACGATCGGCGGGTGCCCGTACCCGCCGATCGTTCGCGTCAGGGCCTCGGCCACGGCAATGGCCCGGCGGTCGTGGAGGAACGGGGCCACCACCTGGATGCCCACCGGCAGGCCCTCGGCGGTGCGGCCCACGGGGGTGGACGTGCTGGGCAGGTAGGCCGCACCCACCAGCGCCGGCCAGCCTTCGATCTCCGTGTAGCGCCGCTCGCGACCGTTGACGGTGATGGTGCGCGTGTCCCACCGGCCCTCCTGCAGGTGACGGAAGGCCGGGACGACGGCCACCGGGCAGAGCACCACGTCGAACCGTTCGAACAGGGCGGCCCAGGCGGCACGCAGACCCGCCCGCTCGCGGTCCATCCGCAGCCAGCGCTGGTGGGTCAGCCCGTCCTCCTGGTCCTCGTCGCTGACGCTCACGGCGGCGCCGATCATGCGGGCGCCGAGCTTCCACATCCGGTCGACGTCGATGTCCGGGCGGGCGGCGCGGTCCACCAGCGCGCCCGCAGCCTCGGCGGCGTCGACCGCAGCGTGGAGTGTGGCGGTCATCGCCGCATCGCCCTCCAGAGCCGGCTCGTCGATCCACGCGGCGATGCGCAGGCCGGCCAGGCCGGTGATGTCGGTGTCCGGCAGGTCCAGTCGCCAGGCGGTGGCCGCCGGGCCGTGTGGGCCGGCCAGGATGTCCAGCAGCAGGCGCAGATCGGCGGCGCTGCGGGCGATCGGGCCGAACGTGTTCACGTCGCTCTCCACCGCCCCGCCGCTGGGTTCATCGAGATATCCGAATGTGGGGATGACGCCGAAGCTCGGCTTGTGGCCGTACACCCCGCAGAACGCCGAGGGCACGCGCACCGAGCCGCCGATGTCCGTGCCGAGCTCGAAGCTGGTCATCCCGCAGGCAACCGCCGCGGCCGCTCCCCCGCTGGACCCGCCCGGCGTGCGGTCCGTGGCCCACGGGTTGTTGGTGGTGCCGAACATCTCGTTGTGGCTCTGCCAATCGCCGCTCCATTCCGGCAGGTTCGTCTTGCCGAACACGACGGCGCCCGCTGCCTTCAGCCGGGCGACGGCGGGAGCGTCCGCTGGCGCGATGCGGTCGGCCAGCACGGTGGCACCGCCGGTGGAGCGGATGCCCTCGGTGTCGATGGCGTCCTTCACCGTGATCGGCAGGCCGTGCAGCGGCCCCCACCACTCGCCACGGGCCGCTGCGGCATCGGCCGCGCGACACCGGGTGCGGGCGCGGTCCGCGTCCAGCGTGCAGACGGCGTTCACCGCTGGGTCGACGTCGTCGATGCGGGCCAGGAACAGGTCCAGCAGTTCCTCGCTGCCCAGCCGCCGTTCCCGGATGGCCGCCGCCTGCTCCGTCGCGCTCCACAGTGTCGGGTCACTGGTCCGATCGTTCACACCCCGGACCCTACGCAAGTTGGCGTTCACGTGCGGTCCTACCGCATCTCACCGCCAACTTGCCACCCGCCCGCCGCAAGTTGGCGTTCACGTGCGGTCGTACCGCATCTCACCGCCAACTTGCGTGAGTAGCGTGCGGGGCATGACGACGCTGCACTGGGCCGACAGCCGCCTCGAGATCCACCGGGTGGTGGTGGGGCCGTACGACAACAATGTGTTCGTGCTGCGCTGCCGGGAGACGGGCGACGCGGTGCTGATCGACGCGGCCAACGAGCACGAGCAACTGCTGGAGATGTGCACCCGCCTGGGGGTGCGCCGGGTGCTGGAGACCCACGGCCACTGGGATCACATCCAGGCCGTGCCGGCCATCCGCGAGGCCGGGTACGAGGTGGCCGTCACCAGCGAGGACGCCCCGATGCTGAAGGACGTGGGCTACGACGTGTTCATCGACGACGCCGAGGTCATCGAGGTCGGGCGATTGCGGCTGCACGCCATCCACAACCCCGGCCACACGCCCGGTTCGGTGAGCTTCCGGGTGGAGGGCGCACCGCTCCTCTTCACCGGCGACACGCTCTTCCCCGGTGGGCCGGGCAACACCAGCTTCGAGGGCGGCGACTTCGCCACGATCATCGACTCCATCGACAGCAAGCTGTTCACCATGCCGGCCGAGACCATCGTGATGCCCGGCCACGGCGTCAGCACGACGATCGGCGCCGAGCGCCCGCACCTGCAGGAGTGGGTGGCGCGTGGCTGGTGAGCCACTCGCCTACCACGACCGCCCCGAGGACCACACCCCGGTCCACACCGCCGACCTGCCCGCCACGCCCACGCGGGACCGCAACATCATGGCCACCGCCTGGGTGGAAGCGCCGCCTGCCCTGCTGACCCTGGGCGACGACCTGGACGGCCGCCCGGTGGCCGAGTACAAGCGGCGCATCGGGCCGTGGCTCCTGTGGCGGGCCGGCCCGGCCGTGGGCGACGCGTGGTACCTGGCGGTGGATGCCGCCGACGTGGATCGCCAGTGCCGCTACCGCCTGCGCCCTGCCGACGGTGACGCGAACGGCGAGGGCGCCGGCCCGAGCGGCGTCGTGCACCACCGCTTCAGGGCGTGGAAGGAGGACCTCCTCGGCCGGACCGCCGACGACCGCCGGGAGTAGGCTCGCAGCATGCGCAGCACGCTGATGGGCGGCATGGTGCCGGCATCACTGCCGGAGTGCCGCGAGACCGAACGGATCCGCGCCGACGGCCGGCCCCAGCCCGCGTTCCGTGAGGAGCTGCGGCGCATCCCCAGCTGGCGCAACGCCTGGTCCGTGCTGTTCCTCTACGTGCAGACGGCCGCCGTCGTGTGGGCCACCGTCGCCCTCGGCCCGTGGTCGTGGCCGTTCACGTTCGTGCTGATGGGCCGCACGTTCGCCCAGTACCTGTCGCTGATGCACGACGCCGCCCACCGGCTGCTGTTCTCCAACCGCCGCCTCAACGACTTCGTCGGCCGCTGGCTGCTGGGCTACCCGTCGCTGACGAACACCGACGGCTACCGCCGGGTGCACGCCGCCCACCACCGCGAGGAGTTCGGCGCCGACGAGCCCGACCTGCCGCTGTACATCGGCTACCCGATCGGCCCGGCCAGCTTCCGCCGCAAGCTCGTCCGCGACGCCACCGGCCGCACCGGCGTGAAGCTGCTGGCCCAGTTCTTCCGCAGCGCCCGCAGCAAGGACGGCAAGGTGCGCGCCACGTTCTGGAAGATCATCGCCGTCCAGGCCGTCATGCTCGCGGCGGCCATCCTGGCGGGCTACTGGTGGCTGTACCCGTTCTTCTGGATCGCGCCGTACCTCACCGTGTGGCGGGTGATCAACCGGCTGCGCTCCATCGCCGAGCACGGCGGGATGGACGCCTCCAAGGACCGCCGCCGCACCACCCACACCGTCCGTCAGCACCCGGTGGCGCGGTTCATGGTGGTGCCGTACCGGATCGGCCTGCACCTGGCCCATCATGTGGACTCCGGCATCCCGTTCCGCAACCTGCCCACGCTGCACGCCGCGCTGTGCGAGGCCGGCTACGTGGACGACAGCTTCGAGTACGCGTCGTACCCCGCCATCTGGCGGGCCTTGCGCGCCGAGCACGTCGAGACCGCCGGCCTGGCCTGACCAGCGACTGCTCGCTAGTCCTCAGGCTCCACGCGGACTTCCAGGGCCACGGTGACACCGGCGTCCGGGTCGGCTAGGTCGCGCTCCACCGTCACCCAGATGACGTAGCCGGCGAGTGTCGGGAAGAACCCGGCGACGAAGCGGTCGATGGTGCTGAGGTCGTCGGGCATCGACGAGTCGGACAGGTCCAGCGCGCCACCGGAGTGGTCCTGGGCGTAGAACGCCACGAGGTCCTCGAACTGGTCGGCCGGGGCGGTGAACTCGGTCTCCAGCCACACACCCCGGTCGGTGGAGAACGCGCTGATCGTGGACTGCTCCAGCCCTTCGGCCACGGGCATCTCGTCGATCCAGCCGACGAGGAACCAGGCGAGGTCGGCCGGGTACGCCGGCAGGAGGCGCTCGACGATGAGCGTGACCTCGTTGCGGCCGGTGCCGGACCCGAAGCTGGTCTCCGGCCCGATGGAGATGGCCAGGTAGTCCCAGCCGTCCGCCTCCCCGGCGGCGGAGCCGGAGTAGTTGAGGTTCACCCACACACCCGAATCCAGCGTGCTGACCACCCGCGAGGCGAACGCGAAGCGCTCATCGGCGAACCCGCTGAGCGTGGCCTCCAGCGCCTCGGGCGTCTCCATCGTCGCGGCGGCCAGCGACAGCCGCACGCTCCAGGTGCCGTCACCGGCCGGCTGCACGTCCACCATGGTGTCGGTGAGTGCGGCGTCCGCCGGCCACTCGATCTCCACCGGCAGGCCGAACAGGTCACGGAACACGTCCACCGTGCCGGTGCCCTCACGCGCCGCGAGCAGCGCGGCGAGGTCGTCGGCAGCCGTCACACTCCACGGGTCGTGGGGCACAGTGGTGGTCGGCGCGAGCGTGGTCGGGGCCTCCGTGGCCGTCGGGTCGGAGGCGGCGGGTGCCGCCGTGGTGGCCGTGTCGCCGGGCGTGCTGGTGGCCACGGCCGTTGTCGCCGACGACGAACCGCCACCGCCACACCCCGCCAGCAGCACCATCGCTGCCGCCATGCCGAACCCACCGAACCGCTGTACCGCCCGTGTCATGCGGGCCAGACTAGGCGAGTGAGCACCCGAGACACCGCTGACGTCCTCCACGTGTGGTCCTCCCGCACGGACCTCCTCGCCCACTCCCTCATCGGGTACGCGGTGGAGCGGCTGAAGCTGCCGAAGGACACCACGTGGGGACCCGGCAACGCGGCCGGCGTGGTGGACGCGGTGGCGGACACGGTGACCCCCGAGGGCATCGGCGGGCACGCCGCGCTGCGCCTGTTCCGCGAGGTGCTGCTGCCCGCCTGCCGGCCGATGGACGACCCGATGAACCTGGCCTACGTGCCCACGGCGCCCTCGAACGCGGCCACCATGTTCGACCTGGTGCTCAGCGCGTCCAGCATCTTCGCCGGTGCGTGGGAGGGCGGGGCGGGCGCCATCGCCGCCGAGAACCGGGCGCTGCGCTGGCTGGCCGACCTGGCGGGTCTGCCCCCGTCGGCGGGTGGGGTGTTCGTCAGCGGCGGTTCCGCGGCGAACCTCAGCGCGCTCGTGACCGCCCGCTACGTGCACCGCGAGCGCACCGGCAGCGACGCCCGCGGCACCATCGCCGCGACGCGGGAGGTGCATGCCTCGGTGCGGGCGGCGGCGCGGGTGATGGACTGCAACGTGCTGCCGGTGGACATCGACGCCCAGGGCCGGATGACGGGCGAGGCGCTCCGGGCTGCGCTGGAGGCGCACGAGGCCGCCCACCTCGGCGACGGCAGTGACGTGTTCGCCGTGGTGGCCACCGGCGGCACCACCAACTCGGGCACCATCGACGAACTGGGCTCCGTGGCAGACGTCTGCGACGAGCGCGGCCTGTGGCTGCACGTGGACGGCGCCTACGGCCTGGCGGCACTGGCCTCCCCCACGGCGCAGGCCTCCTTCGCCGGCATCGAGCGGGTGGACAGCTTCGGCGTCGACCCGCACAAGTGGCTGTTCGCCCCCTACGACAGCGCCGCGCTGGTCTACCGCGACCCGGTTCCCGCGGCGGCGGCCCACGCCCAGCACGGCGACTACCTCGACGCGGTGGACCGCGGCGAGTGGAACCCGGCCGACTACGCCTACCACCTCTCCCGCCGGGCCCGCGGCCTGCCGCTGTGGTTCTCCCTCGCCACCTACGGCACGGACGCCTACGCCGCGGCCATCGACACCACCATCGCCACGGCACGGGCGTTCGCCGACGCCGTGGCGGAGCGCCCCGGGTTCACCCTGCTGCTCGACCCCCACCTCTCGGTGGTGCTGTTCACCGTCGACGGCTGGACGAGGGAGCAGTACCTGGAGTGGAGCAAGCGCCGGGCCACCGAGGGCCGCTGGCTGGTCATCCCGACCTCATGGCAGGGCCTCCCCTGCCTGCGGATCTGCGTGGTCCACCCGTCGACGGACCCCGCCGCGCTCCTCGAGATCCTCGACGACCTCGCCAGCTACCGCGGCTGAGGGTTTCCACTACGGCGATAGTGGAAATAGACTGGCTGCCGTGACCGAGCCGACCCAGCCCACCGAGCTGTTCCGCATCGACGACCTGCACGCCCGCCCGGCCGCCGCCGAGGGCGAGCCGGAGGCCACCACCGACATCCTCCGCGGCCTGTCCCTCCAGGTCAACGAGGGCGAGGTGCACGCGATCATGGGGCCCAATGGCTCCGGCAAGAGCACCCTCGCCAGCACCCTCCTGGCCAGCCCGGAGTACGAGGTCACCAGCGGCCGGATCGTCTTCAAGGGCGACGACATCACCGACTGGCCCACCGACGTGCGGGCCAAGCAGGGCATCTTCCTCGCCTTCCAGTACCCGCAGGAGATCCCTGGTGTCTCCGTCATCCAGTTCCTCCGCCAGGCACTCAGCGCCCGCAAGGGCATCGACCTCAGCGTGCTGGAGTTGCGCCTGTCCGCCATGGAGTGGATGAAGCGCCTGGGCATGGACAGCTCGTTCGTCGACCGCTATCTCAACGAGGGGTTCAGCGGCGGCGAGAAGAAGCGCAACGAGATCATGCAGATGGCCATCCTGGAGCCGGAGCTGGCGGTGCTGGACGAGACGGACTCGGGCTTGGACATCGACGCCCTGCGCATCGTGGCGAAGGGCATCCGCGAGATCCGTGCCGACCGCCCGAAGATGGGCGTGGTGCTGATCACCCACTACCAGCGCCTGCTGGACGAGCTGCAGCCGGACGTGGTGCACATCATGGTGGCAGGGCGTATCGTCGCCAGCGGCGGCATGGAACTGGCCGCCACGCTGGAGAAGGAAGGGTACGAGTCGTTCCGATGAGTGGGCTGGACGTCGCCGCGATCAAGGCCCAGTTCCCGCTGCTGCAGCGGGAGCTCCGCGGCGCGCCCATCGTCTACCTGGACTCCGCCAACTCCTCGCAGAAGCCCCAGGTCGTGATCGACGCGATGAGCCGCTTCATGGAGCACTCGTACGCCCCCATCAACCGCAGCGCCTACCAGCTGGCCGCCGAGGCCACGGATGCCTACGAGGACGCCCGGGAGAAGGCCCGCCGGTTCGTCAACGCCCGCCGCGCCCACGAGGTGATCTTCACCAAGAACGCCACCGAGGCGCTGAACGTGGTGGCCGCCACCTGGGGCCGCGCCAACCTGCACCAGGGCGACGTGGTGGTGCTGACCGAGATGGAGCACCACGCCAACATCGTGCCGTGGCACATGCTGGCCGCCGAGAAGGGCATCGTGCTGCGCTGGGTGCCGCTGACCGCCGACGGCCAGCTGGACATGAGCACGCTGCCGGCCCTGCTGGACGGGGCGAAGGTCTTCAGCTTCACGGCGATGAGCAACGTGCTGGGCACCATCACGCCGGTGCAGCAGCTGTGCCGCATGGCCCACGACGCCGGCGCGCTGGCCATCGTGGACGGCTGCCAGTACGTGCCGCACAACGTCACCGACGTGCAGGCGTGGGATGCGGACTTCATCGCGTTCAGCAGCCACAAGCTGTGCGGCCCGTCCGGCATCGGCGTGCTGTGGGGGAGGGAGGACCTGCTGGACGAGATGCCCCCGTTCCTCGGCGGCGGCAACATGATCGCCGACGTCCGCAAGGACGGCTTCACCTGCGCCGAGCTGCCCGCCAAGTTCGAGGCCGGCACGCCGCCGATCACGGAGGCCGTCGGCCTGGGCGCGGCCATCGACTTCCTCACCGGGCTGGGCATGGCCAACATCCGCCAGCACGAGGTGGACATCGCCGGCTACGCGATGCGCACCCTCACGGACCGCTTCGGCGACGAGATCCAGCTGCACGGCCCGTGCAACGTGGAGGTCCGCGGCGCCACGTTCTCGATCGGCTTCCGCGGCATCCACCCGCACGACCTCAGCCAGGTGCTGGACCAGAAGAACGTGTGCGTGCGGGCCGGCCACCACTGCGCCAAGCCGCTGATGCGTGTCCTGGGGGTCAACGCCACCGCCCGGGCCAGCTTCTACGTGTACAACGACACCCACGACGTCGACGTGCTGGCGGACGCCCTCGACGGCGCCAGCGATATCTTCGGCTTCTGAGGAGGCGCGAGCATGCCCGACCTGACCGACCTGTACCGCGAGATCATCCTCGACCACCACCGCAACCCGCGGAACCGTGGCTCGCTGGAGACCCCGCCCGCCGCCCACGCCGTGGGCCACAACCCGCTGTGCGGCGACGAGATCGAGATCTTCCTGCAGGTGGACGACGGGGTGGTCACCGATGTGAAGGTCGGCGGCTCCGGCTGCAGCATCTCGCAGAGCTCCGCCAGCATGATGAGCCAGGCCGTGAAGGGCAAGCAGGTGGCCGACGTGAAGGCGCTGGTGCGCCGGTTCAAGGGGATGATGAGCATCCCCGACGAGGACGGCAACCCCATCGAGCCCGACCTCACGGTGAGCCTCGGCGACCTCGAGGCCCTGCAGGGTGTGGTGAAGTTCCCCGTGCGGATCAAGTGCGCCACGCTGGCCTGGAACACCCTGCTCGACGCACTGTCGCGGGCCTGACGTGGCCCCGGCGTCGGAGGGCGCACCGCGCCGCATCCTGATCGACACCGACCCCGGCGTCGACGACGCGATGGCCATCTTCTACGCGCTGGCCTCGCGGGAACTGGAGGTCGTCGGCCTCACCACCGTGTTCGGCAACGCCCACGTGGAGGTGTGCACGGCCAACGCCATCCGCATCCTCGACATCGCCGGCCGGCCGGACATCCCGGTGGCCCAGGGAGCCGCCCGCCCGCTGGCCATGCCGTACCGCGGCCCGGCGGACTTCGTGCACGGCGCCAACGGCCTCGCCGACGTGACACTCCCGCCGCCGTCCCGCGCACCGCACCCGCTGGACGCCGCCCACTTCATCATCGAGCAGGTGGACGCCGCGCCCGGCGAGATCACGCTGGTGCCCGTCGGCCCGCTCACCAACATCGCGCTGGCGTTCCTGCTGCGACCCGACCTGCCCTCGAAGCTGGCCGGGATCGTCCTGATGGGCGGCAACGCGTTCGTGCCGGGCAACGCCTCCCCCGCCGCCGAGGCCAACATCCTGAACGACCCGGAGGCCGCCGACCTGGTGTTGGGGGCGGACTGCCCGATCACGATGTGCGGCCTGGACGTCACCGAGGCCACCGTCATGTCCAGCGCCCAGATCGCCACCATCTCGGAGATGGGCAACCCGCGGGCCCGCCTGGCCGCCCAGATCCTGCCGTTCTACCGGGACTTCCACGTGGCCCACGGCGGACCCGACGGCATCCACGTCCACGACTCCACCTGCATCTCGTACCTGCTGGCGCCGCAGCACTACGGGGTGCGCCACCACCCGGTCCGGGTGGACACCGGCTGGTCCGTCGGCCGCGGCAAGACCTGGCCCACCACCCGCCACGCGCTCAGCGAAGGCCCGTGGGCCGGCCGCCGCGCCGTCACCATCCTCACCGAAGTCGACGCCCCCGCCGTCGTGGCCCTCGAGCTCACCCGCCTCTCCCGCCCCTGAAGCCCCCGAAACCCCCAAATTCCCCGAAGTGACGTGATATATCACGTCACTTCCCTGGTGGGACGGGTGCCACCGCGTCACTTCGCCGGGGGGATGGGTGGACGGGGTCCGACCCGGGTGGGATCGGGTACCAGGCACTACGGTCGGGCGGGTATGCACGAGTTCTTCGACGACATCTGCCCTCACCCCGAGGGGCTGGACCCCGAGGCGGACCTCGTCCACGAGCGCTCCTACGTGGTGCGGGCGTACCGCAAGGACGACAGCACCCTGTGGTTGCGCGGCGCCGTCCGTGACCAGAAGCCGCCGGGGCTGTACGTGCCCGGCGACACCGAGCCGCTGACGGTGCACCACATGATCGTGGACATGCACATCGCCATCCCGTCGCTGGAGATCGTGTGGGCCAACGCTGCGCTGGAGACCCATCCGCACACCAACTGCCCGAAGATCGAGGACCACTACCAGAAGCTGATCGGCCTCTCCATCGCCCGCGGCTACACCCACAAGGTGCGGGAGTTGTTCGGCGGGCCGCGGGGCTGCACCCACACCACCGCCCTCCTGCAGGCGATGGCGCCGGTGGCCATCCAGTCGATGTGGTCGTTCCGGGTGCTGGCTGCCAGGGCATCCTCCGGCGGCGCCACCCGCGCCAACCCGGACATGGGCTCGCCGGAGTCGCGCATGCGGGCGATGGCGATGAACCTCAACACCTGCCACATCTGGGCGGAGGACGGCGAGCAGGTCGCGGCCATCCGCGAGGGTCGGCCGATGGAGATCCCCGTGTGGGTGGTGCGCCGCTACAACGACCTGGGCCTGGACCCCGCCACCTGGCACCACGAGGAGGAGTGACCGGGTTGGGCCCGGAGGCCGTGTTGCCGCCGGTGCCGGCTGCCGTGCCGGCCGAGGTCGCCGACCTCCTGCGCGCCGCAGCCGCCGAGGCCTTCCGGGCCACCGACCCCGCCCTGCTGGAGCGCTGCCACGCCCGGGTCGTTGCCCTGCTCGGCGGCCCGGACGACAGCGATCGTCCGCCCGGCACTGCCGCTGAGGCAGCCTGCCTGGCCTTCACCGACGAGTTCGTCATCGACGTCGCCACGCTGGCGGACGACACCGCCGCCGCCGTTCGGGACCACCTCGGCGACGCCGGCCTGGCGGACTTCACCAGGGCCCTGCTGGTGGTGGAGCAGCGCGAGCGCTTGGCCCGCGCCCTGCAGGCGGTGGGCGTGTGAACCGCTCGGCACGAGTCGCCGCCGGAACCCAGGTGTTCGCCGCGCTGAGGGCCGCGCTCGGCGACGCCCAGAACGCCGTGGTCCGCCTGGACCGGGTGGACCCGCACACGACCGAATTGGTCCGCCTGCGTTGCGCCCACCATCACGACTGCGGCACTTGACGCTCCCTGCGCCTGGCAGTTGCCGGGCAGCAGGTGGCCAGCGAGACCGAGGTGGCCGCGGTGGAGGGCGGCAGGCTGGGCGCATTCACCCCAGCGGAACGCGCCGCCATCCTGCTGGCCGACTGGGTGATGACGCGGCCCGGCGACATCCCTGCCGACCTCATCGCCGAACTGCACACCCACTTCACGGCCGAGCAACTGGTGGAGCTGGTGCTCGACACGCTGAAGTGGAACACCCAGAAGGTGCCCGTCGCGCTGGGCGTGGACGTGCGACTCGACGGCGACGGCCACGCTCCGGCGCTGCTGAAATTCGGCGCCGACGGCGACGCCATCGTCGACCGCCGCTGAGCGCCCGCCGTCAGATCGGCCGTGGTCAAACCGTGCCGGGACTCCAGACGGCACCGCTGCTGTCCGGGAGGGGGATGATCCTCCCGCCCTCGTCGTGCACCATGGCCAGCAGCGGCGGGTCGCTGGTGGCCAGCGCGGCGTCCCGGTCCAGCGCCAGCGCCGCCGCGCAGCAATCGGCCAGGCTGACCGGGCGACGCACCCGGTGGTAGTGCCCGGCACGCAGGATGGCGGCGTCCAGCGCGACCTGTTCATCGACGCCGGAAACGGTCAGCCCGAGCTGACCGATGTCGACGGCCAGCTCTGACGCGTCCGCGCCGTTGACCCGCACCATGCGGTCCATCGCCTCGGCGAGGTTGATGCCGGAGATCAGCAGCTGCTCACCGGACAGGAAGAGCGGTTCGACTGCATCAGCTGCCGGCAGCTCGTCGTTGAGGTACGCCTCCAGCGCGTACGCGTCGAGCACGATCACGTTGCTCCTCCCGCTCGGCCTCTTCCTCGCGTGCGGCGCGGCGGCCTTCGTCGACGCTCTCCTTGGCCAGATGGCGATACTTGCCGCGCAACGACCGGACGAAGTCCGGGTCGAACGGGGTGACGACGAGCCCGATCGGGAGGTCGGTGACGACCACCGTGTCCGTGTTCCACCGCTTGCGCACCTCGGCGGGGAGCGAGATGGTGCCGTTGCGCGACACCTTCATCGTCCAGACCTTGTGGGTGGCACCGTTCATGCCCGCATCATACAGAGCGACGAATTCGTTGTATGCCGCAGTTCGGCCCGCCGCTGACCGCCGGCGCCCTCAGACCACGCCGTCGGCGCGCAACCGGTCGAACACCGCACTGGCGGCGTCGGCGGCCGTGAGGGCCGTCGTGTCCAGGCGCAACTCCGGGGCCTCCGGGGCCTCGTAGGGCGAGTCCACCCCGGTGAAGTTGACCAACTCGCCGCTGCGGGCCTTGGCGTACAGGCCCTTCGGGTCGCGCTGCTCGGCCACCGCCAGTGGGGTGTCCACGTGCACTTCGAGGAACGGCACGTCGCCGGCGCGTTCCCGCGCCATCCGCCGCTCGGCGCGGAACGGGGAGATGAACGACACCAGCACCACCAGGCCGGCGTCGGCCATCAGGCGGGCCACCTCGGCGACGCGGCGGATGTTCTCCACCCGGTCCGCGTCGGTGAAACCGAGGTCGCGGTTCAGGCCGTGGCGGACGTTGTCGCCGTCCAACAGGTAGGTGTGCACACCCTCGGCGTGCAGCCGGGCCTCCAGCAGGTTGGCGATGGTGCTCTTGCCGGAGCCGGAGAGCCCGGTGAACCACACGATCGCCGGCCCGTGGCGGTTCAGTTCCACCCTGGCGGCACGGTCCACGGTGACCGCCTGCCAGTGGATGTTCTGCGAGCGCCGCAACGCGAAGTGCAGCAGGCCGGCCCCGACCGTGACGTTGGTGAGCCGGTCGATGACGACGAACCCGCCGGTCTCCGGCTCTTCCCGGTAGGGGTCGAACGGCACCGGCCGGTCGAGCGACACGTTGCACACACCGATCTCGTTGAGCTCCAGCGTGGTGGCCGCCAGGTGCTCCAGCGTGTTCACGTTCACCTGGTACTTCGGGTGCCCGAACGTGGCGCTGACGGTGCGGGTGCCGTGCTTCAGCAGGTAGGGGCGGCCGGGCAGCAGCGGCTGCTCGTGCATCCAGATGATGTCGGCCTCGAACTGGTCGGCCACGCCGGCCGGCCGGTCGGCCGCGCACAGCAGGTCGCCGCGGCTGATGTCCACCTCGTCGGCCAGCGTCAGGGTGACGGACTGGCCGGCGACGGCCTGGGGCAGATCGCCGTCGAACGTGACGATGCGGGCCACCGTGGTCTCGACCCCGGACGGCAGGACCCGCACCCGGTCGCCGGGGCGCACGGTGCCGGCGCTGATCATCCCCGCGTAGCCACGGAAGTCCAGCGACGGCCGGATGACCGTCTGCACCCACATCCGCAACGGGCGGGCCGCGGCGTCGTCGCCGACCACCACCGTCTCCAGGTGGTGCAGCAGGGTCGGGCCGGTGTACCAGGGCGAGTTGGCGCCTGCCGCCACCACGTTGTCGCCGTGGAGCGCGCTGACAGGGATGACCGTCACCTCGGCCAGCCCGATCCCTGCGGCGAACTGCCGGTACTCCTCTTCGATGGCCGCGAACGTGTCGGCCGACCAGCCGACGAGGTCCATCTTGTTGACGGCCACCACCACATGGCGGATGCCGAGCAGGGCGACGATGTGGCTGTGGCGGCGGGTCTGGATGAGCACGCCCTTGCGGGCGTCGATGAGGATGACGGCCAGCTGCGCGGTGGACGCGCCCGTGGCCATGTTGCGGGTGTACTGCTCGTGGCCCGGCGTGTCGGCGACGATGAACGTGCGCCGGTCGGTGGCGAAGTAGCGGTGGGCGACGTCGATGGTGATGCCTTGCTCCCGCTCGGCCTGCAGGCCGTCCAGCAGGAGGGCCACGTCCAGCGCCTCGCCCTGGGTGCCGACCACCTTGGAGTCCCGCTCCAGCGCGGCCATGTGGTCGTCCAGCACGAGGCCGCTGTCGTGGAGGAGGCGGCCGATCAGCGTGCTCTTGCCGTCGTCGACGGACCCACACGTGATGAAACGCAGGAGGTCCTTCTCCGCGCTCGCCGAGTGTGGGGCCGGCACCGTCGTGGCCGCCATCAGAAGTAGCCCTCCTGCTTCTTCTTCTCCATCGAGCCGGCCTGGTCGTGGTCGATCACCCGGCCCTGGCGCTCGGAGAACGTCGAGTTGCGCATCTCGTCGATCACCTCGTCCAGCGTGGTGGCGTCACTCTCCACCGCACCCGTGAGCGGGTAGCAGCCGAGCGTGCGGAAGCGCACCATTCGCATCTCCGGCTGCTCCCCCGCCGCCAGCGGGAAGCGGTCGTCGTCCACCATGATCAGCGTGCCGTGGCGCTCCACCACCGGGCGGGGCTTGGCGAAGTACAGCGGCACCACCGGGATTTCCTGCCGGCGCACATACTCCCACACGTCCAGCTCGGTCCAGTTCGACAGCGGGAACACCCGCAGCGTCTCCCCCGGCGCGTGGCGGGCGTGGTACAGGTGCCACAGCTCCGGCCGCTGGCGCTTCGGGTCCCACTGGTGCTGCGGGGTGCGCACGGAGAAGATGCGCTCCTTCGCCCGGCTCTTCTCCTCATCCCGGCGGGCACCGCCGAACGCCATGTCGAAGCGGTAGCGGTCGATGGCCTGCTTCAGGCCCTCCGTCTTCCAGAGGTCCGTGTGCACCGCCGAGCCGTGGTCGAACGGGTTGATCCCCTGCTCCACGCAGTCCTGGTTGACGTGCACGATCAGGTCGATGCCTAGCGCCGCGGCGGTGGCGTCGCGGAACTCGTACATCTCCCGGAACTTCCAGGTGGTGTCCACGTGCATGAGCGGGAACGGGATCGGCGCCGGGTGGAACGCCTTGCGGGCCAGGTGCAGCATGACCGAGCTGTCCTTGCCGACGCTGTAGAGCATGACCGGGCGCTCCGCCTCGGCGACGGCCTCGCGGATGATGTGGATGGCCTCGGCCTCCAGCCGCTCGAGCGTGGTGAGCGTGCCGGGCGACGGGATGGGGCTCATGCCAGCTCCCGGCAGGCGGTGAGGACGGACGGGGCCAGCGACGGATGGCAGATGAGCAGATCGGGCAGCCACGGGTCCGGCCGGTCGTAGACCAGCGGGCTGCCGTCCAGCCGGGAGGCGTGGAAGCCGGCGGCGAGGGCCACCGCCACCGGGGCGGCGGAGTCCCACTCGTACTGGCCGCCGCTGTGGGCGTACACATCGGCCTCGCCGAGCACGACCGCCATCGCCTTCGCCCCGGCACTGCCGAGGGGCACGAGATCCGCCCCGATGCGGGCCGCCAGCGCCCGGGCGTGCTCCGCCGGGCGGGTGCGGGAGACGAGCAGCCGCGGGCGGGCCGGCAGCGTGGTGGTCGGCACCGGTAGGTCGCCACCCGTGGCCAGCACGAGGTCGCGCCCCGGCAGGGCGACGGCGCCCAGCACGGGACGGCCGTCCACCACCAGCGCCACGTGCACCGCCCAGTCCGTGCGCGGCGGCTCGCCGAACTCGCGGGTGCCGTCCAGCGGGTCGACGATCCACACCCTCCCGTGGCCGGCAGCCTCGTCGCGGTCGGCCGGCTTGGTCTCCTCCGACAGCACCCGGTCGCCGGGCCGCAGGGCCGCCAGGCGGGCCATCAGGTGCTCGTGGGAACGGGCGTCGCCGGCGGCCTTCAGCTCGTCGACGGGCGTAGTCCCCCGCACGTCCAGCAGCAGTTGCCCCGCCTCGTGGGCCAGCAGCCGCGCCACCTGGTGGTCGTCGAGGTCGCCCGCGTGCAGGCCGGTCCCGGTCATCCGGCCAGTATGCCCGCCTGCCTCCCGGCCACGACGTCATCCGATCGCAGCGTCGGAAGACGAGGGAGGACGACACCGGGAGGGGAATTACGCTGCCGGCATGGAACTGGACCGGGCCGCGGTGGAGCGTGTGCTGCGCCGGGCCGGCGAGTTGGACGGCGGGCAGGGCGCCGGCGACACGGTGCCGGAGGCCGTCGTGCTGGAGGCCGCGGCGGAGGTCGGGCTGGACGCCGACGCCGTGCGGGTGGCGCTGGCCATCGAGCGGCTCGGCCCGCCGCCACCGGTGAGCACGGCGGACCGCCTGTTCGGGCCGCCGGTGGTCGGCGGCGAGCGGGTGGTCGGGGTGCCGGTGGCGGCTGCCCTGGACCGGCTGGACGACCTGCTGGTGCGCGAGCACCAACTGCGCCCGGCCCGGGCCCGCGGGGCCGTACGCGAGTGGCGTCGCAAGGACGGCCCGATCGGCTCCCTGCAGCGGGCGGCCAAGAGCCTGGCCGGCGACGCCACGCTGTCCAAGGCCCGCCGGGTGGAAGCCGCGGCAAGCGCCGTCGACGCCGAGCGGACGGTATTGCGGGTGGCGGTGGACCGCTCCAAGGAGCGCGGCGGCATCGTTGCCGGCAGCGCCGTCGTCGGGGGCATCGTGCTGAGCGGCACCGTCGTCGCCGGGGCCGTGCTGTCGCCGTTCCTGTTCGTCGCCGCGCCGCTCGCCGCGGTCGCCGCCGGTGGCGTGGCCAGGGTGGGGCACCGCCACGCCGAGGAGCTGGAGCGGTGTGTGGACGACGTGCTCGAGGCCGTCGATCAGGGCGCCGTCCCAGTGACGATCACGGAGAGCCTGCGGGCCACGATCGCTGCCCTCCGCCCGGCACGTCGCTGACGCCCTCGCAGGCGCGCCGGGCCGGCGGCGTCAGGCCCGGCGGGCAGCGCGGGCGGCCGCGTCGTCCCAGATGGCGCCGGTGTCCACCACGTTCACGGTCAGCCCGGTGTAGCCGAACCCCATCGTGCGCAGGAACTGCTCGGCCTCCTCCAGCCCCTGCACGCCGGCCTCATCGTCGCCGCCGGCGCCGCGGATCTCGTAGCGCAGGTTGAAGAAGCGGATGGCCTGGTCGTAGGTGAAGGTGCCCTCGGCGGTGTAGGCGGAGAGGAAGATGTCGTGCTCCGCCCGGGCGCCGGTGAGGTAGCGCTGGGCCTGCTCGGTGAGGTCGGCGAAGCGCCCTCGGACCGTGACCCGGTGGACGGTGGTGGGGGTCTCGCTGGGGTCGGCCATCGGCCCAGTCTGTCAGCGACCCGGCCGGTTGGCGGGCGAATTCCGTGAGCGGGGCGCCACCCGCATCCGCACCGTCACGTCGTCGCCGAGCTCCACGCCCTCGGCGTTGCGCACCGCGTCCTTCAGCGGGATCACGTAGGTGCCGTCCTTCGGCCAGAGGGACGTCGTGAACCGGGTGCGCCCCACCTGCCCCTCCACCGGGATCATCCCCCACCCGTACGACACGTGCGGTGCCAGCGCCCGCAGTTCCTCGGCGATGGGCTCGGTGACGGTGACGAAGTGGTACGGCGACGGCCCCCGCCAGTACCAGACCTCGCCCGTCACCGTCATGTCCATCCGGGCGATGCTAGGGGCCCCGCCGGCCTGGTTCCGCGCCCACCACTCCGACCGCCCCATGGCCTGGTTCCGCGCCCGTGGGCGCGACATCACGCCGTCCGTGACGTGGAATCGCACCCATGGGCGCGAGATCAGGTCACGTCGCCGGACAGACCCTGCGACGGGGCGCAAACCACGTGCGTCGGTCGACACGGCTCTGCCACAGTGACAGCCCATGAACGAGGTGCGCAGACCGGACGACGGCGAACTGTGCGGCCATGTGCTGGCCGCCGACGGGCAGTGGCACGCGCTCGCCGTCTTCGGCGGGTTGCTCGGCACGCACGACGACGAGGCCGCAGCAGCCGACCAGGTCCGCCACGAAGGCCTGGCCAGCCTGGCCGAGCGCTGGCAGTACCGCGCCGACCCCACGGCGGAATGGCAGGTGGTGTGCATCCAGGAGGCCGCGCCGCAGTCCGTCCGCCTGGCGCTCGACTACTACTCGATGCCCGGCGTCCCCACCGTCACCCACTCCCGCGAGCAGCTCCAGTCGGGCGAGGTCGCCCTCCGCCGCGACCGGTAGCACACGCTCAAGGCGTGCTCGGATCGGGCCGATGAGTGCGCATGGCGGTTCGCCCGAGGTTCTCGATCGTCGTGCCGGCGCACAACGAGGAGCAGCTGCTCGGGCGCGGGCTTGTGGCGATCGACGAGGCGGTGCGAACTGCCGGCGCGACGGCCGAGGTGGTGGTCGCGGCCAACCGCTGCACCGACCGGACGGAGGCCATCGCCACCGAGGCGGGCGCGACCGTGGTGATCGACGGGCACCGCAACATCGCGGCGACGCGCAACGCCGGCGTCGCAGCGTCGGCGGGTGAGATCGTCGTGACCATCGATGCCGACACGGTGCTGCACCCGCTGGCGTTGGTCGAGATCGACCAGCTGGCCAGGGACGGCCGGTTCGTCGGCGGCGGCAGCCGCTTCGTGCTCGAACGCAGGTCGCTCGGGCTCGCCCTCACCAAGGCCGTCATCGAGCTGTCCTCGCTGGCCTCGAGGACGGGTGGGGTCGTCTACTGGTGTGCGCGAGCCGACTTCGACGCGATCGGCGGGTTCGACGAGTCGAAGCCGGTCGGCGAGGACCTCGACTTCGCCGCCCGCCTGCGCCGCCACGGCCTGGCGACCGGCCGCCGCTTCCGCAACGTGCGGTCGCCCGCCACCGTCAGCGTGCGCAAGTTCGACCTCTACGGCGACTGGCACCTGTTCGTGGAGCTCGGCCGGACGATCCGCCACCCCAGCCGGTACCGCGCCACGACGCGCGGCACCGACACCACCTTCCTCGACACGTACTTCTACGACTTCAACGCCTGACGGGCGTCAGGCACGCTCGAGGTCGACGACCTCGCCGCCGATCCTCACGTCGTCCGTACCCAGTCGATGCACTCCACGGCAGGAGCTGATCGAAGCGCCTCGATGAGGGCGGTGGAGCCGCTGACCTTCGTGCCCCACAGGTCCCAGTCGGTGAAGACCATCCACGATCGATCCACCGGCCAGAAGTTGCTCGGCGTCCCGTGTCGGCCAGCGCCCGGATCGACAAGTGCGGCAACGTCGCCGAGCCTCGCCTCGACCACGTAGGGGTTGTCGAAGTCGGCACCGTTGGCAAGCGGGCAGTAGTAGGCGACGCAGGGCGTCGAGTAGCCGGCGGCGGAGTGGGCGGCAAGCACCTCGACAAGCGCACCGACACAACCCCCGTCGAGCGAGCCCTCATCCGGCGGCACCAGGTTGGAGGGCCAGCTTCTGTAGGGGAACCATCGCCAGCACGGCGGGACCTCGTTGCCGGCCAGTTCGATGTGCAGTCGTTCAGCCAGTTCCGCCCAGCGCAGACGCACCCACTCCGGCTTCGGCGACGTCAACCCCAACGAGTTGCCCACAACCGCTGCAACCTCGTCGAGGTTGATCGAGCCGATGACCAGCGGCGCCGCTGCACCGCTCGCCACCTTCGTGCGCCAGAGATCGTCGTAGGTGAGGTTCGGGTCCCGATCTGGTGACTCGTACATGAAGTGCAGGACCCACGTCGAAGCCGCCCACCCACCGGCATCGAACCCCGTGACGCCAGTGTCGCCGTTCGACGAACTCGACAGCCAGGAGAGCCACGATGCCTTCCGGTCGCGGTCCGTCGGGCTGCACATACGGCGACCCTAACGCCGACTGCAGGTACGGCTGCCGAAGTTTCCCCCGGCGGGAGGAAGTCGACCGAAGCCCGTCACACCCTCGGGTTAGCCCGGTGCTCGTGACTCGACGCGCCGACGACCTGGGACCCACCATCGTGGTGGTGAACCCCGACGAGGACTGCTCCGCGGCCTCGGGCCGGCTCGTCATCGACGAGGTCCTCACCTCGCCGGTCGCGCCGTCACCCGAATCGCTGCATGCACGCCGCAGTTGGCTTGTTTGTGAAGCCCGTCAGCCTCCGAGTTCGTCTCTCAACGACTCCAGGTATGGAAGCGCCATCTGATCCTTGGGTCGATTGGCGGCACGTTTCGAGTCGATGATGTCGTCGAGGCTCGCAACCGCGACAGAGAGGCCGTCGGTCAGTTCCTCGAGCGTCGCCGCAATTCGCCAACCGTCATAACCGCCTGCGCGACCCGCGGGCACGAACGCGAGGTCCATGTCGCCGAACTGCGTCACGAGGTTCAGCATCAGGGGCAGGTTGGCGAGGAAGGGCCCGTCGAGTGGCGCCGGCAAAGGGTCACCCTCTGTGCGGATCTGCGCTCCCATCCGGCGCAGGGCGCGTCCGAGCCGATCGAGATTCTCCTTGGAGCGGGACGGCACCACGTCGATGTCGCGTGTGGGCAACGACGACCCTCGCACCACCGCCGCGAAGCCTCCAACGACGACGTAGTCAACGCCCTCCTCGTTCAGGATCGCACAGATCCGAACGGGGTCGAACATCAGCCGGCCTTGGCCTCGCGGGCCTCGCGCGAGTGCTCCTGCACAGCGATCAGCACATTTGCGGCCTCCACCATGACGCGAACCCGCTCCTTCACAGACAGCCGCAATTGGGCGCGGATCTGCGCAACATCGACCCCACGCCAGTCCTCGAGCGTCGACGTGTTCTGCATGTCGCGAGTGTACGCCCGTCGATGTCAGGCACGCTTGAGGTCCACCACTTCGCCGTCGCTGGCTTCCACCAACGTGTGGGGTTCAATGCCGAACACGTCGTGCCAGGTGCCGGCGGCGGCCCACACCTCGTCGTACTGCAGCAGGTCGGGGTCGATGACGACGCGCAGGTGGGTCGTGTGGCCGAACGGCGGCACACCTCCGATGGCGGGTGACCCGTCAGCGGCTCAGCGCTTCGATGAACGACTCGGCATCGACGCCGGCCTGCCGGAGGACGCCACCCAACGTCCCTCGCTTGATCTCACGATGCAGTGGCACGACGCAGCCTGCGGACCCACGGCGCATCATCACGTGGCTCCCTCGCTGACGCACGACCTCGAACCCGAGGCGCTCGAGCGCCCGGACCGCCTCAGCCCCAGAGACGTGCGGTAGTTCAGGCAACGTCGGCGATGTGGAACGTGGTGATCACTGGCCGCTCCCCGAGCGGCAAAGGGAATTCCTCGAGGTACAGCGCCGTGGCCTCGGCCAAATTGCGCAACGCCTCCGCCTGGGTCTCGCCCTCCGACGTGGTGCCCGTCTCGGGATTCAGCGCACTGAACCCGCCCTCAGGCGCGGCCCACAGGACTGCGGTGAATTCCACAGCGTCGGTGGGAGTGCTCATGAGCGACATCTAACCGCCCGCGAACACGAATCGCAAGGGACGACGCCGACTGATGGATGCGCGCCGCGCGTGAGCGCCTCGGCGCTCAGCCCCTCTTCAGGTCGACGACCTCGCCGTCGCTGGCTTCCACCAACTTGTGGGGCTCGATGCCGAACACGTCGTGCCAGGTGCCGGCGGCGGCCCACACCTCGTCGAACTGCAGCAGGTCTGGGTCGATGAACACGCGCAGGTGGGTGGTGTGGCCGAAGGGCGGCACACCGCCGATGGGGAAGCCGGTGGCAGCCCGCACGGCGTCGGCGTCCACCCGGCCGCACTTGGCGCCGCCGGCGGCGTGGGCCAGCTTCTTCTCGTCCAGCTGGTTGGCGCCGCTGACGTAGGCCAGCACGATCTCGCCATCCACGGCGAAGATCAGGCTCTTCACGATCTGGCCGACCTCCACACCGATCGCCGCGGCCGCGTCGGCGGCGGTCTTCGTGCCCTCGGGAAACGTCCGCGGGTGGATGGTGAGCCCGCGGGCGGCGGCGGCCTCGACCACCCGGACGACGTTGGCGTGCAGCTTCATCAGCCGTCCATCCTGCCACCCCTCCCCCGCCATCGGGGATTCCACAGCAGGCCCTTCAGAAATTGCGGGCACGCGTTGCCAACCGCTACCCCCTCCCCTACGATCTGCGCCTGAAGGGGAGTATCCCTCCGCATCGAGGTCGTCAGTACGGCATTTGCCCGGCCCGGTGAGCCCGCAAGGGCTGGGAGAGACCTTCGGCAGAACCCACGTTCAGACCGAAGGATTCCATGATCACCGTCCCCGCTCCCCCAGGCCGAACCCCTCCCGCCGAACCCGACGCGCCACACCACCGGCCGGCCCCCGAGGTCGCTGCAGATCACGGCGTGGACCCGTCCACCGGCCTCACCACCATCGAGGCCGCCTCCCGCCTCGCCAACCACGGCCCCAACGAACTCGCTGCCGCACCGCGCATCCCCGCCTGGCGCCGCTTCCTGGCCCAGTTCAAGGACCTCCTGATCCTCATCCTCCTCGGTGCCGCCGTGGTGGCCTTCGTGGTGAGCGGCGAGATCAAGACCCCGGCCGTCGTGCTGACGGTGGTCCTCCTCAACGCCGTCATCGGCTTCATGCAGGAGAACCGGGCGGAGCGCTCGCTGGATGCCCTGCGCACCATGCTGGTCAGCCAGGCCCGCGTCCGCCGCGACGGCGAGACCCACGCCGTGGACACCGCGGCGCTCGTGCCCGGCGACATCGTGCTGGTGGAAGCCGGCGACCGGGTGCCGGCCGACGGCCGGCTGCTGCTGGCCGCCAACTTGGAGATCGAGGAAGCGGCGCTGACCGGCGAGAGCCTGCCCGCCCCGAAGAGCACCGCCGCTGTCGCCCGCGGCGACGTACCGCTGGGCGACCGCCACGGCATGGCCTACATGAACACGCAGGTCACCCGCGGGCGTGGCGAACTGGTGGTCACGGCCACCGGCATGGGCACGGAGATCGGCCGCATCGCCGGCCTGCTGCGGGCCACGGAGAGCGAGCGCACCCCCCTCCAGCGCCAGCTCGACGGGCTGGCCCACAGCCTGGCCGCACTCGCCGGCGTCATCGTCGCCGCCGTGTTCGTGATCGGCCTGGTCAGGGGCGAGGCGGTGGGCGACCTGCTGCTCACCGCTGTCGCGCTCGCCGTCGCCGCCATCCCCGAGGGCCTCCCCGCCGTCACCGTGGTGACGCTGGCCCTCGGGGTGGCGAAGATGGCCAAGCGCAACGCCATCGTCAAGCGCCTGGCCAGCGTGGAGACGCTCGGCTGCACCACCGTCGTCTGCAGCGACAAGACCGGCACGCTGACGCTCAACGAGATGACGGCTGTGGACCTGGTGACCCAGCTCACCGCCCATGAGGTGACCGGCGCCGGCTACGAGCCCACCGGCCGGATCGCCACGACGCCCGACGACGACCCCGTGGCCCTCGACGCTGCGCTGATGGCCATGGCACTGTGCAACGACGCCGTCACCCGCCCCACCGACGCCACCGACCCGGGCAGCCCCTGGGTGCTGGTCGGCGACCCCACCGAGGGCGCCCTCACCGTGCTGGCCATGAAGGCCGGGCTGGACGTGGCGGCCCTGCGCGCGGCCCACCCCCGCCTCGCCGAGGTGCCGTTCGACTCCGCGCACAAGTTCATGGCCACCGTGCACGAGATGATCACCGGCTCCGGCCGGCGGGTGGTGCGGGTGATCGTGAAAGGCGCCCCGGACGTGCTGCTCGCCCGCTCCACCGGCGTCATCGACCACGACGGCGCCGTCGCCCCGGCCGCCGACCACCACGACACCCTCCTCGCCCACAACGACCGCCTCGCCGGTGAAGGCCTGCGCGTCCTGGCCGTCGCCAGCCGCGACCTGGAGCCCGACGTGTGGCACGAGTTCACCGTCGGCGGCGGCGACCTGATGGAGCTGTGCGACGACCTCACCCTGCTGGCCCTGGTGGGCATCGTCGACCCTCCCCGGCCGGAAGCGCGTGACGCGATCACCGTGGCCCACGCCGCAGGCATCGACGTGAAGATGATCACCGGCGATCACGCCGCCACGGCCGCAGCCATCGGCGCCGAGCTCGGCCTGCGCGGCGCCAGCGTCACCGGCGCCGACCTCGACCGGATGGACGACGCCGAACTGGACCGGCGGATCGACGACATCACCGTGTTCGCCCGGGTGGCACCGGAGCACAAGCTGCGGCTGGTGGCCGCGCTCCAGCGGCGCGGCCATGTGGTGGCCATGACCGGGGACGGGGTCAACGACGCCCCCGCCCTGAAGAAGGCCGACATGGGCATCGCCATGGGCATCACCGGCACGGAGGTCTCCAAAGAGGCCGCCACGATGGTGCTCACCGACGACAACTTCGCCACCATCGTCCAGGCGGTGCAGCGCGGCCGCAGCATCTACGCCAACATCGTCAGCTTCGTCCGCTTCCAGCTCAGCACCACGCTCGGGTTCGCGCTGCTCTTCCTGCTGGCCGCGGCGTTCGGGCTGGCCGGCGGCAAGCCGTTCACGGCGATCGCCATCCTGTGGGTGAACCTGATCATGGACGGCCCGCCGGCGATGGCACTCGGGGTGGACCCCGACGACGACAGCGTGATGCGGCAGCGCCCACGCCCCCGGGACGAGCGGATCCTCACCCGCTCCCGCTGGACCGCCGTCTCCCTCGCCGCCGTCACCATGGCCGGCGGCACCCTGGCCGTCCTCGAGTGGGCGCCGGGCGGCGTCACCGACGCCGGCACCGCCTCGGTGGCCGGGACGATGGGGTTCGCCACGTTCGTGCTGTTCCAGTTCTTCAACATCCTCAACGCCCGCCACGACACCCGCTCCGTCTTCCACCGCTCCACCCTGGCCAACCGGTGGCTGTGGTGGTCGCTCGCCGCGGTGCTGGCCCTGCAGGTGGCCGTCACCCACGTCGGCCCGCTGCAGCGGCTGTTCGACACCACGACCATCTCGCTCGCCCAGTGGCTGGTGTCGGCGCTCGTCGCCAGCACGGTGCTGTGGGTGGAGGAGATCCGCAAGTTCATCGTCCGCCGTTCCCTCCCGACCAACCAGGAGACCCCCTCATGAAGTGCCCCACCTGCCCCGACTCCACGCTGGCCATCGCCGACCGCGCGGGCATCGAGATCGACTACTGCCCGAACTGCCGCGGCGTGTGGCTGGACCGCGGCGAGCTGGACCGGATCATCGAGCGGTCCGCCGCCGAGCCGGCCAACGCCACGGCCCGCCCCGTCGGCACCCGCCCCGTCGAGCCCCGCGAGATGCACGACGTCCGCAACTCCAAGTACCACCAGCCGTACAAGAAGAAGAAGAAGACCTCCTTCCTCGGCGACCTGTTCGACTTCTGACCCTCTCCTGAAGGACACCTCACGCATGTTCAAGAACACCATGAAGACCACGGTGCTGCTGGCCGCGATGGGCGGCCTGATCGTGGCCGTCGCCGGCCTGATCGGTGGCGGCAGCACGGCCTCGCTGACCATCGGCCTCGGCCTCGCCCTGGTGATGGTCGGCGGCTCGTACTGGTTCAGCGACAAGCTGGCCCTCGCCTCTGCCAAGGCGCACGTCATCCAGCGCGAGGAGGCCCCCGAGTTCTACGACATCGTCGCCTCGCTGGCCTCGCGGGCGGGCATGCCGATGCCGCGGGTCGCCATCTCGCCCAGCGAGCAGCCCAACGCGTTCGCCACCGGCCGCAGCCCGAAGCACGCCGTGGTGTGCGCCACCACCGGGCTGCTGCAGTCCATGCCACGCGCCGAGATCGAGGGCGTGATGGCCCACGAGCTGATGCACGTGAAGCACCGCGACATCCTCATCGGGTCCGTGGCCGCGGCCATCGCCACGGCCATCAGCTGGATCGCTCAGATGGCGATGTTCGCCAGCATGTTCGGCGGCGGCCGTAGCGACGACGACCGCCCCAACCCGCTGGCAATGCTGCTGATGTCGCTGCTGGCGCCGATCGCCGCCTCGCTGATCCAGATGGCAGTCAGCCGCTCCCGCGAGTTCGAGGCGGACCGCGGCGCAGCGGAGCTGCTGGGCAGCGGGCACTCCCTGGCCGACGCGCTGGAGCGCATCGAGGTGCTGGCCGCCCGGCGGCCGATGGCCGTCGCCCCGGCGCAGGCCCAGGCCTACATCCACAACCCGCTGAACGAGCTGCGCGGCGGCCGCAACAGCAGCATGGCCCGCCTGTTCAGCACCCACCCGGCCACGGAGGAGCGCATCCGCCGCCTGCGGGCCATCTGACGGTCACCGGTTTCGGTTCAACGTCGAGCCGACGCGAGCCGCCGCACTGCGAACCTCGGGGCAGTGCGGCGGTGACGCGTCCGGGGGCGGACTGCGCCGCCGGTCAGAGTGCGAAGAGGTCGTCGTAGGCGCCGGCAGCGTCCGCTGCTGGGGCATCGTCGGCGGCCAGCTCGGCCGGCGAGGCGAAGGCCTCGTAGCCGTCACGCTCCAGCTGGTCGGCCAGCTCCGGGCCGCCCTCGGCGACGATCCGCCCCTTGACGAGGATGTGGATGTGGTCGGCGCGGAGCTCTTCCAGCAGGCGGTTGTAGTGGGTGATGGCGATGACGCCCAGGGGCTGGTCGGGGTCGTTGGTCAGCGCCTCCACCCGGCGGGAGCAGTCGCGCAGGGCGTCGATGTCCAGGCCGGAGTCCAGCTCGTCGAGGATGGCGAACTTCGGGCGCAGCATGGCCAACTGGAGGGTCTCGTTGCGCTTCTTCTCGCCGCCGGACAGGTCCACGTTCAGCGCCCGGTCCAGCAGTGCCGTGTTGAAGCCGATGCCTTCGGTCTCGCTGCGGAGCACGCCGGCCAGGCCGTCGGTGCTGCGCCCGCGAGCGGCGAACGCCTCGCCCATCACATCGGCCAGCATCACGCCCGGCACCTCGCTGGGGTACTGCATCACCAGGTGCAGGCCGGCCTGGGCACGACGCCACGCCGGCAAGGCCAGCACGTCCTCGCCGTCCAGCAGCACCTGCCCGCCGAGCACCTCGTAGCCGGGGCGACCCATCACCACGGACGACAGGGTGGTCTTGCCGGCGCCGTTGGGGCCCATGATCGCGTGCACCTCGCCGGAGCGGACGGTGAGGTCGATCCCGTTCAGGATCTGCTTGCCCCCCACCGCAGCAACGAGCCCCTTGATCTCCAGAGTGTGCTGCTTCATGTCGCGGCCTCCATCGTGATGTGGACCATGCCGTCGACGACGCGAGCGACATAGACCGGGACCGGCTGGGTGGCCGGCAGGGTCTGCGGCTCGCCCGTCTCCAGGCTGAACAGGCTGCCGTGCTTCCAGCACTCGATCTCCTTCGAGTCGCACCACACCTCTCCCTCGCTGAGGGACACGTCGGCGTGGCTGCACGTGTCGCCGATGGCGTACACGTCGTCACCGATGCGGACGAGCGCCACCGCACGGCCGCCGACGTCCACCCGGGTGGCGGAATTCGGGGCCAGGTCCTCCAGCGCGCACACCTCGACGTTCATGTCGCGGCCTCCACCAGGCGGTGCGACAGCTTGGCCGCGACACGAGCACGGAGGTCGGCGCGCAGGGGGCCGACGGGAAGGGCGGCCAGCACGTCGTCGAAGAAGCCGAGGACCACCAGGCGCTCGGCGACCTCCGGCGGGATGCCGCGGCTCTCGAGGTAGAAGCGCTGCTCGTCGTCGATCGGGCCGACGGTGCTGGCGTGGCTGCACTTCACATCGTTGGTGCGGATGTCCAGGTTCGGCACGCTCTCCGCCCAGGCACCCTCGCTGAGGGTGAGGTTGCGGTTGGTCTGGAAGGCAGCCGTGCCCTTGGCGTCCTCGCCGATGCGGATGAGGCCGGTGTACACGCTCTTGGCCCGATCCTGCACGGCGCCCTTGAACAGCAGGTCGCTGTTGGTGCGCGGGGCAACATGATCCTGCAGGGTGCGGAAGTCGTGCATCTGGTCGCCGTCGGCGTAGTAGAGGGCGACCTGGCGGGTGGTGGCACCCTGGCCCACGCAGCGAGCGTCGGTGCGGACCCGGGCGTAGTCGCCGCCGAGGGCCACCGTGCCGAGCAGGGTGGTGCTGTCACGGTGTCCGGTGGCCTGCTGGTGGCCCAACTGCCAGACCCGGTGGCCGAGGAGGTTCAGACCGAGGTAGCTGACACGGGCGGCCTGTCCGGCGTGGAGCACCAGGCGGGGCACGACCAGCGCCACGTCGTCGTCGTCGCTCTCGAAGCGCTCGACGACAGTGAACTCGCTGTTCTCCCCGCCGTGGACGACCAGCCGCGGGTAGTGGGCGACGCCGCTGCCGGTGACCCGGTGGGTGACGACGATCGGCTCGGTGAGCACCCGGCCACGGGGGACGGCGATGGCGATCGTACGATGGTGGGCTGCACTGAGCTCGTCGAACACGTCGTGGACCGGTAGGTCGGCGGTGAGCTCGGCCAGAAGTTCCGGCCCGGCATCCAGCCCGTCTGCGCCCTCCACCGTGGTGTGCGCAGGAGCGGGTGTGAAGGCGGTGAGGTCGAGGTCGCCGATGCGGCTGTAGCGCCAGACCTCGTGCTCCGCAGTGGGAAGTGGCATCGCCGCGGCCCGCTCGGCGGCCTGCTGGCGCTGCTGATCATCGTGTGTCGTCGTCGGCACGCCCGAAATTCTACTACGGACGTAGTGGTAATCACCCAGCCGTCCGGCGAGGAAACAGCGGGCGCCGAAGCGCCGGGCTCAGTTGTCCGAGCCGCGCTTGCGGAACAGCCGACGCCAGCCCGCGGGATGGTCCTGGCGGCGGCGTTGCTCCTCGGCGACCTCGGCCAGCACCTGCGGGCCGACCGAGTTGAGGAAGTCCTCCGCCTCGTCCAGCAGCGCCGCGGCCGAGCCGTCGTCCAGGCCCGGGGGCTCCTCCGGCGTCACCGGCGACACCATCGACCCGTACGTCCAGCCGGCGTCCAGACGGGGCTCCCACTTCGGGCAGTTGGCCGGGCACCGCCAGGGGGCCTCCGGCGCCAAGTCCAGATCGCACTTCCGCACGGTCTCGCCGTTGGGATAGGTCCGGCTCTCGTAGTACCGGCAGTCCTGGCGCATCGGCATAGGCCACATGGTAGGCACCACAGGGTCGGCGACGTCTGGCAGGATCACGCCATGACCGTGGGGGTGCTCGACCTGTTCCGCATCGGCATCGGCCCGTCCAGCTCCCACACGGTGGGGCCCATGCGGGCGGCCCGGCGGTTCGTGGCGGAACTGGACGCCGCCGGCCTCCTCGCTGCGGCCCACGAGGTGCGGGTGGACCTGTACGGCTCGCTGGGCGCCACCGGCGTGGGCCACGGGACAGTGCCGGCGGTGGTGCTGGGGCTCGGCGGCGCGGAGCCGGACCGGGTGGACCCGGATGACGTGGAGCCCACGCTGGAGCGGATCCGCTCGTCCGGCACGCTGGCGCTGCTGGGCCGCCACGAGGTGGGGTTCGACGTGGAGCGCGCCGTCCGCCTGGAGCCCGACGAGGTCCTGCCCGGCCACCCCAACGGGGTCAGGTTCAGGGCGTTGGACGGCGCCGGCGCCGTCGTGGCCGAACGCTGCTACTACTCCGTCGGCGGCGGGTTCGTGGTGCGCGAGGACGAGCTGGACGAGCCGATCGACGCCGACGACGGGCCGCCGCTGCCCTTCCCGTTCCACAGCGCGGCCGAACTGGTGGCCATGTGCAATGCGGGCGGGTTGTCCGTCGCCGGGCTGGCGCTGGCCAACGAGACCGTGCGCCGGCCGGTGCAGGAGATCCGCCACGCCCTCCACGAGATCTGGGAGGCCATGCAGGGTTGTGTGGAACGCGGCTGTCGCACCGAGGGCATCCTGCCCGGAGGGCTGGGGGTGCAACGGCGGGCGGCCGCGCTGTCGCGCACGCTGGCCCGCGGCCCCGCAGCCGCCGACCCGCTGGTGGCGCTGGACTGGGTGAACCTGTGGGCGCTGGCCGTCAACGAGGAGAACGCCGCCGGCGGCCGTGTGGTGACGGCGCCGACCAACGGCGCGGCGGGGATCGTGCCCGCGGTCCTCCACTACTACTGGCGGTTCGTACCCGGTGCCGACGAGGACGGGGTCGTGGACTTCCTGCTCGCCGCCGGCGCCGTCGGGGCATTGTTCAAGATGAACGCCTCGATCTCCGGCGCGGAGGTCGGCTGCCAGGGCGAGGTCGGGTCGGCCTGCGCGATGGCTGCGGCCGGCCTGGCGCAGGTGATGGGTGGCACGCCCGAGCAGGTGGAGAACGCCGCCGAGATCGCACTGGAGCACAACCTCGGCCTGACCTGCGACCCGATCGGCGGGCTGGTGCAGGTGCCGTGCATCGAGCGCAATGCGATGGCCGCGACGAAGGCCATCAACGCCGCCCGCCTGGCCCTGCACGGCGACGGCCGTCACCTGGTGTCGCTGGACGAGGCCATCTCGACCATGCGCGACACCGGCCGCGACATGCACGACAAGTACAAAGAGACCGCCCGCGGCGGCCTGGCGGTGACGTTCCGCACCTCGCGTGGCGAGGTCATCCCGGTCCCCGTCAGCATCGTCGAGTGCTGACACCCCCCCAAGAAAGCCTTAGAGCGCGCGTCAATAGGCGGGTTTGAAGGTGGTGTTGCCGGAGCGGTCTCGCCACTTGATGAGCTTGACGGTGATGACGAAGGTGATGGCGAGGTCGAGTGCTGCTTCGCGTTGGATGGGGAGGCGGTCGGTGTTGCGGCGAAGCTGCCCGAAGTCCGACCGCCACGAGTTCGCGCGTTCGATCTTCCAGCGTCGCCCGAGAGGGATCTTGTTGCGTGCCCGGCTGCCGTACTTGCGTCCGCGGACGTGTCGGGCGCGGTGGACGATGTGGGCATCGATGCCGGTCTCGGTGAACAGGTCACGGATCGCCACCGAGTCATACCCGCGGTCGAGGTGGGCGGTCTCGATCTCGACTTCGAACCCGCGGGCGTCGAGGATGGCCAGGGTGTCCTCGACGAGTTGAGCGTCGGGAGTGTTCGCCGCGGCGGGGGTCCAGGCGATCGGGATCCCTGCCGCGTCGGAGGCCATCGACCATTTCCAGCCACGTTTGCCCCGGTCAACCGGTGACGGGCCGGTGCCCTCACCGCCCATCGGTGCTTTGTGGACGCTGCCATCGATGGCGATCTCGTCGAGCTGCAACCCGATCATCTGGTCATAGGCCGACAGGGCCAACTCGACGAGTTGAGAGAACACCCCAGCACGTTGCCACTCGTTGCGGCGGCGCAGCAGGGTCGACTCCGACACCCCGACCAGCCGGCCGACCGTTTCCCATGACGACCCCGTCACCAGACGGGCAGCGATCCCGAAGAAGCACTGGCGGGCATCCACCCGTGGCCGATGACAACCCAGCGGGTGACGGTCGATCACCGGAGGCAGCAACGACTCAACGGTCTCCCACACAGGCGCGAACACGCGCGGGTCAAGTGCCAACATGGGGACCTCCACCGGTCGGGTTTGTGGATCAGCACCCGACATCTCAGCCGGGCCATCACCCCGACCGGTGGACCCTCCCCACAACGCCCTATTGACGCGCGCTCTAAAGGCTGTCGGACCCTGACCAGGGACAGCCGCGTCCGGGTTCTTGACACAGATCCGTCAGTCCGCCCGACGTGCCGCCCGGAGGTGTCCGGCACCCAGTTCGCCCGAGGCGGTGACCACCGCAAGGGCGCGCCAGACGTCGATCTCGTGCTCCAGGAAGTCGCGACCCGCCGAGGCCTCCAGCCGGGCGCGCAGTGGGCCGTCCAGCTCAGCAAGCTCCGCAGCGGTCCTGGCGGCGAGCCACGCGGTGCGGTCGGTGTAGGTGATCTGCTCGAAGCCGGCGGCGCGCAGGGCGGCGAAATACACGTCGGGCGAGGCGAGCCCGAACCCGAGACCCTCCAACCGCTCGTACTCCTCCAGCGCGGCGGAACGCGGCAGGTCGTCGCCCTTCATCCAGTCGCTGCAGGCGAAGACGCCACCGGGGGCCAGCACGCGGGCGACCTCGGCCATCACCGAGTGCTTGTCGGCGATGTGGATGATCGAGTCCTTGCTGAACACGAGGTCGAACGAGGCGTCGGGGAACGGCAGCGGGCCGGGCTCCACCGCCTGGAACCGCACCGTCGTCAGGCCCTGCGCTGCAGCCGCGGCGTTGGCGGCCTCGACCACCCCGGGCTCCACATCGACACCGGTGACCGACGCCGGGCCGTAGCGGTGGTGGATGAAGCGGGCGCAACCGCCCGTGCCGCTGCCGATGTCCAGCACCCGGGCGCCGCGAAAATCCAGGCCGTCGAGCACGAGTGCGGTCTCCTCGTCGCCGCCGGGCGACAGGTAGCCATCACCCCAGAGCGACTCGAGCAGGGTCACCAGCTTGGCGTCGTACTCCTGGGTCTGCTCCACCGCCAGAGTCTCCCACGACGTCGGATGCGCCCGGCTCACGCACCTTCCAGGGCTGCGCCCACCTCATCGAGGTCCCAGACCCGATCGATTCTCCGTCGCACACGTCGACCAGCGTCCACCTCACCGATCCAGACTTGACCGCCGTCGGCCACCTCAACCCTTGTCGCAAGTTCGAGACCGAGCCGGCGAACAGGCCGCACGGTCAGGCGAGCGTCCGCGTCAAGTCGTCGCTGCACCGTGTCGTTCACCGCGACGTACCGCCCGGCCCGGCCGCGAATCAGCAGGAAGCCGGTGTCCACAGGTCGTGGGTGCGATCGAACCCACCACGCCTCGCCGAGAGCACGAAGCGCGCCGACCGCAGCAGCCGCCACGAGGGCCTCCCAGTATCCGACGATCTCGATCATGAGCACCGCCGGCAGAGCGAGTACGAGACCCAGGACAAGGCCCGTGCCCAACGAGCCGGGCGGATACACGCGCATCCACTCTGCGGGGGTGTCGCCTGTCGCTTCCCACCCCACCAGTCCGGCCACATCGGCTTGCGACCGTCCCAGCCCGAGTGCTCGCCGCCAACTCCTGGTCATGCCGCGCTCATCGGTATCGCCGACCGACGACTTGAGCGGTTCGTCCGCTTCCGTTCGACCGCCACGTCTGTGTCAAGAATGCCGACGCGTCATCCCTGGTCAGAGCCCGGCAGCATTTACGTAAACCCGGAGGGGCCCCGGGGATAGGGGGGTCGTCAGCCGACGGAGCCTTCCATCTGGAGCTCGATGAGGCGGCTCCACTCGACGGCGTACTCCATCGGGAGGGTGCGGGTGATCGGCTCGATGAAGCCGTTCACCACCATGCCCATCGCCTGCTCCTGCGACAGGCCGCGGGACATCAGGTAGAAGAGCTGTTCGTCGGCGATCTTGGAGACCGTGGCCTCGTGGCCGATCTGGGCGTCGCGCTCGCCCACCTCCATGTACGGGAGGGTGCGGCTCTCACTCTGCTCGTCGAGGATCAGGGCGTCGCACTGGACATGGCTCTTGCAGCCGTGGGCGCCTTCGTCCACCCGGACCAGGCCGCGGTACGTGGTGATGCCGCCGTCCTTGCTGATCGACTTGGACACGATCTTCGACGTGGTCTCCGGCGCGGCGTGGACCATCTTGGCGCCGGCGTCCTGGTGCTGGCCGGGGCCGGCGTAGGCCACCGACAGCACCTCGCCCGTGGCCTTCGGCCCGACGAGGTAGACGGACGGGTACTTCATCGTCAGCTTGGAGCCGATGTTGCCGTCGATCCACTCCATGTGGCCGGCTTCCTCCACCCGGGCCCGCTTGGTGACCAGGTTGTAGACGTTCGGCGACCAGTTCTGGATGGTGGTGTAGGTGACGCGGGCGTGCGGCTTCACCACGATCTCCACCACGGCGGAGTGCAGCGAGTCGTTCGTGTACACGGGTGCCGAGCAGCCCTCGATGTAGTGCACCTGCGAACCCTCGTCGGCGATGATCAGCGTGCGCTCGAACTGGCCGGCGTTCTCCGAGTTGATCCGGAAGTACGCCTGCAACGGCATCTCGCACTCCACCCCCGGCGGCACGTAGATGAAGGAGTTGTGGGCGACGATGCCATTGGCGACGAAGTTCTCCAAGCCAACCACTTGGATGTCGAAGGTCGGTGCCTCGCCGGCGAACTCCTTGGCCTTGAGGACAGCGAAGCCGACCGTGTCGGTGACGAGCGAGGAGAAGTTGAGGCCCGTCGCCGCCGTGTGGCCGGCGCCGCGTCCGCGGGTTGCCTCAAGGCCGACCTTCTTCGGGTCGCGCACAGGGACGAGATCGAGATCGCCCGCGATCCGAAGGCGCCAGTGTGTCGATGCCACCTCTCGGCCATCGGCGAATCGGGTACGGCGCGAGCGCTCAAGCGACTCACCATCGCAGCGAAGCCCACACGCGATTGCCAGCTGACGGATGTCCTCCACCAGTTCCCGGTTGGCAAGTTCGATACTCATCAGCCGACCACCGTTCTCCGTCCAGCCGTCGGAGTCGATCAGCCCGGCGAGCAGACCGAGCTGCTGGTAGCGAGGCAGCGAGAACACCCAATGGGGAATTCGCTTCGTCGAGGCGAGCCCACCGAAGCCGAGCTGCTCCAGCCACACGCCGAGCTGCTTGGAACTGACGACAAAACCGCACTTCACCGCGGTGAACGTCGTGATGCCGAACAGCCGCTGGAGAGCCTGCTTGGCCTCGTGCTGGCAGGGGTCTTCGTCCGGGAGCGAGAACGAGATCTGGCGCATGTGTGGATGCGGTGCGGCAACATGACCGTCGCCGAGCAACACGCCGAGGAGCCACATCAGTTCCTCGCTGGTCTGCGCCGGGAAGCGCAAGGTCTCGTGGTGTCGGTTCCGCACGTAGCCCTCCGGCCGAGGCAGCTCCATCGCCTCGCCGTCGTCGGGCAGCACCCGGGCCACCGCGATCGGCTCCCCAACCTCGATGTCATCGAGCGCCACCCACTGCCGAGTCCAGCGCAAGCGCCCGCCCGCTTCCACACGGCGGGCAACGAGGAACGGATGGTTCCCGGTTGCCTCCACGGTGCGGCCGGCGACCTGCAGGCGGTACACGGGCTTCACGCCGCTCTCGACCGTGGCCAGCACCTTGCCGCGCTCGAGGTCACCGAGCCCGTTCACCCCGAAGACCTCATCGCCTTCGCGGATGTCCGCGATGCTCACCAGCCCGCGATCACGGACGTTCACCATGGCCCCGGCCGTGAGGCACCCGCCCGACCACACCGCCGTGTTCAGCGCGGCGAACTTGTTGTCCCCGGGAGGGATGACCGTGCCGAAGTGCTCCTTGACCAGCTCCGGGTACTCCCGCAGCGCGGTGTCCATGTCGCAGAACAGGATGCCCTGAGCCTCCAATTCTGAGCGATTCTTATGAAAGACGACTTCGGACTCATACTGCGCGGTGACGCCGGCGAGGTACTTGCGCTCCGCTTCGGGGATGCCGAGCTTCTCGTAGGTGGCCTTCATCTGCTCGGGCAGGTCGTCCCACTCGCTCACCTGGTCCGTCGCCGGCTTGAGGTAGTAGTAGATGTCCTGGAAGTCGATGTCCGGCATGTTCACCGCGAACCACTCGGCCATCGGCTTGCGGTCGAACAGGCGCAGGCTGCGCTGGCGGAACTGGGTCATCCACCGCGGCTCGCCCTTCCACCAGCTGATCTCGTCGACCACTTCGTCGTTCAGCCCCTTGCGCGGGGTGAACGCGTACTCCACGTCGCTGTCGCTCCAGCCGAGGTCGTACTTGCTGAGATCGAGATCGAAGTTGGTCACACCGCGCTCCGTTCGCCGAGGGGTCGGAAAATTTCCACTACGGGCATAGTAACAATCCATCGGTGAGCCGCCCACCCGTGTTCGGGCTTTCCCAGCGGCCCGGAACCGAATAGGTTCACCGGAATGCTCCGAAGTGCGCTCAGGCGGTTCATCGCATCACTCGCCGTGGCGGTGTTCCTCATCCCGTGGGTCACCACCCCTGCCACCGCCTCCGCCGAGGCCGCGGCCCGAGACGGGTTGGTGGTCACCAGCGTCACCACCTACACGGTGGACCCCAACCGGGGCGTCGTGCACGTGGTGGCCGAGATGACCTTCACCAACACACTGCCGGACCAGCGCGAGGGCAACTACATCCGCCGCCGCTACTTCACCGGCTTCTCGATCGCCGTGCCGGTGGGCGCCAACGACCCGGTGGCCAGCACGTCGCGCGGCACGCCGGTGAACGTCAGCCCCCGGCTGGTCAGCGGCGTGGACACGTTCTACGTGCTGGACGTGGACTTCGCGTCGAACCTCTTCTACCAGCAGACCGCCCGGATCAACGTCAGCTACGACATCACCGGGCTGGACCCGCGCGACCATCGCCCGTCCCGCGTCAACCTCGCCTATGCCGCCTTCGAAGCATTCGGCATCGGCGACGCCGGCAAGGTGACGGTGAAGGTCGTCGTGCCCCAGGGGTTCGACGTGGAGACCTTCGGCGCAGGCGTCACCAGCACCGTGGAGGGCGGCAACCGGGTCTACACGGCCACCGACATCGCCCAGCCCGACGAGTTCTCCTTCTTCGTCTCGGCCCGCAACGACGGGGCACTGAACTACGAGTCCGTGCTGCTGGGCGACGCCACGTTCGCCATCCGCGCCTGGCCGGACGACCCCGAGTGGGCGGCGTTCGTGCACACCCAGGTGCAGGACGGGGTGCCCCTGCTGGAAACCCTGCTCGGCCAGGACTGGCCGATCACCGACGAGGTGGAGATCCGCGAGGCGTACACGCCCTACCTCTACGGGTACGCCGGCTGGTTCGAGACGTCCGTCAACGAGATCGAGATCGACGAGGAACTGGACCAGAACGTGGTGCTCCACGAACTGTCGCACGCCTGGTTCAACGGCGACTGGTTCGACGACCGGTGGATGAGCGAGGGCTACGCCCAGGTGTACGCCAACGCCGCCACGGTCCAGCTGGGCGGTGAGGCCCAGGAGCCCGACGAGCCGCGCCGCGGCGCGGCCGGCCATGTGCAGCTGGCGTCGTGGCGGTCCAGCCTGTCGGACAGCGGCACCGACGCCGAGGAGGCCTACGGCTACAACGCCTCGTACTGGGTGGTGCAGCAGTTGTTCGACGAGATCGGCGAGGACGGCATGCGCGAAGTCCTGGCCGCGGTTGCCGACGGCACCACCCCGTACGTCGGCGAGAACGGCGAAGCGGAGATCACCGCGCCGGGCGCGGTGGACTGGAAGCGGCTGCTCGACCTGTTCGAGGAGGTCGGCGGCTCCGACGAGGTGGAGGCCCTCTTCGAAGACTGGGTGCTGACGTCCTCGCAGGCCGACCTCCTCGACGAACGAGACAGTGCGCGAGACGCCTACCACGCGCTGGCCGACGAGGGCGGCGAGTGGGCCGTGCCGGACGGGCTGCGCGAAGAGATGGAGGCCTGGCAGTTCGAGGACGCCCAGGCCCTGGTGTCCACGGCCGAAGAGGTGTTGGCCGCCCGCGACGACCTCGACACCATCGCTGCGGACATGGGCCAGCCGTACCCCGACGGCTTCGAGGCCGGCTACCAGGCCGCGACCTCCGACGACGACCTCGACGCGGTCGCGGACGACATCGCCGACCAGATCGATGCCGCCGAGGCCGTGCTGGCCGCCGCCGAATTGGAAGGTGAGGACGACGGCTTCTTCGGCAACATCGGCCTGATCGGCACCAACCTGCCGGCGCTGCTGGACGAGGCCCGCGTCGCCTGGGGCAAGGGCGACCTGGACACCGCACGAGCCCGCGCCGGCGAGGTGACCCGTACCATCGACAAGGCGCCCGACGTGGGCCGCAGCCGGGCACTCGTGGTGGCTGGCATCGTGGTCGGAGCGCTGGTGCTGATCGTCGGCCTCATCTGGATCCTCCGGCGCCGCGGTCGCCGCAGGCGCGAACGCGCCGCTGCAACCGCAGCCGCAGCCGCCGCCGCGGCGGAGGCCGGGGCGACCGACGCCGGCGCCGGCGAGATGCCGACCGAAGACTCGTTGACCGGAGACGCACCGGCAGCCGAGGACGCGCCGGCGACTCCCGAGGACGCACCGCAGCCCGAGACCGAGGACTCGACCCCCGAGGACCCGTCGACCCCCGAGGACGCACCGCAGCCCGAGGACGCACCGCAGCCCGACCGGCCAGGGCCCGAGGAGTCGGCGCCGGCGTGACCGTCAGCGCAGCACGCTGAGGCTGTCGTAGCGACGACCCAGCACGGCCTCCACGTCCGCGCCGAGCCAATCCAGGCAGGCCGTGTACATCGCCCGCGGGTCGATCACCGGGCGGATGTCGCCGTCGAGCAGATCACCCAGGTCGGCCGAGCCGTACCGGCCACCCTGCACGGCGTCACCGAGCACGATCGACAGGCCGCCGGCACCGTGGTCGGTGCCCTCGCTGGCATTCTCCGCGGCCCGCCGGCCGAACTCGCTGGTGGTCACCACCAGCACGTCCTGCCCCAACCCGCCGGCGTCCATCGCCTGCTGGAACCCGCTCAACCCCTGTGCCAGGTCGGCCAGCAATCCGGCCTGCACCGACGGCTGGCCACTGTGGGTGTCGAAGCCGGACGCGGACACCACCACGATCCGCGCCCCCACGTCAGCGGCCAGCAGCGCAGCGGCAGTTGCGAGGCCATCGCTGATCGGGTTGCCCCCGGCGAACTCGGGGAGGTCGGCGGAGTCCTCGGCCTCGGTGACCAGGCCGGCGAAGTCCTCCATCGCCTCGAGCGCGGTGGCGAGCGACTGGCGGTAGCGGCCCGCCAGCGAAGTGGCGTCGCCGCTCCCGAAGTCCAGCCACGACGGCTCCAAGATCTGCAGCTGGAACGCCCCCGGCGAGGAGATGATCGTCGGCTGGGCGGTGGCTCCGTTGAGCAGCGGTGCCGCCCCGCCGATGCCGGTGGCGGCGAGCGCCGTCCACTGCCCGGCCTCCGCGTCCAGCACCCGCCCCAGCCAGCCCGGCCGGGTGAGCTCGTCGGCCCGCCACCAGCGGTCCATCGACACGAAGTGCGAGCGGTTGGGATCCGGGAAGCCGATCCCCTGCACCAGCGCCAGGTGCCCCGCCTCCCAGTGCGGCAGCAGCGGCGCCAACGACGGGTGCAGCGCGACGGTCGTCTCGCCGGTGAGCGCCAGGCGGTCCGCCTCGGGGATGGCGATTCCGGGCCGCAGGTCCTGGTAGCGACCGTCACTGGGCGGCAGCGTGTTGAGCATGTCGTTGCCGCCGTTGAGTTGCACGACCACCAGACGTCGCGGCCCGCCGGCACCCGGCGCGGTGGTGGACGTGACGGAGGTGGTCGCCGTCGTGCTGGCCGGAGCCGTGGACGGCGCGGCCGGCACGGTGGACGTGGGCCCCACCGGCAGGGTGACGCCGTCATCGGTGCACGCGCCGAGGCCCACGACGGTGACGGCACCGGCGCCGGCCTGGATGAAGCGGCGGCGGGAGAACGGGATGCGGCTCATCGGGGGGCCTCCACGATCATGAACTCGGGGGTGACGAGGGCGACGCCGAGTCGTTCCGTGCCCCGCGGCGCGGCGAGCAGCGCTGCGGCGGACTCGTCCCCGAACCCAGCGGCGGGCAGGCCCAGCACCTCGGCCAGCACGGCCGGGTCGTCGCTGCGGGCGGCGTCGACGACGGCGGACGAGGCCCGCCGGGCCACCAGCGATGCCAGGTTGGCGCGAGCGATCAGGGCACCGGAGCCGAACCAGGACGACCCGCCGGGCCACCCGGCGACGTTGGGCGGCAGCATCGGCAACTGACCGGCATCGCGCAGGTACTGGGCCAGCGCCCCCGCGTCGGCCTGGGGCCGCAGACCCGCCTCGCAGACCCGCATCGACTGGGCGAACCACGGCACCGGCGCCAGCACCACCGGCTCGGCGTGACCGTCGATGCCTTCCTGGAGAGTGGCCCGCAGCAACTCGCGGCAGTCGAACCCCGAGGCCGCGAACGCATCGGCGATCCTGCCGGTGACCGTCTCGTCGGTGGTGCCGAGCACCTCCTCGGCCAGCGACCGGGCGAGGAAGCCGGGCATCGCCGGGTGGGCGACCACCGCCGACAGCACCGTGTCCAGGTTGTGCACACCGCTGGCCCCGAGGAGCTCCTGCGGATCGTCGTCGTGGCGCAGCGGGGCGAACTGCACGTCGCCGGTGCGCTGCAGCACCCACCCGGTGAGCGCCGTGGCTGCGGCCTTCACGTCCGCTTCCTCGTACTCGCCCACGCCGAGGGCGAACAACTCCAGCAGTTCGCGGGCGTAGTTCTCGTTGGGCTGCCTGCCCGTGGACGTGTGCAGGTCGAGGTACAGCAGCATCGCCGGGTCGAGCGTGATCGAACGCAGCAGCGCCGGGAAGCTGCCCAGCCCGTCACGGCGGAACAGGCGGACCTGCTCCACCATCGCCCGGGCGAAGCGCACCTTGTCCAGCCCACTCACGAGGTGGCCGTGCCACCACCAGGCCATCCGGTCCAGCGCCGGCTGACCGGTTTCGATCATCTGCCGCAGCCACGCACCCACGGCATGGATGCGGGCCTCGCGATCCATCGGGTCCAGCGGCAACAGGGTGTCGTCCCACGGGTCCACCGAGGGCGGGCCGCCGGCCCCGTCGGGGTCCAGCAGGCGCTGCAACTCTGCCTCGGCGCCCGCATCCACCGCCGCCTGCAGTTGCGCCGCCGGGAGGCCGAACCCGCCGGAGCGGTGCAACCACACCACCCTGTCTCGTTCTTCCATGCACCACATGGAACCACAGGGTTGTGAGCGAAGTATGAACGGGCAGGGTTGGCTGCGCCGGCGCTACGCGGCCGGGACGCGGCTGGTCTCGATGAAGATGCACTCGCCGGGGCAGGCAGAGGCGGCGTTGATGACGGCCGGCACATGACGGGGTGGCACGTCCGCCAGGCTGCCGGAACCGCCAGGGTCGTTCAGCACCCTGCCGTCCTCGGCGACATAGGCGATGCCGTCCTCCAGCAGGACGAACACGTCGTGGCAGTGGTCGACGCACAGCCCGTCGCCGGTGCAGAGGTCCTGATCGATCCACACGCGCACGATGGCGACGCTACCGGCGGTCCTTCTGGGGTGAGATGTCCTGCCGTAACCTCGTGCGGGTGACGCCCCCGATTGCGAAGCAGATCCCTCACACCTGGCAGCGACCCACCGGCCCGGCCGACGACCCGTGGGCCTGGCTGCGGGACCGCGACGACCCCGACACCGTGGCCTACCTGGAAGCGGAGAACGCGTTCGCCGACGAGTGGTTCGATCGGCGCTCGGCTCTCGTGGAGACGATCTTCGGCGAGATCAAGCAGCGTGTGCAGGAGACCGACCTGTCGGCGCCGGTCCGCAAGGACGGATGGTGGTACGTCACCCGCACCGAGGAAGGGGCGAGCTACCCCATCCACTGCCGGGGTCGCAGCGCCGCCAGTGCCACCGAGGAGGTGCTGCTGGACGAGAACGCCGAGGCCGAGGGGCACGAGTTCTTCACCATCCATGCATTCGACGTAAACCCGCAGCACACCCTGCTGGCGTGGAGCGCAGACACCGACGGCAGCGAGCGCTACACCATGCGGTTCCGCGACCTCACCGTGGCACCCGGTGCTCCCGGCCGCGACCTGGCCGACGAGCTCACCGACACCACGTGGGGCGGCACGGCGTGGTCGGCCGATGGCACCGTGCTCTTCTACGTCACCGCCGACGAGCAGATGCGCCCGTCGACCGTGTGGCGCCACCGCTTGGGCACCCCGCAGGCCGACGACGTGCAGGTGTTCGACGAGCCCGACGAGCGGTTCTACGTGCAGGTCGGCCTTAGCCGCAGCGGCGACTGGATCGTCATCGACTCGGCCAGCAAGCTGAGCAGTGAGGTGCTGCTGGTGCCCGCAGCGCAGCCCGAGCGCGCCGCCGCCGTTGCGGTGCCCCGCCGCGACGACGTGGAGTACTCGCTGGACCACTGGGGCGACCGCTGGGTGGTGCTCACCAACCTGGACGCCACCGACTTCCGTGTGATGACCGCGCCACTGGACCAGCCGCACCAGTGGACGGAACTGGTCGCTCACCTACCGGGTCGGCGGATCACCGCCGTGGAGCCGTTCCGCGACCACCTGGTGATCCACGAGTGGGCGGACGCCCAACCCCGGCTGCGGGTGCTGTTCCGCGACGGCAGCGAGCGCGTCGTGCACGCCGGCGACGAACCCCACGACGTGGAACTGGACGCCAACCCCGAGTGGACAGCAACGACCGTGCGCTACGGCTACCAGAGCCTCACCACGCCGGCCTCGGTCTACGAGGAGGACGTGCGCACGGGCGAGCGCACCCTGATGAAGCAGACGCCGGTGCCGGGCGTGGACCTCACCCGCTACACCGCCCAGCGCCTGTGGGCACCGGCTGCCGACGGGGCACTCGTGCCGGTGGACATCGTCCATCTCGCTGGTCTGCCGGCCGACGGCACCGCCCCACTCGCCGTCTACGGGTACGGCAGCTACGAGGCGTCGATGCCGCCGTGGTTCAGCGTGGCCCGCCTGTCGCTGCTCGATCGCGGCGTGGTCTGGGCGCTGGTCCACCCACGGGGCGGCGGGGAACTGGGCCGCAACTGGTACCTCCAGGGCAGGCTGGAGCACAAGGCCAACACGTTCACCGACACCATCGCCTGCGTGGAGCACCTGGTCGCGCAGCGCTGGGCCGACCCGGCCCGTGTGTCCATCCGCGGTGGCAGCGCCGGTGGCCTGCTGGTGGGAGCCTGCATCACGATGCGGCCGGACCTGTTCCGCGCCGCAGTCGCCGAGGTGCCGTTCGTGGATGTCGTCACCACGATGGCCGACCCCAGCCTGCCCCTCACCGTGACGGAGTGGGAGGAATGGGGCGACCCGCGGCAGATGCCGGCTGCGGAGTACATGCTGGCCTACTCCCCCTACGACCACACCACGGCGCGTGCCTACCCGGCACTGCTGGTCACCGCCGGGCTCAACGACCCACGGGTGAGCTACCACGAACCGGCCAAGTGGGTGGCCAAGCTGCGTGCCGTCGCCACCGGGGATGCCACGCTGCTGCTGCGCACGGAGATGGGCGCGGGGCACGGTGGCCCCAGCGGCCGCTACGAGGTGTGGCGGGACGAGGCCCGGATGCTGGCCTTCCAACTGGTCGAGCTCGGCGTCGTGTAGCGGGTCAGGCCAGGGCGGCGAACACCGCCAGCGCGAGGAACACGGCGTTGCGGGCGACGTGGCCGGGGCCGATGGGCGTCGTGCTCCAGGCGCCGAAGCAAGCACACGGCGGCCGTTGACCCTGGGCCAGGCGGGCCACCAGGAGGGCGGTGAAGACCACCAGCACCCCGGCCGCCGTCCACGCGGCCAGCGGGCGGTGCCACTGCACCAGCAGCCAGGCGCCGAGCACGGCCTCACCGAACGGCACCGGGGCGGCCAGCGGGGCCGGCACGCCCAAGCCGACGGCCTGCGCCCGCCATGCCGCCGGCGAGGCCAGCTTGGTGATGGCGGACAGCAGGAACACCCCGGCCAGCACCACGGCGGCGCCGGCACCCCAGGCGAGGGCCAGCATCAGACCTCCAGGGTCATGCCTTCGGCGGCCGCCACCACCCGCAGGCCGCGACGCTGCCCGAACGACACCGCGCAGCGGTGCAACTCGTCCAGCGCCTCGTCGCTGCGCGTGGGGTCGTGGTGGAACAGCGCCAGCGTTCCCACCCCGCACTCCTGCGCCAGCCACACCGCGTAATCCACCGTGCAGTGGCCCCAGGTGGCCTTCACCGCGAACTCGTGCGGCGTGTACTGCGAGTCGTGGATCAACAGGTCGGCGCCCTCGGCGATCTGGCGGGCCCCGTCGCTGACGGCGAAGGACCCGTCGTACGGCTGCTGGTGGTCGCTGAGGTAGGCCACCGACCGGCCGCCCCACTCCACCCGGTAGCCGAGGGTGGGGCCGATGTGCGGCACGAAACGGCTGGTGACCTTCACCGTGCCGACGGTGAACTCGGTGTCGCCCGTGTCGTGGAAGCGCACCATGCCGGGCAGTTGCTCCAGCGTCACCGGGAACAGCGGAGGGCGGATGGTGGTGTCGAACACCTCTGCCACGGTGCGGCCGTCGTCCTGCTCGGGCGCGTACACGTCCAGCACCGCGCCCTCGCGCAGCAGCGGGGTGAAGAACGGCAGCCCCTGTGTGTGGTCCCAGTGCAAATGGCTGAGCAGGCAGGTGCCGCGGAACGTGCCGTCCTGCGGCAGGGTGCGGCCCAGGTAGCGGGCACCGGTGCCGAGGTCGAAGAACAGGGGACCCTCACCGGGGACGCGCACAGCGACGCACGACGTATTGCCGCCGTACCTCGAAATGTCATCGCCATGGCACGGCGTGGAACCGCGTACCCCATGGAACGTGACGTGCATGGCAAGGTCACCCCCGATTCCCCAACGTTAGGTGGCACGTGTCCGCAGCGTAAACAGCTCGTGTATGTGACGGGTGTCGCACCAGGGCTACCCTGCGGGCGAGCCACCACCTTCAGGGAGCACCAGCGATGCACGCGATCAACACCGGCACCGTCGAGGCCAACGGGGTGCAGTTCGCCTACCTCCACGCGGGCGATCCCAGCGGGCCGCTGGCGCTGTGCCTCCACGGTTTCCCGGACTCCGCCCACGGCTGGCGTCACCTCCTTCCCGCGTTGGCCGATGCCGGCTACCACGCCGTCGCCCCGTTCCAGCGCGGCTACGCCCCCACCAGCGTGCCGGCCGACGGTCGCTACCAGACCGGCGCGCTGTCCGTGGACGCCAACGCCCTTCACGAAGCGCTCGGCGGCGACGGCCGGGCCGTCATCATCGGGCACGACTGGGGCGCACCCGCGACGTTCGGCGCGGCGGTGCTGGAAGCCACGCGCTGGACCAAGGTGGTGGGCATGGCGGTGCCGCCGGGCGGAGCCATGGGGATGGCGTTCCTCACCAACCTGGCTCAGGTGAAGCGCAGCTGGTACATGTTCTTCTTCCAGCACCCGCTCTCGGACATGGTGGTCCCCGCCAACGACCTGGCATTCATCGACATGTTGTGGGCCGACTGGTCGCCCGGCCACGACGCCACCGACGACCTGCCCCACGTGAAGGCCGCCCTGCGCGACCCGGCCAACCTCACGGCAGCGTTGGGGTACTACCGGGCGACCCTGGGCGACGGGTACCGCGACCCAGCGCTGGACGCCGCCCAGGCCGCCACCCAGGGCATCCCGCCGCAACCCACGCTGTACCTGCACGGCCGCACCGACGGCTGCATCGGCACCGAAGTGGCCGAGAGCGCCCGGGCGATGGTGCCCGAGCACGTGCGCATCCACATCGTCGAGGGCGCCGGGCACTTCCTCCAGGTCGAGCAGCCTGGGGTGGTCAACCGACTGGTGCTCGAGTTCCTGGCGTGAGCCGCGGCACCGCCCCCCTGCTGCCCGACGGGCTGGTGGTGGTGGTGAAGCGCGAGTGCGAGACCTGCCGGATGGTGGCGCCTCTCCTCGCCGAGATCGGCGCGACCGTCTACACCCAGGACGACCCCGCCTTCCCCGAGGGCGTGCCGGCCATTCACGACGAGGAGCTTGCAGTGAGCTGGCACCACGAGATCGAGACCGTGCCGACGCTGATCCGGGTGGTCGGCGGTGTGGAGGTGGAGCGCACCGTCGGCTGGGCCCGCGCCGACTGGCAGCGGATCACCGGCGTCACCGGGCTCGGCGCCGACCTGCCGGTGATGCGCCCGGGCTGCGGCTCGATGAGCGTGGACCCGGACCTGGAGCACCACCTGGCGGCCCGGTTCGGCGGCAGCGCGCTGCACAGCCGGCGGATCGAGCTTGCCGACCTGGACGACGACATCGAGGCGATGTTCGACCGCGGCTTCAGCGACGGCCTGCCAGTGGTGCCGCCCACGGAGGAGCGCGTGCTGCGGATGCTCACCGGCACCACCCGCTCGCCCCAGGACGTGGTGGCCGTCGTGCCGCCGGACCTCGTGGAGGTCACGGTGGAGAAGGTGGCGGTCAACGCGGTGATGGCCGGGTGCCTGCCCGAGCACCTCCCGTGGGTGATCGCCGCCGTGGAGGCCGTGTGCACCGACGAGTTCAACATCCATGGCGTGCTGGCCACCACCATGCCGGTGGGGCCGGTGCTGATCTGCAACGGCCCGGGCACCCGCGCCGTGGGCATGAACTCCGGCGTCAACGTGCTGGGGCAGGGCAACCGGGCCAACCTCACCATCGGCCGGGCAGTCCAGCTGGTGGTCCGCAATGTCGGCGGCGGGCGCCCCGGCGAGGTGGACCGCGCCGCGCACGGCAACCCGGGCAAGCTCAGCTTCTGCTTCGCCGAACGCGAGCAGGACTCCCCATTCACATCCCTCGCCGTCAGCCGCGGCTTCGCCCCCAGTGCGGACACCGTCACCGTCTTCGCCGGCGAGGGCCCGCGGTGCATCGTCGACCAGAAGGCGCGCACCGCTGAGGAACTGGCCAACGCGTTCGCGGCCTGCCTGCGCACCCTGCACAGCCCGAAGCTGGTGCTGGCGTTCGATGCCGTGCTGGTGGTGGGGCCCGAGCACGCTCGCGTGTTCGCCGAGGCCGGCTGGGACCGCGACCGCCTGCTGGCGGAACTGCATGCCCGCCTGCAGATCCCCGGCAGCGAGCTGGTGCACGGGGCCATGGGCATCGCCGACGGCGTGCCCGAGCACCTCCGCGACGCGACCCTGCCCAAGTTCCGCGACGGCGGCATCCTGCTGGTACACGCGGGTGGCGGGGCCGGCCTGTTCTCCGCGATCATCGGTGGTTGGGCCAACGGCGCCACCGGCTCGCATCCCGTCACAAAGGAGGTCCACCGATGACCCGCATCCTGCTCGACCCCACCGGCGAGCGGTCCGTGCCGCATCGCGAGCCGCTGCCCCGGCCCGCGTCGCTGCACGGCCAGGTCATCGGCCTGCTGGACATCAGCAAGCCCCGCGGCGACGTGTTCCTCAACCGCCTCGAGGAGTTGCTCACCGGAGCCGGCGCCGTGGTCCGCCGGTACCGCAAGCCCACCTTCACCAAGCCGGCGCCGGTGGATCTTCGCCACGAGATCGCCACCCAGTGCACGCTGGTGATCGAAGCGCTGGCCGATTGAGGCAGCTGCACGTCGTGCAGTGTGCACGACATCGTCGACCTGGAGCGCCGGGGCATCCCCGGCGTGTTCGTGGCGTCCGCCGAATTCGTGGATGCCGCCATCGCCCAGTCCACCTCGCTGGGTTTTCCGGGCGTGCAGCGGGTGTTCACGCCCCACCCCATCCAGGACCGGACGGACGGTGAGATGCGCGCGTATGCCGACGCGGCCTACGATGCCATCGTCGCGTCCATCACCAGCTGAGCCCGCACCGGGTGCGGCCGGCGGTCGCCACACGTGGTTCAAGGTCGCCCGCAGGGCGGCCGATACCACACCTGCGGGCCCGAACCAGTTGGAGACCACCGGATGAAGCACCGGCTCTTGGCCGCCATCACGATCGCCGCCGCAACGGCTGTCCCCCTCCTGCCCACCGCGGGCGTGGCCCCCGCGGACGCCGTGTCCTGCACCGTCACGAACGTGCTGTTCCCGCCCGAGTACCCGTCGTACACCCGCGTCGCGCTCTACCAGTCCGCCACCAACCCGGCTGCCGCGGTGCAGTGCCTGGAGGAACGGCTGAACGAGTTGGGGTACGGGATCGGCACACCGGACGGCTTCTACGACTCCACCTCCTCGGCTGCGGTCCGCGCGTTCCAACTCTCCCGCGGGCTGTACGGCGACGGCGTCGTCAGCCCCATCGTCGGCCGCCAGCTCGGCCTGCGCGGGCCACTGCCCACGGGCCCCTCCACCACCACCGTCACCATCATCGGCGACTCGACGTCCGCTGCGCTGCGCTGGACCGACGAGGCCAACAACAACTCCGCCCGCTACGACATCATGGGCACCACCTATGACCTGAAGTGGGCCGTGGAGAGCTGCCGGCGGCTGGTGAACACCAGTTGCGCAGGCCGCACCGGCAGCTACCTGGCGGGCCACATCGTGCCGGTCAGCGTGCTGCCGCTGATGAAGACATCGATGAGCGGCCAGCTCGGCGACGCCGTGGTGATCATGGCGGGCTACGACGACTACTCCATCGCCAGCACGATCGACCCGATCATGGCCGAGGCCACCGCCCAGGGGGTGAGCAAGGTCTTCTGGCTGAACTACCGGCTCACCAGCACCTACAACGCCGCGTACCAGGGCTACTACACGCAGCACAACGCTGCGCTGGAAGCTGCCAAGGTCCGCTGGCCGAACCTGGTGGTGCTGGACTGGAACGGGTACACCAAGGCCCAGACCTACAGCACGCAGCAGGCGTGGTTCTACACCGACGGCATCCACATGCGACCGGCCGGTGCCACCGCGCTCGCCGAGTACCTGAAGGTCAACCTCGACGCCTCCGGCCTTGCTGCGTGCACGCCTGGACAGGCCCAGGCAGGCACACCCGACCCGACCACCGGCGATCCGGAGACCCCGCCGACCACGCTCACGGGCTTCACCGGCATCGAGCCCACACGCGAGCTGGACACCCGCTTCGTCGAATACGGCGGGGGCGACGGCATGGTCGGCGCCGGCCGCACGGTGGAGGTGGACCTCTCCGCCGACCTGCCGGCCGAGGCCACCGCGGCCGTGGTCAACGTCACGGCTGTCACGCCGTGCTCGCGCGGCTACCTCACGGTGTTCGCCTGCGGCACGCGACCGAACACCTCGAACGTCAACTACGCCGCATGGCGCACCACCGCCGGGCTGGCCATCACGCCGCACACGGACGGCTCGATCTGCATCTACAGCTCCGATCCCACCCATCTGATCGTCGACCTCGTCGGCGCGTTCGTGCCCGGCGGCGATCTGTTCCATCCGATGGAACCCACCCGGTGGGTGGACACCCGCGGCAACCCGGCCACCGTCGCCATCGGCGGGCCGCTCAGCACCGGTACGCAGATCGACATCCCGATCGCCGGCCTCGGTGGCGTGGACACTGATGCCGAGGCGGTGTGGATCAACCTCACGTCGGCCAGGTCGCCTCAGCTCTCCGTGCTGCAGGTGTACCCGGGGCCGTGCGCGACCCCGCCATCCACGTCCACCGTCAACGTGCCCGCCGGGCGGGCCGGCGCCACCACCGCACTCGTCACCCTCGGCGCCAACGGTGGCATCTGCGTGCGGGCCTACAACGGCACGCCGGACGTCATCGTCGACGTGTCCGGGTGGTTCGGCGGCAGCTCTGCGGGAGGGCTGGGCTACCGGCCTGTCGCCGCCGAGCGGGTGGTGGACACCCGGCCGGGCAGTGTGCCCGCCGCCGGCGTGGACGTGCCCGCCGAGGTGCCGGCCACCGCGGTGGTCAACATCGCCTCGGTGGACTCCGTGGGCTTCGGCTTCATCGCCGCCCGTCCGTGCGGCTCGGCAGGCGTCAGCTCACTGATCAACAGCGCGCCCGGCGAGACCATGGCCAACGTCGGGGCGATCGCCCCGGGTGCCGGCGGGGCCATCTGCGTCAACCCGTCGGTGGCGGGCGACGTGCTGGTGGATCTGGCCGGCGTGTTCGAGGCCGCCGACCTCTGATCGGCGGCTGAGCAGCCGGCGTCGCGGCGGGCCGGGTCAGGGCAAGCGCACCCGGTCCCCCTCGGCGACGCAGAGGCCCTCGGCCATCAGCGCGTCGGCGAGGGCGGCGGCGTTCGCTGCCGGGCGCGCCATCACCGCGGCGATCTCGGCCTTCGGCACCGGGCCTGCCGCCAGCGCCTTCAGCAGGCGGCCGCGGGCCTGGCGGTCGCTGCCGTCGAAGCGGGCCTGCGGGCGGCTGACACCGGCCGATCCCGGGGCGGGGTCCTCACCCTGCCCGTGCCACGCGCACCTGGCGAGCAGCGGGCACTCCGCGCACTGCGGCGCCTGCGGGCGGCAGACCGTCGCGCCGAGGTCCATCAGGCACTGGTTCCACGCCCACGCCTGGCCGCGGGGCAGTGCGGCGTCGGCGGCACGCTGCACCTCCCCCGACGTCAGCCGGCGGCCGGCGACCCGGGCGTGCACGCGGGCGATGTTGGTGTCCACCACGGCGGCGTCTGCCTCGAAGGCGAACGCCAGCACGGCGCGTGCCGTGTACTGCCCCACCCCCGGCAGCGCCAGCAGCCCGTCCAGCGTGGTGGGGAAGCCGCCGAGTGCCTCCACCTGCGCCGCCGCAGCGTGCAGGTTGCGGGCCCGGCGCGGGTAGCCGAGGCCCTGCCACAGGCGCAGCACATCGCCCAGCGGGGCGGCCGCGCAGTCGGCAGTTGCCGGATACGCCGCCATGAACGCCTGCCACTTGGGGATGACGCGGGGCACCTGGGTCTGTTGCAGCATCACCTCGCTGACCAAGACCGCCCACGGGTCGCGGGTGCGCCGCCAGGGCAGGTCGCGGAGCCTCGGCAACCCCCAGGCGAGGAGGTCGCCGGCGAGCATCACTGCTGGGCCTTGCGCCCCCGGCTGAAGCGCGCGGAGAAGTCCAGCACGCTCTCCGGGTTCGCTTCGGACTCGGCGGCGAGCGCGCGCAAGGTGGCCAGCGAGCGACGCTTGATGCTCCAGGGGCCCACCCGCAACGTGGCGTAGAGGATGCCGCCCAGCAGGGTGGGGATCCAGTACTGGCCGATGCGGTAGCTGGCCACGCCCAGTGCGGCGACGGTCTTCGGCACGCCGAACGCCGGAAGCTGCAGGGCGTACGCGCCCTCGACGATTCCCAGGCCCCCGGGCATGATCGGCACCACCTGGAGGATGTTGACCAGACCGAAGGCGATGATGAGCGCGTCGACGTCCATCGACTCGCCGAAGGCGCGGAGGAACACCCACAGGCTGGCAGCGTCGAGCAGCCAGTTGGCCGCAGCCCAACTGGCGGTCCGGATGAGCAGCTGGCGGTCGCTGATGATGTCCTCCAGCCGCTCGGCGATCTGGCGGACGGCGGCACCGGTGCGGTCCTCGTTGAGGTGCAGCTTGCGCGCCACCCAGCGGAAGGCCCGCTCGGCACGGCCCTGGCCGTCCATCAGCCCGAGCACCAGCAGGCCGGCCACCAACATCACGATGATGCCGGCGATGGCGGCGACGCCGTACCCCTTGTTGACCCCGCGGATGGGGATGGAGGCGATGAGGCCGATCCACAGGATGAGATTGAGCACCACTGCCGAACCGAGGCCGGCGGTTGCCAGGGCGAACCCGGCGCTGGGCCCGTCCACACCGGACAGGGTGAGCAGCCGGTACCCCAGTGCCGGGCCGGCCGCGCTGCCGCCGGGCACGATGTTCGACAGGGCCTTGGTGCTCATCTGGATGCGGAACAACCGCCACCGGGACACGATGTGGCCCGCCGGGCCGAGCGCAGCCTTGGTGAGGAGGGAGTAGCAGAACAGCGCGGCCAGCTGCAGCCCGAGCCCGAGGCCGAGCAGGAACGGGTTCACCGAACGCAGTTCCTCCATCGCCTTCTTCACGTCGGGGATGACCCCCCAGGCGAAGTAGATGACCAGGGCGATGGCGGCCAGCTTCAGGCTGAGGCGCAGCGGGCGGAACCTGTGTGGGCGCGGCGGACCACCCGTGTCGTCGGGGTTGACACGGGGCAGCTCGCCGGTGAGAGGCCCCTCGGGGTCGAACGCCACCCCACATTGCTAGCCGATCCGGCCCGCGTGGTGCGGGCTACCTCCCCCTACGGTGCCGCGGCGACGATCTGTCGCAGGCGGTCCACCACGATCGGGCGCAGGTCGCTCGGCGACTTGCCGAGGTGCACCACCACCAGGTCGCGGTCGGGCACCACCAGCGTGTACTGGCCCTCGTACCCCTGGCAGGCCAGGCTGCCGGGAAGGTCCGGCCACAGCCACCAGTGCGCGCCGTAGTCGAACACGCCGTCAGGGTCGTGGGCCGCGAAGGTGCGGGCGTGGTCGCGCCAGCCGGCGGGCAGCACGCGGGTGCCGTCGGCGGCGACCCCGTCATTGCGGTACAACTCGCCGAAGCGAGCGAAGTCCCGCGCCGTGGCGTAGACGAAGCTGGAGCCGATGAACGTGCCGGCGTCGTCGAACTTGGGGATCGCCGAGTGCATGCCCGCCGGCCGGAAGATCCGCTCATGGAGGAACTGCTCCATCCCCTCCCGGCCGCCACCGACTGCGTCGCCCACGATGCGCGACACGATGTTGGTGGTGCCGCTCGAGTAGTTGAACACGGTCCCTGGCGTGTGCAGCAGCGGCAGGCCGGCGGCGTAGGCGGCCATGTCCTCCTTGCCGGCCGCCCACAGCATCTCCAGGCAGTGGCTGACGCCGGCGTCCACGTAGTCCTCCACGAACTCGAGGCCCGGCATCATGTTCAGCAGGTGCTGGAGGGTGATCGCCGCCTTCGGCGTTCCCGCCCACCCGGCAACCGGTGCCGGCGCATCGAGGTCCAGCCGCCCCTCCCCCACGAGGATGCCGACGGCGGCGTGGGTGATGCTCTTGGCCATGCTCCACGAGATCAGCGTGGTGTCAGCGGTGACCGGTCCGCCCGGCCCGAACGGGGTGTCCGGCTGGCGGCCGTAGCGCTCGTGGACCACCTCGCCCCGGTGCTGCACGACGAGCGCCAGCGTCAGGCCGTGCGGGGCATCGGGGGCGAAGAGGGCGTCGGACGCGGCCTGCACGGCCGCACGGTCGATTCCGGTCATGACCGGCGACGGTAACAGCGCCCGCGATACCGTCCCGCAGATGGACGTCGCCACCGCCCTCGGCACCTACGTGGAGATCCTCGACGCCACCGCACCGGGGCTGGTGGAGGGGCTGTACGTGGTCGGGTCCTACGCGCTCGACGACTGGGTGGAGGGCGTCAGCGACATCGACGTCGTCGTGGTCACCGCCGACCCGGCGACGGACGAGGACTTCCGCACTCTGGTCACCGCGCACGCGCTCCTGGCCGAGCACCAGCCCCTCCCCCACATCGACGGCCCCTACCTGGCATGGGGCGACCTGGTGGTGGAGCCGGCCACCGGCCTGCACCGCCCGTGGACGCTCCAGGGCGAGCTGCACCACGACGGCGAGTGCTTCGAGATCAACCCGGTCACCTGGTACACGCTGGCCACGTACGGGGTCACCGTCCGCGGCCCGCGGCCGGAGCGCATCGGCATCCCCACCGACGTGGAGGCACGAGTCCGCTGGGTCGTCGGCAACCTGCAGAGCTACTGGCGGGAGACGGCCAACTCCGTGCTCGAGGCAGTGGCGCGGCCGACACCGCCGCAGTGGAACGACGAGTTGCTGGCCTGGTGTGCCCTCGGGCCCCTACGCCTGCACTACACGGCGTTCACCGGCGACGTGACGTCCAAGCGCGGCGCCGGCCAGTACGGCCTGCAGGTCGCCCCGGCGGAGTTCCACGGTGCGCTGGACGCGGCGATGGCCGCACGCGCTTGCGGCGGGAAGGCCGGCGTGCCGGTCACGAGCGACACGATGGCCGTCGTCGGCGCGCTGATGGACTGGTGCATCCGCGACGTCACCGCCGCCGCCGACCCGCGAGCGTGACGCTCCGACGTTCAGACGAACGTCGCCCAGGTGTCCAGCGGGGTGCGCTCCGAGCGCAGCGTGTTGACCGGGTTGTCCGGGTTGGGGTAGCCGATGGCCACGCCGCAGAACAGCATCTCGTTCTCCGGCGCACCCACGAACTGCTGCACGGCGCCGTGGCGGACCGACCAGTACTCCTGCGCACACGTGCTCAGCCCGGCCTCCGTGGCCAGCAGCATGAAGGACTGGAGGAACATGCCGAGGTCGCTCCACTGCGGGGGCCCCATCTGGCGGTCGATGAAGCAGAACAGGCCCGCCGGGGCGCCGAAGAAGTCCCCGTTGCGGGCGAACTGGCGCAGCCGGGCCGGCTTGTCCTCGCGGGGGATGCCCATCAGCGCGTACATCTGCTCGCCGAGCTCGAAGCGGCTGGTGCGGTAGGGCTCCGTCAGGCCCTTCGGGTAGATGTCGTACTCAGGCTCCTCCACCGGCGGCTGGGTGGTGAGGTACTCGCGGAAGCGGGCCATCGACGGGCCGTTCACCACATAGATCCGCCACGGCTGGACGTTGCCGCCGCTGGCCGCAAACGAGGCGTCGGTGAGCAGGCGACGCAGCAGATCGTCGTCCACCGGGTCGGGCAGGAAGTCCCGCACGGAGATCCGGCGGTACATGGCTTCGGCGACATCCATGGCGGCGGACGCTACCGGTTGGGCGGTGCTGCGTCCCGATCGAGCCACTTGTGCGGGGTGCGCGGCACGGGGGACGTGGCGATGGCGATCGCCCCGTCCACGCTGACGGCCCGCTGGGCCAGCACCCGGTGGGCCGACCGCACGAAACCGGCGTCCACGGCACGGTCCATCCACGCCAGCAGTGGCTCCCAGAAGCCGTTGACGTCCAGCAGCACCACGGGCTTGGCGACGATGCCCAGCTGGTTCCAGGTGAGCATCTCGGCGAACTCGTCCACCGTGCCGAAGCCGCCGGGCAGGACCACGAAGCCGTCGGCGAGGTCGCACATCCGCGCCTTGCGGTCGTGCATGCTCGGCACGACCTCCATGGAGGTGAGGCCCTGGTGGCCGACCTCGGCACCCATCAACTGCTCGGTGATCACACCGATGACCTCGCCGCCCGCAGCCAGCGCGGCGTCGGCCGCCAGGCCCATCAACCCGACGCTGCCACCGCCGTAGACCAGGCCGATGCCACGGCTGCCGAGCGCAGTGCCCAGACGCCGGGCCGCGTCGGCGAAGGCAGGGTCGGAGCCGGTGTTCGAGCCGCAGTACAGACAGATGCGCATCCGGACAGACTGGCACACACCCCCTGTGACCCCCGTCGGCCGTTTCGACCGCCGCCGGGGCCACCAGTAACGTCGCGGGCCATGAGCACGCCTTCCACCCTGGCCACGCCCGATCTCGCCGCCGCCGCAGAGGTCATCGCACTCGCCGACTCGGTGGTCGGCACCGGCGTCCAGACGCTGCACGCGAACGGCGGGCCGGACGCCAACCAGGTCCTGGCCTACGACCTGGCCCACGCCGCTGCCCAGGTCGGCACCGCCAGGGCGATGCTCGGCTACGGCGAGAAGGGCGACGTGGAGGCCCGGCTGGCGTGCGGCTTCGCCGCCGACATGATCCACGACCTGATCACCCGCATCGCCGGGCGCGAGGCCCTGTGGGGCGTGCCGATCGCGCCCTTGAAGAACGCCCACCCGTTCCTGGAGACGTTCCGCACCCCCGAGTACGTCGCCTCGCTGGCCACCACGCCCGGCCCTCGCCACCTCGACGACGACATGGAGATGGTGGCGGACACGTTCCGCAGCTTCGCCGAGAAGGTCATCAAGCCGCAGGCCGAGCATGTGCACCGCCACAACGCCGACGTGCCCGAGGAGATCGTCCAGGGCCTGGCCGAGATGGGCGCGTTCGGCCTCAGCGTGCCGGCCGAGTACGGCGGGTTCAGCGAGGGCGGCCCCAACGAGTACATCGGCATGGTCGTGGCCACGGAGGAGCTCAGTCGCGGCTCGCTGGGCATCGGCGGCTCGCTGATCACCCGCCCGGAGATCCTCACCCGCGCCCTGGTGAAGGGCGGCACGGAGGACCAGAAGTCCGAGTGGCTGCCCAAGCTGGCGGTCGCCGAGGTCATGCCCGCGGTGGCCGTCACCGAGCCGGACTACGGCAGCGACGTGGCCAACATCAAGGTCACCGCCACCCCGGCCGAGGGCCAGGACGGCACCCCCGGCTACGTGATCAACGGGGTGAAGACGTGGTGCACGTTCGGCGCCCGGGCCGACGCCCTCGCGCTGCTGGCCCGCACCGACCCGGACAAGTCGAAGACCCACCGCGGCCTCAGCCTCTTCATCGTGCCCAAGCCCCGTGGCGAGGGGCACGGCTTCCAGTTCGCCCAGACCGACGGCGCCGCCGGCAAGGTCGGGAAGATGGAAGGCCGGGCCATCGACACCATCGGCTACCGCGGCATGCACAGCTACGAGATCGCCCTGGAGGACTGGTGGGTACCCGCCGCCAACCTCGTCGGCGGCGACGACGGCATGGGCAAGGGCTTCATCCTGCAGATGGCCGGGTTCGAGAACGGCCGCCTGCAGACTGCCGCCCGCGCCGTGGGTGTGATGCAGGCCGCCTACGAGGCCGCCGTGGACTACGCCGAGAACCGCAAGGTGTTCGGCTCGCCGATCATGGACTACGAGCTCACCCAGGTGAAGCTGGGCCGGATGGCCATGCTGATCCAGGGTGGCCGCCAGTTCGCCTACGAGGTGGCCCGGATGATGGCCGACGGCAAGGGCACGGCCGAGGCCGCCATGGTGAAGGCCTATGTGTGCAAGGCCGCCGAGTGGGTCACCCGCGAGGCCCTGCAGATCCACGGTGGCATGGGCTACGCCGAGGAGTTCGTGGTGTCCCGCCTGTTCGTCGACGCCCGCGTACTGAGCATCTTCGAAGGCGCCGACGAGACCCTGTGCCTCAAGGTCATCGCCCGCCGCCTCGGCGACGCCTGACCCACTCGCACCTCCTCGCACCCCCGCCCCCGTCCCCAACGCCTGGGATTCTGGGGCTGATCCTCGCCACCCGTCCCCCCAACGCCTGGGGGATTCTGGGGCTGATCCTCGCCACCGGCCGAACTTGTCGCGGACCGACCTCGGAAACTGTCGGTCGGGGCCGCGACAACTTCGGGTCGGGGAAGGGCTGATCCTCGCCACCGGCCGAACTTGTCGCGGACCGACCTCGGAAACTGTCGGTCGGGGCCGCGACAACTTCGGGTGGGGGGAAGGGCGGGCGGTGCGGGGAACGGGGTGGCGGGGCGGGGACAGGCGGGGCGGGGCTAGCGTCCGCTGCATGGGGTTCGACTGGCACCGGTGGCACGCCGCCTACGGCGACCCGGCGCACCCCCTGCTCGCCCGCCGGGCCTGCGTCAGCGCGATCGTCCGCGACACGATGGATGCTGCGCCGGCGGGGCCGATCCGCTGCCTGTCGCTGTGCGCGGGCACCGCGGAGGACCTGGCGGGCGCGGCGGCCGGGCACCCCAGGGGCGCAGACCTCACCGGCGTGGCGGTGGAGCTGGACCGGGAACTGGCCGAACAGGCCACCGGGCACCTCGCCACCACGGCACCCGGCATGCGGGTGGTGTGTGGCGACGCCGCCCGCCCGTCGAACTGGTTCGACGGCACGCCGGTCGATCTCCTCCTCCTGGTGGGGATCTTCGGCAACATCAGCGACGAGGACGTCCGTGCCACGGTTGCCGCCGTCCCGTCGCTGGCCGCGGCAGGTGCCATCGTGATCTGGAGCCGCCACCGGCGGGAACCGGACCTGACGCCGACCATCCGCCAGTCGTTCACCGCCGCCGGTTGCATCGAGGCCGGCTTCGAGTCGCCCGGGCCGGGCGAGTGGTCGGTCGGCTGGAGCCGCGTCGGCACGACGACCGGGCCGACCGGGCAGACCGGGCCGACCGGGCCGCCGGCCGAACCGCTGTTCACGTTCATCCGTTGACCAGCGGCGGCGCGATACTGCGGGTATGTCGAACGACGAGAGCACCACAGGCGCGGACGAGGAACTCACGGACGAGGAGCTCGAACTGGAGATCTTCGACGCCGACCACGACGGCAAGATCGGCGTCATCGACCAGGCTCGGGCCGAGCTCGGCCTGATCGACGCCCGCCTCGAGGAGGAAGCCGCGGAGGGCGGCATCAAGGGCAAGATCGCCGACGCCCTCCACCATGTGGTGGACAAGCTGGACAACGACTGACCCGAAGGCGGGGCGCCCCGCTCACCCCGCTCAGGGCTGGACGCGCAGTTCCCGCCCGAATGCCAAGGTGCCGAGCACGCAGGCCAGGCTGGCTGCGCCGAGCCACCCCATCGCCGGCCGGGCGCCGATCCACTGTGCCAGCGCCGACGCACCGAACGCACCCAGCGGCGACAGCCCCGCCTGGGCCAGGGCGGTCAGCGACATCACGCGGCCCATCTTCTCGTGCGGGGTCAGTTCCTGGATCAGCGTCTGGTTGAGGTTGGCGTAGAACCCGCCGGACATCCCCCACAGGAACATCAGCCCGGCCAGCCACCAGTACGAGGGCACGAACCCCTGCACCACCTGGTTCGACGTGCCGAACACCATCGCCACCATGAACACCAGGCCTCGCCGGGTGATGCGGTGGCGGTGGCGGACGAGGACGAGGGACGTCACCACCATCCCGGTGCCCATCAGCGCGAACAGCAGGCCGGCCTCGTCGGCGGGGCGGCCGAAGTCGTCCCGGGTGATCTTCGGCAGCAGGCCGAGCGCGGAGCCGTACATCAGCCCGCCGCCCACCGACAGCAGGAAGAACAACGCCCGCAGCCGACGGTGACCCCAGGTGAAGCGCAGGCCGTCGAGCACCTCGGTCCGCAGGCGGACCGTGCGGTCCACGCCGGGGAGCGCCGGTACGTGCAGCCGGGTGATCAGGGAGACACCGGCGACGAAGAAGCCCGCCTGGATGGCGAGCGCCAGGCCGACGCCGCTTGTGGAGATGGCGAACCCGGCCAGCAGCGGGCCGCCGATGAACGCCACATTGGACCCGATGGTCATCACCACGATGGCGTGCATCAGGTTGTCCCTGGGCACGATCGACGGCAGGACGGAGCCGCGCACCGGCTGGGCGAAGGCCATCACCGTGCCGAAGCAGACGGCGAGCACCATCGTCATCGGCACGGAGATGACGTCGGTGAACACGGCGAGCGCGGACAGGCCGAGCACGATCGCACCGCCGATCTGGGTCCACAGCAGCATCCGCTTGCGGTCGTGCCGGTCGGCCATCGCGCCGGCCGCCAGCACGAACAGGAACACCGGCGTGCCCAGGGCGAAGAACACCAGGCCGGTGGCGAGATCGGAGGCGTCGAGCGTCTCGCCGACCAGCCATTCGAACGTGAAGCGGTCGGCCGACATGACCAGCGCGATCGAGACGGCGTTGCCCCAGAGCAGCCAGAACCCGGTGCCGCGCAACGACCCCCTCGGCGCACCGATCTCCCCCACGGCGGCGCACGCTACGTGCCGCGCCGGTCAGCCAGCGAGGCGATGCACGCTGACGGCGTAGTTACCGCCAGCGAACGGGGCCTTCTCCCAGGTGGCGAAGCGCTCGTGCAGCGCCAGGCCAGCAGCCGCGCAGTAGCCGTCGTACTCGTCCAGCGTGATGCCGTCGATGCTGAAGCCGGCCACCAGCAGCCCACCGGGGGCAAGGTGGGCGGCGCAGCGGGCCACCACGTCGGCGCGCACCGCGGCGGCGCAGAACAGCATCACGTTGCCGGGCATGGCCACCACCCCGTAGGTGCGGCCGAGCGCCATCTCCGCCAGGTCGGCGAGATGCCAGACGACGTGGGGCGCGTCGGCCTGCGCGTAGGCGAGGAGGTCTGCGTCCAGGTCGGCGCCCTCCACCTCGATGCCCCGGTGGTGCAATTCGATGGCCACCCGGCCCATGCCGCAGCCAGCGTCGAGCACCGACGGCGGCCGGCCGCCCTGCCTCACATAGCGCTCGATGAGGTCGGCCTCGCCGTGGGTGGAGTGGCCGGCGGCCTCCAGCTTCGCCCAGCGGGCGTGGTACTCGGCCAGGTCCACCTGCTCGCGCCAGTGGGCCCAGCGGGCGGAGACGTGCTCGCCGGTCACACCCGCTCCAGCAGGTCCAGCAGGGTGGTGATGCGGTCGAAATCCGCGTCCGGGTGGTCGTCGTAGGGGTCGACGAGGACGGGGTGCAGCCCGGCTGCGCGGGCCCCGCCGACGTCCATCGTCACCGAGTCGCCGACGTAGGCGATGCGCTCCCGAGGGATGCCGTCAAAGTGGGGCAGGGCGAAGTCGAAGATCGACGGGTCGGGCTTGCTGACGCCGACGACATGGCTGTCCACGATGACCCGCATGGGCGTGTGCGGGCCGTCGCCCACCTGGCACAGTTCCCGCGCCAGCACCTGCTCGATCTGGCCGCTGGCGTTGCTGACGACGCCGAGTGGCACACCGGCCTCGTGCAGGGCCCGCAGGCCGACGACGCTGGACGGGACGGCCCACCGCCACAGCCAGGCGTTGCGGGTGCGTTCCAGCACGACGGCGGCCAGATCGGCCTCGTCCTCTGTCACACCGACGGCGCGCACGTAGGCCCGGTTGTACTCCAGCCAGAACGTCTCGCCGACGCCGGCCACGCTCTTGGCCGCCATGCCGGCGTAGTGCGCCCGGACGTGCGCCGCCACGGTGACGTCCCCGCCGTGGTAGGCCAGCACCGGGCCGAGCACCGTCGGGTCGGGCAACACCAGCACGCCGCCCGCGTCGAACAGGATCGCGTCGAAGTTCCCCGCAGGCACGCCCTGCACGGTACCCGCCCGTGCCGCCCATCCGCCCCACCCCGCCCCCCATCCACCCGTCCGCCCCACCCGACCCCACCCCAGTCCTGTCCGAGTGCCACACGTCCCACCCGAGTCCCAGGGCCCCCACCCGAGTCCCAGGCCGCATCGGAGCACTCACTCTCACCCCGGGGTCGGAGCGTGCACTCGGATGACCGCTGACACTCAGACCGGCAGGCTGTCGCCCGAGTGCCACGCCTCCCACCCGAGTCCCAGGGCCCCCACCCGAGTCCCAGGCCGCATGGGAGTGCTCACTCGCACCCCGGGGTCGGAGCGTGCACTCGGATGACCGCTGACACTCGGACCGGCGGGCTGGCACTCGGACCGGCGGGCTGGCACTCGGACCGGCGACGCGCGGGAGGCCGTGGTCACGGTGGTTTCCCGGGGGCGGGGTTCGCTCTCTAACCTTGAGGTGTGCGTAGCGCCCGTGACTTCTTCAAGCCCCTCGCCGCCGGTGCCCCGGAGCCCGTCCGCGAGATCCCTTTCCGCCCCAGCCGGGTCATCCACTTCTTCCCGCCGCAGAACGAGAAGCTCACGTCCAAGCTGCCCGACCTGGTGCCGCAGGTGGACATCCTGCTCGGCAACCTGGAGGACGCCATCCCGATGGCCGACAAGGAGGCCGCCCGGGCAGGCCTGGTGAAGGTCGGCCAGACGGTGGACTTCGGCAGCACCCAGTTCTGGACGCGGATCAACAGCCTCGACTCCCCGTGGGCGCTGGACGACCTGACAAACCTGGTGCCGGCCATCGGCGACAAGCTCGACGTCGTCATGGTTCCGAAGGTGGAGGGCCCGGAGGACATCCACTACGTGGACCGCCTGCTGGCCCAACTGGAGGCCAAGGCCGGCCTCAAGAAGCCGCTGCTCGTCCACGCCATCCTCGAGACCGCCCGCGGCGTGGCCAACATCGAAGCCATCTGCGCGGCCAGCCCGCGCATGCAGGGCCTGTCGCTCGGCCCGGCCGACCTGGCCGCCAACCGACGGATGAAGACCACCCGCGTCGGCGGCGGCCACCCCGACTACCTGGTGCGTGCCGACCCGCCGATGGGCGCGGACGGCCCCGAGTACACCGCCGCCCGCACCACCCACCAGCAGGACCTGTGGCACTACACGCTGGCCCGCATGGTGGACGCCTGCGTTACCTTCGGCCTGCTGCCGTTCTACGGCCCGTTCGGCGACATCAAGGACACCGTGGCCTGCGAGGACCAGTTCCGCAACGCCTACCTGCTCGGCTGCGTGGGCGCCTGGAGCTTGCACCCGGTGCAGATCGACATCGCCAAGCGGGTCTTCAGCCCCCGCCCGGAGGACGTGCGCCAGGCCCAGCGGGTGATCGAGGCGATGGGCGACGGCACCGGCGCCATCATGCTGGACGGCAAGATGGAGGACGACGCCAGCGTCAAGCAGTGCAAGGTGGTCGTGTCGCTCGCCCGCGAGTTGGCCGCCCGCGACCCCCAGCTGGCCGAGGCCTACGGCTTCTGACCGGACCGATCGAAAGGACCCTCCGATGACTGCCGAACTGCGCCCGCGCCGCTCCGTCCTCTACATGCCGGCCGCCAACGAGCGGGCGCTGGAGAAGGCCAAGACCATCCCTGCCGACGCCATCATCTTCGACCTCGAGGATGCCGTGGCGCCCGACGCGAAGGAAGCCGCCCGGGCCAACGCCTGCGCCGCCGCCTCCTCCGGCGAGTACGGCAACCGCGAGCTCACCATCCGCTGCAACGGGCTGGACACGCCGTGGGGCATCGACGACCTGGCCGCCGCCGCCCAGACGAACGCCGCTGCGGTGGTGATTCCCAAGGTGGGTTCGGTCGACTATCTCGATCAGGTGAGCGATCGCCTGGATGCCGCCGGCGCCCATGCCGACATGAAGATCTGGGCGATGGTCGAGACCCCGACGGCCATCCTCGACGTGCGCGAGATCGCCGCCCACTGGCGGGTGGCCGTGCTGGTGATGGGCACCAACGACCTGGCCCGTGAGGTGCGCTCCCAACTCGGCGCCGCCGGCCGCCACCCGCTGGTGCCGCACCTGGCCACCGCCCTGCTCGCCGCTCGCGAGGCCGGCAAGGTGATCCTCGACGGCGTGTACAACGACGTGAAGGACCTCGACGGGTTCCGCGCCGAGTGCGTGCAGGGCTTCGAGATGGGCTTCGACGGCAAGACCCTCATCCATCCCGGCCAGGTGGAGATCTGCAACGACGTGTGGGCCCCCTCCGCCGACGACGTGGAGCACGCCCGCGGGATGATCGCCGCCTTCGAGGAGGGCATCGCCGCCGGCAAGGGCGTGGTCACCTACAACGGCCGGATGATCGAGAACCTCCACGTGGAGAACGCCAAGCGCGTCCTTGCCGTCGCCGACGCCATCGCCGCCCTCGGCTGACCCTCCCCGTCGCCCCAAGTTGGCGGTGACATGCGGTCCTACCGCACCTCAGCGCCAACTTGCGAGACGCCTGCTCCAAGTTGGCGGTGACGTGCGGTCCTACCGCACCTCAGCGCCAACTTGTGGAGAGGGTCAGGACAACGTGGACTGGAAGAGGGCGACGGTGCGCGCCCAGGCCTCTGCGGACGCGGCGGCGTCGTGGACCTCAGGGCGGGTGTCGTTGAAGAAGGCGTGCTGGCAGCCGGGGTGGATGTGCATGGTGACGTCCACGCCGGCGTCGCGCATCGCGGCCTCCTGGGCGCGGACGGCGTCCGGCCCGGCGAAGTCGTCCTGCTCGGCGTACTCGCCGACCACTTTGGCGGTGATGGCCGAGTAGTCCACGCTGATGGAGGGCCAGCCGATGACGCCGTAGTACGGCGCGCAGGCAGCCACGGCATCGCCTCGCTGGGCGGCCACCACGATGGCGAGGGCGCCACCCATGCAGAAGCCGACCACGCCGATCTTGCCGCCGGTGCGCTCCGCCAGCAGGTCGACTGCGCCGCTCATGTCCTTCGCCGCCTGCTCGATGTTGAGCGCCATCATCAGCTTGCCGGCGCCGTCCGGCTCCGTGGCCGCCTGGCCGTGGTACAGGTCGGGCGCGAGCGCGGTGAACCCGGCGGCGGCGAAGCGGTCCACCAGGTCCTTGATGTGCGGCACCAGGCCCCACCACTCCTGGATGACGAGCACCCCGGGACCGGACCCGGCGATGTAGCCGTCGCACGTGTGACCATTGCTCTTGAACGTGACCATCTCACCCATGTGCCGGACTGTACTCAGCGGCGGCGGACCCCGTGCCACGCAGCCATCGCCGCGCCACGGGCCCCGGCCATGTCCAGGTCCGACACCACGTGGAACCCGGCCACGGCAGCCTGCTCCTCGCGCAGCACGGTTGCGGCGCGGACCTCGCCGAGGAACCAGTCGCGGAAGTGCGGCGCAGCCTCCACCACTCCCCCGCCGAGGAAGTAGGCGTCGGGGTCGGTGAAGTTGGCGGCGATCGTGAACATGCGCCCAATGGCCATCGCCTGCTGGGCGAATATGCGCAGCGCCATCTCGTCGCCCTGCTCGCCGTAGGTGCGCACCTGCTTGGCCGCCGCGTCGATCGGCAGCGCGGCCAGCGGGTGGTCCGGGTACCGGCCCAGCCAGTACGGCAGCAGGTTCACCCGGATGCCGGTGAGCGACGCGACGCTCTCCAGATCGCCCTCGAACCCGCAGTTGCAGCGCGGCATCGGCTGGTCGGCCTCCAGCAGCCCCTGCATCGGGATGTGGACGTGACCCAGTTCGCCGGCCATCCCGCTGGAGCCGCTGACCACCTCGCCGTCGACGACCACCCCGCCGCCCAACCCCGTGCCGACGATGGCAGCGACGGACGAGTGCCTGGCCGCGGCGTTGCCGAACTGCTGCTCGTGGGCGTACAGCGCGGCGGCGTTTCCGTCGTTGAGGTAGGTGACCGGCAGGCCCAGCGCACCCTCCACCGCGGCCCGGAAGTCGAACCCCCACCACTCCGGCTGGGCGAAGTTGGTGGCACCCCGGCTGGAGATGACACCGGCGGCGCTGGCCGGGCCCGGCGTGTCCAGCCCGACCGCCGCCACGCTGCTGCGGGCGACCCCGGTCTGCGAGAGCGCGGCGGCAAACACCTCCCGGATGGCCTCGATCGCGGCTGCCGGACCCTCGGTGACCCGGCTGGGCACCTCCAGCATCCCGCCGACGAGGAACACCCCGCCCTCCACCAGGACGGTGGCGTTGGTCTTCGTGCCGCCGACGTCGAGCCCGACGACGGCATCCGGTGCATGGTCCGACATCGACCCCAGCGTACGCGCCCCACACGAACCCGGTACGGGACGCGAACGGGGCGGGGCACCCGATGGCACCCCGCCCCGCGGATCAGTCGGTCACGACGACCAGGCGGTGATCACTCGCCGCCAGGGTTCAACGTGACGTCGATGGGGGTGAAGCCATCGCCGGTCACGTCGATGCCCATGTCGGCCAGCATGGCCAGGGCCTCGGAGACGATGTCGTTGGTGTAGGCACCGGCATCGGGCTCGGCGGTCAGCACCGTGGCGCCTTCCAGGTTCTTCGTGCCGAGGGCGATCTCGACCGTGCGGTCCCACGCAGCCTGATCGATCATGCCGACGCCGTCGGCAGCCGGCCAGATGAGCTTGTTGATCTCGTTCATCTGCCACAGCTGGTGGCTGGCACCGAGGATCGGCGACTGGGCGAGCACGATGTCCGCGCAGCTCTGGGCGTTGTCGCGGCAGTAGGCCCAGCCGGCCAGCGAGGCCGCCACGAACCGCACTGCAGTGTCCTTGTAGGCCGCATCCGACAGGCGGTTGCCGTCGGCCCAGATGGCGTCCTGGAGCATGCCGACACCCTCGTCCTCGTAGGAGATGACGTTGAAGTCCTCCGGCGTGTACAGCTCGCCGGTGTCCGGGTTGGTGGCCTCGAGGACCTGTGCGTACTCGTTGTAGGTCATCGCCTCGGCGGCGTCGATCTCACCCTCGAGCAGTGCGACCATGTCGAAGTTCTGCTGCACCAGCGTCACGTCGGCGGCGGGGTCCAGCCCGGCATCGGTGATGGCCGCGAACACTTCGTACTCGTTGCCGAAGCCCCAGTTGCCGATGGTCTTGCCGGCGAAGTCGCTCGGCGAGGTGATGCCCTTGTCCGCGAAGGACACCTGCAGGGTGCCGCTGCGCTGGAAGACCTGGGCGATGTCCACGATGTTGGCCCCGGCCTCACGGCTGGCGAGTGCCTTCGGCACCCAGGAGATGGCGAAGTCTGCGCCACCATTGGCCAGCACCTCTTGCGGCACGATGTCCACCGCACCTTCGAGGATCGTGACGTCCAGGCACATCTGCTCGTAGATGCCCTGGTCGATGGCGGCGTAGTAGCCGGCGAACTGGGCCTGGGTGACCCACTGCAGCTGCAGCTTCACCGGGGTCATCTCGGCGCAGTCGCCGCCGGCCATCGTGGTCTCGCTGCCCATCGTGGTCTCGGAACCGGCGGTGGTCTCGGAACCGGCGGCGGTCGTGTCGCTGGACGACTCGTCGTCGCCACAGGCCGCGGCCAGCAGCGAGAACGCCGCCAACGACAGCACTGCCGTGCGTGTCCTTCTCTTCATGGTTGGTGTCTCTCCCCTTGTGTGGTGCGGGGCTCAGTGTGAGCGACCGCGGTGTTGGTGCTCCGTGCCACCGGGGGTGGCGACGGCCTCCATGGTGATGGAGATCAAGTAGAACACAATGCCGAGCAGGCAGGCGGCGAGCACGTACGCCCACCCGTCCGCCTTGCGCGACCCGCCGAGGCTGGCGGTGATCCGGCTGCCCAACCCGTTCTGCGCGCCGCCGAAGTACTCCGACACGAACGCCGTGATCACGGCCATCGGAGCGGCGATCTTCAGCGCCGTGAAGAGGAACGGGATGGCGTTGGGGATGCGGACGTGGCGCAGCATCGCCCATCTCCCGGCGGCATAGCTCTGCATCAGTTCGAGGTGGGTCGGCTGGACGTTGCGAAGCCCACGGGCGACGTTGACCAGCACGACGAAGTAGATGACGATCGCCACCATCAGCCGCCGGGGCATCTCGCTGGTGGCGGGGTACATGTTGCTGAACACCGAGACGACCACGAAGATCGGCAGCGCGTTGACGGCGGTGGACAGCGGGGTGATCACCTGGTCCAGCGACCGGAACGACATGAGCAGGAAGGCGACCGCCACCCCGAGTGCGGTGCCGAGCAGCAGCCCGACCAGCGCGTTGGCGCCCGTGACCTGCACGGACTCCCAGATGAGCGACCAGTTGTCGGCGAACGTGCTGAGGATCTTGGAGGGCGGGACCAGGAAGTACTCCTCCACCTCGAAGGCGCGCACCGCCCACTCCCACGCGCCGAAGAACAGCAGCCCGAAGACGACGGGCGGTAGGGCCGCGGCGCTGACCTGGCGCAGGCGCAGGCTCACCGGTCGTCCACCCCGCCCATCGCCGCCATGCCCTCGACTCCACGCAGCGCTTCGCGCACGGCCGTGACGCCGGCGAAGAACTCCGGCCGGTCGCGGGTGGCATCGTCGCGACCCGCCCCCAGCCCGATCGGGACGATCTCCGTGATCCGCCCCGGCCGCGCCGACATCACCACGACGCGGTCGGAGAGGTACACGGCCTCCGGGATGCTGTGAGTGACGAACACCACGGTGGTGCCCTGCGACGCACAGATCGACAGGAGCTCGGCCTGCATGTGCTCGCGGGTCATCTCGTCCAGCGCGCCGAACGGCTCGTCCATCAGCAGCAGCGGCGGGTGCGAGGCGAGGGCACGGGCGATGGCCACCCGCTGCTGCATGCCGCCGCTGAGCTGCCACGGCATGTGCCGGCCGAAGTCGTCCAGCTTCACCATCCGCAGCATCTCCGCCGAGCGCTCGCGACGCCGCGCCTTGTCCCAGCCCTTCATCTCCAGCGGCAACTCGACATTGCGGGCCACGGTGCGCCAGTCGAACAGGCCGGCCTGCTGGAAGGCCATGCCGTAGTCCTGGTCCCTGCGGGCCTGGCGGGCCGGCTTGCCGTTGACGACGACCTCGCCGGCGGTCGGCTCGATGAGGTTGGCGATCAGCCGCAACAGGGTGCTCTTGCCACAGCCCGACGGCCCGATGAGCGACACGAACTCGCCGCGCCGGATGGTCAGATCCACATCGTCCAGGGCATGGACCGTGCCCTTGCGGCCGGTGTTGAAGTGCTTCGACACGCCACGCAGGACCACCGCGTCCGCGGCCGCCGTCGCCCCCACCTCCTCCGCGGCACCGTCGCCCGCCACGGCGTCCACCGGGTTCATGCCACTGCCTCCTTCGGTCGGCGGCGCATCAGGAACGCGTCGAACGCGCTCACCAGCATCGCCATCACCAGCCCGACCACCGCCGCGGCCAGGATGGCCGTGTACACCTTCGCCGGGTCGGACGAGAACTGCCGGGCGAACTCGATGATGGGCCGGCCGACGCCGCCCCGCAGGCCCACCGAGATCTCGCCCACGATCACCCCGATGACGGCGCCGGCCGCCCCGAGCTTCAGTGCCGGCACCATGTGGGGCACTGCCGCGGGGAAGCGCAGCTTCACCAGCGTCACCCGCCAGGGCGCGGCCAGGCTGTCCATCAACTCCACGGATGCGGCGGGCGCCGACTTCAAGCCGCGAAGGGTCCCGAGCGCCACTGGGAAGAAGCTGAGGAACACGCCCATCGTGACGACGGACGTCCACCGCTGCCACTCCCAGCCGAACAGCGACAGCTTGCCGCCCCAACCGGCGATCAGCGGCGCCAGCGCGATGAGCGGCACCGTCTGGGAGATGACGAGGTACGGCATCAGTGCCCGCTCGAAGATCCGCAGGCGGGACATCACCACGGCGAGACCGATGCCCAGCAGCGACCCGATGAGGAAGCCGAGGAACGCGAGCTGCAGGGTGTACCAGGCGGACTTGGTGAGGAACCACCACATCGCCTCGCCGCCACGGCCCAACGGGTCGGCGAAGCGGCCGAGGATGTCGGCCACGCTGGGCATCACCCGCGCGTTGGCCTTCGGCAGCACGGTCCAACCGAACACCTTGCCGCCCTTGTCGGGGCCGAGGTTCCGGTACAGCTCCCAGGCGACGACGACCAGCCCGATGGCCAGCGCGAACATCACCACCCGCTTCGCCGAGCGGGCCAACGCGGACGGTGGATTCATCGTCAGGACTTGGCCTTCACATGCTCGGCGACCGCGGGCAGCACCTTCTCCCCGTACGCCCGGAGGGTGTGGTCCTTGTCGTCGTGCTGCAGGTAGATGGCGAACTGGTCCACACCGAGCTCGCGCAGTTGCTCCATGCGCTCCACGTGGGCCTCGACCGGGCCGACGATGCAGAAGCGGTCGACGATCTCGTCCGGCACGAACTGGGTGTGGCTGTTGCCGGCCTGGCCGTGCTCGTTGTAGTCGTAGCCCTGGCGGCCCTTGATGTAGTCCGTCAGCGCCGCCGGCACCGCGGCGTCGTCGCCGTAGCGGGCCACGATGTCGGCCACATGGTTGCCGACCATCCCGCCGAACCAGCGGCATTGCTCGCGCCCGTGGGCCAAGCCGGCCTCGGTGCCGTCCGTGACGTATGCCGGGGCCGCGACACAGATCGTGATGCCGTCGGGGTCGCGGCCGGCCGCCGCCGCAGCGGCACGCACCGCGCCGATGGTCCACTCGGCGATGCTGAGGTCGGCAAGTTGCAGGATGTACCCGTCGCCCACCTCACCCGTCAGCGCCAGCGCCTTCGGGCCGTACGCGGCCACCCACATCTCCAGGCGGCTCTTGCCGGCCCATGGCAGGCACAGCTGCGAGCCCTTGTACTCCACGGTCCTGCCGTTGGCCAGCTCGCGGATGACGTGCACGCTGTCCCGCAGCGTGGCCAGCGTGGTCGGCGCGCCGTTGGTGACCCGCACCGCCGAGTCGCCGCGGCCGATCCCGCACACGGTGCGGTTGCCGTACATCTCGTTCAGCGTGGCGTAGACGCTGGCCGTGACCGTCCAGTCCCGCGTCGCCGGGTTGGTGACCATCGGCCCGACGACCACGTTGCGGGTCTCGGCCAGGATCTGGCTGTAGATGACGTAGGGCTCCTCCCACAGGATGTGGGAGTCGAAGGTCCAGACGTAGTTGAACCCGTAGCTCTCGGCCGCACGGGCCAGGTCGATCACCCGGCGGGCGGGTGGCGTGGTCTGCAGGACTACCCCGAACTCCATGTGTCTCCCCCTGTGGTCGGTGCGGCCGGGTCAGCGGTTCTGCGGGAAGCCGAGGTCGACCGAGCTGGTGCGCGGGTCGGGCCACCGCCGCGTGACCACCTTGGTCCGCGTGTAGAAGTTGATCCCGTCCGGGCCGTACATGTGCTGGTCGCCGAACAGGCTGGCCTTCCAGCCGCCGAAGCTGTAGTAGCTGACCGGCACGGGGATCGGCACGTTGACGCCGACCATGCCGACCTGCACGTCGAACTCGAACTGGCGGGCGGCGCCACCGTCACGGGTGAAGATGGCCGTGCCGTTGCCGAACTGGTTGGCGTTGATGAGGTCGATGCCCTCCTGGTAGCCGCTGATGCGGGCGACGGAGAGGACGGGCCCGAAGATCTCGTCGTCGTAGCACTTCATGCCTGGGCGCACCCGGTCGATGAGGGAGGGCTTGAGGAAGAAGCCGTCGGCCGGCACGTCCTGGGTACCGTCGACCACCAGCGTGGCGCCCTCGCCCTCGGCGCCCTCGACGTAGCCCTTGACCTTGTCGCGGTGCTCGCCGGTGATCAGCGGGCCCATCTCGTTGCCGTCGTCGGCGGCGGGGCCGACCTTGATCGACGGGATGCGCTCCTGGATCTTCTCCACCAGCTGGTCGGCGATGGCGTCGCTGGCCAGGACGACGGAGATGGCCATGCAGCGCTCCCCGGCGGAGCCGTAGGCCGCGCTGACGGCCGCATCGGCCGCCATGTCCAGGTCGGCATCGGCCAGCACCAGCATGTGGTTCTTCGCCCCGCCGAGCGCCTGCACCCGCTTGCCGTTCTTGGTGCCGGTCTCGTAGATGTAGCGGGCGATCGGCGTGCTGCCGACGAAGCTGACGGCGGCCACGTCGGGGTGCTCCAGCAGGCGGTCCACCGCGACCTTGTCGCCGTGGAGGACGTTGAACGCACCGTCGGGCAGGCCGGCCTGCTTCAGCAGCTCGGCGATCAGCATGCTGGCGGAGGGGTCCTTCTCGCTCGGCTTCAGCACGAACGTGTTGCCGCACGCCAGCGCGTTGGCGAACATCCACATCGGGACCATCGCCGGGAAGTTGAACGGGGTGATGCCGGCCACGACGCCCAGCGGCTGCTTGATGCTGTAGACGTCCACACCGGTGGACGCCTGCTCGCTGTAGCCGCCCTTCAGCAGGTTCGGCACACCGCAGGCGAACTCGATGTTCTCCAGGCCGCGGGCCACCTCGCCCAGCGCGTCGCCGAGGACCTTGCCGTGCTCCTTGGAGAGCAGCGAGGCGATCTCCTTGCGGTTGGCATCCACCAGCTCGCGCATCCGGAACATGACCTCGGCGCGGCGCGACAGGTTGGTCGCCCGCCAGCCGCTGAACGCGGCCTTCGCCACGGCGACGGCGCGGTCCACGTCGCCGACCGAGGCGAAGTCCACGGCGGACTGCTGCTGCCCGGTGGCGGGGTCGAACACGGGGCCCGACCGGCCCGACGTGCCCTCGACGGCCTGCCCGTCGATCCAGTGGAGAATGCGATTCATGATGTGACTTCCTTCTCGATGTGAGTGAGGGAGTGGGGCGACCCGGACGAGTCACCCAGTGAGGGGAGTGGGCAGCTTCGGCGACGAGACGGTAGGGAGGCGATGCGTTTCCGCCGACCGTGTCGAGGAGCGAAGGTGGCCGCCGCCCCGAACGGTCAGACGAGGTACTGGGAGAGACCGCGACGAACGAACTGGCCGTGGCCCTTGCGCCCGACGTACTGGTCGTTCTCGATGACCACGGTGCCGCGGCTGAGCACGGTGTCCACCTTGCCGTCGATGACCCAGCCCTCCCAGGCGCTGTGGTCCATGTTCATGTGGTGCTTGTCGTTGATGCCGATCTTGGTCTTGGTGTTGGGGTCCCAGACCACGACGTCGGCGTCGGAGCCGGGGGCGATGACACCCTTCTTCGGGTACATGCCGAACATCCGCGCCGGGGTGGTGCAGCAGGTCTCCACCCACCGCTGGAGGCTGATCTCGCCGTTGACGACGCCCTGGTAGAGGAGCTCCATCCGGTGCTCCACGCCGCCGATGCCGTTGGGGATCTTGGAGAAGTCGCCGAGCCCGAGCTCCTTCTGGTCCTTCATGCAGAACGGGCAGTGGTCGGTGGACACGATGGCCAACTCGTTCATCCGCAGGCCCTTCCACAGGTCGGCCTGGTGGCCGTGGCCCATCTGGCCCACGTAGTCGGGGTCGTGGTCCTTGCTGCGCACGGGCGTGCTGCAGACCCACTTGGCGCCCTCGAAGCCGGGCTGGCCGAGGGTCTCCTCCAGCGTGAGGTACAGGTACTGCGGGCAGGTCTCGGCGAACACGTTGCGGCCGTGGTGGCGGGCGGCGGCCACCTCGTTCAGGGCGTCGCCGGCGCTCATGTGCACGATGTACAGCGGCACGTTGCCGGCCACATGGCTGAGCACGATGGCCCGGTGGGTGGCCTCGGCCTCCAGCGGCGAGGGCCGGGTGTAGCTGTGGTAGCGGGGGTCGGTCTCGCCGCGGGCCAGCGCCTGCTGCACGAGCACGTCGATGGCGATGCCGTTCTCGGCGTGCATGAGGATGACGGCGCCGCAGTCGGCGGCCGTCTGCATGGCCCTCAGGATCTGCCCGTCGTCGCTGTAGAACACGCCGGGGTAGGCCATGAACAGCTTGAAGCTGGTGACGCCCTCGTGCTCGGTGAGGTAGGTCAGGGCCTTCAGCGACTGCTCGTCCACACCGCCGATGATCTGGTGGAAGCCGTAGTCGATGGCGCAGTTGCCGTCGGCCTTGCGGTGCCACTCCGCCAGGCCGTCGAACACGTTCTCGCCGTAGCGCTGCACGGCCATGTCCACGATGGTGGTGGTGCCACCCCAGGCCGCGGCCCGCGACCCGGTCTCGAAGGTGTCGCTGGCGAAGGTGCCACCGAACGGCAGCTCCATGTGGGTGTGCACGTCGATGCCGCCGGGGATGACGTACTTGCCGGCCGCGTCGATGACCTTGTCGTGCCCCTCCTCCGTGAAGAACCCGGGTGCGCCGAGCGCGGTGATGGTCTCGCCGGTGATCAGCACGTCCTGGGCGATGACGCCCGACGTGGAGATGACCTGGCCGTTCTTGATGAGCGTGGTCGCCATGGTGCGGTCCTCGTGGTGGGTCGGCGGGTGGGTCAGTGGGTGAAGAGGTCGTCGTACGCGTCCGGCCGGCGGTCGCGGTAGAACGCCCAACGGTCGCGCACCAGCTTGATCTTGTCGAGATCGAGGTCGCGCACGATGAGCTCCGGCTGGAACGGGTCGCCCTTGTCGCCCACGTACTGGCCCTCCGGGTCCACGAAGTAGCTCTGCCCGTAGAAGTCGTTGTCGCCGAGCGGCTCGATGCCGACCCGGTTGATGGCCCCGACGTAGTACATGTTGGCCACGGCCGCGGCGGGCTGCTCGATGCCCCACAGGTACTGCGACAGGCCGCGGCTGGTGGCCGACGGGTTGAACACGATCTCCGCGCCGTTCAGGCCCAGCGCCCGCCAGCCCTCGGGGAAGTGCCGGTCGTAGCAGATGTACACGCCGACCTTGCCGACTGCGGTCTCGAACACGGGGTACCCGCCGTCGCCGGGGGTGAAGTAGAACTTCTCCCAGAAGCCCTTGGTCTGGGGGATGTGCTGCTTGCGGTACTTGCCGAGGTACGTGCCGTCGGCGTCCACCACGGCGGCCGTGTTGTAGTACAGGCCGGGCCGGACGATCTCGTACATCGGCAGCACCAGCACCATGCCGGCTTCCTTGGCGATGCTCTGGAAGCGCTGGGTGGTGGGCCCGTCGGGGATGGGCTCGGTGTAGGCGTAGTACTCGGTCTCCTGGACCTGGCAGAAGTACGGCCCGTAGAACAGCTCCTGGAAGCACATGACCTGCGCACCCTGGGCTTTCGCGTCGTGCACGGCCTGCTCGTGCTTGTCGAGCATGGCCTCCTTCGTGCCGGGCCAGTCGGTCTGCAGCAGGGCGGCGCGCACGGTGTTCGTCATGGCGCGGACTCTAATGTGACACGCCAGGCCAGACAATAGATGTATTGTTACCGCACAATGTCCATCGTGCACGACGTGACGGGGGCCGACGAGGTCGGCGCGGCGGCCATCGCCGGGGCCGTGGACGACCGTTCGGCGCGGGGCATCGCGGCCGCCATCGGCCGCCTGGTCACCGACGGGTCGCTGCCCATCGGGTCACGCCTGCCCACGGTGCGCGACCTGGCCCGCCGGCTGGGCGTCTCCCCCACCACCGTCAGCGAGGCGTGGCAGACGCTGGCGGCCGTGGGCGCGATCGACGCCCGCGGGCGGCAGGGCACGTTCGTCCGCCAGCCCACCGGGCCGGTCACCGCCCGCCGCTACCGCAGGGTCACCGAAGGCCCCGGCCACTTCGCCCTCGACCTCAGCACCGGCACCCCCGATCCGGCACTGCTGCCGGACCTCGGCCCGCTGCTGGCGGCCGTGGGGCGCCGCTCGCTGACGGACAACTACCTCGACCACCCGGTGCTGCCGGCGCTGGAGGAGAGGCTGCGCGCCGACTGGCCGTTCCCGCCGGAGGCCATCACCATCGTCGACGGGGCCATGGACGCGCTGGACCGCATCGCCCGCGCGGTGGTCCGCCTCGGCGACCGCGTCGTGGTGGAGCATCCGTGCTTCCCTCCCCTCCTCGACCTGCTGGACCTGCTGGGGGCCGAGGTCGTCGGGGTGGACGTGGACGACGAGGGGCTGCAACCGGCGGGGCTCAGCGACGCGTTGGACGCCGGCGGCGTGTGCGCCGTGATGCTGCAGCCCCGCGCCCACAACCCGGCGGGCGTGGCGCTCACCCGGCGCCGCGGCACCGCGCTGGCGGCCGTCCTGCGCCGGCACCAGCGGGTCGTGGTGGTGGAGGACGACCATTCCGGCGACATCGCCGCCGCCCCACTGGTCAGCCTCGGCACCTGGCTGCCGCAGCGGACGGTGCACATCCGCAGCTACTCCAAGAGCCACAACCCGGACCTCCGCCTGGCGGCCGTCGGCGGCGCCGGCAGCGTGGTGGACGCCGTGGTGGACCGCCGCCTCCTCGGCCCGGGCTGGAGCAGCCGCCTCCTGCAGGCCGTCCTGCTGGAGATGCTGGACCACCCGCCCACCGTCGCCGCCGTCGCCCACGCCCGCGACGAGTACGCCCGCCGACGCCAGGCCGTGGCCGACGCCCTGCGCGCCCGCGGCGTCACGGTCACCGGCACCGACGGGATCAACCTGTGGATGGAGGTCGTCGACGAGCGCTCCGCGCTGCTGACCCTGGCCGCCCAGGGCATCGGTGCCGCGCCCGGCGAGCCGTTCATGGTCCGCCCGGACACCCCCCACCTGCGCGTCACCGTGGGCCTGGTGGACCACGACCTCGACGACCTGGCCCGCCGCCTGGCCGATGCCGCCGGGGCCAACCCGGCCCGGGCGGGCCAGCGCTGAGCGCCGCTACTGTGCGGCCCGTGAGCACCGACACCGCGACCCAGTTCGACCCGCACCGCGCCATCCGCGACCTGAGGAACCTGGCGGCCCGCACCGGTGGCCCGGCCGGGTCGCGCAGGCTGTGCTGGACCGCGGAGTGGGCCGAGGCACGCGCCATGCTGCGCGAAGAGCTGTCCACCCTGCCGGTCACCGTGGAGCAGGACGAGGCCGGCAACCTGTGGGCGTACCTGCCCGGCCGCTCCGCCGACACCGTGGTCGTCGGCTCCCACCTGGACTCCGTGCCGGCCGGCGGCTGGCTGGACGGCGCACTGGGCGTGATGGGCGGGCTGGAGGTGCTGCGGTCGCTGGCCGCCCGCCCCGAGCCGCCGGCCCGCTCCTTCGCCCTCGTGGACTGGGCGGACGAGGAGGGCGCCCGCTTCAGCCGCAGCCTGTTCGGCTCGGCCGCCGTAGTCGGCACGCTGGACGTGGACATCATCCGCGAGCTGAAGGACCGCCAGGGCGACGCGCTGCCCGAGGTGCTGGCCGAGCACGGCGTGCACATCGATGCGATGGAGGGTTGCCAGGCCCGGCTGGAGAACGTGGTGGCCTACCTCGAGCTGCACATCGAGCAGGGTCCGGTGCTGGAGCACCAGGGCCTGGGCATCGGCGTGGTCAGCGGCACGGTGGGCATCGAGCGTGAGCGGCTGATCTTCGATGGTCAGGCCGCGCACGCCGGCACGATGCCGATGCCGATGCGGCGGGACTCCTTGCGGGCGATGAGCCGCTTCGCGCTGGAGTTGGCCGAGATCGGCGAGCGCCATGTCGGCGTCACGACGGTGGGCAGCGTGTCCTGCTGGCCGGGCGTGGTGACGGCCGTCCCCGGCACCACCACCTGCACGATGGACATGCGCCACAAGGACGCCGACGCCCTGGCGGCGATGTTCGCCGAAGCCAAGGACGCGGCCCAGCGCGCCGCCGCGGCGGAGGGCTGCACGGTGCGCCTGGAGCACATCTTCCGCATCCCGCCGATGGTGTTCGACCCCGTGCTGGTGGAGCGGGTGCGCGACGCCGTGGAGGCCGTGGAGGGGCACCGCTTCGAGCTGCCCAGCGGCGCGCTCCACGACGCCTCGGAGATGGCCCGGGCGGTGCCGACCGCGATGGTGTTCACGTCCTCGATCGGTGGCCTGTCGCACACGAAGGAGGAGGACACGCCAGAGGACCACCTGGCGATGGGTCTGCGCGCCTTCCACCAAGCCGTGGTGGCCACCGTCGACGCGCCCATGTGAGCACCGGGAATTCTTTGTCCGGACACAAAGAGCGGTCTGTACGCCCAGGCGGGTGACAACTACCATCCCGCTCATGAGCGTGCTCGACACCCATCCCGCCGACGCCTTCGCCAACGACCGGGCGCACGTCTTCCACTCCTGGAGCGCCCAGTCGGCCATCAAGCCGGTCGTCATCAGCCGCGCCGAAGGCAGCTACATGTGGACCGAGGACGGCACCAAGTACCTGGACTTCTCCAGCCAGTTGATGAACGTCAACATCGGCCACCAGCACCCCAAGCTGATCGCCGCCATCCAGGAGCAAGCGGGCCGGCTGTGCACCATCGCCCCGTTCCACGCCAACGACGCCCGCAGCGAGGCCGCCCGGCTGATCGTCGAGGTCGCCCGCAACGGCAACCCGGACAGCAACCTGGAGATGGTGTTCTTCACCAACGGCGGCGCCGAGGCCACCGAGAACGCGGTGCGCATGGCCCGCCTGCACACCGGGCGCAACAAGGTGCTCAACCACTACCGCAGCTACCACGGCGCGACGAACGGGGCCATCACGCTCACCGGCGACCCGCGCCGCTGGCCCAGCGAGCCGGGCATGCCGGGCGTGGTGAAGTTCTGGGGCCCGTACCCGTACCGCAGCGCGTTCCATTCCACCAGCGAGGCCGAGGAATGCCAGCGGGCGCTGCAGCACCTCGACGACACGCTGATGGTGGAGGGCGCCCACACGGTGGCCGCGATCATCATCGAGACCGTCGTCGGCACCAACGGCATCCTGGTCCCGCCGGACGGCTACCTCGCCGGCGTGCGCGAGCGGTGCGACCGGCACGGCATCGTCATGATCTGCGACGAGGTGATGGCCGGCTTCGGCCGCTGCGGCGAGTGGTTCGCCTGGCAGCACTGGGGCGTGGAGCCCGACCTGGTCTGCTTCGCCAAGGGCGTCAACTCCGGCTACGTGCCCCTCGGCGGCGTGGTCATCAGCACGAAGGTGGCGGACTCCTTCCGCGACCGCGCCTACCCCGGCGGCCTCACCTACTCCGGCCACCCGCTGGCCTGCGCCAGCGCCGTCGCCAGCATCAACATCTTCCGCGAGGAGGGCGTCATCGAGCACGCGCGGGCCATCGGCGAGGAGGTCATCCGCCCCGGCCTGGAGAAGCTGATGGCCAACCACCCGAGCGTCGGCGACGTCCGCGGCCTCGGCGTGTTCTGGGCGCTGGAGTTGGTGAAGAACCGGGAGACCCGCGAGCCGATGGTGCCGTACAACGCGGCCGGCCCGGACGCCGCGCCGATGACCGAACTGCTCGCCGCCTGCAAGGCCCGCGGGGTGTGGCCGTTCACCCACTTCAACCGGCTGCACATCTGCCCGCCGTGCAACGTCAGCGCCGCCGAGGTGGAGGAAGGCCTGGCCGTGCTGGACGAGTGCCTGGCACTCACCGACGCCCACTGCACGGGCTGACCAGGCCCGCCCGCCTGCCCCGCCTGCCCGCCAGTAGCCGGCCGGAACCTTCGCGCACCCCCCGGGCACACTGCCGCCATGGGACGCAACAGCCAACAACGCCGTCAGCAGCAACAGCGCCGTGCCCAGCAGCGCGACCGGGCTGCGTTCTCGCGCCGCACGGCCGGCGCCGACCCGTCCATGGCCGACCCCGCCCGCCTGGTGGACATCGCCTGCGCCGTGGCCCTCGGGCCCGGGGCGGACGGCCGCCACTTCGAGGCGGCGCTCGCGCTGCTGGAGGAACTGGAATCCGCAGCCGGGCCCGGCGAGCGCCCGTCGGCACTCCTGCACGATCGCATCACCCGGGCGCTGGACGCCGTGCTCGAGGGCGGGTGGGAGCCCGCCGACGTGGTGCACGCCACCCGGCGGGCGTTCACCCAGCGGCTCGGCCGCCTGGCCGCCCAGTACGTCGCCGCCCATGCTCGCCAGCACCAGGCGGTCCACCGGGCCCCGCCCCGCTGGCTGGAGCAGTTGGCCGAGCTTGGGGTACTGGACCCCACGGATGGCCGGCTGACGGGCGGCCATGCGGACGTGCTGGCCCGCTGGGCGAAGGCCGAACGCCTGCACCCGGCGGACTCGTTGGGTGGCGCCGTGCAGTTCCTGGCGGTGCTGCGGACGGCGGGGCGGCTGAACCCGCTGCTGCCCCCACCCTCCCGATGGGTGGCCAGCAATGCCGGCAACGCGTACGGGCCGCCCGGCGGCGCCGGCACCACCGGGGAGATCGACGCCAAGGCCCTGCGCACCATCCGCGCCCTCCTGGCCAAGGCCGAGGCCACCACGTTCGAGGCGGAGGCCGACGCCTTCACCGCCAAGGCGCAGGAGTTGATGGCCCGCCATTCCATCGACGCCGCGGTGCTGGCGGCAGCAGCGATGGGGGACGGTGGCCGTCTCAGCCGGGGCACGGAGGCTCGGCGGATCCACATCGACGACCCGTACGCCGACGAGAAGGTCGGCCTGCTGGCGGCCATCGGCCACGTCAACTCGGTGACGTGCGTGTGGGCGTCCGCTGCCGGCTTCGCCACGGTCGTCGGCTTCCCGGTGGACCTCCAGCTGACCGAGGTGCTGTTCACCTCCCTCCTGGTGCAGGCCACCCACGCCTCGTCACATGCCACGGCGCACGACGCCCGGCTGCGGACGGCGTCGTTCCGCCGGGCGTTCCTGGTGGCCTTCGCCGAGCGGGTGGCCGAGCGCCTGGAGGCCGCCACCCGCCATGCCGCCGAGGCGGCCGAGGCGGAGTACGGCAGTTCGCTGGTGCCGGTGCTGCAGCATCGGCAGGCCGCCGTGCAGGCCGCGGTCGAGGAGCTCTTCCCGGACACCGTGCCGATGCGCTCGCGCCGGCTGGACGCTGCCGGGTACCACGCCGGGCGGGCCGCCGGCGACCGCGCCGACCTCGGCGCCGGCAAGCCGCTGCCCACGGGGTGACGCGCCCACGGCAGCGGGCGCTCCCACCGAGCTGTGCCACCATGGGCGCGTGACCGACGACCACCTGCCTCACGAGTTTGCCAAGGACGCCACGGAGCACACCCGGGCGGCCAACTCCCGCCCCGTCCCGCCGTTCGACCCGGCGGACTTCGACCGGGTGTCGCGGGGCCTCATCGCCCAGCACCCCACGGGCGTCATCGAGGGTCCCATCGGCCCGGCGTGGGACCTCGGCAAGTGGTCCTTCATCCAGCAGGGCGAACCCGCGCCGGACACGGTGAACCCCAGCCTTTGGCGCCAGGCCCAGCTGAACTGCGTGCACGGCCTGTTCGAGGTGGCCCCCGGCTGCTGGCAGGCGCGTGGCTACGACATCTCCAACATCACGTTCATCGAGGGCACGACCGGGTGGGTCGTCGTCGACCCGCTGACCTGCACCCAGACCGCCGCGGCGTGCCTGGAGCTGGCCAACAACACGTTGGGCGCCCGCCCCGTCACCGGCGTCATCTACACCCACAGCCACCTCGACCACTTCGGTGGCGTCCTGGGCGTCACCACCCAGGCGGACGTGGACGCCGGGCGCTGCGTGGTGGTGGCACCGGAGCACTTCATGCGCGAGACCGTGGCGGAGAACCTGCTGGCCGGCATGGCCATGACCCGCCGCTCGCTCTACCAGTTCGGCCCGCTGCTGCTGCCCGGCCCGCGCGGCCAGGTGGACGCCGGCCTCGGCAAGGGCGTCCCGCTGGGCACGTCGAGCCTCATCCCGCCCACGGTGGACATCACGTTCACCGGGCAGGAGATGGTGATCGACGGGGTGCGGATCATCTTCCAGCTCACGCCGGAGACCGAGGCGCCGGCGGAGATGAACTTCTACTTCCCCGACCACGGCTGGCTGTGCATGGCGGAGAACTGCAGCCACAACATGCACAACCTCATCCCGATCCGCGGTGCCCAGGCGCGCGACTCGCTGTCGTGGAGCCGGTACATCGACGACGCGCTGGACCTGTTCGGCAACCAGGCGGAGCTGATGTTCGCCTCCCACCACTGGCCGCGCTGGGGCCGCGACGACGTGAAGGACTTCCTCGGCCGCCAACGGGACCTGTACCGCTGGGTGCACGACCAGACCCTGCGCCTGGCCAACCACGGCTACGTGGCCACCGAGATCGCCGAGATGCTGCACCACCCGCCGGACCACTTCGAGGAGAGCCACACGGTCGGCTACTACGGCAGCCTGATCCACAACGTGAAGGCCGTGTACCAGCGCTACCTCAGCTGGTACGACGGCAACCCCTGCCACCTGCACCCGCATCCGCCGGTGGAGGCCGGCCAGCGCTACGTGGACCTGGCCGGCGGCCCGGACGCCCTGCTGGCCAAGGCTCGCGAGGCCTTCGACGCCGGCGACTACCGCTGGGTGGCCGAACTGGTGAACCACCTCGTGTTCGCCGACCCGATGAACCGGGAGGCCCGGGCCTTGCAGGCCGACGCGCTGGAGCAGTTGGGCTACCAGAGCGAGTCGTCCACGTTCCGCAACGCCTACCTGTTCGGTGCGCAGGAGCTTCGCCACGGCGGCCCGCCGCGGCACAAGGCGGGCAACCGCGGCCTGGTGCGGGCGCTGCCGATCGACCAGTTGCTGGCCACCGTCGGCATGCGGCTGAACAGCGACGCCGTCGCCGGGGCGGACTTCACGATCAACCTGACGTTCACCGACATCGAGGAGGACTGGCTGCTCGGCCTGTCCCACCGCGCCATCCGCTACCGCAAGGACCGTCGTGACGACGGCGCTGCCGCCACCGTCACGTCCACCCGCGAAGCGCTGAGCGCGGTGATCGCCGCCGACGTCACCCTCGACGACGCGCTCGCCGCCGGCGACATCACCATCGACGGCGACGCCGGCGCGCTGCGGATGATCATCGACAACCTCGACGTGTTCATGGGCGGCTTCCCCATCATCGAGCCCTGACGCGGCTCGGCCGCCCGGTTGCCCGGGCGGCCGAGACCGTACGTCTGGTGCGGGTGCGGCGGGTCAGCCGATGGTCCAGGTGCCGTTGCTGCGGAGGAGGTCGCCCAGGCTGCCCGGGCCCTTCTTCTCGCCGGCCTGCATCACCTGGGCGGCCACCTGCGAGCCGTAGTCCGGCCGGTGGACGTCGCGGAAGATGCCGAACGGCGTCGGCGAGTGGTCGTCGTGCGACAGGCGGGCCAGCGCGAACGCCAGGCCCGGGTCCTCGCGGTGGGCGTCGTGCACGAGCAGGTTGTCCACCCCGGCCTCGATGACGTCGACGATCCGCAGTTGGCCGTCGCTGCCCATCATCACGCCGTGCTCCTTCTCCGGGCCGAAGCGGATCGGCTCGCCGTGCACGAGGTCGATCATCATCTCGGCGCGGTGGTGCTTGCCGGTGACCCCGTCGAACGCAGCGTCGTTGAAGACGTTGCAGTTCTGGTAGATCTCCACGAACGACGCACCCTGGTGGTCGTGGGCGGCGCGGAACACGTTCATCATGTGCTTGCGGTCCAGGTCGTGGGTGCGGGCCACGAAGGAGGCCTCGGCGCCGAGGGCCACCGCCAGCGGGTTGAACGGGTGGTCGATCGAGCCCATCGGGGTGCTCTTGGTGACCTTGCCCTCCTCGCTGGTCGGCGAGTACTGGCCCTTGGTGAGGCCGTAGATCCGGTTGTTGAACAGCAGGATCGTCAGGTTGACGTTGCGCCGCAGGGCGTGGATGAGGTGGTTGCCACCGATGCTGAGCGCATCGCCGTCGCCGGTGATGACCCAGACGTCCAGGTCCGGCCGGGCCACGGCCACACCGGTGGCGATGGCCGGGGCGCGCCCGTGGATGGAGTGCATGCCGTAGGTGTTCATGTAGTACGGGAAGCGGCTGCTGCAGCCGATGCCGCTGATGAACACGGTGTTCTCCGGCGCCACGCCGAGGTCCGGCATCAGGGTCTGGACGGCCTGGAGGATGCCGTAGTCGCCGCAGCCGGGGCACCAGCGGACCTCCTGGTCGCTCATCCAGTCCTTCTTCTGGGTGAGGGGCACGATGACGTCGCTCACTTGAGGACCTCCTGGATTGCGGCTTCGAGTTCGGCAGAGGAGAAGGGCAGGCCCTGGACCTTGGTGACCGGCTTGGCGTCCACCAGGAACTCGGCCCGCACGATGCGGCACAGCTGGCCCATGTTGAGCTCCGGCACCAGCACGTGGCGGAAGGAGCGCAGCAGGTCGCCGAGGTTCGGCGGCAGCGGGTTGAGGTGGGTGAGGTGGATCCAGCCGACCTTCGTGCCGGCCCGGCGGGTGCGCTGCACGGCGGCGTCGATGGCGGCCCAGGTGGAGCCCCACCCGAGCAGCACGACGTCGGCGTCCGCGTCGCCCATCACCTTCGCCTCGGGGATGTCCTTGGCGATGCCGGCGATCTTGTCCGCACGGAGGTGGACCATCTTGGTGTGGTTGGCCGGCGTGTAGCTGATGTCGCCGCGGCCGTCCTCCTTCTCGATGCCACCCACGCGGTGCATGAGGCCGGGGGTGCCGGGGATGGCCCACGGGCGGGCCAGGGTCTCCGGGTCGCGGAGGTACGGCCAGTACTCCTCCGTGCCGTCCTCGTTGACATGGTTCTTCGCCGTGGCGAAGGGCACCGAGATGTCCGGCAGGGTGGCAGGGTCGGGGATCTTCCACGGCTCGCTGCCGTTGGCCAGGTAGCCGTCGCTGAGCAGGATGACCGGCGTGCGGTACTTCAGCGCGATGCGGGCGGCCTCGATGGCGGCGTCGAAGCAGTTGGCCGGGCTGTAGGCGGCGACGATCGGCAGCGGGGCCTCGCCGTGGCGGCCGTACATCGCGATGTTCAGGTCGGCGGCTTCGGTCTTCGTGGGCAGGCCGGTGGAGGGGCCGCCACGCTGGATGTCCACCAGCACGAACGGCAGCTCCAGCGACACGGCCAGGCTGGTGGTCTCGCTCTTCAGCGCCACACCGGGGCCGGACGTGGTGGTGACCCCGAGGTGGCCGGCGAACGCAGCACCCAGCGCCATGCCGGCGGCGGCGATCTCGTCCTCCGCCTGCAGGGTACGAACGCCGAAGTTCTTGTGCTTGGACAGCTCGTGGAGGATGTCGCTGGCCGGCGTGATCGGGTAGCTGCCGAGGAACACGGGCAGCTTGGACAGCTGGCCGGCGGCCACCAGGCCCCATGCCAGCGCGGTGTTGCCGGTGATGTTGGTGTACTCACCGGGCGAGGTGTCCGACGGCGGGACCATGTACGGGTGGTCGAACAGCTCGCTGGTCTCGCCGAAGTTGTACCCGGCCTTGAAGGCGGCCAGGTTGGCCTCCTTCACCAGATCCTTGAAGCGGCCCTCGATCCAGGCGATGGTCGGCTCGATCGGGCGGGAGTACAGCCAGCTCACCATGCCCAGCGCGAAGAAGTTCTTCGAGCGCTCGGCGTCGCGCGGCTTCACACCCAGCGGCTCTGCCGCCGCCTGGGTGAGGGTGGTCATCGGCACCTCGACCACGCGGTAGTTGGAGAGCGACCCGTCCGTCAGCGGGTTGGACGTGTAGTCGGCCTTCTCCAAGTCGCGCGCCTCGAACGCGTCGCTGTTGACGATGAGCAGGCCGTTCTGCTCCAGGCGGTGAATGTCCGCCTTCAGGGCCGCTGCGTTCATCGCCACCAGCACGTTGGGCGAATCGCCCGGCGTGGTGATGTCGTGGTCGCTGATGTGGACCTGGAAGCTGGACACGCCGTTGACCGTGCCCGCTGGGGCGCGGATCTCGGCGGGATAGTCCGGGAAGGTCGACAGGTCGTTCCCGAACAGGGCGCTGACCGAGGTGAACCGGTCGCCGGTGAGCTGCATGCCGTCACCGGAGTCGCCGGCGAAACGCACCACCACGTGCGAGATCTGCTCCGGCTGGCGGGACGACCGCTCGACGGTGTCCGTCATGGGACACTCCTCCTGGTTGCCGGACAGGCTCCGTTGCCCATCCACGTAGGTCCTGTTATACCGCGCGGCGGCCCGCGGAACCCGACACGGACTCAAGTTAGGGACGTTGGTCCCACGGCGCCGGGGCCGTGTCCCGTGCGGCTCGCGGGCCGCCGGCGGCGCGAGTCAGGCCAGTCGCAGCAGCTCCGGCGCGCACGGGCACTCGGGCTGCAGGCTGCCCTCGCCCGCGCCGGCCACGCCACCCTGGCCGGCCACGTAGGTGGCGAGCGCGAGCGGCAGCGGCTCGGCCTCCACGTGCCACGGGCGGCGGACGTCCGCCACACGCTCCAGCATGGAGGTGAACCCGGCCTCCGGCAGGCAGCGGCCCACGCCGACGACGGCCCAGACGGGCACCTCGCTGCAGTAGGCGACGGAGGCCGCGGCGCGGGAGCCGGCGGCGGCCAGCATCTCAGTGGGCGCGGCGGCCACCGCTTCGACGAGGACGAGGTCGGCGGCCAGGACGGCGGCGGACGTGCCACCCGGCTCGACGATCTCGGCAGCGACGTCGGCGCGGTCCAGCCGGCGGACGAACGCCTGGCCCTGGTCCTGCGCGTCGACGGCCAGCACGGTGAGGTCGCCGCGGCGCAGGACGGCCTCGCCGGCGAGATCCGGCCAGCCGACCAGGCACACGGTCGCGCCGTCCGGAAGGGCGTCGGCCAGCAGGTCGGGCGTCGGGTCGCTGTCCAGCGCGGCCGCCAGTTCGCGGGCGGCACGCATCGGCTCCGGCGAGGTCAGCAGGTGGGCGCACAGCCACCACAGCGGCCCGGACGTGGGGTGCCGCTCCACGATCCGCCGGCAGCTGACCACCAGCCCGGCTGGGTCGGGCCCGAGGTTGCGCAGCGCGGACGCTGTCTCTGCAACCAGCACCCGCTGGTCGGCCCCGCTGGACCGGGCGATGTAGCGGAGCCGCTCGATCGGATGCACCTCAGCGACCATAGCCCTGCCGAACCTCGGTCGCAGTGGGATGGGTCGGACTGCCCCTGGCGCGCTACCGTTGGCAACCGTGGCTAGCAATGTGGCGCTCGACATCAACCTCACCACCATCGGCGGCGAGACGCGGCCCCTGGAGGAGTGGATCACCACGTTCCACCTGGCCAGCGTGGTGCTCGACCCGTACACCAACGAGAGCTCCTGGATCCTGAAGACGGCTGCCCGCATCCTGGACGGGTTCCGCGGCGCCGACGCCCGCGTCAACCTGGTGGTCACCTGCTCGGCCGAGGAGGCCAAGGAGTACCTCGGCCCGCTGGCCGACAGCTTCCTGGTGTTCTGCGACGCCGACCGTTCCTTCGTGCGCGGCCTCGGCCTGGAGACCCTGCCGGCGTTCGTGTTCGTGCGCGGCGACGGCTCCGTGGAAGCCACCGCCCAGGGGTGGGACCCCGCCGAGTGGAAGCACGTGGCGAAGGCCATCGCCGACACCTGCGCGTGGATTCCGCCGCGCATCCCCATGGCCGGCGACCCGTCGCCGTTCCGCGGCACTCCGGCCGCCGGCTGACCCGGGCGCCGCGTGCGCTTCACCGCCCCCGACCTTCCCGTCCTCGACGCACTCCCGACCGTCCTCGACGCGCTGACGCGCCACGGCAGCGCCGTGCTGGTCGCCCCGCCGGGCGCCGGCAAGACCACCCTCGTGCCGCTGGTGCTGCTCGACGAGCCGTGGCTGGAGGGCCGGCGGATCGTCATGCTGGAGCCCCGCCGCCTGGCCACCCGCGCAGCCGCCCAGCGGATGGCCGCCCTGCTGGGTGAGCCGGTGGGGCAAACCGTCGGCTACCAGACCCGCGATGAGCGGCGCATCGGGCCGGCGACCCGCATCGAGGTGGTGACGGAAGGCGTGCTCACCCGCCGCCTGCAGCACGACCCCACGTTGGACGGAGTCGGCCTGGTGGTGTTCGACGAGGTGCACGAGCGCAACCTGCCGACCGACCTCGGCCTGGCGCTGGCGCTGGATGCGCGGGACGCGGTGCGGCCGGACCTCCGGGTGCTGGCGATGTCCGCCACGCCGGACACGAAGGGCCTCCTGAAGGTGCTCGGCGCCGACACGCCGGTGGCCACCAGCGACGGGCGGCTGCACCCCGTCGACATCGTGTGGGCGCCGATGGGCAAGCAGGACCGCCCGGTGGAGGCCTGCGCTGCGCTGGTCGTAAGGGCGCTGCGCGAGCAGGCCGGCAGCGTGCTGGTGTTCCTGCCGGGCATCGGCGAGATCCGCCGGGCACAGAGCCTGCTGGAGGGCGCGGTCACGCCGGACGTGGACGTGTACCCGCTGGCCGGGGCGCTCACCCAGGCCGAGCAGGACCACGCGCTCCAGCCGTCGCCCGCCGGCCGGCGGCGGGTGGTGCTGTCCACCGACATCGCCGAGTCGTCGCTGACCGTCGACGGGGTGCGAGTGGTGGTGGACGCCGGGTTGGCACGGGTGCCGCGGTTCGATCAGCGCACCGGGATGACCCGGCTCACCACCGTGTCCACCTCGCGGGCCTCGGCCGACCAGCGTGCCGGGCGGGCAGGCCGCACCGAGCCGGGCGCCGCCTACCGGCTGTGGAGCAAGCTGGAGCACAGCACGCGCCGCGCCCACCTGGAGGCCGAGATCACCCAGGTGGACCTGGCGGGCCTGGCGCTGGAACTGGCGGCCTGGGGCACGCCCGCGGGCGAGTTGCGATGGGCTGACGCCCCGCCACCACGCACGCTGCAGCAGGGCATCGAGTTGCTGGCCCGCCTGGGCGCTGTGGACGGTGACGGCCGGATCACGGCCGTCGGGCGGCAGATGCTGGCCCTCCCGCTGCACCCCCGCCTGGCCCACATGGTGGTGGCCGCGGCGCCGGCCGACCGGCCCCTGGCGTGCGTGATCGGCGCCCTGCTGGACGAACGCGACGTGTTCCGCGGGCGACCCGACGAGCTGCCGGCCGACCTGGCGCTGCGGGTGGGCGTGGTCTGCGGCCAGGTCCACGACCGGGCGGACGGGCGCGACGTGCGCCGGGTGCGGGACCGCGCCGAGGACCTGGCCCGCCGGGCCGGCGTGCCGTTCGACCTCGACCTGGTGCGGCCGGACCGTTGCGGTGCGGTGCTGGCGCTGGGCTACCCGGACCGCATCGCCGTGCGCCGCACCCAGCCTGGCCAGTTCCAGCTGCGGACGGGGTCGGGGGCCTTCGTGCCGCCCACCGACCCGCTGGCCGAGGAGCGTTTCGTAGTGGCTGCCGACCTCGACGGCAAGCGCGACCAGGCCCGCATCCGCATCGGTGCCGCGCTGGACACGGCCGAGTTGATGGAGGCCCTCGCCGACCAGATCGAGCGGCGCGAGGCGCTGGTGTGGGACAAGGGTCGCGACGACCTCGTGCAGAGGGTGGAGATGCGCCTCGGCGGGATGCTGCTGGACGAGACCGTCCGTGCCGCTCCAGCCCGTGAGGAGACGGTCGCCGCGCTGGTGGAGCGGGTGCGCGTCAGCCGGCTGGGCGCGCTGATATGGCCGGACAGCGCGATCGCGCTGAGAGCGCGGGTGGCATTCCTCCGGCGCGAGCGCGGCGACGAGTGGCCGGACTGGAGCGACGCCGCACTGGTGCGCACCCTCGACGACTGGCTGGCGCCGTACCTCGTCGGAGCGACCGGCCGGGCCGACCTCGAGCGGTTGGACACCGGGATGCTGTTGAGCGCCCAGCTCGGCTGGGACATGTCGGTGCAACTGGCCGATCTGGCACCGCCGACGCTGCAGACTGCCGCGGGGCGCAGCGTGACGATCGACTACGCCCGCGACGTGCCCACCGCGCGGGTGCGGGTGCAGGACCTGTTCGGCACCAAGGTCCACCCCACCGTGGCCGGAGGGACGGTACCGGTGGCGTTGGAGCTGCTCTCCCCCGCCGACCGCCCGGTGCAGATCACCCGTGACCTGCCCGGCTTCTGGGCCGGGACCTGGGCCGACGTGCGCAAGGACATGGCCGGTCGCTACCCCAAGCACCAGTGGCCGCAGGACCCCGCCAATGCCGACCCGAAGCGGCTCAAGTAGCGCCCGGCGACGGCGCCTGACCGGACGGTGGCACCAAGCGACCGCTCGGTATATGGTCCCCCCATGACGACTCGGCGGACACTGGTGGCGGCGCTGTCGTTGCCACTCGTACTCGGCACGCTTGCGGTGCCGCGGATCGCGGCGGCCACACCGCCAGGAGGCACCGAGCGCCTGTTCGTGCCAACCGGCTTCGGCAGCATCGACGACGCCGACCCGATCCCCACGCCGCGAACCGGGCGCCTCGATGCAGCGCTCGTGCCGGACCCCTCGGGCACCACGTTGGTGGAGGTCACCGGCGACGCCGCAGCGATCACCGACGACCTCTCGGCCATCGGGGCGGAACGCGTCAGCGGCCTCGACGGCCTGGTGCTGGCCCGGGTCGCCAACGATCGGCTCGGCACGCTGGCGGCGTCCTCCGGCGTCACGTCCGTCCGCGCGGCGACGCCCGTCACCGACGAGCACCTGGACCCGACCCTGCGAATCGAGCGCGGCAACACGACCGGCCAGCACCAGGCGATGGCGCAGGCGTGGCACGACGCCGGGTACACGGGGGCCGGCAGCAAGGTGGGCATCCTCGGTCTGTTCGACGAGACGGTGCTGGACAAGGAGATCGCCACGTTCGAACTGCCCCCCATTCCCACCGAGCACCGCACATGCATCTCCGCCGGCGCCTCCTGCCCGTTCGGCACCCCGGGCGCCACCTACGGCAACTCGCTCACCGAGATCGTCGCGGACCTCGCGCCGGACACGGACTTCTACCTGGCCGAGATCGGCTACAAGCTGGACTACCTCAACGCCATCGACTGGTTCGCTGCCAACGGCGTCAACATCCTGCTCAACCCGATCATCTGGCCCTACGACGGGCCGGGCGACGGCACCGGCCTCGCCGCCGCGATCATCGACTACGCGGTCAGCAAGGGCATCGCCTGGTTCAACACCGCCGGTGAGATGAGCCCCGGTTTGGGCGGTGTCTACTGGCGGGGCACGTGGAACGACCCGGACAACGACCGGCTGTTGAACTGGTACGGCAACGACGAGTCGATGACCATCTACTGCGGGTACCTGCTGGGCCTGCGGTGGAGCGACTGGGGCGGGCCGCTCACGGACTACGACCTGCTGATCAGCGACTACCGGGCCAACAACGGCACCTACGGCACCCGCACCACGCTGTCGGCCAACAACCAGTCGCTCGCCGGCGCCGAACCGTTGGAGGGCACCGGCGTGTCGCTGTGCAACCACAACGCTGCCAACGGCCCGGTGTACGACACCAACGGCGATGGCTACGTGTCGCTGTGGGTGCAGCGGACCACGCGCACCACCAACAGCCCCACCGGCGACATCATCGAACTGGGCACGTACTACGGCTGGATGGAGCGCTACACCGACGGCAAGTACAGCGTCAGCCACCCCTTCGCCGACTCGCGGAGCACGGGGATGCTCACGGTCGGCACCGACGGCAACCTCGACATCGGCTACCCGCGAACCGGCTGGGGGCCGACCAACGACGGTCGGCTGAAGCCGGAACTGGTGGCGAAGGGTTGCATCGCCACGTCCGTCGATGGTGGCCTGGGTGACGACTCGTGCTCCAACGAAGGCTTCGCCGGCTCCGACGCGGCAACAGCCGTTGCGGTGGGGATTGCCGCGCTCACGTCGCCGGTCACCGGCGCGGTCACGCCGCTGCAGATCACCCGCTACGTCCGCGACCAGGGGCTGAATGCCGGCCGAGAACACCCCGAACGCACGTCGCTGGACACCTGGTTCGCAGCCATCTCCAGCCCACCGCCCACCACGTACCCGGCGACGACCTTGCAGATCATCAGCCCGTATCGAACGCTGGACACTCGTGGCGCGCCGATCGGGCCGGTGGGCACCAACCTCGTCCAGCGGATCAAGGCCAACGAGACGGTCCATCTCGAGATGTTCGGCGGCGGCACGGCGGTGGTGCTGAATGTGGGGATGGTCAAGGCCTCGGCGAAGGGCTACCTGTCCATCTATCCCACCGGGTGGGGCGTGCCCGGCCTCACCTCCGCCGTCAACGTCGAGGTCTCGGGGCAGGTCCGATCCAATCTGGTCGTCATCCCGGTCGGCGACGGCAACGGGGTGGACATCTTCTCCTCGGTGGAGACCGACCTCATCGTCGATGTGCTCGGCCTGTTCGTCACCAGCAACGCGGGCCGCGGCCTGTTCCAGCCGACGACGCCCACGCGCATCGCCGACACGCGCACCTGCCTCGGCATCCCCGCCTGCACGGGCGACCCGATCGTCGCCAAGACATGGACGGCGGTGGACATCGGCGCGTTCGACGACCCCAACGGTGGCTGGATGGACGTGCCGGCCAACGCCAGCGCCGCCTTCATCTCGGTCACGATCGACGACCCGCAAGGTGCCGGGTGGCTGTCGGTGGTGCCCGGCGACAGCACGGTGGGCGCCACGTCCAACCTCAACTACGACTCGCAGCGCAACGCCACCGCGCTGGCGATGGTGCGGCTGGACGGGGGCGCGGCAGGGCAGGCCAACATCTTCGCCAGCGTGCCCGCCCACTTCCAGGTGGACCTGCTCGGCTGGTTCACCGGGGCCGGCGGCGCCGGCGACCCGTCGGGCACGTTCGTGCCGCTCACGCCGTACCGCACGCTGGACTCGCGGGTGCCGCAGGGGTCGCCGGCACTGGCGCCCGACACCGTCACCACCGTTGACGCTGCCCCCGCAGGCGTGCCGGCGGACGCCGCGGCGATCCTGATGAACAACGCCGCCGTCCTCACCGGCGCGGCAGGCGAGTTGCAGGTTGCCGACGTCGCCCAGCCGACCCCGCCGGCCTTCCGCAACCTCAGCGCCGGCGCGGCGGGCCTCAACATCGCCGCCGCCACGGTGACGCGCGCCGACGACGCCACCTACACGATCCGCAACTCGATGACCACCCATGTGATCAGCGACGTGTGGGGCTACTTCCGGCCGAGCGCATTCACCCGCGCTCCAGCGGGGGCCACCGTGGAGGTGCCGATCGGCGGGCTGAGCACCTACAACTGCTGCTCCCAGATGCTGATCTCCGACGACGGAGCAGTGATCGCCACCATCACCAAGAGCACGACCCCGCCCGGGCAGGACGTGCTGGCCATCTGGCGCCGGTCCACCAACGACGTGATCACCTTGTTCGAGACGCACTCGCCGCGGCTGATCGGGCTGAGCAGCGACGGATCGACCGTTCTGGTCCAGGCGTACGATCCGGGGTTGGACGACTTCGCACTCATCGAGGTCGACACAGCGACCGGCGTGCCGACGCTCATCGGGCCGGCACCTGCGACGGACGACTTCAAGGCGGACGCCTCGCTCAACCGGCTGCTCGTCCGCACCAAGACGTCCCACGACGTCGCGGACACGGTACCGAATTCGTACAACTTCTACCTCTACGACCGGATCGCGGACACGTACACGTTCCTTCCCACCGTCAGCGGCCAGGCGAAGCTCACCCGCGACGGCCACCACGTCGGCTGGGAAGACCTCAGCAGTCAGCTCCGGGTGCTCGACCTCGATTCGATGGCCACCGCGACCGTAGAACTCGGCGGGATCGTCGGCTCGTTCGCACTGAACGATGACGGCAGCAAGGGCTTCGTCATCACCTCGTCCTTCCCGTACTACGGCGGGGCATGGCTGGTGGACATGGCCACGGCCACGAAGCAGGCGCTGCCGTTCACCGACCCCGACTGGAACACCCCGTATTGGCTGGGGTCCATGTGGATCGCTCCCGACGGCAGCGAGGTCGCGTACGGGCACAACCTGAGGTACACATACGCGGTGGCGGTGCCCAGTGGCCCTGGCGGAGTCGCCTACCACACCGAGTGGGGAACGTATCCGGGCTACGACGTCAGTGGCATCATGTCGCCCAACGGAAGGTTCATCGCGGTGCTCACGTCATCCCCGGTGATGGTCGGCCAGAGCCCGGGGACGGTGCTCCTCCTCCAGGACCGGTGGGCGGCGTGAGGCGGTCCCGCTCCGCCATCGCCGCCATGCTGCTCGCCGCCGCGCTGACGGCCCAGATGCCGGCCGTGCTCACGGCAGCAGCCACCGCGGCATCCCCCTCCGCCACCTCCACCGGCGGCGGGCAGGAGGGGTCGCCTGCCGCTGTCGATCCGTTCCTCGCCGAGACCATCGCCCGGCCTGCCGTCGCTGCGGTGGACATCGGCGAAGGTGGTGCGGCGCCGGCGGTGCAGCCGTCGCGGCATGGCCCGCTCACCGAGGGGACGGCGGACAGGATCGCGGCGGCGGGGGGCGACATGCTGCGCCTCGAGTTCGTCGGTGGCAGGCTTCCCACCGCAGACGAGGCGGCCGCCATGGGCGCGACCGTGGTGCAGGCCATCGACGGGGTCGCCCTCATCGAGGTGCGCGCCGATCGTGCGGCGGCGCTCGCCCAGACCCTCGGAACGGGTGAGGTGCGCGAACCCGTGCAGTTGCACACGCCGCGGCAGGAGATCATCCCGCCGCCATCCGGCATGGGGCCCATCAAGTCGTCGATCGCCGACACCGTGGTGGAGTGGAAGACCAGGGGGTTCATCGGCCAGGGCGTGAAGATCGGCATGGTCGACACGTTCGACGCGACGTTGCTGGATCAGGAGATCGCCGCCGGCGAACTGCCGCCCATCCCCACGGACCACCGCACCTGCATCGACAACGGGCAGCCCTGCCCCTTCGGCACGCCCGGCGCGCGGGGCGGCAACGCGCTCGCCGAGGGCATCGCCGACATGGCGCCGGGGGTGGACTTCTACCTCGCCGAGTTGGGCTCGGTGACCGACTTCGTTCCCGCCATCGACTGGTTCGCGGCCAACGGGGTGACGATCTTGGAGTTCCCGAGCACGGTGCCGTTCGACGGTCCGGGCGACGGCACCGGGCCGGCCGACTGGATCGTCGACTACGCCAGCACCAAGGGCATGATGTGGTTCAACTCGGCCGGCGACGCCGCCAAGTGGCCCACCGACGAGTACATCTACGTCGGCGCGTACTGGCGAGGGGTGTGGAACGACCCGGACTACGACCGCTGGCTGAACTTCTCCGGCACCGACGAGTCCCTCGGCGCCTACTGCGGTGCGCTGATGGGCTTGCGATGGAGCGACTGGGGCGCGTCGAAGACCGACTACGACCTGTACGTCACGGATCTGAACATCGCCACCCGAGGCAACTCGTCGACGAAGAAGCTGATCGGGAACGCCAACCAGGCCCTTGCCGGCGCGCAGCCACTGGAGGCCAACGACTTCCGCTGGCTGTGCAACTCCGACCCCTCGTTGGGGCCGGTGTACGACACCAACCACGACGGGTTCGTCAGCCTGTGGGTGTACCGGACCACACGCACGTCCGCGTCACCCACTGGCGACATCATCGAGTTGATGGTGCAGAACGGCTGGCTCGAGTACTCCACCGTCGCCGGTTCCGTCGCCGTGCCGTTCGCCGACTCCAAGAACCCGCTGGAGGTCACGGTGGCGGCGGAACTGGGCTCGGAGTGGTTGCCCCTGCCGAGCCAGGGCCCGACCAACGACGGGCGGGCCAAGCCCGATTTCATCTCCGGCGGCTGCCTGGACAGCCTTGCTGCCGGCTACGGCACGGGTTGCTCGACGAACGGATGGATCGGATCGGAGGCCGCCACCGCGTTCGCCGTCGGCTATGCCGCGGTTGCCGCGTCGGCCTTCGACTTCCCGACCCCGAACCACCTGTTGCGCTACCTGCGCGACAACACCAGCCAGCACCGGCCGGTGTACTCCGCCACCACGGGCCCACCGAAGTCGAACCAGTCCGGCTGGGGCTATCTGCAACTGGCAGGCATCCCGCGTCCGGTGGAGCCGGCGGTGTTCAAACCGCTCACGCCCACTCGTGTGCTCGACACGCGCGGTGCCCCGATGGGGCCGATCGGCATGTACGAAGCGGGCGCACTCCCCCCGGACACCACCCTGTCGATCCCGCGGCCCAACTCGCCCGAGCCCGGCACGGTCGCCTATGTGTTCAACATCGCTGTCGTCAAGGCAACGGCACCGGGCTGGGCCGCGTTCTACCCTCACGGCTGGTCGTTCCCAGGCGCCGTGTCGGTGCTGAACGTGTCCGAAGCGGGAGAAACCAGGGCGAACCTGATGGTCGTGCCGCTGGAGAGTGCGTACGACATCTACCTGTCGGCCGGCGGGCACGTCATCGTCGACCTGGTCGGCGTGTTCGTCCAGTCCCAGCACAACGCCGGCCGGCTGGTCACCTGGCCGAGCACGGAGCCCGTCGTCGACACGCGGACCTGCCTCGGCCTGGCGGAGTGCGACGGCACAGGCGTGGCCGCCAACTCCTTCACCGACATCACCTTCCGCGGCATGGCCCCGACGGGTGACCCACTGCTGGCCGTGCCCGACAACGCCACCGCCGTGATGCTCGAAGTCACCGCCGACACGCCCACCAACTACGGCTGGGTGTCGGTGGTACCCGGCGGGACGTCGGCCATCACCGTGTCGAACATCAACGTGCAGGCCGGGCGCAGCGCCACCAACGCCGTCATCGTGAGGATCGACGGTGCCGCCAACGGCGTCGCTCGCATCTTCAGCAGCACGGCGACCCACTTCCAGGTCTCCGTGGTCGGCTACTTCTCGGGCGACACGGGCCCGGCCGATCCCTCGGGGATGTTCGTGTCGCTGGCGCCGGCCCGAGCGTTGGACACCCGGCTCAACGGCGGATCCCCCGTGCCGGCCGGCGACACCCGACACGTTGCGCTCGACACCAGTGGGGTCCCCACCGACGCGATCGCCGCCCTCATCAACAATGTGTCGGTGAAGCCGCCGGCGGCCGGGACGGTCAGCGTGGGCGCCGACGGGGTGACGCCGGTAGTGGCTCTCTCGGTGGGTGCCCCGGGCACTGTCGTCGCCGCCGCGGCAGTCGGGCGAGTGGTGGACGCCGACGTGACCCTCTCCCCGTCGATGACCAGCCATCTCGTCACGGACGTCTATGGCTACTTCGCCGGCCCGCGGTACGAGCCACCTCCTGACGGGGCCCTGACGCTGCTCGCCGACCTCGGCGGGCTGACCGTCAGCGACGTCAGCATCAGCGATGACGGCTCGCGCATCGGCTTCGTCGGCTACGACAACCAGGCGACCGACTGGCGCAAAGACCGCAACTTCTACACAGTGGACACCAGCGCGCCGGCTCTGGTGGCCCACCCGGCGCTGAAGGGGCTGCTGCACGGGACCCTGTCCGGCGACGGCACGAAGGTGGCGGTGACCACCCCGTTTGCGCTCGCACCGACCGACACCGACTTCACCCTCGACCTCTACCGCTACGACCTGGTGACGGAGACGGCGACGTTCGAGGCGGACATGCCCGACGCGGTCTACCCGTACGGCGCTGCTCCACAGATCTCCGACGACGGCTCCGTGATCCTGCTGCTCACCGGCTCGCCGATGATGGCGGGCGACGACCTGACCACCCCGGATCTCTATGTGGTCGAGCACGGAGCCGGCGCAGTGGAGCGCGTGGACGCTCTGGGGCTGGTGGTCGCCAGCCCGTCGTACTACATGACGCCGCCGGCCCTGAGTGGCGACGGTCAGGTCATCGCCTGGGCCTGCCGCCAGGGCGGCGGGGTGGGCCACGACAGCGTGTGCTACGTGCGGCGCGGCCTCGACAGGGGCGCATTGCCCGGCCCGTCGGGCGCCATCCTCGTCAACGTCGCGCTCGACGACACGGGCACCAACGTGTCCGCCTCCTGCCGCCTCCAGGACTGCGCCGCGGTGCTGGCCCCGCTGGCCACCGGCACATGGTCCACACGATCAGCAGACGGTTCCGGTGGCATCGTCACGGGGGCCGGCGATCTCAGCGACGACGCGACCGTGCAGTTGGTGCACACCGCCGATCCGGCCTCGCCGATGGCATGCGGCCAGGCGGGCTGCACCACCGTGAACCGCACGTGGAACGGCATGATCCCCACGTTCCCCAACATCCAGGTCGGGTTCGGCCGGCTCAGCGGCGACGGGCAGTGGGTCGTACTGCTCTCCAACGCAACCAACCTGCTCCCCGCTGGACAGAACCCCACCCAGGGCCTGTACGTGTACCACCTGCCCACCTGACCCCGAACTTGTCGCGGTCCGACCTCGGAAACTCTCGGTCACGGCCGCGACAAGTTCGACGAGTTTCACGGGTCTTGCCGAATCGGGTGGAGCCGTTGTGCATCAGTGGGATGTGAAGGCACGACTGGAACTGCAACTCATCGAGCGGGCGGCCAAGTGGCACCACCTCCTCCGCGACAAGGATCTGAGAGCCGCAAGAGTCTCCCCCGCCCAATGGGACGACGCGCTCGACCTCGGCCTGTGGGTACCAGTCATACCCGGCCACTACCGGCACGCAGCGACGCCGCTGACGTTCGAGATGAAGGTCCGGGCCGGCGCTGCCTGGCTCGGCAGGCGGGGCGCGCTGGACGGTGGCAGCGCGCTGGCATGGTTGGGGGTCGACGCCTCGACGCCCACCAACGTGATCTTCCTCGTGCCGCGGGCACGGCGGTCGATCCCGAACTGGATGACGCTGCGGACGACCCTGCGCTGGTCGGACGACGACATCACGCGGCATCGAGGCGTTCGCACGGTCACAGCGGCACGGGCGATCGTGGACTTCGCTGCCAGCCGACCGACGGCAACAGAGCTGGAGAGGGTGATCGACGCCGCAGTCCTCGCCCGCCGGACGGCCCTCCCCCGATTGAGCAACGCGCTGAGCCGGTTGGACGGGCGCGGGACGAGGAACACCGTCCTCCTGCGTGAACTGCTGCTCGACAGCGGGGGCGAGTCGTACCTGGAGCGTCGGTTCCTGCGGCTGCTGCGCAGGAACGGCCTGCCCCGCCCCGACTGCCAGGTCGTCTTCCGCCGCGACGGCAGCACCGTCGCCCGGGTCGACTTCCGATTCCCGGGACAGGACCTGGTCATCGAGGTCTCCGGCCGGCTCGGCCACGTCTCCGATCGTGACCGCGCCCGCGAGATCCGCCGCCGCAACGCGCTCACCCTTGCCGGTCAGCGAGTCGTCGAGTTCAGCACCCTCCACGTCATCGACCAACCCGACTACGTCCTCGCCACCCTCGCCGCCCACGGACTTGTCGCGGCCCGACCACGGAAAAGGCCGGTCAAGGCCGCGACAAGTTCCTGAAGTCAGGGAGGCGAGAGGCTCGTCGCGGCGCGACAGTTCCGCAACCCATCCTGAACTTGTCGCGGCCCGACCACGGAAAAGGCCGGTCAGGGGCGCGACAAGTTCCTGAAGTCAGGGAGGGGCGGGGGCGGGGGCGGGGGGCGGGGGGCGGGGCGGCCCTCGGCTGAGCCCGTTTTCCGCTCGCGCGGCCGCAGGCATAGCCTGACCGCATGGCCACTCCTGAGTTCGAGTTCACCGAGTTGCTGCCCCTCGGGCACGACGACACGCCCTACCGGCTGGTCAGCAAGGACCACGTCACCACGATCGAGACCCCGCTGGGCTCGATGCTGATCGTCGACCCGGAGGCGCTGACGCTCATCACCCAGGAGGCCATGCGCGACATCGCCCACTTCCTGCGGCCCGGCCACCTCCAGCAACTGCGCAACATCCTCGACGACCCGGAGGCCAGCGACAACGACCGCTTCGTGGCGCTCGACCTGCTGAAGAACGCGGCCATCAGCGCCGGCGGCGTGCTGCCGATGTGCCAGGACACGGGCACGGCCATCGTCAAGGCCAAGAAGGGCCAGCAGGTGTGGACCGGCGGGGGCGACGAGGAGGCCATCGCCCGCGGCGTCTTCAACACGTACCAGACCAGCAACCTGCGCTACAGCCAGATGGCCCCGCTGAACATGTACGACGAGGTCAACACCGGCAACAACCTGCCGGCCGAGATCAAGATCGCCGCCATCGACGGTGAGGCCTACAAGTTCCTCTTCATGGCCAAGGGCGGCGGCAGCGCCAACAAGAGCTACCTGTTCCAGGAGACCAAGGCGCTGCTCAACGAGAAGACGCTCCTGCCCTGGCTGTTCGAGAAGATGAAGACGCTCGGCACGGCGGCCTGCCCGCCGTACCACCTGGCCGTGGTGATCGGCGGCACCAGCGCCGAGCTTGCGGTGGAGACCGCCAAGCTGGCCAGCACCCGCTACCTGGACAGCCTGCCCACCGAGGGCAGCAAGCTCGGCCACGCCTTCCGCGACGTGGAGCTGGAACAGAAGGTGCTGAAGCTCAGCCAGGAGACCGGCATCGGCGCCCAGTTCGGCGGCAAGTACTTCTGCCACGACGTGCGCGTCATCCGCCTCCCCCGCCACGGCGCCAGCTGCCCGGTGGGCATGGCGGTCAGCTGCAGCGCCGACCGCCAGATGCTCGGCAAGATCACCCGCGACGGCATCTTCCTCGAGCAGTTGGAGACCGACCCGGCCCGCTTCCTGCCGGAGGTCACCCACGAGGACCTCGCCGACAGCCAGGTGGTGCACATCGATCTCAACCGCCCGATGGCCGACATCCGCGCCGAGCTCAGCAAGTACCCGGTGAAGACCCGGGTGATGCTCACCGGCCCGATGGTGGTGGCCCGCGACATCGCCCACGCCAAGATCAAGGAGCGCCTGGACCGCGGCGAGCCGATGCCCCAGTACCTGCAGGACTACTGCGTGTACTACGCAGGCCCGGCCAAGACCCCCGAGGGCATGGCCAGCGGCTCCTTCGGCCCTACCACCGCCGGCCGGATGGACAGCTATGTGGACGAGTTCCAGGCTGCCGGCGGCAGCTTCGTGATGCTGGCCAAAGGCAACCGCAGCAAGGCGGTCACCGACGCCTGCAAGGCCCACGGTGGCTTCTACCTCGGCTCCATCGGCGGCCCCGCCGCCCGTCTGGCGCAGGACTGCATCACCAAGGTCGAGGTGCTGGAGATGCCGGAGCTAGGCATGGAGGCCGTGTGGAAGATCGAGGTCCAGGACTTCCCGGCGTTCATCGTCGTGGACGACAAGGGCAACGACTTCTTCGACCTCGTCAACAAGCCGTACGGCGGCACCCCGGTGACGCTGCATTGAGTGGCGCCCGGCCGTGACGCGGTGACGCACGGCGTATGCCGCCGGGCCTTACGGCTCTAGCCGCGGGGCCTCGTTGCGTGGTCCTGTGACCTTCGGCAGCGAGGAACGCATATGACATCACGACCCCCGCGCTGGGTGGGCGTCACCGGGCTGGTCATCGGCCTGGGCCTGGCGAGCGCACCGGCACTGTTCCAGATGTACGACCGGGCACCCGCCGGCGGCGACATGATGGTCGAGTTCGAGCCCTACATGACCCAGCAGAAGGTGGACACCTTCAACGGGTACATGGACACCATCGGCGCCGCCGTCGCTGAGATCGGCACCCTGCGCCAGGAGATGGTGGCCGACGGCACCCTCACTGCCGAGCAGTTCGACACCCAGTACTCCATCGCCATGCAACTGGCCAACCAGTGGTCGGCGATCGACGAGGACATGGGCGACCTGCTGGCTCGCATGGACCGCAACCTGGACAACTACGACGCGGTCAACTCGCTGCCGTCGTTCGACCTCTTCCCGTTCTTCTTCGTCATCCCCGGCGGGCTGATGGCCATGGCCGGCTTCTGGCTGCTGCTGCCGAAGCGGGGCGGCAAGGGTGCCGCCACCTGGGCCCTGCTGCTCCTCGGCATCGGCATGGTGCTGGCCCCCGTTGCCTTCCAGATGTTCACCCGCGCACCCAAGGGCGCCGAGATGATCGACGACTTCCGCCCGATGATGACGGTGGATCGCGTCCGCAACGTGCAGGGCTACTTCGTCACCCTCGGCGCCGGCGAGAGCCAGTTGCGGGCCAGCGTGATGCCCGCGTTCCAAGCCGCCGGCGGCGACGCCGCGGACTACCCGGCGATCGGCCAGTACTCCGCCGTCTGGCCGACGATGCTCACCGACTTCAACCCGATGATCGCCACCATGCGCGACAACATCGACAACTTCGAGGCCGTCGACGCGATGCCGTCGTTCGACCTGTTCCCCTGGTTCTTCCTCGTCCCCGGCCTCATCGTGGCCGGCGCCGCGGGCTGGGCGTTGCGCACCGGCCGCCGGGAAGCCGAACCAGACCCCACACCCGATCCCACCACACCAGGAGGCACCCCCTCATGACCTCACGACCCACCACCCGGAACATGCTGCTCGGCGCACTCGGGGCGCTCTCGCTGCTGGCCGCCTCGTGCGGTGACGACGAGAAGACCACCGACACCACTGCGGCGCCGGAAACCACCATGGCGGCCGAGACCACCATGGCCCCGGAGACCACCATGGGCGCCGAGACCACCATGGCCCCGGAGACCACCGAGATGATGGTGATGTACGAGGGTGAGCTGGTTGGCACGTTCACCATCGATGCCGGGGATTGCTCCTCCGGCGCCGTCACCGGCTCCTGGTTCCAGATGGTCCAGCCCGGCGGCACGGCCGACGCCGGCCCGTTCGTGCCCAACGGCGACTCGCTGTGCACCAGCGACCCGAACTACTCGCTGCTCACCCCCGGTGAGGATGGCGGCCTGTTCACCGGTGCGGTGCAGAGTGCACCGGACCCGGCGTTCGACGACACCGGCAACGGCCTGGCCAGCCAGATCTTCCTGCCCGTCAAGTTCTTCGGCGTGGACTTCGCCGGAGCGATCGACGCTGCCGACCCGCCGATGGCCGAGGCTGACGGCGGCACGCTGACGGTCGACCTGAGCGACTTCACCGCCTACTACGGCGCCGGAACCTTCAACCAGGGCGCCGTGGCCATGGGCACGATCGACCCGATGACCGGCGTCTTCGACCTCGACTGGAGCAGCCTGATCAGCGGCGGCTCGTTCGACGGGTTCATGGGCGTCTGGCACCTCGAAGGCACGTTCGTCGCCGTCTGATCGAGACCCCGGCGGTCACCCCGCCGGCAGCTCACCGGCCAGATCCCCGAGGCGCAGTTCGCCCTCTCGGGTCTGACCACCACGATCCATGAAGGCGGCGAGTGCCGCCACCGTGTCCGGATGGCCGAGCGTGGCGCTGAATGCGTCGCCCTCGGCCATCAGGTCGTCCACGACCTCCTTCTCTGCACGGAGCACCGCCGCCTTCGCCGCAGCGACCGCGTGGGGCGGGAAGCCGGCGATCCGCCGTGCCAGCCGGTCGACGAACGGCCACACGTCCTCCGGCGCCAGCGCCCGGTTGACCCAACCCCACCGCTCCGCCGTGGCGGCGTCGATGTCGTCGCACCCGAGGATCACCTCCAGCGCCCGCGACCGGCCCACGAGGCGGGACAGGCGGACCGTGCCGCTGCCGCCCGGCAGGATGCCGAGCGCGACCTCCGGCTGGTTGAAGACCGCCCGCCCGAGCGCGGCGACGCGGATGTCGCAGCTCAACGCCAGCTCGCTGCCACCACCGCCGACCCGCCCCTCGACCACGGCGATGGTGGCCTTGGGCATCGTGCGGAAGGCCTCGCACATGCGGTGGAAGGCGTTCAGTTCGGTCGCCGGCGGGGTGTCCGTGGGCAGCCGCTGGATGAGCGTCACGTCGAAGTGGGCGACGAAGAACTCCGGGTTGGCGGAGCGCAGCACCACGACCCGCACGGCGTTGTCGGCGGCGAGCGCCTCGGCCATCCGGCTCATCGCCGGGTAGAGCACGAGGTCGAACAGGTTGATCGGTGGGTGGTCGATCGTGACGGTCGCTACCCCGGCCGCGACCTCCAGGTGCAGCGGCCCGTCGGTCACGCAGCCCACTCCTGCAGCACCGCCACGGTGCGGGCGACCTCCTCACGATCGGAGGAGTAGATGCCGGCGTTGAAGTCCGTGACGCCGATGGACTGCAGCTCGCGGACCTGGTCCCGCACTTCGTCCTCGGTGCCGCAGATCGCCAGGCCGGCCGGGCCGTCCACGCCCTCGCGGTCCATCATCGTCTTGTAGCTCGGCAGGGTGTCGTACACGGCGAAGACCTGCGACGCCAGCTTGCGCGAGGCATCCACGTCGTCGGTGACGCACACGGGGAGGGCGCACACCACCCGCGGCTCGGCTCGGCCGGCGTCGGCCGCCGCCTGCCGCAACGTCGGGATGGTCAGGTCGGCCAGCGTGCGCGGCCCCACGCACCACGTGCTGGTGCCGTCCGCCAGGGTGCCGGCGACCCGCAGCATCTGCGGCCCGAGTGCGGCCACCACCACCGACGGGCGCACGGAACCGGCCACCGTGATGGCCCCCTGCACCCGGAACTCCTCGCCCTCGTACTTCACCGGCTGGCCCTCCAGCAGGGGCATCAGCACCGAGAGGTACTCGCGCAGGTGGCGCACGGGCTTCTCGAACGACAGCCCCCACATCATCTCGACCACGATCTGGTGTGACAGGCCGATGCCCAGGCACAGCCGGCTCTGAGAGGTGCCGCCGATGGCCGCCTGCACGGTCAGCGCCTGCTGGGCCAGCATCATCGGGTGTCGCGGGTAGGTGGGCACCACGGCCGTGCCGAGCTCGATGCCGGGCACCTCCCGGCCGACGACGGCCAGCGTGGTGAGGGCGTCCTGCCCGAAGATCTGCGGTGACCAGAACGTGGCACAGCCCATGTCCGCGGCACGGTGGGCCTCGTCGATCACCTCCCCGACGGTTCCGGCGTTGATGGCGTTGCTCATGGTCCCCAGGCGCATGGTCTGGAACCGTACCCCACGCTTTGTGTCAAGAACGCCGACGCGTCGCCCCTGGTCAGGGCCCGACAGCGTTTACGTAAAGCCGCGCGCGGGGGGAATCAGGCGAGGGCGACGAGGTCCAGCCAGTCCTCGCTGAAGTAGTCCACCTGGCCGTCGGGCATCAGCAGCACCTTCGTCGGGGCCAGCTGCTCGACGAACTCCGTGTCGTGGCTGACGAAGATGATGCTGCCCTTCCAGGCGCTCAGCGCGTCGGCGACCGACTGGCGGCTGGGCGGGTCCAGGTTGTTGGTCGGCTCGTCCAGCAGCAGCAGGTTGTTGCGGCCGACCATCAGCATCGCCAGCGCCAGCTTGGTCTTCTCCCCACCGCTGAGCGTGCCGCTCTCCTGGTGCACCTTCTCCCCCGTCAGGCCCATCATGCCCAGGAGGGCACGCAGCTGGGTCTCCGTGTAGACCAGGCCCGGCGGCACCTCGGCGCGCAGGTTGTCCAGCAGGGTGTCCTGCACCCGCAGGTTGTCGTGCTCCTGGGCGTAGTAGCCCACGTGCACCTGGTGGCCGAAGGAGAAATCGCCCCCATGGCGATGTGAGGGGTTCGCCGTGGTCTCGCCGGCGAGGATGCGCAGCAGGCTGGTCTTCCCCGCCCCGTTGAGCCCGAGCACCAGCAGCCGCTCGCCACGCCCGAGGTCGAACGACACGTCCTCGAAGATCGGTGGGCCGCCGTAGGCCTTCGACAGCCGTGCCGCCTCCACCACCGTGACGCCGCACGGCGGCGGGTCGGGGAAGCGCACCTTCAGCGTGCGGTCGCCGGGGCCGACCTCCACACGCTGGCTCTCCAGCCGGGCGATCTGCTTCTCCTTGCTGTGGGCCATCGCCGCCTTGGTGGCCTTGGCGCCGAAGCGGTCCACCACGGCCTGGAGGCGGGCGATCTCCTTGGACTGCTGGGCCGCCACCTTGGCCAGGCGCTCCTCGTCCTTGGCCCGGGCGGTGCGGTACTGGCTGTAGGTGCCCTTGTACTCGACCAGGCCACCCAGGCTGTCCTCGTTCGGCCGGTCGAGGTGCAGCACCCGGGTGATGGCCTCGTCCAGCAGGTCGAGGTCGTGGCTGATCACCAGGAGGGCACCGCGGTAGTTGCGCATGAACTGCAGCAGCCAGGTCTTGGCGTCCACGTCCAGGTGGTTGGTCGGCTCGTCGAGCAGCAGCAGGTCGCTGCCGGCGAACAGGATGCGGCTGAGCTCCACCCGCCGCCGCTCGCCGCCGCTGAGCACACCGATCGGCAGTTCCATGCGGTCCGGCGGCAGGCCGAGGCCGGCCATGATGCTGCGGGCCTCGCTGTCCGCCGCGTACCCACCCTCCGACGCGAACAGGTCCTGCGCCCGGCTGTAGCGGGCCACGTTGCGGTCGTCCGGGCTCTCCTCCATCGCGATCCGCAGCTTCTCGATCCGCTCCAACTGCTCGTCGATGCCACGGCCGGACAGCACGTGCGTGACGGCCGTACGGCTGTCCAGCACACCGGCGATGCGCGGGTCCTGAGGCAGGTAGCCGAAGCCGCCCTTGCGCAGGATGCGGCCCCCACTGGGCTCCGCCGCGCCGCCGAGCACCTTGAAGAGCGAGGTCTTGCCGGCGCCGTTGCGGCCGACCAGGCCCACCTTGTCCTTGGGCATGACGGTGAAGGAGATGCCGTCGACGATCAGCCGACCGCCGACCTCCACCGAGACTCCCTGAACCTGCAACACGGGGTCCCAGGCTACGATCGCCGACGTGCAGGTGACACTGGCAGCGACCGAGCAGGCGTCACGCGCGTCCGTGCTGCGGCGGGCCGCCCCGATCGCCTGCGGCTGCGCGTTGGCGGGCGCTGCCGTGTACCTCGCCGGCCACGACCCGTCCACCGGCGGGTATCCGGCCTGCCCGATGTACACCACCACCGGGCTGTGGTGCCCCGCCTGCGGCCTCACCCGGGCCACCTACCATCTCCTCCACGGCCAGGTGGGTGCGGCCTTGTCGGCCAACCTCTTCGTCCCGCTCGTGCTGGCCGCCATCGCCGCGGCCTGGTGGGGGTGGCTGCGCAGCGCGTGGGGGTTCACCGCGGTGCGGCTCACCACGGGCACCGGCCGCTTCGCCAGGATCTGGCTCCCGCTGGTGCTGGTGCTCTACGGCGTGCTGCGCAACCTCCCCGCCGCCCCGTTCAGGTCCCTCGCTCCGTAAGCCGGCGCTCAGGCCGGCCGCCGCGTCAGGTGGTCGACGTGGTGGACTGCTCGGAGGTGGTGGTCGCCCCGGTCGTCGGTGGCGCCGTGGTGGAACTGGTGGATGCCGGGGTCGTCGGCTTGGTGGTCCGCGGCGGCGCGGCCGTGGTGGTGGTGCCCTCCACCGAGCCGGTGGTGTCGTCGTCGAACTCGGTGGGCAGGCACTTGCCCGGCTGCACCGGCGACAGGCCCATGGCGCCGGCCACCTCGGCTGCCAGCGCCTCGCGGCCCGCATTGGTGAGGTGCAGGTTGTCCGCACCGGTGAGGTCCGGGTTGGCGGCGGTGACGGCACCCCAGTCCAGCACGATGACGTTGGGGTAGCGAGCGGGCATGCCGAAGATCACCTCGTTGACCTTCACCCGCGCCTCGTTGAACTCGGACACGGTGAGCAGCACCACCGGCCGCGGCGCCAGACGCTCCACCAGCAGGCTGAGCTGCCGGTCGTAGAACTCGACGTCGCCGGTGAAGTTGTTGCCGAGCAGGATGACCGCGGCGTCCCAGCCGGCCGCCAGCCGGGCGTCGAGCACGGTGTCGCCGAACTCGATGAACCGGCCGGTCTCGGCGTCCACCTCCACCTGCCAGCCCAGCGGCACCAGCGCCTCGCACATGTCGTTGGTGTACCTCCGCGACGTGCTGGCCATCACGGAGTCCCCGAGCATGATCACCCGGTTGCCGCTGACGAGGGCACCGACCTGGGCGGTGGCGTCCAGCGGGACCGTCGTGCGCGCCACCGTCGTGGTGGTGGCGGTGGTGGGCGCCGGCGCCGGCACGGGCGCGAACGTGGGCGGCAGGCTGCCCACCGGGATGACCGCGGGCGCCGTGTCGCCGCCGCTGTCGGCGGTGGCGTCGCCGCAGGCCGCAAGCAGCCCGATGGCGGCCAGCAGGAAGCCGACGCGGCGGGGGAACATCACCGGACCATTGGAGCCGTGAGGCACCGCGGATGCAAGTCGCGGTGCCTCACGCCGCCATGGAAGCGCCGGGCTCCTACGCCCGCTCGCGCAGGGCGTCGCGGATCTCGGTGAGCAGGTCCACCTCGGTGGGACCGGCGGGGGCCGGCTCCTCCGCCGCCTTCGCCTTCATCCGGTTGTAGGCCTTCACGATCACGAACAGCACGAGGCCGGTGAGGAGCAGGCTGATCAGCGTGTTGAGGAACGCGCCGTACTTCAAGGTGGCGTCGATCGGATTGCCGTCGGCATCGGTACCCACGTTCTTGCGCAGCGTGATGGCCAGCTCGCTGAAATCCGGCTGGCCGAAGATGGCGGCGACGATCTGCATCATGATCCCGTCGGTGAACGCCTTGATCACGGCCCCCACCGCGGTGCCCAGGATGACGCCGACCGCCAGCTCGATCATGTTGCCGGTGGCGACGAAGTCCCTGAACTCCTTGACGAACTTCTTCATGGAGGTGGTGGTTCCTTTCTCGGAGGTGCAACCCGCTTGACGCACCAGTTCAGCACGGATGACGGCGAACGGATGACACCCTCACTGGCTAACGTTCCGCCGATGACCGAGCAGCCCGCGACCGGCGAGAAGAAGGAGGGCTTCGGCCTCGACGACCTCCTCCTCGATCGCATCGACGCACTGAAGGTGCTGCGCGCCGACACCCCCGAGGAGAAGGGTCGCCTGCTGGAGGAACTGGCCGGCCCCGGCAAGGTGGAGCAGGACATCGTCAAGGAGTTGTCCAAGGTGAAGCCGCTGTGGCGCCCGGACCGCTTCGAGGAAGCGCACCGGATGGCCATGCGCTCGCTGGAGGTGCTGGACCGCAACGGAGCCCGCGGCGCCCGCATGCCCCGCCTCGGCCCGCTGAAGCCGGTGGCGTCCTATGTGGTGGAGCAACTCACCCGCTGGATCGTCAAGGGCCACCAGAACACCCTGGTCACCCGGATCCGCAAGATGTACGAGCGGCGCGAGGCGAATGCCGTCTGGGGCTCTGCCGAGCACCACATGCTGCGCCGCGCCCGCCTCGACGCCGCCAGGGTGGAGCCGGGGTACAAGGGCAACCCGCTCGGCCTGCCCACGTTCCTGCTCGGCGGCGCCATCCTCTCTTCGATCTTCAGCGCCCTCCAGGCCGGCATCCGCTGGGCGCTCGACGGCACCATCAGCGTGGTGGTGCTGGCCGGCAGCGCCGTGGTGCTGCTGGCATTCCTCGCCTGGGCGGCACTGTTCGCCGCGGGCGTCGCCCGCCGCCGGATCCGGATGAGCACGGACCAGCCGATGAAGGCGTTGTGGGAAACCGTCGGTGCTGCCGGCAACCCGCCGAAGGACGCCAGTTACGACTTCGCCGTGTACGCGATCGTCCTCCTGGTGCTGTCGCTGATCCTCGTGCCGTTCGCCATCTACCAGCTCGTCCACAATCTGTGACCGCGTTGCCGCGCACGGTGTTCGGATGCGACACTGCCGTGTGCTCATGAGTCCGCGGAACCCCACTGATGCCCCCGGCCGCCGCCGGGCAGGTGCCGGGGCCGTGGCGATCGCGCTCACCCTCGCCGCCATGGCGTCGGCCGTGCCGGCGGTCGCCGTGGCCGCCCCGCCCGCGGCACCCAGCCACCTCCAGCCGGCGGCGGCGCCGCCGGCGGATCCGCCGCTGACCACCTCCCCCACCGGCCGCTACCTCGTGCGCTTCCGCGCCGGCGACCGGGCCGAGACCGTCCTGCCCCGCCTGGCCGTCACACGCCGGATCACCGTCACCGCACGGCTGCGGGCGATCGACACCACCGTCGTGGCCACCGACTTCGCCGGCGCGATGGCCCTGCGACGCGACCCCGGCGTCGAGGCGGTGGTTGCCGACCAGGTGCTGTGGCTGGACGGCACCCAGACCGGTGCCACATGGGGGCTGGACCGCATCGACCAGCAGTTCCTGCCGCTCGACGGCCAGTACACCTGGCCCAACGACGGCGCCGGCGTCACCGTCTACGTCCTCGACTCCGGCGTCTACAACCACGGCGACTTCGGCGGCAGGGTCACCCTCGGCTACAGCACGGTCGACGGCGGCAACGGCCGGACGGACTGCAACAGCCATGGAACCCATGTGGCGGGCACCATCGGCTCGGCCACCTACGGTGTGGCCAAGGCCGTGACGATCGTGCCCATCCGAGTGGCCCAGTGCAACGGCAGCCTGTCGCTGATCGACGCCTTGGAAGGGGTGACGGCGGCCATCAACGACCACCTCAGCGGGCCGGCGGTGCTGAACGCCAGCCTCGGTGGCTCGATCACCTCGTTCTGGACCAGCGCGGTGAACGCAGCCGTCGCCGACGGCATCACGATGGTGGTCGCCGCGGGCAACAACAACGGCGACGACGCCTGCGACTACAGCCCCGCATCGGCGCCGGCGGCCATCACCGTCGGCGCGTCGGACTTCGCCGACCAGTTGGCCGGGTTCAGCAACGTCGGGACGTGCGTGGACCTCTTCGCCCCCGGAAGCTTCATCACCTCGTTGGCCAACTCCGGCGGCGGCACCAACGTCAAGTCGGGGACCTCGATGGCCACACCGCACGTCACCGGCGCGGCGGCCCTGGTGTTGTCGCAGTACCCCACACTGACCCCGGACGAGGTGGCCGCCGTGCTCACCGGCAGCGCCACCAGCGGGGTCCTCAGCGGCTCGCTGCAGGGTGCGCCGAACCTCCTGCTGCGGGTGGCGCCCGACACCCCGCCACCGGCCAACGACGACCTGGCCGCAGCGCAGCCACTGAACCCGTTCGCCGGGGCGGTGGCCGGCACCACCGACGGGGCCACCCGCGAGCCCGGCGAGCCCAACCATGCCGGCCGGGTGGGCAGCGCGTCCGTGTGGTACGTCACGTCGTCCGTCGTCGGCGGCACCCTGCAACTTTCCACCGAAGGCTCGGGCTTCGACACCGTGCTGGCGGTCTACACCCGCAGCGGTGGCGTGCTCACCGGCGTGGCGGCCAACGACCAGGCCGGCGGCGTCCACCCCTGGAGCCTGGTGAGCGTGCCGGTGGCCGCAGGTGCCGTCTACTGGATCGCCGTGGACGGCCCCGCACCTTCTCATGGCAGCCTCGTGCTCACCCCGCAGTTCACGCCCGGGACCGCCGCGCCGAACGACGCGTTCGCCGACGCCACCCTGGTGGACGCCGCTCGCGCCGGGCTGGACCGCACGACCAGCCGTGGGGCGACGCACGAGGGCGGCGAACCGGCCCACGCCGGCCAGGCCGGCACCGGCTCGCTGTGGTGGAGCCTCACCGCGCCGGGTGACGGCCTGCTGGTGGCATCGACCCAGCTCTCCCAGTTCGACACCACGCTGGCGGCGTACACGGGCGCCTCGGTGGGTGCGCTCACCCCGGTGGCCTCCGCGGACGACTCCGTCGGCTCGCTCAGCCAGATCGCTCCGGTCGTCACGTCCGGCACCACGTACCACCTCGCCGTCGACGGGGCCCCGACGGACCCGCTGCAGGGCAGCGGTGGCCTCGCGCTCCACACCGCCTTCGTGTCCGCAGACACCGGGTGGTACCAGCCGTTCGCCCCGCCGCTGCGCCTGATGGACACGCGGGCCGGGCAGGTCGGCGTGCTCGAGGGCAGCGATGTGGTCACCCCGTTCGCGCCGGGGGAGATCCGGCGGTACGACCTCTCCGCCGTCGGCGCCATCGCCGGCACGGCCACCATCGCGCTCAACCTCACCACGGTGAACCAGTCCGCGATCGGCTACCTCACCGTGTTCCCGTGCACCAGCACGGCGGACGCCCCGCCGAATGCCGCCGCCGTGAACTTCGCCGCCGGCCAGGTGGTGGCCAACAACGCGCTGGTGGCGCTGGCGGACAACGGGTTCTGCGTGTTCGCCTCGCGCGCCACGGACCTGGTGGTCGACGTGGTCGGCGCCTTCCCGGACACCGGCAGCTACACCCCGCTGGCCGCACCGTCCCGCCTGGTGGACTCCCGGCCCGGCCTGCCCGGCCTGTCCAGCCCGAGCGACGAGACGACCCCGCTGGCCACCGGGGAGACCCGGCGGTACGTGGTGCCGGGTGGCGCCGGGCTCCCGACGCCGGGGTCGTTCGGCTCGGTGGCCGTCAACCTGGCGGCGGTGCTGCCCGTCGCCAACGGCTACCTGCAGGCCTGGCCGTGCAGCGCCGCCACCGACGCGCCACCGTCCACCAGCGTCCTCAACTTCCGCGCCGGCATCAACACGGCCAACGCCGCAGTGCTGGCCGTGGCCGCCGATGGTGGGTTCTGCGTGCGCTCGTCCCAGCAGGCGCACCTGGTGGTGGACCTCACCGGCACGTTCGCCCTCTCCGCCAGCACCGTCACCGGCGCGGCGCCGCTGCGCCTGCTGGACACCCGCGCCGGCGAGATGGGGACTGCCGAGTGGCAGGCCGGGGCGGACCGGACCGCCCCGCTCCAGGCCGGTGTGGTGACCACTGTGGAACTGCCGGGCATGGCCGGCATCCCCAGCGAGGGCGTGGCGAATGCGGCGATCCTCAACGTCACCGTGGTCGGGGCGTCGTCCACCGGCTACGTCACGATGTGGCCGTGCGCGTCCACGGCCGACGCACCGCCCACCGTCAGCACGGTGAACTTCCTCCCCGGCAGCGCGGCGAGCAACGGCACCTTCGTCAGCCTGGAGGCCACCACCGTCTGCGTCGTGGCCTCCCAACCGGTGCATCTGATCGTGGACGTCACCGGTTGGCAGGCCGCCCCGTTCACGGTGTGACCGGCGCCGCCTGGGGGGAATCCGGGTCCAGGTCCTCGAAGCGGTCCACATCACGCAGCGACGGGAACATCGTCCACCAGGTGCCCACCACGACGACCGTGGCGATGCCGCCACCGACCACCGTTGCCGGCGTACCCACCAGTTGGGCCACCATGCCGCTCTCGAAGGCGCCGAGCTCGTTGGAGGCGCCGATGAACACGTTCTCCACCGCCATCACCCGCCCCCGCTTCTCGTCGGGCGTCACCAGCGGGACCAGCGAGCCGCGGATGAACACGCTGATCATGTCCGCCGAGGCCAGGATCATCAGCGACACGAACGCCAGCCAGTAGCTGCGGGTGACGCCGAGGACGACGGTGGCCACGCCGAACACGGCCACGGCGACCAGCAGGGTGCGCCCCACCCGGCGGGTGACCGGCCGGGCGGCCAGCACCACCGCCATCAACGCCGCGCCGATGCCGGGCGCGGCACGCAGGAAGCCGTAGGCGACGTCGCCGACGCCCAGCCGCTCCTTGGCGATGTCGGGCAGCAGCGCCACCGCACCGCCGAACAGCACGGCGAACAGATCCAGCGAGATCGCAGCGAGCAGGATCGGAGTGCGGCGGATGAACCGCAGGCCTTCCAGCGCGTGCCGCATGCTCGGCCGCTCGTCCGGGCCTGGCGGAGCGGGCTGTCGCAGGAAGTGCACGTCGGCCAGCATCACCATCGCCACCACGATCAGCACGGCGGTGGTGCCGTAGGCCAGCGCCGGCCGCACCGCATAGAGTAGGCCGCTGGCCGCCGGGCCGAGGATGGTGGCTGCCGTCCACGTGCCCGAGTACAGGGCGATGACCTTCGGCAACTCCCCCTCCGGCGCCACCATCGGCGGCATGGTCCGCAGCGCCGGTGCGGCGAACGCCCGACCCGTGCCGTACAGCAGCGCGATGAGGAAGAACGGCCACACCTCCTGCGGGTCGCCGAGCGAGTACAGGATCAACCCGCCGGTGGCCAGGAGCTCCACCCCGACGGCGATCAGCGCGAGGGCCTTGCGGTTCATCCGGTCGGCGAGCGGCCCGGTGACGAGCACCAACAGGAACGACGGCACGAACTCGCACAGGCCGATCCACCCGAGGTCCGCCTGGCGCCCGCTGATGTCGTAGACCTCCTTCATCAGCGCTGCCGCCTGCAGCGAGACGGCGGTGTAGAGGAGGAAGTTGGCCACCAGCAGGTCGCGCACCTCCCGGTGGCGCAGCACGGTGATGGCCGACGTGGATGGCGGTGATGGGGGCGGGGTGGCGGGCGACTCGGTGTGCACAGGTCGGGCCAACCTATCCGGGAGTGCTACACACAGGATCATGAGTTCATTCGCCGACGAGACCCGCTGGCTGGACGCCACCGCCCAGGCCGACCTGGTGCGCACCGGCCAGGTCACCCCCACCGAACTGGTGGAGGCTGCCGTCGAGCGCATCGAGGCGCTGGACGGCGCCTTGAACGCCGTCACCATGCGCTGGTTCGACCACGCTCGTCAGGTGGCGGCCGGCCCGCTGCCGGACGGCCCGTTCCGCGGCGTGCCGTTCCTGCTGAAGGATCTGTGGTCGCACTATGAGGGGCAGACGCTGAGCAACGGCAACCAGGCGCTGAAGGACGCCGCGCCCGTGTCCGCCGCGGACACCACGCTGGTCGGCAGGTTCAAGGCAGCGGGTCTGGTCACGGCCGGGCGCACCAACAGCCCGGAGTTCGGCAGCCTGCCCACCACGGAGCCCACGGCGTGGGGCCCCACCCGCAACCCGTGGGGCACCGGCCACTCCCCCGGCGGCTCCAGCGGCGGGTCGGCGGCAGCCGTCGCGGCCGGCATGGTGCCCATCGCCCACGCCAGCGACGGCGGCGGCAGCATCCGCATCCCCGCCTCCTGCTGCGGGCTGGTGGGCCTGAAGCCCTCACAGGGCCGGATCTCGCTCGGGCCGTTCCGTGACGAGAGCAACCTGGGGGTGGAGTTGTGCGTCAGCCGCACCGTGCGCGACACCGCAGCCCTGCTGGACGCGGTGCATGGGCCGGGCGTGGGCGACACGATGATCGCGCCGCCGCCCCTTCGCCCCTATGCGGAGGAGGTCGGCGCCGACCCCGGGCGGCTGCGCATCGGCCTGCTCGACCACCATCCCTTCGGCGGGCCGGTCCACGAGGACTGCGCCGCGGCCGCCCGCCACGCCGCCGGACTGCTGGAGTCGTTGGGCCACGACGTGGAGGAGGGCTACCCGGACGCGCTGCGCAACCAGGAGTTCGCCCGCCGCTTCAGCGCGATGTGGAGCACCAACATGGGCGTCTCCTTCGCCCGCATCGAGGCCCAGCTCGGCCGGCCGTTGCAGCCGGGCGACGTGGAGCCGGTGAACTGGGTGCAGGCCGAGTTCGCCCGCAACGTGAGCGGGGTGGACTACGCGCTCGGCCTTGCCGCCAACGTGGAGTTCCGCCGCGCCGTGCAGCAGTGGTGGGCCGATGGCTGGGACCTCCTGCTCACCCCGACCCTCGGCGAGCCGCCCACCCCGATCGGCGCCTTCGCCAACGACCCGGAGCACCCCATGGCGCCGATGGTCCGCGCCGCGAGCTACGTGGCCTTCACGCCGGCGTTCAACTCCAGCGGCCAGCCGGCCATCAACCTGCCCCTGTACTGGAACGCCGACGGCCTGCCCGTGGGCATCCAACTGGTGGCTGCATACGGGCGCGAGGACGTGCTGCTGCGTGTTGCCGCGCAGTTGGAGGCCGCCCAGCCGTGGGCGGGCCGGCGGCCCTCAGTCGGCTGACTTCACCGGGGTCTTCTGCACCGTCGCCTCGGCGATGTTCGGCACCTCCATGCCCCAGCGGCGCATGCCCTCCTCCAGGCGGCGCACCAGCGTGTCCACCGCGGCCACCCGGGCGTAGCGCTTCTGCTCGGCGGGGATGATGTCCCACGGCGCCAGCTTCGTGCCGGTGCGCTCGATCATCTCTTCCGCGGCGGCTTCGTACTCGCGGTTCTTCTCGCGGTTACGCCAGTCCTCCTCGGTGAGCTTCCAGCGCTTCAACGGGTCCTCCGCCCGGTTGTGGAAGCGGCGTAACTGCTCCTCGTCGCTGAGGTGCATGTACATCTTCACGAGGATCGTGCTCTCGGTGCACAGGGACTCCTCGAAGTCCTCGATGGTCTTGTAGGCCCGCTTCCACTCGGTCTTCGTGCAGAACCCTTCGATCCGCTCCACCAGCACCCGGCCGTACCAGCTGCGGTCGAACACGGACATCGCCCCCATCGTGGGCAGGTCGCGCCAGAAGCGCCACAGGAAGTGGTGCTGCTTCTCCTCGCGGGTGGGCGCCGCGTAGTTGACCACCGTGTAATGGCGAGGGTCCAGATGGCTGACCATGGCCCGGATGGCACCGCCCTTCCCGGCCGCGTCCGGCCCCTCCATCACCACCAGGATGCTCGGCCCGACACGCCCGGTTCCGAGTTGCCCGCCGAGGGTGAGCCGAAGTTGTTGCAGCCGCCGCTGGGAGGCGAGCAGCTTCCTCTCGTACTCCTCGCGATCGAGGCGCTGCGAGAGGTCCAGCTTGTCGAGGACGCCCATGGTCGCAACCTAGCCGCGAGCCTCAGCGCGCGGTCCAACCGCCGTCGACGATGACGCTCTGCCCGGTCATGAACGTGCTGCCGGACCCGGCGAGGAACAGCAGCGCCGCGTCCAGCTCGTGCGCCTCCCCCATGCGCGGCATGGGCGACATGCTGGCGATGAACCGCAGGCTGCCCTCGTCGCTCTCCATCCCCGCCGTCATCTCGCTCTGGAACCAACCGGGGCACAGGGCGTTGACCCGCACACCCTTGCGGGCCCACTGGGCGGCCAGTTCGCGGGTGAGGTTGACCACCGCCCCCTTCGACGCGCAGTAGTGCGCCTGCTTCACCGGGGCCGAGCCCACATGGCCGAGCATGCTGGCCACGTTGACGATGCTGCCGCCGCCGTTGGCGATCATCCCCGGCGACACCAGCTTGCACAGGTGCCAGATGGCGGTGACGTTGACCTCCATCACCTGACGGAACCAGTCCAGCGACTCGTCCTCCACCGCCATCTTCTGGCCGATGCCGGCGTTGTTGACCAGCACGTCGACCCGGCCGAAGCGCTCGAGCGCGGCCGCCACCAGGCGCTCCCGGTCGGCGTCCTCGGCGAGGTCGGCGGCAACGGCCAGCGTGCCGGGCAGGGCGGCCGCCAGTGCCTCCAGCCGGTCGGCGCGGCGGGCCGCCACCACCACGTTGGCGCCGACGGCATGGGCGACGCGGGCGAATCGGTCGCCGAGCCCGGAGGACGCGCCGGTGACGACGACGGTGCGCCCGTCGAGCCGGAACAAGTCGAGTGGGTTACCGACCGCGGTCGGAACGGTGACGGAATCGGTGGTCATGGTTGAGATTCTGTGTCATTGACTGCAGTTCGAAGAATTCCGCCCGAAAAAGTGCACGATGGAGTCGTCCGCAACGTCCTATGAGGCATGAGCGCCATGCAGCACCACACCACCGTCCAGCACACCTCTCACGGTCACTCGTCGCGGCTCGTCAGCCGTGACGGCTTCGACTGGGGCGCGCAGCTCAAGCTGGCTATCGCGCTGAGCGCGGTGGCCGTGGTCGTCACACTCGGCCTCGCCGGGCGGGTGGCCGAGCCGGTGCTGATCGTCGGCACCATCGTTGTCGCATCCGTGCTCGGCTGGCGGCGGGTGGAGGTTGCCCCTCGGGCCCACCCGGCACGGGTCCCGGTCCGCCGCCGCTGACCATCCTGTGCCACGATGCGGGCCGTGAAGGTTCGCGTCGGGTTCGGGTTCGGGGTGCGCACCACGCTCAACGACCACGGCTTCGGCGATGTGGTCGACGCGCTGGAGGGGCTGGGGTTCGACAGCCTGTGGCTCAGCGAGCGGATCAGCGGCGAGGCGCCGGACCCGCTGGTCGGCATGGCGTTCGCCGCCGGCCGCACCCGGCGGTTGAAGTTCGGGATGAGCGTGATGGTGCTGCCCGGCCGCAACCCGGTGGTGCTGGCGAAGGAACTGGCCACGCTGGACCGGCTGTCCGGTGGGCGCCTGTTGCCCGCGTTCGGTTTGGGCGTGGCCGACCCGCAGGAGCAGCAGGCGTTCGGCGTGGACCGCAGCGAGCGTGCCCGGCGGTTCGACGAGGCGCTCACCGTCGTGCGCGGCTGCTGGGAGCAGGAACGGCTGACCCACCACGGCGAGTACTTCCGGTACGACGACCTGGCCGTGCTGCCCAAGCCGAGCCAGGCCCACCTCGACGTGTGGCTGGGCGGCATCGCCCCCAGCGAACTGAAGCGGGTGGGCCGCCTGTCCGACGGTTGGCTGCCGAGCTTCGTCACCCCCCAGGACGCGGCCCGCGGCCGTGAGGTGGTGGAGCAGGTGGCCGCCGAGCACGGGCGTTCCATCGACCCCGAGCACTTCGGCGCGCTCATCCCCTACAGCGACGGCCCCGTACCGGACCGGCTGCTGGCAACACTGGCGCGCCGCCGGCCGGACCTGGAGGACCCCAGCGTGCTGGTGCCCCAGGGGTGGGACGCCGTACTTGCGCTGATCGACCAGTTCGTCGCCGTGGGCACCAGCAAGTTCGTGGTGCTACCCCTGGTGGAGCCGGCCACGCCGGCCGCCTGGGTGCGCCATCTGGAAGACGCCGCGCCGGCCGTGCTGGCCCGCCAGACCTGACGGCGGTCAGGCAGGCTGGGGAATCGTCGCCATCAGCCCCAGCGCGTCGTCGGCGGGCACCGGGCGGGAGAACAGGAACCCCTGCATCGTGTCGCAGCCGAGGTCGCGCAGCACCGCGCACACCTCCTCGTTCTCGACCCCTTCGGCCACCACCTTCAGGCCGAGGTTGTGACCGAGCTCCACCACCGACGCAACGATCGCCCGGTCCTCCGGGCTGGACTGCATCGCCACGACGAAGCCGCGGTCGATCTTCAGCTCGCGCACGGGCAGATGACCCAGCGAGCCGAGCGAGGTGTACCCCTGCCCGAAGTCGTCCAGGCTCACCACGACGCCGGCCGCGCTCAGCTCCTCGATCAGCATCGTGGCCCGGATCGGGTCGTGAGCGAACGACGTCTCGGTGATCTCCAGCACCAGTCGTGACGCCTTCACCCGGTGGGCTGCCAGCCGGTTGAGGATCCAGCCGGGCAAGTCGTCGCGCAGGTTGCGGGCGGAGATGTTGACCGCCATCGAGAGGTCAGGATGGGTGCGGTTCCAGACGGCCAGCTGGGCCAAGGCAGTGTCCACCACCCACTGGGTCAGCGGCCCGATCAACCCCGTGCTCTCGGCGATGGGGATGAAGTCGCTCGGCGGGATCAGCCCGCGGGTGGGGTGCGACCAGCGGACCAACGCCTCGAAGGCGACCACCTCGCGCGTGCACGCGTCCACCTTGGGCTGGAAGTGCAACACCAGATCGCCGGCGGAGATGGCCCGGCGCAACTCGGCGACGAGGCCGAGCCGCTGGGGATCGAACTCGTCGATGCCGGCGTGGTAGCGGACGATCGAGGCGCGGGCGGACTTGGCGGAGTAGAGGGCGAGGTCGGCGCGCTGCACCAACCAGTCGGCCGAGTCGGCGTCCGCCGGCCACATCGCGTAGCCCATGCTGGCCTCGGCCGTCACGGCCAGGCCGCCCAGCTCCGCCTCCTGCCCGATGGCGTCCTGGAGGCGGCGGAGGATCTGGTCCACCATCTCGGCACGCACCCCGGGCAGCACGATGCCGAACTCGTCCCCGCCCAGGCGGGCCACCGTGTCGCCGGGCCGCAACGCGTCGGTCAACCGGCGAGCGACGATGCGCAGGAACTCGTCGCCGTTGCGGTGGCCGAGCGTGTCGTTGACCTCCTTGAAGCGGTCGAGGTCCACCACCACCAGGGCCACGTCCTGCCCTGTGCGGCCGGCCGCGGCCAGTGCCGAGCTGACCCGGTCGGCGTAGAGGCGGCGGTTGGGAAGGCCGGTGAGCGGGTCGTGCAGGGCGAGGAACTCGGTGCGCAGGCTGCTGCGCCGCAGCCGCCTGCCGACCGACCACACCATCGTCGCCAGCAGCACCCACAGGGCGGACAGCCCGACGATCAGCACGGTGCGCAGGCGGTTGAGCGAGGAGTTCCGCATGGCGGCGATCGGCTCGTACGGGATGTACACCTCCGCCACGGCGACCACACGCTCCATCGACGCGTCGTGCACGGCGACGTACGCCTCGATGGCCGGCGTGCCGTCGCTGGTGCCACCGTCCACCGAGTCCGACCCCATCGTGGTGCGCTTGACGGTGGAGCCCTCGGCGATCGCCTCGTCCACCTCGTCGTCCGGCTCCGCCGGCGCCGGCAGGCGCACACCGGGATCGCTGGCGTCGAACACCACCGCGCCGTCCAGCGCCCGCAGGCGCAACTGCAGGACGGTGCCGTTGCCGACCAGCGCGATCGTGCTGCGGGCCAGGTCATCCCGCTCGGCGGGGGTCAGACCGTCGTCCAGCGGGTCGCCGCTGAGGAAGGGCTCGATGGCGGCGTCGCTGATCGTCATGGCCTCCGCCGCGCCGTCGCGCAACGCCGCCCGGTCGACCTCGTCGACCAGGGTCCGCTCCAGCACGACCCCGAGCCACACCACCGGCACCAGCGTCGCCAAGGTGTAGCCCGCGAACCTCCGGTAGCCACGCCAGCCCGTCGAGTGCACAAAGGTTCATCGGCCCTGGCATGAGCGCTCTTGAGGAAGTTGTGACGATCCCACGACGCGATCTGACCGCCCCGTCCCCGCGGACGGCGCCGCAGGTCCACTAACGTGGGGTTGTGACCGCGCCGCGCCGGCTCGTGCCCAGGATCCTGGGCTTCAGCGGGGTCATCGCCGCGGCCACGGTCGGGCTGGTGGCCCTCCTCCGCCCGTCCGCCTCGGTGATGACGGCGCAGGACTGGTGGACGGCGGTGCTCGTCACGGCCGCCTACGCCGCCGCCGAACGCTGGGTGTTCCACTTCGAGTTCCGCCGCGAGGCCATCTCCTTCTCACTCTCCGAAGTGCCCACTGCCTTCGCGCTGCTCTACCTGCCACCCTGGGTGGCCATCACCGCGAGAGCGTTGGGCAGCCTGCCGGTGCTGCTGATCCGGTTCAGCTCCAGGGGCTACAAGCTGGTGTTCAACGGCGCCCTGTTCGCTTTCGAACTGGCGGTCGCCTACCACATCCTCCAACTGGTGCAGCGGGTGTGGGCCGGGCCTGGCGCAGCCGTCGTCGCCGTGGTCCCGGCCACGGCGATCGCCACGATGGTGGGGTCGGTGCTGGTCTCCACTGCGATCGCGATGGTGGAGGGCGGCTGGTGGACGCGGGTCACCAGCGAGATGAGCCTGTCCTGGTGGATCGCCCCGATGAGCGGCGCCATCGGCGCTGCTGCGGTGGCGCCCTCGCTGGTCACCCGCTGGCTGGCCGTGGTCGGCGTGGCCCCACTGCTGGCCGGCTGGGAGATCCTGCGGGCGTACGGGCGGCTGGAGCAGCGGCACCGAGACCTGGACGCCCAGTTGGGGTTCGTCCGAACCATCAACCAGTCCCTCGGGCTGGACCCGGTGGCCGCCACCGCCGCCCACGAGGCCAGCCGCCTGCTCCGGGCTCGCGCTGCCGCGGTCGTCGTCTTCGACGGCACCGGGCGGGCGCGCACGCATTGCCACGGCGAGGGCCTGCCCGCGCTGCCCAACTCGATGGACGACCCCGTGTGGCGACCCCTCCTGCTCGGTCACGGCGGCCTGATGCTGGACAGCGACCTGGCGCCCACCACCAGCCGCCGCCACCACGCCGTCACCGCGTCCGTACTGGTGGCTCCGATCCGCGACGGCGACGGTCTGGTGGGCGCGTTCGTCCTCGCCGGCCGCGAGGGCGCCGCCAACCAGTTCCGCTCGGTGGACACCTTGCGCCTCGGCACGCTGGCGGATCAGGTGGCCCCCAGCCTGCGCAAGGCGATGCTCCACGAGCGCATCGAGTTCGAGGCCCGCCACGACCCGCTCACCAGCCTGCCCAACCGCACCTCGTTCGAGCGCCTGCTGGCGGCCTGCCTGCCCGGCAGCGAGCGGCCCTGGACGGTGCTGCTGATGGACATGGACCGGTTCAAGGAGGTCAACGACACCCTCGGTCATGTCGCCGGCGACGCCCTGCTGACGGCGTTCGGCGAGCGATTGGACGACCTGCTGCGCCCCGACGACGTGCTGGCCCGCCTGGCCGGCGACGAGTTCGCCGTGCTCACCCGGGCCACCGCGGAGGAAGCCGTGGAACTGGCCGGCGGTCTGCTGGAGGAGGTGCGCCAACCGTTCACCATCGACGGGCTGGACGTGGTGGTAACCGTCAGCATCGGCATCGCCCGGCTGGAGGACGGCGACAACGATGCCAGCCCCCTGCTGCGCCGGGCCGACATCGCCATGTACGCGGCGAAGCACCGTCACACCGGGGTCGAGACGTACCGCGAGGACATCGACCGGCGCACGCCCGCACGGTTGTCCATGCTCGGCGACCTGCGCGCCGCGCTGGACCAGGGCGACCTGCAGGTGCACCTGCAACCGAAGCTGGACCTGGCCAGCGGCGTGGTCATCGGGGTGGAGGCGCTGGCCCGGTGGAGCAACCACCACCGCGGCACCGTCAGCCCGGAGGACTTCGTGCCGGTGGCGGAGGAGACCGGCCTCATCAAGCAACTCACCGACGTGGTGCTGGAGGCTGCGATCGAGCAGACCAGCCGCCTGCACCGGATGGGCCACCACCTCGGCCTGGCCGTCAACCTGAGCACCCACGACCTGCTCGACGAACTGCTGCCCGACCGGGTGCTGCGCCGCCTGGATCGCCACGGCGTGGACCCCGCGCTGCTGACGCTGGAGATCACCGAGTCCTCCCTGCTGAACGACGCCCCGCGTGCCCGCAAGACGATCGAGCGGCTGAACGGCACCGGTGTGCGGCTGTCGGTGGACGACTTCGGCACCGGGTACTCGTCGCTGAGCTACCTGCGTCACCTGCCGGTGGCCGAGCTGAAGATCGACCGCGGCTTCGTCACCAACCTGCTGTTCGACGAGCAGGACGAGGTGATCGTGCGCTCGATCATCGACCTCGGCCACAACCTCGGCCTGCAGGTGGTGGCCGAGGGTGTGGAGACCGACGAGGTGATGTCCCGCCTCCGCGGCTTCGGCTGCGACGTGGCCCAGGGGTTCGGCGTCTGCCGGCCGGTGCCGCTGGACCAGTTGGTGGTGTGGCTGCACACCACCCAGCACCCCAGCCGGCGGCGCGACCCCATGCGGCCGGGCCACTGGGTGGACGACCCGACGTCCTGACCTGCTGGCGAGGCGCCACTGGCAATCGAACGCCTGTTCGCCTAGAGTGCGGGGCGTGGCTCCCACCGGCCGGCCCACCATCCTCCACGCCGACCTCGACGCGTTCTACGCCTCGGTGGAGCAGTTGCTCGACCCGGCCCTGCGCGGCCGGCCGATCGCCGTCGGGGGCGGGGTGGTGCTGGCCGCCAGCTACGAGGCCAAGCGGTTCGGGGTGTCGGGTGGGATGTCCGGCGCCCGGGCCCGGCAGCTGTGCCCGGACCTGCTGTTCGTGAAGGGTCACTTCACCGAGTACCAGCGGCTTGGCGACCAGGTGATGGCGATCCTCGAGGACTTCACGCCCGCGGTCCAGCGGATCTCCATCGACGAGGCGTTCCTCGACGTCACCGGCGCCGTCCACCTGTTCGGCCCGCCCGACATCATCGGGACCAAGATCCGCCGGCGGGTGCGCGAGGAGGTCGGCCTGCCGATCTCCGTGGGCGCGGCATCGAACAAGCACCTCGCCAAGATCGCCTCACAGGTGGCCAAGCCCGACGGCCTGGTGGTGGTGCCACCGGACGGCGAGGAGGCCTTCCTCCACCCACTGCCGGTGGGGCTGGTGTGGGGCATCGGGCCGGTCACCCAGGCCAAGCTGGCCGACCGGGGCATCCGCACGATCGGCGAGCTGGCCGGGTCGTCCGAGGACGCGCTGCGGTCGCTGCTGGGCAAGGCCCTGGGGGCCAAGATCGGCACGCTGGCCCGCAACGACGACCGCCGCAAGGTGACGGCCAACGGGCGGGCCGGCTCGGTGGGCTCGCAGTCCGCCTTCGGGCGCCACGACATCGACCCACGGCTGGTGCGCGAGGTGCTGGGCAACCTGGCCGACCGGGTGGCGGCCCGGCTGCGGGCCAAGCACCGCGCCGGGCGGACGGTGACGGTGCGGGTGCGGTTCGTCGTGCCCGGGGCGCCCGGCCGCTCGATCACCCGTAGCCGCACCGGGCCGGAGCCCGTGTGCACCACGCTGACGCTGGCCGAGATCGCCGAAGGGCTGGTGCACCAGGCGCTGGACGACCACCCACGGGAGACCCAGATCTCGCTCCTGGCGATCTCCGTCTCCAACCTGGTGGACCAGCCGGTGCTGCAACTGGAGTTACCGGTGGTGTCGGACTCGCCGTTGCGCCCCGGCTCCCCCACCGGCTCGGCGCGTTGGGCGGTGGATCACTCGGTGGACCGGGTGCGGGAGCGCTTCGGCAAGGCTGCGGTCGGCTACGCGTCGGTGGCGCTGGGCGGCCGCGGCGGCGTGCCCGACGAGTTCCGCGAACTGGCCGAGAAGGAGTTGTGACGGCGGAGCAGGACGAACGCGGCGATGCCACCGGTGAGGTAGATGCCGGACTGCCACGTCCAGCAGGGGGCGCAGGGCGAGGTGGTCGATCAGGGCGCCGGCGAGGATCGACCCCAGTGCAGTGCCCAAAGCATCGGCGGTGTTGAACATGCCGCTGATCCGGCCGAGGGCGTGGCGGGGGCTGGCCGTCTGCACCGTGGTCACCATCCCGACGCTGAGTGCGGCGCCGGGGAACCCGGACAGGGAGAACAGCACCACGTACACCCAGGTGGCGGTGGTGACGGTGGGTGCGTTCCAGAACACGAACGAGACCAGCCCCATCCCGACGAGGCCGGCGGCGTAGAGGGTGGTCGACGGCACCCGCCGGGCGAACCGGCCAACCAGTGCCGCACCGGCCAGCGCGCCGATGGCCATCGTGCCGCGGATGATGCCGACGGCGCCGCCGTCATCGCCCAAGGTCTCCACGATGAACGCGACGAACATCACCACGAACCCGCCCTGGGCGATCTGGGTGGTGCCGTGGAGGGTCAGCATCGTCGGCAGTGGCGGTGCGGCGCGCACGGCCCGCCACCCGGCCTTCACCCCCTTCGGTTCGTCGGCGCCGTCCGGGTGCGGCACCGGGGCGGTGTCGGCGCGCAGGAAGCCGAGGGCGACGGCCACGATCAGGAAGCTGGCGGTGTCGACCGCCACCACCGGGCCCAGGCCCTGCCACGCCACCAGCAGGCCGCCGAGCGGGGCACCGCCGAGGCGGGCCAGGCTGGCGGAGGCGGACAGCGCGGCGTTGGCGACGGCCAGCTCGTCGTCAGCGACGACACGGGGCAGGAGGGCGACGTTGGCCGGGTTGTTGACCTGGCTGAGCAGGGCCTGGGCGACCACCACGAGGTAGGCGGGCCACACCCGGTCGGCGCTGACGGCCAGCAGCGGGGCCAGGAACAGCGCCTGGAGGACGTTGGTGGCGACCAGCGCCCGGCGCAGGTCCGTGCGGTCGACGATGGCCCCGCCGATCGGGCCGAACAGGGCCGCAGCGAGGAGTTGGCAGACGAAGAGGACCGCGGTCTGCGCGCCGGACCCCGTCTCCACGAACACGAAGACCGGCAGGGCGACGTTGAGCACCCAGTCGCCCGTGTCGTTGACGAACCCGGCCGACCAGGCGATGCGGAAGTCCCGCCGGCGCCACACGGACACCGGGGTCGTCCCGCCGCCGGTTGCGGCGCCGTCGGTCTCGGCGCCGTCGTTCACAGCCCGCACGGTGGCACGCCGCCCCCGCCCCGGTCAACGAAGTTGCCCCGCCCCGACGCCCGGCCCGCTGTCCCTGCCCCTCCCCGTCCCCCGCCCTGCCCCCAGACCTGACCTGTTCCCGCGCCCGTGGGCGCGATTCCACGACGTGCGTGACCTGAATGCGCACCCATGGGCGCGGGATCAGGACATCGCCGGTGGTCGCCGCCGGTGGCGGGCGCGGCGCTGGGGCTGAGGTGGCTGGCCGGGCGTCTCGCCGGGGCGCGGCGCGTGGGAGACTCGGCGGCATGAAGATCGACCAGGTGGACCTGCAGACGGCTGACGGCGCAATGACGACCTGGGTGTACCACCCCGAGGTCGGCGGGCCGCACCCGGTGGTGCTGTACCTGATGGACGCCCCGAGCATCCGCCCGGCCCTGCACGACATGGCGTCCCGCCTGTCCACCGCCGGGTACTACGTGATGATGCCGTACCTGTTCTACCGCGGCGGCCCGTTCCGCGAGTTCGGGATGAGCGACGAGGACATGCACGCCCGCCGCGAGCTGATGGGGCAGGTCACGCCCACCAGCATCATCGGCGACGCGGCCGCCATGCTGGCCCACGCCGACGCCGACCCGGCCGCCGACGCCCGCCGCTTCGGTGCCGTCGGCTTCTGCATGAGCGGTGGCCTGACGCTGGCGCTGGCCAAGGCGTACCCGCGGCGGATGGTGGCCGCGGCGTCGATCCACGGCGCCTGGCTGGTGAGGGACTCGGACGACTCGCCCCACCTCGGTCTGGACCGGGCGACAGCGGAGATCTACCTCGGCTGGTGCGACAACGACCCGACCGCACCGATCGCCGACCGGGACACGGTGACGGCCGCGCTGGAGGAGGCCGACCTGCCGTGGTCGATGGACTTCTACACGGACGCCGTCCACGGCTACGCGCCCGCGGGCGAACGCCACAACCGTGCCGCCAGCGAGCAGCACTGGGAACGGGTGCACGACATGATGTTCCGCCGCCTGCGCCTGCCGGCCGCCCACTGAGCGGCGCCGGCGTGAGCACCGATTCCGGCACCAGTGACTTCGAGGGCGCCACCTTCGTCCGCAAGAGCTTCAAGGGCGCCACGCTGCGATCGTGCGACGTCAGCGGGGTCACGATGCGCAGCGTCGACGTCGGCGGGCTGGACATCGACAGCCACGACCTGTTCTTCGGCACCCTCGTCGTCAACGGCGTGGACGTGGTGCCGTTCGTGGAGGCGGAGCTCAACCGCCCGTTCCCCGGGCGCGAACTGCAGAGTGCGCAGACGCCGGAAGGGCTGCGGGACGGTTGGGTGGCCGCGCAGGTGGCGTGGGCCGAGACGCTGGGCGGCACGCCGGCCGAGATGGTGCACGCTCACGTCGAGCATGAGTGGTCGCTGGCCCAGACCCTCCGCCATCTCGTGCTGGCCACGGACGCCTGGCTCGGCGGCGGGATCATGCGGCTCGCCCAGCCGTTCCACGAGATCGGCCTGATCTTCACGGGGGCGGCCGAGATGGGCTTCGACGTGTCGATGTTCCGCACCGACGAGCCTTCGTGGGAGGAGATCCTGGACGTGCGGGCCGGGCGCCAGCAGATGGTCACGGACTTCCTTGCCACCGCCTCGCCGGCGCTGCTGGCCGAAGAGCGGGACAACCCGTGGGGTGGCGACGACTGGCACCCGACGGTGGGCGACTGCGTGCGGGTGATCCTGGAGGAGGAATGGGCGCACCTGCGCTACATCCGCCGCGACCTCGCCCTCCTCGCTTGACGGCGCATTGCGCGAGCGCGAGCGTCAGCGTCAGCGCCGGGGCCGCTGGCGGCGACCGGTGCGGGCGGCGAACGCGTCGAGCACCTCGAGCACGTCCGGGGCGCGCCACAACCGGTCGCGCTTGTTGTTCGTGAACTCGACGAGCACACCAGCATCGACGAGCGGTTGCAGTGCCCGATACACGTTGGTCTGCGGGATGCCGAGTTCGCGGCTCAACGACGGTGCGTTGACCACCGGTTGCCGTACCACGATCTCGGTGATCTTCCACGCAGCGGCATCGCGGCGGGCCTTCACCCGTTGTGCCCAGCCGTCACGGACATGGTGCAGGTCAGCGACCAGCTGCCGGCCGTTGGCGAGCGCAGCGAACGTGGCGTCGGCGAACCGTTCGACGATCGGGACCGGGTCGCCGTCGCGGTATGCGCCGAGCGCGGCGAAGTAGGCGTCGATGTCGGTCAGCAGCCCCGCGGAGACGGGGACGGTCACGTGTCGGGTCAGGCGGGCATGGCGCAGCTGGGCGTGGACGAGCGCCCGCCCGACACGGCCGTTGCCATCCGGAAACGGGTGGATCGTTTCGAACTGGGCGTGCGCGATCGCCGCGTGCGCGAGGGTCGGGATGTCGGTGCGGGCGATGAACCGGATCAGGTCGTCGATGGCAGCCGGCACTCGGTCGTGATGCGGGGGGATGAACTGAGCGGCGTGGGGGCTGTGGTCGCCGCCACCGATCCACACTTGCTGGTCACGCCACCGTCCGGCGATCACCGGAGCGCTGTCGCGCAGGAGCACGTCGTGCATGTTGAGGATGGCCGGCCCATCGAGCTGGTCGGCGAGCGCGATTGCAGCGCTCATCGCCCGTTCGTTGGCGACGATCAGGACTGCGTTGCGACTTCCCCGGCCGAGCTCGGCTTCGGCGATTGCACGGGCGGAGGCGGTCAGGTTCTCGATCTTCGACGACGCTGCGGATTCCGAACGGAGCAGGCTCGCGCTGAAGGGTGCGATCTCGGCTCCGGCCTCGGCATCGAAGCGGGCGATCTCCGTGCTCGCGTCTTCTGCGGCGGCCAAGGCTGCGGCCGGCAGATCGACCTGCACGTCGGCGATCGCCGGCGGGATCGCCGCCTGGTACGGCTGGCGAGCCAGCAGGCGAGCCTGGCGTGACGCCGGCACGTCGTCACGGCCGTGCCAATCGAAGGCCTCGAAGTCGACGGCCGGCCACGTCACGCGATCGCTCACCAGCACTCCTCCTTGATATCACTTACGGGTGGAAGTGATACTACCGTCCCAAGTTCATCTCGGTTGGTACTTCAGCCAGCGACGCGGCACCGAGGTTCTTTCAGCAACGAGAGAGGAAAACCAGCAGAGCCACTCCGAAGAGTGGCTCTGCCCTGGACTTACTTCGCAGCCCTCTTGATAGTTTTTTCAAACCCGCCCCGAGAACTCCAGGCCACCATCGGCCGGTAGGCCAGTCACAGCCGCGCGCACGTACTCGGACTGGACTTCCTTGACGGCTTTCAAACGGTGCCCGCCACCTGCCGCCACCGAGGACTGGCCGAATCCGCTGCTACTTGCCCTTCGGACGGACGGTCCCTCCAGTCGGTCGAGCGGCAAGCTTGTCGATGTGCGAAGCCGCGACTCTTGTCAGCGGCGCGCCAACTCCCTCCTTGAAGCTAAAGCCGATCAGTTGAGCAATGCGAACAGACCTTGCTGACAATAGGGGTTTCATCGCAGCGAGCTGTTCCTCACTGACAACCTCACTGAGCATCGGCAGGAGGTGGTCGTCGATGTAGGCAATGTCGGCGTCCGACAGCAAGCGCTCTGCGACGGCCTCCTTGTACGCGTTGGCAATCTGTAGTAGCTCGTTCTTGTCGTCGATGAGCTCGTTGATGATCCCAACCAGGTCGTTGACGACTTCGGCGCTTCCCCGACGTTCGCGTGCGAGTCGCACCCTGTCGAGAACGATCGATGCGGTATTCCGCGCAGCGACCTCAGCCAACCTGACGCCAGCCTCAAGGACAAACTCCTCCATGTACGGTCACTCCTTCGTAGTCGCTCGGGGTTTCGCGGATGAACTCTTTGCTGGTGTTGCTCGATGGCGATCACAGTGTTGCTGCCCTGCGTTACAGCTCGATAACCGGTCGCTTGTCGTGGGTGGCCTCGACGAGGGGCATGATGTCGGCGACGGGTAGGTGTGCTCGCTCCACCAGGTCTTGTGCGGTGATCCCGTTGTGCACCTCGATGGTGCGCAAGCATCGTTCAAGAAGAAGTGGTGCTTCTGGCGGACCCAGCTCTCGGTCGCCTGGTTCGGTGGTGCGCCAGCCTCGCACCGACATGAACTTCATTGCGTTGCGGTACTCGTCCTCGGTTGAAAGTCGAAGGTCACGCATCCGCCGGACGAGCGATGCCATGGAGACACCCCAACGCCGCTTCAGCTCGGCGAGTTCAACCCAGCCCTTGCCGTCGAGGCGACGGGGCAACTCTTCAATGGCTGCATCCTTGGGGTAAAGGAAGCTGGCTGCGAAGCTATGGGCCTGTTGTTCGATCGTGCGGTCTTGCTCGCCGCGGCCTCGGTGCATGACGAGGTGGCCGAGTTCGTGGGCGGCGTCGCTTCTGGAGCGAACGTAGTTGTTCTGCTTGTCGTTGGTGAGCAGCAGTAACGGTCGCTGCTCGAACGGAACGGAGAACGCGTCGATCTTCTCGTGCCCAAGTGAGAGCCGGGCGACCGGGATGCCCTTGCGCTCGATCTCGCGCACGATGTGCATGATGGGTCCGGTGCCGAGTTCCCATCGGTGCCGTAGCTCAGATGCCATGGCGTCAATGTGTTCACGTGTCGCTGATGACCCGGCAGGCAGTTCTGGAAGGTCAAGCTTCGGTAGCCGGACATAGTGCTCGATGGCGGTCACGAGATCGTTAAGCAGCAGTGCGATGGCAGCTGCTCGCCTTCGCTCGCGGGCGGGAGTTGCTCGCAGGTCGCGGAAGTAAATGGCTGGCGGTGCGTCACCATGGCCGGCGGGCCATTGGGTGTAGAAGTAGTCGACCGGTACCTCAAGGGCGTCGGCAAGGTGCTCCAGCGTGCCGCGGGTCGGACGCACCTTGCCCGCCTCGATCTGCGAAAGCGCCGCAACTGTGATCGGTTCTCGCATCCGCATCGTGGTTTCCCCCTGGGTGAACCCCCGTAGGGCACGTGCAGTAGCGATTCGGCTAGCCAGCGGCAGGCCGCGGGACTCCGGTGGTGTGTCCATGATGGTGGTGAAAGCTCCAGCTTCGACGTTCAGGGCGATCCTACAGATTTCTATCTTGCGAGCCGCCATTGGACGAGAATTTAAGTCCTTGGCCAGATTCGGGTTGCGTGCACTTGTGATCAAAGCTATGGTCGCGACTCGACAGTGGGCCGCGAACCAGTCTCATCCGGCGAACGGCTCACCCCCCAAACCAGCCAACGCCGGATGAGCGATCACGGAGTCCCCGACCATGAAGAAGAAGTGCAACCACAACATCCCCGAGACGATGAAGCACGCCGGGCCGTGCAACATCCAGTGGGAGGTCAAGAAGCGCAACGGCAAACCGAACTGGTGGTGCACCACCCATGCGCATGAGGCCAGCGCCCCCGACGGAACGGCGCTCCAGTCGTGCCCTGGAGCGTGGTTCGACACCCAACCTCAGCCCCGCGTCATCGACATCGATGCCAGCAATGGGACGTTCAGCGTTTGGGGTGCGCTCGGTGCTGCCATCGAGATCGGTACCTGCCCTCGGCAGCCCGGCGGAGTGCACGTGCACCATCGGCCCTCGCCTGCCGCTGTCAAGGATCTTGATGACTCCTATGACATCGTCCGGGTCCGAGGGCCTAACGGCGTCACCGTGGAAGTCGACTCCATGGCAGCCAGGGCGTTCTCGATCAGCGAGTTGTCTGGCAAGACCGTCACGGTCTTGACCTGCCCGAAGGAGCAGTGCCGGTACGAGCACATCGATGAGCAGAAGTTCGCCACCCACCCGCATGTCAAGCACCAGTGCAATCGCTGCGGTCGGAACTTCCGCGAGAAGAACCCCACCATCGGGAACCCGCTGGCCGCCGCCTACGAACGGCTCGGCATCGCCCGGCCGCCGGAACCCACCACGGTCGATCGGCCTCTCCACCTCGTCAGCAAGGATTACAGCGGCATCGCCGTTTGGGCCTCCAACCGTGCCATCCTCACCAACCGCACCACTCCCGAGGACCACGGCGTTCACGTCCATGCCTGGGACGCAGCGGGTAACCTCGTGATCGACGAGACGTACTCCGACGTGTTCCTTGACGGCGAGCGCATCGACCACGATGCCCTGAGAGCCCTCACTGTGCAGCGTGAACTCGCCGACGGTGCCCCGATCGTGGTACTGGCCTGCGAGCAGTGCGGAGTCTCCATGATCTCGCCCACCTCGGGCTGGATCGAGGCATCCACTAGTCACACGTGTCAGGCATGTGGCGCAACGACGAAGACTCGTCGGCGAGTGATGGCAAACCCGCTCGCCACCAAGGTGGGCGGCGGCGATGTCTGACGAGACCTCGCCCGCCAGTGCTTCCGTTGCCCCGGCAGTGCGACCCGGTGAGCTGCACCGACGCGAGATTCGTCTCGCAGCTCCGACCGGCGAGTTCAGCTATGAGTTCGTGCAGGGGATGGCGAACCGGATGGCTGTGAGCTACCACAAGTACGGAGCGTTGGCAGATGCCTACCCGCATCGGATGGACGCTCTGGCCTCGATCGCACAACGCCTTTCGATGTACGCCGAGACTGGCAACACCGAGTGGCTCATGGACGTGGCGAACTACGCCATGATCGAGTTCATGCATCCCGGGCATCCAGTCGCACACTTCGAGGCCACCGACTCGGACGCCTCACCGGGTCGGGTCGATCACCATGGCGGCATTCACCACGATTGCTACTAACGCGAGTTTGCCGAGCCGCTGGAACTGCGGACCAGTCTCCCCGTCTTCCCGTCGACGCCGTAGCCGAGGTCGGACAGCACGGCCGTGACGTCACGAAGGTCGAGTGTGCCGAGATCCCATCCGCGCTGTAGGCCCGCACGAAGGAGCGCGACGTAGAGGTGACTGGGCGTGTCGAGCGACTCCGATAGTGCGAGCACACGGGTGACGGCCCGAACCTCTTCGTGCTCGGGTCGACCGAGCTCTGGCTGGGGGTCGTCGCTGGCCCGCATCGTGAGAATGAGATCGATGGTGGCGACGTGCTCAAAGCCGGAAGCGAGACCCTTCACCGAACGTTGCCCCTTGTCGAGCGTGGCGATCATCTCCGGCTCGATGATGAAGCCGGCGGCAGCGACCGCTCGCTGCACAAGCGACCAGACCGCGCCGGAGCTGTTGCCGAACACCATGCTGAGGTAGCCATCGGGCTTGAGGACCCTGCGACACTCACGGAGGGCTTCAGTGAGCATCCGTTCATAGCGCTCAGGACCACGGAAGTCGGCACTGGTCTTGGAGCGGTCGACCACGGCCTCGTCCTCAAGGATGGTGGTCTCACCGATCCAGGCCTCATGGAAGAGGTTCATGTCGGCGTAGAAGATGTTGCTCCCGAACGGCGGGTCGGTGAAGACGTAGTCGATGGAGTGGTCCGAGTACGGCAGCGAGACCGCCGAGGCACGGACGTACTCCGCAGATGCCGTGGTCGTGCCGAAGAGGCTGCCGTCACCTTGTTGACCCAGGAGCCAGTCGTTGGCCTTAATGATGGCATCCACCTTGCGGTCGAATAGGTCGAGGACGTTCCACTCGTAGAACACCGGAGCCACGTAGTAGTTGGCGTTGGCGGCGTTGAGTGGCCGAGCCTTGGACCACTGGTAACGCTTGCTGGCCCGGGAGAGGATTGCCGTGAAGGCGAACAGCAGCTTGGGGGCGAGGGCCGGGTCGTCCACACGTCCGATCTCATCCCGCAGGACGGTGAGCGCCTGCAAGTTACGCGTCGAGAAGAACGACGCGGTGCTGGTGAACCCGTTTCGGCCCAGTGCCGAGGCGACATACATCTGACGCGAGGCATCGATCGGGAGGTCGGGTACGTCGAGGCCTTGGAGAGTGGGCCCGCTTAGCGGTGCGCTGTTCGGCTGCTCAATCTGCGAGCGCGAGCAGGTGCAGTCGATGAAGTCGACGCACGGTGCCTCGCCAATCCGCTCGGACCGGCTGGTGAAACTGGCCTGGCAGTGAGGACAGTGCATCTTGGACTTGTGCCAGTCGGCGGCTTCGAGCGAGTCGTAGAAGTTGACGGCTCCAGCACAACCCGGGCAACGGAACACCATGCTCCACACCGTCTTGGCAAGAAGAGCATCTCGAGCACATGCTGAGCAGCGCACACCGTACGTGCCACCAAGACGGGAGTATGTCTGCTCGATGACTTTGCTGGCCGTGGAGCGCAGTAGTCCAGAGTCGACCAGGTTGAGGTAGCCACGGCCGATGTGCTGACCAAGCACCGAGACGTCACTGAGCTTGGCGCTGCGGCCGCAGGCGACAGCAGCGACGCCTGTCATACCTGAGCCAGCGAACACGTCGGCAACGACATCACCAGGCACGGTGAAAGCCTCGATGAAAGGGATGATCGCCGGCACCGGAACCTTGGTGAGGTAGGCGTGCGCCATGTAGATGGGATCGCTGCGCTTGACCTCGATGTCTCGTGGCAGGAGCCTGGTGGGCGGCATCAGAGCCTCCTTCGAAGGGCAGATGCCACGCGCCGAATGAGGCGGGGGCTAGCCTCCACGGCCGTGGCAGGTACGATTTCGGGTTGTTCTTGGAGCACCCGTGACACTGTGGTGGCGGCGAGTCGCTCAATCATCTCAGTACCACTACCACAGAGGTGTGACGGAGTTGCGCGACCGGAGGGCGGATTTCCCTCGTGAGCAGCCATGACTTCGCGGAGAAGCCAACGGCGGAGGAGCTTCGTCGCCTCCTGCCCTGCATCCGGGAGTACCAGAAGCTGGCAGAGACCGAGGGCATCAAGGACATCTTCCAGGACAACGGCGGGAAGCTACTGCAGGTGCTGATCCTCCTGGGGCTCGACAACCTGCCCGACCGCGAGGGCAACGATGCCCGTGACGAGTCCGGCCGGGAGTACGAGCTCAAGAGCCTGAACCGGAAGCTGGTGAAGGGCTTCTCCACTCACCACCACCTCAATCCGACCATCATCGAGAAGTACCGATCGGTCGACTGGATCTTCGCGGTCTACGACGACATCGAGTTGGTCGAGGTATACCTGCTTACGCCGGATCAACTTGAGCCGCTGTTCAAGACTTGGGAGACGAAGTGGCACGAGGATGGCAGCAAGGACATCAACAATCCCAAGATTCCTCTCACGTTCGTCACTGCGCAGGGTCGAAGAGTGTGGCCCCATCCACCACACGACTTGCCTGGGACGACCGTGTAGGGACAGGACCTTTCGGTCCTCAGCGACACCGTACGACGGCACTCATGAAACGGCGAGAGCCGCCCCCGGAGGAGCGGCTCGTCGACCTTTGCAGCCCGTACGGGATTCGAACCCGTGCCGCCACCTTGAGAGGGTGGTGTCCTAGGCCACTAGACGAACGGGCCAGGCTGCATGCCCTTGCGGGCTATGTACCGCCCTCGTGGGCGGGGGCTCACCGGCAAGCCGGTGAACTGGTTGGGGTGCAAGGAATCGAACCCTGAATAACAGAACCAGAATCTGCTGTGTTGCCTGTTACACCACACCCCATCGGGTCACCCCGAGGGCGCAGTGAGTGTAGCAACGCCACCCGCAATCACCACATGGAAAGTCACCCGGTGAGACGTAGGAGGCGGCGGAACCCGATCAGCCAGCCGATGGCCACACCGGCGGCCTCCTTCATCTCCCGCCACAGGGCGGTCCAGCCGGTGACGGGGCTGGTCCGGGTGGGCGAGACATAGGCGGTCAGGCCCAGTTCCTGGGCGGACAGGCGGATCCGCAGCGAGTGGTAGGGGTCGCTGACGAGGAGGATGGACTGCAGGCCGCGGATGCGGATCTGGTCCCGAACCAGCTCCAGCGAGCCGAACGAGGTGGCCCCGCCGACCTCGACGATGGCCGACTCCGGCACCCCCTGCTCGACCAGGTAGGCGGCCGACGCCTGGGCCTCGGTGAACCGGTCACCGGGGCGGTTGCCGCCGGTGGTGACCACCATCGGGGCCAGGCCGCGATCCCACAGGTCGACCACATGGTCCAGGCGGGCGGCCAACTGGGCGGAGGGCCGGCCGTCGTACTGGGCCGCCCCCATCACGACGATGGCGTCCACCGGGCGGGCCTGGTCCGAGGTGCCGACGGTGTGGACCCACCACAGCATGGCCAGGTAGTAGACGGCGAGCAGGGCCACGAGGACGTACCCGACCCGGCGGACCCGCCGCCAGGGCGAGCGACGGCCGGGTTGCAGGGGGCGCTGCGGGTTGACCGGCGTGACGTCGGCCTCTGTGCGCATGACCGGCTCGACGGCCGGCGTGCCGGACGGTGGGGTCGGCTCGACGGCGGGCGTCCCGGAAGGCGGCGTGGGGTTCTCGCCGCCCGGCTCGGTCACGGCAGCAGCGCCGCCGCCAGCCGCAACCGGCGGAGGGTCTCGTCCCGCCCCAGGCACTCCAACGACTCGAACAGCGGCGGCCCCACCGTGCGCCCGGTGACGGCCACCCGCACCGGCGCCTGCGCCTTGCCGAGCTTCAACCCGTTCGCCTCGCCCACGGCCTCCAGGCCGGCCTTCAGGGCGTCCGCGCTCCAGTCCCCCAGCCCCTCGTACGCGGCGAGCGCACCGCGGAAGACCGCGACGGCCTCTGGAGTGCCGGTGGCCTTGGCCCACGCCTCGGCGTCCACCGCGACCTCGGGCTGGAACAGGAAGTCCACCAGGCCGGGGGCGTCGGCCAGGGTGACGCAGCGGGGCTGGATGTGCGGTGCCATGGCCAGGAAGACGCCCTCGTCGAACCGGTCGACGGGGTACGGCGCGTCGGCCGCCGTCAGCCACGGGCGGCCGGCCTCCAGGAACTCGGCCGGGGTCATCGCCCGGATGTACTCGCCGTTGAACGCCGCCAGCTTCTTGAGGTCGAAGAACGCCGGCGAGTGGTTCACGTCCTCCAGCCGGAAGTCCGCCTCCATGGACGCCCAGCCGGCGATCTCGCTGTCGCCCTTCGGCGTCCAGCCCAGGGTCATCAGGTAGTTCACCATCGCCTGGGCCAGGTAGCCCTCGTCGCGGTACTGCTCCAGCGCCACCTTGTCGCGCCGCTTGGAGATCTTCTTGCGCTGCTCGTTGACCAGCAGGGGCACATGACCCCACACGGGCGGCTGGGCGCCGAGGGCCTCCCAGATCATCTGCTGCTTGGGGGTGTTGGAGAGGTGCTCCTCGGCCCGGATGACGTGGGTGATGCCCATCGCCAGGTCGTCCACCACGTTGGCGAGCAGGAACATCGGGCTGCCGTTGCCGCGCAGGAGCACGAAGTCCTCGATCAGCGCGTTGTCGAAGGACACGTCGCCGCGCACCAGGTCGTGCACGACGGTGGTGCCGGGCGGCACCCGGAAGCGCAGCACCCGGCCCGGGCCGGGCCCGAGGCCGAGGTCCCGCGACCAGCCCTGGTAGCCCTGGGTGCCCTCGGCCTTGTTGCGGGCCTCGATGTCGGCCGGGGTCATGTCGCAGTAGTAGGCGGCGCCCTGGGCGAACAGGCGCTGGGCGGTGGCCACGTGCTGGTCGGCGTACTGGCTCTGGAAGTACGGCCCCTCGAAGTGGGGGTCGTCGGCGTGCACGCCCAGCCAGGCGAGGGCGTCGATGATGCCCTGGGTCCACTCCGGCCGGTTGCGGGCTTCGTCGGTGTCCTCGATCCGCAGCACGAACGTGCCGCCCTCCTTGCGGGCGAGCGCCCAGTTCCACAGAGCGGTGCGCGCGCCACCCACGTGGAGGAAGCCGGTGGGTGACGGGGCGAAGCGGTAGCGGGGGCCGGTCATGCGGCTCCGAGGCTACCCATCGCCCTCACGTCAGCAGTGCCAGGTTGCGGAGTTGGCGGACGGCGACGGACAGGGTGGTGAGGTCCTGGGTGTCGGCCCGGCGCAACTCGGTGAACATCGTCATCGCCCGGGCCACCATGCGCTCGTTGGTCTCGCCCCACGCCTCCACACCGCCGGCCAGGATGGCGTCCTCGCTCAGGTCGGCGAGCGCCACCAGCAGGTCGTCACGCAGGGCGGAGCGGGCCTGGGTCTGCCAGCGGTTGCTGCGCGGCAGGCCACCGATGCCCTCCCACAGCCAGGCGATGTCCAGCAGGTCGAACACGTGCCAGTAGGTCGTGGACACGTCGGCCAGCGGGGTGCCCAGCTTGTGACCCAGTTCGATCATGTCGAAGCACGTGTGCAGCAGGTTCCACTGGGCGCTGCGTTGGGCCAGCAACTCGGGAACACCGGCGGCCAACCGGCGGGCCTCGGCGGCGAAGCCTTCGTCGCGCAGGCTGCCGCGCAGCGAGCCCTCCAGTTCCACCAGCGCCCGCATGCCCGGGCGGTAGGCCTCCACCGCGGCGGCGATGTCCAGCGGCAGCTTGCGGTGCCGCAGCAGCCACAAGGTGCCCCGCTCGGACAGGGATCGCAGCTCCAGGAACATCTCCAGCTGGACGTCCAGCTTCACCTGGCCCGACAGCTCGTCCACAGCGTGCCAGAGCTGCGGCAGGCCGTAGATGTCGCGAGCAGCGATCCAGGCGCGGGTGGTGTCCACCACGCTGACGCCGGCTTCTTCACCCATCCGGTGGTCGAAGCTGATGCCGGAGAAGTTGACCATCTGGTTCCCCACCTGGGTGGCCACGATCTCTCGGCGCAGCCGGTGGCGGAGGATGTCGTCGTGGTACGCCTCACGCAGCCGCGGCGGGAAGTAGTGCAGCAGGTCGGGCTCCAGGTACGGGTCGTCCGGCAGGTCGCTGCGTTCCATCTCGGTGATGTTGGCGCTCTTCGTGTAGGCGAGGAGGACGGAGAACTCGGGGGTGGTGAGGCCCAGGCCGCCGGCCTGCCGCTCGGCGATCTGCCGGTCCGTGGGCAGGAACTCCAAGGCCCGGTTCACCCAGCCCTCGGTCTCCAGCAGCCGCAGGTAGCGGCTGTGCACGTTGACCATCGGCAGCGACTGGCGGCGAGCGATGGCCAGCGCCAAGGTCTGGGCGCGATTGTCGTCCAGCACCAGTTCTGCCACGTCGTCGGTCATGCTGGCCAGGAGTGCATCCCGCTCCTCCAGCGTCAGCCGGCCCTCCTCCATCGCCAGGCCGAGGAGGATCTTGATGTTCACCTCGTGGTCGCTGCAGTCCACGCCCGCGGAGTTGTCGATGGCATCGGTGTAGATCAGGCCACCGGCCTGGGCGTACTCCACCCGGCCGAGCTGGGTGAAGCCGAGGTTGCCGCCCTCCCCCACCATCCGGCAGCGCAGGTCGGCCCCGTTCACCCGCAGGCCGTCGTTGGCCCGGTCGCCGACATCGGCGTGGCTCTCGCTGGACGCCTTCACGTACGTGCCGATGCCTCCGTTCCACAGCAGGTCCACGGGGGCTCTCAAGATGACGGAGATCAGCTCGGCCGGCGTGAACGTTGCCTGGGTGGTGCCCAGTGCGGAGCACGCCTCCGGGCTGATGCCGATGGTCTTCATCGTCCGCGGGTACACGCCACCGCCGATGCTGATGACGGTGGGGTCGTAGTCGGCCCAGCTGCTGCGCGGCAGGGCGAACAGGCGTTGACGTTCGGCGAAGCTGGCCTCCGGGTCCGGGTTCGGGTCGAGGAAGATGTGGCGGTGGTCGAACGCGGCCAGCAGCTTGAGATGGGGCGAGCGCAGCAGCCCGTTGCCGAACACGTCACCGCTCATGTCGCCGATGCCGACGACGGTGAGCGTGTCGCGTTCCGCGTCCTTGCCGAGCACGGCTGCGTGGCGGCGGACGGACTCCCACGCGCCGCGAGCGGTGATGCCCATCTCCTTGTGGTCGTACCCGGCGCTGCCGCCGCTGGCGAACGCGTCGCCCAGCCAGAAGCCGTACTCCTCGGCGATCGAGTTGGCGATGTCGCTGAAAGTGGCCGTGCCCTTGTCCGCCGCCACCACCAGGTAGGGGTCGTCGCCGTCGTGACGGACCGTGGCCGGCGGCGCCACGATCTCGCCAGCGACGATATTGTCGGTGAGGTCCAGCAGGCCGGCCACGAACTGCCGGTAGCAGGCCACGCCCTCAGCGCGGAACTCGTCGGTGCCGGGAGCCGGTGGGCGCTTCAGCACGAACCCGCCCTTGGCCCCGGTGGGCACGATGACGGCGTTCTTCACGATCTGGGCCTTCACCAGGCCGAGGATCTCGGTGCGGAAGTCCTCCCGCCGGTCGCTCCAGCGCAGGCCACCACGGGCGATGCGACCGTTGCGCAGGTGCACACCCTCCACCCGCGGGGAGCACACCCAGATCTCGAACATCGGGCGCGGCAGGGGCAGGTCGGGCACCTTCGCCGTGTCGAACTTGAACGCCAGCACGTCGCGATGGCCGTCGTTGGGGCCGGGGCGGAAGGCGTTGGTGCGCACGGTGGCCTCCACCAGCGCGAGGAAGGCACGCAGGGTGCGGTCGTCGTCCAGGCTGGGCACGCCCTCCAACGCAGCGACGATGGCGTCGCGGATCTCGGTGCAGGCGGCCTCGCGGCCGGACTCGGCTGCGGCGTCGGCGGCCGGGCCCAGGCGAGTGGTGAACAGGTCGACCGCCATCGCGGCGATGGCCGGATGGCGGGTGATGGTGGACTCGATGTACTGCTGGCTGAACGGGAAGCCGATCTGGCGCAGGTAGCGGGTGTAGGCACGCAGGATCTCCACCTGGCGGGCGGTGAGCCCGGCCAGCAGCACCAGGCGGTTCAGCCCGTCGACCTCCACGGTGCCCTCGAACTGGGCCACGAACGCCCGCTGCACCTCTGCCCGGGCCGCGTCGTGCAACTCCACCCCGACCGGCATCTCCACGCCCACGTCGTGCACCCAGACCTCGCGCTGGGGGAACACGAAGCGCGAGGAGCGCTCGTCGATGGCCCTGAAGCCGAGATGATCCAGCATGGGCAGCAGGTCGGCGATGGCCAGCGCCGCGCCGCAGTGGTACACGCGGAACCGCCAGTTGGCGCCGTCGGCCTCCTCGAAGTGCATCATCGCCGTGGCGACCCTGGCGCAACCGTCGCCATCTGCGGTGGCCAGGCGATGCACGATCGGCAGGTCGATCACCGCCCCGTTGGGCCAGTTCAGCTCGTCGTACCCGGCAGGGATCACCGGGCGCAGGGCCGCCATCAATGCCGACGCCGCATCTGCACCGAGTTCGTCTGCCAACGCCGCCGTGGTGGCGTCCACCCAGTCGTCGGCCACTTCGCCGGCCGCCCCCATGATGCTCACGATGCCCCTCCCATTCCGCCCTTCGCGACGCCGTTGTCGCGGACTTCAGGTGGGTTCAGTGTGCCACGGCGCCGGTTATCGTCGGGCCTCATGCGGCAGATCAACGTGCTCGGCGACGAGCTGCAACCCTGCTCGATGGACCCGCTCACCGGCTACTACCGCACCGGTTGCTGCGAGAACCACGGCGACGACCCCGGCCTCCATGTGGTGTGCGTGGTGTGCACGGACGACTTCCTGGCGTTCTCCCGCTCGGTGGGCAACGACCTCAGCACGCCGATGCCGCAGTACGGGTTCGCCGGGCTGCGGGCGGGCGACCAGTGGTGCCTGTGCGCCGCCCGCTGGCAGGAGGCGCTCGACGCCGGCAGCGCGCCCCAGGTCCGCCTCGCCAGCACCCACGTCTCCGCACTGGAATACTGCTCGCTGGCCGACCTGCGGGCGCACGCGGCGGACGCGCCATGAGCGTGCGGGTGGAGCACCGCGGCCCGGTGTGCGTGGTCACCATCGACCGGCCGGAGGTGCGCAACGCGGTGGACGGGCCGACGGCCGCGCTGCTGGCGGAGGCCTTCTCCGCCTTCGACGCCGACGACTCGCTGGCCGCGGCCGTGCTCACCGGGGCGGGTGGCACGTTCTGCGCCGGCGCCGACCTGAAGGCCATCACCGACGGCCGGGGGAACCGGGTGGACCGCGACGTCACCGTGGACGGCCCGATGGGGCCCACCCGGATGCTGCTGTCGAAGCCGGTCGTCGCCGCGGTCGAGGGCTTCGCCGTGGCCGGCGGGTTGGAGTTGGCCGTGTGGTGCGACCTGCGGGTGGCCGCGGAGGACGCCGTGTTCGGTGTTTACTGCCGCCGTTGGGGTGTGCCGCTGGTGGACGGCGGCACGGTCCGCCTGCCCCGGCTGATCGGCCACAGCCACGCGCTGGACCTGATCCTCACCGGGCGAGGGGTCAGCGGCGAGGAGGCCCGGCTGATGGGGCTGGCCAACCGCCTGGCGCCCAAGGGTGGTGCGCTCGCCGCCGCGGTGGAGTTGGCCGGCCAGCTGGCAGCGCTTCCCCAGGGCTGCATGCGGCGCGACCGGCAGAGCAGCTACGAGCAGTGGGACCTGCCCCTGCCGGAGGCGCTGGCCAACGAGACCCGGCTGGGGCTGGACACCATCCTCTCCGGCGAGACCCAGGCGGGCGCGGCACGGTTCGCCGGTGGCGGTGAAGGCCGCCACGGGGCACCCGCCTGACGCCGCGTCACCGGCAGCGGACTGCCAGGTTCCAGAGCGAGCCGTCCGCGGCCCGCACGGGCGACCGGGAGTACGAGGCCAGGAACGCCCGGCGCGGTGCCACGGTGGTGTTCTCGCCGGTGCGGTGGAAAAGCGTGCTGGACATGGCCACGATGCTGCCGACGGGGATCTCCAGCAGGTCGCCGGCATCCTGCCCGTCGTAGCCGACGAGGTCGTTGGTGGCCCGGTCCTTCACGTGGGGCGCCGGCGCGGCGCCGACCCCTGCGCCCGCGGGCATCCGGCTCCATGGCAGCACACACAGCGCGCCGTTCGCCGCCGTCATGTCGTCGAGCGCCACCCACAGGCTGACGTAGGGATCGTGGGGGTGGCCGTCCACGTAGCCGCCGTCCTGGTGCCATGCCATCGGGGTGCCGACGTCGGCCGGCTTCACCACGAACAGCTCGAGGAACAGGTACACCGCGTCACCGAGCAGCGCGGCTGCGACGTCCACCAGGGTGCCGCCAAGGAGGAAGCCGGTGAGGAACGCCGACTCCTGGTACGGCGCGTGGAGGAAGTAGCGGCGGTCGCGGTGGGTGAGGCCCAGGGTGTCCGCCCCGACGGCGTCCATCGTGGCGACCATCGTGGCCATGCGGCGGTGGCACTCGGTGCGCAGCCCCGCCAACTCCTCGGCAGTCAGTGCGCCGGGCAGCACGACGAAGCCCTCCCGATGGAAGTGGGCGACCTGTTCCGCACGCAGCACGCTGCGACGCTATCCCCGCTGGGCGGGGCCACCGGGTAGGTTCGGGCGATGACCGGTGTGCCGCTCGTCGATCTCGGGGCGCCGGACGCGCCGGCTGTGCTGGACGCCGCGTTCCGCGATGTGGGCTTCGTGATGGTCACGGGCCACGACGTGCCGGCCGGGCTGGTGGACCGCACCCGGGACGCGTTCCTGCGCTTCTTCCACCTCCCCGCGGACCGCAAGGCCGCGGTGCGGATGCCGCGCCTGGGGATGGCCGGTTGGGCGCCGATGGGGATGGAAGCCAATGGGTACTCCTTCGGCCACGAGACCCCGCCGGACATGAAGGAGAGCTACCGGCTGGGCGCGCACGAGCTGCCCGGGCGGGTGGCGCTGCGAGGGGCCAATGTGTGGCCGGAGGAACCCGCCGGGTTCAGGGCCGCCGCGCTGGAGTACCTGGCGGCGGTGGATGCCGTGCACCTGCGCATCCTGGAGCTGTGCGCCACGGCGCTGGGGCTGGACGACCCTGGGTTCTTCCGCCGGCACGCCTTGCGCAACGACAACACCCTGAACGTCAACTGGTACGCACCGATCACCCACCTCGGCGCGCCCGCGGACGGGCAGTACCGGATCGGCCCGCACACCGACTTCGGGACGATCACGGTGCTGTCGCGTGAGCCCCGCTCGTCCGCCCTGCAGGTGCAGTTGCCCGACGGCGCATGGGTGGACGCACCGGTGGTGGACGGAGCGTTCACGGTGAACTGCGGTGACATGATGGCCCACTGGTCCGGTGGCCGGTGGCGCAGCGCGATCCACCGGGTGCTGGCCCCGTCCGCGGCGGAGCCGGACGACGCCCTGCTGTCGCTGGTGTACTTCTGCGAACCGGACCCGGAGACGATGATCACGCCGCTCGGCGAATGCGGTGGCGAGACGGTGAATGCCGGCGAGTACCTGGCCGCCAAAATCGCCGCGATCTCCATGTAGCACCGCCGCGTTAGCGTGGTGGCCCATGGAACGCACGGCCGTCGCCCATCTGCCCCGGCCGCTGCTGCGCGGCTGGACGCACGCGGTGTCCTTCCCCGTCTGGGTGCTGATGGGCGCCGGGCTCATCGCCTGGGCGCAGGTGCCGTTGCGGGGGCGGCTGCTCTTGTCGGTGTACGTCGCCGGCACGGGTGTGATGTTCGGGGTGTCGGCGCTGTACCACCGGGTTCGGTGGCAGCCGGCGGCGAAGGCGCTGATGCAGAAGTTCGACCGGTCGGCCATCTTCCTGGCCATCGCCGGCGGGTACACACCGGTGGCGTGGGCGTGCCTGGACGGGTGGGAGCGCACGTTCGTCATCTCGGGTGCGTGGATCGGCGCTGCCGCTGGCATCGTGCTCCACTGGCTGCCCCGTGTGCCGCGGGCGGCGAAGGGTGCCAGCTACATCGTGGTCAGCTGGGTGGCGGTGTTCGCCCTGCCGCAGATGGCCTCGGCGCTGGGCATCACCGGGTTCCTGCTGATCATCGGCGGCGGCGTGTCCTACACGCTCGGTGCCATCTGCCTGGCGGCCAAGCGACCGGACCCGTGGCCCACCGTGTTCGGGTACCACGAGATCTTCCACGCCTTCACCGTCGTGGCCGCGGCGCTGCAGTTCGCCGCCATGTCGCTGGCCGTCGCACCCCTCCTGTGACGCCGGCCGAGCCCCGGCGGCCGCGGCTCGGCGACACCGAGTCCGCGGCGGATGCGGCGGTGCTGGCGGATGCGGAGGACTGGACGGAGCTGTCGCTGCGCGAGGTGGACCTCAGCAGGGCGGACCTGGCCCGCCTGGAGGTGCGTGGCTGCGTGCTGGACCACTGCGACCTGCTGTCGGCCGACGCGGAGGAGACCCGCTGGGTGGACACGCAGATCGACGCCTGCTCGCTGGCCGGGGCCCACTTCGGCGAGGCCTCGCTCACCCGGATGGAGGTCGCCGACTGCCGCCTGTCCGGCATACAGTGCTTCGGCACCCGCTTGCAGGACGTGGTGTTCCGCCGCTGCCGGGCGGACGGCGCCTCGTTCCGGTTCGCCCGCGGCGAGCGGGTGTGGTTCGTGGAGTGCGACCTGCGCAACGCCGAGTTCGTCGGCGCCGAGCTCACGGGTGTGCGGTTCGACGGCTGCGACCTCACCGGCGCCGACTTCGACAAGGCCCGCATCCCCGACGCCCGCCTGCACGGGTCCACCGTGGACGGCATCCGCGGCGCCGGCGGCCTGATCCGCCCGGTCATCGAGCCGGACCAGGTGCTGCCCTTCTCGCTGTCGCTCTTCGCCCTCCACGGCGTGGTGGTCGACCACCCCGGCGACGATCCCCTCGCCGACCCCGACGACGACTGAGACGCCCGACTGACAGCTAGGCCCATGGCGCGGAGCGGACGTCCTCGCCGAGCTTCGACGCCGCCACCCTCCCACCAGCTTCGGAAGGTCGACGACCCGGATGAACACGGTGAACGTGGGCGGGTCATCGCTGGACACGCGCGGCGACGGTTCGGTCCATCCGTGCACTCCGAGCGCAGTGAGCTCCTCGATCTGCAGTTCCACGGCGAGGTCCTCCGGACATGAGACCGACCGTGTCGCTGCCTTCTTCCGCCGCCCAGCGAGCGAGGGAACGCCAATGATGATCGCTGAACCAGGCGAGCACCGGCGGGTCCCCGTTCACCGTCGACTCGGCGGCAGCAACGAGGTCAACCGGGTGGCTCTCGGGTTCGTCAGACATGGCCGAAGATCGCGGCGGCGCCGTCAGGCGGACAGCAGGTGGGTGCGGCGCATCGCCTCTGCGTACTCCAGGGGGTCACCCGGCAGGATCTCCAGATGGACCTTCACTCCCGTCGATCGCTCCGTCAGCGACGCAACGCGGGCGAAGACGGGGTCGTCGGCGTCACCGGTGATCACAATTGCGCCGGGGACGATCCGGTCCGGGTGAGCGGCCTCGTCGAGGAAGGTCCAGGGCAGGCCCGTGTGATCGATCTGAGTGGGATCGCAGGGAATGTCAACTTCGATCGGAACGCTCATCGACGGTCACTTCCACGACGCTTGTAGGGGTTCGGCTCGGGAGAACCGAAGACGGCCAGCAACGCCTGCGCGTCACGATACTCGCCGCTCCTATCAGGGACGGTGGCTCCGCTCAGCCTTCTAGGGATGGAACTAGGGATGGCGCGCTCCCGATCTGCTCGGTGCCGCCGCCGATGTGTGCGCCGATGCCCTTGCGCCAACCGCCACGACTCGAAAGGATGGGCTGCGCGTTGGTGCGAACAGTTCCCGCGGTTCGGCGACTCACGTGCGAAGCAGCGGAGCGGGGTCGTCCGTCTCGACACACTGCTCTGCGCGACAACGGGCCGGAGGCGTGAATCCGATGTCCGGCCGAACACGGGCGCCGTGGACGGTGGTGTTGTTCATCATTGCCGCGCTGATCGTCATGGTCCTGGGCGGATTCGTCACCTTCTGGAACGGGGACGTGAGCGAGCAGATGTTCATCACGAGGATCTCGTGGTCGGCGACGTTCGTCATCATCGCCACAGCATCTGCCGCCGTGGCGTGCGTTGCTGCTCTCTGGCGGCGGGGTGCCATGACGGCAGTCTTCTTCATCACCTTGGTGGCCGCCCTCTTCGCCTGGGGCACACGACGAGGAGTGCGGACGGATGCGGCGGACGTCAACGGCTTTCGCGCCACCTCGGGCTGTTGCATCAGCAGCCCGATCACACGGGCTATGACCGATCCCTTCACGAGCGTGGACCCTGAACCCCTCGACACTGCCTGGGGCTACGGGACGGCACTGCTTCTCATCGGCGCCGTCATCGCGGGATGGAGCGTGTGGCGGTTACGTCGAGCCGAACGCGGGTCGTGACACCGAGCAACTCCTAGAAGGAATGCAGCCGACTTCCGGGAGTCGGCCGTCAGGTCGCCGCAGCTCTGTCCAGCAGGTGGCGGTTCTTGCTGATCGGTCCGGGGAGGACCATGAAGTGGACCTGGCCGTCGTCATCGACCTGCAGCACCCGCACCACGGCCTGCGCTTGCTCGTTCCCGGCCAGCACCATGGCGCCGGGCACGATGCGGGACACGTCGCGTGCGTCGCGCATCAGCGACCACCCGTTGCCGTCGTCGTCCTGTGCGTTCAGGTCGGCCCGCAGGTCGATCTCGAGGTCCACGCCAGCCCTCCTTGCTCGCCGGTCGTGCATGTCACGACTCATGATACGGGTTGACGATCGTGCGGTGCTCGCAGCGCAGCAGGCGGTCGACGCCGGCCTCGAGGTCACCGAGATCGACACTGTGATGCAGCGGGTTGCGTCCGCTCGGCACGAGTTCGAAGCCTTCGGCTCGGATCGCACCGACGGTCATGAGCGTGAGTGACCCGAATCGGACGAGCGGCGTGCTCTGGACGAGCTCGTCGATGCTGACCCCATCGGCCGCGAAGACCGACACGGCGTACACGCCGTACACGGCAAACGCCCTGCGGGCGTCCTCCGCCAACAACGTCACGTCGAGCGCGCCGCCTCGTACCACGACGATCGTCTCGTCCGAGAGGCCGCCACCGGGCCGGACGTACCGTTGCTTCACGATGTGTCCTCCAGGGCGCTGGCGAGGGTGGCGGCGACGGCGGCGTCGGCGCCGTCGAGGGCGTGCGCGTAGGTCCGCAGCGTCATCGCCGGGTTGGCGTGTCCCAACCTGCCCGCCACGGTGCGGATGTCGTGACCGCGACCGATCGCTTCCGTCGCCGACCAGTGGCGCAGGTCGTGCAGGCGCCACCGTGTCTCGATTCCTGCGTCACGGCGGGCGAACCGCCACCAGCCGGTCAGGCGCTCCGGGTTCAGCGGCCGCTCCCCCGCCTGCAGCATCCACGGGCCGTACGGTTCACGCTCCCTGCGGAGCGCCTCGATGACCGCAACCGTCCGCTCGTCGAGGCGCACCACCCGCTGGTTGCCGGTCTTCGTCGCCGCATCGAGGAGCGCGGGCACCTGTCTGTCACTCACCGAACCGGTTCGCTCGATCGCAATGCTGGAGTCGATCGTCAGCCGGTCACCGTCGAGGTCGCGATAGACGAGTGCACAGAGCTCGGCTCGGCGGGCGCCGGTGATCGCGGCGAGGCGGAAGGCGAGCCCGGCTGCCGGGTCAAGTCGCTCGCCGGCCTCGATCACGGCCCGTACGTCGGCTGCGGTCATGGCGGCCCGCGGCTTGGTCGTGCGCCGGCCCAGGGTGGCCAGCGCGGCCACGTTGGTGGTGACCCAGCCCCAGCGGGCCGCGTGCGACAGCGAGGCCCGCAACACCAGGTGCTGGTTGCGCAGCGAGGACTCGCCCACGCCCGCGGCACGCAGGCGGGTGTGCCAGCGATCCACGTCTGCCACCGTCAGCCGAGCGAGCGGCACACGGGCGATCTTGTCCGCCTTCACCAGCGAGGCCCGGCTGGTCTGGTCGCGCACCGTGGAAGCCGCCCACGTAGGCGCGTGCGTCGCAATCCACGCCTCCAGCCCATCGGCCACCGTTCGCCCGTCGGCCGCCGCTGGAGGCGCCACGGTCAGCTCGGCGGCCGCTCGCTGCGCATCGCGCTTGGTGCCGCGCACCGTTCGCGACACCTGCTTCGGCCGGCCGATGTCGTCGTTACCGACGAAGACGCGCACTTCCCACACTCCGGGCTTGCGCTCACGCATCGTCGCCATGCAGCGACACTACCGCCGAGATGTGACACTAGGGAAGGAGCTAGGGATGACCCGAAACTCGGCAACACAGGGACAACACCAATGGCACAGAAAAGGCTAGCCGAGCAGCTTCTTCGCGATCACCATGCGCTGGATCTGGTTGGTGCCTTCGTAGATCTGGGTGATCTTGGCGTCGCGCATCATCCGCTCCACCGGGAACTCGTTGGTGTAGCCGTAGCCGCCGAGGAACTGCACGGCGTCGGTGGTGACCTGCATGGCCACGTCGCTGGCGAAGCACTTGGCCATCGCTCCGGCCATGCCGAGGTCGCCGCGAGGGTCGCCCTCCTCGGCGATCGCGCACGCCTTGTACACCAGCCCGCGGGCGGCCTCCACCTTCATCGCGCAGTCGGCGGCCATCCACTGCAGGCCCTGGTTGTCCGCCAGCGGGCGGCCGAACGTGCGGCGCTCCTTCATGTACCCGACCGCGTAGTCCAGCGCGCCCTGGGCCACGCCCACGGCCTGGGCGCCGATGGTGGGGCGGCTGCGGTCCAGCGTGTGCATGGCGATGGCGAAGCCCTGGCCGACCTCGCCGATGCGGGCGCTGTCGGGCACGCGCACCTCGTCCATGCGGATGACGCCGGTGGGCGAGCCCTTGATGCCCAGCTTGTGCTCCAGCTTCTCCACCTCGACGCCCCAGGCCGCCTCGACGAGGAAGGCGGTGATGCCCTTGTGGCGGTCGTCGCTGGTGCGGGCGAAGATCGTGTAGAGGTCGCTGATGCCGGCGTTGGTGATCCAGCACTTCGTGCCGGAGATGATCCAGTCGTCGCCGTCGCGTACGGCCTTGGTGGTCATCGACGCCACGTCGCTGCCGGCGTCGGGCTCGCTGAGGCCGTAGCTGCACTGGCTCTCGCCGCTGCAGATGCGTGGCAGGTAGGTGGACTTCATCTCGTGGGAGCCGAAGTTGATGACCGGCAGCATGCCCAGCTTGCTGATGAGGAACTGCAGGCTGGTGCTGACGCAGGCACGGGCCAGTTCCTCCGCCACGATGGCCTGGTCCACCAGCGAGGCGCCGCTGCCGCCGTACTCCACCGGGTAGCTCAGGGCGGTGAGCTCCATGCTCTTCAGGGCCTCGAACGTGGCCCAGGAGTATTCGGCGGTGCGGTCGATCTCGGCCGCCAGCGGGGCGATCTTGTCCTCGCAGAACTGGCGCACGACGCTGCGGAACTCGTGCTGCTCCTCGGTGAGAGTCATCGGTTGCGACATGCGACCCATCGTTGCACGCCTCGGCTCCGAACAGGAAGTGTCCCCTCCCCCCGAACAGAAAGAGGACACCGATGCAGTTCCGTACCTTCTCCCGCCGCGCCCTTGCGGCCGGTTCCCTCGCACTCGTGCTGGTCGCCTGTGGCGACGACGGCGACGCGGTCACCACCACGCAGCCGGCAGCCACCGAGGCGCCCACCACCATGCCGGCCGAGACCATGCCCGACGAGAGCATGCCGATGAAGCCGTCGAGCGAGCTGTGCACCGCCGACGAGATCGTCGCCGCCGTGCAGGGCGGCCCCGCCGCCGGCACGTTGGAGGGCATGACGACGGACCCCGTGGGCACCGCCGCCTCCAACAACCCGGTGCTGACCACCCTCACCGCCGCCGTCACTGCGGCCGGCCTGGTGGACACGCTGAACTCGGCCGAGGCGCTGACGGTCTTCGCCCCCACCGACTGCGCGTTCGCCAACCTGGACCCGGCCACGCTGGACGCCGCGCTGGCGGACCCGACCGGCCTTCTGACCACGGTGCTCGCCTACCACGTGGTGCCCGAGCGCCTGTCGGCCGCCGACCTGGACGGGATCACCGAGCTGCCGACGCTGGGCGGCGAGATGCTGCCGATCGAGACGATGGGCGACACGATCAAGGTCGGCGACCAGGCCATGGTGGTGGTGGGTGAGATCCAGACGCTGAACGCCACCGTCTACCTCATCGACACCGTCATGCTGCCCCCGATGGAGGGCTGAGCGGGGCGGCCCGCCAGGGCTCGCCGGCGACGGCGGTGGTTACGCCGCCACGCCGGTGAGCTCGCGCCACCGGCCCGGGTACGCGGTCTTCACGGCCTCGGGGGTCATCCGCAGGGTGGCCTCCGGGACCATGTCGGCCAGTGCCCGGGCCTCGGTGTAGTGGTGGGCGTTGGCCACACCGCGAAAGCGCGGCCAGCGGTCGTCCACGAGGTCCTCCGGCGCATTGGCGTCCAGGTAGCCCCAGATGGTGAACGCGATCGTCAGGTCGTGCACCACTGGCGCCCGGCTGAACAGCGACGCCCGCCGCAGGGCGATGCCGAGGCAGCCGCGGATGGCGTCGTCGGCGTCCTCACCGGGGGCCAGTTGCAGGCGGTCCCGGAAGCCGGCGGCGATCTTCAGTGCGAACCCCTGGTCCGGCCCCTGATACCCCAGCTGCGGGCCGCTCGGCTGGAAGCCGGTGAGCTCCGCCTTGCGGTTCGGCATCCAGGCCGCCGGGGCGACGGGCGGAGAGCTGTAGGCCCGGGCGTCGTCGAGGACGGGGGCAGGTGCGGACTTCGGTGCAGCCATGACGCCAGTTATAGCGCTCAGTCCCACCAGCAGAAGAGCTGCCCGGCCTCGCGGATCTCCTCGGCGAGGCCGGCGATGGTATCCACGCCCTGCCACACGACGTCCGGGCAGATGGCGTAGACCTCGGCGGCGAGGTGCAGCAGCGCATCGCCGTCCACCGGCGGGCGTTCCATCACGATGGTGACGTCGGCGAACCCGGTGACCACGAGGTAGCCGCCGAAGCGGTCCTCCCACGACCGCATCAGCGCCGTGTAGGCGGCCAGGTCGGCGGTGTAGTTCCCTGCGCCGATGAAGCCCATTGCCATCAGGGCGTCGGCCGGGCGGTGCGCAGCGACCAGGCCGATGCGCATCTCACCGCCGGTGCCCGAGAACAGTGGCGACAGCGTGGACGCCGAGGCGAGATCGGTGAGCGCGCCGGCGCAGGTTCCAGCCGCAGCCAGCGACGGCACGTCGGGTCCGAGCGGCCCCAGCACCTCGGCTGCCCAATCCGGATCGTCCTCCTCCGCCGGGGCCGAGTAGGCCCACCACTCGGCGAAGGCCTCCTCGGCGGTCAGGCCATCGGCGGTCGCCGGGTCCGCCGGCAGGTCGAACTCGTTCGACAGCCATGGCCGGCCCTCCCCGTCGGACCTTCCGAAGTCCGGCAGTGAGGTCAGCAGCAGCGGCCACAGGCCGGTCTGCGGGTACGCGTCCACGAGCGCGGCCCATACGGCCCACGGGTTGTCGACGGCTGCATCGGTGGTCCAGATCACCGGCGTGTCCGGCGAGTCGGAGAAGCCGGCGGTGCGCACCGCACCGGCCGGAAGATCCACCCCGCCGACGTTCACCGCGCCGTCACCGGGCAGCACCGCCTCCACCGAGGATTCGCGCGGCGGCGGGCAGTCTGCCGGCGCTGCGGTGGCCCCGCTGGCCTGGGTGGTCTCCGACCGGCGCTCCAGTTCGCTGGCGGCATCGCCGGCGCAGGCCGCGGCGACCACCATCGCAGCGGCGACGAACAAGCCTGCCGTGGCACCTCGCCGCACGGGTCAGCCCGCAGCGTGGAGGAGGCCGTAGACGAGGCCCTCCTCGAGCGCCCGCCAGGACGCCTCGATGATGTTGGCGCTGACACCGATGGTGGTCCAGTTGCGGCTGCCGTCGGTGAAGTCGATGAGCACCCGGGTGACCGCCCCGGTGGCGGTGGCGCCGTCCAGGATGCGCACCTTGTAGTCGGTGAGGTGCACCCGGTCCAGCTGGGGGTAGGCCTCGGCCAGCGCGGCACGCAGCGCCGTGTCGATGGCGTTGACCGGGCCGTTGCCCTCGGCGGTGTGGACGTGGCGGTTCTCCCCCACCCACACCTTCACCGTGGCCTCGGTGCTGAAGTCGCCGTTCGGCAGCTCGTCGGTGATCACCCGCATGCTCTCCACGTTGAAGTACTCCTGCACCCACCCGCTGGCGTAGCGCATGAGCAGTTCGAGGGAGGCGTCGGCGGCCTCGAAGTGGTAACCCTCGTGCTCCAGCCGCTTCAGGTCGTCGATGACCTGGTTGACGGCAGGGCCGTCCATCGGCAGGCCCAGTTCCTCCGCCTTCAGCTGGATGGTGGCGCGACCGGCCATCTCGCTGACGACGAAGCGGGTGCCGTTGCCGACGAGCTCCGGGTCCACGTGCTCGTAGGCGTCCTTGGCCCGCTTGATGGCGCTGACGTGCAGGCCGGCCTTGTGGGCGAACGCCGAGCTGCCGACGTACGGCGCCTGCGGGTTGAGCGGGCGGTTGAGGATCTCCGCCACATGGTGGCTGACGCTGGTGAGGCGCTCCAGCCGGCCCTCCGGCAGGCACTGGTAGCCCAGCTTCACCTGCAGGTTGGGGATGACGGTGGTGAGGTTGCAGTTGCCGGTGCGCTCGCCCAGGCCGTTGAGCGTGCCCTGCACGTGGCGGCCGCCGGCCAGCACCGCGGCCATCGAGTTGGCCACCGCGCAGCCGGTGTCGTCGTGGCAGTGGATGCCGATGACGGCGTCGTCGCCGACGGCCCGCTTCACGTCGGCCACGATGGCGCTGACCTCGTGCGGCAGGGAGCCGCCGTTGGTGTCGCACAGGACGAGGTGGGTGGCGCCCTTCATCACCGAGGCCTCGATGGTGCGCAGGCTGAACTCCGGGTTGCGCTTGTAGCCATCGAAGAAGTGCTCCAGGTCGACCATCACCATGCGACCGTTGGCGTTGAGGAACTCGACGGAGTCGGCGATCATCGCCACGCCTTCCTCCAGCGTGGTCTGCAGCGCCTCGGTGACGTGGTAGTCCCAGCTCTTGGCCACGATGCAGACCGCGCTGGTCTGGGCGTCCAGCAGGTTGCGCAAGGTGGCGTCGTCGTCCACCTTGCCGCGGGGCCGGCGAGTGCTGCCGAAGGCGACCATCGTGCTGGTTCCGAGCTGCAGTTCCTTGGCGGCGCGAGCGAAGAACTCGACGTCCTTCGGGTTGGCACCGGGCCATCCGCCCTCGATGAAGTGCACGCCCAGCCGGTCCAGCTGCTCGGCGATGCGCAGCTTGTCGTCCACCGTGGCGCTGACGCCCTCCACCTGGAGGCCGTCGCGCAGGGTGGTGTCGAACACCTCGACCATGGTGGCCGGTTGCGGAGTGGTGCTCATGGGAGTGCGCCTTTCGTGGGGGTGACGTGCGGGGGAAATGAAAGAGCCGCCCGGAGGGGCGGCTCGGAGCGCACATCGGCATCGGGGCCGACGTGCGCTAGCAAATGATGATGATCGTGGCGAGGGGCTGCTGCGTCACGTCGGACATTCAAGCCGGAAAACACGCTCGCGTCAACGCGTGGCCTGTGCACAACCTGTGTGCGAACGGTGGACGAACAAAGAAATTCTGTGACTAACGCCACATTCCTGGGGAGAACCCTGTGAGGTCCGAAAATACCTCTTGACCAGGGAAAACGGGTCCTGCAGAGTGTCCTCATACCGGTCAGCGCACGCCAACCGGAGGCCGAGGAACGGTTCCGAGCCGGTCCGCTCACCCGCAAGGGAGAGGGGGACGGGGAGGAGGGCCAACCGGTCTCACGAGGTGGAAGCGGGGCAGGTAGGGAAGGTGATCCGCCGTCGGTGCGCATCCGCACTGGGTTCCCGGGAAACCGGGGGTCTGGGGCAGCGTGACGACAGGCCGGGGACGCCGATCCGGGCAACCGGGGAGGCGGAAGCGGCCAGGCCGGGGAGGCCGAACCGGGCAACCGGGGAGGGCGAGCTGGCCACGCCGGGGAAGCCGATCCGGGCAACCGGGGAGGCGGAAGCGGCAGCTGGGGAAGCCGATCCGGGCAACCGGGGAGGTGGAGACGGCACGCCGGGGAAGCCGATCCGGGCAACCGGGGAGGTGGAAGCGGCATTCGCCGAAGGATCCGGACCCGGGCAACCGGGAAAGGGGAGATCGGCGAAAACGGGATCGCCCGCCGGGGCTCACGCTCCGACGGGCGATGACATTGGTCGAAGGGAAGGCTAACGCCGGAAGGTCGATCAGTGGTGGATCACCCCACCGCAAGGAGTCGCCCCGGGCGGCGCGCCGGCTTCGGCTGGCAGCGCGGCCCGGGGCGCTTCGCTTTTTCCCCTCTCCCACCGTTGCCCACCTCCCCGCACCCCTCCCTTCCTCCCTCCCCGTTCCCCGTTCTGGGGCTGGATCTCGCCATTGCGGGAACTGGGGCTGAAAAGTTGCGGAAGCCGCAACAATCCAGCCCCAGAACCAGGCCGGCGGGCAGGGCTCGCTGGGCGTAGGCGGGGCCGGCGCTACCGTCGCGGCCATGAGCGATCCTCGCCGCGACCTCTCCCCCGGCTACGCCCGCCAACTGGACCAGGGCTATGCCTTCGGCAGCGTCCGCACGTTCGGCCAGCGACCACTCCTGACGGAGCCCGAGCAGCTCGACGAGTGGCAGCCCGACGTCGCCGTCATCGGCGCCCCGTTCGACCTCGGGACCACCAACCGGCCGGGTGCCCGCTTCGGGCCGAGGGCGCTGCGGGCCGACGCCTACCAGTCCGGCACCTATCACCTCGCCCTCGGCATCGAGATGTACGACTGGGTGGAGGTCGTGGACTACGGCGACGCCCACTGCCCGAACGGGCTGGTGGACGAGGGGCTGGCCAACATCCGGGCCCGGGTGCACGAGGTGGCCAGCCGCCGGATCGTGCCGTTCGTGATCGGCGGCGACCACAGCGTCACCTGGCCGGCGGCCACCGCCGTCGCCGACGTCTACGGGTACGGCAACGTCGGGATGATCCACTTCGACGCGCACGCCGACACCGCCGACGAGTGCGACGGCAACCTCGCCAGCCACGGCACGCCGATGCGCCGGCTGATCGACAGCGGGGCCATCCCCGGCCGCAACTTCGTGCAGGTCGGCCTGCGCAGCTACTGGCCACCGGAGGACGTGTGGGACTGGATGGCCGCGCAGGGCATGCGCTGGCACCTGATGGACGAGATCTGGGACCGCGGCTTCAAGGCGGTGATGGCGGACGCCGTCGCCGAGGCGATGGACGGCTGCGAGTACCTGTACATCTCGATCGACATCGACAGCCTCGACCCCGCCTACGCCCCGGGCACCGGCACGCCCGAGCCCGGCGGGTTGGTGGCCGCCGACCTGATGCGGATGGTCCGGGAGCTGGCCTACCGCCACCCGGTCGTGGCGATGGACGTGGTGGAGGTCGCCCCGCCCTACGACCACGCCGACTGCACGGTCAACGCGGCCCACCGCCTGTTCACCGAATGCCTGGCCGGCATGGCGGCTCGCCGCCGCGACGCCGGGGGCACCCCACCAGGCCGCCCCGCCCGCTGACCTGCACCAGCGCCCATGGGCGCGGTTCCACGCCACCCGCGTCCTGCTCTCGCACCCACGGGCGCGGGATCACGCCACATCTGGGGGAGCGGAGGGCTCGGGGCGGCACTACTAGGGTTCGGGGCATGAACCCGCGCCCCCAGGCCGAGATGCCTGCAATGTCCGACTACGGCGTGGAGGAGGACAGCTGGAACCCGCTCTCGTGGGAGTGGGCGGCGGCCCGCCTCAGCACCCCGCGGAACTACTGGCTGGCCACCGTGGACGGCAACGGCCGGCCGGCGTCCTCCCCCGTCTGGGGCGTGTGGGACGACGACCGCCTCCGGTACGCCTTCGGCTGTGCCGCCAACTCGCGCAAGGCCCGCAACATCGCCGCCAACCCCCAGGTGGTGCTGACCACCGAGGACACCGTGGAGGCCATCTCGCTGGAGGGCGCGGCGGAACTGGTGACCGACCCGGACCGCATCGACGGCTGGCTGAAGCTCTTCGTGAAGAAGTACGGCCACGAGGTCGGCCCGGAGTACGAGGCCTTCATGCGCAGCAACCCGATCTACGCGATCGCCCCGAGGGTTGCCTTCGCCATGATCGAACACCCCGACGACTTCGCCACCCGCGCCACCCGCTGGCGGTTCTGAGCGCCGGAGGGCGGGTCAGAACTGCTGCATGTTCTGCAGCACGCCGGCGGCCTGGAAGGTGGCCTGCAGATCGGCGACGAGGCCGTCGAAGTTCTTGGTGGTGCGGTGCGCGCCGACGGCGCCGCCCATCCAGCCGGTGGAGCTCTTCTCGATGCGGATCACACCCGTGCCGTCGGGGCCGGAACGGATGACGACGCCGATCTTGAAGTACTGGGCGAACGCGCCGGCCAGCACGTTGGCCACCTTGTTGCCGCGCTCGGCGATGGCGTCCCAGTCGCCGCTCCAGGTGAACCTGAACTTGCGGCTCTGGAGCGCTTCCACGACGGTGGCTTTGGCCCGGTTGGCGTCACCGGCAACGAAGAACTCGACTGCTTCCATCGCCGGCACCGTAGCCGGTGCCGGCGGCGCCCCCGTGCTTCAGACGGCCAGTTCGCACCAGTCGCGGTAGCGGGCGTCCTGCCCACGGACGGCAGCGGCATAGACCTCGGCGATGGCCTTGGTCTTCGGGCCGGGGCACGGCACGGCGCGGTCGTCCACGGAGTTCACCGAGCTGACCTCGGCCGCGGTGCCGCAGACGAAGATCTCCTCGGCGATGTACAGGTCGCTGCGGGCCAGGTTGTCCACCCGCACGTCGAACCCGAGGTCGCCGGCGATGCGGCTGACCGACTGCTGGGTGATGCCCTCCAGCGCGCCCGCGGACGTGGGCGGGGTGAGGATGATCCCGTTGCGCACGCAGAACAGGTTCTCGCCCGTGCACTCGGCGACCAGCCCGTTGGGGGCCAGCATGATCGCCTCGTCGTAGCCGGCCTTCAGCGCCTCCACCTTGGCCAGCGACGAGTTGACGTAGTTGCCGGTGGTCTTCGAGGCCGGCGGCATGATGTTGTGGTCGTGGCGGGTCCAGGAGGAGATCTTCATCCGCACGCCCTTCTCCACCGCGTCGTCGCCCAGGTAGGCGCCCCACGGCCAGCAGGCGATGGCGACCTCGGTGCGGCAGGGCAGGGTGTTGAGCCCCATCTCGCCGTAGCCGTAGTAGGCGATCGGGCGGATGTAGCAGCTGGGCAGGCCGGTGGACGCGACCGTGTCCTTCGTGGCCTGGACGAGCTCCTCCACCGTGTAGGGGATCTCCATCCCGATGATCTTCGCCGAGTTGAACAGGCGCACGATGTGGTCGGTGAGGCGGAAGACGGCCGGGCCGTCGGCGGTCTCGTAGGCGCGGATGCCCTCGAACACGCCGGTGCCGTAGTGGAGGGTGTGGGTGAGCACGTGGATCTTGGCGTCGTCCCAGTCGACGAGCGAGCCGTTCATCCAGATCTTCGGAGTGGGCGTGATGGGCATGGTCTCAGCCTGCCACGCGCGCTGCGATCAGGGAACCGATCTCGGTGGTGCTGCCACTGACAGGTTCGTCACACGCGGCCCGGATGCGGTCCGCCGCGGCGCCCTCGCCGAGGAAGTCCAGCATCAGCGCGGCCGACAGAATGGCCGCCGTCGGGTTGGCCTTGCCGGTGCCGACGATGTCCGGCGCGGAGCCGTGCACGGGCTCGAACATCGAGGGGCCGGTGCGGGCCGGGTTGAGGTTGGCGGAGGACGCCAGGCCGATGCCGCCGCTGACCGCCCCGCCGAGGTCGGTGAGGATGTCGCCGAACAGGTTGTCCGTGACGATCACGTCGTAGCGCTGCGGGTCCTGCACGAAGTAGATGCACGCCGCGTCGACATGGTTGTAGGCGGTGGACACCTCGGGGTACTCGGCGGCCACGGCGTGGAAGGCCCGCTCCCACAGGTTGCCGGCGAACGTCAGCACGTTGGTCTTGTGCACCAGCGTCACGTGCTTGCGGCGCTGCATGGCCAGCTCGAACGCGTAGCGGCAGGCCCGCTCGGCGCCCATCCACGTGTTGACCGAGCCCTGGGTGGCCACCTCGTGCGGGGTGCCCTTGCGGAGCACGCCGCCCTCCCCCACGTACGGGCCCTCGGTGTTCTCCCGGATGACCACGAAGTCGTGCGGCACCGTGCCGCCGGGGGCGGTGCCGACGAACGGCCGCTGGTTGACGTAGAGGTCCAGGTCGAAGCGCATCTTCAGCAGCAGGCCGCGCTCGATGACGCCCGGGGGAACCTCCGGCGTGCCGACCGCGCCGAGGAGGATGCAGTCGAAGTCGCGCAACTGGTCCAGCGTGGAGTCGCTGAGGATCTCCCCGTCGCGCAGGTAGCGGGCGCCGCCCAGGTCGAACTCGGTGGTCTCGATGTCCACGCCCGCGGCGCGGACGACCTTCAACGCCTCGGCGGTGACTTCCGGCCCGATGCCGTCGCCGCCGATGACTGCAATGCGATGTGCCATAGAGATCCCACGGTACCGCCGCGCCCCCTCACCCCCGAAACCCCGCACCGCCGCCGCAACCCGCCCGGTGCAAGTTGGCGTTCAGGTGCGGTCCTACCGCCACTCAGCGCCAACTTGCGGGACGGCCAGGGCAAGTTGGCGTTCACGTGCGGTCCCACCGCACCTCACCGCCAACTTGGGGAGGGGGTGGGCGGGTAGCCTGGCCGGTCTATGGCACGGCACCATCTGTCCCGGTCGGCGTTCGATCGCCTGACGGCCGAGTACGAGGACCTCACCACCCGCGGGCGCATCGAGATCGCCCAGAAGATTGAGGCGGCGCGCCTGCTCGGCGACCTCAGCGAGAACGGCGACTACCACGCGGCGAAGGACGAGCAGGGCCACATGGAGGGCCGCATCCGGCATCTGGAGCACCTGCTGGACCCGGACAACCACGAGATCGTGGAAGCCGGCGAGGACGGCACGGTCACCCCCGGCACCGTGGTCACCATCCTCTACGAGGGCGACGACGAGGACATGGCGGAGCGCTACCTCATCGGTCACCCCGAAGAGAAGACCGCCAGCCTCGACGTGATGAGCCCGCAGTCGCCGCTCGGCGCTGCCTTGCTCGGCAAGGCCGAGGGTGACGTGGTGGAGTACCAGGCACCCAACGGCGTGCTCCGCGTCCGCGTCATCGAGGTGGAAGCCGCCGGGTGACCGGCACCACCGACACCCCGCCGCGGGAACCGGCTCGGCATCCCGCGCTCCCCCACGGCGAACACGTCGAGTTGCCGGGGCGCGGCACCACGTTCGTCCGCCGGCTGACCGGGCCCGAGGGCGCGCCCACGGTCCTCCTGCTGCACGGCTGGACGGCCAGCATGGACCTCAACTTCTTCACCTGCTACCGCAAGCTGGCCCGCCACTTCCACGTCGTGGCCCTGGACCATCGCGGCCACGGACAGGGCATCCGCAGCCGGCGAGCCTTCCGCCTGGAGGACTGCGCCGACGACGCCGTGGCCCTGCTGGACGTGCTCGGCATCGAGCAGGCCATCCCGGTCGGCTACTCGATGGGCGGCGCCGTCGCCAGCCTGGTGTGGAAACGGCACCGGCCGCGCACGGAGGCGCTCGTGCTATGCGCCACGGCCCCGTTCTTCCACCACACCCGCCAGGAGCGGCTGGGGTTCCTCAGCCTCGGCGGACTGGCGGCGATGGCCCGGCTGACCCCGGCGCAGAGCCGGCGCTGGCTGACCGAACGCTTCTACCTCCACCGCAAGCGCGACCAATGGGAGGCCTGGGCGGTGGAGGAAGCGGCACGCCACGACTGGCGGATGGTGCTGGAGGCCGGCCGCGCCATCGGCCGCTTCGACGCCCGCCCGTGGATGGGCGAGATCGACGTGCCGACGTCCGTGGTGGTCACCATGCGGGACTCCGTGGTGCCCACCCACCGCCAGGTGAAGTGGTTCGAGGGCATCCCGGAGGCCGAGGCCCTGCGGGTGGATGGCGACCACGACGTGATCATCGCCCATGCCGACCGCTTCGTGCCGATGCTGGTGCGGGCCATCGAGTCCGCCCACGAGCGGGCGGTGGCGCAGTGAGGCGCGGTGCCCGCCGTCTGGCGGTACTGGCCGCTGTGGCCGGTTCCGCGGCGGCCGTCGTCCTCGCCCAGCGCGAGCGAGCCCACCTGCGCACTCGCCGCCTGCAGCGCAACACGGACCTCGTGAAGCTCGGTGCCAGCGTCGGCGCCACCTACGCGGGTACGGCGGCGCGCAAGCTGTTCGCCTCCGCCGAGCGCCGCATCGAGCTGGACCGCGAGCGCGAGCTGCGCACCGCCGAGGCCGTGGCGGAGCGCCTGGGCAACATGAAGGGCGCCCTCATGAAGCTCGGGCAGATGGCCAGCTATGTGGACGAGGGCCTGCCCGGCCCGCTGCGCGCCGCGCTGGCCGAACTGCAGTCCAACGCCCCGCCGATGTCGGCGGACCTCGCCGCCGGTGTCATCGAGCGCGAGCTGGGCGCCCCGCCGGACCGTGTGTTCGTGGAGTGGGACCCGGACCCCATCGCCGCGGCCAGCATCGGCCAGGTGCACCGCGCCGTGGTGGTGGACCCTGCCACCGGCATCGAGCGGGCCGTGGCCGTGAAGGTCCAGTACCCGGGTGTGGGTGACGCGGTGGCGGCCGATCTGCGCAACGCCGACCTGCTGGGCGTGATCCTCCAGCAGGGCTTCGGCGGCCTGAATCCCGACGACATGGTGGCCGAGATCAAGGAGCGCCTCAGCGAGGAGCTGGACTACACGCTGGAGGCGCGCAACCAGCAGGCGTTCGCCGACTTCTACCGCGGCCACCCGTTCATCCATGTGCCCGAGGTGCTGCCCACGTTGAGCACGCCGCGGGTGCTGACCAGCGAGCTGGTCAACGGCCACGACTGGCAGGCGCTGGGCGCCTGGCCGCAGGAGCAGAAGGACCTCGCCGGCGAGACCCTGTTCCGCTTCGTGTTCCGCAGCCTGTACGGGATGCATGCCTTCAACGGCGACCCGCACCCGGGCAACTACCTGTTCCACGGCGACGGGCGGGTGACGTTCCTCGACTTCGGGCTGGTGAAGCACTTCAGCGAGGCGGAGATGCGCACGTTCGTCGGGATGGTGAAGGCCGCCGCGTACGACCACGACCGGGCCTGCTTCCGCCGCATCGTGGAGGACGCCGGCATGCTCCGCCCCGGCTGCCCGGCCCCGGACGACGAGGTCGGCGAGTACTTCAGCCAGTTCTACGAGAGCGTCCGTCACGACCGCGAGGTCACGTGGAGCTCCGAGTACGCCAGCCGCATCGTCCGCCACACGTTCGACCGCACCAGCCCGATCGCCCAGTTCGCCACCGTGCCACGGGCGTTCGTGTTCATCCAGCGGATCAACCTCGGCCTCTACGCCCTGCTCGGCGAACTGGGGGCCAGCGGCAACTACCGGCGGATGGCCGAAGAGCTGTGGCCGTTCGTCGGCGGGCCGCCGAGCACGTCGCTGGCCGAGCAGGAGCAAGCCTGGCTGGCCGCCGCACCCCTCCGGCCGCACATGTCCCTGTAGCGTCCTAGGCCGATGCCCCGCCGCACCCGCCTCCCCCTCGTCGCTCTCGCCAGCCTTCTCGGCGTCGCCGTCGCTGCCGTGGGGTGCAGCAACGACTCCTCCAGCAGCACGCCCGGCAGCGTGCCGCCGCCGGGTGCCATCTGGACCAAGCCGTCCGTCGAACTGCCGGCACGCACCCCCACCACGCTCGTCGTCACGGACCTCATCGACGGCAGCGGCCCTGCGGCCGAGCTGGGCGACAGCGTGGTGGTGCACTACGTGGGCGTGAAGCTGTCCGACGGCGTCGAGTTCGACAACAGCTACGACCGCGACGAGCCGTTCTTCATCACGCTCGGCGACCACATGGTCATCCAGGGCTGGGAGGACGGCCTGATCGGTGTTCGCCAGGGTGGCCGCCGCCAGCTGGACGTGCCTGCCGACCTGGCCTACGGCGAGAGCGGCGCCGGCGGCGTGATCGGGCCGAACGAGCCGCTGACGTTCGTGGTGGACGTGCTCGCCGTGCTGCCCACGTTCACCGCCGCCGACGCACCCGACGTCACCGTGGACGGCCACGCCAACGTGGACGCGGTCACGTCCACCGACCTGATCACCGGCGACGGTGTGGCCCTCCAGGAGGGGGCGATGGCGGCGATCCACATGGTGGTGTACCGCGCCGACACCGGCGAGCGGCTCAACGCCACCTGGGGCGACACCCCGTTGCACTTCCTCGTGGGCGACGGCAGCGAGGCCTTCCCCGGCATCGTCGAGGCCGTGCGCGGCATGCACGTGGGTGGCCGGCGGCAGTCGCAGATCCCCTTCTCGCAGGTGTTCGGTGGCGCCGGCAGCGCCCAACTCGGCCTGCCCGAGGGCGTGGACATCGTGCTGGTGATGGATCTCATCACCGCCTACTGACCGGCCGGCCGGAGGCGGGCATGGCTGGCACCACCGCTCAACCCCCGGTCACGCCGCGGGCAGCACCAGGAGGTGTGGGTCACCGTCCACCCGCAGCACGGTGGCCACACCGGCGCAGGTGACCACCTCGATCACGCGGGCCCGCCGCCGGCGCCCCCACTCCCCCGGCCTGGCGGGCCCGTCGCCGGCGCACGGCAGCCACCGGCTGGACACCAGCACCACGGCGTCGTGGTCGGCGAGGAGGGCGCTCCCCGTCGCCGCATCGGGCACGCACTCCGCCCCGCCGATGCTGTGCAGCCGGGCGGCACCGGCCTCCTGGGCCTCCAGGGCGACCTGATCCAGCACGTCCACCGCGTACCACCGGCTGCCGGCGGAGTGCGGCGAGTAGCCCTCGCAGAGGCGGGCGTCGAACCAGGCGGCGACAAGGTACGGGAGAGTGAACGCAGTGCTCATACCCACTGATGCACAACGGGACCGCCCGATTCGGCAAGATTGGTCGCGAAACCTGTCTGCGGCCCCGGCAGCGCCGGCCCGATCCGTCCGGCCCGGCCCGATCCGGTGGAGGTTCAGCCGTGCAGCGCGCTGGACACCTCGGCAGCGGCGGCCAGCACCTCCGGCCCGAAGCGCCGCCCGGGGGCGCGGGTGAGGCGCTCCAGCGGGCCGCTGACGCTCACCGCGGCCACCACATGCCCGTGCCCGTCCACCACCGCCGCGCTCACCGACGCCACGCCCGGCTCCCGCTCCTCCACGCTCTCGGCCACCTGACCGGCGGGCACCCGCCCCCCGAGCACCTTGCCGGCGGACCCGACGTCCAGCGGCAGCAGCGCCCCCACCGGCACCAGCCACTGGAGTGCGTGAGCGGACTGCAGGCTGACCACGCAGCGCCGGCCGTCGTGCTCGCGGACGAACAACTGCACGCTCTCACCGGTGCGGTCGCGCAGCCCGCCGAGCACCGGCGTGGCCAGCTCGGCGAGGGGGAACCCGGCAGCCGCGGCGCGACCGAGGGCGATCAGCTCGAAGCCGAGGCAGAAGCGGCCGAGGGCGTCGCGCCGCACCATGCCATGGGTCTCCAGCGCCACGGCCAACCGGTGCGCGGTGGCCCTCGGCAGGTCGGTGGCGGCTTGCAGCCCGGCGAGATCCAGTGGCTCGGCGGCGAGGGCGCGGAGGATGACGACTGACTTGTCGAGGACGCCGACCCCGCTGGCAGCTGTGGTCACACCGGGAAGGCTATCCCATGCCTTGGGAACGGCCGGCCACGCGCCACGTCGCCGCGGGCGTCCACGGCCCGGCCTGCGGGGCGCTACGTTGCCTCGCCATGCCCCCGACCCAGCCGACACGCAGGTGGACCCCCGGATACCGCCGCCTGTGGTCGGCGACGGCGACGTCGGCGGTGGGCACCGGCATGACCACGGCCGCCATCCCCCTGGTGGCCGCCCTGCGCCCGGACAGCGAGTTCCTCCTCGGGGCTGTGGCTGCGGCCGGTCTGCTGCCCGGGTTGCTGCTGTCCATCCCCGCCGGGGTGGCCGCCGACCGGTGGGACCGCCGGCGGATCATGATCTGGGCGGACCTCGTCCGCGCCGTGGCCATCGCAGCGGCGGCGCTGGTGCTGGCCACCAGCACCCTGCCGGCGGTGGCGCTGGCCGCGCTGGCGTTCGTGGTCGGCGCCGGCGAGACCCTCTTCATCACCGCCTCGCAGAGCACCCTGCCGTCGCTGGTGGCCGACGATGCGCTGGACGAGGCCAACGGCCATCTCCAGGCCGCCACCGACGGGGGCCGGGAGTTCGTCGGGCCACCGATCGGCTCCTGGCTGTTCCACCTGGTGAAGTGGGCGCCGTTCGCCGGTGACGCCGTCACGTACGCGGCGTCGGCGGCGATCCTCGCCGGCGTCCCCCCGACGGCAGATGCGCCCGCCTCACCGTCACCCGCCTCACCGTCACGGGCCTCGCCGGCGGCACCTGACGGCAGCGCCGGCCACGGCGACGGCATCGGGCCGGCATGGCGCTTCCTGCGCGGCCACCGCACGCTGGCAGTCCTGGCCGGGGCGCTGGTGGTGCTGTCGATGAGCGGGGCGGCGGTGCTGGCCCTGCTGGTGCTGGTGGTCACCGAGCGCTGGGGGCTGGACGACGCCTGGTTCGGCGTGGCCCTGACGCTGGTGGCCTGCGGCGCCACCCTGGCCGGCATGCTCGCCGGGGCCGTGCGGCGCCTGCTGTCCGCCCGGGCGACGATGTCGCTGGCGGTGGCCGTCAACGCCGTCAGCTACCTGGTCATCGGCGCTGCCGGCGCGCTGGCGGCCATCCCCGCGCTCGTCGCATGGGGCATCGCCGTCACCCTCGGCAACATCACGTCGGTTGGCATCCGCCAGCGGGCGGTGCCTCCGGCCCTGCTCGGCCGTGTGATGGGCTTGTTCCGCGCCGCGCTCGGCGCGGGCGGGGTGGTGGGCGCCACCCTCGGCGGCGTGCTGGCGGGCGCCACGACGGTCGGCACCGTCGCGGTGGTGGCGGGCGCGGTGCAGTTGCCCGTGGCGGTCGTGCTGCTGGTGGCACTGCCCCACGAACCGCGCCGTCGCAGCACCGCCCGCGGGTGAGGCCGCGGCCGCTCAGCCGCAGGCGAGGATCTGCGCCAGCCGGGTGAGCTCGCCGGCCAGGGCCCCCAGGCCGGCCGCGATCCAGGTGTTGCTCTGGAACCCCAACGCCACGGTCATCTCGTCGGCATCCACGCCGCCGAGTCGCATCGCCCCGATCATCCTCGTGTGGTCCGGCAGGGCGGGCGGGTGCACCGGCGGCGCCGCCGCCAGGGCCAGCAGTGAGGCCCAGGTATAGGCGAGCGCATGACCCGGCCGCTGGGCCAGCGAGGGCAGGCGGGCCCACCCGGTGCGGGCGTAGTCGGGCAGGGAGACGGCGCCACCGAACACCGCCTCGTGGGCGTCGGCCCACCATTGACCCAGGGCATCGGGGGGCGGCGCCGCCTGGGCGACGGCCCCGTACAGCCGGTCCTCGAAGGACGAGATCGCGGCCGAGACGAACACCTCCTCCACCAGCATGTCGCCGAGGGCCATCGCCGCGGCCACGGTGGCGGCCCGGTCGCCGGATGCCATCGCCCGGGCCACCGCGGCGCGACCGGCCACCAGCGACGCCCAGCAGGCGACGGTCTCGCCCACGAGGGCGCCCGGGGGTTCGGTGCCCATCGCCATCACGGCATGCACCGCGTGGCCCAATTCGTGCGCCACCATCAGCGCACCCCGATCCGTGGGACGGTGCACCACGGTGGCGCTGGGGCGGCCGTCGGCCTCCGCGGTCACCCGGTTGTCACGGCCGGCCCGCATGCGGCCGGCCTCGGTCATCGCCGCCGCCGCCAGGTCGGGCATCGCCGCGGCCAACGAGTGGGCAGCAGCAGCAGCCTGGTCCTCCAGCGCCGCCGGGGGGTGCGGCGGCAGGGCCCGGCGGTCGCTCCACTGCTCGCCCATCAGGCGGGCGCGGGCCCGCCACCATCCGGCGGAGAGGCCCACCGCGCCGTCCAGCGCCACCTGCAGCGTGCGCAGCGTGGCCACCTGGGTGCCGTTGGCGATGGCCCAGCGGGTGCGCCAGTCGCCGATGCCCCGGCGCCGGTCGTCGGCGACGTGCAACCCGGCCAACTGGACGAGCGCCGGGCCGGTGGCCGGCAGCCGCCGGGCGGTCAGGAAGTGGGCGCGGCGGTCCGCCGCCAGGCGCTCGGCCGGATCGACCTGATCCAGGCCGCGCAGGGCGGCGTCGACGGTGTCCTGGGAAGTGGCCGGGTCGTCCTCCAACCCGGCCAGGCGGGCGAGTTGGGACGACACCGCGGCGCGCTGGAGCGGTGTGCTGGTGAACTCCACCTCGTCGTCGAGGAGATGGGGCACGAGGCGTGCCCAACGGCGCAGTTGGCGGCGCGCCGGAGCGACCGCCGGTTCGTCCAGCAGGCTGGGGTCGGCCGCAACCAGCCGGGCAGCACGTCGCTGCGCCGCCTCTCGGTCGGGGTGCCCCGGCGGGAAGAGATCTGCGGTGCGCAGCGCGTCGAGGACGGCGGCGCCGGGGGACATCAGGTCCAGCTCGTCCCGGTCCAGCTCGTCCCGGTCCAGCTCGTCCCGGTCCAGCTCGTCCCGGTCCAGCTCGTGCCAGTCCAGCTCGTCCCGGTCCAGCTCGTGCCAGTCCAGCTCGTCCCGGTCCAGCTCGTGCCGGTCCAGCTGGTGCCGTCCTGGGCGGTGAGGTCGGCGGTGCGGTCGATGTGGATGAAAAGGCTGTCCATGATGTGCTCCTCGTCGGTTCGCCACAAGGTTCGGCACGCGGGGTGGTCGAAATGAGTCATGGTTTCGGCAAGTCGCCACCGTCGGTGGCAGGAAGGGCGGTTGCCATGGCTCCCCGTCGAGGAGTACACTGCTTTCGGGATTATTGTCCTACATTGTGAGACGTCACCGTCCCACGTCCAACCGAACGTCGTCCAACCGAACGTCGACCAACCGACCATCCGAGAAGGAGTGCCATGACGTCCCCGCGCACCCTCGCCCAGAAGGTCTGGGACCGCCACGTGGTGCATTCCGCCGCGGGCGAGCCCGACCTGCTGTACATCGACCTGCACCTCGTGCACGAGGTCACCAGCCCCCAGGCCTTCGACGGCCTGCGGCTCAGCGGCCGCTCCGTCCGCCGCCCGGACCTCACCGTGGCCACCGAGGACCACAACGTCCCCACGGCGGACATCGACCAGCCGATCGCCGACCCCATCAGCGCCCGCCAGGTGGAGGTGCTGCGGGAGAACGCCGCCGAGTTCGGCATCGTCGAGTTCCCGATGGGCCACCCCCAGCAGGGCATCGTGCACGTCATCGCGCCGGAGCAGGGCCGCACCCTGCCGGGCATGACCGTGGTGTGCGGCGACAGCCACACGGCCACGCACGGCGCGTTCGGGGCGCTGGCGTTCGGCATCGGCACCAGCGAGGTGGAGCACGTGCTGGCCACCCAGACCCTGCCCCAGTCGCGGCCGAAGTGGATGGCCGTCACGGTGGAGGGCGAGGCGCCGGCAGACGTCACCGCCAAGGACATCGTGCTGGCCATCATCGGCCGCATCGGCACCGGCGGCGGGATCGGCCACGTCATCGAGTACCGCGGCTCGGCCATCCGGGCGCTGTCGATGGAGGGGCGGATGACCCTGTGCAACATGAGCATCGAGGCCGGTGCCAAGGCCGGCCTGGTGGCGCCCGACGAGGTGACGTTCGAGTACCTGAAGGGCCGGGAGCACGCGCCGGCGGGCGAGCAGTGGGATGCCGCGGTGGCGGACTGGCGCACGCTGGTCACCGACGACGGCGCCGTGTTCGACACGGAGGTCGTCATCGACGCCGCCACCCTGCGGCCGCAGGTGAGTTGGGGCACCAACCCCGGCCAGGTCGCCTCGATCGACGCCGTTGTCCCGTCCCCCGACCAGTTCGCCGACCCCACCACGCGCGACACCGTCGCCCGGGCGCTGGAGTACATGGGCCTGGAGGGTGGCACGCCCATCCGCGAGATCCGGGTGGACACCGTGTTCATCGGGTCGTGCACCAACAGCCGCATCGAGGACCTGCGGGCCGCCGCAGCCGTCATGCGCGGCCGCACGGTCACCGTGCCGCGGGTCATGGTGGTGCCGGGCAGCCACGCGGTGAAGGCCCAGGCGGAGGCCGAGGGCCTGCCGGAGGTGTTCCGGGCGGCGGGCGCGGACTGGCGCGAGCCGGGCTGCAGCATGTGCCTGGCGATGAACCCGGACAGGCTGGCCCCCGGCGAGCGCGCCGCCAGCACCAGCAACCGCAACTTCGAGGGCCGCCAGGGTCGTGGCGGCCGTACCCACCTCGTCTCCCCCGCCGTCGCCGCCGCCACCGCGGTGGCCGGCCACTTCGCCACGCCCGACTCGCTGGAGGACCCGTCATGAAAGCCGTGCAGATCATCCAGGGCCGCGGTGTGCCGCTGAAGCGCAGCGACGTGGACACCGACCAGATCATCCCCGCCGAGTGGCTGAAGCGGGTGGAGCGCACCGGGTTCGAGAAGGGCCTGTTCTCCACCTGGCGCGACGACCGCAACTTCGTGCTCAACGACGAGCGCTACGTCGGCGCCAGCATCCTGGTGGCCGGGCCGTCGTTCGGCGTCGGTTCGTCACGGGAGCACGCCGTGTGGGCCATCCAGCAGGGCGGGTTCGATGCCGTCATCGCGCCCAGCTTCAGCGACATCTTCCGCAACAACTGCACCAAGAACGGGCTGGTCCCGGTGGTGGTGCCGGAGCCCGTGGTGCAGGCCATCTGGGCGGCGATCGAAGCCGATCACACGGTGGAGATCACCATCGACATGACCCGCCTCACGGTGGAGGTGCCGGCGGCGGGGATCACCGCCTCGTTCCCGATGGACCCGCAGACCCAGCACCGCTTCCTCGAGGGCCTCGACGACATCGGGATCACGCTGTCCCACGCCGGCGCCATCGACGCCTACGAAGCCTCCCGCCCCGCCTGGCTCCCCTGACCCCCGCCCACTTCCCTTTTACGTAAACGCTGTCGGGCCCTGGCCAGGGGTGACGCGTCGGGGTTCTTGACACAAACACTGAAGGTTGTGGATCGACAGGGAGGGCGATAGCACGGGGCTGCATGGCCATACGCACCGGGCTGCCTGCCCTTGCCGAAGGTCAGCACGGAGCCTTCCTCCGGGACCAGGCTCGCCGGTCGGGGGTTCCCGACCGTGTGCTTCGAGGCTGGATCTCGAGCGGCCTCCTGGATCCATTCGGCGCCCGCACCCTGCGGAGCGCCCTGACAGAGTTCACGCCGCAGGATCTGGCAGCGGCGCACTTGTTGGACATCCGGCCTCCGGCGTGGCTGTCCCACCTCACCGCTGGGGGCATGCACGGGTTCGACGAATTCCCGGCCGTCGAGACGCCGTTCCACATCCTGATCCCCCGCGGTCACTACGTCACCCGCTCGGACCTGCGCGTCCACACGACGCAGGACATGCCCCTCGCCGATCGGGTCTTCATCGACTCGATGCCCGTGACGAACCCTGTGCGCACCTTGATCGACTGCTCGCCGATCCTCGACAGCCGTCGGCTGACGGCCGCGCTGGACGGCGCCCTGCGCGACCGTCTCCTCACCGAGGACAGGCTGATGCACCGCATCGCCGAGCTACGGGGCAGCGGGCGTTACGGCATCCCCCGCTTGCTGGCGGTGATCGAGGGCAGCGAGCCGTCGCGTGGAGGGCATTCCTGGCTGGAGCGGAAGTACCTGGAGATCACCGCGGCGGCCGGCTTCCCGAGGCCGGAGGTGCAGCGTCACTTCGGGCGGGTGGACGGGCGGCTGATCCGGGTGGACTGCTACTACCCGGATTTCCGCCTGGTGGTCGAACTGCTGGGGTATCGCTGGCACCGGAGCAAGGCCCAGATGAACCGGGACATGGAGCGCGTCAACAAGCTCATCACCAAGGGTGAGCGGGTGCTGCAGTTCACCTACGACCATCTCACGTTGGCCCCGGCGGTCGTCCTCCAGAGCGTCGCGGCCGCCATCGATCCCGGTTTGTGTCAAGAACCCCAACTCATCGTCCCTGGTCAGAGCCCGACAGCGTTTACGTAAAACGCGACGGGCCGGGGGGAGGGGGTGGGGTGGGGCGGGTCAGGCGGATTCGAACTGGGAGAGGTCCTTCAGCATCGGGTTGTTGCTGAAGACCTCCACCGGCGGGGCCGGCTCCAGGCGCAGTGCCCGCTGGAGGATGCGCACCTGGGTGTGCTGGTTGTACTCGGCCAGGGTGATGGCCCAGCCGTCGCGCCCGGCGCGGGCGGTACGGCCGCTGCGGTGCAGGTAGTCCTTCACGTCCGGCGCCGGCTCGTAGTGGATGACGGCGCCGATGTCGTCGATGTCGATGCCGCGGGCGGCCACGTCGGTGGCAACCAGCACGTGCAGTTCGCCATCGGTGAACCGCTTCAGCGCCTTCTCCCGCGCCGCCTGGGGCAGGTCGCCGTGGATCGCCGCGGCCTTCACGCCCAGGTCCTGCAGGTTGCGCTCCACACGGTCGCAGGTGCGCTTGGTCTGGCAGAACACGATGGTCTTGGCGAAGCTGCTGGCGATCGAGCCGACCACGCGGTCCTTGTCCATGTGGTGCACGGCCAGCCACAGGTGGTGCATGGTGCCCACGGTGTCCGTGGCGGCGTCCACCGCCACCAGTTCGGGGTCGGTCATGTACCGCTGGACCAGGTGGCCGACGTCACCGTCGAGCGTGGCGCTGAAGAGCATGGTCTGGTGCTCGCCCGTGACCTTGCGGAGGATCCACTCCACCTGCGGGGTGAAGCCGTCGTCCGCCATACGGTCGGCCTCGTCGAGCACGACGATCTCCACGGCGTCGAGCTGCAGTTCGTCCTCCTTCAGGAGGTCGATGAGGCGCAGCGGGGTGGCCACCACGACATCGACGCCGCGCTGGAGGGCGCTGATCTGCTGCTGGCGGGAGGCCCCGCCGTAGACGGCGAGCACGGTGTGCCCGCTGCCGACGGCCACGGGGGCCAGCACCTCGGCCACCTGCAGGGCCAGCTCGCGGGTGGGCACCAGCACCAGGCCGCGGGGGCGCATGGGCTCGCCCTGCCCTTCCAGGCGGGACAGCATGGGCACCCCGAACGCGAGGGTCTTGCCGGAGCCGGTCTTGGCCCGACCGCACACGTCGCGCCCGGTGAGCGCGATGGGGATGGCCTGGGTCTGGATGGCGAAGGGGGCGGTGAAGCCGGCGGCGGCGAGCCCGAGGTCCACACGTGGTGGAACCCCGAGGTCGGCGAAGCCGGTGGGGATGTAGTCGTCCGGGTCGAGGCTGATCGTGGGGGTCGGAGCGACCGGCGTGGCCTCGTGATGATCGTGGGGGCGTCGCGGACGGCGGCGGCGCCGGGCGCCCGGCGGGCGTGTGTTCTCAGACATGTCGGCCCAAGGGTATCCGCGCCAGCTCACATCCCCCCGATGACCTGCCTCGCGGGCTTGGGCTGCCGCCGCAACTCCAGCTCCACCCACTCGGCGGCTTCACGGTCCGCATGGTCGTCGTAGGGCGCCGAGGGAACATGGCCCTCCCTCGGGACATGGGCCACCTCGTGATCGTCGGCGGCCTCGCCGAGGTTCGTGGTCTCGGCATCGGGCGTCAGCGGCTGCAGGTCCACGGGGTCCTCGCTGCGCGGGGTGACCCGCCATGTGCGTTCGCCCATCCACTCCTTGATGTGCGACACGCGGGCGATGGTGTTCTTGTACTCCGTGTAGAAGATGGTGGAGAAGAACAGGTAGGCCACGAACCAACTCCGGTGTGCCTTGATCTCCGGGTCCGCCAGCCGGTAGGCGAAGTAGGTCTGCATCGGCCCGATCTGCAGGACGAACAGGGTGCTGAGGAAGAAGATCGGCCAGCCGGCGCTCAGCGAGTCGCCGCGCAGCAGCCAGTAGGCCACGAGCGGGATCACCTGCAACGACAGCCACGGATACACCTCGCGCCAGCCGAGCAGGTAGGAGGCGCCGACCTTCTGGCGCAGGGCGAGGTGCGGTGTGCGCCAGATGCGCGCCGAGTGCTGGATCGTCACCTGCAGCCACCCTTGCGACCAGCGCATCCGCTGGTTCCACACCTGTTTGAACGTCGTGGTGCCGAGTTCACGCGACACGATGTTGCGGTCGGAGCGGATCCTGCAGCCGCGCTCCACGGCGCGCATCGAGGAGTCGATGTCCTCGGTGAGCATCGAGCCGCGCATGCGCGTCTCGTGGAGGAGGCCCGTCCGCCAGTACCCGTTCGAGCCGCCGAAGACCCCGAAGTGGTGCAGCCGGGCCCGCCCGGGGTGCGCCACCGCGTAGATCGACTCGAACTCGACGGCGATCATCCGGGCGAGCCACGAGGCCTCGCCGTTGCGGGTGAGGCAGTGGCCCTGCACCACGTCGTACCCGTTGGACAGCCAGCGCCAGGCGCGCTCGAAGCTGCCCGGGCGCGGCTCGTGGTCGGCGTCGAACATGCCGGTGAACTCGCCGGTGGCCAGGTGCAGCACGGCATTCACGTTCTGAGCCTTGGAGTTGCTGCCCTCCACCCGCACCACGTCCAGGTTCGCGTGCATGGCTGCGAGCGCGTAGAGGTGCTCCTCGACGGGAAGCTTGGTCGGTGTGTTGTAGGCGAGGAGGATCTGCAGGTTGCCCGGGTAGCCGAGGTTCAGGAACGCCTCGACCGTGTCGAGGATCGTGCCTGCCTCGTTGGGAAGGTAGGCACAGATGATCGCGGTCGCATCGGGATACGGCCCGTCGACCGGAGGAGGTTCCTTCTGGTGCACGGCGAGGACGGCCTCGACCATGATCATCGCTCCGGTGAGCACCAGCGTGGCGACGACGAACACGTACACGCCGAAGGTCACGTCGATGCCGATCACGCGATCGAACAACCAGTAGATCCCGAAGGGCACGACCAGGCCGAGCAGGTAGGTGGCGAGGATCTGCAGCGGGGTGCGCAGCCGCTCTTTGAGCACCGGCCACTGCCGCCACTGGCGCCTGGGGCGCTCCGGAGGGGCGGTGTCGGCCGACATCTCCGGCAGCCAGCGGTGCACGCGCAGGTCGAGGTGGGTGGCTGCCACCTCCCGCGCATCGACGGCCCGGCGCAGCACTTCCTCGGGTGACCGGCCGTCGTCGAGTGTCGCGTACCCGGTGGACGGCGTGAGCAGCACGTGCTCGCCACGTTCGTCGAAGCGGTTGGCTGCGATCTCCCTGCAGACGCGCTCGATCCGCTCGGCAGCGGCGGCGATCGGGGCCTCGCGGGCCATCACGAAGATCTCGCCGTCCTCGGAGATGTTGATCAGGTCGAGCGGCGCGAGCGACCGCTGGAGCAGCCGGGTCACGTCGCTGATCAGATCGAACACGTAGGCCGAGCCGAGGCGATGGCGGACGCTCGGGATCTCGAACAGCGCGATCGATGCGACCAGGCAGTCCCGTCCGCCACGCTGGCGCCGGTCGTGCTCGGCAGCCAACTCGACGGCGAATTCATGCGGGTCGACGACACCGGCCAGCACCCCCCGCTGCAACGCAGCGAGCCGGTGCTCGACGGCGGAACGCTCCGGCGCACGACGGATCACCACACGGTGCGTGTGGTGAGGCGTGGAGATCCACGTGTCGGAGTGCAGCGTCGTCGTCATCGAGAGATTGGGCCGTCTGGTGGTACGTCATGATCGGCACGAAGAGAGCGCGGCTTGACCGAATCTTGATGAGAACCACATCGGCCGACGACGATGCCCCGGGCGCGACCGCCCAGTGCTCTCGGCGGTCAGGGGCTCGCCGGCGACGGAGGTGCGGCGGGCACGACCGCCAGCAGGTCGAGCACCTCACCGGGTGCGCCGAGCACCACCTGGTAGCCCGGCGACTGGCGGGCGAGGCGCTCCAGGCGGCGGAAGTCGGCGGCACCGTGGCGGTCCAGCGTGGCGCAGTGGGAGACGAGACGCTGCAGCGTGGAGGCCTGCCCGAGCGGCTCCACGGCCGCCCCTGGGCCGCGTTCGAGGAACCCGATGGCGCGGATGGGCACCGGCCCGGCGGGCACCGTGGCGCCGAGCGCGGAGGCGGGCAGGAACCACTCGTCGCCGTGCACGGCGAGGCGGGGCGCGTCCCCAGGCGGCAGCACCACTGCGCCGTCGGGTCGACCCGCGGCCACCAGTACCTCACGGCCGCCGGGGCGCAGCATCAGGGGGCGGGCGTACGGCAGCACGGTGGCGGTGTCGTCGGCCAGCAGCGCCATGTCGTCGGACAGGTGCCGGCCGTGGCGCAGCGCATTGGCTGCGGCCAGGGTGCTCTTGCCCACCTGTGAGCCGGCGCACAGCAGCCAGGCGCCACGGTCGTCGGCGATCGTCGCGGCGTGCAGCACCACGCGGTCGGCGGCGGAAGCACGGGCGCGGCGGTTGACCTCCCACCACAGCAGTTCGGGCATCTCCTCCAGCGTGCGGCCCTCGCCACACGGCTCGATGGTCCCGTCAGGGTGCTGCACCGTCATGGCCAGGCCGTGCCCGCCGCGGCCGGTCTTGCGGACGGTGATGGCGGCGGCCGGGCCCGGAGCGTCGGGCAGGTCGCGGTAGCAGTACTCCACCAGGTCGACGAGGGCGTGATGGTCCGACTGGAAGCGGAATGCGAAGCCCCAGGCGGTGACGGCGCGAGCCGTCAGGTGCAGCACGAGACGGTGATCCGGTAATCCACGTAGGCGCAGCCCTGGGACTGCTCCGCGGCCGACAGCAATGGGAAGGTGATGGTGCTGCCGACAATGACACCCGACACGCACGTGTACTTGGAGCCCGACGCGAGTGGGCAGTACTTCACCGCCCGGCCCTCGGTGGGGGTACAACCGGTGATGCTGATGGAGGCTCCCCAAGCCGGCGATGCCCCGAGCGCGCTGCAGGTGAAGCCGACGCCGTCGTTGCGGCCGGTGGCCCACCCGCTGGGGGCACACGACGGCAGGTTGGCGTCCAGCGTGGTGACCGCACCCCCGCTGGACGGGCAGGAGATGGCGGGGATCTGCAGCAGCTGGGTGAGCGGCGTGCAACCGGCGGACACATGCGCGGTGGACAGCACCTGCGGCGCCACCCACGCGCCGACGGCGGACGCGCCGATGGCCGCGCGGCGAAGGAAGGTCCGCCGATCGTGCCCCGCCGTGTTGTCCACCGATACCTCCTGGGGGTCGGTCACGCCGCCCCTCCTGCCACCACTGCCGGATCGCCGAGGATGGTCCAGCCCATCTGCACGTCCACCGTGGAGCCGCCCGCCTGGCGGGCGACATCCTGCTTCGCCAGCACGACGGCTTCACCGATGGTGAGGTCGCCGTCGTCCACGTGAGCTGCGAGATGCACGGACATCAGCATGTCATTTCCGGACGACGTGAGTGTAGACGACCCGGCCACCAGCGCTGCTCCGCCGTTGGGGTTCAGCAGCAGGGCATGGGCCAGCGTGTCCGCGTCGGGCGACACGTAGTACGTGTTCCAGCAGCCGAACTGCACCACCATGGTGGGGTCGCCGCTCAGCGACGACGCCGTGGCGGTGTCGAACAGGCCGACCTCGGTCCATTCGAGGGAGCTGCTGTGGCCGAGGTACATCACCAGGCCGGTGCCATCCTGCATGGCGGCCAGCAGGGCGTTGCGTGCGGCCGTGGCGCCCAGCGCGTCCACATCGGAGCGCTCGACGGCCCAGCCGGCCAGGCCGGCCTCGGTGGTGTCGTTGGCAGCCTGGAAGTCGATGCCGCCGTTGGCGTCGGATGCCAGCATCGCGGTGCGGCTGCTGCCTGCGGCATAGGCCAGAGTCTTGGCCACCAGCACGCTGAGTTCGCTGGGCGTGCGAGCGGGCATGCGACCCATCGCCACGTCCTGCACGCCGTCGCCGTCCACGTCACCGTATGCGGGGTCCATCGGGGCGTAGGTGATGCCGTAGCCGGTGCTGCCGTACATGGACGGCATCAGGCTGTACGAGCCGTCGTGGTCGAAGTCGCGGTAGTCCACGGAGTCGGCGCCGACCAGCAGCACCCAGCGGACGTCCATGGCCGGCACGGCGGCGGCGAGGTAGCGGTCGATGGCCGCAGCGTCCACCACGCCGTGGCTGTAGGCCTCGTAGATGTCGTTGGGTTCCACCACCTTCACGGTGCGACCGAGCGACTGGTGATACTGCACCAGCGGCTGGAGCGCGTCGTGCAGCACAGCGGGGGCGATCATCAGGTAGTCCACCTGGCCGGCGATCAGCGGCATCGCGGCGGGCATTGGGGCGACGGCAGGTGTGCGCACAGCACCGGCGGCGGCCAGCACGTAGCGCTGCGACGTGCCGGTCGTGGGCACCTGGGTGATGCCGCTGCCGTCCGAGGTGACGGCAACGCGAGCGACCGAACCGCCGGCATCCACGCGGTAGGCCAGCACCTCGCCGGCGGGCATGCCGCTGACGTCCAGTTGCTGGCCGGCGGCGTGGAGGTCCAGCCGGCCGTCCACCGCAACCGCATCGCGCTGGTACGTGAGCGCCCAGGAGTCCACCACGATGATGTCGATGGACACTCCGGTGTCGGCCAGCAGGGTGAGCTGGACCGTGTTGTCGCCGTTCACCAGCACCCCGGCGGGCACGTCGGCCACGGCGTGGAGCAGGTCGTTGTCGTCGAAGTAGTAGTCACCCACGGGCACGCCATTGACGGACAGCAGCACATGGTGCTCGTCGGCCTCGGGGGCCCGGGTGATGCCCCAGGCGTCCACGGTGACGACGGCGGGCTGGCCGGCCACCACATGGTCCAGCGTGAGGTGCCCGCTGGCGGTGAACGGCGAGCCGGCGAACGCCACCATCAGCGTCTCGTACCAGGGGTCGTCGCCGGGGGCGGTGACCGAGTAGCTGACGTTCTGCTCCTCGGTGGCCGTGGCCGTGTACGTGGTGGCCGGGGCCTCGGTGAGGGTGGCGCCGCCGGTGGGTCCGGTGGGGCCGTCCAGGCGGCGACGGTCGTCGCGGGGCGACGAGGGCGTGGTGGGCGCCTCGCTGAGCGTCACCCGCCGGGCCAGCGACCGGTCGATGTGCAGCCGGTACACGTTGGTACCGGTGTACAGGGTGTCCAGCGGTTCGCCGAGGAAGCGGATGGCGGAACCGGGGCCGAACGTGGCCCCGCCGGTGACCTCGATCGGCACAGGGCCGGAGGGGTCGGTGAGGGCGAGGTAGCCGATCGGCACGCCGGCAAGGTCCACGCCGACCGAGGCGAGGGCTTCATAGGTGACCTGCTGCACGCCGGACTCGGTGACTTCCAGGCGGGCGACCGGGCCGGTGACGGCGGTGGGTGCGACGGCCCGGCGGGCGGAGTCCACCCGGGCCTGGCGCACGTCCTGGGCGCGCTCGGCGGCGATCTCGGGACGCAGTTCGCGGTTGGCGGATGCCCAGTCGATCTCCTCCGGCGGGGCCGCGCTGCCGTAGCGTTGGCCGACGGTGTAGGGCCCGTGGAACTCGGACACGCCGTCCAGCGACACGTCCTCCAGCCACAGCTCGCGGGCGGTGGTGCGCACGGTGGTGCGATACGTCTGCGCCTCGATGGAGGTCGGCGCCTTCGACACGATGAGGTCCGGGGTGAGCAGGATGCGCTCCCCGTCGGGGCCGGTGGCGTACAGGCGGAAGCCGAGGTTGTCCACTTCCTGCGCGGTGCGCCAGTCCACGTTGACCGAGCCGCCGACGCGACTGGAATGGAAGTGCGCCACGCTCACGGGCAGGGTGCTGAGCGTGGAGCTGTAGTCCTCGATCTCGCCGTCGAGCGAGGCGTTGATCGGCGAGATCACGCCCGTCTGCTCGGTGGCGACGCGGAAGCGGCTGTACAGCGTGTCGCCGATGGCGAAGCCGGAGCCGTTGGTCTCCAGGTTGGGCACGTTGAGGGTGACCGTATACGTGCCGGGTGCCGGCACCTCACCCACGCCGCCCACCACCGTGAGCCCGCCGGTGGCGGAGTCGAAGGTGGACGGATCGAAGATGGACTCGTTGATCTGGAAGACGCCGTCGTTGTTCCAGTCGAACCAGCCGTTGACGTAGGCCACGCCGCCGCCGGCGTCGGTGACGGTGATCGGCACGTCGATGGTGTTGGTCTCGATGCCGGGCACGTCCACGCCGTCCTCGTCGTCGGTGCCGTCGAGGTCGTCACCCGTAGGAGCACCGGGCGGGGTGGCCGGGAAGGGCGAAGCCCCGCTGACGGTGAGGATCTCCCGGTCGAACAGGGTGCCCAGGCGGGGGCCGACGGTGACGTCGTCGTAGGTGGCCCGCACCTGCACGTCGTCGAAGAAGAAGATCTCGTTGGTCTCCAGCGTGTTGGTGACCACCAGCCGCATCTCGGTGGCGGTGCCGAGCACGCTGGGCGACAGGGTGACCTGGTTGTTGGAGTAGATGGACGCGTTGTTGCAGTTGTTGAACGTCTGGACCGTAGTCCAGCCCGAGGACCCGTTGGGCCGCACCTGCAGTTGCACTTCGTCCGACGCGCCCATGTTCTGGCAGCGGTAGTCGTAGCCGAGGTTCACCGTGGTGGCACCCGACAGGTCGCCCACGACTCGACTGGCAGCGGTGTTGATGGCGGTGCTGCCCCCGGGGTTGCCGATGCGGAGGGCGAAGGTGGACGCGGCCGTGTCCACGAAGTTCTGGATGAGGCCGCTGCCAGGGCCGGTGGCGGCGTCGCCGGTCTCGGTCCAGGCGCTGCCCGTCCAGTCCACCGTGCCGGTGTTGCCGGAATAGTTGCCGGTCTGGAAGGTGTCGGCGATGTAGTTCCGCTGCGACGTGGCACGAGCCCTTGCAGGGTTGGTGCCGCCGGCGCCGTTGAACGTGGCCGGGTCGTCGCCCGTGTCGAAGCACTTCACGCAGTCGGTGACGGAGGCCTCGGCCACCTGGTTGCCGGCCTGCACCCGCACATGGTTGTCGATCTCGTCGCTGGCGGTGTACGGGTTGTTCACCGTGGTGACCAGCGTGATCGTGGCGGTCTCGCCCGGCAGCAGATCGGTGAGAGTGGTGAGGTTCGGCGGCGCCGCACCGGCGTACGTGCTCGGGGCCCGCACGCCCGCCGACACGACCACGTTGTCCAGGTAGAACCAGTCGTTGCCCGTACCGCTGAACGAGTTGCTGACCCGGAAGCGGATCTCGGTGGCGGTACCGATCTGACCGGCCGTGAGGTTGAAGCTCTCCGCCACCGGGAGTGCGTTGGAGCAGTTGTTGAAGGTGGCGACGTTCTGCCACCCTGCGGCGCCGTTCGGGCGGACTTCCACGCTGACGGCGTCGCCGGTCTCCATGCTTTGGCAGCGACGATCGAACGCGAGGGTGACGGCGGCATAGCCGGTGAGGTCGCCCACGACACGGGAGATCGCGGTGTTCTGGGGCGACGTCTCGTCGAACTCCACGGCGAGGCTGGAACTGTCGGTGACCTTCTTCACGAAACCGCTGTTGATGCCGGCCCCGCCGGTGTCCGTTTCGGACCAGGACGTGGCGGACCAGGAATTGGACCCGGTGCTGCCGGTCCAGCCGCCGCCGCTGGTGTTCTGGAAGTCGTCGGCGAAGGTGTCCGAGATGAGGGCCGGAGCGGTGACCGAGGTGGAGACCCAGGTGAGGCCGGGGGGCAGGATGTCCTTCACTTCCACCCCGGTGACGGTGTCGCCGGCGGCATTCGTGACGGTCATCGTGTACGTGAGGTTCTGGCCGGGCTGCACCGGGTTGCCGCCAGAGTTCGACGTCTTGGTGACCCGCAGGCCATCGATGGGCACGCAGCCGGTATCGGCGCCGTTGGCCGGGGTGAGGATGGTCTGGCGGACGCTGGTGATGACGGCCTTGTTGCACAGCGCGCCGCTGCCGCCGTAGTTGTCATCCACCGTGGTCTCGAACGTGACCTTCACCTGGCTGCCCACGGGGATGTTGGCGACGATGGACTTGCCGCTCTCGTCGTAGGGGAACAGGGTCGCGGCGGGCGGCACGGAGTCGTCCGCCACACCGATGACCGGGTTGTTGTTGATCTGCACCGTGCTGGAGCCGGGCACGTAGGTGACGTCGGGGGGCAGGCTGTCCAGCAGCACCGGCAGCACCAGCACGTAGTAGTCGGTGTTGGTGGCGGTGACTTCCCAGCGGATGGTGTCGCCCGGGTCCACCAGGCCGTCACCGTCCACGTCCACCGCCAGCGAGGCGGTCTTGTTCACGCAGAGGGCGCCGCACGACGGGAACTGGGTGGTGCCCAGGTCCACGCCAGGGAAGGCCACGGGCGTGGTGGTGGCGGGGTCTTCGCCGTAGGCGGCGGCGATGCCGGTGCCGTCGATGGTGTAGATGCGGGCGCCGGTCATGTCGTTGTCGTTCGGGTCGGTGACCCGTTGCATGGCGAGCGCGGTGGCGAAGTTGTAGGTGGTGTCGTAGCGCAGGCCGTTGGGGTCCACGAACGCACCCGTGGCCGGGTCGCCGTCGTAGTCCACGTACAGCGTGGTGGGCGCGACAGTGGTGACCCACAACGGGTCGTACCCGGCTGCCGACAGGTTCTGCGAGCCCGGCGCCCAGCCGATGGACAGGTCGTCCACGATCAGCCGTGCGGGCAGCGGGCTGTAGCCCCAGTCGTAGTTCAGGGACTGGGAGGAGATCTCGCGGGTGCCGCTGCCGGCGACGACGGCGAACGTGGAGGCCGAGGTGATGCGCGCCGCCTCGTTGTAGGGCAGGAACGGGGCCGGATTGAGAATGCTGCCCGCGGGCACGTTGTACGCCGTGGTACCGGAGGGCGTCTCCACGTTCACCGTGATGGCGGTGGTCTGCGGGTTGAAGATGTACAGCACGGTGGCGTACGACGGGGTGCCGCTGGGCCGGGCAGTGGAGGCCGGGGCGACGTAGTCGTTCACCAGGCCCTCGGTGGGGAAGATCTGGAACGACCGGTTCTCGTAGTTGGAGCCGATGACGCCGGTCATCATGAACACCTGGACCGGCTTGGAGGCGACCACCCGGGCACCCTGCTGCACGTTGCCGTTGACGTAGATGGTCTGGCCCTCGCCGATGACGGTGCCGTTCACGTCGTTGGCGTCGAGGAAATCGCCGTCGTTGTTGGCGTCGACGGACACCGACGTGCCGGCCTCTGCGGCCATCACTTCGATGCCGGAGTAGCTGAAGCTGGTGGTGCCGCTGCCCTGGGCGGGCGTGTTGGTGCCGACGGGCGCCCGGAAGTTGATGCCCCAGCGGGAGGTGTCGAAGGCCGCAGCCATCTCACTGTGCAGGGCGTCGATGGCAGTGGGCCAGGTGGCATGGGTGACGGTGAGGCCGCCGGTGGCGGACAGCTTGTCGCGGCCGTCGAACACCACCGTGGCGGAGTTGCGCGGCGTGGTGAGCGAGCCGGGCACCACCGTGGTGGAGTTGTTGAGGCGCAGCACGGCGCCGGCGGGCATGTAGTCGCCGGCGCAGCGGGCGGGCACGCAGTAGTTGGAGGCATCACCGTTGGCGGTGTTGCCGTCGCCCAGCACCAGCGTGGAACCCTGAGTCTTGTTGTTGGCAGCCGGCTCGTAGCCGTCCTCCCAGTGGTCGTAGTAGACCAGCTCACCCTCGGTGCCGATGGTGACCGAAGTGGTGGACGACAGGGCCGTGCCGGTGCCGCCGTTCACGCTGAACAGCGCGGCGCGGGCGTTGTCCTCGAAGAGCGGCACGTAGAAGGTGCTGATGATGGTTTCGCCGGCCGCCTGGACGGGCGTGACGGGTGCGGCAACCCCCCAGGCGACAGAACCGGCGACGACGGCAGCCACGGCGGCGAGGGCGCGTCGGCGCCCGATGGGCGTGCTTCGAGGGCGCGCCGTAGCGCTCACAGACTTCCGCATCGTCTCCATTGTTCTTTCTCTTCGGAAGGAACCTTCTCAAGCTACACGCAAAATGTTTGCGGAAGCAGGTATTCCCGGCTCTGAGACGCCTCTGAGCAGCCGCGATGACGTGGATGTCACGGACTGCGGCGCGCCAACGCGGTGCGTGCCAGCCGACGCAGGTGGCTGGTGCGGGTGCGGCGGCGGGCCTGCAGGTGGGCACGGGAGGGCCACACCAGGGGCCAGACATACGCCCACTTGGCTCGAAGGCCCCGCTGCAGGCGCAGTTCGCCGCGAGCCTGGGCCTGGAAGCCGGGGGTGGCATCAGCGCCCGCGGAGTCTGCGTCGTGGCGCTCGCACCACGCGGTCCAGGCCGGTGGCAGGGCTGCCGTGGCTCCGTCGGCAGTCGCCCAGCGCAAGGCGGCAGCCACCACCCCGGAGACCCACCCTTCGTCCCATCGGTGCTCCACGGCCTCGGGCGACACCCGCCGGGCCAGCAGCAGCACGTCACGCCGGTGGCGGGGGCCGCGGGTGCCGCCGAGCACGGCGTGGTAGCAGGCGTGGAGGAAGCGGTGCTCCGCCACGAGCGCGGTGAGGGTGGCGGTACCCACCGGCAGGTCGTCGCCCCCGGCGAAGAGGGCATCCGTCCGGATGCGGGCGCCGAGCGGCCCCCCGGCCAGGCGACGGTGCAAGTCCACCTGCATGCCGGAGTGATGGCGCAGGGTCAGGCTCTTGGCGTGACGGTCGGCCCAGCCGCGGCGCACGGGCGGCACGGCCGGCTGCAGGCCCAGTGGCGCGAGGGCGTCGGCGGCGGCCATCAACCGGTTGGCCGGCACCAGCACGTCCACGTCCTGGTAGCTGCGCCAGGCGGGGTCGGGTTCGTCCAGCGTGGCCACGGCCGCGCCCTTCAGCACTCGGGTGGGGATGCCGGCTTGGGCCAGTGCCGCGCACACCTCCAGCAGCAGCCCGTCCAGTTCCACGGCACGGGCCATGGCCTCGGCCCAACCGCGAGTGACTTCCCCCGAGGTGGCGATGTCCACACGCACGTCACCGGTGTCCACTGCGGCCCCGAGCAGAGCGGTGAGGCCGTGGAACGCGGGCCGCGCGAGCAGCGAGCCGGCTTCGCCGGGCGTGAGGTGCACTGGCCGGCTGCCGTGAGCCAGCCCGAGGGTGACCAGCAGGTCCTCGATCGGGGTGGGCGCGTCGGTCACCGCCCCTCCCCCACGGCCGGTTGCCGCTCCACCAGGCCCAACGGCAGCAGCGCGTCCACCAGCGCCAGCACGTCGCGCTCGATGGTGGCCGCGTCGGCGCCGGTCTCGCCGGCCAGCGTGGCGGCCAGTTCGTGCACACCGGTCCACGCTGCGAGGTGGCGCCATACCAGCGCGCCGGAGCCGGCGACGGTGGTGGGCGGATGGCCCGGCAGCGCGGCCACCAGCACCCGCCGGCCGGCCCGCCAGAGCGCATCGGGCGCGCGACGGACGCGAGCCGTGCTCATGCCAGGCCGGACAGGCGCAGCGCGTCGGCGTAGAAGTTGGCCGAGGCGCGCAGTGCCGTGGGGGTGTCGAACGCGGTGAGCCGACCGTCCTGCACCACCATGATCCGGTCGCATTGGTCCAAGGTGCTCAGGCGGTGGGCGATGACCAGCACGGTCATCCGGCCGCGCAGGCTGTTCAGCGAGTCGCGCACCACGGTTTCGGTGTGGGCGTCGAGGGCGCTGGTGGGTTCGTCGAGGATCAGCACTTCGGGCTCGCCGGCCAGGGCGCGGGCGATGCACACCCGCTGCTGCTGGCCGCCACTGAGGTTGCCGCCGCGGTCGCCCACCTGGTGCGCGTACCCGTCGGCGAAGGCGACGATCTCGTCGTGCAGGCCTGCCTGGCGGGCGGCGGTCTCGATCTGGGCGTCGGTGATCCACGGCCGGTAGAAGCGGATGTTCTCTGCCACCGTGCCGTGCACCAGAGAGGCAGCCTGGGGCACGAACGTCACCTTGCGGGCCCACTCCGACCTGCGCAGCGTGCGCACGTCCAGCCCACCGGCCAGCACCCTGCCCGAGGTGGGTTCGCGAAGGCCGAGCAGGAGTTGCACGAGCGTGCTCTTGCCGCTGCCCGACGGCCCCACGATGCCCACCATCTCACCCGGCTCGATCTCCGCGTCCACGTCGTGCAGCACGGCGACATCGGAGGTGTACTCGAAGGACACGTGCTCCAGCCGGAGCGGTGTGACCGAGGCGACCGGCTGTCCGTCGTCGGTGCGCTCGCTGGCCGCATACCGCTCGATCTCGTCGAACACGTCCGACACCAGTGGCCGCGCAGTGGACATGTTGGCGTAGACCTGCTGCAGCTGCTGCCCGTATCCGAGGGACCGCAGCATCACCAGCATCACGGCGCCCAGCGAGGTGAGCGACGCTGTGTTCCATGCACTGGCCAGGCCGACGGCGCCGACCAGCGCAAGGTAGGCGAGTCCCGTGTAGAGCGCCGGCACCAGCCCGCGTGCGACCTGGAGACGCCGGTTCGACCGCACCCCCTCCGCCTGAAGCTCCAGGATCCTCTGCTCGACTTCATCGCGCACGTCGAACACGTGGACGGACATGCCCAGATTGCTGATCTCGCTGGTGGCAAGGCTGAGACGCATCCCATCATTGGCCGCTGAACGGGCCCGCATCCGCACCTTCCGACGTAACGGCCGGAGCAGCACCCCGAGGATCACGAGGGTCCCGATCGCGATCAGTGAGCCGACCACGTCCACCGCCGCCGCCATCGCCAACATGGCCAGAAGGCTGCCGCCTGCCGTCAGGCTGCTGGCGACGCCACCTGCCAGCGAGGTCCCGGCACCGGCGTAGCTCGAGATGAGCTCCTGGAGCTGCCCGGAATTGCTCTGCTGCTGAGCCGGCCAACTTGCCCGCAGGAAGGCGCGTGCAAGCCGCTGGCGGAGTTCCCGCGTCACCTCAGCGTTGAGCGCTGCGTTGAGCCAGTTGGCGAGCAGCGCCATGGCGATTCGGAACACCACGAGTCCCAGTGCGAGGGCGATGGTGGCAGCCACGGAGAACTTGACCCCGGCCAAGGTGCCGATCTCGCTCTTGCCGTTGGTGATGGCGAACGCTGCACGGGTGAGGACGACGAGAAACGCCGCTTCGGCGAGGCCGCCGGCGATCGAAGCCAAGGCGATCAGGCCCAGGCGAGCCCGATGACGCCCCAGGAGGGCATTGAGAATGGAACGGTTCGGCAGCTTCAACATGGCGAGGCAAGGGTGACGGCGGAACTCACCCGGTGGCGACTGTAGGCACGCCGCGAGTTCACGAGTGGGGACCCCACGTCGAACCCGTCCGACGTGGTGCGCCATGATGGCGACCATGAAGGTGGCACTGACCGTCAACGATTTCCTCCGCCGGGCCGAGCAGGTGTACCCGCACCGGGTAGGTGTGGTGGACGAGCCCACCCAGCCGGCGGAGAGCTGGGGCGAGTTCACCTACGGCGACATGGCCATGACGGCTCGGGCCATCGCTGCCGGCCTGGATTCGCTGGGCATCGGGCAGGGCGAGCGGGTGGCGATGGTCAGCCACAACTCGGCACGGCTGCTGACCTACCTGTTCGGCGTCAGCGGCAGCGGGCGTGTGCTGGTGCCGATCAACTTCCGCCTGGTGGCCGAGGAGGTGAAGTACATCGTCGCCCACTGTGGTGCCCGCGTGCTGCTGGTGGACCCAGAGCTCGAGGCCGAGATGGCCGAGGTGCAGTGCGAGCACAAGTTCACCATCGGGGCCGACGCGGACAGCGCGCTGATGCGGTTCGACGTGGAGCCCCGCCTGTGGGAGTACGACGAGGACGCCACGGCCACCATCAACTACACCAGCGGCACCACGGCCCGCCCGAAGGGCGTGCAGCTGACCCACCGCAACATCTGGCTGAACGCCACCACGTTCGGCTGGCAGCTGGGCATCAGCGACCGCGACGTGTACCTCCACACACTCCCCCAGTTCCACTGCAACGGCTGGGGCGTGCTCTACGCCGTCACCGGCATGGGCGGCAAGCACATCATCCTGCGCAAGGTGGACGGGGCGGAGATCCTGCGCCGCATCGACCAGCACGGCGTCACCGTCCTGTGCGGGGCGCCCGCGGTCGCCAACGCCATCCTCGACGCGGCGGCCAACTGGGACGGCCCGATCCCCGGGCGGGACCGCGTGCGCATGGTCTGCGCCGGTGCACCGCCACCCACCAAGACCATCGAGCGGATGGAGACCGAGCTGGGGTGGGAGTTCATCCAGATCTACGGCCTCACCGAGACCACTCCCCTCTTGACCATGAACCGTCAGCGGGCGGAGACCGACTCGCTGACGCCAGCCGAGCGTGCCGCCAAGCTCAGCCGTGCCGGCGCACCCGCGATCGGGGTGGAGGTGCGCATCAGCCCCGACGGCGAGGTGCTGGCCCGCGGCAACCACATCATGGGCGGCTACTGGGAACAGCCGGACGCGACCGCGGACGCCATCCACCCGGCCAGCGACGCACCCGACGGGCCGAGCTGGTTCCACACCGGCGACGGCGGCTTCCTCGACGAGGACTACTACATCACCATCAGCGACCGGAAGAAGGACGTCATCATCTCCGGCGGCGAGAACGTCAGCAGCATCGAGGTGGAGGACGTGATCTTCAGCCACCCGGAGATCGCCGAGGTCGCGGTCATCGGCGTGCCCGACGAGAAGTGGGGCGAGTTGGTGATGGCGCTGGTGGTCGCGACCCCGGGGTCGAACCTCAGCGAGCAGGACGTCATCGACTACGCCCGCTCCAAGCTGGCCCACTACAAGTGCCCGAAGAGGGTGGAGTTCCGCGACGTGCTGGCCCGCACCGCCACCGGCAAGCTCCAGAAGTTCAAGCTGCGCGAGCCCTACTGGACCGGCCGCGACCGCCTGGTGAACTGAGCGACAAGAGACCGACTCAGCGCGAGGCCCAGCGCTAGCGTCGCCCCGAGTGATGCCCGGTACGAGTGGTCAACCTGCACGACGGGCGGACATCCAGGGGTTGCGCGCCGTCGCCGTGCTCGTCGTGGTGCTCTACCACGCCCACGTCGGGTTCAGCGGCGGCTTCGTCGGGGTTGACGTCTTCTTCGTGATCTCGGGCTTCGTGATCACACAGCTGTTGTGGCGCGAGGCCGAGACGACCGGGCGCACGTCGTTCCGTGACTTCTACTCCCGACGTGTCAAGAGGATCCTTCCCGCTCTCGCCGTGATGCTTGCCGTGGTGCTGCCGGCGAGCACGCTGTTGGCCGCCTATGAGGCACAGGCATCCACTGCACGAACCGGCATCGCGGCCGCGCTGTTCAACGCCAACAACTACCTCGCCTACTTCGGCCTGGACGGCGGCTACTTCGCGGTGGGAGCGACGTCGAACCCTCTCCTGCACACCTGGTCGCTGTCGGTCGAGGAGCAGTTCTACATCGGGTTCCCCGCGCTGCTGGCGTTCCTGTTCTGGCTCGGGCGTCGCCAGCGGACGCGTCGCCCCTTCTTCATCGGCGTCGGCGGCCTGGCCGTCGCCTCGTTCGTGCTGTCCGTCGCGGCGCGTCGGGGTTGGCTGCCCGTGGGCTCAGGAACCGCGGCTGCCTTCTACCTCGCTCCGTTCCGAGCGTGGGAGTTCGCTGTGGGCGCACTCGTGGCAGGCGTGGTGGCATGTCGCCCGACCGTGCTGTCGCGCTGGCGGCCGGTTCTCAGCACAGTTGGCGCCATCGCCGTCATTGCATCTGCGCTGGTCTTCGATGACGCCACGGTCTTCCCGGACTTCGCCGTCCTCGTGCCCGTTCTGGGCACCGCGATGCTGCTGGTCGGCGGCCTGACCTCGCGTCAGAACCCGATCACCTACGTCCTCACACGTCGGCCCATGGGGTTCCTGGGCGATGTCTCCTACAGCTGGTACCTGTGGCACTGGCCCTTCATCGTGTTCGGCAGGGCGATGTGGCAGGAGGTTGGGGCCGCAGCGCCGATGGCTGCGGTGCTGTCCTTGGTTCCCGCGGTCCTCTCCTATCGCCTGGTCGAGGACCCGATACGGCGCCGGCCACTGGTCAGCATGCGCAGGGTGGCGTTGCTCGCCGCTGCCTGCATGGTGTTGCCGGTCATCGGTTCCTTCGTGCTGATGGCCGGCACCAGTCGCCTGGTCTCCTCGGACGCTGTGGTCCCGTTCGTGCGGCACGTCGACAGCGCCGAGGGATGCGACAGCCGTATCCCACTCGACGAACGCCCCCAGGACTCCTGCCTGTGGACGGTCGATGACCCCCAGGGCGAAATCCTGCTCGTGGGCGATTCCAACGCAGGACAGTTCACCGAGGCGGTTCTCGCTTCGGCCGAGGAACTGAGGATGAACGTGCGTGTCGCAACGTTCTCGTCGTGCCCCATGATCGACCTGCGTCTGTTCTTGGACGGCGACGAGAACCACAACTGCCACAAGTTCGTGCACGGTGCACTGGACTGGATGCGCGCGAACCCGTCGACGCTCGTGATCGTGGCCAGTGCTTCGGACGGTTACATCGAAGGGGAGCGCTTCGCGCTCGCGTCGGGGGCGTCCGACGCTCCGGCTTCCGACCCCGCCGCCAAGGCGGCCATCTGGGAGAGTGCCCTGGTCGACACGCTCAGGGCCATCCGCGAGACGGGGGCGATGGCACTCGTCGTGCACCCGATTCCGAAGATCTGGTTCGAGTGGCGGCCCCGCCTGGCGGCACCAGCGCGGTTGCTGCTCGGACCAGAAGGCTTCGCCGCATCCGTCAGCCGCGACGAGGCAGTCGTTCGGCGTTCACGAGCACTCGATGCGGAGCGGGGCGCGGCTGCCAGTTCCCAAGCAGCGACTGCTGACTTCTTCGAACGGCTATGCCCTGCGGCGCGATGCTGGACGTACCGGGACGGTCGATGGCTCTACCGCGATCAGGGGCATATCACCGTGGCGGGCGCAGTCCTCCTCACTCCTGAGTTCACTCGGGAAATCTCCGCACTACTCGCTTCGTAGGCGCCGACTCAGACGAACTACGCGACGGGTTGTTCAACCGTGCGCCGGTCGGCCGCCCTGGGTCGGTATCGGCGCCGTGCGAGCGGGGAAACGAGCATCAACGCGAGGCGAGTCGCAGTTCGCGGGGCAGGTGAGTAGCGGAAGGACCGCAGGGCATGGCGTCTCGCAACCTTCATCCGGCCGATCCGGGCGGCCTCTACTGCGCAGACTCCGTGCCACGTCGCCAAGGACCCGGATTCCCGGAGGATGCCGCGATGACGGCCGATGACGGCTTCGGCCGAGGACAGGAGGAGGGCTGAGCTGTACTTACCCTCGACTTCACGGTGGTAGCTGCGAACGGGGGTATCAAGAAACCGCGATGCCCCAGTCGCTGGTGGATGCGACGTCAGGAAGCGCAACCCAAGCTCCGTGCACTCCGAGTAGCGCAAGGCCGCCCAGAAGCCACCGAGCTCCATGAACGTCGCTCGGCGGATGGCGAACGAGCCGGGCATGAAGTTGACCCGTGCACCGCCCGCTCTGACGACACCGAGCCCGGTGGTGGTGTCGCCGCCTGTAATCGTGCGATGGAGCGCTGACACGAGGAGTACAGACGGGTCGTCGAAGGGTGGCAGCATCTTCTCTGACCAGTCCACGTCGATCACATCGTCGGCATCCAAGAAGGCGAGGACTTCGGAATGCGAGTGACTGGCGCCGGTGTTTCGTGCCTCGCTCGGCCCCACTCCGCCGGCCGTCTGGAGAATGGTCAGCCGCCCCGGAAAGCCCTTCTCGACGATCTCCGCCGTCCCATCGCTTGATCCGTCGTCGACGATGACGATCTCGGCAGCCGGCACGGAGGCAAGGATCGAGGCGACGGAAGCACGAATCGTTCGGGCTCCGTTGCGAACGGGAATCACGAAGGCTGTGGAGGGGAAGTTCACTGGCGTCGGTCCAAGGCGGCGAATCCACCGCCACTGCCCCGGAGACGGTGATGTGGAGCCCGGGGGGTCGCGAAAGACCTCGCTAGCATACGACGTCGTGGCTGCGACGTCCGAGAAGCTGCGGGTCGCGGTCGTCTGCCCTGGCGCTGCGCGGATCCCCCGGGGCTACGAGACCTTCGCCGCCGAGCTCTATCGGACGCTCTCCGACCGATCTGACGTCGACGTCGTCCTGCTGGCGGACTCGAAGCGAACGAGCCGAGGTCACCAACGCGTGCCGTCGCTCCGCCGTGAGTGGCGTGTCACCAGGCTCATCGGACGAGCGACCCGCCTGCATGCACACACCATCGAACATCTGACCTTCGGACTGACATCCCTGCTGTGGCTGGCCACTACTCGCCCGGACGTGATCATCGTGAGCGAGCGCCCCGTCGCTGCCGTGTACCGGAGGGTCAGGGACTTCCTCCGCGGGCGGTGGGCCATCGTGGTCAGCAACGGCAGCTCTTGGATGCCGCCATATGGTTCGATCGACGTCGTCCAGCAACTGACCGAGCCGTTCTACGCAGACGCGCTCGCCGCTGGCGCGTCGGCATCGCAAACCAGGCTTGTCCCGCTGGGCTTCGAACTCTCCAACTCTGCCCAACCCGTGGACCCCCAGGAGGCTCGTCAGCAGCTCGGACTGGACGAGGGTGCTCACATCGTTCTGACGGTGGGAAGCCTTGACCGGTCCGTGAAGCGCATCGACTGGATCGCCCGTGAGGTCGCGACGCTTCCCGATGTCGAGCTGCTCGCGGTCGGCGCTCACCACCCCGAGACGGAGGACCTGCTGGCTGAACTGGGACGTCTGCTCCCGGGCCGGTTCCACACAATGACGGTTCCTCCCGACCAGGTCCATCTCGCGTATGCCGCAGCGGACGTGTTCGTGCTCGCAAGCCAACGCGAGTCATTCGGTCGGGTCATCATCGAGGCACTCGACAGCGGCGTCCCGACAATCGTCCACAACTCCCCGTCGATCGCGTGGGTAGCGGGGCCGGAAGCGACAGTGATTGACATGTCCGCAGAGGGAGCGTTGGCCGAGGCCATTGCGAGAGCGATCACCTCGGGACGCTCAAGCGGGAGCGAACGCCGACGGCGTTCAGCCCGAGAACGCTTCGATTGGGCATCACTCGTCGACGACTATGTCGCGATGTTCGTGGCGGCCAGAGAAGGGCGGACTGCGGCGCGTGGGCGCCAATCCGCGAACGGACCCCAGAACGCTGGGAGCCCCCAACAGTGACCATCCTCGGCGGCCACCCGTCGGCGCGGCACCTAGCCGTCCGAGCACTCGTACGATCGAAGAGTCCGCTCTATGTCGGAGCCGTCAACAACCGGAGAAATCTTGGTGATGACCTCCTGTTCCGCGCCCATGAGGTATTGCTCGACACGGGGCTGTCTCACCTTCCGATGGGTGGCAACAACCGGCTGCTGAGAGTGCGGTCGGTCGTTCACAGGGACTTACCCGTCGTGCTTGGCGGCGGGACGCTGATCGGCCGTCCCGCGTACCGGCGAGCGCTAGAGGCCTCGTTCGATCTGGGCGGAAGGCGGACGCACCTGTCGATGCTCGGTGTAGGCGTGTCCTCGCCAGGCACGGGCGGGAAGAGCACTCAGGACGAACTGGAACGATGGAAGAATGTGCTGTGTCGCGCTCCGCAGGTGCGTGTCCGAGGTCCGCGGTCGCAAGCACTCCTCGACACCGTCGGGGTTCAGAGTGTCATCACCGGCGATCCGGTCCTCGCGCTACTACGGCCGCTCCGGAAGCCGCTTCCCGAACGTGCCGGCCACATGAGGATCGGCGTCAATCCGGCGGACGTGCCTTCGTGGCACCCGGCGGAGTCCACGATCCTGCGGCTGATGGGCCAGATCGCTCAGGACTCCGCAGATATCGCCCTCGTGGCGCTGTCCGCAGCGGACTACGACGATGAGGTCGCCAGGCGGTTTGTGCAGGTCGCGACCGAGCACGGCCTGCCAACGACCGTTCGAACCCTGTCGGGTTCCACTCCCTCCGACGTGTCGCGCGCACTGGCCGACCTCGACCTCGTGATCGGAGTTCGGCTGCACATCCTGGTTTCTGCGGCCGCGCTTGGCGTTCCGTACATCGCTCTCTGCTACGAGGACAAGTGCTGGGACTTTCAGGAGTCGGTCGGCCTTGCCGGTTTCAGTCAAAGCCTCCCCGACGTGGACGGCGACTGGCTCGATGAACGCATCAGAGATCTCAGGGGAGTCGGCCTCCCCGCCGAAGCCGAGGCCAAGGTTGACGAATTCGTGGCACGGCAGCAGGCAGCCGCACACGCGGCGCTGACCGAACTCAGGCTGTAGGGATGCTCGACGCGCCGGCCGAGCTCTGAGCCGCGCCTACGGGTCTGAAGCCACCCGGCGAGCAACGGCCGCGTCATACACATCCCGAAGGCGACGACCAACGACGTCGCGGCTCTGCCGCGCCGCAGCCGCGTCGAGGGCGTCGCGATAGCGAGCCGACGGGCCACTCAACACCTCGCGCAGACCATCTGCCAAGGCTCGGGGATCACGCGGCGTGACCACCACCCCGGTCCCGTCCTGCCGAACCGCATCGCCCAACGCGCCAACGTCCGTCACCACCACCGGCCGACGGGCTGCGTACGCGTCCGCAAGCACCCCACTCTGAGATTCGAATGCGGTGTAGGGAAGAACCACCACGGAGGCGGCATCGAACAGCTCCCACTTCCGTTCGTCCGTGACATGCCCAAGTTCGAGCCGAATCTCCGACGACGACGACGCAACGGCAGCCCGCAGTCGTTGGTACGTGGCGTCGTCCGCGGCACCAGCGATGACACACCGCACGTCCTCACGATCCAGGATGTTGAGCGCAGCGAGGAGCACGTCAAGGCCCTTGTTCCTGCGCAGCGATCCGAAGAACAGCACCGTTCCATCGACGGGGCGGGGCGAGGTCCGGCGGTGGGCGTCTAGGGCCAGCGGCAGGACATGGAGCCGATCGGGGTCGACGCCGAAGCCTTCGGTGAGGCGAGATGCCAGCCACTGGTGATACACGACCAGTTCCACGGGGCTGCCGTACACCCGTCGATGGCACCAGGCCTGTGCCCATCCGGGCAGACGGGGAACATGCGGGGTCACGTCATGCACGACCGCGACAACCGCAACACGCCGAGCGAGCCGCCGAAGATCGAACGCGTCCAGCTCGTAGACGAGGGTCTGGACATGCACCACATCCGGCTGACACTTACTGACGAGCCGTCGCCGAGCAAGGAGCCGCCGAAGGGCACGGCTCAGAGACCTCATCCTTCTCAGACCACCACGAACTACCGGGTCCGGAAGATCGCGGACCACCTCGTAGGGGAATACTCCCCCAAGGGCTTCACCGTCGTATGCCGACAGCGCCTGGACGGTGAGGTCGTCTCCCGGCGTGAGCGCGGCGAGAGCAAGCCCGCTCACCTCACGGTGAGGGTGCGGCCAGAACCAGAGGATCTTCATTTCCGTCTGTCGCCCGCTGGCAACTGTGCGTAGAACTCCTCGGTCCGGCGCGTGGCCGCACGGAGATCGAACCGTTCCGCGAAGTCCGACGCGCCGGCCGTCACGATCGCGTCCCTCAGGTCGCCATCCGCAACGAGCCGCATCACTGCGGCGGCCAGGTCGGTGGGCGATGCCACCGGTACCAACAGGCAGTTGCGGCCGTCCTCCAGTACGCCCCGCACCCCTTCGACGTCTGTGCACACCACTGGACAGTGCAAGGCCATGGCCTCCAGCGCCACGCCGGCGGTCCCTTCGGCCACGGAAGAGATGGCCAGCACGTCCGCTGCACACAGCAGATCCGGCACGTCGCCCCGCTCACCCAGCAGGTACACCTGGTCCTCCACACCACGCTCGGACATGGCCCTCTCGATGGCGTCCGTCCCACTTCCCCTTCGTCCCGCGAGCAGAAGACGAACCTGCGAATGGCGCCCACGGATCTCGGGAAGGCACCGGACGACGTCCTCGTATCGCTTCAGTGCCTCCTGACGACCAACGCAGAGCAGCACATAGGCCTCCGGCGGAATGCCGAGTGCCTCACGCGCCTGCTGGCGGCGAGCGTCGCTGTAGGAGCCCAGCACATCCCGCGACCGGCCACGCTCGACCACCTCGATCTTGCGTCTCCGGATGCACAACGCCCTGGCGTTGGCGGCCGCCACCCCTTCGGACACCGCATGAAACCTGGTCACGCCGACCCAGCCCGTCAGGACGTCCCAGCCACGGACCAGTTCCACCTTCCAACGGGGAACTCTCGACGCCGAACGTGCCCCAGCGGAGTAGGGCGTACTCACCAGGCTGGACACCACAGGCACCCCGGTTCCCAGCGCAGCGAACCGGGACACCTGATTTGAGGCATACAACGCGCTGTGCACCACGTCCGGCTTGAAGTGACGGATCTCAGCGCGAAGCCCCCTGACGCGTTGGCCAAAGCGGCGCCCGGAGAGCACCTCCACCACGACGTCAGGCCCGGCAATTCCGAGGTCATCCAGCGCGCGCAGCACGATCACCTTCACGGTGTGCCCTCGGCGGGCAAGCTCGCCGGCCATCGTGCGCGTGGACACCTCGGCTCCACCGCCAACCAGGCTGTCGATGACGTACAGGATCCTCACCGCGCCCGCTCCGCCTCCACAGCACCGAGCAGCACCAACCACTGGTCGACCACCACAGGCCAGACGAAGCGCGAGCGCATCCGCAACTCGGCCGCCTCGCCGAGCGCAGTCGACACCTGCAACACCTCGTCGAGCGCCGCGCCGTAATCGGAAAGACGTGAACCAGCTCGAAGGACGCGGCCGGTCACCCCGTCCTCGACCAGCGCCGCCATCGCCCCCACATCCGGTGCGACGGTGGGGATGCCTCTCAACCCAGCCTCGATCACGACGCCCGGCATGCCCTCCGTGCTGCTCGTCATCAGCAACACGTCCACCCTGCGCCACAGCTGGTCCATGTCGTCGATCACGCCCAGGTACTCGTACCGGCCGGCCAGCTGGCGCTCACACGCCTCCAGCACCTCTGTCTTCATCGCACCGTCGCCGGCGATCACCATCGTCACGCCCTCCAGTGCGGCGATGGCCGACACTGCGACCAACGGCTGCTTCTCCGGACTCAGCCCAACGAATCCCACCGATCGATTGGCCACCGACGGCTCGCGCCGGCCCACCACATCCGGCCTCGCGTTCGGAATCACCGACACTCGCTCCGCCGGCACTCCGTAGAGCTTGGTGATGCTCTCCCCCGCGGCGGGCCACAACGCGGCGACACGATGGACGCGGCGGTACAACAGGCGGGTCCTGAACCGATGTACGCCTCCTCGCGACCAGTCGGCCGGGTTTCCGATGCTCCGATAGACGAACGGAACACGACGACCGAGCAGGGCCAGCGCGCACGCCGGCAGGGTCTTCGATCCGTAGCCGATGACAACCGCGCGCCCGCGGGCGCGCCGACGCAGCGCCAACAGCGTCCGGGGCGACAACGCTGCGTCGCCGAGGTAATCCACCGGCAGCCGGCCTTCGCCCGGGCGCCCGGCGAGCGCCACCACCTCCGCCGCCAGGCCGGCGCCGACCAACTGCTGGGCGAGTTGGTGACCCTGCGTCTCGGCCCCACGACGCGTGTTCGAGGTCAGGACGATCAACACCTTTGCTCCCGCGGCCACGGCTTCCCCGCGCTCCCCCATCAGAACAGCACCACCGTGCCGAGTTGGAGGTCCCAGTCCGCCAGCGGGGGGACGGGGTCGGGGCAGAGCATGCGGCAGGTGAGGGTGGGGCCGGCGCCGGGGACCGGGAGGAAGCCGGCGTGGGGCCGGGGGCGGCCCAGTCGCAGGGCCACGTCGGCGCCGGCCTCGCGGACGGTGCGGCGCAGCAGGCGATCCGTCGCCGCAGCGGAGCCGAGGGCCAGCAGGCAGACCAACTCGGTCACCTGGCCGCGGCGGCGGCGTTCCACCACCACGGCGGCGCGGCCGTCATCCACCACGCGGCAGGGCTGCACGGCGGAACCGAAGCGCCAGCGCAGCGTGTCCGGCGTCCACGCCGTGAGCAGGCCGTCGCCGGTGGGCAGGGGGTGGCGGGTCAGGCCGCCGCCGTCCAGCCACTCGCCGATCGGCACGCCCAGGTTGAGGTCGTCGGGGAACAGCGATGCCGGCACCCGCGACCGCACCACCCGCGGCAAGGCCAGCGGCGAGCGCACGTTCATCGCCGGGCGCATCTGGCCCACCACCTGCCACCCCATCTTCAGGTAGCCGGGGCGGCTCTGGGTGTTCGGCGTGTTGAACACCATCTCCACCCCCTCGTCCTCCAACTCGCGGAGGCCCTGCAGGGTGAGCGCGGTGAACAGGCCCTTGCCCTGGTAGGCCGGGTCGGTGGCCGTGTCCACCGCACGCACGGCACGCACCTCCCGCCCGCCGCGGCGGAACGCCCAGCGCATGAACACCCGCACCGCCACGATGCGGCCGTCGTGCACCGCCACCCACATCGGCGAATCGCCGAATGGATTCTCCCGGTGCTTCCAGTGGAACAACGCCGGCCACGCGGCGTCGTCGGCGTGGCCCAGCACCTGCTGGCACAGCGCCACCGCCTCGTCCTCCTCGTGCGGCTGGGCGCGGCGCACCTCGATGCCCTCCAGGCCAACCGGCGGGGCCCAGGCCGGCACGGGGGGCACGTAGTGGCGCTCGATCTCCCGCGCGGCCCGGCGCACGTCGAACTGCGCCGCCGCGGTGACGGCCCGGGCGGCCAGGCGTTCCCGCAGGCCGGAGTCGCCCGCCACCTCGGCCATCGCTGCGGCCAGCGCGGCAGAGTCGGCCGGCGGCACCCACCGGGCACCGTCGGGGCCCAGCGCATCGGGCATCCCGCCCACCTCGGTGAGCACGCAGGGCAGGCCCAGCGCGCATGCCTCCATCAGCGCCACCGGCAGGCCCTCCCACTTGGAGGCCATCACGAACGCGTCGGCCGCGGCCAGCACGTCCACCGCATCGGCCCGGTACCCCAGCAGTTGCACGCTGTCGGCCAGGCCCAGTTCGGCGTGACGGGTGCGCATCGCGTCCTCCAGCGGGCCCTGCCCCACGGCGGCCAGGCGGAAGGGCACGCCGTCCGCCCGCAGGCGCGCACACGCCGCCAGCAGCGTCGGGTAGTCCTTCTGCGCCCGGTAGTTGGCGACCGTGACGAAGAGGAACTCGTGGTCGCGCACACCGAGCTCGGCACGCATGGCGGCCCGGCCGCCGGCTGCAACACGCACGGCCGGCAGGTCCACGCCGTGGATGAGGACGGCACTGCGCTCCACCACCGGGCCGCGGAGGGAGCCGGCCACCTCCGCGCTGACTGCGAACGTGAAGCGGTCGGCCCGGTTGGTGAGGCGGTTCAGCCAGCGGGTGGGGCGGCGGAACGTGCGCCAGGCGTTGTGCTCCGTGCTGAAGAGGACAGGACGGCGGGCCTTCGGCACGGTTCGGGCGGCCAGGCGGGCGACGCTGCCTGGCAGCGGGGAGTGGACGTGCACCACGTCGAAGCGGCGAGAGCGCACCAACCGGGCCAGGCGCAGCGGCCAGCGCGGGTCGCGGCGGCGGGCAGACAGGCAGTGGCAGCGGACGCCACGGGCTTCGAGGTCGGCGACCAGGTGGTCCTTCCACGGCACCACGAAGGCGCACTCGAACGTGGCCACCTCCGGATCGTGGGCGCCGGCGAGGGCGACCAGCAGCCGCTCCGCTCCCCCGGGGCCGAGCCCCTTGATCACCCACAGGACGTGCACGGCCACGGGCGCACGCTACTTGCCGGCCGCCCACGGAACCCTGTTGCACCCCCGTGGCAGGCTGCGAGGTGGAGGCCGGTTGGCGTACAAGATTTCTCCGGTTTTCATGTTGACTTTCGTACATACGTTCGCTATGGTTCGCTCTATGGACACCGCCCTCGCCAACTGCAGCACCGCCATCGCTGCGGTTGCCGCCGTGCCGCTGGGCGGGCTGTCTCGAACCGAACTGGGCGGCGCCGCCGTCGCCCTGCAGGGCTGCATCGACCGGCTCACCATGGTCCACGCACGTGTGGTGGCCGAGGCCGATCGGGCGGGCGTGTGGGGCGGCACCGGCGCCCGCAACATGGCCGACTGGTTGAGCCAGCAGACCAAGACGTCGTACGGCGACGCGATGGACAGGGTGAAGCTCGGCGACGCCGCAGAGGCCGCGCCCGAACTGGAGGACGCGGTGTCGTCCGGTGAGATGTCGGCCAAGTCGGCCGTCGCCCTGCACGGCGCCATCACGTCGGCACCCGATGGCGCCGATGTCGCCGGGCTGGTGAAGGCCACCAAGGGCGCCACGCCCCGTGAAGCCGCCGAGGCCGGCGAGAAGTTCAAGGAGACCAACCGGTCCCGCAAGGAGACCCCGGAAGAGGCCGAAGAGCGCCGCTACCAGAAGCGGTCCGTGCGCTCCGGGCGGCCGGAAGACGGCATGGTCACCACCACCGTCGTGCTGCCCACGCTGCAGCACCGCCAGTTCATCAACGCCATCACCCACGTGGCCGGCGAGCCGTACAAGGGCGACACGCGCACCAACGAGCAGCGCCTGGCCGACGGGGTGGTCCTGCTGGCCGACGCCTACGCCAAGGGCACCGTCACCGGCGGGCGGGAGCGCCCCACCATCCTGCTGGTCATGCAGGCCGACACGGGCGAGGCCCGTACCGCGCACGGCGATCGCATTCCCACCCACATCGCCACCCGCCTGGCGGAGAACGCCCACCTGCAACGTGTGTTCATGGCCGCCTCGAAGGTGGTGGACCTGGGCACCAGCGTTCGCTACGCGAGCGAGTCCCAGTACCGGGCGTTGCTGGCCCGCGATGGCGGGTGCCGCTGGCCGGGGTGTCACATCCCCGGCGCCTGGTGCGAGATCGACCACCTGGTGCCCTTCGAGGAGGGCGGCGCCACATCGCTGGAGAACCTGGCGATGTGGTGCAGCCACCACCATCACGAGAAGCACCGGCCAGGCGTGCAGGTGCTGGGTGACGCCACCAATCTGCGCCTGCGGCTGGCCGACGGCACCATGATCGACTGCTCGCTGACGGGAGCGTCGTCCGCCCGACCAACGTCGGCGGCGGCCTGACGCCCGCCCGGCCACCGGCCGGCACACCCCGCTCCCACCCGGGTGCGGGGTACGGGCGCGTCCCGGGTCAGGTCCGCCGAGGCTTGGCGGGGTGGGGCAGGGCCGGGCAGGGCCGGGCAGGGCCGGGTGGGGCAGGGCCGGGCCGGGAGAGACGGGGGTGGGCCGGGTGGGTGGCCTAACCTCGCCGGCATGTTGCTGCCCGCCCTGCGGATCGTGGTCACCGGCGGGGCCGGGTTCATCGGCGCCAACCTCTGCGCCCGGCTCGCCACGGCCGGGCACGAAGTCACCGTGCTGGACGACCTGTCCACCGGCGACGCCCAGAACCTGCACGGCATCGCCGCCCGGCTGCACGTGGGGTCCATCCTCGACCCGGCCGCGCTGGACCAGGTGTGTGACGGGGCAGACGCCATTGTGCACCTGGCCGCCATCGGCAGCGTGCCCCGCTCCGTCGCCCACCCCATGCCCACGCTGGCCGCCAACGCCGCCGGCACCGCCGAAGTGCTGGAGGCCGCACGGCGGCACGGCAACCTCCACGTGGTGTTCTCCGGCAGCAGCAGCGTGTACGGCGCAAACCCCGAACTGCCCAAGCACGAAGGGCTGCTGCCCCAGCCGGTCAGCCCGTACGGGGCGTCCAAGCTGGCGGCCGAGGCCTACGCGCTGGCCTGGGCACACACGTACAACCTGCCCGTGCTGGCCTTCCGGTTCTTCAACGTCTTCGGCCCCCTGCAGTCGCCCGAGCACGCCTACGCCGCCGTCATCCCCCGTTTCGTGGACGCTGCGCTGGCCGGGCGTCCGCTCACCGTGCACGGCGACGGCCAGCAGAGCCGCGACTTCACCTTCGTGCACACCGTCACCGCCGTCATCGAGGACGCACTGGTCCGCAGGGTCACCAGCAGCACCCCCGTGAACCTGGCGTTCGGCGGGCGGGTCACCCTGCTGCACCTGGCCGCCGAACTGGGCAGCCTGCTGGGCCGGCAGCTGGATGTGGTGCACGAACCGGCCCGTGCCGGCGACGTGCGCCACTCGCAGGCCGCCAACGACCGGCTGGCCGCCCTGTTCCCCACCGCCACCGCCGTGCCGCTGCGCGACGGGCTGCAGGCCACCATCGACTGGATGCGGACCCGGGCATGAACTGGTGGCGCCGGGCGCCCGCGCGCAGCCGGCGCAACACCGTCACCCGCGACGACCTGCCCGGCATCGCCGCCGCCGCACTCGCCACCGCCATCGTGGCCACACTCGCCGGCTGCCACCCCACCGGCAACCTCGTCGGTGACGCGCTCGTCACCGGGGCCGGGGCCGGCGCCGTGGCCTGGGTGGCTTCCACCGCCAGCTGGTGGTCGCTGGTCGCCGGCGGCGGCATCGCCACCGTGGCCGGCGCCGCCCCCGCACCCGTGCTGTTCGGCCTGGCCGCCGCCGCAGTGGGCCTGTGGCTGGGCGACCGACGGCTCAGCATGCCCTGGCTGCGGTCGGCCGGCGCCGGGCTGGCCGTGCAGGGCCTGCTGCGCCTGGAGTACGACCCGTTCTTCACCGCCAGCGCGCTGATCGCCGTGGTCGGGCTGGGCGTGCTGGCCGGCGTGGCCATCCGCCGCCGCCGCCGGCACCAGCGCCGCCGCATCCTGCTGGGCGGGCTGATCGGCCTGGGCGTGGCCGTGCTGTTCGCCGCCGGGTTCGGAGGTGCCGCACTGGCCGCCCGCGGCGACGTGGAGGACGGCTACCAGGGCCTGCTGGACGGGCTGGAGCAACTGCAGGGCGGCGACCCCGTCACCGCTGCCGCCACCCTGCGCCTGGCCGCCGGCCACCTCGCCTCCGCCGACTCGTCGCTGGGCGCCCTGTGGGCCCAACCCGCCCGCCTGGTGCCGGTGGTGGCCCAACACCAGCAGGCGATGGACAGCGTGCTCGGCCAGGCGGCCACCAGCGCCCGGGCGGCCGCGGCGGCGTTGGACCTGGTGGACTTCGACCAACTCACCATCGACGGCGGCCGCATCGACACCACCGCGATCGCCCTGCTGGAACGCCCGCTGGCCGACCTGGAACACGCCGTCACTGCCCTGCGTACCGCGCTCGACGACGCCGACTCGCCCTGGCTGGTGGGCCCCCTCGCCGACCGGCTGGCCCGCTACCGCGACCGCGCCGCAGAGACCGAGCGGCAGGCCCGCACCATCCACGCCGCGGCCGCCGACGGCCCGGCGATGCTCGGCGCCGACGGCACCCGCCGCTACTTCGTGGGCTTCGCCTCCCCCGCCGAGGGCCGGGCGCTGATGGGCGTGATGGGCAACTACGCCATCCTCGAGATCACCGACGGCCAGATCGTGCGCACCGACTTCGGGCGGATCAACGACCTGCGCAACGAACTGAAGGCCAACGGCCCCTTCACCCTCGAGGCCAGCGACGAGTTCTACCGCCGCTACGCCACCTACGGCGCCGGCACCGCCGACCGTCCGGCGAACTCCACGTTCTGGTCCAACGTCACCATGACCCCGGACATGGGCAGCGCCGGCCCACTGCTGGCCCAACTGTGGGAGGCCACCCGCGGCACGACGGTGGACGGGGTGATCCTGGCCGACCCGGCGGCGCTCGCCGGGCTGCTGGCCGCCACCGGGCCGATCCGGGTGGAGGGGCTGGACCAGGCGCTGTCGGCCACCAACGTGGAGCAGTTCCTGCTGCTGGACCAGTACGCGCTGGACACGCCCGAACGCAGCGACCTGCTGGAAGCCGTGGCCGAAGCCACCCTGCAAGCCGTGCTGGACGGCACCCTTCCACCACCCCAGCGGCTGGCCCAGGACCTGGGCCCCGCGGCCGCCGACGGTGACCTGCTGGTGTGGGCCCGCCGCCCGCAGGAGAACGCACTGATGCGCCTGATCGGCGTGGACGGCACCCTGCCGGCGCTGGACGGCCGCGACGGCCTGGCCGTGGTGACCAACAACGCCGTGGCCAACAAGATCGACAGCTTCCTCGAGCGGCGGGTGAACTACCAGGCCAGCTACGACCCGGCCACGGGCCGAACGACGGGCACGGTCACCGTCACCCTCACCAACACCGCCCCCGCCAGCGGCTACCCGTCGTACGTCATCGGCAGCGAGTTCGTGGACGTGCCGTCCGGCACCAACCGCACCCTCCTCAGCGTCTACACCGCGCTCGCACCGGTGCATGCCACCGTCGACGGCGTGGACACGGGCCTTGCGCTCACCACCGAACTGGGCTGGAACGTCGTCACGTTCGAACTGGACCTCGGCCCCGGCGAGACCATCACCGTGGTGCTGGACGTGGACGGGGTGCTCGACGACGACGGCTACGAACTGGTGCTGCGCCCCCAGCCGATGGTGACCCACGACGCCGTGGAGGTGGAGGTGGGCGGCGGCACCGTCTGGGCCGGCGAGCTCACCCGGCGGATCGTGGTGACCGGGCGAGCCGCCACCGCGCTGCGCTGATCACCACCGCACCGGTCGCCACGCCCGCCGCCATACCCGCCACCACTGCCGCCACCACGGCCGGGCGCGTCGCCTCGGCGATGCCACCCGTGCGGGCCACGGCCACGCCGGCCACCACCCACACCCCGGCCACCATCGCCGCGACCCGGCCACCCTGGCGGGCAGCCACACCGGCCGCGACCGGGGCGACCAGCGCGAACAGCGCACCCACCACCGCACTCCCCCGCCCGCTGGCGCCGTACAGCGCAGCCCAGGCCACCAGGCCCCACGCCGCCACCTGCACCGACGCCGGAAGTGGCGGCCGGCCCACCGCCACCATCCAAGCCTCGGCCACCAACCCGGCCCCCACCACCACGGCCACCTCGCGGAACTGGTCGGTCTCCGGCACACACGCAAACGCGCCCGCGGCAGCACCCAGCAGCGCCGCCCAGCGCCAACCCGCCCACTGCGCGGCAGCGGCCGTGTGGCGCGGCAACGTCCAGGCCGCCAGCGATGACAGTGCCACCGCTGTGGCGGCAGCCGACCAGCGCTGCCCGGACGGCGAGCCCAGTTGTGGCCACACGTCGCGGACCAAGGCCGTGCCCGCCGCGGCGCCCACCAGCCATCGCCACCGTGGTCGCAGCAGCGGCGCCACCGCCAGCACCACCAGCGCGACGGCTCGCATGGATGCCCTACGCCGCGAGCCGGCCGGCAGCGCGCACCGTGCCGGCGATCCACTCCACCTGCTCGCGGGTGAGCCGGCCGGAACTGGGCAGGCTGACCGAGCAGCCGAAATGGGCGGCCGCCACGGAGGAACCACCTGCGGTGACCGGCACCGACCCGGCGAACACCGGCTGCAGGTGCATGGGGCAGAACCCCCGGCGGGCCTCGATGCCGTCGGCCCGCAACGCGGCCAGCACCTCCGCCGCGCCGGCGCCGAACACGGCCTCGTCGATCTCCACCGTGGTGAGCCAGTGGTTCGGCGAGCACCCATCGGGCACCGCCTGGAACCGCACACCCTCCACGCCGGCGAACTCCTGCTCGTACCAGCGGCGCACCACGGCCCGGCGCTCCATCCGCTCGGTGAGCGTCGCCAACTGGCCACGCCCCACGGCCGCGTTGAGGTTGCCCATGCGGTAGTTGAAGCCGATCTCGGAGTGCTGGTACCACGGCACACCGTCGCGGGCCTGCGTGCCCAGATGGCGGGCCCGGGCCACCAGGTCGGCGTCGTCGGACAGCAGTGCCCCGCCGCCCCCGGTGGTGACGATCTTGTTGCCGTTGAACGACAGCACCCCCACCCGCCCGAAGCGGCCCGCGGCCACGCCGTCGCGCGATGCGCCCAGCGCCTCGGCGGCGTCCTCCACCAGCGGCACCCCGTGGCGGGCGCAGGCCGCGGCCAGGCGGGTGCCGTCGGCCACCGAGCCGTACAGGTCCACCGCCACGACCGCGGCAGGTAGGCGGCCCGCGGCGGCCCGGCGTTCCAGCTCGGCCTCCAGCACCTCGGGGTCCATCTGCCAGGTGGCCGGCTCGCTGTCCACGAACACCGGCACGGCCCCCACGTAGGTGGTGGCGAACGCGCTGGCGGCGAACGTGAGGTCGCTCATCAGCACCTCGTCGCCCGGCTGCACCCCCACCACCTGCAGGGCCAGATGGAGGGCCGCCGTGCCGCTGGCGAGGCCGGCCACATCCGCCGCACCGGTGAACTCGGCCAGTTCGTCCTCGAACGCGTCGAGGTCCGGGCCGGCGGGTGCCACCCAGCCGCTGTCGAACGCCGACAGCAGCATCGCCCGCTCGATGTCGGACATCTCGGGCGGCGAGAGGAGGACCTTCCAGTTCACGGGAATCCAGTGTGGCACCTTGCACCCCCACTACAGTCGATGCTCTTGACAGGAGTGCTGCGGCGATGATGAAGGCAACCGCGCTGGAGGCGCTCCGGCGCTTCTGGTGGATCGCGTTCCTGTTCGCGCTCGGTGGCGGCATCCTCGCCGCGCTCCCCGAACCGGCCACCACGCAGGACGCCACCATCACCTACTCGGCCACCCACACCCTGCTGATCTCCAGCAGCAACGGCAGCATCTACTCGGATCCCGTCGCCCTCAACCAGCTCAGCCTGTACGCCACCATCGGCGTCGTGCCCGAACGCGTCGGCGAAGCGCTCGGGATCGACCCGGGCACCGCCGCGTCAGCCATCAGCCCCTCCCTGAACTCCACCGACGGCTCGCTGGGCATCACCGCCACAGCCACCACCAAGGAGCGGGCCGAGGAACTGGCCAACACGTTCGCCACCACCCTCACCTCCTACATGGCGGAGTTGCAGGAGAACCAGCGCACGGACCGCCTGGCCGCCCTCAACGCCCGGGCCGACCGGCTGGAGCAGGACATCTCCGACCTGGAGCGGGAGGCGCAGGCCAACCCGGACGACCGCGTCGTCCAGGCCAAGCTGGACGCGCTGGCCCGTGAGTACAGCGTGGTGTTCGAGCAGCAGTTCGGCACCAGCTTCGACATCGAGCCCACGCTCATCCTCAGCACGCTGGCCGAGGCCAAGGGCTACCCCAACGCCTCGGACACGGGGCTTGGCGCACCGAAGACCCGGCCCACCCGAGCCATCTTCGGCCTCGGCGTCGGCGCCATCGTCGGTGCCGGCGTCGCCCTGCTGGTCAGCCGGCTGGACCGCCGCATCCGCTCCCGCGCCCAGGCCGAGCTGCTGTTCGGGGCGCCCGCCTCGGTGGTCATCCCGGATGTGGGCGGCGCCGGCACCTCGCTGGTCGTGCGCCCCGACCGCCACGACCAGCTCAGCGACTCCTACCGCACCCTGCGCAGCGTGCTCACGTTCGCCGAGGCTGCCCATGCCGAGGCCGAGGCCCCGCGCGAGCGGGCCGCCGTGGTGCTGGTGGTCTCGCCCGGCTCCGGTGACGGCAAGACCAGCATCGCCGCCAACCTGGCTGCCGCCCTGGTGGAGGCCAACCGGCGCACCATCGCCGTCAACACGGACTTCCGCCGCCCCACCCTGGCCGGCCGCCTGCTGGACGACGACCCCGTGCCGTTGCCGTTCGCGTTCGCCCAGCTCTCCGAAGTGACGCCCACCCAGCTGTTGCGCCGCACCCCCACCCCCAACCTGGTGCTGCTGGACCTGTCGGGCATGGACGCCCCTCCCGGCAGTCTGGCGCGGGCCACCAGCCAGGCGCTGGCGCCACTGGCTCGCGTGGCCGACATGATCGTGGTGGACTCCTCCCCCGTCGGCGCCACCGCCGAGGTGCTGGAGCTGCTGCCCTACGCCGACCACGTGGTGGTGGCCATCCGCCTCGACCACACGCTCACCGGCGCCACCCAGCGATCCATGCAACTGCTCCGTTCGCTCACCACCGGCGCGATGCACCTGGTGGTCGTGGGCGAGAACATCGAGCGCTCGCCCTACTACGAGTACGGCTCGCCGAAAGGCAAGAAGGCCAAGCCGGGCCGCCGACGGTGAACACCCGCCGCGTCTCGTACGAGCTCCAGGTCGGCGTCATCGTTCTGGCCGGCATGGGCTACGTGATCGCCGTCGGATGGGCGATGGCCAACCTGTCCTACGACGTGTGGGGTGCGATGGTGGCAGTGCCGCTGATCGCCCTCGTGATGGTGCCGGTGGTCATGCGCATCTTCCGCAGCGACCCCGCGCTGGCCCGCATCGCCTACGCCGGCCTGGTGCTGAAGCTGGGCGGCACGATCGCCCGCTACTGGGTGGCCTTCGACGCCTACGGCGGTGCCGCCGACTCGCAGGATTACCACGACCAGGGTCGCCTCCTGGCAGCGCGGATCCGCGACGGCAGCGTGGGCCCGTGGTCGATCGTCCCCCACGGCACCGGCACGGACTTCCTGCGCAACCTCACCGGCAGCATCCACACCGTGGTCGGCTCGTCGAAGCTGGCCGGGTTCCTGTGGTTCGCCGCGCTCGGTTACCTCGGCACCATCCTCTGCGTGAAGGCGGCCACCCTGTTCGGCCGCACGTTCGACCGCCGCCGCTACGCCGTCCTCTGCGTGCTGTCGCCCACGCTGGTGTTCTGGCCGTCGTCCATCGGCAAGGAGAGCTGGATGATGCTCTGCCTCGGCCTCACGGTGTTCGGCGCCGCCCGCCTTTTCACCAGCGGGCGGATCATCCGGCCACTCGTCTGGGTGGCCGCCGGCGTCACCGGCGCCGCGTTCGTCCGCCCACACATCGCCACCATCTGGGTCGTCGCCGGCGTGGTGGGCGTCCTGTGGAGCGCCATCGGCCGCCTCGCCGCCCGCGGTGGCGGACGCGCCCCCGCCATGTTCGCCACCGTCGTGGGCATCGCCGGCCTGTTCGTCGTGGGCAATGCCGCGCTGCGGTTCCTGCCCAGCGGCACCGGCGACGAGTCGCTGGCAGACCGCATCACCACCGCCTTCGACGAGACGCTGCGGCGCACCTCCGGCGGCGGGTCGGAGTTCACTCCGCCCAGCATCTCCTCACCGCTCAACTACCCCGGTGCGATCCTGCGCACCATCACCAGACCCCTGCTCTACGAGGCCAACAGCATCAGCACCCTGCTGCCGGCCCTGGAGACCACCGCGCTCATCGTGCTGGCCATCGTGGGGATCCGCCGGCTGGCACAACTGCCCGCGCTGCTGCGCCGCTCGCCGTTCGTGGTGATGCACTTCCTCATCATCGTGGTCACCGCGCTGGCGTACACCACGTTCTCCAACCTGGCCATCCTGGTACGCCAGCGGTCGTTGCTGATGCCGTCGCTGCTGCTCCTGCTGGCCGTACGGCCCAAACCGCAACCACGGTTCGCCCTGCCCGCCGCGACCGCCACCCCACGGACCACCGCGGGCACGGCACGATGACGTTCCCGATCCTCACGGTGTGCTCGTACAACCGGGCCAGGTCGGTGATGGCCGAACTGCTGCTGGCCCGCGCCGCGGCCGGCATGGACATCGCCGTCAGCGGGGCCGGGTTCAACAGCGAGGGCGAGCCACCTCTGCCCGCCACCATCGCCGCCCTGCGCCGCTACGACCTCGACGCCATCGACTACCGCAGCACCCGGCTCACCCCCGCCGCGGCGGCCGCCGCCGGGCTGGTGCTCACCGCCGAGCGGATGCACGTCATCCGCATCGTCGGCGACCAGCCCGATCTGCTGCGCCGCACCTGGACGTTCCCCGAGTTCGTGCTGGCGGCCGAGGCCCACGGCCCGCGTGAGGACCAGGATCTGGCCGCCTGGGTGGACGCCGTCGGCCGCGACCGCACGCACGCCTCGTTCCTCGCCCGCCCGATCCCCGAGATCGCCGACCCTGCGGGCCGCCCGGACGCGGCCTTCCGCGACACCGCGGCGATGATCGACGACCTCGCCCGCCGCCTGGCGGCGCTGCTGTGAGCCTGCGCTCCGGCGCCGCCACCGCGGTGCGCCGCGCCGCCCTCCTCACCGACCGGATGGTGCCCACCCGGCCGGGCGTCACGGTGCTCATCTACCACCGGGTCGGGGCCGGCACGGACAGCCCGGTGGACCTGCCCGCCGCCCAGTTCCGCGCCCAGGTGGAGCACCTCGCCGCCCACCACCGCGTGCTGTCGCTGGACGACGCCACGGCCTCGCTGGCGGCCGGCACGCCGGCGCACGGGGTGGTGATCACGTTCGACGACGGCACCACCGACGTGGTGGACGTGGCCGCGCCGATCCTGGCCGAGGCCGGCCTGCCCAGCACGCTCTACCTGGTGACGTCGGCGCCCGGCGCCGGCGTGCTGCCGTGGGGTGCGCCCGCCGCATCGTGGGCCGCGCTGGCCGACGCAGCAGCGGGCGGCCGTTTCACCGTGGCCTCCCACACCCACGACCACCGCCTGCTGCACCGCACGTCCGCGGCCGAAGCCGCCGAGCAACTGGACCGCTCGATCGACGCCATCACCGACCACCTCGGCACAGCGCCTGCCCACTTCGCCTACCCGAAGGCCGTGCCCGGCAACCGGGCCGCACGCACCGCGGTGGCCGCCCGCTTCCGGTCCGCCGCGCTCGCCGGCCACGGCGTGAACCGCACCGCCCGCCACCTGCAGCACCTGCGCCGGGTGCCCGTGTCCCGCGGCGACGACCTGGCGATGTTCGCCGTGAAGGCCGCCGGTGGCCTGCGCCTGGAAGGTGCGCTGCGCCACCTGGCCGCCACCCCGCGGTACTGGAACCGCACCACATGACCGGCGCCACGGCCCCCCGGCTGATCCACCTCACCACCACCGACATGAGCCTGGACTGGCTGCTGGCGCCGCAACTGGCCGCCTTCGCCGCCGCCGGCTACGAGGTGGTGGGCGCGTCCGCCGCCGGGCCGCACGTGCCGGCGCTGGCCGCCCGCAGCATCCGCCACGTGGACGTGACGTCGCTCACCCGCGCCCCGTCGCTGCGCTCCGACCTGGCCGCGTTCGTGGAATTGTACCGCCTGCTGCGCCGCGAGCAGCCGACCATCCTCCACACCCACAACCCCAAGCCCGGGGTGCTGGGCCGCATCGCCGGGCGCCTGGCACGAGTGCCCGTGGTGGTGAACACCCAGCACGGCCTGTACGCCCAGCCCACCGACCGGCTGCGCCGCCGCCTGCCCGTCTACGCGCTGGAACGGATCGCCGCCGCCTTCGGCCATGCCGAACTGGTGCAGAACCCGGAGGACGCCCGCACGCTGGTGCGCACGCTCAAGGTGCCGGCCCGCAAGGTGACCGTGCTCGGCAACGGCATCGACCTCGGGCGGTTCAGCGGCAACCGCCCCGCGGCAGCGCGGGCTGCACTGCGAGCCGAGTGGGGTGTCTCCGACGGCGACGTGCTGGTGGGCGTGGTCGGTCGCCTCGTGCGCGAGAAGGGCCTCGACGAGATCGTCGCCGCTGCCCGCCAACTGCGCGAACTCGCCCCGCAGGTGCGGATCGTCGTGGTCGGGCCGGCCGACCCGGACAAGACGGACGGGTTCACCGAGGCCGCCCGCCACGCCGCCGAGGCCGACGGTGTGCGCTTCGCCGGCCGCCGCGACGACATGCCCGAGTGCTACGCGGCCATGGACGTGTTCCTCACGGCCACCCACCGCGAAGGCTTCCCCCGGGCAGCGATGGAGGCCTCGGCCAGCGGCCTGCCCGTGGTGGCCACCGACATCCGCGGCTGCCGTCAGGTGGTGGACGACGGCACCACCGGATTGCTGGTGCCCGTGCGCAACCCAGCCGCGCTGGCCAACGCCGTGGCGCGACTGGCGGGCGACGAGGCGCTGCGCTCGCAGATGGGCGCGGCCGGCAAGCAGCGGGCCGAGCGCGAGTTCGACCAGCAGCGGGTGATCGACACCACGCTCTCCACCTACGCCCGCCTGCTGCAACGCCGCGGCCTGGCCGCACCCCGCCCCGGCTGAGGCTGGCTCAACGGCGGCGGCGCCACCAGCGGGGCTTGGCGGGCCGGGCCGCCACACCTCCACCACACCCCAGGCAGGGTGGCGGTGGGGCCGGAGGTTCGGCACCCTCCAGCATCCCCTCGGCCGCCAGCGAGGCCAGCACGGCGTCCACCGCCTCCACGGCGTCCTGCTCGGTGGCGCCGGCGACCTCCACGATCTCGGCCACCAGATCAGCCACCGGGGTGACCCCGTCGCAGGCGTCGAAGACCGCCGCGCCCAGGTCGCGCAAGTGGTGCACCCGGTTGACCCTGGGGTCGAACACCACCAGTTCCACCTCGAACTCGGCCACCTCCAGGGCGGGGTGGCGGGAGGGCATCGTGGCGGTCACCGGACGGGCAGTTCCGTCATCGTGACCCCGCCCTGCTGGTCCACCCCGTGGCGCCTCAGCACCATCGGCACCGTGCGCAGCAGGATGCGCAGGTCCAGGCCGAGCGAGCGGCGTTCCACGTACTCCACGTCCAGTGCCAGCCGCTGCGGCCAGTCCACCGTGTTGCGGCCGTTCACCTGCGCCATGCCGGTGATCCCCGGCTTCACCTCGAAGCGGCGGCGCTCCGTCTCGGTGAAACGGTCCCAGTAGTGCACCGGCAGCGGGCGCGGCCCCACCAGCGTGATCTGGCCGCGCAGCAGGTTCAACAGCGACGGCAGTTCGTCGATGCTGGTGGACCGCAACAACCGGCCGAGGCGGCCGAGGCGCAGGTGGTCGAACTCCGGCGCCTCCTTGCCCGGCGCCGGGTGGTGCATGGACCGCAGCTTCAACAACTCGAACGGTGTCCCGCCCAGGCCCAGGCGGCGCTGACGGAACAGCACCGGCCCACCCATGCGCACCCGCACGGCCAGCGCCGCGGCCAGCAGCAGCGGGCTGAGCAGTGTGAGGCCGGCGACCGCGGCAGTGATGTCCAACGCCCGGCGCACCACGTCGGCCGGCGCCACCCGGCGCGTCACCGCGTCCTCCGGGCAGGCACGCCCACCACGGTGGCGCCAGGTGCCACGTCCTCCACCACGACGGCACCCCCGCCGACCGTGGCGTCGGCACCCACGGTGCGGCCGGGCAGCACCACGCTGCCCAGGCCCACCAACGCGCGGTCACCCACGGTGACCGCGCCACCGGTGGCCACCCCGACGGACACGTGGGCGAACGACCCCACCACCCCGTCGTGGTCGATCGAGCAGCGGGTGTTGAGGATCGCGCCATCGCCCACCTGGGCCATCGCGTTGACCACCGCGCCGGCTGCCACCAGCACGCCGCGCCCCACGCGGGCAGACGGCGAGACCATCGCGAACCGGCTGATGGCGTTGACCGGCACCAGCCCAGCGGCCTCGGCGGCGGTCTGCAGTCGCTGGCGGGTGCGGTTGTGACCCACCGCCACGAACACCCCCGTGGCGCCGTGTGCCGCGGCCAGCGCCGCCACCTCGGTGTCGCGGCCCAGCACCGGGCACGGCAGGCCGGGCACCCCACCACCGTCGCCGCTGACGCACCCGACCACCTCGAAGCCGCTGTCCGCCAGGGCCTCGATGGCGACGCGGGCATGGCCGCCGGCGCCGATGACCACCACCCTCGTCACGTCGGCACTCACACCCTGCTCCCCATGGCGCGCCACGTTACCCAGCACGGGTCCGCCGGGCCCGGAACACCGCCCACCGACCATCACGGCGGCGCGTCACCATCCGGGGCCGGGCGCCGGCCAGCCGGTACCATCGCGGCACGCTGAGCTTGATCTGATCTTGATCTTTTCCGAGATTGGCCGATGAACTGCCGATGACCGCACGCGCCGACCCCTCCCGCTACGACAACTGGTGGCGTACGAGCCTGCTCGCCGTCATCGACGTCGCCTGCTGGCCGTTGGCGTTCCTCTTCACCGTCACGATGGAGGAGTGGTCGTTCACCGAGCCGCGCGTGCTGCTGGTGCTGGCCTGGTGCGCGGCCGCCCAGGTGCTGCTGGGCATGGCCGGCGGCCTGTACCGCCGGCGCTATCTGCCGTTCAGCTTCGAGGAGATCGGCATCGCCGCCATCACCGTCGGCTTGGCCGGCGCCTGCGGTGTGGTCGCCGACCTCGCCGTCACCGGCAACCGCTTCGGCCACCGCACCGTCTGGGCCACCGCCACCGCCGCCTCGCTGGTGCTGGCGGTGCGTTACCTGCGCCGCCTGCGGGCCCGCATCGTGCGCGGCCGGCGGGCCAAGCGACGCACCCCGGTCGTCGTGGTGGGTGCGGGCGAGGGCGGCCACCGGGCCGTGCGCGCCATGCTCACCTCCGCCGCCAGCCCGTACCGCCCCGTGGCCCTGCTGGACGACGACCCGGCCAAGCGCAGCCTGCGGATCATGGGCGTGCGAGTCCTCGGTGGGTTCGACGACCTCGGAGATGTCGCCCGCCACCTGCACGTGGACGCGGCCGTGCTGGCCATCCCCTCCGCAGCGCCCGACCTGCTGTCCCGGCTGCACGGCGCCGCCCGCGCCGCCGGCCTGCGCACCCTGGTCATGCCGCCGGTGCAGCAACTGGTCGGCAGCGGCACCGTCGCCGAACTGCGCAGCTGGTCCGACGAGGACGTGCTGCGCCGCCAGGTGGTCACCATCGACATGAAGGCCGTGGGCGCGATGATCGCCGGCCGTACCGTGCTGGTCACCGGTGCCGGCGGGTCCATCGGCTCCGAGCTGGCCCACCAGATCGCCGGTCTGCAGCCCGCCCACCTCGTGCTGCTCGACCACGACGACTCGCTCCTGCACCGGGTGGAGCAGAGCCTGCGCGGCACGGTCGAGCTCACCCCCGAACTGGCCGACATCCGCGACCGGCAGCGCATCGACGAGGTGTTCGCCGCCCACCAGCCCGAGGTGGTGTTCCACGCCGCTGCGCTGAAGCACGTGCCGGCGCTGGAGGTCCACCCGGCGGAGGGTTGGAAGACCAACGTGCTGGGCACCCGCAACGTGCTGGCCGCCGCCGAGCAGCACGGTGCCGCCCGGTTCGTCAACATCAGCACGGACAAGGCCGCCGACCCCGTGAACGTGCTGGGCTACACCAAGCGCACCGCCGAGCAGCTCACGGCCGCCGTCGCAGCGCGCACCGACCGGCCGTTCGTATCCGTGCGCTTCGGCAACGTCATCGGCAGCCGCGGCTCGGTGATGGAGACGTTCCTCGCCCAGATCGACGCCGGCGGTCCGGTCACCGTCACCCACCCCGAGGTCACCCGCTACTTCATGGCCGTGCGCGAAGCCGTGCGCCTCACCCTGCAGGCGGCCACGGCCGGCGCCCCCGGCGAGGTGCTGGTGCTGGACATGGGCACCCCGGTGAAGATCGCCGACGTGGCCCGCCAGTTGATCGAGCAGTCCGGCAAGCAGATCGAGATCCGTTACACCGGCCTGCGCCCGGGCGAGAAGCTGCACGAAGTGCTGCTGAGCGAGGGCGAGGAAGGCGACCGCCCGCACCACCCGCTGATCGACCATGTCCGCGTGTCGCCACGCTGGATCGACGCCGACCAACTGGTGGTTGAGGTCGGTGGTTCGATGGCCGATAGTGTCGCGGAAGCTTGCAAGGTGGGAGGGCCGGGAGCATGACCGGGATGTGGAAGCGGACGATCGCGACCGTCGCGCTGTTGCTCGGCGTCGTCGCGCCGGCACCGGCGTTGGCGGCACCCCCCACCTCGGACCCCTACCCGCCTGGTGAAGCGTGCCTGGCCGTCACCACGCCCTCCGCCGCCTTCCTCCCCGGCGCGGTCGTCACCATCAGCGCAGCGGGCTACGGCCTGCCGGTGGGCGGCACGGTCACGTTCACCATCATCCCGCCGGCATCGTCGGGCCTGCCGCCGATCGTCGCAACGGGTGTGGCCGACAGCACGGGTGTCGCCCGGGTCACGGTCACCCTGCCCAGCGCGCTCGGCACCTACCAGGTGTTCGCCACCACGCAGGGCTGCGAAGAGGTGGAGTCGTCGTTCATCATCCGCAACCTGCCGTCGGCCGGCTCCAACACCGAGCCCTGGCTGCTGGCCGGCGGGGCCACGGTGGGCATCGGTCTGCTGTTCGTGGTGGTCGCCGCCCGGCGCCGCCGCCCCCGCACCGCCGCTGTGTGACGGGTCGGTCGTTTTGACCGACTGATCAGGGGATTTGTCTGCTGGATCAGTGAGTAGCAACGCGCTCGCGGGGTGGTTAGTGTCACGCCGCTCTCGCACCGGCACCCCCGGTTCGGCAGCGACCGACACCCCCACCGAACCCGAAAGGCCGCAGCGATGAACCTCACCACCGACACCCCCGTCTGCACCCAGTCCGGCCGGAAGGGCATCGCCTACGACTGGCAGAGCCTGTACGCCGCCGCCCAGGCCGCCGAGCTCGATCGCGAGCTCGCCGCGCTGGCGCCCGCGCTGGCCGAATGAGGCGGGAGCCCGGTCGGGTTCTCGTCCTCGGCTGCGGGTCCGTCGCCCAGGCCGCCGTGCCCCTGCTGGTGCGCGACCTCGGCATCGTCCCGTCCCGCATCACCATCGTCGACGTCGTCGACAACCGCGCCAGGGTCGCCGACGTGCTGGCCCAGGGCGTGCGATACGAGCAGGACCGCATCACGCCGGAGAACCTCGACGCCTTCCTCGCCGCCAGGGTCGGCGACGGCGACCTGCTGCTGGACCTGGCGTGGAACATCGACAACCCCACGATCCTGCAGTGGTGCCGCGACCATGGCGTGCGCTACCTCAACACGTCGGTCGAACTGTGGAACCCGTACGACCACATGACCGAGGTGCACCCGCTGGACCGCAGCCTGTACGTGCGCCACATGAGCCTGCGGCGGATGATGGCCGCCTGGCCGCACAACAAGGGCGCCACCGCCGTGGTGGAGCACGGCGCCAACCCCGGGCTGGTGAGCCACTGGGCCAAGCAGGCGCTGACCGAGATCGCCGGCCGGATGCTGCAGGACGGGCTGGGCGACACGGCCGGGCTGGAGGCTGCGCTGGCCGGCGAGCGCTACAACGTACTGGCGATGCTGACCGGCACGAAGGTCATCCACGTGGCCGAGCGCGACACCCAGGTCAGCACCGTGCCCAAGCGCACCAACGAGTTCGTCAACACGTGGAGCGTCGAAGGCTTCTACGAGGAGGGCGTGGCACCCGCCGAGCTCGGCTGGGGCACACACGAGCGGCGCCTGCCGCCCAACGCGTTCGTCCACGCCGGCGAGGGGCCGTGCAACCAGATCGCCATCGCCCGGCCGGGCATGGAGACCTGGGTGCGCAGCTGGGTGCCGGGCGGCGAGATCCGCGGCATGGTCATCCGCCACGGCGAGGCCTTCACCATGTGCGAGGCGCTGACCGTGACGGACCCGGACACCGGCCGCGCGGTGTACCGCCCGACGGTGCACTACGCCTACCACCCGTCCGACGCGGCCATCAACAGCGTCCTGGAGCTGCGCATGCGCCGCTGGGAGATGCAGCCGGCGCAGCGGATCCTCAACGACGAGATCGTCAGCGGGCAGGACATCCTCGGGGTCAACCTGATGGGCCACCCGTACAAGTGCTGGTGGACCGGCTCGCTGCTGTCCATCGACGAGGCCCGCGCCGCGCTCCCCCACCAGAACGCCACCACGCTGCAGGTGGCCGGCAGCATCATGGGCGCCGTCAGCTGGATGATCGACCACCCCGAGGAGGGCGTGTGCGTGCCCGACGACCTGCCGTGGCGGACCGTCCTCGGTGTGGCCAACCGCTACCTCGGCACCCTGCACAGCGGCCCCGCCGACTGGGACCCCGTGTCCAGCCGCGCCGACCTCTTCGCCAACTTCAGCGACGAGGCCAACCACGTGGACCCCACCGACCCCTGGCAGTTCACCAACTTCCTCACCGACTGACGGCCCCTCCACCTCTTACGTAAAGGCTGTCGGGCCGTGACCAGGGCCTGTGAGTTCAGGTTCTTGACACAAACCGGCTGACGTTGACATCGGGGGCGAGATTCGGCAGACTGGGCGGCGATATGTCCCTGACCCGCGGCCTCCTCCTTCTTATGTAGGGCAAGCCGCACATATCCGCGCTTGCCCGCAGCCCCTGCCGAACCGGCCGGGGCTCTTTGATTTTTCAGCCAGAACCCGCACACGACACCCGACACGACACGAACACCACGAAAGCGACACGAGATGCCTCCGCAACCCGCCACCCCGAAGCAGATGCCCTTCCAGAAGTACCAGCGGTTCATCCCCCTCGTCCTCACCGACCGCACCTGGCCGAACAAGGTGCACGAGAAGGCCCCCCTGTGGTGCAGCGTCGACCTGCGCGACGGCAACCAGGCACTGATCGACCCGATGGACCCGCAGCGCAAGCGGCGCATGTTCGACACCCTCGTGAAGATGGGCTTCAAGGAGATCGAGATCGGGTTCCCGTCGGCCAGCCAGCCGGACTTCGACTTCTGCCGCCAACTGGTGGAGGAGGACCTGATCCCCGACGACGTGACCGTCCAGGTGCTGGTGCAGTGCCGCCAGGAACTGATCGAGCGCACCTACGAGGCCATCGCCGGCATGAAGCAGGCCATCGTCCACTTCTACAACTCCACCAACCCGCTGCAGCGCGAGGTCGTGTTCGGGCTGGACAAGGCGGGCATCATCGACATCGCCGTCAACGGCGCCAAGCTGTGCAAGAAGCTGGAGCACACCGTCCCCGAGGTGGCGGTCCGCTACGAGTACTCGCCGGAGAGCTTCACGCTGACCGAGCCGGAGTACGCGCTGGAGGTCTGCCATGCCGTGATGGACGTGATGGAGCCCACGCCGGAGCGCCCGCTGATCCTCAACCTGCCGGCCACGGTGGAGTGCTACACACCGAACGTCTACGCCGACGTCATCGAGTGGTTCGGCCGCAACATCCGCAACCGCGACAGCGTGATCATCAGCCTGCACCCGCACAACGACCGCGGCACCGCCACCGCCGCCGCCGAACTGGCCATGCTGGCCGGCGCCGACCGGGTGGAGGGCACCCTGTTCGGCAACGGCGAGCGCACCGGCAACGTGGACGTCGTGAACCTGGCCATCAACCTCATGGTCAACGGGGTGGACCCCGAACTGGACATCAGCGACATCGACGCCCTGCGCCGCGTGGCGGAGTACTGCAACCGGCTGCCCGTCGGCCCCCGCCACCCGTGGGTCGGCGACCTCGTCTACACCGCCTTCAGCGGCAGCCACCAGGACGCCATCAAGAAGGGCTTCGAGGCGCTCGACGCCAAGGCCGCGGCCAACGGCGGCGACTACCCCGAGTGGGGCGTGCCCTACCTGCCGCTGGACCCCAAGCACCTCGGCCGCACCTACGAGGCCGTCATCCGGGTGAACAGCCAGAGCGGCAAGGGTGGCGTGGCCTACGTGATGAAGACCGAGCACGGCTTCGACCTGCCCCGCCGGCTGCAGATCGAGTTCTCCAAGACCATCCAGCACATCACCGAGGACTCCGGCACGGAGATCGGCCCCGGTGTCATGTGGGATGCGTTCCACGCCGAGTACCTGCCCGAGCAGCCCCGCTTCCGCCTCAGCAGCCACGAACTGCGCAGCGACTCGGCCACCGGTGTCGCCACGATCACCGCCCAACTGGAGATCGACGGGCAGCGGGTCACCATCAGCGGCGAGGGCAACGGCCCGATCGACGCGTTCGTGCATGCCATGCAGGGAGGCCTGGGCAGCACCGTTGACGTGCTGGACTACGCCGAGCACGCCATCGGCAAGGGCAGCGAGGCGATGGCCGTCGCCTATGTGGAGACCAGCGCCGACGGCGGCGCGGTGAAGTGGGGCGTGGGCACCGACCCCTCCACCATCACCGCCGCGCTGCGGGCCGTGCTGCACGCACACGAGCGCCATCAGGCAGCCGCCACCCGGCAGGACTAGCCTGGCCACATGAGGTGTCGCCGCCGGATCCGCTGGATCTTCCTGCTCGCGCTGGCCGGCGGCGGTGCCGCCCTCCTGGTCCGCTCCCGTCGCGCCCTGCCGTCCACGGCCTTCTTCGACGTGCCCGATCCTGCTGCGGTGACGGTGCCACCCGCACCCGCACCCGCCGTTGCGGCCCCGGTCACCGAGCCTGCCGACCCCGCCGCCCCGTGGGTGGCGCCGGTGGACGGGCAGTGCCCGGAGGGCTATCCGGTGAAGGCCAACGACAACTCCGGCATCTACCACCTGCCCGGCGGCCGCTTCTACGACCGCACCGTCCCCGAGCGCTGCTACGCCAGTGCGGAGGGCGCCGAAGCGGACGGCTACCGTCGGGCCAAGGCGTGAGCCACCACAGCAAGAGGGAGCCAGTTCGATGAAGGTCAGTGTCGACTACGACGTGTGCGCCAGCACCGGCGCCTGCATGCAGGTCTGCCCCGAGGTGTTCGAGGTGCGCAGCGACGGCTACCTGTATGTGCTGCAGGAGGAGCCGCCCGCCGAACTGCACGACAAGGTGCGCACCGCCGCGGACCTGTGCCCCACGGCGGCCATCTCCGTCACGGAGTGACCCCAGCGCGGAAACTTTGACGAATCTTGGATCGAGCGCGGGAGCAGCCAGGCCGATAGTCCGGCGATGGCTCGCCGACTCGTCGCCCTCACGATCCTCGTCAGCACGCTGACGCTCGGCATGGCCGCGGCCGCATGGTGGTCCTTGCGCCCAGCCGACGAGAATGCCGCCACCCTGCCGTCGCTGCCCGAGGGGGTTGCCTCCGGCGTCGCGCTCGACGAGACCACCACGATGCCGCTGACGCTCATCGCCGTGGACGCCACGGCGCCAGCGGACACCACCGCCATCACCAATCCGCTGGTACCCGCCGCACCGGGCGCCGCACCCGCCAGCGGCGGTGCGGCGAACCCCGGCAGCCCGGCCACCTCGCCCACCAATCCCGCTCCGGCGTCCACCAGCCCGGCGACCAGCCCTGCCACCAGCCCGGCGACCAGCCCTGCCACCAGCCCGGCCACCACTGCTGCCCCCACCACCACGAGGCCGCCGGCCACCACCACCACGGAACCGAGCACCCAGACGACGCTGCCGCCCGGTGCCAAGATCCCGTCGGACTGGCCTCCGGGCAAGCCGATCCCGCCGGTGCCGCCGGGCTGCAAGGAACCGGTGCTCGAGGACAACGGCGTCTGGAACTGCCAGCACTGAACCGGCGCCGGCCACCCCTCAGCCGCGGCGCAGCGGCCGGCCGGGGCGGGCACCCGTGTGCGCGCCGTCGGCAGCCACGCACACCCCGTTGACCCACACCCGCTCGATGCCGGCCGGCACCGTGGTGGGGTCGGCGAACGTGCCCGTGTCCGCGACCGCAGCGGGATCGAACAACACCAGGTCGGCGAACGCTCCCTCACGGATGACGCCGCGGTCGACCAGTCCGAACCGCAGCGCCGAGCGACCGGTCATCCGGGCGATCGCATCCGGCAGATCCAGCACGTGACGCTCGCGGACATAGTGGCCGAGCACCCGCGGGAACGTGTGGTGCAGGCGGGGGTGCGGCTTGCCACCCAGCGGGATGCCGTCGCTGCCGATGATGGTGGACGGGTGGGCCATCACGGTCTCCACGTCGGCCTCGGTCATCGTGTCGAGGATGACCATGCAGGCCCGGCCCTCGCCCTCCAGCACCCGGTCGGCGGCCTCGCGCCCCGTGCAGCCCCATTGCGCGCCCAGTTCGGCCAGCGTCAGCCCCTCCCACTCCGGATGATGCGGGGCGGCGCCGATCAGGACCTGGCCGGGGGTCAGGTCTTCCTCCTCGCTGGTGCCGTCCAGGCCGCCGTTGCGGACCACCTGCTCCAGGAGGGTGCTACCGCGGGTGTACGGGTACTGGTCGGCCATCACGTCCACCCCGGCCTCGATGGCGGCGTCGATCATCGCCAGCGACTGGGTGACCAACCCCCAGGCGCCGCGGCCGGACGCCTTGTGGTGGGAGATCTGCACCTTCCCGCCCGTGCGCTGCGCCACCCGCAGCGTCTCCGCAACACTGTCCAAGAGGCCGCGCCCCTCGTTGCGCATGTGGGTGGCGTAGATCCCGCCGGCCGCGGCCGCCACCTCGGCCATGTCCTGCAGTTCGGCTTCCGGCGCGTACTTGCCGGGTTCGTAGATGAGGCCGGTGGACAGACCGACCGCGCCGTCGGCCATCGCCTGCTCCACATGGGCGCGCATCGCCGCCAGTTCCGCCGGCGTGGCCGGGCGGTCGTCGCGCAACCCGATGACCGCCGTGCGGACCGAGCCGTGGCCCACCAGCGCCGCCGTGTTGACCGACGCCGGGTTCGCCGCCAGGTGGTCCAGGTAGCCGCCGATCGTGGCGAACCCGCCGCCACCGGCCACCATGCGATCCCCGCCCGGGGCCACGCTGGTGCCACAGTTGCCGACCACGATGGTGGTGCAGCCCTGGAGGACCTTGCAGGCGTGGTCCGGCTCCGACAGCACCGCCCAGTCGTCGTGGGTGTGCACGTCGATGAACCCTGGGGCCAGCACCTTGCCGGTGCCGTCCACCTCCACACCGCCGCGGCCGGGCACGTCGCCGACGGCCGCGATCCGGTCGCCGACCACCGCCACGTCGGCGGCCAGGAGGGGCCGGCCGAGGCCGCCCGCCACTTCCGCCCCTCGGATCACCAGGTCGTACTCCGCGCCAGCAGCCATCGGGCCAGCGTAAACTGCCGGCCGATGGCCCTGCACCAACCGCTGCGCGACGCGTGGACACGCTCCGGCTCCATGCTCTGCGCCGGGCTGGACCCCGACCCCGCCCGCTTCCCCGCCGTGGTGCACGGCTCCGTGTTCGACTTCTGCCGGGCCATCGTGGACGCCACCGCCGACCTGGTGTGCGCGTTCAAGCCGCAGATCGCCTACTTCTCCGCCGTCGCCGCCGAAGCGGATCTGGAGCGCCTCTGCGCCTACATCCGCAGCGAGTACCCGCACGTGCTGCTGGTGCTGGATGCCAAGCGGGGCGACATCGGCAGCACCGCCGAGCAGTACGCCAAGGAGGCGTTCGACCGGTATGGCGCCCAGGTCGTGACCGTCAACCCGTACATGGGCACGGACACCGTGGAGCCCTACCTGCACCACCCCGACGGCGCCGTGTTCGTCCTGTGCCGCACCAGCAACCCGGGCAGCGGCGACTTCCAGAACCTTCGGGTGGACGGAGAGCCGCTGTACCTGCACGTGGCCCGCCGGGTGGCCACGGAGTGGAACGAGATCGGCGACTGCGGCCTGGTGGTGGGCGCCACCTACCCGGACGAACTGCGCGAGGTGCGCGAGGTGGTGGGCGACCTGCCCCTGCTGGTGCCTGGCGTCGGCGCCCAGGGCGGCGACATCGAGGCCATCGTGGACGCCGGCGCCACCCGCGACGGGTTCGGCATGGTGGTGAACTCCTCGCGGGCCATCCTCTACGCGTCCGCAGGCGACGACTTCGCCGACGCGGCCCGGGCCGAGGCGGCCCGCACCCGCGACGCCCTGCGCGCCCGCGCCCCCCGCTGAGCCGGGCGACGCGCGGCAGGCCCCGCGTCAGCCGCGCAGCTGGACGGCGCTGATGATGCCGGGCGAGCCCTGCAGGGTGGCCATCACATGGTCGGGCAGCGGCGCCGTGGGGGCGATCAGCATGACCGCGGTGCCCGGCGTGGCGGCCCGCCCCACGTCCATGTCGGCGATGTTGATGCCGGCGTTGCCGAGCAGGGTGCCGACCGTGCCGATGACGCCGGGGCGGTCGTCGTTCTTGACCATCAGCATCTGCTCCGCCGGGGGCACGTCGAAGCTGTGGTCGTCGACGGACGTGATCCGCTGGTCGCTGTGGCGGCCGACGAGCGTGCCGGAGATCGAGTGGTCGCCGCCGGTGATGGTGACCAGGTTGACGTAGTCCGGCGACTGGGCCGACTTCGTCTCGCGCACGTCGATGCCGTGGTCCTTGGCCAGCTGCGGGGCATTGACGTAGGTGACCTGCTCGTCGCTGATGGCGTCGAAGAAGCCCTTCAGCGCGGCCAGGGCGAGGATGCGGGTGTCGTAGCCGGCGATGTCGCCCTCCGTGCAGACCTCCATCGTCGACGGCGAGCCGCCGACCAGCGAGGCGAACAGCCGGCCGAGGCGCTCCGCCAGGGGCAGGAACGGCCGCAGGGTCTCGTTGGCCTCCGCCGCGTCCACGTTGACGGCGAACGGCACGAAGTCCCCCGCCAACGCCAGCAGCACCATGTCGGCGATGGTGTCGCCGGCCTTGTCCTGGGCCTCCCGCGTGCTGGCCCCGAGGTGCGGGGTGACCACCACGCTGGGCAGTTCGAACAGGGGCGAGGAGGTGCACGGCTCCGTCGAGAACACGTCCACCGCGGCACCGGCGATGATGCCGTCGCGGATGCACTCTGCCAGGGCGGCCTCGTCGACGATCCCGCCGCGGGCCACGTTGATGACCCGCAGCGACGGCTTGGCCTTCAGCAGCAGGTCGCGGTTGATGAGCCCGGTGGTCTCTTTGGTCTTCGGCAGGTGGACCGTGAGGAAGTCCGCCTCCGCCACCGCCTGGTCCAGCGACAGCAGCTCCACGCCCATCAGGCGGGCACGGTCGGCCGACACGAACGGGTCGAACGCCACCAGGCGCATGCCGAACGCCTTCGCCCGGTCGGCCACCAGCTTGCCGATGCGGCCGAGACCGATGACGGCCAGCGTCTTGTCCGCCAGCTCCACGCCCTCCCACTTGCTGCGCTCCCAGCGCCCGGCCACCAGCGCGGCGTGGGCCTGGGGCACGTTGCGGGCCTGGGAGAGGATGAGCGCCATGGTGTGCTCGGCGGCGGACACGATGTTGCTCTGCGGGGCGTTGACCACCATGACACCGCGCTTGGTGGCGGCCTCCACGTCCACATTGTCCAGGCCGATGCCGGCCCGGCCGACCACCATCAGGGAGTCCGCACCTTCCAGCACCTCGGCCGTCACCTGGGTGGCGGAACGGATGATCAGGGCGTGGGCGCCCTGCAGGGCCTGCGCCAGCTTGGACAGGTCGAGCTCGACCTGCACCTCGTGGCCGGCGGCGCGGAGCCGATCCAGCCCGCCTTCGGCAATCTCTTCGGTGACCAGGATGCGTGCCATCCGGACCATCGTTACCGGCGCGGACCCCCGAAACGAAAAGGGTTGAACGATCTGTTCACCCACCTGCCGGGTGGGGTTTCGTACACTCCGACCGTGGCGACCGGGCGCAACGAACTGGAACGCTGGTTCATCCGGCGCGGCGTGCCCCACTTCATCGAGCCGTACGCCGCCGGGCGGGACATCTGGAGCCGCGCCGTGCCGCTGCTGGTGGTGGCCTACGTGGCCGGCGGGCTGAACGGCCTGGACCTCGCCCACTGGACATGGCAGCGCAACATGGCCGCCGCGCTGGCCGTCGTGGTCATCCTCCTGGCCACCTGGTTCCTCACCAACCTGCTCCGCCACCGGCCCATTGCCTCCCGCCCCCACGAGCTCGGCTGGGCGGAGCTGGCGGCCTTCCTCGTCGGCCCGGCGCTGCCGTCGGTGGTGTTCGCCCAGTGGGGCGACGCCATCCAGGCCGTGCTGGAAGGCGCGGCGGTGCTGGTGGTGATCTACGTGGTCACCAGCTACGGCCTGATCCCGATTACCGGGTGGGCGGCGTCGCAGACGTTCCGCCAGCTCGGGCCGGTCGGGCGGATGATGGCCCGGGCCCTGCCCCTCCTCCTGCTCTTCACCACGTTCCTGTTCATCAACGCCGAGGTGTGGCAGGTGGCCGGCACGCTCGACGGGCCCGTGTACCTGGTGGTGCTGGCCCTGTTCTTCGTGCTCGGCTCGGCGTTCATGCTGTCCCGCGTGCCCGCCGGGATCCGCGTGGTCAACGAGTTCGACGACTGGGCGGAGGTCGCCCGGCTGGTGGCCGGAACCCCCGCCGAAGGCCTGCCCCTGCCGACCGAGGGCGACCCGATGGAGCGGGCGCTCAGCCCCCGCCAGCGCCTGAACCTCGGGCTGGTCAGCGTGTTCAGCCAGGCGATCCTGGTGACGATCGTGGCGCTGACCCTCTTCGTGTTCTTCCTGGTCTTCGGCGTGCTGGCCATCCCCGAATCCACCACGGCCTTCTGGACGACCGTGCCGGACGTGCACGTGCTGGCCCACTGGCGGGTCGGCGGCCGCACGCTCGTGCTCACCGAACCGCTGCTGCGGGTGGCTGGGTTCCTCGCCGTCTTCAGCGGGATGTACTTCACGGTCGTGCTCGGCACCGACGCCACCTACCGGGAGGAGTTCGCCCGCGACGCCGGCCCGGAGATCCGCCAGGCACTGGCCGTGCGGCTCGCCTATCACCATGCCGCTGCGGCGGGCTAAGTTGCCGTCCGTCACAGCGTCCCGGCCACCGGTGACGATCCCGATCAAGGAGCCGACATGACCTACCCGTTCCTCTCCGACGAGTGGATGAACGCCGCCAAGGACATCCGCGCCAAGTACGCCGACCAGGCCTCGAAGGTCACCACGGTCATCCGCATGAACCAGGTGATCACCGACGTGCCGTTCGGCGACGGCACGGTGAAGAGCTACCTGGACACCTCGTCGGGCGATGTGGTGATGGAGCTCGGCGAACTGGACACCCCCGACCTCACGCTGACCACGGACTGGGAGACCGCCCGGGCCATCTTCGTGCTGCAGGACCAGGCCGCGGGCATGCAGGCGTTCATGTCCGGGAAGATCAAGGTCCAGGGCGACATGATGAAGATGATGGCGATGCAGACGGCCATGCCGCAGGACGACATCGCCAAGCAGATCGCCACCGAGATCAAGGACATCACGGCCTGACCCGCGGCGCCGCGCTCAGTCGCGGCGCAGCATCGGTTGCACCCGCAGCGCCACCAGCGCACCCACGCCTGCCACCACGGCCCCGACGAGGAACGCCGTGTGGAAGGGGCCGACGTTGCCCTCGCTGGCCGTCACGCTCACCGTCACCAACACGGCGGAGCCCATCACCGCGCCCAGCTGGGTCATCAGCTGCTGCATCGCGCCGGCGACACCCATGTCCTTTTCGTCCACGGCGCTGGACATCAGCGACGTCAGCGCCGGCGAGGCGATCCCCAGGCCGATGCCGGAGAACGCCGACGCCGTGATGATGAACGCGTAGGCGCTGCCCACACCCACCTGCGACCACAGCACCATCGAGGTCACCACCCCGAGCGCGCCCACCACGCCGGCGACGCGCTCGCCCACGCGCACCGTCACCAGCGCGGCCAGCGGGGCGATGATCGAGAACGCCAGCGGGCGGGCGATGACCAAGAGGCCGACGGTGCCCTTCTCCAGCCCCAGGCCGCGCTCGCCGAGCAACTGGGGCACCAGCACGAACCCGCCCATGTAGGCGAAGTTGGTCAGCATCTGGCTGAGCACGGGGAAGACGATGTTGCGGGTGCGGAACCAGCTGAGCACCAGCAGCGGGGCCAGCGCCCGTTGCTCCACCCGCACGAAGGTGGTGAGCGCCACCGCGGAGATGGCGAAGCAACCGAGCGTGGCCACCGACGTCCAGCCCCAGGCCCGGCCCTGGCTGATGCCGGCCAGCAGCGATGCCGCGCCGATGCCCAGCGTCGCCGAGCCCCACACGTCGAAGCGGACGCCCTCCACCCGGTCCGTCGGTGGCAGCAGCCACAGGGCGATCAGGAAGGCGAGCACGCACATCGGTGCCTGCACCCAGAAGATGAACCGCCAGCCGAGCGAGTCCACCAGCGGGGCGCCTGCCACCACGCCGACCACCGGACCACCCGCCGTCACGAAGCTCCACACGGACAGCGGGCGCATGCGCTCCTCCGGGCCGAACAGGCGGTTGATGTAGGCCATCGCCGACGGCCCGCACGCCGAGCCGGCGGTGGCGGACAGGGTGCGGAACAGGATCAGCGTGCCGGCGCTCCAGGCCAGCGCCGAGGCGGCGGCGAACACCGCGGCGAAGAACAGGCCGCCGAGGAAGACCCGCTTGTGCCCCCACAGGTCGCCGGCCTTGCCGAAGGCCGGGCCGACCACGCCGAACGCCAGCATCGGGCCGACGATGGCCCAGTTGAGCACCCCGACGTCGGAGTGCAGTTCGGTGGCGATGCTCTCCAGCGTGACCACCAGCAGGGTGATGGTGAACCCGACGGCGAACAGGCCGGACAGCACCACCCAGACCACCGCCCAGCGGTAGTCCAGGCGGACCCGGGCGTGGATCCGCCGCCGCAGGACGATCGGCCAGGGGACGACACCGAGCTCGTCGACCCCACCCGACAGGATCGGGATCGTCGGGTCGGGCCGGGGCTGGAGGTTGTCGCGGCGGGAAGTCACCGCCCGGTCACTGGGGGGCGAGAGGCGCCAACGCTGCCGTGAGGTCGGCGACCGTCCACTTCGAGTCGCGGTCCACCGCCGCGCCCCGCTTCCAGCTCTCCACGATGGTGACGTTGCCGCCCTGGACGAGGAAGGTCTCGCCGGAGAACGCGCAGCCCTCCGACGCCAGGTAAGCCACGAGCGGGGAGATGTTGGCGGGATCCCACGGGTCGAACGCGCCCTCGCGCGGCTTCATGATGTCCTCCAGGCCAGGGGTGGCAAGGGTGAGCCGGGTGCGGGCACCGGGGGCGATGGTGTTGCTCTTCACGTTGTAGCGGGCCAGCTCCTTGGCGATGATCTGGCTGAACGTGGCGATGCCCGTCTTTGCCGCGCCGTAGTTGGCCTGCCCGGGGTTGGCGAACAGGCCCGACGTCGAGCTGGTGTGGACGATGTTGCGCGGCTTGGTGATGCCGGCCTTGTGCTGCTCGCGCCAGTAGGCGGCGGCCCAGCGGCTGGGGGCGAAGTGGCCCTTCAGGTGGACGGCGATGACGGCGTCCCATTCCTCCTCGGTCATGTTGACGAGGACACGGTCGCGCAGGATGCCGGCGTTGTTGACCAGGATGTCCAGGTCGCCGAAGGTCTCCACGGCCTGGTTGATCATCCGCTGGGCGCCCTGCCAGTCGGCGACGTTGTCGCCGTTGACCACGGCCTCGCCCCCCATCGCCTTGATCTCCTCCGCCACCTGCTGGGCCGGGGTGAGGTCGCTGCCCGTGCCGTCGTTGGCCCCGCCGAGGTCGTTGACCACGATCTTGGCGCCCTCGGCGGCGAAGAACAGCGCATGTTCACGGCCGATGCCCCGGCCGGCTCCGGTGATGATGGCCACGCGACCGTCGAGACTGCCCATGGGATGCGTACCTCCTTGTACGGCGCCGACCCTAGTGACGCGCCGGGTGCCCCGCAGAACCGGGGCACCTCCGGCTCAGGGCGCGACCGTCGTGGTGGTGGGCTCCGGCTCGTCGGGGATGTAGACGAGGTCCACCACGGTGCCCTTCGGCGCCGTGAACCCGGCCGTCACCTCCTGACCGTCGACCACGGTCTTGTTCAACGGCAGCGAGGTGTTGCCGTAGACGGTGCCGACCACGAAGCCGGCGTTCTCCAGCGCGGCTCGCACCTGGTCGTGGTTCAGCCCGGTGAGCGGCGGCAGCGAGACCATCTCCGGCCCCTTGGACAGGGCCACACCGATGGTGGCACCACGCTCGGCGCTGGCCCCGACGGCAGGATCCTGGCGGACGACCTGGCCGACGGGCAGATCGCTGTACTCGTCGGCAAGCTGGGTGATCTGCAGGCCGACCGACGCCAGGGTGGCAGTGGCCTGCTCCAGGGTCATGCCGGTGAGGTCGGGCACCGTGCGCGGCGCCGGCCCGGCCGAGGTGACGAGGCGGACGGTGGTGCCGATGAGCACGGTGGCACCCGCGGTGAGCGACGGCGACTCGGGGACCGACCAGCTGATGACGGTGCCGTTGGGGACGGACTCGTCGTACACAGGGTCGGCAAGCTCCACCACCAGGCCCATGCCCTCCAGCTTGGCTTTGGCGTCGCTGAGCGTCAGCCCGGTGAGCTCCGGCAGGACGCGTGGCGCCGGGCCGGTGCTGACGTACATCGTGACGGTGCTGCCCTTGTCCGCCCTGGTGTTGCCGGTGGGATCGGTGCGGATGACCTGGCCCACGGGCACGGACTCGCTGGCTTCCTCCACGGCGACGACGGTGAAATCGGCCAGCACGTTGCGGGCGGCATCGGCCTCCATGCCGGTGACCTCGGGGACCAGCAACTCGTCCGGCCGGGTGTTGTACCAGGCCAGCAGCCCTCCGGCCACGGCCAGCACGGCGAGCAGGGCGATGAACCAGCGGCGGCTGGGCCCGGCGGCGGGCGGGGGGTCGGGGAACTCGTCGGCCTCGTCGAGCAATTCTCCTTCGACGGCGGGCCCGCCCACGGCAGCCGCAGCGGGCGCCTCATCGCCGCCGGTGAGCGTGGTGAGGGAGATGGCCGCGGTGGACTCCGCGGGCTGGATGGGGGGCATGGCGTCGGCTGCCGGCGCGGGGCCGGTTGGTGGCGGCAACGGTTCACCCGGAACGGCCGGAGGCTCGACCACGGCCCCGGGCTGGGGTTGGGGTTGGGGTTGGGGTTGGGGCTCGGGTGCAGGTGCAGGTGCGGGTTCGTGCTCGCGGACCGGTGCAGCATCTGCGCCGCTCGGGCTGAACAGGCTGGACACCAGCAGCGGCAACGGCTCCGGGCGGGGCATGTGCTCCGCGGCCTGCACCAGCGCTCGGCCGAACTCGGCGGCGGTGGAGCGGTCCTCCGGGTCGGGGCGGCCGGCGCGCTCCAGCACGGGCGCCAGCGCACCGAGATCGGCCGATACCGGCAGCAGGCGGTCCACCCGGTTGGCCAGGGTGGCCACGGTGGAGTCGCCCACGAACGGCACCGTGCCGGTGATGGCCTCCACCAGCGCCAGGCACAGGGAGTAGACGTCGCTGCGCGGTTGGGCGCCGGCGCCGCTGGCGATCTCCGGCGCGGTGTAGCGGGCCACGTCGTTGCTGCGCTTGACCACCCCACCCGTGGCCTCGATGGCCAGGAAGGTGACGCCGGCATCCACCAGGCGGAGGCGGCGGTCCGCCCCGAACACGATGGTGGCCGGGCGGACGTCACCGTGGAAGATGCCGCGCCGGTGCAGGGCGTCCAGCGCCTTGCAGGCGTCCAGCCCCACCACCACGGCCTGCGACGGGGTGAGCGTGCGTCCACGGTCGATGAGGTCGCGCAAGCTGCCCCCGGTGAGGTGCTCGCTGACGACGTACAGCACCTCCTGCCCGTTCCAGGTCGCCAGGCCGTGGTCCAGCAGGGCTGCCAGGTTGGGGTGGTGGAGGTCGGCCAGCGCGGCGACGGTGGCCTCGAGCGCGCCGCGCACCCGCCGCTGCGCCGTGAGGTCCGGGTGGACGATCTTCACCAGCACGTCGCGCTGCAGTTGCTCGTCCACCGCCTCGAAGGCGGCAGCTTCCACCGAGGAACCGCGCCGGGCACCGAGGCGGTAGCGGCCGGCCAGCAGCCCCTGGCGGGTGGGGGGACGTCGTTCGGGCAGATCCACCATGGCGGCCCCGACGCTACCGCGACGTCACCCGTCGTCACCGTGCACCCGGCGTGACCCCTGGCGGTGCGAACCGGCGCCGGACGGGCGAGACTGTGCGCCGTGCGTCGCCCGCTGAAACCCGTCAACTGGCCGATCCTGTTCGCCAGCCTCGCCATCGCCGCCTGCATCGTCGGGATCTTCTGGGCGCTGGACCTCGCCGTCACCGGCGACGAGGCGCAGAAGCTGCCGCCCGCCATCGAGGAGATCGCCCCGGTGAAGGGTGCCACCCAGGTGCCGTCGCAGAGCGGGGTGTTCGTGGATCTCGCCACCGGCTACGAAGGGGTACTGGTCATCGACGGGCTGGAGCTCGAGACGGTGAACCGCAACGAGTACAAGGGCGAGGCCGGGCAGCAGGTCACCCTGCCGGCGGTCACCATCTACGAGCCGGGGAACGCCACCCTCACCTTCGTGCCCAGCCCCAACGCGGCGATCCCCGAGTTCACCCAGGGCCGCCATGTGGTGCAGGTGATCTACTGGAAGACGCTCGACGGCCGCTCGACGGGCCGCAGCTACACCTGGTCGTTCGAGGTGTTCTGACCGGCGCCGTTGCGCCCCGACGGCGCGCTCGGGGGCGACGGCGAGGAGATCGCCACGCACCGGCTGTGGCAGCGGCGCCGGCCACGCCAGCCAGACGTCAGCCAGTCGTCAGCCAGGCAGTTCGCCGGTTGCCAGCAGGTGCAGGAACCCGTCACGATCCAGCATCGGCACGCCCAGCGCCTCGGCCTTGGTGACCTTGCTGGCCCCGGGCTCGGCACCGACCACCACTGCGAAGGTCTTTGCGCTGACGCTGCCCGGGCTCTTGCCGCCGCGATCCTTGATCGCCGCCTCGGCCTCCTCCCGGGTGAAGCCGTCCAGCGTGCCGGTGACCACCACCGCCTTGCCCACCAACACCTGCGGCGCCACGCTGACCTCCACCCGACCGAAGTCCACCCCGGCCGCCCGCAGCTTCTCCACCATCGCCCGGTTGGGCTCCTTGGCGAACCAGCGCACGATCGACCCGGCGATCACCGGGCCCACGCCGTCGGTGGCGGCCAGATCGTCCTCGGTGGCGGTCATGATCACGTCGAGCGAGCCGAAGCGACGGCTCAGCGCCTCGCTGGCCGAAGGCCCGAGGCCCTTGATGCCCAGCGCCGTCAACAGCTTGGGCAGCGGCCGGGTCGTCGAGCCCTGGATGGCCGCCAACAGGTTGTCGGCCTTCAGCGTCCCCCACTTCGGCAGGGTCATCAACTGGTCGCGGGTGAGCGAGTAGATGTCGGCGGCATCGGTCACGAAGCCGGCATCGCTGAGCTGCAGCACGGTCTGCTCGCCCAACCCCTCGATGTCCATCGCCCCACGGGAGCCGAAGTAGATGATCCGCTGGTCGCGCTGGAAAGGGCACTCCGGCTCCACGCACCTGGTGTCCGCCTCACCCTCCGGGCGCACCAACTCCGTCTTCAGCGGGCACGGGCACAGCTTCGGGAACTCCCACGGCTCGCTGCCCTCGGGCCGCAGCGACAGCACCGGCCCGACCACCTCGGGGATCACGTCACCCGCCTTGCGGACCACCACGGTGTCGCCGGGGCGCACGTCCTTCAGGCGCACCTGGTCCTCGTTGTGCAGCGTCGCCATGCTCACGGTGGAGCCGCCCACGAACACGGGCTCCAGCACGGCGAACGGCGTCGTCCGACCAGTGCGGCCCACCGACACCTGGATGTCGCGCAGCACCGTGGTGCGCTCCTCCGGCGGGAACTTCACCGCGATCGCCCACCGCGGCGCGCGCGACGTGAAGCCCAGCACCTCGCGCTGGGCCAGCGAGTCCACCTTCACCACCGCGCCGTCGATCTCGTAGCCGAGATCGTGGCGGTGCTCCTGCCAGTGCCGGCAGAACGCGTAGACGTCCTCCAACGTGTCCACCACCCGGATCTCGGGGTTCACCGGGAACCCGAGCGTGCGCAGGAAGTCCAACGTGTCCGAGTGGGTGGCGAACTCCGGCCCACCGACCACCTCGCCCAGCTGGTAGCTCCAGAAGGCCAGGCCGCGAGCGGCAGTGATAGACGGATCCTTCTGGCGCAGGCTGCCCGCCCCGGCGTTGCGCGGGTTCACCGGCACCGGCTCCGGCTTCCGCCCGGCGGCCAGGCGCTCGGCGTTCTCGGCCTCCTTCGCCGCCTTCAGCCGCTCGAACGCAGCGATCGGCAGGTACACCTCACCGCGGACCTCCAGCACCTCGGGCAGGCCGGCCACATCCGCCAGCAGCTTCGGCACGGTCTCGATGGTGGCCACGTTGGCGGTGACGTCCTCCCCCACACGCCCGTCGCCACGGGTGGCCGCCTGCACGAACCGGCCGTGCTCGTAGCGAAGGCTCATCGCCAGCCCGTCAATCTTCAGCTCGCAGGCGTAGCGCACCGCAGCGCCGTCCAGCCCCTTGGCCACGCGCTCGCCCCACGCCACCAGCTCGGCGTCCTCCATCGCATTGTCCAGGCTGGTCATCGGCACCCGGTGAGTGACCGGCGCGAACGCGGTGGACAGCGCCCCGGCCCCGACCTCGGCGGTCGGGCTGGCGCCCGCCGCGTCGGGATGCTGCTGCTCCAGCGCGGCCAACTCGCGCACCAGTGCGTCGTACTCGGCGTCGGCGATCTCCGGCGCGTCGTCCGCGTAGTAGCGCTCGTTGTGATAGCGGATCCGGGCCCGGAGGGCCTCCATCCGGTCGGTTGGCGAGGCGTCGCCGGCCGACGCGTCGGTCACATCGTCCGCGGCCATGCCCGCCGCTTCGCCAGCGAGGCGATGCCCCCGCCAAGTGCCATGAGCGCGCCGATGATGATGATCCACAACCCCGGCCCGAACGACATGTCGACACCCAACGCCGTGGCCAGATCCTTGGCGTCCGAGACGTCGGTGATGTCTGCGAGCGCCGCCAGGACGGCGAACGCCGCGAACGCGACGGCGAGGATGGCCACCGCCAGCACCTTGCGGGCCGCCAGCAGGGTGATGCCGAACGCCAGCGCGAGCACACCCAGGAACACGAAGACGGGGCCGTCCTTCATGTTGTCGCCTTCGCTGGAGAAGCCGGTGAACGACTGCCCCTCGATGGTGAACCAGTTGAGGAACGACCCGAGGACCATCAGCGCGCCGCCACCGGCGATGAGCCCGGCCCCGACCGTGACTGCCGGCCGGGGTGGCTGCTGCCCCGAGCCCACCGCGGGATACCCGGTGGGGACGTACCCCGGCGGCACCCCGTAGGCGGCGGGCGGAGGTGGTGGCGACACGAACGGCGGCGCGCCAGGGGCCGGCGGCATCGGGGTGGTCGGCGGGGGATCAGGCTCGAAGTCGCTCATCGGGCGGATGGTAGTGCGGCGTCAGGCGCCGAGCGCCCAGCGGGTGGCGGTGGCCTGGTCGCGCACGCGGCGACCGATCTCTGCGGTGACCTTGAACACCCGCTCGGCCACCGCCGGGGTGTGCGCCGAGAGCCCGCACTCCGGGGTGATCAGCGCCTGACGGCGCAGCAGGCCGGGGTCTGCGCCGCGCTCCACCAGTTCGCACCACAGGTGGCTGAGGTTCCGCCACGGACGCTCCGAGGAACTGGACAGCGGGCCGGAGGTGGGGGCGGCGCCCCACGCCACGTAGCCACCGCGTTCCATGAAGTTCACCAGGTACCCGGCGGACTCCGCCAGATCTGCACGCACCGGCAACGACAGCACCGCCGGCCCGGCCGCAAGCTGCGACGCGATGTCGCCCCCTCCGCACACGTGCAGGCCCGCCATCGCCGAGCCCTCGATGGCGGCGAGCGCGCCCGACACCAGGTCGATGGCGGTGTCCGGGGCCAGCGGGAACCCCGGGTTCATCGCCTCGGCGAAGTCCGGTTCCTCCACGAACACGAGTTGGCGAGTGGCCGGCAGTTCGGCCGCGACGGCCTCCATCAGGTGCTGGCTGCGGGCGCGGACCGTGCGGACCGCCGCCTCGAACGCCTCGCTGGCCGGCACACCGGCCCGGACCAGCGCCATGCCCAGCGTGACGGGGCCGACCAGCCGCCAGGACACCCAGCCCTCCAGGCCCCGGGCCAGCTCCAGGAAGGTGCGGAACCCGACGAACGCATCGTGCTGGAGGTCCGTGGACAGCGGCGCCAGCGGATCCACCCGGGCGGGGTCCACCGACAGCGAGCCGTACTGGCCATCGGTGATTCCCTGCATGCCGACCATGGCCTGGGCGATGGCGCCCTCGGCGGGGCTGCGGCGCGGCAACGACGGGATGGCCGGGATGGTGAGGTTGGCGAGCGAGCAACGAGCCGCGTCAGCGGCCGCCCGGTGCGGGAAGCCCCCGATGCCGGTGGTGGCGCCGTGGGGCAGTTCGACTGACGGCATGTTCGGGAACCTCCTTTCCGTACTGGGCAACGCTCCGGTGGCCATCGTTCCACGACCAACGCGCCCGCAGCGAAGCGCAGCGGGTGCCCGATACGTTGGCCCGGTGCACACCCGATCGACAAATCTGTTCCCGTGACTTCGAACGGTGACACCGCTGCCGGCCCCCGCACGATGCTGTGGGTGCTCCGCGCGCTCTGGGTCGCGCTCGCCCCGCTGCTGGCCGCGTCCATCTCCGGCGGGCTGGAGCACGCCGCACCGGCCGGGCGCGTGACGGCCTCGATCCTGTGGTGGGTGGTGGTCGCCGCCGGCGTGGTCGCCGTGGTGGTGCCGTCCTCCGCGGCGCTCACCGGCGTGCGCATGGTGGCCCCGCTCACCGTGCCGGTGGCCGCCCTGGCGCTCGTCGGCGGGGCGGGCACCGCCGTGGGCGGAGCCGCCCTCGGGGTGGCCGTGGTCACCGCCGCCGTCGCCCTCTCCGGCGAGACCGCGGAGGCGTTCGTGCAAGCCTCCGCGTACGGGCAGGAACGCCGCTTCCCGCTGCGCACCCCGGCGGTCATCCTTCCGGCGGCCGTGCTGGTGTGGCTGGTGTGGGCCGCGGCCGTGGTGGCCGCCGGCGTCCTCCTCGGCAACGGGGCGTGGGCGCTGGGCGGTGCGCTGGCCGCCGTGGCCGCCGCACTCACCCTGCCCGTGGTGCGCCGCCTGCATGCGCTGGCCCGCCGCTGGCTGGTGCTGGTGCCGGCCGGCGTGGTGCTGCACGACCCGGTGGTGCTCGGGGAGAGCCTGATGCTGCCCACGGCGAACGTGGCGTCGTTCGGCCTCGCGCTCGCCGGCACCGAGGCGCTGGACCTCACCGGCCCCGCCGGCGGGCACGCCGTGGAGATCCGCGCCCGGGAGATGGTGCTGGCCCAACTGCGCGCCGGGCGTAGCCGACCGGCGGGCACGGCGGTGCACGTGCAGTCTTACCTCACCGCGCCGGTACGGCCCGGGCGGGCGCTGACCGCGCTGGCCGCCCACACCCGGCGCGGCGGCTGACCGCGGCGCCCGATCGGGGCCTCAACCGGCCAGGCCGCCGCCGAGAACCCGCTGGTCGGTCGGGTCGTAGAGCACCACGGACTGCCCGGGCGACACCACCCGCTGCGGCTCGCGCCAGCGGACGAGCACACGCCCGCCCTCGCCGCCCGCCCCACCCTGGCCGTCAGCCCCGTCGGGTTCGACCACGGCGGGGTGGGCCATGCCGTGCGCGCTGCACTGCACCCTCACCTCACCCCACTGCGGGCCGGCAGCCCAGGTCATCGCCAGCACCGGCTGGGTGTTGCGCAGCAGGCCGGCCTCGTCGCCCACCACCACCGTGGCGGCGTCACTGTCCACCGCCAGCACGTACCGCTTCGGCCCGCCGCCGGGCAGGCCCACGCCGCGCCGCTGGCCGAGCGTCACCAGTTCCACCGCCGCGACACGGCCGACCTCGGCACCGCGCTCGTCCACGACACGGGCCGGGCGCAGGGGGATGCGCGCCCCGAGGAAGGCCTCGCGCCCACCGCCGTCGGTGATGAAGCAGACGTCCTGGCTGTCCGGCTTGGCCGCCGTGCGCAGCCCGAGCGCGGCGGCGCGCGCACGGACGTCGGCCTTCGTCATCCCCCCGATCGGGAACATGGTGCGGGTCAGTTCACGCTGGGGCAGCATGTGGACCACATAGCTCTGGTCCTTCGCCGGGTCGGCGCCACGAGCCACGTAGCGGTGCCCGCCGTGCTCCACGATGCGGGCGTGGTGGCCGGTGGCGACGGCGTCGAAGCCCAGCAGATCCGCCCGCTCCGCCAGGCGGTCGAACTTGAGGTGGCGGTTGCACTCGATGCACGGGTTGGGGGTGATGCCCCGCCGATGGGCGTCCACGTAAGGGCCCACGACATGCGCCTCGAAGTCCTCCGTGAAGTTGAACACGAGGTGGTCGATGCCCAACTGCTGGGCCACCCGGCGGGCGTCGTCCACGTCGGCCACCGAGCAGCAACCCGTGTCGCTGTCGCCACCCCACAGCCGCATGGTGATGCCCACCACCTGGTGGCCGGCGGCCAGCAGTTCGGCCGCGGCCACGGAGGAGTCCACCCCGCCGCTCAGCGCCATCAGCACCTTCACGGCCGGCCCGCCGCCTTGCCCCGCAACCGGAGGACTGCACCCACCAACACCTCGACGCCACGGTCCACGTCCACCGCGGTGGTGGTGCGGCCGAGCGTCAGGCGCACCGCCCCCATCGCCTGCGAGCGTGGCACCCCCATCGCGGCCAGCACGTGCGACGGCTCCATCGCCCCCGCCGCGCAGGCCGACGCCGCGCTGGCGCACACGCCCTCCTCGTCCAGAAGGAACAGCAGCGCCTCGTTCTCGATCCCCTCGATGCACAGATGTGCCGAGCCGGCCACCTTGGCAGCCGGGGCCACCGTCTCGTGCACCCCGTCCAGCGCGTCGCGCACGCCGGCGACCAGGCGGTCGCGCAGGGCCTCGATGCGCGGCAGTTCGGTGGGACGGGCCTCGTCCGTGGCTGCCAGCGCCTCGGTCATGGCAACGATGCCGGCGACGTTGTGGGTGCCACTGCGCCGCTCGCGCTCCTGCCCCCCGCCCATCAGCCGGGGCACGAAGGTGGCCCCGTCCTTCGCCACCAGCACCCCGACGCCCTTCGGCCCTCCGAACTTGTGGGCGGACAGCGAGACCATGTCCACCAGGGGTGTGAGTGCACGGAGGTCCAGCCAGGACGGTGCCTGCACGGCGTCGGTGTGCAGCAGCGCTCGCGGCGCCTCGCGGCGAACCACGGCGGCGACCGCGGCGAGGTCGGTGACCGACCCGACCTCGTTGTTCACCGCCATCACGCTGACGACGCCGACGGGCGGGCTGGCCCGCAGCGCATCGGTGAGGGCATCCAGGTCCACCGTGCCGGTGGACGTGCACGCGACCACGCGGCCGCCCAGGTGCTCCACCGCGTGCAGCACGGCGTGGTGCTCCGCCGCCGGGCAGACCGCCACACCGCCGTGCCGTTCGACCACGCCGAGCACCGCCGTGTTGTCGGCCTCCGTGCCCCCGCCGGTGAACACCACCTCGCCCGGCGCGCAGCCGAGCAGGCCGGCCACCCGGTCGCGGGCGTCGTCCAGCACGGCGCGGGCCTCCCGGGCGAAGCGGTGCGAGCCGCTGGGGTTGGCGAACAGACCGTCCAGGTACGGCAGCATCGCCGCCACGGCCCGCGGGTGCATCGGCGTGGTCGCGGCATGGTCGAGGTAGGTGCGGTCCACGGGTTCCAGGCTACGACGGCCCGGGCAGTCAGCGCCCCTGCCAGGCCGACGGCTGGTACTGCGGGAAGTTGCGCCGCTGGTAGCGGGAGATCACGCACAGCAGGTACATCTCCGGATGCACCCGGCCCGCACCGTCGTGGCGCACCGTGCGGGCCACCCGCTGGGCCAGGTCGGCCGCCACCGCGTAGCGGGCGTCGGCGGTGAGCTCGCGGTTGCGCATGAGGAAGCTGCGCACCACCGTGTACTGGGCGTCGGTCATCGCCGTCGGGTCGATCGTCGCCGCGAACTGCTCCAGGCCCGGCGGCACCGGGAACCAGATGGCCGGCGGCAGCACGGTGCGGTCTGGGTCCTTCACCACGATCGTGCCGGCCAGCAGGTCTCCCACCCGTTGGTGCCGCTTGGTGGCCAGCACGAACAGCGCGCCGGTGATGCCGAACGGGGGCAGCAACTGGTCCACCAGCCCGCCCATCATCCGCAGCGTCGCATGACGCAGGCGCACCGGCGCACCCTCCACCGTGACCGCCCGCAGGCCGAGTGCCCGCTTGCCCACAGTGCGCCCGCGCATCAGCGTCTCGGACACCACCGGGTAGCCGAGCAGGATGGCGGCGATCAGGATGGCCACGACGGTGGCCGCCGAGGAGTCGTCGGTGAGCCCGGCGATGCCCACGACCATCAGCACCACCCACACGATCCCCAGCTTGACGAGGGTGTCGATGAGGCCGGCCAGCACGCGCGACGCCACGCCCGCGGTCTCCAGGTCCAGCACGACCGCCTCGGGGGTGACGATGCCTTCCATCAGTGACCTCGACCTTAGGCCATCAGTGACCTCGACCTTAGGCCATCAGTGACCGCGACCTTAGGCCATCAGTGGGCGGTTACCCTGGGCGCTCGGTGGACATCGATGCATTCGTCGCGGCGAACCAGGGCGCCTGGTGGCGCCTTCAGCAGCTCACCGAGAAGGCGCGGCGGATCCGCACGATGTCGCCCGAGGAACTGGACGAGATGATCCACCTCTACCAGCGCACCGGCGCCAACCTGGCCACCGCCCGCGTCGAGTACCACGGCGACCCGATGGTGGTGAACCGGCTCACCCTGCTGGTGGCCGACGCCCACGGCCTGCTCTACGGCCAGCGCGACGTGGAGGTGCGACGTTCGCTCGGCCAGTTCGTCACCGTCACGTTCCCCGCGGCCATCTACTCCCTGCGCCGCTACATCGCCGTCGCCGCCGTGCTCACCCTGCTGCCCTGGGCCGTCTTCCAGATCTGGCTGGCAGTCAGCCCCACGGCGTTCGACGCCGCCGCCCCCGATGCCGCCGCCCAGCAGTACATCGACCAGGACTTCGAGCAGTACTACTCCAACCAGCCGTCGCAGAACTTTGCCACCCAGGTGTTCCTCAACAACATCCGTATCGGGTTCCTCGCCTTCGCCGCCGGCATCCTGCTGTGCGTCGTGACCGCCGCGCTGCTCATCTGGAACGGCGCCAGCGTCGGCGTGGCTGGTGGCCTGTTCACCAATGCCGGCCAGGCCGACAAGTTCTGGGGGCTGATCCTGCCCCACGGGATGCTGGAGATGTCGGCCGTCATCGTGGCCGGCGCGGCCGGGCTGCGCATCGGCTGGGCGATCATCGACCCCGGCGACCGGCCCCGGTTCGAGGCCCTGGTGGACGAGGGGCGCCGCATGGGTGCCGTCCTCGTCGGTCTGGTGGTCGCGTTCTTGATGGCGGCCCTGGTGGAGGGCTTCGTCACCGGCCGCCCGTGGCCCACCAGCGTGCGCATCGGCATCGGCGTGCTGGCGTTCACCCTGTTCTGGGGCTGGACCATCGTCGCCGCCCTCCGCCTCCGCCGCGCCACCCCCGACCCCGCCCCACCCCCAACCCCAATCCCAACCCCGAAGTGACGTGATATATCACGTCACTTCCCTGGTGGGAGGGGGTTTCACCGCGTCACTTCGGCGGCGGGACCGGATGGGTCGGAGGCAGGTGGCGGGGCCCGACGGGTGGGCTCAGAGGCGGCCGGCGGCCTTCAGTTCGAGGTAGGTGTCCACCAGTTCCACGGCGAGACGGCCGGGCTCGGCGTCCACCACCACCGCCCCGGCCGCCCGCAGGCGCGCCACGGCGCGAGCCCGCTGGTCCAGCGAGCCGACCGCGGCCGCACTGCGGTACACCTCACTCGGCCACTGGTGACTGCCCTCGCGGGCCCAGGCGGCCACCGCCGGGTCCTGCACGGCGGCCACCACCACCAGGTGCCGGCGGGTGAGGATCGGCAGCGCCGGCAGCAGCGCTTGCTCCACCACGGCCTCCACCAGATCGGTGAGCACCACGAACAGGGAGCGCCGGCGGAAGCGGGCGGTGGCCGCGTTGAACGCCAACTGGTAGGCGCTCTCGCCGTAGTCCGGCTCCAGCAGGTACATCGCCTCGGCCGCCCGGCCCAGTTGGCTGCGGGCGTTGTTCGGCACGAGGATGCTGCGCACCTGCTGGTCGAACGTCACCAGGCCGGCCCGGTCGCCCACCCGCATGGCGATCTGCACCACACCGAGCACCGCGTCCATCGCGTGCTCCACCCGGGGCACCTCGCCCACCGTGCCGGCCATCACCCGGCCGTTGTCCAGCAGCAGCACCACGGTCTGGTTGCGCTCCGCCCGGAACTGCTTCACGATCGGTCGCTGCAGCCGCACCGTGGCCGGCCAGTCCACGCGGCGGAACTCGTCGCCCGGCCGGTAGTCGCGGAGTTGGTCGAACTCCGTGCCGCCGCCCGATGTGCGGATGCTGCGCGCCCCGGCCTCGATCACCCGCGGCACGCGCAGGCGGCGTTGGATCTCCTCCCTGCTGGGGTAGGCGGGCATCACCCGCAGCCCGCCCTCCACCACCCTGGTGGCCTGCCGGCTGACCAGCCGCCAGGGGCTCTCCACCCGCACGGTGACGTCGCCCAGCGGGAACCGGCCGCGACGGGTGGGCCGCAGCACGGTGGACGCCCGCAGCACATCGCCGGGCCGCAACGAGGCCGTGACCCTGCGGCGCTCGGCGGCCAGGCTGGGCCACAGCGCATCGGTGACCGTCAGCTTCACCCGGCGGCGCCCCCGGTTGGCGACCGCCCAGTTGAGCGTGGCGTCCTCCCCCAGCGTCATCGCCTCCGGCAGCGAACGCCCCACCGAGATCAGCGACGGCGACTGGCAGGCCGCGGCATCCACGATCAGTACCACCAGCAGCGCGGCGTCCACCAGCCAGAACGCCGTCCAACTCCTGCCTGGCCAGGCGAACAGCGCCAGCCCGCACCCGGCGGCGAGCGCGGCGAACCACACCGACGGCACCGGGTAGGCGCGACCTCTCATCAGCGCGGCGTGGGGACCGTGGCCAGCAGGCCGTCGAGCACGGCGTCGGCCGTGGTGCCTTCCAGTTCCAACTCGGACCGCACCATCACCCGGTGGCGCAGGCACGGCTTGGCCACGGCCTTCACCTCGTCAGGGGTGACGAACTGGCGGCCGCTGAGCCAGGCCCAGGCCTTCGATGCGTGCAGCAGCCAGGTGGTGCCTCGGGGCGACACGCCCAACGCCAGCGACGGCGACTCCCGCGTCGCCCGGGCCAGCGCCACGATGTACTGCTGCACTGCCGGCTCCACCCGGATCTGCTGGATGGCCCGCCGCCCGGCCGCCAGGTCGGCGGCCGACGCCACCGGGCGCACGCCCGACGCCCGCACGTCGTGTGGGTCCAGCCCCTGGTCGTGGCGGCCGAGCATGGTCAGTTCCTGCTCCGCCGTCGGGTAGCCCATGTTCAGCTTGAACAGGAAGCGGTCCAGCTGGGCCTCCGGCAGCGGGTAGGTGCCCTCGTACTCGATCGGGTTCTGGGTGGCCAGCACGAGGAACGGCTCGGGCAGGCGGTGGGTGGTGCCGTCGAAGCTGACTTGGCGCTCCTCCATCGCCTCCAGCAGCGCGGCCTGGGTCTTCGGTGGGGTGCGGTTGATCTCGTCGGCCAGCAGCAGGTTGGTGAACACGGGCCCCTGGCGGAACGTGAACGACACCTGCCCACCGGGCTGCTGGGCCACCATCTGCTGACCGATGACGTCGGACGGCATCAGGTCCGGCGTGAACTGCACCCTGCTGAACTCCATGTCGAACGCGGCCGCCAGGCTCTTGGCCAGCAGGGTCTTGGCCACGCCGGGCACGCCCTCCAGCAGGACATGGCCGTTGACCAGCAGCGCGGCGATCGCGCCGGTGAGCACCCCCTGCTGACCGACGACGACCTTGCCCACCTCGTCGCGCACGGCGAGGACGGCATCGAGGGGCGAACGCTCCTGCGGGGCGGAGATGTGGTCGGTCACGAGGTGACTCCTTCGGGTTCGGGATCGGGTTCGGGATCGGGTTCGCGATCGGGTTCGCGATCGATGGGCGCGAACAGGGCGAGACGCATGCGCTCCAGGTCGGCGGCCAGCGCCATCAGCGACGCGTCGTCGAACGCCTCACGGTCCAGCACCGCGGCGACCTCGCCGGGCCGGGTACCCAACTGGCGAGCCGCGGCAGCGTCCAGGTCGGCCACCGGCACCGTGGGCGAGAGGTGCAGACGGCGGCAGAGCGTGCGGTACAGGCGGCCGCGCAGCAGCCACCCCGCCTTCCTGGCGTGGCCGGCCCGCTGCATCAGGTTGCCCGTGGCCGACACCAGCTCGCTGCCGGCAATCGGCACCTGCTCCGGCTCGCGCACCGGCCGCCCGGGGCGGATCGAACGCGCCAGCGCGAGCAACACGAACGCCACCGCCAGCTGGGCCAGCGCCATCCAGACACCGGGACGGACGAGGCCGAACAGCGTCGTCTCGCCGGTGCCGATGTCCGCCGCGGTCTTGGCAGCGCCGTTGCCCAGCACGATGGTGACGCGGGTGCCGTCCACCGGAGCCAAGAGAGCCGTCGCCATCGCCGCGTTGTCCGCGTAGCGCAGGTAGGCGTTGACGAACGGCAGGTTGCCGCCCAGCGCCACCAGCGTGCCCTCGCCCAGCGGGCGGGCGACGGCGTAGGCGGTGGCCCCACGGCCGAAGCACGCCGTGGCGTCCGCCGGCACGGAGTAGCGCACGCCGGCCGGCACGTAGATGCCGCTGAGGTGGGCCAGCGAGCCGATGTCGCAGTCGTCGCGGGCAATCGACGCGGCGTCCGGATCGGCGGGCGTGCTGGCGTCGGAGAAGTCGAACGGCGACGACCCGAGGTCCGCCGTCAGCGGGCTGTCCGGATCGGCCACCACGGCCAGGCCCCCGGCGCGCACGAAGTCCGTCAGGTCGGCGCGCTCCGCGTCGGTGAGCCGGTCGCGAATGACGAACACACGCGCATCGGCGCCGAGCGCGGGGACGGAGCGGCTGACCTGCACGTCCGCCCCGTACTTCTCGAGCAGCACCACCAAGCCGCGGGTGCCCATCGCGTTCCCGCTGCGCGGGTCGAAGCTCTCCGAGCTGGGGGTGGCGCGGATCAGGAGCATCATCACCACCGCTGCGACCACGATCACCAGGGCCGCAAGCGCGGTGCGCGCCCCGCCGCCACGTTCCTGCACCGCGGACCGGCGGCTCACACCCGCCCCCTCGTTCGCTCCAGCACGTCGTGTTCCAGGTGCTGGAAGCGGTCGTCGTCGGCGGCGCCCACCGGCACCAGCCCGTACCAGGCCTCGTCGAAGAGGTCGGCGGCGGCTTCGAAGGGGTCGCTGGACTCGGGGCGAACCACCCTCAACTGGGCGCGCTCCTCGCCGGTGGTGCGGCCAGGGATCTCGTCGATCAACCCTCGGCGGGCCAGGTCGCCCACCAGCGCCCGGTAGCGGCACCGCAGCGAGTCGCGGAACCGGCCGGCGGCACGGTGGGCCTCCGCCTCGGCCCGCCAGTTCACGGGTTCGCGGCTGCGGTCGACCGCCACCCCCTCCTGTTCGATCTCGTCGGTGCCGGCGTCATCGCCGTCGCCGTCGCCGGAACGCTGCCGGCGACGGCGCCACCACTCCAGCCCGCCGAGGTTGCGGACGATCACCCACACCACCAGCAGCAGCCCGGCGATCAGCAGCATCCACAGCAGCACGCCGAGCACGTTCCACCATCCACTCGGCGGCGAGGACGTGCTGCGGGGCACGGTCTGGGTGGTGGGCGGCCGGCAGACCTCCGGCGAGCGCTCCACGATGCGGCAGGCGGCGTCCTGCACGTCGTCGGGGTCCTGGTCCACCGGCGGCAACGGGTCCGGGGCGGCGAGCAGCAGCCGACCGGCCCACAGCCCAGCCCGCGCCGCCAGCAGGGCGCCGGCGCTCATCCGGGGCTCCCGAACGCCCGATCGGCCGCCAGCACGATGTCCAGCCCTTCGGCATGCACCCGCACCTGCAGGTACATCTCCGCAGCCGCCAGCGCGGTGAACGGCACCACCACCAGCGCTGCCACCTGGGCGGCGACGCCTTGCACCAGCCAGCGCACGCTGCCGAAGGTGAGCAGGCCGGTGCCCTCGGCGGCGGCCGGAAGGAGCGCGATGAAGGTGACGAGAAAGCCTCCGATCAGGCCGTTCGCGAGCACGAAGCCCATCACCGGCCCGAACCGCCGGCGGGCGAGCGCGATCCCCCGCGGGATGGCGCGCACGCCCACCCGCTCGCCCATCATCACCGGCACCACCAGCACCACCAGCGCGGACAGCATGGTCAGCAGGGGGATCAGGAAGAAGGCCACTCCGGCCAGGTCCGCCAGCTCGGCGTTGATGACGCCGAGAGCGACGAGCAGCGCCCACCAGTGGGTGAGCGCCCAGGTGATGAGCAGCAGCGGCACGCGGCGCAGCGTCGCCACCATCGGCTCGCGGATGCCCGGGTCGCCGCCCAGCTGGTACTTCACCTGGTAGGCCGCGCAGTACGCGCCCACGAGGTGGGCCGTCAGCGACTGGACGGCGAGCGCGAAGAACGCGCCGCCGGCTTCGGCACCGATCCAGCCGCGGTCGCCGAACAGTGAATCGAAGCGGTCGAAGTCGTCGTACGCCAGCACGGACAGCCACAGCGTGAGCGCCGTCATCGGGATCATCAGCAGGGCGGACCCGACCAGCACGTGCCGGCCGCGCCGTTGCAGCACGTGGGCCGCGCCGTCGATGCTGCCGGTGATCAGCCGCTCCGCCCGCTTCAGGCGCGGGCGGGGGCGGCCGCTGCCGTTGCCGGTGGCCCCGTTCCCGGCGGCCCCGTTGCCGCTCCCCTGGCCGGTAGCCGGCGACGGCGCGGGCGGGCGGCGCGCCACCGCGGCGTCCGATTCGATCCCCGCCCACTGGCTCATCGGCGCCATTCTGGCCGACGGGCTTGCCGGGGGTGGCACCACCCCTGGAAGATGAGCGGGTGGAGGGCTACCGGGACACCAGCTACGGCGACGCGTTCGCCGACGTCTACGACGACTGGTACGGCGACCTCGGCGACCTCGACACGATGGTCACCACCCTGGCGGACCTCGCCGACCTGGCAGACCTCGCCGAGCTGGCAGGGGGCGGCCCGATCCTCGAGCTCGGGGTGGGCACCGGCCGAGTGGCGCTGCCGCTGGCCGCCCGCGGGCTGGAGGTGCACGGCGTGGACGCCAGCCGGGCGATGCTGGCCCGCCTGGCCGGCAAGCCGGGGGGCGATCGGGTGCGCACGGTGGCCGGCGACATGGTGGACGACCTGCCGCCGGGCCCCTTCGCCCTTGCCTTCGTCGCCTACAACACCCTGTTCAACCTGCGCAGCGCAGCGCGGCAGGCGGCCTGCTTCCGGGCCGTTGCCACCCGCCTGCGACCCGGCGGGGTGTTCGTGGTCGAGGCATTCGTGCCGGCTGCGGACGGCACCAGAGAGCACGTGGGCGTGCGTTCCCTGTCGGCCGACCGGGTGGTGCTGGCGGTCAGCCGCACCGACCCCGTGGCGCAGACGGCCGAGGGCCAGTACGTGGAGTTCACCGAGGCCGGAGGTGTCCGCCTGCGCCCGTGGAGCATCCGCTGGAGCACCCTCGCCGAACTGGATGCGATGGCGCGGGAGGCCGGTCTGCACGTCGATCAGCGGTGGGAAGGGTTCGATCGAGCACCGTTCGGGCCCGAATCCTCACGCCACGTGACCGTCTATCGCCGCACGTGACCGAAAACCGGGTTGCGTCCCTCCGGTCCCGCCACCGATCTCGTAGGCTGAGGGCACTGTGAGTCAGCTTCGTCTCAACCCTCTGACCGGGCGGTGGGTCACGATCGTGGCGGATCGGGCCCAGCGGCCCTCCGACTTCGCTCCCCGCTCCCCCTGGGTGGAAGCCGATCCCGGCCGCCCCTGCCCGTTCTGCCCTGGCAACGAGGAAGCCACCCTCCCCGCGCTGGAGACCACCGACGACGGTGGTCGCTGGCGGATGCGGGTCATCCCCAACCTGTACCCGGCGTTCGACGGCGACGAGCCGTTCGCGGTCCACCACCAGGGCCCGGTCCACGTCGAGGCCGAGGCCAGCGGCATCCACGAGGTCTTCGTCTACACCCCGTACCACGACAGCGGCGCCCACGAGGGCACCGACGAGCAGGCCGGCGACGTGATGCTGATGCTCAAGCGGCGCTTCCAGCAGCACGCCGCCAGCCGCAACGTGCGCTACACCCAGGCCATCATCAACCACGGCCGGGAGGCCGGCGCCTCGCTGGCCCACCCCCACGGCCAGCTGCTGGGTCTGCCGTTCGTGCCGGGCGAGATCCTCGACGAGCAGCGGGCGTTCAGCCGCTTCGACGGCGGCTGCATCCTGTGCGCCACCATCGAGGCCGAGTTGGATGCGGACAAGCGGGTGGTCCTGGCCAACGACCAGGTGGTCGTGGTCAGCCCGTACTGGGCGGGTACCCCGTACGAACTGCTGCTGATCCCCCGCAGCCACGACCTGCACCTCACCGACTCCGACGACGCCACGCTGCGGGCGATGGGCGTGGCCGTGCGGGATTCGCTGCAGGCGCTGCGCGCCGTCCACGGCGACGTCGCCTACAACCTGGTGTTCCACACCGCGCCGCACCACTACAACGGTGCGTTCCACTGGCATGTGCACCTGTTCCCGACGCTGATCACCACGGCCGGGTTCGAGCGTGGCACCGGCGTGATGATCAACATCGTGCCGCCGGAGGCCGCCGCCGACCAGCTGCGCGCCGCCCGCGTCGATGCCTGACGCCGCCACCGGCCGTCGCCGCTTCTCCCGCGGCATCGTCGTGTCCGTGGACATCGACGCCACCCCCGAGGCCGTGTGGGCCGTGGTCGAGCCCGTGGAGCGCCATGTGGACTGGATGCACGACGCCGTCGCCATCCGCTTCACCGGGGAGCAGCAGCGAGGCGTGGGCACCGAGTTCCTGTGCGACACCAAGGTCGGCCCGATCACGCTGGTCGACCGGATGGAGATCACCGAGTGGGAGGCGCCGCGGGTGATGGGCGTGCGCCACACCGGCGTGGTCACCGGCGACGGCCGCTTCACCCTGGAGCCGATCGACCTCGGCCGGCGCACCCGCTTCACCTGGGCCGAGACCCTGACCTTCCCCTGGTGGCTCGGCGGCCCTCTCGGCGCGCTGGTCGGTGGAAAGCTGGTCCTCCGCCCCATCTGGCGCCGCAACCTCCGCAACCTCCGCCACCTGGTGGAGACCGGCAGCGACTGAACCCTGGTCCCGCGTCGGCACGACCGCTGCGACATCGAGACCACTCTCGGATACTCGTTGACGTGGTGTGGTGTTGGGTGTACGGTCCGTGTGATCCGGGCGGGTGTTCGGTTCTTGGGGATGTGGGGGCGTTGATGTCACACACACACACTGGCGGCGTGTTCGGTTTCTGATCGTGAGCGCGGTGACGGTCGGGTTGTTGAACCCGGTGTCGTCGGTGCCGGGGTTGTTGGCGGCGACGCCGGAGTCGTTTGCTGAGGAGTCGTTGCCGGCTCCTCCTGGTGGTGGGTTGGTTGATCCGGATCTGTCGGCACCGGTGGATGTGCCCTACCAGTTGAAGGAGGTCCGCACTCCTGAGCCGGTCTCGACGTCGGTGACGGCGGACAGTCCGAGTCGGGCGGCGATGGTGGAGGGTCTGCCGGTGTCGTTCCGTCTGGCCGATGCCACACCGGGCAGGGTGGATGGTGGGGTGGTGGTGGACACCGCCACGGGCGCCACGTCCCCACCCGCTGCACCAGCGGCGGTTGCGTTGCAGGTGGCGTCGTTCGACGCGGTGACGGTGTCCGAGTTGGGTGGTGAGATCCTGGCGTTTGGGGTGACGCCGCCTGCGGATGTGACCGTCAAGGGCGGGGTTGATGTGGTGGTGTCGGTGGACTATTCCCAGTTCCGTTGGGCGCTCGGTGCGGAGTGGTCGCAGCGGCTGCAGTTGGTGGAGTGGCAGTGCGACCCGCAGGTCGCCCGGGTGGTGGCGAAGGAGTGCGGCAACCCGATCCCGCTCACCGGTGTGGCGAATGATTTCGAGGCCGGCACGCTGACCGCGACGGTCCATCTGGGCGGCCAGCCGGCTGAGGCGCCTGCGGGCGCGTCGCGCGCCGGTCTGTTCACGGGGGACGGGTCGACGTTGGGGTTGGCGTCGGCGGCGGGGTCGTTCCAGGCGACGTCGTTGTCGAACTCGGGTTCCTGGCAGGTGGGTGGGAACAATGGTTCGTTCTCGTATTCGTATCCGATCGCCGCGCCGCCGGCGTTCAACGGGTTGGGTCCGTCGGTGGCGTTGTCGTATGACTCGTCGGGGGTGGATGGGATCACGTCGAGTGTGAACTCGCAGGCCGGCGAAGTCGGCCTCGGTTGGTCCCTGTCGGCGGGGCAGGGGTTCATTAGACCTGCGCGGGGTTTGTTCAGCGGGGCCATGCCTGTTGGTAGGAGGTGAGGGCCCAGCATGTTGGTAGCCATCGTTCGATCTGGTGGCGGTTCTGCTTGTGGGCGGTGAGGCAGCGCCATTGCTTGAGTCGTCCGATGCCGTGTTCGACTCGGACGCGGGCTCGTGCGAGCACGGTGTTGAAGAACCGGTCAACGATGGTCAGCGGCCGGTCCTGGTGTCGTCGGGTCGGGAGCTCGAGCCAGGTGACTTCGCGCTGGAGTCCTTGGAACCCGGAGTCAGCGAGGACGTCGAGGCCGGTGTTGTCGAGGTGAACGGCGAGGTTGGCGTCGCGCAGGGCGGTGAGGTCGTGGGTGGTGCCAGCAACGAGCGGTGTCGCCCACAGCAGGTTCGACTCGGTGTCGGTGATGGCGATCGTCTTGGTCGTGTGGGACTTGCGTTTCCCCGAGTAGAACCGGCGTTGTTCTTCCTGGTCAGCGGGTCTGGCGACGCTGAACTCGGTGCCGTCAACGATGATCGTTGCGCCGTGTTCGGCGCACCAGCGGGCGATGTCGTCGAAGTCGTCGATGCGGGTGCCGTCGGGGAGCACCGGGAGCAGTTGTTCGAACGCGGCGAGGACGGGGTTGACGTTGTCGCGCAGGGTCGTCGCCGGGATCGCGCGCACTCGGGCCAGGCCTCGCAGCGAGACTCCTTCACGCAGATGCGACAGCGCGAGTTGCACGCGATCGATGATCGGCATGCCCTTGGGCCCGCGACGCGCCGGCGGTGGCAGCAGCGGAGTGATCTGCTCGATCAGGTATGCCAGCGCGGCAGGCGACAGATGAGGCACAGTACGGGTCAGAGCTTCTGGCGTGGGCAGGTCATGGGAGGTCATAGACCCACGATGCTGCCCACCCAGGAGCTCACGCCCGCGGACCCCACAGCTCACGCAGCGAAACCTCGCGCAGGTCTATTGAGCGCCGCTACCTTCCGTGCACCGATTCCCGGGTTGGTGGGGGGACGACGGATTCGTGTTGGTATGTGCAGAACGCGACGATCTCGTTGAACGGGCGTGCGTCGGAGTTGGTGCCGATCAACGGGTCGGTCGGTGACGGGCAGAACAGTTTCACCCAGTGGCGACTGAAGGACGACCCCGACTGGCTCGTCCAACGCATCACCACCGGCAGCGACTGGTGGGTGAATGAGTATTGGACGGTGACGACTCCGGAGGGGATGGTGTACACGTTCGGCCGCGAGGACGACGGCCAGAACTCGCGGTTGGTCCGCCCGTTGCGTGGTCTCACCTACGGGTTCCCGTGCTATGGGCGGGCGAACCGTCTGTGTGATGACATGCCGTACCGTTGGCTGTTGGACAAGGTGGAGGACCCGTTCGGGAACGTGATGGTCTACAAGTACACGGTGGAGCAGAACCGTGCCCGCACCATGGGTTCCGGCTATTCGGCGAAGACGTATGACGTGAACGCTGTGTTGTCGGAGATCGATTACGGCAAGATGCCGAACGCGTCGATCACCACCTGGCGAGACCGGGTCGTGTTCACCTACGTCAAGCGCTGCGTGGGTGAGAAGTACACGGCGCAAGACACCAACTGTCCGACGATCTCGAACGCGAACGGCACCTCGTATCCCGACGTCCCGACGGACCTGTACTGCCCGTCGGGGAACTGTTTCAAGGATGTGTCGTTCTTCCAGACGAAACGGTTGGCGGTGATCACCACCCAAACCTCCGCCAACGGGACGACGTGGACCGATGTGAACCAGTGGCGGCTGTATCACGAGTTCCCCGACCCGGGTGACGGTGGGAACGAGAAGTTGTGGCTGCAGGCGATCTATCGGGTCACCCCGACCTCGAACATCCCGTCGACGCCGTCGGTGTTGGATCTGGGAACCGGGTTCGAAGGAACGCCGTTGGAGAACCGTCGCGACGGCTACCCCGCCGGTGGGGTGCCGTACATGAACCAGTACCGGATCGCCCGGATCACCGACGCCCTCGGCCAAGAGATCAAGGTGTCCTACGAGTCGCCGACGTGTTCTCTGTCGAACCCGAACTGGTCGACGAACACGACCAACTGCTTCCCGATGTATGCGTCGTTCAGCGGTGGTGGCGCCGGGTGGGGTGTGTACCGGCGGTGGGTGGTCGACAAGGTCGAGGTGCGGGATCTGGTGACGAACCCGTACGGCGCGTCGGGGAATGGGGTGTCACCGATTGTCACCTACGACTACACGTACAGCGACGCGGCGTGGCATCACGACGGGACCGATTGGTGGGTCGACACTCCTGGTGTGGATGACGTGTCGTGGGGGCAGTGGCGTGGGTATCGGCAGGTGGTCACGACTGTCGGCACCAGCGGCACGAAGACGGTGACGAAGCAGGTGTTCTATCAGGGCATGCATGGTGACAAGGCCGCGTCGGGGACCAAGACGGTGACGTTGTCGAAGACGTGGACGACGAGCAGTGAGGGGTTCACGGGCACCATCTATGACGAGGACTGGTTGCAGGGGCAGGTGTTCGAGTCGTTCCAGATGGACGGCACCGGCAGCTCGTATCTGTCGGCGTCGCGTTACCAGTCGACCTGGACGCAGACCCAGTCGGGGGTGGTGGTGAAGACGGGGATGGCGGCGAAGTCGTCGCGTAAGTGGCGGATCACGCTCACCTATCAGCGGCTCCGGGACGGCACGGTCCTGTCGCCGACGTGGCGGGACAGCCGTGTCGACACCTCCGTCGACTCGCTCGGTCGGACGGTGACGGTGAACAGCACCGGTTTCCTGGACACCTCGGGGGACGAGTCGTGTGCCAAGACCTGGTACATCTCGGCCAGCACAGCCCCCACCAGCACGAGTCCGGGGTGGATGAACCTGGTCGCCCAGACGGCCGGCTATGCGGCGTTGGGGACCCAGCCGTCGCATCCGTTGAACGGGGCGAACCCGGCTGCCGGGTCGTGCGGGTCGCAGCCGACCGCGGTGGCCAAGACGTTCTACAACAACAACGCCTATGCGTCGGGATCGGTGGCGAACAATGCGATCTCGCAGTCGTTGGGGGCCGGGTTCAAGCCGGTCGCGACCGCGAGCATGACCAGGATCAAGAACTGGAACGGTGCCACCGACGACCTCGACCGTTGGGTGTACACCCAGCAGACCTTCGATGGTGCGGGGCGGATCACGTCGATGACGGACGCCGAGGCGCACACGACGACGTTCTCGTTCAACACCACCTACGGGTATCCGAACCAGGCGACCTATCCGGTCGGGTCGATGACCACCACGAGCGTGTTGCGTCCGGCCGACGGACTCCCGGCGACCACGACGGATCAGAACAATCTGACCACCTTCTACTGTTACGACTCCCTGTCCCGGCTGATCGCCGTCTACGCGCCCTTGAACTCGGGCAGCCGGTCGAGTGACCCGTGTGCCACCTATCCGGGGTTCACCGGGACCACGGGTGAGGTGCCGACCGTCAAGTTCAGCTACGACGTCGGCTGGTACACGGACGGGTCACGGACGGCGAAGGTCCCGGCGATCGTGTGGACCTCCACCCTGCAGTCGGGGACCACCGCCGCCACCGATATCCGGTTGGAGGCTGCCGCCTACATCGACGGCAACGGCCGCACCCGCGAAACACAGACGCATTCACCGACACAGGACAAGATCATCGTCACTGCCGGGTTGACCGACGACCGCGGCAACCCTGTCACCAGCATCGACGCGTTCGCGATCGTCGACAACACCACGGGCGGCTGGTCGACACCGGGTGACCGGGCCACGACGGTGACCGGGTCGAACGGGTTCGCCACCTGGCCCACCGTGCCCTCGAGTCCGCAGTTGCGGACCACCACCCAAACGTTCGATACCGCCAACCGGGTGACCGCAGCCACGGTCGCCTGGGACGGGACCGCACTGGTCACCACCCAGACCGAATACCTCGGCACGACCACGATCACCAAACCACAGGTCGGGTCGTGGCAGGCCACCACCATCGACGGCCGTGGCCGCACCACCGAGATCAAGACCTACACCGGGACCACCGCCCCCACCGCCGCCGGGCTCACCAACCCCGGAGCGATCACCACCTACAGCTACAGCTACAACGAGACCGCCAACAACACCGGCAACACGATCACCCGCTCCGGCTGGTTGACCACCACCGTCACTGACGACGCCAACAACCAGACCGTCGTGCTCACCGACCTGTTGGGCCGCACCGTCACCTCCACCGACCCCAACGCCGGCAACTCGGCCTTCACCTACGACCGCAACGGCAACATCACCCAAACCCAGGACGCGGTCGTGTTCGGCACCGGCGAAACCATCAGCACGGTCGGCAACACGATCAACACCACCTACGACGCCCTCGGCCGGCCCACCTTCCGCTGGTCCGGCACCGCGGGCAACTGGGGTGCCGCCCCCGATACGGCCCGCCTCGCTGCATGGACCTATGACACCGCGACGAACGGCAAGGGCATGTTGGCCGAAGAGGTGTCATGGCAGTTGGGCAAGGAGTACAAGTCGGGGGTGTACGAGTACACGAACCGCTACCAGGTGTCCGCCATCTACACGATCATCCCCGACTTCTCACCGTTGCCGGACTCGATGGAAGGCACCTGGAACCGTGCCTACGCCTACGACGAAGCCGGCCACGTGCTCGTCGATTCCGTCAACACCGCCCCCGGCACCAACACCTACGCGACCGGCACCCACTATGACGGCTACGGGCAGGCGGACATGATGTGGGGCAGCGACACCGACGACTGGTACGTCACCGCCACCGCCTACGACGAGTTGGGTCGCACCACCCAACGCACCCTGGCCCGCACCACCACCTACACCACCCGCGCTGCGCTCGTGCGCCACTACGGCTACGACCTCGAAACCGGGATGTTGGACACCATCCAAGCCGGCTGGGACACCACCCCGTCCGACCTCACCGGGAACACCTGGTTCCAATACGACCGTTACACCCGCGATGCGGTCGGCAACGTCACCGTCATCGAGGACCGCGGGCTCGAACCCGGCGGAGCCGGCTCGAACATCAAGGAATGCTTCGTCTACGACGTGTGGAACCGGCTCGTCCGCGCCCACACCGCGCCCGGCACCACCGATGGCAACGAGACCGTCGGCTGTGCCACCAGCACGGGCACGAACATCACCGCCCGCGGCGCCACCAGCCCCTACGACCGCACCTGGTCCTTCGACGACATCAACCGCATCACCGGCAGCGCCGACAAAGCCAACGGCAACGCCACCACCACCTGGGGCTACAGCAGCACCAAACACGCTGTCCTGTCGCTCACCGGCCAAACCTCGGGCAGCTACAGCTACAACACGGTCGGGGCGATGGTGAGCCGTAACGGTGACACCCTCACCTACGATCCCCAACAACGCCTGACCGGCTACGACACCAGCAGCGTGGACGACACCTACCTGTATACGACCAGCAACCAGCGGCTCATCCGCCAACACGGCAGCACCGTCACCCTCTACCTTGGTGACATGGAAATCGGCTACGACGGCACCAACACCACCGTCACCCGCTACATCTCCATCGCCGGCACCCAAGTCGCCACCCGCACCACCCTCAACGGCGGCACCGCCACCATCGCCTGGAACTGCGGCAACATGCAAAACAGCACCATCTGCCAAACCCCCGCCGCCACCACAGCCAACCCACCCATCCCAGGGCGGAAGCGATACACCCCCTACGGCGACGACCGCAACACCACCCCCACCTGGGCCACCGACCACGGCTTCCTCGGACAACCCGAAGACACCACCGGACTCACCTACCTCAACAACCGCTACCACGACCCGATGCTGGCGGCCTTCATCACCGTCGACCCACTCGTCGGCAAGACCGGGCAACCGTACCTGTACGGCAGCGGTTCACCGGTTACGCTGAGTGATCCGTCGGGGCTCGAGCCTTGCCCGCGGACTGGGTGTACCGGATCAGAGCGAGAGTTGCCGATGCCGAGCACTTCGATAGGTGGCACCGATCCTGCTGGCCTAACTGAGGATGATATCAACTCGAAGATCGCTCAAGTTGACCATGAATGTCGAGAACGTCTCCCTGTCTTCGTGGACTCCACACGGTGTCACTCGAAGACTTCGAAGAGTGCCAATGATGTCGCGAACCTTCTCGGCTTCTCAAGTTGGGAGAAGTTTGTGACGGCCTTGAAGTGTGTCGACAACCAGGAAGGCGACGCGTGTATCAGCTATATATTGGATGCAATTTCGATTCCTGAGGGAGACCTCGACGTCGTTGACCAGTTCGTGTACGACGAGGTTCTCGAATGGGCCGGGGCGAAGTCTGCTTCACAATGCGGAACTTCAGCGCAGGGCGTAGCCATATACTGCGTAGCGGTTGATCGAATTCCATCGATGAACTCGAACACTGCCATTACAATTGGGCACTTCATTCTCTATAACGTCGCTCCAGGCAATCCGAGTGGCGAGGACTACTTGGTGACCCTGGAGCCGACCTGTGGCGGGGCGGGTGCCCCCTCACCGTGTCGGGCAAACTACGTGGAGACCTATTCCCTACCCATCAAGGACTCTGGTCTGCTGCGTCACGAAATGGCTCACGTCTCGCAGTGGGAGGAGGCCAACTCCACCGCGTATCTTTTCGGATACATTGCAGACCCCCGCTCATTCGAGTGCGATGCAAATCTCAGGTCTGGAACCAACCGTGGCGCCTGCACATAGGCGTCGCCTCGTCGCGCTGGCATTCCCTTTCCTGCTGGCGACCTCATGCTTGAGCTTTCCTTCTTCAGACGAACCGACAGTATCCGCGAGAATCCTCAACAATTGTTCCACCCTGATTGGGGCCAGTATTCGCGGTCCACAGGGCGAGGAACTGGCCGGTTCAGTGACGGTTGGTCCGAGACAGGATACATATGTCCACGTTCCCACTCGTATGGTTGACTCATTGCCGTATGTTGTGCTTGAACTGACCGACGAACGTGGATCATCCTTTCTGACCTTGAAGGAGCTCACTCTCAGAACACCTGCTACGGAGGTCATCGTGGCAGGAGAGTGCATCCATGGATCCGTCTGTGAATCAACTTCGACCCAACGCTGGCAGTGCCGCCGTCCGAACGCGACCCAGCTTCTCGACTATGCTAGACCGAGCGAGACCCAGGGAGGAACCGCCGGTGAACTGGCCGGTCTCGTGCATCAGGCCTGGGCCGGTGCGGGGACTTGAGGATGAATGGGTCCGCGGTCACCGCCGCGTACGCGACGCCGCCCAGCCCTCACGCCAACGCACGGACGGCGGCGGTGACGGCGGCGCCGATGACGATCACCAAGATCAGCGGGGCCTTGCGCCATGCGGCGATCGCCGCGGCACCCACACCGGCGGCGCGGGCGTCGAGCACGAGCGACTGGCCCAAGCTGAACGTGTCCTTCATCACGATCGCCGCCACCATCGCGGCCGGGATCAGCCCCAGGCAGCGGTCCAGCACCGGCGGCAGGCGGCGGTCCCCCACCACGATCAGGCCGAGCACCTTGAACGCATACGCCGTCGCCGCCAGGGCGAACACGAACGCCCAACTCACTCCGCCACCTCCACCGTCGCCACGGTGACCGCGGGCGGCGGAGCGGGGATGCCCACCGCGATCGCCAGCGCCGCACACAGGATCGGCACGCCGACGGGCGTGAACGGGATGAGCGCCAGGCACAGGCCGGCGCCGATCGCCGCCGCCAGACGGGGGCGTGGCTGGCGCAGCAACGGCCAGAGCAGCGCCACGAACGCCGCGGGGAACGCAGCGTCCAGACCCCAGACCTGCGGGTCCACCGCCGAGCCGAGCAACGCCCCGATCAGCGTGCCGGTGTTCCAGAACAAGTAGATGCTCCCACCCGTCACCCAGAACGCCGCCCGGCGGTGGGCGTCGTCGGTCTGGGCCGAGGCCATCGCCGTCGACTCGTCGATGGTCCACTGGGCGGCCAGCAGGCGCACCGGCAGGCGGCCCTTCATGTGCGGTGCCATCGCCAGGCCGTAGACCGAGTTGCGGGCGGCCAGCAGCGCCGCCCCACCGAACGCCGACGCCGCCGACCCGCCCGAGCCGAGGACGCTGACCGCGGAGAACTGCGACGCCCCGGTGAACACCAGCAGCGACATGACGCACGTCTGGGCGACGGACGCGCCCGCGGACACCGACGCCACACCGAACGAGATGGCGAACACACCCACGGCGGCACCGAGGGTGACGCATGCGCCGATGACCTGGCGCATGCGCTCGTCGCGCAGCAGGTGCTTCACGGGCGGCGGGCGACCAACCAGCGAACGGCCAGCGGCGGCAGATCCACCACGGCCGACGCCGGCTGCCCCTGCCACGCAACCTCCGTCGACGCGTGCACACCCGATGCCTCGGACGGCCCGTAGCCGCTACCGCCGTAGACCGGCGCGTCGGTGTCCATCACCAACTGCCACTGGCCCTCCCAGGGCAGGCCCACCCGGTAGCCGGGGCGGGGCACCGGCGTGAAGTTGGCCACGCACGCCAGCACGGTGCCGCCGCCGTACCCCCAGCGCAGGAACCCGAAGACGGACTGGTCCACGTCGTCGGCCTCCAGCCACTGGAAGCCGGTGGGCTCGTGGTCGCGCTCGTGCAGGACCGGCCACTCCCCCGCCACCCGGTTCAGGTCGGCCAGCAGGTCGCGCACACCCCGGTGCGGGGCGTGGTCTAGCAGGTGCCACGGCAGGCCGCCGGCCTCGTTCCACTCGGTGAACGGGGCCAACTCCGCGCCCATGAACAGCAGCGGGGCGCCGGGCATCGCCCACATCCAGGCGTACAGGGCGCGCAGGTTGGCGAAGCGCTGCCAGTCGTCGCCGGGCATCTTGCCCAGCAGGCTGCCCTTGCCGTGCACCACCTCGTCGTGGCTCAGCGGCAGCACGAACCGCTCGCTGAACGCGTACAGCAGGCCGAACGACAGGTCGCGGTGGTGCCAGCGGCGGTGCACGGGGTCGTGGGAGAAGTAGCCCAGCGTGTCGTGCATCCAGCCCATGTTCCACTTGTGGCTGAACCCGAGGCCGCCGTACTCGACGGGGTGGGTGACCTTCGGCCACGCAGTGCTCTCCTCGGCGATCATCATCGCCGTCGGCACTTCGGCGCTGACCACCGAGTTCAGCTCGCGCAGGAAGTCGATCGCCTCCAGGTTCTCCCGGCCACCGTGCCGGTTCGGTACCCACCCACCGGCGGGGCGGGAGTAGTCCAGGTACAGCATGCTGGCCACGGCATCCACCCGCAGGCCGTCGACGTGGAACTCGTTCAGCCAGTAGAGCGCGTTGGCAACCAGGAAGTTGCGCACCTCGTTGCGGCCGTAGTTGAAGACGTACGTGCCCCAGTCCGGGTGCTCGCCCTGGCGGGGGTCGGCGTGCTCGTAGAGGGCCGTGCCGTCGAAGCGGGCCAGGCTCCAGTCGTCCTTCGGGAAGTGGGCGGGCACCCAGTCCATCAGCACGCCGATGCCCCGCTGGTGCAGGGTGTCCACCAGCGCCTTGAAGTCGTCGGGCTCTCCGAAGCGGGCCGTCGGCGCGTAGTAGCCGGTGACCTGGTAGCCCCAGCTGGGGCCGAACGGGTGCTCCGCCACCGGCAGCAGTTCCACATGGGTGAAGCCGAGCGCCGCCACATGGTCGGCCAGCTGGTGCCCCATCTCGCGGTAGCCGTCCACACCGTGCCGCCACGACCCCAGGTGCACCTCGTAGATCCGCAACGGCACGCCCGGCTCCCGGCTGCGGCCGGCCATCCACTCACCGTCGCCCCACTGGTAGCCGCTCACCCACGGCACCACGCTGGCACTGGCCGGAGGGCACTCGGTGCGCCGGGCCATCGGGTCGGCCTTCACCCTGGTGACGCCACCACGGGTGACGACGGCGAACTTGTAGCGATGCCCCGGCTCGGCCTCGGGCACCACCCCGGCCCAGATGCCGGAGCTGCTCTGGGGCAGTAGCGGGGTGCCGTCGCCCCAGCCGTTCCAGTCGCCAAGGGCGTACACGGCCACGGCGTTGGGCGCCCACACCGAGAACCGCACACCCGCAGTGGTGGGGTGGGCACCGAGCAGGTCCCACAGGCGGCGGTGGGTGCCCTCGTTGAACAGGTGCAGGTCGAGGTCGCTCAGGAGCACAACCCGAGCGTAGGCCACCGGCCCACCGGAAGGCCCCCTGCGGCGGACTGCTACCTTCGGGTCGTGCGCGTGCTGATGGTGTCGTGGGAGTACCCGCCCCTCGTCGTGGGCGGCATCGCTGCCCACGTGGAAGGCCTGGCCACGGCCATGGCAGGCGCCGGGCACGAGGTGGTGGTGCTCAGCCTGCGCCACCCCGGCGCCGAGGACGACGAGGTGGTGCAGGGCGTGCGGGTGCTCCGGGCCGACATCGCCCTGCCGTGGCTGCCCGACGAGGACCTCGTGGCCCGCATGGCCAGCGCCAACCACCAGCTCGTGCAGCTCACCGCCCAGCTCGGCGACTGGCGACCCGACGTGGTGCACGCCCACGACTGGCTCACCGCCTGGGCCGGCGACACCCTCAAGGCGCTCTACGGCGTGCCGCTGGTGGCCACCGTGCACGCCACCGAACGCGGCCGTCACGGCGGCCACCTGCCGCCCGGGCTGCCGGCCGCCATCAACTCCGTGGAGTGGTGGCTCACCTACCAGGCCCGCGAGGTCATCGCCTGCTCGAAGTTCATGGTCCGCGAGGTGGTGTCGGGCTTCGAACTGCCGGCCGAGAAGGTGCACCTGGTGCCCAACGGTGTGGACGTGTCGCGCTGGGCCGGCCGAGCACCCGCCCCGTCCGCCGGCAGCGACCCGGACGCCGGGCCGCTGGTGGTGGCCTGGGGGCGCATCCAGTACGAGAAGGGCTTCCAGGTGCTCGCCAGGGCCATCGGCGAACTCCGCAGCAGGGTGCCGGGCATCCGCTGCGTCATCGCCGGGCGGGGCACCTACCTGCCCGAACTGCAGACCCAGATCGACATCGAAGGTGTCGGCGACCTCGTCCAACTGGCTGGCTTCGTGCCCGACGACGAGTTGCACCGCCTCGTCAACGCCGCCACCTGCGTCGTCATCCCGTCGCTGTACGAGCCGTTCGGGATCGTCGCGCTGGAGGGCATGGCCGCCGGGGCGCCCACCATCGTCGCCCGCACCGGCGGCCTGGCCGAGATCGTCGAGGGCACCGACGCCGGCCTGCTGTTCGAGCCGGGCAACCCGTATGCGCTGGCCGACGCCGTGCAGACGGTGGTCGGCGACCCTGTGCTGGCGGCGCGGCTGAGGGCCGACGCAGCCGACCTGCTGCGTCGCACCTACACGTGGACCGCCATCGCCGACGCCACCGTGGCCGTGTACCGCGGCGCCCTGGGGTGAGCCGGGATCAGGGCGCGTACTTGCCGGTGGTCCAGGTGAGGAACGCCAACCCGGCCATCGCCGCGCCGGCAAGCCCGACGGCGGCCGGGCGCAGCACCTTGGGGATCACCCGGGCCCAGCCGACGTACACAGCGAACGCGGCCATCAGGTAGCGGGGGCCGGACGACTGGCGCTCGTTCACGGCGATCATCACCACGATCGCCAGCGAGTACCACCACCACTCCGCCGGCACGCGGGCGCGACGGGCGAACACCAGCCCGAGGACACCCACCACCACCAGCACCACCGCCGACGCAGCTTCCATCCGGTCCGTGGAGGACCACGTGATGGCTCGCCAGATGGACTTCATGGTGGTGGCCCCGAAGTCCACTCCACCGTTCCACCCGGCCTTCTGCATGTCCAGGTACCCGGTGAACGAGCCGGTGCGGTGGGCCACGTACAACCACCAGGTGGCGGCCGCCGCGGGCGCTGCAGCCACCGCCAGCAGGCCACGCCAGGCGTGAGGCTCGCGGGCCCGCCAGGCGCGGACGGCGACGATCAGGATGGGCAGCGCGAGGAGGAACCCGGTGGGGCGGGTGAGCCCGCTGACGAACGCAGCCAGCGCCACCAGCCACCACCAGCGCCGGTCCAGCCCCCAGAACACGCAGGCCACGCCGCACAGGGCGATCCCGTCGCTGTAGAAGATGGACAGCACGAACGCGTGGGGCGAGAACATCAACAACGTCACCGCCATCGTTGCCGCGTCGTGACCGAAGCGACGTTCGACCACCCGCCAGAGCAGCACCGCAGCGATGCAGGAGGTGACGATCGAGATGACGGCACCGGCCTCCACGATCCCCAGCGGGGTCAACTCGCTGAGGATGCGGGCGGAGTACGGGGTGACGGGCAGGAACACCAGGTGCTGCAGGGGGTGGAACGTGTTGCCCACCACCGGCAGTGGGCCGTACCCGTGCGTGCCGATCTCGGTGTACCAGCCCCCGTCCCAGGCGCGCAGCATGTAGCCGAACGTGCCACCCGGCTTCACCGCCATCCAGGCCAGGAGCAGGGCCATCAGCCGGCTGGCGACGCTGATCGACAGCGGAACGGCCACCCAGTGCCGGGTCATCCGGGCAAGGCGCGGCCGGAGGCCCTCCATCGCATGCACGGGCGAGACGCTAGTGGCGGGCCACACCGCGGGCGCGCACGCCATCGTCACCGTGACGTGACACTCGCCCCGATGTGGCCGCAGGGGGTGCCGCGCTAGGGTGCATCCGATGCGAGCCGTCCGCCAGTTCAACGTCGTTCCCGCCGTTCCGGCCTCTCTGCAAGCGCTTACAGAGCTGGCCTCGAACCTGCACTGGACCTGGGACCGCGAGACCAAGGCGCTCTTCCACCGGCTGGACCCGGTGCTGTGGAAGGAGACCCAGGAAGACCCGCTGCACCTCCTGGCCGCCATCACCGCTCCTCGCTGGGCAGAGCTCGCCGCCGACCCGGAGGTCATCACCGCCACCGCCGCCGCCGCAGCCCGCCTCCGCGACGCCATGGATGCCCCCCGGTGGTTCCAGGAGCGAGCCGGCTCACCCCTCGGTCTCACCGCCTACTTCTCCCCCGAATTCGGCATCAGCGAGACCGTGCCGCAGTACTCCGGCGGCCTCGGCGTGCTGGCCGGCGACCACCTGAAGGCCGTCAGCGACCTCGGGGTGCCGCTGGTGGGCGTCGGCCTGCTGTACGCCGAGGGGTACTTCCGCCAGCGGCTGAACGCCGACGGCTACCAGGAGGAGCGCTACCCACGTCTGGAGCCCTCGCACCTGGCCGCCCGCCACACCGACGTGCAGATCACGGTGGACCTCGCCGGCGACCCCACCAAGGTGGACGTGTGGGAACTGCAGGTCGGCCGCACCCACCTGTACCTGTTGGACACGTCGGTGGACGGCAACAGCGCCGACGCCTGCGCGGTCACCGACCGGCTGTACGGGGGCGACCGCGAGCACCGCTTGCGCCAGGAGATCGTACTGGGCATGGGCGGGGTGAAGGCCCTGCGGGCGCTGGGCCTGGAGCCCCAGGTGTTCCACACCAACGAGGGCCACGCCGGGTTCCTGGCCTTCGAGCGCATCCACGGGCTGGTCGGCGAGGGCTACACCTTCGCCGAGGCGGTGGAGGCCGTGCGGGCGGGTGGCGTGTTCACCACCCACACCCCGGTGCCGGCCGGGATCGACCGCTTCTCCCGCGAACTGATGGAGAAGTACTTCGCGACCTTCGCGGCCTCATGTGGCATCACGATGGACGACCTGATGGACCTCGGCGACCGCGACGACGAGCCGGACGGGCTCTTCAACATGGCCGTGATGGGCCTGCGGCTGAGCGCCCGCAGCAATGGCGTCGCCCAACTGCACGGCGAGGTCAGCCGGAAGATGTTCGCCGGGCTGTGGCCCGACGTGCCCGAGCGCGAGGTGCCCATCGGCGCGATCACCAACGGCGTGCACGCCCACACCTGGGTCGGCGACCACATCGCCCCACTGCTGGCCAAGAGCGTCGGTACGGTGTGGGACGGCGCCGACGAGGCGTCGTGGCGCGGCGTGGACCAACTGGACCCGGCCGAGATCTGGGCGGCCCGCAACCGGGGGCGCGCCGAACTGGTGGCCTTCGTGCGTGCCCGCATGGGCGAACTGGTGCTGGACCCCAAGGTGCTCACCATTGGCTTCGCCCGCAGGTTCGCCACCTACAAGCGGGCCACCCTCCTGCTGGACCAGGCGGACCGCCTGCGCAAGCTGCTGCTGTCCGCCGACCGGCCGGTGCAGTTCGTGTTCGCCGGCAAGGCCCACCCCCAGGACCAGCCCGGCAAAGACATGATCCGCGGCATCGAGATGTTCGCTCGCCAACTGGACGTCGGCCACCACTTCGTGTTCGTACCGGACTACGACATGGCCATCGCCCGGATGATGTACCGCGGCTGCGACGTGTGGCTGAACAACCCCCGCCGCCCACTGGAGGCTTGCGGCACCAGCGGGATGAAGGCGGCGCTCAACGGGGCGCTGAACTGCAGCATCCTCGACGGCTGGTGGGACGAATGCTTCGACGGCGACAACGGCTGGGCCATCAACTCCGCCGACGACGACCCGGACCTCGGCCGCCGCGACCAGCGTGAAGCCACCAGCCTGTTCGGCCTGCTGGAGCGCGAGATCGTCCCACTGTTCTACGACCGCGACAGCCGCGGGGTGCCGGTGGGCTGGGCCGAGAAGATGAAGGCCAACTGGCGGTCGCTCGGGCCGTTCGTCACCGCCGCCCGCATGGTGCGCGACTACACCACCGCGCTGTACGAGCCCGCCGCCGCAAGCTCCCGGACAGCCCTTGCCGACAGCGGCGCAGCAGCGAAGGACCTGGCCGCCTGGAAGACCTGGGTGCGCACCTCCTGGCCGGCCGTGCAGGTGCTGGACGTGGAGGTGGATCAGCAGGCAGCACACGAGGGCGACCGCCGCCATGTGCGCGCGCACGTGGACCTCGACGGCCTGGACGGTGGCGCCGTCGCCGTGCAGGCGCTGCACGGGCCGATCGACAGCGAGGGCGAGTTCGTCGGCTCGCCCCAGGAGGTGCCGCTGGTGTGCACCGCGCCCGGCGTGTTCGAGGCGGACTACCAGGTGGGTGAAGCCGGCCCGTACGGCGTCACCGTGCGGGCCATGCCGTCGCACCCCCACCTCATCAGCCCGGTGGAACTGGGCATCATCGCCTGGGCTCACTGAGCCCGGCGCAGCACGGGCGGCGCTGCGGGTTCAGCGGCCGGTGAACTCGGCCTTGCCCGGGCCGTTGGCCAGGAAGCTCTGCACGCCGATGCGGCTGTCCTCCGTGTGGAAGACCTGCTCGAAGAGGGCCTTCTCGATGGCCAGCCCGCCGGCCACGTCGCCGTCCAGCCCCTCGTCGACGGCACGCTTGGTCAGCGCCTGGGCCTGGAGCGCCCCCTTGGCCACCTCGGCGGCCAGCGCCATCGCCCGCGTGTGCAGGTCGTCGTTGGGCACCACCTCGTCCGCCAGACCGATGCGCAGCGCCTCGTCGGCCTTCACCTGCCGCCCGGTGATCATCATCTCCTTGGCCCGGCTGGCACCCACCGTGCGGGCCAGGCGCTGGGTGCCGCCGCCGCCGGGGATGATCCCCAGCAGGATCTCCGGCTGGCCGAACACGGCCCGCTCGCCGGCGATGCGGTAGTCGCAGGCGAGTGCCAGCTCGCACCCGCCACCCAGCGCGTAGCCACTGACCTCGGCGATGACGAAACGGGGGATGGCCGCCACGGCGTCGAGCGCCCGGTGGAAGCCGGCCGTGATGGCACGAGCCTCCTCCGGCCCGCCGAACTGGCTGATGTCCGCCCCGGCGGCGAAGATCCGCTCGCCCCCGGTGATGACCACCGCGCCCGGAGGGTTCGCGGTGAGGTCCGCCGCGACCTCCGCCAGTTCGGCCAGCACCTCCTGCGACAGGGCGTTGACCTTCGGGTTGTTCAGCGTCACCACCGCAACCCCGTCGTCGCGTCGGTCCACCAGCACCAGCTCTCCCATGCCCCGGACCTTACCCAGTCGGAGGGTTTCGTGCTCGGAGGCGTACCGGAAACCCTCCGACTAGGCGCCGACGGTGTCCAGCATCTCGTCGGCGGCGGACCAGGGGTCCACCGTGCGGCGGGTGACCTCGGTCTGCAACTCTGCCCAACGCTCGCCGCTGAGGATCTCGCGGGCCCGCAACTCCAGGCGGCGGGCGACGATCTCGCGCAACTCCTCCCGCAGGCGGAACTCCCGGCGGCGCTGCAACTCGCCGCTGGCCTCGATGAACGCCCGATGGCGCTGGACGGTGGACCACAGTTCGTCCACCCCCTTGCCCTCGATGGCGATGACCGGCACGATCGGCGGGCGCCACGCATCCGGCGCCAGGTCGCTGAGCTCCAGCATCTGCTCCAGGTCGCGGCGGGTTTCCTCCACGCCCTTGCGATCCGCCTTGTTGATGACGAACACGTCGGCGATCTCCATCAGGCCGGCCTTGTTGGCCTGCACGCTGTCGCCCCAGCCGGGGTTGACGACCACCACGGTGGTGTCCGCCTTGCCGGCGATCTCCACCTCCACCTGACCGACACCCACCGTCTCCACGAGGATCCAGCGGCGGCCCACGGCATCCAGCAGGCGGACGGCCTCGGGCGTCGCCAGCGAGAGGCCGCCGAGGTGGCCGCGGGTGGCCATCGAGCGGATGAACACGCCCGGGTCGGTGGCATGGTCCTGCATGCGCACCCGGTCGCCGAGGATGGCACCGCCGGTGAACGGTGACGACGGGTCGATCGCCAGCACGGCGACCTCCTCACCCAGCGAGCGGATGTGCCCGATGGTGGCCGACGTGAGCGTGCTCTTGCCGGCGCCCGGGGCACCGGTGAGGCCCACCGTGTAACCGGCACCCGATGCCGGGTACACCACTCGGCCGATCTCGCGGGCCTCGCCACCACCGCGCTCCACCAGCGACAGCATCCGGGCAAGGGCGGCACGGTCGCCACCTCGCGCCGCATCGAACAGTTGGGACACGGTCAGGTTGCGCACACTCACAGTTCGACGTCGTTCTCCGAGACATTGACGACCTCTGTGACGCCGTCGATCCGATCCTTCATGATCCGTTCGATCCCCGCCTTCAGGGTGACGGTGCTGGTGGGGCAGGTGCCACACGCCCCGACCAGGGAGACGTAGACGATGCCCTTCTCCTCGTCCACGTCGCGCAGCACGATGTCGCCGCCGTCGGCGTGCAACGCGGGACGGATGACCTCGATGGTCTCTTCGACTTGGGTTCGCATGGGCGGAACTTTCGGGTCGGGCCGGGCGACCATTGAACCAGCCCCAACCATAGGATTGCCACCTGATGCACCGCTTCCGCACCTCCGTCTTCGTCACAGCCACGCTCGCGCTGGCGCTCACGGCCGCCGCATGCAGCGACGACGACTCGTCGTCCGGCACCGCCGACACCACGGCCACCACCGCAGCGGCCGCCACCACCGTCGCCGCCACCACGACGATGCCGCCCAGCACCCTGGCGCCCGTCGAGACCGTGGCCCCCACGGCACCCGACGGCCCGGTGCAGATCGACGTGGTGGTGGGCGTGGACAGCGGCGAGGACCGGGTGGAGTATGTGCAGGCCGGCGAAGACGTCACGCTCAACATCACCAACCCCGACGCCGCCGACGAGTTCCACATCCACGGCATCGACCTGGAGCAGGAAGTGGCGGCCGGCGTGATGGCCACGTTCAACTTCACCGCCGACACGCCAGGCACCTACGAGGTGGAGAGCCATGTCACCGAAGCCGTGCTGGTGGTGATCGTCGTCCAGTGATGGTGGGCACGGTCGCCACGGCGCTGCTGGCCCACCAGGGCGGGTGGGACGAGATGCTGCTCGTCGCCGGGCCGATCCTCCTGATCGGCGGCCTCATGTGGCTGGCCAAGCGGCGGGTCGAGGGCGGGTCGGACGGCGACGAGTAGCGTCGGCCGCATGCCCATCGACGGCGCCACCCGAGCCGACCACGTCGCCACCCTCACCGCCCGCATCCACCGCTACTGCGAACTGTTCGACAGCGGCCGGATGGACGAGTTCGCCGCCCAGTTCGAGCACGGCCGCTGGCATCGCGCCGAGCCCGGCGCCGCCGCCACCCGCCAGTGGATCGCCGATCACGTCATCCTGCACGACGGTGTGCCCGCCACCCAGCACTGCACCTCGAACCTGGTGGTGGACGTGGCCGACGACGGCCAGACCGCAACGGCCAGCGCCTACGTCACCGTCTTCCAGAGAGTCTCGGGCGTGCTACCGCTGCAGCCGATCTTCGGCGGCATCTACCGGGACCGCTTCCAGCAGGTGGACGGCGACTGGCAGTGGCTGGAGCGCTCCGTCCATCAACTGGTGCGCGGCGACACCAGCCAGCACGTGCGCTGACCGCAGGGCTCAGCCGGCTCAACCGACTCAGCCGGCCGAGGCACGCTCGATGTCCGCGCCCAGCGCGGCCAGGCGGCCGACGAGGTCGTCGTAGCCACGGTCCACGTGGTGCACCCCGGCCACGCTGGTCTCACCCTCCGCGGCCAACCCGGCCACCACGAGCGCGGCGCCCGCACGGATGTCCGGCGCCCGCACGGGAGCACCGCTCAGCCGCGGCACACCGCGCACGACGGCGTGATGCCCGTCGGCACGGATGTCCGCGCCGAGGCGCTGCAACTCCTCCACGTACCGGAAGCGGCCCGGGTAGAGGTTCTCGGTGACGATGCCCACCCCGTCCGCCACGGTGAGCATCGTGACCACCAGCGGCTTGTAATCGGTGGCGATGCCGGGGTACGGCAAGGTGGCGACGTCGATGCTGTGCAACCGCCCCTGGGCCCACACGGCCAGGCCGTCGCCAGGGTTCGTGCCGTCGCCGATCGACGTGATGGTGAGGCCCATGTCGCGGAACCGGCGCAGCAGCATCTCCATGTGGTCGGCGCGGGCACCGCGCAGCACCACCTCGCCGCCGCTGACCGCCGTCGCGGCGAGGTAGGTGGCGGCCTGGATCCGGTCGGCGACGACGGCATGGTCGGTGCTGTGCAGCTCGTGGCGCTCCACGCCGTGGATCACCAGGGTGCTGGAGCCGATTCCTTCGAACTGGGCGCCCATCCCCACGAGGAACTGGCAGAGGTCGGCGATCTCCGGCTCTCGCGCCGCATTGTCGATGACCGTCGTGCCCTTGGCGAACACGGCGGCGGTGAGGATGTTCTCCGTGGCCCCGACGCTGGGGAACTCCAGCGTGATCTCCGCCCCGTGCAGGCGCTCCGCAGTGGCCTCCACCACCCCGTGCCGCAGCTCGAACGTGGCACCCATGGCCTCCAGGCCCTTCAGGTGCATGTCGATCGGGCGGCTGCCGAAGTCGTCGCCACCCGGCAACGACAGCTCCACATGGCCGCAACGGCCCAGCAGCGGGCCGAGCACGTTGATGCTGGCCCTGATCCGCTCCACCAGCTCGTACGGGGCGACGGGGCGCAGCTGACCGGCGTTGACCATCCTCAGCCGCCCCGGCCCCTCCCAGGTGCTGGTGACACCGATGGACATGAGCAGGTCGCTCATGATCCCGACGTCGGCGATGGCGGGGACGTTGCGCAGCACGTACTCCCCGTCGGCCAGCAGGGTGGCGGCCATCAGCTTGAGCACGGCGTTCTTGGCGCCGGGGATGACGACCTCGCCGCGCAGCGGCCCACCGTGGCGGACGATGATGCGGTCCTCGTCGTGCATAGGTCGACCAGTATGCCGCCGGCGGGCCCTGCTCGCGGACCGGCCATACGTCACCCGCCGCTAGCCTCGCCCGGGTGCCCCGCCGAGACTGCATCGTCACCTCGACGTGGGCCCCGGGCACCCCCGGCGCCGCCACTGCGGCCACGCCGAGGGACGACCTGCTCCGCGAGGCGGCCGCCGGGGACGGCACGTTCACTCAGGCCCATGGCCCGTTCCACCGCTACCGGCGCGCCGTCACCACCGCGCCCGACGGCACGGTCACCGAGACCGTCACCTACCGGCTGGACATCCCCGTGTTCGGGGCCCTGTTCGCCCTCCCGGTGCGCCGGGCGGTGCGCCACCGCCGTGCCCCCGGCGGCCGGTCGCCGTGGTGGGCCCCACCCGACCAGCTCAACGAGCGCCAGGTCCGCGCCCTCGCGCTGCTGGCACTGGCGGCGGCCAGCGCCGCGTTCGCCAACACGCTCTACACCCAGACGGCCAACGCCGCCGCCACCGCCTTCGGCATCAGCGACCGCGGCCTCGGCCAGGGCGGCGCCATCGTCCGTGTCGGCGTGCTGATCTCGCTGCCGTTCGCCTTCCTGGCAGACCGCACGGGCCGCAGGCGGATGATCATCCTGCTGGCCTGGCTGACCCCGCTGGGCTGTGCCGTCGGCGCGCTCAGCCCCTCGTTCTGGTTCCTCACCGCCTCGCAGACGGTGGCCCGGCCATTGGGGATCGCGCTCGGCCTGCTGGCGGGGGTGGCAGCGGCAGAGGAGATGCCGCGCAACAGCAGGGCGTATGCGCTCAGCGTGCTGGCACTCGCCGCCGGGATGGGGGCCGGCATGGCGGTGTCGGCTCTGCCGCTGCGCGACATCGGGCCGGACGGCTGGCGCCTGGCCTACGCGCTGGCGCTGCTGCTGCTGCCCATCGGCCTGCACCTCGGCCGTCACCTGGACGAGACCCGCCGGTTCCAGACCGTCCACCGCATCCAGCCGCCGATGGACCGCCGCCGGCTGGCGCTGATCGTCGGCGTGGCGATCACCGCCAACCTCTTCGTCGCGCCTGCGTCGTTCTTCCAGAACGCCTACCTGGAGGACATCCGCGGCTACTCCGGCAGCGCCACCACCCTCTTCACCCTCGCCACCGGCACCCCTGCCTCGCTGGGGCTGGTGCTCGGCGGGCGGCTGGCCGACATGATCGGCCGGCGCCGCCTGATCATGGTCTGCACCCCGGTGTCCACCCTGTTCCTCGTGCTCGCGTTCAGGGTGTCCGGGCCGTGGATGTGGGGGTGCGCGCTGGCCGGCAGCATCACCGCGTCGCTGGCCTACCCGGCCTACGCCGTCTACCGCGCCGAACTGTTCCCCACGGGCAACCGGGGCGGCGCCAACGGCCTGATCACCGCTGCCGCGCTGCTGTCCGGCTCGCTCGGCATCCTGGCCGTGGGCGCGTGGCGAGACCACGGTGCGTCGTTCGGCACGCTGATGGCGGTGATGGCGGTCGGCCAGCTGGTGGCCGCCGGGATCGCTGTCCTCGGCTACCCGGAGACCGCCCACCTGGCGCTGGAGGAGATCAACCCCGGCGACCCCGCGATCGCCGAGGAGTGAGCCCGGCCAGGAACTCCACCACCGCCGCCGCCACCCGGTCGTCCGCGCCCTTCAGGTCGTGGCCCTTCCCGTCGATCCACACATGCGTCACCGGGGCGGGGATGGTGGCCGTCCACTCCTGCAACTCGTCCGGCGTGCCGAACGTGTCCTTCGTGCCGCTGACGAACAGGCACGGCACGGAGAGCCGGGGCAGGTGCTCCACCCTCAGGCGCTCCGGCTTGCCCGGCGGGTGCAGCGGGTAGGAGATCAGCACGAGTGCGGTGGCCGGCAGCGGGTCGGTCTCGTCGCCCACGGCCATGGAGCACATCCGCCCGCCCATCGACCGCCCACCGAGCACCAGCCCGTCGCCGCCGGCCAGCAGGGGTGCGGCCTCGTCACGGACGCACTGCAACAGCACCGGCGCCCGGTCCGGGGCGCGACGGCCCGCCCGCCGGTAGGGAAAGTCGGCGCGCACCACGGTGCGGGGCGCGACGGCCGCCTCGATGGCCAGCAGGCTGGAATGGTCGGCGGAGGAACCGGCACCAGGGAAGAGCAGCAGTGGGGTGGTCACGGGGTGTCCTCCAGGAGGATGCGCCGGGCATCGCCGAGCCGGTCGATGAGGTGGGCGGCGTCGTCCTCGTCGCCACCGTGGTCCGGGTGGGCGGCGCGCAGGGCGCGGCGGTAGCGGGCCAGCACGTCCTTGCGGCTGAGTGGGCCGTTGCCCGCCGGAAAGCCCAGCACCTGGCGCGCCCACTGGCGCGGGTCGGTGACGCCCACCAGGTCGGCACGGGCGACACCGGTGATGTCCGCCACGAACGACGGGCCGACCGGCCGGTCCCATCGCATGGCCCGGTGGAGCACCGGGGCCACGGCTCGCCGGGCCTCGTAGCTCAACCGCTCCAGTGCGTAGACGGCCCCCAGCACCTGCACCAGCGGGCGACCCATCGAGTGCAGGTCGAACTCCACATGGTCCTCGTCGCCGAGCAACTGGTGGACGCTGACGGCCAGCCCGTGGCGATCCACCTGGTAGCGGTGCTGCAGGCGTGGCTGCACCACTCGCTGCCCGGCGGCGATCTGGTCCACCAGCCGGCCGACGTCGGGCCGCAGGTCCTCCGGCACGCCGGGCATGTAGGCCGCGACGACCGCGGCCAGCAGCACCCCGCCCAGGCCGGGAGCCGGCTCCGTGGGCAACACAAGATGGCCGAGCGCCAACCGCCGGGTGGGCGTGGCCGGCCGGGTGTGCCAGATCTGCAGCTCGGCGAGGAGCATCCGGCGCGCCTCAGATGTAGGGCCGGAGCAGGTCGTGCAGCTCCTCCGCGACCTCCATCGCGAGGTCTTCGTCGGGGGTGTCCTCGTCCACCAGCGCACCGGTGAGCTCGTCGGCCAGCTCGCACACACGGGTCCACAGCCGGGGGTCCACCCCGTACGGCGGGCGTTCGGCCTCGGTGGCGTCCACGGCCTCCAGCAGCTGCTCCAGCCCGCCGGCATCCAGCGGGTCGCGGCGCAACCGCTCGCCGGCCAGGAAGAACACGCTGAGGATCTCGAACGGCAGGCGGTCGTCCTCATCGTCCCCGTCGTCGGGGTCGTCGAGCTGGCCGACCTCGCCGTTCTCCACCATGTCCAGCAGGGAGTCCACGACGTCCTCGTCCTCCGTGTGGACGACGAGCGACGAACCTTCCCAGCGGAACGGGATGCCCTGGCGGGTGAGGGCACGCTCGGCGGCATCGCGTTCGCGCTCCGGCCAGTCCTCCAGGTCGTACTCCGTGGTGGCTTCGCCGGGGGTGAGCTCCACCCGTTCGGCGGCGGGGTTGTCGGTGGGCGGCTCCGCGCTGCGGTCGTAGACGATGCCCAGGCGGGCCTCCACCTGGGTGATGATGGAGTCCGCGGCGGCCTCGTGGTCTTCCGGCACGTACAGCTCGGCGCCGTCCCACCCGTGGGGCACCTCGGCCTCGGCGAGCTCCGCCGCCAGCTCTGCCTGCTGGTCGAACGACCACATCCCCAGGTCGTAGATGACCCTCGGTGCGTCCGGGTCGTTGGGATTCCAGTCGCTCACGCGCTCGACCCTATCGGCAGGTGGCGCTGCAGGAACGCCTCCATCCGCCGATACTCGTCGAGCTGGTGCTGGCGGCGCCGCACGCCGTGGCCCTCGTCCGGATAGGTCCACACTTCCACGGTGCCGCCGGCGGCCCGCAGGCGTGCCGCGAACACCTTTCCCTGCTCCACCGGCACCACCCGATCCAGCTCGCCGTGCAGCACCAGCACGGGGCGGCTGGTGTAGCGGTCCGCATGCCAGATGGGCGAACGTTCGCGGTAGCGGGCCTGTGCCGCAGGCAGCGGGCCCACCAGCGAGTGGCCGTAGTGGCGCTCGAACCGGTGGCTGTTCTCGCTCATGCCCTCGAGGTCGGTGACGGGCGACGTGGCGATCACCGCGCCCAGGAGGTCCGGATGCCGGCCGAGCACGCCGAGCGCGGTGAAGGCCCCGCCGGAGCCGCCCATCAGCACGGTGTGCGCCGCGGTACCCCAGCCCTCGCGGTGGGCGTGACGGATGGCAGCCGCCGTGTCCTCGACGTCCAGCTCACCCCACCGGCCGCGCAACGCCTCCTGGTACTCGCGGCCGTGGCCGGCCGAGCCGCGATGGTCGGGCACCAGCACGGTCCAGCCACGGGATCGCCAGAAGGCGATGCGGGGTTGGTAGGTGACCTGCAACTGATCGGTGGGGCCACCGTGCAGCCACACCATCAGGCGGCCGTCGCCGGCCGCAGCGGGGTCGGCGCGGTAGACCCGGGCGTGCACGACACCGCCGTCCACCGGCACCTCCACCGCGTCGGGCTCCACCAGCTCACCCTCGGCCCACTCCGTGGTCGGCCCGGTGGCCAGCACCGTCCGCTGCCACGTCGTGGTGTCGTAGGCGACGACCTCGGTGGGCGTCACGGCGCCGGTGCGCAGGGCCACCAGCCGCCCGTCCACCCACGACAGCTGACGGTGCACACCACGGGCGACCACGCGGACCTCGCCGGTGGCGGCGTCGACCACGCACAGGCGACCGAAGCCGCGCTCGTTGCGGGTGAACGCCACCCGCCGGCCGCGCGGCTCGGCCGCGTAGGTCCGCATGCCGCCGCCCCACAGCGGGGGGCCGTGCTCGATCGGCTCGGCCACCAGCGGGTGGTCGTCCAGCCACAGGTTGCGCCAGCCGTCGTCGTCGCGCAGCCACAGCGCGCCGCCGTCGAGGTGGGGTCGCGGCTGCTGGATCGCATGCCGTGCCCGGATCGTCGCCCGCGTGCCGTCCGCCCCGAGGACCTCCACGCGGGCGGCGTCCCACGGCATGTCGGGCACGTTCCACGCCAGCCAGGCGACGTCACCGTTGGCGGCGACACAGGGGTCGATGCAGAAGTCGGCACTCCCCCGGTCCAGGCGAACCGGCCGGCCGCCGTGGAAGTCGGTACGCCAGACCTCGGCCTGGTCCACCACGTACACCACGGATCGGCCGTCGGGCGCGCACGACGGGCCGGACGCCTGGCGATCGGGCCCGTGACGGGTGAGCCGCTTCGACTGCCCCCCGGAGATCCGCTGGTGCCACAGGTTGCCGTCCTCCCCGGCGTAGACCACGCCCATGCCGGCCGGGGTGAAGCACCACATACCGCCACCGAAGGCCAGCGCCTGGCGGACGGACGGCGTGGTGGCGAGGCGCTGGACGGTGGTCGCAGTGTCGTGAACCACGAGGCTGGCGGCTCCCGCCATCGCCAGTCCGTAGCCGACCACCGCGCCCACCGGCCCGGCCCTCGGCTCGAACAGCTCCCTGTCCGACACGCAACGTTCAGCGGACACGGGCACCACGAGCGCTCACCATAACGCTGCTTGCGGTCGCAACGGGAACTTCGCTCGCGTGGCGCATTCGGTCCGGCGCATGGAGTGGCGGGATATTCGCTGGACAGGATCCGCGGGACAGTGGCACCATGCACGCCGTCCGCCGAGGCAGGAAGGAGGTGCCCCACATGTTGATCGCTCTGTTGCGTCCCGATGGTGCTGGCCGGCGCCCCGCCGCCGGCGTCCGCGCCGCCTGACCCGGCAGCCGCCACCGACGCCCGCTCCGCCGTGTGGCTGCGCCGCGCCCGTGCCGTGCCCGTGTCCGCGCCCGCGGAGACTCACCGCGCCTCACCGAGCGCGCCGGCTCACCATCCATCACACCCATCCATCACACCCATCCATCACACCCATCCATCAACCGAACGAGGAGTTCCATCATGTGGACCACCACGCACCCCGACGTCGTGCACCGTGTCGCCCAGGACCGCCATCAGCGGCACCTGCGCGACGCCTCCCGCCTCCGGCGCATGCCGGTACGCGAGCGGGAGCGACATCGAACCCGCCCCGTGCGGTGAACCATCACGTCCGGGCCCGGCAGGCACCCCTGCCGGGCCCGTGGCGCGCCTGGGTTCCGGCCGCGCCAACCTTGGGCCGCAGGCGCCCACCCGGACTACCGTGGCAGGCGTGAACGCGAACAGCCAACGCCCTGACCGCAACCTGGCCCTGGAGCTTGTCCGGGTCACCGAGTCGGCGGCGCTGGCCGCCTCGCGATGGGTCGGCCGAGGCGACAAGAACGGGGCCGACGCGGCTGCCGTGGATGCCATGCGCACGGTGCTCAGCACCGTGCCGATGGACGGCATCGTGGTCATCGGCGAGGGGGAGAAGGACGAAGCGCCCATGCTGTTCAACGGCGAGCGCGTGGGCGACGGCACGGCCCCGCTCACCGACGTCGCCGTCGACCCCATCGACGGCACGACGCTCACGGCCAAGGGGCGGGCCAACGCCATCGCCGTCATCGCCGTCAGCGAGCGGGGCACGATGTTCAACCCGGGGCCGTGCGTGTACATGCAGAAGATCGCCGTGGGCCCCGAGGCCGTGGGCAGCATCGACATCACCGCCACCGCATCGCAGAACCTGCGCTGGGTGGCCAAGGCCAAGGGCGAATCCGTCCGCGACCTCACCGTGGTCATCCTCGACCGCGATCGGCACACCGAACTGATCGCCGAAGTGCGGTCCACCGGGGCCCGGGTCAAGCTGATCACCGACGGCGACATCTTCGGCGCCATCGCCACCGCCTGGCCCGAGGCCGGGGTGGACGTCCTCATCGGCGTGGGCGGCACCCCCGAAGGGGTCACCGCTGCCGCCGCGCTGAAGTGCATGGGCGGCGAGATCCAGGGCATGCTCGCCCCGCGCAACGACGCCGAGCGCCAGCAGGCATTGGACCTCGGCTACGACCTGGACCGCGTGCTCACCACCGACGACCTGGTGGAGGGCGACAACTGCTTCTTCGCCGCCACCGGCGTCACCGACGGCGAACTGCTGCGCGGCGTGCGCTACGACCGCCACACCGCCCGCACCCAGAGCCTGGTCATGCGCTCCAAGAGCGGCACCGTCCGGATGATCGACGCCCTGCACCGCATCGACAAGCTCTCCAGCTTCGCCTCCGTCGACTACTGACCCCGCGCGGCACCACACGAAGTGACGTGATATATCACGTCACTTCCCTGGTGGGCGGCAGTGTCACCGCGTCACTTCGTGGGTCTGAAGGGGTTCAGGTGCGCTGGACGAGGCCGCTGAGGCGACGGGCGACACGGCGCGGCAGCACACCCGTGGCGGCGGCCATCGTCTTGTAGAGCACCCCCGGGACGCTCAGTGCCCGCCCGCGGGCCACGTCGCGCAAGCCTGCGGCCGCCACCTGCTCCGCCGTCAGCCAGGCGACCTCCGGATAGTGCTCCTGATACCCCGATGAGTTGCTGACGCTGATGAACTCCGTACGGGTCAGGCCGGGACACAAGGTGGTGACATGCACCCCGGTACCGCGGGCCTCCTCGTGCAGGCTCTCCCCCAGGCTGGTGACGAACGCCTTCGTGGCTGCGTACACGGCCAGGCCCGGCGCCGGCTGGAAGCTGACGACGCTGCTGACGTTCAGCAGGTAGCCGCGGCCACGTGGCACCATCGCTGACACCGCGGCGTGGCTGAGCCGGGTGAGCGCTGCCACGTTGAGGGCGATCTCCCGCTGGAGCCGGTCGGCGTCGAGGCGCTCGAAGCGGCCGCTGGTGCCGAAGCCGGCGTTGTTGACCACCAAGTCGGCGTCGGCAGCGCGTTCGGCGGCCGCAGCCAGCCCTTCCGGGCTCGTCAGGTCGGCAGCCAGCACCTCCACGCCAGGGCAGCGATCGGCCAACGCCCCCAGCCGGTCCTCCCGGCGGGCGACGGCGAGAGTCGGCACACCGGCAGCGGCCAGCAGTTCCACCATGGCCTCACCGATCCCGCTGGACGCGCCGGTAACCAGCGCGGAGCGGAACGGGTACTGGGCTTCCGCTGCCATCCTCACCGTGTCCTCCCGCGAACTGACGCGCCCGCGGTGCTCCTGACCTGGGAAGTGACGTGATATATCACGTCACTTCGGGGGTGGGGGCCGGAAGGCGGGTCAGTGGGCGCCTTGGGTGGTGCCGACCACGCCGCCGGAGGCGGCGAGGCGGGCATGGGCCCGGGACAGGGCGGACACGGCCTCCGCGTCGTGCTCCTTGCGCAGAAACTCCTCGGCGTTCTCCTTGGCCCGCATGGCCCGACCACGGTCGATCTGCTCACCGAGCTCGGCGAGGTCACTGAGGATGCTGACCGTGTTGCCGGCCACCTGGACGAAGCCACCATGCACGGCGACGTCGAGGACGCTGCCGTCGGCCATGGAGATCCGCGTGTGGCACTCCGTGAGCGCGCCGAGGAAGGGGGCATGGCCGGGGAGGAAGGCGATCTCGCCGCCGCCCAGGGTGCGGGTGATGACCTGCGTCGCCTCGCCGGTGAAGAGCACCTTCTCCGGCGAGACCAGCCGAACTTCCATCGTCGCCATCGTGTCGACCTCAGCCCGCCTGCTCGGAGAGGGCCTTGGCCTTGGCCAGCACCTGCTCCACGCCACCGACGTTGAGGAACGCCTGCTCGGGCACGTCGTCCAGGTCGCCACGGAGGATGGCGTCGAAGCTCTCCACCGTCTCGGCCACGGGCACGGTCTCGCCGGGCACGCTGGTGAACACTTCGGCCACGTAGAACGGCTGCGACAGGAACCGCTGGATCTTGCGGGCCCGGGACACCGTGAGGCGGTCCTCGTCGGAGAGCTCGTCGAGACCGAGGATGGCGATGATGTCCTGCAGCTCCTTGTAGCGCTGCAGGTTCTCCTGCACACCACGGGCCACCCGGTAGTGCTCGGCGCCGACGACCTCGGGGCTGAGGATCGTCGAGGTCGAGGCCAGCGGGTCCACGGCCGGGTAGATGCCGAGGGCAGCAACCTGGCGGCTGAGCTCCGTGGTGGCGTCCAGGTGGGTGAACGTGGTGAACGGCGCCGGGTCGGTGTAGTCGTCGGCGGGCACGTACACGGCCTGCAGCGAGGTGATCGAGCGGCCACGGGTGGAGGTGATGCGCTCCTGCAGCTGGCCCATCTCGTCGGCCAGGGTGGGCTGGTAGCCCACGGCCGACGGCATGCGGCCGAGCAGGGTGGACACCTCGGAGCCCGCCTGCACGAAGCGGAAGATGTTGTCCACGAACAGCAGCACGTCCTGGTTCTGCACGTCGCGGAAGTACTCCGCCATCGTCAGCGCCGACAGGGCCACCCGCAGGCGCACGCCCGGCGGCTCGTCCATCTGGCCGAAGACCAGCGCGGCCTTCTCGTACACGCCGGACTCCTGCATCTCCAGGCGGAGGTCGGTGCCCTCACGGGTGCGCTCGCCCACGCCGGCGAACACGGACACACCACCGTGGTTCTGCGCCACACGGCGGATCATCTCGGTGATGAGCACGGTCTTGCCCACGCCGGCTCCACCGAACAGGCCGATCTTGCCACCCTGCAGGTACGGGGTGAGCAGGTCGATGACCTTGATACCGGTCTCGAACATGCGGGCACGGGGCTCCAGCGTGTCGAAGTCGGGCGCGTCGCGGTGGATGTCCCAGCGCTCCAGCCCGTCGGCGTAGCCGTCCTCGGCGTCGAGGGCCTCGCCCCACACGTTCCACACATGGCCGAGCACCTTGTCGCCCACCGGCACCTGGATGCCGTGGCCGGTGTTGCGGACCGCGGTGCCGCGCTTCAGGCCGTCCGTGGGCTTCATGCAGACCGCACGCACCCGGCTGTCGCCGAGCTGCTGGGCGGTCTCGGCCAGGATCTTGATGTCCTGCCCATCGACGGTGACGGTGAACTCGAGCGCCGAGTTGATCTCCGGCAGCGCGCCGCGGGGGAACTCGACGTCGATCACGGGGCCGGCGATGCCGACGACTCGCCCGTCCTTGAGTTCGTTCTCGGTCATGGTCATGGCGGTGTGTTCCTTGTGGTGTCAGTGCGTGGCTGCGGAGAGGGTGTCGTCCAGCGGGCCGAGGTCGACCTGCTGATGCTTCTTGGCGTCGCCGGCGAGGGCTTCGGCACCGCCGACGATCTCCATGATCTCGGTGGTGATGGAGTCCTGGCGGGCACGGTTCATGATCCGGCTGAGGTTCTTGATGAGCTCCTCGGCGTTGTCCGTGGCGCTCTTCATCGCCCGCTGGCGGAACGCATGCTCGCTGGCGGCGGCGTTCAGCAGGGCGGCATAGATACGGGCCTCGACGTAGCGGGGCAGGAGGGTGTCCAGGATGGTGCCCGGGTCCGGCTCGAACTCGTAGTCGGCCGGCGTGCCGGCGGCGTCGGGCGCCTTGCCGTCACCACCGGCGACCACCTCACTGTCGAGCGGCACCAGCGGGCGCTGGACCACTTCCTGCGAGCCGGCGGAGATGAAGCGGGTGTACACCAGCTCCACCCGGTCGAACTCGCCGCGCAGGTAGGCGTCCACCACGTACTCGCCGATGGCCTTGGCGTCGGCGTACGTGGGGTTGTCGCTGAACCCACCGAAGCTCTGGGCGATGGTGTACCCGCGGAAGCGGAAGTACCCCAGGGCCTTGCGGCCGACGGTGACGACGGCGTAGTTGCTGCCCTGCAGCACCCCGGCCTTGATCTCGCCCTCGGTGGCGCGCTGGACACCGGCGTTGTAGCCGCCGCACAGGCCACGGTCGGCGGTGATGACCACATACGCAGTGGTCTTCACCTCCGGCCGGCTGACCAGCAGCGGCGACTGCGACGAGCCACCCGCGGCTGCGAGGTCCTTCACCACATCGGTGATGGAATCGCTGTAGGGCACGGCGGCGGCAACCCGCTGCTGGGCCTTGACGATCCGCGATGCGGCGATCAGTTCCATGGCGCGCGTGATCTTCTTCGTGGCCTGGACGCTGCGAATGCGTCCACGAAGAATGCGCTCCTGACCTCCGGCCATGACTACTCCGTTGCGAGGGTCTTGTCGCTCTCGGCCTCGCCGAGCTCGGCGGCGGACGTGGCGGTGGGATCGGCGGCGCGCTGCTCCGCGGCCCGGGCGAGGAACTGCTCCTTGAAGTCGGCCACGACCTGGCCGAGATCGTCGGGGATGCCCCCGGTGCGCAGGCTGTCCAGCAGATCGGCGTGGCGCAGGCGCATGTGGTCGAGCAGGGCCTGCTCGAACCGGCGCACGTCCTCCACCGGCAGGTCGTCCAGGTAGCCACGGGTGCCGGCGAAGATGCTGACCACCTGCTCCTGCACGGGCATCGGGCTGTTCAGCGGCTGCTTCAGCAGCTCCACCAGGCGGTAGCCACGCTCCAGCTGGGCCTTCGACACGGCGTCGAGCTCCGAGCCGAACGTGGCGAAGGCCTCCAGCTCACGGAACTGGGCGAGGTCCAGCTTCAGCGTGCCGGCGACGCCCTTCATCGACTTGATCTGGGCCGCACCACCCACGCGGGACACCGAGATGCCCACGTCGACGGCCGGACGCACACCGGACTTGAACAGGTTGTCCTGGAGGAACACCTGGCCGTCGGTGATCGAGATCACGTTGGTGGGGATGTAGGCGGACACGTCGCCGGCCTTGGTCTCGATGACCGGGAGGGCCGTGAGCGAACCGGCGCCACGCTCGTCGGAGAGCTTGGCGGCACGCTCCAGCAGGCGGCTGTGCAGGTAGAACACGTCGCCCGGGTAGGCCTCGCGGCCCGGCGGGCGGCGCAGCAGCAGCGACATCTGGCGGTAGGCCTCGGCCTGCTTCGACAGGTCGTCGTACACCACGAGGGCGTGCTCGCCGTTCTCCATCCAGTGCTGGCCGAGGGCGCAGCCGGAGTACGGGGCGAGGTACTTGAAGGGGGCAGGGTCGGAGGCCGGGGCGGCCACGACGACGGTGTACTCGAGGGCGCCGTACTGGCGGAGCACTTCCACGGTCTGGGCGACGGTGGAGCCCTTCTGGCCGATGGCGACGTAGATGCACTTCACGCCGAGGCCACGCTGGTTGATGATCGTGTCGATCGCCACCGTGGTCTTGCCGGTCTTGCGGTCGCCGATGATCAGCTCGCGCTGGCCACGGCCGATCGGGGTCATCGCGTCGATGGCCTTGATGCCGGTCTGCAGCGGCTCGTGCACCGGCTTGCGGCCGAGGATGCCGGGGGCCTGGATCTCCACACGGCGGTCGATGCCGCCGATGATCTCGCCCTTGCCGTCCAGCGGCTCGCCGAGGGCGTTGATGACCCGGCCGAGCAGGGCGTCGCCGACCTGCACGGAGAGGATGCGGCCCGTCGCCTTGACGGTCTGCCCTTCCTCGATGCCTTCGGCATTGCCGAGCACCACGGCACCGATGGCCGCTTCTTCCAGGTTGAGGGCGAGGCCGACGGTGCCGTCCTCGAACTCGAGCAGCTCGTTGACGGCGCAGTCCGGGAGGCCGCTGACGCGGGCGATGCCGTCGCCCACCTCGGCGACGCGACCGACGGTGCGGGCCTCCAGCGAAGGCTCGAAGCCCTCCAGGTTCTTCTTCAGCGCCTGGGCGATGTCGCCGGCGGAGAGAGTGAGTTCAGCCATGGTTCTTCGAGCTCCTAGAGGCGGGACTTCAGCTGGTCGATACGGGTGCGGACGCTGCCGTCGATGACGGTGTCGCCGACGGTGGCCACCACGCCGCCGATGACGGCGGGGTCGACGACCACCTTCAGGTTCACCTGGCGGCCGGTGGCGTTGGCCAGGGCGGCGGCGAGGCGGGCCTGCTGGTCGGCGGAGAGCGGCACGGCTGTGCGCACTTCGGCGACCTCGAGGTTCTTGGCGCTACTGGCCCGGGCCACCAGCGTGTCGATGATGGCCGGCAGGTCGCGGCCGCGACCGGCGCCCACCACCATGCTGATGAGCTGGGTGGTGGTGGCCGTGGCCTTGCCGCCGAGGAGGTCCTCCACGATGGCCAGGCGCTTGGCGGCCGGGATCATGTCGTCGGTGAGGGCGGACCGCAGGGAGTCGCTGGACTCGAAGCTGCGGGCGAAGCGGAAGAGCTCGTCCTCCACCTCGTCCAACGTGCCTTCGGCCCGGGCGATCTCGAACAGGCCGCGGGCGTAACCCTCGATACGTGCGTCGCTCATGCGCTGGCTCCCACTCGCGAAATGAAGCTCTCGATGAGCTCCTGCTGCGTCGCGTCGTCCAGGCTGCCCTTGACCACATGGTCGACGGCGGCGTGCGACAGGCGGGCGATCTCGGCCCGCAGTTCGTCGCCGGCGCGGCTGCCCATGGAGGCGATCTCGGCCGACGTGCGGGTGCGGACGTCGGCGATCTCCTGCTCCAGGCGGGCCCGACCCTCGCTGAGGACCAGCGCCGCCTGCTCCTCGGCCTCGCCGAGGATGCGAGCGCGGGCGGCTTCGATGTCGCCCTTGGCCTGACGGATCTCGGCGGCCTCGGTGGCGGCCGCAGCCTTGTCGGCGGCAGCAGCGTCGAGCTCCTTCTGGATCCGCTCGGTGCGAGCAGCCATGCCCTTCTTGATGGCCGGCCCGCCGAACTTCCACAGCAGGCCGAAGATCAGCAGCGACGACAGGGTGCCCCAGATCAGCTCTGCCTTGTCGGGCAGCAGCCAGCTGTGCGACGTGATGTGACCGTCGCTGTCGACCCCGAATTCTTCGCCGGCGATGAGGCGCCCGGCGACGGTGGCGATGCCCAGAACGTTCATCGCGCCATCACCTCCTGCACCACTCGCGTCACGACGTCGTCGCTCGGGCGGCGGCCAGTGGCCAACTCGCCGGCGCGGCCGGCGACGTCGCCCACTGCCGCGGCGATCTGATCCCGCACCGCGGCCTTGGCGGCCTCGGCCTCGGCCATCGCCGCCGACCGCTGCGCCGACACCTCGGCGTTGACGTCGGCCATCGCTGCGGCACGCTCGGCCTCCAGCGTCGCCCGGGCGTCGTCCACCTTGCGGGCGGCTTCGGCCTTGATGGCGGCCAGCTGGGCCTCGTACTCGGCCACTTCCGCACGGGCCGCGGCGCGCTCCGCGTCGGCGCTCTCGTGCGCCGAACGGATGCCGTGGTACCGGGCGTCCATGCCCTTCTTCAGCCTCGGGTAGAGGAAGAAGCGCATGAGGAGCGCGAACACGATGAACGAGCCAGCACCCCAGGCGAGCTCCTTGAGCTCGGGGATGATGGGGCCGGGTTCCTTCGGATCCGTGACACCGGCGAGCTCTTCAGAGCCCTCCCCCTCCATGGGGGTCAGGTGGACGGTGACCGAAGTTCCCTCGAGATGGACGACGGCTGCGAGCACGTCAACTCCTTCGGGACGGGTGGAATTCGAACGGGTGGATCAGAGGCCGATGAGGATGAAGACCACGAAGCCGATGAGGGCGAGCGCCTCGGTGAAGGCGATGCCGAGGAACATGGTGGTACGCACCATGCCGGCGGCCTCGGGCTGGCGGGCCATGGCCTCGACCGACTTGCCGACGAGGTAACCGATGCCGATGCCAGGGCCGATGGCGGCCAGGCCGTAGGCGAAACCGGCCGACGAAGCGGCGGCGGCGGCCTTCTGCTCGTCGGCGGTGAGGCCGGTGGCTGCCACGAGGTGGGCGAAAGCTTCCATTGTTCTGTGATTCTCCTGATGAGTGTTCTGGGTATGGAGATTGGGTTGGGTCAGTGCTCGGGATGGGCCGAGCTACCGATGTACACGGCCGTGAGGATGGTGAAGATGTAGGCCTGCAGGAAGGCCACCAGCACCTCGAACGCCGTGAGGAAGATGAGCATGAAGAGGGGCAGCACCATCATCGGCTTCAGCAGCGCCTGCATGGTCTCAGCGGTGATCAGCGACTGGGTGAGCAGGGCGAACACGACGAGCAGGATGTGCCCGGCGAGCATGTTGGCGAAGAGTCGCACCGTGAGCGAGAAGGGACGGACGATGTAGTTGGACACCAGCTCGATGAGGCCCACCAGCGGCTTCAGCGCCACCGGCACGCCGGGGGGCCAGATGGTGTGGGTGAGGTACTTGATGCCCTGGTGCTTGAAGCCGACGCCCATGTAGACGACCCACACGAGGAGGGCGAGGAACATGGGGATGGCCATGCGGGCCGTGGCCGGCATGTAGATGACCGGGATGATGCCGGGTGCGTTGCACAGGTAGATGAAGATGAACAGGCTGAGCAGGAACGGCGTCCAGCCCAGGCCGTCCTTGCCCATCGTCTGCATGACGATGCCGTTCTCGATGAACTCCACCGAGCTCTCCGCCAGGTTGCGGACGCCCTTCGGCGCGGTGTTGGCGTCCTTGCTGCCGGCCAGCAGGAACACGACCGTGCCGATGACGGCCGCCGCGACGGCGATGAGCGCCACCTTGTTGAAGGACGTGAAGAGATCCTTCCAACGCAGGATGGAGTTGATCAGCGGGAACTTGAAGGCTTCGGCGATCACGGTGATTCCTGTGGGTTACGAGCGGACTGGTTTCAGGCCTGGGTGGGCAAGGGAGATGGCGACGTACTTCATCTCCCAGACCAGGAGACCGAGGTGCGTCACGATGATGGTCGCTCCGAGGGCCGGGAGCGAAATCCAACCGGCGTCCTTCACCAGCAGAACTGCCAGGAAGATGAGGCCGAGGCGGACGAGGTAGCCGAACAGTACCGCACCCATCATCAGCCCAATGCTGATGCGGGCGGTCATGGCGACGGTGCCGGCGGCGAGTGCGAAGTTGATGAGCACGATGGCGACGCCGTAGGCGCTGCTGTACGCACCGTGCAGGCCCCAGATGAAACCGCACACGGCGATCAGCAACGGAGCGACGACCAGCCCCCGCTTCACCATGTCCTTGGTGACGCTGACCTCCGGCGCCGGGCCGGGCAGGGCGGTGAGGACCGGATTCGGCTCGGTCATGGTCATGCCGCCTGCTCCGAGGAGGGCGCCGACTTCGGCTGGGCGGCACGAGCAGCGGCACGCTCGGCCTGCAACTGATCCATGGTGGCCGAGTACTCGTAGTACATCTTGAGGAACTGGCCGACGACCGACACCACCACGAGCACGATGGCCACGAGCGGCCAGGTGCCGAGCCAGTGGTCCACCAGCGCACCGACGCCCAGGAACACCAGCATCGTGAGCGCGAAGTCCACACCACGGCCCAGCGTCTGGCCATTCTGCGCCGTGTCCAGCGGGCGCGGTGTGGGGAGGAGCTTCACGAGAGAGGTGGGGCCTTCGGTCGCGCGCAAGCCACCACGATGTGACCCGCTTGTGAACGCGCACACAATCTAGCCGGTCGGTAGCCGGGCCGCGCAAATCCGTCGTGTGGCGTTCATGTTGCAGTTCGCGCCGGCCTCAGGCCCGGCGCCGGCGGATCTGCGGGTGCAGCACCGTGTACAGCACCAGCCCGAGCATCGCCGCCCCGATGGGGATGTAGCTCGCCCCGCTTCCGGTGAACACCGGGTAGAGCACGAAGGCGGACAGCAGCGCCGTCCACGCCCACAGGATGAGCACACTGCGACGCTGCCCGTGCCCCATCTCCATGAGCCGGTGGTGGAGGTGCTTCTTGTCGGCCGACGACACGCCCTGCCGCTTGGCCGCGCGTCGGATGATCGCCCACAGCGTGTCCAGGATCGGCACCCCGAGGATGAACAGGGGGATGAACAGCGGGGCCAGGAAGAAGTAGGTCTGGCCCACGTACCGCTGGTTGTTCGGGTCGGCCCGGCCCCCCACCACGCTGGTGCTGACGGCCATCAGCAGGCCGAGCAGCAACGCCCCGCCATCCCCCATGAAGATCCGCGCCGGATTGAAGTTGTGCGGCAGGAAGCCGATGCAGATGCCGACGGTGAGGATCGCCACCAGTGGCCCGAGGTTGGGCTGGGTGAGCATGCCGACCTCCGGGTCGGCGAGGCGCTGGCTGTAGAGGAAGAACGCCCCGGCGCCGATGGCCACGATGCCGGCGGCCAGGCCATCCAGCCCGTCGATCAAGTTGATGGCCTGGGTCATGCCCAGCAGCCACACCGTGGTGAAGAGTGGGATCCAGTCGTCGCTGAGCACGAAGACGTCCACGAACGGGACACGGAAGTAGAACATCGTGACGCCGTAGTAGACGAGCACCACGGCCACCAGCACCGTGCCCGCCACCTTGGCCGGCGCGGAGATCTCGCGGATGTCGTCGATGAACCCCACGAGGAACATCAGCACGGCGGCGAAGATCACGCCCTGGGGCTCGGAGCTACGGGCGAACAGCGGGTCGAACACGTCGAGCAGGCGGGCCACCCCGAATGCCACGACGAACCCGGTGATCATCGCGATGCCGCCCACGTCGGGCGTGGGCACCTTGTGGACACGGCGCTCGTCGGGCTCGACCACCCACCCGAACCGCTTCGCCGCCATGACCACCACCGGTGTGGTGGCGAACGTGACCACTGCGGCGATCGCCCCGATCAGCAGGTAGGAGGCGGTGGTGGGCATGTGGGCCGGCGGGCGTCAGCCGTATGCGGGGAACTGGGCGCACAGCGCCGCCACGTCGGCCTTCGCCGCGGCGACGGCGGCGGGGTCGTCGCGGTGGCGCAGGATGCGGGCGATGAGCGCAGCGATCTCGGCCATCTGCGGCTCCTTCATCCCCTGCGTGGTGACCGACGGAGTGCCGATACGCACGCCGGATGTGACGAACGGGCTGCGCGGGTCGTCGGGGATGGTGTTCTTGTTCAGCGTCACGCCGCCCTCGTCCAGCACGGCCTGGGCCTCCTTGCCGGTGAGGTCGGCGTCGAACGGCCGCAGGTCCACCACCATCAGGTGGTTGTCGGTGCCACCGCTGACCAGGCGGAAGCCCTGGCCCACCAGCGCCTCGGCGAGCGCGCTGGCGTTGGCCACCACCTGCGCGGCGTATGCCTTGAAGCTCGGCTGTGCTGCTTCGAAGAACGCCACTGCCTTGCCGGCGATGACGTGCTCCAGCGGGCCGCCCTGCCAACCGGGGAACACCGCCTTGTCCACCGCCTGGGCGAACTCCTTCTTGCACAGGATGGTGCCACCGCGCGGGCCGCGCAGCGTCTTGTGCGTGGTGAACGTGACGATGTCCGCGTACGGCACCGGGTTCGGGGCCACGCCACCGGCGATGAGGCCGGCGATGTGCGCGGCGTCGAACAGGAACAGGGCGCCCACCTCGTCGGCGATCGCCTTGAACGCCGCGGGGTCCAGGCGACGCGGATAGCTGGTGGTGCCGGCCACGATCATCTTCGGCCGGTGCTCCAGCGCCAGGTCGCGCACCTGATCCATGTCGATGCGCTCGTCGCCGGGGGTCACCTTGTACGGAATGAAGTGGTAGTACATCCCGCTGGCGTTGACCGGCGACCCGTGGGTGAGGTGGCCACCGTGGTCCAGGCTGAGGCCCAGCACGGTGTCGCCCTGCTGCAGCACGGCCTGGTAGGCGCACATGTTGGCGTTGGCGCCGGAGTGCGGCTGAACGTTGGCGTGGTCAGCCCCGAAGAGCGCCTTCACCCGCTCGATCGCCAGGCCCTCGATGGAGTCCACCACGGCGTTGCCGCCGTAGTAGCGCTTGCCGGGGTAGCCCTCGGAGTACTTGTTGGTGAGCGCGCTGCCGACGGCGCGCATGACGGCGGGCGAGGTGAAGTTCTCGCTGGCGATCAGCTGCAGGCCGGTGACCTGGCGCTGCACCTCGGCGTCGATGAGGGCGAAGACCTCGGTGTCCGGGTTGGTGTCGCTGGGGAAGGGCATTGGGGGCTCCGTGACGGTGGGAGGTGGGGCGGGTCAGCCGCGGGCGGCTTCGTCCGCCTCGATCTGCATGAGTTGCTCGACCCGGCGGGCGTGGCGGCCGCCTTCGAACTGGGTGGACATGAACGTGGCGAGGATCTCCTCGGCGAGGCCGACGCCCACCACCCGGCCGCCCATGCTGAGCACGTTGGCGTCGTTGTGCGCCCGAGCCATGCGGGCCGTGTACAGGTCGTTGCACAGTGCAGCACGCACGCCGCGCACCTTGTTGGCGGCAAGCTGCTCGCCCTGGCCGCTGCCACCGAGGACGATGCCGAAGTCGGCGCCGCCGTCGCGCACGGTGCGGCCCACGGCCGCGCAGATCGGCGGGTAGTCGCAGCTCTCGGTGGAATGGGTGCCGTGATCGAGGACCTCGTGGCCCTGGCCGCGCAGCAGCGCGACGAGGTGCTCCTTGAGGTCGAAGCCGGCGTGGTCGGAGCCGATGGCGACGCGTGACATCGAGGCGAGTGTAGGGCGCGACCGCCCCCGGCGCCGGTTCGCTTCCCGGGGCTGCCGATCCGTACCCTGGCGCCGATGTCCGCAGCCACCTCCCTCGACCCCCGCACGCCCGTCCTCGTCGGCGCCGGCCAGTTCCTCCACCGGGCCAAAGGGCTCGACGACGCCCTCGACCCCGTGGCCCTGATGGCCGAGGCGGTGCGGGCCGCGGCGGCCGACGCCGGCCTCGCCGACGTGCCGGCGGCGGATTCCATCCGCGTCGTCGGCCTGCTCAGCTGGCGCTACGGCGACCCCGCCTGGGTGCTGGCCCAGGAGCTGGGCCTGTCGCCGCGGGAGACCGCGGTCACCACGATGGGCGGCAACAGCCCGCAGACGCTGGTCAACGGCACGGCGCTGGAGATCCAGCGCGGCGAGCTGGACCTGGCCATCCTCACGGGTGGCGAGGCCTGGCGCACCCGGATGCGCGCCCGCAAGCAGGACATGGAGCTGGACTGGCGCAAGGCCCCGGAGGACCAGGTGGCCCGCCTCCTCGGCGAGGACCTGGACATGACCCATCCGGACGAGCGGGCCCGCGGCCTGATGATGCCGGTGCAGGTGTACCCGATGTTCGAGACGGCCATCCGCGCCGCCGCCGGCCGCAGCGTGGAGGACCACCAGGCGCTGGTGGCCGGCCTGTGGTCGCGGTTCAGCGAGGTCGCCGCCGCCAACCCCAACGCCTGGCTGCGCGAGGCCCGCACACCGGAGGAGCTGCTGGCCACCGGGCCGGCCAACCGGATGATCGGCTTCCCCTACCCGAAGTACATGAACTCCAACAACGACGTGGACATGGGCGCGGCGCTGATCATGTGCAGCGCCGAGAAGGCCGCCGCGCTGGGCATCCCCCGCGACCGCTGGGTCTTCCCGCAGAGCGGCACGGACTGCCACGAGCACCAGTTCATCAGCAACCGCTGGAGCTTCTCCGAGACGCCGGCCATCGCACTCGGTGGGCGGATGGCGCTGGACCTGGCCGGCACGACGATCGACGAGGTCGAGATCGTCGACCTGTACTCCTGCTTCCCGTCCGCCGTGCAGCTCGGCGCGCAGAGCCTCGGCCTGCCGCTGGACCGCCAGCTCACCCGCACCGGAGGCCTGGCGTTCGCCGGCGGCCCGTGGAACAACTACGTGATGCACGCGATCGCCACCGTGATGAACGACCTGCGCGAGCAGCCGGGCACCACCGGCCTGGTATGGGCCAACGGCGGCTACGCCACGAAGCATGCGTTCGGCGTGTACCGCACCACGCCGCCGGTGGGCGGGTTCCAGCACGCCTACCCGCAGGACGTCATCGACGCCATGCCTCGGCGCGAGCTGGCTGCCCCTGCAGACGCCGCCGGGGCCGCCACCATCGAGGCCTACACGGTGATGCACAGCCGCGACGGCGTGCCCGAGACTGTCTACGCCGCCTGCCTGCTGGCCGACGGCCGCCGGGCCTGGGGCACCAGCGCCGACGTTGCCCTCGCCGCGGCGATGTGCAACGGCGAGTGGGTCGGCCGCGCCGCCACCCTGGCCCCCGACGGCACCATCACCCCCACCTGACCCAGTCGGAGGGTTTCGTGCTCGGAGGCGTACCGGAAACCCTCCGACTAGATCGCGTCGCCGACGCCGCTGCTGGCCAGGTCGGGGCAGGTCGTGGCGAGGTATGCGTCGGTGGCCGGCGTGTCGCCTGCGGATGCCGCGAGGCTGGGGTCCTGGGCGAACGGGGTGACGCCCTCGTCGAACGCCCTCGCTGCCGCCTCGATGAGGTTCCCGAGGCGCGCCGGCACGCCCGGCACGTCGATCACCGGCATCGCCGGGTCCCGGTACCGGAGGGCGTCGAGCCACGCCAACCGCAGTTCCGCCAGATCGTCCTCCGTGGCACCGGCGGCCACCAGCGCGGCCAGCGCCTTCTCGGCGCGCCGGGCGTACGGGCCCACGACCCCTGCCAGCACGATGGAGCGCTCCCCCACCAGTTCCGCCGGCCAGCGGCTGCCGATGCCGTTGACCGCGTCGGTCAGCGCGGCGGCACCGATGACTTCCAACCGGGCGACGTCCAGCGACGTCAGGTCACCGAACGCCACCGCGACGCCGATCGCCTGCAGCGAGCCCGAGTACCTGGCCCACGCAGCGCAGAAGGCGTTGGGGTCGTCGATGCCGGGGACACCGGTGGGCTCCGGTCCCACGGTGGTGGTGGTCGCACGTGCGTCGGTGGTGGCGGGCACTTGCGACGATGGAGCCGAGGTGGGCGACGCATCGGAGGGCGACGGGGACCCAGCCGTGTCGTCGGCGATGACGCTCGCGCCCGCGGCTGCGCTGCCCGACGCCGGGTCGTCCGAACACCCTGCCAACGCCGGCGCCCCCACCGCGAGGACCGCGCACCACGCGAGGGGAAGAGCCGACCGCATCGCACGGAGCGTAACGGTGGCAAGCTCGCGGACGATGTCGCCCACGCAACCACACCCGCTCCCGATCATCCTCGACTGCGACCCCGGCCACGACGATGCCATCGCCATCGTGGTCGCCGCCCGGCACACGAACCTGCTGGGCATCACCACCGTCGCCGGCAACGCCCCGCTGGACGCCACCACCCGCAACGCCATCATCATGCGCGACCTGCTGGGGCTGGACGCCCCGGTGCACGCCGGCGCCAACCGCCCGCTCGTCCAGCCGGCGAGGCATGCCGGCTACGTGCACGGCGTCAGCGGGATGGACGGGGCCGACCTGCCGGAGCCCAGCCGGCCGGCGGAGAGCCACGACGCGGTCGGCTTCATCATCGAGACGTGCCGTGCCCACGAAGGGGTGTGGCTGGTGCCCACCGGCCCGCTCACCAACATCGCACTCGCGCTGCGGGCCGCGCCCGACCTGGCCGCCCGCATCGCCGGCATCTCGGTGATGGGCGGTGGCACGTTCGGCAACCGCACCGCCGCCGCCGAGTTCAACCTGTGGGCAGACCCGGAAGCCGCCGACATGGTGTTCTCCTACGGCGGGCCGCTGATCATGTCCGGCCTGGACGTCACCCACCGGTTCCAGGCCCTGCCCGACCGGATCGAGATGGTGCGGTCGCTGCCCGGCCGGCTCGCCGCGGTGCTCTCCGACCTCCTCGACTTCTTCAGCGAGACGTACCGCAGCCGCCACCACCACATCACCGGCGCTGCCGTGCACGACCCGTGCGCCGTGATGGCCCTCACCCATCCCCACCTGTTCCGGCGCGAGTTCCGTCACGTGGAGATCGAGACGCACGGGCTGCGCACCGCCGGGATGACCGTCATCGACCAGCGCGACCTCAAGGAGGTCCCCGACGCCAACTGCGACGTGCAGGTGGACGTGGATGCAGACGCCGCGTGGGACGTGGTGGTGGAGGCGATCGCCCACTTCTCCCGCTGACGGTCACCACGTACCTCTGAGGTCATGGCCCCTGGCCGGTCGCAGCGCGACCATTCACGGATGACCCCGACCTCCGACGAGCTCACCACCCAGATCCACACGGCAATGCCGCTGTGCGCCCTCCTCGGCGTCCGCGCCGCCGCCTTCGACGCCGCCCGCTGCGAGCTGGAGCTGGAGTGGCGGGCGGACCTGTGCACCAGCGCCGGCCTGCTGCACGGTGGCGTCCTCATGGCCCTGGCAGACTCCGCCGGCGCCGGCTGCGCGTTCGCCAACCTCCCCGACGGCGCCATCGGCACGACGACGATCGAGTCGAAGACCAACTTCCTCGGGGCCGTGACGGCCGGGGCCGTGCGCGCCGTCGCCACGCCGCTCCACGCCGGACGCACCACGATCGTCATCGAGACCGAAGTGCGCCGGGTCGCCGACGACCGCCTCGTCGCCAAGACCACCCAGACCCAGGCGGTCCTGCGCGGCTGACACCCGCGCCCCACGGACCCACGGCGCAGCGCCTCCGCCTCTCGCGCACGCACCCGCCCGCCCTACGCTCTCGCCCATGCGTGCTGCCGTGATGCGTGACTGGCAACTGCGGGTCGACGACCTGCCCGACCCCACCCCTGGCCCCGGCCAGGTGCTCACCAAGGTGCTGGCCTGCGGCATCTGCGGCAGCGACCTGCACATGCTCCAGCACGGCGCCGAGGTGCGGGAACTCACCCGCGAACTGCTCGGCGACGCCGAGCCTGACCCCATGGCCCCGAAGTCGTTCGAACCCGAGCACGACACCGTCATGGGCCACGAGTTCTGCTGCGAGGTGGTGGACCTCGGGCCTGGCGTGGAGAACCTGAAGGTCGGCGACGTCATCGTCAGCATGCCGGTGGCGTTCGATGCCGACGGCCTGCACACGGTTGGCTACAGCAACCGCTACAACGGCGGCTACGCCGACCTGATGGTGCTGAACGAGATGCTCGGCATGAAGGTGCCTACCGGCCTGCCGGTGGAACTGGCCGCGATGACCGAGCCGCTGGCCGTCGGCGTGCACGCCGTGGCGAAGAGCCGGATCACCGCGGGCGAGAGCGCCGTGGTCATCGGTGCCGGCCCGGTGGGCCTGGCCTGCATCGCCGAGCTGAGGATGAAGGGCATCGGCCCGATCATCGTCGCCGACTACTCAGCGAAGCGCCGCGAGTTGGCCGCCCTGCTGGGCGCCGACGAGGTGGTGGACCCGCGGCAGGAGAAGGTCATCGACGTGTGGAAGCGGGTGGACGGCGTCCGCCCGCTGGTGATCTTCGAGGCCGTCGGCGTGCCCGGCCTGCTGGACCAGGCGATGCAGATGGCCCCCCGCCACTCGCGCATCCTGGTGGTCGGCGCGTGCATGCAGCAGGACCGCGTGCACCCGATGCTGGGCATCACCAAGGAGCTCAACATCCAGTTCGCGCTGGCCTACGAGCCGCACGAGTTCGCCGGCGCGCTGGAAGCCATCGCCGACGGCAAGGTGGACCTCCAGCCATGGGTCACCGGCACGGTGCCGGTGGACGGCGTGCCGCAAGCGTTCACCGACCTCGGCAACCCCGAGGCCCACGCCAAGATCCTCGTCGTCCCCGGCTCCTGACCCGCGCTGGTCCAGGCCGGGCCGGAATCCGGCGCCCGGCCGCGGTCCGTAGCATGCTGGCGATGAGCGAGGACACCTTCCCCCGGCAGTACGCCCGCACCCAACGGCTGACGCTCGGCGAGCCGCGCAATGTGCTGGTGTCGCCCGACGGGCACCGGGTGGTCTTCGCCCGCAGCCGCGCCGGCGACGACCCGGTGAACTGCCTGTGGGTGCTGGACGTGACGACGGGCGAGGAGCGCCTGGCCGCTGACCCGATGGTGCTGATCGGCGCGGCCGACGACGAGCACCTCCCGCCCGAGGAACGGGCCCGCCGGGAGCGCATGCGCGAAGGCGCCGGCGGTGTCACCGCGTACGCGACCGACCGGGACGTCACGGTGATGGCGCTGGCGCTGGCCGGGCGCCTGTTCGTCGGCGGGCTCATCACCGGCGTCGCCCGTGAACTGCCCGTGGACGGCCCGGTGTTCGACCCCCGCCCGGACCCTCAGGCCCGCCGCGTCGCCTACGTCAGCGGGCGCAGCCTGCGAATCGCCGAGCTGGACGGGTCGAGCTGGGAGCTCGCCGGCGAGGACGACCCCGACGTCCGCTGGGGCAGCGCCGACTTCGTGGCCGCGGAGGAGATGCACCGCTTCCGCGGCTACTGGTGGAGCCCCGACGGCGCGGCCATCGCGGCCTGCCGGGTGGACGACTCGCCGGTCCAACGGTGGTGGATCGCCGACCCCGCCAACCCCGACCATCAGCCGACCGAGGTGCGCTACCCGGCGGCCGGCACGGACAACCCGCACGTCACGCTCCACGTGCTGGCGATCGACGGCGGCGCCACCGAGGTCCGCTGGGACCACGCCTCCTACCCGTACCTCGCGGATGTGCAGTGGCAGGTGGAGGGCGCCGGCGTCCAGCGCGTGCTGCTGACCGTGCAGTCCCGCGATCAGCGCTCGCTGATGGTGCTGGCGGCGGACCCGCGCACGGGCGAGACCGAGCCGCTGTTCGCCGATGGCGACGTGGCCTGGGTGGAGCTCGTCCCCGGCACGCCCGCCGTCACCGGCGACGGCCAGTTGGTCACCGCCGCCGACCGTGAGGGGTGCCGCCGCCTGCTGGTGGACGGGGTGGCGGTCACCCCCACCGGCCAGCAGGTGCGCGCCGTCGTGGCGGCCGGCGGCGACGACGTCATCTTCCTGGCCAACCCGCTGGACGACGCCACGGTGCAGCACGTCTGGCGGTGGACGTCGGACGGCGTGCTCACCGCCCTCACCGACGAGCCCGGCGTGCACACGGCGGCGGTCGGCGGCGACACGGTCGTCATCCGCAGCGCCGTGCTGGCCGAACCCGGCGCCACCACCCGCCTGCTCGACGGCCCCGTCATCGCCTCGCATGCGCAGACCCCGCTGGTGACACCGAACGTGCAGCTGCGCCACTACGGCGACCGGCGCCTGGCCACCGCCGTCCTCCTCCCCCACGGCCACGACGGCAGCCCGCTGCCCGTGCTGCTGGACCCCTACGGCGGCCCGCACGCGCTGCGCGCCGTCCAGTCGTACAACGCGTTCTGCACGTCGCAGTGGTTCGCCGACCAGGGGTTCGCCGTGGTCGTGACGGACGGGCGCGGCACACCCGGCCGCGGGTCCGTCTGGGAGCGCGCCGTGCACCTCGACCTGGCCACCGCCCCGCTGGAGGACCAGGTGGACGCGCTCCACGCCGCTGCCGAGGAGTTCCCGCTGGACCTCACCCGCGTGGCAATCCGTGGCTGGAGCTTCGGCGGGTACCTCGCCGCGCTGGCGGTCATCCGCCGGCCCGACGTGTTCCACGCCGCGGTCGCCGGCGCCCCGGTCACCGAGTGGCGGCTGTACGACACGCACTACACGGAGCGCTACCTCGGCGACCCCACCGTGGACGCTGTGCCCTACGCGGCGACGTCGCTGCTCCCCCTGGCCGACGAGCTGACCCGGCCGCTGCTGCTGGTGCACGGCCTGGCCGACGACAACGTGGTCGCCGCCCACACCCTGCAGTTCTCCAGCGCCCTGCTGGCCGCCGGCAAGCCGCACGAGGTGCTGCCGCTGGTCGGCGTCACCCACATGACCCCGCAGGAGGTCGTGGCCGAGCACCTCCTGCTGCACCAGTTGGAGTTCCTCCGCCGTTCCCTGGGGCTGACCCCTGCCGACTAGGTTGCAGGGTGTTATGAACCAGCGTCTCCGCGACCTCTACAGCAGCATCTCCGTCCACGCCACCGCCGACCGCGAGCACCAGGCGGCCGTCGAGCTGCTGCTGCTGGTGATGATGGCCGACCACCACATCAGCGGGGCCGAGCTGGAGGAGATCCGCCACATCGCCGAGGACAGCGGCTGGGAGAGCCCCACCTTCTCGTTCGACCAGTACGTCGGCCCAGCCACCGCCAAGGTGCGGTCGGCGCTGGAGGCCAACGACGTGGACGCCCTGCTCGACGACATCGACCAGCGGGTCACCAACGGCGTGCTGCGTGCCGCCCTCTTCAGCGCCGCCCGCGACGTGGCCGGCGCCGACCACGACCTGGACGAGGCGGAGCACGACCTCCTCGCCCAGATCGCCGCCCGCTTCGACTGAACCAGCGGCCCGCTTTCTGGCCATCGCCGGAACGACGACGCCGCTGGACCGGTTGGAACTGGGGGCTGGTTCGTTGCGGAACCCGCAACGAACCAGCCCCAGAAGCGCCCGTGGAGCGAATCAGCCCCAGAATGGCCGGCGGTTACGGCAGGATCGAGCCGCCGCCGCAGGTGGCGTCGGCGTACTGGGCCAGCACGGGCGAGCCGGCGGGGACAGTGGCGGAGATCGCCACACCGTCGGCCAGCGTCTGCTCGGCAGGGCGCTCGATCTTGACGTCCATGACGCCCCAGGTGACACCATCGGAGGTCGAGGCCTCGAGGCGGACGATGAACTGGCTGCCGGCCGCACCCTCGCAGCGCATGCCGCTGGTGATGGCTGCCGACGCGTGGATCGGCAGGATGAAGTCGCTGCCGTGACCGTCGTCGAACTGGAAGCCGCAGCCCAGGTGGTTCACGCCGAACACGCCGAGGTTGTAGCCGGCCGCGTTGGAGTTGACGATGGCGACGAACTCGTCCTCGTTGGACCCTGGCGGCGCGCCGAGCGAGAAGTCCACGTCCACCCTGGACAGCACCCTGACGAAACCGATTCCGGGGTCGGGCATGGCCAGCGTGGTGGCGGCTCCGCCGGTGACTTCGATGAGGATGTACCAGTCCATCGACGGCTCGACCCAGCTCGTCGCCTGGTCGAGCGTGCCGTCGCCATTCCAGTCACCGGAGATCGTGGTGACCGAGGTGGCCGACGCGGTGGGCGAGGTGACGGCCCCGCAGGCCGGCGGCGGAGCAGCGGTGGTGGCGGGGGCGGCCGTGGTGGCCGGGGCCGCGGTGGTGGCCGGCGCCGTGGTCTCCGGGGCAGTGGTGGACTCGGGGACCGTGGTGGTGGTCTCCAGAACGGTGGTGGTGGACTCCGCCACCGTGGCGGACGTCTCCGGCACAGAGCCGGCGGTGCTGCCCTTCGACGAACTGCAGGCGGCCAGCGCGAGCAGGGCGACGGTGGTGGCCGCGATGACGCCGCGGCGGCGGGTGGGGGTGCGGTGCGGGTTCATGAGAGAACCTCCCTTCCAGGAACAACGGTAGTTACCCGTCCAGACCTGTGTCCCGGGGCCTTCTGTCACTTTTCGCGGGCAATCGCCGCGAATCTCACGGGCGTCGAGCGATCGCGATCCGGTCCCGGCCGGCCAGGTCGGCGCGAACCTCCACGTCGGCCAGCCCGCCATCACGCAGCAGACCGCTGACCGCGTCCCGCTGACCCGCCCCGATCTCCATCACCAACCAGCCGCCGGGCCGCAGCCAGGCCGACGCGCCGTCGGCCAGCACCCGGAGGGCGTCCAACCCGTCGGCCCCGGCGTAGAGCGCGCCGTGGGGCTCCCACTCCTCCACCGACGCGGCGACATCCGGGTCGCCGGCGGCGATGTAGGGCGGGTTGCACACCACCAGGTCCAGCTGACCGCGCAACGCGGGCGGGAGCGCGTCCCACCACGAGCCCTCGGCGAAGCGGACGCCACCACCGGCGATGCCGATGCCGGCGGCGTTGGCCCGGGCCACGTCGAGGGCGTCCGCGGACACGTCGGTCAGCCACACCTCGGTGCGACCCCTGGCCAGTTCGAAGGCCAGCGACAGGCCGAGCGCGCCGCTGCCCGTGCCCAGGTCGGCGGCCCGCAGCACCGTGCCCGGCCCGGCGGTGGCCAGCAGGTCGGCGGCCGCCGCCAACGCGACCTCGGCCACCAGCTCCGTCTCCGGCCGGGGGATCAGCACCCGGCGGTCGACCATCAGGTCCAGCCGGCGGAAGGCCCAGTGCCCCAGCACGTACTGCAGCGGTTCGCCCACGGCGTAGCGGCCGAGCATGGCATCCAGGTGGGCCAGCATCCGGTCCGTCGCCGGCTCGTCCAGCACGTCACCGAACTCGCCCCCGAACGCGCCACTGGCCTCCTCGCACAGCCAGCGGGCCTCGGCCCGCGACCCCACCTGGGCAGCCGTGTCGTCCCACAGGCGGCGCCACGTCAGCCCGGCAGGCGTGGCGCTCACTCCTGCCCCGCCAGCTGCCGGGTGCGCTCGTCGGCGGCCAAGGCCTCCACCACCTCGTCCAGGTCGCCGGCCAGCACGTCGGCCAGGCGGTAGATCGTGAAGCCGATGCGGTGGTCGGTGAGGCGGTTCTCCTTGAAGTTGTACGTGCGGATCTTCTCGCCCCGGCCACCGCCGCCCACCTGGGCACGGCGCTCCAGTGACGCCGCTGCGTCGCGCTCGTCCTGGGCCAGCTTCATCAGCCGCGACCGCAGCACGGTCATGGCCCGCGCCCGGTTCTGGATCTGGCTGCGCTCGTCCTGCATGGTCACGACGATCCCGGTGGGCTTGTGGGTGATCCGCACCGCCGAATCCGTGGTGTTGACGCTCTGCCCGCCGGCGCCGCTGCTGCGGTACACGTCCACGTCGAGGTCGTTGGGGTCGATGTCCACCTCCACCTCCTCGGCCTCCGGCAGCACCAGCACGGTGGCCGACGAGGTGTGGATCCGCCCCTGGCTTTCCGTCACCGGCACCCGCTGCACCCGGTGCGGCCCGCCCTCGAACTTGAGGTGGCCCCAGGCGGTGTCGCCGCGGACCTCCACCACGATCTGGTTCAGCCCGCCGAGGTCGCTGCGGTCCTCCGACAGCACGTCCATCGCCCAGCCCTTGGCGTTGGCGTAGGCGCGGTACATGTCGTACAGGTCACGGGCGAACAGGTTGGCCTCCTCGCCGCCCTCGGCGCCGCGGATCTCCATGATCACCGGGCGGCCGTCGTTCGGGTCCTTGGGCAGCATCAGGAGGCGCAACTCCTCCTCGATGGCCTCGATGTCCTGCTCCGCCGATGCCGCTTCGTCCTTCAGTAGCGCCCGCTCGTCGTCCGCCGCCATCTCCAGCAACTCGCGGGCAGCGTCGGCGTCGGCCTGCCGGGCGCGCAGCCGGCGGATGCACTCCACCACCGGCGTGAGGTCCTTGTAGCGACGGGAGACGTCGCGCAGGCGGGTCTGGTCGCCCACCACCGCGGGGTCGGAGAGGCTGGACTCCAACGAGACGAACTCGTCCTCCAGCGTCCTCAGTCGATCGTTCACTGCCACCTCACCGGCTGCCCAGGCTACGAGACGTCGGCCAGCGGCCACACCTCCACCGGCGGCGACGCCAGCGCCGCCAGGTCGCGCTGCAGCGCGACGGCGTCGCGTTCGGGGACCACCAGGCGGCACTCACCCGACCCGGTTGCGGCCCGGGCGTCCACCGCGAACGGAACGGCGTCGAGGTCCACCCCGGCGGAGCACACCACCGTCACGTCCTTCCCGCCGACGGTGGCCACCGCCACGCACGGGACGGGGTCCTTCAGGTTGGGGCGCGGCACCGGCGGGGCCACGGCCACCACCCGCTCAGCCCCCACCAGCGACGGCTCGGCCACCAGCCGGGCCCGCACGGCGCGCTCCTTGGCCAACCGGTTCAGCGGGTGCGAGGCCGCGCCGTGCCGGCGGTGCACCGCGACCGCGGCCACCACCTCGGCGAGGGCATCAGCGGTGGGGCGGTCGCCGTGGAGCATCAGGAACGCCTCGCGGTCGTGGGCGCCCACGCCGACCTCCAGGCGGACCGCCCCGGACACGGCATCGTCGACCACCCGGCACACCTCCAGCCCGTGCACCTCCCCGGCCAGCACCCCGTGCTCCACGCACGGCACGGCACCGGCCACCACCATCACCGGCTCCAGTTCGCGGTGGGCGGCCGGCACCTCGGGCGGGGTGGGCAGCGGCTCGGCGACGGCCGGCAGCAGTGCCCGGCCCTCCGCATGCCACACCTGGATCGGGAACGAGAACCAGGTGGCTCGGCGGGCCAGCACCCCGGTGGCGTGATCGGCCACGAGGTGCAAGGACGACGCCCCGCGGCGAATCGCCCACGCCAGTGCGCCGCCCAGCGAGCGTTCCGGGCTGGCATCGGCCAGCACCCAGGCCTCCGCGCCGTGGAGCAGCGCCGCGCCACCCCCGTACTCCCCGGGCGACAGCACCGGCTCGCCGCCCAGGTGATCGCGCACCAGCGCGGCAAGCTTGACGGCGTTGAGGCGGGCGAGGCGGGCGGCGTCGGTCACCCGACCAACCCTACGGCCGGCGGCGGGCGCTCGGCCCCGCCGTCAGGTGAAGTAGCCCACCACGTCGGCGACGAGGTCCAGCGTGCCCTGCTGGTTGTAGACCTTCACCTTGCCCTGGGTGCCGACCTTCAGGATCGCCAGGTTGGCCACGCTGCTGCCCGCCCTGGGGTTGAGGTTGGAGGCCAGCGGCATCGACTCGCCGTTCGGCCAGGCGGTGAGGTACGTGTTCGACGACGGCTCGTGGGCCGTGAGGTTCAGCGCCACCGCCGACACCCCCGAGGCCGGCACACCCCCGACGCCGGTGACCGTCAGGGTCCGTGTGCTGTTCGGCCCGACGGACGACTGCCCTTCGGCCCGCGTGTCCAGCACCCGCACCGGGTCCACCGGCATCAGCCGCCCGGCGGCCGAGGACGACAGGTACCCCATGACGTCCACCACGACGTTGACCGAGCCGTTGGCGTTGTTCAGGCTGACCTTGCCATTGGACCCGACCTTGCAGATCACCGCGTTCGGCACCACCTGCCCGGCCACATAGTTCAGGCTGCTGGCCAGCGGCTTGGCCTGGCCGGCCGGCCAGACGGTGAGCCAACTGGTGGCGGTGGGGAACACGGCGGTGACGTTGAGCACCACCGAGTCGGCATCGGCGGGCACCCCACCCACGCCGCGCACGGTGACGTCGAACGAGCCGTTGGGGCCGAGCGGGGTGCTGCGCCCGCCGGTGCCGTTGCGGGTGTCCAGGGCCCGGTACGGCGTGACGGACTGCAGGCGGTTGGCGGTGGCGGTGCCGAAGTAGCCCACCACGTCCACCACCAACTGGGCCTCGGCCTCGTCGTTGAACACGTGCACCCGGCCACCCTGGCCGACCTTCACCACGCTGAGGTTGGGCACCGGGCGGTCCACCGGCACCACCAGGTTCTGCAGGTCGTCGGGGCGCGGGGCACCTGCCGGGAAGACGGAGAAGAAGCTGTCGCCGGTGGCCTTGGTGGTGGTGACGTTCAGCGCCACGGCCGTGACGCCGGACGCCGGCACCCCACCGACGCCGGTGACCTGCACCTCGCCCGTCGTACCGGCGCCGAGCGGCAGGAAGCGGTTCTGGTACCGGGAGTCGTACAAGCGGTAGGGGGTGACGCCGACGAAGTCGCCGAGCTGCGACGAGGGCACCGCGCCGCTGGCAACGCCCTGGCCGGGCGCCTGCTTGAACAGGCCGAGCGTCGGGAACGACCCGCCGAGCACGGTGGACGACCCGCCGCCCAGCCAGCCGTCCAGCATCGTGGCGTAGAGGGAGCGGAAGTCCACGTGGAACGGCATGCGGTCCCATCGGTCCAGCCCGACCAGGCTGGGCTGCTGGCCGTACAGGCCACCCTGCACGCCCGCCCCGATGACGAAGTGGTTGTTGCTCGTGCCGTGGTCCGTGCCGTCGGAGTCGTTCGACCAGCTGGTGCGGCCGAACTCGCTGTACGTCATGATCGTCACGCGGCTGCGGAAGCGGTCGTCCAGCGTGGTGAAGAACGCCCGCAGACCGGCGTCGAACTCCCCCAGCAGGTCGGTCAGCATGCCCGGCTGGCTGGAGTGGGTGTCGAAACCGCTGAACGAGGTGTCGATCACCCGCAGGCCGAGGTCGGCGTTGATCAACCGGGCAGCCACCGTCATCTTCGCCGCCAGGTTGTTGTCCGGCAGGTCGCGCTCGAACACCGGCGCCACCTGCTGGCCGACATCGATCACACCTTCCACCGTGCCGGCGAGCGTGTCGTGCCACGCGCCCCGCCCGGCGGAGGTGGCGGAGAAGTCGCGCATCGCGTCGTACATCCATTGCGAGTGCTCGTCGGTGTCCGCCCCGAAGCCCAGGCCCCACCACGGGATGGCGGTGCCGCGGCGGTTCTCGCCCACCAACGACAGTGGCAGCGATTGCCCGACGGTGACGGCGCGGAACAGGTCGTCGCCGGAGAGCCCGTCCAGCCAGCGCCCCACCCATCCGGAGTTCGGCGCGGCGTTGCCGGCCTTGCCGTACATCCACAACGCCATCGAGGTGAAGTGGCTGAGGTCCGGATCCTCGTAGCCCACGCCCTGCACCACGGCCACCTCACCGCGGTCGTACAAGCTCTTCAGGTACGACAGGTTGGGGTTCAGCCCGACCGTGGAGTTCAGCGTCAGCACCTGGTTGGCGGGGATCGCCAGGTTGCCGTGCTGCTGGTAGTACAGCCCGTTGGTGTACGGCACCACGGTGTTCAGCCCGTCGACGCCACCCTCGAAGCCGACCAGCACGACGATGCCGTCGGTGGGGCCGATCGGGCTGGCGGCGAAGGCCTCCCGCCAGCGGTCGCCGAGCAGGCCGGGGGCCAGCACCTCGCCCAGCGAGCCGCCCAGCGCGCCGGCGCCGACGCCCCAGCCGACCATCTGCAGGAAGCGGCGGCGATCCAGCGAGAGCGGGGTGTCCACCTCCGGCACGGTCAGCAGGCGGCGGGCATCCCGGGTGGAGATGTCGGGGTCGATCCTCATTCTCGGTCGCCTTTCACGCCAGGTGCATCTCGGGGGTCATCATCGCCATCGTGAAGAGGTTGGTGGGCTCCCACCAACCGATCCACGGCTCGTTCGCCCGCTGCACGTTGACGTAGTCGATCATCGCGTCGCGGGTGACCTGGCTGAGGTTCAGCCCGAAGAATGCAGCCACGTAGTCCACGGCCTGCTCCGGCGTCTTGTTCTTGCTGAACTCGTTGGCGTTGCCGTTGCGCAGCCGCCAGGTGATGCCGCGGGCGAACTCGGCGCGGGCGCCGAACGAACTGGTGTTGATCCAGTAGGCGTTGGTCTTCCAGCCGGCGACGTTGGGCGGCACGAACGGCACCTGGCCCATCCCCTCCACGTACCACTGGGGGTTCACCACGGCGCCGCGGTAGCCCGTGTACCACTGGCACGCCACCACGAAGTCCACCGGCGACCGCACCAGACCCTGCATGGCCTGCTGCGAGTAGAACTCGTCGTGCATCAGCATCGCCTTCACCCACGGCCCGATCGCCATGTCGTTGTCGAACAGCACTTGGGCCAGGTCGTCGACCAGCCACTGCGGCGGGTTCTCGTAGGCGAAGTACTGCCACAGCTTCCTCGTCAGGAACTTGCAGGCGATCAGCTTGGTGGTGAGGTTCTCCTGCAGCAGGTAGTTGATGATGTCCGGGCCGTTCCAGTTGCGGGTGACGCCCATGAAGGTCTTGTTGCCGTTGTCGTGGTCGCCGCTGCGGAACTGGTACTGGTAGGTGTTCCAGTTGATCCCGTGCCCCGTCCATGCCCGGGCCGCGGCCACCACATCGTCTTCCGTGTAGTTGCCCACGCCGATGGTGAACAACTCCATCAACTCGCGGGCGAAGTTCTGGTTCGGCGACGTCTTCACGTTGTCGATGTTGTCCAGGTACAGCAGCATCGCCGTCTGGATCGACATCGCCTGGGTGAGGCTGCGGAAGTTGCCGAACGCCTGGTCGCGGAACAGCTTGTTCTGCTGCATCATCGCCCACGTGCTGTTCACCTTGTCCCAGCCGCTGCAGAAGTGGCCGTGCCAGAAGAACGTCATCTTCTCGAGCAACGGGCGGGGCACGTCGCACATCCGGTCGATCCACCACTGGGTGGCGTAGACGTACTGGTCGTACCCCTCGCCCTCGACATCGTTCTGGAGGTAGGTGGGCAGCGCCACCGGCACGGTGACCGCCATGACGTTGTCCACCGCCTGCTCGCGCGTGCTGGCGGCGAGTGCCGTCATGCGTGCGTCACGGGCGACGTACTCGGTACGGCGCAGCAGGTGCGCCAGTTCCACAGGGTCCACAGGTGGCAACTCCTCGGCGGGTCGGAGCGGTCGGACTACTTGTTGAGTTATCGCCCGCTCCGCACCCCCACTGAAGAGCTGCGGACGCCGGGACTGTAGCAAGTTCGGCCGCCCGCCGTCAGGAACCCTTCAAAACGGCCACTGCCCGGCCGCTGGGGCCGGGCAGTGGGAGTTCGGTGCGGGCGGCGGGCCCGTCAGCGTGGCAGGTGGGTCACTTGCCCTTGCGCTGGCCGTAGCGCTTGTTGAAGCGCTCCACGCGGCCGCCGGTGTCCACCAGCTTCTGCTTGCCGGTGAAGAACGGGTGGCACTCGTTGCACAGTTCCACGTGCAGCTCGCCACCACGGGTGGAACGCGTGGTGAAGCTGTTGCCGCAGGAGCACTTCACCAGCACGTCGCTGTAGTTCGGGTGGATGTCGGTCTTCATGGCGTTCTCCAAGAGATGCGGACGACGCAGTGTAGCGGCGCACCCCCGGCCTGGCACCCTGCCATTTTCACGCGGCGAGTTCGGCACCATCCCCCCTGCTCACGACCCCGCGCGCACCCCCGGCCGGCCCCATCTCCCCCTGCCCACGACTTGATACCGCGCCCATGGGCGCGGTATCAGGTCACGGGTGGCGTGGAACCGCGCCCTTGGGCGCGGAAGCAGGTCAGGCGGCGAGGGCCGCGGCCGAGGCCGGATCGGTGTCGCCGGCGTCCAGCGGGTCGGCCGGGCGGCGGCCGTCGAGGCCTCGGCGACCGGCCAGCGCGACGACGGCCATCGCCACACCGCAGACGGCCAGGCCACCACGCAGCCCGGCCAGGGCCACCAGCGGCGCGGTGAGGGCCAAGCCGATCGGGCGGCCGGCCTGCGACAGCGCACTGACCAGGGCGAACACCCGACCCTGCACCGAGGGCTCGACCATCCGCTGGAAGCGGGTGGGTACCAGGGTGTTGGCCACGCCGATGCCCACGCCGGCCACCACCAGCAGGGCGCCGGTCCACCAGGCCAGGACCACGGCGCCACTGGCAGCCACCGCGGACCCGGTGACCAGCAGCGCCACGGTGGCCGCGTGGCGTCCCTTGCCCAACTTCACCGCCGAGGCGAAGCCGGCGAGAAGGCCGATCGGGACGGCCGCCTCGAGCAGCCCGTAGCCCTTGCCGTCCAGCCCCAGCGGCCCGGCCGCCAGGCCCACGAGGATGATCGCCACCGGCGCGACCACGAGGTTGAGCATCGAGGCCACCAGCACGAGGTCGCCCACGGCCCGGTTGGACCGCGCCAGGCGCCAGCCGGCCAGCGCCTGCGAGCGCAGCGATTCCCCCGCGGCGTCGTGGCGCCGCCCCCCGCCCGCAGGGAGTGGGATGCGGCTGGCGGCGACCGCCACCACCGAGAGGAGGAACGTGCCGGCGTCGAACCACAGCGCGCCACCCGTGCCGGCCAGGCCGATCAGCAGGCCACCGAGCGCCGGCCCGCCGATGCCGGCGACCGCATCCGCACCGCCGATCATCGAGTTCGCCGTCGGCAGCCGATCGTCGGGCACCAGCGAGGTGACCGACGCCATCAGCGCCGGGGAGAAGAATCCGGACGCCGCGGCGGCCACGGCGGTCAACGCCACGGCCACGGGAACGGTGAGGTGGCCGGTGCCGGCGAGTGCGGCGAAGGCCGCGGCCGCGGCGAGGCGGACGAGGTCGCTGGCGATCATCACGTGACGGCGGTCGTGGCGGTCGACGACGACGCCGGCCACCGGCGCCATCGCCAGCAGCGGGATCGACGCGGCCAGCGCGACGGCCACGACCGCGGTGGAGGAACCCGTTGCCTGGTTGGCCCACCACAGCACGGCCACCCTGTGCACCCCATCGCCGAGGTTGGAGACCACCTGCCCGGACCAGATGCGCAGGAAGTCGCGATCGTTGCGGATGCTCATGCCGCCATGGTGGGGGTACTCTCATTCGAATGGTAGACACTCTTTCGAATGAGACGGAGCGGCTGACCTCCCGCGAGGTCCGCGACCATCTGGCCGTCGACCTGCTGATGAGCCTCAAGGGCACCAAGGCGCTCGTGCCGTTCCTCCACGCGGAGCACACGCTGGGCAGCGCGGCCCGCGAGGCCCGTCTTCCCGCCAGCACGCTGGCGTACTGGGTCGGCCGCCTGCTGCGCGCCGGCCTCATCGAGGTGTGCGAGGTGCGCCCGCGGGCGGGCAAGGCGATCCCCGTCTACCGGGCCACGGCCGAGGAGTTCATCATCCCGCTCGACGCCATGCCCCCCGGCGCACGCGAGGAGTTCATGCACGGTGGCCGCCACCAGGCATTCGAGACGTTCGTGACCTCGGTGGACCGGTCGGCCGTCCTCAACCGGGGTCTGTACGTGCGACGCGACCCCGGCGGCGGTGTGGCGATCGGGTTCGACGAGGCGGACGCCGCGACGTCCTCGCCGGTGACGGAGTGGTGGGGCACAGTGCACCTCACCCCCGACGACGCGGCCGAGCTGCGCAGCCGCCTCGACGCGCTCGTCGAGGAGTACGGCAACCGCCCGAAGGCGAAGGGGACCCGCCGCTACGTGATGGTGGTGGGCGTCGCCCCACACCACGAGCGGCGCCCCTGACGATCACATCGTCGGCTGCTTGGCGATCTCGTTGAGGAACTCGTCGTTCGTGCGGAACGTCTTCAGGCGGTCGATCAGCAGCTCCAGGCCGGGGGCGGCGTTGCCGTCGGCGGCCAGGCCGCTGAGCACGCGGCGCAGCTTCCACACCATCTGCAGCTGCTTGCGGTCGAACAGCAGCTCCTCGTGGCGGGTGCTGCTGGCGTCCACGTCGATGGCCGGGTAGATGCGGCGCTCGGCGAGGCGGCGGTCCAGGCGGAGCTCCATGTTGCCCGTGCCCTTGAACTCCTCGAAGATCGCCTCGTCCATGCGGCTGTTGGTCTCCACCAGCGCCGTGGCCAAGATGGTGAGCGAGCCACCTTCCTCCACGTTGCGGGCGGCGCCGAAGAACTTCTTCGGCGGGTACAGCGCACCGGCGTCGATACCACCGGAGAGGATGCGGCCGCTGGCCGGGGCGGCCAGGTTGTAGGCCCGGCTGAGGCGGGTGATGCCGTCGAGGATCACCACGACGTCCTGCCCCTGCTCCACCATGCGCTTGGCCTTCTCGATGGCCAACTCCGCGACGTGCGTGTGCTCGTCGCTGGGCCGGTCGAAGGTGGAGGCGATGACCTCACCCTGCACCGTGCGCTTCATGTCGGTGACCTCTTCGGGCCGCTCGTCGATGAGCAGCACGATCAGTTGCACCTCGGGGTTGTTGCGCTCGATCGACGTGGCGATGGTCTTCATGATCGTCGTCTTGCCGGCCTTCGGCGGCGACACGATGATGCCGCGCTGGCCCTTGCCGATCGGGCTGACGAGGTCGATGATCCGGGCCGTCATGTTCGACGGGTCGCTGGCGTCCTCCAGCTTCAGCTTCTCGTCGGGGAACAGCGCGGTGAGGTCCTCGAACCGGGGGCGGTTCTTGGCCTTCTCCGGGTCCGCGCCGTTGACCGTGTGGATCTCCAGCATCGCCGGGTTCTTCTCGTTGCGACCGGCCGGCCGGCTGAGGCCGGTGACATGGTCGCCCTTGCGCAGGCCGTACTGGCGGGTGAGCTTCACCGGGATGTAGGCATCGTCGCGGCTGGACAGGTAGCCGTTGACCCGCAGGAACCCGTAGCCCTCGTCGCGCAGGTCGAGATAGCCGCTGACCCGCACGGGCTCCTGCCCCTGCTGGCCCTCGCCACCGTCGCGATCGCGGTCGCGGTCCCGGTCGCCGCCCTGGCGCTGACCACCCTGGCCGCCACCGCCCTGGCTGTACTCGCGGTCCGAGCCCTGCGGCCCGTCGCTGCGGTTCTTGTTCCGGCGACGGCGACGGCGGCGGGCGCTGCGGCTCTCGCCGTCGCCCATCCCTCCGTCGTCGTCGGCGTCGTCGTCCGAGCCGTCCGACCCATCCGCGCCGGCATCGCCGTCGGCCTCGGCAGCCTCGTCGCCGGAGGCGCTGCCGCCGGAGGCCATCAGTTCGACCTCCCAATCCGCCAGCGGTTCGCCGTCCGGACCGAGCACCACGGCGGGAGCCGCAGCGGCCTCGCCGTCGGCGGGCGGCGGCGGCACTGGGCGACGGCCGTTGCGCGCCGGCTTGGGCGGGGAGGCGTCGCCACCGGCGGGCACCTCGGCCTGAGCGTCGCCGTGGGCCTCGGCTTCGGCCGGTGCATCGGCGGCGGCCGGCACCTCGGCGACACCGGCGCTGGCGTCCTCGGCCGGAGCCGAGACGTCTGCGGGGGCCGGCGCGGCCGGGGCCTCCGCGGGCTCGGCCGGGGCCTCCGCGGGCGCAGCCGCGCCGCCAGTGGTTTCCAAGATCTTGGCGATGATCGTCGCCTTCGCCGCGCGCGCCGTGGTCTTGATGCCCAACGCGCCCGCGATCGCGAGCAACTGATCCTTGTCCTTGCTGTCGAGCACCGATGCTTCGAGAGCTTCCGCGGCCACCGGCCACCTGCTTTCTGAACGGGAGGAGCGTCTCGGGCGTGCCGCCAGCCATCTGCTGGAGGAACCCGGCGGCCCCACCGCCTGGGGGAAGAATGCACCCCCGCCGCGACGACGGGCCAGATGCCGGTCGCAGGAGGGGCCGTCCGGGAACCCGGACATCACGAACTGTAGCGATCTGCGCACCCCAGCGCAACGCGGACGCCCCTGGCGGCTCGGCGGGATGACCAGGCGCCATCCACCCGCTCACTACGATTTCCGACGTGTCCGACCTGCCGCAGCCTCCCTCCGACCAGCCCGGATGGGGCGCCATCCCTCCGCCGCCGAGCCCGGCCTCGTACCCGTCAGGGCCGTACGCACCGAACACCGGCTACCCGCCCAACACCGGCTACCCATCCGCCGGCGGCCCGGCACAGCCCTACCGGCCCCCGATGGCCACGCCCATCCCGGACGGCATGGGCGCCACCGTGCCCTCCACCCGGCTCGGCACCAGCGTCGTGCGCGGCCTGCTCGCGGCACTTGGCGCCGGCCTGGTGGGCGGCCTGATGTGGTACGGGATCGTCGTCACCACCGGTCGGCAGATCTACTACCTGGCCGTCATCCTCGGGCTGTGCATCGGGTACGCAGCCAGTTGGGGCAGTGGCCGCGGCGGAGCCGGCACCATGCTGCTGGCAGCGGCGGTCGCCCTCGTCACCGTGGTCGCGTCGTACTACTACATCGACCGCCACCTCATCATCGAGGGCCTCGAGAGCCTCGGCTACTCGGTGGACATCCCACTGCTGCCCAGCGTCAGCGAGGCCAAGCAGATCCTCCGGGCCGGCTTCGAGGAGGAAGGCAGCCAGTACCTGTTCTGTGTCCTGTGCGTCGCGGCCGCCGGGCTCTTCGGCTTCAAGGGCGTGCAGACCTCCCGCCGCTTCGGCCGCTGACACCTCGGCGCGCCCCAGCGCGTCCGCTCCTGCCGGAACGTGCCTACTGAAACGCGCCTAGCGGAACGTGGTGGCTACGTACTGCTGGATGGTGGCCAGGTCGTTGGGCAGCACGGTGAAACGCTCGTGGCGGTCGAACAGGTCGGCCAGGTGCGCCGGCAGTGGCGGGCGCACGCCGGTGGCCTGCTCCACCGCGTCGGGGAACTTCGCCGGGTGGGCGGTCGCCAGCGTCACCATCGGGCCGGCGCCGATGTGGGCGATCTGCTCGACCGCGCCGACGCCCACCGCGGTGTGCGGGTCCAGCAGCATGCCGCTGGCCTGGTAGGTGCGGCGCATCACGTCCAGCGTCCCGGCGTCGTCCACCCGCGCGGCCATGAACGTGCCGTCGAGGAACTCGGCGCGCTGGTCCGGCTCCACTGTCAGGCGGCCGACGGCCCGGAAGCGCTGCAACTGCTCCGCCGTGGCACCGCCGTCGCGGTCGTTCATCTCGAACAGCAGGCGCTCGAAGTTGCTCGACACCTGGATGTCCATGCTCGGGCTCAGCGACGGCACCACGGGGGCGGTGCTCATGTCGTTGTCGAGGAAGAAGCGGGTGAGGATGTCGTTGGCGTTGGAAGCGATGACGAGGCGGTCGATCGGGGCGCCGGTGCGGCGGGCGATCCAGCCGGCCAGCACATTGCCGAAGTTCCCGGTGGGCACGCAGAAGTCCACCGGGCCGCGCAGCACGTCGGTGGCGACCACGTAGTAGACGACCTGAGCCATCACCCGCGCCCAGTTGATGCTGTTGACCGCGCTGAGGCCCATCTGTTCGCGGAAGGCGGCGTCGTTGAACATCGCCTTCACGAGGTCTTGGCAGTCGTCGAACGTGCCCTCGACGGCGACCACGCGCACGTTCGGCGCGTCGACGGTGGTCATCTGCTTGCGCTGCACGTCGCTGGTGCGGCCGTGCGGGTAGAGGATGACGATGTCCACGTTGGAGCACGCCTTCACCCCGTCGATGGCCGCGGAGCCCGTGTCGCCGCTGGTGGCGCCGACGATGGTGACCCGCTGCCCGCGCTGGCGCAGCACGGTGTCGAACATCCGCCCCACCAGCTGGAGGGCAACGTCCTTGAACGCGAGCGTCGGCCCGTGGAACAACTCCTGCACGAAGTGGCCGTCGCCGATCTGCACCAGCGGCACGACGGCCTCGTGGGCGAACGTCGCGTATGCCTCGCGGCACAGGCCCAGCAGGTCTGCTACGTCGTCGCCGACGTAGGGGGCCATCACCTGGGCGGCCCGCTCGGCGTAGGTCGTGCCCGGTGTGGCCGCGGGCAGCGTGGGCCACTCCGCCGGCACGTACAGGCCGCCGTCGTTGGCCAGGCCGGCGAGGAGCACGTCGGCGAACCCCAGCTCGGGCGCCTGCCCGCGGGTGGAGACGTAGCGCATGCTCAGCCCCCGATGACCCGCAGCAGGCTGCCGACGTTGCGCACCACGTCCAGCTCGCGCAGCTCGCGTACGGTGGCTTGCACCGACGCCTCGCGGGCGGCGTGGGTGATGAACACCAGCCGGGCGTCGGGGCCATTGCCCTCCTGCTCGGCGGCGCGGATGCTGACGTCGTGGCGGGCGAACACACCGGTGACGGCGTGCAGTACGCCCGGCCGGTCGGCGACGTCCATGCTCAGCAGGTACTCGGCGGAGGTCTCGTCGATCGGCCGGATCGTCGCCCGCCCGAACGATCCGAGGCTGCCGTGGGTGCCCTGCACCAGGTTGACCGCCGCGTCGATGACGTCGCCGAGCACGGCGCTGGCCGTGGGGGACCCGCCCGCGCCGCGGCCGTAGAACATCAGCGAGCCGACGGCCGCGCCTTCCACGAAGACGGCATTGAAGCTCTCCCGCACGCTGGCCAGCGGGTGGGTGAGCGGCACCATGGCCGGGTGGACGCGAACGGCGACATCGCCGGTTGCGGGGTCCGCCTCGGCGATGCCGAGCAGCTTGACCACGTACCCGAGGCGCTTCGCCATGGCGATGTCGTGCGACGTCAGCCGGCTGATGCCCTCGTGGTACACGTCGCCGGCGACCACCTTGGAGCCGAACGCGATGGTGGCCATGATGGCCGCCTTGGCCCCGGCGTCGAAGCCCTCGACATCGGCGGTTGGGTCACGCTCGGCGAAGCCCAGCGCCTGGGCCTCCGCCAACGCCACGGCGTAGTCGGTGCCTTCCTCCGTCATCTTGGTGAGGATGAAGTTGGTGGTGCCGTTGATGATGCCCATCACCCGCTTGATCGGCTCGCCGCGCAGGCTTTCGCGCAGGGCACGGATGACCGGGATGCCACCGGCGACCGCGGCCTCGAAGAGCAGGTCGCGCCCGACTCCGTCTGCCGTGGCGAACAGCTCGGTGCCCACGTTGGCGAGGAGCTCCTTGTTGGCGGTGACCACCGGCTTGCCGTTCTGCAGCGCCGTGGTGATCAGTTCGCGGGCGGGCTCGATGCCACCGATGACCTCGACCACGAGGTCGATCGACGGGTCGGCCACCACACCGTGCGCGTCGCGGGTGAGCACCCCGTCGGCCAGTTCGACGTCCCGTTGGGCGCTGAGGTTGCGCACGGCCACCGAGCCGACCTCCAGGCGCACCCCGGTGCGGGCCTCGATTGCCGCCGCCTGCTGCTCCACCAACCTGACGAACGCTGCACCGACGTTGCCGCAGCCCAATACCCCGAGACGGATCTTCTGTGTCACGCCGTGCAGGCTACGAGGTACGGGCGCCGGCACAGGAACCTGTTTGGCCCGCCCGCGCGGGACGGCGGCCGGGTGGCGGCGGTCAGGCGGGGCGCCGGCGGGCGGTGCGCGCGGCGGCTGCGCCGACCAGGACCAGGCCGGCGGCGATGGCTGCAGTCCACCCCGTGGACGAACCCGTGGTCGGCAGGGCGCTGGACGCCACCTGACCCACCTTGGGCAGCACGGCGGTCTGCGCACCGTCGCACGAGATGGTGACCGACACGCTGGCGTCCAGGCCGTCCACCATGACCGGCACGGAGAACGGGCCGTCGGCCAGGCCGTCATAGGTGACGGCGCGGGCGGACAGCGGGGCGACGACGTAGGGCTGGCCGGCGACCTCGAAGGTGGCCGAGGCCTGACCACGGTCGTTCACGAGGGTGAGGTCGACGACCCCGTCGTGGGCCAGGTCGCACTGCACGTCGCTGAGCACGTAGGCACCGTCGGCCGCACTGGCGGAGGGAACGGAGGCCATCCACAGCCCACCGGCGACGGCAACCGCGGCGAGCACTCGGCGAGCACGGATCGTGGTCGGAGTGGCGTGGTGGGTGTTCACGCTTCGTACGGTATTCGTCAAGGCGGGTCACCGAAAGAGGCGGACGGAAAAATGGTCCGAATGGCCTATGAATGACATGCGTGGCATTTCCACCACCCTGCGTGACCCGCAACCGCGCCACGTGGTACCGATGTCACCCCCCGGTGCGGCGCACGCCCTCCACGACGGCGTCGAAGTGGCCGCGGGCCAGCACCGCACCCTCCCGGCGCACCTGGTCGGGGTCCACCTCCAGCAGACGCTCGACCTTGGCGTAGCTCGGCCGGCCCGCGCGATCCCACGGGCCGGTGCCCACCGGCACCTGGACCTCGTTGTCCTTCTGCTTCGACGTCAGGGCAACACCCACCAGGTTGTCGGCCCGGCGCCCGATGATGACCACCGGGCGATCCTTGCCCTGACGGGGGTCGTCCTCGTAGGGCACCCACGTCCACACCACCTCGCCCGGGTCGGGGTCGCCGTCCATGCACGGCGAGTACTCCACCGTCAGCCCGCGGGCGTCGATGTCCCGGGCCGGCGGCTCGGCGGGCTCCGGCTTCGGGCGGTGCGGGGCACGGCGGGTCGGCCGCCTGGTGGATTCCACCAGCGACCGGCCGGCCTCGATGATCCGGTCGATCAGTGCGCTACGTCGCATCGCAACAGGTCCTCGTAGGTCTCGCGGCGCACCACCATCCGGGCGGTGCCGTCCTGGACGAACACCACCGGCGGCCGGGTGAGCTTGTTGTAGTTGCTCGCCATCGAATGGCCGTACGCACCGGTGACCGGGGTGGCCAGCAGATCGCCAGCCACCAGGCCCTCGGGCAACGCGGCGTCGAAGATCAGCACGTCGCCGCTCTCGCAGTGCTTGCCGACCAGGCGGGCCCGCGCGGGCCGGGGCGCGGTGACGGCACGCGGCAGGAACGCCTCGTAGCCGCTGCCGTACAGCACGGGGCGGGGGTTGTCGCTCATGCCGCCGTCCACGCTGACGTAGGTGCGCACGCCGGGGATGTGCTTCACCGTGCCGACCGTGTAGACGGTGATGGCTGCGTCGGCCACGACGCTGCGCCCCGGCTCCACGCACACCCGGCTGCGCACGCCCATCGCCTGGCAGGCGTCCAGCAGCACGTTGGCCCACTGGGTGATCGTCGGGGCTTCCTCGCCCTCCACGTACGGCACGCCGAGGCCGCCGCCCATCACGAACTCGGGCAGGTCCAGCGGGACGGCGAAGCCGGCCATGACCTCCACGGCCTTGCCGAAGTTGGCCGCGCTGAACACGTTGCTGCCGATGTGGCAGTGCACACCGACCAGGTCCACCGCGGCGGAGCGGCGCAGGCGGTCGACCGCCCGGAGGGCGTCGCCGTTGCCGAGGTTGAAGCCGAACTTGCTGTCGTCCTGCCCGGTGGCGATGAACTCGTGGGTGTGGGCGTGCACGCCGGGTGTGATTCGGGCGAGTACCCGCGGGCGGGGCAGGCCGCCGGCCACCAGCGCCTCGATGCGGTCGATCTCCTCGACGCTGTCGACGACCAGGTGCCCGACCTGCTCCTGCAGCGCCATGCGCAACTCGGCGACGCTCTTGTTGTTGCCGTGGAAGGCCAGGGCCGCAGCCGGCACACCGGCGCGCAGCGCGGTGAACAGCTCGCCGCCACTGGCGACGTCCAGCCCCATCCCCTCCTCGTACGCCAGCCGGGCCATCGCCGTGCAGAGGAACGCCTTCGTCGCGTAGTACGCGTTGCCGGGGCCGAACGCGGCGACGGCCTCGCGGCAACGGTTGCGCAGGTGGGCCTCGTCGTAGACGAACAGCGGCGTGCCGAAGCGCTCGGCCAACTCGTCGATGCGGCAGCCACCGATGGCCAACGAGCCGTCGGACACGACCTCGGCCGTGTCGGGCAGCAGGCCGAGCGGCAGCGGGTTCACGGGCGCACCATCACATCCGCTCCGGCGCGGCGATGCCCAGCAGGTCCAGGCCGGTGGCCAGGGTGCGGGCGGTGAGGTCGCACAACGCCAGGCGGCTGGCGCGGGTGGCCTCGTGCCCGTCCTTCAGCACGGGGCAGGCCTCGTAGAACGCGGTGAACGCCTGGGCCAGGTCGAACAGGTAGGTGCACAGCCGGTGCGGGCTGAACTTCTCCACCGCGTCCTGCACCGCGGCGTCGAAGCCCAGCAGGGCGAGTGCCAGCGCACGCTCCTGCGGCTCGACGACGTCAGGGGTGATGGCGCGAACGTCGTTCCGATCGACCGCGGCCTTGCGGAAGATGCTGCAGATGCGGGCGTGTGCGTACTGGAGGTAGGGGGCCGTGTTGCCGTCGAAGGCCAGCATGCGATCCCAATCGAACACGTAGTCCTTGATGCGGTCGCTCGACAGCTCGGCGTACTTCAACGCGCCGATACCGATGGTGTGCGCCAGGTCAGCCTGCTCATCGGCCGACAGATCCGGGCTGCGCTCGGCGACGATGGCGCGGCCGCGTTCGATGGCCGCGTCGACGAGGTCGAGCAGCATGGCGGGCTCGCCGCTGCGGCTCTTGAGGATCTTGCGGTCGTCGCCCAACACGTTGCCGTTGTTCACATGCACCGCCCGCGCCGGCGGCACCAACACCCCCAGCATCTCGGCGGCCTTGAACACCATCTGCAGATGCTGGCTCTGCGGGGTGCCGATGCAATACACCAGCAGCGTGGCGTGCAGGCGCTCGACGCGGTCGAGCACGCAGGTGATGTCGCTGGTGGCGTAGTTGAACCCGCCGGTGCGGGCCTGCACGATGAGGGGCAGGGGCTCGCCGTCGCGGTTCTTGAAGCCCGGGACCCACACCACCTTGGCGCCATCGCTTTCGTCGAGCAGCCCGGCCCGGTCGAGCCGATCGAGCATGGCCGGCATGAGCGGCTGGTAGAAGCTCTCGCCCACGATGTCGTCGCGCCGCAACAGCACGCCGAGCTTGCCGTAGACCACATCGAAGTAGTCGGCCGACTTGTCGACGAGCTTCTGCCAGATGGCCATCGTCGGTGCGTCGGTGCGACTCTGCAGCAGCGTCACCCTGGCCCGGGCACGCTCCTTGAACTCGTCGCTGGCGTCGAACTTGGCGCGGGCCTGCTTGTAGAACGCGCTGGGGTCGGAGAGGTCGACGGTGAGCTCGGTGTCGACGCCGCCGAGATCGACCATGTGCTCGATGAGCATGCCGAACGGTGTGCCCCAGTCGCCGATGTGGTTCTCGCGGATGACGGTGTGGCCGAGGAACTCGAGCATCCGCACCAGCGCATCGCCGATGAGCGTGGTGCGCAGGTGGCCAACGTGCATCTCCTTGGCCACGTTGGGAGCCGAGTAGTCGACCACCGCAATCTCAGGGTTGGCAGCGGGCCGCACGCCGACTCGCTCGTCCACGGCGGCGCCGGCCAACTGATGGCCGAGGAACTCGGGCGTGAAGGTGAGGTTGACGAACCCCGGGCCGGCAACCTCCACCTCGCTGCACACCCCCGCCAGCGCCCCGGTGTCGACCACTGCCTGGGCCAGTTCGCGTGGGTTGCGGCCGATCTGCTTGGCCATTGCGAGCGCCCCGTTGACCTGGGCGTCGGCCCGGTCGCTGGGTCGCACCACCGGGTCGATGGTGTCGGCCGGCAGCCCGGTGACCTCGGCGAACGCCTGCCGGAGCGTCGCCTCGATGGTGTGGAGCGGGTCGGCCATGGTGCTCCGATGGTACCGGCGCACCCCGCCCGACCCCGACCCACTTCCCGCCCCGCCCTCCCCATCGCCCTCCCTCCACCGAACTTGTCGCGGCCCGACCACGAGAAACCACGGTCACGACCGCGACAACCTCGGGCCGGGGTCACCCCCCCACCGAACTTGTCGCGGCCCGACCACGAGAAACCACGGTCACGACCGCGACAAGTTCGGGAGGGGGACGGGATATTCCGTCGACTCGGGGCGGGGTGGCGACGCAGACTCTCCGCTCCCCCGACGCCCCCAGGAAGGGACACCGCCATGGAAAGGATCACCAACTCACTGCTCAGCTGGGCCACGGACCTCGACGACGCCGTCGTCGAACAGGCCCACCGCACGGCGCGCCTGCCGATCGTGCACGACCATGTCGCGCTCATGCCCGACGCCCACGTCGGCATCGGCGCGACGGTCGGCTCGGTCATCCCGACGAAGGCCGCCATCATCCCCGCCGCCGTGGGGGTGGACATCGGCTGCGGGATGGCAGCCGTGCGGACCGACCTCACCGCCGGCCAGCTGCCGGACGACCTCTCCCCGCTGCTGCGCACCATGGAGCGCGTGATCCCCGCCGGCGTGGGGCGTGGGCACCAGCACGGGCGCGGCTCCACCGCCGCGGCTGACGGCCCCGGAGCCGACGCCTGGTTCGCCGCGCACCCGGCGCCCAGCGAGCACGCCCAGCGGCTGGAGAAGACGGCGCGCACCCAGTTCGGCTCGCTCGGCTCGGGCAACCACTTCGCCGAGGTCTGCCTGGACGAGGACGACACGGTGTGGCTGTTCCTCCACTCGGGCTCCCGCGGGGTGGGCAACCAGCTCGCCCAGCGGCACATCGACACGGCGAAGCGGCTGCGCCACCAGTTGCCGCACGCCGTGGACGACCCGGCACTGGCCTGGTTCGTGCAGGGCACCACCGAGTTCGAGGCCTACATCGCTGACATGCTGTGGAGCCAGGCGTACGCGCTGGCCAACCGTGAGGCGATGCTGGCCGCGTTCGCGACGGCATTCTTCCGCTTCGTCGGCAGCGGGCGCGAGCGGGAGCGGATCAACTGCCACCACAACTTCGCCGCCTTGGAGGACCACGGCGGCGAGCAGTTGTGGGTCACCCGCAAGGGCGCCATCAGCGCCCGGGCCGACCAGCTGGGGCTGATCCCCGGCTCGATGGGTACCCGGTCGTACGTGGTGCGCGGCCTCGGCAACCCGCTGAGTTGGCAGTCGTGCTCGCACGGCGCCGGCCGGCGGTTCAGCCGCACCGAGGCGAAGCGCCGCTACACCGCTGCCGACCTGCGGGAGCAGATGGGCGACCGCACCTGGTTGACCGACCGCGCCGACCGGCTGATCGACGAGATCCCGTCGGCGTACAAGGACATCGACCAGGTGATGGCCGACCAGCGCGACCTGGTGGAAGTGGTGCACACCCTCCGCCAGATCGTCAACTACAAGGGCTGCTGACGCGGCCCCGCCGTCGCGTGCCGGGCGTCAGGTGTTCGCCAGGAGCCAGTCCGTCTGGCCGATGGCGAACATCACGCCCGGCCGCATGGCCCGCAGCACGCTCACCAGGTTGGTCTGGGACAGCGACACGCAGCCGGACGTCGGCTTGCTCGCGCCGTTGCCGTCGTAGGAGTGGCGGTGGAGGAAGATCGCCGCAGCGTACGGCGTCTCGCCCGGCGCGTCCCCGCTGACGTCCGGCTCCATGTTGGCGCCGATGAGCGCGGCGTGGACGTAGGCCCCGGTGATGGCCGGCAGGTACTCGTCGTCGGGGCCGGGGCAGTTGCCGGGCGTGCGGTAGACGAGGTGGCCGTAGTCCGGGTGGTTCGGCGTGGCGCCGAAGCAGTCGCCGTACTGCACCCGGCGGTACGGGCCGGCGCTCACCCCCGGGTCGGCGGCGTTGCCGAAGAAGCTGAACTGCTGGCCGTCCCACGCCGTCATCCGCCCGAGCGGGAAGACGCCTGCGGGCGTGGTGCCGTCTCCGCTGCGGCGGTCCAGCAACGGCCGGACACCGCTGCGGCCCACACGGGCCGTCATCGCCGCGCCGCACTGCCACCCCTGAGCGCCGAGGTCGGCGACCTGGAGGGTGCCCGTGGTCGACGCAGCGGTGGCCGTGAGCACGACGATCACCTGCGTGGTGCCCGGGTTGGCCTTGGCGACGTTGTAGGCGATCTGCTGGCAGGTGCTCACGGGCTGCGGTCCTTCCAGGCGGTCTGCCGGCACGGTGACGGCGGCGGGGGCGGTGATCGGCGCCGGTACGACCACGCCGGGCACGGCGGCAACGGGCTCGGCGGCCGCCATCGTGGTCGTCGCCGGCGCGACGGTGTCGCCGCCGGACGGCGAGCGGAGCAGGGGCACCAGCGCGACGGTTGCCAGGAGGGCGGCGGCACCGGCGAGGCCGGCCCGGCCGAGGATGGCCACGCCGCGAGGCTAGTGGCGGGTCACCCGGCCGCATCCGCGGCGCGCCACCAGCGGACGAGGTGGTCGGCAGCCGACAGGTACAGCGGGGCGAAGGCCGGGTCGTCGGCCGCAGCGTGGATGCACGCCAGCGTGTACTTCACCAGGTGCGCGTCCTCGTGGAGCGCCGCCGCGGTGGCCAGCTCCTCGACGGTCGTCGCCGGCCACTCCCCCGCTGCCAGCACGTCCGGGAGGTCGACCGTGCCGTGCGCAGCGCGGAAGCCGAGCACGTAGGTGCCCGCCACGGCCACTGCGGTCCGTGCCGGCACGGCGCTGCCGGCGAGCGCCATCACGCCCTGCGGCATGGTCAGCGCATGGCTCCAGCCGTAGGGGGCCTGGCTCGGGTCGTCGTGCAGCATGCTCCAGGCCGCCGTCCGCGCCAGCACGGCCGCGGCCGCCCTGGCGTCGCGGCTGGCGGACAGGACCGGATCGAGCAGGCGTGCCGGTGCCCCGTCGCCTTCGATCTGACTCATCAGCGGATAGATGAAGTCCGACCCCGGCCGGCCGAGGCGCGGTGCGGCTCGAAGCGCCCCGTACAGGTCTGCGTGCGTCGCCGTGGCCACTTCACGCTCGGCCTCGAACCACGTCAGGCGCCAGTCGGGGTGGCCGGCCAGGCTGTGCAACGTCGGCCGCAGCAGCGTGGCCGGCAGGCCGGGCACCCGGGCCAGCAGCGCCAGCCCGATCGGGGCGTGCCCGGCCGCCGCCAGCGACGGCACGATCGCCCCTGCCACCGCTGCCGCAGCGCCGGCCGCATCCAGTCCCGGCAGCAACGCGGCGGCCAACGCATCCACGCGGTCGAGGTCGCCCGCGGCCAGCGCGGCAACCAGACCCGGCGCGTCGGCATCGGCGACCGCCGGCGGCACCGCGACGGGATCGCCCATCGCCCGATACTGGTCGCGCAGTGACTCGATCCGGCCCAGCGCGTCGGTGCGACGGCCCGGCGCGACCAGCGGCAGCAGCCCGACCCGCGCCATCAACTCCAGCGGGGCGTGCAGGATGAACGAGTTCTCCTTGGCAATCGTCGGCACGGACAGAACGGTCGCCGTCTCGGCCACGAGAGCCGCGGCCACCTCGTCGTGGAGCGCGCCGGGCGCGGGATGGAGGTCGGCGGGCAGCAGATCGGGGGAGGTCATGCCACTACCCTCCATGCTCAACCTTGGTTGATGTCAACCCCCAACCCACCAGTTCCGGAGATCCATGGACGGCAGCGACCTGCTCTCGATCGGCCAACTCAGCACCCGCGCCGGCGTCGCTGCGTCGGCCCTGCGCTTCTACGAAGCGGAAGGCCTGCTGGAGCCGGCGGGCCGCACCGAGGGCAACCGCCGCCAGTACACCCGCGACACCCTGCGGCGCATCGCGTTCATCCGTGCCGCCCAGCAGGTGGGGCTGAGCCTGGAGCAGATCCGCCAGGCACTGGCCACCCTGCCGGAGGGCCGCACCCCCACCACGGAGGACTGGCGCCGGCTCAGCGAGTCCTGGCGCAGCACGCTGGACCAGCAGATCGAGTGGCTGGAGCGCCTGCGCGACCGGCTGGACTCCTGCATCGGCTGCGGGTGCCTGAGCCTGGACGTGTGCTCGCTCTACAACCCGGACGACGGCGCGGCCCGCTTCGGCCACGGCGCCCGGTTCTGGAAGGGCAACTCGTCCGAGCAGGTCACCCGCCACTGACGGCTCGGCACAACGGCCGTGCGGCGGCGATGGTTGGTCGCTATCGTGGCCCGGTCCACCAGGACCCCCGCCCTCGTAGCTCAGGGGATAGAGCATCGGCCTCCGGAGCCGTGTGCGCAGGTTCGAATCCTGCCGAGGGCGCTTTCGTGCCGCCGCCGTCAGCGCCACGCCGCAGCCGCCGGCCTCCCCCGCAACACCTTTGTGTCACGACACAGACGTCACCGTCACGACACAGAAGTTCGTCCGTTCATGCCGTGACCGTGATCGCTGTGCCGTGACACAGACGTGGGCGGCATCGTCCACGACCCGCCGAGTGCCGCGACCCAACGCCGGGTCGAAGCCGTCATCTCGACCCTCCTAGGCTCCGGCGTCATGAACGGCGCCGAGTCCATGGTCCGCACGCTGCTCGGCAGCGGTGTCGACGTCTGCTTCGCCAACCCGGGCACGTCGGAGATGCACTTCGTCGCCGCGCTGGATCAGGTGCCGGGCATGCGCGCCGTCCTCGGCCTGTTCGAGGGCGTCGTCACCGGCATGGCCGACGGCTACGGCCGGATGGCCGGCAAGCCTGCGGCCACCCTGCTGCACCTCGGCCCGGGGCTCGGCAACGGGCTGGCCAACCTGCACAACGCCCGCCGCGCCAACACCCCCGTCGTCAACGTGGTCGGCGACCATGCCACCTACCACGGCCGCTACGACGCCCCGCTGGCCAGCGACATCGCCGGCGTCGCCCGCAACGTGTCCGGCTGGGTGCACACCGCCACCAGCGCCCGCTCCGTGGCCGCCGACGCCGCCCGCGCCGTGCAGGCCGCGATGCAGGCTCCCCACCAGGTGGCCACGCTGATCCTGCCCGCCGACGTGGCGTGGGGCGAGGCGGAGCGTCCGGCGCCGCCGTTGCCTGTCGCCGAGCCGACGCCCGTCACCGACGACACGATCGCCGCCGTCGCCACCGCGCTCACCAACGGTCGGCGGACGGCCGTCCTCCTCGGCGGCGCGGCGCTCGGCCCGGAGGGCCTGGACGCCGGCGGCCGGATCGCCGCCGCCACCGGCGCGATGGTCCTCTGCGACACGTTCACCGCCCGGCTCGCCCGCGGCGCCGGCCGCTACCCGGTGGCGCGCATCCCCTACTTCGCCGAGCAGATCGTCGACCTGCTGAAGGACGTGGAGCAGTTGGTCCTCGTCGGCACGAAGCCGCCGGTGGCCTTCTTCGCCTACCCCGGCAAGCCGAGCGTCGGCCTGCCGGACGGTGCGGAGGTGCTGGTCCTCTCCCACCCGCACGACGAGCCGGTGGCCGCGCTCCAGGCGGTCGTCGAGCGTGTCGGCGCGAATGCCGCCGACCCGGGTCGCGCAACACACACCGTCGACGGAAGCACCGACGGGCGGCTGGACCAGTTCTCCATCGGGCGGCTGATCGCCGCCCACCTGCCGGAAGGCGCGATCGTCAGCGACGAGGCGGCGACCTCCGGGCTCGGCGCTCAGCTGTCGCTGGCCACCGCGGCACCGCACGACCACCTGTCGCTGACGGGCGGCTCCATCGGCCAGGGCCTGCCGGTGGCCAACGGCGCGGCCGTCGCCTGCCCGGACCGCAAGGTGGTGTGCCTGCACGGCGACGGCGGCGCCATGTACACCCTCCAGGCCCTGTGGACCCAGGCCCGTGAGCAACTCGACGTGACGACAGTGATCTTCGCCAACCGCTCCTACGCGATCCTCAACATCGAGCTGGCCAGGGTGGGCGCGGTCGGTGGGGCCACGGCCAACTCGATGCTCGACCTCGGCAACCCGAACCTGGACTGGGTGCACCTGGCCAACGGCATGGGCGTGGAGGCCGTGCGGGTGGAGACGCTCCCGGCGTTCGCCGACGCCTACTCGTCGGCGATGCGCACGAAGGGCCCGCGCCTCATCGAAGTGGTGCTGTAACCGCGGGCTCGCTGGCGGCGCTCAGCGCGACCGCTCGATGCGGATGTCGCCGGAGACCGTCTTCACCTTCAGGTTCACGGGGCGCCGCTCGCCGCTGAACGGCGCGGGCTCCGGCAGGCGGGCGCGACCGCTGACGGTGGACAGGTCGGCTTCCACGCGGATGCCGGTGGGCAGGCCCAGGCGCACGTCGCCGGACACGCTGCGCACCGAGATGTCGCTGCCGCCGCAATGGCCGATCCGCGTCGTGCCGCTGGTGGTGACGACGGTGAGATCGCCCGCGCACTCGTCCACCCGGAGGTTGGCGGAGGTCAGCGAAGCGCGCATCCGGCCATCCACCCGCTGGAAGCTGGAGTTGCCTGAGATCGCGGTGAGCGACACGTCGCCATCCACCCGATCGCCAGTGACGCCACCGCTCGCCGAGGTGACGTCGAGGTGCGCGACCCGATCGAACGTCACGTCGCCGGATGCGGTGCGCAGGCGGACGGCGCCGAGCACCCCGACGAGGCGGACGGTGGCCGACGCGGCGTCGATCTCGACGTCCGTGCCCGGCGGCACGGTGACCATCAGCCGGCAACTGCGGCCGCGCACGAACCAGCGCGACGGGTGACGAATGGTGATGCGGTCGCCGGCCGCGGACATCTCGAAGTCTTCCGCAGCGCTGGACTCCAGCACCGCCTGCACCGAGCCGTGGTCGCCCACTCGGACCTCGACGCTCCCGGAGGGCACGCCGACATCCAGCACGGCATGGTCGCCGACCGGCCAACGTTCGTGACGATTCATGACCATTACCTCTACAGGTCGAACGTGGTGGTGGAGCGGAACCCCCGCTCGTCGGTGCCCTTGCGGGCGCGCTTCGAGAGTGCGTCGAGCACCCACCCGTTGATGGAGGCGCCGGCAGCCTCGGCAGCATCCTCGATCATCGTCTTCAGGGTGGGCGTGACCCTCAGGGTGATCCGGGCATCCAGGTCCTCGCCGGCGGCGGGATCGGCGTCCGTGACGGGTGCGTCGGTGATCCGCAGCGCGGGGTCGCCATCCAGCAGGACCACGTCGACCTGCCGGTCCGGCAGCTGGGACCGCACTTCCACGGCGGCCTGCTCGGCGAGATCGAAGGCAGCCTGGCGCAGCACCGGGCCAAGCCCCTGGACGAGATGATCGATGGCCGCTTCGACCGCGACGTCGCCTCCGGCCAGTTGGCCTTGGGCGCTGAGTGCCGATTGCACGGCGAGGAGGACGGGCTGGAGTTGCATGGTCACGCCCACCGACGGTCATCGTTGCCGGGCTCCGGGCGGCGCAGGCGGCTCTGCTGGCGGAGACGCTGCAGCCGCAGGGCACGGTCGGCGTGCAGCATGGCGAGGAGCTGTGGGTCGTGCTGGAAGGGTGACATCATCGTGTCCTTTCGGTGATGTCGTCATGATGTCATGATGATGTCACCGTGTCAACCCCCCTCCGACGAAAGGAGCTGCGACCTGCCAGTTCGCGGGAACCGCCGACCGCCTCGGCGACGTCGAACGGAGCATGCGCCGCCGATCCACCGCTCTCCTGCTCGTCGCCCTCGCCGTCCTGCCCGCAGCGTGCGGTGACGACGAGGGAGCAACCTCCCCCACCTCGACGCCCGCCAGCACCACCACGGCACCGGACACCGTCCCCGCGCCGGCCGTGGTGCTGCGCTACGTGGAGATGGGCGGGTGCCAGATGATGGGGCCCAACTGCCCCACCTACCTCATCTACGGCAATGGTGCGGTCGAGGTGTACCGCACCGGTGAGGACGGCCCCGCCGTGCTGACGGGCCAGTTGGCCGACGGCGAGATCGACGCCTTCCTCGCCGCAGCGACCAGTGTCGATTTCGCCGAACTGGCCGCCACCGTCGGGCCGGGCACATGCAACGCATGCGTCGACGGCGTGGACGTGACGGTCACGATGGAGTTGCCGGACGGCGAGGTGCAACTGGACAGCACCGTCGTCAACTTCGATCCGGCGAACGACTTCTTCGCCGACCTGCAGACGCTGATCGCCGACGCCGCCGCGGCGACCGGCGAGATGCCACTGGTCCAGCGCTGACCGGCCGCATCTGACGAAACCGGACTACCACCGGCGCCGCGGCCGGCTGTGCCATTGTGGGCGCGCATGGGACGCCTGACGCGCCTGGTACCGGGGCTGGAGCAGGTGCGCACGTACCAGCGTCGCTGGTTCGTGCACGACGTCACCGCCGGCGTCGTGCTCACCGGATTGCTGGCCCCGGCGGGCATGGCCTACGCGACCGCCTCCGGCCTGCCCGCGGTCACCGGCCTGTACGCGACGATCATCCCGCTGTTCGTCTACGCCCTGGTGGGGCCATCGCGCATCCTCGTCCTCGGGCCGGACTCCTCGCTCACCCCGCTGATCGCCGCCTCGGTGATCCCCCTGGCGGCCGGCAGCGTGCACGACGCGATCGCCGTCGCCAGCATGCTCAGCATCATCGCCGGGCTGGTGTGCGTGGTGGCCGGCCTCGCCCGCTTCGGGTTCATCGCCGAACTGCTCTCGGCCCCCGTCCGCTACGGCTATCTGCACGGCATCGCGCTGACGATCATCGTCAGCCAGACGGCCAAGATCTGCGGCTTCTCGGTAGGCGGGGAGACGATCATCGGCGAGGTGGAGCAGTTCGTCGACGGGCTGCACGACGGTCTGTTCAGCGGCTGGACCTTCATCGTCGGCGCGGCCTGCGTGGGCGTGCTGGTGCTGCTGCGCTGGCTGGAACGGCGGATCCCCGCTCCGCTCGTCGTCGTGATCCTCGGCATCGTCGCGGCCACCGTGGCCGACCTCGGCAGCCGCGGCGTGTCACTGGTGGGCGACCTGCCCCAGGGGCTGCCCAGTCCGTCGCTCCCCGACCTCGACTGGTCGACCACCCGCACACTGTTCGGCGCGGCCCTCGGCGTCGCGCTGGTGTCCTTCGCCGACACCAGCGTGCTGTCACGCACGATGGCGCTGCGCCGGCACGAGCACGTCGATGCCAACCACGAGCTGGTGGCACTGGGGATGTCCAACGTCGCGTCCGGCTTCTTCCAGGGCTTCGCCATCAGCGCCAGCAACTCACGCACTCCCGTCGCGGAGGCTGCGGGCAGCCGCACCCAGCTCACGGGCGTGGTGTCGGCGGTGGCGTTGCTGGTGATCACGGCGTTCATCCCGTCGACGTTCCGCCACCTGCCCGACGCCGCCCTTGCCGCCATCGTGGTGGCGGCCGCGATCTCGCTGATCGACATCCCCTCGATGGTCCGCCTCTGGAAGGTGCGGCGCAGCGAGTTCGTCCTGTCCGTGGCCGCATTCGCCGCCGTCGCGGTGTTCGGCCCGGTGAACGGTGTGGTCGTTGCCGTGGGCCTGTCGATCCTCAACTTCATGCGCCGCGCCTGGAAGCCGCACACCGCCGAGTTGGTGCGGGTGGACGGCCTGAAGGGCTACCACGACCGAGCCCGCCATCCCAACGGCCACACCATCCCCGGCCTGCTGCTGTACCGCTTCGATGCGCCACTGTTCTTCGCCAACGCCCGCTTCTTCGTGGAGGACCTGGAGGAGCGGATCGCCACCCACGACTCACCGGTGCGGTGTGTGATCGTCACCGCGGAGCCGATCACCGACATCGATACGACCGCCGCCGACACGCTGGCGGAGCTGCTGACCGACCTGCGCGAGCGGGGCATCGAGCTGCGCTTCGCCGAGCTGAAGGGCCAGGTGCACGAACGGCTGGACCTGTACAACGTCGCCGACGGCATGGAGCCGCCCCACCACACTGCCCGCACCACCGGCGAGGCCGTGCGCGCCTACGTCGCCGACCACGAGGTGGAGTGGGTGGACTGGGAGGAACGGCTGGCCCCGTGACCGATCGCGCCCGCCCCCGACCCTGCGGATAGGGTTCCACCCCGTGATCCGACGCCTCGCCGTGGTGGCCACCGCCCTCGTGGCCACCGCCTCCCTCACCTCCTGCGCCACCTTCGATCGGAACGACGCCGCCGCCGTCGTCAACGGCCACACGCTCACCGACGCCGACGTGCAGGCGATCACGGGCGGCAACACGTCGGGCGCCGCCGCTCGCAACGTCGTCGGCAGCTGGATCCAGCTCCAGCTGCTCACGGGCGGCGCCGATGTGGATGCCACTCAGGACGCGCTGCAGTCCGCACTGAGCGACGCCGTCGACCAGTTCGCCGGGCAGTACCTGGAGGAGGGCCGGGCCGCTTACGAGGACGGCAAGGTGCTCGCACCCCTGCTCTGCCTCGGGGCCATCGCCCTCGACGGCACCGTCTCCACCGACGAGGTGCTGGCGGCGCTGGACGGCGGGATGACCTTCGCCGACGCGGCCGCCAAGTACTCGGTGGACGCCACGCTCGCCGGCAACGGCGGCGTCGTCACGGTGCAGGAGGCCGACTGCGCCGGTGCCGACCAGTACAACCAGCAGCTGATCAGCGACATCGCGGCGGCCGACCCGGAGATCGGCGAGTACTTCGTCACCAAGCTCGGCGACTTCGACCTGGTCATGCAGCTCCGCCCGTACGACGAGATCAGCGACTCGGCCAAGCAGCAGCTCGCGTTGCCCACCGCACAGAACAAGGCACGTGCGCTCTTCGACGGTGCCGACGTGTGGGTGTCCAGCCGCTACGGCGCCTGGTCGGCGGATCAGGCCACCGTGCTGGCGCTGGGCAGCTGACGGTGGCGGCGTGACGCGGTGACGAAGCCGGTCGTCACCGTCGTCGGGCTGGGGCCGGGCGGGCCCGAGTACGTCACGGACCACACCCGCGCCGAGATCGCCCGCGTCGCGGCCCGGTTCCTCCGGACGGCCCGCCACCCGTCAGCATCCCTGGTCCCTGACGCCACGACGTTCGACGAGGTGTACGAGCAGGCCGACACCTTCGACGACGTGTACGCCGAGATCACCGAGCGCCTCGTCGCCGCGGCCACCCTCCACGGCGAGGTCCTCTACGCCGTGCCCGGCTCCCCCCTCGTGCTCGAGCGCACTGTGCGCAGCCTGCGCGCCGACGCCCGCGTCGAGTGCCGCCTGCACCCGGCCATGTCCTTCCTCGACCTGGCCTGGGCACGGCTCGGCGTCGACCCGGTGGAGGCCCGCGTCACGCTGGTCGACGGCCACGAGTTCGCCACGGCCGCCGCAGGGCTCGTCGGCCCGCTCCTCGTCGCCCACACCCACGCCAACTGGGTGCTCAGCGACATCAAGCTGGCCGTGGAGGATGCCACCGGCGACGAACCAGTGGTGATCCTCCAGCGCCTCGGCACGGCGGACGAGGCCGTGGTCCACACGACCTGGGCGGACCTCGACCGCACCGTGGAGGCCGACCACCTGACGTGCGTCTACGTCCCGTCGCTGGGTGCCCCGGTCGGCGCCGAGCTGGTGCGCTTCCACCAGCTCGCCCGCACCCTGCGGGAGCAGTGCCCGTGGGACCAGGAGCAGACCCACGCCACGCTCGTGCGGTACCTGCTGGAGGAGACCTACGAACTGGTCGACGCGCTGCAGGCGCTGGACCCCGACGACCCGGCCACCGACGAGCACCTGCTGGAGGAGCTCGGTGACGTGCTCTACCAGATCGAGTTCCACGCCACGATCGCCGAGCAGGAGGGCCGCTTCACCATGGCGGACGTGGCCCGCAACGTGCACGACAAGCTGGTCCGCCGCCACCCCCACGTGTTCGGCGACGTCACCGCCGAGGACAGCGACACCGTGAAGGCCAACTGGGACGCCATCAAGCGGGAGGAGAAGGGCCGCACCTCAGTGTTCGACGGCGTGGCCGAGGCCCAGCCCTCGCTGGCCTATGCGGAAGCGGTGCAGCGCAAGGCGGCCAAGGTCGGCTTCGACTGGCCGGACGTGCACGGCGCCCTGCCGAAGATCGCCGAGGAGGCCGCCGAACTGCTGGACGCGGCCGCCGGCGGCGACGCCGACCACACGGCCGACGAGCTCGGCGACCTGCTGTTCGCCGTGGTCAACGTCGCCCGCCACCTGAAGGTGGAACCGGAGACCGCGTTGCGGGCCGCGACACGGAAATTCCGCACCCGGTTCGAAGCCGTCGAGGCGTTGGCCCGCGAGCGCGATCTCGATCTGCACACCGCCGGGCTGGACGCCCTCGACGCCCTCTGGGACGAGGTCAAGCGCCGCGGCTGAGCGGGCTCAGGCCTGGACGGGCTGCTCGCCGGTCTGCTGCCGCATCCGCATGAACGTGGCGAACGCGTGGTCGTCCTGGCTGAGGATCGCCCGGCCCACCGACGCCCGGTCGAACGACTTCATCGCCTGGTAGGTGCTGGCGACGTACCAGACCAGCAGCAGCACCTGCAGGCCGAGAACCCCAAGCGTGAACTCCGTGCTGATGAAGCCCACGAAGAAGGCACCCACCGCATTGAACGCGGCCACCGCCCACGGGATGACGATGAGGCGGGTCCACGGCGCCGTCGGCCCGTTGATCGACTCGGCCGTCCGCCGCAACGCGCCGAGCACGTAGAAGTGAGCGGCGACGACGATGAACCACGCCACGCCGAGCACGGCGGCATCCATCAACTGATCGTCGTTGCGGAACGACGGCAGCAGCGCGAGCACTGTCGCCTGGACCGCGACGGAGGCGATCGACGCCCCTGGCCACATCGTCCGCCGGCTCATCTGCCGGGCGTTCAGTGCAGCCACCGTGGTCCACCACACCCACCCCAGCAGGTAGGCGGCCACCGACGCCACACCGATGAGCGCCATCACCCTCCGGGCCTCGTGATCCAGCACGGGCACCCCATTGTCGGTGTCCCACACGATGCGGTCGTCGCGCGTCAGCATGAACGCGACCGCCGGCATGGCCAGCCATGCCACCTGACCGGCGAAGCACAGGGTGCGCGGGATCAGCGTGTGATGGCGGTCGTAGTTGTGCGGGTCGCGCAGCACAGGGGCCGGGCCGGCCGCAGGCCGCTGCACGGTCACCTCGCCGGACGGCCGGGCGTCCTCCGAGCCCACCGAACGCGACGGGAGTTGAGGGCCGTCGACTGTCGGTTCCATGCCGCATTTTCGGCATCTGCGAGTCGCCACTTGAGATGTTCGTGGTTTCCTGCAACGACGCAGCACGTGAGTACGGTTGGGCTCATGAGCGAGATCGTCAGCGTCGTCGGCCGTGAGATCCTGGACTCCCGCGGCAACCCCACCGTCGAGGTGGAGGTCACCCTGGACAGTGGTGCCGCCGGCCGGGCCGCCGTCCCCAGCGGCGCCTCCACCGGCGAGCACGAGGCGGTGGAGTTGCGCGACGGTGGCAGCCGGTACATGGGCAAGGGTGTGGCCACCGCTGTCGGGTACGTCAACACCGAGGTCGCCGACCTGCTCGACGGCCTCGACGTGTTCCAGCAGCGCCTCATCGACCAGGCGCTGAACAACCTCGACGGCACCGACAACAAGGGCCGCCTCGGGGCCAACGCCATCCTGGGCACGTCGCTGGCCGTGGCGAAGGCCGCCGCCGCCGAGGTGGAGCTGCCCTTGTGGCGGTACCTCGGTGGGCCGAACGCCCACGTGCTGCCGGTGCCGATGATGAACGTCGTCAACGGCGGCGTCCACGCCGACAACACCATCGACATGCAGGAGTTCATGATCATGCCGGTCGGCGCGCCCAGCTTCCGCGAGGCGCTGCGCTGGGGCACCGAGACGTACCACACCCTGAAGAAGGTGCTCCACGACCGTGGGCTCAGCACCGCGGTCGGCGACGAGGGTGGCTTCGCCCCCAACCTGGCCACCAACGAGGACGCCATCCGCATCCTCCTCGAGGCCATCGAGAAGGCCGGCTACACGCCGGGCGAGGACATCGCCATCGCCATGGACCCGGCGATGAGCGAGCTGTACCGAGACGGCGCGTACCACCTGGCCGGCGAAGGCAAGGTGCTGTCGCGCGACGAGATGGTCGCCTACTGGCAGCGGCTCGTGGAGACCTACCCGATCGTCAGCATCGAGGACGGCATGCACGAGGACGACTGGGACGGCTGGGCCGCGCTCACCACCGCCGTGGGCCACCGGGTGCAGCTGGTCGGCGACGACCTGTTCGTCACCAACGTGTCGCGGCTGCGCATGGGGATCGACAGGTCGATCGCCAACGCCGTGCTGGTGAAGGTCAACCAGATCGGCAGCCTCAGCGAGACGCTGGACACGGTGGAGTTGGCCACCCGCAACTCCTACTCGTCGGTGATGAGCCACCGCAGCGGCGAGACCGAGGATGCCACCATCGCCGACCTCGCCGTGGCCACCAACTGCGGCCAGATCAAGACCGGCGCCCCGGCCCGTAGCGACCGCGTCGCCAAGTACAACCAGTTGCTGCGCATCGAAGAGCAGCTCGGCGAGCAGGCCGAGTTCCGCGGCCGCAGCGCGCTCAGCCCGCGCTGACCCTCGCCGGCCCCACCGCGTTCGCAGGGTGACGTGGTTCGGCGCGGCGACGCTGCGAGAATGACGCCATGCCGAACGGCGGCCACTCCACCACCACCATCGCGCGCCCCAAGGACGCCACCGCGGCGCGCACCCGCCCGGTGGACCGGCCGGAGGACGACACCCTGCTCGGCGACTTCACCCGGCCGATCGCCAAGGACAAGCAACTGGTCCGCGGCCGGGGCAAGCGGCTGTTCGTCGGCCTCGGTGCCCTGGTCGTCGTGGCCGCCATCGTCGCCGCCCTCTTCGTGCTGCCCGTCCAGGCCTGGCTGCGCCAGGAGGACGACATCGCCCGCAAGGAGCAGATCGCCGAGGCGCTGGAGTCCGAGAATGCCTCGATGACCCGCGAGATCGAGCAACTGCAGACACCCGAGGGCATCGAGGAAGCAGCCCGCGAAGTCATCGGCTACGTGCAGCGCGGCGAGATCCGCCTCACGGTGCTGCCAGGCACCGAGGCACCCACCGTCCTGCCCAGCGGCTGGCCCTACGACCAGATGGCCCAGGTCGTCGCGGTCCGCTCCGCCGAGGCGGCGTCGGAGGCGGAGTCGGCCTCCACGCCGTAGACGCGCCTCCCGCTGCGTTCGCCCGCGGCGGCACCGCCTTGTAGTGTCGGCGCCGATTCGCCAATAGCAGTTCAACAGCAGTTCACAGGGGGTACTGACGCGTGGCTGGCAGCATTCTGGGCAACCGGGTTCTTCGCAAGGAGGACCCGAAGTTCCTCACCACCGGCGGCGAGTACGTCGACGACCTGAAGGACGAGCCGCTGCTGCAGGGCGCCGCGCACGTCACGTACGTCCGATCCACCGTCGCGCACGGCACGATCCTGTCGATCGACACTGCCGACGCCGCGGGGATGCCCGGCGTCCTGGCCATCTACACGGCGGAGGACCTCGGCCTCCAGCCGGTGCCGTCGGACTTCAACCCCGGCGTCGCCCGCGGCCTGCTGGCCATCGGCAAGGTCCGCTTCGTGGGCGAGCCGGTCGCAGTGGTCGTCAGCGAGACCCGCGAGCAGGGCGTGGACGCGGCGGAGCAGGTCATCGTCGACTACGACGTCCTGCCCGCGGTGGTCGACATCGAGGCCGCTGCCGCGTCGACCTCGCTGCTGTACGAAGCCGCCGGCAGCAACGTGGCGTTCGACTCCACCTTCCTCGGCATGCCGGACACCACCGGCGACGACTTCTTCGCCGGCTGCGAGGTCGTGGCCCGCGGGCGGTTCGTCAACCAGCGCGTGGCCCCCTGCCCGCTCGAGGTGCGCGGCTCGTCAGCGGCGTGGGCGCCCGACGGCCGCCTGCACCAGTGGCTCAGCACCCAGGGCGCCCAGGCCGCCAAGGAGACGATTGCCAAGGCCAACGGGGTGGAGTCCGCCCAGGTCAAGGTCATCACGCCCGACGTGGGCGGCGGCTTCGGCGCCAAGATCACCTGCGACCCGGAGGAAGCCCTCCTCGGCGTGCTGGCGTCCAAGGTCGGCCGTCCGGTGCGCTGGCGGGAGACCCGCAGCGAGTCGATGATGGTCATGGGCCACGGCCGCGCCCAGGTGCAGTACGTCGCCATCGGCGGGTCGCGCGACGGCACCGTCACCCACTACCAGTTGCGGGTGCTGCAGGACTGCGGCAACTTCGCCGAGATGGGCACGATCCTGGCCCCATTCATGACGCGCCCGATGGCCAGTGCGGTGTACGCGATCCCCAACATCGAGTGCCGCACCACCTCGGTGCTCACCAACACCGCCGTCACCACCGCCTACCGCGGGGCCGGCCGCCCGGAGGCCACCGCCGCCGCCGAGCGGGCGATGGACCTGTTCGCCGCCGAGATCGGCATGGACCCCGCCGACGTGCGCCGCAAGAACCTGATCCCCAAGTTCATGGAGCCGCACACCACCGCCGTCGGCCAGACCTACGACGTGGGCGACTACGAGGGCGCGCTGGACAAGGCGCTGGAGGCCGCCGGCTACGCCGACCTGCGTGCCGAGCAGGCCGCCCGCCGCGCCCGCGGCGACGCGAAGCAGTTGGGCATCGGCATCAGCACCTATGTGGAGATCACCGGAGGTGTCCCGCCGTTCGGCGAGCACGCCAAGATCGAGGTCCACGATGACGGCAGCGCCACCGTCTACACCGGCACCTCGCCGCACGGCCAGGGCCACGTCACGTCCTGGAGCATGCTGGCCAACGAGCAGACCGGCATCCCGATGGACAAGATCAACGTCGTCTGGGGCGACACCGACCTCGTCCCCCAGGGCGCCGGCACGATGGGCTCGCGCTCGCTGCAGCAGGGCGGCGCCGCCGTGTGGAACGCCGCGGCGGAACTGGTCAACAGCGCCCGCAAGCTGGCCGCCAAGCTGCTGGAGGCCGACGAGGCGGACATCACGCTGGACAAGGACGCCGGCACGTTCCACGTCACCGGCACCCCGGCCATCGCCAAGGGCTGGGCCGACCTCGCACAGGCTGCGCATGGCGACCCCGACCTGCCGGAGGGCCTGCAGCACGCGCTGTTCTTCCAGGCCGGCGGGGCCACGTTCCCCTTCGGGGCCCACGTCGCCGTCGTGGAGGTGGACACCGAGACCGGCCAGGTCCGCCACCTGCGACACGTCGCATGCGACGACGCCGGCAAGGTCCTCAACCCGATGCTGCTGGAGGGCCAGATCCACGGTGGCGTCGCCCAGGGCACGGCCCAGGCACTGATGGAGGAAGTCCGCTACGACGAGGACGGCAACCCGGTCACGTCCAACTTCGCCGACTACGCCATCATCTCCGCCGCCGAGTTGCCGAGCGTCGAGGTCATCCACATGGAGACCCCGACGTTCATCAACCCGCTCGGCGCCAAGGGCATCGGCGAGAGCGGCACCATCGGCAGCACGCCCGCCGTGCAGTCGGCCGTCGTCGACGCGCTCAGCCACCTCGGCGTCCGCCACGTGGACATGCCCTGCACCCCCCAGCGCGTCTGGCAGGCCATCGCCGCCACCCAGTGACCCAGTCGGAGGGTTTCGTGCTCGGAGGTGAGCACGAAACCCTCCAACCCGGCCGATAGGGTCGCCGGGTGACCTCTACCCCGATCATCTCCGAGGGTCTCGTCCGCCACTTCGGCAGTGGCGACAAGCTGGTGAAGGCCGTCGACGGCGTGGACCTGGCCGTTGCCGAAGGCGAGATCTTCGGCTTCCTCGGCCCCAACGGCGCCGGCAAGAGCACGACGGTGCGCATGCTCACCACCCTCCTCCGCCCCACCGCCGGCCGCGCCACCGTCGCCGGCTTCGACGTGGCAACCCAGGCCAACGACGTGCGCCGCAGCATCGGCGTGGCCCTCCAGGACGCCGCCATCGACCCCCTGATGACCGGCCGCGAACTGCTCGACCTGCAGGCCGTGCTCTACGGCATCGCCCCCTCGGCGGTGAAGGCCCGCGGTGACGAACTGCTGGAGCGCGTCGGCCTCACCGGCGCCGCCGACCGTCGCGTGGGCACGTACTCCGGCGGCATGCGGCGGCGGCTGGACCTGGCACTGAGCCTGATCCACCAGCCGACCGTGCTGTTCCTCGACGAGCCGACCACCGGCCTGGACCCGATGAGCCGCATCACCCTGTGGGAGGAAGTGCGCCGGCTGAACCGCGAGGGCACCACAGTCCTGCTCACCACCCAGTACCTGGAGGAGGCCGACCAACTGGCCGACCGGGTGGCGATCATCGACCACGGGCACATCGTCAGCCAGGGCACGCCCGCCGAGCTGAAGGCCGGGGTCGGCGCGCCGACCCTGCTGGTGCGGGTGGACGTCGAGCGCAACGACGCCGCCCGCGACGTGCTGGCCCGCTTCGGCGAGCTTCGCCCGACGGCCGAGGGCACCCTCGGCGTGGGCTTGGAGGGCGGCCCGTCTCAGGTCACCGCCGTCGTGCGGGCGCTGGACGAGATCGGCGCCCACGTCCACCACCTGGAGCTGAACGAGCCGAGCCTGGACGACGTGTTCGCCGAGGCCACCGGCCATCGCCTGGAGGGCGCCGAGTCCGCCGCATCCGGCGAAGCGGGCGGCGAGGCGGGCAGGGGCGATGGCAGTGCCCCCGCTGCGCCTGCCGGGCGCGGCCGGCGCAGGAGTCGGCGGTGAGCGCCGCCACCGTCACCCTGGTGCCCAGCGCGCCGGGCCGCGGCGTGTGGTGGGCTCAGACCTGGGCCATGTCGAAGCGGTCGATCCTGGCCATCGCCCGCCAGCCGGCACTGGTGATGCCGTCGCTGATCTTCCCCCTGTTCTTCGCCGCGCTCGGCACGTCGTCGTTCGGCAAGGCGACGGTGCTGCCCGGCTTCCCCCGGGTCAACAGCTTCCTGGACTTCTCGCTGGCCGGCAGCGTGGTCCAGGGCGTGCTGTTCGGCAGCGTCACCGGCGGCACGGCGTTGGCCACCGACATCGAGCTCGGCTTCTTCGACCGCCTGCTGGCCACGCCCACCTCGCGGGTCAGCATCCTCCTCGGCCGCCTCGCCGGCGCTGCGGCGTTCGGCGCGTTCCAGGCGCTGTTCTTCACGCTGGTCCTCATCCCGTTCGGCGTCACCATCGAGGCCGGTCTCGTCGGCGTGCTGGTCATCACGCTCAGCGGGGCGCTCACCGGCATGGGCATCGGCGGCTTCACCGCAGCGATGGCCCTGAAGACCGGGTCCAGCGAGGCGGTGCAGGGCAGCTTCCCGCTGCTCTTCATCGCCCTGTTCTTCTCCAGCGCCTTCTTCCCCCGCCAGACAATGCAGGGCGTGTACCGCCATGTCGCCAACGTCAACCCGATGAGCTACCTGGTGGAGGGTGTGCGCGGCCTGACGATCGACGGCCTCACGCTCGGGCACGTCGCCGGTGCGCTGCTGGTGCCGGCGGCGATCGGCGTGGTGTCCATCGGCCTCTCCCTGCGGGCCCTCAGCGGACGGCTGGCCGCCCGATGAGCACGCCCGGCACCCACGTCCTTGCGCACGCCGAGCAGGCCCCCGGCGGCACCGTCGTGCGCTCCGCGCGCGGCATCGCCCGGCGCAGCCTGCGCAGCATCGTGCGCCTGCCGTCGGCGTTCTTCCCGGCGCTGCTGATGCCCATCTTCCAGGCCATCGCGTTCAGCGGCACGTTCTTCGCGATCACCAAGATCCCCGGCTTCCCGACGGACCGCAGCATCAACTGGTTCCTGCCGCTGGCCGCCAGCATGGGCGCCGGCTTCTCCGGCATCGGCATCGGCTTCGCCACCATCCGAGACCTCGAGAGCGGGTTCTTCGACCGGCTGCGGATGGCCCCGGCGCCGCGCACTTCACTGCTGCTCGGGCCGCTCTTCGCGGCGTGGATCCGCGGCCTGTTGGTGCTGGCCTCGGTGCTGATCGTCGGCTTCGCGTTCGGCGCCCGGCTGGAGGGCGGCCCGATGGGGCTGGTCACCCTCACCGCCGGTGGCCTCGGCATCGCCACGATGGGCACCGGCTGGGGCCTCGGCCTGGCCTACCGCTTCCGCGACATGCGGGCCGCCGCGCTGATGCAGCTGACCCTGTTCAACGCCTTGTTCCTGACGAACGCCCAGGCCCCGCTGAGCGTGATGAGTGGCTGGTTGCACGCCGTGGCCAGGGTGAACCCGTTCACCAACGTGCTGCGCCTGGCCCGCCAGGGCTTCCTCGGCGACGTCACCTGGCAGGACAGCTGGGGCGGCCTACTGGCCATCGTGGTGCTCTCGGTCCTGGCCCTGCTGTTCGCGCTCAGCGGCCTGCGCCGCCTCGCCGACGACTAGCCCACCCGCCCCATCCGAGTGCCACCCGCCCCATCCGAGTGCCACCCGCCCCATCCGAGTGCCACACCGCAACCGAGTGTGCACTCGCACCCCGGGGTCGGGGTACGCACTCGGATGGAGGCCGAGCAGCCGGGAGCATCCGTTGGGGGCAGCCGGGAGCACGGCAGGGGGCGCCGCCGGGACGGCACGACTGCGACCGCAACGGCGATCACCAACACAATCGCGTCGCGAGCACGAGCGGATCACGCTCGTGATAGGTGACTGACAATCGATTCGATCGCGCTAGCGTCGTTGACATGATCGATCGACAACGCCTGGCCGACCTGCACGCTGCCGAAGAAGCGCGCTTCGCGGACACCCACCCGAGGTCACGGGCGATGGCGGCCGATGCCCGGCACTCCCTGCTCGGCGGGGTGCCGATGGCGTGGATGACCCGCTGGCCCGGCGCCTTCCCCCTGTTCTTCGACACAGCGTCCGGCGCCCGCTTCACCGACGTGGACGGCCACGAGTACGTGGACTTCTGCCTCGGCGACACCGGGGCGATGACCGGCCACGCCCTCCCCCAGGTGGCCGAGGCCATCCACCGTCAGGCCCAGCGGGGCATCACCACCATGCTGCCCAGCGCGGACGCCGCGTGGGTGGGCGAGGAACTGGCCCGCCGATTCGGCCTCCCCGTGTGGCAGATGGCGATGACGGCCACGGACGCCAACCGCTTCGTGCTGCGCTTCGCCCGCTTCCTCACCGGCCGGCAGAAGATCCTGGTGTTCGACTGGTGCTACCACGGCAGCGTGGACGAGACCCTGGTGACCCTCGGCGCCGACGGCCGGCCGCACCCACGCGGCGGCAACATCGGCCCCCAGGTGCATCCTGAGCAGACCACCGTGGTCGTGCCGTTCAACGACGTGCCGGCGCTGGAGGCCGCACTGGCCACCGGCGAGATCGCCTGCGTGCTGGCCGAGCCGGCGCTCACCAACATCGGCATCGTCCTGCCCGACCCTGGCTTCCACGACGTGCTCCGCCGCCTCACCCGCGAGCACGGCGTGCTACTGGCCATCGACGAGACCCACACCATCTGTGCCGGCCCCGGCGGCGCAACGCAGGCGTGGGGGCTGGAGCCCGACTTCTTCATCATCGGCAAGACCATCGGCGGTGGCATGCCGGCCGCGGCGTACGGCTGCACCCAGGCCATCGCCGACCGCCTCAACGTGCTGCTGGCAGACAAGAGCATCGACACCAGCGGCGTCGGCGGCACACTCACCGGCAACGCCCTCGCGCTCGCCGCGGTGCGCGCCACCCTCGCCACGACGCTGCGCGACGAGGACTTCGACGTGATGATCCCGATGGCCACGGCGTGGACGGACGGCGTGCAGCGGACGATCGACAAGTACAGCCTGCCGTGGAACGTGCAGCAGCTCGGGGGCCGGGCCGAGTACTGGTTCTGCCCGCCGCCTCGGGACGGCGCTGCCGCGGCAGCGGCCGTGGACCATGAGCTGGACGCCTTCATGCACCTGTGGGCGGTGAACCGGGGCATCCTCCTCACCCCCTTTCACAACATGGCGCTCATGTCGCCCTTCCACTCGATGGACGACGTGGACCTCCACACGGACGTGTTCGCCGAGGCCGTGGCAGCATTGGTCGCATGACCACCCGCCCGTTCGCCGGCCGCACGGCCCTCGTCACCGGCGCCGGCAGCCCCACCGGCATCGGGTTCGCCGCAGCCCGCCTGCTGGCCGAGGGCGGTGCCCGCGTGGTCCTGACGTCCACCACCGATCGGGTGCACGACCGGGTCGCGGAGCTGGCGGCGACGGGCGCGCACGCGAGTGGCATCGTCGCCGATCTGATGCAGCCGGGGGCCGCCGGTCGCGTGGTTGCCGCGGCGGTGGCGGCAGGTAGCGGCCGGCTGGACGTGTGCGTCAACAACGCCGGCATGATCGCCGTGGGTGGGGAGATGACCGATGCGTCCCTCGACGCCACCACCGACGCCACCTGGCACGACGGCATCGACCGCAACCTCACCACCTGCTTCGCCGTCACGCGGGCCGTGGTGGCCGCGATGCGGACACACGGCGAGGGCCGGATCGTCAACGTCGCCAGCACCTCGGGCCCGGTGCAGGCGTTCGTCGGTGACGTCGCCTACCACGCCGCCAAGGCCGGCATGCTCGGCCTCACCAGAGCGGTCGCGCTGGAGGTCGCCTCGGCAGGGATCACGGTCAACGCCGTGGCGCCGGGCTGGATCGCCACCAGCTCGCAGACCATCCACGAGGGTGCCGCCGGGGCCGCCACCCCGATGGGCCGCTCCGGCACGGCGGCAGAAGTGGCCCCGGCCATCGTCTTCCTGGCCTCGCCGGCCGCGTCGTACATCACCGGCCAGCTGCTGGTGATCGACGGCGGCAACTCCCTCCCGGAGGACCGCACATGGCGGCCATGACGCCCCTCCCGGCGCCGGCACCCGTCGCCCTCGTCACCGGGGCCGCGGGCGGCATCGGTGGCGCTGTGGCCCGACGGTTCCTGGCCGGCGGATGGCGCGTCGCCGCGCTGGACCTCCGCCCGGCCAACCTGCCGGACGCCCACCCCGTGCCCGCCGACCTGACCTCCGTTGCCGAGTGCCACCGGGCGGTCGAGGACACCGTGGCCGCGTTCGGCCGCATCGACGCCCTCGTCAACGCCGCCGGCGTGTGGACGGAGGGGCCGAGCAGCGAGACCACGGAGGACGAATGGGACCGCGTGATGGCGGTGAACCTGAAGGGGCTCTACTTCCTCACGTCGGCGGCCATCCCCCACCTCACCACCACCCAGGGGTGCGTCGTCAACCTCAGCAGTGACGCGGGCATCCAGGGCAACGCCGGCGCCGCCGTGTACTGCGCGTCGAAGGGTGGGGTCAGCATCCTCACCAAGGCGCTGGCGCTGGAACTGGCGCCCCAGGGCGTGCGGGTCAATGCCGTCTGCCCGGGCGACGTGGACACCCCGATGCTGGCCGGGCAGGCCGCCGACTTCGGCGGTGACGACCCGCAGGCCTACCTGGACCGGCTGCGCGCCGGGTACCCGCAGGGTGCGTCGGCGCGGTTCGTGCGACCCGACGAGGTGGCGGAGCTGATCTGGTTCCTCTGCCAGCCCCACGCTGCGGCCATCACCGGCGCCAACCTCAGCATCGACTTCGGGCTCTCGGCAGGCATCACGTGAGCGACCCGGGTGGCAAGCTGGGGTCCGTGGCCACCGTCCCCCTCGACCAGATCGACCGCCGGCTGATCGAGGAACTGCAGAAGGACGGCCGCGCCAGCTACGCCGACTTGGCGGAACTGGTGGGCCTGTCGCCGGCCGCCACCCGCCTGCGGGTCCAGCGCCTGCTGGACAGCGGCGTGGTGCAGGTGGTGGGGGTCACCGACCCGCTGGCCCTCGGCTACCCGGTGATGGCCGCGCTGGGCGTGCGGGTGGGCCGCAACGTCCGTGCCGTCGCCGACCGGATCGCCGACATCGAGGGCGTCATCTACGTGGTGTTCACCAGCGGCTCGTTCGACCTGCTGGTGGAGGTGCTGTGCGAGGACTCCGCCCGCCTGCTGGCGGTGATCGACGACGAGATCCGCTCCATCCCCGACGTCCGCAGCGTGGAGAGCTTCACCTACTTCGGCATCCACACCCACCGCTTCGTGTGGGGGACCCGGTAGTTCCTCCGCGCCGCGGCTGGAAATCTTCACGCTCCGCTGAATGAAGAACACGTTGAGTGCTCAACATTCAGGGGATTCCGGACGATACTGGAGGTGTGACGGCGGAGGTTCACATCGATGAGGTCGCGGTCCTGCGCGCCGCGCCGGACCCTGTGTTCGTCATCGACAGCGACATCGTCCTCCGCTACACCAACCCCGCGGGCGAAGAGCTGCTCGGCTACCGCCAGGAGGAATGGCTCGGCCGCTCCATGCTGGAGATGGTCCACCCCTCCGACGTCGCCCACATCCTGTCGTCCTCCGAGACCGTGCTGGAGAAGCCGGTGGGCACTCCGGTGGAAACCCGTGTGCGCACCGCCGGCGGCACCTGGAAGTGGGTGGAGATCGTCGGTCGCGCCTCGCTGGCCACGCCGGGGGTGGACGGGATCGTCATCGTCGCCCGCGACGTCACCCAGCGGCGGATGTGGGAGGTCGCGTCCAACGACACGGTGAAGTTCCAGCAGGTGCTGCAGCTCTCGCCGTCGATCACCCTGCTGCTCGACCGGGACGGGGTGGTCAGCAGCGTCAACGCCGCCTTCACCCGCCTGCTGGGCCACGACATGTCCCGGGTGATCGGTCACCCCCTGGCCGACTTCTGCGTCGAGGGGGCAGAGCACGAGCTGCGCCATGCCCTCGAGCGCGCGACCGCGGCGTCCCGGCCTGTCACCTGCGAGGCCGAGATGCGCACCGTGGACGCCGAGGCACCGTCCCGCCCGATCCGCTTCGAGATCGTCAACCTGCTCGACGACCCTGTGGTCGCCGGCCTGGTGGTGACGGCGCACGACGTCAGCGACCTGCACTCCGCCCGGCGGACGCTGGAGCACCTCGCCCGCCACGACACGCTCACCGGCCTGGCCAACCGATCCGTGCTGCTGGAGCAGCTCGAGGCACACCTGGCCGGCGACCGCCCGGCCGCCGTCGTGTTCATCGACCTCGACCGGTTCAAACCGGTCAACGACCTGCTCGGGCACGAGGCCGGCGACGAACTGCTCCGCGTGGTGGCGGACCGCCTGCGCCAGGTGGTGCGCCCGGGTGACCTCGTGGCCCGCGTCGGCGGCGACGAGTTCGTCGTCCTGGCCCGCGACGTGGTCGACCGGCGCACCGGCCAGCTGCTGGCCGAGCGGATCGAAGCGACGCTGTCGATGCCCTACCTCCTCACGGAGGGACCCGTGCGCGTCAGCGCCAGCGTCGGCGTGGCGCTCACCGACGAGGACACCACCGTCACCGGCGCGCTGGCCGACGCGGACCTGGCGATGTACGAGGCGAAGGCGGCCCGCCGCGGCGAGCCGGTGCGCAGCGCCGCCCACCGCCACCGCAACGCCAACCAGCGCCGCAGGCTGGCCGACGACCTGGCCACCGGGCTGCCGCGCGGCGAGGTGGTGGCGTACCTGCAGCCGGTGATCTCGCTGGCGACCGGCACCACCGTCGGCCTGGAGGCACTGGCCCGCTGGCACCACCCCGACCTCGGCGTGCTCTCGCCGATCGCCTTCCTCGACCTGGCCGAGGACGCCGGGCTGGACCTCCTGCTCGGCGACATGGTGCTGCACTCCGCCTGCGCCACGATGGCCCCACTGGACAGCTCGCTGCGGATCGGGCTCAACCTGTCCGTCGGCCAGCTGGCCGATCGCCAGTTGTGCGACCGCATGCGCGGGATCCTCTCCTCCTACGACCTCTCCCCGGAGCGGCTGGTGATCGAGATCACCGAGCACGCCACGCTCACCCGTCGGGCCGGGGCCGGGCGGGTGTCGCCCGAGCACACCATCGACGAGCTACGGCAGATGGGCACCACGCTGTGCCTCGACGACTTCGGCACCGGCTACTCGTCGCTCACCCACATCCGCCGCTACCCGCTCTCCACGATCAAGATCGACCGCTCCTTCGTCAGCGGCGTGTGCCACCACGGCGAGGACCGCGCCGTGGTGGGGGCCGTCGTCGGGCTGGCCAAGGCGCTGGGTGTCAACGTCGTGGCGGAAGGCGTGGAGACGATGGACCAGCTGGCGGCGCTCACCGAGATCGGTTGCGACCTGGCCCAGGGCCACCTGTTCGCCCTCCCGCTGGCCCCCAGCGAGGTGGCCGGCTGGCTCGCCCGCTATGGCGCGGACTGGCGCGGCCCGATGGTGCGTCAACCGGTCTGACCGGCCTCACCGCCGCCCACGCCCACCCGCCGGGTGAGCACCAGTGCCGCCAGCCACGTGGAGATCGGCACGGACGCGATGAGCCCGATCGAGCCGACCAGGGTGCGGACGATCTCGATGGCCACGACCTCCCGGTTCATCACGTCGGTGAACGCCGCCCCGGTCTCGGTGAACAGCAGGAACAGGGGCAGCGCCGCGCCGGCATAGGCGAGGAAGAGCGTGTTGACGGTGGACGAGATGTGGTCGCGGCCGATGGCCAGCGCCTGGCGGTAGAGCGCGGCGAGGGGCAGGTCGGGCCGAGCGCGGTGCAGTTCGCCGACGGCGGACACCTGGGTGACGGTGACGTCGTCGAGCACGCCCAGCGAGCCGATCACCACGCCGGCCAACAGCAGGCCGCGGGCGTCCAGGTGCACCCCGATGGCGTCGAGGAACAGGGCGCTCTCGTCGCTGAGCCCGGTGAGCGTGGCGAGGCCGATGAAGGCCCACGCCAGCAGCCCGGTGAGCGCCAGCGCCGCCAGCGTGGACAGCAGCGCCACGTTGGTGGAGGCATTCAGCCCGTGCGCCAGGTACAGGGAGGCGAAGGCGATCACGGAACTGGCGGCAAGTGCCACCAGCACCGGCTGCCCGCCGTCCAGCAGGGCAGGCAGCATGAAGCCGACGAGCACCACGATGCTCACACCCAGACCGGCGAGCGCGCCCGCGCCTCGCCATCCGCCGAACGCGACCACGGCCACGGCAAAGAGCAGCACCAGCGTCCACATGCTGCCGGAACGCTGATAGTCGTCGAACTGGTAGTAGACGGTGCCGTCCACGCCGGCGGAAGCGACGAGCACGATGCCGTCGCCCGCCGTCGGCACCCGGGCCGACGAGGTGGTGACGGCTTGCTCCAGCGTGGTGTGCGTGCCCGAGTCGGGGCCGGAGGTGATCAGCACGCTGAGGACGCGGCAGTCCACGAGGTCCTCCACGGAGGTGCCGCTGCACGGCTGGATGGTGACGGATTCCACCTGGCCGTCCACCCGCGGCTCGTCGGGGATCGCCGACTGCCCGCGGTCGCCGGGCCACAGCAGCACCACGCCGAGCAGGGCCAGCACCGCCCAGCCGCCCACGGCCCACCACAGGTTCCGCTCGATGCGAGCGGAGGTGCCGGGGAGCGGCCCGTGCGAGTGGCCGTGCGAGTGGCCGCGGCCTCCGCCGGGCGGTTCCTTTCGCCTGAGGTTTTCCATCCGGCTCAGTTTGGTGCAGTATTGACCTGCCATTGGGGGCATACCGATCCGCAAGGGGGATCTCTGGTGAAGATTCGCGTCACCGTCAACGGGACGGTTCACGACAGCGACGTGGAGCCGCGCACGCTGCTCGTCCACTACATCCGCGAGGTCGTCGGCCTCACGGGCACCAACGTCGGGTGCGACACGTCCTCCTGTGGTGCGTGCAGCGTGCACGTCAACGGCGAGGCCGTGAAGAGTTGCACGATGCTGGCGGTCCAGGCCGACGGGTGCGAGATCACCACCATCGAGGGCCTGGCCCAGGGTGGCGAGATGCACCCGATGCAGAAGGCGTTCATGGAGAACCATGGTCTCCAGTGCGGCTACTGCACGCCGGGCATGGTGATGGCGGCCACCAGCCTGCTGAAGGAGAACCCCAGCCCCACCGAGGAAGAGGTGCGGATCGGGCTGGAAGGCAACCTGTGCCGCTGCACGGGCTACCACAACATCGTGAAGAGCGTGCTGGCCTGCGCGGCCGGCGACTGATCCACCCGTCACCGAAGGTACTGGGGGTACCGGAATGACCGATCTGCAGGAGCGTCCTGCCGGCGTGCTGGGGAGCCGCCTGCTGCGACGCGAAGACCCAGCCCTCCTCACCGGAGAGGCCAAGTACACCAACGACCTCAACGTGCCCGGCGCACTCCATCTGGCGATGGTGCGCAGCCCGTACGCGCACGCTCGCATCACGTCCGTCGACCTCAGCGCCGCGCTGGCGGTCCCCGGGGTCGTCGCCGCCTACAGCGGTGCCGATCTGGCCGGTCTGTGGGCGGGGCCGATGCCGTGCGCATGGCCCGTCACCGAGGACATGAAGAACCCGCCGCACTACCCCGTGGCGACGGGCACCGCCTGCTACGTGGGCGACGGCGTCGCCTGCGTACTGGCCACCAGCGCCACTGCGGCCCGCGACGCAGCCGAACTGGTGGACGTGCAGTACGAGCCGATGGAGGCCGTGGTCGATCTGGAGGACGCGCTGAGCGACCGGGTGGTCATCCACACCGACCTCGGCACCAACAAGAGCTACCAGTGGGACCTCAAGATCGAGGGCGAGCCGGGGCAGGTGGACGCTGCGTTCGCCGCCGCGGCCTACACGGTGAAGGAGCGCTACGTCCAGCAGCGCCTCATCCCCGTGGCGATGGAGCCCCGCGCCGTGTGCGCCGTGCCCCAGCCGTTCGGCGGCGACATGACGCTGTACTCGGCCACGCAGGTGCCGCACATCCTCAAGGTGATGACGGCGCTGACGCTCGGCATCCCCGAGCACCAGATGCGGGTGGTCGCCCCCAGCGTGGGCGGCGGCTTCGGCAGCAAGCTCAACGTGTACGCCGAGGAGTTGCTGTGTGTGGCCCTCGCCCGCAAGCACGGTGCCCCGGTGCGCTGGAACGAGACCCGCAGCGAGAACCACCTGGCCACCATCCAGGGCCGTGGCCAGATCCAGCACATCGAGCTGGCGGCGGACGCCGACGGCAAGCTCACCGCCGTGCGGGTGCGCCTGCTGGCCGACATGGGGGCCTACCTCCAGCTGGTCACGCCCGGCATCCCGCTGCTCGGCGCCTTCCTCTACGCCGGCGTGTACGACCTGCCACTGGCGTACGACTTCAGCTGCACCAGCGTGTTCACCACGCTGACGCCGACCGACGCCTACCGCGGCGCCGGCCGGCCGGAGGCCACCTACGCCATCGAGCGGGCGATGGACGCCCTGGCGGACACCATGGGCATCGACCCGATGGAGCTCCGCCGGCGCAACTTCATCCGCAAGGAGCAGTTCCCCTACACGGCGATGACCGGGCTGGTGTACGACTCCGGCGACCACGACGCCGCCGCCACGAAGGCCGCCGAACTGGCCGACTACGACGGCGTACGGGCCCGCCAGGCTGCGCAGAACGTGCCCGGAGCGAAGAAGGTCATCGGCATCGGCCAGGCCAGCTACTTCGAGATGTGCGGCCTGGCGCCCAGCCGGGTGCTGGCCTCGCTGAACTACTCGGCCGGCGGCTGGGAGGCCGCGACGGTGCGTGTCCTGCCGACGAACAAGATCCAGGTCGTCACCGGCACCGCCCCGCACGGGCAGGGCCACGAGACGGCGTGGAGCATGATCGTGGCCGAGAAGATGGGCGTCGCCCCGGAGGACGTGGACGTGCTGCACAGCGACACGGCCATCGCCCCGCTGGGCCTGGACACCTACGGCTCGCGGTCGCTGCCGGTCGGCGGCGTCGCCATCGCCATGGCGTGCGACAAGGTCATCGACAAGGCCAAGAAGATCGCCGCCCACCAGTTGGAGGCCGACGAGGCGGACCTCGAGTTCGCCGGCGGCACGTTCAGCGTGAAGGGCACCCCGGACAGGGCCCTGCCGCTGGCGGCCATCGCGTTCGAGGCCTTCACCGCGCACAACCTGCCGGACGGGATGGAGCCCAACCTCGAGGCCCACACCACGTACGACCCGCCGAACTTCTCCTGGCCGTTCGGCACGCACATCTGCACGGTCGAGGTGGACACCGAGACCGGCCAGGTGGACGTGCTCCAGTACGTCGCCGTCGACGACTGCGGTGTCCAGGTGAACCCGCTGATCGTCGAGGGCCAGGTGCACGGTGGTGTCATCCAGGGCCTGGCCCAGGCGCTGTTCGAGGAAGCCGTCTACGACGACGACGGCAACCTGAAGAGCGGCACACTCGCCGAGTACCTCGTACCGGCCGCCAGTGACGTACCGTCACTGACACTCGGCCACACCGTCACCCCCTCGCCCACCAACCAGTTGGGTGTGAAGGGCATCGGTGAGGCCGGCACCATCGGGGCCGCCCCCGCCGTCATCAACGCCGTGGTGGACGCACTGAGCCATCTCGGCGTCCGCGACATGCCCATGCCCGCCAGTCCCCAGAACGTCTGGGCCGCCATCAACGCCGCAACCCAAGGAGCCAGCAAGTGATCCCCGCCGCCTTCGACTACGTCCGTGCCGGTTCGGCCGAGGAAGCCATCGCGCTCATCGGCGAGCACGGTGAGGACGCCAAGTTCCTCGCCGGTGGCCACAGCCTGCTGCCGCTGATGAAGCTGCGCCTGGCCCAACCGAGCGTCCTGGTGGACATCGGCCGGGTGGAGGACCTCAGCTACATCCGCGACGCCGGCGACCACATCGCCATCGGGGCGCTCACCCGCCACATGGACGTGGAGAAGAGCCCGCTGCTGGCCGAACACGTGCCGCTGCTGGCCCACGCGGCCGGCCACGTGGGCGACCCGCAGGTCCGCCACCGCGGCACGATGGGCGGCACCATCGCCCACGCCGACCCGGCCAGCGACCTGCCGGCCACCACGCTGGCGCTCGGCGCGACGTATGTCGCCCAGGGCCCCAACGGCACCCGCGAGATCGCTGCCGCGGACTTCTACCAGGGCTTCCTGGAGAGCGCCCTGGCGGCCGACGAGATGCTCACCGAGATCCGCGTGCCGAAGATGGGCGGCGCCGGCTGGAGCTTCCAGAAGTTCAACCGCCGGGCGCAGGACTGGGCGATCGTCGGTGTGGCCGCCTGGCGGCGCAACGGCGACTCCGGCGTCGCGCTGGTCAACATGGGCAGCACGCCGATTCTGGCCACCAGCGTGTCGGGCGCACTCGCCCAGGGCGCCTCCGTGTCGGACGCCGCCCAGCTGGCCGCCGAGGAAGCCGAGCCGCAGAGCGACCTCAATGCCAGCCCGGAGTACCGCGTGCACCTGGCCAAGGTGCTGGTCCGCCGAGCGCTGGAGCAGGCCTCCGCCTGACGCCGCCGCGCCGCTGACACCTCGCTGGGGCCTGCCTTGCCGCAGGTGACCGAGGGGTTGCGGCGCCACCAACTCCGCGTGAACGGTCGCTATGTTGGGCGACCATGTCCGCCATCCCCGAGGCGCCCACGTTCGTGGCACCCGAGGTCGGCCGGGCGCGCCTCGCGTCGGCGTACACCCGCGACCCGCTGGGGGTCGTGCGGCTGTTCCTGATGTTCGCCTACCTCATCGTCTACCTGACGTGGCTGCGGGTGAAGGGCCTGCCGATCGACCGCATCTCGGTGGCCATCAGCGTGGGCATCTTCCTGGTCTGTGCCTTCGTCGGCAAGTCCTGGCGCACCTGGGGCATCCTGCTGATGGACTGCGCCTTCTACTGCGTGATGTGGGTGTCGTACGAGAAGACCAGGGACTGGGGCGACAACGGGTTCGAGGTGTTCCACCTGTTCAAGGTGGGCCCGTTCCCGCTGCAGGTGGAGACGATGCGCGACATCGACCGAGCGCTGTTCCTCGGCCACGACCCCAACGTGGTGCTGCAGGAGCACTTCTGGAAACCGCAGGTGCGGTGGTGGGACTATGTCGCCTCCACCACGTACATGACCCACTTCGTGCTGCCGATCATCGTGATGGCCGTGCTGTGGGCCGTCAGCCACCGGCAGTGGACGCGGTTCATGAAGCGCTTCGCCACCCTGCTGATGGTGGCCTGCACGATGTTCATCCTGCTGCCCACGGCACCGCCGTGGATGGTGGGCAGCCACAAGTACCCGTACCGGCTGTTCGACGAGTTGCAGCGCAATGCCGGCCGCGGCTTCCGGGCAATGGGCTTCAAGGGCTTCACCAACGACTACGGCGTGCAGTTGTCGCACGGCAACGCCGTCGCCGCGATGCCGTCGCTGCACGCCTCGTTCGCGCTCATCGTGCCGCTGTTCTTCATGCGCTGGGTGCGGCGCCGGTGGGTGAAGGCCGTCATGCTGCTGTTCCCGGTCACGATGCTGACGTCGCTGGTGTACCTGGGCGAGCACTGGGTCATCGACGGGCTGGTCGGCTGGGCCATCACCGTTGGCGCCTTCTGGTTCTGGGACTGGCGGGAGCAAGCAACGCGGGACCGCCGGGCCCTCGCTGCCTTGGGCGAACTGCCGCCGGCGGACGGCCCCGCCGACGCAGCCGACGTGGAGTTGGCACCGGCATGAGCCGCCTCGACCCGCCGAAGGTTCTGGTGGACGCATCCGCGCTGCGTGCGCTGGTAGACCCCGATCACCCCGGGTACGACGACATCGTCGCCGTCTACCGCGACCTCGTGGAGCAGTACCGGCGCGAGCAGGTGCTGCTGGTGGCGGTGGACGACCACCTCAAGCCGCTGGACCTCGGCGGCTCGCCGGCCGACTGGCAGTGGCTGCGGTGGTGGCTGGTGCGGCCGCGCGCCGGCGTGCTGGCCCCGATCGACCCGCTGCGGGTGGGCTTCCAGCACCGGCGGGCGGCCGAGCGGCTGTCCGGCGCCGGTGTGCCCCTCGATGTCGCGCTCACGTTGGTGATGTGCCGCCGCGAGCACGTGGCCCGGGTGCTGACGCTGGACGATCGCCTGGATGGCTACGACCTGGATCTGGTGCCCCTCACCGCACCGGCAACGCCCGCGGAGTAGCCTGCGACTCCGAAACGGTGGTGACAACCATGTCGGTCGAGTTCGGCGACGAAGAGATCCAGGAATTCCATCTCGACGCGATTGCAGATGCGGATCCCTACCCCTACTGGTACGACGACGTCGACGAGCCGGACAGCAACCCCACGCTGGTGCGCAACGAGAGTTGCGACCTGTGCGTGGTGGGCGGCGGGTACAACGGCTTGTGGACGGCCATCATCGCCAAGGAGCGGGACCCCAGCCGCGACGTCGTGCTGATCGAGGCGCACGAGGTCGGCTCGCAGGCGAGTGGCCGCAACGGCGGCTTCATGGAGAGCAGCATCACCCACGGTGTGGCCAACGGGCAGGAGCGCTTCCCCCAGGAGTTGGCCGTGCTGGAGGAGTTGGGCCTGCAGAACCTCAACGCCATCGAGGACGCCATCCGCCGCTACAACATCGACTGCGACTACGAGCGCACGGGCGTCATCGACATCGCCACGACGTTCCACGCCCCGTCGTACTACGAGGAACTGCGCGAGGACTACACCCAGCTGAGGGCGCTCGGCCAGAAGGTGGAACTGCTCGACCAGGCAGCGATGCGGGCCGAGGTCAACTCGCCCGCCTACCTCGGTGGGCTGTGGCGCAAGGACCGGGCCGCGCTGGTGGACCCCGCCCGCCTGGCGTGGGGGCTGAAGGCGGCGGCGATGTCGCTGGGTGTGCGGATCTACGAGGACACCAAGGCCACGAAGATCGAGAAGGACGGGGTGGGCGTGCTGGTCACCACGCCGCTCGGGCTGATCCGTGCCGGCAGGGTTGCGCTGGCCACCAACGCGTTCAAGCCGCTGCTGAAGCGCATCGGCCACTACATCGCCCCGGTGTACGACTACTGCATGGTCACCGAGCCGCTCACCAAGGCCCAGTTGGCCGAGATCGGGTGGGAACGCCGGCAGGGCCTCAGCGACATCAGCAACCAGTTCCACTACTACCGGCTCACGTCCGACAACCGGATCCTGTGGGGCGGCTACGACGTCATCTACTACTGGCGGGGCAAGCTGAACCCGGAGTTCGAGAGCCGGCCCGAGACGTGGGCCAAGCTCAGCAAGCACTTCTTCGACACCTTCCCCCAGTTGGAGGACCTCAAGTTCACCCACACCTGGGGTGGTGTCATCGACACGTGCAGCCGGTTCAGTGTGTTCTGGGGCCGGGCGTGGCAGGGCCGCGTGGCGTACTCCGTGGGCTACACCGGCCTCGGCGTGGCGGCCACCCGCTTCGGTGCCGAGGTGATGCTGGACATCCTCGACGGCAAGCGCAGCCGGGCCACGGAGACAGAGTTCGTGAAGTCGAAGCCGATCCCGTTCCCGCCGGAGCCGTTCCGCTTCATCGGCATCCAGGCCACCCGCTACTCGCTGAACCGCGAGGACAAGACCGGCAAGCGCAACCTCTGGCTGCGCGGCCTGGACCGCCTGGGCCTCGGCTTCGACTCGTGACCCCCTCGTCGCCCGGCCTCGCGCCCGCCCCACCCACGGTGCGTTCAACTCACTTCGATTTCGATTCCTGGATGAACGGCACGAACTCCCGGAAATCGGGTTCCTCGAGGGTGGGCGGTAGCCGGTAGGCCCGCAGACGCGTCGGCCGGGCGATGGGGATGCACGTCCACCCTGCGTTCAGTTCGAAGTAGCGCGCCGCGGCGGCGACCGACGGCCACTCGCAATCGTCGAGCACGACCAGGCCACCGGGTCGGACGAGCCAGCGCAGGAAGAAGAGATCGACGAACACGTGGTGGAAGATGTGGCTGCCATCGACGAAGGCGGCATCGACGACCATCCGTCGCGCACCATCTGCGGAAGTGCGAACTGCGAACGGTCCCGAACCAACTCGCAGCACCCACCAAGCCCGGCATCGATGAGAGCAGTCCATCCGGCATCGTGGAACTGCTCCTGGAAGGCATCCACGATGAGGTGGCGGCAGGCGGGCTCGTGACGAGCGATGAGTGCCTCACTGATGGCGAGAGCCGACGCCCCGTAGGCGAGACCGATCTCGACGACGGTTGCTGCGTCCTCCTCCATCAGCAGATCCCGCAGCACGTCGCCGTCCTCGGCTGGCAACGACACCCGTTCGAAGTCCCCGTCCTCACGGACCCTCGGGGACCCGGAGGCTGCCAAGCGCCGGCGGGCATCACGGATGCGATCGAGAGCACCGGCGTCACCATCCACACGGACAGTGTGCCCCATCACCACAACGCCCGAATCGAAATCGAACTGACAGGAACGGGGCCACCGGTGCGCGGCTGGTCCCGGGAGCCCGACCGGGCGCGGGGCTCGTCAGGCGCCGATGCGCTGCAGCACCACGATCGAGCGGGGCGCCAGCGTGTAGCGGACGGCGCCCGTGCCGGAACTCGTCGCCACCGCCGTCGCCAACACGACACGCCACTCCCCCGGCTCCTGCACCTCGAACTCGAGCGGCTCCCACCAGGCGTTGGCCATCACGTACAGGCCGTTGGACGACCACGCCAGCGAGTGCGACAGGAAGCCCTCGTCGATGTCCGGCCCCACCCCGAAGAAGCGGAACTCGCCGGGAGGGTGGGCACGCCGCAACCGCTGCAGCGCCTGCACGTACTCGGTGAGCCGATGCCACTCCCCTGCCGCCGCCCAGTCCACGCGGGTGAGCGGGCCGTCGATGTTGTACGGGTTGTCGTGGTTCTGCTGGCTGCGGCCGAACTCGTCGCCCATGACCCACATCGATCCACCGGCGGAGAGCAGCAGCATCGTGAAGTAGTTCTGCAACTGCTGCATCCGCAACTCCGGCCCGCAGTCCCACGCATGATGTCGATCGCTGGTGACCGTGGTGAGGTCGTGCATCGTCAGGCCGTCGTGGGCTGCGACGAAGTTCAGGCTGCGCCGGGGCCCGTCCGGCCCGAACAGGTCCGGGCTGCCCTGCACCCGCTGGCGCACCGCGTGCACCAGGCCGTGCTCGCCGCGCAGGAAGCCGCGGATGTCGTCGCGGAAGCGATCGTTCCACTGCCACCAGGTCGGCCATGGCCAGCCGTGCCCAACCTGGTAGGCGCCGAGATCCCACGGCTCGGACACCAGCGCAAGTCCGCGCTCGTCGCCCCACGCCGTGATCATGTCCACCAGACCGCCGCCGTCGCGGGTGAGCAGGGACGCCAGGTCGAAGCGGAACCCGTCCACCCCGAGGTCGGCCAACCGTTGCAGGCCCTCCATCACCAACTCACGTACGTACGGGTGCGACGGGTCCACGTCGTTGCCACAGCCGCTGTCGTTGTACGGCCGGCCATCGGCGTGGTGGCGGTACAGGCCGCGCTCGTCCAGCCCGCGCAGCGAGCGCACGGGGTGGGCGAGGCCGTCGTCGCCGGTGTGGTTGAACACGACGTCCAGCCACACGTGCAGGCCACGCTCGTGCGCCGCGGCCACCAACGCCATCAACTCCTCCGCGGCGCGTTCCCCCTGTGCGGCGTAACCCCGATGGACCGCGCCCCACACCAGCGGCATGTAGCCCCAGTAGTTCTCGGCGTCCTCGAATGGGTGCACGGGCAGCAACTCGATGACGTTCGCCCCCACCTCCACCACATGGTCGAGGTGGTCGATGCACCCGAGGTACGAGCCGCCAAAGCCCTTGACGTGCAACTCGTACACCACGGGCGGCTCGAGCAGCGCCGGGGCCTGCGGGGCTGGCCCCCATGGCGCCCGGAAGACGCTGCGCGGCCCATCTGCCGTCAGCTCGACGTCCCGGCAGTGCGGGTCCAGCAACGGGGGCCCGTCGTCCACCAACAGCCAGTAGCGGTCGCCGTCGGCGGCATCGCATGCCGCCACCCAGCGACCGTCCTGGTCGCGGGCGGCGTCGACCACGACCTCGGCCGCCGCCCCAGCGGGCTGCACGGCGACGCGAACGACCTGCGCGGTCGGGGCGTGAACTTGAACTGTCCGCCGGGACGACAGGGATCGGGCGCCCATCGAGCACCAGCATGGCATCCCGCTCTAACCTTCACCGCAATGCCGCTTCCCGTCGCCAACCCCGCCGAGGTCGCCGCGGCCCTCTCCGCCAACGGTTACATCGCCGACGAGGGCCTGGCCACCTCCATCTACCTCGCCGTCACGCTCCAACGCCCGCTGCTGCTGGAGGGCGAGGCCGGTGTGGGCAAGACCGAGGTTGCCAAGGTCCTCAGCCGCTGGACCGGCGGCGAGCTGATCCGCCTGCAGTGCTACGAAGGCATCGACGTCTCCCAGGCCGTCTACGACTGGGATTACGCCCGCCAGTTGCTGCACCTGCGCGCCGCCGAGGCCACCGGCGAGTCGCTCGGCCTCACCACCAACGCGCTCGAGCAGCAGCTGTACCACGAGCGCTTCCTGCTGAAGCGGGCGCTGCTGCGGGCCATCGACACGGTCACCACGGAGAACCCACCCATCCTCCTCATCGACGAGGTGGACCGCGCCGACGACGAGTTCGAGGCCTACCTGCTGGAAGTGCTCAGCGAGTACCAGATCACCGTGCCCGAGCTGGGCCGGTTCACCGCCGTCCGCCCACCCATCGTCGTCCTCACCAGCAACCGCACCCGCGACGTGCACGACGCGCTGAAGCGCCGATGCCTCTACCACTGGGTGGAGCACCCCGACTTCGAGCGCGAGGTGCGCATCGTCCGCATGCGCGTGCCCCAGGCGCTGGACCGGCTGGCCCGCCAGGTGGCGGCAGCCGTGGAAGCGCTGCGGGAGCTGCACCTCTACAAGCCGCCGGGCGTCGCCGAGACCATCGACTGGGCCCACGCGCTGGCTGCCCTCGGTGTCACCGAGCTGGACGAGCGCACCGTCGCGGCCACGCTCGGCACCGTCCTCAAGTACCGCGAGGACCAGGAGCGCACCCACCAGCACGGCATCGCCGAGCTCGTCAAGCAGGCGTTCGAGCGGGGCTTCCAGGAGCGTTGAACGCCGAGCGGATGGCCGTGGCGTTCGGGCGCGTCCTGCGCGGCGCCGGGCTGCGCGTGCCGCTGGGCAGCGTCTTGACGTTCGTGGACGCACTCGGCCGGTTGCGGCTGGAAGAACGCGACGACGTGTACTGGGCCGGCCGGGCCACGCTGGTCCGCAACCCCGAAGACATCCCGGTGTACGACCGGGCGTTCACGGTGTTCTGGACCGCCGCCCAGGCAGCGGGCCCGGACGACGAACCTCAGGAGCCCCTGCACATCGCGCTGGCGATGGACGACGACGAGGATGGCGGCAGCGACGACGAGGGTGGCGCGCCGCCGGCCGACGAGCCCACACTCACCCTGCGCTTCTCGGCGATGGAGGTGTTGCGCCACAAGGACTTCGCCGACTACGACCGGGAGGAACTGCGCACCGCCCAGGAGTTGATGGGCCGCCTTCGCTTCGCCGGCCCGCCCCGCCGCTCGTTCCGCTACCGCCGCAACCGGCACGGCCGCCGCCCAGACCTGCAGGCCACACTGCGGTCGGCGCTGCGCACCGGCGGCGAGCCGATCGCGCGCCACTGGGAGGCACCGGGGCCGCGCCTGCGGCGGCTGGTGCTGTTGCTGGACATCAGCGGGTCGATGGAGCCGTACGCCCGGGCGATGCTGCGCTTCGTGCATGCGGCGGTCAGCGGGCGCCAGCGGGTGGAGGCCTTCGCCATCGGCACCCGGCTCACCCGCATGACCAAGGAGCTCCACAGCCGCGACCCGGACCGGGCCCTGGCCGACGCCGGCCGCCGAGTGCTCGACTGGAACGGTGGCACTCGCATCGGCGAGTGCCTGCGCACGTTCAACGACCAATGGGGCGTGCGCGGCATGGCGCGGGGCTCCATCGTCGTGATCCTCAGCGACGGCTGGGACCGTGGCGACCCCGAGGTGCTGGCCGAGCAGATGCGCCGCCTGCACCGCATCTGCTACCACCTGGTGTGGGTGAACCCTCTCAAGGTCACGCCCGGCTACGCCCCGTTGGCCCGTGGGATGGCCGCCGCCCTGCCGTCGGTGGACGACTTCGTGGAGGGGCATAGTCTGGCGGCGATGCACGAACTCGCCTCCGTGATCGCCGCCGAGGTGCCGCGCCGCGGCGGCGGCCGCCGTGGCGCCGGGCACGTGGGGGCAGAGGGGCGAGGTGTGGCATGAAGGACCTGCTGGAGGACATCGATCGCTGGCGGGCGGCCGGCCTGCGCATCGCCGTGGCCCGGGTGGTGGACATCGAGGGCTCCGGCCCGCGAGACCCCGGCGCGGCAATGGTGGTGAACGAGCACGGAGAGGTGGCCGGCAGCGTCAGCGGCGGCTGCGTGGAAGGTGCCGTCGTCAGCGAAGCCCTCGCCATCCTGGCCGGCGAAGAGGCCAGCCGGGTGGTGAGCTTCGGGTACAGCGACGACGAGGCATTTGCCGTCGGTCTCACCTGCGGCGGCACCATCCGCCTCTTCATCGAGCCGCTGGACTGGTGACCGTGGCGCTCTACGAACACCTGCGCACCCTGCTGCGCGACGAGCAGCCGGTGGCCCTGGTCACCACCATCGCCGGCCCCGGGGTGGGCGCCAAGCTGCTGGTCACGCCCGACGGCACCGTGGAGGGCACGCTGGGCCATCCGGAACTGGACCGCATCGCCGCCCGCGACGCGCTGGCGGAGCTGGAGGCCGGCCGCAGCGGGGTGCGCCGGTACGGGCCGGAGGGCCAGACGACGCCGGAGGACCTGGAGGGCAGCCCCACCGTCAGCGTGTTCGTGGAGTGCTGGGCACCGTCGCCACAGATGTGGATCTTCGGGGCGGTGGACTTCACCGCCGCCCTCGCCAAGGTGGCCAAGGTGCTCGGCTACCGGGTCACCGTGTGCGACGCCCGCGAGGTGTTCGCCACCCGCCGCCGCTTCCCGATGGCGGACGAGGTGGTGGTGAGCTGGCCGGGGCCGCTGTTCGAGCGGCGCGGCCACTCCCTGGGAAAGCGTGACGCCGTGTGCATCCTGACCCACGACGCCAAGTTCGACGTGCCGGCGGTGCAGGGCGCGCTGGCCACATCCGTCGGCTACATCGGGGTGATGGGCAGCCGGAAGACGCACACCAAGCGGCTGGAGCGGCTGGCCGACGTGGGCGTGGACCGGCCGGAGGACCTCGCCCGGCTGATGTCGCCCATCGGGCTGGACCTCGGGGCGCGCACCCCGGAGGAGACCGCGGTCAGCATCTGCGCCGAGATCATCGCCTGCCGCACCGGCCGCCGGGCACCCAGCCTGCGCGACGGGGCAGGCCCGATCCACGGCTGAGCGCGTCAGGCCAGCGGGTCGCCGAAGCGGGTGTACTTCACCTTGCTCTTGGCGATGTGGGAGAACTCCACCGACCGGCCAGTGAACGGCGCGTGGAGGATGAAGTTCTCCACGCCGAGGTAGATCATGATGTGGCCCGGGTAGTACGCCAGGTCGCCCGCTTGGGCGTCCTCCTGGCTGACTGCGGTGATGTGACGGATCTGGTCGCGGCTGGAGCGGGGCAGTGCCACGCCGGTCTGCGCCCAGGCCCACGACGTGAGACCCGAGCAGTCGAACGCCGTGCCCGGGCTGCGGCCGTTGCGCCGGTACGGCGTGCCCAGCTGCGTCATGGCCGTCATCAGGACCATCTGGTGATCCGTGTCGGCGGCACGCCAGGCGGCCACCATGGTGGCCTCGTCGGCGCCAACGCGGCGGGCGGCCTCGGTGGCCAGCGCGTCGCGCAACTGGTTGTAGTCGGCCAGGCCCTGGCTGGACCGGGTGGCCGAGTAGCGCAGCCATGCGTTGACGGCGGCGTCGGCGTAGGCGGCGAGCGGGTCGCGGCCGAGGGCCGTGTACGACGCGGGTGCGGCGGAGCCGATACCGGCAGGGGTGGTGACGGGGGCAGCCTGCGCGGCGGGCACCGCGAGCGCACCCACGGAGAGGGCGGCGGCAAGGCTGCTGGCGATCAAGATGCGACGGAGCGTCATGGAGATGACGGATCCTTTCTCGGTGGTCGGCCGGGCGTGCGCCCTGCCGTGTTGCGTGATCGAAGGTCCGCCCTCGCTCACGGCGCCGGCGCCACACGGGAGCGCCACCGCTCGCCACGCCCGCGCCTCGATCACCCACGAATGGATCGACCCGCCGTCGTAACGGATGACAAGTTATCGTCATCGAATCGAAATGTTCAACCTGACTGACATTTGTCCGTCATCGTTTCGTCATGGTCCGTCCCCGTACGCTCGGCCCATGAGCACCGTCGCCGCCGTCCTCGCTGCCGGTGGCGGCACTCGGTTCGGTGGGCCGACGCACAAGCTGCTGGCCGACCTGGACGGCCGCCCGGTGTGGCGCCACGCCGTTGAGTCCGCCGTCGCGGCCGGCTTCCCGAAGGTGGTCGTGGTCACCGGCGCCGCCGACCTGCACCTGCCGGCGGGTGTCGAGGACTGGCCCAACCCACGGTGGGCCGACGGGCAGGCCACCTCGCTGCAGGTGGCCGTGGCCGCCGCCCGCCATCACGGCGCCACCCACCTCGTGGTCGGCCTGGCCGACCAGCCGTTCGTGCCACCCACGGCCTGGGCCGCCGTCCGCGACGCGGATCCGGCGTGCCGCATCGTCGTCGCCACCTATGACGGACGGCCCGGCCCCAACCCGGTCCGCCTCGCCGCGGACGTCTGGCCGCTGCTGCCCGAAGGCGGCGATCTGGGCGCCCGGGACGTCATCCGCGCCCATCCGGCGTGGGTCTGCCCCGTGGCCTGCCTAGGCTCTGTGGCCGACATCGACACGCCGGAGGATCTCGCCCGATGGAAAAGCTGCTGAACGAATTCGTGGTGCACCGCCCCATCGACCAGACGTGGGCCGTGCTCACCGATGTGGAGCGCATCGCCCCGTGCATGCCGGGCGCGCAGCTGCAGGAGATCGAGGGCGACATCTACCGCGGCGTGGTCAAGGTGAAGCTGGGGCCGATCGCCACGGCGTTCAAGGGCCAGGCCCACTTCGTGGAGCGCGACGACGCCAACCACAAGGCCGTGCTGAAGGGCCAGGGGCGCGACACCGGCGGCAAGGGCAACGCCGATGCGCTGATCACCGCCCAGCTGGAGCCCCAGGGTGACGGCGCCACCAAGTGCGTGGTCACCACCGAGCTGCACATCACCGGCAAGGTCGCCCAGTTCGGCCGCGGGATCATGGGCGACGTCAGCGAGAAGCTGATGGGCCAGTTCGCCCACAACCTCAACACCATGCTCGAGAACGACGGCGCCGAGGCCGCCGCGGCGCCGGCCGCCGAGGACGCTGCTCCCGCCGAGGCACCCGCGGACGCGCCGGCAGCCGAGGCCGCCCCGGCCACCGAAGCGCCCGCCGGCGAGGCACCGAAGGTGCGCACCATCGACGGGCCGGCTGCCGAGCCGATCGAGCTGTCGGACGTGGCCGGCACCGCCGTGCTGAAGCGGGCCCTCCCCCTGCTGGGCGGGCTCGTCATCCTGCTGCTGCTGTTCCGCCGCCTGCGCAAGTGACCCCGGCCGCCCGGTGACCGCGGCAACGGACCACGATCGCGTCATCGCGCTCTTGGGCCGCGCCCCCGCGGGCGACTACGAGGTCGTGGTCCGCGACGCCGCCGGCGACCCGGTGGTCCTGCGCAACGCCCCGCTCCTGCACGACGGCACCCCGATGCCCACCCGCTACTGGCTGGTCGGCAAGGAGGCCACCCTGCTGGTCAGCCGGCTGGAGGCTGCCGGCGGTGTCCGCCGGGCGGAGGCCGAGGTGCCGGCTGACGAGATCGCCGCGGCGCACGCCCGCTACGCCGCGGAGCGGGAGGCCGCCCTGCCGGAAGGGCACACCGGGCCGCGGCCGTCGGCCGGGGTGGGCGGCACCCGCCAGGGCGTGAAGTGCCTGCACGCCCACTACGCCTGGTTCCTCGCCGGCGGCGACGACCCGGTGGGCCGGTGGGTGGAGGAGCATCTGGAGGACGTGCGGTGAGCGGGCTGGACGTGCACCTCGGGGCGGACGAGTTGGTGTTCGAGATCGGCGGCGGCCGCTACGCCGCGCCGGCGGGCGTGCGGCGCCTGGCCCGGTCGATTGCCGGCGACCCGCCGGACCCGGCCGACCTCACCAACGCGATCGGCCTGGTGCTCGACCACCTGGACGACGTCGACCGCGAGCTTCCCATGGCGGCGTTTGCCGAGGGCATCCGGGTCATCGGGCCCGCCGCCCGGGTGGTGGCGGAGGTCGAGGTGGGCGAGCCGGTGACCCTGCCGTTCGAGCTGGACCCCGTGGCGCTGGAGGACGTGTTCCGCACCCTGGCCACCGAGCGCGCCGCCGACCGGGCTCACAACCCGTGCCTTCCCGACGAGTGGGTGCACGACGTGCTGGGCGCCTGCTGCGCGCTCGTCGCCGTCGCCCGCCGCTACCGGCCCCCCCACCTGGTGGTGGACGGGTGAGCGGCAGCCGCCACGGGCACCCTTCCATCGCCAGCGGTGCGGCCATCCGCCTGTACGGGCGGCGGGTGATGCTGCGCCCACTCAGCCCCACGGAGTGGGAGCAGTGGCGCGAAGTCCGCCTGCACAACGAGCAGTGGCTGACCCGCTGGGAGCCCCTGCGGCCCGCCGGCCTGGCCGACCCGGCACACGACCGCGACGCCTTCGCCTCGCGGTGCCATGCCCGCGACCGGGACCGACAGACCGGCGTCGCGTTCGGCTTCGGCCTGTTCGTGGACGGCAAGGTGGCCGGTGAGGTGAACCTCAACGGGGTGGTGCGCGGCGCCCAGCAGGTGGCGACGATCGGCTACTGGATCGACCAGCGCCTGGCCGGCAACCGCTACGTGCCGGAGGCCGTGGTGGTGCTGCTGAGGTTCGCGTTCGAGCAACTCCACCTCCACCGGGTGGAGATCTGCATCGTGCCGCGCAACGCCAACAGCCGGCGGGTGGTCGAGGTGCTGGCGCTCCGGGAGGAGGGCGTGGCCCTGCGCTTCCTGGAGATCAACGGGGTGTGGGAGGACCACATCCGCTACGCCATCACCGCCGAGGAGTGGCAGGAGCGCTCACCGGCCCTCACCGCCAACTGGCTGTGACGAGCCGGTCGAACGCGTTCGACCGCTGAGGTCTGACCTGATCTGGAGCTGGTGGCTTACTCGCCGGCCAGGCGCATCGCTTGCGCCTTGGCCTTGCGCACGTTGGTGCGCCGCTTCCAGGCCTTCACCTTCCAGTGCCGCAGTGCTCGGGCCGCCCCGCCCTCCTTCAAGGGCTTGCGATGGTGCTCGGGCACCCAGGCCGGGCCTGGCTCGTGCACCTCGTCGGGTTCGTACCCGGCGCTCACCTGCGCCGCAACGGACTGCAACTCGCTGTTGATGCGGTGTCGCTCGTTGTGGGCGTGGGCTCGCATGTCCATCTTCGGCATGGGGGCCGAATCCTGGCTGCGGTGGCGCTGGCTCATGAGTACCTCCGTTGTGTGTCGGAACGTACGGCTGTGCCGTAACCAGACGGTAGACCACCCCCATGGGGTCAGGAAGGGTCTTTCGGTAACAGTTCTGCGCGCTTTTGCCCGTGCCGCCGCATCGAACCACTCGGTCGTGGCGCTCCATTCCAACGGCGACATTCAGCTCTACAACTACGCGCGGTACGGTCGATGTCATCGTCGACCTCGATGGCTACCTCTACGGATGACGCGAAGGGGACTACTGCCCGTGAAACGAAACGCATGTTTCACCTTGACCGGCGTCCTGCTGGCTGCGGCCGCCGGATGTGGCAACAACGGCACCTCAGGAGCGCCGGCCGCGAGTACCGTCGAGGTGACCGTCCCGGTCACCGACGTCGAGCCCGTGCTGCCCAGCGTCGAAGGACCACTCATCCGCGAGTCCCACCCGCGCCCTGACGGCAACTACGACACCTTCGCGACGGAACTCGCCGGCACGTTCGTACTCCGAAACGACTGCATCTACATCGAGAACGAGAAGACGCGGCGGACCTATCTGCTCGTCTTCCTCTACGGCACCACCTGGGATCCCGCAACACAGGCCATTGGAGCGTTCGGACACGTCGGCGACACCTTCCTGACGGCTGGCGCCGAATACGACCCCCCACGCGAAATGCTCGATCGGTTGCTCGACGACGAGGGCCTCGCAGCGGTGGATCGCTGCACTGTCGAGGGCGGAGTCACCGTCGCCATCTGGTGATGACCGCGGATCCCTCCCCGAACGCGGTGTCAGCTCGACGGCGGCGGGGCGACGGTCATGTCGCAGGCCAGCGACAGGAACTCCACCGAACAGTGGAACGTCGCCCCGAGGTTGGCGAGGTCGAGCCAGAAGAACCCGTCCTCCTTGGACTCGATCACCACCCAACCGTCCGAGGTCTGGAAGAACGGTGACGACGCATCCAGCACCGTGACACCCTCGGACACCCAGATCACGGCGTACCAGACGTCGCCAGCCTTCGCGTTCGCAGCGAACACCGCCTCGTCCTCGGTCGCGCTGCTCAGCGGGCATTGATCGGCCACCTCGGATCCCGAACGGGTCATGAGCACGTAGCAGAGGGCCTCGCCCTTGCGGTAGCCGCGGATCGCCAGGTCGACGCCAACGTCGGTACGCGGCGATGCCGACGGCGTCTCCACGGTCTGCCCGGTCGGCTCACCATCGCTGGAGCCCGCGCATCCCGCCATCGCCAACGTCGCCGCAGTGATCAGCACACCCACCCTGCGCAGGACCAGTCCGCCCATCACGACGCGTGGCCGTCCTCGGCGAAGAAGCGAATCCTGGTTGCGGTGGCGCTGGCTCACGAACTCCTCCGTTCGGACTCTGAACGTACCCCTGTGCCGTCCCAGACGGCACGTCTGGGTCCTGCAGCTCTCCATCGATCTCTCGTTGCGGTGTCCTACCCGCTGTCCTACCATTGACGCATGGCCCAACGCCAGAAGCGCTCGATCTCCCTCCCAGCGGACCTGGCCGAAGCGATCGACCAGGCGGCCGCCATGGAGGGCACGACCGTCAGCGCATGGATCGCCTCGACCGCAGCCCATCGCCTTCGCCTCGATGCGGGCCGGCGGGGAATCGCCGAGTGGGAGCGCCAGCACGGCGCGCTCACCGCCGACGAAGTTGCCGATGGGCTCGCCCGAGCAAGGGCGATGCTGCGTCGCTCACCGTCACGCCGGAGCGCCTGAATGAACGGGATCACGTACGACACGGGCGCACTGATCGCCGCCGACCGCAACGACCGGCGCATGTGGGCGCTCCATGCCGGGTTCCTCGCGCTCGAGCTGTCGCCTACCGTGCCGACACCGGTGCTCGCCGAAGCGTGGCGCGGCGGGTCACGCCAAGCGAGCCTGGCCCGGTTCCTCGGCCTGTGCACCACCGAGCCGCTCACCGAGGAACAGGCGAAGGCCGTCGGAGCACTGGCGGCGCAGGCAGGTCATGACGACATCGTCGACGTCGCTGTCGTCGAAGGAGCGATCCGCCGTCACGACGCCGTGGTGACCTCGAACCCGACGCACATCCAAGCGATCGCCGACGCCGCACGAGCACGACTGACGATCGAGACGGTCTGAGCCGCCGCGAGAGGCGAACCATCCCCCGAGGACGGTCCAGGTCGCGTGAACCTCGTCCCGACGTCAGCGGCGATGATGGGACGGCGTCAGCGGCGCAGCGTGGCCGCCGTCAGCCCTTGGAGCTGATCTTCTTCTGGAGGGCGGCGATGCGCTCGGCGAACCAGGGCTGGCGGGTGCTCCACACCTGGGGGGTGAGCTCGCGGTCCACGGCCTCCGGGTGGGTGGTGATGTCGGCCATGTCCTGGATGGTCTTCTTCACCTCGACCAGCAGCGCGCGGGGCGCCGTCGCCGCACGTGCCGCCATCTCGTGAGCGACCGTCAGCAACTGGTCGTCGTCCACGCAGCGGTGCACCAGACCCACACGCTCCGCCTCGGCGCCGTCCATCACCTCACCGAACACGACCCCGGCGAACGTGGCCTGCGGGCCAGCGATGCGGCGCAGCATCCAGGTGTGGCCGCCGCCGGGGTGGATGCCGATCTGCAGGAAGCGGGTGTCGAACTTGGCCCTGCGGGCGGCGATGCGCACGTCGCACCCGAGCGCCAGGTTCATGCCGGCGCCGACGGCCGCACCGTTCACCGCAGCTAGCGTGGGCAGCGGGCTGCGGGCGATGCGCAGGAAGCCCTCGTAGATGTTGCCCAGGCTCTCCTTCGTGCTCTCCGCCAGGTTGCCGAGGTTCGCGCCGGCGCAGAACGAGGGCGGAGCGCCCGTGACCACGATGGCGCCGATCGACTCGTCGCCCTCGATGCGGTCCATCGCGGCGATGATCTCCTCGACCATCGGGGCGGTGAGCGTGTTGCGCTCCGCCGGGTTGTTGAGCGTGAGGGTGGCGACGCCGTCGGCCACATCGACCAGTACCAGGGACATGCCCGCAACCGTAGCGGGCACGGTCACGTCCGCTGCGAGCCGCCCGCGGGCGCTGTGGCAGGGTTCGGCCCATGCCCGACAACGTCGTCCTCCTCGAGGTGAGCGAGCGCATCGCCACCGTCACCCTCAACCGGCCCGAGGCCCGCAACGCCCTGTCCAGCGATGTGCTGCGGCTCCTCCCCCAGCGGCTGGCCGCTGCCGAGGCCGACCCCGACGTGGACGTGATCGTCATCACCGGGGCCGACCCCGCGTTCTGCGCCGGGCTGGACCTGAAGGAGCTCGGCTCCACCGGCGGCAACCTCGGTGGCGGTTCGGGGGCGGACGGCAGGGCCAACGCCAGCGGCGCCCGCGGCCCCTTCCCCGCCCTCACCAAGCCGCTGATCGGCGCGGTCAACGGGGTGGCCGTCACCGGCGGCTTCGAGCTGGCGCTGAACTGCGACTTCCTGATCGCCAGCGAGCGGGCCAAGTTCGGCGACACCCACACCCGCGTCGGCGTGATGCCCGGCTGGGGCCTCACCGTGCTGCTGCCCCAGGCCGTCGGCGTGCGCCGCGCCCGGGAGATGAGCATGACCGGCAACTTCATGGGCGCCGAGGAGGCCCTCCAGTTCGGGCTGGTGAACCATGTGGTGGCCCACGAGGAGCTGATCCCGTTCACCCGCTCCATCGCGCTGGACATCATCGGCAACGAGCAGGACGGGGTGCGCCAGATGAAGACCACCTACGCCGAGATCACGGCGGAGCGCGAGGGCTGGGAGATCGAGGCCCGCAACGCGGCGGCCTGGCGGCGCACCCAGTTCAGCCCGGAGAAGGTGGAGGCCCGCCGCGCCGCCATCCAGTCCCGCGGCCGCACCCAGTAGTGATGGGTAGCCTGGCGCGATGACCACGACCGACACCGGAGTCCGCACGATCGACGGGGTGGAGCTGACCCCCAAGGACGTCAGCCTGGAGCTGCCCGCCCCGTTCGCCACGGTGGAGGAGGAACGGCTGCACCGCAAGCAGAAGCTGGCCGGCGCGCTGCGCATCTTCGGCCGGGTCGGCTTCGGCGAGGGCGTCGCCGGGCACATCACCGTGCGCGACCCCGAGTTCCCCGACATGTTCTGGGTGAACCCGTTCGCCGTCAGCTTCCGCCACATCAAGGTCAGCGACCTCATCCTGGTGGACCACTCCGGCAACGTGGTCTACGGCACCCGGCCGGTCAACCGGGCGGCGTTCGTCATCCACTCCGCCGTCCACCAGGCGCGGCCGGAGGTCGTGGCTGCGGCCCACAGCCACAGCGTGCACGGCAAGGCGTTCAGCTCGCTGGGCATCCCGCTGGCCCCGCTGACGCAGGACTCCTGCATCTTCTACGAGGACCATGTGGTGGTCACCGCCCAGCGCGGCCGGGTGCAGTTCGACATCGACGACGGCCGCGAGCTGGTCTCCCAGTTCCCCAAGGGCAAGGCCGCCATCCACCAGAACCACGGCCTGTTCACGGTCGGCCAGACGGTGGACGAAGCGGCGTTCTGGTTCCTCAGCATGGACCGCACCTGCCAGGCCCAGCTGCTGGCCATGGCGGCCGGCACGCCCCAGCCGATCCCCCACGAGGACGCCACCTACACGCGGGAGCAGACGGCCTCGCCGATCGCCGGCTGGCTGAGCTTCCAGCCCCTGTGGCAGGAGATCTGCCGCACGGACCCCGACCTGTTCGACTGACGCCGCCGCCGGCGCCGTCCGCCCTCTGATCCCCGACATGCGCCGGCCCGGCGAGTTCTTCCGCACCGCGTCGCCGGAGGCACTGTTCGTGCTGTCCGGCATCAGTCAGTACACGGGCGCGGTCATCGCCGTGAACCTGTTCGAGGACCTGCGCCCCGGCACGGTGGCGGTCTTCCGGGTGCTGCTGGGCGCGCTGCCCGTGCTGGCCCTGTCCTGGCGCGAGCGTCGCCCGTGGACCCGCGCCGACCTTCGCGCCGCGGCCCTGTTCGGCCTGGCGACGGCGGCGATGAACCTGTGCTTCTACCTCGGCATCGACCGCCTGCCGCTGGGCAAGAGCGTGGTGATGGAGTTCCTCGGCCCGGTCGCCGTGGCCGCCTGGTTCACCCGCACCGGCCGCAACGTGGCGGCGCTGGCCCTGGCCGCCGGCGGCGTGGCCGTGCTCTCCGGCGTGGAGATCAGCGGCGATGCACTCGGCGTGGTGTTCATCCTGATGGCGTCGGCGTTCTGGGCCACCTACATCGTCCTCGGCCGCCGGGTGGCCGCGCAGAACCGCGGCCTGCGCGGCCTGGGCGTCGGCCTGCTCATCGGCGGCGCGGCGATCCTCCCCTTCGGGGCGGACCAGGTGCCGAGGGTGCTCACTCACGGCTCGCTGCTGCTCGACTGCTTCCTCGTCGGCCTGCTGTCGTCCTCCATCGGCTACGCCATCGACCAGGTGGTGCTGCGGCGGATCCCCATGCGCCGCTTCGCCCTCCTGCTGGCCCTGCTGCCGGTGACGGCGATGATCGTCGGCTTCATCGCGCTGGACCAGCGGCCGAGTGCCGCGGACCTGCTGGGCGCGGCGCTGGTGATCGGCGGGGTGATCCTGCAGGAGCGCGATGAGCTGGTGATGGCCGACGTGGAAGTGCCCGCCTGACGGGAGGGTGGCTCGATCAGCCCGCGGGTGCCGGCCCGGCGACGCCCAGCGACGCGGCCACGTTGGGGCGGCGCAGCTTCCACACGAAGCCGTCGTAGAAGATGTGGAGGGCCCCGAACGTGAGGACCGCGAACGCGTAGACCTTGCCATCCCACATGCCCCGAGTGCCCACCACGATCGCGGCGATCGCGGCGAAGTAGGCGGCGTAGACCAGCGCCCGCCGGCCGGACGTCCGGGTCACCACGGCCACCGGCGCAGCGTCGCGGCGGGTGCGCAGGCTGCGGTGGACGACGGCGAAGTACTCGATGGCGTGGGCGGCCACGTACCCGGCGACGCCGGCGATCGGGTCCACCATCACGGCCACCACCAGGCCCAGCGTCGCCGCGGCATACCAGTGCTTCGGGCGGCTGGCCGCGGCGCCCAGCCGTCGCTCCGCTGCCCACCAGCGGGCGGTCAGACCGGCGGCCACCACGACGGCCAGCCAGAACAGGATCCGCGACACCGTGGTGAGGTGGCCGAGCACCTCCACCGTGCGGGTGTTGGTGCGGCCGACGCCCAGCTTGTCCACCAGGCGCTGGAGGTCCACGTACGCACCGAGGTAGGCGACGCCGGCCACCAGCCAGGCGATCAGCATCGGCTTCTCCAGCCCGCCCTGCTGGTCCCCCGCCTTGCGGCCGTAGATGCGCATCAGCCCGTAGCGCTGCATCAGCGTGTGCTCCGCGTTCCACAGGCCGGCCATCACGGCGACGGTGGTGAGGCTGACACCGAGACCGAGCACCACCAAGGCCACCACCACGAAGGGTGTCCACCGGTAGATGCTGCGGTGGGCCGCCACCTGCAGCGGGTCGCCGTAGACCAGGCCGAGCGTCAGCGGTTGGTGGGCGAACGAGATGAGGAAGATCACCGCCACCATCGCCCGCACCGTGGTGAGGTGCGGCTCGGCGAAGTGGACCGCCACGGCGATCGGCAGGTAGCACCACGCCAGCAGGGTGTCCACCAACGGGCCGTGCAGCCAGCCGGGGCGGTGCGCGGGCGGGGCAGCCGCGGTTGCGACCACCGGGTTGTCCTGGATCGTCACGGCGCCCGAGGTTAGTTCGGCCGGCCGACCCGCCCGTGCGGGCCGCCGGTCAGCGAAGCACCCGTCAGTGCGACAGGCCCGGCGCGCAGAGCCCGTCGAGCTCCTTGACGATGATCCGGTCGCGGTTGGCGTAGGTGACCGGGTTGTCCGGGTCCACCCGCAGCTTGAACGTGCGGAACGTCATGTCCGTGGTGTCCACCGACAGGATCTTGCCGATCAGCGGCTCGCCGATGCCGAGGATCACCTTGATGACCTCCAGCGCCTGGATGCTGCCGACGATGCCGGGCAGCACGCCGAGCACGCCGGCCTCCGCGCAGCTGGGGGCCAGCTCGGCGGGCGGCGGCTCGGGAACCATGTCGCGGTAGGTCGGGCCCTGCAGCGGGTGGAACACGCTGACCATGCCTTCGAAGCGGAAGATCGAGCCGTGCACCACGGGGATGCCGAGCTTCACGCTGGCGTCGTTCAGCAGGTAGCGGCTGGGGAAGTTGTCCGCCCCGTCGACGATGACGTCGTAGCCGCTGATGATGTCCATGATGTTGGTGGCGTCGAGGCGGGTGTCGTAGGTGACCACGTTGACGTCGGGGTTCAGCAGGGTCAGCGTCTTCTTGGCGCTGTCCACCTTGCGGTCGCCCACCCGGTCGATGTTGTGGAGGATCTGGCGCTGCAGGTTGCTGGCGTCCACCTCGTCCATGTCCACGATGCCGATGGTGCCCACGCCGGCCGCAGCCAGGTACAGGGCGCTGGGCGAGCCGAGGCCGCCGGCACCGAGCATCAGCACCTTGGCGTCCAGCAGCTTGGCCTGGCCCTCCACGCCCACCTCGGGCAGCAGCAGGTGGCGCATGTAGCGGTGGCGCTGCTCGGCAGAGAGCGTGACGGGGGTGCGCCAGTCGCGGCCCTCGTCCTTCCAGCGGCCGAAGCCGCCCTCCATGGAGACCACGTCGGAGTAGCCGAGCTGCTGCAGGGTGACCGCGGCGAACGCGCTGCGCACGCCGCCGGCGCAGTAGATCAGGACCTTGGCATCGCGGTCGAGGATGCGGTTCTCCACCTGCGACTCCAGGTGGCCACGGGGGATGTGGATGGCGCCGGGGATGGCGCCCTGGTCGTACTCGTCGGGCTCGCGCACGTCGAGGATGACGGCGCCCTTGGCGATGAGATCGGCGGCGCCGGCAGTGTCGACTTCGGCGATCTCGGCCTTGGCGGCGGCGAGGAGGTCACGGAACGTTGCCATAGGACCAAAAGCCTATCAGGTTGGTCGGGATTCGCTACCGGGCGTCCGTCACGCCGTCACGCCGCAGAGGGCGGGGAGGATGTCGCCGAGCTGGCCGATGAGGAGGGCGTCGGCGAAGCGGTCCATGTTGGTCGGCTGGCCGTTGACGATGATCACCCGGGCACCGGCGGACTTCGCCCGCGGCACCACGTTGGCGGCAGGGAAGACGGACAGCGAGGACCCGGCGGCGATCAACACGTCGCAGCGCTCGGCCGCCACCATCGCCGCCTCGATGACCTCCGGCACCAGGTTCTGCCCGAAGGAGATCGTGTCGCTCTTGACGATGCCGCCGCAGCGGTCGCACGACGGGTCGTCCTCCCCCGCCCGCACCCGCTCCAGCAGGTCCTCCATCGGGCGGCGGTCGTTGCACCCCCAGCAGCGGGTGTAGCGCATGGTGCCGTGCACCTCGATGACGTTGGCCGGGTCGTGCCCCGCCGCCTGGTGCAGGCCGTCCACGTTCTGGGTGACGACGGCCATCAGCCGGCCCTGGCGCTCCAGCTCCACCAGCGCCCGGTGGCCGAGGTTGGGCTCCGCCGACCAGGTCGACGACCGCAGCCGGTTCTGCCACGCTGCCCGGCGGACCTCCGGGTCGGCCAGGTAGTGCTGCAGCGTCGCGGCCTTCTCCGCCGCCGGGTTCTTGGTCCAGACCCCGTTGGGTCCGCGGAAGTCGGGGATGCCGGAGTCCGTGGAGATGCCGGCCCCGGTGAATGCCACCACCCGCTCGGCCTCGCGCACCCACCCGGCCGCGATGTCCAGCTCCGCCGCCATCAACTCATCCATCCCGAGAAGTGTGCCGCAACCCGACCGCCCGGTCGAACCGTCCGGACAGGTCGTGGCAAGGGCTGCGGCACGCCGACCGTGCCGCGTCCCCCCTTGGTCCCCACCCCACTGACCTGATTCCGCGCCCAAGGGCGCGATACCACGTCAGCCGTGACCTGAAACCGCACCCATGGGCGCGGGAACCGGACAGGAGTCCTGGCGCTCGACCGACCGCGCTCGACCGACCCAGTCGGGGAATCACACCGTTCGTGTTTGCCGAACCGGCCGGGCTCGCTGTGCCCAGTGAGGGTGATGCGACTCCCCCACCGCCCGGCCCGCTTCCTCGGAGGGACCCACATGCACCCGACCCCGCCGCTCCAGTTCGACCAGCCGACCATGATGGTCGTGCCGTGGCACGACCCGATCGTCGACTCCATCGGCCACGACGTGCGCGGCACGTACGTGGAGCTGTTCTGGCTGAACGTGCTCGGCCCGTCGGCAACCTGGGCGCTGCGACGGCTGGTCACCGGGCTGGACGCCTACCCACTTGGCTACGAGCTGGACCTCGGCGACACGGCGAGCGCGCTCGGCCTGTCGTACTCCCGCGGCACGTCGAACACCTTCGTCAGGGCGCTGCACCGGTGCGTGCTGTTCGGGGCGATGCAGCCCCTGCCGGACGGCCTGGCCGTCCGCCGGCGGATGCCACCCGTCGCCGCCCGTCACCTGGCGCGGATGCCGGCGCCACTGACCGAGCTGCACGCCCGCTGGGTGGTGCGCGAGTGCACGCTCGACGACCTGCAGCGGGCCCGCACGCTGGCTGCCGCGATGATGGCCGCGGGCGACGAACCCGCGGCCATCGAGCGCCAGTTGCTGGCCGTCGGCGTGCCGCCCGCGGCCGCGACGACCGTCCTCGCCGGCCCCGCCGCGGCGTGACTACTTGGTGAAGGAGGTGGCGAGGTCGCTGAGGAGGCGGGTGCCGAAGCCGGTGGCGCCCTTGCTCAGCCAGCCGTCGTCACCATCGGCGTCCATCGGGCCGGCGATGTCCAGGTGGGCCCACGGCACGTCGGCCACGAACTCGTTGAGGAACAGCGCAGCGGTGATGGCGCCGCCGTGCGGCCCGCCGATGTTGCGGAAGTCGGCCACATGGCTGTCCAGCAGCTTGCGGTACGCCTTCTCCAGCGGCAGCTGCCACACGGCCTCGTCGGTGCTGGCCGAGGCGGCCTTCACCTTGTCCACGAACGCCTGGTCGTTGCCGATCACGCCGGCCACCTTGCGGCCCAGCGCCACCATGCAGGCGCCGGTGAGCGTGGCAATGTCGACGATGGCGTCGGGGCCGTCCTCCACCGCCAGCGACAGGCCGTCGGCCAGCACCAGCCGGCCCTCGGCGTCCGTGTTGTGGATCTCCGCGGTCTTGCCGTTGCGGAACGTCAGCACGTCACCCAGCTTGTAGGCGTCGCCGCCGCTCATGTTGTCCGTGCACATCAGGTAGCCGGTGACCTTGGCGCGGCACTTCAGCGCCTTCAGCGTGCTCATCGCCGACAGGACCGCGGCGGCGCCGCTCATGTCCAGCTTCATGGCGATCATCCCGTCGCTGGGCTTCAGGCTGAGGCCGCCGGAGTCGAACATCACGCCTTTGCCGACCATCGCCAGGTGGCCCACCGGGTTCCGCGGCGTGTAGGTGAGGCGGACCATGCGCGGTGGCTCCTTGCTGCCGCGGTTGACGCCGAGGATGCCGCCGCAGCCCATCTCCTCCAGCTGGTGCTCGTCGAACACCTCGACGGTCAGGCCGGTGGCGGCACCGACCTCCATCGCCTTCTCCGCCATCATCCGCGCCGTCAGGTAGGCGGGCGGCGTGTTGGCCAGGTCGCGGGCCAGGCAGGCGGCCTCGGCGATCACCCGGCCGCGCTCGGCGCCGGCGGTGACGGCCTTGGCCTTGGCCTCCGGCACCACCAGCACCAGTTCTTGCAGGTGGCTGGGGTTGGGGGTCTTCTTGATGCCGGCGTAGCGGTAGGCGGCCAGCAGCGCCCCCTCGGTGGCGGCCTGGGCGGCGCGCCCGGCGTCGCCACCTGCAGACTCCACCAGCGTCGTGGCCACCACGGCGCGCTTGCCGGCGGCGCGCACCAGCGAGGCGGCGGCGGTCCGCAGCGAGGTGGCGCTCAGCGCGCCCTCGCCGATGCCGACGGCGATGTGCGTGGGACCGGAGGCCGACGGGACGACCAGCGTCTGGCCGACCTTGCCCTCGAAGCCGTGCGAGGCCAGCGCCGCGCGGGAGAGGCCGAGGGAACGGGGAACAGCACCCGACGTCCCCACCGGCACGCCGACGGCGTCGGCGGTCTTCGGTGCGGAACGGGCGATCTGGACGGTTGCAGTCATGCCCGCCAGTCTGCCGTCCTCACGCCGCGGTCGCGCACCACCGGTGGTAGGCGCGTGCCAGCGCCCGCGCCGCGGTGCACGAGCACGCGGAGCCGTCCCCGTGGTCGTGGCCGTCGCCGGCACCGCCGCCGTGCCCCGGCAACCCCACCAGCCGGGCTCCGAACGCAGTGACCGCGCCCGCGGCGGAGGGCACCGGCGCCCAGCGGCCCTCGAACACCGCACCCACCACGGGCACGTCGCCGAGGCGGGTCGGGTCCACCTCGTACGGGTCCTCGGCGAGCACGGTGAACGTCGCCCACTTGCCGGGCTCGATGCTGCCCAGTTCGGTCTCCATCCGCCATGAGTGGGCCGCGCCGATCGTGACGGCGCGCAGCGCGTCGTGGACGGCGATCCGTTGCTCCGGCCCCGCCACCCGCCCGCCGACGGTCCGCCGGTTGACGGCGAACGACGCCAGCTGCAGCGGCGCCGCCGGCCCCATCGGCAGGTCGCTGTGGAACGACAGCGGCACACCGCGGTCGAGCACGGAGCGGGACCGCACCATCGCGTCCGCCCGCTCTGGCCCCAACCCGAACGCGGCGTACTTGTCGGCGAAGCCCACCGTGTAATACGGGTTGGCGGAGACGATGGCGCCCAGCCGGGCGATGCGGTCCACCTGGTCCTCCTGGGAGTTGGCGAAGTGGACCACCACGCTGCGGTGATCGGCCCGCGGGGCTGCCGCCATGCAGCCCTCCAGCGTGTCCAGCACGAGGTCCAGCCCGAGGTCGCCGTTGACGTGGGTGTGGATCTGCCAGCCCGCCGCCCAGTAGGTCTCGAACATCGCCCGGTACTCGTCGGGCGTCATCAGCCATTCGCCGTGGTGATGCGGGTCGGGCCGGCCGTCGGCGTCCAGGTACGGGTCGCGCATCTGCATCAGCTGGGAGATGATCGCCCCGTCGGCGAAGAGCTTGACGTGGCCGTCGAGCATCCGCACCTTGCCCTCCGGCGCCCGGGCCACCTGCTCGCGGGCGTCGGCCAGGGCGGCCTCGCCGACGATGCCGCGGGCGGACTGGGTGCGCCCGTCGACCATGAACGTGGACAGGATCGGCACGTCCTCAGCGCCGAGGATCTCCAGGTACAGATCCCACGGCTCGACGCCCCAGAAGATGCCCGGCTCGTTGAACGCCGTCACCCCGGTGGCCCACAGGTAGGCGACCAGCTGATGCAGGCCGCGGGTCAGGCGCTCCCGGCTCATCAGTTGCGGCGCCAGCTTCGGGAGGAGCGCGTTCATCGCCCCGAGCTCCCAGAAGTGGCCGCGGTCGAGGTCGATCATCTCACCCCAGGCGCCCTTGTCGGCCCGCCACTCCTCCGTCAGCCCGAGCTGCTCGATGGCCGCCGAGTTGAGGTGGAACTCGTGGCACGACCGCTGCCACACGCCGATCGGCCGGCCGCCGCCGATGGCGTCCAGCCGCTGGCGGGTCAGGTCGCCGTGCCACAGGCGGTGGTAGCCCCAGCTGAGCAGCCACTCGTCCGGGTCGGTCAGTGCTTCGTGCGCTGCCTGCAGGCGGGCGTCGTACTCGTCCGCCGTGGCCGCGGCGGGGAAGGTGCGCCCCGGCAGCACCCATGCCTCGGGCGCCACCACCTCGGTGGCCAGCGTCGTGGCACCGAGCAGAGGATGGAGGTGCTGGTCGATCAGGCCGGGCAGCAGGACGTGGGCGCGCAGGGTGTCGTCGATGGTGTGCGGGGTGTCGCCCAGCGCGGCGAGCACCTCGGCCTGGCTGCCCACGGCGACGACCCGGCCATCGCCGACGGCCACGGCCGTGGCCACCGCGTGTGCGGGGTCCATCGTGTGGATGCGGCGGGCAACGAACACGGTCACGGGTGGCTGCATGCGCCGATGCTACGCAGCCGCGACCTGGCCAAACCTTGAGTGTGCAATCATCGTGTCTCCTGTTCGGCTCACCGAACATCTGAAGGGAAGCGGACCGACATGAAGCGCCACTGGAAGAAGGTCGTCATCGGGCTGGTCGCCCTCGTGGCACTGGTGTTCGCCGCCTCCTTCATCTACGCCAAGTGGATCAACGACCCGCCGGCGAAGAAGACCGAGCAGGACGCCATCGACATCGTCCAGGGCTCCGGCGTGCCCGGCACCGACGCCACCGGCGACACCGCGACCGGCAGCACCGACGGCGCCGGCACACCCGGCACGGTCGGGGCCGACGGCGTGACCGGCACCTGGGCACCGGCCGCGGACTCGGAGCTGTGCTACCGGGTGAAGGAGTCGATCAACGGCTTCGACACCGAGGGCGTCGGCTGCTCCAACTCGATCACCGGCTCGCTGGTCATCGACGGCACCGTCGTCAGCAGCGCCGACTTCACGGTGGACATGACCACGTTCTCCAGCGACGAGGGCCGGCGCGACGGCCAGTTCAACGGGCGGATCATGGAGGTCTCCCAGTTCCCCACCGGCACGTTCGTGCTCACCGGGCCGCTGGACTTCGGCGCCATCCCGGCCGACGGCGAGACCATCACGGTCACGGCCACCGGCGAGCTGACCCTCCACGGGGTGACCAACACGGTGACGTTCGAGCTCTCCGCCGCGTTCGGCAACGGGCGCATCGGCGTGTTCGGCAACATCCCCGTGACGTTCGCCGACTACGACATCACCAACCCGTCCTTCGGGACGATCAGCACCGAGGATCACGGCCTGCTGGAGTTCGTACTGGCCTTCGACCCGGCCTGACTGGTCGGCCGGTCGCCCCGTTGTCGAGGTCTCCGGTCACGCGGTCGGGCTCGCAGACCTTGGGAATGTGCCGATGAGCTGCGATGATGTCTGGATCCAGGGCCCTTCGGCGAGTGGTTAGCTCCCAAGTCGATAATGAAGGGGAGCCAGTGGGCAAAGAACACCTGTGGAGTGACCACCGCGCCGCTCAACGACGACATCGTGGGCGCGCGCGCTCTCTACCCGGGAGGGAAGTAGTCATGCGGGGAAGCGCATTTCATTGGGCTGCGCTGGCTGGCCTGCTCCTCGCCCTCGCAGGTTGCGGAACCGGGTCGGAGTCTGAGCTGTCGGCCACTCAGGTCCAGGCCGATGAGAGTGTCGAGCCGACCGATAGCTCTGTCGTGATCACGCCCGATCTCCCTACCATCCCAGTCTTTACGGTCGAAGACCTCGCCCGACAAAGCGACCTCGTCGTGATCGCCTCGGCCGGTCGGCTCGCCGAAGAGGTCCGACTTCAGCCAGACCCGAATGGCCCGGAGAGGGTGTACGCGATCGTCGAACTCGGGGTGGAGGACGTGCTCGGGTCGAAGGGTGGATTCGAGGGCGACACGGTCGCCGTGTGGCTGCCGCAGTCGGTCGTGCCATCACCGGACCTGCCGAACCGCTATGTGCTATTCCTCCGATACGCGCCGAGCGACTTCGACGCAGCAGCGTTGGAAGTATTGGCCAAGCATCCGAACCCCACGGTGCTGGTTCCCGGCTTCAACTCGATCATGGAGATCAGCGACAACATGGTCACGGCGCCGAGCGAGCCGTTTTACGGTCTTGGTTCCGGCGACAGCGAGCCGCTTACCGGGTCTGACGGCCAGCCGTACGAGGCGCCCTTTGCTATCACCTTCGCCCTCGATGACGTGCGTGCCGTGGTGAAGCCGGCCGTCGGTCTGGGGGCGGCCGAGCCTGTGCCGGACGAACTGACGGCAGCTGATGTCGAGTGGCTGCACCAGCTGGACGACTTGTGTCGGCAGGTTCTGCCCGCCTCCCAGCAGCTGCGCGATCTGTTGACGGCGGCGTACGTCGAAGGTCGGCTCGACGGAGCCGTCGCAATTGACCTGTTCGGCCAAGCGTCGATCGACCGAGCCGTTCTCGACGAAAGTGCGGCGGGGATCAGTGAGGACGTCGCTGTGGCGTGGCGTGCGGCGACGGAGTCGATGGACTCGTCATTGTCGTTGCTGAGCGCGGCGACTGAATTGACGGGCGATGAACTGCAGGCGAAGCTGCTTGAGTTCCAGGAGTCTGTCTCGGCGTTCGAGCTGGCGTGGGAGAAGTTCGAGGTACCGAATTGTCAGCAGTTCATCTAGCGTCGGACGCGCGCCAGCGACGACGCCCAGCTACAGCGCTGAACTCCCGACTCCTGGGTTTCGGGGGTCATCAGTTCGGCGAGTTGCTCGCGCCGCCGGATTGCCTGGCCGGCGAGGCCGTTGACGTGGAAGGCGATGGTCATCTGTTGGCTGGCGGACGTGAACACCGTCGTCATTGCCCCGAGTCCCGTGTGGCCGAATGCGTCGGGACCGAGGGCCGGCAGGTAGTGGTGGTTGCCATCGATCATGAAGCCACAGCCATGTGGAAGGGTCCGTCCGAGGATTGGATCGTACGACGTGTCTGTCCGGATCGAGAGCATCTGCCCTAGACGAGTAGTTCCAAGGGATTCGCGCGCTCCGCGCGAATGGTCCACCAGATCGGCGACGAGGGTGTCCATGATCAGGGGGCTTGCACAAACCCTGCTCCTGGAGGAACAGCGCATGAACCCTGATCTGGACACCCTCGCGACCCGACTCTACGTCACGATCGACGACCTCCTGATAGCTCACCCACAGTGGCTGCCAGAACGACCTGCAGTCGGGATCGCCCCCAAGCTCTCCGACGCCGAACTGCTCACCCTCGCCGTGCTGCAGGCACTGCTCGGGTTCACCTCCGAAGCCCGCTTCATCCGCCACGCCCACACCCACCTACGCCCCTGGTTCCCCTATCTGCCGGACCGGCCCGGCTACAACAAACGACTCCGCCGCACCGGCGAACTGTTCCAACACGTCATCGCCGCGCTCGCCCGCGACTGCCCGTCATGGCACGACGACGTGTGGCTCGTCGACTCCACCCCCGTCGAATGCGGCCGCAGCCGCGAGACCGTCAAACGCTCCGACCTCGCCGGATGGGCCACCTACGGCTACTGCGCCTCACACTCCCGCTTCTTCTGGGGACTGCGCCTCCACCTGATCACCACCCCATCAGGGCTCCCGATCACCTACGCACTCGCCGGCGCCAAGACCGACGAACGCGACACCGCTGCCGACATGCTCGCCCTCGACCCCGACCTGCACCGCCCCGGCCAGGTCCTGATCGGCGACAAGGGCTACCGACGCGCCAGCTTCGAAACCGAACTCGCCACCGCCGGCATCACCTTGATCCGCCCCACCTTCGGCAACGACACACCCCGACCACATCAACGGCTCCTGCGCCCGTTCCGCCAGATCATCGAATCGGTCAACCAGACCCTCAAAGCCCAACTCGACCTCGAACGCCACGGCGGCCGCACCCGACCCGGCGTCTGCGCCCGCGTCCTGCAACGCCTCCTCGCGCTCACCGCCGCCATCTGGCACAACGAAACCAGCAACCAACCCGGCCCAGCCCGATCACTCCTCGCCTACGACCACTGACCCCCGCACCCCTTGGAACCAATCATCTAGTGGCGGAACGCTGTGGACGCGGCGCCTGACGACGTCAGAGAGGGTGGCCAGTTGGCGCATCGATGCATAGCCGCCCTGGGCGGCGCGAGCGTCCTGGATGTTCGTCTCGGCCGCTTCCCAGTACAGAGGTGTGTGCGTAGCTATGTCGACGTTGAGTCGCAGTCGGGACAACTGAGCGGACGAAGGTCTGAAGGCGATCTCATTTACTCCGTACCGTTGTCGGAGTATCTCCGTTGCGTACACATCGAAGTGTCCGTCGGTGAGTGCCGGATCCCATGACGGGTTGCATGAGCGAGCATTCCGCTGGCGTGGCCTCGTCGTCGATGGGGCGGGCCTGACCAGCGCCGGCGGCCGCCGGTTCAGCGACCGGACGTCGGGTCCACCACCGGTTGCGACCGGGCCCAGGCGTCGGCCAGCGCGGCGTAGCGGCCGCCCAGCGCGACCAGCTGGTTGTGCGTGCCGACCTCCACGATGCGGGCGTGGTCCACCACCACGATCCGGTCGGCCCGCCGCACGGTGCTCAGCCGGTGGGCCACCACGATCACGGTGCGGCCCTCCATCAACCGCTCCAGCGCGTGCTCCACCACCGCCTCGGTGCCGGGGTCGAGGTTGCTGGTGGCCTCGTCCAGCACCAGCACGGCCGGGTCCACCAGCGCGGCCCGGGCCAGCGACACCAACTGGCGCTCGCCGGCACTGAGGCGCGACCCACGCTCGCGCACCTCGGTCTCCAACCCCTCGGGTAGCGCCTCGAAGCGCTCCTTCACGCCGATGGCGTCCAGCGCGGCCACCACCTCGTCGTCGGTGGCGTCGGCGCGGGCGATGCGGATGTTGTCCCGCACGGTGCCACCGAACAGGAAGCCCTCCTGGGGCACCACCACCACCCGCTCGCGCAGCGAGTCCAGCGACGCCAGGCGCAGGTCCACATCGCCGTAGCTGACATGGCCTTCGGTGGGGTCGTAGAGGCGGGACAGCAGCTTGGCCAGCGTGCTCTTGCCCGCACCCGTGGGGCCCACCAACGCCAGCCGCTCGCCCGGGGCGACGGCCAGCGTCACGTCGCGCAGCGCCGGGCGCTCGCTGCCGTCGTAGAAGAACGTCACCCCGTGTGCGGACAGCTCACCGCTGGCGGGCAGCGGCACCGGGTGGGGGTGCTCGGCCACGTCGGGCACGGTGTCCATCAGCAGGTACAGCTTGTGCAGCGCCGCAGCCGCGCTCTGCACGGTGTTGTACAGCTGGCTCAGCTGCTGCACCGGGTCGAACAGGTTCGCCAGCAGCAGGACGAACGCCGCGACGGTGCCGAACGCCACCGAGCCGCCGTGCACGAGGAACCCGCCGACACCGATGATGAGCGCGATCGACACGATGCCCGACCACTCCACCAGCCCGAAGTACCACGTGCTGATCCGCACCGCCCGCAGGTGGCTGCCGTACAGGGCGCGGTTGGACTCCACGAACCGGCGGGACTGCTCCTTCTCCCGCCCGTAGGCCTGGATGACCCGCACGCCGGCGATGCCTTCCTGGAGGTTGGACAGGTTGTGCCCCACCCGCTCGCGGATGTCCAGGTACGCCACGTTGGACTGGCGCTGGAACCGCACCGACGCCACGCCGAGGATCGGCACCACGAACAGCAGCACCACCAACGTCAGCTCCCAGCTGAGCGCCACCATCAGCACGGTGGTCATCACCAGCAGCAGGCCGGCGGCCACGAACTGCAGCAGCCCCCACTGGATGAGCTCCGCCATGCTCTCGATGTCCGCCGTCATGCGGGACACGAGCACGCCGGCCTTGTTGCGGTCGAAGAACGCCATCGACTGCGCCTGCATGCGGCCGAACACGGCCACGCGCAGGTCACGCAGGAAGCCCTCGCCGGCCCGGTTGATGGCCAGGTACTGGAAGCGGCCGACGACGTAGGCGACCACCACGGTGACCATGTAGCCGGCGATCGCCAGGTTGAGCGCCGAGGTGCTGCCGTGGCCGACGCCGCGGTCCAGCCCGAGCTTGACGAACAGCGGGCCGGCCACGACGCAGGCCGTGGACGCGGCGACCAGGCCGACGGCCAGCCAGATCGTGCGCCGGTACGGGCGGGCGAACTGCATGGACCGGCGCAGCACGCGGCCGGTCTCCGCCCGGTCCAGCCGGTCCTCGTCGGTGACGCCACCACCGCGGGCCCACATCAGCCGTCCCCCGATCGGCCGGTGGTCGACGGGCTGGAGGGCGCCGCGCCAATGGCGCCATCGACGTCCTCGTCGTCGTCCTCGGCGGCCAGCGCGGCCAGCACCTCGCGGTAGCGGGGGGATGTGGCGAGCAGGTCGTCGTGCGTGCCAGTGGCCGCCACCCGCCCGGCGTCCAGCAGGACCACCGTGTCGGCGAGGGCGATCGTGCCCGGGCGGTGGGCGATGACGATGGTGGTGCGGCCCTCCATGACGGAGGCCATCGCCTCGCGGATCTCGTGCTCCTTCGACGGGTCCACCGCGCTGGTGGCGTCGTCCAGCACGAGCACCCGCGGGTCGGAGAGGATGGCCCGGGCGAGCGCGATCCGCTGGCGCTGCCCGCCACTGAGCGAGTAGCCGCGCTCGCCGAGCATCGTGCCGTACCCCTCCGGCAGGTCGAGCACGAAGTCGTGCGCACCAGCCAGCCGGGCGGCACGCTCGACGTCCGCCTGCGGCGCGTCCGGGCGGGAGAAGGCGATGTTCGCGGCAACCGAGTCGTGGAACAGGAAGGTGTCCTCGAACACGATCGACACTGCGTGGCGCAGTTCGCCGAGCGCGAGGTCGCGCAGGTCCACCCCGTCCACCTCGATGGCCCCGTCGGTGACGTCGTAGAACCGGGTCAGCAGGCGGGCGATCGTCGACTTGCCACTGCCGGTGGCCCCGACCACGGCCACCGATGTGCCCGCGGGGATGTGCAGGTCGAAGCCGCGCAGCACGGGCGCGCCGGCCGAGTAGGCGAACTGGACCTCACGGAAGTTGACGTCGCCGAGCCGGGCACCACCGGGCAGTGGGCGGGGCTGGGGCGGGTCGGCCACGGCCGGGTCGGTGGACAGCACCTCGTTCACCCGCAGCAGCGCGGCCGCCGCCCGCTGGCCGAAGGCGACGGTCATGCCAAGGTTGCGCAGCGGGGTGACCAGCAGGCCGATGTACTGCATGAACTCCAGCATCTGACCGGGGGTCATCCGCCCGTCGAGCACCCGGTGCCCGCCCATGGCCAGCACGGCGAGCAGGCCGAGGTTGGGCAGCAGGTCCAGCGCTGGGAGGAAGTTGCTGCGGATGCGCGCGGCCTCCAGCGACACGGTGCGGATGTCGTTTGCCTCTGTCGCCAGGCGGGCGGCCGTCACCGGCTCGGCGCCGAAGCCCTTGATCACCCGCACGCCGCTGACGGCTTCCTCGACCACGGTGGCCAGTTGGGCCTGCTCCTGCTGCACGGCCAGCACCGCGGGGTGGATGCGCCGGGAGAACCGGGTGGCCAGCACGTTGAGGAACGGCAGCGGCGCAAGCGCCACCACGGCCAGCAGGGGCTGCTGGACCACGAGGATGGCCACCACGGCCATCACCATCGCCAGGTTGGAGGCGGTGACCGGGATCATCACCACGAAGCCCTGGATCTGCTGGAGGTCGCTCGACGCCCGGCTCATCAGCTGACCGGTCTGGGTGTGGTCGTGGTAGGCCACGTGCAGGCGGAGGATGTGGTCGAACAGCTGCTCGCGCAGGCGGGTCTCCGTCAGGCGGCTCTCGCGGAACGCGTACCACCGCCGCCAGGCGGTGAACACGCCGGCGATGCACGCTGTGGCGCCGAGGAGGAACGCCCACAGCCACAGCGACCCGCCCTCGAGGATGCCCTTGTCCACCGCCAGCGAGGTGAGCTTGGGAACCATGACCTTGCCCGCCGACCACAGCAGGCCGACGAGGACGCCGGCCAGCAGGGCCTTGCGCTGGCGCTGCAGGGTGGCCCGCAGCAGCGCCCAACCGCCGGCACCGGGGCTCGGCGTGCGCTGCTGCCCCCGTCGTCTCCCCACGGGGGGCGACCTTACGCCCGTCGCCGTCGCCGTGCCGAGGCGGATTCGCGGCTCGCCGCCCGTGTGGCAGGCTGCCGCCGTGGGTTTTCTCTCCTGGATCGCCGTCGGCCTGCTGGCCGGCCTGCTCGCCCGCTGGATCGTGCGCGACGACCGCGCCGGCTGCATCTACACGATCGCCGTCGGTGTGCTCGGGGCGCTGCTCGGCGGCTGGCTGATGCAGGCCAACGGCCGCAAGGGCGTCAACGACTTCGACATCCGCTCGGTGCTGGTGGCCGCCCTCGGGGCGGTGCTGCTGCTGCTGGTGCTGCAGGCTGTCAGCGGGCGGTTCGGCACCGGCGGCGGGAAGCGGCGCCGCTGACCTGCGGGCGGTTCAGCCGCCCAGCAGTGCCGGCACGCGGTCCTTCGGCCGGCCGATGATGGCCGTGCCGCCCTTCACCAGCACCGGGCGCTGCATCAGCTTCGGGTGCTCCAGCAGAACGGCAACCACCTGGTCCGCCGTGGCCACGTCCGCGTCCGTGAGGCCCAGTTCCTTCCACAGGTTGTCGCGGCGCACGAGGTCGGTCACCGGGTCCTCCAACTGGGCGATGATGCCGCGCAGGGTGGCGTCGTCCGGCGGGGTCTTCAGGTAGAGCACGATCTCGGCGTCCACACCCATGTCCTTGGCCACGCCCACCGCATGGTTGGAGGTGCTGCAGTTGGGGTTGTGGTAGATCGTCACGTCGGCCATGGCGGCGAGGCTAGCGCTGCGCCCACGCCCGCCGATCTGTGCGACACCCCTTCTCTACGCTGACACCGCGGCTTCCCCCGACACACCACGCGCAACCCGCGCCCATGCCCTGGAGGGAAGTCCATGTCCACGCCCCAACAGCCGTCGTGCCCGGCCGGAGCCGGCCACACACACCGCCGCAGCCCCGCCCCCATCCGCACCGCTGCCGACGCCCACGACCTGGTGGCCATCGCGGTCACCCGCCCCCTCCAGCACGAGACGCTGTGCATCCCGCTGGACGCCCAGGGGCAGGGCTCCGTCATCATCGCCGTGTCCGGTGGCGCCGAACCGGACTTCGTGGTGGACCTCGTGGATCTGGTGACGTCCACGATGGAGCACAGCGCACTCACCGCCCTGCTGGTGGTCAGCGTGCGCCCGGCGGCCGACCTGCTGCCGGGCGACGGCGACCGCTGGTGGGAGATCAGCGACCTGGCTGCCACGCGCGGCATGCTCGTGCGCGAGTGGCTGGTGGTGGGGCCGGGCGGCGTGTACGCGCCGCGGGATCTCGTGGGCGAGCCGGAGCGTTGGGGCCTGGTGGCGCGGTGAGCACCACGTGCCCGGCGAGCTCAGCCGAGCCGCGGGTGGGCGGCCGCCCGGCGCTGGCTGGCGGTGCTGCGCAGCCCGGCCGCCTGCAGCCGGCGCACCAGCGTGCGGCTGTCCACCGGCTGCGCCCCGCGCGCCACCACATCTGCGTACCACTCCTCCGGCACGTCGTAGTGGTCGTTGTGGAAGCCGCGCTCGGGGAAGCCGGCCGCTGCCGCGAACTGGTGCAGTTCCTCCAGGCTGGTGTCGCTCACCAGGTGTGCCCAGCGCCGGCCGCGGAACCACCAGCGCGGTTCGTCGATCAGTACGGCCATCGCCTCATACGATCACATCGTGACTGCCCCCGAGGTGGAACTGCGCAGGGTCTGGTGCCGGGTCGCGGGCCGCCCCACCTCCGCCGGGGTGCCGGCGCTGGAGGCCCTGCTGGCCCACCTGCGCGAGCCCCACCGCCGCTACCACACCGCCGTCCACGTCATGTGGGTGCTGCGCCATGTGGAGGCAACGCTGCGCGCGCCCACCACGCCGACGGTCGTGGACCCCGATGCGCTGCGGTGGGCTGCGCTCTACCACGACGCCATCTACCTGCCGGAACGGTCGGACAACGAGGCGCGGAGCGCGGCGCTGGCGGTTGCCGCCGCCGCCGACATCGGATGGCCGGCAGATCGGCGTGACACGGTGCACCGCCTCATCCTCGCCACCGCCACCCACACCCTGCCGGGCGACGGTCAGGTGGACGCGGCCACGGCCGTGCTGCTCGACGCCGACCTGGCCATCCTCGGCGCCGAGCCGGCGGAGTACGCGGCGTACGTGCGCGGGGTCCGCCAGGAGTACGCCCACGTGGACGACGCCGGCTGGCGTGCCGGTCGGGCGGCAGTGCTGCGCGGGTTCCTGGCGCAGCCGGTGCTCTACCGCACCGCGCACATGCGCGCCGAGCGCGAGCATCGGGCGCGGGCCAACCTGGCGGCGGAGTTGGCCGTGCTGGAGCAGTGAGGGCTGTGTGCGTTAGTGGGCGCAGCCGCAGCCGGCGCCGCAGCCACCCGCGGGGCGGGCGGCGGGGGCCGAAGCGGGGGCACTGACGGCGCCCACGCTGGCGAAGGCACTCAGCAGGCGCACGGCGTTGTCGTGCCCGTGGGGGCAGGTGGCGGGCGCGGACGCCTCGCTCATCGGGCGGCGGAGCTCGAACGTCTCGTCGCAGGTACGGCAGCGGAACTCGTAGAGCGGCATCGGCGCCATGCTACTGCCACGACCCCGGCGCGCCCAGGGCCGAGCGGGCCGCGCCCCACGGTGGGCGGGCACGACCTGGTTGACTGGTGGGGTGAGCCAACTCGCCCCGACCGCGCAACCCACCGTCGCCGAGCCGATCACCGAGCGGATCCCCGAGCCGGGCGACCCCACCGCCGCCCACATCGTGAAGACGAAGCCGGGCGAGAACGCCGCCGCCAAGGTACTGGAGGCCCGCATCTACGGCACCCCGCTGGAGGCACTCTGCGGCTACGTGTGGGTGCCGTCGCGCGACCCCAAGCAGCTGCCGCTGTGCGAGGAGTGCAAGGCCGTCTACGAGATGTACCGGGCGTTCAACGACGGGCTCAACGAGCGGCCCGCCGAGTGACCACGCCGGAGGGCCAAGCAGGCGCACCGGACGCCGCCGCCGGGTTGCGCATCCGCGAGGCGGTCCGGGCGGTGCTGCTGACCCCGGGCCACGAAGTCCTGCTGGTCCGCTTCGACTTCCCCAACACCGGCCTGCGGTGGGCGATGCCCGGCGGCGGCCTGGAGCCGGGCGAGACGCACCTCGACGCGCTGCACCGCGAACTGGCCGAGGAGGTCGGCCTGGCCGACCCGCCCGCGGGCGTGCACGTGTGGGACCGGCTGCACGTCATCCCGTTCATCGACGGTCGGTGGGACGGCCAGCGGGAGCGGTTCTTCCTGGTGTCGACCGAACGGTTCGAGCCCGCACCCCACCTGACCTGGCCGGAGCTCAACGCCGAGTACGTGTTCGAGCTGCGCTGGTGGCACGTGGACGAGATCACCGACGGGCTGCCATTCGTGCCCGCCGACATGGCCGGGCACCTGCGACGGCTGATCCGCCACGGCCCACCCAATTCGCCCGTTCAGGTCGGCATCTGACGCAGTAGCGTGCCGCCGTGCCCAGCTGGACCACCATCGCCGCGTTCGCCACCGCCTCCTTCGTGCTGCTGATCATCCCCGGCCCCGCGGTGCTGTACATCGTCAACCGCAGCGTCAGCGACGGTCGCACCACCGGGCTGGCGGCCGTCAGCGGCATCGCCCTCGGCAACCTGTTCCATGCGGTGCTCGCCGCCGCCGGCCTGAGCGCCATCATCCGCACCTCTCAGACGGCATTCAACGCGGTGAAGTGGCTCGGTGCCGGCTACCTCATCTTTGTGGGCATGCGCACGCTGGTCAGGCGGGTGGACCCGATCGACGTGGACCAGGCCGGAGTTCACCCGCGTCGGGCGTTCACCCAGGGGATCGTGGTCAACGTGCTGAACCCCAAGGTGGCGCTGTTCTTCCTGTCCTACCTGCCCACGTTCATCCACCCGGAGGACGGCCGCCCGGGCCTGCAGGCGTTGGTGCTCGGGCTCACGTTCGTCGGCATCGGCTTCTGCACCGACGGTGGCTACTCCCTCCTCGCCAGCGGGCTGCGCACAGTGCTGCTGCGCGGCCGGGCCCTCCCGTTCGTCCGCCGCTGGGTAGCCGGCACTGTGTTCATCGGGCTCGGGGTCGTGGCCGCCACCGCCAGCGCAACCACGTCCTCCTCCTCGCTGCCGGCGGCGTCGAAGGGCAGCTGATGCTGTTCACCGCCGACGCCTGGCCGGGCATCGCCGACGGCTCGATCACCCTCACGTTCCGCACGTGGCAGCGGGCGCAGGCCAAGGCCGGCGGGCGCTACCGGGTGGCCGGGATGCTGATCGAGGCGGTGGACGTGCGCCAGGTCCCCGCCGGCGGCATCACCCCCGAGGATGCGGCCCGCAGCGGCGCGGCCGACCTCGCCGCTCTGCTGACCCGGCTGGGGAACCCCAACCACGACACGCTGATCTGGCGGGTGGAGTTCCGCTACCTGGGCGCCGACGACCGCATCGAGCGGCGCGAACAGGGCGACCTCACGCCCGAGGAGGTCGACGACCTGCGTGCCCGGCTGGACCGCATGGACCATCGCGCCTCGGGCAGGCCGTGGACGCGGGGCACACTGGCGTTGATCGCCAAGTACCCCGGCGTGGTGTCCACCGCGCTGGCCCGCCGTGCCGGCTACGAGCGCCAGGACTTCAAGGTCAACGTGCGCAAGCTGAAGGAGTTGGGCCTCACCGAGAGCCTGGACGTCGGCTACCGGCTGTCGCCGCGTGGCGAGGCCCTGTTGCGGGCGCTGCAGTAGCTGGTTACCTTGCCCGCCGTGCCCATCGACGCCAGCGCCCCGATGTTCGTCCTCGGCGACTTCGCCTGGGACGTGCTGATCCGCACGAACAGCGAACTGCTGCGCGGCGGCGACACGTTCGGCGAGGTCATGCTGACGCCAGGTGGCAGCGCTGCCAACGTGGCCGTGTGGGCGGCCCGCGCCGGGCTGGCCACCGAGTTCGTCGGCAAGATCGGGCGTGACCGCTTCGGCCAACTGGCCCAGGAGGACCTCGCTCGCGAGGGCGTCACCGCCCACTTCGTGGAGACCGACGCCCACCTCACCGGCTCGGTGGCCGTGTTCGTGGACCACACCGGCGAACGCTCGATGGTGTCCGGCCACGGGGCGGACTTCTACCTCCTGCCCCAGGAGCTGCCGAAGGCCGCCATCCGCGGCGCCCGCCACCTCCACCTCACCGCCTGGTCGTTCTTCGTCGACCCGCCCCGTGCCGCGGCTCGCGCCGCGGCACTGTTGGCTCGCGACAGTGGCGCCACCCTGTCGTTCGACCCGGGCTCGTTCCAGATGATCGGCGAGATGGGGGTGGAACACTTCCTCGCCGTCACCCAGGACCTCGGCATCGACGTGCTGCTGCCCAACAAGGAGGAAGGCAGCATGCTCACCGGCGGCCTCACCGACCCGGAGGACATCGCCGCCGCCCTCGGCGATCTGTACCCGGGTGCGATGGTGATGCTCAAGCTGGACGCCGACGGCGCGCTGGTCTGGCATGACGGGATGGCCACGCCGATCCCGCCGGCCACCAACAACCTGGTGGATGCCACGGGCGCGGGGGACTCGTTCGCCGGCGGTTTCCTGGCCCACTACCTGGAGAGCGGCGACCCGGTGCGGGCCGCCCACTTCGCCACGCAGATCTCGGCGTGGGTCATCGAACACCTCGGCGCTCGGCCGGAGCCGGACAGCCGCCTGAGGGCTGTCTTGCGCCGTCCGTTCTGAGCTCGGCCTGAGCCCGGCCGTGGACGTCCGAAATCCGCTCGGCGCAACGGCCCCGTCCCCGTAGCCTCGGCCCGGTGACCACGACTGCTGCCGCGCCGCCCGCCCCTGCGGTGCATCCGATGACCGGGGCCGACTGGGCCCGCTGGGCACTGCCCGGCGCGGTGTGGGGCACCTCGTTCTTCTTCATCGCCGAAGCGCTGGACGGCTTCCCGGCGGCGGTCGTGACGCCGCTGCGTGTCGGCCTCGGCTTCCTCACGCTCGGCCTCTTCCCCGCCGCCCGGCGCACCCGCGTCACCGGCGCCGACCGCTGGCGGATCATCCTGCTCGGCACGATCTGGATGGCCATCCCGCTGTCGCTCTTCCCGTTCGCCGAGCAGCACGTGTCGTCCAGCGTCACCGGCATGCTCAACGGGGGCACGCCGATCTTCGTCACCATCGTGGCGGCGGCCCTCGCCCGCCGCGCCCCACACGCCAGGCAGGTCGTCGGCCTGCTGCTCGGCCTGGCCGGCGTGGTGCTGATCGCCCTGCCGACCGCCGGTGACGGCGGCAACTCGCTGGGCGGCATCGGGTTGATCCTGCTGGCGCTGGTGTTCTACGGCTTCGCCCTCAACGTGGCGGTGCCGCTGCAACAGCGCTACGGCAGCCTGCCGGTGCTGTGGCGGGCGCAGGGGGTGGCCCTCGTGCTGACGCTGCCGTTCGGGCTGGCGAACGCCGGCGACATCACCGGCGGCTGGCGGGCGACGCTGTCCATGCTGGCCCTCGGCGTGCTGGGCACCGCCCTGGCCTATGTGGCGATGGCCAACAACGCCGGCCACCTCGGCAGCAGCCGGGCCTCGGCCAGCGTGTACCTGATCCCCGTGGTGTCGCTGGTCCTCGGCGCCGCCGTCCGCAACGAGGACGTCGCCGCGCTCAGCGTCGCCGGCTGCGCCGTGGCCCTGGCCGGCGCCTGGATGGCCGGCCGCGGCTGACGCCGCCGCGGACGCGCCGGGGCGACACCACCCTCAGGGCAGGCGGTGGATCACCAGGGGCATCACCGCCTGGCAGCCGGCCTCGGCCAGGAGCGCGCTGGCCACGGTGACGGACCAACCGGTGCGCATCGTGGTGGCGCAGAGGAGCACGGGGCCGGGTGGCAGTGCACGCGCCGCTGCCGCGTCGAACGCGATCGACCGTTCGAGGTGGGCGACCACCGGAGCACTCGCCACATCGGTGGGCGCGGCCTCGCCGTGCCAAGTGAACAGGTCGAACACGGGCAGCTTGCCCACGGCGCCGAGGTGCTGGGACAGGGCACGGTTCGCGCCCGCCTCCACCGAGTACGCCGGTGCGGGCACCACGGCCACGGGGCGGGCGGGCCACACGGTGCGCCAGCGGCCGAGGGCGGCCACCGCGCCGGCCAGCAGTTCGGGCGGGATGCTGCCGTAGCCGACACGCTGCAGCGCCAGCAGTTCCTGCGCCCAGCCGGGGTCGTCGGCAAAGGCCACCGCCCTGCCCTCCGCCGGCCCGGCGATCTTCCCCTTGCGGCCCGCACCGGAGGGCCACAGCCTGCGCGGCTCGACGACGATGTCCTCCCCGCGCAGGTAGTTGCGGGCCGCCACCAGGCGTTCCTGCCCGGGCTGCGCGCCGGGCCGTGGCAGGTCATCCGTGCACACCGAGCAGCGGCCACATGGCGCGGGGGCCGGGTCGTCGAGCGCGGTCTGCAGGTAGGCCATGAGGCAGCCCCTGCCGTGGGCGTACTGGCGCATGAGGTCGGCCTCGGCGCGGCGGGTGCGGGCGAGGGCATCCCACTTGGCGGTGTCGTGCACATACGGGGTGCCCGTGCTCGCCCAGCGCGTGCCGTCCTTGGCCACCACGCCGTCGATGGCCAGGATCTTCAGCAGCGCTTCCAGCCGGCCGCGCCGCACACCGGTGGCGGCTTCGAGGTCGGCGAGCGACCGAGGCCCGTCGTCCAGCACCCGCTGCACTTTGGCCGCGTCGTCCGCGTTGGGGATGGAGGCGGTGGCGAAGTACTCCCAGATGCGTTCGTCGGCGGGCGACGACAGCAGCACGGCCTCCGCCTGGGCCAGCGCCCGGCCCGCTCGCCCCACCTGCTGGTAGTAGGCCACGGGGGTGGAGGGTGAGCCGACGTGCACGCAGAACCCGAGGTCGGGCTTGTCGTACCCCATGCCGAGGGCCGAGGTGGCCACCACCGCCTTCACCTCGTTGCGCCGCAGCTGGCCCTCCACCTGCACCCGCGCTTCTGCATCGAGCTGCCCCGTGTATGCCGCCACGTGATGGCCGCATTCGCGCAGGAACCCGGCCAGGCGCTGGGCCTCGGCCACGGTGAGGACGTAGACGATGCCGCTGCCGGGTAGGTGGTCCAGCGCATCTGCCACCCACGCGTAGCGCTCCAGCGGCGCCAGCCCGGGCACCACCGAGAGGTGCAGCGAGGTGCGGGCCAGGGTGCCGCGGAACGTGACCGCGGATTCGCCGAGCTGGGCCTCCACGTCGTGGGTGACCCGCAGGTTCGCCGTGGCGGTGGTGGCCAGCACGGATGCGGTCGGGGTGGCCAAGAGGGCGCGGGCGAGGCGCTGGTAGTCGGGCCGGAAGTCGAACCCCCAGTCGCTGATGCAGTGCGCCTCGTCGATCACCACCAGCCCGACGCGGGCCATCAGCTCGTCCAGCCGGGCGGCGAAGCGGGCATTGCCGAGGCGCTCCGGCGACACCAGCAACACGTCCAGCGCGTCGCGGTCGAGCGCCTCGAAGACAGGGTCCCACTCGTCGAAGTTGGTGCTGTTGACCGTGGCGGCGCGCAGGCCGGCCTTCGTCGCCGCCGCCACCTGATCGCGCATCAGGGCCAGCAGCGGCGACACCACGAGCGTGGGCCCGGCCCCCTGCGAACGCAGCGCCGCAGTGGCCGCCCAGTACACGGCCGACTTGCCCCACCCGGTGGCCTGCACCACCAGCACCCGGGCCGCCGGCTGCACGATGGCGTGCACCGCAGCCACCTGATCGCCCCGTGGCTCGGCGCCCGCACCGGCCAGGCGATGGAGCACGGTGCCCAGGTGCTCGGCAGCGGCGGCCTCGGAGAACGACATACGAGCAGCCTGCCACGGGGGTGTGACGGAGAAAGGCGGCCGCCGACGGCGGCCGTGGTTCAGCGCCCGGCCAGCGCCTCCACGATCGGCGCGAAGCCATCGGCGTCGCGCACGGTCACATGGCTCACACCGAGCAGGCTGCGCAGGCGCTCCAGCTTGTCGACCACCTGTTGCACCGAGCCGACCAGCACGAACGGCGTCGCCTCGAGCAGCGCTCGCTCCATCTCGAACTGCTCGGCCATCTCGTGGAGCTTCGCGTCGGCGTCGTCGCCCACGTAGGTGCTCTGCACCAGGATCGACCGTTCGATGGCGTCGTCGCGTTCTCCGGCAGCCTCGGTGAGCCACCGCGCCCGCTCCACCACATGCGCCAACGCGAACCCGCCCCCGTTCGGCACGCCGCCCTCGCCGTGGTGCAGGCCGGTGAACTGGAAAATGTCGGCGTAACGACCGGCCACGCCCACCACCTTGCGCCCGTGGCCGCCGATGAGGAACGGCACGCGCCCCGCCGGCGCCACCCCGAGCGCCTCGAGGTGCACCTGGTGGAACTCGCCGTCGTGATCGACCGGCTCGCCGTCGAGCAGGGCCCGCACGATGGCCAGCGACTCGCCGAGGCGACGCACGCGCGGCCCGGGCGGGCGCAACTCGATGCCCGCGCTGTCGTGCTCCGACTGCATGTACCCCGTCCCCCAGCCGAGCACCAGGCGCCCGTTGGTCAGCCGGTCCACCGTGGCCGCCGTACGGGCGAGCAGCACCGGATGGTGGAACTCGTTGTTGAGCACGAGCGGGCCGATGTGCAGCCGCGTGGTCGCGCACGCTGCCGCCACCAGCGGGACGAACGGGTCGACCGTGCCGATGTGGTCGAACGAGTAGAGCCCCTCGTAGCCGAGCGACTCGACGTGACGAGCATGCACGGCGAGCCGTTCAGGGTCGTTGAGCGGCCCACCCTGCAGTGCGAATCGAAACGGACGAACCATGGAGCGACAGTACCCGGAGGCGGTTCACGTGAACCGCCCGCTCAGCGGAAGTCGCGGCTGGCGGCGCTGGCGCCCACGGGCAGGGGCGTGAGCTCTTCGGCGGCGATGTTGATGACGCCCTCGCTGCGCTCCAGCCGGCCGCGGATCAGCAGCGCCGGCGCGCCGCGGGCCACCCGGCGGTAGCGGGCCCAGCACCCCTTCGACACGACGATGTTGATCAGGCCGGTCTCGTCCTCGAGGTTCAGGAACGTCACGCCCTGGGCGGTCATCGGCCGCTGGCGGTGGGTGACCACGCCGGCCACCAGCACCTTGCTGCGCGGCGGGCAGTCCCACAGGCCCTCGGCGGTGACCACGCCACGGGCGGCCAGTTCGGCCCGCAGGAACCTGGTCGGGTGGCCGTCCGGCGACACCCCGGTGGACCACAGGTCGGCCACCGACTGCTCCACCGGCTCCATGCCCGGCAGTTGCGGCGCCTTCTGGCCGACCACGATGCCCTCCAGCCGGTCCGGCCCGGCCTGCACCGCGGCGCCCACCGCCCACATCGCCTCCCGCCGCCCGAGGCCCAGGCTCTCCTCGAACACGCCGGCGGTGGCCATCGCCTCCAGCTGGGCCAGGGTCAGCGCCGGCACCCGGCGCACCAGGTCCTCCAGCGACCCGTACGGCCGGCCGCCCTCCACCGCCGCGGCCAACTCGCTGCCAAGGCCGCGGACGGAGGACAGGCCGAGGCGGACGGCCACACCACCCACGCTGTCCGGGCACGGTTCCAGCGTGGCGGCGGCGAGGGAGGCGTTGAGGTCCGGGCCGCGCACCACCACCCCGTGGCGGCGGGCGTCCTGCACCAGCGAGTGGGGGCTCCAGAACCCCATCGGCTGGGCGTTCAGCAGGGCCGCGCAGAACGCTGCCGGCTCGTGGTACTTGATCCACGACGAGGCGTAGACGAGGTAGCTGAAGCTGACCGCGTGGGACTCCGGGAAGCCGTAGTTGGCGAAGGCGGCCATCTTGGTGAAGACCTCCTCGGCCACCTCGCCGCTGATCCCACGCTCGGCCATCCCCTCGAACAGGCGGGCCTTCAGCTGCTCCATGCGCGCCCGGCTGCGCTTGGAGCCCATCGCCTGGCGCAGCTGGTCGGCCTCCGACGGGGTGAAGCCGGCCACGTCGATGGCCATCTGCATCAGCTGCTCCTGGAACAGGGGCACGCCCAGCGTCTTGCCCAGGCTGTTCTCCAGCAGGGGGTGCAGGTAGGTGATCGGTTCCTGCCCGTTGCGGCGGCGGATGTACGGGTGGACGGACCCGCCCTGGATCGGCCCGGGGCGGATGAGCGCGACCTCCACCACCAGGTCGTAGAAGCGGCGCGGCTTCAGCCTGGGGAGCGTGGCCATCTGCGCCCGGCTCTCGATCTGGAACACGCCCACCGTGTCCGCCCGGCAGAGCATCGCGTACACCTCGTCCTCCTGCGGCAGGGTGGCCAGGTCCACCTCGTAGCCGCGGTGGTCGCGGATCAGGTCGATGGCGTAGTGCAGCGCGCTGAGCATGCCCAGGCCGAGCAGGTCGAACTTCACCAGCCCGGCCGCGGCGCAGTCGTCCTTGTCCCACTGCAGCACGCTGCGGTCCTGCATCCGCCCCCACTCCACCGGGCAGACCTCGATGACCGGGCGGTCGCAGATGACCATCCCGCCGGAGTGGATGCCGAGGTGGCGGGGGGCGTCCTCGATCTCGGCGGCCAGCTCCAGCACCTCGGGCGGGATGTCGTGGTCCGGCTGGCTGGCCGTGGTGGCCACCCCGCCCCAGGCGTCCATCTGCTTGCTCCACGCGTCCTGCTGCCCGGGGGCGTAGCCCAGCGCCTTGGCCATGTCGCGCACGCTGGAGCGGGCCCGGTAGGTGATGACATTGGCAACCTGCGCGGTGTGGTGCCGCCCGTAGCGCTGGTACACGTACTGGATGACCTCCTCCCGCCGGTCGCTCTCGATGTCGATGTCGATGTCCGGCGGGCCGTCGCGCTCGGGCGACAGGAAGCGCTCGAACAGCAGGCCCAGCGACACGGCGTCCGCCTTCGTCACCCCGAGCGCGTAGCAGACGGCGCTGTTGGCCGCGCTGCCGCGGCCCTGGCAGAGGATGTCGGCCCGGTTGCAGAACTCCACGAGATCCCACACCACGAGGAAGTAGCCGGCGAACCCGAGGTGCTCGATGACATCGAGTTCGTGATCGATCGTGCGCCACGCCCGGGCCCGCAGCGAGAGGTCCTCGTGGGGGCCGGGGCGTTCGCCGTAGCGGCGGCGGCCACCCTCCTCGGCCAGCCGGCGCAGGTACTGCATCTCGGTGAGCGGGCGGCCGGTGCCGGCGGGCGGCGGGGCATCCGTCGGGCACGGGAACGGGGGCAGGCTGGGGGCCACCAGGCGCAGGTCGAACGCCGCCGCCCGGCCCACCTCGGCGGCGCGCTCCACCACGCCCGGGTAGCGCAGGAAGCGGCGGGCCTGCTCCGCCCCACTGCGCAGGTGGGCACCGGCGGAGGCGGGCAACCACGGGTCCAGTTCCTCCAGGCTGCGCCGGGCGCGCACGGCGGCCACCGCGGTGGCCAGGCGGCGCTGGGCCGGGGTGGCGTAGTGGACGTTGTTGCTGGCGATCACGCCCACGTCGTGGCGGGCGGCCAGTTCGGCGAGGGCGTCGTTGCGGACGGAGTCCAGCGGGTCGCCGTGGTCCCACAACTCCACCAGCACGCGGTCCCGCCCGAACGCGCTGATCAGCCGCTGCAGCTCGCGGCCGGCCGCGCGGGGGCCGTCGGCCACCAGCGCGGCGGGCACGGCACCCTTGCGGCAGCCGGTGAGCACCCACCCGTGGCCGGCCATCTGGTCGGCCACGTCGGCGAAGCTGAACTGGGCCGCCCCCTTCTCCCCCGCCAGGTGGCCGAGGCTCAGCGTGCGGGCGAGACGGGCGTAGCCGTCGGGCCCGTCGGCCAGCACCAGCAGGTGGCGGCTGTGCGGGTCGGGAGCGTGGCTGTCGGGCACCATCCCGGTGTCCACCTGGCGCTGGGTGTCGGCCTCGCTGCGGGCCCTGCGGCCCTCGGCAGTGAGGCTGATCTCCGCCCCGAACACGGTGGGCAGGCCGACCGCACGGGCGGCTTCGGCGAAGCGGACGATCCCGTAGAGCCCGTCATGGTCGGTGAGGGCCAGGGCCTCCAGCCCCAGGCGGTGGGCTTCCTCCACCAGCGCCTCGGGATGGCTGGCCCCGTCGAGGAAGGAGAAGTTGCTGTGGCAGTGCAGCTCGGCGTAGGGCGTGCGGCCCTGCCCCGGTGCGCGTTCTGCGACCGCAGGCTCGTAGGGCTGGCGCTTGCGCCCCCAGGCAGGGCCGTCGCCGCCGGCGTTCCACGACGGGCTGCCCGGCTGCCGCCCGTCCTTCCCCCTGGCCCCCGAAGCGCCCGGGAGCGGGCGGCCGGAGAGGATGGCCTCCATCTCCTTCCACGACCGGTTCGGGTTGTTGAACGCCATAGGGGTTCATGACCATAGACGAACATCTGTTCGATCATCAAGAGGACAGCCGCGGCCCGCACCGCCCACCCGCCCCACCGCACCCGCCGGGTCACGTCTGTGTCACGGCACAGGCGTCACTGTCACGACACAAAGGTTCGTACTTCTGTGCCGTGACCGTGATCGCTGTGCCGTGACACAGAGGTCATGGGGCGCATCGGATCGGGGGGTGATCGACGCGGCCGGCGGGCGGGGCGAGGCTGGGGCGGGCGACGGAGGGGTCAGGACTCGGCGAGGAGTTGGTAGAGCTTGCGGCGGGCGTCGGTGAGGATGCCGGTGGCGGCTTCCACCTGGGCCGGGTCACCGCCCATGCCGATCTGCTTGGCGGCCATCACCAACTGGCCGACGGCGGCACGCAGGTCGCCGTGGGGGCCGCCGGCTTCCGGGCCCATCCACGGCGGGCCACCGGCGGCGGCACGCTCGGACAGGGCCTCGCGGCCGGCGTCGGTGAGCTCGTAGACCTTCTTGCCGTCCTGCTCGGCGGCGGACACCAGGCCCTCCTCCTCCAGCATCTGGAGGGTCGGGTAGACGGAGCCGGGGCTGGGCTTCCACCGGCCGCCGGTGCGCTCGCCGAGGCGCTGGATCAGCTCGTACCCGTGGGCCGGGCCGGCCTCGAGACCGAAGAGGAGGGCGATGCGGATGTCGCCACGGCGGCGACGGCCACGGTGGCGGGGGCCCGGGCCCCAGCCGAACTCCCCGCGGTCGCGGGTGGGATCGGTGTCGGGACGGTCGGAGCGTTGGGTGAAGTGTCGGTGACGCATGTCAGCGGTTCCTTTCGTGATGCGTTCGTTCATGTGCGGTCACGATATATCGCGATAGGTCTATCGTCAACCGTGTCGCTCGTCACTCACCGGGTTCTCACCGGGTTCTGGTGGATCGCCCAGGAGGCTCCCAGGGACGACCCGTACAACCAGGCCATGGCACTCGACACGCTCCCGCCACCCTCGCTCGACACACCCCTCCCCGACCCGGAGCAGCACCCACCGGCCCGGCGCCGATCGCGCACCCGGCGGATCCTCCGCTGGGTCGGCGCCGTGCTCGCCGTCCTCCTCCTGGTGGCCGGCGGCATCACCTGGTGGGCACTCGACCGTTACGTCTTCGAGCACGTCCAGATCTCCGACGTGGACGCCTACGAGCAGCAGGTCTACGCCGAGCGGGAAGCCAACGGGCAGGACTACACCGGCCAGTCCGTGACGACCGATGCCGGCAGCACCACCGACGCCGGCACCACCATCGAACCGGTCCTCACCGACACCAGCTACACCGACGCCGACACGTCCATCACCATCACCCGCTACGTCACCGGCAGCGGCAGCGACCAGGTCGTCTACTACGTCGCCGACATCCAGGTCAGCGACGTCACCCAGGTGCTCTCCGCCTTCGCCGACAACCAGTTCGGGCAGAACATCGTCGAGGACACGTCCCGCATCGCCGCCGACAACGGCGCCCTCCTCGCCATCAACGGCGACTACTACGGCTTCCGCACCAGCGGCATCCTCATCCGCAACGGGGTGATCTACCGCGACAGCGGCACCCGCACCGGTGCGGCCTTCACGCTCGACGGCGAGTTGATCGTCTACGACGAGACCACCACCACCGCCGAGGAGTTGCTGGCCCGGGGCGTGTGGCAGACGCTCTCCTTCGGGCCGGCGCTGGTCGACGGTGGGCAGGTGCTCGACGGCATCGACCAGGTGGAGGTGGACACCAACATCGGCAACCACTCCATCCAGGGCAACCAGCCCCGCACCGGCATCGGGATGATCAGCGCCAACCACTTCGTGTTCGTGGTGGTGGACGGCCGCTCCAGCGAGAGCGCCGGGATGACGATGCCCGAGTTCGCCCAGCTGTTCGTCGACCTCGGCGCCCAGACCGCCTACAACCTCGACGGCGGCGGCTCGGCCACCATGTACTTCAACGGCGAGGTGGTCAACAACCCGCAGGGCAGGGGCGACGAGCGGCCCGTCAGCGACATCCTCTACGTGACGGCGTGAGGTGACGGCGATGATCATCCTCATCCCCGCCTACGAGCCGGACCACCGCCTGGTCGGCCTGCTCCGCGACATCCGCACCGCCGACCCCGCCCAACAGGTCGTGGTGGTGGACGACGGCTCGGGCCCCGCCCACGACGCCATGTTCCTCGGGGCCGCCACCCTCGGCGCCGACGTCCTGCGCCACGCCCCCAACCGGGGCAAGGGGTACGCCCTGCGCCGCGGCTTCGCCCACATCGAGGCGACCTACCCGGGGCACGCCGTCGTCTGCGCCGACTGCGACGGCCAGCACACCCTGCCCGACATCCAGCGGGTGGCGGACGCGCTGACCGACCATCCGGACGCCATCGTGCTCGGCACCCGGGCCTTCGCCGGCGACGTGCCGGCCCGCAGCCGGTTCGGCAACAGCGTCACCAGAGTCCTCTTCGGCGCGGCCACCGGCACCCGCCTGCACGACACCCAGACCGGCCTGCGCGGCTACGGCCCGGCGCTGCTGCCGTGGCTGCACACCGTGCCCGGCGACCGCTTCGAGTACGAGCTGTCCGCCCTGCTGGAGGCCACCCGCCTCGGCATCCCCCACCTGGAGGTTCCCATCGACACCGTGTACCTGGAGGGCAACCGGTCCTCCCACTTCCGGCCCCTCGCCGACTCCGCCCGGGTGTACGCCCCGCTGCTGCGCTTCGCCGCCTCGTCCCTGGCCGCCTTCGCTGTCGACGCCGGCGTCCTGTTCACCGTGGCGGCGCTCACGGACCGGATCGTGCTCTCCGTCGTCGTCGCCCGCGTGGCCAGCGCGACGGTGAACTTCGCCACCAACCGGCGCCTCGTGTTCCGCAGCAGCCGGGGCTGGTGGTCCTCCGCCCGCCGCTACTTCACGCTGGTCGCGGTGATCCTCGCGGCGAACGCTGCGCTGATGCACCTGCTGGTCACCGTGGCCGGCCTGCCCATCCTGGCCGGCAAGGTGCTGACGGAAGCCGCCCTGTTCACGCTGAGCTACAAGGCCCAGCGCCGCTTCGTGTTCGCCGGCCGGCGCACCGCAGGAGAGATTTCTGCGAGCATCGCGACGGAGAATGCCGACGCCGGACGACGAGAGGACTGTGAGCGCGCTGCTGCAGCTGTATGACGAGGCCCTGCCCCACGTCTACGGCTACCTCGTGCGCCGCTGCGACGACCCGGCCACCGCAGAGGACCTGACCGCCGACACCTTCATGGCGGCGGTGGACGCGCACCGCCGCGGCACCGAGATCGGCGTTCCCTGGCTCATCGGCACGGCCCGTCACAAGCTGGTGGACCACTGGCGCCGCATCGGCCGCCAGCGCGAGGCGATGGAGGAGCTGTGGGCGGCTGCAGATCCTCCGGCGGGCAGCGACGACCCGGTGGACGCACTGCACGTGCGGGAGACCATGGCCCGCCTGACCCCCCACCACCGCCTCGCCCTCACCCTGCGCTACCTGGATGGCCTGCCCGTGGTTCAAGTGGCCAGCCACTTGAGCCGCAGCCTGCACGCCACCGAGTCGTTGCTGGTTCGTGCCCGCGCCGCCTACCGCCAGGCGGCTGCCGACCTGGAAGGAGGCGAGCCATGACCGACCCGTTCGACGCCCTGCGCGCCCCCGACGGCCCGATCGACCCCGACCCTCGATTTACCACCCGGCTGCGCGAGCAGCTGCGCACCACCATGGAGGCCCCGATGCCCAATACCTTGTCCGTCCAGCCGTACCTCACCGTGGATGGCGCCGCCGCCGCCATCGATTTCTATGTCGCCGCGTTCGGAGCGGTGGAGGAACACCGCCTGGTGGAGGCGGATGGCCGCATCGGCCACGCAGAGCTGCGCTTCGGTGACAGCCGCGTCGCGCTCGCCGACGAGTACCCGGACTACGACGCGATCGCTCCCACCACGCGGGGCGGCACGTCCACCCAGTTCGCCCTCGAGGTGACGGACGCCGACGCCGTGGTGGACCGCGCCGTGGCGCTGGGTGCCACGCTGCTGCGCCCCGTGGCCGACCAGTTCTACGGCCGGCGCGCTGGCACCATCCGGGACCCCTGGGGCCACCAGTGGAGCATCGGATCGCCGCTGCCGGGCTTCAACGACGCCCAGTACGCAGCGAACGCGGAGGGGATCGGCCTGCGGCTCGAGCGTCCCGAAACCTGAGCCTCACCTCGCTCCGACCTCAGGTGGCCGCCGGCGTCCACTCCATCCGCACGTCGGGGGCACGCTCTTCGTTGCCCTTGCCGTCGGTGAGCTCCGCCTCCGCGAAGCCGTGACGGGCGTAGAAGCGGCGGGCCGGGTCGTTGACCTGGAACGTCCACAGCTGGATGCCACCGGGCAGGCGCTCCTTCGCCAGTTCGACGAACCGGTCGCCCAGCCCCCGCCCCATCCATGACGGGTCGAGGTACAGGTGCTCGATCCACCCCGCGCCGTCGCGGCCGTGGTCCAGCACCATCAGGCCGGTGATCACCCCGTCCACCTCGGCCACCCACATGTCCGTGCGGCCGACGATGTCGTCGCCCATCCACCGGCGCACCTCGCGCTCGTCGTGCACCAGCGGCACCGTCGGCAGGCCGAACGCCCGCGACCGCAGGTACACCTGGGCCACGTCCGGCGCGTCGGCGTGGCGAGCCTGGCGCACCTTCGCCGGCCCCGGCTGCTGGGCGCGCAGCACGCCCTCCAGCCCCACGTCGGCCATCCCGATGGCGTGGTGCCAGGCGAACCACTCGACCTCCTGGCTCTCGCCCTCCGGCGGCTTCGGCGCCTGGCGCGGCGCGTGCACGAGGTAGCGGAGGTCCAGGTGGGTGTGCTTGCGCGGCCCCGGATGGACGTCCACGTGCAGCAGGTCGGGCGACGCCAGCGTGGCGGGCAGCCCGGTTTCCTCCGTGGCCTCGCGCACCGCGGCGTCCCACGGCATCTCGCCGGCGTCGATGTGGCCGCCGGGTTGCAGCCAGATGCCGAGCCGCTTGTGGCGGTGCAGCAGCACGCGCAGGCCGTCGTCGCTGACCACGATGGCCGACACCGTGACGTGCACCGGATCGGCTTCCTCGAGGAACGGCCGGTCGAGCCGGTCGAAGCGTTCGGTGAACTCGGCGAGCGACCAGCGTTCCCGCGCATCGACGGGGCGACGGGCCGCCACCGCGTCACGGATCTGCTGGCTGAGCTCGGTCATCGGGTCACCGTAACGGGCACTCGCCGCCCAACAACTCCGCAATCCGTCAAAATCACCACTTCAGGAAGCGCCGCGGCACGCCGATAGTCAACCCGAGCGGTGGTGTGGATTCCATCCCGCCACGAACCACGAGGCAACGACACGACGATGGAACCCGACGCACAACTCGCACCCCGAGTGCTGCTGGCCGTGGGTGACCCGACGCTGCGGCGGGTTGCCTCCGCTGCACTTCGCGCCCGCGGTTACTCCGTGAGCGCGACCACCGAAGAGGACGCAGCACTCACGCTGGCGCGTTCCTTCTCCCCCGACGTGATGATGGTCGATCTCGACCTCCCCAGCCCGGAGGGCGGTGCCCTCTTCGACACCATGCGCGGCCTGTCCGACGCCTACCTGGTGGGCATCGCCACGCCGGAGGCCGACGGCGCCCGCATCCGTGCGCTGCGCGCCGGCGCCGACGACGTGGTCGCCAACACCCTGAACCCCGAGGAACTGGCGGCCCGCTGCCAGGCGCTGCTGCGCCGCCCCCGCCGCCTGCACGCCCGCTGGGACCCGATGCAGGCGTCCGTGATCAACCTCGGTGCGCTGGCCGTGGACGTCGGCCGCAAGGAGATCCGGGTGCACGGCGTGGACGTGCCGGTGACCCGCATCGAGTTCGCCCTGTTCGAGCAGCTGTGCCGTCGGCCGGCCGAGGTGTGCTCGCGTGCGGAACTGCTGGAAGAGGTGTGGGGCCCGAACTGGGTGGGTGACACCCATGTCGTGGACGTGCACCTCAGCAACCTGCGCCGCAAGCTGCAGCAGCGGGCCCCGGAGCTGCGGTTCATCCACACCGTGCGTGGTGTCGGGTTCCGCCTCAGCAACGACCTGCTGCGTGCTGCGGAGGACCAGCCGGCCCGCAGCCGCGCCGGTTCCAACGGCGGCCGCGACGACGACCGTCGCGAGCTCGTCTCCGCCTGAGTCGCGGCGCCGTCAGGCGTACTCCGCCAGCAGCCACCAGCCGCCGCGCTCGACGGCCAGCAGGACCAGGCGGCCGTCCCCCGTCTGCACCTGGAAGCGGGCCATCCGGCGTGACCGGGCGGCGTCCCACCAGCGTTCCTCCACCGGCCACGGACCGGCCCACGCATCCACCGCCTGCGCCCCGCGGCTGTCGCGCAGGACGGCCGGGGCCGCGCTGACCACACCCCGCCCGCTGACCGTCACCGGACGACCCTCCGCGTCGACCACCTCCACCGGCACCGGCTCGGGGTGGACCACCGCGGGCGACGGCGACGGCAGCCGGCCCGGCCACGGCACCGCCGGCGCGGCCAGCCGGCCGGAGGGGTCGGCGAGCTCCACGGTGACGGCCGGGACCCAGCGGTAGGCGTCGCGCGGGTGGCGGCCCCCCTGCGCCGCCGGCACCAGCACCTGCTGCTCCCCCGCCACCGCCACCAGCCGGGCCACGGCCCGCATCGCCCAGTCGTCGGCCTGGGTGCGCCCGCCCCACAGGCCCTGCTGCTCGCCGTCGTCGCCGCGCACCTCGTCGGGCAGCAGGCGCAGCAGCACGACGCCGGCGGTGAGGGTGTCGTCACGCGCCCAGCCGTCGAGCTGCCAGCGGACGCGCTCCACCATCGCCGCCGCGGCCAGCCCGGTGCTGCGGCTCCACACCCGTTCGCTGCGCTCGCCGTGCTCGGTCTCTGCCTGCACCACGAGACGGGTGCAGACCTGGCCGTCGGCGCGCAGGGTGGTGGTGAGCTCCTCGGCCAGTTGGCGGGCCACGAACACCAGCACGTCGGAGTGGTGCACGGGCTCCTCGAACACCCGCTGCACATGCAGGCCGGTGGGTGGGTCCTGCACGCCGGGCAGGCGGTCGTCGCCACCGGTGGCCAGGCGGTGGGCGAACGTGCCGAGCGGGCCGAAGCGGGCGCCGAGGTCGGCCTCGTCCAGGTCGGCCAGCGCGCCGAGGTGGTGCAGGCCCAGGCGGTGCAGCAGGTGGACGAACTCCGGCGGGGCACCCGCCACCTCGGCCAGGAGGTGGACGGGCAGCGGGGCGAGGAAGTCGCGGGTGGGTTGCGGGCCGGACGGCACGAGGACCGGAGCACCCATCGCCGCGGCCCGGCGGGCCGCCACGGTGGCGGCGAAGCGACCGTCGGCGATGCCCATGCCGAACGGGCCGACGGCCGCCATCGACACGCCGGCGGCCTGGGCGGCCACGGCGGCCAGGCGGCCGGCCATCGCCGCCTCCCCACCGAAGTAGCGGGCAGGGCCGCGGGCGTGGAACATCAGGAGGCCGGGCTCGGTGACCTCCAGGCGGGGCACGTCCTCCCCGATCGCCCGCACGACGCCCTCGAAGGCGCGCAGGTCGCGGTCGGGCTCGTGGGGCACCAGCCGCACATGGGGGCAGCGGGCCTGGGTCTCCCGCCGGCGCATGCCGACGCTGACCCCTTCCACCGCGGCGGCCAGCGAGTGGGCGACCACCCGGTTGGCGTGCAGCACGGCCACCTGCTCGCCCTCCGCCGCGCCGGCCACCACCACCGGCCAGTGGGGACACCACAGCACGCCGAGGCGGGGCACACGGGACCTGGCCATTGCCGCGGCCTACCCGGTGCGCCGGAGTGCGACGGGGCGGGCCGGCTCGGCGGGCTGCTCGGCGGGCGCTGGCGCGGGCACCGGGCGGACCCCGCCGTCGCGCCCCGGCAGCCAGAGGGGCAGGTGGCGGGGCCGGGGCACGCGGCGCCCTTCCAGCACGGCCTCCACCTGGCGGGCCCGGGCCACGCCGTGCCCGTCGCCCAGCCCCATCCACCGGTGGCCGGTGGTGGTCAACCGCAGGTCGCCGCCGAACACCGGCGCGTCCACACAGACGGCGATCGCCCCGCGGGCCTGGAGGCGGGCGGTGACCCGGCGGGCGGTGCCGGCCCGCACCCGCTGGGCGCCGGGGCCGAGGAGCAGGACGTCGAACCCGTCCACCATCGCCCCCAGCACCTCCGCCCAGTCGCCGTCGGCCCAGGTGCGGCCGGCGGGCTCGGCCACCTGGACGAGGCGCTCCACCGCTACCCCCAGTTCGGCGGCGGCACCCAGGCCCAGCGCGGGCAGCCCGGCCACGCCCACCCAGCAGCCGCTGCGCGACGGCCCGGCCGCGGCCAGGAGCGCCAGCGAGACGGCCAGCGGCCCGGTGCAGGCCACCACACTGCCCCGCTGCACCCCCTGGGGGAGGATGGGGGCCAGCACCTCGTGGACCGGCAGGGTGCGGTCCTTGGCCGCCACCATCCCGCCGGCGCCACCGCCGCCGCCAGGGACCGTCCCGCCCACCCGGGCCTGGACCGCGCTCAGCTGTGCCCGTTGCTCGACCGTGACCGCACGTGCCATCCACCCAGTCTATCGAACATATGTACGGTCATCACCAGCCAGCCCCGCCCCGACCCCAGCCCGCCTCAGGCATTCTGGGGCTGATCCGTGCCATCGCCGCTTCTGGGGCTGGGAAGTTGCGGGTTCCGCAACGATCCGGCCCACAGAACGGTCGGGGCAGACCGGCAGGTGGGTCGGACGCAGCACCACGCACCTCCACGGAACCTCCACGGAACCTCCACGGCAGCACCGCACCCTTCATCCACCCATGTCCTCCACACTCAGCGACAACCGGCGTTCCCACCCCCGCAACCACCGTTGTCGCTCAGCAGAACACACTGTCCCCCGACGCCCCATCGGGTGCCACGCGGACGACGGCCCTGGACAACAGCACCACGTCAACGACAATCTGTCCGCATGGTTGACATACCAGACGGACCGAGGCGCCGATGAACCGGTCAGAGCTCGCCGACATCCTCTTCCGCGAGGGGATCAACCCACGCTGCTACGGGCTGCACGGCGGCCACGCAGACTGCACCTACGTCATCGACCGTCGACCCGACGGATGGGTCGTCTACTTCACGGAGCGGGGCAGCGACTCCCAACACCAGTACTTCGACACGGAGGACGAGGCCTGTCGTTGCCTGCTCAACCATGTGCGCGCCGATCCGGACAACTACTTCCAGGTGGTGGCCGGTCCGCTGCCGCCGGCCGAGGCGGACGCCGCACTCGGCCGCTTCCTCGACGACGCCGCGCTGCCCCGTCGCGACCTGGGCCCGGGCGACCTGCGGATGTGGCACGTCCAGACCAGGTCAGACCCCCCACCCCGGGTGTACTCCATCCGGACGACGCGCATCCCGGACCGGCTGCGTGACCGACCCCACAACATGCTCAACGGCAGCATCCGGAAAGTCGGCATCGGCAGCGGTGTCGCCGGCGTCGTCGTCGAGCTCCACGGTGGGCAGCACATCGAGGCCGTGATCCCACGCTCGGCAGCGTTCGACCTCGACCTGCAGGACGACGACGAGGTCACCCTCATCATCCAGCCGTCCGACATCCTGCTGCTGAAGACCAGGGCGTACCGGGACCCGATCGCCTGAGACGGCCGCCGACCGGCCACCCTGACCGGAAGGCAGACCCTCAGGCGGTGCGGTTGCCGTTCGCCGCAGCGCCGGCCAGCTGCACGAGGAACTCCTGCGCGCTCGCCGCCCAGTGGTCCGCTCCCAACGCCAGCGCCTGTGCCTCGTCCACGACGGCCGCACCGCCGACCGCCAGCAGCACCCCACCGGGCAACGCTGCCCGCAACGCCGGCAGCAACTCGCCGGCCGCGGCCACGCTGGACGACGAGGTGACGGACACGCCCACGGCCACCAGCCCCTCCATCGCCGCCACCACCCCGACGAAGGAGTCGGTGGGCAGGTCGGCCCCGAGGTCGGTGACGTCCCACCCGGCGCCGCGGACCAGGTCGGCCAGGAGGGCGACGGGCAGGGAGTGCCGCTCCCCCTCCGGCGTGCCCAGCACCACGGCGCCCCGGGTGCGCCCACGGCGGGCGAAGCGGGGCGACAGCCGGCCGAGCAGGCGGAAGGCGATCCCGGTGGCCCGGTGCTCCAGCGCCACGTCCAGCTCACCGGTGGCCCACCGGGTGCCGATCGAGCGCATCGCCGGCGCGATCACGTCCAGGTACACCTCGTCCAGACCGCTGCCGGCCGCCATCGCGGCCTCCACCACACCCCACGAGCCGGCACTGTCGCCGGCCACCAGGCGAGCCTCCAGCCGGTCTGCCCACGGCGCCCGGCGGCGCCCGCCGGCACCCGCGGGCTCCACCACTGCGCCGGCCGAAGCCGCCTCACGGAAGTGGGCCAGGTCGGCCGCGGTGACTCGCCACGACCCACCCGACTTCACCGCCGGCAGCAGGCCCAGGCGCACATACCGGTAGGCGGTCATGTAGTGCACCCCGAGTTGCGCGGCAGCCTCGTGCAGGGTGAGGTCCGCGGCGGTCACGGCGTCACGGTACGCCTGCTCCGGAACACGCGCCGCACGGAGCACAGGATTGACCAGCGGCGGACACACGCCGCATCACGGGCTCAGCCGCCGTGGTTGGCCTTCCACTTGGCCAGACCGGCCCTGCTGCGCTCGATGAGGTGGGCCGGCACCCGGCGGGTGTACTCGGACTCCACGCCGCCGGACTCGCCGGCATCACCCGCGGCCGCAGCCGGCGCGGCCTCGGCCACGACGTCCTCGAACACGGGCAGCTCCATGCCCGGCTTCCAGTACTGGTACAGGTCGCGGATGGCGTCGGCCACGCCACTGCCGTTCGCCCCCTTGGCCAGGTCCACCGTGATCATGTTCCCGTAGATGTGGACGGTGTCCACGCCGCCGGCTTCCAGCAGCGTGCGGGCCAGCTTGGCGGCCGGGCGGGGGCCGATGGCCTCCGCTGCGGAACGGAACAGCTCGTGGCCCATGCCGGTGAGGTTGCGGTTGGCCTCGAAGCGGAGCACGCCCGCGTTCGGGCTCGGCTTGGCGACGACGGCGATCTGCTGACCCATGGGGCGCCAGCGTAGTGGCGCTCCCGGGCGACCCGGGAATCTTCCCGGTGGGGTGCACGATCGAACCGGGGAACCTCCCAGTGCCCGGTGTCACGGCCGTCTTTACGGTGGCATCCATGACCCGTTCACACTCCGCACTCGCCCGCCTCGCCCCGCTCGCGCTGGCCGGCATCGCCCTGCTCGCCTCGTCGTGCAGCTCCACCTCCAGCACCGCCTCGCCGGTGACGGCGCCAGCGACCCTCCCGGCCCCGGTCACCGCACCCGCCGACACCGACGTGCCCACCACGCTGCCCACCGAGACCACGGTGCCTGTGCAGGACCCGGGCGTCAGCACCGCGCTCGCCCCGCTGACCGGGTGGTCCGTGCCCACCTACGAAGCCACCGACGCCCGGACGCTGGAAGCCGACTCCTTCGAGCGGGACAACCCCGACGGTACGCGCTCCGAGGTGAGCTGCGCCCCCCAGGGCCTGCCGCCGATGACCGGCACGTTCGACAGCTTCCCCGCCTTCGGCTTCAGCGGCTCGATCACCCCCGGCCTGGTGATCCAGGGCGCCGGGGTGGAGACGGGTGACCTGCGGGTGGTGCCCCTGGACCGTGCCCCCGCCACGCTGGTCTCCAGCCTGTCGTCCGGCTCGCCGACCTCGCTGGTGGAGGCCCCGACCACGGCCACGCTCACCGACGCGGTGGCCACCCTGCAGCGCGACGCCGACGCCCGCATCACCGGCATCGACGTGGTGCCCGCCCAGGTCATGTACGAGCGCACCGAGACCTTCTCCTTCGAGCAGTCCCGCTTCGCGCTGGACACGTCGCTGCGCTACCACGGCTCGTTCGACGCCTCGATGCAGGTCAACTTCGCCCAGGAGAAGGGCGTGGAGAAGTACAGCGTCGTCGTGCGCTACGTGCAGCCGATGTACACGATCCGCATGGCGGCCGACAGCATCGTCAGCCCTGGCGACTACTTCGCCGCCGGCGTGACCCCCGCCGACCTCTCCGCCCTGCAGGCCACCGGCGCCATGGGCCCCGGCAACCAGCCGCTGGTGATCGACCAGGTCACCTACGGCCGGGTGATGTACTTCACGCTGACCAGCACGGAGGCCACCAGCGCCCAGGACCTGATGGTGGCGCTGGACGCCGCCAACGAGCAGTGGGACGGCGGCGTCGAGATGACCGACGAGCAGCGGTCGCTGCTGCGCAACTCCCGCATCGCCATGCTGGCCATCGGCGGCGACCAGGGCCTGGCCGAGGACGCCATCCGCACCGGCGACATCGGCGAGTACTTCGGGTCGGCCAACACCACCACCGCTGCGGCGCTGTCGTTCTCGCTGCGCACCCTCGACGGCACCAAGGTGGAAGTGGCGGACTCCGTCAGCGCCAGCCGCCTGCTGTGTGACAAGACCCTCATCGAAGAGCAGGCCCCCACGTTCACGGCTGCGGTGTCCGGCGTGGTCGGCCGGGTGGAGGTGTTCGTCAACGGCACCCGGGTGATCGACGCCAGCCACACGCCGGACAACCTTCTCACCTTCACGGTCAACGAGTTCGCCTACGGCTCCGGCAGCGCCGGCATCAACGCCTACTTCCAGTCCGGCAGCAACGTCGTCGAGGTGAAGTACACGAACCTGGCCTGCATCAACGCCCAGTTCACGATCAAGATCCAGGTCGACGGCCGCAACGTCGTCAACGAGAGCATGCCCCCGAAGTGCGCCTTCACGGTCACCTGGACCTACGACGTGAACCCGTCGGAGGGCACGGCCACCAAGCGGCCGTGAGCCTGAGCCTCCGACCCCACCCAGTTCCAGTTCTCCCCCGGTGGTCCGCCGGGTCGGTGTTCAGCCGGCCTGGCGGACCACGCCGTGTCGGAACGCCCAGGCGGCGATCTCCACCCGGCTGGACAGGCCGAGCTTGGTGAGGATGTTGGAGACGTGGACGGCCGCCGTCTTGGGCGAGATGAACAGGCGCTCGGCCAGCTGGCTGTTGGTGAGCCCCTCGGCGATGAGCTCGGTGACCTCGCGCTCCCGCGACGTCAGCTCACCGTCGGCCCGGGTGCTGCCCTCCAGGCGGCGGACCAGTGCCTCGGCGCGGTCCCGCCGCCAGCCGGGCCAGCGGGCCAGGTCGGCCACGGCGGCACGGGCGGCCGCCAGCGCCTCGGCCCGCTCGCCGGCGGCCAGCAGCGCGGCGGCCAGTTGGGTGCGCAGCGAGGCGACAACCGGCACGAACAGGACGGGGTCCGGCGGATCGAGCACGGCCCTCAACGCGCTCACCGCGGCGGGCGCGTCCCCGTCGGCCAGCCGCAGCGGACCCTCCAGGTGACGTTCGACGAACGTACGCACCAGCTGGGGAGCCAGCCACTCCTCCAGGTACTGGCCGCGCACGTCGGCAGGGGGGATGCCGGCGGCCAGGGCCAACAGCCCGATGTCGATGAGATGCCACGCCGTCCAGCTGGAGTCGGGCTCCGGTTGCGACATCACCACCTGGTGGAGGACGGCGCGGGCCTCGCCCTCGTCGCCGTCGAGCAGCGCAGCGGTGAGCGCCGAGCGCAGGTCGCTGAGATGGTCCTCCTCTTCGACCCGACGATGAAGGCCGGCCATCAAGGTGCGGGCGTCGGCCACCAGGCCTTCTTCCAGACGGAGCTGGATGAGAAGCGCCAGCGGCTCGTGGTGCTCCTTGGTGCCCACGATCGTGTGCTCTGCAGCTTCCCCGACGGCCAAGCGCACCCGGCGCATGTCGCCGGCGGCGAGCGCCGCGCCGGCCTCCCACAGCGCCAGCGAACCGGCACCGAACTTGTCCAGCCCAGCGCGGCCGGCCACGCGACGGATCTCCGCCCGGGCCCACTCGCCGCGCGGCCCGTGCGGGCCGACGCCACCGAGCAGGTTGTTGAGCACACGGCACTGCAGCACGCCGTCGTCCACCCGCCGGGCCAGCTCGAAGGCGTCCAGCAGTGCCTGCTCGCGCTGGGCCAGCGGGCTGTGCGGGTCTGCGGCGGAGGCGCGCTCCACGGACGCCTGGGCCTCCAGCCACTGGTCGCCGTTGCGGCGGGCCTCCTCCAACGCCCGGTCCGCCCACGCGACGGCTTGCGCGGGCCGGTACGCCAGCATGTGCACCTGGGCGACGGCGCCGGCAGCGCGGCCACGCGCCATGCCGGAGGGAAGGGACTCGGCCAACGCCTCCAGCCGGGCCAGCACCGCGTCGCGCTCGGCCAGGTCGAGTTGCTCGTGGTGCAGGCGGGCGATGAACCGCAACGACTCCACCCGGTCCAGGTCGGTGACGGCGGCGCGCTCCCACCGCTGGGCGTAGGTGAGGGCCTCCTGGCCGAATTCCAGCCGCCACGCCGCGTCCGTGGCCACCGCCAGCAACTCGGGATCGACGGGAGCTTCGGCAAGCGCCTCCACCGCCAGGCGCAGGGCCTGGAACGAGGCGCCACGATCCAGGTACCGGCGGGCACCTTCACGGGCGATCGGGGGGATGAGGTCGAACTGGCCGGCACCGAGCGCGTGGCGGGCGAGCGCGGCGTGATCCGGCTCGGTGTGGCCGCGAAGGGCGGCCAGTGATCGCTCGTGCAGCCGGCGGCGCTCACGGCCCAGCAACTGCTGGTGCACGGCGTCGGCCACCAGCGCGTGCGCGAACCAGAAGGTGTCGTCGGCGGTCTCCACGATCACCCCGCGGGCGACCAGCGAGCGCAGGGCGGCCAGCAGGCGCTGGTCCTCCATCTCGGCCACGAGCGCGAGCACCTCGAACGGTGCCGGGTCGCCGTAGACGGCCAGCGCGTCCACCGCACTGCGCTCGTCGGCGTCCAGCCCGGCCAATTGCTGGCGGACGGCCTCGTCCAGCGACCACGGCAGTTGGGCCGTCTTCAGGTCGTCGATGCACGCGTCGGGACCGCAGCAGCGGATCAGTTCCTCCACCACGAACGGGATGCCGCCGCTGCGCCGGTAGACCGCGTCGACAGAGCCGGACGACGGGGCCGTGCCGCTGATGGCCGCCAGCAGCGCGCCCACCTCCTGGCGGTCCAGCCGGTCCAGGCGGACCTGCTCCACGTTGTGCTGGCGCTCCAGCCGCAGCACCAGTTCGCCACCGGGGGCCTTGCGCGACAGGTCGGTCCCTCGGTAGGAGCCGACCACCACGAGGCGGGGCAGGGCAACGTTGCAGATCTGCTCGATGACATGCGCGCTCTCGGCGTCCGCCCAGTGCAGGTCCTCCACCACCAGCACGGTGCGGCCGCGCGTTGCGGCAGCCTCCACCACGCCGCGGACCTCGGCGATGTCGTTGCTGCCATCGGCGAGTTGGCCCATCACGTCCAGCGGGCGGCCCATCGAGCCGGGCCGGGCCTGGGCCGTCAGCACGGTGACGTCGGCCGGCAGGGCCTCGACGAACTCACGCAGCAGGCGGGTCTTGCCGATGCCGGCCTCACCGGACACCAGCGCGATCTCCGGCCCATCGGCGGCGCGCAGGTCGGCGCCGACGGGTGCGGCGTCGACCAGGCCGTGGAGGCGGGCGAGCGCGCTGCGGCGCCCGATCATCACCGGCGACAGACCCGTTCGGCCCCGGAGCATGGGGTTCACGTTAGTGCCGCCGGCACCCCGGTCCGTCGGGGCGGGGGCCCGGGAACCGGGGTGCGCGGGCTCAGGCGACACGCGAGTCGCACGGGGAAGTGTGCGACGGGCGCGTCGGAAGACCGATCACCGTGGCGGCGGGGCGCTCCGGCATCGCCGGGCGGCGGGTGTTGCGGTGGTTCCGCTCCGTCGTCGCCACATCGTGCTGGTGGCGAAGGCGGGCGATCTCGAAGTGCAGGTTGTACGACATGGCTCGTCCTCGCGGTTGGTTCCTTCGAGGTTCAGGATGCGCCACTGAGGTGGCGCGCCACATCGGGAGGGATGCGTATTTCTGCGCGCGGGCCGACTAGGTATGTCGCCGGTCACACCTACGGTCGGCCTACGCCGAGAAGGCGTCGATCATCGCGTGCACATCGCCCAAGGGGTACAGGATCGGGCAGGTGCAGCCGTGGTCGATGTACTGCTGCACCTTCGCCCGGGCGTCCGCGGGCGTACCGCTGGCCGTGAGCATCTCCACGATCTCGTCGGGCACCAGCTTGCTGGCGGCCTCCACCTGCTCGTGGGTGGCCGGCCACGTGAGCACCTCGCCCACCTTGTCCAGCAGGCTCTGGGGCACCCCGCTGGCCTTCATGATGTGCGGCTGCTGGCCGAGGTACTGGGTGACCATCAGGCGGGCCATGTCCAGCGCGGTCTGGCGATCTTCGTGGACGCTGCACACCACCAGCTGGGGGCGGTCCAGGTCGTCCACGCTGCGGCCGGCCTTCGCCGCGCCGTTGCCCAGGGCCTCCATGGCCTTGGCGTTGTAGTCCGGCGAGACCAGGTAGTTGAGGACGGCGCCGTCGGCGATCTCGCCGGTGAGCTCCATCATCTGCATGCCGGTGGCGCCGATGTAGATCGGCACGTCCTTCGGCCGCCGCTCCTGATACACGTAGTCCAGCTCCACCCCGTCGAGGTGCACGTACTGGCCGTCGAACGTGACGGTCTCGTTGTTGAGCAGGGCCCGCACCGCGGTGACGATCTCACGCATCACGGTGAGGGGGCGGGCCCGGTCGATGCCGACCTTCTTGGCCAGTGGGTCCCACCAGGCGCCGATGCCGAGGATCACCCGCCCGGGCGCGAGGTCGTCGAGGGTGCTGAACGTGGCGGCCAGGCGGGCCGGGTTGCGGCTCCAGCAGTCCACCACGCCCGAGCCGACCTTGATCCGCTCGGTGACGCTGGCGAACGCCGCCATCGGCACCGTGGCCTCCCGCACCAGGCGGCTCTCGGCCTGCCAGACGGCGTGGAACCCCTTGGCCTCCGCGTACTGGGCGATGGCCATCGCCTCGCGGATCGGGTGGGCGTCCTGCAGGTAGAGGGCAACCGGCGTGTCCATGCCGCCGACGTTACTCCCTTGACGTTTTGTACAACCCCCATCCCCCTGCCCTGCCCCCGCCCTGCCAGTCCGAGTGCCAGCCCACCAGTCCGAGTGCCAGCCCGCCGGCCCGAGTGCCAGCCCGCATCCGAGTGCTCACTCGCACCACGGGGTGGGGGTCTGCACTCGGATGACCCGTGACACTCGGGTCGGTACGGTGACACTCGGACCGGGCGGGAACGCGAGGCGGCAAGAGAGCGAGGCGGCGGGCGCGGACGACGAGGGGCGACGTCAGCTGGCGGTCGGGGCAGCCCAGCCGCTGAGCCACAGGCCGCAGGCCACGTCGACGTGACGACCGACCGCCACCGTGAGCTGCTCGTACATCCCGCCCAACGACACCTCGAGATGGTCGTACACGTTCGGCAGCGTCACCCCGTCCAGGCACGTCGAGGACGTGGTCGTCCACAGATCTGCAGCATCTCCCGGGCCGAGCGCGTAGTTGGCCAGTGGAGTGACCTGCCCGCCGAAGAATCCGTCACCGGGCTGGAGTGGGATGACATCCGTCGTGCCTGCGGTCCCTGCACCGGTCACGAGCCCGATCGGCGGGAGAAGGACGCAAGGGTCGGGCCCGGCATTGGTCACCCGTGTCACCTGGAACTGGTGCTGCCCGGCGCCGTCCTCCAGGACGACCTCGGCGTCGAGTTGCCGGGCCTCGCAGACGGCCGGACCGTCCACGACCAGCGTGGTGTCACCCGCCAGTCCGTAGAGGAAGAGCCGATACGTGCCGGGCGCGACCGGCGGAACGTACACCGGCACGTCGATGGTGAGGGATGCACCGGGCCCGACGGGCGTTGACGGCAACCGCCCGACGATGAACTTCTCAGCACCGACCGTGGCCAGGAGGAGGTTCGTCCCCTCCAAGTCGACCTCCGCCGCCCCCTGGTTGACCAGGGTGACGGAGACCGTCACCGTCCCGCCGGTGCAGGCCCGCGCCCCCTGGACGTCCATCGCCACCTGCACCGGGAGCGAGTTCGGCAGGACGGTGTGCACGGACCCGATCTCCGCGTACGGCTGCGGCAGGCTGGTGCCGCACCGACTCGGATCGAACGGCGCCTCCGTGGTCGTGCTGGGGGCGGCCGACGCGGCCACCGACCCGGTGGTCGGCGCATCTGTCGAGGTGTCGTCACAGCCGCTCAGCATCAGCAGCCCGGCAGCGACCGTCGCGAGCACGGAGGTGTTGCAGGGTTTGGTCACGGTCACATCATCCTCCACACCGTCGCCGACAACCCCGCGCCCCCTTCCGACAAGTTGGCGTTCAGGTGCGGTACTACCGCCACTCACCGCCAACTTGGGAAGCGTCAGAGGCGGGCGTGGAGGCGGGCAGCTTGCTCGGCGGCCTTGGCTCGCACCTCGGCGAGGTCGACCCGGGTGGGAAGGCCGTCGCGCAGGAGGACCTCGCCGTCGCCGCTCACCACGTCCAGCGCCCGCACCCCGGGGGTGAAGGCGACGTGCCACGGGGAGTCGGCGTGGTCGTAGTTCCACGTCACCCGGTCCTCCCGGGCCTCGGGGAACAGGGTGTAGCCGTGGTCCAGCCAGCCCCAGACGGTGTCGGGCGAGGCCAGCACGTCGTCCTCCCGCAGCCGCACGTACGCCAGGCGTGCTTCCTCCAGCATGTCCGCCCCGATGCCGTCGGTGCCGAGAGCGACCGGGTTCGAGCGTGCCGCCGGCCGGGCGTAGTCGACCGAGTTGTTCATGTTGGACCGGGGGTTGTGGGCGATGGTGCCCGGCAGGTCCCGGTCGAGGTAGACGCAGTGGACCAGCCACCAGTCGTCACGAGCCAGACCCTCCAGCCGCGCGCCCGCGGTCGCGTCCTCGCGCCCTTCGGCGACGTGGATGTGCACCCCCACCCCGAGGTCGGCGGCCAGACCGGCAGCCGCCGCCAGCGTGTCGTCGGTGCAGGTGAGCGAGGCGTGCACACCCACCATCCCCCGCCCGCCGGCGCGCAGGAACCGCTCGTTCTCCGCCAGCCCCCGGCGGGCACCGTCGGCCCCATGGCGGTCGGTGACGCCGTAGGCGAGGTTCGTCCGCACGCCCACCTCGGCGCAGGCGTCGGCGATCACACTCAGCGAGCCCTCGATGCACGACGGCGACTCGTGGTGGTCGACGATCGCCGTGGTCCCGCACATGAGCGCCTCCATCGCCCCGAGCGTCGCCGACCAGCGGATCATCTCCTCGTCCAGCGCCACGTCGAGCCGCCACCACACCTGTTCGAGGATCTGGAGGAACCCCGTCGGCTGGACCGGAGGGGCCGGCATGCCACGGGCGAGCGCCGAGTACAGGTGGTGGTGCCCGCAGACCAGGCCAGGCGTGACCGCGCTCATGCCAGCGCAGCGTAGAGCGAGTCGATCAGCGACCGGTTGCGGGTGCTCTGCCAGCGCGGGATGACATGGTTCATCACGTACCCGAACGCCACGCCACGGTCGGGGTCGGCGAAGCCGACGGCCCCACCCGTGCCGAAGTGACCGAAGCTGCCCGGCCCGCCGAAGCGGCGGCGCTCGTTGGTCGGCACGAAGCCGAGACCGAACACCACGTCCTCCGCCAGCACCGGGCAGAAGCCCTCGCTCTGCGGGCGGGTGGCCTCCGCCAGCAGCGACGGCGACACCAGTGGCGCATGACCCGGCACCGTGCCGATCAGCGCCGCGTACAACTGGGCCACACCGCGGGCCGAGGCATGGCCGTTGGTCGACGGCACCTGCGCGCCCCGCCATTCCGGCGTGTTGACCACGCCGTGGGAGGAGTAGCCGGGCGGGTTGAAGTAGCCCATCGCCGGCAGCTGGAAGTCGCCCTCGATCGCGAACGGGTTCACCTCGGTGAGGTTCGACGACGGGGCCCAGATGACGTCCGCGCATCGGGCCTGCTCGGCCGCGGTGAGGCCCCAGAAGAAGTCGGCGCCGATGGCGCCGACCACCGCCCGCAACCGCTCCCCCGGGCGCTGCCCGCTGGCGTGGTGGACGATCCCGCCCACCAGATGGCCGTAGGTGTTGGTGTGGTACACGTGCCGCGACCCCGGCTCGAACCATGGCTCGGTGGCGGCCAGGGCTGCGGTCATCCGCTCCCAGTTCCACAGGTCGTCGTTGGTCAGCCGCTCGCGGATGGCGGGGACGCCCGCCTGGTGGCACAGCGCCTGGCGCACGGTGACGCCCGCCTTGCCCGCCGCGGCGAACTCCGGCCAGACCGCAGCGATCGGGTCGTCCAGGCCGATCACCCCGTCGTCCACCAGTTGCAGCACGAGCATGGCGACGATCGCCTTGCCGACGGAGTACACGTCGACCAGCGTGTCCGGCCGCCACGGCCGTGTCCGCCCCTCGTCGGCCCAGCCGCCGGTGAGGTCCACCACCAGCTCACCATCCACCATCACGCACACCGCGGCGCCCACTTCGCCCCGCTCGGCGAAGTTGGCGGCGAACGCTTCGCGCACGGCGTCCAGCCCGGGGCGGCAGAACCCGCTGATCGGTACGTCCATCCGGGCAGCCTCGCGCGTCACCCTCCGGCGGCGTCAGCCGGGGCGAACCCGGCGGTGGCCCGCAGCCGGTCCCACAGTTCGACGAGATGCGCCTGCCACCACTCGGCGTACACATGGTGCCCGTCGCGGAACACCAGGGCGCCCTCGAGGAACGGCACGCACACGGGGCCGAAGGGGCAGGCGATGTCCAGCACCGCCACCGAGTCGACGTCCGACCGCGCTGCAGCGGCGGCACGGTAGGCGGCCGTCGAAGGCTGCACCTCCGCCGGAACGGTCCACGCACACTCCCCCACGGTTGCCGCGCCCGCCAGGCAGTCGGCCGGGTTGTCGGCGCCATAGACCAGCGGCTCGATCATCACGACCTTCGCCCCGGTCGCGGTCAGCGCGTCCAGAGACGACGAGGTCGCCGCAGAAACGACCTCGGTGACCGGTCGCGTGTCGCGAGGGTTCTCGCTCACATAGCCCGATCCTCCGACCTCCGGATCGCGCGGAACATTCACCGTGACGATGACGTCCGGGTGCAGATCGGGGATGATCTGCCGGTACCACGAGGGCCGCACGTCGCGGCATTGTCTGAGCAGCGCGTCGTTCGGCGTCGTCCAGAGCAGGCCCTGCTGCCACGGGCACCCGTGCAGGACCGCAGCCGACAGCGTGAAGTCCTCCTGTTCTGCCAGGTCCAGGAATGCGGGAATCATCTCCTGGGCGTTGCTGTCGCCGATCACCAGCACGTGCAGCCCGCCGCCGTGACGCAGCGTGCAGCCCTCCTGCGACTCGGCCCGGCATGCGCCCAGGTCGAAGGCGGCAGCGGCGACATCCAGCCGCGCGTCCTGCGGCACCGGAGCCTCCAATGCCGCAACAAGCGCCGGATCCGCATCGCCGACCAGCAGTGGTGCTCCTCGGGTGGCCAGCGCCGGCCGGGTGTCCACGTCGAGGATCGGGGCCACGGCGACGAGCGCCACGAGCACGCTGCACCCGACACCGGCCAACGCGACCGACCACGGCCGCACGTCGAACCTGTGCGAGGTGCGGATCGGCATCTCCACGGCGTGGAAGCTCAGCGAGGCGAGGGCCGCCGCCAGCACCCCTGCCAGGACGGCCATCGGCCATGGCGCCGGGTCGATCACCGTGCGGGCCAGCACGATGACCGGCCAGTGCCACAGGTAGACGCCGTAGGAGATGCGTCCCAGCCCCACCATCCCGCGCCGCGACAGCAGCCAGACCGTCGCCGAGCCGGGCGCGCCGTCCGCGCCGGCGACCAGCGACACCGCGGCAACCGTGGCCAGCAACCCGCGACCGGATGCCGCCATCGCCACTGCCCCGCTGCCCACCAGGAGCAGCCCGGCCAGCCCGAACGCCGCCACCAACCCACCGGCGGAGGGCGCCATCCGTGCTGCGCCGGGGCGCCACGCCAGCGCCGCCCGCACCCGCCCTCCTGCCGGCATGAGCAGTGCGAGGAGGGCACCGGCGAACAACTGGTACAAGCGGGTCTCGGTGCCGTAGTAGGCGTGTAGGGGGTCGGTCGCCGCCGTGCCCAGTTGCAGACCGAGCGACACCAGCAGACCGAAGGCGACACCCACGGTGAGGACGGAGCGGCGGCCGAGGCGGCGGCGGAGGGCGAACAGCCCGATCAGCGCCAGCGGGTACACGGCGTAGAACTGCTCCTCGATCGCCAGCGACCAGAAGTGCAGGAACGGGCTGGCGTGGATGTCGCCGGCGAAGTATTCGGTGGCGTTGCCGAGGAAGTGCCAGTTGGCCGTGTACAACAGCGACGCCCGCGCGTCCGGCACGATCTGGTGCCGCGTGTACGACGTCTGCACCAGCAGCGTGGCGGCTGCCACGCCGACCACGAGGACGAGTGCCGCCGGCAGGAGGCGGCGCACCCGCCGGGCGTAGAACCGGCCGAGGCGGATGCGTCCGGTGCGGGCGTGCTCCGCCAGCATCACGCTGGTGACGAGGAAGCCGGACAGCACGAAGAAGAGGTCCACCCCGACGAAGCCGCCGGAGAACATCGCGGTGCCGGCGTGGAAGCAGATGACGAGGACCACGGCCACGGCGCGCAGGCCGTCGAGGGCCGGGCGGTAGGCCCACCGGCCCTCGTCGCTGATGGTCACCCGGCGACTGTGCCGAGCAGGGTCACTCGGAGTCGGGGACCGCGACGTCTCGCCGCATCGGCAGCGTGGAGCGCCACTGCCCGTCCGCCATGTGCAGCGCGGCGGCCACCGCGCCAGCGGTGGGCACGAGGCCGATCTCGCCGACGCCCTTGATGCCGTACGCCGACCGGGGCTGGGGCACCTCCACCAGCTCGACCTCGATCGGCGGCACGTCCTTGGCGCGGATGATCCCCAGCTGGCGCAGCGTGGTCGGCAGGGGGAAGCCACGCTCGTCGCTGGGGAAGTCCTCCGTGAGCGCGTAGCCGAGGCCCATGTGCACCGAGCCTTCGATCTGGCCCTCGCAGAGCAGCGGGTTGACCGCCTTGCCGACGTCGTGGATGGCGACGACCTTCTCGATCGCTCCCGTGGCAGGGTCGGCCACCACCACCTGGGCGGCGTAGCCGAACGCCGAGTGGATGGTGGGGTTGGGCACGTCGGGGTCGCCCAGCTTCTGCGTCCAGTCCACGACGTACTCGGCGTAGTGGTCCACGTCGGGCGTGCAGCCGGCGGCCAGCGCGACCTGGCAGGCGTTCTGCACGCTGGCGGCCACCATCAGCGTGCCGCGGCTGCCGGTGGTCTGCCCGAAGCCGAGCTGGCGGGTGGTGTCCACCAGCACCTCCACCCGCGCCGGGTCGATGCCCAGTTCGGTGACCGCCGTCTGCAGGGCGACGGTGTGCACGCCCTGGCCCATCTCCGTGAACCCGTGGCGGACCTCCACCTTGCCGACCGCCTCGCCAGAGGCAGGGCTGCGGAACCGGACGACCGCGGCGCAGACCTCCCGCAGCCCGTTGCCGAGCCCGGAGTTCTTCAGCCCGAGGCCCATGCCGACGGCCTTGCCGGCGGCGAGCGCGGTGTCAATGTGCGGCTTGGCCCGGTCCAGGCAGGCCTCCGCGCCCGCCGACCCGTCGTCCATGATCTGACCCGGCCCCCACACCTCGCCGGGGTGGATGACGTTGCGCTTGCGGAGCTCCCACCCGCTGATGCCCACCTGCTCTGCCAGGCGGTCCATCACGCCCTCCATCGCGAACTGGGCCTGGTTGGCTCCGAAGCCACGGAACGCGCCGCACACCGGGTTGTTGGTGCGCACCGCCACGCACTCGACGTCGATGTTGGGCACCCGGTACGGCCCGCTGGCATGCCCGGCGGCGCGCTCCAGCACCTTCATCCCGACGCTGGCGTAGGCACCGGAGTCGCCCACCCCGCGCACCTTCAGCGCAGTGAGGTGACCGTCGGCGTCGCACCCGGCCCAGTACTCCAAGCGGATCGGGTGGCGCTTGGCGTGCATGAGGAAGCTCTCCTCGCGGGAGAGGGTGCACTTCACCGGACAACCCAGCAGCCAGGCGGCCAGCGACGCGTGGCCCTGGTTGCTCATGTCCTCCTTGCCACCGAACGCGCCACCGTTGGACACCAGTTCCACGGTGACCGCGTCGGTGCCTGCGCCGAGGATGGCGGCGATCTGGTCGCGGTCGTCCCACACACCCTGGCCGCCGGAGTAGACGTGCAGGTGCGTGGAGCCGTCGTCCCGCACCGAGGGCACGGCCAGCGTGCTCTCGGGCTCCAGGAAGGCGTGCTCGATCCGCTGGGTCTGGAAGACCTCGTGCACGGTGTGCGCGCTGGCGGCGAGCGCGCCGTCCACGTCGCCGCGGGCGTAGGCGCTGACCGACAGCACGTTGGTGTCCGTGCCGAAGACGGCGATCTCGGAATCGTCGATGGCCGCCTCGGCGTCCGTCAGGGGGCGCAGCACGTCGTAGTCCACCGCCACCAGCGCTGCCGCCGCGCGCGCCTGCTGGCGGGTCTCGGCGACCACGACGGCCAGCACGTCGCCGGCGTAGCTGGTGCGCTGGCCCTCGCCGATCATCAGCGGCCAGTCCTTGTGGATGATGCCGACGTACTGGGCGCCCGGGATGTCCGCCGCGGTGAACACCGCGACCACACCCGGCGCGGCGAGTGCCGCCGACGCGTCGACGCGGCGGATGCCGGCGCGGGTGTGTGCGGTGAGGTGCAGGGCGGCGTGCAGCATGCCCGGCACACGCAGGTCGTCCACGTAGCCACGGTCGCCGAGGGCCAGCTCGGCTGCCTCGTACTTCACGCCCCTCGTGCCGACGCCACCCGGCAACGCTGGCACCACCGGCGTGCCCTTGGCCACGGCGTCGATGGCGTCGAGCACCTTCACGTACCCGGTGCACCGGCACAGGTGGGCGCCCAGGTGGCGGGCCATGTCCGCCCGCTCGAGCTCGGCACCCTTCTTGTCGATCTGGGCCTTGGCACGCATGACGATGCCCGGGATGCAGAACCCGCACTGCAGGCCACCGCACGCGGCGAACGCCTCGGCGAAGGCGGTGCGCTCGCCATCGGCCACCCCTTCCAGTGTCAGCACGCTCTTGCCGGCCACCTTGGCCACGGGCTGCTGGCAGCTGACCACCGCCTTGCCGTCGATGTGCACCGTGCAGCACCCGCACTGGCCGGAGGGTGAGCACCCGTCCTTCGGCGAGGTGACCCCCAGTTCTTCGCGCAGCGCGGCGAGCAGATGGGGATGGTCGTCACGCACCGAGACGGGCGTGCCGTTCAGGACGAACTCGACGGGCACGGTTTACATTTTGTCAAACAATCGGGCCTGATGCGACCCGGCTGGATGTGCCCTCCGTCAGCCGCCCATCGCGTCGGCCAGCATCTCCGTGACGTCGGTGACCTGGTCGGCGGAGGGAATGACGATCGGGTCGATGGTGTCCAGCGCCGTGAACACCATCTCCACCGACACCGTCTGGCCCAGCATGTCCAGTTCGAAGTACATGCGCCGCAGTTGGCTGGCCTCGTTGACGAACACGTCGTACTCGACGGTGTCCGGCAACTCCGCCCCGGTGGCGTCCATCTGGTCCCGCATGCTGGGGTTGGCGTCCAGCGCAGCCTGGGTGGACACCGCCACGCGGTAGTGGCGCACCTGCTCACCGCGGAAGTCCTCCAGCCCGAGATCCTCCACCTGGTTGTTCGGGTCCAGCAGCACCTTGGACGCGTCCAGCGGGTTGGTGGTGCTCTGCCCCAGCGACTCCGCCAGGCCGGGCGCCGCGGTGACGTCCACCTTCACCCATTCGGTGTCCACTCCCAGCCCGCTGGCCATCGCGTCCGAGTGCATGTACATGGTCTGGCCGGGCGCGTCGAGGATGACGTCGACCGAGCCGATGCCCGGCATGTCCATCCCCATCGCCATGAGCCCACTGCCCACGTCCATCCGGCCATCGACGTTGATGGAGGCCATGGTGCCGACGTCCATCGACATCTCGTAGGCCACCTTGTCCGCCGCCTGGGCGGACTCTGCGGCGGCCGTGAGCGAGAAGCCCTGCACCGACGCCTGCCCCTTGGAATCGTCGCCGCCACTGGCGACGAGCACGACGCCCACCACCACCGCGGCCAGCGCCAGCAGGCCACCCAGCACCCAGCCGGTGCGCGACTTCTTCGGCGGTGTGCCCTCGACCTCGACGGTGGGCGCCAGCGGGACCTCCGCAGGCTCGCCGGGCGGGGGGAACTGCGACATGCTGTCCATCGGCCAAGACTAGGCGGAGCCGCTGCCGCGTCGCGTTCAGTCGTCGGAGGTCACCGACGCGAACACGTCGGTCATGTCGGTCACCTCGTCCGCCGCCGGCACCACGATCGGGTCCGCCGCGTTCATCGCCGTGTACACCATGTCCGCCGACGTCGTGCCGGCCGAGGTGGACACCTCGTACGAGAGGCGGCGCACCTGGCTGTCGCGGGTGACGTACACGTGGTACACCACCTGCTCCGGCAGCTCACCGCCCAGCCGGTCGAGTTCGGACTGGAGGGCCGGGTTGAACCGGAGGGCCGCGCTGAGTGACGACGTGACCTGATAGTGCCGGACCTGCTCGCCGCGGAAGTCCTCCTGGCCCAGATCGACCACCTCGTTGGACGGCTCCAGCAGCACCATGGCCTTCTCCAGCGGGTTGACCAGGCCGCCGGCGAATGCTTCGGCCATGCCCGGAGCGACGGAGATGTCGACTGAGATCCAGGGGGTGGGTGCGTCGAGCGTCGGCCCCAGCGAGCTGGCGCTGAGGTAGACGATCGTCGGCCGGGCATCGAGGATCATCTCGACGGTGCCGATCCCCGGCATGTCCACGGTCATCGATGCCAGGTCCGCCGCTGCGTCGATGCGGCCGACGACATGGACGGCCGCGAGGTCGTCACTCCACACATCCATCTCGTAGGCGACGCTCGTCGCCGCCCGGGACGCCTCGGCCGCCGCCGGCAGCGAGAAGCCGCGGACCTCCGCGCCACTGCCGTCGTCGCCTCGGCCGACGAGGAACACGGCGACACCCAGGGCACACACCGCCACCGCGGCGATGCACGTGGCGATCAGGGCACCCCGGCGGCGAGACTGCGGCGCGGCCGGCCCGGCAACGTCCGTCACTGCCACCTCGGGGGCCTCCCCCGGCATCGGCGCGGTGTGGTCCTCGCTCATCGGGCAACCCTAGCCGTGCCCAAAGATGCGACCTCGGTCAGGTCAGCAGGCGCACCAGGGCGACCAGGCCGACCACCACGATCACGGCCCGCAGGGCCCGTGGGTCCAGCCGCCGGCCGTACCTGGCGCCCAGCCAGCCACCGATCGTCGAGCCGACGGCGATCATCCCGACCACCTTCCAGTCCACGTCCGTGCTGGCGATGAACACGACGGCGGCGACGGCGTTGACGGAGCCGGCGAGCACGTTCTTGCAGGCGTTGAGACGTTGCAGGTGATCGTCGAGGAACACACCGAGCGTGGCGGTGAGGATGATCCCCTGGGCGGCGCCGAAGTAGCCGCCGTAGACGCCGGCCGCCGCCACGACGGCCATCAGCGGGAAGGTGACGTTGGTGGCGCCGGGGTGGCCCTCACCACGGCGGCGGGCCACCCAGCGGGAGATCCGCGGCCCCGTCACCACCAGCACCAGCGCGAGGATCACCAGCACCACGACCACACCGTCGAACACGTCGCTCGGCAGCACCAGCAACAGGGTCGATCCGATCGAGGCGCCGAGCAGTGAGGCCGGTACCAGCCGGGTCAGCCGGGCCCGCTGGCCGACCAGTTCCCGCCGGTACCCGTACACAGCGGTGACGGAGCCGGGCACCAGGCCGATGTTGTTGGACACGTTCGACAGCAGCGGCGGGTAGCCGAGCGCGACCAGCGTGGGGAACGTGATCAGCGAGCCGGAGCCGACGACCGCGTTGATCATCCCCGCACCCATGCCCGCGGCAAGGATGGCCAGTGCCTCCCACCAGGTCATCGGCGGGTCATTCCGGGAGGGCCACGCCGCGCTGGCCGGTGATCGGGCCGTAGACCTCCGGCCGCCGGTAGCGGTCGAAGTCGAACAGCGTGTTCTTGTACTTGGCGCACCAGTCCAGGTCGCAACGGGCCACGACGACCTCGTCGTCGGTCGTCAGGGTCTGGGCCACGATCTGCCCGCTGGGGGCCACGATCATGCTCTGGGCCAGCGAGTCCACACCCTCCTCCACGCCGCCCTTGGCGACGCCGACCACCCAGGTGCCGTTCTGGTAGGCACCGGCCTGCATGACCAGCGCGTTGTGGAAGCCCTGGAGGATGTCCTGGCTGGGATCGGGCACGTAGTGGATCGGCGTGTTGTAGCCGATGAGGACGAGCTCCACCCCCTGGAGGCCCATCACGCGATAGGTCTCCGGCCAGCGGCGGTCGTTGCAGATGGCCATGCCGACGATGCCGTCGAACGCCCGCCACACCGGGAACCCGTCCGGCGACGGCTCGAAGTAGTAGCGCTCGGCGTGCTGGAACGGCCGGTCCGGCTCGTGGTGCTCATGGCCGGGGATGTGGGTCTTCTTGTAGGTGCCGACGATGCTGCCGTCGCGCTCCACCAGCGTCTGCACGTTCCAGCGGTGCACGCTGCCGTCCGGCTGCTCGTCGAGGAGGGCGTAGCCGAGGCAGAAGCCGACGCCCAGCCGGCGGGCCTCGTCGAACAGCGGCTGGGTGGCCTCGTTGGGCATCGAACGCTCGTACCAGTGGTCCGCCTCGCGGATGTCCTCCACGAACCAGCGGGGGAAGAACGTGGTCAACGCCAGCTCCGGGTACACCACCAGCTCCGCGCCCATCGAGTGCGCCCGCTGCAGCAGGACGACCAGGCGCTCCACCACCTCGGCCCGGGTGTGATCCTTCTGGATCGGCCCCAGCTGAGCGGCGGCGACGGTGACATGGCGAGGCATCGTCGGCAATTCAACCACCTCAGCAGCGCGTTCGACCCGGGACGGCGCCGTGGCGTGACTAGCGTGCCGCCATGGCCACCCCGCTGCCGGCGCCGTTCCACCAGGCGATGGCCCTCGCGTGGGACAGCTTCCGCCACGGCAGCCTTGGCATCGGCGCGGTCATCACCGTCGACGATCGAACGGTGGCCACCGGACGCAACCGGCTCCTGGAGCAGGACCCGGGCGAGGACATGCTCGCCGGCACCTCACTGGCCCATGCCGAGATGAATGCCATCGCCAAGCTGCCGTGGCGGCAGTTCCGCGGTGAGGAGGTCCACCTGTGGACAACGCTCGAGCTCTGCGTGCAATGCCTCGGCGCCGTACGCCTGAGCCAGGTCACGCACGTGCATGTCCTCGCCCCGGACCCGTACTTCCGGGGGATTGACCGGATCTCCGGTGCGCACGCGGCGCTGGCGGACAACTGGCCGGTCATCGACCACCGCCCGGTCGACGAGTGGGCGGCATTCAGCTTGTTGTTCCAGACGCACGTTGCCGCCTTCTGGGGCGCTGCGGCCCCCGGGTGGTTCGAAGCGCTGCCTGCGCTCGGGGAGCTCGCCGAGTCACTGGTGGCTTCCGGCGAGCTCATCGACATCGCCTCATCCGACCCTGTGGTCGATGAGGTCGCCGATCGGCTCTGGTCCCGCCTCGGCGTCGCCCTCGACGACATCCGCGCCCTCGCTGCGTCCTGACGGCCGGGCGCTCCGACCCCACCAACGACGAGCACCCCAAGTTGGCGGTGAGTGGCGGTAGGGCCGCACCTCAGCGCCAACTTGGGGGTGGGCCGTTCCAAGTTGGCGGTGAGTGGCGGTAGGGCCGCACCTCAGCGCCAACTTGGGGGTGGGACGCGCGACAATGGGCCGCCATGGGGGCGTTCAGGACGGAATGGGACACCGAGGCGAATCCTCGGTACGACGTGTGGACCACCACGAACGGCGGCGAGATCCTTCCCGGGGTGCTCACGCCATTCGCGGCCACGCTGTACAACGCGATGGACCACCGGTCGCTGACCGCGCTGATGAAGACCTACCCCACCGGCAAGCGGGTGCACCTCTTCAAGCCGCCGATCGGCAACTTCTTCGGGATCACCGCCGGCCGCCTGACACTGAACGTCGGGTTCAGCGTCGCCGCCATGAGCTGCCTGGACCGCGACATCGCTGCGGCGATGGCCGGCCAGTTCTTCCAGGGCAGCGACGACGCACTGCGCTACCTGGTGGACGCCCCCGACGCCGAGCACGAGGCCGCCCGTGCCGTGGCCGATGCCCAGCGGGAGGCCGCCGAGGGTGAGTCCCGCGCCATCCAGGAAGCGCTCTACGAAGAGCGGATGACGGACCAGGCCCAGCAGGACCGTGCCCTCCCGCTGAAGAAGGCGTGGAAGCGCCTGCACGACCTGATGCCCGAAGTGCTCGACCTGCTCAACCGTCACTACGTCGTGTCCACCGCGGCGGGCGAGATGCAGGTCCGGCTCGCCGGCGTCATCGCTGCCGGCGGCGGCGACCCCGGCGCGATCGTCGGCCTGTGCAGCGGCCTCGGCAACGTGGAGAGCTCCAAGCCGGCGCTGCGGCTCTACGAACTGGCGGCAGTGGCCCGCAAGTACGCCTCCGTCCGCAAGGTGGTGGAGGCCGGCGACCCCAACGCCGTCCTCGCCGCGCTCGCCGACCCACCCGACAAGGGCTGGCAGGCATTCGCCGACGAGTGGGACGAGTTCATCTTCCGCTACGGCTTCCGGGTGCAGGGCGAGGCGGACCCCACCGTGCCGGACTGGAGCGAGGACCCCACGTTCGTCGTCTCCCAGGTCCGCTCGATGATGGCCCTCACGCCGGCGGACTCACCCGCCGCCCACATCAAGAAGGCGGCCGCCAGCCGGGTGAAGCTGGAGAAGGCGGTGCGCGCCTCGCTGCAGCCGGCGGTGCGTCCGGCCTACGACGCCGCGCTCGCCGAGGCCCAGCGGTTCACCGCGATGCGCGAGCTCACCAAGGCGGTGTGGGTGCTGAGCACCCGGCGACTGCGACCGCCGCTGCTGGCCGTGGCCGACGGGCTGGTGGCGGGCGGCCACCTGAAGCGTCCCGACGACATGCTCTACTGCACCTACCAGGAGGTCGCCGAGATGGTGAAGGGCCATCCGGTCTCGGAGGCCACCGCCATCGCCCGCCGCAAGCGCCAGCGGGCACAGGCTGCCGAGTACACCCTGCCCGACGCATGGATCGGCACCATCGCCCCCACGAAGAGGGCCAAGGTCGTCGAGACCACCGCGCTCACGGGCATGGGCGTCAGCGCCGGCGAGGCCACCGGGCGGGCGCGGATCATCCTCAACACGGAGGCCGCGTTCTCCCGCGACATCGAGCCCGGCGACGTGCTCGTCGCCCCGTTCACGGACACCCCCTGGACCCCGCTGTTCATCCCCGCCGCCGCCGTCGTGGTGGAGACCGGGGGAATGCTCAGCCACGCCGCCACCGTCGCCCGTGAGTTCGGCATCCCCTGCGTGGTGCTGGTGCATGACGCCACCCGGATCATCCGCGAGGGGGACCTCGTCCGCGTGGACGGCGCCACCGGCACCGTGACCATCGTCGAACGGGCCTGACCCGCCTCAGCCGCGCACGGCGGTGTGCAGGCCGTGCTCGTTGGCCCAGCGGCCGACCTCACGACCCTCCAACGCGGCAGCCAGCAGGTCCGGGAAGGCGTCCGGCGTGCACGCCAGCGACGGCACCCCCAGCGCCGCCAGGTCCGCCGCCATCGCATGGTCGAACGCCGGCGCCCCCTCGTCGCTGAGCGCCAGCAGCGCCACGACGGTGACGCCGGAGCGCGCCAGCGCCGCCGCCCGCGACCGCAGCAACTGGGGGTTGCCGCCCTCGTGCAGGTCGCTGACCAGCACCAGCACGGTGTCCGCCGGTCTGGTGACCAGCTGCTGGCAGTAGGCCAGCGCCTGGGCGATGTCCGTGCCGCCGCCCAGCTGCACCCCGAACAGCACGTCCACCGGGTCGTGCAGCAGCGGGGACAGGTCGGCCACCGCCGTGTCGAACGCGACCACATGGGTGCGCAGTGCAGGGATGGACGCCAGCACCGCACCGAACAGCGATGCGTAGACGACGCTCTCGGCCATGCTGCCCGACTGGTCGATGGCGACGATGACGTCGCGCGACAGGCTGCGCTGGCGGCGGGCGAAGCCGACCAGGCGTTCGGGCACGATCGTGCCGTGGTCCGGCAGGTAGTGGCGGAGGTTGGCGCGGATGGTGCGATCCCAGTCGATGTCGCCGTGGCGCGGCCGGCGGGTGCGCTGGGAGCGCGCCAGCGCCCCGTGCACCGCCTGGCGGGTGCGGGCCGCGAGGCGTTGCTCGACGTCCGCCACCACCTTGGCCACGACGGCGCGGGCAGTCGCGCGGGTGGCGTCCGGCAGCACCCGGTTCAGCTCCACCAGCAGCGTGGCGAGGTGGATGTCCGGCTCCACCGCCTGGAGCATCTCCGGCTCCAGCAGGAGTTGGCGGAGGTCCAGCCGCTCGATGGCGTCGCGCTGCATCAACTGCACCACCGACGTGGGGAAGTAGCGGCGGATGTCGCCCAGCCAGCGGGCGACCGCCGGCGCCGACCGACCGAGGCCACCGGCGCGCGACCCGCCGGACCGGCGCACGCCGCCCTGGTCGTAGACCTGGGCGAGCGCAGCGTCGATCCGCGCGTCCATCCCCTGCACGGGAAGCGACGTGACGCCGCGACCCTCGCCGTCGTCGTCCGGCACCCCTCCGAGCACCAGCCGCCACCGGCGCCGGCGCTCGCTGTCGCTGACCTGCAGGGCAGGCGTGGGCGTGCCGTCCATCACCCGACCCCCAGCATCGCCCGCACGGTGACCAGCGCTGCCGCCGCACGCGCCGGGTCCACCTCGCTGCCGACGGCGAACGCTGGCACTGCGGGTTCGTCGGCCAGCAGCAGGCCGAGTTGGCGGCGCTCGGCCGGGTCGAAGCCGCCGAACGTCCGGCGCAGCAGCGGCACCGTGGCGGTGAACGCGTCCGCCGTCAGTGCCGACACCCAGCCGTCCACCAGGCCGAGCAGGTCGCGGTCGTGCACCAGGACGGTGCCGCTGCCGGCGAGGAACCCCTCCACGAAGGCGGCGCCAGTGGTGTGCGGGGTGCCCGGCGACAGTGCCCGGGCCAGCCGATGCCCCACCCGAGCGCGGTTCCACACCGCCGCGTCGTGCAGCAGGCGGGTGGCCCGCCCCTGGACCAACCCGTGGACGTCGGGGCGCTCCGCCACCAGCGCCAGCACGGCCGGCCATTCGCCACGGCGGGCGGGGTGCTCCACCAGCGCCAGCGCGGCCTGGGTGACCGCCAGCCGCTCGGCCATGCCCGCCGCCGCCTCGTCGTCCAGCGACCGGCAGGCCACCACGCCCCCGGCCACCACCCGCACGACCAGCCCGTCGAACATCTGCCGCAACGCACCGGCATCCGTGCCGCGCACGTCGCCGTATCGCAGCGCCCGGGCCAGCGGGCCGAGCGTGTCCATCACCTGTGCCAGGTCGGGGTCCTGCGCCGCCTGGGCGCCCAGCCGGGCCACCACCGGGCGGACGACGTCCGGCAGGTCGGCCAGCAGCGCCACGTCCAGCACCGCCACCAGGTCGGCCAGTGCAGTGGCGGCTGCCGCACGCTCGGCGAGGCGGGCGGCCGACGCGACCTCCACGGTGGTGCCGTAGCCGGAGGCCTCGATGACCCGGATGGTCAGTTCGGGCTCCCACCGCAGCACCCACGTCTCGCGGAACGTGCCGCTGCTGCCCCGGCCCTCGGTCAGCCGGCCCCACGGCAGGTCGAGCGCAGCCATCCGGTGCAGCAGGACGGACCGCGCCCGCCCACTGGGAGTGCGCAGGTCCAGTTCCACCGTGCGCTCGTCCGCGGACGGCGCCAAGCGCGCCCTGCGTTGGAGCACGGCCAGGTCGCGGGCCAGCGGCACCTGCGGGGCGTCCCGGGGCACCTCGCCGATGGCGTCGCCCACCAGCAGGTCGCGCTCGATGACCGCCATGCCGGCGTTGCCCGACGACGCCCCGCCGGCCATCACCGTGTCGGCGGCGTCCAGCACCTCGGCCAGCCCCGCGCGCGGCCGGCCGCGCAGGGCGGCCAGCGCGTCGGCCGCGCGAGTGGCGGCGATCAGGTGGTCGGGCGAGGCGGACAGGCCCTCGGCGCGCAACCGCCGCGCCGCCTCGGCGAACCAGCGGGCCACCCCGTCCGTCCCCGGCCAGCGGAAGACGTGCGCGTACCAGCCGGGGCTGCGCACGCCGGCGCCGTACCCGGTGGCGGTGGCCAGGCGGCGGTGCGTCCACGGCACCCAGCTGACCCCCACCTTCACCTTGGGGAGGCCGCGCAGGGTGCGGGCGTCCACCGAAGCCGGCGGCAGCGGCGCCGCCAACGCGGGCACGTGCCACGCGCCGCACACCACCGCGATGTCCTCGTGCCCCGCCGCCATCGCAGCGCGCAGGGCAACCCGCATGTGGGCCTCCCGGCGCGCCTCCCGCGCCGTGCCGGCCTCCCACGTGCCACGCACCGCGGTCATCGCCTCGGCAACGGCGGCGAAGGCCTCCACCCCCTCACCACGGTGCTCCACCATGTCCTCCCACCACCGTTCGGCGTCGGGGTCGCCCGCGGCCATGGCCAGTGCAGCCAGTGGGTCGCCCACCGGGTGGTCGGCCAGCGCCAACTCGCCGTCATCGCCCTCCGCCTCCGCATCTGCGTCACCGCCTCCCCCGTCACCGCCGGCCAGCATGTTGCGCAGCGGCAGGTCGATGGCCGTCAGCGTGGCCCCGTGCTCGGTGGCCCAGCGGCACGCCTGCCACTCCGGGCTGAACTCGGCGAACGGCAAGAACGCGGCGCGGCCCGGCCGGTCCGGCACGTAGCCGAGCAGAGCCACCGGCGGCACCAGGCCGTCACTGCCCACCCAGCCGAGCGCCGGCTGGCAGTCGGCCGGCAGCTCCACCAGCACCGCCGTCGGCCGCACGTCCTCCAGAGCGCGCCACACCGACCGGGCCGAGCCCGGCCCGTGGTGGCGGATGCCGAAGAGGTGGACGGTGGTCATCGCGGCGGTCGGCGCAGTCGAGGCAGGTCGGGGCCGGCGGTCACAGTGCCCGGCAGGCGTCGTACAGGTCGTCCCAGCCGGCGCGGTCGCGCACCACGGCCTCCAGGTACTCCCGCCAGGCGACGGCGTCGTGGACGGGGTCCTTCACCACTGCACCGACCATGCCGGCGGCCACGTCCGCGGCGGAGAGCGAGCCGTCGCCGAAGTGGGCGGCCAGCGCCATCCCGCCGACGACCACGGAGATGGCCTCCGCGGTGGACAGCGACCCGCTGGGCACCTTGACGCTGACCTTGCCGTCCTCGGTGGCGCCGGAGCGCAGCTCGCGGAACACCGTGACCACGCGGCGGATCTCCTCCGCTCCGGCGGGCACCTCCGGCAGGCGCAGCGCTGCGCCGAGCTCCGCCACCCGCCGCTGGACGATCCGCACTTCCTCCTCCGGGTCTGCCGGCAGGGGCAGGACGACGGTGTTGAACCTGCGTCGCAACGCAGCGGACAGGTCGTTGACCCCACGGTCGCGGTCGTTGGCGGTGGCGATGAGGTTGAACCCGGGGACGGCCTGGACCTCCGTGCCGAGCTCCGGCACCGGCAGGGCCTTCTCGCTGAGCACGGTGACCAGCGCGTCCTGCACGTCGCTGGGCATGCGGGTGAGCTCCTCCACACGCACGATGGCGCCACGCTCCATCGCCCGCTGCACCGGGCTGGGCACCAGGGCGGCGGGCGTCGGCCCCTCGGTCAGCAGGCGGGCGTAGTTCCAGCCGTAGCGCAGTTGCTCCTCCGTGGTGCCCGACGTGCCCTGCACCAGGAGGGTGGAGTCCCCGCTGATGGCCGCGGCGAGGTGCTCGCTGACCCACGTCTTTGCGGTACCGGGCACGCCGAGCAGCAGGAGGGCGCGGTCGGTGGCCAGCGTGGCGACGGCCATCTCCATCAGCCGCCGGTTGCCGACGTACTTGGGGGTGATGACGGTGCCGTCGGCCAGCTCGCCGCCCATCAGGTAGGCGACCACCGCCCAGGGCGACAGCCGCCAGTTGGTGGGCCGCTCGCGGGTGTCCTGTGCGGAGAGCGCGACCAGCTCGGCCGCGAACTCGACCTCGGCGTGTGGGCGTAGCACCGGCGACGGCGTGGACGGGGCGGTGGTCATGCGGGCTCCAGTTCGGTGAGCAGGTGATGGCGGAGGGCCGCCAGGTCGGCGAGGGCGAGGGCCAGGCCGATGGCCGGCCGGGAGGGGTCCACCCGTTGCAGCGCGGCAGCAACCGGCAGCAGGACGGAAGGGTGCAGGCGGGCAACGAGGTTGATCAGGACGGCCCGGTCGGCGACGGTGAGCGCGCCCGCGGACAACCCGCCGGCCACGACCCCGGCGACCTCGGCGGCCCCGCCTCGGCCCTGGCAGGCACACAGCTCGGCGTGCTGCGGCACGATCGGCAGCTCCGGCAGCTCGGCCAGCCGCTCCGCCAGGGCCGGCCCCTGCAGGGCGGCGCGGGCGGCGCACCCGAGACGCGGGATGGCCTCCACCATCCACTCCCCCAGCGGCCCCGCGGCCACCAGCACGCGGGCGTGGCGCACCTGGTCGCCACGGTGGCGGGCCAGGAGCGGCGCCACGAGCTCGGGCGACAGGCGGCGGTCGCTGCGCACCACGGCCAGGACCCATTCGTCCTCCAGCACCGGCCAGTCCGCCACCACCCGCTGCCAGGTGGCAGTGGCGGCCGGCGGGGTGACGGGGCGGGCATCGGCCGCCGGCGGCACCAGCGCGGGCACGGCCGGGCCGGGCAGCACGCCGGCGCGCCGCACCGCCGTGGTGGCCGCCACCTGGGAGAGGAGGAGTGCGGCGGCATCGGCGGTGGGCCGTGTTGCCGACAGGTCGGCGACGAGGTCGGCCAGCCCGCCGTCCGGCGGCTCGGGGACGGCGCGCCGGTCCGTTCCGAGCAGCGCGGTGGTGACGAGGTCCTCCCAGTGCTCGGCGACGGTCATGCGGCCCCCACGAAGGACGGGTCGGCCCGAGGGCCGATGTCCACCGAGCGGTCGGGGAGGTGCACGGTGAGCGGCACCAGCCCCGTGGTGGTCCACTCGGCGGTGACGGGGACGGCGCCGTCCGCGGTGCAGGCCAGCAGCGGGGCCAGCGCACCGTCGCCCACGGCCAGCGGCAGCGAGCCGGTGTGGTCGGCCAGGACGAAGCGGGTGCCGCGGCGGCTGACGGCGGCGTTGAGGCACACGGGCAGCCGGTCCAGCCACGGCTCGGCGGCGAGCATCGCCCCGACCTCCGTGCACGCCGCAGCCACGCTGACGGCGCCGACCGGCCCGTGGGGCGTGGCGTGCTCCGCCCGGCGGCCGGGCAGCGCCCGCAGGCGGGAAACGCCGGGGTAGCGGAACAGGTCCGCCTCCACGGCGGTGCCGACGGCGAACGAGTCGTCCAGCCGCTGCTGGTAGGCGGCGAAGGACAGGAGCATGGCCCACACTCCCGTGGTCGCGCCCCGCAGCCAGGTGCGGCGGACCTCGATGCGGTCCTCCCTCGTGTCGCTGCGGCCCATGACCACCCACGTGTCGGTGTGCGGCACGCCGGCCAGCACGTCCGCCTGGCGCACCTGCCAGCCGACGGTGGCGGCGACCGAATCGCCGAGGTCCAAGGGCAGCGTGCCCAGCCGCCGCCCCGCCTGGGCCAGCAGGTGCAGCATGCCCAACTCCGCCAGCACCTGCTCGTGCCAGGTCGGCCCGGTGCCCACCTGGCCGGCCAGGCGGCGGACCCGGTTGGCCAGCGACCCGGCCTGGGCGTCCACCAGGCGGGCGGCCAGGCCGTCCCACGTCGCGTAGCGGGTGAGCGCGGGGTCGGCCAGGCCCGTCCGCAGACGGTCCTCCAGCCAGCGGTCCAGCTCCGCGAGGCCGGCGGCCATCCGCGCCACACGGTCGTCCCGGCCGGACGACGCGGGCGGCGGGGGCGGCGGACCGTCCGCGGCCGCCGCAGTGGACGCCACGGCCTCGCCCCCGGCCGGGGCCGCTGGGCCGTCGGCGGGCGCAACCTCTGCCACCCCCGCCGGCGGCTGCCCCCCGGCCTCGGCTGCGGCGGCGTCTGCGGTGACGCGCCCCTGCAGCCATGAGGCGGTGCGCCCACCCGGCACGCCCTCCGGCACCTGGCCACGCACCCACAGCAGCAGCAGGGCGAGCGCGTGCTTGCAGGGGTGCCGGCGGCTGGGGCACGAGCAGCGGAACCCAACACCCACATGGTCCACCACGCAGTCGTACGGTTCGCTGGCCCCGCCGGCGCACCGGCCCCACACGCCGCGGGCGTCACAACCGAGCCCTGACCACCGCGAGAGAACCGCCACGGGCTGGGCCGCGATGAGCGAACTGGGCGAGGGGGCGAGCGCGTGGACGTGCTCCACCTGCCACTTCCGCGCCGGCACGTCGCTCATGGCCGCAACCGTAGCGAGGGGGTGTCACACCGCACGGCCGGCCCACGGAGCGTGGTAGTAGGACCAATGTCACACGACAAAGGGCAGGTGGTCCCCGCCCGCTCCGGGAACTCCCCGGGGAGACTGGACGACATGATGGGCATGGAGCAGCAGAACACCCCCACCCGTATCCGTACCGTCCTCCGCACCACCGGTGCGCTGGTCGCCGTCGGCGCCCTCGGCCTCTTCGGCGTCGCCTGCGGCGACGACGAGGACACCGCAGCCACCACGGCCACCCCCACCACCGACGCCGCCGCGGCCGCCCCGGTGATCGAAGGTGCGTGGGCCCGCAACTCGCCGATGATGGCGGGCAACGGTGCGGCGTACATGACGATCACCAGCCCGGTCGCCGACAAGCTGGTCGGCGCCAAGGCCGACCCGTCAATCGTCGCCGAAGTGCAGATCCACGAGGTCGTCATGGTGATGCCGGACGACAGCATGGGGTCGGACACCACCATGGGCATGGACATGGGGTCGGACACCACCATGGGCATGGACATGGGGTCGGACACCACCATGGGCATGGACATGGGCAGCGACGACACGATGCCCTCCGGTGAGATGACGATGCAGGAAGTCGAGTTCATCGACCTGCCCGCCGGCACCGCCGTGGAACTGAAGCCCGGTGGCTACCACGTCATGCTCATCGGCCTTGTCAACCCCCTCGAGATCGGCCAGACCATCCAGATCACGCTGATCTTCGAGAACGCCGGCGAGATCACCATCGACGTCCCGGTGCTGGAAGAGGCCCCGAGCGCATGAGGTTTCGCTTCCCGCATGCGTCGAGCCGCCGCCTGCTGGCAGGAATGCTGGCGGTCGGGTTGCTCGGCGCATGCGGGGGCGACAGCGGTGGCACCACGGCCGCCGCACTCACCGTTCCGATTGCCGCAGCAGACGGTTCCTCGGCCACCCTCACCGAGTTCAGCGGCACGCCCCTCGTGGTCAACCTGTGGGCCACGTGGTGCAGCCCCTGCGTGAAGGAGATGCCGGCCCTCGACGAGGTCGCCTCCGAGACCACCTCGGTGCGCATCATCGGCGTCAACGTCGGTGACGACCCCGCGGCTGCCGCCGCGTTCGCCGCCGACCTCGGCGTCTCCTACCCGCAGTACACCGACGTGGACGGTGGGCTGATGTCCGAGTTCGCCGTCGCCAACCTGCCCGCCACCGCCTTCATCGACGCGGACGGTACGGTGCTCGACGTGCACTCCGGCGCCTTCACGGCGGACGAGCTCCGCAGCGCCATCGCCGACCACTTCCCCGACCTCGGAGGCTGACATGCGCCGCCACCACCGCCTCGGCGGCATCATCGCCGCCACACTCCTCCTCACCGCGACCGCCTGTGGCGACGACTCGTCGGCCACCACCACCTCTGCCCCGCGTGTGATCAGCGGCTACCAGACGGATCCGCCGCAGAACGTCGCCGGCAATTCCCTTCCCGAGGCCGGCTCCGGCGCGGAGTTCGACTTCGTCGCCCAGCCCGGTCACCTCCTGGTCGTGTACTTCGGCTACACCAACTGCCCGGACGTCTGCCCCACCACGCTGTACGACCTGAAGAAGGCGCTGGAGCAGCTGGGCACCGACAAGGCGGCCCGCATCGACATGGCGATGGGCACCATCGACCCGGACCGCGACACCGACGACGTCATCACCGGGTACCTGCACAGCTTCATCCCCGCCGGCCACGCGCTGCGCACCACTGACCAGGAGGCACTCGGCGTCGCCACCAAGGCGTTCGGCGCGTCCTACTCGGTGACGACCACCGACGACGGGGTCATCGAGGTCAGCCACTCGCCCTTCATGTACCTGGTGGACGAGAACGCCGACGTCGTGCTGACCTGGCCGTTCGGCCTGCCGTCGGACGCCATCGCCATCGACCTGGACATCATGCTCGGCACCATCGACGGGAAGGCCTGAACCATGCCGACACGCCACCGCCTCGCCCGCGCTGCGTTGATCGCAGCCACCCTGACGCTGCCCGTGGCCGCCAGTGCCTGCGCCGGCAAGGAGCGCAGCACCTCCACCACCTCCCAGCAGGTGGAGACCGCCCCACTGGGCGCCGACGAGGAAGCCACGTTCGAGTACCTCATCCCCTATGGCACCGGGGTGAAGATCGACGCCGGGCAGACCATCGACATCATGCCCAACGACATCCCCGCGAAGGTCGGCGACTCCATCCGGATCGTCAACCAGGATTCGCGCGACATCGTCGTCGGCCCGTTCTTCATCGGCGCCAACAAGACGCTGGCCATGCGGTTCACCCGCGAAGGCGTCCTTTCCGGCACCTGCGACCTCAACGCTTCCGGCGAGATCACCATCACGGTCACTGCCTGATCGCCGCCGCCACCCGCGCCCCGCTCCGCAGCGCGCCTTCCATGAACCCGGTGAAGGCATCGGCGTGCTCGCCCGCCAGCCACAGCCGCCCGTGCGGGCGGTGGAGGAACGGTTGCGCTGCCGTCCACTGCCCGGGACCGGCGCACACATAGCACCCCAGGCTCCACGGGTCGTCGGTCCAGTCCGTCACCACCCGCTCCCCGGCCAGCCCCTGAGCCCCGGGGAACAGCCGGTCGATCTCCTTGACCAGCACGTCCGGCGACGCCGGCAGGGTGGCAAAGGCCGCACCGTCGTGGGACGCCAGCAGGTTGGTGAGCACGCCGCGGTCACCGGGCTGATCGTCCGTGGTCTCCCACAGGTGACCCCACTGCCGGTCGCTGACCACGGTCCCGTTGCGGCCGTAGTCCCGCCACAGCCGGCGGGCGAACTGCACGCTGATCTTGCCCCCCACCCCGTAGGCGAGGGTGCCCAGCGCCATCGGCAACGCCGGCCACAGCCGGGAGAGCACCGGCAGCGGCACTGCGGCCACGACGGCTTGGGCCTGCAGCCGCTCGCCACCGGCCAGTTCCACCTCGCCGGCAGCGGCATCCAGCGCGGCCACGGGTGTGGCCAGGCGCACGCGATCCCCCAGCCCTTCCGCCAGCCCGCGTGCCAGCCGGTCGTTGCCGCCGACCACACGATGACGTTCGCGCTCCCCGGGCGCCTGGTGGCCGGCCACCTGAGCAGCGAACCGCTGGCTGACCTCATCAGGCGGGAGCATGAACTCGGTGCGGATCTCGCGCCCGATCACCAGACGAGACATCACCGGCACGGACAGGTCGTGCACCAGGTCGGCGAGCGTTCGCACCTCCAGCGCCGGATCGTCGGCGTCAAGGCCGCGGATCGCCGCCTCCCAGCGGCCGAGATCTGCGGCGACGCTGGCGTGCAGGTGCATCGGAACCGCCCGGCCGCCTGCGTCCACCAGCGTTGCCCGCGGGTCCGGTTCGGCGTCACGCGTGGTGAGCGGCAGCCCCAGATGGGCGGCCAGCGCGAGCACCTCGCGGTGGTTGCCGTCGATGAACTCCGCCCCGCGCTCGGCCACCTGGCCGTCGCTGAACGTATGACTCCACACCCGCCCGCCGACGCGGGCGCGAGCCTCCAGCACCACCACGTCCGCACCGGCGGCCACGAGGTCTGTGGCACAGCGCAGCCCGGCCAGCCCGGCACCGATCACGATCACATCCGCCACGCCGGTCACCTCCTAGAACAGGGTCGGCTGCTCGGGCCGCACCACGCGGGGCACACCCGGCCACGGCACGTAGTGGTCCATGAACACCCAGGTCCGGCGGTGGATGGCTGACGGGCCGTAGCCCTGCAGCGCCGCCTTGTGGAGCGGGCACGGGTAGCCCTTGTTGGTGTCGAAGCTCCACATCGGGTAGCTCGCCGCGTGGTCGCGCATCTCCCTGTCGCGAGTGACCTTGGCCAGGATGCTGGCAGCAGCGACGGAGAGGCAGTCGCGGTCGGCCTTCACCCTCATCTCCACGTGGCGGACACCGTCGCCGACGAAGTTCCACTTGCCGTCCACGACCGCGACGTCCGGCTCCACCCCCTGTGCCCGCAGCGCGGCCAGCGCCCGGCGGGTGGCCTCGCGCTGGGCCTCGGCCATGCCCATCTCGTCGCACTCCACCTGGCTGACGGCACCGACAGCCCACCCGTCGCACCAGGCGGCGACGCGGTCGAACAGCTTCTCCCGGTTGGCCTCGGTGAGCATCTTGGAGTCGCGCACCCCGAGCACCCGCTTCGCCCGCGGCAGCACCGCGGCGCCGACCATCAGCGGCCCGGCCCAGGCACCGCGGCCGACCTCGTCGATGCCCACGACGACGGCATGGCCGGCAGCCCACATCTCCTGCTCGATGCGGCGTGTTGGGGCCCGGCCGGCCATGGTTCAGCGCAGCACCAGCGCGGCGGGGCCGGCGGCCACCTCGCCGGCGCGCCACCACATGGGCGAGAGGCCGGCCAGCACCGCAGGGTCCACCGCGGCCAGCAGGCCACCCGACGTCTGCGGGTCCATGCACAGGGCCTCGCCCGTGGCGGTCGCCGTGGACCGAACGTGCGCGTCGACGTAGTCGCGGTTGCGGGCATCGCCGCCGGTGCGCACGCCGCGGTCCGCGGCCTCGCGTGCACCGGGATAGGCGACGATGCCATCGGTCTGCACCACCACGGCGACATCGCTGCGCTCGGCCATCTCCCACCCGTGCCCGGCCAGGCCGTAGCCGGTGACGTCGGTGACGGCATGCACTGCGGCGCCGAGCGCCTGCAGTTCCTCCGAGGCGGCCCGGTTGACCCGGCGCATGCCGGCGATGGCGGCGGCCTTGTCCGCATCGGTGCCGCCGGCCAGGGTGAGGCCCGTGCCGACCGGCTTGCTGAGGACCAGGGCGTCGCCCGGGCGGGCGCCGCCCTTGCGGAACACCCGGTCGGGGTGGACCACGCCTTGCACCGCGAGGCCGAAGATGGGCTCCGGGTTGCGGATGGTGTGGCCGCCGGCGATGGTGCCGCCGGCCTCGGCCACCACGGCCGCGGCGGCGTCGAAGATGGCGACGATGGCCTCGCGCGGGAAGTGCTCCGGGAAGGCGGCGACGTTGACGGCGATGGCGACCCGCCCGCCCATCGCGAACACGTCGCTGCAGGCATTGGCCGCGGCGATGGCGCCGAAGTCCGCCGGGTGGTCGACCAGCGGCGGGAAGAAATCCGTGGTGCTGACGAGGGCGACGTCCGGCGACACCTGGTAGATGGCCGCGTCATCGAACGGGGCGAGGCCGACGAGCAGGGAGGGATCGGCTCCGGAAGGCATCTCGCGCACGAGGTCGGTGAGCAGCGATGCACCCCACTTCGCTGCGCATCCGCCGCAGGACGTCCACTCGGTGAGGCGAAGGTCGGCGAAGGCGTCCACGGCGGGGAACTGCGGTGCACTGGTCACGGCCGCCAGCCTACGGTGTGGGCCATGCCCACGATCGGCCCGTACACGTTCACCGAGGAGGACGCCCGGCGCACCGTGGCCTGCGGGGCCGAGGTCTTCGAGCTCTACGCCCAGGGTCGCGACCGCTCGGTCATCGCCGCGCTCGTTCCGGTGCTGACGGGCGACACCGAGGTCGACCTGGCCGCCGTGTGGACAGCGTGGACCTCAGCCGGGCCTGCGCTGCGGGCTGCCGGCCAGCTGCCCGCCCGGCGGGAGGGCACCGTCGCCCACCTCCATGCCAGCGGCGGCGGCCTGCCCAAGCTGCCGGTGGACCGGGTGGACATCGGCTGGAGCGGCGTGGCCGGCGACGTGCAGGCCACCCGCAAGCACCACGGACGACCGTGGCAGGCGCTGTGCCTGTGGTCCACGGAGGTCATCGCCACGCTGCACGGGCAGGGCCACCCCATTGCGCCCGGCCTCGCCGGCGAGAACATCACCGTCACCGGCCTGGCGTGGGCCGACGTCCGCCCCGGCGTGCGGCTGCGGGTAGGGACGGCACTCTGCGAGGTGAGTGCGTACGCCCTGCCGTGCTCGAAGACGGCGTCGTGCTTCGTCGGCGGCGACTTCTCCACCATGCACCACGAGCGTGGTCCGGTGAGCCGGGTCTACGCCACGGTCCTGGAGCCGGGCGCCGCGGTGGTGGGCGCCACGGTGGTGCTCAAACCCTGACGATCGGCCAGACTCGGCCGGACACAGGAGAGAGCATGACCCCCTATCGCGCCATCGCCTTCAGCGGCAGCCTTCGAGACGGTTCGTCGAACACCGCGCTCGTCCGCATGGCCCAGCGGCTGGCCCCGCCCCAGCTCGCCGTCGAGATCATCGACTGGCTGGACCAGTTGCCGTGGATGAACCCGGATCTCGAGCCCGACCCGCCGGCGATCCTCCAGCAGTGGTGGACGGCGCTGCGTGACGCGGACGCGCTGATCGTCGGCATGCCGGAGTACAACTGGAGCCCCACCCCGCTGGCCAAGAACGCGCTGGACTGGGCCACACGCCCGCCGGACGACCGGGCCATCGCCGGCACGGCTGTGGCATTCCTCAGCGCCGCCGGTCGCGGCGGCGGGGCCAACGCCCAGGCCAACCTCACCACCATCCTCGGCTACCTGGGCGCGCACATGGTGGAGGAACCGCCGGTGCGCCTGTCCAGCGTGGCCGACCGCCTCCGCGCCGACGGCACCACCGACGACCCGGAGATCGAGGAAGCGGTCCGGGCGAAGATGGAGGCAGTGGTGGAGGCCCTGCGGGCGCGGGACGCCGCAGCGACGGACACTGCGCCAGAGGCCTAGCGGGGCCTCGTGGCCGGTCACACCCCGGCCAGGTCCGCCGTGGCCGACGCCGCGAGGTCGAACGTCTGGTAGTCCCGCTCGCACGGCGAGCCGGTCAGCACGTGGACCCGCACGTCACCGGCAGCGCGCAGTTCGGCGATCATCGAGGCGGTGGTCGCCTCCACGTCGCCGGCGTGCATGCACACGCTCCAGCCCTGGTCGCCGCAGGAGTCGTGAGAACGCAGGTGGGCGGTGAGCGCGTCCACCGTGACCGGCCGGCGGGCCAGCACCCGCTGCCCGGCGTGCCAGCGCGGGTTCACCAGGCGCTCCACCGGCTGGCGCGGGTGGCGGTGGGCCTGGTCGAAGCCGGTGATCGACGTGCGGTTGGAGATGGCCCGCACATCGGCGACCTGCTCCACCGCCCACTCCTGGCCGCTGGTGTCGATGACGTATGCCGCAGACGGGTCGGCGATGAGGAACGCGTTCCAGTAGGGGCGGCCGGCGGGCGTGATGGCCGGGTCGTGGCCGCTGCCACCCTGCCCGTACCGCTCGATCGACTCGGTGATGGTGGCCACGGCCTCGGCTGCCGTGGTGGCACGCTCCAGCGCCAGCCGCACGAGGTCCATCCCGGTCAGGCCGTCGGGCGTGCCGCGCGGGTCGAGCGTCGTGTACACGGTGGTGTTGCCGACGGCCACACCGGCCTCGTTCACCCCGTGCTCCGCACCCCACATCCACAGCGGGCGGGCGATGAGGCAGGCCAGCGTCGGGCCGGTGTGCGGGGCGACGTCGATGTGGGTGACGCGCTGCCGGCCCACGTCTCGGCGGGGTGGCACCCACTCGTACGCCTGCCGCTCCAGCGGTGGTCGGTCGCTGTTCTTGGCGAACAGGGTGGCACCTCCGGCGGTCGCCGCCGGCAGCGCCACGAGCACATCGCACATCAGGCGAAGGACCCGCCGTCGGCCGGCAGCGGGTGCTGCGGGGCCGGCCACAGCGTCTCGCCCTTGGCGTCGGCCGATCGCCACGCCGGCGCCACGAGTGGTGCGGAGAGCTCGACGGGCTCGCCCTTCTGTTCCCACAGCAGGGCCGGCCGTGCCCCGTGCCAGCGGACGGCGAACGACACGGACGACGCGGGCCCGGTGGGCACCGAGTAGGCCTCGAAGTTGGTGCCCACCCAATCCGCCGGCAGGCCCATCGGCAGCAGGACGGCACCATCGGCAAGGGCCAGTTCGGCCCACGCCACCAGGCGGGCGCCGCCCTCGGGAGCCGCGTCCGGACGGCCGGCCTGCTGGCGCCCCGCCGCTGCCCGCAGGGCCCCCACGTCGCGCACAGCGCGGCGGTCGTCCACCGAGGCGAAGACACGTTCGGCGGCTGCGAGCGCGGCACCGAACGCCCAGTCGTGCGGGCCGCTACGACCGGCGACCTCGAGCGCGGCGGCGACGTCCGGCAACCAGGGGTCGGCCTCCTCACCCATCCGCACCAACTGGCCGACACCGATGACGAAGCCGCTGGGGTCGTCGTCGGGATGGTCCGGCCCGGCGAGCGCCAGTTCGCTGCGGGCGGCGGCGATGCGCTCGCACAGCGCCTGGTCCGGCAGCAGGTAGCGGCCGGCGCGCTCGATGATGGTGGTCCAGCCGCGGACCACGCCGGCAACCGGCGGCAGCGGCGGCAACGGGCCGGCCTCCGGCGCCTGATGGCGGAGGACGACGGTGACCGTGGCGCGGTGGCCGACGGGCACTGCGATGCTGCCCTCGGGCAGGCTGATGCCCTCGATCGGCGCGGTGGGAGGCAGGGCGGTGAGCAGGTCGCCGCGGTCGAAGGCGACGGCGATCGGCAGCGGCGACTGGTTCTCCACCTCGACGACCGCGAGCCCGCCGTGGTCGGCCACGGAGTAGACGCGCTGCACGGCATCGCCGTTGGGGATGCGCAGCTTGGTCTCGACCACCGGCGTGCCGTCCACCCGCTGCTGACGGACGGCTGCTTCCTCCGCCGGCACGTGCCAGCGGTCGTCGGCGGCGACAAACCAGTTCAGGGGTGGCGAGCCGTCCCACGGGACGAGGCCCCCCCACGGGGTGACGGTCGCCCGCCACCGCCCACCCAACACACCGGTGGTGACCATTCCTTCAGCTCAGCTCCTGCTCAGTCCATCTCGCTCTTGCGACTGCGGCCCATCAGCGCCGCCAGGGCCTCCCTGGCCGGGCGCCCCTGGTGGCAGACGGCGACGACCTGCTCGGCGATGGGCATCTCCACACCGTACCGGCGGGCGAGGTCCAGCACGCTGGGCGAGCTCTTCACCCCTTCGGCAACCATGTTCATGTTCGCCAGGACCTGCTCGATCGTCAGCCCCTGACCGAGTTGCACGCCGACCATGTTGTTGCGGCTCTGGCTGGACGAGCAGGTGGCGATGAGGTCGCCCATGCCGGCCAGGCCGGCGAACGTGGTGGGCTGGCCGCCCATCGCCACACCCAGCCGGGTCATCTCCGCCAGGCCACGGGTGATCAGCGTCGCCCTGGTGTTGTCACCGAAGCCCATGCCTTCGGCCATGCCGGACGCGATGGCGATGACGTTCTTCACGACCCCACCCACCTCGCAGCCGACGACGTCGGCGTTGGTGTAGACCCGCAGGCTGGGCCGCCCGAACACGCGCTGCAGTTCGGCGGCGATGTCGCGGTTGTCGATGGCCACCACGCTGGCCGCCGGCTGACCGGCCAGGATTTCCTTGGCCAGGTTGGGGCCAGTGAGCACGGCCACCGGATGGCCAGGCATCTCGTCACGGGTGACCTCGCTCATCCGCTTGCGCGAGCTGCGCTCCAGGCCCTTGCTGAGCGTCACCACCGGCACCCACGGGCGCAGGTGCGGCGCCGCCTCGGCCGCCACGTCGCGGTACCCGTGGGATGGCACGGCCATGACGAGCACGTCGGCGAACGCCACCGCCTCAACCAGGTCGCTGGTGGCTCGCAGCGCGTCGGGAAGGGTGAACGCGGCCAGGTAGTCGGCATTGACGTGCTCGGTGTTGATCTGCTCGGCAAGGGCCGGCCGGCGGGCCCACAGCACCGTCGGGGTGTTGGCTGCGGCCAGCGCCGCCACGGTGGTCCCCCATGAACCGGCGCCGATGACGGCGACATTGATCGGCATCGCCACAGCGTAGGTCGCGGGCGCGGCCTCTACGATGCCGTCGTGGAGTCCGTCGTCCTGGTGCCGGTGAAGGCGTTCGCCGCGGCCAAGGCTCGGCTGGCGGCGGTGCTCAGCCCGGCCCAGCGCGAGGCACTCGCCCGCTGGTCGGCGGACCGTGTGGTGGCCGCCGCCGGCGAGCTTCCCGTGTTCATCGCCTGCGACGACGACGCCGTGGCGGAGTGGGCACGCCAGCGCGGGGCCACGGTCCTGTGGCACCCCGGTGTCGGCCTCAACGCCGCGGTCGACCGCAGCGTGGACGATCTGGCGGGCCGCGGCGCCCGCCGGGTGGTGGTGGCCCACGGCGACCTGCCACGAGCGCACGGGCTGGTGGATCTGGCCCGGGCCGTCCCGGACGGGGGCGTGCTGCTGGTGCCCGACGCCCGGCGCGACGGCACCAACGTGGCCGTGGTGGACCCCGCCAGCGGCTTCCGCTTCGCGTACGGGCCCGGCTCGTTCCGCCGCCACTGCGGCGCGGCCATCGACGCCGGGCTGCCACTGAGGGTCCACCCCGATCCCCTGCTGGCCCTCGACCTCGACACCCCGTCCGACCTGACGCACCCGCTGGTGCAGGAAGTGCTGCCCGCATGGCTGCCAACGAACCCGGCCAACCCTCGCCAGAGCCCGGCCTGACCTCCCGCGACCTGCCCACGCCTGCCTCGGCGCTGGCCATCGGTGCGCATCCCGACGACGTGGAGTTCGGCTGCGGCGCCACGCTGGCCAAGTGGGCCTCGCAGGGATGTGTGGTGCACCACCTGGTGCTCACCGACGGGTCGAAGGGCACCTGGGACCCGGACGCCGACTCAGCCCTGCTGGCCACCACCCGCCAGGCCGAGCAGCGCGAGGCGGCCCGCCGCCTGGCCGGCCCGCAGGCAGGCGAGGTCGTGTTCCTCGGCCAGGTGGACGGGGAACTGGACAGCACGCTGGCTCTGCGCGGCGAGGTCGCCCGGGTGATCCGCCAGTTGCGGCCGGAGGTTGTCCTCGGGCACGACCCGTGGAAGCGCTACCGCTTGCACCCCGACCACCGCCATGCCGGCCTGCTGGCCTGCGAGGGCACCGTCGCGGCGCGCGACCCGCACTTCTTCAAGGAGCACGGGTTGGCGCATCACCGGCCGTCGACGCTGCTGCTGTGGGAGGCCGACGAGCCCGACCACGTCGAGGACGTGACCGACTGGGTGGACACCAAGCTCGCTGCGCTGGAGGCCCATGCCAGCCAGTTCGAGAGCACGATGAAGGCGGTCGACGACGCCCAGATGGCTGCGTTCCGCGATCGCATCCGGGCTCGGCTCAGCGGCCTCGGCGCCCGCCACGGCGTCGGCGCCGCCGAAGTCTTCAAGAAGATTTCCGACCTGTAGCCGACCGGTAGCCGGCACCCCGCTCCGCCGGTGGATGGCACCCACAGCAACCCGGGAGCAAGGCGTCCCCCCATCCCGCGCACCCCACCCCGCCCGACCGGCCCGCGCACCCATCCCGCGCACCCCATCCCGCCCCACCCTCCCCCGCCCGACCATCCGAGTGCTCACCCCGACCCCGGGGTGCGGGTCTGCACTCGGATGCGGGCGGGCACTCGGGTCAGCGGGCGGGCACTCGGGTCAGCGGGCTGGCACTCGGGTCAGCGGGGGAACTGGCCGGGTTGGCGGCCGCTCCCGGCGTCGCCGGCGAAGGCCTGGGCGATGGAGATCCACTCGGTGGCGGCTGGGCCCTCGACCACCAGCGACGTGTCGGCCGGGTGGCGGCGCTGGGTGACGACCAGGCAGAAGTCCAGCGCCGGCCCGCGCACGGTGTCGGGGCTCGGGTCGCCCCACTCCCACTGGGAGCCGTCGGGGGCGTCGAGGACAACGTGGATCGGCGCGTCCGGCATCTCCTTGCCGTTGATCACATAGCTGAACGGCCGGGCGCGGACACCGATGTGGGCGACATGCCTGAGGCGTGCCGTCGGCTCGCGGACGGCGCCGAGCGCGTCGACCACGTCCTGGCCGTGCGCCCAGGTCTCCATCAACCGGGCGGTGATGAACGAGCGGGCTCCCATCGCCGGGCCGTACCACGGCACCCGTGCCGATGGGTCCACCGTCTCGGCGACGTCGAGCAGGCGCTCCCGGTCCGCCCGCCATGACGCCAGCAGGTCGGCCCCGCTCATCGCCCGGCCCGGGGCCACCGAGAGGTCGGTGCCACCGCCGGCGAGCAAGCGCTCCATGTCGGCGGCGAACTCCTCGGGGTCGGTCAGCGCCATCAGTGCCCGCTGGTCGAAGAACCAGAGGTGGCTGATCTGGTCCCGCACCGCCCAGCCCTCCGCCGGGGTGGGGGTGGACCAGCCGGCTTCGTCGAGGCCGGCGACCACACGGTCAAGGTCGGCATGCTCGGCGCGGGTGTCGTCACAGATGCTCTTCACGGGAGCATTGTCGTGCGCCAGGCCGGAAAACGGCGAACGGGGGGCCGCAGCCCCCCGTTCAACACGCGTGAAGCCAGTGGCTCACTTCTTCTTGGCGGCGGCCTTCTTGGCCGGAGCGGCCTTCTTGGCCGGGGCCGCCTTCTTGGCCGGAGCGGCCTTCTTGGCCGGGGCCGCCTTCTTGGCCGGAGCGGCCTTCTTGGCCGGAGCGGCCTTCTTGGCCGGAGCGGCCTTCTTGGCCGGAGCGGCCTTCTTGGCCGGAGCGGCCTTCTTGGCCGGAGCGGCCTTCTTGGCCGGAGCGGCCTTCTTGGCCGGAGCGGCCTTCTTGGCCGGAGCGGCCTTCTTGGCCGGAGCGGCCTTCTTGGCCGGGGCCGCCTTCTTGGCCGGGGCCGCCTTCTTGGCCGGGGCCGCCTTCTTGGCCGGGGCCGCCTTCTTGGCCGGGGCCGCCTTCTTGGCCGGGGCCGCCTTCTTGGCCGGGGCCGCCTTCTTGGCCGGAGCGGCCTTCTTGGTAGCTGCCACTGTGATGTTCTCCTTGATGAGGTGTGGTGGTGTTGGTTGGGTTACTTCTTCTTGGGGTTGAGCGCGGCCTTGAGGGTGGCGCTCGACGTGAACTTCATGCGGGTCGAGGCGGCGATCTTCACGGCCTCGCCGGTCTGCGGGTTGCGGCCGGTGCGGGCCTTCGACTTCGACGTGCTGAACGAGCCGAAGCCCGGCCACGCGACCTTGTCGCCCTTCTTCGCGCTCTTGACGACGATGTCGAAGAAGGCACCGACGGTCTTCTCAGCGTCGGCCTTGGTGACGCCGGCTTCCTTGGCAATCGCGTCGATGAGTTCTGCCTTGGTCATGTCCTGTGATACCTCCGGGTATCGGGTGTTGTTGAGGGGTAACGCTCTGTTACGTCCGCGTATCGAATCGGTTCCAACGCCGAATTACAAGCACCCTTATTGTTGCATTTGCACTAAGTGCCGTGCGGCACGCCCCCCGTGTCAGCCACCGGAGAGGGCGCGGCGAAGGCTGTCTGCGACCCGCTCGATCTCGGCGCCGTCGGCGTACCGCTGGCGAGGCCAGAAGAACCCGCGCAGACCGTCCTTCCGGCGCCGTGGAACGACGTGCGTGTGGAGGTGCGCGACGCTCTGGCTGACGGCGTTGTTCATCGCGACGAAGCTTCCGTCGGCGCCCATCGCCCCGGGCATCGCGGCGCTGACTCGCTGCACCGCGGTGAAGTACGGCCCCACGTCCGCGGCAGGGAGGTCGGCGAGTGTGACGACGTGTTCACGTGGCACCACCAGCACATGCCCCGGGAACAGCGGGGACCGATCGAGGAACGCGACGGCGGCCGGCCAGTCCGCGACCACCTTCGCCGGAGATCGCCCGGCAACGATCTCGCAGAACGGACACGGCGCCACGAACCCAGTGTGCCAAGTGTGTGTACGCCATGTGAACAAGCCACGGGCATCCACCACCGCCAGCGCGGCGTGCGCTACAACGGTCGGCGTTGCGGAACCGTACGTGCTCCCCCTTCCCCCGCCCTGACCGCCTGCGGTCGGGGCCGTCTCGACTGGAGTGGCGTTGACCGACCTTGTACCCACCCGCCCTGCCGCTCGATCCGTGGAGGGGGGTGAGTACGGTGCGCCGCCGGCCGCACCATCCAGCGCCACACGCACCAAGGTGGTGCTCGACACGTCCGTCCTGATCGGCGATCCGGGGTGCTTGGACAGCTTCGCCGGGTGCGACGTGGTCATCCCGTTCACCGTCATCGAGGAGCTCGACGGCCTGAAGACCCGTCCCGACGACGTCGGTCGCGCGGCGCGCACTGCGCTGCGCACCATCGAGGAGCACCGCGTCCGCGCCGGGGGGTCGCTCGCCGAGCCGGTGGACATCAGCGGCGCCGGCGGCTCCACGCTGCAGGTGGAGATCAACGGCATCCAGCGGCACATCCTCACCGAGCACGGTCTGGACGCCCACGTGCCGGACAACCGGATCATCGGCGCTGCGCTCGGGCAGGCGCTGCACGCACCCACCCGGATGGTGTCCAACGACGCCGCGCTCCGCATCAAGGCGGCCCACCTCGGGCTGGAGGCCTCCGAGCACCACCCCGCGGGCCGGCGGGCGGACACGCGTGCACCCGGCTGGGTGACGATCGAGGGCGGCCCGACGGACGTGGACGACCTGTACCACTCCGGCACCCTGCCGGCAGCGGACTTCGACGGCGCCACCCACCTGCACGAGAACGGCTTCGCCGTGGTGCGCAGCGGCTCCCAGTCCGCACTGGTCCGCCGCCGTGGCGACTCGCTGACGATCCTGCCCCACGGGGCTCCCGAGGCGTGGGGGCTGCGCGCCCGCTCCAAGGAGCAGCGGTTCGCGCTCGAGCTCCTCCTGGACCCCGACGTCAGCGTCGTGGCGCTGGACGGCCGGGCCGGCACGGGCAAGACCCTGCTGGCGATCGCCGCCGGCCTCGAGCAGGTGGTGGAGCAGCGCCGCTACGAGCGGCTGGCCGTCTACCGCCCGCTGGTCCCCGTCGGCCGTGCCGACGTCGGCTTCCTGCCCGGCGGCCTGGACGAGAAGCTGGACCCGTGGATGTCCGCCATCCACGACGCGATCGTCGCACTCACCGACCATCGCAGCGCACACGACGCCCACCGCCTCGTGGACGAGCTGATGGGCCGCAACCAGCTCACGCTGGAGTCGGTCACCTTCCTGCGCGGCCGCAGCCTGCACCGCCAGATCGTGGTGGTGGACGAGGCCCAGAACCTGGAGCCCACCACGCTGAAGACGGTGCTCACCCGGATCGGCGAGGGCACCAAGGTGGTGTTCACCGGCGACACGAGCCAGATCGACGCCCCCTACCTCGGCGAGTCGAACAACGCGCTGGCCGTGTTGATCCAGGCCTTCCGCGGCCAGCCGTGCTTCGGCCATGTCACGCTCTCCGCGTGCGAGCGCAGCACCGTGGCCAGCCTGGCTGCCGAGCTGCTGTGACCAGCGCCTGAGCGCCCATCCACGCCGCCACCGGCACCGAACTCCTGCTGCGTCGTCCTCCCTTGACGACCGTCCGGTAATTTAGTAGTAAATACCCATCCGCCACCCAGGAGGCTGCCATGGCTGTGCTGCATCTCGTCGATCCGATCCCGAACACCGACCGGGACTGGATGGCGGATTCGGCGTGCAAGGGCCGCACCCGCCTGTTCTTCCCCCCGAAGGCCGAGCGCCCGCAGGCGCGTGCCCGCCGTGAGGCCAAGGCGCGGCGCATCTGCATGGGGTGCCCCGTGCTGGAGCAGTGCCGCGAGTACGCCCGGGCCAACCATGAGTACGGCTTCTGGGCCGGCGAGAGCGAGGAGGACCGTCATCTCGCCGGCTTCACCGTGTCGGCGCCCATCGGGGTGCGGGCGCGAGCGGCACACGGCTAACGTCCCGGGCATGCCCGGAGCCATCGTCACCCAGTTCATCAACCTCATCGAGGCCCGCCGGGTGCCCGATGCGCTCATGCTCCTGTCCGCCGAGTGCGAGTACGACAACGTCCCGATCGGCAAGGTCACCGGGCCGGAGCAGGTGGGGGCCATCCTCGGGCCGTTCGTGGGCCGCTACGACGAGGTGGACTGGGTGGTCCACCACCAGGTCGCCAGCGGCACCGCGGACGAAGGCGTCGTGATGAACGAGCGCACCGACCGATTCCGCTCCGGCGACCGCTGGGTGGAGTTGCCGGTGATGGGCCTCTTCCTGGTCCGCCAGGGCAAGATCGACCTCTGGCGCGACTACTTCGACCTGGCCACGCTGCAACGGGCCAGCCAGCCGGCCTGACCAGGCCGTGCCCATCGATCTCTGTGGCACCCCTCCCGTAGGTTGACGGCTGTGACCGCACCGATCAGCGCAGAACGGTTCGCCGTGGTGGACGTGGAGACCTCCGGCCTGTCCGTACGGCGCGACCATGTGCTGCAGGTCGGCGTGGTGGTGGTGGACGGCGCCGGCACCGTGCTGGACCGGTGGAGCAGCCTGCTTGCCCCACGGCACCGCTGGTGGTTCCGCGTCGGGCCCACCCGCCTGCACGGCATCCACCGGCGCGACGTTCGCAAGGCCGCGCCGGCCGCCGAGGTGCTGGCCGAGCTCCGCCGGCGGATGGACGGGGCACGGTTCGTCGCCCACAACGCCAGCTTCGACGTGGCGTTCCTCACCAAGGCGGCCGCAGTGCACGGGGTGCCGCTGTCGATGGACGACCCGCTGTGCACCCTGCGCATGTCCCGCGCGCTGGACCCGGAGCGTCAGCTGTCCCACCGGCTCGGCGATCTGTGCGGGCGCTACGGCATCACACTCGTGCGGCCCCACGACGCGTTGGCCGACGCGGACGCCACCGCCGCAGTCCTGCCCCACCTGCTCGCCGCGCACGGCGTCATCAGCGTGGATCAGCTGCCGGCGCTGGCCGCCCTCGGCACCCGTCAGCCGTCGTAGCGGGCCAGCAGCTCGGCTGCGGCCCGGGCCGCCAGGTCGCGCCACTCCGGCGGGTCCAGCACCTCGGCACCCGGCCCCAGCTGCAGCAGCAGGGTCCGCAGCCACCGCTCGCTGGTCACGGGCAGCTCGGCCACCCAGTGGTCGCCATCCTCGGTGATGGCGGTCGTCGGGAACCGTTCCACCACCCACCGCGAGTCGCGGCCCAGGCGCACCCGCGCCACGGGCAGGTCGCTGCCGGCGAACCAGGTGTCGGCCGCCGGCGGGTCCACGGCCCGCGGCTCGTCGATCACTCCGGTCGGCTCCCACGACTCGATGCGGTCGATGCGGAAGGTGCGCTGCTCGCCCGAGACCTGATCGTCGGCGACCACGTACCACAGCCCACGGTCCACCAGCACCCGCCGCGGGGTGATCTCCCTCGTGCGCGCCTCGTCCGCACCCGCCGACCAGTAGGTGATCCGCAGCCGCTCCACGCGCTCCACCGCGGCGGCAATCCCGGCGGCGGCCGGCGGCGCGGGGGCGTCCACCACCACTGCGTCGTCGCCCAGTGCGGCCTCCAGCTTGCGCAGGGCACGGGCCAGCGCACCGTCCTGGTCCGCCCCTGGCAGCGACATGGCCACCCGCGAGGCAGCGAGCAGGGCGAAGCCTTCCGGCGCGGTGAGGCCGAGGGGCCGAGTGAAGACCCGTGGCACGCCGGCGTAGACCGTGCCCTCGTCGATGTAGACGTCGATCATCTCGTCCACGAACGGGGGTAGGCCGCACATCGCCGCCACCTCGAGGTCGCGCACCAGCTCCGTCTCTGCCAAGCCGAAGCGGGCCGCCATCTCCGCCACGGGCACCTCGCCGCGCTCCATCAACCACGGCAGCATCACGAGCAGGCGGCGCAGTCGGTCGGCTGCCGGCCGCGGACCGCGGCGAGCGGCGCTCACGACGCCCTCCCCGCGGCAGCCGTGCGCCGCAGCCAGTCCGTGACGAAGCCACGGACGTCGGGCGGGGCCAGCACCTCGACGGCGTCGCCCCAGCCGAACAGCCATGAGGCGAACGCGTAGACGTTGGCGCAGGGCACCTCCACCACCACACGCCCGCCCACGTCGGCCGGCTGGTCGCCGGCGGGAAGGCCCAGGTCGCGGCGCACGGCGGCGGCGTGCGAGGCGTCGACGGCAACGGTGGCCGTGGCCGCGGGCTCCTCGCCGAGCAGGCGGGGGTCCGACGGGAAGGCGTCCCGCGGGTCGAACCCCTCCGGCCGCTCGAACGCACCGTCCGGCCCCACCGAGACGTCGCCCTCGATGCGGTCCACCCGGTAGGTGCGCTCCTCCGCGCGGTCCACGTCGTGACCGATGACGTACCAGAATCCCTGGCGCAGCAGCAGGGCGTACGGGTGCAGCCGCCGCGGCGAGCCCCGGTAGGCGAAGGCGACCTCGCAGTGCCGCGCCGTGGCATCCCGCAGCGGCGGCAGGGCCGACAGCTCTGGCACGTTGGCCACCACCGGGGCGGCACCGCGGCCCTCGGCGCCTAGCTTCAACAGGCCGAACTGGGCGTCGGCCAGCCGGGCCGCGGCCACGGCCAGCTCCAGTGCCGCCCGCTCGTCGTCGGCCAGGTCCAGGTCGGCCAGCTCGTAGCGGCGGCGGTCGATCCAGTAGGCGGTGCGCCCGGCGTCCGCCCCTGCCAGCACCTCCTGCTCCAACGGCACGCCGATCTCCCGCAGCAGTGCCTTGTCCCGCTCGAACGCACCGCGCAGCGCCGCCGCACCGGCCGGGTACTGGCCGCGCAGCTCGGTGGCGATCTGATCGGCGGTGAGCGGAGCGCGGGTCTCCAGCAGGAGGGCCACCAGGTTGGTGATCCGCTCGACGGCATCGGCCATCTCAGCGAGCCTGGTAGTCGTAGAAGCCGCGCCCGGTCTTGCGACCGAGCAGGCCGGCCTCCACCATGCGGGACAGCAGCGGCGGCGGGGCGTAGAGGGGCTCCTTGAACTCGGTGTACAGGCTGTCGGCCACCGCCATCGTGGTGTCGAGGCCGATGAGGTCGGTGAGGCGCAACGGGCCCATCGGGTGGTTGCAGCCCTCGACCATGCCGCTGTCGATGTCCTCCGCCGTGGCGAAGCCGCTCTCCATCATCCGGATGGCCGACAGCAGGTAGGGGATCAGCAGGGCATTGACGATGAAGCCGGCGCGGTCCTGGCTGCGGATGACCCGCTTGGTCAGCACGTCGGTGGCGAAGGCCTGGGCGCGCTCGGTGGTGGTGTCCGAGGTGAGGAGGGACGTGACCAGCTCCACCAGTCGCAGCACCGGCACCGGGTTGAAGAAGTGGATGCCAATGACCTGCTCCGGCCGGCCCGTGGCGATACCGAGCTTCATGATCGGGATCGAGCTGGTGTTGCTGGCCAGGATGGCCTCCGGGTCGGTGACCACCCGGTCGAGGTTGCGGAAGACCTCCGTCTTCAGCGTTTCGTCCTCCACCACGGCCTCCACGACCAGCTGGCGGTCGCCCAGGTCGGCGATGTCGGTGGTGAACCCCAGGCGGGCCAGCGCCCCGTCCCGCTCCTCCTCGGTCAGCTTGCCGGCACGGATGCCCCGGTCCAGGCTGGTGACGATGCGGCTGCGGCCCCGCTCGCAGGCCTCGGCATCCACCTCGCGGACCATCACGTCCAGGCCGGCGCGGGCACACACCTCGGCGATGCCGGAGCCCATCAGCCCGGCACCCACCACACCGACACGCTGGATTTCGGTGGCGCCGTGCATCTCGGGGGAAGTCGTCATGGCGATGAGTCTGCCGGATTCACGGCGAGCCGCCGGACATCACCCCCAGTGCCGTACCCTGCCGGGATGGCCGCGCTCCCCCCACTCCCCCGCCCGGCGGCGACCCGGTTGGCCGTGCGCCTGACGCCGGATGCACTCCGCCGGGTCCGTGGCGGCCACCCGTGGGTCTTCGCCGAGTCCATCACCTCCGTGTCGCGAGACGGCGCCCCCGGCGACCTGGCCGTCGTCTTCGGGCCGGACCGGGCCTTCGCGGCCATCGGGTTGTGGGACCCTGCCAGCCCGATCCGCCTCAAGGTGCTGCACCACGGCAAGCCGGTCACGGTGGACGCCGCCTTCTGGGCGTCCCGGATCGCCGCGGCCCGTGCCGTGCGCCGGCCTTTGCTCGCCACCGGCGACACCACGGGATACCGGGTGCTCAACGGGGAGAACGACGGCTTCCCCGGCCTGGTGCTGGATGCCTACGACCGCACCCTGGTGATGAAGCTGTACTCGGCCGCGTGGGTTCCCCATCTGGCGGACCTGCTGCCGGCGGTGGAGGCGGCCCTCCACCCGGCCGCCGTGGTCCTGCGCCTGGCCCGCCAGCTGGACCCCGCGGCACTGCACGGGCTGGAGGAAGGCGATGCGCTGGTCGGCACGCCACCGGACGGGCCGGTGCTGTTCCAGGAGCGCGGCCTGTGGTTCGAGGCAGATGTGGTGCACGGGCAGAAGACCGGCCACTTCCTCGACCAGCGCGACAACCGGGTCCTGGCCGGGAGCATGGCGGCCGGTGCCCGGGTGCTGGACGTCTTCGCCAGCACCGGCGGGTTCACGGTGCACGCCGCCGCCGGCGGAGCGACGGAGGTGGTCGCGGTCGACCTCAGCGAGCCGACGCTCGCGGTCGCCGGCCGCAACCTGGCCCACAACTCGGCGCGGCCGGAGGTCGCGGCCTGCCGCTTCACGCCGGTCGTGGCGGATGCGTTCGAGGAGTTGGAACGCCTGGGCCGCAACGGCCGGCGGTTCGACCTCGTGGTGGTGGACCCGCCGTCGTTCGCCCAGCGCCAGCAGCACGTCGCCCGGGCTCTCGCCGCCTACGGCCGGCTGACGGAGCTGGCCGTGCGGGTGGTCCGCCCCGGCGGCCTCCTCCTCCAGTGCTCGTGCAGCAGCAGGGTCACCGCCGAGCAGTTCCACGCCGAGGTGGCGCGTGCCGCGGCACGGGCCGCCCGCCCGCTCACCGAGTTCCGCCGCACGGCCCACGCAGTGGACCACCCGGTCACCTTCCCCGAAGGCGCCTACCTGAAGGCCGTCCTCGCCCGCGTCCCCTGACTCTCAGCCCGGCGCGCGGTGGGCGCGGTACCAACCGATGAGGGCGGACGTGGAGGCGTCGTGGGCCGGCGCCGCGGTGGACGTCAGCTCCGGGGTGATTTTGTTGGCCAGCGCCTTGCCCAGCTCCACACCCCACTGGTCGAAGCTGTTGACGCCCCACACCACGCCCTGCACGAACACCGTGTGCTCGTACAGCGCGATCAGCTGACCGAGCACGGACGGCGTCAGCTGCGGGGCCAGGATGGTGGTGCTCGGCCGGTTGCCGGGGAACACCCGGTGCGCCTGCTGGTGCGCGGGCACGCCCTCGGCCACGACCTCCTCCAGCGTCTTGCCGAACGCCAGCGCCTCGCCCTGGGCGAAGAGGTTGGCCATCAGCAGGTCGTGCTGGGCCAAAAGCGGGTGGTTGGGCCGGGCGAACCCGACGAAGTCCACCGGCACCAGCCGGGTGCCCTGGTGGAGCAACTGGTAGAAGGCGTGCTGCCCGTTGGTGCCCGGCTCGCCCCACACCACCGGCCCGGTGGACGTGGCCACCACCTCGCCGTCCAGCCGCACCCCCTTGCCGTTGCTCTCCATGTCCAGCTGCTGGAGGTAGGCGGGGAAGCGGCGCAGCTCGTGGGCGTAGGGCAGCACGGCCTTCGTCTGCGCCCCGAGCACGTTGTGGTACCAGACGCCGAGCATCCCCTGCAGGACCGGCGCGTTCTCCGCCAGCGGTGCGGTGCGGAAGTGGGTGTCCATCGCGTGGAAGCCGGCGAGGAAGTCGTGGAAGCCGTCGGGGCCGATCAGCAGCATCAGCGACAGGCCGATGGCGGAGTCCACGCTGTACCGGCCGCCCACCCAGTCCCAGAAGCCGAACATGTTGGCCGTGTCGATGCCGAATGCCGCCACCTGCTCGGCGTTGGTGCTGACGGCGACGAAGTGCTGCGCCACCGCGCCGTCACCCAGCGCAGCCGTCAGCCAGTGGCGGGCTTCGGTGGCGTTGGTGATGGTCTCGATCGTGGTGAACGTCTTCGAGCTGACGACCACCAGCGTGGTCGCCGGATCCAGCGCCTCCAGGTTCTGGTGGATGTCCGCCCCGTCCACGTTGGAGACGAAGTGGCAGTGCAGCCGTGGGTGGCCGAACGCGTCCAGCGCCAGCGCCGCCATCGCCGGGCCGAGGTCGCTGCCACCGATGCCGATGTTGACGACGTGCTCGATCGGGCGACCGGTGGCACCCAGCCACTCGCCGTCGCGGACCCGGCGGGCGAAGGCGGCCATCCGGTCGAGGACGGCGTGGACGTCCGGCACCACGTCGTGGCCGTCCACCTCGACACGGGCCGAGGCGGGGGCGCGCAGCGCGGTGTGCAGGACCGCGCGCTCCTCCGTGGTGTTGATGCGCGAGCCGGCGAACATGGCGTCGCGCCGTTCCTCCACACCGGCTGCGGCGGCCACGGCCAGCAGGGCGGCCACCACCCGGTCGTCGACGAGATGCTTCGACCAGTCGACGCGCAGGTCGGCGGCCTGGGTGAGGTAGCGCTGTGCCCGGCCCGGGTCGGTGGCGAACAGGGCCCGCAGGTGCGGCGGGCGAGGAGTGGCCTGCAGGTGGGACCACTCGGGGGTGACCGTGATGTCCATGACGGCCGACCCTACCCAGCGACGCCGGGCAGGCGGGCCGCGGCGGCGGCATCCACCACGACGACCGTGCCGGCGCGGCGAACGTGCTGGACCGGCAGCGCCGGGTCGCCCAGCAACCAACCTTCCAGCGGGGCCGCCTTCGCCGGGCCGGTGGCCAGCACCAGCCGCCGGCGGGCGGCGTTCACCGCCGCGGCGGTGAGCGTCAGCCGTTCGCGCCCGGCGTACTCGGGGCACCAGGCGACGAGCCCCGGCTGCTCGGCGACGTCCGTGCCCGGCGGCCAGCTGGCCGTGTGCCCGTCGTCGCCGAGGCCGAGGTGCACGAGGTCCAACTGCGCCGGCAGGGAGGCCGCGTACCGGCGCCGCGCGCCCGCCCCGTCGCCCGCCGTCACCGGCATGAGGTGCAGCCGTGCCCCGGCCGCGGCCAGCGGTGCCAGCAGGCCGGCGTTGCGGGCGGGGTCGCCGTCCGGGGCGACGCGCTCGTCCACCTGCCACACGCCGACCCGGCGCCAGTCGACGCCACTGCCCGCCAGGTCGTCCACCATCGCCGCCGGCGTCCGGCCGCCGCTGAGGGCGAGCGTCGCCGTGCCCCGCCGGGAGACCGCGGCCCGCAGCACCCGGGCGATGAACCCGGCCGCGACCTGGGCAGCGGTTGCTGCATCCGGTGCGATGCGGACGTCCACCTCACACCCGCCGGAGGAACTCGACGACCGGGGCGGTGAAGGCGTCGTTGCGGTCACCGGCGACCATGTGGTGGGCGTCCTGCACGTCCACGTATTCGGCGTGGGGCACCAGTTCGAGGAACTCCCTCGCAGCCTCCTCGCTGACCACGTCGCTCATCCGGCCACGGACCAGCAGCACTGGCAAGGTCAGGCGGCGGGCGTGCTCCACGAAGATGTCCACGTGCGTGCTGGTCCGCGGGCGCCGATCCTCGCTCATGAACGCAGGGTCCCAGTGCCAGTAGAGGCGGCCGTCCGCCCCCGTCCGCAGGTTGCGGGCCAACCCGTCGAGGTTCGTCGGGCGGGGCCGGTGCGGCAGGTACTCGGCGACGGCGTCGGCCACTTCGTCCAGGGAGCCGAACCCTTCCGGGCGACCGGTCATGAAGTCGATGATCCGGGCGATGCCCTGCGCCTCGGAGCGATGGGCGATGTCCACCAGCACGAGTGCGCGACCGCACGGCGGCAGCCCCTCCTCCACCCGGGCGCCCTCGGTCCAGAAGCCGGTGATCCCGCCCATCGACGCGCCGACCACCGCCGGGCGGCCGTTGCCCGCCGCGGCCAGGAGGTCGCACCAGCGCTCCATGTCGTGACGCATCACCGCCATCGAGTAGTCGCCCGTCGGGTCCCAGTCGCTCTCGCCGTGGCCGCGCAGGTCGGCGCTGACGGCGTAGAAGCCGGCCCTGGCCAGCGCCGAGGCGGTGCCGCCCCACGAGTGGCGGGTCTGGCCGCCACCGTGCAGCAGCAGGACCGGCGGGTGGGCCGGGTCGCCGTAGGCATCGGCCACCAGGCGCACCTCGTTCGCACCGGTGCACTCGATCTTCAGATGGCGGATGCTCACTGGCCGGTGAACTTCGGTTCGCGGCGCTCGAGGAAGGCGGCCACGCCCTCCCGGTGGTCGGCGGTGCGGAACAGCTCCCCCAGGCTGCGCGACACCCACTCGCCGAGGTCGGTCCAGTTCGGGTCCAGCGCCGTCCGCAGGCCGGCCTTCAACCGCTGCACCGCCAGCGGAGGGCGGGCGGCGATCTTCGCGGCCAGCTCCATGGCCGTCGGCATGAGCTCCTCGTGGGGCACCACCCGCGACACCATGCCCATCTCGCCTGCCGCCGCGGCAGTGATGACGTCGCCGGTGTAGAGCAGCTCCGCGGCGCGCTCGCGGCCGACCAGCGAGGCCAGGCGCCCGAGGCCGGCGACGTCGCTGCACAGGCCGCGCAGCACGAACAGCTCGCCGAACTTGGCCTTCTCCGACGCCACGCGGATGTCCGCCATCAGCGCCAGCTCCATGCCCCAGCCGACGGCTGCGCCGTTGACCGCGGCGATGACGGGGATGTCGGTGTGCAGCAGCGCGTCCGCCGCCGGGGTGAGGCGCGGTTTGACGGCCACCGGGGCCGCGCCCTCGGCGCCGCCGCCCATCACCTCGCGTACGTCGTCGCCGGAGCAGAACGCCGGGTCCGCGCCGGTGATGACGATGCACCTTGCGGTGGACGTGCGGACGGCCGTCTCCAGCTCGTCGTAGCTGCGGTACCGCAGCGCATTGCGCACCTCGGGACGGTCGATGGTGAGGACGTCGACCTCGCCGATCCGATCAACTCGCACGTCGGTCATGGCCGTACTGTAGGGACCATGACCTCGCTCAGCCCCACCGGACTCCAGGCCCTGCACCAGCGGATCCAGCAGGAGGTCGACGACGGGTTGGTCACCGCGGCGCAGGTCGCCATCGGGCTCGACGGAGGGGTCGCCGAGTTCGCCGCCTTCGGCGCAGCCACCGAGGCGAGCCGCTTCGTCATCTTCTCCGCCACGAAGGCCCTCACGGCCATGGCGCTCCTCCCCCACCTGGCGGACGGCACGGTGGAGCTCACCGCCCCGGTGGCCCGGTACATCCCCGAGTTCGGCCACCACGGCAAGGACGAGGTCACCGTCCTCCAACTGCTCACGATGCAGGGCGGCTTCCCGCAGGCGCTCATCAGCCCGGCCCGCTGGGGCACCAGCGAGGGCCGCCGCGCCGCGTTCGCCGAGTGGACGCTGGACTGGCGGCCCGGCACGCGTACCGAATACCACCCGATCAGCGCGCACTGGGTCATCGCCGAGTTGATCGAGACGATGACCGGCCGCCCATACGTGGACGTCGTGCACGAGCGGGTGGTGGCACCCGCCGACACCGCCCCGGTCCTGGGGCCGGCGGCGGTGGAGGCCGGCGCCCCGACGACGGTGCGCTCCATCGGTAGCTACCCGGACGACGTCGCCGCGCTCGTCGCCACGTTCGGCCGGGAGGACCTCGTGCCGACGGCCAGCGTCACCCCCGAGGCCCTGCTGTCGATGAACGACAGCCGCGCCCAGGCCGCCGCCATCCCGGCCGGCGGGGGGATTGCCACCGCCGCCGGTGTCGCCGCCATCTACCAGCACTTCCTCCACAACCACGGCGCCGCGCTGCCGGACGATTGGCTGGCGGATGCCGTCGGCACCGTCCGCAACGGTTCGATCAACGTCACCGACAAGGTGCCCGCCAACCGCACCGTCGCCGGTTACGTGGCCGGCTCCGACGGCTACCACCTCCACCGCTGGCTGCCGGCCGCGCCCCAGGCGTTCGGCCACGCCGGCGCCGGCGGGCAGCTGTGCTGGGCGGACCCCGCCAGCGGCATCAGCTTCTCGTTCCTCCACGACACCCTCCACCAGGACCCGCGCGTGGAGTTCCGCCGCGCCGCCGACCTGCATGGGCTGGTGCTCGACCTGATCGCCGACTGAGCCGCCGCGTGTCGACACCCGAGCACCCCGACCACCGCGCCGGCATCATCGCCGGCCTCTCCGCGTACACCGTCTGGGGTCTGCTCACGATCTACTGGAAGCAACTGCACGAGTTTGATGCCTTCGAACTGATCGGCTGGCGGGTCTGCGCCGCCTCGGTGCTGATGGCCATCGTGCTCACGGTCACCCGGCGCTGGAAGCGGGTCATCGCCATCCGCCGCGACCCCCGCCTGCTGGGCCGGGTGGCCGCCGCCGCGTTCTTCCTCACCGTCAACTGGACCACGTACGTCTACGCGGTGGTGCACGGCCATGTGCTGGAGACGGCCCTCGGCTACTTCACCGCCCCGATCGGCACCGTGCTGGTGGGTGTGCTGATCCTCCACGAATCGCTGCGCCCGGCGCAGAAGCTGTCGCTGGGCTTCGCTGCGGCAGCCGTGGTGGTGCTCACCATCGCCAACGGCACCCTGCCATGGATCGCCATCCTGCTCACCGTCAGCTGGGTCTGGTACGGCTACCTCAAGAAGCACGTGCCGCTCAGCCCGGCGGAGAGCATGGCTGCCGAGGTGTTCCTGCTGTTGCCGATCGCAGTCACCGTGGCCATCTGGCTGGGCAGCCGGCCCGGCAGCATCCCGCACACGGCGTCGCACATGGAACTCGGGCTCGCAGCCCTCACCGGTCTGGTCACCGTGACGCCGCTGACCCTGTTCGCCTTCGCTGCGCAGCGGGTGCCGCTGACCACGCTTGGCCCCATGCAGTACCTGGTGCCGTCGATGAACTTCTTCATCGGGTGGCTGATGTACGACGAATCGTTGCCGCCGTCGCGCATGGCCGGCTTCGCGCTGGTCTGGCTGGCCCTCGCCGTCCTCACCGTGGACGGGTGGCAGCGCTCGCGGCGCGTGATGGAGCCCGACGCGCTTGAGCCCGCTTGCTAGAGTCCGCCGAACGACCACGACCCGGAGGAACCCCCCGTGAAGACCCGTGCCCTGATCGCAGCCACGTTCGGCCTCACCATGCTGCTCGCTGCCTGCAGCAACGACGAGACGGACTACAAGGAGAACGCCCAGGCGTTCATCATGAGCGACACCGTCGAGAATGCCGTCGGCCTGACGTTCACCAACGCTGCATGCACCGAGCCGCCGAGCACCGATGTCGGCTCCAAGTTCCAGTGCACTGCGCTGGGCAGCGATGGCGTCACCTACGTCTTCGATCTGGAGATCAAGGACAAGGACTACTACGAGGTGGTCGGCGTCGCCCCGAAGGGCTGACGCTCACGTCAACCCGCCCGGGTCCACCGGGATCCCGAAGCGCACCCGGTTGTGGGCGTGCGCCAGATGCTGGAGTGAGAACGCCGCCTTCAGCGCGGTGAGCTGCCCCTGCGCCTCCAGCGTCTGGTTGACGCTCTCCTTGGCCAACCGCAACGCGAACGACGGCCGGGTGGCGATCCGCCGGGCCATGTCCATCGTGGCCGTGCGCAGCTCCGGCGCCGGCACCACATGGTTCACCATGCCCAGGCGCTGGGCCTCCGGCGCCGTCACCCAGTCGCCGGTGAACAGGTACTCCTTGGCCTTGCGCGCCCCGAACTCCCACGGGTGGGCGAAGTACTCCACCCCGTTCACCCCCATCCCGACGACCGGGTCGCTGAACAGCGCGTCCTCGGCGGCGAAGATCACGTCGGCCACCCACAGCAGCATCAGGCCGCCGGCGATGGTCTTGCCCTGCGCGGCCGCCAGCAGGGGCTTGGGCAGGTTGCGCCACCGCCAGCACATCTGGAAGTACAGCTCGTCCTCCCAGGCGAAGTGCCCTTCCTGGCCCTCGGCGGAGAACCCGCCGTTCGGGGTCACCAGCGGGAAGTCCCGGAACCCCTCCTGGTCGCGAAGGTCGTGGCCGCTGCAGAAATGCGGTCCGTCGGCCTGGAGGACGATGACCTTCACGTCACTGCGGCGGCAGGCGTCGTCGAACGCCGCGTTCAGCTCGTAGGTCATCCGCTTGTTCTGCGCGTTGCGGGCCTCGGGCCGGGCCAGCGTGACCACGGCGATGCCGCCGTCCCCCGGATCGACGATCTCGTAGCGGATGGTGGACAGGTCGTCGAGCGAGATCCCCATGGGCCGACAGTACCGCCAGAACGCGAAGCGGCCCGCCCCGGAGGGCGGGCCGCATCAGGCGTTCGGATGATCCGGAGGGATCAGCTCTCGAACTCGGTGACCACGTCGCCGATGTCGGTGAACGTCGCCGTGTCGGCGTCGTACTGGCGCACGATCAGGCTCTCCGCCAGGTACACGTCGGTCTCGCCGCTCAGCTTGTAGTTGATGCCGGGCAGCAGCAGCGACGCATGGAAGTCGAAGTTGCGGGCGGCGTTGATGATGCTGGCGCGGGTGAGGCCCTCGGGGCTCTCCATGGCCTGCTTCAGGATGGCAACGGTGATCTCACCGGTGGTCCAGCCGGCGGCAGCCGTGGCGGCGATGTCGCTGAGGCCCTTGGAGTCCATGTACGCCAGGTACTCGGCGACCTCGGGGATGTCGGCGTTGGCCGGGTTGACCACGTCGATGCCGTTGCCGGAGGTGTAGAGGCCGTCAGCCGCAGCGCCGGAGGCGCCGAGGATCAGGCTGCTGGCGCAGGTGTTGGTGATGTAGACCTGCGGGTCCCAGCCCGGGTTCGCCGCCTTGGCGTTGGCCACCTCGGTGAGGAAGCCGATGCACTGGGCGCCCAGCGGCACCGCCATGATCGCGTCGGGCGCGAGTGCGGCGATGTTGGTGATCTGGGCGGTGGGCGGAGCCTGGTCGGTGGCCTCGATGGTCTCCTGGCCGACGATCTCGATGCCGAACTCGTCGGCGATCTCGTTGAACGCGTCCACGTGCACCTGGCCGAACTCGTTGTTCACGTTGAACAGGGCGACCTTCGCGCCGTCAGGGTGCTGCTCGCGGATGTTCGCGGCGTAGACCTTCGACTCGATGGTGTACGGCACCAGCTGGCCCGTGGTCCACGGGTAGTTGGCCACGTCGCCCCACAACGGCGAACCGGTGAGGTTGTTGAGCTGCGGGATGCAGTTCTGGTTCAGGGTGTCGCGCACGGCGGCGTTGTTGGCCGAACCGATGATGCCCGAGAAGATGTCGGCGCCGTCGTCGAGGCGGGCAGCGACCGCGCCGGGCGTCAGCTCGGCGTTGTACTGGTCGTCCTCGATCGTCAGCTCGATCTGCAGGTCGCCCAGCAGGCCGTTCTCGTTGGCGTAGTCGATGTAGGCCTGCATGCCACGGGCCACCGGCTCGAACGCCGCCGCCGCTGCACCGCCGGTGAGCGGCATGACCGACGCGACATTGATGGTGCCCTGGATGGGGGCGTTCGCTGCGCCCGGATCCACGCAGAGGTCGGTGTCGACCATCCACATGTCGTCCATCGGCATCGAGTCCGTGGTCATCGGCATCGAGTCCGTGGTCATCGGCTCGCTGCTGTCGGTGGCCCCGGTGGTACCCGGTGCTTCGGTCGAGGCCGACGTGGTGTCGGACGACGAGCTGTCGTCGCTGCACGCGGCGGCGAAGAGGGCGCTGGCGGCGATGAACGCCCCAATCACCCGGTTACGACGCTTCATTGAGGCTCCCCCTCGTTGGTGGTTTCGGTTGCGCTGACGGTTGCCAGCGGCTCTGGCGTTCCGCCTGTCCCGGCGGGCCGGGGCAGGACACGAACGACAAGTGGACTGTACTGCTTCCACAGTCCCGCGATCCCTCTCGGGGCCACGAACATGAGGATGATCAGCAACAGTGCGAAGATGCCATCGGCCGGCGAGATCTTCGACCAGCCGAAGAGCGGGCGGATGAGGCCGGGGATCTTGTCATCGTCGGCCCACGACCCTGTCTTGTCCGTGACGAAGACGTAGAGCGTGGACCCCAGGATCGGCCCCCACAGGGAGCCGGCGCCGCCGATGACCATGGCGATGAGGAAGGTGATGGCACCGAGCACCGTGAGGCTGAGGATGCCCTCCGGGCTGACGCCGCCGGTCTTGATGGCAACCACGCAGCCCGGAAGGGCGCACAGGCCGGCCGACAACCCGAACACGAACGCCTTGGTGCGCACCAGGTTGACGCCCATGACGGCGGCAGCGGTCTCGTTGTCGCGGATGGCGATCAGCGAGCGGCCGACCCGGCTCTTCACCACGCCGCGGCAGGCGAGGTAGATGACGACCACGACGGAGAGGGCGATCCAGTACCAGAAGGCGCTCTTGTTGTCGAGACGGCGCAGGTCGCCGAAGAAGTCGTGACCGAAGATCTTGAACGTCTGCAGCTGACCCTTCTGGGCAGGCCCGATGTCGAACCCGGTGGTGGTCTTGGCCACACCGGCACAGGTCCGGGTGGCGCTGGTGGCCGGGCAGGACAGCGGCAGGCCGGAGCCACCGCCGGTGAGCCAGGAGAACCGCTTCCACGTGAGCATCTGGGGGAACACCAAGCCCAACGCCAGCGTCACCAGCGCCAGGTAGACCCCCTTGATCCGGGCCGCCGGGAAGGACACCAGCACGCCGACGAAGAACGCCACGCCGAATGCGACAGGGAAGGTGACCCACGGGCTGAAGCCCCAGCGGGACACCATGATGCCGGTGGTGTAGGCACCGATGCCGAGGAACGCGCTGTGGCCGATGGAGATCTGCCCGGTGTAACCGAGCACCAGGTTGAGCGCCATGGCCGCCGACATCAGGGTCATCGCCTCGATGGAGGTGGTGATCAGGCTGGCGCTGCCCTTGGTGGGCACCCACAGCAGGATGGCCACCAGGAGGACTGCCGTGACGATGCGGATCGCCCAGTGGGCGGCACTGCCCTCGCGGATCGTGACGAGCGACTTCATACGCGTTCCACCTTCGGGGTGCCGAACAGGCCGGACGGTTTCACCAGCAGCACGCCGACGATCACCAGGAGTGCGACGCCCAGCTTGAGCTCCTGGCCCACCCAGTCGATGTAGCCGGATGCCAGGTTCTCCACCAGGCCGATGATCATCCCGCCGACCACGGCGCCGACCGGCGAGTCGAAGCCACCGAGGGTGGCCGCCGCCGAGCCGTAGATGAAGATGCCGAACATCAGGCCGAGGTTGACGGTGCCGTTGAGGCCGCCCATCACCACACCGCCGATGGCACCGATCGCTGCCGCCAGGCCCCAGCTGACCATCAGCACGATGTGGGTGCGGATGCCAGTGAGCTTGGCACTCTCGGCGTTGCTGGCCACCGCCCGCATCGCCAGGCCGAACTTGGTGAAGTTGAACAGCAGGTAGAGGAGCAGGCTGATGCCCAGCACCAAGGCGAGGATGCCCACACGCTCCCACCGGATGGTCGCCCCGAGGATCTTGAAATGATCCTCCGGCTCACGGGGGAACAGGCTGGGGAACCGGCCCTGCTTGCTGCCCACGGCAGTGGTGGGCAGCTGCTGGTTGCCCCAGATGGCGCCGTCCAACCAGTTGAGGAACCGGAACAGGCCGAGCGTCACGATGAACACCGCGAACGGCGACTTCTTGCTGATCGGGCGCACCAACGTCACCTCGGTGATCGAGCCGAGCACGAACCCCACGCCCATGCCCAGCACGAGTGCGATCCACACCGGGACGCCCCACTCGCCGAACTGGTAGACGCAGTAGGTGGAGAACAGGGCCATCTCGCCCTGAGCGAAGTTCAGGTGGCCGGTGCCCCGGTAGATGATCACCAGGCCGAGGGCGATGAGCGCGTACACGCTGCCCTGGCTGATGCCGTCGATGACTCGTTGCAGGAACAGATCCATCTAGAACCCCAGGTATGCCTTGCGAATGGAGTCGTCGGCGCTGAGCTCCGCAGAGGTGCCACTGGCGACGATCCGGCCGGTCTCCAGCAGGTAGACCCGGCTGGCGATGTGCATGGCCAGGTTCGCGTTCTGCTCCACGAGCAGCACGGACAGGCCTTCTTCGGTGTTCAGCCGCCCCAGGACGTCGAACAACTCCTGGGTGATGAGCGGGGCCAGGCCCAGGCTGGGCTCGTCGCACAGCAGCAGCTTCGGCCGGCTCATCAGGGCCCGGGCGATGGCCAGCATCTGCTGCTCGCCGCCGCTGAGGCTGCCGGCCTTCTGGGCGCGACGCTCGGCGAGGCGGGGGAACACGTCGAACCAGCGCTCCATGTCGTCGCGGACGCCTTCACCCTTGTGGCGCACGTACGCACCGGCGAGCAGGTTGTCCTCCACCGACAGTTCGGGGAACGTGCCGCGGCCCTGCGGCACCTGGGCGATCCCGGCCCGGACGATGTGGTCAGGGCTCCACTTGGTGATGTTCACGCCCTCCATCTCGATCGTGCCCTGGCGGCCGATGAGCCCGGAGATGGCTCGCATAGTGGTGGTCTTGCCGGCCCCGTTGGCGCCGAGCATGACCACGAGCTCGCCTTCGCCCACCTCGAGGTCCAGCCCGTGCAGGACGGACACGGGGCCGTAGCCGGCGGTGAGGCCTTCGATCTTCAGCATGCTCATGACGACCCCAGGTAGGCGGCGATGACGGCTTCGTCGCGCTGCACTTCGTCCGGCGTGCCGTCGGCGATCTTGCGACCGAACTCCATGGCGACCACCCGGTCGCTGATGCCCATCACCATGCTCATGTGGTGCTCCACCAGCAGCACCGTGAGGTCGAACTGGTCACGGATCTTCACGATCGTCTCGGCCAGTTCGTCGACCTCGCCGTGGGTGAGGCCGCTGGCCGGCTCGTCCATCAGCAGGAAGCTGGGGCGGGCGGCCAAGGCACGGGCGATCTCCAGGCGCTTCAGGGTGCCGAACGGCAGACCCATGGCGGGGCGGAACGCCCACGTGCCCAGGCCGAGCTCGTGCAGCAGGTCGCCGGCGAAGTTGCGGGTGGCCACGTTCTCCTTGTGGGCGCCGACACGGAACACTGCCCGGCCGAAACCGATCTTGCCCTGGCTGTGCGCGCCGACCATCACATTGTCCAGCAGCGACATCGTGGGGAACAGGGCCAGGTTCTGGAACGTGCGGGCGATGCCCAGCTTGGCGATCCCGTGGGCCGGGACCTCCAGCAGTTCCTTGCCACGGAACCGGACCGACCCGGAGGTCGGCTGGTAGATGCGGCTGACGACGTTGAACATCGTCGTCTTGCCGGCCCCGTTCGGACCGATGAGGCCGCAGATGTGGCCCTCCTCGATCGAGAACGAGAGTCCGTCGAGCGCGACGATGCCGCCGAAGCGCACCGTCACGTCGTCTACGTCGAGCAAACTCACGCCGAGTCTTCCCCCCTCCGTGCTTGAGTTCCCGACACCGTAGCCGGTGCCGCGCGTCACATCACCAATCGAGTTGCTCCGCGCTCCGAGTCGTTCCCTAACGTCGCAGCCGTGACGACGATCCCCACGTTCTCCATTGCCGACTTTCTCGCCGCCGACGACCCTGTGCCGGCCGCGCAGGCGCTGTGCCGGGCATGCCACGACATCGGCTTCCTGTACGTGGTGGACCACGGGGTGCCGGCCGACTTCGTGGAGCACTACTTCGGCCTGCTGGAGCAGTTCTTCGCCCTGCCCGACGCGGTGAAGGCGGGGATCGACAAGCGGCGGTCGCCCCACTTCCGCGGGTGGGAGGCCGTCGGTGCCGAGCTCACCAACAACCGGGTGGACCACCGCGAGCAACTGGACCTGTGCACGGAGCACCCGCCGTACGGTCCGGAGGCGGAGCCGCCGTACCTCCGCCTCGACGGCCCCAACCCCTGGCTGCCCGACGAGGTGCTGCCCGGCTTCCGCGCTGCGGTGGAGCAGTTCTTCGCCGAGACAGGGCGGGTGGCGTGGACGCTGATGGAAGCGATGTCGCTGGGCCTCGGGCTGGACCGCCATCACCTCCGCAACCTCTTCGGCGAGCGGCCGTTCAGCCTGGTGAAGCTGATCCACTACCCCACCACACCGCCCGGCGAGGCCGGGGTCAACGCCCACCACGACGCCGGGTTCCTCACCGTGCTGCTGCAGCACGGCGTGGGTGGGCTGCAGGCCCAGGGCCCCGACGGCGAGTGGATCGACGTGGACCCGCCCGCAGGCGCGTTCATCATCAACGTGGGAGAGATGCTGCAGGCGTTGACGGCCAACTACTTCGTCGCCGCCACCCATCGGGTCATCGCCACTGAGGAGCGCTTCTCCAGCGCCTACTTCCACGGGCCGGACCTGCGCACCCCGCTGCACGCGCTGCCGCTGCCGGCCCGGTTCGCCGACGCCGTCGCCGCCAGCCCGCGCCATCGCGCTGCCGGGTTCATGGCCACGCGCCACGAACTGCTCGACGGCGCCGAGGGCATCGACTCCACCAGCGCGCCGGTGTTCGGCGAGCAGATGTGGAACTACTACGTCCGCAGCTACCCCGAGGTGGTCGAGACCCACTTCCCCGGCGCTGTACCCAGCGCCTGAACCTGGTCAGGCAGCGTCGGCGGCCGCGGTGGCGGCCTCGATCAGCGCCATCGCCCGCACGTCGTTGGCCAGGTTGCCGGCCATCTTGTTCATCACGTAGCCGAGGGCCAGGCCGCGTTCGGGTTGGGCGAACGCCACCGAGCCACCGGCGCCCGGGTGCCCGTAGCACCCTGGGCCGGCGAAGGGCATGAACATGCTGGGCGTCATGAAGCCCATGCCGAAGGCGGTGGGCACGATGAGGCAGGCGTCGGGCTCGTTCTCCGGGGTGACGGTGCGGCGGGCGACCTCACGGACCTCGTCGTCCAGCAGCTGCACCCCGTCCACCGGGGCCATCGTGGCGGCGTAGATGCGGGCCAGCGCGCCGGCGTTGGTGATGGCGTTGGCCGCGGGGATCTCGGCGGCGTGCACGGCCCGGGTGTTCCACGGGTTCTCGCCATCGGCGGCGAAGGCGCCGTTCAGGCTCAGCGCCCGGCCGGCGTTGGTGCCCGGCCCCATGAACATCTCGATCATCTGGCGCACCGCGGGGTCCTCCACGGCGTCGCCGCCCAGGCCACCGATCATCGGCGACACCCGGGGCTCGTGCTGCTCGGGCAGCCCGAGGTAGCACTCGGCACCCACCGGGCCGGCGATCTCGTCCTGCACGAAGCGGCCGATGCTGCGGTGTGCAGGGTCGGCGCGGCGCACCAACTCGCCGGCCAGCCAGCCGTAGGTGAGGGCGTGGTACCCGTGGGTGCTGCCGATCGGCCACTCCGGCGCCGTGTCGGCCAGGCGGGCGGTGATCGTCGGCCAATCCAGGGCCTCCGCCATGGTGATGTCGCCCTGCACGCTGAACAGGCCGCACTGGTGGCTGAGCAGTTGGGCCACCGTGGCCTCACCCTTGCCGTGCGCGGCGAACTCCGGCCAGTACTCGGCCACCGGACGGTCGTAAGCCAGCCAGCCGCGCTGCACGCAGATGGCCGCCGCGATCGCCGTGATGCCCTTGGTGGTGCTGAACACGAGTTGCAGCGTGTCGGCGTCGTAGGGGCGGGTCTCGGACTGGTCGAACCAGCCGCCGGTGAGGTCCACCACGGGGGCCCCACGGTGGTAGACGGCGACGCCGGCGCCGACGTCCTCGCCCTCGGTGAGGTTGTGCTCGAACGCGGCGCGAACGCCTTCCCAGCCGGGGGCGACGAATCCGTTGCTGCTCATGAAGGCGGACGGTAGCCCCCGCACCGCCCGTCGCGCCCGTCGGACAGGCATTGGAGGGTTTCGGGCGCACCTCCGAGCACGAAACCCTCCGGCTACTCGTGCCAGTCGAGGGCGGCGCGCATGGTGGTGTCGAAGTCCTCGAAGGGCATCGACGACTTCGTGGCGATGATCAGGTCGGCGTCCGCGCCCACCGGCCAGCGAAGCTTGCCCGGGCGCTCCGTGGCGGCCTGGTAGATGACATCGGCCACCTGCTGGGGGTCGGCCGGCTGGCCGTTCACCAGGCTGCGCTGGGCGGCGCGGAACCGCTGCCATCGATCGTGCTCCGCGGTGTCCTCCGTCATCGCCGCGACCGTGAACCCCTTCGCACCCAGCTGGGTGGCGAACTGGCCAGGCTCCACCACGCTCACCCGGATGCCCAGTTGCGACAGCTCGAAGTGCATCGCCTCGGTCAGGGCCTCGACGGAATGCTTGCTGGCGGCGTAGATGCCCCCGTACGGCGCACCCACCAACCCGGCCACGGAGCCCACCGTGACGAAGGCGCCGCCGCCCTGCGCCACCATGTGCGGCACCACGGCCCGGGCCATGCGCACCACGCCGAGCACGTTGGTGTCCATCTGGCGCAGCACCTCCTCGTCGGCGGCCAGATGCACGGCACCGAACACCTCGATGCCGGCGTTGTTGACCACGATGTCCAGGCTGCCGGCGCGCTCGATCACCTCGGCCACGGCGGCCTGCACCGAGTGGTCGACGGTGACGTCCAGCGGCAGCTGCTCGATCTCCGGGACCTCGTTGATCGCGGCCGACGCCCCCGGACGACGCATGGTGGCGAACACACGGTGGCCGTTGCGGTGGAACGTGAGCGCAGCGAGTTCGCCGAACCCGCTGCTGCAGCCGGTGATGAGCACGGTGGACATGGGGCGCGACCGTAGTGGCGGGCGGCTACCGTCCCACACTGATGGCACAGGTCCAGCACTCGCAGATCGAGCAATGGCGAGCCGCCGGGTTGTACGACCCCAACGACTCCTGCGCCGGGGAACGCCTGGAGCTGCTGGAGTGGATCAGTTCCCAGGGCGCCAGCCTCGCCGAGATGGTGACCGCCAACGCCGCCGGTCAGTTGATCTCCCTCGTCAGCGATCGCACCATGCGACCGGCACCGACGCTCACCGCCAACGACATCGCCGCCCGCACGGGGCTGCCCCTCGCGACCGTTCAGCAGATCCGCCGGGCGACGGGATTCCCCTCCGCCGATCCGGCCGCAACCGTGTTCTGCGAGCACGAGGTGCAGATGTTCGAGCTGTTCGCAGCGGCAGACGCCTTCTTCAGCCGCGATGAACTGCTGCACTTCATCCGCGTGATGGCCAGCTCGTTCCGGCGTGTGGCCGAGGCGGCCACGGAGATGTTCCTCCGCGACGTGGAGGCTCCCCTGCAGGAGGGGCGACGGGACGAGGTGACACTGGCCAAGGCCAGCCTCGCCGGCGTGCAACTGGTGGACAACGTCAGCCAGATCTTCGGCCCGCTGTTCCGCATGCATCTGCAGGCGACCACCAGCAATTCACGGCGGGCCGGCTCCGAGGACTACTCGTCCGTGCGCCTCGCCATCGGCTTCGTGGACCTCAGCGGGTTCACCACCCGCACCGCCGCGGCGACCTCGGAGGAACTGCTGGAGCTGGTGGTGGGCTTCGAGTCGGCAGCGCTGGATCTGGTGAGCGGGCAGGGTGGCCGGCTGATCAAGCTGATCGGCGACGAGGTGATGTTCAGCACCATCACGGCCGAGGAGGCCTGTGCAGTGGCCCGTGGCCTGCTGGCCTGGGCCGACGAGCGCGGCGTGCGCGCCCGTGGCGGCCTGGCCCACGGCCCGGTGGTGACGGCCGGCGGCGACGTCTACGGCAGCACGGTGAACCTGGCGTCGCGCATCGCCGACATCGCCGTGCCCGGCGAAGTGTTGGTGGACGAGGGCGTCACCCGCGCCGCGCCGTACCTGGAGTTCGAGCCGGCAGGCCGGCGGCAGCTGAAGGGCTTCACCGACCCCGTGCGCCTGTGGGCGCTGGAGCGCTGACGCCCGCCGGGCGGCTCAGTCGATCAGCTCGCGCAGGGTCTCGACCGTCTGCACCACGTCGCCACCCACGGGGGTGATGGACAAGATGGTGACGCCGGCTTCCTTGTAGGCGGCCAGGCGCTCCTTCACGTAGCTCTTCGGACCGACGAGGTTGGTGTTCTCCAGCATCTGCTTCGGCACGGCCGCCGCGGCTTCGTCCTTCTTGCCGTCGAGGTACAGGTCCTGGATCTCGATGGCTTCCTTCTCGTAGCCGTACTTCTTGCAGATGGTGTTGTAGAAGTTCTTGTCGCGGGCGCCCATGCCGCCCACGTACAGGGCCACGTTGGGGCGACCGAAGTCCAGGATGCGGTCCCGCGCCTCACCGGTGAGGCTCTCGTCGATGGCCACCATGCCGCCGGCGCTGATCTGCAGCGGGGCACGCTCCGGGTCGCGCTTGGCCAGGCCGGCCTTCAGCTCGTCGCCCCACACGTTGTGGAACTTCTCCGGGTCGAAGAAGATCGGCAGCCAGCCGTCGGCGAGCTGTGCGGTGGCGGTGACGCTGAGGCCCATCAGGCTGGCCCACCAGATGGGGATCTCCTGGCGAACGGGGTGGTTGATCAGCTTCAGCGACTTGCCGAGGCCGGTGCCCTGCCCCTCCGGCAGCGGCACCTGCACCGTCTGCCCGCTGTACTCGAACTTCTCGCGGCGCCAGATCATCCGGCAGCTCTCGATGTACTCCTTGATGCGGACCATCGGCTTCTCGTACGGCACGCCGTGGAAGCCCTCGATCACCTGCGGGCCGCTGGCGCCGAGGCCGAGGATGAACCGGCCGTTGGAGACGTAGTCACAGCCCGCCGCCGTCTGGGCCATGCAGGCCGCCGTACGGCTGTAGACATTGACGATGCCGGTGCCGATCTCCACCGTCTCCGTCTTGGCCGCCAGGTATCCGACCTGGCTGATGGCGTCGAAGCTGTACGCCTCGGGGATCCACACCACGTCGAGGCCGGCCTTCTCCAGCGCGACCACACGGTCCACCGCCTCGTGGAACCCGCCGGAGTAGTTGATCATCGTCGAGAGCTTCATGGCCCGCGACAGTAGGGCCTACCCGTTGAGGTTGCCGGATCGGAAGCCCTCGAGGTCCAGCGTGACGTAGCGGTAGCCCTGAGCCTTCACCGCCGTCACCACGGCCTCACGCCGGGCCAGCACCGCAGCCAGGTCCTCGAGCGGCACCTCCAGCCGGGCCGTGTCGTCGTAGTGACGCACCCGCAACTGGCGGAACCCCAGGCGGCGCAGCGCGGCTTCGGCGCGATCCAGCGTGGTCAACAGGGGCACCGAGACCGCCGTGCCGTACGGGATGCGGCTGGCCAGGCAGGCCATCGCCGGCTTGTCCCACGTGCGCAGCCCGAGGTGACGGGACACGTCGCGCACGTCCGCCTTGGTGAACTCGGCCACCACCAGCGGGAACACACCGCCCGCCTCCTGCGCGGCCTTCTGCCCCGGGCGGTGCTCGCCGAGGTCGTCGAGGTTCACGCCGAGCGCGACGACGGCACCCTCCGCTGCGGCCAGCGGCCCGACGACGTCCATCAACTCGGCCTTGCAGTGGAAGCAGCGGTCCGAGTCGTTGGCCCGGTACGCGGCGCGCTCCATCTCGTGGGTGACCACCGCAGTCCACCGCAAGCCCCACTCCTGCGCCAGCGCCCGGCAGTCCGCTTCTTCGTCGCCGGCGAGCGACGGCGACACCGCCGTGACGGCATGTGCGCCCCCCTTGCCGAGCGTGCGGTGCGCCACGGCCGCCAGGAACGCGGAGTCCGCGCCGCCGCTGAACGCCACCACGACGCGACCCAACTCGCGCAGGTGGGCCTCCAGCGCGGCGAGCTTGGCGGCCTGCGACGGGTCGAGCACCCGGCCACCCTACCGACCGCGCAGCGCACGTCCCTGCGGCATAGCCTCGCGCCATGGCCCGGTCACGCCTGCTCCCCGCGCTCCTCGTCGCGCCTGCGCTCCTGCTCGCCGCATGCTCCGGCGACGATGCCGCCCCCGCGACGGTGGCGCCCACCACCACACGCGCGGCGGGGCCGGGCGCCTACCCGGCGGATCCGGTGGAGGTCACGTTCGCGTCGGCCGACGGCGCCCAACTGCAAGGGCTGTTCTACCCCGCGGCGCTCAACCCGGCGCCGCTGGTGGTGCTCTTCCACTGGGAGATGGGCGACATGGAGGACTGGTTCGAGGTGGCCAACTGGCTGCAGAACCGGGGCACCCACAACCAGATCCCGACCTTCTCGCACACCCCGTTCCAGGACGGCCGATGGTTCCCGGCGATGCCTCCCGAGCCGACCTACAACGTGTTCATCGCCACCTTCCAGGGGTGCTCGCCGCACCCGGACGGCTGCTCCAACTGGACGCCGGACAAGTGGTTGGCGGATGCCCATGGGATCCTCCAGCAGGCTGCCGGCATGCCCGGCGTGGACGCCGACCGGATCGTCACGCTCGGGACCGGCATCGGCGCCGACGCCGCCGTGGATGCCTGCGTCTGGTGGAACGGTGATCACCCGGCGGCATGCGACGGGTCGTTCACCCTGTCGCCCGGCAGCTACCTCGGCGAGTCCTTCGGCGGCACGGTTGCCGACCTGGGTGCCGCCTCGCCGGCGGTCCCCGTGTGGTGCGTCACCGACGGCCGCGTGCAGTCGGGCCTGTGCGACGCCCCCGGCGTGGAGGCCAACACGGCCTACCGCAAGGTGGACGTCAGCGACGCGACCCCCGGCGCCGGCCTGCTGGTGCCCGAGGCGGACCCCAACCCGCTGGACCTTCTGATCGAGTTCCTCGCGCTCACCGTGCCGATGTAGGCGGCGGCGCCGGGCACGCTCACAGCGCCCCGCCGGCCCACCACTGCTCGAAGCGCGGACGCGCAGCGGCGGTGACGAGTTCCAGGACGAACCCACCAGACGACCGCAGGTAGGTGAACGATCCGTAGCCGTCCTGCGGGCTGCGCTGAGCACCCACCAACTCCCACCCCGCGGCCACCAGTGCCTCGGTCTCGCCCGGCACGTCGTCGCACCACACGCCGGTGTGCTGCAGGCCGTGCCACACCGCGTCGTCCCAGAACGTGCCGGCCTCGCCCTGGAGCAACTCGATGTGCACGGGGCCTTCGCAGGAGTACGTGAAGCGCAGCCGCGTGCGGATGCCGCCGGAGCCGGGAGTCCACAATGGCTGCTCGCGGTCCTGGAGGGATGCCCACGTCACCCCGTGGGCAACGCCGATCTCCTCCATCGCCGTCTCCAGGTGGGACACCACCACGCCAAGGTGGTACGGGTCGGTGAAGGTGTACGAACGGGCCATGGCCCGCACGCTAACGAGTGGACCGGAGGCCGGCCCCGCTCACGCCGAGGCCCGCACGGCGTCCAGCGTGCCGCGCAGGTGGGCGCGGAGCACCTCGGCCGCCAACGCGCCGTCCCCGGCGACGGCCGCGTCGCGCAACGCCAGGTGCTCGCCGGCAGGGTCCGCCGCCCTCGACGCGACGGCACCGACGGCGTGGAACCGCTGCGAGTGGGCCATCAGCTGGGCCACCTGCTGCACCAGGCGCCCGTTCGGGCACCGCGACACCAGGGCGAGGTGGAACACGCGGTGGGCCTCGTGGTACTCGGCGGCCGACCGGTGGCGGGCCACGAGCGCAGCGTGCGCGACGCCGACCTCCGCCGCGAAGGACGGCACCTCCCGGCCGGCGGCGACCGACTGCTCCACCGCCACCGGGTCCAGCAGCAGGCGCAGCTCGTAGACCTCGGTCGCCTCCTCCACACTGAGCGGCGCGACCCGTGCACCCTTCTGCGGTTCGATGACGACCAGCCCCTCGCCGGCGAGGCGCTGGAACGTCTCCCGCACCGGCGTGGGCGACACGCCCCACCGCTCCGCCAGGCGCTCGGCGTACAGCTTCTCCCCCGGCAGGAACTCGCCCTGGAGGATGGCGGAGCGGAGCAGGCCGTCCACCCAGCCGGCCCGGGTGGGTGGCGCACCGGCGGGCCGGGCGACGACGGTGGACGAGGGTGGCATGGGCCGGAAGGTTACCCCTTGACGCCTGCAGAAATCTATAGATAATTTGCCACCCATGTTCCGACTCCTGAATGTCGCCGGCCGGGCCGCCCTCGAGCACGACGGCCACTGGCACGACCTCGCCGCCGCCACGGGCGACGCCACCCTCGCCGACCCGATGGCCGCCGTGGCCCGCCACGCCGAGCTCCACGCCGTGCAGGCCACGCTCGCCGGCCGCCCGCCGGAGGGCGCGGTGGACCCCGCCGCACTCGGCCCGTGCGTGCCGAAGCCGGAGAAGGTGTTCGGCATCGGCCTCAACTACCGCAGCCACGCCGGCGAGTCGAACATGGAGTTGCCGCCCGCGCCGCTGACGTTCACCAAGTTCCCGAGCTGCCTCGTCGGCCCGCAGGCCGACATCGTCCTCAGTGGCGCGGCGGTGGACTGGGAGGTCGAGATCGTCGTCGCCATCGGCACCGGCGGCCGCCACATCCCCCAGGCGGAGGCGTGGAACCATGTGGCCGGCATCACGCTCGGGCAGGACGTCTCCGACCGGGTGGTCCAGCTCACCGGCAAGCCGCCCCAGTTCTCGCTCGGCAAGAGCTTCGACACCTACGGCCCCATCGGCCCGGCGCTGGTCTCCGTGGACGCCTTCGCCGACCCGGACGACATCGAGCTGTGGTGCGACGTGGCCGGCGAGCGCATGCAGCACGCCCGCACCAGCGACCTGATCTTCCCCGTCGCCGAGCTGGTGTCCTACCTCAGCGGCATCTGCACGCTGACCCCCGGCGACCTGATCTTCACCGGCACCCCCGATGGTGTGGGCGGCCCCCGCGGCCGCTTCCTCAAAGATGGCGAGCTGGTGGAGTCCTGGGCCGAGGGCATCGGCACCCTCCGCAACCGCTGCGTGGCAGGCCGGTGATGGGCCTCCACCGCCTGCTCGGCCTCTCCGTCTCCGTCCCCGACCCCGAGGGCCTGGCCGCCTACTACGGCGAACTCGGCCTCACCGCCGACGGCGCCGGCGGCTTCGGCGGCACCGATGGCGGCACCCAGGTGCACGTGGCCGAGGGCCCGTTCCGCCGCCTGCTGCACGTGGACGTCGCCGCCGACGACGAGGCCACGCTGGCCGGGGCCGCCGCCCGCGCCACCGACCTCGGCGCCACCCACGCCTGGCAGGACGGGGTCCTGCACCTCACCGACCCGCACACCCAGGTGACGTTCCGCCTGCAGGTGGCCGAGCGCTGGAACCAGCCGGCCGTGGCGGCCCCGGCGCGCGACAACCGCCCGGGCTCGCCGGAGCGGCGCAACGCCCGCGCCGCCGGCGTCACCGCCCAGCCACGCCCGCCCCGGCGCCTCGGCCACATGGTCATCGGCTCGCCGAACCTGGCGGCCAGCCGGGACTTCCTGCTGCAGGTGGTCGGCTTCAAGATGAGCGACCAGATGGAGGGCATCATCGCCTTCACCCGCTGCTCCACCGACCACCACAACGTCGCGCTCGTGGAGAGCCCGGTGCCGCTGCTGCAGCACTACTCGTGGGAGTGCGACGACGTGGACCATGTGGGCCACACCGCCACCAAGCTGCTGCGGGCCGACCCGGAGCGCCAGGTGTGGGGCTTCGGCCGCCACTTCCTCGGCTCCAACTACTACTGGTACCTGCGCGACCCGGCGGGCTCGTTCGTGGAGCTGTACAGCGACATGGACGTCATCGACGACGACGAGGAGTGGGAGACCCACGGCGCCAGCACGTTCGGGCCGGAGCACATCGCGAACGCGTGGGGCCCGAACCTGCCGCTGGAGTTCATCATCCCCAACGACCTCGAGGTGCTGAAGGCCGGCTGGGGGGCGATGGAGGGATGAGCACGGCGACGGACTACGACGTCGTGGTCGTCGGCTGCGGGCCGGTCGGCGTCACCATGGCCGGCCTGCTGGCCGGGCGCGGCATGAAGGTGGCCGCGTTCGACAAGGACCTGGCGCTGTTCCCGCTGCCCCGCGCCGCCCACTTCGACCAGGAGATCATGCGGGTCTTCCAGGAGCTCGGCGTGGCCGACGACCTGGCCCCGAGCCTGATCGTCAACGTGGGGATGGACTTCCTGTCGTCCGACCGCGACGTGCTGCTGTCCATGCGCGCCGCCGAACGCACCCGCTCCGGCTGGCCGAGTTCGCTGATGTTCCACCAGCCGGGTGTGGAGGACGCGATGCGCGCCGGCGCCCGCCGCCTGGGTGCCGAGCTGCGGCTGGGCGAGGAGGTCACCGGGGTGGCCGACGACGGCGAGGCCGTCACGGTGTCGCTCGCCGGCGGCGGCAGCGTCACCGCGGCCTATGTGGTGGCATGCGACGGCGCCCGCTCCCCCATCCGCAAGCAACTGGGCGTGGCGATGGACGACCTCCAGTTCGAGGAGCCGTGGCTGGTGGTGGACCTGGTGCTGGCCGACGGGGTGGCCCCGCCCAGCCCGATCGCCCTCCAGGTGTGCGACCCCGCCCGCCCGCACACGCTGGTGCCGATGCCCCCGCCCCGCTACCGCTTCGAGTTCATGCTCCTCCCCGGCGAGACCGCCGACGACGTGAACACGCCGGAGCGGGTGGAGGAGTTCCTGCGCCCCTGGCTGGCTGCGGGCACGGCCACGGTGGAGCGCTCGGCCGTGTACACGTTCCACGGGCTGATCGCGGAGCAGTGGCGCAGCGGGCGGGTGTTCCTGGCCGGCGACGCAGCCCACCAGACGCCGCCGTTCCTCGGCCAGGGCATGTGCTCGGGCATCCGCGACGCCGCCAACCTGGCGTGGAAGCTGGAGCGTGTGCTGCGCCACGGTGCCGCCGATGCGTTGCTGGACACCTACCAGACCGAACGCGAGCCGAGCGTGCGGTTCATCGTCGGCCTGGCCGTGGAGCTCGGCCGGGTGATCTGCACGCTGGATCCGGAGGTCGCCGCCGGCCGCAATGCCGGCATGCTGGCCGAGCGCGAGGCCGGCCGGGGCACGTCGGGCGAGATGGGCTTCCCGCCTCTCCCCGGTGGCGCCCTGTGCGGCGACGGCGGCGGCCAGCAGGCCGTCCAGCCGACCGTGGCGGGCACCCGCCTCGACGACCTGGTGGGACCGCGCTTCGCCCTGATCACGAGGACGGATGCGGCGCTGGCGTCGGACGGGGCGCAGTGGTGGCAGGCCGCCGGTGCAGTCCTGCTGAGCGCCGAGGCGCACCCGGAGCTGGCCCCGGTGCTGGACGCGGCGGAGGCCGACGCCGTGGTGATCCGCCCCGACCGCTACCTGCTGTCCGCTGCTGCGGCCGTGGCAATGCCGTCGGCGGGCACGGCGGCACTCATCGGGTCCTGAGCTGCCCCCGCCGGCAGCTCAGCCCGCACGTCCCGTCAGTCCTGTTCCCACACGCTCTTGGCGCCGTTGTGCGCAGTGAGCGTCATGGCGACCGTCGCCACCGCACCGGTGAGGATGGCGACGACGGCCAGGACGAGCGCGATCTGCTTCGGCTTGCGGACCTTGGCGGTGGCGGCTTCCTCGCCCGCCTTGTTCCGCCAGCGGATGAACAGCATCCACGCCAAGAGCACCACGAAGAAGAGCGCCGCCAGCAGGCGAACCGTCTCGCCCAGCTCGCCGTGGTCCTTCAGGGTGTCGGAGATCTCGTAGCCGGCGGCCCGGTAGCTGTCCTCCAGCTCCTCACCGGTGCCGGCGGCCAGCACCGTGCCGACGAACCCGATGCCGGCCAGCACCACCGTGAGCCACCCGAAGTGGGGGATCAGCCGGGGGCGGATGGTCATCGCGATGATGCCGATCGTGGCCAGCGGCAGCAGCACCACCGGGATGTGGACCATGAGCGGGTGGGCGGGCAGGCCGCCGATCGTCTCGAACATCAGAAGTCCTTCAGGTAGTCCATGAGCGCTTGGACCTGCGCATCGGTGAGGTTGGGGAAGCCCTTCATCCGGCCTTTGCCGTAGCGGATCGCCTGCTCCAGCCGCTGGTCGCCGAGCGTCATGATCCGGGCCGGGTCCAGAGCCGGAGCGTCCTTCTTGCCCTGCAGGTTCGCGCCGTGGCAACGGGCGCAGGCGCTGGCGTAGATGTCGGCGCCCGTGGAGCCCGTGGGCGTCGCTGCCGGCTCGGTGGTGGCGATCGGCACAGGGCCCCCGCTGCCGCTCGCGCTGGGCCCCGGGTCGCTGCCGCCGCACGCCACCGCGAGGGTGGCCGCCGCCGCGAGGGCGGGAAGCAGCATGGCGGCTCGCCGGGCCGCGGAGGGACGAACACGCGTGGGTTGACCGGTCACGGGCCTCATGCTTAGTACCCCAGTGGGTATCTTCCAAAGGGTCCTAGGTCCCTTCGGTGAAGATGTGACGGATGACCCGGGACCTTCAGCCCCATGCCCCCGGTTGCACCGTGGAGTTCCACGTCTCGGCGATCTTCCCGTCCACCACCCTGAACACCTCGATGCCGCTGAGCACCTGCGCGTCGGGGCCTTCGCCGATCGTCACGTCGTAGCAGCCCGTGACGAACTCACCGTCCTGCACCACCACACGGGTGGTGAACGTCGCGGCGGGCGCGCTGTCGAGGAAGGCCCGCACGCGGACGACGTTCTCGGCCAGCGACATGGTGACCAGGCGGCCGTGCTCGTGACGCAGGCATGGGTCGGCGATGTACCGGGCCGCAGCCTCGGGGTCGCGGGCCGTGTACACGTCGTCGGTGTAGCGCTGAAGGAAGTCGGCGAGATCCATGCGCCGGAACGTAGTCCCCACGCACGAAGGCGGCGGCGCAAGACTGGACCCGTGATGCACGCATGGCACATCGAGCCGAGGGAGTACGAACGGCACGAGGCCCGACGCGGCCGGCGCCACGCCTACGAGCACCTCGACCCCGCCGCCACCGCGCTGGTGGTGGTGGACATGGTGGACTTCTTCCTCGCCGACAACCCGTACGCCCGTGGCATCGTGCCCAACATCCGCACGCTCGCGAGCCACCTCCGCGCCGCAGGTGGCCTCGTCGCCTGGGTCGTCCCGTCGACCACCGCCCCGAACCCGGCACAGGTCGAGTTCTTCGGCGAGTCGGTCGCCACGGCCTATGCCGCGTCGGGTGGCCCCGGTTCACCGCGGGACCGTGTGTCCGTCGCGTTCGACGTGCAGGACGACGATCTGGTGGTGGAGAAGACTGCCGCCTCCGCCTTCTTCCCCGGCCGCTGCGACCTTCCGGCGCTGCTGGCCGAGCGGGACGTGAGCACCGTCCTGGTGACCGGCACAGTGGCCAACGTCTGCTGCGAGTCCACCGCTCGGGACGCCGGCACGCTGGGATACCGGGTGATCATGGTGGCCGACGCCAACGCCGCAGTGCGCGACGCAGATCTGAACGCCACGTTGCACACCGTGTACCGCAGCTTCGGCGATGTCCGCTCGACCGCCGAGATCATCGGGATGATCGACGCCGGCCCGGGCGGCCCCGTCAGTTGACGAATTCCGTTCCCTGGGGTTTTGTCAGCAGGCGCGCATCCCGACGGGCTGGGCGAGGTCAGACGATGAGAGGGTTGGCGACGTGCAGGCCGCAGCGCGCCGCTGCGGCACACAAGGTGGCGTCGGCGCTGCTCAGCACGGTTGCGCCGATCTCGAGCGCCGCGGCGAGGTGAACGGCGTCATACCCTCGGAGGCCCTCGCCGTCGGCGAGCTCGGCTGCGGCCGATACCAGTTCGCCGGTGACGGGCATCACGTGGAGGACACGAAGCAGCGCTCCGAGCTCACGGACGGCCTCGCGCCCCTGAGCCGCCGTCAGTCGTCGCCCGCGACCAGCTGCGGCGATCGCGGCGCGTGCTTCGACCTCGATGAGGCTCACCGATGCGACGGCATCGGCAGAGGACCAGACCAGCGCCGCTCGATCCGAGCCGTCCTCTTCGATGATCAGCTTGAGGAGGACCGACGTGTCGATGTACGTGATCACCTCGGTCAGCGGCGTTGGTCCGCGACCAGCTCGCTGACACTGCCCTTGGGCTTGATCCTTCGCTTCGGCAGGTAGCGCTCGGAACCCGACGGTGCTCGCACGACGCCGGCAGCGACGAGTTCGGCCAGCCGATCGTGCGGGGCATCGAGCGAGGACAGACGAGCCACGGGGCGGCCTCGGTCGGTGACGATCACCTCTTCGCCGCCGCGTACGCGATCGATGTAGCCGCTCAACCCGTTCTTCAGCTCACGGATCCCGACCTCGGCCCGGGTTGTAGCCACATTCATGCCACCAGCGTAGCTACATAGGGGTCGCCGCGCAATCCTCGAGCTGGCGTGCCGTCGCAGGGGATCACGCCGCGGCCCCGTCAGTTGACCATGCGCTCCTTGCCCTCCCAGAAGGGGGCACGCAGGTCCTTCTTCAGGATCTTGCCGCTGGGGTTGCGCGGCAGGGCGTCGGCCCAGTCCACGCTGGTGGGGCACTTGAAGCGGGCGAGGCGCTCGCGGGCGAAGTCGATGATCTCCTGCTCGGTCACCTCGGCACCGGGCTTGCGGACCACGACGGCCTTGGCGGTCTCGCCCCACTTCTCGTGGGGCACGCCGATGACCGCGACGTCGGCGATGGCCGGGTGGCCCATCAGCACGTTCTCCACCTCGGCCGGGTACACGTTCTCGCCGCCGGAGACGATCATGTCCTTCACCCGGTCGTGGATGTAGAGGTAGCCGTCGGCGTCCAGGTAGCCGGCGTCACCGCTGCGGAACCAGCCGTCGGCGTCGACCGACTTGGCGGTCTCCTCCGGCATCTTCCAGTAGCCCTTCATCACCTGCGGGCCGCGGATGAGGATCTCGCCCACCTCACCCTGCTCGCACTCCCGCCCCGAGTCCGGGTCGACGATCTTGACTTCCGTGCCCGGACCGGGCAGGCCGCAACTGCGCAGCCGGTGGCGGTTCGGCCCGGTCGGGTCGTGGTCCCCCGGCGGCAGGTTCACCACCGCGCCGGTGGTCTCGGTGAGGCCGTACGCCTGCCAGAACTTGCAGCCGAACAACTGCACGCTGCGGGCCAGCACGTCCTCGCTGATCGGCGACGCGCCGTACACGAACACCCGAAGGCTGGAGTAGTCGGCGTCCTCGGCGCCGGGCACCATCAGCATGAACTGCAGCACGGCGGGCACGAGGAACGCGTGGGTGATGTGCTCGTCGCCGAACAGGTGGACGAGCGCCGCAGGGTCCAGCTCGCGCAGGATGACGCTGGTGGCGCCTTCGTACATGCCCGCAGTGGCCCACCCGCCGCCGCCGATGTGGAACAGCGGCATGGCGATGAGGTTCACCGACTCCGGGGTGAGCTCCCACATCTCCTTGGCCAGCGGCAGCAGACCGAAGAAGTTCGAGTTGGTCAGCATCACGCCCTTCGGCCGCCCGGTGGTGCCGCTGGAGTACAGCTGGAATGCCACGTCGTCCGCGGTCTGCCGCACCCCGGGATCGGTGGCCGGCTGGGCGCTCACCTCGGGCTCGTAGTCCTGCCCGATCACCAGCACCTTCATGTCCGGCAACAGGTTCGGCCGGATGGCCTCCAGAACCGGCACGAAGTCCGGGCCGACCACGAACACCTTCGCCTCGGCATCGTTGACGATGTACTCGACCTCCGGCGGGGCGAGCCGCCAGTTGACGTCCACGGACACCGCGTTCAGCAGGGCGGCCCCGAAGAAGACCTCGAAGTGCTCGATGCCGTTCTTGTCGAGGAACGCCACCCGGTCCTCCGGGCCCACGCCGGCAGCGGCCAGCAGGTTGGCCACCTGGCAGGCCCTGCCGTACAGCTCGCCCCATGTCTGGCGGCGGTCGCCCTGCACGAGCGCCACTCGGTCAGGCTGTTCGGCCCCGTGGACGCGGATGATGTCGCTGACGGTGTCAATGGTCCCCATCGCCGCATGTTAGGGCGAGCATCCACCCGGGCGCTCCTCCCGAGAGCACCGAGTCATGCCCTCGAAAAAGCCGTATGGCTCATCGTCTTCCGACTACGGTGCGTGTTATGTCCGACACGTACGACCCATCCGCTCCCCAGCCCGACCCTGCGGCGGGAGCCGCGGAGGTCGCCCCGCCCGTCGTCCCCGCCCCGCCGCCGATCACCCAGCCGGCACCGATGCCCGCCGCCCCGCTGTCGGAGCCTCCCGCGGCCCCCGCCGCGCCTGTTCCGGCAGAGCCCGCCCCAGCCCCGGCCGCGATGGCACCGACGCTGCAGCAGCCGGCGGTGCAGCCCTCGTTCGAGCCCGCGCCGGCACTCGCCCAGAGCGCTCCCGCACCGTCGGCGCCGAAGGGGAAGCCGCTGCCGTGGATCCTCACCGGGCTGGCCGCCGTGGCCGCGATCGTGTTCGCCTTCCTCTGGATCGGCACGTCGGGCGACGCCGACGACCTCACCAAGGAGCGCGACGAACTGTCCACTCGCCTGGACAGCACCACCGACGAACTGGTGACCACGAAGGAGTCCCTGGACACCACCTCGGGCGACCTGGCCGACGCCCAGGGCGAGATCGCCGAGCTCACCGGCCAGGTCGGCGACCTCACCGTTCAGGTGGAGGACCTGCAGACCCAGCTCGAGGTGGTGCCCGACCTCGCGGTGGAGGTGGAGCTCACCGACGAGCAGGCCACACACCTCGGCGAGTTGCTCGGCGCCAAGGCCTCACCGGCGCTCTCCGATCAGGAAGCCGCCTGCTTCGGGCGCGCCGTGTTCGAGGAGTGGGGCCTGCAGAACATCGTCGAGTTCCAGTTCTCCACGTCGCCCACCAACTCGCAGATCCTGACGCTCGCCCGCGGCATCGCCCGTGGCCTGGTGGACTGCAACCTGGAGCCGAGCCGCCTGGGGATCAACTTCTGAGGTCGTAGGCCACCCGGAAGCTGCGCACCGCACGGGCGAAGATGTTGGCTTCCACGTCCGGCTCGGTGACGGGCCGCAGGTTGGTGAACCGCTGGGACAGGGCCGTGAACGCCGCGCCCAGCGTCGTCCGCGCCACGTTGGTGCCCACGCACAGGTGTGTGCCGAAGCCGAACGCAAGGTGCGGGTTCGGGTCGCGAGTGATGTCGAAGCGGAACGGCTGGTCGAACACGGCCTCGTCGCGGTTGGCCGACGGGTAGAGCATGATGATCCGGTCGCCACGGCGGATCTCCTGACCGCCCACCTCGTCGTCCGCGAGGGCCCTGCGGAACATGTTGTTGAGCGGGGTCACCCAGCGGAGGACCTCCTCCACCGCGGTCGGCACGAGCGAGGGGTCCGCAGCCATCGCCTCCCACTGCTCTGGGTGGTCGGCGAAGGCGCGCAGCCCGTGAGTGAGCGCGGTGCGCGTGGTCTCCGCGCCGCCGGCGATGAACAGACCCACCTCGTGGACGATCGTGCTCGGCGGCAGCGGCTCGCCTTCGATCTCGGCGTTCACCCAGGTGCTGATGAAGTCGTGCGCCGGGCAGCCCTTGCGCTCCTGGGCGATCGGCATCAGCGCGGTGACGAACTCCATGTTGGCGTCGAAGAAGTCGCGGAAGACCTCCCCGTCGCGCTCGCGCATGTCCGTGCGCATCAGCCGTTCACTCCAGCTCTTCACCTCACGCCACATCGTCTCGGGGAACCCCAGCAGGCGGCAGGTGAGGCGCGCCGGCAACTGGCCGGAGAACGCATCCACGAACTCCGCCTCGCCGGTAGCCGCCAACCCGTCCACCAACTCGGCCACCAGCGCCTCGATGTCCGGCTTGCGCTCGGCAACCGCGGCGCCCGTGAGGTCGCCCTGCACCAGCAGGCGCTGCTGGCGGTGCCGCGGGTCGTCCTGGGCGATCATGTTGATCTCCTCCGGTGACCAGATGGCCCGGTACCCCTGGCCGCTGCAGAACACCGTGCTGCGGCGCTCCACGTCGCGCACGTCGTCGTTGCGGGTGATGCCCCACAACCCGTTGCGCCGGTCGCGGTAGACGGGCTCGTTCGCCCGCATCCACGTGAACGCCGCATGCATGCGTTCCCCGTCCTGGTAGAACTCCGGATCCAGCAGGTCGGCGATGAGGCGGTCGGCGGCAGCAGTCATACCGCGGACTTACCACAGTGGCGTCGCCTGGGACGTACGCTGCGGACCATGAGCGTCCGGCGGTTCGTGGAGCGCTTGCGTTCCGCTCTGTGGTTCCTGCCGGGCGTGTTCCTGGCCCTTGCCATCCTCCAGGCCTTGGTGATCCCCGAGTGGGAGGAACGCCACGGCGGCACCGCCGTCGGCGAGTTCTTCTTCGAGGGCGGCCCCGACGGTGCCCGGGTGCTGCTGTCGATGGTCAGCGGCTCCACGCTGACGCTGATGGTGCTGGTGTTCAGCATCACGATCGTGGCCCTCCAACTGGCGTCCAGCCAGTTCTCGCCGCGTGTGCTGCGCAGCTTCTTGCGCGACTGGTACAGCCAGTTGTCGCTCGGCGTGTTCACCGCGACGTTCGCGTACTCGATCACCGTCCTGCGTGCCGTGCGCAGCGACGAGGCCGGGTCCACTGCGTTCGTCCCCCGCCTCGCCGTGGCACTCGCCTTCTTCTGGGCACTGGCCAGCGTCGTCGTGTTCGTGCTCTACGTGCACCACACGGCCAGTTCGATCCGGGTGGTGTCCGTCATCGGGCGGATCGGCACGGAGAGCCGGGCGATGATCGAGCGCGACTACCTGGCCCCGGTGCACGGTGCCGGCACGGCGGCCGCCGCACCGCCCGACGGCGCGCCCGACGAGGTGCTGATGGCCCCCGTCTCCGGCGTGCTGACCGACGTGGAGGTGGGGCGCCTGGACCGGCTGGCCACCGAGGTCGGCGTCCGAGTTCGGCTGGCCGTGCCGGTGGGCGACTTCGTTCCCGTCGGTGCTCCCCTGCTGCTGGTGCACGGCGGCACCGCAGGCGATCGTGCTCAGGCCATGGTCCGCACGGTCGGCCTCGGCGCGGAGCGCACCTACCGGCAGGACGTCAGGTACGGGTTCCGCCAACTCGTCGACATCGCCGAGCGAGCGCTGTCGCCGGCGGTCAACGACCCCACCACCGCGGTGCAGGCGCTGGACCGCATCCACGACCTGCTCCGCCTGCTGGGCACGGCCCCGTGGCCGTCGGGCACCCACGGCCGGGTGACGCTGCCACAAGTGCCGTGGGAGGCGATCGTGCGACTCGCGGTGGACGAGATCCGGCTCTGCGGCAGCACGTCGGTGCAAGTGGACCGGCGCCTCCGCGACCTGCTGCTGGACGTGGCCGGCGCCGTGCCACCCGAGCGCCGCCCGGTGGTGGAGGAGGAACTGCGCCTCCTGGAGGCCGGTGTGCGGCGGGCGATCGTGGACGAGGAGGACCGCAACCACGCCCTGGACGGCTGATCCGGTGCCCCTCTTCCGCGGCCGGCCCCGCTACTTCCTGGAGCCCCAGCCGTTCCAGTGCGTGACGGTGGCCGCCGGCTTGCGCGGAGCCACACCGAACGACCCGGTCGGGTGGCCGACGGGTACCAGTGCGGCGATCTCGAACCGGCGGCGGCCATCGGAGCGCGCCGGCACGCCGAGCAGTTCGAAGACCTCGTCGGTGCGGATCCGGATGACCGTCGTGAGTGCGGTGCCGAGGCCGAGCGAACGCGCCGCCAGGCAGAAGTTCTGCACGGCCGGGTAGACGCTGGCGTCGAGCCGGCCGATGTCCAGCGGGCCCTCTTCGTCCTCCCCACCCCACGGCACGATCGGTTGGAGGAACAGCACGAGCACCGGCACGTCGCCCAGATGGTCGGCCAGGTGCCGGCTGGCATCCCGGTTGCGCCGCCACGATGCTGCAGCCCGCTCGTCGGGCATGTCGCCCGGATCGGGCAGTGAGCGCTCGTAGCGGTCGTACGCCAGCCGGTACAGACGGCCGACCTCCGCCCGCAGCGCCGGGTCCGTCACCACCATGTACTGCTGCGGCTGCACGTTGCCACCGCTCGGCGCCTGCTGGGCGGCCTGCAAGCAGGTCTCGATGGCGGCGTCGGCGACCGGCCGGTCGGCGAACCGGCGCATCGCCCTGGTCGTCATGATCGCGTCGATCACCGGGTTCATCGGCTCCATCGTCATCTCCCCTCGAAGTGCGGCACCCGCCGCTCGTTGATCGCGTCGATCGCCTCGGCGTGGTCGTGCGACAGGAAGCACGGCATCTCCAGCGCGGTGGACACGTCGAAACTGGTCAGCAGCGCCTGCTTCAACTGGGCGTTCACGGCCTGCTTCGTGCCGCGCACCGCCAGCGGTGGCTGGGCGGCAAGGCGGCGGGCCCAGGCCATCGCCCGTTCCGTCACCTGCTCGGGCGGGCACACCTCTGCCGCGATGCCCAGCCGCAGGGCCTCGTCGGCGCGCAGTGGCTCGCCGAGCAGCAGGTGCCGCTTCGCCGCCAGCGGGCCGAGCAGCAGCGGCCACACCGCCGCACCGCCGTCGCCGGCGACCAGGCCCACGTTGACGTGCGGGTCGACGATGACGGCGCGTTCGCTCATCACGATCACGTCGGTCAGGAGTGCAATCGAGGCACCGAGCCCCGCCGCCGCGCCGTTCAGCCCGCACACGACCGGCACGTCGATGTCGAGCAGGTCCCAGATCATCTGCTTCGCGGCGCGGTGCAACGCCGGCAGCGCTGCCGGGTCGCGCAGGGTGGGGAACCAGTCGAAGTCGCCTCCGGCGCTGAACGCCTTGCCCTCGCCGGTGAGCAGGACCGCGCGGCCGCCGGGGTCTCGTCGCAGCATGTTGCACAGTTCGGCCAGTTCGTCGTGGAGCAGTTCGTCGACGGCGTTCATCGGTGAGGTGGGGTGCCGCAGCGTGGCCACGGTGACGTCGCCGTCCTGATGGAGTGAGATCGCCTGCACGGCGCGAACGGTAGCCGGGTGGGACCATCGCCCCTGGCTCGGCAACGCCGGCGGGGGGACGCTGCGCGTGGGAGACCACTCCGAGAGGAGGGTGCGATGACGCGTACACCGACACTGCCCCCGATGCTCGACCGCGACCTCGACCGGTGGGTGGACGCCGGGCTGATCGTGCGGGTCGAGGCGGATGCGATCCACGACTTCGAGCAGCACCGTCTGGAGGAGGCGATGGCCACCGTTGAGGCGCCAGCCGGCCTGGAGGGCACCCGGCCGCGCCGCCGGATCCCCGTCGTGGCAGAGGCACTCGGATACCTCGGCGGCACCCTGGGCGTCGCTGGCTTCGCCGTGATGGTCGGCCGGCGGTGGGCGCACATGGGCGAGGGCGCCAGGCTGTTGATCACGGGCGTCGCAGCCATGGCGCTGGTCGCCGCCGGCGCGTTCGTACGGGATCACGCCGATCCGGCGTTGCTCCGGCTGCGCAGCTTCGCCTGGGCCGTGGCCACGGCCATCGCCGCCGTCCTCGGCGGCACGTTCACCCACGACGTGCTCGACGCCACCGGCACCCGCTCGGTGGTCCTCGGCGGGGCCATCCTCGTCACTGCGATCAGCGGGGCGCTGTGGTTCGGCCGCCATCTGCCCCTGCAGGAAGGCACCACCGCTGCTGGCGTGCTGGTCGCCGCCGGCGTGGGCCTGAGCATGATCACGTCGCCGACCGTCAGCGGAGCAACCCTCTGGATCGTGTCGCTGGTGGTGGCTACGGCAGGCCTCCGACGCCTCACCACCGACCCGTGGGTCCTCACGGTCACGGGCAGCATCGGCGCGATCGCCGCCGGCCTGATGGTGTCGAACGACCGGACCGGGCCAGGCCTGCTGCTGGCGTCGATGACGACGCTCGGCGTGCTCGCCATCGGCGTCGGCAACGCCTCCATGCTGCCTCGCTTCGAGCGCGTGCTGCTGATGGTCGTCGGCGGGTTCAGCTTCCTGCAGGTGGCCCCGGCGACGATCGTCCACTTCGCCGATCGTGCGGGTGTGCTGACGGGCGGCACCATCTGGCTCGGTGGCACCCTGCTGCTGATGACCCCCGTGATGCTCGGCCGCTCGCGCACGCCGGTGCTGCTGCAGGTGTTCGGTGGTGTCGCACTGGTGGCGGGCGCGGCCATCACCGGCGCCCAGTCGGTGGCCGTGGCCACGACGCTCGGGCTGATCACTGCGATCGCCCTACTGGCCGTCGGCACCACGCCCGGCTACGTGCTGATGTCGCTGTTCGGCTGCATCGGCCTGCTGGTGAACGTGCCGTGGGCCATCCAGCACTTCTTCCCCGGTGAGGGTCGCGTGCCGCTGCTGATCAGCGTGTGCGGCCTGGTGCTGGTGGGCGTCGCCGTGCTGCTGACCCGGATGGGCGGGCGGTTCCGCCGCGAACTGCGCTCCTGAGCGCTAGATCATCGACGATTCGATGGGCAGGCCGAACAGGTGCTTGCCCATCGTTTCGTACAGGCGCGGCGCCACCATGATGTGCTGCGTGGCCACGTGCACGTCACGCAGGCAGCGCTGCAGCGCGCTGGCCTCGAACACCGACGTGCCGCCGGCCATCGTGTACGCGGTGTCCACCACCGCTGCCGCCGTCTCCGCGGCGTGCGCGCCCGCCAGGCGCATGCGCGCCCGGCGATCCACGTCCACATGCTGACCGGCCAGCACCGCCTGCCAGGCCTGGCCGACCTCGTCGAACAGGTAGGCGCGGGCGGCCGACAGGCGGGCCTCGGCCCGGGCGAGGTCGCTCTGGTTGGTGCCCATCTGGGCGATGGTGCGCTGGCTGAACTGGGGCCGTTTGTCCACCCCGAGCGCAAGGATCTCGTCGATCGCCCGGCGGCCGATGCCCAGCGTGACCGCGGCGACGCCGATGGCCAGGAGGGTGAAGTTGGGGAACGCCGCCAGCGGCGAGTCCACGTAGCGGGCCCCGCTGGCGGGGATGACGCTGCGGCCCTTCGGAACCTTGGCGCCCTCCACGCTGAAGTCCAGCGAGCCGGTGCCGCGCAGGCCGTGGGTGTGCCAGGTGTCGTGGAAGGTCACGTCCTCGGCCGGGAAGAACATGACGTGCTGGCTGCCGTCGTCGGCCATCGCCCCGCCGACGATCCACTGGCAGTGCTGGGTGCCGCTGCCCCACATCCACCGACCGTCGACACGCCAGTGGTCGCCTTCGTCGGTGGCCCGGCCGTTCGGAGCGAACACGCCGCCGGTGATCACGGCCGGGTCGGAGAAGATCGGCCCGGCCCATTCCGGCGGGAGGAACATCGACAGCGACGACGTGGTGGTGGCGATCATGGTGCACCAGCCGGCGGCGCCGTCGGCGCGAGCGACGTCCTCCATGCAGGCCAGCATCGTGACGGGGTCCACCTCGGGCCCGCGGTACGCAGCGGGCACCCCCATGCGCAGCAGTTCGGCGTCACGCAGCGCCGCCACCACCGGGGCGGGCAGCCGGCGCAGCGACTCACCCTCGGCCGAGTGGGCCTGCGCGACCTCACCGACGGCGCGGGCCCGGGCCAGCAGTTGGGAGTTGCTCACGACCGTCCTCCCTGAACCCGCTGTGCCTCGGCCCAGCTCATCCCGCGGGTCGCGTCGGGCTCGCGGGGCAGGCCGAGCACGAGCTCGCCGACGATGTTGCGCTGCACGGCGAACGTGCCGCCACCGATGGTCAGGGCCTGACTGAAGCAGAAGCCGTCGTACCAGCCGGGGTGCAGCAGCCCGCCCTCCGGCTTCTCCGGCCCGAGACCCTTCGTGTCCGTCCCCGGCACGAACCCCTCCGTGCCGTCACCGCCCGTCAGCATCGCCGCCGGGCCGACCAGGTCGCGGGCCAGGTTCATCACGTGCTGGCCGTGCTCGTCGGCCATCAGCTTGCGGATGCTGGCCTCCGGGCCCGGCTGCTCGCCCTTCAGCTGGGCGGTGAGGGTGCGGAGGCGGATCAGGTCCAGCACGACGTGCTCGATGTACACCTGGGCCAGCCGCTGGCGCAGCAGCGGGTCGGTGACCGGGCCGAGGTCGCGGACGCTGTCGATCATCTCCATCGCCGTCGGGCCGTTGCCCCAGAGGACACCACCGGTGGACAGCGAGACCCGCTCGTTGCCCAGCGTCACCTTGGCCAGGCGCCACCCGTCGTTGAGCTCGCCGACGAGGTTGGCCGCCGGGATGCGGACGTCCGTGAAGAACACCTCGTTGAACGTGTGGCCGCCGGTCATCTCGGTGATCGGGCGGATCTCGATGCCCGGCGCGTCCATCGGGCAGACGAAGTAGCTGACGCCCTTGTGCTTCGGCACGTCCGGGTCGGTGCGGGCGATGAGGATGCCGTACTTGGCGTACTGGGCGCCACTGGTCCAGATCTTCTGGCCGTTGATCACGAACTCGTCGCCGTCGCGCACCGCTCGGGTCCCCAGGTTGGCCAGGTCGCTGCCGGCGATCGGTTCGCTGAACAGCTGGCACCAGAACTCCTCACCGGACAGCAGGCCCGGAAGGTAGGTGCGGTGCTGCTCGGGCGTGCCGGCGTAGAGGATGGTCGGGCCCGCCCAGCCGATGCCGATCGGGTTCACCGGCCGGCGCACCTTCGCCCGGCCCAGCTCGTCGTCGATGATCAGCTGGTGGATCGGGTCGGCGTCCAGCCCCCACGGCGCCGGCCAGTGCGGCGCGACGTACCCGGCCTCCGCCAGTTCCTTCCCCGTGGGGGAGGGGTGTTCCGCCAGCCAGGCGCGTACGGCGAGCCGGCGCGGATCGTCCTCCGCAGGCATCTCGAAGTCCATGCCCGCGACCCTATTCCCCCGCCCCGCCCTCCTCCACCGTCCCCCCCACTACCCCCGCTCCACCCGCCCCACCCCTCCCCGGCCGACCTCGCCCCAACACCCCGAACTTGTCGCGGGCATGACCGCCATTTCCCGAGGTCACGCCGCGACAACCTGGGGGCGATGGGGGTGGCGCGACTACGGTCGGGCGACGTGACCGACACGACCACGGACGCCGCCGGCTGGAACCTCGCCGACATCTGGGAGCGGAACGCCGACCGCTTCCCGGGCGCGCTCGCCCAGCTGCAGGGCGACCGCTCGTACACCTGGACAGAGTTCGACCGGCGGGCCGATGGCATCGCCGCAAACCTCCTCGCCGCCGGGGCCCAGCAGCAGGACAAGGTGGCCCACTACCTCTACAACGGCCCCGAGTACCTGGAGAGCATGTTCGGCCTGTTCAAGGCCGGGTTGGTGCCGGTGAACACCAACTACCGCTACACCGAGGACGAGCTGGAGTACCTCTGGACCAACGCCGACGCGGTGGCGGTCATCTTCCATGGCACCTTCACGGAGCGCTGCGCCGACATGCGCACCCGCACCCCCGGCGTGCGCACCTGGATCTGGGTGGACGACGGCTCCGGCCCGTGCCCCGACTGGGCGGTGCCGTACGAGACCGCGGCAGCGTCGGCCACCGGCCGCGTGCAGCCGCCCTGGGGACGGTCGCCCGACGACCTCTACATCCTCTACACCGGCGGCACCACGGGCATGCCCAAGGGCGTGATGTGGCGCCAGGACGACATGGTCGGCAGCCTCGACGCCCCCTCGAAGCGCCCGCTCCCCGCCGTACCCGGTTGGGCCGAGTTCGACGAGCGCATCGCCAAGCCCGGCCCGCGCAACCTGCCGGCCGCGCCGCTGATGCACGGCACCGGCGCCTTCAACGCGATGTGGAACCTGGTGCTGGCCGGCGCGGTCATCACCATGCAGGGCCGCCACTTCGATCCGGTGGAACTGCTGGACACGATCCAGCGCGACAAGGTCAACAGCATCTCCATCGTCGGCGACGCGTTCGCCAAGCCGATCCTCAAGGCGCTGGACGCGGAGCCGGACCGCTGGGACATCTCCTCGCTGCGGGTCATGGTGTCCAGCGGCGTCATCTGGGCGGCGGAGACCAAGGCCGGCCTGCTGCGCCACAACGGCCGGCTGATCATGGTGGACAGCCTGGGCTCCAGCGAGGCCATCGGCATGGCCTCCAACACCACCACCGCAGAGAGCACCGCCACCACCGCCAAGTTCGCCCTCGGCCCCAACACCCGGGTCCTGACAGAGGACGGGCGGGAGGTCCAGCCCGGCAGCGGCGAGCGCGGCCGGGTGGCCCTTCGCGGCCGCACCCCGGTGGGGTACTACAAGGATGAGGCCAAGAGCGCCGCCACCTTCGTGCTGCACGACGGGGTGCGCTGGAGCATCCCCGGTGACTGGGCCGAGGTGGAGGCCGACGGCACCCTCAAGCTGTACGGCCGGGGCAGCCAGTGCATCAACACCGGCGGCGAGAAGGTGTACCCGGAGGAGGTCGAGGAAGCGCTGAAGACCCACCCGTCGGTGGCCGACGCCGCGGTCGTGGGCGTGCCCGACGACCGCTTCGGCGAGGCCATCACGGCTCTGGTGGAGCCACACGCGGGCGACGAGGTGGACGAAGCCACGCTCATCGCCCACGTGCGCGAGCACCACGCCGCCTACAAGTCGCCGAAGCGCGTGCTGGCCGTGGACACCATCGGCCGCGCCCCCAACGGCAAGCTCGACTACAAGCGCCTGAAGGCCGAGGCCATGGAGCGCCTCGGCCTCTCCTGACTGCATTTACGCCCGCACGGCACCGGCCGGTACCGTTCCGGGCATGAGCGATCAACTCGGGTACGACGGCAAGGTAGTCATCATCACCGGCGCAGGCGGCGGCCTCGGCCGGCAGCACGCCCTTCTCATGGCGTCGCGCGGCGCGCTGGTGGTCATCAACGACCTCGGCGGCGCGGTGGACGGTAGTGGTAGCGACAAGGGCGCGGCCGAGCGGGTGGTGGACGAGATCAAGGCCCTCGGCGGCGAGGCCGTGGCGGACACCAACTCGGTGGCCACCCCGGAGGGCGGCAAGGCCATCGTCCAGACCGCGCTCGACGCCTACGGCACGGTGGACGTGGTGATCAACAACGCCGGCATCCTGCGCGACAAGGCGTTCCACAACATGGAGCCGGACCTGATGAACCCCGTGCTGGACGTGCACCTGAAGGGTGCGTTCCACGTCACCCAGCCGGCCTGGGTGGTCATGCGCGAGAAGGGCTACGGCCGCATCGTCAGCACGTCCTCCGCCGCCGGCATCTTCGGCAACTTCGGCCAGACCAACTACGGCGCGGCGAAGATGGGCCTGGTGGGCTTCACCCGCGTGCTCGCCGTCGAGGGCGCCAAGTACAACATCAAGGCCAACGCCATCGCCCCGCTGGCGCTCACCCGCATGACCGAGACGATCATGGGCGCGCTCGGCGACAAGCTGGACCCGGGCCTGGTGTCGCCACTGGTGGCCTTCCTCGCCCACGAGGACTGCCCGGTCAGCGGTGAGGTCTTCAGCGTCGGTGGCGGCCGCGTCGCCCAGGTGTTCCTCGGCGAGACGAAGGGCTACTTCAAGGCCGACCTCGGCCTGGAGGACGTCCGCGACAACTGGGGCACCATCACCGACCAGGCCGGCTACGCAGTGCCGCACAACCTGGCCGAGGAGACCGCGCTCTTCCTGCCGTTCTTCGCCTGATCGCCGGCCCGGCCGACTCTCGCCGCCTTCCCCTCCGACACTACGGTCGGCGGGGATGACCTCCGTCGACGAGTTCCAGGCCGAAGCCCGCCAGTGGATCGCCGCCAACAAGGCCCACGCCCCACGTGACTACGGCGCGATCTGCCCGCCGGACCTGGTGGAGCAGGGGCTGGACTGGCATCGCCGCGTGCACGCCGCCGGGTTCGCCGGCATCCACTGGCCCGCCGAGTTCGGCGGCCGCGGCCTGTCCGCCGACCACAACGCGGCATGGCAGTACGAGTGCGCGCTGGCCGGCGTGCCGAGCATCTTCAACATGGTCGGCCTGGTGCTGGCCGGGCAGGCGATCCAGAAGTTCGGCACGCCCGAGCAGAAGGCCCTTCACCTGGCCGCCACGCTGGACACCACCCACGTGTGGTGCCAGCTCTTCAGCGAGCCGGGCGCCGGCAGCGACCTCGGCGGCCTGTCCACCAAGGCAGAGCGCGACGGCGACCACTTCGTCGTCAACGGCCAGAAGGTGTGGTGCAGCGGCGGGCGCTACAGCAACTGGGGCATCCTCATGGCCCGCACCAACGCGGAGGCCAAGAAGCACGACGGCATCTCCTTCTTCCTCTGCCCGATGGACCTGCCGGGCATCGAGGTCCGCCCCCTCAAGCAGATGACCGGCGAGGCCGAGTTCGACGAGGTCTTCTTCACCGACGTCCAACTGCCCGCGGACTGCCTGCTCGGCCCACTGCACGGCGGGTGGGGCGTGGGCATGGCCGTCCTCACCAACGAGCGCGGCCACATCGGGACCAGCGTCATCGGCCTGGAGCGCCGGCTGGAGGCGATGGCCAAGCTGGCCGAAGGGCGTGAACTGGAGCCCACCGACCGCCAGCGCCTGGCCAGGCTGATGAGCACCGGCACGGCCTTCAAGGCGATGGCCCAGCGCCAGGGGCCCATCGCCTCCACCGCGGCCAGCCTGATGAAGCTGGGCATCACGGAGATGATGTTCGAGAGCGCCATGCTCCGGGCCGACATCGCCGGCCCGGAGGCCATGCTGGACGGCCCGGAGTCCTTCGGCATGCTCCAGGCACCCGGTGGCCGCATCGCCGGAGGCACCAGCCAGGTGCAACGCAATATCATCGGGGAACGGCTGCTCGGCCTGCCCCGAGAGCCCAAAGGCTGATCGCCCAGGAGTCGAGGAGGCGCCCCATGGAGCAGATGCGCAACAACGAGACCAACGCCGCCAGTGGCCGCAGCGGCCCCAACGTCATGCTGATCGTCACCGGCCTGCTGATCGCGTTCATCGTGGTGTTCGTGCTGAAGAACGACCACGAAACCGAGATCGATTTCATGCTGTTCAACTGGACAACGACGGTGCGCTGGTCGATCTTCATTGCGCTGATCATCGGCATCGTGCTGGACCGCACCGCGTCCATCTGGTGGCGTCGCCGTGGCCGCAGGAAGGCCGAAGAGAAGGCCAACGGCTGACGAATGACCACACCCCCCATCACCATCCCCGCCACCGTCGAGTCCACGGGCGGGGTGCAGCTCGCGGTGCACGACCTCGGCGGCAGCGGCAGCCCGCTGCTGATCTCTCACGCCACCGGCTTCCACGGCCACTGCTACCTGCCCGTCGCCCACGCACTGGCTCCGCTGCACCATTCGATCGCCTTCGACTACCGCGGCCACGGCGACACGCCCCGTCCCGAGGGCCAGGTGGTGTGGGACCGCTACGGCGACGATGCGACGGCGATGGCGGTCTGGCTGGCCGACCAGCACGGAGGCCCCATCGACGCCTTCGGCCACTCTATGGGTGGCGCCTGCCTGCTGATGGCGGCACTCCGGCGGCCCGACGTGTTCCGCCGGCTCGTGCTCTTCGAGCCGATCGTGTTCCCGCCGCAGGGCATCCGCCCCGGCGTGCCGGAGGGCGAGAGCCCGATGGTGCACGGCGCCCGCCGCCGCCGCAGCACCTTTCACACGTTCGAGGCCGCCTTCGAGAACTTCGCGGCCAAGCCACCGCTGAACTGCTTCACGCCGGAGGCCCTCCACGCCTACGTGGACCACGGCTTCGCCCGCGACCGCCATGGGGTGCACCTGAAGTGCCGCCCGGAGACGGAGGCGGACACGTTCGCCACCGGTGGCAGTCACAGCACCTGGGACCACCTCGGCGAGATCCGCACGGACACCCTGGTGGTGGCCGGCAAGGTGGAGGACATGCAGCCCTCGAAGATCGCCGCGCAGGTGGCCGAGCAGTTGCCGAACGGCCGCTACCTGCAGATCGACTCGATGAACCACTTCGGCCCGATGGCCGAGCCCGGCGCGGTGGCCGCCGTCATCGCCGACGCCCTGGCGCGCTAGCCGACGACGGCGCGACCCCGCGAGGGCCGCTGCCGGACGGGCTCAGACGAAGCGCAGCCCGGCCACCACCACCCCGACGATGCCGAGGGCCACGCCGGCCATGGCCAGCCAGCGGCCACGGCGGCTGGGGTCCAGCGTGGTGCGGCGCCGCCCCACCAGCCCGAACGCGACCGCGAGCGCAGACGGGGCCAGCGCGACGACCCGACCGGCGTCGCTGTCCAGCGTGGACAGGCGCACCGACGCCACCACCAGCCCGGCGGCGGCCAGCGCGAGGGCGGCGATGCACCATGCGTCCCAGACGGGGGTGGGGCGCGGGGCCGATGCGCTGCCGGCATAGCCGGCCGGGGCAGCCGTGACCATGTCGCGCCAGTCCGCGACGGTGGCGTCGTCGGGCCTCCGCCCCACCTCGGGCAGGGGGCGGGCCTCCACCGCCGGCGCTGCCTCCTCGCGGCTGGGCAACGGCGGCCAGTGCGCCCCATCCGGCGGCAGCATGCCCGACCGGGACCGCATCGGCGGCGGAGTGGGCTCGTCCGTCGGCATGGTCACACTCTCGCGCACCCCTTCTCTACGATGACGGCATGTTCCCGGTGCCGACCAGCCTGTCCCCCAGCCGGGTGGAGGCGTTCACGTCGTGCCCCATGGCGTTCCGCTTCGCCAGCATCGAGCGGCTGCCCGAGCCTCCCAGCCCCCATGCCACGAAGGGCTCCCTCGTCCACCGGGCGCTGGAGTTGCTGTTCACCCAACCTGCCGAAGCCCGCACCGTGGCGGCCGCCGAGCCCGCCTTCCACCAGGCCGTCACGGAGTACCAGGCAGATCCGGAGTTCACCCTGCTCGGCCTGTCGGCGGCAGAGGCAGACACCTTCGTCGCCGACGCGTGGGCCCTGGTGCTGAAGTACTTCGACATGGAAGACCCGCGCACCGTGCGCGACATCGGGCTGGAGCTGCGGCTGGAGGCTCAGGTCGGCTCGCTCACCCTGCGCGGCATCATCGATCGGCTGGAGCTCGACGCCGACGGCGGGTTGATCGTCACGGACTACAAGACCGGCCGCGCCCCCGGCCTGCGGTACGAGCAGAACCGCCTGGCCGGGGTGCACTTCTACTCGTTCCTGTGCGAGGAGGTCCTCGGCCGCCGGCCGAAGGAGATCCGCCTCATGTACCTCCGCACGGGCGAAACCATCACGGCCACCCCGTCGGCGCAGTCGGTGCGGTTCATCACCACCCGCACCACCGCCGTGTGGAAGGCGGTGGAGAAGGCCTGCCAGCAGGACGACTTCCGTCCCCGTCCCGGCGCGCTGTGCAACTCGTGCGCCTACCAGCCGTGGTGCCCGTCCTTCGGAGGCGACCCCTCGCTCGCCGCCACGGAAGCGCCGCTGAAGTTCGGGGCGCTGGCTGCCTGAATGAAGGTCTTCGAACCGTTCGACGTCTGGGCGGACGCCCAGTTGGAGCGCCTGCGCGGCAACCGCGTGGCGGACAGGGTGTTCACCATCGCCAGCGAGGTGGGCGACTTCAGCCTCGTGTGGCACATCGCCGGCGCGGCCCGCGGTCTGGTCGGTGACCAGCAGGCCGATCAGGCGTTCATCCTCTCCGCCCTCCTGGGGGTGGAGAGCCTGGTGGTCAACCAGGGGGTCAAGCGGCTGTTCCGCCGCACACGGCCCACCGAGGCCGGCGACCCACGCTTCCCGGTGCGCAAGCCGTCCACCAGCGCCTTTCCCAGCGGTCACGCGTCGTCCGGCTTCTTCGCCGCCACCGTGCTCACCGGCTGGGGCGGTGCCGTCACCGCCCCGCTGTGGTTCGGCGTGGCCGGCGTGGTGGCCACCAGCCGCGCCTATGTGCGCATCCACCACCCCAGCGATGTGGTGGGCGGCGCCATGGTCGGTGTGGCCCTCGGTCTCGCCGCCCGGGCTGCACTGGGCGCGCTCGGCCGGGCCTGAGCCTGCGCTCTCGCTGCCGCGGTAGCCTCGCCGCCATGTCCGGCATCCCCCATTTCGACCACAAGATGAGCGACGCCGAAGGGTTGATGTGGCGCCTGGAGAAGGACCCCTACCTCAGCAGCACATTCGCCAATGTCACCGTGCTCGACCGCGCCCCGGACATGGATCGCCTGCGCGCCCGGCTGGAGCGCGCCACCCACGTCATCCCCCGCCTGCGCCAGCGGGTGCAGCCGGTGCCCGCCAACCTCACCGCGCCGATCTGGGTGGAGGACCCCAACTTCGACCTGCAGTACCACGTGCGCCATCTGGCACTTCCCAAGCCGGGCACGATGCGCCAATTGCTGGACCTGGCGGCGCTGGTGGCCGGCGACGCGTTCGACCGCACCCGCCCGCTCTGGCAGTTCGTGGTGGTGGATGGCCTCCGCGGCGGCAAGAGCGCGCTCATCCAGAAGCTTCACCACACGATCATCGACGGCGAGGGCGGAGTGCGGATGAGCCTGGAGTTCCTCGACTTCGAGCGCAACGCCCCCGAGCCCGAGCCCCTGGACCCCGATGCGGTGGAGGCCGCACGGGCCGCGCAACCGGAGGGCCCCTCGCCGGACCTGCTGCGCGACCTGTTGGCCGGGGGCCTGCGGATGCCGCTGGGCATCATCCGCCAGATCAAGGACCTCCTCGCCGACCCGGCCGGCCTCCCGGAGGCCGGCTCGGCCGCGGCGGACACCGTGCGGTCGGTGCTGTCCCAACTCGGCGACACCGAGTCCGCGCACTCACCGCTGTGGACAGCTCGCAGCCTGCAGCGACGGATGGAGGTGCTGCGGGCCCCCTTCGAGGACACCAAGGCGGCGGCCAAGCGGCTCGGCGGCACGCTGAACACCGCCTTCCTCACCGCCGCTGCCGAGGCTGCCGGCCGCTACCACCGCGACCTCGGAGCGCCCGTGGACACCCTGCGCGCCAGCATGGCCATCAGCACCCGCACCGCCCAGTCCGGGGCCAACGCGTTCTCGCTGGCCCGGATGATGGTGCCCACCGGCGACATGCCCATCGGTGAGCGCTTCACCGCCATCCACGAGGCCACGACTGCGGCTCGCGACGCGGGCTCGTCGGCATCGCTGGAGACCTTGGCTGCCGTGGCCAGCACCCTGCCCACCAGCCTGGTCACCCGCCTGGCCCGCCAGCAGGCGCAGACCGTGGACTTCGCCACCAGCAATGTGCGCGGCGCCCCCGTCGCGCTGTTCCTCGCCGGGGCGAGGATCCTGGAGAACTACCCGGTCGGGCCGCTGGGCGGCGTGGCCTACAACCTCACCCTGCTGAGCTACGACCACAGCCTGGACATGGGCGTCAACATCGACACGGCTGCAGTGACAGAACCCGAGTTGCTGCGTCGCTGCCTGGAGCGCGCGTTCAACGACCTGCTCGCCACCTAGGGGCGAGCAGCGTGGCCGGTTCAGCGGGTGGCGCCGGCAGTTGCCGGGGCGTCCTGCGCCGCCGGCATGGTGAGGAGTGAACGGACGTCCAGCAGGACATCCGTGATCTCGCCCGAAGAGACCAGTTCGCGGCTCATCATCTTCGCCAGCGCCTTGTCGATGACGCCCAGTGCCTCGGTGATGACGGCGTCGTTGGTCTCGGTCATCCTGGTGCTCCTTTTCGCCGGAACGTGCTGCGAACGTAGCGCGCGCAGCGAGTCCTGACGCGCATGGTATCGGCATGGAGGGGCGTCCCAACCGCGCTGGGCGAAGCCGCCTACGATGCCGCCATGGAACTGAGCGGGCGGCATGTGGTGGTCACCGGCGCGGCGGGCGGCATCGGCGAGGCGCTGGCCCGCGGCTTCCACGCTGCCGGTGCACGCGTCGTCCTCAGCGACGTGCAGGCGCACGCCGTGGGTGAGGTGGCGGGGGCACTCGACACAATGCGACCCGGCAGTGCGACGGCCGTTGCCGCCGACATCTCCACCGAGGCCGGCAACGTTGATCTCGTCGCCGCCGCCGAGGCCGCCTTCGGCCCCATCGACCTGTTCTTCGCCAACGCCGGCGTGGGCATCGGCCACGACCCGATGAGCCCGGAGCCGGAATGGGACCTCGCCTTCGCCGTCAACGTGCACGCCCACCGCTGGGCGGCACGGGCCCTGCTGCCCGGCTGGCTGGCCCGCGGCGAGGGCTACTTCTGCTCCACCGCCTCCGCTGCCGGGCTGCTGAGCCAGATCGGCTCGGCGCCGTACACGCTCACCAAGCACGCCGCGGTGGCCTTCGCCGAGTGGCTCAGCATCACCTACGGCGACCGCGGGCTGAAGGTCAGTTGCCTGTGCCCGCAGGGGGTCAACACCGCCATGCTCCGTGCCGGCGACGACCCCAGCGTGGGCATCAGCAGCGCCGTCGTCCGCTCCGCCGGGACCGTGCTGGAGCCCTCCGACGTGGCCGAGGTAGTGCTGGCCGCGATCCACGACGAGACGTTCCTCATCCTGCCCCACCCCGAGGTGCTCACCTACTTGCAGCGCAAGGCCGCGGATCCGGCGCGGTGGCTGGCCGGCATGCGCAAGCTCCAGGCCCGCATGGCGGACCCGGCGTGATCGACACCGCCACGCTGCAGCGCCTGGGCCTGAAGGCCGGCGAGGCGGTGCGCTTCCGCAAGGGCGAGACCGGTCGGTGGTTCGCCGGGCGCATGCAGGGCGTGGCGGTGGACGGCAGCGTCACGGTGTTCGATGCCAACGGCGCGGCCCGCAGCCTGCGGCCCGAGCGCGTGGAGGTCCGCCGGCCCGGCAGCCGTGGCCGGCTGACCTGGCAGACGGTCAGCGACGTGGCGATCACCTGGGAGCAACTCCAGCTCTGGTGAGCCGGCGCCTCCGGCGGGTCAGCCCTGCGCTTCGCCCCGCGCCTTGGCCAGCGCCCGGTTGAGCACGACGTCCAGGAGGCTCAGCACGGTCTCCTTCACCGCGTGGCGGCCACGGGCGTCCGTCGTCACCACCGGCACGTGGTGGGCGATGGACAGGGCGTCGCGGATCTCGTCGATCGTGTGGTACAGCTGGCCACCGAAGCGGTTGACGGCCACCACGAAGGGCACGCTGCGGCTCTCGAAGTAGTCGAGCGCCGGGAACGAGTCCTCGATCCGCCGGCTGTCCACCAGCACCACGGCACCGAGCGCGCCCTGGATGAGGTCGTTCCACATGAACCCGAAGCGGTCCTGCCCGGGTGTGCCGAACAGGTACAGCACGATCGCCTCGTCGACCGCGACACGACCGAAGTCCATCGCCACCGTCGTGGTGGTCTTGGTGGTCACGTCGCCGCGGTTGTCGACGCCCTCGCTGAGGTCGGTCATCGCCGCCTCGGTGGTGAGCGGCTTGATGTCGGAGATCGCCCCGACGAAGGTCGTCTTCCCGACGCCGAAGCCGCCGGCGATGATGATCTTCACCGGCACGGGCCCGGTCGCGACGGGGCGGGTGGGGGTATCAGAGAGCACGGACACCGGCAATCAACCTCGTGATCAGGAGCACGTCGTCGGCGACGTTCGCGCTCGGCTGGAATGCTTCCAACATGCCTTCGGCCAGCAGGTCGGCGGCGACGACCCGCACCACGCCGATGGGGACGTGGAGGCGGGCGGACAACTCGGCGACGGACAGCGGCTCGTTGCGAGCAAGGGCCAGGATGTCGGCCCGCTCGAACTTCATCGCCGTCAAGGCTTCACGACCGGCAGCGGTCGTCTGCAGCATCGTCTCGAACTCCAGGTGGACGGCGGCATGCGCCCGCCCCCCGGTCATGGTGTAGGCGCGGACCCCAGTGAGGGCCACCTCGCCGTCGTCCTCGTGGGCAGGCCGAACGGCCCGCCGGTGTTCGAGGAACGGGCGGACCAGCGGCACCTGCGGATCGTCGCCGCTGAAGTCGTCCATGGCTAGACCGCCACGAGGGAGTTCTTCAGCTCGGTGATGAGCGCCGGTGTGAGCTGGGCGCCGACCCGCTCCACGAGCAGCGTGATCTCGTAGCCGACGAGGCCGAGGTCGCTGTCGCGGGCGCTGACGACGCCGAGGGTGGACCCGCCGGAGATGGCGGCCACGAACAGGTAGGCGTTGGCCATCTCCACCAGCACCTGCATCACCTGCCCCTTGGCCAGCTCGCCGGCGGCACCGTGGGCCAGGGCCCGCATGCCGGTGATGATCGCCGCCAGCTTGTCCGCCGCCGCCCGCTCCAGGTGGGAGCTGAGGGCGATGAGCAGGCCGTCGGACGACACCGCCACCGCCTGCTCCACCCCAGGCGTGCTGCGCACGAAGTTGGCCATCAGCCAGTTGACGTTGTTGGCCTTGTCGGACAGAGCCATCTGGTTGCTCCTTGTCGCTCGCGGGGTGGGGGTCAGTCGTCGTTGCCGCGCTGGCGGCCGAGGTCGAGGCCGCGCTGCAGGCTGGCCAGGGTGGACCGCACCTCATCCGCGGGGCGAGCCGCGTGGGGGTCCGCCGCAGCCACGCCGAGGTCCGGCAACTGGGCGCCGCGGACCCGCTTGGTGAGGCCGCTCTGGGTCGTCGACGGCTCCGCCTCGGCAGGCGCTGCCGGCAGCAGCGGATCTGCGCCGGGCTTCGCCATGGAGGCGATCGACGGCGCCGCAGGGGCGACCGGTGCGGGCGGCTCCACGGCGGGCGACGACACGGGCGACAGCGACGGGGGCAACGGTGCCAGCCCGGCGAGGCTGGGCGACTCCGGCGCCCGGCTGTTCTCCTCGGCCTGGTGCATGGACGCCCACAGCGCCTCGTCGCTCATCTCGGTGGGCTTCGGCTCGGCCAGCACCGCCACAGGGGCGGCCACCGGGGCCGGCGTCAGCGGAGCCGTGAGGCGCTCGGCGGCAGCGGGGATGTCCGCCACCGGCGTCGCCGCGGCGGCACCGACCACTTCGAGGATGGACTTGGGCAGGCGGACGATCGCGGTGACACCCGTGCCACCAGGGGTGGTCGTGAGCATCACCTTGATCTCGTGGCGGGCGGCCAGCCGAGCGACCACCTGGAAGCCCAGCATCTTGTTCGACTCACGGTCGAACGCCGACACCTGGTTGAGGCGGCGGTTGGCGTCGGCCAGGTCGTCGGCCGACATGCCCAGGCCGTAGTCGAAGATCGCCAGTTGGTGACCGTCGGGCACGGCGCGGCCGACGACCGTCACCGGGCTGTTCGGCGGCGAGAAGCTGGTCGCGTTCTCCAGCAGTTCGGCCAGGAGGTGGGCGACCTCACCGGCCACCGCACCCTGCACACCGATCTCGCCGAGGTCGGCGAGCTCCACCTGGCCGTAGTTCTCCACCTCGGACAGGGCGGCGCGGACCACGTCGCCGACGGGCACGGGCGGGGCCCACAGGCGGGTCGGCTCGGCGCCGGCCAGCACCAGCAGCGACTGGGCGTTCCGTCGCATGCGGGTGGTCAGGTGGTCCAGGCGGAACAGGTTGTCCAACGCCTCGGGGTCGCGCTCGCCCTGCTCCAGGGTGGAGATGAAGCCGAGCGTACGGCCGAGGAGGTTCTGGTTCCGGCGAGCGATGTTGACCAGGTTCTCCGACACGATGCGACGGGCCACGGCCTGCTCGGCGGCCAGGTCCACGGCGGCGTCCTGCACGGAGTTGAAGCTGGCACCCAGCTCGGCCAGCTCGTCCCGGGTCTGCACTTCGAAGGCCGGCAGGTGCGGGGTGGGTGCATCGGCGGGCAGGTCCTGCACGGTCTGCACGACCTCGGGCAGCTGACGGGTGGCGACAGCCTTGGCCTGCTCGGCCAGCGCACGGATCGGCCGGACGATGGAACGACGCACCCGAACGGAGAGCAGCAGGGTGATCAGCAGCAGCGCGCCGATGGCGATGCCGGCCACCATGATCACGGTGCCCACGTAGTCGTTGGTCGACTGCTCACGGGCGGCGACGTCCTCGGTGGCCCACGTCAGCGCGCGGTCCACACCGGTCTGCTGCACGTCGAACCGCCACTCCATCCCGCGCACCGCAGCCAACAGGGCTGCAGTGTCCTCGGCGGCGATGGCCGGCTTGATCTGGGTGTCGATGTCGGCGAAGAACTTGTCGCCGATGTCGCCACCGATCTCCACCAGGCGTGCCTGCACGCGCGGGTCGAGGCTCTGACCGGCCCAGTAGGCCATCGCGCTGTCGAACCGGGCACGGGCAGCCTCGATCACTGCCATGTGCTCGTCGATCTCCGCGTGCGAGTCTGCCGTCCAGCCGTCGGCAGAGGCGATCACGGCGACCTGGTTGACGTTCGCCCAGGCCTCCAGGAGGTTGGCCGGCGGCGGCGCCGTGTCGGCCTTCAGGTCCTGTGCCATCTTCAGCGCCTTGTACTCGTCACCGCGGACGCTGGAGCGCTGGAGGGCCAGATAGCCCACCGCGGCAGAGGCGATGAGGGCCAGCAGCGGCACCATGATGAGCAGGTTGAGTCGCCCGCCGATCTTCATCCGTCGAAGCATTCGCCCGTTCCTTTCCCTGCAGGGTCCGTCCCTGGCCGCGCCCACCCGTCGAGTCAGCGGCGACGTGTCATCGGCGTACTGCGTGGGCAACTTGAGGATTCCTTGGAAATTCCTCAAGCTGAACGGCACGAGCGCCGATTCCTTGTCCGAACACGCTTCTCCGACGCGAGCGGATTACGGGAGGACTCGGACGGTGCGCACTCAGTTGCAGAACTTCGGCGGCGACGACCCCATCTGGAGCTTCGTCGCCCAGCTCCGCACGGAGCGATACACGGGCTCGGCCCATGTGGGGGCCAACCCGCGGTTGCGACTCTTCGTGGCAGGCGGTCGGGTCTACTTCGCCGAGCGTGACGGTGACCCCGCCGTCGGCACACGCCTCGTGAACTTCGGCGTCCTCACGGCCACACAGCTCGAGCGCGGCGCGGTGCAGGTGGGTGATGTGGTGTCGCTGGCCCGCCTCTTCCACCGCGATCCCACCATCGACCGCGACGCCGTCGAGCTGACGATCGAGATGGCCACGGAGAAGCTGCTGGAGAACGTCGCCCAGCAGCCCGTCACGTCCGTCGATCTGTTCCCGCTGCGCCACCATCCGTCCGGCATCCACCTGTGGGCGCGAGACGAGCCGCAGCCGCGGTACGAGCCGGCTCCGGCGGCCGACGCCGCACCGGCGGCCGAGCCGCCGGTGATCGTGCCCGAGCCCGAGGTGGAGCCGGCACCATTGGTCGCCGCCGAGCCGGTCGTGGAGGCACCCGTGGTGGTCGCCGAGCCGGTCGTGGAGGCGGAGCCGCTGGTCGACGCCGAGCCTGTCGCCGACGCCGGCATCGAGCAGTCGGACGCCGAGGCGCCGGCCATCCACCTGGCCGCAATGCCCGTCTCGTTCGAGCCCATCGACGCGGCCCAGCCCATCGACGCGGCCCAGCCCATCGACGCGGCCCAGCCGGAGACGCAGCCCGAGCCGGCCTTCCAGCCCTCCTCGCTGTCGATCCCGTCGCTGCAACCGGAACCGCCTGCCGCCGCCGTGGCCGACGAGCCCACGAACGCGCCCGCGGCCGCCGAGCCGGAGGCGCCGGCACCCACGCCGTCGCTGCTGGCCGTGCTGCGCGCCGAGGAGCCGCGGCCCGAGCCCCGTCGCGACTCCGCCGCCTCGCTGTTGGCGTCGCTGCGTGACGAGCCATCACCCAGCGAGACCATCACCGAGGTGGTCCCGGTGGTGCCCGCGCCGGTGCACACCGCGCCCGAGCAGACCGTGCCCGAACCTGCGGTGCATGAGCCGGCTGCGCCCGAGCCGGCACCCGCTGGGCTGACCTCGCTGGCCGCGCTGGCGCCGCTGGCTGCCACGCCACCTGCCGCCGACCCGGCGTCACCGGAGTCGGAACCGGAACTGCACCAGCCGGCAGCGCCGGCCATGCCGCAGATGGACGACCTCGATGCGCTGGTGGCGGAGATCGCCCCGGCCCCGGCCGCCGGCCTGCCCCACCTCGCTGCAGCACCGATCGCCGTGCCCCAGCGGGTGCGCGCCGAGGACTCGCGGCCGCAGATCCCCGCGGACGCCAACCTGCCTCGCCTCGGCAGCCCGGGCTCCACATCCGTGCCGGTCGCCACCACCGCGGCGGATGCGGAGGACCCGGCCTCGGCCCCCGACCTGGCCACGTGGACGCCCGCCGCGCAGAACATGGCCGCGGTGCAGATCTGGGAGATGGTCGACGAGCTCACGGTGCCCGAGCCGCAACCGCAGTTGGTGCCGAGCGGCGCCGATGACGACCGCAAGTCGCGCGGCTGGCGCAAGGGGCGCAAGGGCTGACCATGGACCTCGACGGCACGGACGACAAGATCGAACGCCTCGTGCGTTCGGTCCTCCAGGCCGTCGATGCACGCCTGGACGACGTCCGCAACGAACTGCACGCGTTCCGCGACGACACCCAGGCGCGACTGGCAACCTTGGAGACGGCGCTCACCGAGTTGCAGCACCGTACGGCGAAGGCAATCGTCACCGACGGCGGTGGCCGCCGCGACGACACCCGGATGGAGCAGGCGACCCAGATGCTGCTGGAGCGCATCGAGGCGATGCACCAGAAGACCACCATCGCCACCAACGAGCGCCTGGCCCAGTTGGGCGCGGCGGTGGACGAGTTGCGCAGCGGCGCGCTGGTGCCCACACCGGCGGACGACATGGCCGCCGTGTCCGCTCCTCTCATCCCCTCCCCACACCTGCCCGCGATCCCGCCTGCCCTCAGCACCCGCCAGGTGCCGATCGTTGCACCCCTGCCCATCCCGCCGACGGCCCCGGCCGCTCCTGCCCCCACGGCGGCGACTGCGGGTGAGCCGGCAGCCACCTCCGCCGCTCCCGCCCCCGTGGACGGGATCGATCTGGACCGGCTGAGCCGGCTGCTGGAGGAGCACCTCGGCCAGTTCCATCTCGGCGACGACACCCCGCCCTCCCGATAGCGCTCGCGCCCGGCCCGGTGGGTACGGTGGCGCGCCATGGGAGTGCGCCTGGAACCGTCCGACGAATACATGCACGAGCTCGGCCCCGAGTCGAACTTCAACGAGAGCATGTACATCAACTGCTTCGATGCCGCCCAGCAGGTCGGCGGCTGGTTCCGCATGGGGAACCGGGCCAACGAGGGCTACGCGGAGATGACCGTGTGCCTGTACCTGCCGCCGATGGACGGCCAGAGCGGGCGCAGCGTCGGCTTCATGTACAAGCGACCGTCGATCGACAACAACGACGCGCTCGACGCCGGCGGTCTGAAGTGGACGATGGTGACGCCGTTCGAGGAGTTGCGCATCGACTTCACGGGCAAGGTCGTCCTGCTGGACGAGCCCGAGCAGATGGCCGACCCGAAGAAGGCGTTCACCGACAACCCGTACGCAGAGTGCGAGGTGCACATCACGTTCACCGGCCAGGGCCGCCCGAGCATGTTCGGCGGCGAGCCGGACCAGCCCCACGAGACGCCGGGCGAGGAGTTCGCCAAGGGCCACTACGAGCAGTTGGTGGCCGCCCACGGCACCATCCGCGTCGGCGACCGTGAATGGGAGATCGACGGCCACGGGCTGCGCGACCACTCCTGGGGTCCGCGCTACTGGCAGGCCCCGTGGTACTACCGCTGGCTGACCGCCAACGTGGACCGCGACTTCGGCTTCATGGCCAGCCGCGTCGCCAAGAAGGACGGTCCCGGCACCCGCGGCGGCTTCGTCTGGGAGAACGGGCAGATCCACCTCTGCGACCATGTCGAACTGTCCACCGAGACCCGCGGCGACGACGCCTACCACCAGCAGATCACCGGCCTGCTGCGGTCCTCCAAGTCCGACCGCGAGTGGAAGTTCACCGGCGAGGTGATGGACCTCATCCCGCTGCGCAATCGCCGTCAGGACCCCGACGGCAATTGGCTGATGACCCGGATCAGCGAGGGCATGACCCGCTGGACCGTGCACTCCGGCCCGTTCGAGGGCCGCACCGGCTACGGGCTCAGCGAGTACCTGGACCAGATCATCGACGGGGCCCCCGTCGGCCTGGCCGAATAGCCCCTGCCGCGGCGCGTCAGTCCAGCCGTGAGGCGGCCACGAACGCGGCCGCGACGTCGGTGTCGCCGACCACCTCGCACGCCGTCAGCGGCGCCCGCCGCCACAGCGCCATCAGGATGTCTTCGGCCGCCCCGCGGATGGCGCAGTCGCCCTTGGCGTGCTCGCGGGTGACGGCGAAGTACTTGCCGTCCGGCTGGGCCAGCCACTCCCCCTCCACGTCCGTGCAGTGCAGGTGGACGGTGCCCGCAACGGGCCCGTTGGCGTTGTTGGCGAAGTAGAAGAGGAACTCGTCGATCCCGTCGCTGGCCAGTTCGGCATCCACCGGGGCACGGGTGACGGCAGCGGCGAGGTCGGCGTCCACCCGATGGACCAGCGCCTCCTGCGCCATCCGCCGGGCCAGCCAGGCAAAGCTCTCCGTACCCGCCCACGTCCAGATCGAGGTGTCGGCCGGGAAGGCCCGGAGCATCGCCGCGTAACCGGCATGCTCCCCGATCATGATCGCAGCCAACTGGTCGTCCGCCGGGCGGGCCGGCAGGTCGATCCCGTCGAACTCCTCGCGCCGCTCGGCCACCAGCCGGTGCCACCCGTACTGCACCTCATAGAGGTGGTACATCAGGTCGGCCACGCTCCAGCCGGGGCACGTGGGCACCTCCGCTGCCGGGGCCGCCAGCGCGCACGCAGCGAGGAACGACTCGTGCTCCCGGTCGAAATGGGTGAGGTGTGTGGCGGTGTCCATCCGGCGATGCTGCCACAACCGGCCTACAGGCTGGGGAGAACCCCCGCCAGTTCGCGCCACTCGGCCATCGGCAGGCCACGCAGGTCCGCCGGCAGCACCTGCACGGCCACATGGTCTGCGCCGGCGTCCAGGTGGGCACGGATCCGCGCCGCCACGGTGTCCAGCGTGCCCCAGGCGACGATGGCGTCCACCAGGGCGTCACTGCCGCCGTCGGCGATGTCCGCATCGGTCCAGCCCAGCCGCTTGAGGTTGTTGGTGTAGTTGGGCAGGCCGAGGTAGGTGGCCATGAACCGGCGGGCGATCACCCGAGCCGCAGCGGGGTCGGTCTCCAGCACCACCGCTTGCTCCGGCGCCAGCAGCGGGCCCTCGCCGAGCGCCTCGCGGGCGACGGCGGTGTGCTCCACCGGCACGAAGTACGGGTGGGCGCCGAGCCCCCGCTCGGCGGAGAGCCGCAGCATCTTCGGCCCGAGTGCAGCCAACACCCGCTGGGGCGGTTCGGCCGGCTGGGTGGCCACGAAGATGCCCCGGTCCATCGCATCGAGGTAGGCGACCATCGTGCTGTACGGCTTGTCGTAGGCGTGGCCGTGCACCCCCTCCACCATCGGCTGGTGGCTGACGCCGAGACCGAGGAGGAAGCGGCCCGGGTACGCCTCGCTGACCGTCTTCCACCCAGCCTGCATGGTCATCGCCGTGCGGGCATGGATGCTGGCGATGCCCGTGGCCACCTTGATCCGCTGCCCACCGGCCAGCAGCAGGGCGCTGTTGGCGAAGGGCTCTCGCCCCACGGCTTCCGGCACCCAGATGGCGCCGTAGCCGAGGGACTCCAGTTCGCCCACGACCTCCTGCGCCCTCGACATGGGTTGCTGGTCCAGCTGGAACGTCCACAGTCCGACTCGTCCGAGATCCATGTTCGGGACGATACGCAACGTGCCGTCCGCTACCGTCACTGGAATGACCGTTCCGTCCGGCGCCTCGTCGCCGTCCAACCCATCCAACCCTCCGTCACCCCACGCGGCCGTCGCCGAGCGGGTGATCGGCTCGATCCTTCAGGCCGCCGCGCCTGCCGTCAGCCCGGACGGTCACTGGGTGGCATTCGTGGTCGCCCGGGTGGACATGGCGAAGAACACCACCCGCACGCAGGTGTGGCTGGGGCCGACCGACGGCAGCAGCGCGCCGCGTCCTGTCACCGGCGGCGATCACGACGGCGGGCCGGCATTCACCCCGGACAGCCGCACCCTGCTGTTCACCAGCAGGCGCAGCCCGAAGAAGGGCGAGTCCACGCTCCACGCCCTGGCCGTGGACCGGCCCGGCGAGACCCGCACGGTTGCCACGATGAAGGACGGCATCGACGGCGTCACGGTCAGCCCCGACGGCAGGTGGGTGGCGTTCATCAGCCGCACTCCCGACGATCGCTACTCGGCCCCCGGCGCCGAGGACGGCGACGAGAGCTGGCAGTCGCCCCGCAAGATCGAGCGCTTCTTCTCCGCGCTCAACGGCGAGGGCTGGGTGTTCGACCGGCCGGCGCACGTGTACGTGGTGCCGGTGGACGGCACGGCCGAGCCCCGCAACCTCACGCCGGGCGAGTTCCAGCACGACTCACCCTCGTGGGCGCCGGACTCCCGGAGCCTGGTGGTGGGCGCCCCGCGGCACGACACCTGGGACCTCGACTTCGCCCAGGACGTCTACCGGGTGGGGTTGGACGGCACCGTGGCTGCGCTCACCCACCACACCGGCAACTACGGGCACCCGGCAGAAGGCCCCGGGGGTGTGGTGCTCATCGGGGCGGACAACCCCGCCGAGTACCCGCAGAACATGAAGGTCGGCCTGGTGCCGAGCGCCGGTGGCGACCCGGTCTGGCTGTCCGCGGCGCTGGATCGCACGTTCGAGTGCACCAGCGGGGGCCGCAACCCGATCTGGGACGGCGATGCCGTGCTCGCCATGGCCGAGGACCGCGGCACCACCCAGCTGTTCCGCGTGCCCACGGACGGCTCCGGGCCGGTGGCCCTCACCTCCGGCCCGATCACCGTCAAGGGCTTCGACCACGCCGGCGGCACCACCGTGCTGGTGATCGGCCGCGTCGACGAGGTGGCCGACGTGTTCGTGCTCGACGGCGGGACGCTGCGCCGCCTCACGGACTTCGCCGCCCGCTACCGGGCTGCCGCCGAGCCGCTGCCGTGGGAGCGGTTCACCGTGCCGTGCACCGATGGCAGCGGCGAGATCGATGCCTGGATCATGCGGCCGAAGGGCTTCGCCGAGGGGCAGCGTTACCCGGTGCTGCTGAACGTGCACGGTGGTCCGCACACCCAGTACGGCGAGACCTTCTTCGACGAGGCTCAGCTGCAGGCGGCGGCCGGGTTCGTGGTGCTGATGAGCAACCCACGTGGCGGCTCGGGCCGCGAGCAGGCGTGGGGGCAGGCGATCATGGGGCCGAAGCACCCGACGGCGCCCGGCAGCGGCTGGGGCGGGGTGGACGTGGACGACGTGATGGCCGTCCTCGACGGCGCGCTGGCCCGCTACCCGTTCTGCGACCCGGCCCGCGTCGGCATGCTCGGCGGCAGCTACGGCGGCTACATGGCCACCGAGCTGGCCACCAGGTTCAGCCACCGCTTCGCCGCCATCTGCAGCGAGCGGGCCGTCAACAATGTGTACACCGAGGAGTACACCAGCGACATCAGCACCATCTTCCGCGCCGAGCACGGCCCCAGCCACCTGGCCGACCCGGAGGAGTACGTGCGCCTGTCGCCCGTCACCCGGGTCCGCGACATCACCTGCCCGTTCCTCATCATCCACAGCGAGCAGGACCTCCGCTGCCCGATCAGCCAGGCGGAGGAGCTGTTCGTCGCCATGCGCCTGCTCGGCAAGGACGTCACCTTCTACCGGTTCCCCGGCGAGAACCACGAGCTGTCCCGCAGCGGTTCACCGGTGCACCGGCGGATGCGGGCGGAGATCCTCCTCGACTTCTTCGCCGATCATCTCACCGCGAAGTAGCGGGCCAACTCCTTGCGGTTGGTGGTACCGAGCTTGACGTAGACCCGGTGCAGGTGGTTCTCCACCGTGCGCACGGACAGGAACAGCTTCTCGCCGATCTCGCGCGCACTCAGCCCGTCCACCGCAAGGGCTGCGATCTCCCGCTCCCGTCTGGACAGCAGCGCCAGCGGCCCGTCCGGCGCACCCTCCAGCAGGGGGGTGACGGCACCCTCGCAGTGCGCCCGGTGGTCCTCCGACCGGGTGCGATGGCCTGTGGCGACCCGCCCCTTCCCCGCTCGCGCCGCGGCGGCGAAGGCTTCCGCGGCGTAGAGGTGGAGGCCGAGCTCGGCGAACGCCTCGCCGGCGGCGGCCAGCGCGGTGCTGTCGGCGGCCTCCGTGGCTTCGGCCAGCAGCGCCCGGGCGCGGACCAGCGGGGAGGCAGACCGCGCCGCCAGCCCGGCCAACCGGTCGGCGTGCGGTGCCCCGCCGAGGCGGAGGTGCTCGTGCAGCAGGAAGGTCTCCGACACCAACTGGCCGGCCGCGGCCGCGCCGTCCGCAGCCTCCACCAGCAGCGCCCTGGCGGTGCTCTCCTCGTGGCGGACGAACGCCGTCCAGGCCCTGCCCACCGCCCGCTCGGCGCGCAGGAAGCCCTTGACATGCTGGAGCCGCTCGGCGATCCCGTCCGCAGCCTCGGCACCTTCACGGTCGCCGAGTTGGGCGTGCGCCGCTGCCAGCACCGACGCGGTCAGCGCCTGGCCGGCCACCAGACCGGCTCGCTCGGCGACGATCAAGGCGTCGCCGGCCCACACCAACGCGGAACGCGGGCGGCCGGCGATGAGGTGAGCCCGGCCGGCGTTGAGGGCCGCCCACATCTGGTCCAGCGTCAGGGCCAGGCCGAGCACATCGGTGCGCAACTGCTGGGCAACCTCCGCGGCGTCGTCCACCTGGCCGTGCTCGGCCAGCGCGTACGTGCGGACCACGGTGTGGAGTGCGTGGGCGTCCTCCGGGACCGGCACGGCGACGGCTTCGTCGGTGCGGCCCAACTGCGCCAGCGTCGCCTCGCGGACGGGTGCGAACAGGCTGCCGTCCACCGTCTCGGCGACCGACCGATCCAGCCGGGCCAGACGCTCCATCGCTTCCATCGGCCGGTCGCTGAACGACAGCGCGTTCGCCGCCGCCACCTCCAGCTGGGTCTGGGCGGGGCCGGGCGGCGTGACCGCGAGCGCGAAGTCCACCACCGCCTTGGCACCGTCGGCGTCGTCCAGCCCCCACAGGTAGGCGCGGTACAACGAGGCGACCAGCAGGCCCTGGTCGTCGGGGTCCGTGGCGACGGAGAGCGCCGCCGTGGCCTCCACCGCTGCGGCCTCGAACTCGCCCATCTCGTAGAGGGCGTCGGACAACACCAGCGACGCGGTGGGGTGGTTCGGCACGGCGGCCTGTGCGGCCCGGGTGAGGCGCACGGCCAGCAGCAGGTCGCGCCCGGCCATCGCCGCCCGCGCCGCCTTCACCAGCTCGTCGACCGGCGGTGCGCCCCCGGCGTCCAGATGCCACACCGTCATGCGCACGTCATCGCCGACGGTGCGGTACGGCTGGATGCGATCCACCACCTCGGCCAGGATGGCCCGCTGGGCCACCTGGGTGAGCTGATGGCGGATCACGTCCGCGTAGATCGGGTGGGACAGCCGCACCTCCGGGGTCAGTGGGGTACCCGTCGTGACGGCCACGCCGGCCATCGTCAAGGCTTCCAGCGCACCCAGTTCGGCGCCGTGGAACATGGCCAGCGGAAGGGGTTGGCAGAGGGCCAGCGTGTCGGCCAGGCGCCGGGCCACCGGCGGCAGGCGGCGAACGCTCTGCAGCAGGTACTCCGAGAGGTGGGTGCTGCCCACCAGCGGTTGCTGCAGCACCCACGTGCCGGCGTGCAGGGCGATGCGTCCGGCAGCCACCGACCCGACGATCAGCTCACGCAGGTACAGGGCGTTGCCACGGGAGTGCTGCCACAGCGCGTCGCGCACTTCGGGGGTGGCATCACCCATCGTCCGGCGGATGACCTCCTCGGTGTCCTCCCGGCCGAACGCGGTGAGCTGCACCCGCACCGTGCCCTCGGCAGTCCACAGCGGCAGCGCCCCGTCGGGCAGCGGCTCGCCGGTGCGGTAGGTGGCCACCAGCTGAACCGGTGCGTTCGCCGTGAGCTGCACCAGCAGGCCGCAGGAGGGGTCGTCCAGGTGGTGCAGGTCGTCGATCAGCACGACGAACGGCCGGTCGTCCGTGGCACCTCCCGCGAGCACGTCCTCCACGACCATTGCGAAGACGCTGAGCTGCTGGGTGCCGGCCGCCACGGCAGCCATGTGGTGGGCGGGGATCAACCCCACCAGCGCGCCGAACGGCACCTCCTGCAGCGCCGAGCTGGCCACGCACCGCCGCCCGCGCCCACCCGCCGCCAGGTAGCGATCGAGCACGTGCTCCGTCAGGCGGCTCTTGCCCACCCCGGCCTCGCCGGCCACCAGCACGGTGGGCCGGCCGGGGGCACCGAGCGCGGCCGACAGCTCGGCGGCCTCCTGCTCGCGGAGCATGAAGCTCCAGGTGCCTGCGCCTCCCGTCGCGACGCCGTCCGTGCCTGCTGCGGTCACTGGCGCAGAACTTACTGCGCTGTCGGGTTCAGCCGTCCATCAACCAGGCGTCGATCAGCTTGCGGGCGATGGAGATGCGCGGGGGCACATTCGGCAGAGCGTCTCGGCGGAACCACTTGGCGTCGATGATCTCCGTGGGGTCGCAGACGATGTCGCCGGCCACCCACTCCGCAGTGAAGCCGATCATCAGGCTGTGGGGGAACGGCCACGGCTGGCTGCCCCAGTAGCGCACGTCGGCAACCTCCACCCCGACTTCCTCGCGCACCTCGCGGGTGACGGCCTCCTCCAGCGACTCGCCCGGTTCCACGAAGCCGGCGAGGCACGAGTACATGGGCGCCCGGAACTGCACCCCGCGAGCCAGCAGAGCCTCACGGTCGTCGCCCTCGCCGCGGGTGATGAGGGTGATCATCGCCGGGGCCAGGCGGGGGAACGCCAGCAGGCCGCACGCGGGGCACTTCATCGCCCGCTCGTGCTCCTGGACCTCGGTCGCAGTGCCGCAACGGCCGCAGAAGCGGTGTGTGCGGCCCCACTCCACCAATTGCACGGCCCGCCCGGCCACCAGCCACTCCGGCTCGCTGGCCCTGCCGTAATAGGAGAACAGGTCGGTGGCGGCACCGTAGGACGGGTCCTCCCCGTGGGGCACGTCCACGCCCCAGCAGGCCTCGTCGTCGAGCATGCCGAGGAAGTGCACGGGCCAGGCGGGGTCCGCCGGCCGGTCGTCGACGAACACCGTGGCGCCGACCACGTGGATGTAGCGGTGCGCGGCGATGTGCCCGTCGGGAGAGCTGGGCGGCACGAGCGCTGGGTTGAAGCTGGCCATGGCCGCCACCGTAGGCTGCCGCCATGAGCAATGTCGTCATCGTCGATGCCGTCCGCACCCCCATCGGGAAGCGCAACGGCGGCCTGTCCACCATGCACCCGGGCGAGGTGCTCGGCATCGTCCAGAAGGCAGCGATCGACCGGTCGGGCATCGACGCGGCCGCCGTCGGCCAGGTCGTCACCGGCTGCGTCAGCCAGATCGGCGAGCAGGCGTTCAACATCGGCCGCACGGCCTGGCTGGCGGCGGGCCTTCCCATCAACGTGGCCAACACCACGGTGGACGCCCAGTGCGGCAGCAGCCAGCAGGCCACCAACCTGGCCACCGCACTGGTGAAGGCCGGCGTCGTGGACGTCGCGCTGGCCAGCGGCGTGGAGATCATGAGCCGCATCCCGATCGGCATCGCCGGCAACAAGAACTTCGGGCTCGGCGTGCCGATCCCCAAGACCTACTTCGGCCGCTACGAGATGACCTCCCAGTTCGAGGGCGCCGAGCGCATCGCCGAGAAGTGGGGCATCACCCGCGAGGACACCGACCAGTGGGGCTTCACCAGCCAGCAGCGCGCCGCCCAGGCGTGGGCCGAGGACCGCTTCGGCGGCCAGTACGTCACCGTCGAGGCCCCGGACCGCAACGAGGACGGCACCGCGGCCGACACCACCCACACCGTCAACCGTGACGAGGGCATCCGCGAGACCACGCTGGAGAAGCTGGCGTCGCTGAAGCCGGTGGCCCGGGAGAACGGCGTGCACACCGCCGGCAACTCCAGCCAGATCAGCGACGGCGCGGCCGCCGTGCTGATGATGACCGAGGAGCGCGCCGCCGAACTGGGGCTGAAGCCCCGCGCCCGCATCGTGGACACCTGCAACGTGGGCGTGGACCCGGTGCTGATGCTCACCGGCCCGATCGACGCCACCCAGCACCTGCTGCAGCGCAACGGCCTGAGCATCGACGACATCGACACGTTCGAGATCAACGAGGCCTTCGCCTCCGTGGTCCTGGCGTGGATGAAGGAAGTCGGCGCCGATCCGGCGAAGACCAACCCCAACGGTGGCGCCATCGCCCTCGGCCACCCGCTCGGCGGCACCGGCGCCTTCCTCATCACGAAGGCGCTGTACGAGCTGGAGCGCACCGGCGGCCGCTACGGCTTGGTCTCCATGTGCTGCGGTGGCGGTCTCGGCACCGGCACCCTCATCGAGCGCCTCTAACCCGCCCTCACCCCACCCCACCGACCCGAGTC